>NZ_OZ061606.1:0-2559744 GCF_964065465.1 Liquorilactobacillus satsumensis
CAAGTTCTTAAAGGACTTGAGGCTGTCCGCAAACGACCGGGCATGTATATCGGCTCAACGGATGGTCGTGGACTGCATCATCTGGTCTATGAAATTGTCGATAATGCAGTTGATGAGGCATTATCAGGTTTTGGAGACGAGATTAATGTTACTATTCAGCGTGACAACAGTATTACAGTCACAGATCATGGTCGTGGCTTACCTGTGGGGATGCACGCATTAGGAATTCCCACTGTAGAAGTTATTTTCACCGTTTTACACGCTGGCGGGAAGTTTGGGCAAGGCGGCTATAAAACATCCGGTGGCCTGCATGGCGTGGGTGCAAGTGTTGTGAATGCTCTTTCTGTGCACATGCGTGTTAAGACCGTAAGAGATGGAAACGAGTACGAAGAAGATTTCGAAAACGGCGGACATCCGGTTGGAACGCTGCGCAAACTTGGAAAAACTAAAAAACCAACTGGAACGACAGTCACTTTTAAACCGGATCCGGAAATTTTTACAACAACTAATTATAATTATGATATCTTAGCAGAGCGTTTGCGCGAGTCAGCTTTTTTACTTAAAAATGTCAAAATTACTTTGACAGATGAACGGACTGAACGTGCAGATACCTTCCATTTTGTTGAAGGAATTAAGGAATTTGTTGCTTATTTGAATGAAGATAAAGACACTCTTGGAGACGTAATGTACTTTGACGGTACCAAGGAAGGAATCGAAGTCGAAGTAGCAGCCCAATACAACGATGGTTATTCTGAAAGTGTGCTTTCTTTTGTCAACAACGTGCGGACAAAAGACGGCGGTACACATGAAGCCGGCATGAGATCTGCATGGACCAAGGCATTCAATGACTATGCGCGGCAAGTCAATCTGTTAAAAGACAAGGACAAAAACTTAGAGGGTAGTGATGTCCGTGAGGGTTTGGCGGCGGTAATCTCTGTTAGAATTCCGGAAGAATTACTCCAGTTTGAAGGGCAAACAAAGGGGAAATTAGGAACTCCGGAAGCCCGTGCAATTGTTGATAGTGTTGTGAGCGAACAGCTCGGATACTATCTAATGGAAAATGGGGAATTTGCTCAAGAATTGGTGCGTAAGTCGCTTAAAGCGCGGGAAGCACGGGAAGCTGCCCGTAAAGCACGTGATGAAAGTCGCAGCGGCAAGCGCAAACATAAGAAGGATCGTTTGCTTTCAGGGAAATTAACACCTGCACAGTCAAAAAATGCTAAGCGCAATGAGCTCTTCTTAGTCGAAGGAGATTCAGCCGGTGGGTCTGCCAAGCAAGGGCGTGATCGCAAGTTTCAAGCGATTCTTCCGTTGCGTGGAAAAGTCTTGAATACTGAAAAGGCCAAGTTACCGGAAATTGTTAAAAATGAAGAGATCAACACGATGATTTATACAATTGGGGCTGGTGTCGGTGCTGATTTTAAGATTGCCGATGCCAATTATGACAAAATTATCATTATGACCGATGCAGATACAGACGGAGCGCACATTCAGACGTTATTGTTGACGTTCTTTTATAAATATATGCGTCCAATGATTAAAGCCGGGAAGATTTACATTGCATTACCGCCGTTGTATAAGTTGCAAAAAAAGGTCAAAAATAAGACGGTTATCAGATATGCTTGGACCGATGAAGAATTGCATTATGCAAGTAAAGAAATGAAAAAGGGCTATACTCTCCAACGCTTCAAAGGGTTAGGTGAAATGAATGCCGATCAGCTTTGGGAAACAACGATGAACCCTGAGACCCGCACCTTAGTGCGCGTAAAAATCGAAGACGATGCCTTAGCTGAAAAGCGCGTCACTACGTTAATGGGAGATAAAGTCGAACCGCGACGCAAGTGGATTGAAAGAAATGTCAAGTTTACGCTGGAAGAGGACGGCAGCTTGTTAGATAACGCAGTGGTTGAGGGAGCGCACGGTTTACAAACCGAAGAACAGCTCGCAACTAAACAAGAGGAGGTCGGCCGTTAATGGCACAAGAACAAGAAAGTAATATTCAAGAACTTTCACTTGAGGCAGTGATGGGTGAACGCTTCGGACGTTATTCAAAGTATATTATTCAAGAAAGAGCACTGCCGGATATCCGTGATGGGTTAAAACCTGTGCAAAGAAGAATCTTGTATGCCATGAATCAAGACGGCAATACTGCTGAAAAAGCTTTTCGCAAGTCAGCTAAGTCAGTTGGTAATGTAATGGGTAACTTTCATCCGCATGGTGACAGCTCAATTTATGAGGCAATGGTCAGAATGAGTCAGGCGTGGAAGTTGCGTGAACCTTTAATTGAAATGCATGGCAACAATGGTTCAATGGATGGGGATCCGCCCGCAGCAATGCGTTATACAGAAGCACGTTTAAGCAAGATTTCAGCTGAAATGCTGCGTGACATTGACAAAAAGACGGTTGATTTTGTCCCTAACTTCGATGACACGGAAATGGAGCCAACTGTTTTACCTGCTCGTTTCCCGAATCTGTTGGTTAATGGAGCGACCGGAATCTCTGCCGGATATGCAACTGAGATTCCACCGCATAATCTGCATGAGACAATTCAAGCAATCACTTATTTAATGGCACATCCGAATCCAAGTTTAGCGAAATTGATGGAATTTGTGAAAGGGCCTGATTTCCCCACTGGTGGGATCGTGCAAGGGATTGACGGTATAATTAAGGCCTATACGACAGGGCGCGGCCGCGTGGTTCTGCGTGCGAAAACTGCGACAGAACAATTGCGCGGTAGCAAAGAACAACTCGTAATCACTGAAATCCCATACGAAGTAAATAAAGCCCTATTAGTCAAACGAATTGATGAAATTCGTCTTTTGCGTAAAGTCGAAGGGATTGCTGAAGTCAGGGATGAGAGTGATCGTGAAGGCTTAAGGGTTGTGGTGGAGTTAAAACGAAATGCCAATACCCAGGGGATTTTAAACTATTTATTTAAAAATACCGATTTACAAATTTCTTATAACTTCAACATGGTCGCGATTAATAATAAACGGCCTGAACTTGTCGGTTTAAAAGAAATTCTGACAGCGTATCTCACGCACCAACGGACGGTTACCCGTAAGCGGACAGCTTTTGATCTCAAGAAAGCACAAGAACGCGAACATCTTGTGGCTGGCTTAATTAAAGCCCTTTCTATTTTAGATAAAGTGATTAAAACAATTCGTGCCAGTGACAATAAAAAGAATGCTAAAGATAATTTGGTTGCACAATATGCTTTCACAGAGGCGCAAGCTGAGGCGATTGTGTCATTGCAACTCTACCGGTTAACCAACACCGATGTGACGGATCTGCAGGCTGAATTTGAAGAATTGCATAAAAAGATCGCCGGCTACGAAACGATCTTAGGTGATCCTAAAGAACTCGATCGGGTTGTTAAAAAGGAGCTATTGGCTGTCGATCGTGCATACACTTCGGCACGTAAAACAGTTATTCAAAAAGAAGTGCAGCAGCTTAAAATTGAAACAGAAGTAATGGTCGCTCCAGAAGATGTAGTTGTACTTGTCAGTCGAGATGGTTACCTGAAACGGAGTTCATTACGTTCCTTTAAAGCTTCTGGACCAGAAGAAAACGGACTCAAAGAAGAAGATGCAGTCGTTTTCCAAAAAACAGTCAATACTTTAGACAATTTGCTGATTTTTACGGATCATGGCGATCTGATTTACCGTCCAATTCATGAGATTCCAGAGGATAAATGGAAGGATACAGGAAAGCATCTATCACAAACTGTGGGATTGACAGCAGACGAAAAAATTTTAGCAGCCTTTTGTTTTAAAGACTTTGCCCAAAAAGGCAATTTTGTACTTGCAACTCGTGAAGGATATATTAAACAAACTGCTTTGAGTGACTTGAAACCCGGGCGAACTTATCGCACACGTGCAAGTCAGTGCATGAAGCTGAAAACCAAAAGTGATCGGCTTTTGAGTGTAACCTTTGTTCCTGCAGGACAAGCAAGCGACAAGTTTGTCTTTGCAGCTACTAATGGAGGTTACGGTCTTCGGTATGCACTCGCTGAGGTTCCTGTCAATGGACCTAAGGCAGCTGGTGTGCGTGCAATTGCTTTGAAAGATGATTTTTTGACGGCGGTGCTTGTAATTACTGCAGCCACTCAACTGGGAATTGTGACTCAAAGAGGGGCCTTCAAGCGAATGAATGCTGCTGAAGTTTCTGTCACGACGCGGGCACGCAAAGGCGTTCAAATTCTGCGTGAACTTAAACGAACCCCACATCGGATTGTTCTAGTTGTTGCACTTAGTGGCGTACAGAAACTGGCAATTATAACTGACAAGGGACAAGCAGTTGTAGTTGACCCGCAGTCGCATCCCTTAGGCGATCGTTATTCCAATGGTTCTTTTATACTTGACCCAGCAATTGAAGGTCAGCCGTTAGCTGCTAAGTGGCTTTCAGAGACAGAAGAATAAGTAAGCTAATGCTTGTTGATTGCAAGCTAAATTAAAAGGGGCTGTGACAAAATTTAACTTTTGTCACAGCCCCTTTTTTATTCCGGATAAACGTGTTCCATAAGTCAAAACTCTCCGTCTAACTTCAAATTACTCATAGCAAATTACTCGCTATGTTCGTAATTTCGAGTTAGCACTCAAATTTTCCCGACTTATGTCACACTCTCTTTTTAATTAATTACGCAAGTTTATAGTCAATTTTTTGCATTAACTAATCCAGTCAAATTTAGTGCTTCGGATCATTCACTGCATCAGAACTGCTTTCTTTATTTTGCTGCAACTTTGTAATCGCCTCAACAGTTGGAGTTACGAAAAGAGTCTGCTGTCCCTCATAAATTACAAATCCAGGTTTAGCTCCGTTCGGTTTGTGAACTTTACGCACTGCAACATAATCAACAGGGACATTTGCTGCGGAACGTGATTTTGAATAATAAGCTGCAAGTGTTGCAGCCTCCAGTAAAGTTTGCGTGCTCGGACTGGAGCTGTGTACAATCACATGGGAGCCATGGATATTTTTAGCATGCAACCAAAAATCATTTTTGTGTGCAATTTTGAGTGTTAAACGGTCATTTTGCAGATTATTTTTGCCGACAGAGATTTTTGTATGATCGCTTGCATAGAACACTGCAGGGCTGCTAGGCTTGTTTTTACGCACCTTGCCGTTTTTGTTCCGTTTTTGCGCTTTGAGATAGCCTTGTTGCTGTAACTCCACCTTGATATCTTGCAAGTCTTGCGGCTCAGCTAATTCCAACTGGGTTTCAAGCTCTTCAAGATATGTGAGTTCCTTTTTTGTTAGGGCGATCTGAGTCGTGACATATGCAACCGCATTCTTTAATTTCTGATATTTTTTAAAATATTTTTGTGCATTTTGTGAGGGTGAGAGTTGTTTAGAAAGTGAAATGGTCATTTTCTGTTCATTATCATAAAAATTAGGTAATTCAATTCTGTCCATTCCCCGTGAGACACGATTGAGATAGGTGGTCAACAATTCGCCCTTGATCCTGAATTGATCAGCTTTTTGTGTGGCATCCAAAGTTTGCTGCAGTTTTTTCAATTTTTTACGATTTTTTTGGAGATTAAGTCGTACAACGTGAAAAAGTTGAGCACCTTGTTGCTGCACCCGATCTGTGGTTGCTTTATCCCGATAATACAAATCAAGCAATTTGCTGAGTGTATCATGTTGTTGCATCTTCGAAGTTGCATAGGGTAGAAAAGAGAAGAATTTCTTTTTGCCAGCTGGAACGATCACAGGGTGTGGTTTTTCGGTATAGGCTAAAGTCTTACCCCAAGCCTGTTGCGGGTTAGCTGCACCGGCGTGTAATTGATCCGCAAAATAAAGTGCGTGCTCGCGGGCAAAACCTTGATAAGTCTGCTGTAACTGTGCGGCTAGAATTTCGCGGTTGGGATATTGCTGGAGCAGTTGGAGATATTTTTCAGTGTGATCAGTGAACGGATTTAGTTTATCTTGTTTAGGTGCAGCAAGATATTGTGCTCCTGGTAATAAAGTGCGATATCGGTTTTGTCCGGGTCCAACATGCTTGATAGTATCGATAATTTTACCGGCAGTTTGATCAATTAGAATTACATTGCTATATCTGCCCATAATTTCGATACTTAATTGCAAAGGCAGCAGATCTCCCAGCTCATTACGGGTGGAGAAGCCTAAATAAACCACCCGATCGTTATCACGCTGCTTGATTTCTGTTAAGAGTGCACCTTCCAAGTATTTACGCAACGTCATCGTAAAATTGGTGGGAACTGGTGGGTTATTATAAGGAACGGTCGTGATCTGTAAGCGGGCATAGCTTGGATGTGCAGATAATAAAAGCGGATAGTTATGCCGCTGTGCACGGATTGTCAGGATTACCTCATTTGGGAAAGGCTGCGAGATTTTTGTGACACGCCCGCTAATTAATTGTGATTCAAGTTCATGCACCATTGCACGAGTAAAAAGGCCATCAAAAGGCATGAAGTCCAACTCTCTTTCATAACAAGATTTGCTGTCTACAATTGTACCTTTATTACTATAAATGCGCAAAGAACGTGCTGGATAAGAGCTTTGTCTTTTTAAACAAGACTTTTTTATTGCGAGTAAGACCATAATGGGCAATAATAAGATTGTTGTTTGCATAATACATATTAAGCGATCTATGGAGAAGGGGCTGTTATAGTGAAATCTTGTATGGAAAGTCTGCTGGAGCTTGAACGTCAATATCATGAACATCTCGTAAAATTGACCCGCAAGACTGGTCTAACCTTTGCGGAATGGCAATTGCTGGTCAACATTGAGCATCAAATTGACACTCAGGAAAAACTTTCTGCACTGATGAATCTGAATGTTTCAACGCTCAGCCGGCAATTAGGGCGCCTTTTGGCAAAAGAATTTGTGACTAAAGTTCCAGCTGACGGTAAACAGGGACGGCGCTATTTCATTTATGCAGCAACTGCGCAGGGTGAAAAAGCAATTGAACAGTTGGAAGAAGAATTCCATAAATTTGATGAAAATCTTTTTAGACATTGGGCACAAGAAGAACAGAACTTGTTGCAAATTTTACTGAATAGACTGAATAAAAGTATGGAACGTCTGGAATAAAGGCAGTACAACCGCTGTTCTAGCTGAATATTTAGAATTATGGTATGATACTCGATGTAAGAAAATGCAAAGAAGTGGGTGCACATTTAATGAAAATCGCTGTTGTTACAGACAGTACGGCATACTTGTCGCAAAAACAGATCGCTGAAAATGAGATCTACGTGATTCCAATTCCTGTAATTATTGATGGTCAGGTTTATCATGAAGGTCAAGATATTACGACTGAAGATTTCTATCAAAAGCTCAAAACGACTACTACATTTCCGAGCACCTCGCAACCGTCAATTGGAGAATTGATTAACTTTTACGAAAGTTTGGGAAAAAAGGGATACGATGCGGTTATCAGCGTTCACTTAGCAAGTACTATTTCAGGCTTTGTGCAGACTCTCAAGGGGATCGCACCTGAGATAAAGGGAATTGAAGTTCATCCTTTTGATTCGCAAATTACAGTGATGCTGATGGGAAATATGGTTATTGCTGCAGCCCGAATGGCTAAAGCTGGTGCCAGTGTCACAGAGATTTTGCAAAAGCTGGAAGAATTGCGCACCACAACAAACGAATGTTTTATTGTAGATGATTTGCAAAATCTTGTGCGGGGGGGAAGATTATCAAATGCAACGGCTTTGATCGGCAGTGTCCTTAAGATTAAACCATTATTGACATTTGAACGTCAGACCCACAAAATTGTCGCCTTTGATAAAGTACGCTCAATGAAACGTGCAATGAAGCGTGTTGAGCGCATTTTTGCAAACGCCCAGCAGCAGGTTGACTATCCGCTCAGGTTAATTGTGATTCATGGCAATGATGAGGCTGCAGCGCTTCTTTGGCAGCAAGAATTAGCTGAGAAATATCCGCAGTATCAGGTTGACTTGAGTTATTTTGGACCGGTTGTCGGCGTTCATTTAGGTGAAAAAGCATTGGCATTAGCTTGGATGAGAGATATCGATAAGTAATGTTTTAATTTAAGCAGCAATTATTTTAATATTTTTCACAAGGCTGGGGCGAAGATAGTTTGTTCCCAGCCTTCAATATCTAGGATTCAAACTTTCAGGGAGATGGAGAAAGTGAAAAAACCAGAGTTAGGATTAAAAGCAAGCAGCAGTGAGCGACAGCTTGCAGACAGACTGAAATATCGGCCAACGGTTTTCGAATTCTTTACCAGTGAAGCTGATTTCACAAAAGAAGGGCTTAAAAGATTAGCGTATGCACTTGAATTAGTTAAAAATGAGGCAACGAGTAGAATTGTCCTGCATCATCCAATGCGTTATAAGGGCGAATTTACCGAACTTGTAGCGCCTCAAAAAACTTTCCCGGAACTGTGCCGGTTTATCCGGCAGAGCACTGAAGATCTGCTGCAGCTTTCTTTTGATTATGATGTGCAAACTCTTTTGCACGGATCTTACGCGCGCCATACACAAAAGATGATTGCTTTGTATCCGTCGCTAGCACAAGCACGTGCGCATGTTTATGCTACTTTGGATAACTATGCTGAACTTGGAAAAGATCATATCATGTTCGAAAATTCCTTTTCACCCATTTTCTATTATGGCGAAGAAGAAGAAGATCGTTATATTGCAGCTCGCGGTTATCGCCTTGCCTTTGACGTCAGTCATTGCTTCATTCGGGCTCACGGTTCTAACCAGGCTTTAACTGCATCGTTGCAACGTTTAAAAAAGCAGGTCGTTCATTATCATTTGGTAGATTCTTTCGGGAAAAAACATGATAGTTTAGAGCTTGGCAAAGGGGCAATTGCTTGGGAAAAAGTGTTGCCGTGTTTAAACCCAGCTGCTAGCAGCATTTATGAGGTCCAGTTGCGTGACGAAAATGATGCGCGTGAACAGGTTGCTAGTTATCACTATCTGATGAAAATCTATGACAAATTGAACGAACCGAATTCAATAAATTAAGTTTGGTTTAAAAAATGTTCCAATTCTTTCTTCAGCTTTCATCCAGTATATAATTTAAAGTAACGAAACACTGGATTAATTTAACGAAAAAGCGCATTTAATGTGACTAAGGAGATGAAAATTTGAACAAATTCCTTAATATGGTTGTCGGCGGTCTCGGACTCTTATATGTTCTCAATGACACTTATTTTAGAATAATGATCAAGTTATATCGTCAACAAGGTTATTCAATTCAAACAGCCGAAAAAATTGCAAATATTGCAGATATCTTTAATTTGATCATTACTCTGACCATCTTTTTAGTTATCTTTGGAACACTTGCTGTTTTTAGCAATATGATTTACTTTATGCAGGGGGGATTTATATTTAAGATTTTTTTCAACTGTGTCACAATGTTAATGCCTTTTTTATATGTTAATAACCTTTGGTTTATCCTCTATGAGCTGTTCTTTTGCCTCCTTTTCTGGAACTATTTACGATTGTTAAAAAAGAGTGAACTTGATTTGCATAGAGAACACGTATTTTCGCGTCACCAAAGAGATAATACCTAAAAACGAATAGTAAACTAGGCAACTAAGTTGTAAAATGAGACTATACTACAGGTAGTTAGTCAAAAGGAGAAAAGTTAGGTGAAAACAGTTAAGGAAATTTTAAGCTGGATTCTTCCGATTGTAATTGGTATTTTAATTGCTTTACTCGTCCGCCAATTCTGGTTTGGCATGGTTAAAGTTGACGGAACTTCAATGGCTCCCAATTTGCAAAATAATGAGCGTGTCATGTTGCTGAAAGAGGCAAGCATCAAACATAATACGGTCATTGTTTTTAATGCTAAGGGAGTTGATACCAACAATCCAACAGTTAAGAATGATACAAAATACGTCAAACGAGTTATTGGATTACCAGGCGATAAGATTGAATATCGTAATAATGGCAACGTTTATGTGAACGGTAAATATCTCTCACAGGGTTATATTACTGCAGATCAGCGTAAAGCCGGGACACTTACACTTGCGTTAAAAGAAGCAGACGGGGTCAGGTTAGGGACAAACCAAACGTTCACGGTACCTAAGAATAAGTATTTTGTGCTTGGTGATAATCGACGAAATTCAAATGATAGTCGTTATTATGGGTTTGTACCTAAGAGCAAGATCGATGGGGTCGTTAAAGTTGTTTTCTGGAATTCAAAAGCTAAGTTGATTAATTCATATTCAGGTTCTAATTAATCAAAATAAATTAGGATCAACGCAAGTTAATTGTGTTGATCCTTTTTTCTTTTTCAAAAAAGATTTAAACGCATGATGACATATGAGGCACATTTTTATTTTAAAGCAATTAATAAACGAATTAAGTGTTTTAGACACAAATAAAGCCGTTAAAATGAAGAGACGTTAATTTTTTCTTTTAAGTCCACTTTCGATAATATATATTATGTAAACTAGGAAAAACAGGGAAAATGTCAAGAGCAAATTTTAATCTAAGCACCCTCTTATCTTTATACACGTCTTAAAAGACTGTTAAAACAACGTTTTAGCGTATAAAAAGAAGTAAAAATAAATTTGAAAAAGAAAATAAAAATCAAAAAAGGGTTGCAAAAATTTGTAAAAAAATAGTCGTTGAAAATTATAATCAGCAAAAACAACTGGCTTTACTGATTGAATTTTGACGACTTTTTTTGATTTTCATACTTAAGCTCATTAATTTAGCGATTTATTCAATGGATTTGACTGATTTACGTGTATAAAGCTTGCTATGATTTTGCTAATTAATATTGATGAAATTGGATTTAAATCAGTGTTTATTGGCATTTTTAGAATGTCTTAAGTCTTGTTTGTAGCCAAATGTTCGATCAATTTCGTGCAATTTTTTTCTTAATACATCTCTCGGTGTTTTATAGTTCAAAACAGCCTTTGGCCGTTTGTTAATTTTATGTAACGTTCGCCTAATATCATCATTATTAACATATTCAAAGTGTGTTTTTTTAGGAAAATATTCACGCAGCATACGATTAGCGTTTTCATTGGATCCACGCTCCTCGGGACTATACGGATGCGCGAAATAAGCTATTATTCCATATTCTTTTTGAACTTTATTAATTACAAAGTGATTTGTAAATTCAAAACCATTATCAAATGTGAATGATTGAACAATATGTTTTACACGTTCACCAAATAATCCCATAAATTGATCCAAGACCCTACAAACAGCTTTTCCAGTTTGTGATTCAGCTTTTAAAACAATATAATAACGAGTTTTTCGTTCGCAAAACGTCACAAAGACTTGCTTATAGCCCATTTTTGGTAAAACACAGTCAACTTCCCAATGACCAAAAACTTTGCGTTTATCAACGCCTACAGGACGTTCTTCGATTGAATGCTTAAGAGGACGAACAAGCTGTTTTTCTTTTTGTTTCACCCTTTTCTTCTCAGCTTTTAATTCAGCCGCCCTCTTTTCTTTAGCACTCATTTCAGCCACACGTTGCGGTCTCCCCCGGCGATATTTATGGCGGTAGCGTAAGCTGGCTTCAGAAACACCAGGAATCATACCGCGATAAATCCAGTTATAAATTGTATTGCGACTCAATTTCAATTCTTTGTGAGTTTCAGCAATCATTTGCGGTGACCATTTATCATCTAAAATTCGTTTAGCAATAATCCGCGCTTTTTTCTTTGAATATTTTTTCTTAGTGCCAATCCGATCTTTTCTTAAATCAGCATATTGTTGGGCTTCTTCGGCATCATAGTGATATGCACGCCATTTACGAGGCATCAACTTATAATCTGAATAACGTTGACTCCGACGGAGTTCATTATTAATCGTCATCACAGTTCGGTGTAATCTACGAGCTATT
The DNA here is from genome assembly GCF_964065465.1 of Liquorilactobacillus satsumensis. NCBI lineage: Bacteria > Bacillati > Bacillota > Bacilli > Lactobacillales > Lactobacillaceae > Liquorilactobacillus > Liquorilactobacillus satsumensis. The sequence continues at coordinate 11,809 of NZ_OZ061606.1, forward strand.
TCAGCTTGATTATGGATTTCTTCGATGTTCCATAAATAATCGATTTGACCGCGCTCAAATGGTGTTAAGTGATGAGCTTGTTTTTGCTGCATATTCCTCCTTCTTTCTATTTATTATTAAGTATTGTTAATTAAATTATATAATTTATCTAGTAACGTTTAGTTTTCATTTAAATTAATTTTTTTATTTTTATCATCAAATTAAAAAGGCCTTGAAACACCTTTGTAAAAATAAAATGTTAGGTAGTAATAAAAATTACAAACCTGTTAAACAAAAAACGTTTAACTGTACCACAAATAAAGAATTGCTTGTCTAAAAAACGTAGACAAACAATCCTTTTACTTGAGGTGTGATTAAAAACTAGCCAAAATTAATTTTATCCAGCATACGTTCCCTGCTTACCTGATCTAAACCAAGGTATTTTAAAGTCATAGCTTCGCTACTATGATTAAGCAGCTGCATAACTAAGCCAATATTATAATTTGATTGTGTATAAACCCGATATGCGCCCGTTTTACGCATGGTATGTGTACCTAAATAATTAATTCCTAACAAGTCACCAACATGTGCCATAATCTTATAAAACTGTTTTTCAGAAATATGACGATTGGGTCTTTTAATCGAAGGAAAAAGCCATTCAGATTGTAAATTATGTTTAATTAACCATTGTTGATATTCAATTAAATCACTTTTAACTGGTTTTAAATATAAAGTATTTGGTTTACCAGTTTTTTTATCACGAATATAGGCATTATGTTTAACCAAACCATCAGAATTATAAATTTCTTGATATTTTAAGCACATAACATCACTTACACGTAGAAGCGTAGCTTTGCCAACTTGAAAAATCGTATAGTTGCGCTGACCAGCCTTAAAATCTTCTAGCAAACATTTTTGAACTTGTTGTAAAATGTTTGAATCTTTAATTGGCATAACAATCTGTTTCATAATTTTAACTCCTTATTAAATACATTATTTTTAACAATAATTTCATTTCTTTATGAATAAAGAAAATACCTTCATCTGCAAATGAAATTCCTTCCTTTGAAATACAGGCAAGTTTTTTTCCATTTTTAGATTTTAAATACATATATATTTCGGTAGTACCACATATTTCTAAAGTACGGTAGTTCTCAGCAGAATACTTTTGATTATATTTTTCTACTAACTCTAATAATTTTTTAAATCTCATAACATTCACCTCTTTTAATAAATAATAGTAGAGTACAAAAAATCGCTCCTTTTTAGGGGCGATTAATCAAATATATTAAAGTAAATGTCAGCAACGGTTGTAAAATGTTGGAAAATACCGATTAGAAAATGTCGGTTTTCCAACATTTTTTTACGGTAAAATAAACGCATCTCAAATTTGGAGGAACTGAAATGCGTTTAGATGTTGAGCAGTGTGTCCAGCAATATATTATGAACAAAATAAAGCCCAACTTCGCTGAAATTGGTCGGCGATACGGTGTTGATCCACGAACGGTAAAAAGATACTACAATTTAGGGCTTACGCCCCCAGATGAGCAGCCACAACCCTTACGGCGGCCGAGTAAACTTGACGATTATCGAAAAACGATTGAAGAAAAGGTTCTAGAAGGCTGTTCGGCAACGGCAATTTATTACTTTATCAAAGAACGTGGCTATCAAGGAAAGCAAAGTATTCTCAGAGACTATTGTCGAACCATCAGAAAAGCCGCAACGAAAAAAGCCACTATCCGGATTGAAACCTCGCCAGGGATTTCAGCCCAGGTTGATTGGAAAGAAGATTTAACGTTGGTTTCTCGGCATGGAGAGATTGTCAAAGGCAACATCTTCTTATATGTTTTAGGGTACTCGCGAATGAAATACATGCAATTTACCTTCAGTCGCAGCCAAATTACCTTTTTTGATTGCTTAACTAATGCCTTTTGGGCAACCGGGGTGTGCCGAAAGAAATCTGGTTTGACAACCAAAAGGTTGTCGTCGATCATCATAAAAGTAATTTTGGTAAGCCGGTATTTAATGAAACCTTCGTTGAATACGCTAAGGACGCTGGTTTCAAGCCAATTGCTTGTCGACCGTTTCGGCCACAAACCAAAGGAAAGGTTGAGGCGCTGGCCAGAACTACTCAGCGAATCAAAGTTTACAACCATGAGTTTGAAGAGCCGCTAGACTTAGCCGAGATCGTCCATTTGACGTGTGATCAGCTGAATCATGAGAAGTCTCAGGCGACTCAAATTCCGCCTTATTTATTGCTTGATAAAGAAAAAGAGTATCTCCAGGATTTTGATCACGACTTACTCGATGCCTATGCCAGCCAAACCATCGCAAGGAAAGTTAGCAAGGAATCAATGATTGTCTTTCAAAATCGGAAATACTCCGTCCCCATAAGATATATTGACGAAACCGTACAAATTAAACACGATGACAATACTCTATACATTTATTATAACGGAGAATTAATTCGTTCTCACCCTATTTCACTGAAAAGATTTACTTACCTTCGCGATGACATGGAAGAGATTGTCCGATCAGACCTTTATAAGAATCGTGATGACCGAGTCATTGATGATTACGTCGACCGAAACCTGAAGATGTTTGATGAAATGGAGTGAGAAAATGGCCAATTACCAAGCTTTATACACCAACCTTAGACAATTAAAGTTAGATCGTTTCGCCGAACATTTAGGCTACCTATTGGATCATCAAGATGAAGCACCCAAGTCCTTGAGTGATGCCTTATTCGAATTGACAACGGCTGAGCTTAAATACCGGGAACAAAAAAAGATTAATTTGAGAATTAAACTAGCCCGCTTTCCATATGAAAAAACGTTAGCTGACTTTGACTTTAGTTATCAACCGGGAATTAACCAAGGGATAATTGAGGACTTGGGATCACTAAGATTCACCCAAGAGAATCAAAACGTTTTGTTTATCGGCACCTCCGGTGTCGGTAAAACTCACCTAGCCACCGCCATTGGAATTGAAGGGTGTAAACAAGGAATTTCAACGCAGTTTATTCGATGTAGCGACCTCATCAACAAGCTTCAAACAGCACAAGTTCAAGGCCGGAGCGAAGAAGTGCTACGCCGGTATGCCCGTTTTCAAATTCTAATCATTGATGAGATTGGTTATCTTCCAATTGAGTCAGTGGGCGCTAAGCTGTTTTTTCAGTTAATTGAAAGACGATACGAACGGAAATCAACCATTATCACCACTAATATTCCGCTTTCTAAGTGGGGAAACACCTTTTCAGATAAGATGTTAGCTAACGCCATTTTAGATCGCTTGGTTCATCACGCTAAAGTTATCCGAATCACTGGTCGATCATATCGAATGAAAGATCATTTAATTGAAAAGAAGGATAATTCCGGACCTGATTTATCAGGTTTCAACGCACAAAATAAAGAAAGGAGCAGTGAGACACTGTAAACTTTATCGGTAAAAAACAGCATTTTTTAATCGGCAAAAAACTACATTTTCACATCGGCGTTGACAAGTAAAAACACTAATGATAAAACCTAAGTATATAAACACTGCTACTAAAGTAATTCCTAAGGGTTATTTATAATTTATGGTCCCTACAAATATTTACAAAAAAATTACAAAAATTCACCACATGAATTTTCTAAAAAGCTATGAATGAAATTTTATTGTATGCTGGAAATTGATACCACTATGATGTATAATTCTTACGGATATAAATAAGCTAAAAAGATAACACAATATATTTACGCTAATTAAATTATGAGAAAAAATACTTTTATATGGAGAATAGCAAATGGAACAGATAATAATTAAACCACAAAAGTGTAACAAAACTTCAATAAAAAGAAATTACGCAGTGTTAAAGATGTCTTTTTCGGATTTTTCTGTGAACGATCAAAATAAAATTAAACTAGAAGCGAACCAACTTGCCGCAATGGCTAATAGTGGCGCGGCTAATAGTGGGCATACTAGAAACTCAATGGTTAAAAAAAATGATGCATTTGCTGGAATTATTTCAGAGTATGCAACTATGTACTTGTTGAATTCCTTAGTACCGAATTCCGCAATTCGTCCCCCAGTTACAAACACAGAAAATCAAGTAGATGTTCTATGGCATTATTTAAATCAAGATTTATCTATTGAAGTTCGTTCATCATTTGTAAACAATGGTATACCGTTTGCATTATTTGCTGTTGATAGTTACACTGGAAAAACATATTTTGATGTACTCGGATCATACTATCAGCAATCATACAAGAGTCATTATGAGCCTCCGAAAGATGCATATTCGCGTGTACTGTTTGAAGGTAGAAAATATAATGTTTACAATCGTTTTGTTATTCAAAAAGAATGTTTCTATGTAATTGGTTTTATGGATGGGCCGACGCTAATCAATACAAATTACCACAAACCACTTACACCCAATAGCGCATTCACAAAGCATGGCAGTTTGACAGGTTCCTATTATGTTGCACCTATGGATACTATTACAGACATTTATAGTTTAGCTAATAACGTTAAATTAAAACTAAATAATCCTTTTTAATAGCAATAGGTAAAAATGAGAGTTTCTAACTAAGATCCTCATTTTTTATATTTTAGGCATTGTTTGGGGTTTTACATAGTCACGGATAATTTTATAATCTCGAATTGAAGCAATACTCTGTGAAAAATCTACAAAATCTCTTATATCCCATGGGAAAATATCGACGTTATTAGTTTGTCTAATTAAGGCAACTTGGTCTCCAACATCACGAGAAATGTTTGACGCAAGGAACAAAGAAAACCATTCATTAAATCTTAATTTATCTTCTATGTCTTTATGAGCGGTGGCTAACACATGATTTCTTATTGAAGGCAATTCGTGTTCTACTTGAAAACTACGTGCTTTTGAAATGGTTGGTTCTATTATGGCATGTATATTACCTTCAAATACATCTATATCTGCACCAATTTGGCTGTTTCTTCCGCCTGATGCAGTATTGAAAGGTATACCTTGATCATCTGCCTTATAATTTGCTATAATCCTTAAATTTGGAAGAGCTTTTTTTATTACAATTGCAGATAGGAATTCTAGACGTGCAGTTTCTTTAACATACTTCAAAATTAGATGCGAAGTTGGACGCTTTTCAACACTATTGAGCATCTCATTTTTTAAGAAACTCCAATCATTTTCAGTAGACCACCTCTCAATAGCTTTTTCCTTGGCATCTTTAGCTTCTTGTGTTTCGACTAATAGTTGAGAAAAAAATAGTTTTTTGTCAACAGCACCCATATAATCAAAATAATTATCTTTATCATCACCAAAATTAATATTTGAACTATATTTATTAAGAACATGGTCTATTTTTTTTTGCTCGTTTTTATTAATGTCGATAAATCTACCTGCACCTCTAAGGGATATCAACATCGTTAAGCGAAGTTTTCTAATTATTTCGTCAGGAGTTTCAATAGTGATTTTTTCGTATTTATAATCTTTTTTTTTTGAAGTAACAAATTTTGAACTAGCTGCTGCAATAACATTATTTGAAGTTGTATTATCCATCAAGTTCATAGCATAATCATATATTATTTCATTAGAAGTGTTATACCCGAATTTTTTTCTAAATGAGTATATATATTCACCTAAAGTCTTGTAGTCGTTATTGCCCCAAGTGATAATAAATGGTAAATCTTGTTTAGAAATTCCAGGACGTTTATATTCTTTATCTAGATATTTAATGGTATTTAACACTAGAGGAAAAAAGTTTACTTTAATAGTGTTTTTTCTGTAAGGATTATTTATCTGATATTTAGCAAAAGCATTAAGAAAAGCGGATTGTTCAAAACTTTCATCATATGAATATTTTTTTGGATAGCCATTTTTATAATCAGTAATCATCAATTTCCCGTTCGGAGAAATTTTTATTTTTTCACCTTTTTCAACTCGAACAAAACCTAGTTCATTTAGAAAATTGAATTGAGTATGAATTCTGGATTCCCAACCACCCTTCCATCCTGTATCTTTGTGAGCAGTTATAGTATTTTTCAGTAAATAAATAATTTTATTGGTTTTTATCTCGCCAGGGTTGCCCTTAAGCCATTCCTTGTAATAAGTTTCAACCTTCTTATTAGCTTCTGAAGATTGATCTTCTGCTGAAAATAAAAACTTATTACTATATGACCTCATGTATTTACCGAGTGTGTTTTTAGTAGGTTCAAATATTTTCCAACGAATTATCTCACCCTCTAATTCAAGGGCAGTTTTGTCATCAATAACTTTCCCTTCAAACTTACTTAGAATGGAAATAAACTGCGGAATTCTGCTCGGATTCCGCAGTGTTGTATCGAAAGAGATTGGTTTTCTTCTTTTTGCCATCTTTTACACTAAACCTCCATTTAAATAATTTGTTACGTATATTTCTTTACTGCTTCTTTTAATAGTATTATCAAACCTCGAAATATAATTACTCTCAATTCGGTATTTATTATATTTTTGGGACCAATTTAATAAAATATTATTTGTTTTTCCTTTATGAGATATCATATTTGAAAGCCCCCAATAAATTCCATTGTCAGAGAGACGATCTAATAAAGTATATAAGCGATGTTCCTCCTCATCTTTCCAAAATTTATTGTAGTCACTAAATGCTATCAAATATGGAGGATCAAAATATAAAAAATCTCCAGGTTTTATATTCTGTGATTCTACAAATGTTTCAAAATCTAACCCAGAAGAAAGAATGATGTCATTGTTATTATACCAAAATGAATAGTTTTCAAGTGCTTTTGTAACATTTTTGTTCCAGTCAACGTTTCCAACAGGTAAGTTAAATTTACCTTGACTATTGAAACGAATCATATGATTGAAACCATATATCAATAATAGATATAGTAAATCAATATTAGATTGGTTTTTGTTATAGTCATTTCTTAGTTTCAAATAGGATTTTTTATTATATTTTGAAAAATAAGTTTTACCATAAATTTTCTTGAGTTCCTCAATTTTTGCATTTGTACCTTTTTCAGAAAGGCTTAGATCATAATCTTCAATAAGCCTGTACATTTTCTGAATAAATCCATGAATATTTTCTGAGCTTTTTTGTAAATGCTTATGTAATCCCATAATTTTATCATCCATATCATTCATGATAAATTTGTTAGCCTTCACATTTATTGATGCACTTCCACCACCACAAAAAACATCATAATAGGTATTAATATTTTCAGGAAATAACTTTTTAAGTTGGGGCATAAGTTTATATTTATCCCCAACATAAAATAATGGAGATCTAATCGATTTAATCTTATTGGATATATCAGTCACTTCATAAATTTCTGCAGAGAATAACGAAGTTTGCATCATTTTCTCACCTCCGTAATAAACACAAATTCTTTATGATCTTTTAGATCAGTTTTTCCAGCATTAAAGAATTTAAACGGTATTTCAAATTTTTGTGTATTACCGATAGAATTCAATGATTCAAGAATTTGCTCATGAGTAATTTTATTTTTTGAACTATTACTTTTTGACTTGTAAGTATTACTGTAGGTCACAACTATATATTTTGCATTTAAGTTCTTAATTAAATCATCAAAAACTTTTGGAGCGCACTTTTTTGAATATGCACTCATATTTTCAACTGGTGGTTTCATAGCAACCCCTTCAAGTTGAGGCTTATCCCATTTAGTTATTTCTTCCAAAACATGATAGAAACGTGAGTACTGACGAGAATTATAGGGAGGATCAATAAAAGCAATATCTGCTGTTACGCTACGAATTAATTCATTTGAATCTTTCCGATAAATTTCTATCTTTTTTCCTGATACATCTAATGGATTAATTAGTTCAAATTTAAAGCGATCCTGAATTTTTATTTTTTTGCGATATGCATCATAATGACCTACTGTGTTTGCAACTTTATCTGCTGAATATATTAATGACGCGATTAAAATAGATTTTTCTCTTTCATTAAGATTGTAAGAGTAGTGAATTATGGCCCTAATTTCACCAATTATTCTAGCATCATGATTGCTAAAAAATTTATTTCCATAATTATTAACAAAGTAATCATTATCTGTTGTATTTGTTTCTATTGCTTGGAATTTTTTACAATAATTTATAATTTTTTTTGATCCATAATGTTCAGTACCAAAAAAAGCCTTGAAAATAACGTTGTTAGAAAATAAAAAGTCATTTAAAATAAATCGATCATATTTAGGAAGCATTTTTTTTGTTACAACACCAGTACCAGCAAAAACATCGAAGAATGAATTACCAATAGTGTGTGCCTCTATCAAATTTTCTATCCAATTTAACAACTTATTTTTATTACCAATGTACCGCCTATTTTCAAGGCTATACTTACCATTAAGATTTGTAATTTCAAAATTTTCTTTATCTTTTGTAGCAGCTAAATTCTCTAGTTCTTTCATAACCGTAAACTTACTCTTCCCAATAGTCTTAGCCACAGCATCAAAGTATTCAATGTTCCATTTGTCTAAGTCACGCTTATTTATATTTCTAACAGTAGTTTCAGGGATACCCGAAACTAGATGAACTTGTCTTAAGTTAGAATTATTTTTTTTTAAATAATTTTCTAGTATCATGTAATACACCTCGTAGGAATATTATACTCTATATAATCCATCAAATAAACAAAAAATGGCGTATTTGTTGGACTGAAATAAAAATTCCCTTATTTTTCTGCTTGAATGATTCAATTAAATTAATTAGACTACATTCCATTAATTTTAATGTAAAACATTTCAAAAACGATCATATTCAATTTTTTTGAAATGTTTTATGTGCCTAGATAAAAATATACTATATTATTAGTTATTTATTTTGATACATAATTTTAAGGCCTAGTATATTTGTGTTATCAGGAGAGTCATTAAGATAGCTAATATCTTTAGACGATTTATAGTAAATAAACCAATCAATAGTTTGGTTTCGATTTGGATATTTAAAACTAATACTAATTAGGTGCTCGTTTTCTGCTGGATCATCATAAATAACAATTTTAGTATTTTGATTGGTCAACTTCTTTTGACCAGGAACAGCAATTTTATTTTCATAATTGAGAACTTGGTTGATTTCATAGTCATATTTGGTTTCGTGTCTGTAGTATGCAAAGCCTAGAATTCCTAAACCTATGACTGCTAATAACGTTATTATAATTAGTTTTTTATTCTGTAATAGTTTCATTTTTGTCCTCCTAAAATGTTGATATTTCAGTAATCTTTCCTTGTTTTGTGTTATAAGTAAATTGGTATTTGATATTATTTTTTGTTTGATTACCAGAACTAGTTGTCTTAACTGTTCCGATAAAGATACCCTTAACTTCGTTATCTTCTGAATGTTGTTCAAAATAAAAGGTAGATGCTGTTAGTTGTGAAGTTGCATTCAACTGTTTTAATTGTTTGGTAGCTGTTGATTGGTTATCAACTGATTGACCGCCACCAAGGTATGTTAAAACATCATCAGTGGCATATTTTGCAGCAGTTTGTTGTTTTTCTAACCAGTTATCTGCATTCCAATTATTTAAGCTTTTGAACAATTTTGTTGCAATATGTTCTGCTTTTTTATCAGGATTATTTTTACTTGTAGTTGTTGAAGTAGAACTGTTTTCAAAAGTAACTTGTTGAGCTGTTAATTTCTTATTTTCAGCTTTTAATTTTGCTATCTGTGCTGATTGCTTTAGACTTATGCTACTTTGTTTTTGATTAGTTGCGTTAATTTTATAAAAGACACTTAGTGCTAGAATTCCGATTATAATCAAGATTATTTTATTTCTATTCACCCTATTCACCTCATTTATACTTATCTGGCAATAAGCTTGCTCTAATTCGACCATATGAAACTTTACTCCAGTTGCCATATGTTGGATTATTTGCTTGCCAAACGTTTGTTTTTTTAATTCCAGAATTTTCCTCATCAATCATCTGACCATTTCCGATATAGATCCCAACATGACTATACCCTGACCCAGCACCGTCATTGACTGAACTGTAAAAGAAAACTAGATCGCCAGCTTTAGCATCTTCTTTTTTTACCTCATCAACATCTTGTGACCATTGCGTTTGTGACGTCCTAGTCAGTGTAATTCCGATTTTATTAAATGCCCAGTAAGTGAAACCTGAACAGTCAGTTACGCCATGCACTGCTTTAGCGGTTGCTGAATTATCAAGGTTCGAAGGATTACCACCCAACAAATAGTTATCGGGAACTTTGTCTGCCCATTTATTAGCCCAAGCCGATAAATCCGTCCACCACTTGTCAGTTGGACCAGAGACACTAAGTGCTTCACCAGCATTTTTATCACAAGTTTGATCTGTTTCAGTAATTTCAACAGTATTTGAATTAGAGTTATCTCCTGTTGAGTCTTTAAACTTGTTGTACCAATACTGTGCATTGCTTGCTCTAACAGTGTTATTGGCTTCATTCTTTCCAGCTCGTTCAAAGCGTAATTCCCATTGAACCGCGGCAATAACTGGATCAGTTGAATTTTTAGCGTAATCACCTAAATTAGTCTTTTCAGCTCCATTGGCTTCTTCATAGAGAAACATAACTTGAGCTTGAATACTATCAGGATCTTTGCTGTGTTCGGCTGCGAAGCTCTTTTCATTAGTTAAGCGATTACCTAACCATTGAGCAATCCCATGTGCGCCAGAACGTGAATTAGTCGAAGTAGGATTGATATTTGATTCTTGTTGTAAGTTACCTAGAACACCAGCTATCGCAGCTTTAGACCAACCTTGATTAATTAGATAGTTCCAAATAATTTGAGCGTTCTTTTCAGTATCTTTAGATATTTGATTACCTGAAATGCCTAAATTATTGGCACAATCTAAATCCATGACATTACTTTTTTCATTGCCACCAAAAATCATAAAAATAATAACAATTAGAATAACCAGCAAAAAAATCGGGATCATTAAGATCCCGACTAACTTTAATTTCATTTACTCACCTCATATTTCTTCACGACTGACATAAAATTGGTGGGAATTTTACTTTCGTGAATAGTTAATTAACATCGGTTCTGGATAAATATTTTTCCAATGTTTTTGTTTACTTAAAGCTGGGTTATATTTTTGAATAGCTAGTTGATTAAGCTTTTCCTTAGACTCAGCTTGTAGGTAAATATTGAGCGAAAAGTATCCCACCAATTGCCACATAAGATTCACCTACTCTCTCATTGATTCGATTTTTTCTTGTATTTTATCTGTCTTTACTTTAGAGTCATTTAACTTCTTTTTAGCTTGATATTGTGCTTCATTTAACCCTGTAATCTGTTGTTTAGTTCTAGCATTAACCATTAACTTGCGTTCTTGTTTTAGATCTTTTGGTTTGATTGGATCAGGTATTTTACTATCCTTACCTTTTTCAAAATGATCATCAATTTTAACAATTCTTTTTTGCCGAATTTCTGTTTGAGTGCTTCGTTTAATTTTTTCTGGTTCAGTACCCTTTTTATCTTTAGGGTCAAGTTGCTCTGAAACTGCTGATTTTTGTTTTCGTTTTTGAGCCATTTTTTTAATAAAAGTGGTTGGTTGAACATTTTCTTGTGGAGTTCGCCTTGTTTCACCAACCTTCTTTTTGGCTTCACTAACATCGGCAGATGTTTCACTGCTAGAAGTACCACGACTAAAGAAACTTGCCACTTTTTCTCCCGAATTTCTGACAAAATAATTAGCGTTTTCTAGTCGATCGTTAGCTTGATGAACACTTTCAACAATTTTTTCTTTTTGATTATTGACAGTTTGTAAAACTTCTTTAGATGAGCTAATGCGACCACCAGAGAAACGCTTAATCAGATAACTACGATTCTTCCAGCCTAAAAACATAATCAGCCATAAGACTAAAGCATTAACAAAATATCCAGCGTAAGAGTTTGGTGGAATGATAATATCAACGATTTCTTGGCAGACATTGAGTGCAAGAATTCCAAGCACTAAACAAGCTTTCGAGAAGAATAACAAAATAACGTCCATCAAGCCTTTAAATAAACTGCTAGAATATTTTGGAATCAGACTCAACAAAGCCATAATTGGTAATATTAATGATAAAACTAAAGCAAAAATCTGCACGCACAGATTTAAAAAACCAATCGCAAATAGTGGAACCCCATAGCTGATTGACACCAACGGTGACATTAACGCAATTAGTATCTTGTAATACATATGATTTTCTTTAAGATATTTGTTATTACTATCACTAACTTTTTCACTAATTGAATCAGAGTCTTTGTCATAATCGAACGAAAGAAATTCATATGGATCTTCATTGGCTTTTTGAATATCAGCAATATCCGTTTTGCCATAATTCATTAAATAATAGGGTCGTTCAATAGATTTTTCAAAGAAGTTTTTACGGACAATACTAGTAGCATCAGCATTTTTGACTGTTTGTGAATCGTCTAGACTCATTAATGAACTTTGTGCAGTTGTCGAAATTGAATTAAAAGTTTGCAACATATAACTGGAATTTTTGAACCAGACAGCTGAGAAACCAACAATCACAAGCGTTAAGAATATTTTTTTCAGACCGTCTCGCTCATTTTTAAAGGCAAAGATATAAAAAGCACTCAGGATTGAAATTACAAATAAGATGATCCCAAACTTGCCAAATAAGTTATCCCATAGCTGACCAGAAAGACCAGAAATCTTATCAATCAAGGTGTTAATACTGTTATTGACTGAGGTTGCACCAAACATCATTTGGAGAGAAAAATCGAAGATTTTAAACACAAAACGATTGATCTCCCAAAAGAATCCAGTTAAAGCAGTAATTGCCTTTAGCGTTACATCAGTTAATCCAGCCTTTTCCATGTAAGGATTAAAAGAGTCCAGTGTAGAAAGAATTTTGTTCATATCATAGCCAGCCAAAATATTTTTCACAGACGAATTAGAAGCTGCCAAAATAGAAATCTTGCAAAGTAAAAGACTAACCAACGCAGCGGCGCCAATTAGTCCAAACGTTTTAAATTTACTTTTCAAATAGTCACCTCCTAAACTTTCTTGATTGTTTTTACCGATACATTTCCTCACTTTTAGAAGAAGCCGTTTTGTTGATTGTCTTAAAGGAGCTGGTCATTTCATCAAAAAGTGAGTGAACCGCAATTTTTCCGACCCGACCGTAAATATCACGGAATAAACATTGTCCTTTAATCATATTGGATAACCAATGTAGATTTTCTTCATTGACTGGTAGTTGAACGTGGTTTAGGATTTCTTCACGTTCGCTGGGTTCATCAAAGGCAAATAAGACACCAAACTGGCCATGATCATTTTGGTCAGAAATATCTGCCACCGATTGGGTGGCGTACAATAACATGTTATTTTGTGAACGTCCGACACGTTTCATAGATTTGAGAATTTTCTTACCACTTTTGGCAACATTGAAAATCCAAGCTTCATCAAAGATTTCAGCGGTATAAGAATTACTATCATTTGAACCAAACTTCTCACAGAACTTACCTAGTGGGATCATTAAAGCAACTGATTTTTTCTCTAGGTCAGAGTAATTATCAGGATTATCACCCTCCTTTGGCAACTCTAACCCAGATACTTCTAAAACATTAATTCGGTCTGCTAGATTGACACCATCATTTGAACCATCAGAAAAACCTAGCTGTAAAACAGAATCAGTTACCATTTCATAAAGTAGATTGCCAGCGCCTTTGATTTCTGGATCATCAGAACTCTTTAAGATTTCAATCACATTTAACATACCAACTTTTTCGCCCAATTCTCGTTTTCCAATCACTGTCTTGATTGCTTTGAGAATTGCGGTTTTAGCCATATCCTTATCTTTGGTTGAATAAATCTGATCAATCATGGCTTCAGCAGTATCTTTAGCGTCTGAACCTTTTAGAAAAACAATTGGATCGAGTACGCCCCAATTATTTGAATCAGTAGCATCTAAAGTCACGTAGTGAAAATTCTTTAAGTGATTGACGAACAATGGATAGTTGCGCTGCATTTCTTCATTTTCAATCACTTTGCTGAACCAGTTACGAATTTCTTTTTTAGGATCAATGTATAAAAGCTTTGTTTTCATAAACGACATGTAGATAAACAGCAATTTGACTAGGAATGATTTTCCTTTGCCAGTTTCACCAGTGACCGCAATATGTGGGCTGTCGGTCTTTGCCCCTTTAATACCTTTATTAGCGATTGTTGGATTAAACAAAACAATTTTACGACTGGCATAAATTGATTGTTCGAGTGACTGGCTTTCAGCTAAATCATCAACACGACCGATATACCAGCCAACATTGTTGCCTAAACGGTTACTCACCGCAAACAGATTTTCCGCAAAGCCATCGTTATTGGTTACCTGTAACCAATTTTTATTACCTTCCAGTGAATTACCTTGCAGCAAACGGTAAAACAATGGTAGTTGATCAGCATTAGGTCGATAGGCTTCAATATCCCTTAAACTAAGACGATTAATTAAACGATCAGAACGAGCTTTAACTTCTTCTTTTGTATTTCCTGAAATAGCAAAGCAAGCTAACCATTTCAGAATAGATTTACCTGCTTCAATATCATTTTGTAATTCATCTAAAAGAATTTGATTAGTTAAATTTCGTTGACTATCACGGTCACCTGTTTGGTGCGCTTCTTGGGTGGTACTCTTAAATCTTCTACGAAGTCTAGAAAGTTTAGAGTTCAAACCGTTTAACCCATCTACTGCTTGATACTGCGCTTTAATTTGCAACTCTACGGAAAATTTCATGCTTTGTGCCGTTTCAAATAAATGAGAAAAGCTGATATTATCCGGTAAAGCACCAATTGGAATGAAAGCAACATATGAAGTTCCTTGATCGTTTTCCAATTTCAAGAATCCTTTCTCACTTGGATCAAGAATTGTATCCGTAAGTTTGTAAAAATTATGCTCTGTGCTTGCTTTTAGCACATCATGTTGAATATTTCTGATAAAGTTATAATGAATCAAATACGCCAGTTCGTTTTCTTTTAAAGGCGTTCCTTTAACTGTGATCATAGTTGAATTTAGTTCGTCTAATTCATTGGCAAATTGTTTGAAATAAGTTTCATCAATTGTAGCTTCATAACCCAGTGCCGCAAAAGCTTTTTGCAAGAATTGATCATAGTTGCTTGAAATAGCAGTTTTAATTGAATCAGCATATTGAAACGACTTCAATTTCACACCAAGGATAAATTCTTCATTAGTAATAGTTCCGAGTTCATATCCCAACTGTTTTACTGTTTCATTAGCATAATATTTGGCAATTGGTAAAGCTTCATCAGCAAAATCTTTGCCTAATTGTGTAAAACGTTCAGTCAAGTTCATATCTTTTGGTAGCATTTCCAAGTGTAGTTCACTGTATTTTGAAAGTGTGCCATAGATAAATGTCATCATGCGTTTATTTAATTCTTTTTTGTCTAGGTCATTAGTGGCAATACTTTCAGGCTTAATTTTGTAGTACGCCCAAATATCACCACTTTTTGTTAGCAGTAAATTATCTTTCATTAACTTAAAAGGTGTCTGCAATTCCATTAAATTCCTCCTCTCAAAAAATCATTAGTAACTCATTCAATAAACGTTCACGGAAGTTTCTTTTGCGATCTTGAATAATTTGCACGGCATAGTTTTTTGGCAGTTTATCATAGTGCAGGTCTTTATACTTTTTGTGAGTACGTAACTCATCAGTCATAGTCATAAAGGCAATTTCAAAGCTACTGACCTCATGGTCACGAAATTCACCAACCTTTACCAAAGGCATATATTTGATATTTTTTTCTTTGTCTAACTGCTTATCTACCCAAATTAGATAAGTTCTGATTGCTTCTTTTTGAGTTAAAAATATCATGCGGAGATAAAGAAGCCAGTTTTAGCAAAAAAACCATCAGTGCTAAAGCGGTAATCCTGACCAAATTTTCTAGTATTGATGTAACCGGCTAAGTTGTCTGGAACGTCATACCAAGTATTATGTTCAACTAAATAGCTGCCGAGGTCGCTATCTTCTGAAATATTGGGTAGATAGATAACGCGTTCAGGATCACTTACTAAATCTTCGATACTTTCATAAATCCCGCTGTCAAGTAAATCACGAGCATTTTCCCATAAATAATCAGGCACATTATCCAATTCAGTCGCAATTCGGTTAAGCTTGTTAATATTGTCATATTCGCCAATGTTAAATGGAGCTTCATAGTCTGTGATGATCCATTCTTCTTCTTTTTCACTTAATCCAATCTTGCGAGCAATCGTATTAAATGGTACTGGTAAGGTGAACCAGGCACCTTGAGTGTTGCCAGCATTTCGGCGAGCAAGATTTTCAACAAAGATACTAATTTCTTTTTCCATGATTACCCTTCTTTCTGTAATTAAATTCATCAAAAACGACCGGTTTATCAGTGTAGCTGACTTTAATATCGTGACAAATTTTCTTTTTGCCTTGCAGATACTCAAAATAAAAAGTGATGTAATCTAGTAGATACCAAAAAATATTTTTACCGTCTGGTTGAACCTTCTCAACTAAGCGTACTGTTAGGTATGGCATACCAACATAAAACAGCATGGTAAACAACGGGATATATGAACTGATAAAACTTACGACTGAATGAAAAACAATAAAGAGACTAATTAGTGTTAACAGATAAACTAAAACATCTCTCAATTTGATGAAATACGGCAGTGAAAAATTTTGTGTTAACTGCTTAATTTTAATTGGTTCGTTAAAAACATTACGGTAGTTATAGTTATGTTTTTCCAATATTGATCAACTCCCGAAAATAGTTTTGAAGATATTACCAATGGCAGTAAAAACAGTTTGCGAGTTGGAAATGACAAACCAAGTTAAACCAGTCAATAAAGCAATTCCAATCGCTCTGCCTAGTTCTTGGCGGAAAATAAATTTAACCAGTAAAATAACAATAATAATTGTGATCGCATATTTACCTTGTGTGACGACCCAATCAGAAACATTGCCTAAAGACGGTAATTCAGAAGCTAAAAAGATAGGTTGCATATTAATCTCCTCCAATATTATGATTAAACTCATCAACAAAATAAGTTGTTTGCTGTTTTGAGAGTTTTAAAGTGACGTTTTCTGAGTGTTCAATATCCGAATCACTGCGTTTTAAAATTAGTAGGCACTGAACGACAGGATTATGTTTAGTACCATAAACACGTAGATTTTGGATATTAACGATTTTGTAGTTACCAGCTAATCCTTGAGGATTAGCCATAATAAATTTCATATCATTAGTTTTAGCAGCTGCATATTTTTTCAAAAATGACTTAGTAAAATCAGTGACTTGATTGTTTAGATTAACTGAGGTAGTTTGATTGTCTTTAGAGTATTTACTTTGTAATTTACCAATGTGACCGACTGGATCAATCTTATTAGAAAAATATGGATAACTAACAACAGTGAATTTACTATCTTTTACTTTAAAAGGAATATTCAGATAACCACTGGTTGGGTTATTATTGACAGAGTAATTGACATAGTATTGTGCAATCTTGACACCTTGTTGCGTATAGATACTTTGAAGATGAGCTTTATTGAAAGTCTGGTTGTCTTTACCAGCTTGATCATCGGTAATTAAGTTAGTTGCATAATAAGCAGATAAATCTTGATTTCTTTTATCCATGTCATCAGTATTATTTGGATAGGTGAGATAAGCCTTTAAAAATTCTTGCATGTAGTTGTTTAATAATGGACTGTACCCACTGATATTAGCTGAAGCTCGGTCGAGCTTTGTTTGATAATTTTGAACCTCTTTTTGCAGTCGATGATTTGTTTGAGAAACATTACTAGCTTTAATAAAAGCCACAATTCCGCTAGAAAAAATAAAGACCATTGTTATCCAAACAATGATCCTGGCTGATTTCATATTAACTTTTTTCTTTTTATGTGGAATTTTATCAACTTGACGAGAATTTCGTTTTTTAAATTCAAAATTTCCGATTTTAATAATTATCACCTCTTTTAGAATTATTTAGTAACAGAACAATCTGGATTAATTACACTTTGAATCATTTTTCTATGTCGTTCACCTAAGTTTGCTTGTGCCATCATTGCTTCGATTTCTTCTGTTTCCAAGGTGTCATCAATTATCTTGAAAGCTTTTAAGGTTGGCATAACTTGATTTTGTAACCATGTTTTAGTTTTTTCAAAGGATAATTCTTTAGGATCAGTAACAAACTTTAAAGTTGAGACATCTCCCAGAAACAATGACCATGCAGGATAAATTTCCCACTTTTTCCTTGGTTTATTTTTTATCGGACGTAAAAAAGTGACGTACTCACTCATATAGCCGAAAACTAAGTCGCAGATATTGACTGGATTTTCAACATCGATTAGTTGTTTAACTGCTTGGTCAGCTTTATCTGAACTAAAACGCAGTTCATAGCGATTCTTGACAGGGACTTCTTGCACCTTTAAGTGCTTCTTTTTGGCAATCTCATAATTTTTTTGATAAAAGCACATATAAAATTCACTTTGCATTGATCCAAAATACAAGCTAAGTCCAGCTGCTTGAAGTTTATCAGTAATTTCATTTTTTTGAGTACCCCAGTGATAACTACATGTTTTAAACTTGGATTTATATTCTTTGCGCTCCATTTTATGCAGTAACCGTTTAAGTGGTAAGGCTTCTTTATAGTCATTGACCGCTATATCAATCCGAGTTGTATTAGCATTAAAAGCGTAACAATCTTTTAAAAAATCTAACCAACTACGTTTTTGTTGATGAAGAAAGGCTTCAAACTGACGGCACCCTTGACCAGACATTTCAATTAAAACTCCTCGATTATCGTTTGGCACTGATTGATAAACTTGGATCAAATCAATACTATAACGACCCACATAACCGTATCGTTTAACCTCATCTGAAACAAAAGCTTTGCAATTTATTTTTAAAATTTCGTTAAAAATTATATTCAGATCATGCAAGGGTACTCTGATTCTTAAATAGTCAATGATCACTTCCATTTTTGATTCATGAGTCAAGCGACTTTTAAAATAACATTTAACCTTTTCATGAGTTGTTTTTCTGAACTGGCTTCTCCCTTGTTCAAAATTAATATATGCCCTAGTTGAAATACCGATTTCTTTAGCAATCTGATTTTGTGTCAAACCTTGTTGAAGCCTTAGGCTTCTGATATATTCGTTAGACCATTCATATTTGATTTTTTTCATTCAAATTGTCATCCCCCAAGAATTAATTTGCAAAACTTCACTTTTGGAACTTCATGGTGAAGTTTTGCAAATCTTAGTTATCACTATCAAATCAATGTTTAGCATTACCTTGGTTGACTTGTTTTCGTCCTTGTTACCCCCCTGTTAGCAATCGGGGGTAAACACTTGGCGCTCGGAGCTTTCAGCTCCTCCCGCCAGACTTCGCCCGCGCAGCTTCGCTGGGCGTTCCACGCCCCCGCTCCGCTATCGCCTGTCGGCTCTGATCGCTCAACTGCGAGGGCTCGTCTTTGCTGAGTAGATAATTGTAAAATGAAAACTCCGATGGTACAAAGGGTGCAAAAAAGGCACGAACATAAGCTCCACCAATGGAAACATAGCCCCAGCCACGTACTTTGTCACTTTGAACTTTGAAATTTTTGTCGGATTCACCAAACATCATAATGTAACCAGAACGTGACATTTGCCCTAGAGAAATTCTTAGTCCAAACTGATCACGCATACCATCTTCAAAATATTTAGCATCAGGTCGTTGCATTCCAGCAACCAAAAAGAATCCTAATTGTCTACCTAATAAAATAATTTGTTTCAAGTATCCTAGAGTTTTTTCTTGTTCCTTGAAGTCTAAATTGCTCATGTGGGCTACATATTCATCAAAGAACAATACTTTAGGTTGCATATTAAAGCTTCGATAATCTTTGCCAATTTCACCTACTTTTCTTAATAATTGTTTGTACTCTTTTTGTCTTTCAACCATTTGTTCATAGAACTCACGGACACACTTATTGATTTGACCTGTACTAGAAAAGACTTTTTCTTCTAAAATAGGTATTTGATCTAATTGTGATAAATCAGACATTTTTGGATCACAAATATAGCAATTCGCTCCTAAGTCAATAAATGATTTTAATAGAGCTTGGATAAAATAAGTTTTACCACCTCCAGTGACACCACTAATCAAAGCGTGCGGAAACTTATTGTAATCCCAGGTAAATCCATGCATTAATTCTATTTCTTTAGAATCAGGTTTAGTATCAGTAATGTTAATCCTATTTTGAATAGGATCATTGATTAATTTGTATGCTTTAAAACCTTTTTCATCAATAATATCAAAAAGATCAGCAAACAAAGCTTGTTCAAGCTGTTCACCGATCCGATTAAACTTGTCTTGATTTTTTTGTAAATCCATTGGAAATCTGACAGTAATAATCAACTCCTTATAGTGATAGTAAATTTTGGGAAAATAGATAATCTTCTGTCGAGGATTATTACGATTTCTATTTTTTGCAAGATACAATTTATTATCAATAATCATTCTGGCAAGTAGTTGTCTATGCTTTACCCGAGTAAAGAAACCATTGTGATTGTCGCTTCTTTTGTATACTGCAAAGCTGATAATTGCACCACAAAAAGCAAAAATAGCAGCAGCTAGAGCAGCCCAAATAAGTTTATCTGGACTTCTAGCATAAACAAGATAGAGAAATGAAATTGAAAGTAAAGTAAAAGGCAGTGACATCAAGGATAAGTAGATAAACACAATATCCCGATGAAACCGCCTGATGCGAATTCCTTTATATTTGAACATTTAAATCACCCTATTTTTTTAATGGATTGGTTGTTGGTTTACTTGGTTTTGTTTCGATAGCCACCCCCTTATCATCTAAGATAATATCATCAGCAGTAACTCGAATTCCAGAATCAACATATCGGCCATTTGGAATAGCATAATTTTCAACTACTGGATTGATTAACTTAACCGTTGAATTAAACGGAAAATCCTTTTCCTCTGTTTCAGCAGGTAAAACGACTGTAAAAGAATCGTGTTGTAGCTTAGACAAAACATCATAGCGCCGATCTTTAATCTCCCCAGTTGGTTCACCATCTTCACCCAAGATCAATGACGGAGATTTCTTATCCAAAAATTTTAATTTTCCTAATGATTTTTCTTCATCAATTTCAATACCATTGCGCAATTTTAAGATCTTAACCATACTACTTGTCCCCCTTTTTCTTGATGTTTTCGGCTGTTAATTTCCACGATGCGATTGCTTCGTCACCTGTTGAACGACCAGTAGGTTCAAGTTTTGGCTTAACCAACTCAATCTCAGTATCAGTTTCAAAGGTTTTAGAACCAGCTCTTGCTGGGATTTGAACTTCGATTAATTCAGCTTGTTTTTCTGACAAGAGGTTATAAACTACTCCTGTCGCAATCCGAGAACGACCACCAGTAACTTCACGATCTTTTCCTTCAAAAGTTAATTTGCCGAAAGTTTCGGCAGTTGGAATAACATATTTTAATGGCATATTTAATACCTTCTGGATGTAAGCTGATTCCTGAGACAACTTTTAAGAGAGGGTATAATAAGTCAATCGTCTCTTAAAAGAAAGGAATTTTTACATGCCAACTCGTTACGACAAAGAATTCAAACAAAACATCATCAACCTATATAAACAAGGCGAATCAGCCGCCCAACTGGCCAGAGAATATGGCATTGGCTATTCAACCGTTCATAAGTGGATCCAGGGCCAAGCCAAAACTCAATCCGGTAAATCGCCAGACGAAATTAAAGCGATGGAAAAGCGGCTGGCTTCCCTGTCTGAGGAGAACGAAATCCTAAAAAAAGCCCTGGGCTTCCTTGCGCAGAAGTAACCAATATTTTTGATTACATTCACCAAGAAAGCCATAACCACCAGGTAACTAAGATGTGCCGAATCCTCGGTGTTTCCAGAGCTCAGTATTATCGTTATCGATCCCCAAAGCCTTCAAAACGCCGGACCGAAGATGAGGACTTAAAACAACGGATTCTGCGGATCTTTGCGGAATTCAAGCAGCGATACGGCGTTATGAAGATCCACCATGAATTGAATCTGGAACTTCAACCACTGCAGCGTCGGTGCAGCCCAAGACGGATTTCCCGGCTCATGAAGGAACTGGATATCCACTCCGTTACCGTCAATAAATGGAAAGCGGCTTCGGCTTCCAAAACCAAGGTTGAACAGCGTCCCAACTTGCTTAAGCAGGATTTCTCGACCACTGGTTTAAATCAAAAATGGACCGCTGATATGACCTATATTCAAACGAAGCGTAATGGCTGGTGTTACTTATCAACCATCATGGATCTGCACTCAAGACGAATTATCGGCTATTCATTCTCAAAAAAGATAGATACTGATTTAGTCTTAAAGACCCTGGAAAGCGCGGTTAAAAATCGAACCATTACTGGGGACCTGATTATCCACACAGACTTAGGATCACAGTACACCAGCGATGATTACAAACAACGGTTAACAGAACTACATATCCGCCACTCTTACAGCCGTAAGGGGTGTCCATACGATAATGCACCAATGGAATCTTTTCATGCTTCCCTCAAAAAGGAGTGTGTTTATCCAGTGCCGGTCTTTAAGAATTATGAAACTGCCGCTGCTGTCCTTTTTGAATATGTGCATGCTTTCTACAATAGGAAGAGAATTCATAGTTCACTGGGCTACCAGACCCCCTTACAAGTTGAAATCGCAACACTTACGAGCCAAATGGCCGCCTGATTTAATGCTTTCCATGGTTCAAATAAGTTATTAATCACGATTAATGATTTATTTGAGCTGTGGAAGGTAAACGCAGTTCTGAATGTCTCTTAAAACCTGTCTCAAATATTGACTTCAATCCACATAGTCATCTACCAGAATCATAGACAATTTTGCTAAATGTTGATGACGATATCTTTCATCAATTGAAAATGCACGTATTAAAATATCTGAGTCAGGATTCCCACCATACTGAGCTGGTCCCTGGCGTAAATGAAGACAGAAAAATCCTACTAATTTTTCATTATCCATTATCATAATAGGCTTTCGCTCAGAATCGAACTTTGATTTAGAAATAATTGCCTCTGGACTTCCAGTGTAGGTTAAATCAGTCAGTTGATAGTTGCTTATGCTTTCTAAATTAGTTATTGTTTCAGAGTACTCTATAAGCTGCATTCTTTACCCCCTTCCTATTTTCATTTTAAACGGCTGCAGTTTGAAGCGTCCATGCAGCTTTTCTGCTAACTTATGCTTTGAAGCAGTAGCATAAATATGTGCAATTTCACTTCAATAATTATTAGACTGTTTATTTTGGGTATTACGCGCAAAAGTTGAACTTAGCTGCAGACTGAGACGATAATTATTTATTCTTGATACTTGCTTAGTAATGTCGTTAATAATGGTTGTACTTTCTGGGTGAAATGACCATCATTACGCAAAATCAAGGTACCGCCTAAATGATCAAATAAGATTTTCCCCTGCTTTTCATTACAATTAAACGGATCATTGAATGAATTAAAAATGTAAAACTCATTTGAATTTCTCTTAATTGTCTCCCAGTCATAAGAATCCTTTAAAGTTGTATGGTGCATACCATTAGGCTGACTGTATCCAGCAATGAGATAGACGGCCTTAACTGGGGTCGTCAGCTGTTCTAGCAAAGCAAAAATAAGATTTGTGCCAGCTGAATGCCCGATTAAAATGGTGTTTTGATCAATTACAAAATTCATTTCCTTAATTTTAGCCAACGTGTCGACTAGAGGTTCTTGATCAAGCTTAGGTAAGTCAGCTACAGTTGCCGTAATTCCGCTATCATTTAAACTATGGGCAAGATTTTGATACCAGAATTTGTTAGCTGTTGCATGCGGTGCTGTTCCGTGAAAAATAATTGCGTTCATTAAAAGTTCCTCCATTATAATAGGTTCAATATTGTATCAAAAAGCAGGTGTAAATATTAAGTGTGTCCAAAATTTTGGTTATTTTCTTGAATGATTTTATAAGCTCGTTTTAGCTGCTGTTCGTATGGTTGAATCCCATAATATCTCAACTGTTCTTTTGCTTGCTTGAAGTTGAATAGTTGAATGAGTTCTACTTCTTTAATACTGTATTTTTAGCATAAAATCCATGTTTGTCACCTTAGTATCCAGAACACGTAGTTAGAAGTTTTCTTTGCTTTTAGGACTATTTTCTTTACCCCAATCTGCCATCATTTTTAAAATAGGAATCAAGCTTTTTCCTTTCTCATTAAGCTTGTATTCAACTTTAGGTGGAATTTGGTTGTATGATTTTCGTTCGATTAATTGGTCAGACTGCAATTCTTTAAGGATCTGACTTAACATTTTATGAGTAATAGAGGGAAGTTCCTTTTTTAACTCGCCATAACGTAGCACCTGTTTGCTAAACAATTTATATAAGACTAACCATTTCCAACGTCCTCCGGCAACAGATAATGTATAAGATATTGAACAATTGCCTTCATCCTTTGACCATTTTTTCATATTACTTTCCTTTCTGACAGTATATTACTTTTAAGTGCATACTTACTTTTAATATCAATAGAGTATACCATAATTAATAATCAAGTTATGAAAGGTTGACTTTTTGTATGTGGAGAATATATATTTTAGCCCTAATTAGTTTCCTGATAGGATCCTCACAATTTATTACATCAGGTTTTCTAGATCAAATAGCGGCAGCAATGAGAATATCGATTGCCACTGCTGGGCAGTTTACAACAGCCTATGCACTAGTTTACGCTATCGTTACACCAATAGTTACTTCCTTAACTGCTAAAATTGATAGGAAGAAAATAATTTTATGCTCATTTGGAGTTTTTATACTTGGAAACATTCTTTCTTATTTTTCTTCAAGCGTGGGAGTATTTACAATTTCTAGAATAATTGTTGCTTCTGGAGCAGGAATATCCGTTGTGATTGCTTTGACCATTGCTAGCCAAATTGCACCAATTGGGAAAAAAGCAAGTTCCATTGCAATCGTCACAATTGGTTTTACAATTGCACTAATTATTGGTGTTCCTATCGGAAGACTGTTGTCAAGCACGTTTGGATGGCGGAGTGTTTTTTTAATCATTTCACTGTTAAGTATAATTGCGGTTTTTATAATAATCGTATTTATACCTAAAGTCCAAAATGATCAAAATACATCAATCAAAGAACAATTGAAACTGTTTAAAAATCCAAGAGTAATAATGGGCTTAATGATTACTCTTTTTTGGTTAAGTGGTTATGCCCTCGTTTACGTTTATATATCTCCCTTTTTGACAAAAGGATTAAAACTTTCTGCAAATCTGGTGGTGTTAGCTCTTTTTGTGTTCGGAATCGCGTGTTTAGTAGGATCAAAAATAGGTGGGTATTGTGCTGATAGATATGGAGTAATAAATACTTTATTAGTAAGTATGGTATGTGACATTGTGTCACTATCATTCTTAACAATATCCATAAATTCTGCAATATATATTTTTATCTTTCTCTTCTTTTGGTCGGCAACTGTCTGGAGTGTTCAACCCGCTCAACTAGCTAATTTAGCTTCACTAATTCCTTCACAAACAAGCATGATCCTTGGTTTAAATCAATCTGTTAGTCAAATGTCGATGGCAATAGGTTCTGTTTTAGGCGGTGTCATAATTTCGTTTTCCCCAATGACTTCTTTGGCATGGTTGGGCAACATTGGTGTACTAGGTTCAATTATCTGTGTTCTTTTTTTAAAAAGAAAACTTGTCACTGATAAATTTTGATTTACACAAAGAACAGCGCAGAAGAATTCAGTTTCTTATTTGCGGTGCTTTTTTATATGATAGGTTAAAACTATTAATAAAATTGTTGGTCTAGGGTTTTACATTCTTACAGCATCTTGAGCTCAACGCCTGCAATATTTCAGACATCTTCATTGCTGTCCGATAGTTTCGCACAGTAATTGACTGGTAGATAGGCTTTTTAACGATGCGCGCCAATGCAGTTTTAGAATAGTCTGGATGAGCCGGCCCGGGTCTGCGGAAATAAAGAGCATGTGTTCCTTTCCAGACGCGATCTACACCTTCACGAACTACTAATTCTTCCAGGAGCTCATCGGGGGTGACAGCAATTGGAAATAAAATTTCATATCGATAGTCACGATCCTTAAATTTCACACCAAATGTATCAGGTTTTTCTGCAATGATTGCTTGATACAATGATGCATTAAGCACAAGGACTTGAATCAGTTCACTGTCGAGTACAAACTTTTGGGCTAGTAACTGCTCGATTTTTGTGCGGACCTTCTCTTTTGGCAAAGATGACAGTAAGGCAATGTTACCACTTTGAATGTACGTCCTAACCTGCTCAAAGCCTGCAGCAGTTAAAGCGGCGCGTAAAGCGATCATTTTGATTTTATTTTTACCGCCGACATTGATGCCGCGAAGATAAATCACGTATGGTTCCACTGATCTTCTCCCCCTTCACAATCATCTAGGTTTTATTTTATTAAGCATAGCATGGATCAGCGCCTTATTTCCAAAAAATAATTTCAGGATTGTCCATGCTTAAAAGCTGTTAATTTTAAAAAAATTGATATATCACTTGGAGTAGTAGCCCCCTTAAATTTTAAGGTGTCTTGCCTTCAATCTACTGCTGGAACACTGGGATTTATTTAACTAGCTTATATAAAAAAAGCAGCCTGCTAAACAGCGCTGCTCTAAAAAAGTACTTAATCTAATTATTAGTCAGTAGTTCTAACAGTCATTTGTTAATACGGTGCTTATTAATAGTTTCCCACCTGACTAATTTTTTAGTCTCGGTAGTGATTATTATAAAGTAGAACACTTGAAGTAATGAATGCGACTGTAAGCCCACAAATAATGGCAATCCAAATATTTTTCGGGATTACTAACATGAATAAAAGGCTAAAGACTAAAAATTCTAGTACAAAATAAACTGTTAATCTTTTCTTCGAGATCTTGGGTTTATCTTCAATTGCAGCAGTTACCCTTTGTGATAGATTGAAAGGGTAACGAGACCCAGCATAAAGCTTGCCCATAAAGGATTTTGAGCATTAACCGTGCCCCAAACATTTTTGAAAGACTCATAAATTAAAACTAGCAGAATAAAAGAATTTTCAATTAAAAATGCTGTTTTAAAATTTTTTAGCAACTGCCCTTTGAGTCTTTCATCTTCAACTTTCTTCACGCTCAAACTCCTCCTCATTTAACCAAAAAACTTCATCCAGTGTCTTATCAAGCGCATAGCAGATTCTCAAGCAAAGAATAATGGTCGGATTGTACTCTCCTTTTTCAATCAAGCTCATTGTCTGCCGGGTCACACCTGCAGCAAAAGAGAGCTCTTTTTGAGACAGACCTGCTTCAACTCTAAAGATTTTCACTTTATTTTTAAGCATCTTTTAATGACACCTTCTTAGGTAATGTATATATTGCTTAAGTAAATTATATATTACCTAAAAGGCCAAGTAAAGCACAAATCTTGGTTAACTGGCTTCAAAAAATGAAAGTTGCTTTTTCCTTTTAAATATCGTAGGGATTACTGAACTGGGTTCCTGTGCAGAAGTAGCAGGAAAGAGATAGCAAAACTGCTTTACGCTAGTCAGTTAACTAGTGAAAAGCAGAATGTATTTTTGCTAGCATTTTTACAACAGGAAGTTAATTCCAGTGAACCCAATTTTAGATGCCAAATATATTTTGATTATGTTATAGTAAGATTATTATTAAAAAATACTAATAGTAAGAGGTGCTGTGGTGGAATGGAATACCGAAACTTATGATCATAAACACGATTTTGTTTTCAAATATGGAGAAAAGTTATTGGATTACCTGCCAGCGCATTCAAATAAAGTATTAGATGTTGGTTGTGGGACTGGAGAACTGGCTGCTCAAATTGCAGCAAAAGGTTGCGAAGTTAAGGGAATTGATCAATCTAATAATATGATCCAAAAAGCTCGTTTGAATTTTCCAAAACTGGATTTTGTGCAGGGTGATATTTTAAACATGCCCTTGGAAAAAGGTGAATTTGATACCGTGTTTTCAAACGCTGTCTTCCACTGGATTAAAGATCAGCAAAAATTGGCTGAAAAAATTCAACAAGTGCTGCAACCTGGTGGCTACCTAATTTGTGAATTTGGGGCGCAAGGAAACATTAACATCATTAGTCAGGCTTTTAGCGCTGAATTGAAATTATTGGGAAAAACTTACCGCTCGCCCTTCTATTTTCCAAGTGTGTCAGCATATACGACGCTGTTAAGTCAAAATAATTTTGAGATCGTAACTGCTGATGCTTTTTCACGTCCGACTTTTTTGAAAGGTGGTTATTCTGGTTTACGCAACTGGGTTCAACAGTTTTTTGCTGCGGATTTGGCAAAACTAGATGATGCTACCATGGTGCTTGACCATTTGGAAGAACGTTTAAAATCTGATCTTTGGAAAGAGGATCATTGGGAAGCTGATTATCGTCGTATTCGTGTGGTGGCAAAAAGTGTACGCTAAGCGACTTTTGGTTTTTTTATTTGTGTTATTAAAATTTGTGTTAGTACGCAGATTTTAATAACACAGCGTATCTTTTGCAATTGGAATAAACAGCAAGGGGCTGTGACAAAAGTTAAATTTTGTCACAACCCCTCTTTTATTCCGTATAAACGTGTTCCATAAGTCAAAATTCTCCGTCTAACTTCGAATTACTCATAGCAAAGTACTCGCTATCTTCGTAATTTCGAGTTAGCACTCAAATTTTCCCGACTTATGTCACACTCTCTTTTATTGTTTTAGTAATAAAAAGCTAGTTGCTTATGGTATTTCTACCTTGTTTCAACTAGTAGGACTGCAATCTAGTTGCTTTGTTGCTTATTTTTCAAGTGTTTAATTGCTTGTTGCAACAAAATTTTTTGGACAGCATTAGGATGTTGATTTGCCGCGATCTGCAAACCATTATTAAACTCAATCATTAGATGCCACTGGTGACCTGTAACAATTTCTTTAGGTGCAGCTTCCGGTAGAAAGACACCTAATTTAACGCGCATCCCAGCATCAGTTTGAGTCAACTGATGCATCCCAATCAACTTAGTATCAATATTCAAAGATTTCAAAAATGTTTTCCCAATCATGATTAAGTCAACATTTGGGTCCGGCTTAATTGGAGCTACACTGGCATTACTTGGGCGTAAGTCTAAATAAGATGGTTCTTGGTACATTCCAAAAGTTTCAATGATTGTTTGTACACCTTTTCGATTAGCGTCAAAATAATAATGCTCAGGATGAATTATTGAGGGCAAATACAAGTTATTCTTTTTAACTAGTAATTGGTTAAACAACATAAATTGAAGTAGTGAAATATTATGGGTCTCCACTTCAACAATTCCTGCTTGTAAATTTTGATTAGCTTGTGAATTCTCAGCAATTTCGCGCCACATTTTATTACTTTTTTCAATTTCTGGTGCAAAAAGAGACAATGTTTTTGCTTTGCCAATTGCTTCTCGAGTTTCAGCCAAGGCTATTTTAGCATCAGCTAATGGTAGGTGCAAAAGTTCAGCTGTTGTTAATGGCCTTCCCTTCAGTGTAATGCTAATATTTTTTTTATTGAAGACTTTAAAAACGTGATGATAACGTTCGAGTTCAACTTCACGTATTTTAGCTGCTGTCACAATTTTTCCAGCAACTTTAAATGTAATCCTATAATTGCTCATCCTAATTTCCCTCCACTATATTTGTATTCTTAGAAAGTTACCGATTTTTCTTTTATCAGTCCTCTTTGCGTTTTAACAAACTGGACAGATAAATAAACAGTAAAGCCACTAATCCAACGAGTGATAGCACTAAGAAATTAGTCTGCATAGTTGTCACTGAACCATGAATATAAAGATTATTGGTAAACATCTCCATACTAAATCTCATAGGTGTCCAGTTATAGACCCATTGTCTAAATAATGGTGACAACATTTCAGGTGCATAACTGATTGTTCCAGCTGATAGTAGCCAAATCACAATAATTAAGGGCCAACCAGCAAAGCCCAACCAGTTTAAGACACATGTTTGGAGCAGATAGAAAATGAAGACATTGAAGACTAATAACCCTAAGAAACTTGGTACATCTGGAATTGGTAATCCAAAAACTATTGCGGAAAAAAAGTAGATGGATAGGCTAGCGATGATTGTCAGTACTCCGCCAGTCAGAATTTGGCTGTTGATTAGTGACAAACTAAATTTATGATGTTCACTATGTTTTTTGTGTTCGCGCCATAACAACATTGAACCAATTAATGAGCTAATCCAAGCGAGCACAACAATAATCATTGGTGCCATTCCACTAATGCTTTTTTCGGGAATTTTATTTTTTATTTTCGTTTGAACTTTGACGGGATTACTAAGCGTTTGCCATTCTGAGCTGTTCATTGCGATTCCATTTTGCTGAATAGCAGTTTGTATTTTTTTAGCGATTCCTTGATTTAATCCTGCTACAAGTCTTGGGAGCGCATTTGTTAATACTTGAGCTGCTTGAGCATTCATTCCCTGATTGATAATTACTTTTATTTTTCCTGCTTGTGGCAAATTAGCCAAAGCTTTTTTTGCAAAGTCCCTTTGTGCTTTGATCTGTGGTACTTGGGCAGTTCCTTGATTTGAGATTTTATTTAATTTTTCTTGGATAATTAATCCTTTAAGATAGTTTTGCTGCAAAGAAAGTTGATTATCAAAATTTTTGTCAATTACTAATGCGGCATAATATTTTTTAGCAGCAAAACCCTTATTTAAAGCAGTGTAACTGGCAACTTGAATAAATTTAATTTGCGAATCTGAACTGCTAAACTTATTTTTGAGTTGCTTAACGATAGTTTTACTAGCCTGCTTGTCCGCTTGATTGACAAGTGCGACAGGTAACTCTTTCACTTTTATTGAATTCCTAGATGCAATTTGAGCAAAAGAAAAGGAACCTACAACTACAACCAGGACTACGGCATAAAGCCAAAAACTTTTACTTTTTAGTATTTTCCACATATTGTTCTCCTTAATCAAAATACAACAGCATGTTGTCTTATTGTGCTCTACGTTGTAGATTATACAAGGAGTAATTTAATTTTAGCGCAACATATCACTCACTTATGTTGAAAAAGGAGATTCTAAAATGGAAAATAGAAGAGAAAGAACAAAAGAAACCAAACAAACAATTGTGAATGCCTTTATTGAATTGCTAGACAGCAAAGATGCTCTTCACATTAGCGTAATTGAGATCACCAAAAAAGCTCACGTTGATCGTGGGACTTTTTACCGTTACTTTGAAAATAAACAAGCTTTAGTTGAAGATTGTGAGGAAAACTTTCTTGATAAACTATATTTTGTCCATAGAAACTTGCTTTCTGAAGCCCAGAAAATGGAAAATTATTCAGATATGTCTAATTTTATCGAACAAATTTTAGCAATAATCGAAACTAATATCCAAATGGTAAATGCCCTGCTAAATAAGACGGGCAATATCTCCTTTCAAGAAAAACTACGAGAATTTTTAATGGAGCAAAATATAGTTACCTTGAAACAACTAACTAAGCATGAAATTCCAGAAAAGCAGACGACTTTGTTAGCAAATTATGCTAGTTCTGCGATTTTAGGAATTATCAAGTTTTGGAGCAGTAACTATCAGGGATACACAAGAAAAGATATCGTTTCCTTTATAAATAATGTTACTGTCAATGGGATACTTAGATTTATTAAATAAGCCAAGTTTGAGTGCTTGGCACAGTTCATCCTCTCTTACAACACTTCCCCATTCAAGCTCAGACATTAGCATTTAACAGCCGCATAGTTATCTTTACGACATTGCTGCCTAATGACTGATAAAGCTTACGATCACCAATAATATAAAATTCTTCTTTTGCTCGAGTTACAGCCACGTTCATCATATTTGGTTTAGTAACAGCCCAATTGGCCGCTCCAACACTACTATTATCAGCTCCTAAAACAAAGTAAACAACTTTAGCTTCTTTGCCTTGAAAAGTATGCACAGTTCCCACATTGATGGGCTTATTTTCCTGATTTCTTTTCACAAAACTAATCTGGTCCAGGATTTTAACTAATTGACGGGCCACATTTCTAAATGGTGTGATTACAAAAATATCATTTTCAGGTACGGACATGCCATGAGTTCTTTTTGAAATTTCGCGTTTGAGAAATTCGGCTTGTTCTTGCACAAATTTATCATTCGCGGTTCCTGGAATATTAAACCATTGGGCCTGCCCTTCTTTTTCTGATTTACCCTGGACCATTAAGTCGTGATAGGATAATTTATTTGAAATTTGAAACATTGGGTTTGATGAACGGCGATGAACCCATAACGGGATTCCGATCCAGGTGTCCGGATCCTTTTGAAAGCCGTACTGACTTGCCGCATCCACTAATGATTGCACTGAAGTAGCCGCTGAAATGAATTTTTCAGTGACTGCATAATTTCTTGCAATTAGATTTAATACATTTGAATCTAGTGTTAGCACAGGTTCAATTTGAGCAGGATCGCCAACAACTAATACTCGTTTACTGCGATAAATAGCGCCGACACTGGCTTGTGGAACAGCCTGCCCTGCTTCATCAACAAAAAGATTGGCAAGAGTATCAGTTCCAAGATGCTTGAACATGCGGTTAAAACTCGCAAAAGTGGTCCCGATAATCGGAATAGCAAAGTTAATCCAATCCCAAGCAATCTTAATCAGTTTTTCTCCGTTTTCTTTGGCAAGGTATTTATTTTGATTACGCCAGATTATGACCGCTGATTGCAGGTGATTTACATTTTCATAAAGAAATTGTTTTCTAACTGCAAGAGACTGAATAAACAAATTACTTTGGGCAATTCTATATGTCCGATCAAACCAGAAATTACTCTTTTGCAGGTTAGCATACGAAGTTCCAAAGTCAATTATATTTATGTCCTGATTAACAGCGATTAGTTTTTCGATTGCTCTGATATGCTGGTTTAAGTGTTCAATTTTATTTTTCTCTTCAGCAAACCAAAGCTGATAAGTCTGTTGAGCTTCATTAATTCCCTTTTGAGCAAAAGTAAGTGTTTGCTGATTAGCAGCCATTACCTTGGCAGTATCAGCTTGTTGGTCTAAGAGTTGCTTTCTACTGTGAGTTACTTTTACAAAAGTAGCTTGTGTCTTATCCAGGTTATTCAAAAATACAGTGGCTTCTACTGACTTAAACATTTTCTTGAACCAAAACAGACTTGGTTTTTGTAACTTAAGCACCTCAAAAGCGTGTTGCAATTCTATTTTTTCAGTATCAAGCTTTTTCAATTGATTATTCAGCGCCGTTGTTTTTTGTTCAAGTTCATGTTGTTCTGTTTTGAGACTTTCAATTTCAAGCTGTTTTTGATGGACCTTGGTATGTAACTGATCTTGTTTAAGCTTTTTTTCATGAATAAATTTATTTTGGAGTTTAATCTTTTTTAACTTTAACTGTGGCAGTGGTTTAATTTTTTCAAAAAAGGCCTGGGTTTTGGCACGTCTGTTTTTCAACTGACAATACTGACTTTTAAAATCAGCATATGCATTGGGCTGAGATTTAAAATCAGGCTGCTTTAAATTTTGCACCATCATTTCTATCTTATTTAGCAAAGAATTCAGGTTCTTTGCTTTTCCGCCTTCAAGTGAAAATAGCCCCCATGTTAATTTGCCAACACGCGGTTTAACCGTTATTTTTTTAACTTTTTTGGAGGCCTGTTGTTCCCAATGTTCCTTGATCTCCGAATTTGAAAGCTGTTTGAAATAATCAACATCCATTAGTTCTGAAAGAAACTGAGAAAGCTCAATTTTTTCAATCTGTGGTAATTCAGCAACAATGTTTTGAACTGCCCCATTATTTGAACTGGCGACAATGATTGCTTTATTGGCAATTTCTGGCGGTAAAGCAGCAATTTTGTATGCATCATTATAGCGTAATGTACCCTTTAAGGAGTGCTTGGAATAGTTACAAATTACCGCTGCTTGTTGTACAATTAGCTCCGCGAAAATTTCTTTTAAGAGAGTAGTTTTCCCTGTTCCAGGAGGACCGTTGATACTGCGCAGATCATTTTTATCATTTAAAGCTAAATTAACAGCAATTTGTTGCATAAATGCTAACGGATGATCAGGATTACTTGGGAAACGACCAAGAGGATAATTTTTAGGTTGCAAAATTTCTGTCAGAAGCTCAGGATTAAAAGCCGCTGAATTTTTGTTGCTATCCAAATTCTTGCGTTTACCCGCAAAGCCTTGAAAATAGTGATACAGATTATTTGTATTAATAGCTAGTGCCTGTTTTAGATCATCGATAAAAAATGAATGGAGATTAGCTTCTGTATTTTCAATATTTTTCACAAACGCATAGCGTGCATTGGCAAATGTAAACTGATATTTTTTGAATAGTTCTTCAAAGGTTTGATTAAAGTCACCATCTGCGAATTTTTTTGCCAGCAAATCTCTTAAACTTTCTTCTTCCTTCGAAAAATCGCTGGGTAATTTACCTTTAAGCCTAATGGCCCCGCTGATTGTTAAAAAGAATTTTTCTGACAAGAAATTCAAGTCTTTATCAAAGTAAATTGCAAATGTAAATTTTTCAGAAGATACGACTTCTTCATTAGTCGCAGCAATCTGATATTTTTGCCGTAATTTCTCTACAATTTCTTGAAAAGGAAAAATTTCGCAATAAACCGCTATTCCAGCTTTTTGAAACAATTTATCAGAAATATGCAGTTTTTCTTGCTGTTGCTGCATAAATTTAGTGAAATATGTTTTAAAATCCGGAATATTTTGTTGAAATTGGCGATATTGCGGCTCTTTTTTCTGGATACTTCCTTCAGTCAACTGTTCAATTGCGATCCATGCTCGCAGTATATTGTTTTTTTGATTAATCAATTCAGGCAGGCCACACATTCTTAAAATTTTATTTCATTATAGCATTATCAGTTCAACTTTAAAATTTCAAGGTTTTACGCAAATTGTATCTAAAACATGTTATTACCAGCAGTACACAGCATTGGTAATAGCTGAGATTTTGTGTAATTAATAAAAAGGCGAGTGGATCTGCTTTTTGGTGCACGTTTCAGCACTAGCTGTTGGGAAAGCAAGTACACCAAAAAAGAGCTGGGCCAAAAGTGAAATTTTAGTCTAGCTCTTTTACTTATTCCGAATAAACGTGTTCCATAAGTCAAAATATTTCGTCTAACCTCGAACTTTGCCGACTTATGGAACACTCTTCTTACAGTATTTTTAAATGGTGGTCTCGCTTTTCTTAATGAAGAAGTGCCAGATCACGTATGCAATGCCCCAGGTTACCAAAAAGGCAATCACTAGGCCGTAACCTAACCAACTAAAATCTATATTCTGAATCCAGGACCAGATTCTGCCTTGCGTGTGTGCCATACTCGTAATAACCTGAATTAACTCGATTGCTCCGATCAAAAACGCCGCAATCACAGAAATTGTGGTAACTGTTAAGTTATAGTATGCTTTCCTGACTGGAGTATCAAAAGCCCAAGTATAAGCCCCTGACATCATCACGGAATCAGTAGTATCCATGAGATTCATTCCAGCGGCAAATAAAATTGGCAACGCAATGATTCCAATTGTGGGCACGCCGGATTGGGCCGTACTTGCAGATAAAGCAATCAAGGCAATTTCGGTTGCGGTATCAAAACCTAAGCCAAAGAGAAAACCGATTGGATACATCTGCCATGAATGATTGATGCATTTAAAGAACGGTTTTAAAATCCTTGCTAAGAATCCACGAGCCATCAAAATTTTATTAAGCTGATCTTCATTAACTGCTCCTGCCTTCATCGCTTTTAACGAACGGTAAAGACTAATTAAAAGCAAAAAATTGAAAACAGCGATAAGAATTAAAAAGCTTCCTGAAACTAAAGATCCAATTCTGCCACCAACTGCTTCTAAAAAAGGCAGCCTTATTTTAGCCCACTTGACTGAAATGCTTACTAAAATTGCCATCAAAAAAACCACCGTAGAGTGACCTAAAGAAAAATAGAACCCGACTCCGTAAGACTGCTTATCTTGATGAACTAATTTGCGGACTGTATTATCAATTGCAGCAATATGATCTGCATCAAATGCATGCCGTAAACCTAACGAATAAGCTAACAAACCTAAACCCCAAAAACTGGAATGCTGTGCAGCTGCTGTGAACAAAAGCATAATTCCAAGCAAGTGGAGTCCTAGACTAGCAGAATAATATGGCAAAGAACCATAAATAATTTTTTTCTTCAAAATAATTAAACCCCCATTGAACTTCTTAAAAAAGTATATAAGAGTTCCGGCGATTCAACTTCAACTTATAGTATGAGCAAAAAAGCTTACCATTTGATAATACGCTTAGATACACTATTACTTACTGTGCAAAACTAAGCCAAGACCAGCCTCTTAAATTGAAGAATGCCAATAAAAAGCTCGCAACAATTTGATTGCCTACGAGCTTTTTTACCATAAATTTGCTTTTCTCACACCTAGGTCCTAGAACTTGCCCTACTATGCAGCGCAAGATTTGGGACCAGTTTGCGTACAATAACGAAAACAGCAAATCCGAGTAACCCCCCAAGTGTGTTTTGGAGCAAATCATTGATATCAAAAAGGCGACGTTCAAAATAACCAGCGGACAGCAATAATTGTGAAGTTTCGATAGTTAATGAGGTTAAAAATGAAATAGTTAACATGTTTTTAAAAGTTGCTTTATTTTCCCAGAGGAGTGCAACGAAAAGTGTCAATGGAATCAACATCACTAGGTTGCCTACAATAGTGTATTGTGAAGCTGCAGTATAGATTGTCTTGTACATCTCTAAGGGATGCCATTCAATACTATTAAAATAACCGAATCCATGAGCGGCTCGCAACATGCGCAGGTAAGTCCAAGGCGTATAAATGTTAATGCTGATAGTCAATTGAGCAAGACAGGTCAAGTAAAAGTAAAATAAACTTTTCAAGATATTGCGGGTGTTTATTTTAGGAAATGAGGTGTTTGTCCAATGAAGAAAGACGCCCAGCAGGAGAAAAGATCCCAATTTAAATGGAGTAAGCGTTAAAATAGGTAAATAAAGTTGTGAGTTAATTAGCATCATTTTCACCTTCCTCAATTATTTGTTAACTTCAGGATACGTGTAATCCGTGAATAAAGTGTTTCTAAAAGATGAATATATTTACTTTTTGTTATAAATTATTCTAAAGAGTTTTACTTTTTCTTATGAATAAGATTATTAAAATCTGCATTGACTGCCGCACTTATAAAATTACGCTTCTTTATTCTGGCAATTGTTGCCACACAAAAGGGGCTGAGTCAAAAGTGAAATTTTAACCTAGCTCCTCTACTTATTACGGATAAACGTGTTCCATAAGTCAAAATTTTCCGTCTAACCGCGAATTACTTGTGATGTTCGTAATTTCTTGTTAGTACTCAAATTTTACCGACTTTATGTCACACTCTCTAAACAGTCGGCAAACATTGCTGACTTAAAAATTCAATTAGTTTTACGCGATTGCTTGTATTAAAGGCTTCATCGAAAATGATAACTTTAAAGTTAAATAAGACATTTTGCTGGCTTTTTATGCTAGGACAATTCAGCCATAACCGCCCTGAAGCGCTGTTTTATTTCGAGCTCGTTAGCAGCTGTTATATGAGTGAAACTGAGACGCACATGATTAGATTGCACTCCGAATAAGAAATCAGGCAATACAAGGAGTTTATGCGCTAAGAATAGATTGTAAGCAGAGCTCGGGAGCTTTTGGCGGACATTTAAATGAACCCAAATATTACTGCCCGCTGTAGGTAATTTATACGAAATTAGCTTTTGCGCAACAAGCGGTGCCAAAGCTCTGAGCAGATGTTTCTTTTGTTCCTCAAGGTTGCGCAATTGTGCTTGAACTAACTGTGAGAGTTGCACTGGTTGCAAAAGTTGTGTTGCGGCTAACTGCGAGAGCACACTAATTCCAGCTTCCATCTGCTGCCGAATTTCCGCCAAACGCGCCACGATTGCTGGCGGTGCAATTAACCAACCGATGCGTGTTCCTGGTCCGGTCAGCGATGAAAGTGAACCAACATAAAGTACATTACTGGGATCTAGCTCTTTTAAGGTGGTCACCGGTTGTTGGGTGACTGCATTACTAAGTCCTAAGGGATCATCTTCCACAATTGGCAAATTTAGTTGCCGGCAGCATTCAACTAATTTTTTTCGTGCAGCTAACGGCATACTGCGTGTAGTTGGGTTTTGACCGGTCGGGTTGACAAATAAAAACCGCAGATGATGTTTATAGTAAAGCTGCTGCAGCACATCTAATTCCATGCCGCCGCTTTCTTTGAGTGGCACTCCAAATACGCGAATTCCAGCGGCTTGAAAAAGTGATAACTGATAAAAATATGACGGTGATTCCACCGCAATTGCATCTCCATAAGACAATAAACCTTGAGTAATCAGATAAAAAGCCTGTTGTGCACCTGATGTGACCAAAATTTGTGCCGCTGCAAGCTGTTGTTTCAAGAATGGTGTCAGCTGAGTAATCAACTGCTGCTTTAATGCAAGTGTCCCACTCACAGCATCCGTATTTTCCTGCACAATTAAATCATTGACTGTCATGGAAGGGAAAGTCAGTGCTAAGTTAGGAATGCTGATACTTGAATAGGATAAGTTGATTATGCCTGGTTGCCGTTGTAGTTGGCGCAACCGCACCGTAAAATTCTCCGGATCGCCTAGGCGGCTGGTAGTCATATATCTTTGCCAATTGACACCTTGAGTTAATACCCCCCACTTTCCAGAATTAATCCACGTACCGCTGCCTAACTTGCGGACAAGAATTCCACGACTGACTAATTCGCTGAATGCACGTTGGATCGTAGAACGGTTAATATCTAGAGCTTTTGCTAAATCACGTTCAACCGGCAGCCGGTCTC
Organism: Liquorilactobacillus satsumensis; assembly: GCF_964065465.1. NCBI lineage: Bacteria > Bacillati > Bacillota > Bacilli > Lactobacillales > Lactobacillaceae > Liquorilactobacillus > Liquorilactobacillus satsumensis. The sequence continues at coordinate 50,647 of NZ_OZ061606.1, forward strand.
CTGGCAGCAGCTCCCCTTTTTCAATCCCCTTAGTAATCAGTTTAATTAGTTTTAGATAAACAGCTTGCGATCCCTCAGGTAATTTCCACTGCATTAGTAATCCTCCTCAAAATTAATTGGTTGGTATAAATATATTCCAATTGGTGGTTTAAGTTATGCTCACAATACCATAAGCTAGAATAAATTTTCAATTAAAATTGGAGGAGAAACACATGGTAAAGACAGGTACAACTCTCGTTAAACGCGGAATGGCGCAAATGCAAAAAGGCGGCGTAATTATGGACGTTGTCAACGTTGAACAAGCAAGAATTGCCGAGGAAGCAGGAGCAGTCGCTGTCATGGCACTCGAACGTGTCCCCTCGGATATTCGCGCCGCTGGTGGCGTTGCCCGGATGTCTGATCCAGCTATGGTTGAAGCAATTATGAAAGCCGTGACTGTGCCAGTAATGGCCAAAGCCCGCATCGGACATCTGGCGGAAGCTCGTATTTTAGAAGCAATTGGGGTTGACTATATCGATGAAAGTGAAGTCTTGACTCCTGCTGATGACACGTACCATATTAATAAAAATGAATTTCAGGTTCCATTTGTCTGTGGTTGCCGTGATTTAGGCGAGGCTTTACACCGTATTGATGAGGGCGCAGCGATGCTCAGAACTAAAGGAGAACCCGGCACAGGTAATATTGTTGAAGCTGTGCGGCATATGGAAAAGGTCAATGAACAGATTACTCAAGTTCAAGCTGCTACACACAATCAGTTAGTAATGCTTGCACGTAATTTACAAGCTCCGTACGAACTAGTCAAGGAAGTTCACGACAACGGCAAGCTGCCAGTCATTAATTTTGCCGCAGGTGGAGTAGCAACTCCTGCTGACGCCGCATTAATGATGAACCTTGGGGCAGAAGGAATCTTCGTTGGTTCAGGAATTTTTCATTCTGAAAATCCAGCCAAGTTTGCTAAAGCCATTGTGACTGCAACGGCCCATCCTACCGACTATGCTTTAATTGCAGAGCTTTCTAAAAATCTAGGTTCACCAATGAGAGGAATTGAAATTTCCACGCTTTCTGCTGAACAAAAAATGGCTAATCGCGGAATCTAGGAGGCAAAAAGATGGTAATCGGAGTATTAGCACTACAAGGTGCAGTCAGCGAACACGTTGCGCTACTTAAACGCTGCAATGTTCAAACTAAACTGATTAAGGAACCGGCTGATTTGCAAGGGATTAAAGGCATCGTGCTTCCAGGTGGAGAAAGCACCACCATGCATAAATTATTGGTGCGTGAACGGTTGCTGGCACCATTAAAGAATTTAGTGCAGCATAATTTTCCAGTTTTTGGAACCTGTGCAGGATTGGTTTTACTAACACAACCTGAAACTTTCAACAGCTTTGACGGAGAAGTAATCCGCAACGGTTTTGGACGTCAGCGCGAAAGCTTCGAGTCCGCAATTGAAGTTGCAGGTTTCACAGACCCTTTTCCAGGTGTCTTTATTCGAGCGCCTTATCTCAAAAAGGTTGGTGCAGATGTAAAAATTTTGGCAACTTTAGCTGCAAATCGCATTGTCGCGGCTAGACAAAAGAATATTTTGGTAACCGCATTTCACCCGGAATTAACTTTAGATACCAGATTTCATGAACTATTTGTTAACCAAGTAGTACCAATGAGTAAATTTGTGGCTAATTAAGCGCTGAGTAAAAAACATGTCCAACTTTTTTAAGGCAGTACAAAGTCGGGAAAATTTGAGTGCTAACTCGAAATTACGAACATCGTGAGTACTTTGCTATTGAGTAATTCGAAGTTAGACGGAGATTTTGACTTATGGAACACGTTTATCCGGAATAAAAGAGAGAGTGTGACATAAGTCGGGAAAATTTGAGTACTAACTCGAAATTACGAACATAGCGTGTACTTTGCTATGAGTAATTCGAGGTTAGACGGAGAATTTTGACTTATGGAACACGTTTATCCGGAATAAAAGAGGGGCTGTGACAAAAGTTAACTTTTGTCACAGTCCCCTTGTAGTTTTTAACGGATAAATGTGTTTTTTTGTCAAACTTTCCCACTAAAAGCTGGTATTTATTGCTTTAAAATCAGCTGTTTGAGTTTTTCACTAGTTTCAGCATCATTAGCCACATTGACTGTGATGATTGCGTTAGGGAGCTCAGTAGTTGAAAAAGACAAATGTGAAAGTCTTAAGTCACCAACTTGCGGATGGTGCAACAGTTTGTCTCCTTCAGGTGTACCAATAATGTCTAAATCGTGCCACAATGCATTAAAATCCCGGCTTTTTTGACAAAGTTGTGTCACAAGTTCAGACAAAAATGGATCTGTTCCTGTCCGACTATAGACAACTCTTAGCTGACTCACTCTTAATTTAGCATGTCCTTCCCAATCATCCAGCAACTTTTGCATAAATGGATCTGTAAACATTCTCCAGATTGAATTTTTTGCACGTGTGTTCATTGATACATAGTTCCCAAAGACTGCCAATGTAGCTGTATTCCAACCAATGAAATTCCAATATTTGTCAGTGATATAGGCGGGATTAGGATTTTGTGAATTTAGGAAATTTTGCAGTTGTGGTGTGATTTGCTGTTTTTGATTGGAAGTGACTGGAAGCGAGTGTCCTGCTAACGCAAACAAATACTCCCTCTCACCCTTATTTAATTCCAAAACATTGCTGAGAGAAAGTAGCACGCTGACAGAAGGACTGACTGTACGTCCTTGCTCAAGTTTTGTATACCAATCAGTGCTAATATGCGCCAATTCTGCAACTTCTTCGCGTCTAAGACCTCTGACACGCCTTTTGCGATTGGAAATTATATTAAAGTTTTGGATGTTTAATGAAGCACGCTTCTTTTTGAGAAAGATTCCAAGCTCTTTGTAGTTGTCGATACTCATTTTTGCCTCCAATTCAACGTTTTTAGACTAGGACTCTCTAACCTAGGATAAAGCGACACTATTTTGTTGTTTACCTGCAGTTTATAGTAAATAACATCTTGATTTTAAAAGAAATGAGGGCATGTAGAATGATAGAGAGTGAGTTCCCTGCAAATAAAATTTTGCATTTTTTAACAATTGTCTGTGCTTTGGCAGTCGCAAATTTATATTATGATCAGGTGCTTTTAGTAAAAATTATTGCACAATTTAATGCTTCGCCTAGCCAAGGTGGTGCTTTAATAACTACAATGCAAATTGGATATACTTTGGGTTTGTTATTACTAGTACCACTGGGTGATAGATTTAAGCGAAAGCAGCTTGTGCTTGCCAGCCTGTTTTTATCTGCTCTTTGGCTACTACTGATGACATTGACCAGTTCTTTTTTGATTTTAAAAATTTGCGGTTTTTTACTAGGCTTCAGTACGGTTGCAGCGCAGCTATTAATTCCCTTTGTAGCGTCCAATTCTGCTAAACTAAAGCGTGGTCAAGTTACAGGTCAGCTTCTATTTGGTGTCTTTATAGGTGTTTTGCTTGGTAGAGTGCTGGGAGGCTGGTTAGGACAATTGTTTAGTTGGGAAATGATTCATTGGATTATTGCTTCAGTTCTAATAATATGTGCTACTTTACTAGCTGTTATACTTCCAAATGATCGAACAGAAAAACAGCAGTCTTATCTGAAAATTTTACAGTCATTACCGCAGCTGCTCCAACAGGAACCTGTGATTAGAGAAACTATGTTATTTGGAGCGGTAGCATTTGCTACTTTTAACATTATTTGGGTTCCGCTAACCTTTATTTTGAGCAGTGCACCCTATCATTTTGCAAGCGGCTTGATTGGAACTTTCGGCTTGATTGGAATAGCTGGAGCATTTGCAGCTGGTTTTTCAGGTAAATTAGCCGATCAGCCGCACGCTAGAAATTGGAACTTAGTTGCTCTTAGTGTGATGCTTTTTGCATTTCTTCTTTTAAAGATTGTTTGGAGTAATTTAATCGGCTTGATGCTGGTGATTTTTTTGTTAGATGTTGGTTCCAGAATGAACATGACATTAAACCAAGGAAGAATATATCACTTAGCACCAAGATTTCATAGTCGTTTAAACTCTTTGTATATGGTAAGTTATTATTTCGGTGGATCCGTTGGTTCTTGGATGGGAACTTACATATATCAAAGCTGGAAAGTTGCTGGAATAGCTATTTCAGGAGCTGTAATTTTATTATTAAGCATTTCCTACGCTTTTTTTAAAGCACATTTAAAAAAATAAAGTTAATTTTGAAAAATTGCTTATTAGCTATTTTCAGGAAACACTTAAGTTGAAACTCCCCTATGCAAACTGTTGTTAACGTTCAACGAATTGCAAGAATCTTTGATCCCAGATGCCTTCGTAAAATGCAACGGTCTTCGCTGCGCTTAAATAGGCATTGGCAAAAGTGGCTGTACTTTTGGGCACCATTTGAATTTTATAGCCCAACCCATGTGCCATTTTAACCGTTGTATCTACACAATACTCGGTTTGTGCCCCACAGATTTCTAGACTTTTAACATGTAATTTGTCCAAAGTTATTTTCAAGTTAGTGCCATAAAAAGAATTAGCGTGGGTTTTTTGAATATAAAAATCGTTACTTTGATTATTTAATTCACTTACAAGCTTCCAAGACCAAGTTCCATTGATTAATTCCGCATCATTATGCTGGATAAAGATGACTGGTTTATGAGCCTGGTGATATAAAGCGATGCTTTGATTGATCTTTTTTAGATAGCTGGGTAAGTTGTCCAGCTGAATCGGTTCCTTACAAACACCATTTTGGAGATCGATCACTAATAGAACATCTGCTAACATTGAACTGGTTCCTCCCTTGATTCTTTTACCTTTTAAATTGTCATTATAGCGTTTTTTAACGGTTCTTTTTGATTTTGGCCTTTAGTTTAGCATAAAATTGCTTTTTATTTTGTAAAAATTCAATGTGTTCTTGAATTTTGGCCTGCTCAGTATATAAGATTTGTTCCTGCTGTTCCAAAATCGCGATTCTTTCCTGAATTGTACCAGTTCCCTGTGCGCGCAACTGCGAATATTTAATAATTTTTGCAAGCGGCATTCCAGTGGCCTTGGCACGTTTAATAAATTTAATCCAGCGTAAATCGTTAGCTGTAAAGCACCGATAGTTGTTTGCATCACGCTTGGGGTTCAGGAGTCCCAACTTTTCGTAATAGCGTAAAGTTGGGATTGAAAAACCAGTCAGCTTAGAGATCGTTGATATTTTGTATGTTTTAGTCAGCCTAGGCACCTTCTTTAAAAAAATAGTCATGTGACTTGCTATAAAGTTTACTTGATAGTTTATAGTAACTTTATCATATCAAAGGAGGAATTAGTTTGAATAAATACGAAAATGGTTTAAAAATTCGCGAAGCAGTCATCGGAAAAAAAGCAAGTCAATTGGTATCAGCAAGTTTAGCTGACATTGCCCCTGTCTTGGATCAAAAAACGCTATTAGCATTTGATGAAGCACAAAGACGAGGCGTCTTAGACTTGAAGCAAAGGGAAATGATTACAATTACTACATTATTGACACAAGGAGATACCGCAAAGCAACTTAGAATTCACATTCAAGGAGCCTTAAATGTTGGCTTAACACGTGCAGAAATAGTTGAAACTTTCATTCACTGTTTACCTTATGTTGGTTTTCCAAGAGTTTTAAATGCGATTGCTGTGGCAAAGGAAGTCTTTAATAAAAACTAAATGTATCGAAAAGTAAATGTGACAGCCATCAGATTTTCGAGGTTAATGATGAATCGTAGCATGCGATCACACGGTGCAATTTATCATTAATGTGTCCGAATCTGAGTGACTGTCACATTTTTTACCTAGTACTATTTGGTCTGTGGGCTGATTTTTCGAGAACATACGTCTAACTGTCTGCGTAATGGTGTCACGTGGCACATTATCTTCTTTATGTAGCACTTATCCCTGCCCTGTTTATTATCTTGAAAAATAACAATATACTTAAGGTAAAGGGAGGTTATTGAACAATGCTGATTTGGTCTTCGTATTGGTTGTTACCATTATTGTTTATGTTCCATGATTTTGAAGAATTAACTTTAGTTCCTAGTTGGCTTGAAAAACATAGCCCAAATATTCACGGTCGAATGCTATTTGGTGGCATTAAGCGTGCAGATATCTTGGCGCTTGGAATTTGGGAGGAATTTTGTATTTACCTGTTGTTATCTGCAACGGCCGCTTGGTTTAATTATCCTTTGTTAATTGTCGCCGCGACTATTCCATATTTGGCTCATTTAATGCTGCATTTAGTGTTTTCAATCGTCAAACGTGGCTATGTCCCTGGAGTCGCAACCGCACTGCTTGAATTGCTCCCCACAATTGCATATTTAACTGCTTTGATCAAGTTAACGCATTCTCCTGCTTGGCAATGGGTTCTTATTATTCTAATTGTAGCTGTTCTTTTTGTTGTTAATCTCGGCTGGATCCACTGGGGAATGGCTGTAATGGGACAGCGTTTAGCGCATAAGTAACAGCCACACCTTTCAATGTAAATTGAGGGCACTTAGAGTGGCTTGTAAAAGAATATTTTAGTCCCTAGGTATTTTTTTTATTAATACTTCTTATTCCTTCAGTTCATCTGAGGCTTTAAGATAGCGATCGTATCTGGCTATCTTAGCGTCAATTGCCGCCATTGATTTTTGAAGTTTTCGTGTTTGCTCTAGAATGTTTTGTTGATGCTCAACTAACATTTGCCGTCTTGTAAGAATCGTTTTAGTGTTGAACCTCATTTGAGAAAATTTCTTAATTTTACTAATGGGCATACCTGTTTGTCTGATATTTAATAAAAAAGTTAACCATTCAAGATCTTGTTGAGTGTAAATTCGATATCCCTTTGAGTCTCGTTTGATTTGGGGAATCAGCTCTTCTTTCTCGTAATAACGTAATGTGTACTTACTGAGGCCAGTTAAACGACTAGTTTCAGTGATTGAATAATTCATAAAAACCTCCTTGCGTTATAGTGCACTCTAAGCTATATGATAAGTTCATCGAACAGTCGTTGAGTTTCATGACTGATTTTACTCATATTGTAGCGTTTTGCGAAAAAGAAAGGAAGATCAATTTGCATAGTAAGAAACATTTTAATTTCTTACGGCTGTTATTATACATTGCTGGTTTGAATATTTTGGCTTTAGGTACGGTGTTATTTACTTGTGGTAAATTAGGGGTCAGTGCCTTAGTATCCGTCCCCCAAGTTCTGTCACTTTTTTTACCAATTACTTTAGGTCAAGCAACTACACTAATTTTTATAGTTTTTGTTCTAATTGAGCTTTTTTTATTGCACAAAATTGAATGGCAAATCGTTTTTCAATTACTTGTGGCAATTGTATTTGGCTGGATTGTTGATTTTTATGGTTTAAGAATTGGTTTAACGAGTGTTGTTTTACCCGTTTGGTGGGAACAAATTCTAGTAACCTTATTAGCAATTGTTTTTACTTCAGTTGGAGTCTTTATGATGATTAAAGCTAATTTTATTCTGAATCCACCAGATGGTGTCGTTAATGTGATTTGCACAAAGTTAAGTGCAACGTTTGGAAGCGCGAAACTTGGTTTTGACTTAACAATGATTATTATTTCAATTTGTTTGAGCTTAATATTCAGTAGTCATATTACTGCGATTGGTAGTGGGACTCTTTTAGCTGTGTTATTAGTGGGACCACTAGTTAATTTTTGGGAATATTTTTTTGGAATTTGGAAAACAAAATTTTCAGCGAATAACTGAAAATTAATTCCGTTAGCTAGATAACTAAGACTAATAAAGGAGCTGTGACAAAAGTTAAACTTTGTCACAGCCCCTCTTTTATTCCGGATAAACGTGTTCCATAAGTCAAAATTCTCCGTCTAACTTCGAATTACTCATAGCAAAGTACTCGCTATGTTCGTAATTTCGAGTTAGCATTCAAATTTTCTCGACTTATGTCACACTCTCTTTTTTTACATCTTCCAAATTTAACATGCTTTCCGTGGCCATTACAATTTTTCTTCCGCTTATGCCTGCTTATGCTGATGACCGCTTAAGTGAGCACATACTGCTATAAACTGACTGAATAGTCCAACCACACACACGCCGCCCCAGCCGAAATGTTGAAAACTGAACGCACCTAACCACGAACCTAAAGCACCACCTAAAAAATACGATACCATGTAAATAGAAGTTATCCGATTACGAGCTTTATCGCTTAACTGATGAATACGAGCTTGATTACTAACATTACTTGATTGAACCCCTAAATCTAACAAAATAACGCCTAAGATGAGTCCCCATAAGTGAAATCCCCAAAGGACAAAAACGAGATAAGCTACTATAATAACAAGAATGTTGATGCCGACTGTAAATCGTGCCCCTTTCTTGTCTGAAAGTTTACCTGCTACCTTAGAAAAAAGTGCACCTACAATTCCAACTAGACCAAAAAGTCCAGCTACGTCGGCGCCCATATTGTAGGGGGATCCCTGCAGCAAAAACACAAGTGCCGTCCAAAATGTACTGAATGCTAAAAAACCCATAGATCCGACAATTGAAGCTTCTCTTAAGACAGAAAATTGCCTAATTAAGCTGAACATTGATTTTAATGACTCACTATATTTTATACTCGATTTTCCATAATTTTTTGGAAGTGCTATGCGTAAGCTTATCCAAAGTAAGCACATCATGCAGGCCGCAATCAAATACATATCTTTCCAGATTAAATATTTTCCAACTAAACCACTGACTACACGCGAAAGTAAAATTCCAAGCAATAATCCTCCAATGATGCTTCCAATAACCCGTCCTCTTTCGCTAGAATTGGTTAGTTGAACAGCAAAGGGAATTAAAAGCTGGGGAACTACAGAACAAAATCCAATTCCAAAAGAAGCAAGGATTGCAATCGAAATATTAGGAGCGAAAAATAACAATAATAAAAATACAGTTGCACCCATCAGCATCGTTAAAATTAGTCTTCGTTTTTCGATGAGATCTGCTAGTGGTAAAATCAGTAGTAGACCCAAAGCGTAACCGATTTGGGTTAAAGTTGCCAGTAGTCCTGCAGAACCTTCTGCTACATGATAATATTGTGCAATTCGTGCTAACAGAGGTTGGGCGTAGTATATATTTGCTACCGTGAACGCACCCGCAACTGACATAATTGGCACTAAATGTTGGTTTAACAAAGTAGGTTCAGTAAAAATCTTTTTGTTATTCGAATTCATTGATTGCTGCCCCGTTTCCTAATTATTCTTTTCAGAAGAACAGGATTCAGTATATTCTGAGAGAGATACTATTACTAGATAGGTATTTATAATAGTATAAATACTACCTGTCTAAACATAGATGACCGCTGTTACATTGTTAAAAGGAGATTATTGAAAATGAAAGAATCATTAGCACGCTATAAGGAACTTGGGGATTTTTTAAAAACGCGCAGAGCCAAAATTTCTCCTAGTCAAGTTGGTTTACCTGTGGGTATCCGCCGGAGAACACCTGGTTTACGACGTGAAGAAGTTGCTGCTCTTGCGGGAATTGGAATTACCTGGTATACGTGGCTTGAACAAGGCAGGGAGATTCAGGTTTCAGCACAAGTACTGGAAAGCCTTTCGCGTGTATTGATGTTGGATAAAGCAGAAATTCGTCATCTGTACATCCTCGCAAATCAACCTTCCCCACTGGATATTCCCCCACAACAGCAGGCTCTTGCGCCAATGCTACAACGTATACTGGCAAGCCTTACGTTCTCTCCGGCAATTATTCTTGATACTCGCTGGAATTTAGTTGCTTGGAATACCGCAGCCAGGGTGGCATTATTCGATTTTGATACGCTCGCAACAGAAGATCTAAATTGTGTTTGGTTAATGTTTACAAATTCTCAATACAAAAAAAGATTTACTAATTGGGAAGTACAAGCACAAGGGTTAATTGCTCGTTTTCGAGCAGAATGCAGCAAGTATATTGAAGATCCTTGGGTAACGAAATTTGTGCGGCAATTGCAAGCTGCAAGCCCAGAATTTGCTGAATGGTGGTCAATGCATAATGTTGCAAAGGAAAGGGAATATTATAAAACCTTCAACCATCCAACCGCTGGAAAGTTAATATTTGAACATACCAGTTTTTTTGTGGCAGCTAATATGAATCTTAAGCTGTTTATCAATGCGCCAGCACCTGGAACAGAAACAGAATACAAGATGAAAAATTTGATAGCAATGTTGTAAAAAATAGTTTGTGCATTTGAAAAACAAAATACTGATTGCTTCCACTCACCGTGATTGGCAATGATGAAAGATTAGCATTGTTTGACAAGATAGAATCTTTTTGCTAAATCAGCCATTGCAGAACATATGTTCATTAAACGAACGTATTTTCTGAAAGCATTCAACCAGATCGAAGGACAGTAGTATGCAGCAAACTATTTTTGAGAACTGCCCTACTTTTGAAAATGAAAAGTTATCTTTGAAAAGAACCATTTTAGCTGATATGATTGATCTGCTAAAAGTTTATAGTGATAAAAAAGCTGTCCTCTTATTTAATTCAGATAATTGTGATGGTGCTGATTTCTATTACAATAATGGGGCTGTGACAAAAGTTAAATTTTGTCACAGCCCCTCTTTTATTCCGTATAAACGTGTTCCATAAGTCAAAATTCTCCATCTAACTTCGAATTACTCATAGCAAAATACTCGCTATGTTCGTAATTTCGAGTTAGCACTCAAATTTTCCCGACTTATGTCACACTCCCATTAGGAGTACGAAAACAATTTCTTGTGCGTTTTAGCATTTTAGATAAGGCAAAGAATGAAATAATTCGAACATTTGAACTCTGCCATCATTACGCCAAAGCTACTACTTTTAATGATTTTTGGATTTTAAGGCTGGATTTACGTAGCAAGTACTAAAATCCCGACTTTATTTTAGCGGTACTTTCTTTCATAGTTGAGTCAATCCCTTAGTTATTTAATTGTATGCAAATTGTCTCAAAAGTGGTCACAGAAGCCCGCGCACGTGTCAAAACATTCAAGTCAATTGGCTTTGAGAACTCCCTAGTCCGCTGTGGGGTGATACTAAAACTCCATATTTTAATTATTAGATATTTGATCTAGATAGATGGTAAGTTTTTTTGGAACACAATGAACAGCTTATCAGCATGTTTAAATTCAAAGCAAACATTAAAATTTTCACTTAATAAGAGTATTTGATTAGTGTTGCTAAATCAAGTCTAATTGAGCTGAAATTATAGAGCTGCAGAGATTTTATTTAGTTTGGCAATATCACTAATTGACAATTCAAAATCTAGTGTGGCAACATTTTCTTGTGCTTGTTGTATTTTAGATGCTCCAGGAATTGCTAAAACGGTATCTCCTTGAGAATTGATAAGCCAATTTAAAGAAATCTGCGAAATTGTCACGTCATAACTGACCGCCATCATTTTTAATGCTTGATAAAGAGGTGCTGTTCTTTGCAATGTTTTAGTAGTTAAATTTGATTGTAATTTTCTGAATCGACTGATGTGCGCTAAAGTTTCGGGATGTTCATGAAATCTGCCAGTTAACAAGCCTTGTTGTAATGGAGAGTAAGCAATTAATGTTATACCCAGTTCTTTAGCTGCTTCGAGCGTACCATTTGTTTCGGGATTACGATGTAATAAATTGTACTTAACTTGATTTGAAGCAAGCGTCATTCCATATTCTTGCAACAGGCGATGAGCTTTAACCATTTGTTTGGCAGAAAAATTGCTAACACCAATTTGGTTTATTTTATGCTGATCTGCAAGCGAAACCAGTGCTTCAATTTGTTTTCTCAACGATGATCTAGAGGTTGGTTGATGAATCTGATAAAGATCGATAGTCGGGACTTTCAAATATTTTAGGCGGTCATCAATTGTTTTTGCAATTGATGCTGCAGAACGCGCTAACGGGAACCATTTACTCGCAATCAACGGCTTAGCTGAGAGTAGATTTTCTGCTTGCAAGCGTTGTGTAGCCTCGCCAATAAATCTTTCAGAAGTACCATTGCCATATATTTCAGCTGTGTCTATCCAATTCATTCCATGTTGTAAAGAATATTTAATAATTTCATAAACAGTTTCTGTCTCGGCGTTGCCCCACATTGAACTTCGCTTGCTGTCCTTTGTACTATATTGCCAAGTTCCTAATCCAAGTGGTGATAAATATAGGTTAGTCTGTCCTAATTGTCTGAGATTGTTCATGATTGTCTGATTCCTCTTTTCTTTTTTTATTGGACCAAAGTTTGTTTTAATGTGCTATTATAGATAAAAATACTTCTAGCTAGGATGAATAACATGAATGATGCTGATTTATTACGGTACCTTATTAATGCTGTCCAAAAAGAGGGTCAGAAAAAATATTCTGAGTTGTTAGCCCCGCTTGGCATTACACCTAATCAAAGTGAAGTCTTACAAGTTTTATCTAAGAAAGAACCCTTGTCCTTAAAGGAGTTAGGTGGGTTGCTAATTTGTGAAAGCAAGAGCCCTAGCCGTTTAGTCCAGCGTTTAGTTGAAAATGGTTTTATTTATAAAAGTCAAGCGCTTGACGATAATCGAAAATCAGTGCTGCACTTAACTGCTAAGGGACGCAAGTTAATCCCCGATATCAAAGAAAAAGAAGATCTATTTAATGAGTATAATATTGCATCATTAGCCAATGTTATTGATGTTAAAACCCTCATATCTGCTTTGAAATTTCAAATCAACGGCACGGAAAGTCAAAAAAAGATCGAAAGAAGAATTAACATGGATTTACCACTAAATTGATGAAGCTTTTGCCAACTTTTTACCGGCTTATCAATAATTTTAAATACTTCCTGATTAGCCGCAAAATTCTCAGCTTGGAACCTAGGTAGAGATTAACAAACATCTCTTTTAGATTCTTCCAAGCTAAAATTGTTTGAAAAACTCTTCCTAATGGGTTATATGCTACAATTACAATGTTTGCACCTGTAATCTCTCTTTTTCAACATCTCTCCTCCATTATGCATGGATAAATTTTATGAGCTTTTTAAATTGTCTTTAAAGATGTTTCTGATATTCTAATATATTTTGCTCCCCTTTCTTCGTCATAATTGTGACCTCTCACCTGTTCTTTTCAAGCAAAAACTGCTAACCCGGATGTTTCTAAAGTTCTTTTTTAGCATAAAAAGTTCCTTTCTTAACAATGTCTGCATATATTTTAACAATTTAAATGATACATCATCTATTTATGTTAATCAATGCTTTAATTGCTAATTTAAAGATTAATAAAGGAATAAATGTCTAGTCATCAAATCTCAAAAGCTGCACTTAACTCTAATATTTTAAAAGACCTAGCGTTGTCTTTTAAAACAAGTTAATGGGTTGTAGTCGATAAAAAAGCACCTCCAAAACTTGATTTACACATCCAAATTTTATAAGGCACTTCATTAGTTCCAAAAATTGTGCACTTCCTTCATAATTTTTCAGCCGGTAAAATCGTGGCCGCTTCAATCCCGACGCCAGTCTGTGCTAAATAAAATTTGATTAGCTGATAACCTAAGGAATATTCGACGGCATACGGGAGTCACTTAGGAGGATGGCCAAGCATTGTGGCTAGTTGATCACCATAAATGTATGGCATAATTGCTGTCATCCATTCGAGATTGAGCACGTCTTTAAAAATTGGTTGCAACACCTTGGTTGCCCTCGTGGGCAAATAGATGACCTACTTTTTTTCAATTCTTCTACGGCGACGAATGTCATTGATAAAAATCCTGGAATCCCTCCATCTCCAAGGTAGCCTGCACTCAAATGTAATATAGAGCTTGTCTTTTTCCCTAAGAAAATTATAAATTTATATTCTTGCAAAGGAACTTGAATATTTTTATTAGTAAATTCAGTTAATTCAGCTTCGCTCGCCTGGCAATGGGTTCTTATTATTTTAATTATAGCTGTTCTTTTTGTTGTTAATCTCGGCTGGATCCACTGGGGAATGGTTGTAATGGGACAGCGTTTAGCGCATAAATAGCAACCGCACCTTTCACTGCAATATGTACTAAAAGTCCACTAATGGTTTGATGCATCAGCAAGCCCTTTACTATCCCGACAAATTGATTAAAGCTTGCTGTGCGATTATTAGTCATGCAACTGTATCAAATCTTTACTATGCTTGAAAGCATGCGTTTTGGTAGAATGCTAATTACCAATTATAAAGCCGTTATTTCTCCTTTTTAAACTACAAATCAGCCGCAAAACCAAGCACAGATGCTAAATGTGGACTTCTGGCGTGGTATTTCATTTACGTACTCTTCTTTCTATAATTTTGGTGCTATACTAACTTCATACATTAAAAACGGGGAGAAATAATCATAATGCATCTATTACCCATGACAGAAATTGAATTTCAGCATTATCTATCAACCGCTATTAAAGAATACGCAAAAAACAAAATAGATGCCGGCACATGGACCAATGAAAATGCATTTAAAAATGCCAATGCCAGCTTCAAAGAATTACTCCCAGCAGGGATAAAGACCGCCAATACTTTCTTTTACTCAATTACGTTTCAAGCTGATACTGTTGGATATATTTGGTTTGCCAGCTACCGAGATAACCCTTTAATGGCATTCATCTATGATTTTAAAATTTACGACAATTTTCAAAACAAGGGTTTTGGTTCCAAAGCTCTACAATTGACAACTCAGGAAGCCAAATTAAAAGGTTTTAGTTCAATAGCCTTACATGTCTTTGGAAGTAACAAAAGAGCTATCCATGTCTACGAAAAAAATGGCTTCACTACAACTGATATAACTATGCAAAAAAAACTCTAATTCAGAGTTTTTTTTATTACAGGGATATCAAATCAATGTTTACGTCAACATCGCTCTTCAAAGTAACGCTGCATCAACTTTTACAGATACTATAAAATAGTCGCCCAGCTGTCATTTATGGTAAAATGTTGCTTTTTAAATTTTTCTGCAAAAGGTGCTAAGCCATGTTTTGAAAAATACGAACGGCGTTTAATTTTTGGTAAAGTACTTAAGTCTGCATATCTTTGAGCAGTTAAAATTTTTAAGGGCATCTTTATCATCCCTTTCTCCATTTTGAAGTTTAAACCGTTACGTTGCATGATGGTCAAGGGGCAAAGACTGCAATTAGCAAATTTTGAGTTGATAATCTGCTAAATATGTAGCATCATTGCAAAAATGTTTAAGTACGACAGGCAATTAAAGTTGTTTTGGCCTATCTTTGAAGTATCATTGAGTTGTTAATATTACTGTAGTAAGGAGAAAAAAATGCGTACAATAAATGCGATCGAAAGTAGTCAAAAACACTTTGAATATTGCCCATTAGATACGACACTTGGTATTTTATCCGGAAAATGGAAGTCAATTATCATTTGTAGGCTGATGTCTGCTTCATTACACTTTAGTGAGTTACACAAAGAAATTCCGAAGTGTTCTACGCGAATGCTGGCACTGCAATTGTCTGAACTGCAAGAGGATCAAATCATCGAGCGTCAGGTCACAGCAACTTTTCACACAGAATACTCTTTGACAGCATGGGGTCAGAGCTTAGCGCCACTGGTGACTGCATTGAATTCCTGGGGCAGCCATTATCTCAAAGAAAATGCTGGTAAAATTGCAGGCAACAATAACTTAGATTGCTAATGCTGACTATCCCTTGCGTTTTCATGGTTCAGACAGTCGTGATGCCAGGTTTTTGAACTACAGCTAAGGTTTTCTGTTCGGTTGTTGGCTCAACTTCAATGTAATTAGAAGTGCCAGTAAAAAACCAAAAGCTGCCAAAATAGTAATTGATTTGAAACCAGTGAACTTTAATAACAAGCCGCCAAGCAGCGAACCTAACGTTAGGCCTAGATATAGAAAAGAACTGTTAATTGACATGACAGTTGCTCGATTTGAAGGCACCACGTTGACAATAGGCTTGCAGTGCAGTTACTCCAAAGCCTTGAGTCAGAGCTAACAGGATTAAAGCCAGCAGCAAAATTCCTAAGTTATTTCCCCAAAAAGCAATTACTAGCATAACGAGTAAGGAAACCCCACCATTTGTGAGAACACTCCTTTTTTTACCAAGATAATTCATGACTTTTCCCCCAAAAAAACTAGCACAGAAATTGGATAGACCGTAAGCAATAAAGATGTAACCTGTCGTGGCAGTATTAAACTTAAAAGTGTCAACAATAAATGTTCCCAAAAAAGTATAAACACTATAAAAGCCAAACATCCAAAATAGGGTAATTAGCAATGCAGGAACTGCATTCGGCGTACTTAAGACCGTACTGAAACTATTAAAATAACCAATATTTTTGGGATGCTGTATTACAGATAAATTTTTAGGAATAGTAAAAAATAAAACCAGCATGCAAACCAGTGTCAGGAATGCAGAGCCCCAAAAGGCCATATGCCAATCGCTCAGTTGTGAAAGGGTCGTTCCTAACGGTACCCCGATTGCGATTGACAGGGATAAGGCAGACATGACAATTCCGACAGCCTGATTCAATTGTTTCCCCGAAAAAAAGTCACCGATAAAAGCCCAAACATTTGGTAAAAAAATTGACGCTCCAATCCCTGCGAGTGCACGATACATGTAAAACAACGCCAACTTATTCGCTAACGCACATAAAAGTGTTCCGGTTAAAAAAATCAGGATTCCTGTCATTAAAAGCAAACGCTTATTTACACAATCGCCTAAAGGGCCAAAGAATGGAGCTCCCAGTGCGTAACAAAGTGCATAGATGGTAACACTCGCGGAGGTCTCTGCTACGGACGCTTTAAACTCGTGGGCAATCGTTGGTAAAAGTGGTGAAATAATAAAAGAATCAGCCCCGATAACAAAAACTCCAAAAAATAGCCCGATGATTATGAATATCGCAATTTGTGAATTTGCTGCTCTAGTTGATTTCAATGTTAGCGCTCCTTGATTAATTAGTTTTTTGTCCAATCTTAAGGGATTTCTCTCTAGTTGGGATCATAGAACTAACTAGAGTGACAAACAAGTGAACAAAAGTATACCTGTTGTCAAATTAAGACAAACTTGCTGAGTGGAAATTGACAGTATTAGGTTACTTATTCAACATTATTTGGCATATCCACCAAAGTAATTAGGGATTATAAAAAAGCTCAACTTTAAAGAGTAAGCTTGCATTCTCTTCAAAGCTGAGCTTTAACTATACTTATCCCTATTCCAATGATTCTTGCCTTTGCTGTAATTCCACTAATAACAGCTACTCTCCGATTGCAACGATTTCTACTTTGATTCTGTCCGGATCTTCAAAGTAAAGCGCATAATGCTTTTTTCCGCCCGCATAGGGATACCGAGCAGCATAAAGTTCATTATAATTAAGTGGCCCTAGTTCTTTTTTAATTCGAGTAATTAGTTGCTTGTCTGCAACAGAAAATGCCAAGTGATTTAGTCCAACATGAGTTCTACGGTAACCAGCGCTTAATTTTTGGACATCAGTTTGTACAAAAACTAAGTAACTGTACGGCTTTTTGATGTAGCTGATCCCCTGCTCCCATACTTGGTAGTGTTGATATCCCAAGTGCTTGAGTAGCAACCAATCCCAAAATTTCCGCGAGGCAGCAAGATTACTAACATTGATTTCGAAATGATTAAGCAAGCCTGTAGTTTCCAAATTAGTCAAACTCCTCTCAATTTACGTATCATTAGCTCATAAATATAATTTACGCTAATTACAAACTTGTTTTATTTTTATTAGTCCATTCAGTCCGCAGAATCCCGTACTTGATAGAATCCCAATATTTTCCTTGCCAATAGCGGACTTGGCGGACTTGGCGGATTTCTGCTTCTTTCTTTAGGTTTAGACTTTCAGCAAGGGCAATCATCCGGTAATTGCCTGACCACGTTGTCAATCCAAGATGTGGCAGCGTACTTTGCTTAAATAGCTCAGTGATCCACTGGGTTAGAGCTTGCCGCCCGATTCCCTGCTGCCAGTTTGCTTGTTGATAAATACTTATTCCGACCTCCAGCCACTTTTCTAAGGGTTCGTCTGCATAATACGCAAAAACCATCCCCACCATTTGATTATTGTTCCAAATCACTTTGCGCAACGGATTATTCAGATACACGTTCTTCTGGCTGCTATCAATAAAAGTGTCTTTTGAGGGCAGCTTATCATGAAAATACGGACCATTCCATTTGGTCCATTCTGCATGCGGATTACTGAACGCTAATTCCCAAAAGTCAGTCAGTTCGTCTTGCTGAAGTTCTTTTAAAATAATTTGCATTCTTAGTTCCCCTAACAATTCTAAAAGGTCTGAATCTAGAACAATGAAGTCAGCAACCTTTCCTGCTGTTAAAGTGCCATATTCAGCATCAATCTGACATAGTTTAGCAGCATTGACTGTTGAGCATCGGTAGGTAAACGGGGTCATCCCTAATTTAGTCAACAATTCAAATTCATACACGTTTTATCATAACCATTAAAAGGACTACCTGCATCTGTTCCACAGGTGAACTTGGCTCCTTGTTGATACGCAACACTGAGGTTCTCAAAGGTATCTGCTAGTAAAGTTGGTGTTAAATAAGTATTGGGTTCCAACATTAATTCGATTTCTTCATCATTAACATAAAAACCATGTTCGATCGAATCTATACCATCGAATAAATTAAAATTGAAAAAGGTTTTAGTTCCCATGTTAAATTTCTCGGATAGCATCATCCTTATGCAGGAAAGTTTAGCATGCTTTTAAACAAATATATAGTTTTAACTGGGATCTTTTGAAAAACATTCGAACAGCACACACTTCAAATTGAAGTCTCATGACCAGGCAAGGCTGGTTGATTTAAAAAAATACGTACGGCATTCAAAGCAAGGTCATATCTTCCAGCTTGGCAGTGTTGTTCTCCGCCGGTTTTTTCTGTAAAAATTTTGGTTGTTAATGATCTGGCGGATCTTAACTCTGCTTGTTCCAATGCTAAATCCTGAAATGGAACATACTGATCTTTACTTCCAGCTAAAAGTAGCACATCTGCAGTCACTTTTTTGCCCAACCCACTAACATTATGCAAGGCAATCTGTTTTAATAAAGAACAGAGAGTTTTTGTACCGGTGTTTTCAAATCCTTTATTAAGCTTAAATTTCAAATCCGCGTTCGTTTGGATAAAGGGCTTGAGGAGTTTTTCCACGCTAGTTTCATTTCCTTGTTCTAAAGCACTTCTTAAGCGTTCTTTTGTTTCGCTAGGTAAACCATTCAAAAAGACATTCAGACCATCATAGAAGAAGTCAAAGCAGATTACCTGTTTAATTCTTTTTTCGTATGCAGCTGCCCTAATAACAAAATAGCCGCCCCAAGACACACCGAGGGCATCCACTTCTTGAAGTTCAAAATAGTCTAAAAGTTGCGTCACAGCTTTTTCCATATACGGTGTAAAGAGAATTCCATTATCAATTAAGGCTCTTCCCTGACCGGGACCATCAAACAAAATCAAATTATAGTCGGTGCCTTTAAAAAAGTCAGTCACTGCTAAAATTTCTTCCATAAAACTATCAAAGCCATTAATAATTAACAGCGTTTTATGTGCACCCGGATTAACGACAACCTTCAGAGCCGGAAGATAGGAATTCTCATATGGAACTTTGTATTCAACATAATTAAGCCCTGGATGACTGCGGTAAAAATTGTTTAAATAACGATGGACAGTCACTTTTTTCCTAGAATCATGCTTATTTAAATAAAATTGTGCCAGCGCGAAGTAAGCACAGGCAAGTGCAAAATCTGCTTGACGCTCTCGTTTTTCACCTACCGTCTGCCATGCTGAAAACCAGCTTTCTTCATCTTGAATTTGTGGAATAACGACCTTTAAATCCTGTTTGACTTTAGGATTATCATGAAGACCATTTAATTGCCTATTAATTTGTAAGTTCATCTGTTGCTGCCCTTTAAGATATTCAAAAAACATTTTTGTTCCTCCATTCTTGTGATATCTGCAGTTTAACTGGCAAATAACACGGCAGCAACAGTCATCATTTTTAAAAGTGTCCATAAAAGGACATTTGGACCTAGATTGACCATTATTGGATATAAAAAGGAGAATTGTTTTGGTAGAAGATCTTAGAAAATTTAAAACAAAACGCAATCTTGAGCAAGCCTTCATTAAATTATTAAAGACAAAGGACTTTGCTAAAATTACAATCGGAGACATTTGCAAAGTGGCATTCACCAGCAGATCAACTTTTTATTTACACTATTTAGATAAGTTTGATTTACTAGAAAAAGTATTCAATAAACAGGTTGAAGACTTCGAACTGATTGTTAAAAAACGGCTTAAGTCTTTGATGACATTGAACTGGAAGATGTCAATTGAACAGTTCTATGCTGAATTAATCGCACACAAAGAATCTATTCTTGTTTTATTTCAGATCAACGTACCGCAGTATAATTTGCAAAATGAATTTAAACGAGTTATTGAAAGCTATCTAAGAGCATACTTTACACAGCATGAACTATCCCTAGAGGTCGATGTAGATTTGGCGACCCAAATTGCCGCGGGTGTTATTTTTGAAATTTTAAATTGGACTTTTGAGCATGGAATTGACAACCGCGCGCTAAAATTTGCCGAAAAAATGAGAGTTGTATTGATTGAAGATTGAAAATACTAATTGCTTTTTGCTAAATCCGGTTAAGCACAACCAAAATATCCTTGGGTTCAGTCAATTACTACTGCGGAGGCTTCCTGATCTTCTGCCTGCTAACCTAAGCAGCTTTAGCAAGAGCAGCTCAAGTTATCGCTGTTATTCACAATCAACGCCTTTTCATTGCTAAAATAACATCTAGCAGATCTAATCCTAAAATTTATGTGTGGAGTCTGTCTGATTTCCCATCCAGCCAGGTAAATATACTTTTGTTGGTCTCTCAACCCCTATTTTTACTGCGCGTACAACGACCGCCTCCCTCATCAATACTTTAATTAAATATTTATTTAATTGCGAGCTATTTTTTTAAAAGTATCCGTTTGCTTATTTAAAAATAATGATATCATTATAATATTACGAATACTGGAAAATTAAGGAGGAAGCTGGCAATGCTATTAAATAATCGCTGGACTTGGGGCAGACAATTATATTGGGGAATTATCTTGTTCCTGCTTTTTTGGTGGCTAAACATGTTCATTTATGATGCCTCTAACACTACTAAAGCGATCGTTAATGTTGTTTTAGCGCTTGTGGCTTTATTAGTTGCATTCAGAGGACTTAAGTCATTTAAGTTGATTAACACAAAGTTGCTTTTTACTAGAAATTTAGGAATTTGGGGCATCCTTGCAGTTGCCATTTTTATTATCATAATGAGTGTGGAGAATGTTCCCTTAAATATTATTACTGTTATTAACTCAAAGAATTTCTTGTTAGACACAATGATAGCCCTGTCTGCGGCAATTTTTGAGGAATCAATTTGTCGTGGTTTAATTCTATCTGCTTTTCTGGGGCTATTTATCTATGAGAGTTCTTCTTATAAGTTTACTAAAGCAGCTGTGTGGTCAGCTGTATTATTTGGCAGCATGCATCTGATCAATTTGTTTGGAGAAAGTCCGCGAGCTACCTTGCAACAGATGCTGTACGCGTTTGCTACCGGCGTTTTTTTGGCAGCATTGCGCATCACAACTAACTGTTTGTTGTGGGTAATTTTATTACATTTTATTTTAGATTGGGGACCCCTGATTGCCGCTTCAAACAATAGCGTTGGTATGAGCTGGAGTTTGTTATTTGTACTTTTTACCCCGCTTCTTGTCACAAGCCTTATTTATCTGATTTATGTGGATCGTCAGTTGTCATTAAAAGAGACATAAAAATGAAAAAGAATAAGGGCCCAGGACAAAAGTGGAGTGCACCAAAAGGCAGTTGGCGCGAATTAACCCTATAAGTCAGACAAACCAATTTTGGAATTATCCGCCTCACGCTGTTAATTCGCGCCAACTAAACGCCTTTTGTCCTATTCTCTTAGCTTTATCCTAAAATACGTGAATTACCATGATTAAAGTTTGAGCGCTTTACTGGTTTTGCAAAAATAATTTTCAATCATTTTAACGGGTCGTGTAACCCCCATTAGCGAAAATAGTCTGGCCGTTAATCCACCAACCAGCACCAACCAGCAGTAGTTAAGAACTTTATGATTGGAACAATGTCTTCAATCTTTGTTAGTCGGTCTCCCATTGCTTGCGCTTTATGGAATGAAGTAGACTCTTTTGTCTCTTGACTATAGAAAAAAGGTGTATCCATTGGTCCTGGCGCAATTGTATTAACGGTTATTTGTCGTGCAAGAAGCTCATTAGAAAAAATCAGATTTTTTGTGAATTCAACGGCTGCAGGATACAAAACGCTAAACCAGCGCATTGAACTACTAAAAAAGCAAGAAAGAAAAATCAGAAAAGACCTGACACAGCAAAAAAACTATCTCGAAAAAATTCAAAATAAGATCCAGACACTCGAAAAAAAAATTGTAAGTAATTAGTTGTTTGTCTTTTTACTAAGTCAGAATTGTAAGTCTGACTACTTTTTCACTCCTATCTCGCGTACTAAACAAACGGCCTTGCATCCCAACCATTAATAATGGCTGAAATTCCCAACAAAAATTGGTGTTCCTCATCAAACTGTTCGCTTTGTAAGGAATCCATGAATTCTTTTAAAATTGGCAGTTTTTGCTTAGAATTCTGCAAATTTGCTGTATCAATGACACCACCATTTTCGGGTTCAATTGCTTCAGCCCAAACAAAGCCTAACGTATAAACGGCCAAACTCTTAACTAGAAAGATAGTAGTCGGTTGAATCTTCATTCCCTTTTCAACTAGAAAAGTCAGAAAACTTCCAACTAATTGGAATTGCCGCGCGGTTACAAGCGGATGCGTTGACATTAGTGGCAAAACATTAGGATGCTGCAACAATGTTCGCCGAAAATGCGACATCAACTCAATCAGTATTTTTTGCCAATTTAAATTGGCAGCGAGCTTCAATTCATTAAGCGCCAGTGATTTGTTCCAAATAAATTCAACAAGGCCATCAAACAAATTCCCCTGATTTGGAAAATAGCGGTATACAGCCATGGGAGAAACGTGCAGTTCACGCCCTAATTTACGCATCGTAAAAGATGTAATTCCGTCACGATCAATTAAAGCTAATGAGATCTGCAAAATGTATTCGCGGCTTAAGGTTTCCTTTAGCGGTTTATCAACCATTAGTGATCGCCTGCTTTCAGTGGTTTTAATTTAAATCCGAGCAACGCTAATAAAACAAAAAGTGAAGTAATGATTATCAAAATAATGAGGTTGGTTTTAATCATTGAAAGGTTACCATGATCAAGACTGATTTTTTTTATCGCTGACAGGGCCCAATAAGCAGGATCGAACCAAGCTAATTTTTGCGCCCAATCCGGAAATGAATTGGTTGGCGATAAGCTACCACCCAACCCGGCCATTAAGACACCTAAAAAGTTTGAAAGCATTAGCGCAAATGATGCTGAATCAGTCCAACTCACTAGCAAAATACCAAAAAATGTTAAGCAAGCGGAAAAAATGATGAGTGTAACGGCTAATGCCAGCCAGCTACCATTAGGACTGAAATTAAAAAGAACACTGCTGAGCAGCACTACAGCTATCAATTGTAACAATTGAATGATATACGCAATAATCGCTTTTCCGGTAATAATTTCTGGCAAAGAAGTTATTGAAACTTGAAGCCGGTCCCAAGTGTTGTAGGTCGCTTCATTAAAAAAGTTCTGAATAATCAGTTGGACAGAAAAGAACGAGAATAAAACGGCCAATCCTGGAACAACTTGTTCCGAGCCGTTAGCAGCATGATATCCTTGCACTAACAGTTGGGCCTTAGCAGCTGGAAGCATAAAAGGTGCCATTACAATTGGAATTAAAATCATAATAATTTGGACAGACGGCTCAGCCAACTGTAAATGCATGTTTAAGCGCGTGACCGCCGATATTTGTCTAAACTTCATGGGAGATGCCTCCTTTTATTAAACCACGATATGCAGATTCCAGATTAGAATGTGAAAGCTTGATTTCCTGCAATTGATAATTTTGAATTTCATTGTCAGTTAAGGCACTTTTTAAAATCATAGCCACTGGGAAGTTGGCTGGAGCGGTCTTGTATTCCAAACAATTCCCCTTTCTTTTCCAGCCTGCAATGGTGGGAAGTTTTCCTTGGAACCAGAGTTCAATTGCCGGATGTGCATACTGTTGGATAATTTTTTCTTTAGATCCGATTGCTTCGATTTTACCATGATTCAAGAAAACAATTTTGGCATTCAAATCCTCAATTTCTTGCAAATAATGGGTTGTATAAATAACGGTAATTCCTTGCTGACTGAGCCTTTTAACTGCATTTAGAATCTTATCACGTGACGTGACATCAGCTCCGACAGTTGGCTCATCTAAAAAAACAATTTTGGCATTATTCATCAGTGCGATAGCCGAATGCAAACGCCTTTTTTGACCACCGCTCAAGTCTTCAGCAAGCTGTTTCTTAATTGAAGTTAATGCAAAAGTAGCTAATAAGTCAGAAGTCTTTTGGTTTACTTCAGTTTGATTTAAACCATTTATGAAACCAAAATTCTTTAAATTTTGAACCACGGTTAGTTGTGGGTAAAGAGCTAATTGTTGTGGTGCCAATCCTAAAAGCGCATTAGTATTCCGTCTCTGTTGTCCAAGCTGTCGTCCTAACAAATACACCTCTCCATAGTCTTGTTTAATTAAACCCGTCATAATTTTAATTAAAGTTGACTTTCCAGCCCCATTAGGACCTAATAATCCAATAATTTCTCCACTGTTAATAACCAAATTAATATCTTTCAGAATGGTTCTATTTTTAAATTTTTTTCCGACATGTACTAATTCAATTGCTTTTGGCATTTTGAACTCTCCTTTTTGTTTACAACGTAAACTACATTTACATTGTAAACAAATGACTGCTAAAGTCAAGTTAAAATAACGCATTTAACAGTAAATCAAGTGTATGTAAAACTGCTAACATTGCAAAGAAGCTACTATCGAAGAACGCAAAACAAACTAAGAGAGACAAAATCAAAAATTAACTTTCGACTTAGTCTCTCTTAGTTTTATATTTTTGCTGATATCTATTCTGGAACTAACAGCTGTCACGTCAAATTATTACAGGCCTAATCATTCTTTAAAGTTGTCCGCCCAGCTAAGACGCGTTGTTTAAGACGTGTACATTCCGCTAAATCAAGATATCTTAGTTTGATTCGTCGACGTATTCGTCCTGCTTTAACAAAGTGTTCAAAATGACCCCATTGGTGCCGCTCTAAGTAATAAGTGGTTTTTAATTTCACAGATTGAATTTTATTAAACGGACATAGTGTTTCTATCCGGGAAATACCAGCTACAGTCACAGTGTGCAAGCTGTTCTTATCAAGCGCCGCGGTTTGAATATCAGCGGTCCAAAAAGAGATTGCCACAAAAAGAGCCAGCAGACCGATTACTATTATTCCCCACACAAGGTTGAAAAAGTAAATTGCAGCAGCACCCAAAATTAATAATGCGAGTAGACGGAAACGGGCAAATAAAAACCAGTGGGACTTTTTAGAATTCGGTACAAGCGCTGTCGGTTGCCACTCCGGCAGCAGTTTTTGTAACATTTGCCAAACTTCTTTGTCCCGAATAATTGGAAGTAGATAAAAGGTATTGTCGTTAACATCCTCTTTTTTATTATCACCTTGCCCAGCTGCTAAAATAACTTCCACAGTTTGTAATCCTAAGAGGCGCCGTAACAGTGATTGCCGCAACTGGAGCGCTTGGATCCGTTGAATTGGGATGCTAACCCGCCGCCGCGTAAAAAGTCCTCTTTCAATAATTAAATGATCATCTGTCCGCCAAACAAAGAAGCGAAAATAACGCAGGAAGTTACGGGTTAAGACTACAATAAACAAGATAAACAAGATTAACAGGATCAAAAGAGCAATCATTAATATCCCACCGGCAACAATTTCATTGAGGCGCGTCTCCACCCATTTTTGAAAAGCCAAACTTCCTGCTTCACTGTAGATCCCCAACATTGCCAGCAAAACTGAAACCAAATTAAGATCTGTAAAAGTAAAGACAAATAAATCATTTACAGAGACTTGGTAAAGCGTGGTTTGCACGGAAGTCTTCGCAGCCGGTAATTCAGTACCGTGGTTACGCTTTTTTTCAAGTTCACGATAGATGAATTCAGGAACAGCTTCCAGCACAACGTCATCTTTGCCACCCCGGCTTCCTGCAGTTTCAATCGTTAACTTTGCAACTTTAAAAGGTTTAAATAGAAACCAAACTTCACGGTGAACTGCCTGAATTCGCTCATAAGGAATATCTATCTGATGTTTAAAAATAAAGCCATAATGCATCAGTAAATGTTTTTCATTGAGCACAAAACGATAGGATAGCCAGTGATAGTAGGCTTGCGCAACTGCTAATAAAAGAAAAATAAGAAGTCCTAAGACAAGCAGTTTTGGATTTGAAATGTTTTTGAAAACAACTAATACTAGTAAAACAATCCAAGCACGAAGATTGTGGACCGTGCGCTGCAACAGCATTAAAGCGCTGAAATGTCGCATGTTAGACATCTTCGCGCACCGCCTTGACCAAATGCAAAATTTGATTGCGCAACTTGAAAGCCTCATCGCTGCTCAGACCTGCAATCTGATGCTCGGTAGCAGCAGTATACACAACTAGTGACATCAATTTCTGTTGACGCAGTAAAGGTCCTTGTCGCGTTTCAACATGTTGAATGCGGACGAGCGGCACAAAAACTGTCTGACGGAAAAAGAAACCCTTCTGAAAAGCCAATTCTTCACTATTTATTTCATAGCGATGAAAGGCATAGCGATATGGAATTAGCAGCAAAGCCCCCACTAAATTCACGACGATCAAAGCTAGAACAGCAAATCCAGCAGTATATAACCAACTGGGATTCCAAAATTTAAAGGCTAAGCACCAAACCAAGGCTGTAAGCACTAGCGAAATGCAAAAATCAAGCAGTGCACGCAAAAACCAAACCACTTTGATTTGGAGTGGTAGGAGATTGCGTAGTAACGGATATGTATTCATAAATTATTAGTCCAACTTTCTATAAACTCTTTTTAGGATAACAAATCAACCTATTCTTGACAAGGGGACGCTGTCTTTTGAAAAGTGCTGCTAATAATAAAGGGGGCTGTGACAAAAGTAAAATTTTGTCACAGCCCCTCTTTTATTCCGGATAAACGTGTTCCATAAGTCAAAATTCTCCGATTTAACTCCGTGCTTATACGTTAATGCTCAAATTTTAACAACTTATGCCATCTCCGCATATTTTTCTTTTCTTAAATATAATAATAGCAAAAAGAAAACTACTAAGCAGCAGCCTAGAATGACATAGGTCCACTGCTGCCAGATATTGATGAAGAAACCAAAAATGAAGGAACCAATTGGCTGTACCCCATCAAAGAATAGGAATGTCACCCCAAAGATTCTGCCTAAAAAGGCCACATCAGTTTCATTTTGGATAAAAGTCGTAATACTTCCGAAAAAACGTGCTTGAAAAAAGCCATAGACCAAGGCAATTGTCATCCAAGTATAGACAGAAAGAAAGGTTCCACAAATCACCAGTACAATTCCATAAAAAAGCTGTTCCCTATAAATAATCTGCGGAGTTACCGTTCTTTTTTGCAAAGCTAATGCTAGACCGCCTAGTAACCCTCCACTCGCTGAGACGGTGAGAAATAAACTGTAATTTGTCGCATGACCTCCAAAAAAGTGCTGTCCAATATAAGGTGCTGTTAGTAAAAAGCCGGCCAGACAAAAGTTGAAAATCCCCATTGCGAGCATATATAACAGCAGATTAGGATGGTGTTTAATATACTTGAAGCCAACCCACGTACTTTTAAGAATCGATTCTTGACCTGCTTTATTTAGCGCGGGGCTAAAAGAGTATGGAATTAACAGATTTAATAAGAGCGCAAAAAAATAGGACAATGCATTAATTAGCAAAAAACCGCTAAAATCAATTCCTTTAATTGCTAATAAGAGTCCTCCCACTAGCGGGGCAAGGATATTTGCAAAATTAAAAACAGTGTTTGCGAGTGCATTAAATGTCTGTAACCGCGTCTTAGCAATCACTTCAGGAGTGATCGCTTTGGCTGCCGGATAATTCAATGCAAGCATTAAATTCAAGACAAACGTAATGATAATTAGCAACCAGGTTTGCGGGGTGGTGTTATCTACAAAAAAACTGCCCAGCAAACAAATTGCAGCCGAGATAAGATCTGTCCAAATTAATACACCTTTGCGATTATGTTGATCGACTAATAGCCCTACTAAAAAATCTCCTAAAAGAAAAGCAAATCCGCCTAAGCCTTCGATCAGCCCTAACAACTTCGTACTTCCAGTTACTTGCACAATTAACCAATTAAGCCCTAAAACATAAATCGCTGACCCTAGCTGCGAAGCAAACGGGCTCAGCATCAATGGGAAATATGGATTTTTAAGTTTATTTATCATAACTGTTAATGATACATTATTCTTGCAAAAGATTCAACATCAGTGAATTTTCGGCCCTAGACGAACTCGTAAAGGCGTAACTTTTTTAACGCTAATGCTTGAAAAAGTGAGCGGCATAAAATAAAAATTGGTGCTTCTTACATAACAACAGTTTGTGTCCCGCATCATTTAGAATAGCAAGTGCTATATTGCTAAAACTATTCGATAACCTAACTTGATCTTCGTACCCGACAATGTTGTCTCTTTTACCAAGCAAAAAGAGTGTGGGAACTGCAATTTGGATTTTTTTTAAAGCGGGTTCTACGGATAGACGATAGTATTTATAATTTTTACACTGTAAACTTTGCCAAAAATGTAAATCAACTTCTTTAGTTGCATAATCTAAGCTGCGTAGATGTTGATACCATACATCTGCAGCTCTCTTTTTTGAGGTAAAGTGATTTTGCTGAATTCCTGCCAATTTTCGTTGATTTACAGCAGCAATCACTACAGGACACACTAAAAAAAGACCCTTTATGTTATTTTCAAAATAGGTGGTAATCCCTAATGCTAAATAACCTGCATATGAATAGCCACACAGATAAAAAGGTTCACTAACCAGTCTTTTAAGTGCAAGAAGCAGTAAGTGTAGCAGATAATCGCTACTTGGATGCGGTTGATAAAATGCTGAACTTGCACCTGTCCCTGGAATGTCGAGATAAATCCGTTGAAATTTCTGTAGACAAGGGATGCGTTCAAAACAAGTTTTCATTAACGTGTGATTCAAGCACAGCACCACCACAGGACGCCCGCTGCCAATTACTTCATAGTTAATAAGCTTGTCACAGATTCTTAACTTCATCTGACACTAAAGCCTCCGCCTACTTTTTAATTTATTATTGAGCTGTTTAAGTTTTTCATTCATATCTTTAGTCACGAGGAAAAACTTGCCGATTGTTACTACGTATGAAATCAGATAAATAATAGTGGTACTACTGATAATTTGTACAAACTCCACTTGCGTCCCGAAAACAAAATCCAGCAAAATGATGAATACAACTACTCCTAAATAATACAGAATTAAAGAACTCAGGAAGTTCAAAGACGATATTTTAAAAATAAAGGTGCTAATCCCGATAAAACAGGACACAATAAAGACAAAGAGCACGTCTTTGCGTGAAACAGACACGCCGTCGTTTACAAAAACCAAGCTTAAATAGACGACCGCCCCGATACCAAGGCCGTTAAAAATATGTCTAAACCAGATACTCTACGTATAAGAGCTCAGTAAACCTGATTTTTTCTTCACGCTGACTGTCTATTAGTTTGGCTAAAAGAACATTCTGAGTGTTTTGTAAAAGACTGATTGCAGCTTGAATTGCTGATGTGAGCTCATGGACATGAAATAGCACTTGATCTTCTTGCTGAGCATCTTTTGCTAACCGCTTAATCTCTATTTTAATGTTACCCCTCCTCCATGCTGAATTATGAGCACTAAAAACCTAACAATCACATCTTGAAAAACACACAATCAAGCCTGCAATTGTTGGGTTTTTAATTCATTTTACAAATAAGTTTGTGCATAATCTTTGAAATTTGAACCAATTTAATTAAAGATTGCCAAGTTGCGCAACATCGCATGCAGATTCATGGCATCCCATGGCATGTGTTCTGCGATTGTTAAGCCCACCAGCTCACTAGCTTGCGTAAGTTTTTCAAAAAACTGACTAACTTCTGATAAAGTCATGCTGCCGACCGCTGCGCCAAATTGAGAAATATCTGCATGTGGGTTAGCGGGCAAAATAGATCGATAGTCTGCGGGTGTCAAAACATCCAGATCAAAATGCACAGCAACTTTACTGAAATGATGCTGCTTGAGCCACTTAGTCACTGCCGCATTGTCTTGACGTAATTTTTCTGGAGTTAAAAATGCAATCTGCAATCGTTTAACTGCTTGATCCATCGGGCGCAAATCTTGAGCTTTTAAGCCTGCATAGAGTACCTGCTGCGGCTGCAATGGGTGTGCAGTTTGTTTCGCCAATTTTGTATTATCCAGACCTAGAAGATTCGTCACTACCATTTCATGAGCATGTTTAGATTCCTTGGAACTGGAAATATCAGGGTGTGCATCTAACCAGATTACACCGAGATCATCTTGGTAACGTCCGCTTAAATAATCAAAGGGTGCATGTGAAGTTGCACAATCACCACCTAAGGTGATAACTCTCTCGGGTTGCTTTAATGCGAGAATTTGTTTTGTCTCAACGAATTGTGCCACCAAAGCGTCTTCTTGGAAAACAGCGCCACGATCATTGCCAGTCACAGTAAAATTTTCCTTTACTCCAATTTTGAAGGTTTCACCTTTAATATCAGGAACGATTGCTGCTAATATTTTTGATCCCCAAAAATAATTAGGGTTCTCGCCGCCTTGCCACTGCGGCATTTCTAATTTAATGGTGTTAGTCATAAAAACACTCCTTTTCGTTGTGCTTAAATTTAAATTATAACAATCCTGCACTTAACTCATTGATCAGTGTACTAACTGGTTTTTCTTCAACGATGCTCCCAACACCAGTGTTAACTGGAATAATCCCTTGTTCCACTTTTCCCAGCAGCATTGCAGGTCGAACTCCGCCTAAGCGCTTAACTTCTTGACTGAGATCTACTTTATTAGTGGGATCATTGAAAAGCTTATTCAAACGATCTGCAGCTAAAGTTTTAAGTGAACGTTCCCGCTCAAAAACAAATTCAAGGTCATCAGAATCTGCAGCAACAATTAAATCCTTGACTGCTTGACTAGCTGGGGATTCTGGCGTAACGATAAATCTAGTACCGACATAAATTCCATCAGCTCCTAAATCAGTTGCAGCTTTAGCCTCTTTAGCTGTATTTATACCGCCTGCGATCAATAACGGAACATGGAGGCAACGTTTGAATTCAGCCAAGGTAGCAAAGGTCCCAAAAGCGCGCCTAGGAAAAATTCCGCCCGCATCAATTCCTGTCGCTACCAGAATGTCCGCGCCAGCTTCTTCAGCTGCACGCAAATTTGCAAGCGAAATCATCTCTGAACGATGAATGATGATCCCATTATGTTGTTTAATCTGTTCAAACACTTTTCGATTATAAGAGCCAACTGTCACAAAGTATTTGACTCGTTCTGCAAATGCCATTTTTAATAATGCAGCACTATAGGGATTGAGGTCTTGTTCAGGAGTACTAGGCGTTAAGAGATTTAAGCCAAAAGAATGTGTTGTGATTTGGCGCAATTTTTGAATTTCCGCCTGCATTAAACTCGCGGTTTGGCCTGGGTCTGATGTGATTGTAGTTTGGCCTGCATTTGGGCCTAAAACACCTAAACCTCCGGCATTTGCAACTGCACCCACAAATTGTGCATTGGTGATCCAAGACATCGGTGCTTGAATAAGCGGATATTTAGTCTTGAGAATTTGTAGCACTTGTTGTTTCATGTAGTAACATCTCCTCTTAATTGCTAATAATTTTGGGTTAACGACATTCCATCAATATTTTTCCATTACTACTTCCACTTTCAAGGAATGCATATGCTTTTTGGCCCTCTGATAACGGAAAACATTGGGGTTCATTGATTACAATTTTTTGACTAATAAAATAGGATGCTAGTCGCTCAAATCTTGACTGCCTTTCGCTTCGACTAGACAGGTAATCCCACAGATCACCTGTCAAAATACTTTTGGAATGCTCAAGTAGCGCTAAAGGGTCAACTTTAGTTGGATTCCCTCCTGCCATCCCAAAGAAGACCACCTGCCCTTTGTGTTTGGCAAGTGCAAGGCTTTGCTTTAATGTGCTACCCACACCATCAAAAACTGTTGCAAATGTATCGCAGAGTTGTTCAGCCCATTGATCCGTCCGCAGATAGACGTGGCTTGCCCCTTGTTTGAAAGCCAATTCCTGTTTTTTCCTTGTAGAGGTTACTCCTGAGACTTGAATTCCATCTGCGGTAAGCATTTGTAAAAGAATTTGTCCCACTCCACCGCTAATTCCTTGAATAAAGGCACGTTCACCTGGCTGGCTTTGCGCCAAATCATGTGCTAAAAAATCTGCTGTTAAGCCTTGTAAACCGATTGCTGCCGCGAGTTTATCATCAATTTCTGGCGGAACCTTGATGACATGGGTAAGTGGCACGGCAACTAGTTCAGCATTAGCTAATGGAACATCTACAAAAAGAATCCGTTCACCACATTTAAGTTCAGTCACATTTTCCCCCAGCTTGACAATTGTCCCTAGTCCTTCATAACCATTAATATAAGGTAGATGCGGTTCGAGATGATAATTGCCTTTGCGTCGATAAATATCCGCGAAGTTCAAACCGATATACTTCATCTTCACTAAAACCTCATCAGCCGTGATCTGAGGAACAGGCAAGTCCCCATACTGTAAAACTGAATTATCTCCAAAATGATCGAAATACAAGGCTTTCATCTCATATTACTCCCTTAAAAAGTATTTTACCTTAACGCATTCAAAGTCATTTGACATTCCATAGAAAGCGTCCAATTGCTTGATCAACCTGTTTATTTTCATGCAACTGACTGTGCTGTCCCTTTTTTCCCTTAATTTCAATCTCTGTATAGCGCTTATACCGACCTTGCAGCAGATATTTCAACGAACGTGCAGAAACTTCTGAGACATCTCCGTCAGAATTAGTCCCATCTTCTAAATTCCCAAAAATATTCAAGATTTGCACTTGATTAGCTGGAAAATTATTGCGCTGTTTTAAAAGATAGCGGTAATTTCGGTTTTGAATTTTAGGGCTGCCATCAGCTAAAAAGTAGTTTTTGTTTGGCTGATCATCCATTCCAATAATACCATCAAAATGTCCTGCAAGATTGACTTGTTTATGTAAGCGCGGTAATTTTTGAACGCTCCCATATTTTAGCTGATAATAGATTGTCGTCAGATTTCCCATTGAATGTGACACGGTATTATACTGGCGAATATGATAGGCTTTTTGCAGGGCTAAAATTACGTGATAGAACCATTCACGTGTGACCTGATAATTGCCATTTCGATTGTCCTTCATCACAATTTGAACCAGCGGGTGCCGTGTATTCGCAGGCCAATCACCTGAAAGCTCAACCTGTCCATTTGCTAACACAGTCGCAGTTAACACTTTTTTAGCCCCTTGATTCCTTTGTGCATAGTTAATCATACTGTTAGTTGACTTCGCACTTGCACCCCACCCATGTAGATACAGCGTTGGGATGCTATTTGAACGGTTTCCAGTCCGAAGATGTGTTTGCGACTTGATTATAAAAAAAAGCATGCTGATAATCGCTGCGGCTACTAAGCAAGTCAGAAAAATTAACCATTTATGCCTCTGCATCATTTTCATTTATTTCTCCCCCATTATTTCAGACCCCAATAGCTGAGCATGTATCCACATACTCCAAGGATAAAAAGACTGGTTACATTTACTATTAGAAATAATTTTAAATAGTTTTTATCTTCTTGAAGTTTGTTTAAACGATATTGTTTATAGGCTAACAGATTAGCTAGTGATGCAACTAAAGTACCCAAACCACCGATATTAACCCCTAAGAATAAGGAATAGACGTGCCTTGTATAAGGTGCTAGCAAAATTGCGGCCGGAACATTGCTGATAATCTGACTAAGTCCCAGGCCAGTAAAATAAACGCCTTCCTTGTGCTGACCAATTTGCTGCAGCCAGTCTCTAACAGCAGAATTGCGCCCGATGTCTCCCGCAGTTATAAAAAAACAAATAAATGTCAATAATAATGCATAATCAAGCTTACTAAATAAGTGTTTGTCAATCACAAGCGTCAAAAACAAAGTTGCACCAAGCATTATCCACAAAGGAATAACAGCAAAAATTCCTAAAATAACCAGGATGCTGACTAAAACAGTAAGGCTTGCCTTGCCCAACTGAATTTTCGGAGAAGTAAATTCAGCTGGTTTTAGTGGAATAGGATTAAAAGATAGTGACCAGAACCATAAAACAAGTATGCTAGCCAGAGTAATTGGACCTGCCATTTTAAAAAAAGTTAGTGCATCAATTCGATAATACGCAAGCAAATACAGATTTTGTGGATTCCCGATCGGAGTAACTAGGCTCCCCAAATTAGCTGCTGCATTAATTAGTACTATAGGCAGTGCAAGTGGGATTTTCACTTTTCTTGCAATTAGCGCTAATAAAGGAACAATTGTAATAATACCTACATCGTTTGTCAAAAACATCGAACCTACAAAAGTAATGCTAATTAATAACTGGATGAGCTGTCGTTGATTTCTTACTTTTCGAACTAAAATAAGTGCACCATAGTCAAGCAGCTTTAACCGTTGATAAACTTGCACAAGCAGCATTAATGCGGTTAACGAAATAATTGTCTGCCAACTAATATCGCTACTTTGTGGTTTGCTAATTAGCAAGCTTAATAGCATCGCCCCAAAAGACAGCCACAAAAGCCGATCTTTGATGATTTTATTTAAAACTTCCACAAAAAGTCTCCTAAAATAAGTTATTTTAGCTGCTGGCTATCCTAGCTAACACTCAAGCAGCTTTAAGTTAAGACACACCATTATTTTAGTTACTTGCGTGTGTCTGACCTATGTAAAAAAACTTCAGCAAAGATCTTTGGAAAAGCGCTTCAAGAGTGCAGAAAATGGCGTTAAAACCAACATGTTAACGAATGATAAACATGCAATTTTCAACAAGCTTGAACACTTTTCATTAACTTAAAGTTTAATACGAGAAGTAGTATAGCATACTGCAGTAATTGGCTGTTACTCTTTAGAAACGAGACTTGTTTATAAAATAAAAAGCAACCTCTTCTTGCTTTAGGTTGCATTCTACTCCACACTATCTTGTCGATTTTTATCAAAACGTTTTTTTAAAGAAAATCATTTTTCGAATGTTAAGTTCCATGATTAAAATCGAAAGAACAATTAAAGTCCCACCCAACAACAAATTATCAGTGAATGGTTCAAATTCTACAAGACTGGTATATTTTAAACCGCCTGCCTGCAGTTGATATCCCAGAAATTTAATAATTCCTGCGCTACATTCAATGCGAAAATCAGCGCAGGTCATTTTCCGGATTGCCTTTGAAAAAAGAGATAGATTAAAGCATTGAAAATGGCCCCCGCAGTGTATTTAAGTCAGTTGGTAGATTTGTGCGTAATACCTGCTTAATAAAAATATAATTAGTTCGCCAGATAATTGCCGTTAACAATAAAATAAAATTTCCCTTTCCTCTAGTTAGCTTCAGCACAAATATCAACATTCCTTCGTGAAAGTTAGCTCTTTTCCAGTTTTCTATATTTTTTTGGTTACTGTCAGTCGTAAAGTTCGCTAAAAGGATCATCATTTGCAGTTTTGTTGCGGTGATATTCAATCTGGGTAGCGATTTTATCAGCCTGTGCGGTGCTGCAAATGTCTGCAACAAAAGCAAGTACCATATCAATGCCAGCGGAAACACCTGAGGATGAATAAAGATTGCCATCTTTAACCCAACGTGCCTTTTTGATCCAAAGAACCTGCTTATTTTGAGCTGTTGCCCATTTGAAAGCACGTTTATTTGAAGTGGCCTGTTTGTGATCTAAAAGTCCTGTTTTAGCAAGTAAAGCAGATCCAGTGCAGACCGTTAAAACTGAAGTTGCCTGTTCAGCAATTTCCTTGATCTTATCTAAAAATAGCGGCTCGTTAACCAATTTTCGCGTTCCCGGTCCTCCAGGAAGCAAAAAAACACCAGCCGCATGAATTTCTTCAAGTGGAAGTGTCTCAATAAAGAGTGTTTTATAGGTGCCCACTTTACCTCCATTTAAAGAAAAATAACGCAAATTAACGCCTTTAAGATGTAACAAAACCTCGACTGGGCCGAAAACATCAAGCGGTTCAAACCCTGGGAATAACAAGACATTAACATCCATTTTCATGTTCCTCCTTAATTAACGTTCATCATTGATATGCAACTCTTTTAAAATCCGGAGTGAGCGTCCCATCTTCTTCGATGGTTAACAATAAGAATTCAGCTCTATTTTCCAATCTATGACAAGCAGGTCGATCAAAAGGCATTCCGACAGAGCCGATATTTAAGACCAGTCGTTCATCTGCTTGGTTGTTATTGTAGTCTTTCTCCAACTTTTTAGCATTACTGCAAGCATGCAGATCAACGTAACGCATGGTTGGATGGTGAATATGGGCATAAATAGCCACATCACAAGGTTGCCGGTTATCTGCAAAAAGTGCAGCAAGTGCTTGGTTATCTGCTCTGACAGAAAGAGAATCTCCATAATTATGCGTGGGCAGATTGTGTGAAAGTCCAAAATAAACTCCGTTGACTCTTTTTTCCAGGTGTAGTGGCCAGGCTGCAATTGCTTGGCGTGTCTTAGTATAACTCGTTAATCTGTGTGCTATTTTTTGTTCACATTTAGCAATTTGATCATGATTAGCTTGACAGTTCAAAAAGAAATCGTCCCAATTTCCTCTTATTTTCACTGTTGGATTAATCACTTGCATCTTATCCCAGAGTGCCTGTGCCCCATCTCCCGGACCAAATAAATCTCCCAAAAACCAATACTCTGTGGCACCAAGCTGTTTTGAGGAAGCATAAAATGCATTGAGCGCTGCTAAATTGCCATGAACGTCTGAGAAAAGTGCAATTTTTGTTGCCATGATATCTACCTGATTTCATACTAGTTTTTTAGAATTATGAACTTCAGAAAAATTTGCTTCGATTTAGGCGGTTACTTAGGTAATTATAAAATAATTTTGTGTTACGCAGCAAGTGTGCACAGCAAGCAAGGACTCGTACTTTCTCCAACACAACATCTCAAAGAATCAAGGAAAAATAAGAATTTGAAAAGGGTGACATAGGACGATCAATTTGAGCCTAGACGAAAAGATCTTCTAATGATGACCCGTGTTTCTTGCCACAAAGAGGGGCTGTGACAAAAGTTAACTTTTGTCACAGCCCCTCTTTATTCGGATAAACGTGTTCCATAAGTCAAAATTCTCCGTCTAACTTCGAATTACTCATAGCAAAGTACTCGCTATGTTCGTAATTTCGAGTTAGCACTCAAATTTTCCCGACTTATGTCACACTCTCCTCTTTTATTCCAGATAAACGTGTTCCATAAGTCAAAATTCTCCGTCTAACTTCGAATTACTCATAGCAAAGTACTCGCTATGTTCGTAATTCGAGTTAGCACTCAAATTTTCACGACTTATGTCACACTCTCTGCGGGTTCAGTGATCTTTATTGAATGCTAGTCCAGCGATCACTGAAGTTTTTTAATACCAGCCGTAAGCTTCCCAGTGTGCTTTAGCTGCTACCCACGAACCATAGCGTGACGAAACGTACTGGTTTGCAACTTTTTCCTGATTAGCTGCTGACAGATCACCATTCAGGTAGCTGATTGTCAACTGGTACTTACCATAATATTGTCCATTTTGAGCTGTATATGAACCACCGGATTCCTTTTGTGCAATCCATTCCTTAGCCGCTTCTTCAGCACTTGAAGTTGAAGTGGTAGTACTTGAAGAAGTTGTTGAACTTGAAGTACTTGAGGTATTAGACGAACTTGTATTGGTAGTACTTGAACTCGTCGTGGATGCTGTATTCGTTGTTGAAGCTGTGTTGCCGGTTGATGCTGTATTAGCAGTCCGATAAACATTGATACTTCTGCCTGCTCGATAACCATAATGGTATCCATAACCACGTTGTTGAGAATTTCCATTGTAATGAGCGACTGCTGGTTGACGATTTGCTCCAGGATTTTGTTGCACGCCATCAGCGTTGGCTGACCCGACTTTAAGTGCCAAAATACTTGTTGTTGCCAAAGCTACGACAGTAAGCTGTTTTTTGAATCTCATATAAATGTTTTCCTCCTAAAATTTGTGTTGTGACTTAATCAACTATGTCGCCAAGTATGCACTATTAATGTCTCAAAGCCATTTTATTGAGGTTACTAATTACTTAAGATTCTACAATATTGTCAAACTAATGTAACATTGTAATAACAAATACTTTTTTTATAAAACTTTTTTTCAACTGATTTTTCCCATTAAATAAGGCTTTTAAACCGATAAATAAGAAAAACATTAGTAATTCAAATAATTAAGAATGTAAAAATCAGCGTTTCTTTACCACTACTCCGGCATTTAGCATAATTAATAACTTTGTTTAAAGCTTTATTTATTTCTGAAACAACTTATGCTGCTAACCATAAAGCTGATTCAAACAGGTTGCAAAACGTTCTACTTCGGAAAGTGTATTATGCGGACCTAGTGAGATTCGAAGATAACGTTTGCTTTCAGCTGCCGTTAGTCCTAAAGCTTGTAAGGTCCGGTCCGGCCGCGGGTCACGGATACTGCAGGCGCTCACGGTTGAAAAGCAAAAGCCAAGCTGTCCCATTCTTGTGACAGCCTCTTGTGCTTGTGTCTGTGGTAAAATAAGACCACAAATTCCGGGATAATCTCCCGCAATTACCCGAATTTGCGGCGAAACGAGTTCTTTAAGCTTTTTTCTAAGGGTTGTCACGACTGCATAAGACTGCTGCACTTTTGAAAATTCAGCTTGTAGTGCAGTTGCCATACTGACAATTCCTGGAACGTCCAATGTTCCTGGCAAAAAACCATTTTGTTGAAACACGTTGTTAAAACGTGTGTTTACTGGCATATTAGGATTCAAAAATAGTAAGCCACTGCTTTTGGGACCGTTAAACTTGTGAGCGCTGCAGCTAAATCCAGCCAAGCCAGCAAAGGACATTGGAATTTTTGTAACTGCCTGCACAGCATCCACAAATAGTGGTACCTGCTGTGCACCAGTTATTTTTTTTAAAGCCGAAATGTCCTGGCAAATTCCAGTCACTGAATTCACTGCTTGGATAACTACTAGAGCAGTTTGAGCAGAAAGCCGCCCCCTCAATCCAGCAGGCGTGATTTTGCCGCGTTTATTTACAGGAAGCGTTTTTACTTTGAAGCCCTTTTCAGTTACTAACTTATCTAGAATCTGAAAGACAGAAGAATGTTCTAACGGACTGACTAAAATTTCCCTTTTCTGACTATTAACAGAGCTCAAACTTTCAATCCCGAGCTGATTGCTCTCTGTTCCACCACTTGTAAAAATAAACCCCGCTGCGGGAAGTTTGAATAACGTGGCAATTTGTTGTTGTGCTTGCATAATCAATGTATTGCTTTGTGTCCCAAATAAATGCAGACTTTCACTATTACCATAAAAATTTTCTGCCACTTCATGATACGCCTCAAGTGCAGCTTTACTCATTTTTGTAGTTGCGGCATTGTCAAAATAAATCATTTTTTCTCCTAACTAAGAGTTAACATTTTATCCAAGGCTTTTTTAGCCCAAAAGGCCGTCTGATCATCAACTTTGATGATATTTAACGCGGCTGGATCTTGCAACAAATTATCCAGTGTAAATGCTAAGTGTGGCAAATCAATCCGATTCATTAATACACAAGAACAAGCAATCGGATTTAACAACATTATTTTTTTATCAGTGAACCGCTGCTGCAATCTTCGCACTAAATTATTGTCGGTCCCTACGGCAATTCTTGCTCCTACAGGTGCTTGCGTTAGATAGCGAATAATTGCCGCCGTTGAACCCACTTCATCGGCCGCAGCAACAACAGCATGTGAACACTCAGGGTGAACAATAATTTTAATATCTGAGTAATGTGCTCGCAATTTAGCAATTTGCTCTGGCGTAAATTGCTGATGGACAGAACAATAACCGTCCCATAAAATCACTTTAACCGCTGCAGGCTTTGGCGCTACTAAAGTTTCAGTCAATGGATTCCAAACACCCAGCTCTTCTGAACTAACTCCCAGTTGCAGGGCAGTATTTCTACCTAAATGCTGGTCGGGAAGAAAAAATAAATGCTTGCTGTGCCGCAATGCCCAGGCAACTATTTGAGGGGCGTTGCCGGATGTCACAACAATTCCGTTCTTTTGGCCCACGAAACTTTTAATTGCCGCACTGGAATTAACATACGTTAACGGCATAATATCGGGGCCGTATTTTTTTTCCAAATAATTCCATGCCTTGGTTACTTGAAAACTGTTAGCCATGTCTGCAAGTGAGCAACCTGCGCTTGGGTCAGGCAAAATAACTTGTTGTTTATCCTCCGTCAAAATATCAGCCGTCTCGGCCATAAAATGGACGCCGCAAAAAACGATCTTCTTTGCTTCCTTATTGGTTGCAGCAATTTGTGCCAGTTTCAGTGAATCTCCAGTTGCATCTGCAAACTGTACGATTTCATCCTTTTGATAATGATGCGCGACCAGAAAAAGATCTTTACCAAAATGCTTTTTAATTTTGTAAATCCGTTCTATCTGTTGTTGTGGATCTTCAGTATAGTAATGTTCTAGTTTCTTTTTTTCTGCAAGTTTTGTGAAATTCATGCTTTAACCACCCCATCCAAGACAAAGCTGATATCTAATGGCTTGACTTCGTTGGTAAGGAAGCCCAGTGAAATGAAGTCAACCCCGCAGCCACGATAAGCCGCAATATTGGTTAAATCGATTCCACCTGAAGCCTCGGTACTAATTTGTGCTGGAACTAACTTAACCCATTGTCTAATAGTTTCAGGTCTTTGGTTATCAAACATAATCGTATCTACCCTGCTTTTCACCGCACTTTCGAGCTGCTCCTTAGTTTCGATCTCAACTTCTACTTTCGTTAATGGGCCAGCATTTTGCGTTGCCAAGGCCAATGCTTTTCGGATTCCACCCTTTGCTGCTAAATGATTATCCTTAAGCATCAGACCAGTAGAAAGATCAAAACGATGATTGCATCCACCGCCAATTCTGACGGCATACTTATCAAATAATCTTAATCCAGGGGCTGTTTTACGAGTATCAGTAAGCCTAATACTAGGATCGTTAAGACGTTCAAGCGCATTTTGGGTGGCAGTTGCGATCCCGCTCATACGCTGCATCAGGTTCAAGATCACGCGTTCCCCTGCCAAAATTGTCGTGGCCTTACCATTGATCCGGCCGCAAACAGTCCCTGCAGCAACTTGTTTACCATCCGGAAGAAATGGTTGATAGCTCGCACCACCTAATAAATCACACACAATTTGCGGAATTTCTTGGCCACAAAGTATCCCGGCTTGTTTAACTACCACAGAACCACTAACACCCTCATTTTCTTTAAATAAAAAAGCACTTGCATCTCCAAAAGAAAGATCCTCACGCAAAAAAGCAGCAATTTTTTCCTGTGCTATTAAATGATTCATCTGTCAGTTACTCTCCTTCAATATAATTTGCGCCAAGACTTCTAGGCTGTGCAAGAGCAGAATTTGCAATCAATTCAGCACATACGCATAAATTTGCAATTGACAACTCTTGTGCTGACAGCTGTTCTGGTCGCAAATCCTGATAGTTAAAGCGCGCTAACCAATTCAAAAATTCTTTGAGTGTTTCTTTTGTACGGACAACTCCGATAGATTTCCAAGCCATTTCTAGCAGCTGCGTTTGTTCAGGCAAATGGGGGATAATTTTTGGTTCAGCCGGCTGTGTTTTAACTGCGACTGTCTGATCAGTTTTCATTGCACTTGTACTAATTGTCGCAGCCGCCTTGTGGGCACTCACTAAACAATCCAATAAGGAGTTACTTGCTAGACGATTTGCACCATGGACTCCATTGCAGGCCACTTCCCCAATCGCAAAAAGTCGTTTGAGCGAAGTTTGTGCATTTAAATCCGTTTTAATTCCTCCCATACAAAAATGGGCGCCAGGTTTAATTGGAATCAGTGCGGTTTCTTCAAAGTTAATCCGATGTTTGTCGAGATTTCGACTGACACCTGGAAATTTTTTACGAAAGTCTTTAATAGCCGAGATATCAAGAAAAAGCTGATGTCCCTTTTGTTGCCAAGCTTTTAACTGCCGCGTAACTACATCCCTTGGAGCAAGATCTTTTTGTGGAAAGTCTTGCATGATGTGCGTTCCGTTTTCATCGACCAAAATTGCACCTGCCCCACGGATAGCTTCAGTAATTAGCCCGTAGCA
The DNA here is from genome assembly GCF_964065465.1 of Liquorilactobacillus satsumensis. Taxonomy (NCBI): domain Bacteria; kingdom Bacillati; phylum Bacillota; class Bacilli; order Lactobacillales; family Lactobacillaceae; genus Liquorilactobacillus; species Liquorilactobacillus satsumensis. The sequence goes on from NZ_OZ061606.1 coordinate 93,105, forward strand.
TTTACCATTTTTAGTTAGTAGTGTCGGATGAAATTGAACATATGCCATGTCTGCAAGTTTTACCCCATTTCTCTGGGCTAAAGCAATCCCATCGCCGGTGATAGTAGCATCATTAGTGGTCAAAGGATACAAATGTCCAAGGCCACCGGTTGCAAGCACTGTAAAGTCAGCATATTCTGGTCTTAGTTGTCCCTGTGCATTCCTGAGCATGACACCCCTGCACTCACCATTTGCGATTAGTAGATCAACAACCGTTGTATTTTCTTTCCACTCAACATTTTGAATCATTCCTTGAACAAACTGTGTGAGTGCATACCCAGTCTGATCACCTTGAGCATGTAAAATGCGATGACAGCTGTGGGCCCCTTCCAGTCCAAATGCTAATTCTCCATTTGACGTTTTATCGAAGGGCATTCCCTGCGCTAGAAGTTCCTTGACCAATACTGGACCGGTAGTAACTAACTGTGAAACTGCTGCAGCGTTATTGTGATACTTGCCTGCTTTTAGAGTATCATCTGCATGTTGTGCGGCAGAATCTCCTGTAGCAACTGCAACTGCAATTCCGCCTTGTGCAAGCATTGAGTTGCTATCCCCCCGGGTTTTCTTAGTGACTAAAGTTACAGCACAATCAGCTGAAAGATGAGCTGCCAAGTAACTTCCTGCTAAACCTGCACCAACGATTACGACTTTTTTCATTCTTGCTAGATCCTCTCAATTTGTAATTAAAGTGATTATGGCTTAAAAAGCAGCAGGTGTCAAGACACCCTCTGGTGAACAATCTTATTCTGTGCCTCATACTTGCGAATTGCTCACTAATTACTAAAACTCCCTGTTTAGAGTGGTTGACAGCTTCTTAAAAAAAGGATACATTTTTGATATACTTTTTAACGTCTATTTGGAAAGATTAGTCCTAATATTTTAGGAGGGGGATTTTATGTGAACGCACAACTCACTCCCAAAGCAGCGTTCCAAGAAACTTTACCAACAGTTTTTGGTTATCTTGGCATCGGAATCGCTTTTGGGGTTGTCGGACAAGCCGCAGGGCTTAGCACCTTGGAAATTTTGTTAATGTCACTCTTGACATACGGCGGTTCAGTTCAATTTGTAATCATCAGTATGTTGCTTGGCCATAGCGCTCTTTTGCCGATGCTTCTTTCAACTTTTTTAATTAACTCCAGAATGATTTTGATGAGCATGACAATTGCACCCTATTTTAAAAATGAATCTCTCTTTAAAAATCTTTGGATTGGCTCGCTACTCACGGACGAAACATTTGCGCTAGGTATGAATAAGACCAACTCAACTGCTGGTCAACTAAATTTTGCATGGTTTAATACCAGTAATCTAATTGCTTATTTTGCTTGGGCAGTTGCTTCTTTATTGGGAGCTTTTCTAGGTAACTTTGTGGCTTCTCCCCAAGAGCTAGGTTTGGATTTTGCTTTGGTTGCGATGTTTATTGGCTTACTTTATTTGCAAATTATCAGTGATCAGGTTTTGCAAGTTAGCTTGCAGTTGGCAGTTGTGACTTTTGTGCTAGTGTTAACATACTTAGGCTTAATTTTTATCCCTGCTAATATTTTAATTCTGGTCATCACACTCTTAGGGTGCGGATTTGGAGTGATTATTAAACATGCCTTCTTTTAACTTTGTCTTTATAACTATCTTAGGGTGCGGTGTTGTCACATGGCTCTCACGTGTTATCCCTTTTATTCTCTTAAAAAAATTCAAAATGTCCCGCACTTTAACAGAATTTCTAAGTTTTGTACCACTTGCAATTATGGCTGCACTTTGGTTTGAAAGTTTGTTTGTACAACGATTGGGTCATTTTCCGCAAATTAACTTAGGCAATCTGCTGGCGTCTGTGCCAACCGTTTTGAGCGCATTTCTTTCTAAAAATTTGCTGGTAATTGTGGTAGTCGGAATTATTTCGCTGGTAGCAATTCGATTTTTCCTAAGTGTTTAACTAAAAGCTTTCCGAGCGCTAATTAGCCGAACAGACTTTAACAAATAAACTAGATAATGTGGTGATTAATAATGGTGAAAAGATATAATAGTGAAAAAATTAAGCAGTTAGTTTTCAAAATTTACCAAGCATATGGTTTTTCGAATGAAGATAGCGAAAAAGTTGCCGCTACTCTACTCTATACAGATCTGCACGGGATTGAATCCCACGGAGTGCAACGCTTGGCGATGTATGATCATTTCATTCAAAATGGTAAAATTCGAGTACAAAGTAAACCAGAAATCATTAAGGAAACAGATGTCAGTGCAGTCGTTGATGCTCATTTTGGGTTGGGGCAACTAAATGGAATTTACAGTATGGAAGTTGCAATCCAAAAGGCAAAAGAACATGGCGTCGGAATCGTGACTACAAAAAACTCTGGTCACTATGGAATTGCAGGTTTCTATGCCAACTTAGCTGCAACCGCAGGATTGATCGGGATGTCATCCACGAATTCGCGTCCGGCAATGGTCCCGACTCATGCAATGAAGGCTTTTATCGGCACAAATCCAATCGGCTTTGCAATGCCAGCTAAACCGCACCCTTTTATTTTCGATGCAGCTACAAGTACGGTTCCTCAAGGCAAAATTGAGGTGTATCGCAAACTTGAAAAAGATCTTCCTGCATTTTGGGTTGCCAAAAATGGGACCGAACCGGTGACTTCACATACTGATAAAAAAGATCTTGATTTATTGCGTGACCCAGATGCTAATGTCGCACTCACTCCCTTAGGTGGAGTCGCTGAAGAAACCGGCAGCCATAAAGGATTTGGCCTTGGAATTATCGTCGAAATTTTTACTTCAATTTTGTCTTTGGGCAATATTTCAACAGAGATCAGTCCAGAAAATCTCGAAGTCGGTCCTTGTCAAAGCTTCGTGGCAATTGATCCAGCTATTTTCGGTGACAAGGAACAAATCATTGAGCGTTTTTCTGCGTACCTGCAAGATATTCGGCATTTGCCTGCAGTTCCAGGTAAAACAATCTATGTCCATGGTGACAAAGAAGCTTTGGCTTATGAAAACGCGAAGAAATATGGGATTGAAATCGATGATCGCACATTAGAAGAAATCACTGCAATTGCAAAACGTTTGCATGTTTCCACTAGTGAATATCTAAACTAAAATACTATCTCTACTCCAGTTTTTTCTAGTAAAATATCCGTCCAAAAAAGCCTGACAAAGCTAGGATTTCACATCCTGGTGCTCAGGCTTTTTTGCGGTTTAAAGACTGTGGTGTTAGCAATTATTTATTGCTGCACTTCTAGTTAAAGACTAGCTTAGTTAATGCTTTAGCAATTCCGTCCTCGTCGTTAGAGGCCGTCACATAGGTCGCATGCTGCTTTACAGCGGCGGTCGCATTCCCCATTGCAACTGCTTGACCAGCATAATCAAACATCGGAAGATCATTTCTTTCGTCACCAAAAACTAAAATTTCTGCTGGGTTCAATGATAAGCTTTCCGCTAATTTAGCTAAAGCACGTCCCTTATTTGCTTGCTGATTCATAATTTCTAAAAAATTAGCAGCTGTTCGAACCACATAAGTGTTAGCGCCAAACTCCATGCGAATCCCTGCTTCATGCTGATCTAAAACAGTCGTCTCACCGACAAAAACGGCTTTGACAATTGAAAATTTGGCTGGTAAATCATCCGGTTTTCGAATCAAAAGACCCGCTTGATTTTCCCATGCTTGCACAACGGTCATTCGATTAACATCTTGATTACTTGTATAAATGACACTGTTTCGATCCAAAACATTATATTGCAAACGATAATTGTGTGCATAAATGTCGACTTGGCGATAAATTTCATTTGTAAGGCCAAGCTCAGCAATGACATGGCCATTACCTGATTCAATGATACTGCCATTATAAGTAATCGCATATTGCTGATCTGGACGAATAGCCAGTTCATTTAAAAACGGTCGTACTCCTGCTAAAGGTCTACCAGAACACAGCACAACTTTAATTCCAGCTGCGAGTGCTTGTGACAGGCTATCTCTTGTCGACTGCAGCATAAAGCCGTGAGAGTTTAATAAAGTATCATCAATATCAAGTGCGATTAATTTAATAGCCATCTACTTCAACTCGCTTTACGTTATTTTATGTCTACGCTTACATGATAACCGATTAACCTTATTGTTTTCAAGTGCAGGCCTCCTAAATTGATTTTATGTTAATTATTGCATTATACAATTCAATTCTTAAGAAGAATTTACTGCTTGAAATCACCCGTTTTAATTAGATCTTTAATATCTTTTATCTTTTTAGGATCGTTGTTAAAGCGTTATGTAAGTTGATATTTATCATAATTGCAATATGCAAATCATCGGCAGAAAAAGTTCTCAAAAAATTAGTTGTTGTTTATGGGTCAAGGTTAAAGATTTACCAACACCGTTTTGAATAATACGATAGCTTGCTAATTTTAATTAAGATACAAAAAGTTTCTTATTGACATTTGCCTTTTAACTGGTTAAGCTAACAGACGTAGCATTAAGATACAAAAAGTTTCTTATTCAGAAGGAGATTTTAAAGATGAAAAAAACAAAAACCAAAATTCCAACAGCAGTTATGACAACTGCTTGGATTCTCGTCTTTGGAGCATTAGCACCGTTATTAGATTCAACCATGATCAATATTGCATTGCATAGTTTAGTCAAGGATTTGAATAGTTCCGTTGAAACAGTGCAGTGGACAATTACCTGTTATGTTTTGGCGACCGGAATTGCCGTTCCATTTTCAAGCTGGCTACTAAATAAATTTGATGGAAAACTTGTATTTTTAACTGGTGAAATTCTCTTCGCAGGTGGTTCGTTTTTAGCAGCAATTTCTCCAACGATTAGTTCTTTAATTGCTGCTCGATTAGTTCAAGGATTCGCAGGTGGACTCATCATGCCCTTGCTGACAACACTACTAGTGCAGACGACCGATTCTGCATTAATGGGTCAAATGATGGCTACTGTGGGGCTGCCAATAATCTTGGGCCCATTAGTTGGTCCGATTATCGGAGGTATTATTATTAAATATCTTTCGTGGCATTGGATCTTTTGGGTTAATCTTCCGATTGCGGTGCTTTCAATTCTATTGATTATTTGGAAAATGCCGAGTTTTCCTGCACAAAATAAAAATGCAAAGATGGCCTTGCTTGGAATTATACTACTTGCCTCAGCCACAACCACCATGATCTATGGAATTGTTAAAGCAGCTCATAGTGGAGATTTCACTAACCAGACTACGCTTTTATTTGTAGGAATTGGCTTAGTACTGATGGTGTGCTACCTTACTTGGGCAGCCTACCTCAAGGAAAAAGCCGTCTTGCCATTAAAACTTTTTACCCACCACTCTTTTAGTGGCTCTGTCAGTGGTCTCTTTATTGCGGGAACAGTTTTAAACGGTGCAATGTTGTTACTACCTTTATTTTTTCAAGATGTTCGTTCAATGACTGTGATGGCAGCCGGTCTTGCTTTAATTCCACAGGGAGTCGGTATGCTAATTTCACGTCCTTTAACAGGAAAATTAACTGATTATATCGGCGCCAAATATGTAGTCCTAGCTAGTTTATTCATCACCTTTTGTGGAACCATTCCATTTAACTGGATTGATGGACAGACTTCCGCTTGGATTATCGCATTAGTTCTTTTCATACGCGGAATCGGTGCCGGTGGAATTCTCATGCCTTTAATGGCGGATTCTTATACTGGGGTGGCCCAGGCGCAAGTTCCAGCAGCCTCAATCGGTGCGCGCACAATTCAAAATATTGGAAGTGCTTTTGGATCAGCTTTAATTGCTACTGTAGTAACTGCCCATGCTAATAATAATGTGGCAGCTTTCAAAGAAAAGCTGGCTGCGGGAAAATTTCAAGTTGCTCCTGACCAGCTGCAAACTTTCGTGCAACATCAACTAATGTTAATTAAAGTGCAATCTTTTCAATTTGGATTTATGGTTATTGCGGTTGCTGCCTTGTTGATTATTTTACCAACCCTGCTGCTGACTAATAAAATGCCAAAAGATAAATGAGCATAATATTTGTATCTGCAGTAAATAAGAGAGTGTGACATAAGTCGAGAAATTTTGAGTGCTAACTCGAAATTACGAACATAGCGAGTACTTTGCTATGAGTAATTCGAAATCAGACGGAGAATTTTGACTTATGGAACCCGTTTATCCGGAATAAAAGAGGGGCTGTGACAAAATTTAACTTTTGTCACAGCCCCTCTTTTTATTTCAGCTAACCACAATTCGATTATTACACCGCAAGCAGTCAGCTCAAGCTTTAAACAGCGGCAGCTTTTGTAAGAATTGAATATCAGAACGTTTGGCGGCATCACCTTCTGCCAGAATTGCCACGCGTGCAACAACGTTTGCCTCTATTTTATGCAACAATTTTTCGGCAGCCGCAATCGAACCTCCACTGCTGATGACGTCATCAATAATCACAACTTTTTTGCCTTTTAACAATGCAGCATCGTTTCCGTCAATTACTAACTGTTGCTGAGCGCTGGTTGTAATTGCATTAACCGGAACACTGATTGGTACTTTCATATAATCCTTAATACTTTTGCGCAATACTACATAGCGTGGTTTTTTTAAGAAATGACAAACTTCTTGTGCCAGCGGGATTCCTTTGCTTTCCATCGTAACTAAATAATCAAAGTCAAAATCTATTTTTGCAGCTAGTTTTTCGGCAGCATAATGTGTTAACTCTGCATCACCTAATAAAACAAAAGAAGCAATTGCAAGCTCCTCGTTGAGCTTCATGATTGGTAACTGACGCGTTACCCTACCAATCTTTAATTCATAAAATTTTTGCATTTCTATACCCCCAAGCCTAATAATGGTAAGCCAAACTTCAATACTGCTCCAGTGACCAACCCAGCAAAAGGATCAAAAATTGCCGTGACAACTAAGGTAATTGCTGCAACTGTGACCCCCGAGCCTGTCATTGCTGTGGCAGCATTTTCGGGAAAAATAACGACCGCTCCTAAAATAAATAAGAAACCTGCAATTGAAGTACTGGGAACATAACGACCAATTTTAGGAAGCCAGCCTGCAAATAGAATAATAGCCATAATTAACATCATCATAATCCCTGCAATGACAGGTTCAGGTGCACTTGCAGTCGCAGAAATGATTGTTTCGACAGGTGCTCCGCCTAATAAACTAGTTCCCATATCAGCGATCGCCTGCGTACTTGTCAGTAAATTCAAGTTAACCGGATTAGGTTTAACCCCCGTCATCTGTCCTGTAATTAAACCATAAGAGATATTTGCTCCAATATTTAAACATGCCAGACCCAAGGCGCCGCGCAAAATTCGCAGGTTAAATTGTGGGCGTAAAAAATTGAATTTTCGCGCAGTGACGTATGACGGAAGCTCTGCACGATACTGTTCTACTTTAACTGCGTAAAGACTTGAAAGAATCACTGAAATAGTGATTGTCCATACCAGATCCTTAGTAATTAAATATGTAATTGCCGCTAATCCAATTGAAATCCAGCCTACCGTACGTTGCTTTTTCGTCATTTCAATTGCAATCTTGGCAAGCATCAATCCGACTCCAGCCATCATTCCTGCCATAATATTATTGCCTAAGTAGGAAACAATCTTAGTCAAAGTTCCAGTAAATCCAATGACCACCATGATTAATGAACCGCCAAAGATAATTGAAGTCCGCTCTCTGATATCTTTCCCTAGATTCCCAGTCAAGGCCAGTGACTCAGCTTGAAAAGAAAGTGGTGCTACTGAACCATAAAATCCATTGACTGCAGAAGCAAATACGAATGAAAAAGTCGTTGGAAAAACTGCAAAACCTAGTCCCATTGCCATAATACCTTGCGGAATCCCGTTTAAAACAACTCCGAGAGCCGCCATTAAATCAGCTAAAAAATGCATGCTACTTCTCCTTATAATAAACATTCTATGAATTTATCACAGAATAGTTCGTATTTATGAATAATTTTAGTATAAATACAACAATATAGCAATACTTAGTTTAAATATTAGGAACAATAGTTTAAAAATATTTATGCTGGTTACCCCCGATAATTTTCTATTCATACTTAGCAGTAGCTAAAAAGGTGGCAACCAGCAGAGCCAGCTGTTTACGCTGCACCATGCTATTACCACCTTAATTTAAGCAAAATTAGACTAAGAAATGCATTAATGTGCCACTCTCCCACAAAATATAAAAGCCTAGCCCAACATAAACAAGCGCTGTGATATATCCTCCCCATTTCTCCAGTAAGATTGCAATCAGTGGAAGTCGGCTTAAAAACAAGCCTAACCACCAAAACAAAGAAAGCATTACTAAAAAAGTCAGCATGACCGTTAAACTACCAGCTAGCGACAATTGTGCAAAAAGTGGAACATAAATACCGAGATTGTCTGCCCCGCAAGTCGCGATTGTGATTGCTGCAACACTTAAACTAAGACTGCTTTTAGTTTGAAGTTGTTTAGTTACAGCAGCATCACTCCCGTTTTCTCCGAAAAACCAAAGTTTTACTCCCATAAACATCGGAATTAGTCCTAACAGACCTAATACCCAAGTCGCAGGAACCAATTTTAACAAATTTGCCAAACAGAAACTAACCAGCACCAAAACTGCTGTTCCCAGCAAATCCCCCCAATAAACTGCCCAATGAGATTGCTTACCAATCGTCCCAAAAATAAGCATTAAAATAATCACATAGTCAATACTCGTTGAAAGATAGGCCGTAATTCCAGTCAAAATATTTTGCAGCATCTAAGCTCCTCCAAACTAATCATATTGTTTTTCATATGATATCATTAACATATGAAATAATCAACATATTTAATTTGAAGACTATTCTATTAAACACATGTTGTTGCTACTGCTGCAATTTTTCTTGGAGATTTATCATTTCTAAGACCCCTAACGCACATTCGCTCCCTTTATTCCCTGCCTTTCCACCTGCACGGTTAAGAGCCTGTTCCAGATTATCAGTTGTCAAAACTCCAAACATTACAGGAACTGGTCCATGCAGTGAAACTGCTGCCAAACCCGAAGCTGTTTCTGAACAAACATAATCATAATGGGAGGTTTCACCGCGTACCACCGCGCCAAGCGCAATAATACCTGCAACTCGCTGACTCTCACTTAAAAGTCTTACCACACGCGGCAATTCAAAAGCTCCGGGAACCCAAATAACAAGCAAATCTGCTGCATTTACCCCTGCTTGTAGCAAAGTCTGCTGCGCACCTGCCAGGAGTTTTTGCGTCACTAACTCATTGAATTTTGCGACTACAATCCCAATTTTTTGATTCTTTCCAGCGAAGGCTCCTAGATATTCATTCATTTAATCGACCTCCTTAAGTAGATGATTCATCTTATGCTTCTTGGTTATGAGATATTGTTGATTTTCAGGCTGGGCCGGAACTTCAAGCGCAACTCGTCGCGTAACCTTAATTCCCAGTGCTTCAAGCTGTTCAATCTTATCAGGATTATTGGTCAATAATGCAACTTCTGCAACTTTTTTCTGATGCAAAATTGCTGCTGCAATGCCGTAATTTCTTTCATCAGGAGCAAAGCCCAGCTCAAGATTAGCCTCAACAGTATCGCGCCCCGCCTTTTGCTGGAGATGATAGGCTTTTAACTTATTTGCGAGTCCAATTCCACGACCTTCTTGCCGTAAATAAAGAACTGCCCCTTTTCCCACAGCTGCAATCTTTTTCAATGCAACTTCCAATTGTTCACCACAATCACACCGTTTCGATCCGAAGAGATCACCTGTCAGACATTCTGAGTGCAGACGTAATAACAGCGGTACATGTGGTTGAATTTCTCCTTGAGATAGGAGCAGTGTCGGTTCTTGACCATCGTGGGTATCAAAAGCTTCTAAAGTGAAATCTCCATAGCGAGTTGGCAGCTTTACTTTAGTAATTGAGCTGGCAACCTCAAAATTTTGCAGATAGCGATACTTTTTAAGGTCGTCCAGCGATAGTAACGGCATCTGAACACCCTCGGCAAATGATTTTAATTCTTTGCGGCGTGCCATTGTACCATCTTTTTTAATAATTTCAGTAATGTAAGCAACCGGCTGTGCTCCAGCTAACTTAGCTAGGTCGACCGCGGCCTCAGTATGTCCATCGCGTTCAAGCACCCCCCGTTCTCGAGCAATTAGTGGGAAAACATGTCCTGGATGATAAAAAGCGGTTGCTTTTGCGTGCGGATTTGCCAACTGACTGATTGTATCGGCACGATCGAAAGCAGAAATCCCTGTACTCGTGGTTTTAGCATCGGTACTAACTGTGAAAGCTGTCCCGAAAGCATCTGTTGCATTTGTTACCATTGGTTGGAGGCCAAGTCGGTCCGCCACCGCTTTACTCATTGGAACACATAACAACCCACGCGCCTTAGTGATCATTGTATTCACAGCCTGAGGCGTTACAAATTCGGCGAGGCCGACCATATCGCCTTCTCCTTCACGATCTGTAGCATCAGTTACAATCACCAAACCGCCCTTTTTCAAAACTGCTAATGCATTCTTCACCCGTGTGATAACTTCATTTTGCTTCATAACTGAACACCTTCCTGTTTTAAAATGTATTTTCCGAGAATATCCACTTCGATATTTACAAAATCACCCACAGCTAAAGCGCCAAGGTTGGTATTTTTTAGTGTGAAAGGAATCAAGCTAACGCTAAAAGTCTGCTTTGTAACTGCACAGACGGTCAAACTGACACCATTAACAGCGAGTGACCCTTTTTCAACAACGTAGCGCCAATACCGGGACGGGAGTCGAAACGTTAAAATAACCGCGTTTTGATCCGAAATACGTTCACAGACCTGTGTCTTAGTGTCTACATGCCCTGTTACAAAATGACCCGCTAATCTCGTGGTTGGAAGCAATGCTAATTCAAGGTTAACCGTCCCACCAACTTGAATTTTCGCTAAATTAGTACGGCGAAGGGTCTCTGGCATCACATCTACTGTAAAACCTTGCGGCACCAAAGCAGAAACTGTTAAGCAGATCCCATCAACAGCAATACTATCGCCTAGTTGGCTGTGATTATTTTGTGTCAAGTTTGTCTGAATAGTAATCCTTGCTGCTTCAGCCTGACGCTCAATGGCTGCAATCTGTCCACTCCCTGTAATAATTCCGGTAAACATTTCAATTCCTCCTTAATTCAAAACGCGTATCTTGTGCTAATTGCTTGCGGTCGACAAGCTGATACTGGGCTAATCTGTGAGCTGAAGTTCCAAAAACTGCTGGCAAGCCCCCGCCACCGTAGATCACCGGTGCAACATAAACTACCAAATGTTCAACGACATCGGCGGCAATAAAGTCTGCTTGTATTCGACTGCCACCTTCAACCAGCAAGGACTGAATCCCTTTGTCTGCTAATAAGTTAAGAATTTGCTTGGACTTCCAGTCAGACTTAGTGTGCACCTCGACACCTGCTGGCCATTTTCGTTGTGTTTGCCTACGACTAAGCAATAAGATCGGGGCCTTAGCTTTGAAAAGACGTGCCCGCAAATCGATTTCATCCGCATCATTGACCAAAATGATGCGTAAAGGTTCAAATTCCGGAACCGTTTGCCGCACTGTCAACAAAGGATCGTCAACTTTGAATGTATGTTCGCCAATTAAAATTGCTTGGTTGCTACGCCGCAGCAGCTGACTATCTGCATAAGCTTTCTTTCCCGTTAAAATACTGCGAACACCTGCGTTGGCATTAATTTTGCCATCAAGACTCATCGCATATTTAAGTGTTACTAATGGTCGATGTTGCTCATAAAAGAAGTTATAGGCAGCATTCAAGCCACCTGTCTGACCTAAAATTTGAACTGCAATCCCCGCCGCTGTCAAAATTGCAATTCCTTTGCCGGCCACAAGTGGATTAGGATCACGTTGGCCGATGACGACGCGGTTAATTCCGGCCTTAACAAGTGTGCGGGCACACGGCGGTGTTTTCCCAAAATGACTGCAAGGTTCCAAAGTGACATACATGGTTGCACCTTTGGCATCTGTGATTTTAGCTAAATTTTTTAGCGCATCTATTTCAGCATGCCGGCCACCAAAGTGATGATGATAGCCAGTTGCAAGTACTTTTTGGTCTTTGACAATGACTGCACCTACAAGTGGATTTGTCCAAGTACTTCCCGTTCCCTTTTGCGCGTTTTGCAATGCTAGCTGCATGAATTTTGTTGTTTTAATTTGATTCACCCCACAAAAAAAGCCCCGCAACAAGATGCGGGGCAAAGATTTGAAAGCTAAATAAGATCTCAATTGAGCCAGGTTATTCCAAAAAGGACTCTTGAAATAATTCCCTTTTCTTAGTCATGAAAAAATGACAGTCACGCATTCTTCAATGACAGCCAAAATTCAAACTTGACTTATGCCTGCCTAAAGATTCGTGCCTTTTCTGTCACACATTTCACAGAAACGAAACTTATTAAGTGTTTTCTTCTACCATCCAGACTTTACTGTCGGTCCCAGACTCACACTGGGTCCACCGCTAAACGCGGGTCACGGACTTCAACTCAAAGTTGTCACCGTCGGTCGGGAATTTCACCCTGCCCCGAAGAAATCTATTCAGTTGTCATTTTAAGTGTAACGCACGCTTTTTTTAGATACAAGTCTTTTTTGAATGCAGCGTGATCACGTTTAAAAATTAGCGCAGGCCCAAGTCAATCAAATTTGAGGACTAACGCGCAATTACAAATGTCGTGCGCACTTTACATCAGTAACTCGAGTTTTGACGAAGAAGTTTGACTTATAAAACATGGTTATCCAGAATAAAATAACGGGGTTGAGTCAAAGTTTCACTTTTACCCCAATCTCGCTTAATTTGCTTGCATTAAATTATAAAAACAAAAAAATGTTGTACGAATTGCTATTTAAGCGTTCCTAAATAGTCTGTTCGCGTTAATTCGTAATGCGGATGCTGCAATCCTGTCGGTTGATAATATTGAAAACCCTTGAAGACGAACCCAAGTTTGAGTATTATTTTCTTTGATCCTTGATTTTCTGGATGGTGCCGGGCAACTAATTTGACGGCATTTAACTCTTCAAAAGCGTAGTTAACGACTCTGCGAGCAACTTCCGTCCCGATTCCCTGCCCCCAAAAAGCAGGCAGCAAGTGATATCCAAGTTCATAGCTTCCCGTGGTTCCTTCCATTCTTAAACCGCAAACTCCAACAAATTCATTTGTTGCTTTCAAAAATAGCGGCCAATACTGGACATTATGCAGCTCCATGCTCTTAATTTCTGTCGCTAAACGTTGCCTAATTTCTGCAGGCGAAAAGGCTCCGTTTTTATGAATGAACTTAGTTACCTCTGCGTTGCCCCATAATTGAGTGGCTAGTTCAGCTTGACTATTATCCCATTGCTTAAACCCAATTCGCTGTGTTTCAATCAAATAACTCATATTCCTACCTCCACCAGATTTTATCATTATACTGCTAAATCACTATTTTTGCTGAATAACTTGCAACTAAGCCCAAAAGGCACGCACAAGAGATACAGTATTGTCAATTTCCCAGTTAGCAATTCTGATTGTTGTTGTATTTTTAATAAGAACCATTTTATTTGTCGTTTTTTCTTAGTTAAACGTTACTGCTAAACAAATAATAAATGGGTTTTATCCCAACCGTTTAAATTGATTGCACATTTTTCATACCAGGCTTTCACTCACTCTTTTAATTTAGCAGCAAAAATAGCTAATCCGTAAGCAAAACTTGCATTAATGTCTTCTTTCATTTTAAAGGAGTCATTCGTTTCTAATAATAAAAAGCCATGCATATAGCTGCGCCATGCTCTGATAAAATGAATCATTTCCTTTTGTGACAATCCACTTTTTGCCAGCACTTTGGAAAGCAATGCAATCATTTTGGTAGATTCAGCACTCGCACCTGCGTGTTGACTCCAGACACCAACTTGTTGGATTAAACGGTATTGATTAGGATAGCATTTAAAAAATTTGCGGTACTCATTCGATAACGCCAACAATGCCTCCTTGCTTTGCAGTCCCACCACTGACTCCAGCAGATTCTGCGATAGTTTTGCCAAACAGTTTTTAGCAGTGAGTTCGAGAAGTTCGTTTAGACTTTCAACGTGATTATAAAGAGAAGGTGGTTTAATTCCTAAAAGGACTGAAACATTTTTTAATGTGACTGCTTTTAACCCTTCTTTGTCCAAAAGTGTTAGTGCAGCTTTAATAATTGCATCTTGATCTATTCCTTTTTTCACTTCAAACTTTCCTTTCAGCAGCTTTAATTGCTTTTTGCAGCGTTTTTTCAGGTTTCAATAACATTTCCCCATGTCCGACCGCTAGTACTGCCGGATGCAGTTGAGCAATCTTCTTTGCACTTGCAAGCACAATTGCTGGACTCCACGTTGCCAACCCTGGGAACGGGAAGCGCAACTTAAGAACCCCTGCCACTGCAATTCCGCCTTGAGTTTGCAAGGCATCGCCTGCAACTATTATTTTTGTAGCAGTTTCCAAAAAAGAAACTGAGCCCGGTGTATGACCGGGAGTTGCAACTACTTTTAGTCCATTAATCAATTCACGGTCTGTAAACGTAAAATCTACTTGAATTTGCTGCTTAGAAAATCCGCCTTTAATCTTACGCTGTGCTTCTCCAGCCTGCAGTGCAAAATTCCCCTTTAAAAACGCTGAATCTCTTTTGGAAATTCCAACTTTTGCATGGGGAAAGGCTTTTCGAAATGCTGGTACTCCATTAACATGATCGCCATGCGCGTGTGTCAGTAAAAGCATTGCGACTTTTTGATGGCTGTCACGGGCGAGTTTTTGAATCGTTGATACGAAAGAAGAAACTCCCATATCAATTACAATTAATCCTGCATTCGTTTCAAAAAGATAACAGTTAATCGGAAATAAATGCGGCAAAAAAGTAAGTTGATAAAGGTGCTGCATTTTTTTGATTTTCATCTTCCTGACCTCCTTTAACTAACTCTATTAGTATTATAACTAATCATATTAGTTAAGTCTAAAAAAATGCTTGAGGTTTTCATAATCTAAAATTTTCGGCGAACATCTTTTTGGTTAGAGGCTCTTAACCAATAAATCAAAATAATAAAAACTGACACCGAGGAAACTAAAGGTATCACAAAAGTAACCGCAAGTGAAATCAAACCGAAAACAACCAACCATAACCGTGTTTTGTTCGTTTCATAGCACTCTGTTCTTTGTACTGGGCTGACACGTGCTAATGAAACTTGACCTAATATATATAAACCCAAAACTGATAAGACATATATTAACAGGTAACAAACGCTTGGAGCAGTAGCACTAGGATACCTACCATGCCAAGCAGTCACCAATGGCAATAGGCTGATTGGTAAAAGAAGTCCAATATTTGACCATAGTAGAACTTTATCAACTACTTTGACTGGAGTAATAATCATGTGGTGACTAATCCAAAAACTAGCCACAAATAAAAAACTAAGTAAGTAGGCTGACAAGGTAGCAAAAAAGCTCGGTTTGATTAGTTCACTCCAAGCACCTGTCGCAGGCACCTTCAACTCGAGGACCATAATAGTAATAATAATTGCAAAAATTCCATCACTGAAAGCTTCTAAGCGACTTTTTGACATGGTTTTCACTTCCCTTTTACACACTAATTAGTGTAAACAAATTACTTACTTAAAAAAATAATTAAGACAGCTTTTAAAGATTTGCGGTTGATCAAGTGGCAAATTATGCCCCGCGGAATCTAAAACCAGTAGATTGCAATTTACAAAAGTCAGTGACAACTTAGACTGTTCGCGAAAACCGACAATTTGATCATGCCGTCCCAGTAACAAAAAAGTTGGAATCTGCGTCTGCCATTTCTTAATATTTTCTTCGTCATTCAACTGGTAAGCCTTAAAATCATCCCGTTGCAGTTGCTCAATAAACTGAAAATCACACTGTTGAAGTCCGCTAACAATCTCTTTTTGATATTTCTGCCAGCTTAAATCATTAATAACAACATTCATTTCTTTATAATCGGCATAGTCTGTTGCATTAGTCGGCTTAATTTCAGCCAAGGTCAAATTAAGATGTTTTTCAGTAATTCTTTTATTTGCATTCGCAGTGATAACTGGACAAGTCAAAAACAACCCTTTAACTTGCTGCGCACAACGATAGGCAATCCCTAAGGCCAGATATCCGCCATAAGAATGACCACAAAGGTAAAAGTCCTTAATTCCCAGACTATCCAAAAATCGCGTGATGACAGTACATAAATAATCTCCACTCGGAAGCGGTTCTGAAAATGAGCTGCTCTTTCCCATTCCTGGAAGATCAAGGTAGATCTGCTGGTATTTTTTTGAATCAAAATATTCTGCGTAGTTTTCTTTCATAAAATTCAAATCTAAGCATAAGCCGTGTAAAAAGACAACCGGTATTCCTGTTCCACGAATCTCGTAGTGGATTGAAAAATTATCGATTTTCTGTTGCATCTGGGGGACCTCCAAATTTACTAAATTGTTTTTTTTATACCTTCTCAGCTTTAATCTTAATTCAATTTATTGCTAATTACACTTGAATTTGACTTTAAGAAAGATCAGGTGCTAAAATAATGCGGTACAATTCTGATAGCGAAATTTATTTCGTCATGATACTAGAATGGATCCCATCTAGGCAAGAATGCTTGTTTAGGTGGGCTTTTTATTGTTTTAATTAATTTAAAGGGAGCGAATCATCAGCATGGAAAAAATAAAGTTTAATTTGAATTGGGAGATTTTTCTAATTGCCGGCAATCTGCGCCTAGCAATTATTGTTATTCCGCCATTGAGTACTTATATTATGCAAGCCTTTAAACTTTCTGCTACTGAAATGGGGATCTTAACCACTATTCCGCTGGTTTGTTTTGGAATATTTTCAGTGTTAGCACCTTTAGTAATTCACCGACTGGGAACACAAGGCTCGTTACTGCTATCTTTGACACTGTTACTGGTTGCAAATTTCGTGCGGATCTACTCCTTGCCGTTGCTTTTTTTGGGAACTGCACTTGTAGGAACAGCAATTACGCTCTTAAATGTTCTAATCCCCACCATCATTATGGAACGCGCCCCGGAAAAAGCTAGTATCTTAAATGGCCTTTACATTGCGGCACTTAGTCTCTGGGCTGCATTAATTGGTTACTCCGCAGCCTTTTTAGCCAAAAATATTGGTTGGCAAGCAGTCATTCAGTTAGTCTCACTTCCGCCAGTTGTCGCGCTTTGCGGCTGGTTCCTGCTTCCTAAAAAAATAAGCAACGCTCAAGTCAACGATCACCACGCGCCAATGCCCCAGAAAAAGAGTCTCAAACAGTTGCTTGTTAAACAACCACGAGTGCTAATTCTCGCATTTTTCATGGGAATGCAATCTTTTATTTTTTATGGATTAGTAGCTTGGTTACCCAGTATTTTGAGTAATTTAAAACTTTCCGTTTTAGCAGTTGGCGGGCTTTTTGCACTTTTTCAATTCAGTGGAATTCCAATTTCGTATCTTATTCCGCGCCTTAAGACCTCAAGACGCACATTGCAAACGGTACTGATTTTTTTGCTTAGTGGGTACCTCATTGGCTTAGGCTTGTTGCTGCTTGGCAAGCCTTCACTGCTGCTATTAACAAGCGCCGTGATTTGCTTAGGCTTGACAACTGCTGCAATTTTCTCGTTGTCTTTGAGCCTCATTACAACACTCGCACATTCTGCACGCGAAGCGAGTGCAATCGGCGGGATTGTCCAATCAATCGGCTACCTCATCGCTTGTCTGAGTCCAACTTTGTTAGGACAACTTAAAACTAGCGTTGGTAATTGGGAAGTTGCGCTAGTGGTCTTGTTACTGCTTGCCTGTTGTACATTCCTAGTGGGCCTGCTTTTTGTCAGTTCAGCAGATCCAAAAGCACAGTAGTTTTTGCAGTTATTTTAAAAGCTAACTCGTTGTGCCTAGTCCCAAAACTCGGCTGTTAAGGCTGCTTGATCAGTCAAAATATTCTTTGAACTTGCGCCGTCCCTTAGCGGTCAACGCAACCGCTCGACTATCTTCAACTGGAAAATAAAGCCAAGCATGCACAAACATAAATCGTAACAACTGCCTGGCGAGCGCACCTTTTAGATGCCGTTTGTTTTCACTCCAGTCAGGACAAGTTGCCAGGATCATTGTGTCTTGTAATTCGAATGCTGCAAAACTAATATTAAATTTTTGAGCAAACTGGAAACTGCCATGGCTTGTAATCACTAACCCGGAAGCAGTATTAGTAATCCATTTCTTTTGCAGCAGCTGCTGTAGTAAATTCACGCCAAGCTCGCCTGCTAAATGGTCATAGCAAACCCGTGCTTGTTTCAGGCGTAAATAAACCTTATTTTGAGTAAAAGAAAGGATTTCCTTTCGTGGGGCGAGCACCAGCATTGTTTCTATGAGAGCCGCAACTTGAGCATTTTTAAGTCTATAATAATGAAATTTGCCCTTCACTGTGCAAATTACCCAAGCGGCTTTAAGAAACTTGCCTAAATGAAATGAGACAGTATTATTCTTCAAATCCGTTTTTTGCGTAATTTCATTAACAGTATGGAAGCGATTATCCAGCAAAAAAAGTAATATTTTTGTCCGTTGCGCATTACTTAGCAAATATGCTACCTGATTAAGATTGGGTTCTTTGATATCATTTCCTTCTTTCCAAGCTTATCTCGAAAGCATTCGAGATATTCTAATGATAAATTATAATTATTGACAAATAGCTAGGAGGAACGTTATGAAAAAGACAATAATTTTTGATGCTTATGGGACCCTAATTGATCTAAATGCTGTCACAGACCAGTTTTCCAACAAGTTAGGTTCCTTAACAAAAGATTTTAATGATCTCTGGCGAAAAAAGCAATTAGAATACGCGTGGCTTATTTCGCAACAAGATCCCACATTCTACCTGAATTTTTGGGATTTAACGAAGAGAGCGCTCGACTATACTTTTGAGTTCTTTAATATTAAAGATTCTCATTTACGACAAGAAATGCTGCTCTCTTATCAAATTGCACCTTTGTTTCCTGACACGCTTAAAGTATTGCAAAAATTAACAGCTGAAAATAAAAAAATTGTAATTTTAACAAACGCAACTCCCGAAATGCTCACTCCCATTTTGCAAAAGACGGGCATCGATCAATTCATTAGTAACATTTTTTCGGCTGACACAGTCAAAAAATATAAACCAACGGCAAGTGTCTATGGTTTAATTGCCGCTAAAGAAGAGGCGCGTAATTACACATTTGTCTCTTCCAATGCTTGGGATATTTACGGCGCCACTAGTTATGGCTTTAACACAACTTGGATTAATAGAACCAGAGCGCCTTTTGAAAATTTACCATTTGCGCCTGTCACCGAGGTTGATTCATTGGAGCAGTTACTTCGTTAACCTCTCATTCACCAACGATGTGCAACGCGCAAACTAAGGAGAGTGTGACATAAGTCGGGAAAATTTGAGTGCTAACTCGAAATTACGAACATAGCGAGTACTTTGCGATGAGTAATTCGAAGTTAGACGGAGAATTTTGACTTATGGAACACGTTTATCCGGAATAAAAGAGGGGCGGTGACAAAATTTAACTTTTGTCACCGCCCCCTGTTCAAAATTTTCTAGTTAATAGAACCATAACTGTTTCGTCAACTACCTGTAACTCAGCTTTCAAAGCCTAATTCAGTAAGGTTCCAATTAACAGACAACCACCAAAAATAATTGCAAAAATCAAGAATCGGACTATCTGCCGCTTCTTTTTTGTTTTAGCTGCTGCTGCATTATCAAGGCGGCTAATTAACTTCGAAAAGTAGACTGTTGAAACGATGTTTAGCATAATAACCAAACTGATCAAAACTGTGGTTGGCAAAGACAGCTCCCCCAGCCAACTCTGGGCACAAACCACTAGTATTAAGAGCGAATTGGTAATAGAGACTGTCATTTGAATTTTCTTCATTGCATTCAAATCAGTTTTTTCCTTAAGATCTTTCACCATTTTAGAATCCTCCAATAAAATATTGTCTAAGGATAAATGATATAAAGAAGCTAACCGAATCAAACTATCAATGTCAGGAAATGAATGTCCATTTTCCCAATTAGAAATTGACTTTTGCGAAACAAAGATTTCTGCAGCAACCTGTGCTTGTGTCAACTTTAATTTTTTTCGCTCACTCTTTAAGATTTGATTGATTTCCATTTATCCTCACCTTTAATTTTAGTTTTATTTTGAACTGGCTACTATCCAAGATAGTTCATAATAACCTAAAAGGTGACAGAAAGATCTTACTAAAGTTAAGCTGACACTATTTTTACACTCAAACTTTCTATTCTATGCTAGACCAGTGACCCCAAAAAGTAGCCGCTAAAAATTAAGAGCCCACCACCTAAGTAACTAAACAGCAAGTAGCTGGTCCCGGTGTGGACATGCTGGTTATTGAATAAACCAAGGACTTCCGTATTTAAAGTTGAAAAAGTTGTAAAACCGCCTACTATACCTGTTCCTAAAAATGCAAAAGAAACTTGAGTCAGATGCAAGCCAAAGATAAACCCGAGTAAAAAGGCCCCGCCTAAGTTAATCAAAAACGTCGCCAGCGGCCAGTTCTGACGATAACGCCGTTTAACGTTTCTGGTCACTTCAAAACGTAATAACGATCCAATCGCTGAGCCTAATCCAACTAAATAAATCATCGCTGCCGCCTCCTAACCAACTTTTTTCCTAGACTGGTTCCGCAAAAAGCTCCGCAATAAGCACAAAGCAGCCCGCCTAAAATGCTGATTACCAAGTATAGCACCGCTTCTCCTGTGGTGTGTTGGAGAATCATCTTTAAGAGATCAAGATTATAGCTGGAAAATGTTGTGTAAGAACCGATTAATCCAGTTCCTAGACCGATTGTTAACCATTCTGAAAAATTCTTAAAGGTCAAAAAGAAATAAGTCAGACAAGCCAATAAAAAACATCCACTTAAATTAACTACGACTGTTCCACTAAAACCTAACCACGTTGTAAAAAAATAGCGTAAACACCCGCCTCCAAAAGCAAAGCAGATGACACTAACATCATTTTTTAAATTCTCTTTCATTCTTTCTCCCACCCCGATAGCTTGTTCTTCAAAATAATTGCTTGCTTCTTATCAGTTAATAACTGGTTGCTTCATTGCTAATCCCCCTCAGGTTTATTTGCTTGCAAGAGAGACAAAAAAAGACACCTACCCCCATGCAAGCAGGTAGGTGTTATCAATCTTTCGATAGTTATCCGCGAACACCATCACGTTTTATTACCATTTATTATGCAGGTTAAAAATTTAAATGTCAATGTCATTAAGTAGTGGTTGCTACGCATAAACCGCTTCAGCAAGTTGCAAAAAGTTCCGCATGATTTGTTGGCCCACTGCATGCTCAGTCATAATTGATTCAGGATGAAATTGCAGCCCATAAACCTGCTTAACATCGTCTGCAATTGCCATAATGCTACCATCTTGACTTTCGGCCGTGATTTTTAGAGCCGAAGCGAGGCTATTGCGCTCAAGTACCAAAGAATGATACCGTGCCCCAGTGAAGCTTTCAGGACAACCCGCAAAAAGATTATCCGGGTGAGTTAAATGAATCGATGATGATTTCCCATGCATCAGTTGTTTAGCGTGAACAACCTTGGTGCCATAGACTTCGCCGATTGCTTGGTGACCTAAGCAAATTCCTAAGATCGGAATGTGTCCAATGAAGGCACGCAGGCAATTTTCCATCTGCCCTGCATCCTGTGGGCGCCCCGGTCCGGGTGAGAAAATTAGGCTTTGTGGTTTGCGTTCCTTTAACTGCGCAACGGTCAACTCGTCGTTTTTGATTACTTTAACAGTTTCGTTAGTTAAAGTCCCGACCATTTGATACAAATTATAGGTAAAACTATCGTAATTATCAATCAAATAATGCATCGACTGCTACCTCCTCAGTGGTATTTACTGCTGCAAGTGCCTTTTTCACAGCAGCTGCTTTATTATTGAATTCTTGATATTCATGTTTCGCGACACTGTCTGCTACAATTCCTGCACCGGAATGGACCACTAAATGTTCCGCTTTGCGATAAGCCAGCCTGATTCCAATACACATATCCAAATCCCCATCGAATCCCAAATAACCAAGACAGCCGCCGTAAAGACCCCGTTTACGTTTCTCAAGCTGTGCAATGATCTGCATCGCAGAAATTTTGGGAGCACCCGAAAGTGTTCCTGCGGGTAGCACTGCTTTAACAATCTCAGTTGCAGTTGTTTTGGGTGCAACGGTACTCTCAATCGTTGAACCTAAATGCATCACGTTGGCAAATTTTAAGAGTTTGCGTACTCCAGTTACCTGAACAGTGCCAAATTTACTGACCCGCCCCAAATCGTTTCTTCCCAGATCAATCAGCATGTTATGCTCTGAAAGTTCCTTGGGATCGTGATATAACTCTTGTGCAAAAGCTGCATCCTGGGCAGCTGTTGCACCGCGTCTGCGTGTTCCAGCTAATGGATATGCGAACAGTTGCTGTCCGTTTTTGCCAACCAAAGTTTCTGGCGAGGCTCCGACCACTTCAAAATCTGCATGCTGAAAATAGAATTCATATGGTGAAGGGCAATCAGTGAAAAGCCGCGGAGCAACTGCTAATAATGAGCCTCGCATGCTTGTTTCCTGCATATTCGAGAGAATTAACTGGAAAATATCTCCATCTTTAATCCTGCGTCGCACCTCTTCGACATGCTGTTCGAATTCTGCTAAAGAAAAATGCATTTTAAGTTTCCCCATTGAAAAAGTTGGTAAATCCGAATCTAGGTGTAAATGCAAGATTTTTTCTTTCAAAGTACGTAAATCTTCAAGAACTGCGCGATACTTTGTGGGGGTGATCTGCGTTGAGACTATTCGACTTAGCGTAATTTCTTTTTTGCGGTGATCATAGACAATCACTTGATCTAATAATAATAGGTCTGCATCTGGGAGTTCGAGTGGATCGGTCACATCTGCAAAATGAGCAGAGGTGGCAGTCTTAGCATAATCATAACTAAAATAACCGGCCAGACCGCCAAGAAAGGGAGGTAACTCTGGAATGTGCGGTGTTTGGTATTTGGCTAAGACCTGCTCAAGGACTTTTGAAAAAGGCACCTCATGCTTAACCTGCTGTCCTTTCGGGGTATTAATTGTCACCATTTCAGCATGCATTTGATAACTTCTTTGCGGAGAAATCCCCAAGTATGTGTACTTTTCATCTTTTTCAGTCGTACGCGTCAATAAAAAACATGGCACATGTTCCTTTCTGAAACTATTAATTACTTGGATTGCTGCAAAAGACTCCACCTTAAACTGGATTGTCACCGGAACAGCTGGAAAATCGTGATACTTCTCTAATTCTGCAATCATCTTAGACACACCTTTCTATATTTTGAGCATAAAAAAAGTCCTTAGGAATGCTTTAGCATTCTTAAGGACGAATATTTTCGCGGTACCACCTTAATTTGACACCAATCCAACAGTCGTTGACTAAATAAGACTATTAAAACTGGTAATCACACTCTTAGCGAAGTGCCAACACACTCCCGACAACTGACGTATGTCTGACGTCTTTCCGTACTCACACTTGTTTTCGGAAAAGCCCTCTGCGGTCCATTTAACTGCCTGCGTTCGGTCACACTCCCAGCTTCGGTGACTCTCTTAACGTGCACAACAATCTTGATCTCCGCATCAACGGTTTAAGATTACTATTAAAATATCATTATTAAAATTATTAGTTGTAGTCTACACCAGAATTTCCGTTCTGTAAATATCTAATTAAAAACAAGGTCGTAAAATTTTCAAAAAATTGAAAACCAACTTTTTTCACAATAGTTTTCATTAATTTGCAAAAACTTGTTTCTTTATCTTATTTTTCAGTGTACAATTTTAACAGATTGCTTATAAAAAATTTAAAAATACTTATTGTTTTTTAACCTGTAAACTATGCTTGAGGTGAACGACTTGCAAAAATCAACAACTTTGTCTCCTAAAACCGTCACATTTCTGAGTGTTATGCTGATGATTTTCACATCAACTTTTGCTTTTGATAATACTTCAATTGCTTATTACACTATGGGCTATGCTGGAATCGTCTGGTACATCTTGGCAGCACTCCTATTTTTCGTACCATCTTCACTGATGTTTGCCGAATTTGGAGCCGCCTTTCATAACGAACCTGGTGGTGTTTATGCTTGGCTTGAAAATTCCTTGGGCATCAAATGGGCCTTTATTGGCGGATTTGTCTGGATTGCATCCTGGATTATTTTAATTGTTTCCACCGTTTCAAAAATATGGATTATGCTTTCAACTACCTTATCCGGCGCAGACCAAACCAGTACCTGGCATTTTGGAAACCTGGACTCAACTACTACCTTGGGCCTGATTAGCATTCTCTTTTTTTGCTTTGTAACTTTCATTTCGACCAAAGGAATTGAAAAAATTGTGCACCTGGCTTCAATTGGCGGTCTAGCGGCAGTTGCTATCACACTTTTCTTTTTTGCTGCAAGCCTGTTTGTCCTATGTCTTAATCATTTTCAATTAGCAGAACCGATTTCATTACCTAAAAGCCTGCTGGTTTCACCACGCAAAAGTTATCAGTCAGTTAGCCAGACGGTCTCATTTGTTATTTTTGCAGTTTATGCTTTTGCGGGCATTGAAGCTCTCGGTGGTGTTTCTGATCGTATGAAAAATGCAAAGCGTAATTTTGCATTTGCAATGGCTCTCGGTGCGATCTTAATTACCGTTATTTATGCCCTCTTTATTTTCATGTGGGGAGCTTCTGCCAATTGGACAAAAACTTTTACTGCTTCTTCAGTTAATCTTGGGAATACAACCTACGTGCTGATGAGTAATCTTGGGCGCACTATGGCACTTTCGTTAGGTTTAAAATCGGCGGCACCGGCCTTTAGTTTTTGGTGTGCCCGTTTTGCAGCATTAATGATGTTACTGAGCTATTGTGGTTCTTTTTTCGTAATTGCCTTTATGCCAATCAAGTCATTTATTCTTGGTACTCCTAAAAAATTGTGGCCAGCTTTTTTGACAAAGCTAAATCATTTTCAGATGCCTGCAAATGCAATGTGGGCACAAGCCTTGCTTGTCAGTATCCTTTTAGCTTTGACTTCATTTGGCGGCAAAAGTGCGGTAAGTTTTTATAATGTCTTAACTTTGATGGATAATATTTCTTCTACCCTGCCCTATCTATTTTTAGTCACGGCCTTTGCTTTCTTCAAAGCTAAATATTCATTTAATGAAACCGAGATTGTTTTTTTCAAGCATCAATGGAGTACCTTAATCGTCGTTTGTTTGACAGATGCACTCTTACTTGTGGGAGTTGGCGCAACAGTTATTTCTGCGGTTAGTGCACACCAATACTGGGACCTTTTCTTAGAAATTATTGGACCGTTGTTGTTTGGTCTGATTGGTTATACTCTTTACCGGTTGTACCGCACCAAGGTGAAACATTCCCAAGCTTAAACGAGCGGAACTTTAAAACAGACATTTTTAAAATCAATACTTATACAAACGGCGAACTACTTTGGTCAATTGCAGACTTCCTAGTAGTTCGCCGTTTATCTTTAACTGATGGCGTTAACTTTAATGTTGAATAAAACTATAACCTACGCCAATATGAGTCTGAATATACTTCGGTGAGTTTGCGGTTGGTTCTAGCGCCTTCCTTAACCCAGCAATTGCTACACGTAGCGAAGTCGTATCATCTAATGGCTTATCCTGCCAGAGAACACGCATTAGATAGCCATGTGTCAGCACTTTAGCTGTGTTGGCAGCCAACAGGCATAGTAATTTATAATTTGTCTCCGTTAAAGCCAAGGGTTTGGCATTCAGATAGGCAGTTCTGCCTAAAAAATCAATTTTTAGAGCGCCATTCACGTAACTGCGCTGTTGTGCAGCACTATCTGCAACTACTTGCCTGCGTCTCAATGCAACTCGAATACGCGCCAGCATCTCATTAACGGAAAAGGGCTTAACTAGATAATCGTCTGCCCCTTCATCAAGTGCACTAATCTTATCTTCTTCTTCACTGTGTGCTGAAATCACAATTATTGGAGTCTGATTAATTGCTCGGACCTGTTTGATGACTTCAATTCCATCCATGTCAGGCAATCCTAAATCAAGTAAAATTACCTCTGGTTGAAAAAGTGAGAAAACACTTAACGCATCATTCCCTGTTTTACTCCACTCATACACATAATGATTGGCTTTTAAAGTCATTGTAATCAATCTGCCAACCTCTTGATCATCTTCTACAGCAAGTATGCGAATTTTACTCATCTTTGTCCCTCCATAATGGTAATGTGAAAAAGAAACGGACTCCCTTTGGTTGCACGTTCTCGACTTCTAAGCGCCCTCCACAAGCCGCTATTATCGATTTGCAAAGCGCCAACCCGATCCCCATTCCTTTGCGACCAGCATAGATGGAATTTCCTGAATAAAACAATTCAAAAATCTTAGTCATCGCCTGTTCATCAATATGCGGTCCATCATTGTAAATACTAATCTGCGCACGTCCATTGGCGGTCGAATTAGCTGTCAGAATAATTTTAGAACCGGTTGGCGTATATTGAATTGCATTATTAATGATATTTATGAGTACTTGGGTGATTAACTGTCCATCCGTATCTAATATCAACATCTGCGATTCAATTTTAGTCTCAAGGGTGTGTTTTACAGCATTCGCACTCAAATGACTGAGTGCTGCTTGGAAAATATCTTCTACTAATTCTGGTCTGCGTTTAACCTTGAGACTTCCTTCATCAACCTTGGTCATCGCCAGTAGATTTTCAACCAGATTGATTAACCAGGTAGCATCATTATAAATCGAATGGTATAGCTCTTTTCGCTGCGTCTCTTCTAACTCATATTCACTATGCAGTAAAATATCAGCATTCCCAGAAATCGTAGTCAAAGGTGTGCGCAAATCATGCGAGATCCCGCGTAACAAATTAGCTCGCAATTTTTCCTGTCGTGCCAGCGCTTCGCCTTCGTTTTTTTGCTTAAGATTTTTAATTCTTAAAACAGCCTGTTCGCATTCATCACAGATAGAATAGGCTAAATCCAGTGTAAAGGAATCCGGATGCACACTTTTTTTAAGACCTAATGAAACAACTGCCAATGCATAACGCGGTTCTTCCGGATCATTAAGCGGAAGGTGCAGATAGTCTGCTTTGGGCAAAGTATCTGTCCCAAACCCTGCTCTTTTGCGATTACGCAATACCCACAATACGATTGCCTGTTCAGTCGTGGTAATGGTTGTTGCCTGGTTGTCTTTGCCATCACCAAAAAAATGTGGCATACTCAAATTTTCTTGATTACCGGGAAAAATACAAACTGGACACTTTAAAAGTTCACGCAGTTGTTCCCCTGTCACCTGATAGATTTCTGCAAGACTAGGGGAGCGTTGCAGGAGCCGATTTGTTTTTAGTAATATTTCAGTACGATACGCTCTTTGGGCATCTAAAATGCCTTGTTTTCTAAGCTTTGTAGTCCACGAACTACTCAAAAAGGCGACTAAAAACATGACTATAAAAGTCAAAAGATTATTGGGGCTGCTCTGAAAAGAAGCAAGTGGTTGCGTAAACAGAAAATCATAGAGTAACAGCATTGCAAACGAGTAAAAGAGCGAATACCGTTTACCATGAGTCACAAGCGCATTTATCATGACTCCCAGAATATAAAGCAACACAATATTAACGTCATTGGACCCGATTTCCTTTAAAAGAAGTCCGAGAAAACTACATCCCGTTAAAATCGCAAAAGTTTTCAATAGATCTGAAAGGTTGGCAACTTGATTAAGGGATACACTAAAAAGCTTTTTTCTTTTTTTTCGGTGCTTCTTTTCTGTAATCACAAACTTATCAATTTCAGGAATCAGTGTATTGAGCTGTTCAACTATGTCCTCGCGCCATAGCTCTTCTAGCCAAGTTGTCTGACTGGCACCCAAGACAATTTTCGAAATTTCCTTTTCCTTGGCGTATTCTGCAATCAGCTCTCCTTTTTGCGCACCATACAAGGTTGCTACTTTTGCGCCTAAAAGTTCCGCCAAGCGAATGTTTTCAGTTAATTGCTGACTATGCGCTGTTTCATCCTGATCGTCACTAATATATATTCCACTTAATTCACAACTAAAAGCATGCGCCAATTGCGCTGCTGTTCGAATCACTCGCCGATTACTAGGTGCACCTGAGATACAAACTAAAAGGCGCTCGCTTGCTTTTTTTCTATGAGCAAGTCTCATTGTCATTTTACGCAGTGCTAGTTCACGCAGGTACGTCAGATTATTCATTTTGAAAAAATTATTTAAGGCTTTACGTGCATGCACAGTTGAATAGATCTTGCCCAGCTGCAGTCGCATTGTCAAATCTTTAGGTTCCAAATCAACAAGTTTGATCTCATCGGCATTATCAAAAATATAATCCGGAACGGTCTCAGTCACAGCCACATGCAACAAATTATCAATAACGCTGTTTAAACTCTCTAAATGCTGCACATTCAAAGTTGAATAAACATTGATCCCTGCATTAAGAAGTTCCGCAATGTCTTGATACCTTTTTGAATGTTTTTGATCGTCTACATTAGAATGTGCAAGTTCATCAACTAAAATGAAAGTTGGTTTTCTTTTAAGCGCAGCTTCCAAATCAAATTCATTAACTTGAAGTCCTTGATGCTGCACACGTTTTGGAGGAAGCTGTTCCAAACCCTCTGCTAGCTGTGCTGTCTCTGGGCGGTCATGCGGTTCCAAGTAGCCGATTACAACATCATAACCCTCAATTTTGAGTTCGCGTGCTTCTTCTAGCATTGCAAAAGTTTTTCCGACACCTGCAGCATAACCGAAGAAGATCTTTAGCCTTCCTCTTTTGCCGCGCTCTTTAGCTTGGGTTTTCTTAATTTGTGCTAAAAGATTCTGCGTACTTGAATCTTCCTGCATGAACACCACCTCCCTTAAACTCAAGCCTACCACAGCTTGTCTGAAAAATAAAAATTAGCTCTTTATTTTATCAAGCGCCAAGTTGACCTGTAAAACATTGACCCTTGCCGCTCCCAAAATTCCTCCTGTTTTCTGAGAGGTGTACTTGGAAATTACTTTCTGAACTGTTTTAGCTGAAAGCGAGCGTGCACGTGCAATTCGTTCGACTTGATAAGCCGCGGCTTGTGGTGAAATCTCTGGATCTAGACCGCTACCAGAAGTTGTCACTAACTCCGCAGGAACATTTTTTTGATTATTTAAAGCTCCAATGACTGCAGCACGTTGCTTAACTTGGGTCCGTAATTCCGTGCTGGTTTGTGAGAGATTTGAAATTGTTCCATAAGCTACGCGTCCTTGAGTGCTCTTAAAACTCGTAGTATCTAAAATCATATTTCGGCCCCAGAGGTATTTCTTCGCTGTAAAAGGTTGTGCTAAAAGCTCAGAGCCAACCTTTTGCCCCTTAGAATTAGTAATTAAACTCCCATTGGCTTGCTTATTAAAAAACAGCTGCCCCAAAAGTGTAACTAGTAACGTATAGCATACACACAATACAACCACTGTTAGTAAGATTCCTACAGAATCCTTAAGTGCTCGTCTCATTTGTAATCCTCTCCTTTTATAAAAGTCCTAGCAGTAAAGAAACACACAGATCAATGGCTTTAATGGCGATAAAAGGAATCACCAGTCCACCAATCCCATAGACAAGCAGATTATGATTCAATAACTGTTTTGCAGCTACTTCGCGATATTTAACTCCTTTGAGTGCTAGTGGAATTAATGCGACAATGATCAGTGCATTAAAGATTAAAGCTGACAGAATTGCACTTGTAGGACTGCTGAGTCGCATAATATTTAGCACCTGCAATTGTGGGTAGAGATTCATAAAGATTGCAGGAATAATCGCAAAATATTTTGAAATATCGTTGGCAATCGAAAAAGTTGTTAAACTGCCGCGTGTCATTAACAGCTGCTTGCCAATCTTCACAATTTCAAGCAACTTTGTGGGTGATGAATCAAGATCAACCATGTTGCCAGCTTCCTTAGCCGCCTGAGTTCCTGAGTTCATCGCAACTGCTACGTCAGCTTGCGCCAAAGCAGGCGCATCGTTAGTTCCGTCACCCGTCATGGCAACTAAATGACCTTTGGCCTGAAATTCACGGATTGTTTTTAATTTGCTTTCTGGTGTAGCTTGTGCCAAAAAGTCATCAACACCGGCTTCTGCAGCGATTGCAGCTGCGGTAACAGGGTTATCACCGGTAATCATAATTGTTTGAATCCCCATCTTCCTTAAATCTGCAAATTTTTCTTTAACACCCTTTTTTATAATATCTTTAAGATAGATCACACCGTAGACTTCATGATCGCGCGTCACAACTAAAGGTGTCCCACCTTTTTTAGAAATATCTTCAACGACCTGTTTACAAGCAGTGCTATACTTTTGACCAGCAGCTTGGACATATTGAGCCACATTGTCTGCCGCACCTTTACGAATCTCAATCCCCGCATAATCGACGCCACTCATTTTTGTTTGAGCTGTAAATGGAACAAACTTGAAATGCTGATCGTTGATTGTTCGACCCCGCAAACCATAAAGTTTTTTAGCCAAAACAACAATTGAACGACCTTCAGGAGTTTCATCGGCTAAAGATGCCAGTTGTGCGATATCTGCGACTTCACTTTCCGCATGACCATCAACCGGGATAAATTCAGCTGCACGTCTATTTCCTAGCGTTATTGTTCCTGTCTTATCTAACAGGAGAACATCAACATCTCCAGCTGCTTCAATCGCACGTCCACTCATTGCTAATACATTCGCCTGATTTAAGCGACTCATCCCTGCAATTCCGATTGCCGAAAGCAAAGCACCGATGGTTGTGGGTGCCAAACACACGAGCAAGGCTACCAACCAGATAATCGAAATCGGATTTTTCACCCCTAAAATAGAGGCTGATAATGCTGAATAGGTAAACAAGGAAGCCGTTACCAGCAAGAAAATGAGTGAAAGTGCCACCAGTAATATCTCAAGTGCAATCTCATTGGGTGTCTTTTTCCGATTGGCACCTTCAACCATGCCGATCATCTTATCGAGAAAGCTTTTCCCGGGTTCTTGCGTGACCTTAATAATTAACCAATCCGATAACACTGTAGTTCCGCCAGTTACAGCAGAACGATCCCCGCCGGCTTCCCGAATCACAGGTGCGGATTCTCCTGTAATTGCGCTCTCATCAACAGAAGCTGCTCCTTCAATCACTTCTCCATCTGCCGGAATTTGTTCGTTTGCATTAACTAAAATATAATCATTTTTAACTAAAGAAGCACTGTCGGCGTCAACTGTTTTTTTGTGAGTTATCCCATCCACTTTATGGGCCACAACATTTTTACGTGCTGCTTTTAAGGACTCAGCCTGTGCTTTGCCGCGTCCTTCTGCGACTGCTTCTGCAAAATTTGAAAATAAACACGTTAACCACAAGATCACTGCCACTGAGAAAATAAAACCACTCGTTACAATCCCATCTTTAATATTGAAAAGCGAGTATCCGAGGAGCAATGTAGTCAACAATGCAGAAATATAGACAAGAAACATGACCGGATTTTTAATTTCATCACGTGGAGCAAGTTTTAAAAACGATTCCTTTAAAGCTGCAATTAACATTGATTTATCAAGCATTTTATTTTTTCCTTTTTGTTCTTCCATGAGGATTCCCCCTTAACTAATGACTCGCCAGAAAATCAGCTATTGGTCCCAGAGCCAGGGCTGGAAAGAAGCTCAAGACTCCAATAATAAGAATTACGATTAGTAAAAGGACCACAAAAACTGTATTTGTAGTCGACAAAGTTCCGCTAGTAGTGGCTGTCATCTTTTGCTGTGCCATTCTCCCGGCAATTACCAATAAAGCTATGATTGGCAAGAAACGCGCTAATAGCATTACCAGGCCCAATGCAATATTAAAAGTCGTTGTGTTAGCACTAAAGCCACCGAAAGCAGATCCATTATTTCCCCCAGCTGACGAAAATGCGTAGAGAAACTCAGAAAATCCATGTGCCCCAGCATTTGTTAAGCTCTTAACAGTATCTGGGAAAACGGCGGTGATGCCACTTCCTATCAAAATTGCCAAAGGAGTTGCTAAACAAGCTAAAACTGCCATCCGCATTTCTTTTGGTCCAATCTTCTTCCCTAAATATTCTGGGGTCCGACCTACCATCAAACTGGCAATGAAAACCGTTAAAATCACAAATCCTAGCATGCCGTACAAACCAGAGCCCACACCACCAAAAGCAACTTCACCAATTTGCATCAGCATCATTGCAATCATTCCACCGATTGCTGAAAAGCTATCCAAGGAAGCATTTACAGACCCTGTACTAGTTGCTGTCGTTATTACTGACCATAATGACGAAAGTGTCACTCCAAAACGTGTTTCTTTTCCTTCCAGATTAAGGTTGCCAATATGTGCCAGCGAAATCCCCTTTTGTTCTGCCAAGCCATTAATAACTAAGGCAGTAGCTAACAGCACAAACATTGTTACAAAAATTGTGATTCCTTCCTTTTTCTTTTTCAAGGAATATCCAAAAGTAAAACAAAGTGCCATTGGCAGCAATAGCATCGCAGTAATCTGGACCAGATTTGAAAGCGGATTGGGATTCTCAAAAGGATGGGCCGAATTAGCACCTAAGACCCCACCACCATTGGTTCCAAGTTGTTTAATGGCAACTTGACTGGCCTGCGCATAAAGCGGCACTTCTTCTCGAGTTACAATTGTTGCATTCGTGATTTTCTTGCCATTGACTGTAACTACTTTATTCTTTTCATCAATGTGCGCGTTCATGATTGGAGCCCCGTCTTGATTAACTGCCACCGGCTGTACCAATTCAACTGTGCGTGACCCACTTAAGGTCTGAGGAACTCCCGTTGACACTAATACTAGGGAAATTACGAAACTCAAAGGCAGTAAAACATATAATAAAATCCGGATAATATCTTTCCAGAAATTACCAATCAGCTTCACAGAGGTGCGCTTGAGCCCTCTGATTAAAGCAAATAGCACTGCAATCCCGACGGCAGCAGAAATGAAATTCTGTACCGTTAATCCAACTATTTGCGAAAAGTTGGATAAGGCAAATTCGCCAGAATAACTTTGCCAATTCGTGTTGGTCACAAATGAGGCTGCTGTGTTAAAGGCTAAAGACCATGACATGCCCGCAAAATGCTGCGAATTTAATGGTAAGTAATTCTGAAATTTCAATACTAACATTAAAAAGATAAAACCGATCGCTGAAAAACTTAGCAGATTGAGTGTATATTTTTTCCAATCCATTTCCGCTTGATCAATCCGAAACCAACGATAGATTTTACCTTCGACAGGAGCCAAGAACTTTGTCATAAAAGTCTTTTCCCCCAATACTAACTTACTCATAAAAATTCCCAGCGGAATCGCTAGCACTAATGGCAATATTAAATATGGCAAATACTGTAATAACATCTTCATCTGTCTTCCTCCTTCAACAGCACGTAACCAAGATAGATAAATAAACCAAGTGTTACAAGTACGGTTGTGAAAATAATCATCTTCATCTTCTCCTTTATTATTTTCTATCACGTAATATAACAAATTTACTGTTAAAGCAGTGTTAATCTTCCACCTCAGATGTTAATTCCGTGTTAAAGCACTGCTGGTCAAAAAGCGAGCGGGACAAAAGGCATTTAGTTGGCAGAAATTAACAGCGTCAGGCGGATAATTCAGGTATTAGATTGTTTGGTTTACGGGGTTAAGTGCAGCCAACTGTCTTTTGGTACACATTTCAGCACTAGCTGTTTAGAAATCAAGAACACAAAAAGGGGCCGTGACAAAAGTTAAATTTTGTCACAGCCTCTTTTTTATTCCGGATCAAAGTGTTCCATAAGTCAAAATTTTCCGTCTAACTTCGAATTACTCATAGCAAATTACTCGCTATGTTCGTAATTTCGAGTTAGCATTCAAATTTTCCCGACTTATGTCACACTCTCTTTAATTTATCTATAGTTTACTAATATTAATTAACATTAACATGGTTCAGCTCTTTTGGAAGTTTTCCTGCATCTCTTAATGTGCCATGAGCAACTTGACTTTGAGCTAGTTGATTAGTCATTCCTTGAGTATAATCATCTTCTTCAATGATATACCGTGGACGGTGCTTGGTCTCAACAAAGATCTTACCAATGTAAGTTCCTACAATACTAATTGTAATCAACTGGAAACCTCCGAGAAACCAGAGCGACATCATTACAGATGCCCATCCCGAGACCGTGTGGCTCGTTAAAAAGGAATATAAGACCCATAATAAGCATAATCCGCTGAGTGTACTGATCACGATTCCCAAGTAAAGCATGATTTTAATGGGAACAATAGTAAACGATGTGATTCCATTAATCGCAAAGTTCAACATCTTCTTCAAAGGATAGTGGCTTACTCCTGCATAACGCTCTTTGCGGGCATAATATACTTTGGTATTCTTAAATCCTAACTTAGGGATGATTCCTCGAATAAAGAGATTTTCCTCTCGATATTCAAGAAGTGCTTTAACTGCACGTTGAGACATTAGCCGATAATCAGCGTGATTGGGGACAAGCTCAACCCCCATCTTCTTCATCATCCAGTAAAAGAACAAGGCCGTGTTTCGCTTAAACTTGGAATCTGTATCACGATTATTACGGACCGCGTATACAATGTCATTACCGGCATGATAACAATCTACCATTTCATAGATTTTTTCAACATCATCTTGCAAATCAACGTCAATTGTGATCACCATATCTGACCAAGGAAGAGCTTTTTTTAACCCTGCCATCAGTGCATTCTGATGTCCGAAGTTTCTACTGAACTTGATTCCAGTATATTTGGGAGACTTGTGTTCAAGTTCTTTGATCATTTGCCAAGTTGCATCAACACTTCCATCATTAACAAAAAGAATCTTACTGTCTGCTGCAATTTTTCCCTGTGCAATCAATTTATCCAGAATTTCTCCCAGCAATTTAGCAGCTTCCGCAAGTACATCTTCTTCGTTGTAACATGGCGAAACAATTGTTAATCTGTTACCCATAGAAGTTGACCTCCTATTCACTAGTGTGTGTTTAAGTCCTCGTTAAAAATGATAAATTAGCTTTTATACGAACCACTTTAATCCAGTTTATAGAGTGTGCCACTTTGGCCACCCATCGAACCGCCAAAGGAACTTGTCTGCGAATTACTTGAAGTCTTCCCGTTCTTGCCAGGTTGACCCTGTTTCATGTTTTTACGACCACCCATCTGGTTGCCCTTCATGCCTTGAGGCGCTTTTCCACTAGGCCGCTTTCCTCCTTTTCCAGGTGTGCCCTGTTTCATTGCAGTATTACTCTTCCCAGTTGTCGTTTGCTGTGTTGAACTGCTATTCGAGTATTCACTTGATTTTACCTTGGTCCCATACTTTTTAACCCAGCGCACAAGTGCACTATTCGTAGTTTTCCCAGAGAGATAGAAGTACTTAACTTTGCCTTCTTTAACCAGTTTCTTGAACTGTGCCAATGAAATTGCATTGTCAGTTCCATTATAACCTCCAATGGTCATGACTGCTTTTTTGGTCTTGATAATATATGGAGCCGCAGTATTTGAATCCATCGTCGCAAATAAATATTTTGCTCCGTTGTTATGCTTTTCAAGATACTTGATCATTTTTGTATTAGCCTGCTCGCTGCCTAAACCACCGCTTGCTCCGCCTGAACTACTTAACAAGTCAGGTCCGGCTGAAGGAATTGCATCAGAAGCCCCCGCCAAAGTAGGAGTCAACGCCCAAAAACCAGGTGCAAGTGAGAGAAAAACAGTCGCTACAGCGGCACATACCATACTTTTAAGCGTATTTCGGTAAAAGAAGACTGCTAGTAACGATGCAGCAGCTGTCCCGGCCACAATAATCCAGCTTAGCCATGGATAATAACTGTATGCATACCATGCCTGTAAAATCCCAGTCAACCAAAAGCTTGCAGCTAGAAGATAAAGTTGCCACTGTGGTTTGCTAGTTCTTAAGGCGCCCACAAAAGTTGCTACGCCAATTCCAGCTAAAGCAGCTAACGGTGGGGCCACCATTACCATGTAATAAGGATGGAAGAAGCTTGCAATACTGAAAAATGCACCAACTGGCACTAACCAACCAGCCCAATAGAAGAGCTGTTGCTGTTTTTTAGTTGTTTGCCACCATCTGCGTTGCTTTTTAATTTCATAAAGGAAAGTTGCAATTAACCCCATTAAAGCCAATGGGAACATCCAACTAACCTGCTGACCTAACGCCTTTTGTAATAATCTAAATGGCCCAGCGGATCCAACATTAAAGATATTACTGCCGCCACCACCGCCGCCGTTTTGACCCATTTTACCGGTCTGTCCGCCAGCAGTGCCCGCTTTTTTAATACCAGTCATTCCCTTAGGAGCAGTCATTTTTTTGCTTCCAGTTGGCCGTGTACCATTCATTTTACCTGCATGATTGCCCTTCTTGCTTGAACCACCCATGCCACTAAAACGACCACCAGTTCCAGAAGTTTGTCCCAAGAGCCGCTGACTTCCATTATAACCAAAAGCTAAGTTCAAGACTGAGTTAGTAGAAGAACTTCCGATATATGGACGTTTGCTGGTACTTGTTGAATCAACTGCCAGCGGCCACAGTAATGTGAAGACCACCAAGGCAGCTGTTGCAGCAACTAGGTGCATAATTTTTTTCTTCCACCCTGCAGTTGATGCAATCCAGTAGAAAAAGTACATCGCTGGTAAAACCATAAAAGCCTGCAGCATTTTAATGTTAAAAGCAACCCCGATTAATGCAAATGAGACTGCCACTAACCACGCTCGCTGCTTGCTCACAGCCACCTGCAGCAGATAACCTGCCAGCAAGAGGAAGAAAACTAAAGTTGCATCCATATTATTTGTCCGTGATACAGCTACCACAATGGGTGTAATCGTCATAAAAAACGCACCCATATTAGCAGCTAATCTCCCAAAATATGGTTTAATCATCTTGTATATTAATGCTACAGAGCCGATTCCGAAAAGAACTGAAGACAAAACAATGCTCCAGCCGTGAAGACCGAATATTTTAACACAGATAACCATGAACCACAGTGCAACAGGTGGCTTATCAACTGTGATAAAACTGGCTGGATCAAAACTGGCATACCAGAAATTTTTCCAGCTCTCACTCATACTTACAATTGCTGCTGTATAAAAATTATTTGAATATCCGGCTGTCCAAATGCTCCAGCCATATAGAAAAGCAGCTAAAATTAAAATACCGACTAACCAATAGTCCCAACGCTTTATTCGCTCTCTTATCATAAATTATCACCCTATTACCTGTATTTTTAGTGCGATACCTCCAAACTTATAATTCAAGGGTAGCTGTTAAATTTGAACTTTCTATGAAGTTAAGATTATTAAACTTTGTAATTTATTCAAAGAACAAATGCTGTTATAACAACATTTTTGTAAGATTTATTAACAATTGCCAGTTCTTAAATCCGTCCTTTACAATTAAAACGTTTACATAAAAATTGTTAATCTTGTAAACCATCCTTCAATCCACATCAGATTTACTTCACTTTATTTCACAACAAAAAAGCCCTTCGTTATCAGCATTGCTACTAAATAATGACGAGGGTATTCTATGACTTAAAGCGTTTTGATTTAATTGACTGCATGCGTTGGTGCAGACAAATTAAAATTTACAACTCAATTAAGAAAAGTGCTCTGCTACTTATCAATTGAGTTACGCAAACCCTTTAATGCCAACCGTAACATCAAAGGGGCAATTAAGGTAGCAATTACAATCACGAAAATAATATCAACGTATAACGCTCTTTCAAGCAAATGCGCATTAAACCCAATTTGGGCTGTAATCAATGCCATTTCACCGCGGGCAATCATCCCAGTACCAACAACGCGACCACTTCTCCGATCAAAACCGGCCCAAATAGAACCCAGTTCACCGCCAAGCCATTTTGTAATGACAGCGAGAACTGTCATTACAAAAATAAAAGGCAATGCTGTGATAAAGTTGTTAAACGAAACGCTCAGACCAATGCTTACAAAAAAAACAGGAACAAAAACTGCATTGCTAATCGGTTCGATATTAGGATCAACAATCTTTTTTGCAGATGTTTGCCCAATCGCAATTCCGGCAAAAAAAGCCCCAATTGCTCCCGATAAGCCAACTAATTCAGCTAAATATGCCATTGACAGACAAATAATCATTGCACAAATTGTGCGCCCCGTAGGTATCAGTAATTTATTACTCAAATACATAATACCTGGTGCGATCCACCGCACAAGAAAAACGACCCCCGCAAAGAAAAGTCCTTGGAAAACCAGTTGAATCAATAAATTGTTGGTACCTCCATGGCTGCTAGTCCCGCTATTTGTTCCAACCAATGCAATCATCAGACTCAAAAGAAGCACACCCAAAATATCATCAGCAACCGCAGCGCCTAAGACCGTCGCTCCCTCTTTTCCATTAAGTGCCTTGAATTCTCGCAAAACAACTACTGAGATACTCACAGAAGTCGCCGAAAAAACAACGCCAATAAAGAGTGCCTCTTGAAAATGGTAACCGAATAAAAGACTGGTTGCTCCCATAACTACGACTGGAAGTATTACTCCCGAAACCGCCACAGAAAGTGCCGGCTTCAAATATTTTTTCAATTGTTGCAGATCACTTTCAATTCCGGCCATAAACATCAGTAAGATCACACCAATTTCAGCAAATTGCGTAATTGATTCTGACGGGTGGATTAAGTTTAAAACTCCAGGACCGAGCACAATTCCAATTAACAATTGACCCAAGACTGCCGGAATTCCACAACGTGCAGTTAGGTGCCCTGCTAGAGTAGTACCTGCCAAAATTAAAACTAATGTACCAATAAAAGACATTAAAGCAACCCCGTTCATGAATAAATTAAAAAATTAACTTAATTTTACCATGTCAAAGCACTGCATACTACTTTAAAGAATGATTCAAAAAGATAAATAGATCCTATAAAATAAAAGTTTTGGAAGACGTCTTAGCAACGTATCAATTTTATAGAAGATACTTCTTAAGCTGCTTTAGATTTTTCATTCGTTTCTGCTCACTTTGATCTTCTGCGTTAAAGTTAACCAGTTTAAAATCTTTTAAACCTAGTTTACCGAATACTCCAATTTTAAGCATTTTTCCAAGGGGATTACGATAATGCCAACTATAGATAAATTGCGGTGTGCCACAGGCAGTTAAAACCCGAATTTTAGTTTTCGGATCTAAAATTAAGTGCTTGCCTGCAATTTTTTTGACTTGCCCTTTGCAAAAAACTTTATCAATAAATCCTTTGGTCATTGCCGGCATGATCTCCCACCAAAGCGGAAAAATAAAAATAATTTCATCTGCTACCCGTAAGCGTTGCAAATAATTCATACTCTGCGTGTCAACGTATTCTTTTGTCCGCCAGTTAAGTAATCCTTGGCGATCAAGCACCGGATTATATCTATCTTTTTGAAGATCAATGACCTCTACACTATGTCCGCTTCTTTGCAACATTTCAATCGCATTCTGAGCAATTGCAGCTGAATAGGAACGCTTATGCGGAATGTTTTCACTTGACTCTAACATATAGGGATGATCAAGGACTAATGTAATGTGCATATTAATTCTCCTTTATCTTTTATATTCCTTGGAATATAATATACATTAACA
This sequence comes from Liquorilactobacillus satsumensis, assembly GCF_964065465.1. Classification (NCBI taxonomy): domain Bacteria; kingdom Bacillati; phylum Bacillota; class Bacilli; order Lactobacillales; family Lactobacillaceae; genus Liquorilactobacillus; species Liquorilactobacillus satsumensis. The sequence goes on from NZ_OZ061606.1 coordinate 132,777, forward strand.
GGCTTAAAGCTGAAAGTCAATTTATATTCGGAGGAATATATATGTCGAAATTAAATCCCTTACTGCAACAAATTGACAGCGAATTGCATCGCTATCTTGCATTTGACGATACTAAGAAAGTTCAAGAACATCTTGCACAAGTCGCTCCTGCTGCAGCCAAGCACATTGTTAACAAAATTTCAATTACGGAACTGGATGTTCTACAAGCAATTTCTTGTGCTTCTTCTTTGAGAATCAAGGAATTAGTTACGGCAACCTACTTTCCACAAGGAACCGTTTCGAAGATCGTTAACCGCTTAGTTAAAAAAAAGCTAGTAAAAAAATATCATCAACCCAACAATAAAAAAGATGTTTATCTGAAGCTAACCGAACATGGTTGCTTAGTTGCAGACTTGCACGAACAGTACCACACCCAGAAAAATCAGCAATTGAATCAGCTCGGAGCAACTTTTAATAATACAGACTTAATCAGATTAGCCCAAATATTACATGAGATTAATGAGTTACGTGAGAAATAGTAACTGTTTTTTAAAAACATTATTTGTTGCTGATTAAACACAAAAAGATGGGATTAGATTCAAACCGAAGTTTTGATCTAATCCCATCTTTTTGCGTTTGCTTCCGTTCAAAGACAGTATCCTTCAACATCTTTTAGCTGTGATACTCTTTACAACTTTATAAATTCCGTCTTAATCTTATACTACTGCTGCTGATTTTTCTTTTTTCTAGTCTTCAATCCCAATAAAATCGCAGTCAAAAGTGCTACGCCACCAAGATACTCATCAGTATTTGATTCAAACTCGCCTGTTTGTGGCAACTCACCAGTTTTTGAGCTTCTATTCAGAGCAGCGACTTCACTAGTACTTCCCGAAGTAGAGTTGCTTGTGTTAATTGCTGCGGACTCGCTGGAACTTGTCGAAGCCGATTCACTTGAGCTCGTTGAGGCTGACTCACTTGAACTCGTCGAGGTCGATTCACTCGAACTCGTTGAAGCTGATTCACTTGAGCTTGTCGAAGCCGATTCACTTGAGCTCGTTGAGGCTGACTCACTTGAACTCGTCGAGGTCGATTCACTCGAACTCGTTGAAGCTGATTCACTTGAGCTTGTCGAAGCCGATTCACTTGAGCTCGTCGAAGCCGACTCACTTGAGCTTGTCGAAGCCGATTCGCTTGAACTCATTGAAGCCGATTCACTTGAGCTTGTCGAAGCCGATTCACTCGAACTCGTCGAAGCCGATTCACTCGAACTCGTTGAGGCGGACTCACTTGAACTCGTCGAGGCCGATTCGCTCACACTCGTTGAGGCGGACTCACTTGAACTCGTCGAGGCCGATTCGCTCGAACTCGTTGAGGCGGACTCACTTGAACTCGTTGAGGCTGACTCACTCGAACTCGTTGAAGCGGACTCACTCGAACTCATTGAAGCCGACTCACTTGAGCTTGTCGAGGTCGATTCACTCGAACTCGTTGAGGCGGACTCACTCGAACTCGTCGAGGCCGATTCGCTCACACTTGTCGAAGCCGATTCACTCGAACTCGTGGAAGTCGATTCACTTGAGCTCGTCGAAGCCGATTCACTCGAACTTGTCGAAGCCGACTCACTCGAACTCGTTGAAGCGGACTCACTCGAACTTGTCGAAGCCGACTCACTCGAACTCGTGGAAGCGGACTCACTCGAACTCATTGAGGCGGACTCACTCGAACTCGTGGAAGCGGACTCACTCGAACTCATTGAGGCGGACTCACTCGAGCTTGTCGAAGCTGACTCACTTGAACTCGTCGAGGTCGATTCACTTGAACTCGTGGAAGCCGACTCACTTGAGCTTGTCGAAGCCGACTCACTCGAACTCGTTGAGGCTGACTCACTTGAACTCGTCGAAGCCGATTCACTTGAGCTCGTCGAGGTCGATTCACTCGAACTCATTGAGGCGGACTCACTCGAACTCGTTGAAGCGGACTCACTCGAGCTTGTCGAAGCCGATTCACTCACACTCGTTGAGGCTGACTCACTCAAACTCGTTGAAGCGGACTCACTCGAACTCATTGAAGCCGACTCACTCGAGCTTGTCGAAGCCGATTCACTCGAACTCGTCGAGGCGGACTCACTCGAACTCGTTGAGGCGGACTCACTTGAGCTCGTCGAAGCCGACTCACTTGAGCTTGTCGAAGCCGATTCACTCGAACTCGTGGAAGCCGATTCACTTGAGCTCGTCGAAGCCGATTCACTCGAACTTGTCGAAGCCGACTCACTCGAACTCATTGAGGCGGACTCACTCGAACTCGTTGAAGCGGACTCACTCGAGCTTGTCGAAGCCGATTCACTCACACTCGTTGAGGCGGACTCACTCGAACTCGTTGAAGCTGACTCACTTGAACTCGTCGAGGTCGATTCACTTGAACTCGTGGAAGCCGACTCACTTGAGCTTGTCGAAGCCGACTCACTTGAACTCGTGGAAGCCGACTCACTTGAGCTTGTCGAAGCCGACTCACTCGAACTCGTGGAAGCCGATTCACTCGAACTTGTCGAAGCCGACTCACTCGAGCTTGTCGAAGCCGATTCACTCGAACTCGTCGAGGCGGACTCACTCGAACTCGTTGAGGCGGACTCACTTGAGCTCATCGAAGCCGATTCACTCGAACTCGTTGAGGCTGATTGACTTACACTTGTCGAAGCCGACTGACTGGTACTTATTGAGGCTGAGGTTGAATTTTTATGCCTAGTAACTATGGTGTTAATCCCTAGATTATTTGGTTCCGTACCATTCTCAATTGCTGTAAGATCGACTGCGTTACCCTCGCTGTCAACGGCTGTATAAGTATAGCGTGGATCATTTGGCACCTTATCACTTGGATAGTATGCTTTAGAGGCATTTGTAGCATCGTTGAGATATTGTGTTGAACTAAGTGTATTCCCATTTTCGTCTTCCACAATTAAACTACCAAGCTTCAGGTACTTATATTCAATGTTTTGGGTTTGCGAAACGTATGGATTAACAATATTGTAGACAGTTCCTTTAATGGTTTTAACCAGAGTACTTCCAGCAGCTAAACTTTCAACTCCATCTACCCGTTGACCATTATTATAGATATCAACTTTCATCGTTCCCTGATTGTCAATTTGGGTATAGATTACGCTCACGCCATTATGGTAGTTTTTTTCATACTGCGCACCAATCTGACCGAACTGTGACATTTTACCGTTACCATTGTTATTAGTATCCACAGCATAGTATCCGTTAATTACTTTGCCAGAAGAAGTCGTATAACTCTGACCCGTCCACCCCGTCTGGGTTACAGGATCGCTGACAGCTGCTCCGGTACTATCAATATAGCTAGTTGTTTGTGTAATGTTCTTAGGAACAAAGTTAGAAACTGTGCCAAATTTTTGTGTACTATTGCTACTAACATAATTAACATAATTGTTCCCCAATGTGGATCCATTCCCAATGACAATCAGTGAACCATTACCATCAACTTCATCATAATAATACTTAAGACCTGAAAATGATTTTGATGCAGTCCCATTAGTATCAGTTCCGGAATTCTGAGCAATGGTAAAGTCACTTTCTGAACCACTTGTTGGAATTTCACGAACATATAACGTCCCGCTTCCATTTCGATCAATTGAAACGGAAATATCTCCCACCTTAGAGTTTCCGTTATAAACTGTTAACCATTCAAAATCATAGCGATTCGCGTTATCCGTATTGTGTGGCATATTAGTCGGGTAAGTGGGATCAGTTACTGAAAAGCCTGAGTTAGCTGTAGATGCAGAAAATTCCGCAGTTTTTGCAACACTTGTTGCCGCAAGTGATTCACTAGTAACAGTATTCTTTTCACTGGTTGAAGTAGCCCCAGAAACTGCACTTTGTTCACTTGTAGCTGTTGCAAGTGATTCGCTAGTTTTGATTGCTGTCGATGCAACACTTGAGGATGAAGTGCTGACAGAAGAACTTGCAGCTGCCGCACTCTTTAATGCCTCACTATTAACAGTTGAGTCCGTAGTTATCGCAGTTTCTGAAGTGCTTGCACGTATGGTATTGCTCGTCACACTGTTGTCAGTCGTTGTCGAGCTAGTAGTTGATGTATTTTCTGAAAAACTTGTTGCTGCACTGTTGTTTACAGCTTCACTATGCGTATTCGAACTGATATTCGACGTATTTTTCGAAGTACTTGTTGGTATTTCATTACTGGTTGAACTATTGATAGTTGTTTCTGAATTAGTAGTTACAGCCTTTCCTGAAGTACGAATAGAATTTTGTTCGCTTGATGTAGGAGCCGTTGAGCTTGTTGTGCTATTTGTCCCACTCGTACTTGCTGCTTTTTCATTACTTGAGCTTTCTGAAGTCGCTGCACTCAAACTCGTTGAGTTAGACACACTTGTGCTAGTCGAGGCAGACTCACTGGTACTCGTTGACGCTGAAGTGCTTGTAGAAAAGCTTTCACTTGTTGATAAACTTTCGCTATTTTCATTCGTTGCTGATTCTGACCTAGTAGAGGTACTATCTTGCGTAGCGGTAGCTGAATCTGTATTTGTATTACTACTTAACGTTGCAGATTCCTTATTCGCCAAAACACTATTTGCTGAAACACTTTTTTCGACGGCCTTTGCTGCTACTTGATCAGCCGAAACTGTATTTGAAGCTAAAAAAACCCCACCAGTTAAAGCCCCCAACGAAGCTAACAGTTTCCAAGGTTTACTGTTATCTTTTTCCAATAATTCTTTGTCCTCAGTTTCTACATCTTGAACCCTGATCTCAGGAATATCTGATTTCCGAAATATTTTCAAAAGACCTATATTAGAAATCAATGAACTAACCCATCTTTTCCCTGCTTTATACATTTTTACTCTTGTAACCCGATTGGTTTCAGAATAATTTCCTTTATATTTTCTTTTCATAGATCGCTACTCTCCTCCTAATCTATGTTTAACAAAAACAACTCCAAACGAATAAATTTGTGAAAACTAAAAAATAACCAGCTAAAACAATTTATAAGGCCCCCAAACACTCGGAGTTTAACACAATTCTAAATAAATGTATAATAAATAACCCTTTTTTGTAACTTTATCTTTTAAAACACTTTAAAGTGTAATTTAATAGCATAAAAATACTTGTTTTCAAATTTAATTGAAAGCAAGTATTCGAAGTATTATTGGATTAAATTTAAATTTTTACCGACATATAAAAATAAAAGTCGGCCATAAAATGTATCATAAATTAGAATTAAATCAAACCAGTTACTTTAAGTTGGTAAAAATCAGAAAAGAGGAGTGTAGCAGTAGTTAAAGACTCGGGATTTAAGTATGCACTACAACCATACCTTAATAAAGTTGAGTGAAGTAAAGAAGCTGGATTAAATTTTTAATCCAACTCCTTTACCTTGTTTGTGCTGCATGAACTAACGAATTCAAGCTGTCTATTTTATTGTGCCTACTATATGATAATTTTATTTTTTGCTGTGCCAATCTGGAACTCGAATAAATTCAATTTAAGCCCTTTACCCCCAAGATATATTCTATAACGCATTAAAAAGTGAAAAAATAATTCCGGCAACAACTACAATACTGATAATAATGGCAGCTGTCTGTTTTCCACTATGTTTATCTTCCGTTTCCTTTTTCTCATAACGCAACTTACTAAGCCGTTCATCAATATTTTTTTTCAAAAGGTCATTTTTATTTTTATCCATCTACAAAATCTCCCTTTCTTATCATTTTAGCTGTAGTTCTTTTTGATATGCAGCCCTAGTTACTTCATTAGCAGCTAAATGCTGTGCATATAAAAGCTTTTTTAAGTAAGTGACATCTTTCAAAGATCGTGCTACTTTGGCTATTAATTTTTTAGTATCTTCAACTCTATAAATATTTTCAGGAGAAGTATAACGCTGATTATGAACCACATTTTCGAATCCAAAAATTACTAAATTGTTGTCGAATGCGGTACGGACTGCATTCATTAGTTCACCTTCATGATTGATATCAAAATAATAATCTGTATTCAGCCATAAATTGTTTAACATATTAAACGAAGCATTAGGATAAAGCGATACATTTTTGTAAATTGAAAAAGCCATTAACTTTGGTGACATCTCTGTAATTGCAGCAACATTAAAGTATATTTCTGGAAGGTTTTTAACCAAGTACTCAAAATTTTCTAAGTTATCCGAATTTGTCATGATTAAAGCCGCATTTCCAGCCCGATTTTCACGTTTATGTTCATAAATATATCCTAGCAGATTGCATTCGACTGCAGTTTTACCTGTAATCAGTTTCTTAGAACGCTCAAAAACAGTTTGTTCATTAAAAATAATTTTCTCTGTACGTGGCGCATTTCCATTCAAAATCATTTGCATATTCCCTGGAATACTTTGCTTTAAAGGCTCTTGCCAAAACAAAAGGTCCTTACCGGCCTTGGGTTGATCTAAGGAAATGAAAAAAGGATCTGAAAGTGAATTATAAAAGATTCTATCCAAATTATACTTTCTTATCTTAAGATAGAATTTCACAAATTCTCTAAAAGATTGAAAATTGTAAATACCTTTTCGGTAATTCAAAAGCAAATCATGTGTTACGAAATTTACCACAATAACTTCTTTGTTTTGCTGTGAATAATAAGTTTTAGTAATCGCTTGCCCTTTTAGATTATAAATAGTTTGTGCAAAGCGCCAACCAGCTTGATTATAATGATCTATACTTCGCACTTTTCCTGATTGATCTAACCATCTAACTTCTTTAATCAGTCGCATATTTTTAGGAACAGCATATACTATTTCAGCAGCTTTACGCTCATAATCATAGATTGCCCCGCCATTGTTGTCTCCTCTTATTTCCCACATTGCTGGAACCATAACTTGATTAAAGAAAAGTGGTCTTCCTTGATTATCCTCTCTTAAAAACCAGCTAAATGGAGATTCAGTTTTGGGTGGTAACCAACCATCATCCTGTAATATTACGGTTGGCTGCACAAAACCTGCCTTGCGCAAAGAAACCTGCAAGTCTCGGGTTGCCTGATCATTTCTATCGAATATATTAATCATTTTTCAATTCCCCCAAAAGATCTTGCCATTTTTTTTCAACTTCACTAGTCAGAAATAATTTACCAATTTGATATGAAGCTTGTTGGAAATTCTTAAGCTCACTTTTAGTAAATAATTCCACAATTTTATTTGTTAAGTGTGCAATTGTCAGCGCTAATTTTTCATCTTCAGTAAAGGGAATTAAAAAACCGTTTTTATTATTTCTGATAAATGTTTGATTGCCATAACGTACATCTAAACCAATCAATGGCAATCCTGAACCAACTGCTTCTAGCAATGTTAATCCAAAACCTTCACTGGTAGATGCGGAAAGATAAGCCTCATATTCCTGGTAAATATTAGTTAAATCTTGGTGTCCCTTAAGTCGAATATAACTTGTTGCATTTTGCTGAATTATTAACTTTTTTAACTTGACTTCCTCGCTGCCCTTTCCATATATATCAAAATTCAGTTCGGGAATAATTTTGTGAGCTGCGACAACAGCATAAATCAACCAATCAACGTGCTTTTCTGTTGCTAGTCTCGAAGCAGTTAACAGTGAATAAGGCTTGCGCTTGGTTTGAGGATGCCTCAGTTTCGAGAGGCTACCAACTGGTATTGATGCAATTTTCGGAACATAATTATAGTATTGCTTAAACTGTTTTTTCATCAGCTTATTTTGGGCTGCGGTGGCAGTAATAAAAAATGAAACTGCTTGGGCGTTATCAAATTGATATTCATAATAATTATTCCAAAAAATATTTGTATCTGTGCTTGCATTCTCGCTAAAATGATCAGCATGGATAACAACTCCCAGTTTTGCTCGACCATGATTACGGAAAATAGTTTGACCAATTTCCGTAGCACGATCAAGAATAATAACGTCTTTGCAAGTTAACTGTAATCTTTGCATAAAGAATCTAACCAAATCTGTCTTAGAATAAAGTAGCGCGTCGGAGAAACGATATAACTCATCTTTTCCGTCAACTAATTGTTCATAAGCAATCGAACCATCTTCATTAAAAAACCTTCTTTGGTATACATAAGCACGCTTGTCACGCGGAGTATAATATTCAGAAAAAAGCTTTGTGTATGTAAAATAATCCTTCCGAATTAAATAGTCATGCGACACGTGCTCGGCTCGTTCCACGACCTGTCCACCCTTTTCTTTCAAAAAAGCAGTTACAAATTTATGTTCAGCAGGAAACGAGTAACGGATAGCTTTTTCTCCAACAGCCTCGACAACCCCTTTTCGTTGTTTAAAGCGAATACTTTTTTCAAGTTGAGCACGCGTATAAGTTGTTGGTGATATCTTGATATCGGTAAAGAATTGATATAACCAAATAACCTCATCATCCTTAAAACCAATATTTTGTGTTAAATGCTCAATGTTCTCACTTAAAATCAAGTCAGTAAACACAAATTTTGCCGGTTGTGCTATCTTGCGTAATACTTTTGCACGATAGGCTTGCGCATATTCAACTCCACTACTGGCCCAACCAATCCCTAAGTTAAAGTTATAAACTGTCATGTGCTCTTCCTCCTGCTTACTTCTACGAGAAATAAACTGACAAATTACCGTTCTCTTCTTTTACAATTGAACTTAAAAGTAAATTTTTGACTGCCTGTGTTTGCAGATCTTCTTTCATTTGCCGAAATGAACGTGCGGCTTCACGATGATATTCAAAAAGCGGATTCCTTTGAGCATATTGCCTGCCAAAGACAACCGCCCTTAACTGCTGTAAATTGTCGACCTCTTCAATCCAGCAGTTATCAATCGCTTTCAGCAGTGACAATCTATAAAAATTAAAAATTTCTTGTGGTGTATTCAACTGTTCCTTTTTAACTTGTAATTCCTTTTGTGCAATTCCTTGTAAAAGATCTCGCACTGTGTCTGCATCATCTAAATTAAATTGTGCTGGAACCCCACTGTACCTGTAACTCAAATTATCAAAAATAAACCGCGAAACTTTAGTCACATTCAACTTCTCGTTATCTCGAATAAATTTTTCAATGTATTTATTAATCAAAGCATTGACGTCATATTTAAATTCATCCGCTTGATAAATAAACTCGTTTCTTTGATTGTAAATCACGTTTCTTTGTACACGCACGCTTTCATCAAATTCAAGCGTATTTTTCCGTTGCTGATATCCATTGCTGTCGCTGACACGTTGAGCACGTCGAACCCCTCGACGAATTCGCCACGAAGACAGTAAATGTGGTTTTACATATCGTTCTTTATGTTTTTCATAGTAACTATGTAGCCATCTAGCACCATATTTGATAACCACCTCATCTTCAAGCGAGACAAAAAATTGGCTAAATCCAGGATCACCCTGCCTTCCTGAACGTCCCCGTAATTGCAGTTCACTTCTTTCATTAGCCATTTTTTCTGTCCCAATGACTGCTAACCCACCGAGTTCTTTTACACCCTTACCTAGTTTAATGTCTGTTCCGCGTCCGGCCATCGCAGTAGCGATTGTTACTCTTTTTTTCTGACCAGCCTCCGCAATAATCTGTGCTTCCTTAACTGCATTACGTGCATTTAAAACATTATGTGGTATTCGTTCGCGCAATAATAATTCTGAATAAATTTCAGAAATTTCAACTGAAGCCGTGACGAGCAGTACCGGTTGTCCTTTTCGATATAATCTTTTTACCAGCTTCATCGAAGCAAGCAATTTTTCCGGCAATGTTGTATAAATATTATCCGGTAAATCTTTACGTAAAACTGGCATGTTTGTTGGAATTTGGACAACCTTCATATAGTAAGTCTCAATAAATTCATCTTCTGCTGACTTGCCAGTGCCTGTCATTCCTCCAATTTTTTTAAACATCCTAAAAAGGTTTTGATAAGTAATGGATGCCATCGCGCGCATATCAGGTGTGACCTTAACCCTTTCTTTTGCTTCCAATGCCTGATGTTGTCCTGCTTGTAATTTAGTCATTTCCAAGATACGTCCATTTTGTTCATCTAAAAGCTTGACCTGATCAGCTGCAACCACATATTTTTTTCCATTTTCAAACAGCGCATGTGCTCGTAATGCTAATTCAATATGGCGAACTAGTTCAGTGTGTTTACCATCATATAAATTGGTTAAAGAAAAGTAACGTTCTGCTTCATTGATTCCAGCTGCTGTCAACCAAACATGTTCTCTTTCTTCATCCAGGCAATATCCGTTTCCCTGCGCAAGCGTTAAAATAAAATTGTCTGCAAGCTGGTACATATTCGATTGAACTCGTGGCGCCCCAGAAATAACCAGTGGGGTCTGAGCACTGTCCAATAAAACGGCATCTGCCTCATCAACAATTACATAACCGAAAGGAGGCATATACTTATCTGCAATTTTATCTGCTAAATTATCCAGCAAATAGTCAAAACCGAGTGCACTATTTGTCGTATAGACAATATCTGCACTATAAATTTTCTGCTTATCTGCTGCTTTGAGTTCAATTGCCTGATCCGTAACACCACAAGCAACACTCAAACCCAACCAACGATAGACCTTACCCATATCTGTTGCATCTCGTTGTGCCAAATAATCATTAGTTGTCACCAGAATAGTACTGTCCCCAGACAGGGCATTAAGGTATAAAGGCATTGTGGCAGTTAGTGTCTTTCCCTCACCAGTTTTCATCTCCGCGACATTTCCCTGATGAAGAACAATTCCACCTAGGACTTGAACATCGAAAGGAAACATTCCCAAAACACGTTTGTCCGCTTCCCGAATTACTGCGAATGCTTCTGGCAATAATTCGTCCAGACTCACCCCTGCTTGAAACTGCTTTTTGAAAAATTGCGTTTTTGCTTTTAGTTGATTATCTGAAAGAGCTGCTATTGTTTTTGCATTGCCATTAACTTCAGCTAACAAACGATGCAACCCTTTGTGTTTACTAGTTTTAACAGCCTTTCGTTTTTTAATCACTAATTTTCCCTCCAGTTTTTGCAAGATAATCTTCTAAAATAGGGGCACCTTCAAGCAAAGGTCCGCACAGTGCTAAAGCTGATTCATTAACAGAATTTTCGTAAATCTGTGCACCCTTTAATCTACCATCATTTGTTAAAAGATTTGCAGTTTTATGCATCTTCGCACTTGCTTGCATATAATGTTGATAATCTGCCGTCGGTAAAACTTCCGTCGTCACAAATGCACTTGCGTTTTTTAAATAATGCCTGTAAAAAGCAGCACAGTAATTAGAAGATGGACCCATTCCCCAAAAATTTATATGTTCAAAACTTGCACTGAGTTTTTTTATTTTTTTCATAACCGCTGCTGATAAAACTAAATCACTCTGCTTTTTTATACAATTAACGATAAAACAATTTTTTAAATTACCAAGCACCTTGTTATCTAACTCTGCAACAGCATTCAAAACAGGTTCTTCAAAAATAATATTACCTGTGTTACAGGCACTCTGATTCAGTTGTTCTGAAAAGCTGACATTGGCATTAGTATTACTTAAGCTACTAGTTGCAAGTTTTATATAATCAAAGGTAACCTGTTGACAGCCAGCATTTAATAAGGCAATCTCATAATAATAAGCATTTTCTGGATATTCAAAAACACCTGTCCGGTCTTTAATAAAGACCTGTCCAATTAGCTTATCAGTGCGTCCAAAAAAATTTAGCCGCAGATAGACGGTGCCAACTGGCTGACTCTTGGCTTCTAGTAATAGCCGGTACTTCACCTTTTTTTTTAATAATGGAAGCTGAGGACTAAACCGGTGCGCTTGATAGTTGGTCCTTGAATACCAAGTATTAATTGCTTTGCCTGGCGACATCAAATCGTTTTTGAAGACGACTTGTGCGTTCTTCTTAAACGTGACTGAAGAGCCAAACAGATAAGTTGCAGCAGCAGATTGCCAATGAATAATGTTCGCTATATATTCACTCATAACAAGTTCCTTTCAAAATCATTCCTTAAAAAATAATGATATTGTGCCAAAAACCATTTGATAATTGCTGGACTATTATCATTGTGACGCCCTACATACCCTCTTCCAATGATCTTAACTTGATTATTTGGGAAACCCGTTATCATTTTTTGAAAAGCATCGCGATCGTAGTCGTCATTTTCCATATAGGCCGCTGCAATTGTAGTTTCACTTAGATCTGCAAATGCAAACTTATCCCAGAATCTCTGATTGAGTTTAACTGCTGCACTCTGCGAATCAGTTTTTAATAAAAGCTGCAGTAAATCCAAAGCTGTATCAAAGTCCTGTGGGCGCAGTAATTTTCCATTTATGGCGATAGTCCCAACATTAAGCAATGGTTTACCAACAATAATAGCATGCGGTTGAAACAGGCTCCCGTAATACAAGGCACCAAAAGTTCCCATAGAGATTCCAGATAAAATCAATTGCTTGTTATTAAAATCAAGCCAAGTTAAAGCTGCTTGGATAATGTTAGAAATTTTACCTTCAAACTCATCGGTTCCTAAATAGAATGCTCCTCCCTCCAGCCGAGGATCACTGATTAGTAAAAAGGGTGCACCCATTTTTTTTAGCATAAAATAACCTTCAAACCCCTCCAGTGAACGATAACCTGAAAAGTAAACATTTAATGGTGGTTTAAGATCACCTGGATCAAAGTAATATAAAAATTCTTGGCGTTTCTTATCTGCAAAACGCTGCCCACCAGGGATAAATTGACCGAAACCTTGGCGCGACCAGCGGTAATGCAGCGCCCCTAAACTAATTTTCCCGGTTCCTTGTGCGTAAAGGATAACGTTTAAAAAAGTGCCACTGTCGTTGTTATGTGTCCCCTTAATAATTAAAGGACTTTGTAACTGGTCCTCTGTAACACTCCACGAAGCTTGTTGACTATCGCTTGACCCATTCACGGTTTCATAAAAAAACAGCTTAAGTTTGCAATTGCCCTCTTTATAATATTCTGGCCAGATTTCAAGCGTCTTTCCAGGATCAACGTATAAACTATTACGCCAAAATGCTAGCGGTTTAAAATCTTCCCCAAAATTACCTTCAAGTGTTAAAGCTGAGTTTCCTTGATAACTGCAATTTCCGGTAAATGTCGCTGCTACTTCGATCGTTTTGACTGCCATTTTAATACCATTTTGCTTTTCAAAAAAACACGTAGCTATTTCAGCCAAGAGTTTGTCTTGTGTTTCAGCTGGCACCTTCCATGCCATCTTTTTGCGTAAAAATTGCTTAACTGCCCCCTTTTTAATAGAAAGTCCTGCCACATAAATAACTCTATAGGCGTCGACAAGATTATCTAGGCATTCAATGTTCTCAATCCCGGAAAATTCTGTAAAAAAAACAACATCGAATTTCTTTCTTTCTTTTGGTTTTGTAAAAAAAGGCCCTTCCTTTATCTCAGCAAGAACTTGCTTAATATTAGGCGGTGTTACGAAAAACCATTCTAGTTGCGAAGGCAGTGACCTCCGCTCTTTCCAATTGGATGTACCGATCTGCAGCACCTTAATCCGTTCCGACATCATGCTCAGCACCTTTCATTATCTGCTTCCACTTGCTAACTAAATTCTCTCCTGAATATTCAGAGATTTTATTTGCAGAATACACTAATGCCTCATTCCAATGTGCCAACCCTGTAAAGTAATAAGCAATTGCGTCCGGTAACGCTTTAATTGATTCAATAATTAATCCATTCCTACCATGTTCAACATAACTACTATCAGTCAGGTTAATTTGAGGAATTCCAGCACTAATTCCAGCAATTTGCAAAAATAAATCTGGTTGTGCGCTTAGATCAATGATTAGACGCACATCTGCTAATGCACTAATAAGATCATCTTCTGATTCAAGCGCTAGCCACTGAAGATCACGAGTTTCACCGACATTATGTCCAGATAACGCTAATTCAGTAATTGATAATTTATTTTTTTCTTGCTCAAAAGTAAAAATATCATTGAGCTTTTCTTGCTTTAAAACCGCAGTAACTTGTTGTTTAATAGCCTGCGATTGGCTGCTTTGCCCCGGATAAGCAGCAATAATTAATTCCGCGAGTGGTTGCTTTTCCATAAAGGACAGAATTGATTTTAGTATTTTAGAAAAACGCACTGCGGATAATCCAGAAATCAACAAAAAAATTTTTAATTCTTTGACACTTTGACTTTTACCTAACTCCAAGCGACTATCAAATGGCGTTACTTGTGTAACTTCTTTTTGAATTCCATTTTCTCGCAAGATTTTCTTGATTTTTTCGACATTATAATTAGTATCTGCAACACAACAGTCAGCGTTATTAATCATATGTAATAAATTCTTATGATCAGTAAGCGGGTAGCGTTTGTTAAAAAAAGACAAGACCATCCGTGCCTTTGACTGTGCTTTTAAAACTCTTGCAGTCTGGATTCGTTCTGCTGCAATAATTAAAAGGTCTTTTTGGGAAAGATTCTTTTCTAGGAATAATTGATATTTTTCCATCAAAAGGTCCTTAATATCTGGATAACGTAACCGTGAAAACCTTGTTCGAAAATCTGGATTTACATCTACACAATATGTTTCAGTGCGTAAATCAAGTTTGAACTGCCATCGCCCTGCTTGATCTAAAAATTTTTGTTCCTTTGCAATTCCCTTAGTATCATAATAAATAATACTAGATAAAAAGCCACGGTCATCAAAAACCAGTTTTTTAGTTGGCAGGCTTTGTTTCAAAAAAAGAATTTCAAGAACTTTACCCATTGAATCAAATTCAATTCTTGCCCACGGTTTTCCTTGGCGGCGTGCAATTACCAAAAAAGGAGTATAGCTAAAAGCAACATCTGGTGGCCAAGTTAAGCTTTTAAAATCAAAGGTTCGTGTGTTTTTGGTCTTAATGTTTTGCAATTCATCAAAGATACTGTAGTACTCCGTTTCAAAAATATTTTCACGCTGTAAAAAGGTACGCAAATTAGGCGAATAATTCAAAATTAGTGCCTTGGTCCTTTCCTGTGCATCATAGAACATTCGCAGTTGATTAACTGTTTCATCAAACTCCATTTTTTTCGTTCCGCGATACCATGGCAAAGGAGTATTATTCCAAAAGCATGCACTCTTGTTATTCCATGATGGTAACAAATAAAACAATGTACCCCTCCTAACATCCTTAGCCGATCCAATTCATTTTTAAAGTAATTACAAAAGTTGATGGTAATTGTGTAAAATGTTAATAGTTTTTAACTGTGCACTAATCATCAAGACCATCCCGACTGCCATCAGCAAAAAGCCCGGAACCATCACAATTACTGAATATTGCGGATAAACAACTCCTAGATAAACAGGAGTTCCGGCAATCAATGTATTAAATGTCGCCCCCACAAATGAGAAACGTCTAACATAGAGTTGCAAGAAGCGCTGTGTAGCCTTACCCGGACGAATACCATTTATGTAATCACCGCTATTTCGCAAATTTTCACTTATTTTTTCCGCATCTACATTGATAAATCCAAAAACAAAAGAAAGGCTAAAAATTGCTAACACATACAATGAAACTCCAAAATATGAATTAAGCCCCATGTTTTGTGAAAGCCAATATAAAAAATTAACTGTCGGAAAAAAATTGCTCATAATTTGAACTAAATAACTGGGAATAAGCAACACTGAAAGCCCAAACATGACAGCAATCGCTCCACAAGGGTTTAACTTAATAGGCAAATAAGTTTGTGCCCCAAATTTACTGTTTACTAAAATACGATTAAGCGGGATTCGATACTCCGCTTTTTCAAAAATAACAGTGAGAACTACAATTAAAGTTGAAACTATGGCAAATATTAATAAAAAAGCTGCTAGATAAAAAGATGTCTTTTCAGTTGTTCTCAGCGTGGTTGCTAATTGTTGTTCAATACTTCCGATCATTCCAAAAAATACTACTAAAACTGGACCTCCGATTCCAAACTCACCATTCATATTTGCGAGCCATGTTAATAAAAAAGCTCCACCTGTCATGACAGTTACAAGAAAAAACGTTGTCTCAACACTTCTGTCTACTAAATCAAAGTTAACAATCATTCCGAGAGCCTCGATTACCGCAATTCCCAACATTAATATTAGCTGGTAAATATCAGCTTCTTTTTTACTCAACTTATCAAAATTAAATTTTTTTATCATAATTAGCAATTGCCAAATAATCATCGCTGACATCCAAGGCCCCAATCCAAGGGAAAAAAGCGCAGTTTGCGCTAAATTTGCACCTGTAGCGCCCGCTGATAGTTCCAAAAGTAAGCTATGCTTTGTATTTTGAAGAACGTTCTCGTACTCAACAAGGGGCAAAGGAATGTTTCTACCAATCATATATATTATTAAAATTACAATGCTCTGAAGACCCTTTTTAACAAAAATTGCTTTACTGCTCGACTCTGCGCATTTTTCTCTTAACAAATCCTCTACCTACCTCCACTCATCAAGAATTTTGCAAAATTTTATGCACTGCATCCAGTAAAAACTTCTTTGTAAAATAGCCTTCTCTAAGTAAGAAGGAAAAACGTTTGACGTTGGCAGCCTTTGCTTGATAATCAGCAGGAGTCATGTGCTTTAAAATATTGATTGCTTGCTCCAATGACTCGACCACCAACCCTAAATCATTTTTACGAATTATTTCTTGATTTGAAAGATCTTCTTCGACGATTACTGGAATACCTGCAGCTAAATAAGTACTCAATTTGTATGAAACACACATTTCCATATATTTTTTTACATGTCCTTGTGCCCAAACAAGCCCCCAACCACCCTTGGACAACTTGGAAATCAAATTTGTAGTATACTGCCATCCCTCAAAAGTAACATTACCTTTCACTATTTCAGTTGGGGCAGTAAATAGATGCAGTGGGAACTCATATTGCCAATTCCTAACAAATTCAAACTTTTCCGGGTTACCAATAAAATTAAGATATGGTTTAGCCATAGGAATTTCTAAATGTGCTGCAGTTGGATAATCCCAGCATTGCTGAATTACTGTTTTTCTAACTGTCAATCCGTTCTTCTGTAAAAAACGCAACATTCTATCTGAAGGCACAATTAGCAAGCTCGCTTGATTGTATAAGGTGACAACCCTTTTCAGCAAATATTCATTTGATTCAAACATCAAGGGCAAAACGTCATTTACAAAAATTCCAATCTTAATATCGCGGTATGCTTGTAACTTTGCGATGAAAGCTTCATCATAACGCATGTCATTCCATGTTGGAGATTGGAAAAAAACGATGTCCCCATTCGCAACTCCCGACAAAATACCATCGATGCGACAGCTTAATTCACGTGAATTATCGACATTTATATCATAAAAATAGATTGCAAGTTCATTAAACCCCAAACTTTTTGCAATTTCAGCTGTTGTATTTTGCGCAATCATAGCCACACTTTTTGAAGATTGACCATAAATATTCGTGATATGTATCCGCAAACGACCGCCTCCCTTAAACTGATCATGCTAATTGATTTAAAATTTTGGCCAAGTAACTAGACTATTTTTTTCTCACCTAGTTTATTTACAACTCACTTTATTTTTCTATTAAAATACACGTTTTATGACAAAGTTGGAGATGCTTGGCTTTCTTTTCATACTTATTGTACATAATATTCGAAATTTTAACAATTACAGGTATTTATTTTTTTATCGTTTAGCCACTTCCACACAAAGAATTACATCTTCTATAAACTCATTAACACTTTGTGCTTACGCATTTAAATCAGCAATTGCTTAGAAGTGCAGAAAAAGAATAATTTTCTGTACCAAAGTGAATGTATGCGCTTAAAAAAATGCTAAAATATTATTTGAAAGGGAGGTGTATTAGATGTCACAAGCTGAAAGATTGGTCGCAATTACAGCCTTATTGAAAAAAAGGGGAAAGCTGAGTACTCGTTTTATTGCACAATATTTTAATGTTTCCAGAGATACTGCACGGCGAGATATTGTGAAGCTTGTCTCAACTGGCAGAGCTAAACGGATGCATGGGGGAATTTTTGCCTATAGTGTAAGCAGTGTACCCGAATATCTAGCACGCACACACATTTTATCTCCTATTAAGGCTGAAATGGCAAAATTAGCATTGCAGGAAATTCAGATGGCTGGAGCTTATTTTATTGCCGCTTCAACTACTCTAGTACAGATGTGTGAACAAATTCAGCAACAAGGTGCAACTGTGGTCACAAATTCAATTGACAATGCGGTGGCCTTAACGCAAAGCGGAGTTGTTAAAATTGAACTTCTAGGGGGAACTGTTGACAAGCGCAACCGGTACACCTGCTCACTTTCTACACTCTCAGAACTTGGATACTTTTCTTTTGCAAAAGTGTTTATCGGTACTTCAGGAGTCACCCCGGAAGGCTTTTACTTATCCAACAAAGATGATGCAGTCGTGATTAGACATGTTGTCGCACACGCACGTCATATCATTGCAGTTGCCGAACAATACAAATTCAACTCAAAAAAAGCTGCTTATAAAATTTGTTCCTGCAAAAAAATAGATACTTTAATTACAGATAGCAGCTTAAAAGAGCCCCAAAGAAACTGGTTTAATAAAAATATTAAAATCGTGATCGCAAAGGAGGAACAGGATGATTAAGCATATTTTTCTAGACATGGATAACACCTTGCTAAATTCAGCAGGAGAGCTTTCAAAGGGGAATATCAGCATGATTAAACATTGCGGAATTCCGGTGACACTTGTGACCGCACGTCCCCCTGCAGCCATGCGAACCACGATTTCACAACTAGCACTTGTTGATGAACAAGTTGCATTTAATGGAGGATTAATCTTTAAAATGACCGGTTCCACCTACGAAACCCTCTTTAGTAAGGGAATAGCGTTTAAAACTGTTACTCAGATTTTAGCAACTGTGCAAAAAGCGTTTCCTGAAACGTCCGCCAGCTGGTTTACACTACAAGACTGGTTTACAGAAAAAAAGAGCCAAGCGATCATTCGTGAGGCCAACATCACGCATCAAAAGCCGGTTATGATGCCATTCAATGAATTAACACAGTTAACCAAAACGACGATCTATAAAATTATGCTGATCAGCCCCACTCCTGCTGATACCGAAATACTTGAGAAATATCTGCAAACCCTGCACTTCCCAGGAGTGACAGTCACACGTTCAAATCGAAATTATCTGGAAATCACTAACGAAGAAATCTCAAAACGTAATGGAATTTTGTATCTCAAGAAAAGAAATGGGTTGGTTAAACACGAACTGGCTGCTTTTGGCGATGGACGTAATGATATGACCATGTTTGATGTGGTTGGAACCGCTATCGCAATGGCAAATGCTGAGCCAACGGTCAAAAAGGCTGCAGACTATGTGACCCGCTCTAATGACGCTGATGGTGTTGGTTATGGAATTCAAAAAATTTTAGCCAAAA
Source organism: Liquorilactobacillus satsumensis (assembly GCF_964065465.1). NCBI lineage: Bacteria > Bacillati > Bacillota > Bacilli > Lactobacillales > Lactobacillaceae > Liquorilactobacillus > Liquorilactobacillus satsumensis. The sequence goes on from NZ_OZ061606.1 coordinate 152,116, forward strand.
ATCCTCATTAAAATAAAGCGCAGACCTATTTTAAATAAACTCCCAGCACACTTAGAGGCTATTTGTGTACCCGTTTTTTTCTAAAGTGCATCAGTTCGCTCCGAACTTTTCCATGCAAACGCTGAAACATTAAATATTGTTGCCGGATGCGCTTGATTCGTTGATAACGTTCCGGATTTTTTTGATAGAATTGTTGATGATAATTTTCCGCAGGCCAAAAAGTTCCGGCAGCTTCAATTGCAGTCACAATTGGTTTTCGATAACGTCCAGACGCCGCTAAGCGTTGCTTGGATTCTGTCGCAATTTTTCTTTGAGTTTCATCTTTTACAAAAATCACCGGACGATAATTACTGCCGCGATCTTCAAACTGCCCAAGTGCATCAGTAGGGTCCGTTATTTTCCAATAAAGTTCTACGAGTTCAGCGTAACTTATGATTCGCGTATCAAAAATAATTTCAACCGCTTCAACATGACCGCTAGTCCCGCTGACTACCTGTTCGTATGTCGGTTTTTTTAGTGTGCCTCCAGTATACCCTGATAAGACAGAAATAATGCCGCGTCTAGTTTCAAACGGCTCCACCATACACCAAAAACACCCTCCTGCAAAAATAGCTCGTTCTTGAAACGCTGGATCTTTTGCGGCATGTTTAGTTAGATCAAAGTGCCTTGCTTTTGCTGCATTGCCCGTGAGTTTGGCATAAAAATCAGCCACATCAGGTGTTAAGTTATTTCTAATCGCCAGTGGTCGTAACTTGTATTCAAGTTGTGCGAGTTCTCTTTCTGGCTTGTCTTGATTTGAAAGCTGTTCTTTGGTCTCCACTAATAGTGAGCGTTCCCATTTACGGGTGGCAGGATTTAATATTAAATTATAAAGATCTGCGAGCATTTCTTTTTCTTGTTTCTCCATTGTCCTCACTCCCTTCCAGCACAACAAATGATTGCTTAATGTTTAGCTTTTCTGCTTGCAGTATACCGCAAAAAATACTTTAGGATAAACGTCTTGCTTAGAAGCTGCGTTCAGTAATTTTTTAAGAACCTAACTACCGGTTGAACCTGGTATGATATCCTTGACCGGAACTTAGTCCATCCTTTTTGCCATTTTAGTTGTACATTACTAGTTGACAAAAAAACACTCCCGCAATATGATTAACAAAAGTAATTAACTTTGTTAACTATATTTTGTGGGAGTGACATAACATGGAAAGAATCAGTCAAATTTTTTCGGAACTATACGACAAAGTTCTCATTAAATACCAAAATAGTCCCGCGCGCAGTACTGCATTTCCTGAGATGTCTGCCAATGATGAACATTACATCGATCTTTTATATACATTGAAGAATGCCACTGGGACTAGTTTTGCAATTGCTGCAAAGATCTCAAAACCAGCGGCAACTAGAATTATTCAGCGTTTCATTGCTGCTGGTTATCTAACCAAACATCCTTCAAAGCAAGATAAGCGGATCTCCTACCTTACTTTAACCAAGGCTGTCCGGAACCATTGCAGAAAAAATTATCAACTCTTTGACAGTGTCTTTCTTGAATGTACCGCTGCACTTACAAAGGAAGAGCAAGCCCAACTTCAACTACTCCTGCGTAAAATCAACCAAAAGATTTGAGTGAACAGCAGATGAAACAAAAGAAAATTGAACAACGTGGTCTCCTTGCTGGAATTATGATTAACCTGCTAATGAGTATTGCAGGGATGACAGTTTTTTATTTGACACAAATCGAGGCACTGTTTGTTGATGCCTATTTTACAATCATTACTCTACTTTCAGGAATTGTTTCGTTTTTCATCTCAAAATTCAGTGAAAAAACAAGTCAGCGTTTTCCACAAGGTTTCTTTGTTTTAGAGCCGCTTTACTCCCTTTTTCAAGCTGCATTGACATTAACACTACTTGCAAGTTCCTTACTTAGCGTTACCCAAAAAGCCCTTGTTTACTTCACTACCGGACAAGGAACTGTGATGCAAGTCGGACCGGTAATTCCTTATGAAATCGTGATGGTGTCACTTTCTTGGGGACTTTCTTGGTACTATAGTAAACAAAACAGATTAATCAATCATACCAGCACAATGCTTTCCGCTGAGTCAAAAAGTACGTTAATTGATGGTATTATGTCAGCCGGAATTGGAGTTGTTGCTTGTGTACTGTTGTTTATTAAAGAACATTCTAGTCTAGGCTTTTTGCTTTATACAGGGGACTTTTTTGTTACATTAACACTAATTCTCCTCACAGTCAGGATTCCTTTGCATATCATGAAAAACTGCTTTATCGAGATCAGCGGCGGTACGTTGACGAACAAAAACCTGCAACAAACAATTAATGCTTGCGTTCAGACACATCTCTTACCCAACTTTCCCATTAAACAGTGTTTAATTTATAAAACGGGAATGTCCCTGCGTGTCCATGTCCAATTAAGCAGTCAGCTCCACACTATCAACAACGAGAGCTTGCAGCACCAAAAAAAATTGATCCTAAAAGAACTTTCTGCACATTTTGCTTTTATCAAACTTGAAATTTGTGTCGCATAACCCAACACAATTAATCATGAGAAGCTTGACGGTCCGCAAATTTTTGCAAAATCCGGTGCGTCTCAACTTGAAGCGCTTGTTCTTCTATCCTTTTAAGGACTGGCTGAGCAGTTGCCTTTTCAGGATGTAACCGAAGATATTTTTGAACTCGTCCAGCTACTTTTTGCTTAAGCTCAGCTTTCCCATTCTTTAAAGCAGTACCAGCTTGTCTTGCATTAGAAGTTGAAAGTACAGACCAATTTCCCGGTAGCAAAAAAGTGACCGTCGTTGCTTTAAGGTGATGATTGTTGGTAATTCCTGCAAAAAGAACTTGCATTAATTTACTAGTGTAATGGTACTCCGACTGAGCTGTTATTCTTAGTGCGCTTTTTTGCCTATATGACCGTAGTCTAACCTTGATGCCGTCCGAATAAAGCAAACTTTTTTGCTTTTTTTGCGGATCTTTTGCAGTCACATAGATCTGCTTTTTTATTTTACCACTGCCAAAATTTCGATAAATTAAGACCTGATTTGAACCAGGAAATGATACTATTGGATAAATTTTGACAGTGTGTTTTTTTGTAACTAGCTTAGTTCCCCAATGAAATTGCGTATCCATTAATAAATAGGATTGACTGCCTAAAAGAGTAATTGTTAACAGTGCAAGGTATCCTCCGCGTCCAGGAAACTTAGCCCTAATACTTAGTAAGATGATTCCGACCAGACAAATAGCACTGAGAATAAGAATCATACTTTCTATCCCTCCAGTTCTTTTTTAAATCTTTTTGACACATCATGGTGCGACAGGAACCATGCTGGTACCACTGCAATTGCAGTAATAACCACCGACCAGATAAACGCCATCTGATATGCAATCGCTTGATTCGCAACAGTTGGTACCACAAAACTTAGACGATTCTGAATCACTGTTGCCAAAATTGCCGAACCGAATGCGCCACCAACATTTTGCAGCATTCGGGTGGCAGTGGTTGCTTCTGAAATCTGGGTGCTTGGAATACCGCTGTAAGAATCTGCCATTACTGGAATCTCAATTCCTCCTTGAGCAATCCCGCGGAAGAAAAGCACAAACCAAATTAGGTACTTACTCGTTGCAGCGTTAAAATAAATAAACGGCCAGGTACTTAAAACCGCCAACACAAGCGATCCTATGACAATCCAGCGTGCTCCAAACCGATCAGTCAACTTTCCAATTTGGCTTCGCGAAACAAGCAACCCAACTCCTTGTGACATTAAATATGTGCCCGACCAAACTACGCTTAACCCCTGAATGTTCTGGAGATAAAGCGGTAATAAAAACATGGCACCATTGACGGTAATTCCCGACATCAATAAGATAATTGATGCGCCTGAAAAATTTCGTGACTTAAAAAGGTCCAGACTAATTAAAGCCCGCTGTGGAAATTTTTTCGCATAAAAAAGGTATGCTGCGAGTAGATCGACACCCATAAAACTTGGTAATAAGACCTTAAGTGTAGCTAGATTTCCAGTGCTGCTGAATTTTACAATCCCTAAAATTAAACAAGAAAACATTCCGCCTAAAAGAAAAAATCCACACCAGTCGAAATTCTTTTTAGTCTTTGTAACCGGAAAGCTGGGCATCAGCCAACCAATTAAAACAAACGAAAGGATTACGATTGGTACATTAATATAGAAAATCCAGTGCCAATTCAACCGGTCAATCAGATAACCACCGATCGTGGGACCTAAAATTGGAATCAAAACTACTGGTAAGCCGACGATTGCCATTAAGCTACCTAAACTTTTCCCACCAGCCGCACGTACAATTAACGTCGATACTAAAGAGATAACAATCCCCGAACCAGCTCCTTGAATTAAACGTCCACCAATCAAAACTCCAATATTAGTTGCTATTCCAGAAATCAGCGAACCTGCTAAGAAAATCAACATGCCAACTAAATAAAGCTTTTTCCCGTTAAATCTATCTGCGGCCCAACCGGTAAAAAGGACAATCACGCCCAGAGCCAGAACATAGCCGGTGGTTACCCACTGTACTATGTCGACAGAACTGTTTAAATCATTCATAATAGTGTTAAGTGCAACGTTAGTCATTGTCGTATCGAGCATTGGTGCAATCGCGCCTAATACAAGTACAAAAGCAACTTTAGCGATGTTGCGCCTGTTACCCTTTTCATTCATCAAAACAGACCTCACTCTCTCATTAAGGTACCCGGGTTCCTAAAAAGATAGTACCCCCTTAAGTTTAAAAAGGCAAGAAAGAGTTTTAAAGATGACCCTGCAAAAACAAACCAGCCGCCATGGAAAACAGCTTGAAATGGCAATTTTAACAACTGTTTGGGAACAAATAAATAAAGTTGGCTATCAAGAATTAACTATTAAAGAAGTGGCCCAGCTGGCTCACACAAATAAAAACACTGTTTATCGTCATTGGCCGAATAAAGCTGTATTAGTACTTGCCGCATGCGCACAATTTGGCCCCAAACCCAAAATACAGCTTTCCAGTATTGGAAAGCTGCGAGATGACGAGAGTGTGACATAAGTTAAATTTTGTCACAGTCCCTCTTTTATTCCGGATAAACGTGGTCCATAAGTCAAAATTCTCCGTCTAACTTCGAATTACTCATAGCAAAATACCCGCTATGTTCGTAATTTCGAGTTAGCACTCAAATTTTCCCGACTTATGGCACACTCTCCTTCTTGTCTTATTTAATCAATTAACTCAAGGGAAAATGAAGTGCCTACTGCTAGACCGATTGCAGGACGTTGATCTGACACATGTTTTTGACAACCAAAAATCATGAAAATGAACTTCAAAAAATGATTATTGTGCTCTTAAAACAAGCTCAAGCACGGGGTGATCTTTAGATTGGAATCTTTAGCGCCAAGAATTGTGGAACTTCCTTTACTGTTATTAGTTAACAAAATTGTATCGCAAAAAACATTGTCACACACGGCGGTTACTCAAATTGTTGAGCAAATATTGTTACCGTTATTTTTAAAAAATTCGCGTTAATCCACCAACTTCAATTCAGCTAAAAGTTGTTCTTTCAGCTTGCAAAGTGTTGCAGCATCTACCTGCGTTTCAGGCGCAAACATCTTTTCTGCCGGATACCACCAGACCGGTCCCTTGCCGTTCATGCCGTATTCACCCAAATCACCTGCTTGACGTGGGAAAAGATGCCAGTGGATGTGTGAGTCGCCATTTCCAAGCAACTCAAGATTCATCTTTTGAGCTGAAAAAGCACGACTAACTGCGGCTGAAACAAGTGCCATCTCGGCTAAGAACTTGTCCCTAAAAATCGGTTCTAAAAGATGTAACTCAGTAACATGCTGCTTACATAAGAACAACGTATATCCGCTAAAATGCTGGTGATCTCCTAATACCACATAGCCAGTTGCCAACTCTTTTACAAAATAAGGGTTAGCACCTTTTTTAATTAACTGGATCCGATCGCAAATTAAACACATTCTAAAGACCTCTTTATTTTGATTTCGTATTCTACATTAACTATGCTACACTGGAAATAATGACATTCAAGGAATGGTGGTAAATAAATGCCTCGTCGCGGTTTTGCATTATCATTGGCGCCTCCTCACTTTTTTCGAGACTTATTGTTTGAATTTGACCTCGACATCTAAAAGGAGAGTATTATCCTAATGGTAGAAGCAATTAATTTAAAAACAGGAATGATTTTTGAAAAAGACAACAAACTGATCAAAGTTCTTGAAACTAATCATCACAAGCCAGGTAAAGGAAACACAGTCATGCAGATGAAACTGCAAGACGTCCGTTCAAGTGCTATTGTCCAAACCACGATGCGTCCAACTGAGAAAGTCGAATTAGCAATTGTGGACAAAAAGCAGGCACAGTATCTGTATCGCCAAGACAAACTGCTTTGCTTTATGGACCTAGAAACTTATGAGCAATACGAGCTTCCGCTTGAACAAGTTAGCGCTGAAAGCAAGTACTTGATTCCTAACCTGCAAGTTCAACTAAATTTTTGTGGAACTGAACTTATCGGTCTTGATTTGCCAACTACCGTTGACTTAAAAGTAACTGAGACCGAGCCCAACATCAAAGGTGCAACGGCCGCAAGTGGTGGTAAACCAGCAACACTGGAAACCGGTCTTGTTGTAACCGTTCCAAACTTCATTCAAAAAGATGATGTTTTAACCATTAACACCACCAATGGGACTTATAAACAGCGCGTTTAAATTTAAAAAAATATGTGCCGCTTTATTTTGAGACACTTGGCTGGCATAAATAGTGGGAGAGTGTGACATAGGTCGGGAAAATTTGAATGCTAACTCGAGATTACTCATAGCGAGTACTTTGCTATGAGTAGTTCGAAGTTAGACGGAGAATTTTGACTTATGGAACACGTTTATCCACATCAAATAAGGGGGGCTGTGCCAAAATTTAACTTTTGGCACAGCCCCTCTTTTATTCCGGATAAACGTGTGCTCTAAACCAAAATTTTCAACATATGCCCAGTTTTGCCTTTTTTACCATCCAATTTTTTCGTTTGTTTGTGGCAATTCAACTTGATTTTGCTCAACTGCACTGAATGCATCATCTAAGACTGCTAGTGCTTGATCAAGCTGTGCTCGTGTGATTACAAAAGGTGGTTGAAACCTGAGAATATTGCCAGCAAGTGTAATCAAAACAACACCATGAGCAAAGGCATAATAGATGACCTTAGTTGCAGTTTCGTTGTCTGGTTCTTTTGTCTTTTGATCTTTAACAAGTTCAATTCCGCCATTTAACCCCCACATCCGTACATCACCAATTGCTGGGTGCCTTTGTTGCATCTCTAAGAAACGTTTTTTTACATATTCACCATCAGAAGCAGACTTCTCAACCAAATGGTCAGCTTCAATGACGTTTAACGTTGCTAATGACGCTGCTGCACAAACTGGGTTACCAGAAGTTGTAAAGCAATGTGCTGGTGTCCCTAGCGCATCAATAATTTCTTTTTTACCGATCACAGCACTTAATGGCAGCCCTGCAGCTAGAGATTTACCAACGGAGATTAAGTCTGGTTCAATATCCTTAAATTGCTGAATACTCCACATTTTGCCTGTCCGCCCCAGCCCTTGATTAACTTCATCCACTGCAAAAAGAATCCCGTTTTCGTGACAGAAGTTATAGACCAGCTGCATATACTCTTCAGGTGCCTTGACAATTCCTCCGTCACCTTGAATCGGCTCAATTAATACGCAGGCAGTCTCATCTGCAGGGAGAAAAGATTCAAATGGCCGTTTAAACTCAGCAAAAAAACGCAAAGCAACTTCGTGTTCGCTTTCACCCGGTAATCTGCGATAAAGATCCGGATATGGCACATGAACTACTCCTGGAAGCATCGGTCCAATCTGGCGTGTCATATTAAGGCTCACACCTGAGAGCGTCTCGGAGCCATAGGTTGAACCATGATATGCACCCATATAAGAAACCAGATACTGACGCCCTGTGTAAGCCCGTGCAAATTTGATAATGGCATCGTTCGCATCTGAACCAGAGTTACCAAATGTCACCATTTTAGGTGATTTGCCTGGTGCAATTTCTGCTAATTTCTGGGCAAGTTCAATCTCTGGCACATGATGAAAATACGCAGGAGTATAATGAATCAACTTCTGCGCCTGTGTTGTAATTGCTTTGACAACTCTTTCATCAGTGTGACCTACATTAATTGCTGATGCGCTCGCTAACAAATCTAAGTAGTGATTGCCGTCAACATCTACTAAAGTCGCACCATGTGCATGGTCAATTACTAAATCATAGTAGTTGATTCGCGCAGAACGCGCAAAATACTTCTTTTCTTTTGCAATTAATTTTCTAGCTTTTTCCAGATCTGCCATCTCTGCAACCCCTCATTTTCTTCTTGAACCGCTTGGATATGTTATGTATAGCAAGCAAACTACAGATTCAAAACAGTTTTAATTTACATTAAAGATTGCATGTAGTTTAACGTATCTAACATTAAATTGTCAACACTTATTTCTAATCCATTATTAACGCGATCTACATACCAGCTCAAACCAATAAAAATTTATAACCAAATTTTTTTATTGTAACGATTAATTATTTTGGATGACTTACATATTAAATAAAACTAAAGACCGCTTGTCGCATCTCTGTCAGCAACTGTACTTTTAATGCGGTTTTTGCTTACTCATTTTGCTGAGAAATATGTAAATTTATGCAACGTCTCTTAAAATTATCTAAAAATTTCTGAAAGATCATAGATTAGTCTAATTTGACTCGCATAGTTACAAGTAGCGTAAGCATTTATTTACAATCTTATAGTTGATGGGAGTCTCCAAAATGACCACTTTTATTAACAAAAAACAGTCTACTTTATTAAAGAAAATTATGCTTCAGTTAATTTTCCTTGCATTATCCTATCTCAGCGTATATATCTTTTCTTCCAAAGGATACTTTTACGGCGGCGGCGATATCAAATTCCACCTCTCGCGGATCACCGAACTCACAAATGCAATTCAGAATCATAATAATTTATTAGCACCTTTTAGTTTTTCATCTTTTCGGAATGTAGGAGCTGTTTCCCAACAGTTCTATCCCAATATAACATTACTGCCATTTGCACTCTTGCGGATTGTATTCCCGCATCCCTTACTTGCTTTTTATATTGGCATCATTATCTATACATATTTAGGGTTTATCGTTGGTTACTATGCGATGATGCGTTTTACTGGCAATAACGTGTTGCAATCGGTTTGTTTTACCGTTTTATTCAACTTTTCTGTCTACCATCTGACTGATATCTTTAATCGTTTTGATATTGGAGAATGGATTGCGCTGAGTTTTTTCCCGCTGGCTTTCTTAGGCGCATATGAATTGTTTTTCCGCAATTGGCACTCCTGGTATCTTGCGGCAATCGGGCTAACCTTAATAGCTTACAGTCATGTTTTATCCACGTTGCTTGCACTTTCAGTCTGCTTCCTTTTTGCTATTATTGCTTGCTACTGCAAAACAGGTGATTTACATGCTCGTGCCAAAGCAGCCCTAAAAGCTAGTCTGCTCACACTTGGTATGACCCTGTTTGAAATCGTTCCGATGATTGTTTTAAGTGTTCAAAACAAGATTCATTTTCCTAGAAAGTATAACCTCTTGCGCAGCCCTGGCGGCAAGCTGCCTGATATTTTCAGTTTTATTGGTTTGTGCCTTAAAAATCAGCTAAATATGAGTTTGGGAATTTTTGTACTCCTCATAATCATTGCTGGTGTTATTTATTGGAAAAAAATGCCCAAACTCTATCAAGTCAGCTTGGGACTAACAATTTTATTTACAGTCGTAACTACAACTATCTTTCCTTGGGGTCTGTTCCAGCACACTCCCGTTGCGGTTATTCAGTTTCCATGGCGCTTACTTGGAATTGCTGCATTTTTTATGGCACTTACAGGGTCATGGCTGTTAGAATATTTATGTACTACACCATTTTTCAGCAGACTTAACTTCGAATGGATTGTTTGCGTTGCAATCTTGATTGCCGCTTTTCCAGGCCTATGCGCCGCCTATAGTAGCCACGCTTATGAAGTTCAAACTTATCAGTTTATTAAACATGCTAAAGAAGAAAATACGCACGCCCGTTTTATTTTGCCCGGCAAATATTATTATAGTTATTTTTCAAATATGAATAACACTGCAGCGCATACGGACTATTATCCACAAAAAGCGTATGCGCAGCGCTACTCAATTCTGCACAATTTGATCTACAAAGCAGACGGCTCAACACAAAGAATGCCGCCGTTTAACTTTACGCATAATCATCTCTCTTTTAAGCTCTACAGTTCAAAGAAACAACTGATGAATCTTCCCCTGCTACACTATTTTGGTGATTACTATGAACTAAGTGTTAATGGACATGTCCAGCAAATTCGGCAGTCAACGCGGGGAACTTTTCTAGTAAATGTTGCTAAAGGCAAAAATACCATTAAGATCACGCTCAAAAATAAACCTTATCGGACAGTACTTCAGCTATTTTCCTTGGTTCTATGGCTCTTGACTTGCTTTTTGCTTTTTAAGTACAAACATACACATAAAAATTTAATTAGTTAAAGAGGTTTTTTTAATGTCTCAGGGGGAGTTGCACAAAACTCACTTTTTTTTCAAATGTCTGCTTGTTATTACACTTTTTTTGTTGATTCAATTGGGAAATGGCAAGCTTTCGCGCGCATCAAATGAAAGCAATCTAATCGCAGCAGACAATCAGCACATTACACTCACTTCAGCTAAAGTTCGAAAAATCGATAATGCTGTTTCGCGGGCAAAAGTTTGGGGAACGCTTTTAATCACCGCCAGTGGTTCAAAAAAAATAACTTATCGGACTTACGGCTATGCAGACTATCAGCATAAGGTGCGAAATACTGTAACTGAATTATATCCTTTATCGTCGCTGCAAAAAGCCTACACTGCTTTTATGATCGAACGCTTGGTTTCTGCCGGCAAAATTCGGCTCGATGAAAATATCTCTGCTTTTTATCCTCAGATCAAATACGCACACCAGATTACGATTCGTGAGCTATTAAATCACACTTCTGGGATTCAAATGGCAGAACCTGAGCCACGAGAAGTACTTCATGGCGATCAAGCCGCACTTAATTGGACAATTACACATTTGACTTCTACAGGCATTCACAAATGGAATTACAGTAATGCCAACTACACCTTATTGGCAGGAGTCATTACTCAGATAACAAAGCGCCCCTTCAGTACGGATTTAAATTCTGAGATTATTCAACCCTTGAATTTGAGAGAGACTTATATCTGGGATCAGTTACCAACCAGGAGCTTAGTCCCGGATTCTTATACTGCTACTAAGACTCCCCTCGCACCGTTCATGGGCACGCGGCCATTACTGTCTTCTGAACTTGGCTGTGGCAATCTTTATTCAAGTATTACTAATTACTATACTTTTATCAATGCTTTACAATCACAAAAGCTATTGAATCACGCACAGTTTGTTCAGCTAATGGGCACACATGCTGGCTATTCAGGCGGAATTTACTACTCCTCCTTTTTTCATCATGCTGAGGGCGCTGACATGAATTATCATACTTTCTACTATGGAACCAGTCAAAACAAGTTGACCATTATCTTTTTTACTAATCGCTGTGCTTCAATGACCACTGGAAACGAATTAATCAAAACCATTCACGACATTGTATTGTCGTAATTGCCGAACGGTTCAAGCTAAACAAAGACAAAAAGAGTGTTCCATAAGCCAAAACTTCTTGTTAGACAGAAGATTTTGACTTATGGAACACGTTTATCCGGAATAAGTAGCGGGGTTGTGCTGAAATTTCACTTTTGGTGCAGCCTTCTTTTCTTTGAAAAATTTGATACTCGGATTAATTTATTTTTTTATACTTAAATTCATTGACTAAGGCTAGTAATTGCGCAGCGATTTGCGACAATTCAGCTGAAACTGTGACAAATTCTTGCATTGTCTCCTTTTGCTGTCTGCCAGCTTCGCTAATCTTACTAGTATTAGCTGCAATTCCAGCTGCAAAGGAAGTGATGTGTGCGATTTCCCCTACTATGCTGTCCATTTTTGCATGTAGTTGTAAAATTTCGCGCGCAAGTCTAGCTAAATGCTGCGAGGTTTCATTTGATTTGTCTGAAATTTGTGTAAACGAGGCACTTGTCTGATTAATTAATGTAATTCCTGTAGCCACACTGGTTGCACCTGCGATCGTCTTTGCGACTGACAGTGCCGCATCTTTTTGAATCTTAGTAACAACTTCAGCTACTTCAAGTGTTGCTTGCCCAGTTTGTTCCGAAAGTTTGCGAATTTCATCTGAAACAACTGTAAATCCTTGGCCCTGCGTATTTTCTGATCGCGCTGCTTCAATGGACGCGTTTAAAGCCAGCAGGTTTGTTTGTTTTGAAATTCCATTGATCAAAGTCATAACTTGATCGATTGCTTTTGCTTTTTCATTTAAACCAGCTGCTAATTGCTGTAGTTCAGTACTATTTTGTTTAATTCTGTCCATTTGAGCAATTGTATTCTTAACAACTGTATTACCAGCCTGTGATAGACGTTTTGTTTTGTTAGCTTGATGTGCAGCAGTCTCAATATGAGTACTAATTGCTTTAAATTGCAGCGACATTTGTCCAAGATCCTCATTTGCTTGCTGTGTTAATACAGATTGCTGCGTTACGCTCTCGTTGGCCTCTGCAAGCTGAGTTGCGCTCTGGACAGTCGCAGCTTGAGCTTTTTGAGAACCCTCAATTAATTCCTGCGAATTAAGGGTTATTTTTTGGCTAGTGCTGGCGACATTGCCAATTAATCTTTGCAATTGTGCCACCATTCCATTAAAATCATGAGCCAGTTGGCCTAACTCATCATGCGCCGTAATTTCCAATGGCTTCAATGAAAGATCACCTTGGGCAACCTTTTCAACATGTCTACCGATTTTTTTAATTGGGATAGTTAGCCGGCGCACAAAGAACATTGTGATCATTGCAGCCAACAACGGCAAAATAACACTCAGCAAAATTACAAATTTATTCATTTCCCAAGTTCTAGCGCTGACAATTCCACCATCAAAATCAATCGCATTAATTGCAATGACCGCGCCTTTCCCAGAATTCTGCGACATTCCTGGCATTGAAGCCATTGAAGTAGATTGTGTGCGATAGACCGGCGCATATCCTGTAATGACCCGCCGGCCCCTAAGCTCATAGATTCCTGTGTAATATGTTTTGCCACTTTTGATTTGTCTAAGTGCTGCAGCTGAAAGCTTGAATTGTGTTCCTCTTTTAAAACCCAATTGACGTGCATGTTGATCTGCAACTATTAGCTTTCCTTGAGTATCCAGAATATAAGCTTCCGCAAAAATTTTTTTATGCTGCACAATCCAGTCTACCTGTTTTTCAAGCTTACTCTGATTCTCGAGCTTACCAGCCTTAACTTGCATTAGGTACTCAGGAGTTTCAATTCCCGTTGTGATACTGGCACACCCAGTAAGTTCTACGCCAGCTGATTTCAACGTTTCTCGATAGCTGAAAAAATAATTTGTAATTCCAAGAACTGCTACGCTAAAAAAAACGATTGCTGTCACGCTTAGAGTCATCTTTTTAGTAATGCTCATCCAATTTTCCTCCATTCAAAGCTGCCCTTATACTTCTAATCGGATTGAATGAGCTTTCAGTTAAGTAAGAATTAAAAGTTTAATTTACCAAAAAAGCTTGCTTGTTTGATTCCCGCAGATTCTTGAGAATTCAAACAAACAAGCTTTTTATTAACTAATATTTTCTTTAAAGCAAATATTTTTGATCAAAGACATTATCTTGAGACGTCAAAATCTTAGGTCCTGTTGCAGTAATTGCAAGTGTGTGTTCAAATTGAGCGGCTAAACTGCGATCAGCGGAAACATAGTACTCCCAGTCAATTTTGGGCATAACTTTTGTCTCAATGTGACTCGAACCGCCCGCATTGACCATTGGCTCAATCGTAATCACCATTCCTGCACGCAATCGCAGACCATGGTGCGGACGCCCATAATGAAAAATATCAGGTTCCTCATGCACGGATGGCCCAATTCCATGGCCGATCAATTCACGCACATCACCCATGTGTGCTTGATTTTCCACATAATTTTGAATAGCGTACCCAATATCACCGACTCGATTACCAACTTGTGCCTGTTCAATTCCCAAGTAAAGCGCCTTATGGGTCACAGCAAGCAAACGCTCAATTTCTGGCGTGGATTCACCCACAACATAGGTCCAAGCTGAATCACTCTGATAACCTTGCCAATTAACGCAAAAGTCAACAGTTACCACGTCATGGTTTTTTAACTTCAAGCCCTTACGCGGAATTGCATGCGCCACCTCATCATTAATACTAATGCAAGTCGCATATTTATAGCCATCCACCCCTTTTTCCGAAGCAGTCGCACCATGTGCTTGAATAAAGTTATCAACTAATTGTTCAATCTCCCATGTGTCCATTCCGACAACAATTTTATCACGCAGCATCCGATGCGCTGCGGCTAGAATGGCACCTGACTTGTTCATTCCAGCAATTTCACGTGCCGATTTTAAAGTAATCATGTAACTAAAAAACTCCCTTCCCAAATTACCAATGAATCTATCCTACCACTTTTAGTAATTTTCAACAGCCCAATCTTCTTAGAAAAACTATCACTAACTTGCTGGTTTCTTAAATTAATGATCAACTTGAATTGATTGCAGACTCGTAATAAATTCCTGTGCAACCCTGCGATATCCTAATTCTTCGTTGATCTTTTTTAAAAGTGGCTGATTATGCGTTTCAATTTTTCCAGTCTGAACATTTTTTTGATACAGCTCCATGTAAGGAAAATTTTGTGCTGCTGCTTTTTTGAGCTCGATTTCGCCATCATACGGAACTCGGCGAAAATCAACTTCAGTAATTCCCTCAGCAGTCACTGTCAATAACAAATAACTTGCACTCCGATTTTGCATTAACCGCGTCCGTGAAAAAAAGATTTCTCCTACAGAACCGGGATTCAAAATTAGCTGGCCTTGTTGTGTATATCTCCAAATGGGTGTATGTGTATGCCCATATAATGCCACATCGACCTTAGGATCAAGAGTTAGCTGGTCAAAATTGGCCTGCGGTTGTGTTGGCTGCAAAGCCGGTCCATAGTTTTTAGTAGGTAGATTATGTGTCAATGAAAAAATTCTGTTATAGCGCTGCTTTTGTGCTGTGAGGGGGAGTTTTAATAAACGTTGATTCCAGTACGAGCCTAAGTGTTCATACTCATATTTTGCAAGCATTACAAAATAGACATCACTCGGATCATTTATATTAAAAACCTTTTTAGTTAGCACTTCATTATAGCTTGCTTCCCAGTTTCCCATTAAAAACTGTGTCGTATTTTGTTGCGCAAGGAGTTCAAAACATTCCTTTGAGTTTGCCCCTCCAAAACCGATATCTCCCAGTGACCAAAATTCAGCAGCTTTTTGTTCCAGTGCATCTCGAATTACAGCTTTCAATGCGGTTGCATTCCCGTGACTATCTGAAACGATTGCGATGCGTGAGTTCATCCTCAATTCCCCCAAACTCTTTATTAATTACTAATTTTGTACTGCGCACAAACCACTAGCTGAGTATAACATAAGTGCGACTAGTAAATCGAAGTGCCGACAAGCACCGTTAGCCTTTGAGCACGTTAAGATAGAAGTGCGTAAAGAGGCGTTAGGTTTTGAGGCTTAGAGTTGGATCACGGTGGTAACTGAACTTGTTACCGGTGTGATTCACTCTAAACACAGAAACCTGCCTTTTGGAGCACATTAAAAGAAGTGCCGACAAACACCGTTAGTCTTTGAGCACTAACAACAAATTACAAAATAGACGGGCTGTGTCTATGCGTAATTTGAGGTTAGGCGCAGAAGGCTGGTGATTGGAGCACGTTAAATCGAAGTGCCGACAAACACCGTTAGCCTTTGAGTGCTAACAACAAATTACAAAATAGAGGGGCTGTGACAAAATTTAACCTTTGTCACAGCCCCTCTTTTATTCCGTCTGACTTCGAATTACTCATAGCAAAGTACTCGCTATGTTCGTAATTTCGAGTTAGCACTCAAATTTTCTCGACTTATGTCACACTCTCGTAACCTTATTTTATTTTTGCTTTTTTTCTGTCTCTTTGAACTTCTCTTCATCGTCCATTTTATCCTTCAACGGATAAGTTAACCGAATAAGGCTTGGAATGATCGTTGGAATTGCAAATACCAAAATAATGAGACCGATGATCACAACCAGTGCAACTTGAATTAATGTCAACACACCTGATGGAATCAGTGCGGCAAAGGTCCCACTCAAAATTACAGCTGCTGAGATTACAACAGTTCCAATCACAGCTGAGGCCCGCACAATTCTGATAATTGGTGTCCCTGTAAAATTACCAAATTCGCGGTACTTCATCATTAAGAAGATACTGTAATCCACCCCTAAGGCAATCAGCATAATAAAGCCAAAGAATGGTGTATTCCAAGTTAGCATGCTCTGTCCAAGAAAAGCACTGCTGATTAGCTTCGTGATACTTAGGGACATCACATAAGCTAATAAGAGTGTCCCTAGGATATATAGTGGCTGCAACACTGAGCGCGTGATAACCATTAATGCAATCAAGATCCCGATTAACATAATAGTTGCAGTTCTCAAGAAATCATTTGATGCAGTTTGCTGCAAGTCATGAGTAGTCGAAGTTTGTCCTCCGATTGCGACCGTCGCACCAGCAAGTGCAGTGCCTTTCAATGATTTTTGAGCCTGGTCTTGAATAGTTGAAATCTTGTTCATCGCACTTTCAGAACTTGGATTTTCATCCAGAACAATCGTGATCTTCGTTGCATTGTAATTGCCAGACATATAAGCTTGCAAACTTTGTTTATAGGTCTTACCCTGCAAAACGCTCTTAGGAACATAATACGTTTTAGAAGCCGCAGAATTTTTCAAGCCTGTCAGATAACTATTGGCTGAACCAACACCTTGCTTAATTTTCTGCGTCCCGTTGCTTGCAGTGCTGAGCCCGTTTCTAAGGGTTTGCATCTGACCCACTAATCCTTGCAAAGAATTATACATCGTTTGTTGCCCACTATTGACGGTTGTCAATCCAGCGGTCAACTCACTCTGTTTTTCTGCTAACTGCTGATTGCCAGCAGCTAACTGTGCTGTCCCATTAGTCAGAGTTCCTGAATTTGAAGCCAGCTTATTTGCACCTGCAGTTACACTAGCAACACCGCTAGTATACTGACTTAACTGACTAGCCATCTCGTCTGTGCCAGAGCTCAATTGACTAAGCCCACTGGCAACTTGTTGTGAACCACTGGTGAGTCCTGTTTGCCCAGTACTTCCATTAAGTGCACTTTTAATCTGTTGCATTCCCTGAACAGCTGAACTCAATTTATCCAATGCCTGCATTGAAGCCGTGTTTGCTTGGATTGAACTAGCCGCCAGCTGATTGAGATTAGACAATTGTGATAATTGTGAACTAAGAGCATTTAATTGGTTCAATTCAGTGTTTAAGCTGTTTCCGGCTGTAGTAAGAGCACTAAGATCATTTTTCAAACTCGAAGCGGCGGTCGTTGCACCACTTAATTGCTGTACATTAGACTTTGCAATCGAACTCATTACAGTGGTTAAGGCAGCTTTTTGCTGTGTGTTTAATGCCGTCCCAGTCTGTGCAATTGCAGCAAAAATTTCATTTAACATTTTCTGCTGTGTAGCTGCATCCGAATTGCTGCTTGCTAGACTCGTTAACGCAGTCTGCAGCGTTTGCGCATCATTTTGCGCCTTTGTACTCGAACTCGTCAATGCCGTTGCAGTTGTTTTTATACCGCTAATATCCGGTAAATTGGTGCTACCGGTTGATTTTTCAAGTTGGGCCATTGCACTATTCAACTCGCCTAACTTGCTTTTTAGCTCCTGAATCTGTGCCGTATTGCCTGTCCCTGTAGCTGCGTTAACTTTACTTTGCAATTGTGCTAATCCGGCTGCTACTTGTTGCGAACCGCTTTGCAGCTTCGCGACACTACTATTAAGTGTCCCCACACCTGTCGTTATCTGGGACTGCTTGCTGTTCAAAGTATTGAGTGCGTTGTTGAGCGTATTAATTCCACTGGTATAAGTCGTGGTTCCTTGCTGCAATGCAGACGCCCCATTAGCAAGTGTCGTTGCACCACTACTTAACTGTTGACTCCCGGACTTAAGTGTTGCCGTCCCACTAGCCAACTGTTTTGCACCCGTAACACCCTGTTGCAAGTTTGCATTTCCTAGTTGCTGGTTGGCACTATTCAACCCAGTTCCAATTTGGTTTAACCCACTACTTGCAGATTTCATACCGTTAGTAACTGTCTTTAGCTGTTTAGTAACGTACAAGCTACTAATTTCAGAACCGCCTGGTTGTGTTACAGATGCAACTGTTTTTACACCAGCAATTTTCTTAAGCCTGCGTGTTAGCGCGTCAATCTCCTTCAAGTCTTTCTCATTGTTTAAAGGATGATTGGTTTTAATATACAGTGTTGAAGGCTCAGCTGTCCCTTTAGAAAAATGTTTCTGGACTACTTTAAAGCCCTTTTTAGCTGGAATCGAATCGTTTAATTCTGCAAGCGTATCATAGTTAAGCTCATTATGATATGTCGCAAGAAACGGAACCCCAATTACTAAGACAAGCGCGATTGCAATGAATGGATGCCTAACCGCTCGCGTGGAAATCCCGTGCCACAAACGACTACTACTGCCGCTACCAAAGTTCTTAGTCGGCCAAAAAAGACGCCGCCCTAAAATCCACATAAAAAATGGGTTGAGCGTCAATAAAACTAGTAGCAAAACTGCTACGGCCACTGCAACTCCCACTGCTGAACGATAAACAGAAAAATTGGCTAATCCTAATGCTGTAAAACCAATCAAAACTGATGAACCACTATATAGGATCGTGCGTCCTGCAATCCGCAACGCATTCCTAGTGGCCGTAATCACGTCTTTTTCGCGACTAAGTTCTTCTTTATATTGATCAAACAGCAGAATATTGTAATCCGTTCCTATCCCAAATAAAACCACAACCATAAAGACTTGGGTGAAATTTGAAAGCGGAAAGTTAAATTTCTCAACAAGGTTCATCACAACACTTAACGAAATAATGAAAGATACCCCGACCGAAAGCAATGAAACAAGTGGCGTAATTGGCGACCGGAAAACCAAAGTTAAGATAATGAAAATAAAAATCACAGTGATTAACTCAGTCTTCTTTAAGCCTTGTTCTGTCTCTTGAATAAAATCATCATTCAAGATGTCGCTGCCTGTAACATAAGTTTTAACACCTTGGGTTTTAGCCCCAGAAGTGATCAACGTCTTCATTTTCTTAACGGTTTGTTGTTTGTCGACCATCAATTGTAACAATTCAGTTGACTTATCCTTCGAGATCAACTGTTTCTTGGTAGCAGCATTGTCATTAGCTGCTGTCACATCTTTGATCCCATACTTTTGCTTGCTAGTCTTAAAATGACTGACAGTTTGTTTAATTCTGTTCTTTTGTGCTGTTGTCAATGGCGAACTGCCATTATTAAAGACCACAACTACTTGACGCGTATTTCCCTGACCACGTCCCCAATTGTCTTGAATTACCTGTGCAACTTGGCTCTTAGCACTACTTGGCAGTTTCATTTGCCCCTTGTCACGCACTAACTGCCCCACATTAGGTAATAAAATAACTGCAGCACACATTATAAGAAGCCAGACAACTGCTTGAATTATGAACTGTTTTTTACTCCCTCTCATCTCGTGACTTCTCTCCCTTAAAATTTTTAGATTGCTGTCAAAATGTAGTACAACGTCGTGACATCTTTACAACAATGTGTTTAAATGATACTAATATGTTAGAATAAAGAAAGCTATTTTTCAACCAACAGCTAACCAACAGGTGTTTTTAAATCAACATTATTGCTTAAATCGTTGAATTTATGCTAAAAAAGGAGCAAGTTCTAATGGCGGGAACAAAAAATAATCGACGTGTACAGATGACTAAACTCATAATTCAAAGCAGTTTAATTGATTTGCTACAAGAAAAAACATTGAATGCAATTACAGTAACCGAATTATGCAAAATTGCAGATGTCAATCGGGCTACATTTTACGCCCATTATCAGGATATTCCTGATTGTATGCATGAGATGGAGCAGGAAACGACTGAAAAATTACTGACCATTATTAATCGACGCACTAGTCCAGATTCTTTAAAAAATGTTTTGACCAGTATTTTAGAAGTCGTCAAAAAACGCTCAGCAGTCTCACTTTTTGTGCTGACAAACGATCCAGAATTCTTAACACAGTTTCTAACAAACGCTAAAAATGAGATTCTAAAAAATGACCACGAAATCAAGACATTCCCTTTTAAAAATAAAACCGAAGAACACTACATGTTTGAATATTGCTTAAATGGAATTATTGGCGCCGTTCGCTATTGGTTAAAAACCGGTCTCAAAGAATCACCCGAAGAGCTTGCAAGCTACATCGATAAATGGGTCTATGGTGATGAACAATTGCATTTTCGCAGCGTTGTTTTACGTGGAAAAGATTAACCACACCATCATTGTGGACGAAACACATCTTATCCAAAAATTGCTAGTCATCAAAAAAAAACTGCTCCAAGCAACTGATTAAATTCAGGTTTGCTTGGAGCAGTTCTTTTTACGCCTTGCTGCTAATCTATCCGATTGAAAACAACGTATTGACTCTTAAGCGAGATTTTACTAACTGTGTAACCATACGTCAGTAGTTCCTTTTTGTAACTCAAAAAGGAATGGTCCAATTCGATCCCCGCTATTTTTTTAATCTTCGCAAAGCTCAACTTAATCTCTGGTTCCCTTTTATTGCGAAAGTATGCCCACAAAGTATCATATTTGCTCATATTCTCGATCCTCTCCATTAACCTAAAGGAATTTGGGGAAATCAACTAGCCTGTGTCTCATACCTGGTACTTTCTTATCTTAATGGCCATGTTTTTGCCCACGCATCACATGATCTGCATGTTCAATCATTTCATTAATAACATCTAAAATATGGGGATCATCTAAGCGATAATAGTTCGCCTTGCCAACTCTATGTGCACTGACCAGTTGGTGCTGCCGTAAAAGCGCTAATTGATGCGAAATTACTGACTGCTCAATTTGCAGTAAATGCCCGATTTCTCCCACATTTAATTCTTTTTGTTCTAATACATTCAGCATTTGAAGCCGAATTGGATTGCTTAACAGCTTAAAGATCCTTTTAGATTCGGCCAAATGGCGCTCATCAATCAATTGGACCTCAGTTTGGACGTGTTCTTTTCTCTTCACGTAGAAATAACGCCTCCTCACTTATAACGTGGTCTACTGAGCTTCAGTTGCTTAATAGCGCTTAAGCTCTGCGTCCCAATCTAACTACATGCTATCACATAACCGCATATTTGCCTGCTTTTTCTTTTAAAAACAATCCAAAATTAGCAAATTTGAAATTCAAAGCGTAAAAACAGCTAAGCTGCAAACGAAATTATTTCTCCTCTTGAGAGGATTTTTGACCGCCTTTTCTTTTGGTCAAGTTGTTAACTCTTTTTGCCTGTTTAAAATACTTGGTAAATAAGCGGCTTTCTGTCCCCCAATGATAAAAGAACAGGGAAACTACTATCACGACCAGAAAATCAAAAGGATACGGAATAATCCCCAATCCGTTAAAATCCTTGCTGCCAATGAACGAAATCAAGGTTAAAAATGCAAGGTAGAAAATCATCCAGAGACTTCCTGCAATTTGTTTTTTAGTCTTAAACCAATCAGTTTTCCATTCATAATAAATATAAAATGGAAGCCCAATCAAAATCACCAAAATCACCTGAATCGTAGTCGGCCACATTGCCCAGTAAACTGCTAGTGAAGAAAGTACAAAGGCTAAAGGTGCCATAAATTTTAAGTTAGAATTTTTAACCGGTCGATTAAACTCCGGTGCCATTTTACGGAAGGAAACGACTGTCACCGGACCTGTTAAATAGGCAATCAGTGTCGCTGTGGAAATTACACTTGCAAGTGTTCCCCATGAACGGAAAATCGAAACGAGCACCATACTCAACAGTGAATTTGTGACAATTGCTACTCGTGGAATTCCAAGGTTTTTATCAACTTTCCCAAGAAAATGTGGAAGATGCTTATTGTCGATCATCGCAGCCAGCGCACGCCCAGTTGAAGCTACAAACGAAACGCCAGTTCCAAAGGGTGACACAAAAGCATCCATGTACAACAAGACAGATAACCAATGAATTCCCAAGAGAATTGCTAAATCGGCAAATGGTGAATTAAAATTGATGCCGCTCCAACCTGCTTTGGCAATTGTTTGCGGTTCTAAGGCAGTAATAAAGACCGCCTGTAATAAAATATAAATTACAGCACTGATTAACAATGAAAAAACGATACCTCTTCGAATATTCATCTTAGGGTTTTCGATTTCACTGCCCATATTAATGACCGTTTGAAATGCATTAAACGAGAAAATAATCCCTGAAACAGTCGTTGCTCTAAAGATTGCCGAAGACCCATACGGCATAAATTCATGCAGGTTAGTTCCAAAATTTTCAGGATGAAAGCTTGAAAGAAAGAGCATTAGAATCGTCAGCACAGGAATCCCAATCTTGAAAATTGAAATAAAGCTTGTGAATCTAGTCAACAAAGAAACTGACCAGTAATTAAACAAAGTAAAGATAATGATAAACAGAAAAACTACGAGCAGCCCTGTAGTAGTGATTGTGCCATTTTTAATAAAAGAATGGGTAAAACTTGCCCAACTCCATGGCCACGATCCCATATATTGAACAGCCGCAACTGCTTCAATTGGGATTAAAGTAATTAAAGAAATCCAGTTCGCCCAGGAGGCGATGAAACCCAATAAAGAACCGTGTGTATATTGTGCATACTTGCTCATTCCACCTGATTCTGGCAGCATCGTTCCCAGCTCGATATAGTTATACGCGATTACACCAATAATCACGGCACCTACGACCCATGAAATAATCGCAGCCGGGCCCGCGACTTTAGTTGCTTCCCATGATCCAAAAAGCCAGCCTGAGCCGATTAACGACCCGAGTCCAAGCATCACAAGGCTAAACAAACTGATTTTCTTACTTTTTGCGTTAATAAAATACTCACTCCTTTAAAAATTGACAATACACGTTTAAGTATAACACAATCTCTAAAGACCTCATGATGGTAGTTAATTCAGGCGTGCTAAAGCGGTAGAAACTGCTGCTGCGGTCGTTGCAGGCACAAGCAAAATTAACTTATCACCGGGTTGAATTATTAAATCCCCTTTACCTAATAATTCATTTCCGTTGCGCACCACTCTGGTTAAAATTACCTGTGTTGGCCACGGAATCTCCTTAACTTCCCGATCAGCAAAACTGCCTGCAGGTGAGACACTAAGTTCAACGCGTTGCAACTGAGGCTTTTCTCGTTCCTTTAAAACAGTGTTCAATCCAATTCTGGCAGCTAGTGACTCATATATAGGTGCCCCACCTAAAAGATCAACGAAGAGGTAGGCAATCAAAGAAACAAATGCCAGCGGCAAAAGGTGTGCAAGCGAACCGACCATTTCAGCAATTAATAAAATTGCAGTGAAAGGCGCTTTACTGATACAAGCAAAATAGCCTGCTAAAGAAAAAATAATGATATTAGGCAGATAAACTGCTGGCAAAAGCTGCAAATTAACTGCACTCCTGCCGACTGCCAGCCCGATGATTGCTCCAAGGGTCAGAATTGGCAAGAAAATTCCACCCGGACTTCCGGAACCAAACGAAACAGCTGAGAGCACAAAGCGCACTAAAAAAAGCAGCAAAATAATTTGCAAATTGCTGTTACTTAGTGGCAAACCTTTGATTAAATTTTCTCCGCCTCCTAATAAGGTCGGTGCCCAGATTCCAAGTGGTAAGATGGCAACAAACATTACAATCGACTGCCATTTGCGTGGAATCCAACGCAAAAAGCGATAAAAAATCCCGGTATTCAAGGTCACTTGCTGGTAAATAATCCCTAAACCGCCAAGCAAAAGTCCTAATAATACTAAGATCCAATAATAACGTAGTGGGAAACTTGCACTGTAGTGAATCGCAAGTACCGGTTCAAGTCCAAAAAAGTGATCTGTCACCAAATCAGCAGCTAAAGCACCGCTCAAAGCCTCAATCCATAACAAAACTGAAAAGCTATGCGCCACTTCTTCAAGGATAAACATTGTCCCGGCTAAAGGTGCACCAAACGCCGCAGAAAGTCCTGCGGCTGCCCCAGTTGCCACTAAGAGGCGCCAGTCAGCCTTAGACACTTTAATTTTTTCTGCATAAATCTGTCCAACTGCAGCACCGAGTTGCACAGAAGGCCCCTCACGTCCAAGGAATCCACCAGTCCCGAGCGCTAAGCTGCCAGCAATGAACTTGCTGATTAAAACAGAAACCGGATTCAGTTGCAGGCGATCTACTAATTGCAATTCAACTTCTGGTATTCCTGAGCCCATAATATGTTTTTCATGGGTGATAAACAATCCAATTATCCAGGTTAAACATAGCAGTCCAAAGACTACCAGACATGCATCATAAACCGAAGTTCCAGCTAAATGATAGCAGAATTTCCAAAAAACTAGGAGTTCGCTAATCGTGTAACGAAAAGCACTCACAACCAAGCCAACTAAACTTCCAACGATAACTCCGCGAAAAACCGCCCTAATTCTAATCAAATCTCTTTCTTTCATAATTATGTATTTATCTCCTGTAAAAACTATTACATCTTAATCCAATTAAAACACAAAAAAATAAAATACCTGCTCCAATGCAGCTACTTTATCTTCTATTCGTCCTTTTTTTCCTGTGCTAATCCCTCATGCAGCGCTTCGCGGCCTTCATTCATAATGAAATAGCATAAAAATAAGGCTGCTGTCGCATCCAGCCACCACCAGTTAAATAATGCTGTAAACAAGGTCCCGATTAGCACAGTTGCAGCCATATACGCGCAGGTAATATTACACATCCCATCCTCAATTAAGGCTTTCGAATGCAAAGCTTTGCCTAGACTTCTTTTTTTGTGTACTAAAAAAGGCATTAAGAACACCGCAGTAACCGCCAGCCCGATTCCCATCAGACTATCTTGCGCCCCTTGATGTGCAGTTAAATCATAAATTGAAATACTAAAAATATAAATTCCAAGCAATAGCAGCACACTGCCAACCACTAAAGATGAACGACGCTCTGCAATTTTTAGGTCACTTTCAGTCATTCCCGCAACTTCCGCTTTGTGTAACCGCCAAATCAATGTCAATCCGGCAATAATTTCAAGCAGACTATCAAGACCAAAAGCAATCAAGAGAATGGATCCGGCCCTTATTCCTGAATAAAGGGCCACTAAAAATTCAAGAAACATCCAGCCCACTGAAAAATATTCAGTTCGCAGACTTTTTTGTAGTAATTTACTGTAACTAGTTTTTACTTGCATGTTCAGACCTTCTTACCGCTGACACGACAGCTTTGCATGTTTTTTATTTCATATGTGCATATTAGCATTAAAATTACTTACAGTAAATCAGGGCAGACTTTAGCTTTGGGTTTGATATTTACAGCAACTTGAGCTTATGCGTAAAGTCAAAAAGGTCGGTTGCATATTCTTGGGGATTTTCCCAAGCAGTAAAATGACCACCAGATGACAACTTAGTCCAGTGAATCAGATTAAAGTGAGCTGCTACCCAGTCCTTGGGCGGTAACAAAAGGTCTGCCGGAAGTCGACATACTCCCGTCGGTACGGTAAGTTTTCCCAATGATTTAAGCTGGTGGGCATTCTCATAGTAAAGTCTGCCTGCAGTTGCACTTGAATTTCCGAGCCAATAAAGCATGACATTCGTTAAAAGCTCATCAAGTTTCCACGTTGTCTGACTATCGCTCCAAGCATGAAATTTTTCTAACAACCAAGCGGCCAAACCGGCAGGTGAATCTGCTAAGGCAAATGCGAGTGTCTGCGGCTTAGTTGCTTGCAAATTCATGGATGCAGCTTCCGTGCGCAACCACGTCTGAACCTTTTTTTGATAAATGCGTAAATCTGCTTGATCATCTGGCTGCGGAGCTAAAAGTTCCCTAATAATGCCAACATCATTTAGATAAAGACCTAGCAAGTTAGCCGGATTATCAGCTGCCAAATAACGTGAAATACTTGAACCAAGATCTCCACCTGCTGCAATAAATTTTGAATATCCTAGTTCTTCAGTCATCAGTCTCTGCCACAATGCTGCAATTGTAGCATTGTTAATTGCGGGAACGGCCGCAGGATAATTAGAAAAACCAAATCCAGGTAAAGAAGGAATCACCACGTCAAAGGAAAACTCCTGTCCGTCTGCAAACCTTCTCTTTTTGGTCAAAAGCGGCAATACTTTAGTGTAGCGTAAGAAACTATCCGGCCATCCATGTGTTAAGATGATCGGGATCGAGTTTGAACTTGCACCACGTTCATAAATAAAATGTACTCTAAAATCACCCAGAACCGCCTGAAAATTCTTGAAGCGGTTAAGTTTGACTTCCTGTTGCTGCCACCTAAACTCAGTACTCCAATAACTGATCAGTTTCTGAAAATAGTCACCACTCATGCCCTGATCCCAGTCAGACATCTCTAATGCCGCTGGAAGCATGGTTTGCCGGAGCCTTTTTTTGAGAAAAACAAGTTGCTCTCCTCCGATTTTAATTGTTAATGGTTCAATTGTCATTCCAATCCCCCCAATTTCTGCTAAGATGCTGTAACTATTTCGGCAAGTACTTTTTCTGAATACTGTGTCCTTGTTGCTTAAAGAACTTGCCCCGCCATAATTTATCATTTTTTAAGGAATATTTTTAAAGGTGATCGGCGGCTTTGCATCTAGGAGCGGACTCAGCGTTTCAAGCTGGTTACCTTGGAAAGCAAAATAATTTGAGCGCTAGTCATCTCCAGTATAGACTTGTACTCCTGTGGCAATGCCTTGCCAAATACTTAAAGTGTCCCATTCGTTTGCTAAGCATGCCTTGATTCGTAGCGAACTTAACCTCTATTATAAGATTTATGTTAACCTTAGCATAAGAATTTTTCACTAGCAAAAGATGCGCTTAAAGAGGTCTTGTGACTTTTTTAGTTAATTATTATAATAACCAATGTTAAAGCTTTAGTTGCAATCATCATACTTGATAAAAAAATCACATAAACCTATAATGATCACTGTTCCTAAATTAACGAGGTGAATATCATGTTTCAAATTTCTAAACCGCATGCTCCATTTGGTGCAATTGTTGCCAAAACACTTTGGTATGGTTTAATTGCTGGAATGATTTCCGGAATGGTCAAAATTGGTTGGGAAACATTGCTCCCACCACGAACTCTAGCCCGAAACGCCACAAATCCACCGCAGCATTTACTTGAACAGCTTGGGATGTCGCATGCAACAACGCATGCATTTGTGTATTATTCTACCGATCAGAAGGTCTTCTATGTTGCTCTTATTATTCATTTCGCCTTCTCAATCGTTTTTGCAGCCCTATTCCTATTTCTTGCGCAGTACTGGAGTAAAGTTACACTCTGGCAAGGTGCAGCTTATGGGATTGCTGTCTGGGTAGCTTTTCATCTGATTATTATGCCTGCAATGGGGACTGTGCCCGCAGCGTGGAACCAGCCATTTGATGAACATTTTTCTGAGTTCTTTGGTCACATCGTCTGGGCTTGGTCAATTTATGCAGTCGGTTATTTTTTGGCCGCAAAAGACAAAAAACATACTCTTGAAAATCTCTGAGGAGATAGTTACTAAAAATTAAGGGGCTGTGACAAAAGTTAAATTTTGTCACAGCCCCTCTTTTATTCCGGATAAACGTGTTCCATAAGTCAAAATTCTCCGTCTAACTTCGAATTACTCATAGCAAAGTACTCGCTATCTTCGTAATTTCGAGTTAGTACTCAAATTTTCCCAACTTATGTCACACTCTCTCTTTTATTCTGGATAAACGTGTTCCATAAGTCAAAATTCTCCGTCTAACTTCAAATTACTCATAGCAAAGTACTCGCTATGTTCGTAATTTCGAGTTAGTACTCAAATTTTCCCAACTTATGTCACACTCTCTTAATTTTTACAGATAAACTTTCTCACAGCCTTTCAGGCCGAGTCCAAAATTAAATTAATTACTTAGAGTTTTTTCAAAGTAAATCAGATCGTAAGCGACATCGAACTTCTGCAAAGCATTTTTTTCGACTCTCACGTAGTGAAAACCATTTTTTTGCAGTACCTTTTGAGAAGCCACATTCATTGCTGCACAAACACCTATGATCTGCTTTAAAGCATAAGTCCTTTTTCCATAAGCAAGAAGCAACTGCAAGGCCTCTGTTCCATATCCCATTCCCCAGTACTCCTCAGCAATTCCATAGGCAACCTCACCTGTTTTAGCATTTTGATTTACGACCAACTGACAATTTCCAATCAACTCTCCGTTTTGCAGATAAATGCCAAAAAAATTGCCGCTTTGGTTGTGCCTTGCAATAAAAGCCTGGGTAGTTTTTAGATCAGTAAATGGTCCATGTTTAGTAAATTTGCTCAAATTAGGATTCTTAAAAATTGCATATTCTTGCGGCGCTAAACTTACTGGTAAAAAATCTAATCTAATACGTTCCTTACTCTCATTACTAACCATGCTAAAAACCTCTTATAGTGAATTCCAGTATTTTTATCGTCTTATTCAAGTTCTAATAACTGGTTAACTTCTGACACTAAATAATTGGGCTTTTCCTTTTGTAAAAGTGCCAGATCATGTGCCCCCCAAGTCACACCGCAGGTTTGTACATTTGCTGCCTTTCCCATCTGCAAATCATAGATTGCATCCCCGATCATGACGCTTTCTCTTTCATTGAGTTGAAACCCCTCAAGTAAATTTAAAATTCCATCTGGAGCGGGTTTAAAGTGTGCTACCTGATCAGAACCGCAAACACTCTTAAAGTATGGTGCGATTGCGAGACGCTCCAAGTTGCGTTGCAAAGCCACTGAATGTTTGCTTGAAACCACAAAAAGCGTTCGCCCGTCGTTAAAAAGTTGGTGTAAAACATTTTCCATCTGGGGGAACAATGAGATGCTGTTCATTTCCAGATCTTTATAGTAGCTGCGAAAAGTATCCAGCAACTCGGCAAAGCTTTCGTCTGAAAAATCTCGATCTGCCATTTTTTTAAATGAAACTTCAATT
This sequence comes from Liquorilactobacillus satsumensis, assembly GCF_964065465.1. Lineage (NCBI taxonomy): Bacteria > Bacillati > Bacillota > Bacilli > Lactobacillales > Lactobacillaceae > Liquorilactobacillus > Liquorilactobacillus satsumensis. The sequence continues at coordinate 181,371 of NZ_OZ061606.1, forward strand.
GGGATTCCCATATAGTATTGTACAGTGGCAGCCGTCGGTTCTTTCAAATTAAAGTCTCTAAAAGCAGCTTGAGTCGCAAGTACAGCTGTTTTGCCTGAGTCAGCCAAAGTGCCGTCAAAATCAAAGATAAAGTTTTGCATGGTTATTTCCTCTCCGGATAAGATTAAATGTTCAGTTAAGTATAATACAAAATTCTTCCTAACGAAACTTACAGTTAGTTAGTATTGGTCAAGCGGTGCAAGACAACTTTTTGCGCCCCTACATTTTTAATAAAAGTTTCATCATGTTCACTCAGCAGCATAGTAGGTTGCTTTTGCGCAATTAACTGCTCAAGTTGTTCACGATTAAAAACATCGAGATAGTTTAAGGGTTCATCCCACAGAAACAATTCAGCTGGCGTAAGTAAAGACTTGGCTAATTCAACCCGTTTTCTTTGCCCCATACTCATTTTTTCAAGTGGACTCTCAAAGACCTTCCGGTTGATACCTAACTTGTGCAAAGTATTCAACAATTGACCATACTCCAGCTTCCATTTATCTGCAAATTCCACCAGCGTACCTGTGTTGTTCTCAAATTTTTGCTGCAGATAACTAAGTTTTAATTTTTGCGGCCGCATAACTTCTCCAGAACTTGTGCCTGCAAAATCCCCCAGCAAGTAATGCATCAAAGAAGACTTTCCAACCCCATTTACTCCCATTAGAGCTAGACATTGTCCCTGATGCAGCTCAAAATTCAATGGTTGAAACAAAGCTTGATCTGCATAGAAAAGTTGAAACTGCTCAACGCGTAACAAAACTTGATGATGCTGCGGTCTAAAATTTAACGAAAGTGGTTCAACTTTTTCAATATTCTGTAATAAATTTTCCTTTGCAGCTGCCTTTTCTTCCATCCTATGAACGAGCAACTTAGCACGTTTCATTGTTCTGGCAGCTCGTGCCCCAATGAATCCTGTATCCAAAATTGCCCCGCTTCCCTTTTGGATAGGGGAACCATATTTATCCCTTTCACGTCCCTGCGCCCACTCAGCTTTTTGCAGGGCCGTTTGTCTAAGCCGCGTGCTTTCTTTTTTTAATTTAATATTTTCCTGTTGTGCATGTTCATCACATCGTCTTTTTTCTTCCTCGTAAGTCGCAAAATTACCTTGATATAAAACCGGCTGCTGTTTTTCGAGAGCCAAAATGTGATCTGCTATCCCATTCATAAACTCGCGATCATGACTAATCACAATCATGCCCTGCTTTTTTTGCTGCAGATAGTGCATCACCTGTTTACGAGCAGCCAGATCTAAATGATTGGTTGGTTCATCGATCAGTGGATAAGCTAGTTCGTGCGTAAACAGTAATGCCAGCAAGACCTTAGTCTGCTCACCACCAGAAAGACTCGCAAAACTCCGCTCTAAAATTCCAGGGTCGACTGCTAACAAATTCAATTCTCTTTCCAGCTTCCATTCTTCCGCAACTGTAGATTCTTTTAAAATCTGAGTGACTGTTTGCTGTTGCTTCATAATTTTTTGTGGAAAATAATTGAATTTTAACTGCTGTTTTATTTTACCTTGATACGGATACACCCCTTGCAACAACTTTAAAAAAGTCGTTTTACCGCGTCCGTTACGTCCGATTAACCCTAGTTTCCAACTGGCATCTAACGTTAAGGAAACATCCTTAAATAGCGGTTGGAGCTGTTCGTCAAAACCAAAAGTTAAATTTTTAATTTCAATCCTAGTCATTGCATTCATTCCTCCGATATAAGCTGCGCTAGTAACTATTTTGCTGGCGATCGCAATCAGATTTCATGCCTTGACTTACTCAATTTGGGCTTTTTTTTAAATACTTAGATTACAAAAACACATCTGTTTGATTTTTTGTGCACACAAAAAGACCCTGTCATTGAGAAAAACCAATTCTGAAAATCTGCAAACTATCACCCTAAAAGAGCATTAATCATCATTTGCATTTTCAAAGAATGGCTTAATTTCTCAACGTCAGGATCCCTCTTTTCTACTTTATAGTCGTATCTTAGCATACTTCGTCCCAGAAAAACAATTCAATTTGCATCCAATTCGGACTGTATCTTCAAAACCCGCTTACAAAGCAAAAGATGCCCGTTCATCAAGCCAGTCGTACTGCAGAAATTGTTTCAGCTTTTTGTTAACTGGAATCCAAAGCCCATTTTTGAGTAGATCCAGCATCGTCTCAGCAAAAATACGATCTTTTTTAGCTGCCTGGGGTTCCTTAATTAATAAAATGTGGTCAGTTTCAGTTTTACAAATCACTTGTCCTTTTTTAAAACCGATTATTTTAACAGAGACAATTTCAGTTAGTTTTTCTGCTGCAATCTTTTTTTCAGTATTATTATCTGGGTGTATTTCACTCTTTTTTTTCATATTTTCGATCTTCTTTCATCAAAAGCTTATTCTCATTTTCCTGCAACAAGCATTGCACTGCAATCACTTTTACTATTGCTTATGATAAAAGAAAGATTTGAATTTCCTTTGAATAAAAACTAAGGTGTTTACTAAGAAAAATGCAAATTTTAACTATTTCTCAACTAACAATTGGCACAAGCTTCATAAGCTTAACAGTGCTCACCTTGCTATTACAGGGCTGCAGGTAACACTTCCATGTATTTCAGAAAGCGATTACATTAAAAACCGTAAAAAACCCAACCAGGCAAATCCTAGTAATAAGATCCCATTGGCTGCTCCAATAACTGCACTTAATGCTACCTGGAAATGAGTTGCCATGGGATACGCAAAAATCAATACCAGCAGCATCAACCCGGCCAGGCCAAAAAGTGCACTGTCATCAAAAACAAATTTAAGCCCAATAAAATGTACCGCCACCACTAGGGAAACCCACTCCACAACTTGATCTGCTTTATGCAAATAAAATAATCCTAACGCGCCTACCAGCGCCAAGCTTAACTCTGCCACAAAGAACACCAAGTACCACTGAAAATTACGATTACTGTTAAGTGCTGAAGCTGCGTGCCAGTGCTGATAACTCAAGTAACCGCCAACTATTCCGGTTATTAAACCCAATACAGCGCCACTTCCAAGCCAGGCTCTCCAAGCTGCTGGCGGAGCTTCTTGCGCCCAGCCAAACCAAACGAAACTAAACCATCCAAAAACAGCAGCGTACATTAAATGATCACGTAAATTATCCATGGTCACACCACCTTTGTGAGACTGGTTCCCAGCAAAAAGTGTACATTTTAAAAGAATTACATTAAAGAGATTTTGCCAGCAACTGTTCAATTGCAGGAATCATTTTCTGCGGAGTTGTTGTGGGAGCAAAACGTTCAAGTACATGTCCATTAGCGTCAACTAAAAATTTGGTGAAATTCCATTTGATTGCCCGCGTCAACTTGCCAGTTTGGTGACTTGTAAGGTAATCAAAAAGAGGTAATGCATTCTTACCGTTTACATCATGAATCTGATGCATTGGAAAGGTTACCCCATAAGTTGTGCGGCACTGTTGCGCAGCCGCTTGACTGTCACTGAGTTCTTGATGGAATTGATTAGATGGAAAACCTAGCACGACCAACCCTTGCGCACGATAACGTTCATAAATTCGTTCCAATTCCTTGAATTGGGGAGCTAGTCCGCACTTTGTCGCAGTATTGACAATTAACATTGGATGATTTTCATATTTTCTTAAAGAATAGGTTTCCCCATTTTCAAGGGTAACGTCATAATCATAAACAGACATGTGAATCTCCTCTTTTCTGGTTACTTTTGTACACTTTAAATATATCATCACAACAGCGCCTGTCCAACAAACCTGCTTTTATCGCTTTGCTGGACCTCCCATTAAAATTAAGCAAGATACTTGCGTAACCGTAACATGTCACGTAGTCTGAGTTTGTTTTCGATAATCGGTTCCTGATAATTTCTAGTAAAGAAATCAGGATCAACTCCAACAACCCGGAATCCACATTTTTGATACAAAGCTAATTGTTGAAAACTGGTGGTCCCTGTACCAATTTCAACAACTTGGTATCCCTTATGCTGTGCCCATTGCAAGGCAGCTTTTACTAGGTGAGTTCCAACTCCTTGCCCTTGAAAGCGAGCAGCCACGGCGATATTAACCAGCTCTACAGTCTCGGGCCGAGTTGCTAAAAGAATAAAAACGCCTATCAATTCGTGTCCGCGACGTGCTTCGAAACAAGTACTGCGTTCAAGATAGGCAGCGACAATCTTTTTTGAAGGATCAGCGGTTAATAAAAGTTGATAATGTGCTGGGGTAGGCCGCTTAAAAATTCTGATTTCCAGCTCTCTGATTTCCATATAAGTCGCTCTTTTCTTAGTATTATTATTCAATTTCCATGTGAAGCATTTGCGGATCCTGTGCAAGATAATCAAGCAAGTCATTTAACTCCTGTTTACTGTAGACTGCCACATGCAACCGAACTTTAAAATAATTCTCCTCATAATAAAGGGTGTCAAAATTTACATCCGCATAACCTTGCTGCAACAGGCGTGACTGTAGTTGCGAAATTGCAGTTAATTTTCCACGGTAACTAATAAAAAGATTGCGTCCGGTTTTACCGTGAATCTTATGCTGATCCAGATGCGAAATAATAACTTGTGTCAATAAAACACAACTCGTGGCAACTGCTCCTACTAGATACATCCCCGCTCCAATAGTCAATCCAACGCCCGCTGCCACCCACAAACCAGTTGCAGTTGTCAATCCGTCAATAATCTTGTGTTTCGTGAGAATTGCACCAGCCCCGATAAAACCAATTCCACTAACAACTTGTGCCGCAATTCTGGAGGGATCTAGCGAAACCCCCGCAATTTGAGTGACGTCAAAAAATGCATACTTTGAAACAAGCATAAATAAAGCCGAACCTATTGTAACTAACATATGTGTTCTGACACCTGCGGACTTTAGCTTGCTTCTACGTTCATAGCCAATCATTCCGCCGCAAAGGCCTGCAAAGATCAATCTCAGGCACAATTCGATCTGCTGGTTGCCAAGCAATTCAGCACTCACATTAGACACCTCCTCGCTGTTCTTTATTTTAAATTATACCGAAAAATTAAAATATTACGAACGCAGCAGCTCTTCTTCAGCCAGGGACATCTTTGTTTTGGTGATAAACACTCAGTCGAATACAACTTTTCAGAATATGTTACAATTAAAGATGGTTATTTTCACAGCTAATTTTCAAAACGGAGGTTTTATTTATTAGAGTCGATAACGAAATTCCTAAACAAAAAGTAGCAGTCTCGGAAAAAAGGATTAAGCGCTTGAAGATCATGAGCAAGTTTGCAATTCTAACTTGCTCCCTAATGTATATTTCCTACATTCCTCAGATTATCCAAAATTTTTCAGGCTCCCCTGTTTCTCCCATTCAACCTGCTGTTGCAACTTTGAATGCTACACTATGGGTCTGCTACGGCTGGTTTAAGACTTATAAAGATTGGCCAGTTATTATTTCAAATCTACCCGGCATCATTTTTGGATTTGTTACGCTTATCACAATTTATCTTCATTAAAAATAAAAGTTGATCATCTCACTAAATAAAAGGGCTGTGACAAAATTTAACTTTTGTCACGGTCCCTCTTTTATTCCGGATAAACGTGTTCCATAAGTCAAAATTCTCCGTCTAACTTCGAATTACTCATAGCAAAGTACTCATAGCAAAGTACTCACGATGTTCGTAATTTCGAGTTAGCACTCAAATTTTCTCGACTTATGTCACACTCTCTTTAGATCTTTTGTTTCCAAACAGCTAGTGCAAAAACGTGCACCAAAAGGGATCAGCCACTCTTTTGGCTTTTTGTTTTAAAAAATAGAACTTGTTTAAAATTTTAACTACGCGAAGCTGTGGTCAGATTCGAACATCCCAACTTACGCTGATACCCTTTATTATTCTAAAGCAAATGTGCTTGGCGCAGTAACTCCTCAAAGTAAGTGTCCTGATACTTCTTAAGACCAAGATTTAACAACAACTTTGGGATAGGCAGCTTTAACTCTGATAGTTTCTTACGATCATTTAAATAATAAACTGCTTTTAGCAATTCACGGATATCATAACTGGAAGCAAACACTTCCGGAACTCCCCGATCGACGTTAAGCAGTGTATAAACGGCCTCCATGGCAGTCCGCACAGAATACTCGGTTGTGAAAACTGTATCGCGCTGTGTTTCCGCAAAATTACCGATAAATGCTAAATTAACTGAGTCTTGTGGGACTACTTGCGGTCTGTCACCTGGTTGACGCACCATAAAATACGCTGTAATAAATGGCATATAGGTGGGAACCACATTACAAGCTTCGCGGGCATACCGCGCAAGCTTGGTTTCAGGAACACCTAAATGATATAGTAATTCCTGTGCAATTTCCTCGCCTGAACAATCCACAATTTTTTTATGCACATAATTGCCGAGGGTATCTGAATAAAGACCATAGATCCAAACGGTGGTCTGTTCAGGTGCTTGTTTCTTAAAATGGGGCTGACGGTGAACTGCAAAACTTAACAGCCAGTTGGAATCTTTGATCGTTACAATCCCACCAGTAACAATTTTTCCAGTATGAATTTCCCGATGTGTTAATCTTTCAATATAAGGTTCTATCTCAGCATTCTTTAGAGTCATAGTTGCAGAAATAAACCAACTTTTTGGCGGTAAATTTTTGCAAAAAACTGCTGGCTTTCCGAATGCTGTTGATTGTGCTGCAAGGTTTTGCCATAACTTCCAACTACCGCCTAATTCATGCGTCGGCGGTGCCGGTGTCTGATGATCACCATGGGTTGTACTCTCAGTAATTGAGCCGTTTGTAACAAAGACCAAATCATTTTCCGACAGTGGAACTTCTTGCTGACTGCCAGCGTGCTGCAGTTGCAGTTTCTTTGCAATCTTTTTGTGTTCTTCAAATTCAACAAGAATATTAGTGACTGTGGTCTCATATTGAAAATCGACTCCCTTTTTTTGCAAATAAGTAACTAAGGGCAAAACCAGTGATTCATATTGGTTGTAACGCGTGAATTTCAACGCAGTAAAATCAGGCAGACCTTTAATATGATGAATAAACCGCAGCACGTAACGCCGCATTTCAACCACAGAATGCCATTTTTCAAAGGCAAACATTGTACACCAATAGTACCAGAAATTAGATTCAAAAAATTCAGACGAGAAAAACTCTTCAATTGTCTGCGTTCCTAGCTGTTCTTCGGGAACCAGAACTAGTTTGATTAATTCATTTGCCGCTTTTCCGAGTGTAAAATCTCCGTCATCTGGGATCTGTTGACCACGATTATAAATCATCCTGCAATTGGAAGAGTTAGGATCTTCCTTATTCAGCCAATAAAATTCATCCAGCACTGAAGCCCCGGGTTCTTCTAACGAGGGAATCGAACGATATAAATCCCAAAGACATTCGAAATGGTTTTCCATCTCTCTTCCCCCACGAATAATAAAGCCGACCTGTGAATCAAGGGCTCCATCGAGCGACCCGCCTGCCACAGGCAATTCTTCTAAGATATGGATTTTTTGGCCATCCATCTGACCGTCACGTATTAAGAAAGCAGCTGCTGCTAAAGATGCTAGCCCAGCTCCTACAAGATAAGCACTTTTTTGCTCAACATTCTTGGGTTTTTACGGATGTGCGAATGCTTCATAATTTCCACTTGAGTAATACATACCATTAACCCCTTTCAAAACGACAAACGCTGTCAACAGCAAATGCAAACAGACAAAGCCAGTAGTACAATTCACAGCTTAAGTTGCAAGTTTTTCAATGTCTGCCACACTTCTTTTTCAGCGTACCAGCTTCAGTAGCAAAAGTTAACTAAAGCGCGCGGGGTATTAGGCGATAAATTCTGAATGCTAACTTAAAATAACAAACATTATTCAGCTTCAACTATAAGTAATTCGAAGTTAACTCCCATACTTTGATTGCTAGACAACGTTTATCCGCAATCGCAGAAATCCACTTAAATATTGCTTTTTTATCAATTATCTTAGGCTCACTTTATTTTGTTGCTGGACTCAATCCGCCTAGCAAGAACTCAACGGCTTCTTGACTGGCTTCTTCCACATCTAGTGGCAGTTCCAATAGAAGATATGGGACCAAATAACTGAACACAACACTGATTACATACCGGAAGATTCTGACTGCTGGCCACGCAACCAACTGGCCCTGCTTTTGATAATATTCCAACACCTGCCCCATCTGTTTAATCAGCTTTGGCTTAATTTCGGCTTCTAGTGCTTGGACTAATTCGGTATTATGCAGTAACTCTTGAGCAAAAATCTTTAATTGCAGTTTATTTTCTTTTGCAAACTGCATTCTGTTTTGTACAACATGCCTTAGAAATTCTTCAAGTGAAGGATAGCTGGTGCTTGAAATCATCGTTACAAACTCACTTGCGGCTGTGGGAATCACAGATTGTGCAAAAGGTTTTAAGATGGCTGCTAATATGCCCTCCTTGGTTTTAAATTGTTTATAGACTGTTCCTTCAGAGACGCCTGCTTTTTTAGCAATATCACTGGTACTGGTACGATCAAATCCCTGTTCTGAAAATAGAACAAGACTTGCTTTTAAAACTTCTTTTTGCTTCGCTGATAACGCCGTATCTGCCAAAGCGTGCGTAAAAAGTACATTAACGCTATTAATTGCCATTTTTTCCTCCTATATTTGACGGTATTTGCGAAGTGCCAGCTGGTTTAAAACTAGAAAGATTACTACAAAGATCAAAAGAATTCCCAGGTTAGGAGCAATTTGTGCAAAACTGACACCCTTTTCAACCACATTCGCCAAAGATTGCCCTCCGTAATATAACGGCATCAAATGGGCAAACATTCTCAATGGCGCTGACATCTGCGCAACCGGAATGATTCCTGAAAAGAAAATCTGTGGAATCACGATTAATGGAATAAATTGTACCATTTGAAACTCCGATGAAGCAAAGCTTGAAACGAATAACCCCAGAGCTAGCGCAACAAACGCCAGCAAAATATTTACCAGCAAAACATTCCACAGACTGCCCAGAATTTGTACTTTGAAAACAAAGATACTAAATAATACAATGACAACTGTCTGGCACAGTGCAAAAATCCCAAAGCCTAGTAAGTACCCGCCGATCAACTCACTGCGTCTAATCGGCGTAGCTAACAAACGTTCTAATGTGCCGCTGGTGCGTTCACGCAACAGTGAAATTCCGGAAATCAAAAAGACAAAGAAGAAGACAACAAAACCTATCATGATCGGTAAAAGTGTCTCAAAAAAAGTTGAAGAGCTGCTGCCATAAAGATAATTCGCTTTAAGTTGATATTGAGCACTCTTTGTTTGGTTACTGGAACTTGTCTGCGACTGTGGGTGGTTTGCATTGAGCTGTTGCTGCAAACGTTGTATCATTATTGCTTGTTTTTTTAGCTGCTTCTTAGTTTCTGCTGCACGCAATTTGATTTGAGCTGATTGGAAACTTTGCTTAATGCGCGCCGTCTTACTTTGGTCACTGTTTTGGAGCGTTAACGTTAATTTGTTTCCATTTTGCGTCAAAAATCCAGCATAATTATACTTTTTTATTAATGTTTGTGCGTCTTTGTCAGCAGTTACTTTATGGATTTTTAAATGTTTGCCCTTAAGTTCCTGGACAAGCGCATCATCAACATTTCTAACTGCTAGTGATGTGGTTTGTTGTTTGTTAGACTGAAACAGGAAATAAAACAACGATAAAATTACAAGCGGTGCTAGAAACATTAAGGCGAGTGTCCGTCTATCCCGTAGCATTTCAGTGATAACTCTTTTAGCCATTGCTATTATGCGCATCTTGCATCCTCCCTGCCTTTAAAAAAACTTCCTCAATTGTCTTGACCCGATATTCTGCAACGAGCCCTGCTGGACTGCCCTGGGCAATTGCTTCTCCTTGACGAATCAACAAGAGTTGGTCAGCTTGGAGTGCATCATCCATCACATGGGTTGTTAATAAAATCGTCTTTCCTTCAGCGGCAAGATGATGTAATTCTTTCCAAATTTGCTGGCGCAGCTCTGGATCGATGCCAACTGTAGGTTCGTCTAAAATCAAGATCCGTGGATCCGCAATTAGGGCAAGTGCTAATGATAATCGCCGCTTCATTCCTCCTGAAAAATACTGAACCACCCTATCTAAATGGGAGTTAAGCTTTACAACCCCAGCAGCATAGGTGATCCGCGCACCTAACCTCGCCTTGGGAACTCCTTGCATCGCGCCGAAGAAAGTCAGATTTTCTCGCGCTGTTAAGGTTCCGTAAAGAGCATCTGTTTGTGCCATAAATCCAATTTCAGATAACATCTGGCGATTAGGCATTTGATTGCCTAACACAGTCACAGTCCCTTTCTGCGGCTTAAGCATCCCCATAATTGAGCTAATCAAAGTTGTTTTCCCCGAACCGCTAGGCCCCAACAAAGCTAAGATTTCACCAGCTTTGATCTTTAAATTGATTTGCTTCAATACCACAGTTTTGCCATAACCCTGTCTTAAATTTAAAACTTCAATAACTTTAGTCATAAGTTCCTCCTTTTTATAATAAGTGAGCACTCACTTATTATTATAAGAAAGAATTGCTATTTTGCAAGTCATCCACTTAATTAGGTTTAATGATCGTTAATTTAAATATATTTATAACATAAAAGCACCTCTCAAACTTGGTCTGCGTGCCCAAGTCTTGTGAGGTGCTTCAGCGATGCTGCACTTGTTTTTTTCTAGTTTACTCGTTAAGTTAAAGCTTGCAAATTAATGTGAGTCAGCCATAAATCCTCGCTGCAAGATTTCCATATACATCCGGGCATGCGTAATCACTGGTTCTAGGTCCGCAATTTGTGCCGTTGGATGTTCCTTAATAAAGTCTCTTGCCTCTTGTGTTATGACTTCTTCAAGTGCAGTGATTGCTTTTTCAACTACCGGAAGCGGAAGATCCGCGCGCACAGGAAGTTTTTTGAGTACTGGTTCGATCACTTGATCCAAAGCTACTTTTGTATTCTTGGCATATAGTTGTGCAATTTCTGTACGTAGTTTTGCTGGTAACGAACTGCTGAGTGCATAAGCATTCAGTAAAAGCCGAAAATCTTCCGGATATTTTAATTGCAATTGAATCTTGTATTTAGTCGCCCTAACAACCATTTCAACAAGATCCTTGGAATCAGTCCAGACGGAATAATCTGCTGCCTGGCTGACACGTGAAATTGAAGAACGCAATGTTTCCAAATAAAGATTGGCTTTATTTTTGTAATAGTGAAAAAGCGTCCCTTTTGAAACATTTGCCGCTTGCGCAATTTCATCAGTTTTGGTCTCCCGGTAACCTGAACGCGCAAAAATCCGAAGTGCGCTTTCCATAATTCTCTTAATTTTTTCAGGATCTTTAGAACTTCTGCGTGGAGCTGCCATTTAAACCATCCTTTTTTGCTTTTCTAAATATCAAGTATACTCTGATTGGTTAACCGTGAACATTAATTTTCTACTAGATCTCTGCTTGCATATAATAAATAACTCAGCAGCCACAAACCAAGTGCTAAGCACAAAAACAGGAGAACATTTCCCCAATGAATGGCTTCTAATGGCACTCGATTTACCCATCCATATGGTGTTACTCTTTTTGCCCACTGAGGTAAATTCAACAAATTTCCAAAATACATTGAAAAAAGTCCGTAGATCGGCAGAATCCAAACAATTTTTTGCTAGCGTGGTAAAAGAGCAACACATAAGGTTGTAATGCCTGAGATGACAAGCAAAATCGGTAAATAACCTGCAAAAGCTCTGAAAAAACGCCCTAGCGACACGACATCATTAGTATTAACACCCGCGAGTCCCATCCCCAACAACGCTAAGAAAAGACATGCTGCTTGGTAAAAAAGTGCTACTATGACATAACTGAAAAAGAGTTTAAAGCGTGAGACACTTCTTGCATGCACCTGCTCTAGCCATCCACGTTGCTCGTCATTATTGATCTTTAGCAGTGTAATTTGAGCTGGAATGGTTGCGATTACTGCAAAGATGACCGACAAGGTAGCAGCAAAATTCAAGATTAAATTTCGATTACCGGCCTCAACTGCAGCCGTCCCCATTAATTTAGCAATCGCTGGATTGGTCTTGATTAAATTGCCGATATTTCCGAAGATTGAACCATAACTAATTCCTAAAACAAATGAACTGCACAACCAAATCACCAAACTAGTCCGCTCCAAACGCAACACGAGACTGAAGGGATTTGCTAAAAAGAACGAAGCAGTTTTTCGCCCGGGTCTTGAGGGCAGCAATCCACTTGTTACATCTCGGTGTGTATTCATGATCAAAGCAACTGCTCCAAAAACGATTGTTAAAAACAGCATATAACCGACTGGCAACCAATCATTACTACTATAAACTGCTAGTTTTTCAATCAATCCAAAAACTGTAAACCACGTGTAGTCTGGATTCTTAACGTCTGTTAACATCCGGGCAATGAAAAATAAACCTAACACCAAATAACTCAGGCTCGTTGCCCCGCGTGCGTTACTTGCAAGCTGCGCCATGAGCAATGCTAACGTACCAAACAGCATTCCAAAGACTGCTAAAGCAAGCCCAAAAAGCCAGCTTCCTAAGCTATTAGCACCTGTCATCTGCGCAAATTCAAGTGAACCGGCCGCCAAAATACCCACAATTAAGTTAATTAGTATCAATTCAAGGACTGTTGCTGTTAAAGGACTCAACTGACCAACGGCATGTGCCCGAATTAGTTCCAATGTCCCATTATCTTCCTCAGCGCGCGTATTTTTCACTGCAAAATAAATGTTCATTATGGCAAAAAACAGACCCATGAAAACCACCATTTCACTTGCATATATAATGGCAGCAGTATATGGCTCTTTGGCTGTAAAAGGGCCAAATAATGCGACCATTGCAGGTGTTTTAAGCGTTGTTGCGATTGCTGTGATTGCCTTGTGCGTCCCATAAAGATTATCAAACTTAGCTGCTGCGCCTCCCATCAATCCAACGATTGCAATCAACCAACCAACAATTAGCAGCCAATCTCGCCGCAAATAAAAAAGTAAAAGATACCCCGTTTGTTTGAACCTGCTATTCTCCATGACGGTCTTCCTCCTTTTTTTGATAATAGCGTAAAAACAAATCCTCTAAAGTCGGTGGTGTGCTTTGAAGTGTCTTGATTTCATAAGTGGCTAATTGCGCCATCACTGACCCAATTTGTTCCGAATCGACTGCAAAGGTTGCCCGATTTTCATTTTGCGCGGATAACTCTTGTTTGAAATGATGGACCCCTGGCAATTGAGCAACCTGTCCAAGTGGTAATTTTGTCACAACTGTAATCATAGTCCGTGTCAGATGACGCATCTCAGCCAATGTACCTGTTTCGATAATTTGCCCGTCCCGAATAATCCCAATTCGATCGCACATTTTTTCAACCTCGGAAAGAATATGACTTGATAATAAAATACTTTTCCCTTGCTGCTTAAGTTGCAAAACATTTCGTTGGAAAACTTCCTCCATCAGCGGATCCAGTCCACTGGTCGGTTCATCAAAAATGTAAAAAGCTGCATCTGTCGAAAATGCTGCTATTAATGCAACTTTTTGCCGATTGCCTTTGGAGTAGGTCCGGGCTTTTTTAGTAGGATCTAACTCAAATTGTTTGATCAGTTCATCGGTTTTAACCGTGTGCTTTTGTTGATTTAGTTTTAAAAACAAATCAATAATTTCACCACCGCTTAAGTTAGGCCAAAGATAAACATCCCCCGGGACATAAGCAAGTTTTTTATGAACACCAACGGCTTCTCGCCACACATCTTGCCCAAATATTTTGGCTTGACCGCCTGAAGCACGTAAAATACCTAAAAGAATTCTAATCGTGGTCGATTTCCCCGCACCATTAGGTCCAATAAACCCAAATACCTCTCCTTTTTTAATCTCAAATGTAATCTTTTTCAGTGCTTTGAATTTCCCAAAATTTTTCTGCAACTTTGAAACTTCGAGTACATTTTCTTCCATTGTTAATCTCCCCTTTTAGAATTCTCAGCTAACTAGCGCTTTAAAAGTGCGACTTATGCTTGGTTGCTGCTACAAGTAGAGTATATTCCCCGTTGACTTATTAGTCAATGACTGGCTAGTCAATATAAAAAATAAAAAAAACTTAAGCCAAGTTGCTGTTTTGGCTTAAGCTTTTAGTCTTGTTGCAAGCTTCGAATTAAAGAATTCCGATCTTTAGTTCGCTCACCTTAAATGTTAGCGCACGGACCAAACTGGTTTTGGCTTAACTTGTAGCCGCACGATAACGTTAGATAGACCTTATTTAATATTCTTTAACTTCCAAGTAAAAAAGTTTAAAAAGAGGTTGAAATCAGTCTGGCTGCAACTACTAATTCATTTAGATTACTAGTTTAATTAGTCTAATCGGTGTATTTTAGGCACTACGCTTTTTCCGTAACTGCCTTGCGAATTAACACTGCCACCTGCCGTGCAATATCTGCATCCCAAGAACACAGGGCATATGCTGTAGGCCACATTTTCCCCGTATCAAGTAACGCACTATCATTAAAGCCTAGCGTGCTGTAACGCGCTTTAAATTTGGTTGCTGGTTGAAAAAAGAGGACAACTTTTCCTTCCTGATTAGCATAGGCCGGCATACCATACCATGTTTTAGGCTGCAACTGGGGTGCATTTTGCTGTACAAGCTCATGTAACTGAGCAGCCAAATATGCCTCATCTTCTGGCATCGCAGCAATCTTTTCCAGCAGGTCCGCCAACGGATTCTTTTTCTGACTTGCATCACGACGCAATTCCTGTGCACGTTCCTTCATCGCCTGTTTTTCAAATTCTGAGAACCCTTGCTTTGACATTGCAACGCACCTTCTTCATCTTTTTAAACTGATTTTACCTGATTTTACCTGATTTTTATTTTTCTGTCAGTTCTGGAAACCAAATCTTTATTTCTTGAGCTGCGCTTTGAGCTTCATCTGAACTGTGGACCACATTTCTTAGATTACCGTCAGCCCACTCGCATCCAAAATCTGCACGAATTGTGCCTGGAGCAGCCGCCAGCGGTTCTGTTGCACCTGCCATTCGGTGAAAAGCCGCAATTATATTAATTCCTTCGGCAACTACTGCTACGAGGGGGCCTTCCATCATGTAAGCACAGATATCTTTGAAATATGGTTTATCAACCTTTTGGGCGTAGTGTGCGCGTAATTTTTCTTGCGTTGCGGTGGTCACTTTTAAGGCGATAATCTG
Organism: Liquorilactobacillus satsumensis; assembly: GCF_964065465.1. Taxonomy (NCBI): domain Bacteria; kingdom Bacillati; phylum Bacillota; class Bacilli; order Lactobacillales; family Lactobacillaceae; genus Liquorilactobacillus; species Liquorilactobacillus satsumensis. Next base: position 196,579 of record NZ_OZ061606.1, read on the forward strand.
GTAACCCTTGCGTTCAATGCGTGTCAAAATTTCACCGATGTGCCTTTGTGCAACTCCATCAGGTTTGATTAAAATTAACGTTCTCTCCTTCTCCATTTTTACGCCTCCGACTTTTCTGCAAAACTTATAATTCTTAGCAAAAATTGCTGTTTCTGAAAATTCTCAAACTAACCAAAAAGTTCCCTGACTTTAACGCCATTCAGCAAAAGATTATTTTCACCACCGCCATTAACTACAAGTATAGGGCGAATTCATGAAAATTACACTTAAGACTCCGACAAAAAGAAAGAGAACTATTGGAAATCATTTTTAGTATCTGAATTTAAGATAGTGTGCAAACCTCAACTATCATTTTAACGTTGCGCTAATTTTTGAATCAAAATTTAAGCCAGATCTAAGCAAGTTCATCCAATTTTTTAAGATGTTTTGCCGTAATTTGTTTAACCTTTTCAACTCGCCGAATATATTTTTCTTGTGCCAAAAAATCAGTTGTCATCCAAACCCTGACAATCTCTAAAGCAATCGCGGGTCCGATAATTTTACCACCTAAACACAAAACATTACTGTCATTATGCTGCCGTGCTAGTTTAGCACAAAAAGGATCTTGGCAGACCACCGCGTCAATCCCATAAATCCGATTGGCGATCATTGCACTCCCATAGCCAACACCGTCGATAAAGATTCCACGGGTGTCTTTATTTTGTGCAACTTTTAAAGCTGCCGGATAAACATAATCGGACAAATCAACAGAATCGCTCGTAAAAGGGCCTAAATCGTCAACTTCATGCCCCATTGAGGTTAATAATGCACTTACCTCTTTTTTTAAAGCTACACCTGCATGATCGCTTGCTAACACAATTTTCACTGAAATCGCTCCTCTTGTCGTAATAAAAAATATGTTTATATTGCAATAACACGTTTTAATTATAACTCATTTTTTAACCCTCGCGGAAAAAGTCCAGCATTAACTTCTTAAATAATTCGATGACGATACAGCAACACAACAACCCATCCAATCAAAAAAAGTGTAATGCCAACAATCACAACCCATGCTAAGCGCAGGTGCATCAATGGCAAATCAACATTCATCCCGTAAAAACCAGTAATAATTGTTGGAATCGCCAAGACTACCGACCAAATCGTCAAAATCTTCATGATACTGTTCAGGTTATTGCTGAGGATTGTATCGAACGTCGCAATCAGCTGAGTCACAATTTCAGCTTCCATTTCAACTAACTGTTGCACCTGATTAGCTTCAATTTGAGCATCAACCAAAAATTCGTCCTCATTTTCATGAAATGTTCTGCCAAAGTACTTGTTTTTTAAATTCTGCAGCATCACATAATTATTATGAGTAGAGCTGGTAAAATAAATTAAACTTTTTCTTAGGTTGGCCAAACCAATCAAATGCTTATTTTCAGCACGACTGCTCAAAAGATCATTTAATTCTTTTCTGCGGCGTCTGATTTCATGAGTTGGTAAAGAAAAGGCATCGCTCAGATGTTTGAGTAACTTTAACACTGTTAAGTTTACGTTTGCGTATTCTTTTTCAACAATATCTTTCTGAAAAATACTTTCGACTTTAGCATTTGTGGAATGTGTCAAGGTAATCAAAAGACTCCCTTTTAACAAAATTACAGCCGGAATTGTCAAATACCCTTGTTGCGTACTATAAGGCAGATGGTAAATAAATAATTGCGATTTTGATTTTTTATCATAATCATAATTTGAAGGTTCATCAATATCCATTGCATAATCCATGACATCCTGTGTCAGACCATACTTAGACTGCAAAATTGCAGCATCTGCTGGTTGTGCTTCCTTAACATTCAACCAAGTCTTAAATGAGCCAATATCGATTGGTTTGATCTCGATCATTCCTATCCCTCCCCTAGACAGCTAAACGTGATCTTTGGATAAAATCCAAATAAAAAGAGAGTGTGACATAAATCGCTAAAATTTGAGCACTAACAATAAATTACGAAGATAGCGAGTAATTTGCTATGAGTAATCCGAAGTTAGACAGAAATTTTTAACTTATGGAACACGTTTATCCGGAACAAGTAAAGAAGCCAGGCTAAAATTTAATTTTTGGCCCAGCCCCTCAACCCTATTCATTTTATATGGACAGTCCCCAAACTGTCAATTGCATCTCTAACAAACTAGCAATTGTATAACTTGCGCACCGCTGTAACAACACTAAAAGAATTGTTTGTATAATGCAATTTAAAAATCCAGTAATGCAATTATGTTTGATTAGCCTCCTCAGTTGCAAAGAACCTTAACATGGCTAGATTTGTTGTTCGACTTTCACTCCACTCCCAATGTGCAACATTGAAAACATGTCCAAGATGTGGCCCATCCTCTTGCGTCCATAACTTGGTTTGATAAGGGGCCCCAGTTTCATTTAAAGTAGCGATCAATAACTCAGTCTGCCACCAGAAACTATCATTTTCACCTCCAATCACTAAAATTGGAGGAAGTTTCAAACCGCTGCAGGCTTTTGAAAAATCAATAAAAGGCGCAATTTCTGGAGCTTGCTTTTCAAAAAGTTCAAGTTGCAGATCCGCAGTTTTGCTCATTAACCCCTTTCCTTCAGCAAGTCGCGTTGGTTCCATCACCCCATTAATTAATGCAATTTTTGTAAATTCAAAGTTCACGGGTGCCAGCGCAAAAATCCGTTGTAGTTTTGTGCTGGCTTGCAGACAAGCCGCCAGTCCTGCAAGATGTGCTCCCGCAGAGTCTCCCACTAGATAAACCTTGTTAAGATTACAACCCTTTTGCGGTCCAAAATGTTCAAGCCAGTGCAGACTTGCAAAGATGTCTGCCATCATTTGTTTTAAACCGACTTCAGGAAATAAACGATAACTCATCGCCATTACCGCATAGCCTTGCGCAGCTAGAAAGCGGCAGTAATTCTCATTGAGACGCCGATTGCCATACATCCAGCCACCGCCATGAATATCAATAATAGTGGGTAATGGCTTCAAGCTCTCGCTTTTTTGCGGAAAATAAAGATTCAAGGTCTGTAACGTACTGCCATGCGCAATATAAGAGTAGCCCGTCTCGGCGAAGGCCCCTTGGGGTTTCTCCTGTTCAAAAATCCGTTCTTGATCTTTTTGGGCAGTTTGAGCCCAGCTTTGCCGCAACTGTTCAAGTGGTGTCATCTTAAAAGCGTCCTCCTTTACTGCTTGTCACCATCAAGATAATTAATTTTGATTTCTTTATCAAGTGAAGCATGCACTGTGCAGTACTTGATCACGGATTTAATAAATGCATGCTGCTGCTTTTCATCCAATTGTGAAACAACATTGAACTTAATACTGATCTGGTCAAGCTTTGAGGTCTTATCAGAAAAACGGCGTACTCTCCCTTTGATTTCAGTCTCAAATTTTTCTAAGCCAATTTCGGGATGACGGCTGTTAATATCGGCGGCTGTTATAGAAAGGCACCCTCCCAAAGCACTTAACAAATATTCAACTGGATTTGGCCCTGCATCAGTTCCTTTGAGACTAAGCGGTTCGTCCGCCAAAAAAGTATGCTCGCGCACCTGAACTTTGACTTGTGCACCAATCTTGCGTAATTCTGTTTCTACTTTATAAGCCATTTGCTTTCCTCCTGCATTTAATTTGCTGTTTGCGTTCTCAACTAACATTAACTATCACTTTGAGTTTATTATAGACAGCTTCGCTTCAATTCTGTGAAATAATGCTCAATTTGGCAAGATGGCAATTTTTGAATTAGGTAACTCGTTTATACAAAATAGAAAAGGGGCTGTGACAAAAGTTAAATTTTGTCACAGACCCTACTTTATTCCGGATAAACGTGTTCCATAAGCCAAAATTCTCCGTCTAACTTCGAATTACTCATAGCAAATTACTCGCTATGTTCGTAATTTCGAGTTAGCACTCAAATTTTCCCGACTTATGTCACACTCTCTTTCTAGTTATTCTGCATAAACGTGTTCCATAAGCCAAAATTCTCCGTCTAACTTCGAATTACTCATAGCAAAGTACCCGCTATGTTCGTAATTTCGAGTTAGTACTCAAATTTTACCGACTTATGTCACACTCTCTAAATCTGGTATTAATATGGATTTGAAAACAGCTTACCTGAACTAAACCAACAATCCCAGCTATTCCGCTAATTAATACCAATTATTAGCCTTCCAGTGCTGCATTGCTTTTTCCCAAGAACCATACCTACTTGCAACGTATTCATTAGCAACTTTTTCTTGGTTAGCAGCTGAAAAGTCGCCCTTTAGATAACTTTGATCTAATTGGTATTTGCCAATATATTTGCCATTACGTGCGCTATAGTCACCACCAGATTCATGTTGCACAATATAGGCACGTGCTTGAGCCTCATTTGAGCTTTCCGCCGCTGTGGTCGTTGTCGTCGCATTGGTAGTATATGCAGCTGCTGCTTGTGCTGTTGAAGTTGCGGGAGTAGTTGCGTCATTAACTGCAGTCGTCTTCGTAATAGCTGTCGTTCCCGCAGACCCGGTTTGCTTTAAGGGAACTATCAGCTGTTGTCCCACTAAAATAAGATCAGGATTCTGCAACTGATTAGCTTGGACAATCGCAGCCGTCGATGAACCATACTTTTCAGCAAGTTCAGATACAGTATCTCCTTGCACAACTGAAAGTGTTTTAGTCGCGTTTTGTGCTGTCGTCGTTGTTCCAAGTTTTTCGGCTAGCACTTGCGCAAAATCCTGTGCTCCCTGTTGTTCACTCGTAGTCGTCTGGTTGGTATTAGCCTGTTGCACCGCATTTATTACACTTGTATCAATTCCCACTCCGTCTTCCCCCGTAAACTTTATCTGTTTTGATTATAGCAATAAAAATCAAGTTTGCACTAATTAATTTTGCTTTTCTTCAAAGTCTGTAAAAAAACTTTCCATAATAGTTAAAGTTCCCTGGTTTAAATCAAGCCGTGCCTGCAAACCATATGGCAGTGCCATGCGGGGATACGCGTGGCCAAAATTCAAATTAACCATCAGCGGCAGTCCAAATTCCTGTGTCACTTCGAGCAGGATCGTTTTATACTCTCTAAAAAAACGCTCATTTTGAGGTTTTCCTAGTAAAATACCTTTAAGCTTTGCAAAAATACCTTGAGCTTTCAATGCACACAACATTTTTCTAAAAAGCTGCGGTTCGGGACACTCTTCACTCGTTTCAATGAATAATAATTTGTCCTGCCATTCAGCTGCTTGCGGAAAAATTTTGAATTTTGTTGCAACCTGAACTTCATCAGGATAACGCCCAACCTGCAACAGATCATAAAAGCTGTCAAGGCATCCTCCTAATAGCTGACCAGTAACAATCCCATGCCCACGTAATACCAGATAACCTGCTTCTTCAAGATGCTCTTTTCGTGGTGTTCCAATTGCTGCAGGTGAAAAATCAGTGCGTTCTTCATACCAGATGGGACTGGAGACAATTTTTCTTGTAGCCGGATTTTCAAAAAAGGACCTAAAGATTCGTGCGGTATATGGCAGCATTGCCACATCTAATTCCGCAAGATCATTCAGCAAATTAGGACCGTAGAAGCTCACCATTCCGAGTTGATAAAAAAGCAAATGGTTAACCGTTGAATCAGAAAAACCCGTAAAAAACTTGGGCTTTTCCCTGACCGCATGTATAAATTCCTGATCTTCTAATAAAAAAGGTAAGAGCCTGTATGTATCATCTCCACCGATCGCGCAAATTATTCCAGCGATAGTATCGTCCAAAAATGCCGACTTAAGATCTGCAGCGCGTTTTGCTGGATGTTCTTTCAAATAGGTCAAGCCTTTTAAAGCATGGGGCATGATTACCGGTTCTAATCCCAGAGCCTGTAAACGCTGCAGGCCCAGATTGAGTTCATGCCGGACAAATTTTTCACCTAAAATTCCGCTAGAAAGACTTACGATTGCAACTTTGTCTCCTTTTTTCAAACGTCTGGGTTTAATCATCTTATCTCACGCACCTCCTCGAAAATAAACTCTTTTACCACTTTGGACATCGACTAAAAATTCCCAACAACCTAACTTGAACAGCACTCCAACTTACCGCCTAATCAGAAGCGGTCCTAAGTGTAGCTCAGTAACAAAAAAGGTGATTGAGAATTCAGGAATTACTCTAATTTCTTAATTTGACTTATAATACTTTTTAGCTGTTAAGCCGAGTCGCTTGCCTAAGTCTAATCAGACCTGGTAAAGTCAGCATCACACCGAAGCTTATTAAGTAAAGAATTGCTAAAAAGCCCATCGTAACAAACAATGAAAAGTGATCCATTAAAATACCGATGACAACTGATGAAAATCCACCGACTGCACGTCCAACGTTCATAATAATATTATTCGCAGTTGATCTGATTTCAGTCGGATATAGTAAGCTGATGGCTCCATAGCCGCCAAACATTCCATTTGAAAAGAAGCCAACAACTGCCCCGATCAGCACTAATTGAAAGGTAGACTGCGCAAGCACCAACGCAAAAGTCACACAGGCAGATGCGGGGAGGAAAATACCAAAGGCAAGTCGTGGTCCAAAACGATCAAATAAGCTTCCAAAAACGACCATTCCCAAACACATTCCAATAATAGTGGCGATCATCCACAATGAAGACCCTGAAACACTGAGACCTTGTTTTTGCTGCACGATTACGGGCAACCAGTTCATTAGACCAAAGTAACCTGCAATTTGGACAATTGTCATGACCATTAAACTTGCTGTCTGCAGTGCAATCTTTGGTGTTGCAAATAAATGCTTGAGTGAAACTTTCTCTTTTTTTGCAGCCACAGCCTTGTGAGCTGCAACAAAATCTTCACTTTCATGTAAGTGGCGCCGTACGAAATAAGTCAGTAACACAGGTACAACCCCTAAAAGGAAAAGTGTGTTCCAACCATATTGTGGAATTACGTAGGCCGCTGCCAAAGCAGCAATGATTGCGCCCAACTGCCCTCCAATGGCGGCAACCGATGTCATTCGGCCCACATGGCGTTGTTCAAAGCTTTCGGCAATCAACGCAATTCCAACACCATACTCACCACCAGCTCCAATCCCTGCAAAAAATCGCAGGAGATAGATCTGGGTCAGGTTATCCGCAAAATACATCATCCCGGTTGCAAAAGCAAAAATAAAGATCGTATATGAAAATGTCCGCACACGCCCAAAACGATCTCCTAAAATACCAAAAAGTGCGCCACCGACCAACATCCCTAGATTGGTAATTGAACCAATCATACCGGCTGCTGCACTTGAAAGATGCAAACTTGCAATAATTGGTGCAAGCGCAAAGGATAAAAACATAATATCCATATTTTCAAGTGAAAAACCAGCTGAAGTTGATGCGATGACCCACTTTTGTTCACTACTAAACCGACCTTGTGCCGAATTTTTTGACTGTTCCATTATCCGATTCCTCCAAAATGGATGATCTCTGCCATCCTTTATTTTGCTAATGCCTTACACGATTATTCCACAGTCCTTCTAAAAATGCAAACCTAAAAAAAGTGTGTGCTAAGTTGCTAAAGTTTGCGTACTAACACAAAATCACGTACATCGCAGAGTCGATAATGTTTGCCTAAGCAACCGCAGGAAGTTTTAAAAGCTCCAAGATCACTGCTTTTAAACCTTATTTTTTTAGATACTCTTCTTTAGAAAATTCTGTTTCTTCATATCTTCCCTTACCACCATAGAAACGATTGTATCTTTGCTTAAAGTGCCGGAAAAGATAGATTGAAAAAGCTTTGATAAAGCAATAAATAGGAATCCCAAAAACAACTCCGACTAATCCTAATAGATCTCCCATCACCAATAAGACCAACAAGACGGTAATCATATGCAACTGCAGATTGTCTCCCATAATGCGTGGAACCACCAATTGACCATGCAGAAACTGAATAATAAACCACACTAATGTAAATTTAACGGCTAGCCAAAGTGACCCTTGAAACGCAATAATCAATCCTGGTAAAAAAGCTGCAAAAGATCCTACGTAGGGCACGATACTTAAGATTCCTGCGGCAAGTGCCAATACACCTGAGTAATGCAAACCGATCAATAAAAAACTTGGCCAGTATAACAATCCTAGAATCGCTGAAGCAATAATTTGTCCTTTAAGGTATCCTCCAATTTGCTGATCCACAATTTTACCGAATTCCGTAAAGTCACGCCGGAAAACAGGCGGAACTAATCGTCGAACTGAAGTAAAGAACTTTTCTTTGTCTCTTAACAGGAAAAAAGCAATAATTGGACCAACCACAATTGTCAACAACATTGTCGAGAGGGCTGAAAAAACACCACTAAAACCATGAACACCACTTTGAAAATATTTTTGTGCAAAACTACTAATTTTCATGCCGGAAAGATCAACATCTGATAGCATTTGCTCTAGTTCTTTCGTATATGGTAATGTTGCTGTCAGATGATCAACATTACGTTGAAAGCCGCGCATGATTTGCGGCAAATGACGTACAAGATCAAGCGTCTGTGTTCTGGCAGCAATTATTAACTCAATGCCGCCAAAAACCAGTAATCCTAAGATTAATAAATAGATTACAGTAATGATCCAAGTTCTCTTCAAAAAACGCTCAAGTCTGACAACCAATGGATTGATTAAATAAAACAAAATAAGTCCAAAAATAACCGGTGGTAAAATAATAGTTAATGTCATTGTTAATGGTTTAAAAATAAAATCAACTTTGCTATATAAAAAAATTACTGCTCCAAGCATACCAAGCACCAGTAATGTAAAAACCAGATTACGACCGCCTAGAAAGCGAATCCATCTGCTTTCTTTATCCATAAAAAAACCCCCAAACACCAAATTATGATACAAAAGTTCGTAACTTTAGTATACAGAATGTTTGCTGTTTGGAGTAGTAAATGGCTTTCAGCTAAATTTTTCGTTATTTAAAGATTAGCTCCAACTCAAATTTTCAGAGCCCTCTTTACAAAGAAACTCGCTGTTTATCACTTTTTTATTGCAGCAGCCTGTCCTGCTCATGTGCAAGTGCAGCTTGCCCCAACAAGTTAAGGTAATTAAATGGTTTATCGAAATGTGGTTGAAAAAGCATGTCTACCTGAGCTAAGTCTGCGATTGTATTTTGATTTTGGATACAAACTGACAGCAAATTGGCAGCCTGAGAAATGTCATGTTTGCTTAAAAAGGAGCCGCCTAGAATCCGCAAAGTCTGTGGATCATAAACTAACGACATCAGAATTTTCTCAGTAGTCGGCATAAATTCTGGTCGATAATTATCTTCCAAAAATACTTGAGCCACTTCAATTCCTTGTTCTTTAGCAGCGGCGACAGTTAATCCTGTAGAGCAAAGTGCGGTTCCAAAAAGAGCTAGTCCCGATGTCGCTTGTGTTCCCAAACTGCGAATTCGAGGTGCAAACAAATTCTGCCCTACTAGTCTTCCTTGTCGAATCGCATTCGTTGCAAGTGGGATATAGGCAGGTTTACCTGTTGGGTTGAAATGAATTGCAGCACTGTCACCCGCAGCAAAAACGGCCGGGTCAGAGCTTTGCTGATATTCATTAGTAATGATCGCGCCATTCGGAAGCATTGCTACCTGACCTGCAAGTAATGCTGTATTCGGTTTAAAACCAATACACAAAATCGCTAAGTCAACTGCAAATTCATTTTGATCAGTTTTGAGCAACAACTCACCGTTTTGCTCTTTAAATTCGATGACATTTTGTCCTAATGCAAGCTCAATTCCGCGTTCAAGAAAGATTTGTTCTACTTTGGTCGTGAATGGTTCATCAAAATACTTGGGCATAATCCGCTCTTGGGCATCTACTAAGGTGACAGCATGCCCTTTTAAGTTATACGCTTCTGCAAGTTCTACCCCGATATAGCCCGCTCCAATCACAGCGATTCTCTCAGCTTGTGGAGCTCTTTTAAATAATTCCTGCGCATGTTCCCAATTTTTGCAAAGAACTACCTTTGAGCTCTCAATTCCACGGATAGGTGGAATTACAGGCCATGAACCAGTAGTCATTACAATTTTGTCGTATTCTTCTTCCCAGACCTCATTGTTTTGAAGATTCTTGACCTGTAATGTATGCTTAGCGGTATCGATAGCCGTAACATCATGCTGCGTAAAAACTTCTGCTCCTAGCGCGCGTAATTCCTGTGGGTTTGAATAGAACAAACCAGCTGGATCAGTAATCTGCCCTCCTAGATAAAGAGCGATGCCACAGGAAAGAAAGGAAATTTCCTCATTACGTTCAAACACTCTGACCTGGGTATCTGGATGTTCTTTCAAGATCTCCTTTACAACATACGTTCCTGCGTGCGTACAACCTACTACGGCAACTTTTTTCATAATGAACTCCTCCATTTTATTTAAAGATGGCTGGGTGGCTTGCTCAATAACAAACATACGTTAATTTAAATATTACACAATCTATTTCTTTTGGCAAGCATAATGATAGCGCTTTAATTAAATTTAACAAAGTACACTGATTAGCCACTTTTACTGTACTTGAAGCATTTTACTCTCAGCAGATGTTCCTTAAATGATACAATAATACTGAAAGGATGTGGCTCAGGGACTGATTGAAAGGAGAAGGACAATGGGGATATTCAACAATAATAAAATCCAGGGTATCCTTGCAGACCGTGGACTTGATGAGGTTAGTGAAGAAACTTCTGCACAGATTGAAGCCATTTTAGGTGGGCTTCAAAGACACGGGCTTTTGCGAGAAAATACCCACGTTGATTTTAACGACAAAAGTAACGAGATCAAAATCGAATTCCTGCGTGCACTTGTTGAACAAAATTGGATCCTAGTTGCTCAAAATGAACAAATAATTGCCTGTCTCAAAGAAATCAAAGATTCTGTGAACTCCTCCGCAAATCGCTTTTCGGACTAGCTAGCTTATTAATAATTCGCAAGTTCTGCGGATTACGGCTAGTGACGATTAAATTATAGCTTATTAAATAAAACTAAGAGAGTGTGACATAAGTTGGAAAAATTTGAGTGCTAATTCGAAGTTAGACGGAGAATTTTGACTTATGGAACACGTTTATCCGGAATAAAAGAGGGGCTGTGACAAAATTTTACTTTTGTCACAGCCCCTTAGTTCCCCAATTAGAGATTTAATACTTTTTACTAAACTCTTTTTATTATTTTTGCAACTCCAAGTATTAAAGCCGCTATCGTTGTGAGACATGCCACACTAAAGCACGCCACGCTGCCAACCAACACTGCTTGAAAAGACAATCCCCAGGAAAGTCCCAGGAGCATAACCCCCATACTTAACAGTGCTACAACAGATACGACTAAGAAGACATTCTGTGCTGAAGACATGCGAAAGGCACCCCTTTCTTTTGAATAATGAGCGCTCAAAAATCAGTGAACGACAACTTCTATCCGCGTCGTAAATAATAATAGGCGGCTTATAAAACACCTAAAGTGAAGGGACTGCATTTAACGAGTTTGAATGTACCACGTTTTGTCACCCTCCACTCTAAAAATTATAGCAGAATAGTGACTAACTGTCTCTAGTCATGTCCGCATAAAAAGAAAAACGTAACCTAAGAATTAACTTTTGAAAAGTACTCTGCTTAACTCTAAAGTAAAATTAAAGGACTGGATCAAATGTAAACCTTGACCCAGTCCCGCTTGCGGCTGACAGTGTGTTGCTGGTTTTTAACTCTGTGGAAATACTTGACGAAAAACGTTGTCAAGGTGTAACAGTTGGATTTCCAAACATGCCAGCCTTTAAGGAGTACTATAACTCCGATTGTTTTCTTAAATCTTCCTTCCACACTACAGGTGGCTGTTCAACTATGGTGGAGTTATATTCTCCTTACACTCTTAATTATATGTAAACGCTTCCTAAAGTCAAGAAAAAAACTCTCGCACCCAAAGCAAGCTTCAATTACTTTGGTGCAGAGTTTTAGTTACGCTTAATCTCTTTTTTTCGCGCCAAAAACCAATCTAACCCTAACCAGCTAATTCCAACTATTGTAATCAAAAAGCCAACTAGACTTCCGGGTGCAACATAACGTAAAGTTATTTTAGCGGCTCCTTGAGGCAAGTTTACCGCTAGAAATGAGCCTAGAGCCTGTTTAGTCTTTAATTTCTTCCCATTACTTGTGATACTCCAGCCTGTATCAAAGGGAATATTAAAGACGACTGTACTACGGTTACCCTCTGTTTGAATGTGACCCCTCAAACGTGAACTGCCGGATCTATGTTCTAATAGAAGTTTTCTTTTTTGAAGAACCGTTATTCCTTGCGAATAAGTGTGTTGGTTTAAGACCCGCAAGTGATTAGCGGTCAGTTCATTTTGCGAAGACGCTCCTAAGCGAAATTCATAGACCTGAGAGTTTCCAACTTTTCTTAATTTTTTGAGTTGCTGCTGCTCATGTCCATTTTCGTCGTAATACTTCTGAGCATAATAAAGGGTTCCTGCAGCCGAGGTGCTCAGTTTTACAAGGTAGTCTTTCCCCTTCAGCTGCTTAACAGCAAGGATCTTCGTTTTTTGAAAAAGTTGCTTGGAACTTGGCAGTAGCGTGTGCCAAACTTTTTCCTGATTGTCGAAAGCATTATGACTTTGATAGACTATTTTTTGTGCCGCTGCAGTTGTTAAAAGTCCATTTCCAAGGGCATTGTTGTTTTTTTCTGTTCGCATTCCATTGTTAGTTGCCTTTAAATAATAGCGAACATTTAGTAATGAATCTGAGAAAGTTGTCCCACCGACAGCACTAATCCGGCGCACATTTTTACTATAATACCCCATACTAGTAAAAAAGTGGCGCGTTTGTTTGTTCAACGTAGAACTATAAAGTGTCAAGCCTTCATATCCCAGCAATAGCCCATCATTGTACCCATTGTATTCTTCTTTGTAGGCCTGTTTGAAAAAGCTTCCTTGACCCACTATCCGGTAACTTGGGATTTCTTTTTGGTCAGTAATGGTAACAGCTTTTTCAGCTGCATAGTATTCTTTTTCATAATTAACTTGATTTCCAAAATCCATTCCTGCCATACTGCCATAAAGATTAGCGGCTAGAGAACATGGAGTTAGCAATAACAGCACTAACTTGCGCCATTTCTCTGTCAAACATATTAAAGAAACTGTGACAATTGCAATCCCAACTAACGAAAGTACAATCCAAAAGATATCTGTCCGCGTAAGTAAAATATCTAAGACTAGTAAGCTCGCAAAAACTCCGGCAACTAGGCTGGTGCTTGCCTTATCAAATTTTTTATGGACTTGCCACTGTCGTGCTGCTAAGGTAATGGTGAAAAAAATTAAAAAAATGGCATTGCGGTATGGAAAGCCGGCTGGGCGATTCATTAAATGCCAAATGGTATTCAAAGGACGCAGCCAAAGTGAGAGAAAAAAGAAACCAGCTAGAAGAAAAGCCGCAATTTTCTCCCGCTTATCTCGTGTACGTTCAAAAAAATAAAGAACTGCAAGAATTACCACTAAACTTCCCACAAAGACACTGGGAGCATGATCCAAGCGCTGTAAGTATGAACTGCCTGAAATTCCCATTTGTTTAAAAAAACTGACTCCAAATTCTGGTGTCGGCAAGAACCAACTAGCCTTGATTCCTGTCTTATCTGTCTTTTGCATTCCCAAAAAGGTAGGCAATAATAGACAGCACGCCAATAAGACAATCTGCACCATTGTTTTGAGATAAGTTTTAATAACTTGATAACTTGCAGCCCAAGTGCGTTCTTTACGCCATAATAAGTAACAGAGGTAACACCCTGTAAATAACACTGTCATGTAGCCTAAATAATAATTGCAGAAAATTGTGACTGTCAAACTAAATAAAAACAAGCGGCGTTTACCATGTGTTACCATGTTTTTCATTCCAAGTGCAACCAATGGAAGCCACACAAGTGCATCAAGCCACATAATATTGTAAAAATTCATGGCTACAAAACCATTTAATGCATACACAACTGCGAAAAGCCAAGTTTGCCGGGTCTGCTGCCAAGCATTTCTTAAGTAATATGTAAAAGTTAGTCCCATTGCACTAATCTTAAGTAAAATAATGAGTTCAACTGCCACTGGCATCTGTTCTGGTCGAAACAAAAGACTAACTAAATTGAAAGGACTGATCAGATAGTAAGCAGCCACTGGGAAAAAATTATCTCCTAATCCTAAAGAAAAACTATAAATGCTTAACTGCCCACTAAGCAGTTGCCTACGCATTTCTGTCAAAAATGGAACATATTGGGTCCCTAGATCACTGACCAAAAGATTATTGTTACCAAAAGGAAAGATACCTTTAGTCGCCCAAACTAAGATGACCAATAAGGGCGGAATTAAAGCCGCCAATACATACGTGCTTTTGGAACTTTTCTTTCGTATACCAACATTTTGCATCAAAACACCCTCGGAATCGTGTTATTTGTAGAGCCACATGTCATTTTACATTCTAAATATTATTAATTTTTATAAAAAAAGTTAAGAATTTAAAAAGATTGTATCATAACAGAGTATGTCGGCTAAAATTGCCACGTTTCTTTCTGAAATCTCAATTCGTAATTCTAAGCATTTTTTTCGGCAAATTTAAGCATTTCTTCCGTCTGTTTATTAAGTAACGGTGGTAACTGCGAGAAAGGAAAATACTCAAGTGCAAGTGTTTCGTTGGTTTTAGTCTCTAACAAGTTTCCACCTACAGGCTTGGTTAAAAATAACTGTGTAATTGTCTGTGCAACATCGCCATTCGGATACGCGACTGTCCCCTCATCAAAAGTTGCTAATAACCTCACTACCTCAACTTCCAACCCACTATCTTCTTTAACTTCGCGTACGCACGCCTGCGCATATGTTTCACCATATTCAAGAAAACCACCAGGCAAACTCCAATTATGGGTATCTGCTCGTAAATTCAACAACACTTCATGTTCAGCATTGAGGACTACGCCGGCTGCTGTATTTAAGATAATTGGCGTATGCCCGACCAAGCCTCTGATCATCTTAATATAATCCGCCATTTTCTAATCTCCCTTCCAAAAAGTAGTTGCCACATCCTTGGGTATCAGCGATTTCTAACGCCGTTTCCCCTACTCTTTTTCAGAAACGGCTACAGGAACTTCGCGCAAACGAAACATAAAGAAACCGCCTAAAAGAAAGAGCACTGCTAAACTTGCAATTCCCATCTGTGACCGCCCAGTCAGTTGTGTAGTTACCGAAAACAAGACTGGACCTAAAACAGCTGAAAACTTACCGAAAATATTATAAAAGCCAAAAAATTCGTTAGCCTGTTTTTTGGGAATGATTCGCGCAAAATAAGACCTGCTTAATGCTTGAATTCCTCCTTGTGAAGAACCCACTAAGATTCCTAAAATCCAAAAGTCAAGAACCGTTTTCATGAACAATGCATATACACAGATGAAAAGATAAACAGTAATTGCGATTAGCAACATGATGCGAGTCCCGTAACGCTGTGCCAATCTTCCATAGATTAAAGTACACGGAAAAGCAACAATATTCAAAACTAGTAAAACCACCAACAGTGTACTCGTGCTCACACCCATGTCAACTCCGAACGCGGTTGCCATCGTAATGATCGTATCCACCCCATCAATAAAAAAGAAATAAGCGAGCATAAACCCCAAAACTTGCTTGTAATGGCGAATTTTCCGCAAGGTTGCCAACATTCTTTGGCAGCTTTCTTTTAAAGCGGATTTGGGGTGAGGCAAACCGTAGTGTTGTTCTACATTACGCAGCATTGGTAGCGAAAACAGAAACCACCAAAGTGTAGTAAGCATAAATACAATTCTGATAGCCTGGGGCGCAGACGTCAACCCAAAAGTTGAAGTTGTAATCAACAACATTGCAACTACAAAAAGTGACGCACTGCCGATGTACCCAATGCCAAAACCATAAGATGAGACTAAATCATTGCGTTCATTACGTGTCACATCAGTGATAAAAGCGTCATAAAATAGATTAGCGGCCTGATAACCTATATGTGAGAACGTATAAATAACTAGTAACCACTGCCATTGATTTGTGGGTACGAAAAACAAAGCGGCTGTCATCAGCAAACCGATGAATAGTGAATACCGAAAAAAACGTTTCTTATTGCCTAAATAATCACCCAAGGCGCCTAAAAAAGGGGCGAGTAACGAAACAATCAGGGTTGAAAAAGAACTCACATAGCCCCAATAGGCTGTCGTGTCATGGGCTGAAACTCCTGCATTTCCCGCAACAAACTTAAAATAGACGGGTAAGATTGCAGTTACAATAATTAATGAATATGCGGAGTTAGCACAATCATACAGAATCCAACTTTTCTCTTCTTTAGTAAACTTCAAAATTTTCTTCCTCTCTTCATAAGAACTGGCTTACCTTTAATTCTACAGAAAAAAGAAAATTTAAGGTTTCAACATAGTAAAAATTGTGTCAAACTTCTGTAAAGGACATTTACCGAGCTTGCCTTCTAAAAGAACAATTAACATGCAAACTCACTCATTGAGTTATCCACTACTTGAAGTATACTTGATAAGTGTATATAGTTTAAAATATATGCTAAAAATCAGGAGAAAACTCTTCAAGATCACATTTTAGCTGATCTTAGAACTTGGGCTGCTGTCTGGCTGCCAGCGCTCTTTTTCTTAATAAATGAAAGGAACTAGGCAATGAAATTCTTTAAAAATAAGACTTTTTTCCCATTAGTCGCTTTTTGTGTGCCGATGTTGTTATTACTACTACTTTACTCAAATGGTCAAATTTTTCCTTTTGGCAGCCGCTCTGTTGCCAACGAAGACCTCATCAACCAATATGCAGCCACTTTGACGTACTTTAGAAACAACATCTTTCATCCAGAAAATTTATTATATTCATTTCAGCTTTCGCTGGGAGGAAATTTTTTTGCTGTGTTTACATATTACCTTTCTTCACCACTTAACTTGATATCGCTCTTATTTCCCCAAAAAGACATCCTTGCGTTTTTTACCTTAAACATGATTTTTAATATTGGGATGATGGGCCTGACGATGTATCTATTTTTAACAAAATCAATTTGGCTCAATCGGCAGTCTGCAGATTCATTTAAAAATAACGGTACCCAGCAATTTATCACCATTGCGTTGAGCACCTCTTTTGCTTTGACCAACTTCTTTTTAACTTATGCAAACTGCGTAATGTGGTTCAACGCAATTAGCCTGTTCCCACTTGTATTACTTGGTTTGGATCGTCTGCTCAATTGTAATCGACCGCACCTTTACTGGCCTTTTCTCGTTCTTTTATTATTAACCAATTATTACATGGGCATTATCACGGTTCTCTTTTTAATTCTCGTGACGCTCTTATGGATCGCACAGGCATTCCTGCTTGAAAAAAAAGCACTTAAGTCAGTTTTTCTAACTAGTGTGCGTGTCTTTGGCTATACCTTGCTTTCGCTGTTATCTTCTTTAGTTGTCTTTATCCCGAGCTGGCTTGCACAACAGCACGTTTCGCAAGCCCCCGTTAAATATGACTATACTCCTATCTATAAGTCACTTGACGTGCTTGCCGCGCTTTTCCCAGGAACAAGTGTTGGTAGTGCGCCACTCATTTATTCCAGCTTACTTGTACCATTGCTGGTAATTGCCTTCTTCTTTACTAAAAAAATCGGTTCCATTGAAAAAAATATTACCGGTATTTTCCTGCTCTTTATCTTCATCTCAACTTGGTTAAGTACTTTCTACATGTTTTGGCACGGTTTCACAATGCCGAACGGTTATTTTCAGCGTGAAAGTTTTGTGGTAGTTTTTGTGCTGGTCTGTATTGCCTATCGCGCCCTCAAACTCCAAAAATTTGAAGGCAATAGTCATCCGTTGCGCAAATCTTTCTGGGTGCTGACCGGAATTTTGTTCTTTAGTTCATATTTTACCGGATATTTTAATGGCAATATTATCTTATTGACCCTAATCTTCTTACTTTTAGACGTCTTCTTATTAGAGCTCTTTTTCAAACGGAGAAAGTTGTCGCGTTTAGTTCCACTCCTGCTTCTTTTATTAGTGAGCTACGATATTTATGCTGCCAACACCAAGCTTTCGCTAAGCCTCGCTAAAAAAGCGGCGAACTATCCTGCTTTTTCAAGAGTTGTCGCACAAAGCACGCCGGTTTTCAACAAACTCAATTCATTAGATCATGGATTTTTCAGAGTAGCTACAACTTACCAGCTAAATCCGAATGATCCGTTAGAATTCAATTATCGTGGCATGCAAAACTACCTATCACAACAGCCAACTCGATTGACCAACTTCTTATCAGCAGCAGGTTATTTTCAAAAACACAGTTGGCTGCGCTGGAGCTCATATAATAACGGCTCAACTTTAGCGATGGATAGTTTCTTGGGGATTAAGTATGTCGTCGCAAACAACAATCAGAATTTTCAAACCGACATTAAAGCTTCTAAAAGTCTGACAGCGACTAACCCTTTGCGACCACTCTTTTTAAACGATGTTCTCTTCAAACAAAATGCTTTTACCGTTTACCAAAATAAATTGGCTTTCCCATTAGCGTTCAAAACAACGGCTGCAGCCTTTGCATTTGACTTTCACTACAGTACAATGAACAATCCTTTTGTGTTCCAGAACCAAGTTTTTAAAGCTCTTGGTTCTAGTAAAGATCTTTATCAAACACAACAAATTACACGAGCTACAACCCCCAATCAGCTTGACCTACAGTTGAACACAAATTCTGCTGGAAATCTTTATCTATACGTTCCGTCAGCCCAAGAAATGAATCCACCTACTCAGGTAAAAATTTACTGCAATGGAAAATTCATTACAACTGCTTTTGGTGGCAGTCTGTTTGGAGAAAATGGTGTAATTTCTTTAGGCCGCTTTTCCCAAAATACGCCGGTAAAGATCAGCTTAACTGGAGGAAATATTGCTGCACAATTCACGCAGACACCTTTTGTAGCTGTCGAAAATCAAACGGCATTTACTGCTCTTAGAAAAAAAGTAGTCGCAAATAGTGGGCTCAAAGCAATTCAACAACAAGGAACAACGATCTCATTTAAAACTACTAAAAGTTTTAATGGTGGTCCAGTAATGTTATCTTTACCATACGATCAGGGCTGGTCAGCAACAGTTGATGGTCATCCTGTTGGAACAAAAAAAGCCCTTAAAACACTTACTGGGCTCGAAGTTCCTCAAGGTAATCACCACATTGTTCTCCACTATCGTGTTCCTGGATTAAGAGGCAGTTTGCTGATTTCACTGCTATCTTTGTTGCTGCTGTGCCTGCTTTTAACCTCCACGTTTTGGCATAATTGGAAAAAGAAATTGATTAATTAGGTACTGTGTGTCGGCACTTCTTCTTTAACGTGCTCCTCCCAGCAACCTCCTATGCCTAAGCCTGCATTACGCGTAACCAAAACCAGGTTACTTTGTAATGCAGGACTTAGTCTACGGTGGTTGAACGCTGTGTGTCGGCACTTCTTCTTTAACGTGCTCCCAGCACCAGCCTTTTGCGCCTAACCGCAAATTACGCATAGACAAAGCCCGTCTATTTTGCAATTTGATGTTAGTGCTCAAAGTCTAACGGTGCTTGTCGGCACTTCTTTCTTAACGTGCTCCTCCCAGCAACCTCCTATGCCTAAGCCTGCATTACGCGTAACCAAAACCAGGTTACTTTGTAATGCAGGACTTAGTCTACGGTGGTTGAACGCTGTGTGTCGGCACTTCTTTCTTAACGTGCTCCAAAAGGCAGGTTTCCGTATTTAGAGTGAATCACGGTGGTAACAAGTTCAGTTATCACCGTGATTCACTCTAAGTCTCAAAACCTAACGCCTTTTTGCACACTTCTTTTTAGTGACGCTTATGCTTCATAAATGTTACAAAATGAAGCATCGATGCTAGTAAAATGAAAAAAATCACAGTAAAGGAAAGATAGTTGAACCAAAAATTATCTAACGGAATAAAAGAAGCACAGGCTTTTTGCAGCAACATTGTTATTAATGCCATTACAGCAACCATGAAAAATAACTCAAAATATCGTTTCACCGTTTGGTCATCCCTTCTTCGAATCCGATTTATCTTATGCCCTAAATCCAAACATTCTTTCTTTTTCTTAGGCGTTAATGTTTCCATTCCCCAAGTTCCTGTTACCACTGCTTCGCCTATTTTAATCACACCTGCAGCACTCATTACTTTGTCACAGAGCCGTAAAGATGCATCTGTAACACCGCAAATCATATTTTCAAAGCTGCTGGTATAACAATTGGTCAAGCTAATATAGTGTTTATTCTTAAAACTTGCGGGATGCATTGTGCCTGTGTGATCAAATCTGACGAGACGTTGCCGCAGACAATCAAAAAGATTCTTCAGCCTACCGCTTAAGCTTCCCCAATAAGTTGGAGCAGCTAGTACCCAAACATCACTTTCACGCATTTTGCTTTCAATCAAATCCAGTTCGGGATTGGCAGTTCCCGGAACATCTGCTTTAAGCGCAAAATCTTCCAAGTAAATCACCTCAGTTGTGTTGTCAGTTGCAATTCCTTGGAAAACCGCCGCCAACATTTTCGCAGTCACACCGTCTTTTCGCTGTGCACCAAGAATTCCTAACACTTTCATCTTAAATCTGCCTGCTTTCTTAACTTGCTTATCAAAAGAGATTTATTTCGAAAAAAGTACATAAAGAAAAGCATCATGAAAATCCGCTTCTTCACGTAAATAATCGTGTAAACAACATTCGCGTTTAAATCCTGCACGCGTAGCCACTTTTTGACTTTTTTTGTTTCTGCTATCGGTAATCAATTCAAGACGATGCAGTTCTAACTCAGAAAAAGCCACTTCAATAACTTTAGTGAGCGCTTGCGTCATAAATCCTTTTCCCTGGTATTTTTGACCCAACCAGTATCCAACTTGCCCGCGCGCATTTTGCATACTGATTTCATGGATATCAATTGTCCCCGCCGGAGTATCAGCGACACACAGGGTTGCGGACCATAACTTGCCCTCTTGAATCTGACCTAAAGAATATAGAATAAAAGCTTCTTCATCTGCAGGTGATAAAGTTGTTTTAGCCCATGGCAACCAGCGCTGCAGTTCTTTTTGATCATGAGCAATCAACGAGTAAAGCTGATGTGCATCACTTGTTGCCGGTACTCGCAGTGTCAGGACATCGTTGATACGATAACTCTGTTTCATCTTTATCCACTCCTCCATCAGGGGTACAGGGGTATGTACTAAACCTATCTGCTTTTAACCCTCTAACAATAAAATTTACCATAAATAGCTAAGCAAACCAACTTGGAAAAATTTTCGGTCCCTTTACTGTAGGAATAAATTGCAGCCGCATCGGAGTATGCTATAAATCGGTAAAATCTGAGTACTACCTTATGAATTACGAAGAGCATGTTTTTTTGAGAAAACCCGACTGGCAAAATTAAAAGGAGCATGCACTAGCAGTGTAAAAGTGCTCATCTGCCGGCATTCCTCCCTTAAGTTTAGCTCATTAAGCTTGATTAATTTTTAACATTTCAATTAATTGCTTGCAAACGTCAACACTAATTTTCCAACGACATGTTGTGCCTGCTGGAAACGCCGCAAGTTTTCAACATTAAAAGGTGCAACTGCCGCAATTTCAAGGTAGAGTTCGTCCGTTGCTAATTGGTGTAGGACAGCTGCAAGATCTTCCCCGTTTGATTTCATGAAGAAGTGTTCCACACGTGGATCATCCGCATCCGCCACAGTAGAAATCAACTTACCTGTTGATTTAAGGACTGTCAAAGATTTTTGTAGAACACTGCCGCCGATTGGATCAACAATTCTGTCAAATAATGGAACTTTTTTGGTGAAATCTTCTTTACGATAATCAATAACTCGAAGACGTGTATCAAAATTACGTAAAAAGCCAACGCCTTGCCCACTCGCAGTTGTATACAGATCATGAATTCCATGATGCTTAGCGAATTGTAAAACGGCAAAACCAATACTTCCTGCCCCTCCATGGACCAACACGCTTTGACCCGGTTGCAATTCCAAAGCCTTTTCAGTTAATTGATAAGCAGTCTGAACACCTAAGGCAGCTGCAGCAGCTAGTTCATAGCTAACAGTCGCCGGAATCTGCGCTAATTGAGATTGACCAACTGCAACGTACTCTGCATACGAACGCAGATGTGGACTCGCAGCCACTCTGTCGCCAACCTTAAATGCTTGAACCTTATCGCCAACTGCAACAACTTCCCCAGCAACTGAGGAACCGGTAACTATTGGCGGTTGCTGATCTTTCCCCATTAAACCCTGACGAAACTTGACATCATACGGATCAATGGCAACAGCATGCTGTTTAACTAAGACCTGCTTAGGCTTAATCTTTGGACGTGGAGTCTCAACTTCTTCAAAGACATCGACCGCTCCATAATCTCTAATCTGAATTGCAAACATGCATAATCACATTCCTTTCATAAACGTTCCTAACTGTCCAAGACTTCATTCTCCTTCATTATAACGGTTACGAACACTTAATTCACTTTCAAAAGCTCTTACATCAATAGCGTCACTTTTGTGGACACTTCCCCTTGAAAAAGCGAACGTATGTTTGTATAATTGAGATATTAGAAAGTGAGGAACAACCTATGGACTATACCAATGAACCCCATGGCATTTTCTTCATGATTGACAGCAAATCATTTTATGCAAGTGTTGAAAGTGTGGAGCGCGGGGAGAATCCATTAGAAGCGGTGCTAGTTGTCATGTCAGAACAGGAAAATACAAATGGTGGGCTGGTGCTGGCTGCTTCTCCACAAGCTAAGCAGATTTTTGGAATCAGTAATGTTGATCGGCGCCGTGATCTACCTGACGATTCGCGGTTAACGGTTGTTCCACCACGAATGAATCTCTACATTCGCAAAAGCCTGGCTATCAAAAACATCTTTACTCATTTTGCCTCGGAAGAAGATGTTTATCAATATTCAATTGACGAAGCAATTTTGGATGTTACCCATTCATGGAAATTATTTGGCACTTCACCGCTCAAAGTTGCTCAAAAAATTCAAGACACAGTTAGACAGCAAACCGGTATCTACACTAGTGTGGGCATTGGGGAAAATCCTGTTCAAGCTAAGTTAGCTCTCGACTTGTTTGCTAAACATGCTCCGCAATTAATTGGCGAGCTAAACTATCCTAACTTTGCAGAAAAATTGTGGCCTTGTACAGAACTTGCACATGTCTGGAGTATTGGCAAACGAACTGCCCAGCATCTTGAACGGCTCGGAATCCACAGCATCGGAGAGCTCGCACATTTTAATCCTTTTGTTTTAAAAAAAGAACTGGGCATTATTGGTACTCAACTTTTCGCTTTAGCATGGGGGATCGATCGCACCTGTCTTCGTAAAAAGAAAATACCGCACAATCAAAGCTTAGGCAACTCGCAGGTACTGCCGCGTGATTACTGTAAGCAAGCAGAAATTGAGATAGTCATTAAAGAAATTGGTCAGCAAGTTGCTGCCCGACTGCGGCACCGGAACAGGCAGACCGGCTGTATCCGTCTTGGAATTGGTTTTGCACTCAGTGCAGCAACCCAAGATCATAGTGGGTTTGCTCATGAATTAAGTATCCCACCTACTGATGAGACTCAGGTATTGAATACTCAACTGCTTTACCTCTTTCGCAGCTTTTGGCAAGGTGAGCCTGTTAGACATGTTAGCGTCGCCTTTAGCAAACTGAGTTATGGCAGCGGTAATCAGCTGAATTTTTTTGAAGATTATCAAGCACAAGCTAAAAAAATTACCTTTAACCGTTTAATCGATCAAGTTCGTGACCGTTACGGAGTTGGGACACTGATGTATGCAAATAGCTTGCTTAAAGGAGGAACATTTATTCAACGCAATAATTTAGTTGGGGGGCATAACGGTGGTAACACATTTGAATAGTCCACAAAAAGAAGCGGCTTTAATCGTCGAACGTTTGCAAAAGTACTTTAAACCTTATGTTCAGGCGCGCTACACTATTCTCGTGGTCAATAATACTTATGGACATTCATACAACTTTTTTTTCAATGTTTTGCGTCCGCAGCAGCTTACTCGTTCAATTCCACTACGACGGATTACGACCTACCACCTAGAATATTTGGAAGAACTAATTAAGTACATTCATTCTTTAACAGCCTTGACAATTACCTTTAAAAAATTTGGGACTGCACGTTGGCCTAGTAATTTCAAAAGAATCACATTTAACTAGCCGTCCGTTCCTAGTGCAACTTCCTAGACATTCCTACTACTGGCCAACGCTAACAAAAAAGTTGTCCATTACAAAAAAATTACATCATTTATTTTATTTATATTCAACATTATTCTCGCTTTTCGTATTATTATAGTAAAGGGATCGCATTTTAAAAAAGCAGACTTAAATTCACGATAAAAATGCCGATATCCTAAGTTAAAGGGAATGATGACATTGGACAGCTATAAAATGATAAACGTAAATAAGGTATTAAAAGACTTCTATTTAGTCTGTCAACCAGTCGTCAGGGTTCACCATACCCTAATTCTAGATGACGTGGTCGACTACGAAATATTGATCCGTTCAAAGGTCAGTGAACGGTTTCCATATAAAGAATTCAAGTTGCTGACCGCCCATGAAGACACTAATGCAAAGTTTCTTCACTGGTTCGAGCAAAAAATAATTGATATTCTCAATGACTTTAACTCTTATCGCTTCGATATTAATATTGATCCGCAGCAGCTCAGTTTTTTCTCTACGTGGCGCTTCTTTAAAAGAATGGCCCCTTTCCATCAAAACCTTGCTGTTGAAATTACTGAAGCAATTCCATTAGAATCCAAAAGTACTAAGATGCAAAATGACTTGCCGACACTTTATCTCCACCGTCTTAAAAAAATGGGGTTTACCACGGTCATTGATGATATTGACAGTGGTCAAAATACCTTGAAGCTGGTTACAGACAATCTACATAATATTGATCGTATTAAGCTTTCACTTCTGGCCTTTAAGGAACTTGACAGTTCAGTTTTGCTGTCCTTTTTAAAATCTTGGCATCAACTAGCCGACTGCTATCATCTTGAACTTGTAATTGAAGGAATTGACAACATTGAAGACGTGGCAGCATTAGTAGACAATGATTTTCTTATCCAACAGGGCTTTTATTGGCAAAAACCGGAAGTTATTACATTAAATAAAAGTTAAGCAATTGCGCTTATGACTGCTTTAGTTTTCGGACAGGTTTCGTTTCTTGGTAAAGCTTTGTTACTTTTCTTTCCATAATGTAGTATTTAGTGTGAATTTTAATCAATGATAATCTTTTCTTTACTCAATAATAACCAAAATAATTTTTAACCGGTATTTTGTCTTGTATAATGAAATAAAAATTACACACACTACTGCCGCTTATTGAGAAAGAAGGTAACTAATGTTAAAAACAGGTGATCTAGTTTTTGTAACTGCCACTGCAGATGAACTTGCCAAAACAATCGGAGCAAGTACGCAACTTAATAAGGGAAAAAACAACTTACCAAGTTATTCGCATGTCGGCTTGATAGAGGTCACGGACCATGGGGAAAAATTTGTGCTGCATGCTACTTCAAAAGGCGGTTGTATTCGTGAAACCTTATCCGGTTTTAAAAAACGTGTAGCAGAGCACTGCGACTTTTATCGTCTTTCTCCACGTTATCATTTTGATCCTTCTACGGTGCTTCGTGCAGCTTATTCTTTACTAGGTTCTCCTTACAACTTCAGTTTTGCGCCAACTGCTCCAGGCTTTTACTGTGCAGATTTTATCTATACTATCTTTCCGACTGGTATCTTTAGCCTAATCCCAATGACTTTTGGACCAAATCATACAGTACTCCCCTTCTGGCATGACTATTACCAAAAACTAGCAGTTAAAATTCCAGTTGCTGAGCCGGGAATCAATCCAAATGAAATGCTGCACCAAGTAGAAATGTTTACGGTTTTTGAGTAATGTAAACTTAAACCTGATCTGCTGTTTAAAATAATGTCTAGCTTGGAAAACTACGTGTCGGCAGTCAAAAGATATGCCGCAAGAGGCATTTAACATCGTAAAGCATAACAAAAGGGAGCTATGACAAAAGTTAAATTTTGTCGCAGCTCCTCTTTTATTCTGGATAAACGTGTTCCATAAGTCAAAGTTCTCCGTCTAACTTCGAATTACTCATCGCAAAGTACTTGCTATGTTCGTAATTTCGAGTTAGCACTCGAATTTCCCCGACTTATGTCACACTCTCTTTAGTTTACTTTATAGTCTATTAGTTAGTATGTTGCCCGTGCTTACCTTAATTCTTCTCCAGAATTCAAATCATAAGTATGCCACTGTCCGTCTTCTTCGAGTACTGAACCACCCTTAACTTGGATTCCATTAGACCTGAAGTAGAGTTTCTGTCCTCTAATTGTTTGTTTGCCTGTAACGGCTACTCCATCAGCACCAAGGTATAACCATGAACCATCAGCTAATTCACCAAAATCATTTTTAACTTGAGTTCCATCTGCATTAAAGTACATTGTCTGTCCGTTGATGACCTGTTTACCTGTAACGGCCACACCATTTCCATCTAAGTATAACCATGAGCCATTTGCTAATTCTTTAAAGTCATTCTTGACTTGTTTGCCGTCTGCGTTGAAGTACAAAGTTTTTCCGTTAATAACTTGTTTGCCTGTAACAGCTACCCCGTCGCCGTTCAAGTATACCCATGAACCGTCGGCTAATTGCTTGAAGTCATTTTTGACTTGACGACCGTCTGCGTTAAAGTACAAGGTTTTTCCATTAATAACTTGTTCGCCTGTAACAGCTACACCATCGCCATTCAGGTATACCCATGAACCATCGGCTAACTGCTTAAAGTCATTCTTGACTTGTTTGCCGTCTGCGTTGAAATACAAAGTTTTTCCGTTAATAACTTGTTCGCCTGTAACAGCTACCCCGTCGCTGTTCAGATATACCCATGAACCGTCGGCTAACTGCTTAAAGTCATTCTTGACTTGTTTGCCGTCTGCGTTGAAATACAAGGTTTTTCCGTTAATAACTTGTTTGCCTGTAACAGCTACCCCGTCGCCGTTCAAGTATAACCATGAACCATCGGCTAACTGCTTGAAGTCATTTTTGACTTGACGACCGTCTGCGTTGAAATACAAAGTTTTTCCGTTAATAACTTGTTCGCCTGTAACAGCTACCCCGTCGCTGTTCAGATATACCCATGAACCGTCGGCTAACTGCTTAAAGTCATTCTTGACTTGTTTGCCATCTGCGTTAAAGTACAAGGTTTTTCCGTTAATAACTTGTTCGCCTGTAACAGCTACCCCGTCGCTGTTCAGATATACCCATGAACCGTCGGCTAACTGCTTAAAGTCATTCTTGACTTGTTTGCCATCTGCGTTGAAGTACAAGGTTTTTCCGTTAATAACTTGTTTGCCTGTAACAGCTACACCATCGCTGTTCAGATATAACCATGAACCATCGGCTAACTGCTTAAAGTCGTTCTTGACTTGTTTGCCGTCTGCGTTGAAGTACAAGGTTTTTCCGTTAATAACTTGTTCGCCTGTAACAGCTACCCCGTCGCTGTTCAGATATAACCATGAACCGTCGGCTAACTGCTTAAAGTCGTTCTTGACTTGTTTGCCGTCTGCGTTGAAATACAAAGTTTTTCCGTTAATAACTTGTTCGCCTGTAACGGCTACACCATCGCCATTCAAGTATAACCATGAACCGTCAGCTAACTGCTTAAAGTCGTTCTTGACTTGTTTGCCGTCTGCATTAAAATACAAAGTTTTTCCGTTAATAACTTGTTCGCCTGTAACAGCTACCCCGTCGCTGTTCAGGTATAACCATGAACCATCGGCTAATTCTCCAAAGTCATTCTTGACTTGACGACCGTCAGCGTTGAAATACATCGTTTGCCCATTGATATTCTGCTTACCAGTAACCGCTACTCCGTTTTCATCAAGATACAACCACGAGCCATCCGGTAATTCTCCAAATGAATTTACGACCATATTGCCAGTTATTCCATCAAAATATCTTAACTTTCCATCACTGTCTTTAGCAGCATTTCCTTTAACCTGAATTCCGTCAGTATCAAAGTACTGGGTCACAGTCTGTCCGTTGACCGCTGTAATTTGGGTCAATCCCTTTGCCATCGTGCCATCTTTGAAGAAATATCTCCAATTGCCATTAGAATCTTGATAATATTGATCTAGAATCTGTTTTCCGGACTTGCTGTAATAATATTCTTTAGTACCATCAGCAAAATAGGCATCCTGTAATTCAATCCCATTTGGCTGTCAGCAACGGTTGTAAAATGTTGGAAAATACCGATTAGAAAATGTCGGTTTTCCAACATTTTTTTACGGTAAAATAAACGCATCTCAAATTTGGAGGAACTGAAATGCGTTTAGATGTTGAGCAGTGTGTCCAGCAATATATTATGAACAAAATAAAGCCCAACTTCGCTGAAATTGGTCGGCGATACGGTGTTGATCCACGAACGGTAAAAAGATACTACAATTTAGGGCTTACGCCCCCAGATGAGCAGCCACAACCCTTACGGCGGCCGAGTAAACTTGACGATTATCGAAAAACGATTGAAGAAAAGGTTCTAGAAGGCTGTTCGGCAACGGCAATTTATTACTTTATCAAAGAACGTGGCTATCAAGGAAAGCAAAGTATTCTCAGAGACTATTGTCGAACCATCAGAAAAGCCGCAACGAAAAAAGCCACTATCCGGATTGAAACCTCGCCAGGGATTTCAGCCCAGGTTGATTGGAAAGAAGATTTAACGTTGGTTTCTCGGCATGGAGAGATTGTCAAAGGCAACATCTTCTTATATGTTTTAGGGTACTCGCGAATGAAATACATGCAATTTACCTTCAGTCGCAGCCAAATTACCTTTTTTGATTGCTTAACTAATGCCTTTTGGGCAACCGGGGTGTGCCGAAAGAAATCTGGTTTGACAACCAAAAGGTTGTCGTCGATCATCATAAAAGTAATTTTGGTAAGCCGGTATTTAATGAAACCTTCGTTGAATACGCTAAGGACGCTGGTTTCAAGCCAATTGCTTGTCGACCGTTTCGGCCACAAACCAAAGGAAAGGTTGAGGCGCTGGCCAGAACTACTCAGCGAATCAAAGTTTACAACCATGAGTTTGAAGAGCCGCTAGACTTAGCCGAGATCGTCCATTTGACGTGTGATCAGCTGAATCATGAGAAGTCTCAGGCGACTCAAATTCCGCCTTATTTATTGCTTGATAAAGAAAAAGAGTATCTCCAGGATTTTGATCACGACTTACTCGATGCCTATGCCAGCCAAACCATCGCAAGGAAAGTTAGCAAGGAATCAATGATTGTCTTTCAAAATCGGAAATACTCCGTCCCCATAAGATATATTGACGAAACCGTACAAATTAAACACGATGACAATACTCTATACATTTATTATAACGGAGAATTAATTCGTTCTCACCCTATTTCACTGAAAAGATTTACTTACCTTCGCGATGACATGGAAGAGATTGTCCGATCAGACCTTTATAAGAATCGTGATGACCGAGTCATTGATGATTACGTCGACCGAAACCTGAAGATGTTTGATGAAATGGAGTGAGAAAATGGCCAATTACCAAGCTTTATACACCAACCTTAGACAATTAAAGTTAGATCGTTTCGCCGAACATTTAGGCTACCTATTGGATCATCAAGATGAAGCACCCAAGTCCTTGAGTGATGCCTTATTCGAATTGACAACGGCTGAGCTTAAATACCGGGAACAAAAAAAGATTAATTTGAGAATTAAACTAGCCCGCTTTCCATATGAAAAAACGTTAGCTGACTTTGACTTTAGTTATCAACCGGGAATTAACCAAGGGATAATTGAGGACTTGGGATCACTAAGATTCACCCAAGAGAATCAAAACGTTTTGTTTATCGGCACCTCCGGTGTCGGTAAAACTCACCTAGCCACCGCCATTGGAATTGAAGGGTGTAAACAAGGAATTTCAACGCAGTTTATTCGATGTAGCGACCTCATCAACAAGCTTCAAACAGCACAAGTTCAAGGCCGGAGCGAAGAAGTGCTACGCCGGTATGCCCGTTTTCAAATTCTAATCATTGATGAGATTGGTTATCTTCCAATTGAGTCAGTGGGCGCTAAGCTGTTTTTTCAGTTAATTGAAAGACGATACGAACGGAAATCAACCATTATCACCACTAATATTCCGCTTTCTAAGTGGGGAAACACCTTTTCAGATAAGATGTTAGCTAACGCCATTTTAGATCGCTTGGTTCATCACGCTAAAGTTATCCGAATCACTGGTCGATCATATCGAATGAAAGATCATTTAATTGAAAAGAAGGATAATTCCGGACCTGATTTATCAGGTTTCAACGCACAAAATAAAGAAAGGAGCAGTGAGACACTGTAAACTTTATCGGTAAAAAACAGCATTTTTTAATCGGCAAAAAACTACATTTTCACATCGGCGTTGACATTTGGCAAGAAATAGTAATTATAACCATTTATTTTATCTGCACCTGTTACCATGTACCCATTATTATCAAAATAATACCAGTTGTCGCCATCTTGAATAAAAGTATTTTTGGCTTGGTAACCACTCGTTGAATAAAATTTTGTTCTGTTCTTACTGTCAACTACAAAACCTGTACTTGCTTTTTTTCCTTGTAATTGTTTAGGTAGAAAACTTTTATTGCTGGAGACACTGAAGTACTTATTCGTTGCCCAGTCTTTCAAAACATACCATGCTCCACGACCTTGAATATTAGAGCCATTGAAATATTTAGCTGACCATTCAGTGATTTTTTCATTGGGATTCATGGGTTGTCCGGTTGAGATTTGCTTGGTTTCAAACAAATCTGGATAAAGCTGTTTAATTCTATCTAAGAATGCGCCCCCATACATTGCCTGATATTGACCACCGCCAACAGTATGAGAATCATAGAGCGTATTATTAATAACTGAATCTTGGTTGGATACTCCAGAGCCATTTGTGCGTACAGCAGTTACAATCTCTTCACCTGGAAGATTATAGATTTGATCTGGAACCCAGTCGTTAATTGCCTGAATTCCTTGGGCATGCAATGCTTTGATGGCGCTCAGAAGTTGTGCAACCGTCCCATATTTAGTTGGTGTATTATAACCAACATCATAGCGATCAGTAAATGCATACCCATTTTGAACAACAGAGTCTAAGAAGCTAGCATCCGTACTTGAGCGGTATTGCGGTGCTAACTCAAAACTTGTAATGCCTAAGTCCTTAAACAACTGTGCATTCTGCGCAATCTTGACATTGGTATACTCCGCTGTTTGTGTCGGCATTGCTTGAAAATTCGAAAATCCTTCAAAAATCACTTGCGAATCTAAAGCTGCATTAGAATGATAAGTTTTCCCGTCTGTTGAAGTAGCAGTGCTGCTGGCAGTGCGCGCATCTTGGGTACTGCTTGCTCCCACTGGAACCCAGGCGGCTAAGTAACCCGAAACCTGCGGATCACTGACTCCAAAAATCGAATCGCGCTTGAAGATTAACTGCCCTAAGTCGTTGGTGTACACTACCGGGGCCCCATCATCAGCAGAATAAACCTTTAGGCCTTCTTTAGTAGTCAGCAAAAGTGCGCGATAGGCTTGGTTTCGATGAGCTACACCCATGTTAACAACAACTTGATCACTTTGACTTAACTTCAAGTCTGGATTATTGCTTAAGACGACTGCCATTCCTTGAGTCCGTGTATTAGCATCACCGGTGGAGCTGGCAGATAGCGCATCTTTGCCGTAACGTACCGAAGTTAATACTCCACGGTAACTGCTACTAGCCATGCTGTTGTCCCCTTGTACATATTGAATTCCCATATTCTGACCACCAGAAACATACTTGACTCTGGCTTTTAACAAGGCTGTTAATGCATCGTAATATGGAGAATGAGTTGCCATATATTGACCATCATCAGTAAACAAATCACCATAATAAACTCGTGGAACAACATCCTTATTCGTTAATAAAAGTGCATAAGACGAGGGAATGTTGTATGCGGTATACTTTTTATCAGCCTGCAACTCATCTTGATTGTAGATCTTAAAGGCTTGTGCAATTTCAGCTGAAGTGACCGTTAAGCCATCTGAATCAGGATTAATTTTGTCTTTAATAATCTGTGCAATAACAGTCTGAACTTCACTATCATGTGCGCGAATAAAGGAATAGTTAGGTTGTGCAACATTTTCAGTTGAATTATCGCCAGTTCTATTAACCAAACTGTATGTTAATTCTGGTTCTAAACCACTTCTCTCATTGGTTGGCATATTTAGTGAGTATTTGACTGCCAAATGACTATGAAAATCCATTGTTAATTGGTTATTTCCATGTTCTTTAACATAATCAGCATCACTGCTCTCCCAATCTTCTAAAATTGACAAATGGTTATTCGCATTTGAATCACTTTGATTGGTTCCATATGCATCCTTAAAATAGTCACTCGCAATTTGCAGTAAATCGGCATCAACATTATCGACTGCATCGACGCGATAACCATCAAAGTTAGCACTTGAGTCATTGCCAGCAATGGTTCCGATATTCATCATATAATACAGCCAGTTCAGCTGTTCTGCCTGGACCACAGGATTTGAGTTATCAACATCGTTCGCTAAAAGCATTTCATAACCGCCTTGATTCTCGGTACTCGGAATCTGTCCTTCCTGATTCTTAGGCGTGCGGTTAAGCAATCTTGAATCCGAATTTGCAGCAGGAGTTAGGCTGCTGTTAACATACAACAAAGCCCCGCCTTGCAGATGATCGGTCCCTTTTGATTCACTTTTAATATTCCAATTAGGCTGTGCATCTACAAACTGTGTGATTTCAGTTTTTAGCCAATCAGTATTCCCCGCTAAGCTAATCTTTTTTTCGATATTTGCCTGAGCTGACAGAGCCTCATTAGTCAAAAAGGCCTGTGTGCTGGTGTTGGAAAGGCTGACACTATCTTCCAATAACCCCGCCTTTTGCATATATTCCAAATATGCCAATTGTGTATTCTTATCAGGCCACCACGTCATCAACAGTGGTCTAAAGTCGGTTGTTGTTGAAGCCGTCCAAGTCGTACCATTTTTAAGAATATCTTTTGGCCGATACCAACTTTCAGCTGTTAGATATCCATCAACTTGTGTGAAACTATCTGTAGTTGTCGAATATGCAGCATTGTGCTGATTCCCAATATTAACCAAGCCATTAGTATATTGCTTATCATTTGAAGCCAGCGCACCAGTATCCTTATCAAAATAAAGTACTTGTCCATTAATAACAGCAGTAAAATTCTTTTTTACTTGCCCATCATCCCCCACAAAATAGGTTTTCCCATCAATACTTTTAATGTGAGTATCACTAGCAGAAAGGCTTTTAGTTTGCGTTGCAGCTGCCTGTGCCTGATCATTCGTGTTTTGCTTAGTTGTAGCCTGTGTTTGACCAGTTGTATTCTGCGTTGCAGTTGTTTGTGTCTGATCATTTGTAGTTTGCTTAGTTGTGTCCTGTGTTTGACCAGTTGTATTCTGTGTCGCAGCTGTCTTTGTTTGATCATTCGTGTTTTGCTTAGTTGTGTCCTGTGTTTGACCAGTTGTATTCTGTGTCGCAGCTGTCTTTGTTTGATCATTCGTGTTTTGCTTAGTTGTGTCCTGTGTCTGGCCAGTTGTATTCTGCGTTGCAGCTGCCTGTGCCTGATCATTCGTAGTTTGCTTAGTTGTGTCCTGTGTTTGACCAGTTGTATTCTGCGCCGCAGCTGCCTGTGCCTGATCATTCGTGTTTTGCTTAGTTGTAGCCTGTGTTTGACCAGTTGTATTCTGCGTTGCAGTTGTTTGTGTCTGATCATTTGTAGTTTGCTTAGTTGTGTCCTGTGTTTGACCAGTTGTATTCTGTGTCGCAGCTGTCTTTGTTTGATCATTCGTGTTTTGCTTAGTTGTGTCCTGTGTTTGACCAGTTGTATTCTGTGTCGCAGCTGTCTTTGTTTGATCATTCGTGTTTTGCTTAGTTGTGTCCTGTGTCTGGCCAGTTGTATTCTGCGTTGCAGCTGCCTGTGCCTGATCATTCGTAGTTTGCTTAGTTGTGTCCTGTGTTTGACCAGTTGTATTCTGCGTTGCAGCTGTTTGTGTCTGATCATTCGTAATTTGCTTAGTTGTGTCCTGTGTTTGACCAGTTGTATTCTGCGTTGCAGTTGTTTGTGTCTGATCATTTGTAGTTTGCTTAGTTGTGTCCTGTGTTTGACCAGTTGTATTCTGCGTTGCAGTTGTTTGTGCCTGATCATTTGTAGTTTGCTTAGTTGTAGCCTGCGTTGTTACTTGAGCTTGCTTAGTTCCTAAGACTGAATCAGCTTTGATATGTGCACCAAATGTACAATTGAGTCCCAATCCCAATGCAAGTGCAACTTCAACCGTGACTAAATATCTTTCAGACTTACCTAATCTAGATTTTCGTGTATCTATTCTATTCATATTTTTAATTTGCCCCCAAGTTATATGGCTAAACACGTGTAAAATGCTCCATAAAAAGTGCTAAACGTTTGACATTTCGTTCGATAGCTAACACAACGTTTAATAAGTTATCACGAAGGTAATAAATTGTCAATTTTTAAAATAAAACATTGTAATATAAAATCGGCCTTTTTACATCACCAAAAAAGCGCTTTATAAATTCAAAACGCTTTTTTTAAAAAAATAAATTAATTATTTTTTTGTGATTATCTAAATTATATTTTGAAATAATTTTTCAAAAGTTTTCTAAAAAAATAAAAAAAAGCCCCATTTTGACCACTTATTCCGCTAATAACGAAATAATTGATCAAAATGGAGCATAAGATAGTTCTTCAGTAATTAGAATTTGAAATAAAATACTAAAATACCACTTTGAATATAATCACAAAAATTAGATATTTACTCTGAAAACAAAAATCACAGCGTATTCGTTACTCACTCAAATTTTGTAAAAGGCCGGCAAACAAACAACTTTTTTAAATATAATTTATTTTATATTTAGTGAAACTGACTTAAAAGCCCGGTTTTTATTCTGCAAAACGTTTACCATACTATTCGTTTCAATATTCTTTTTGATAATCTACAACATTGCGCAAATGTGTCCCTGCGAAATACCTGCGTAAATTATCAACAAACAGCGGATACAACGCCACTCTAAAATGCTGCATTAATCCAGAAATATGAGGAGTCGCAATAACTTGCGGCGAACGCCACAATGCTGATGAAGCTGGTAAAGGTTCATGTTCAAAAACATCCAGATATGCGCTGCGTAGATAACCTGTCGCCAGCATTTTCTGCAGATCACTAGTCACAACCGTAGTGCCGCGACCAACATTGATGAAAGTATAACCAGACGTAAACTTCTGCAGGTGTTTTTCATCAAAGAAATGTGTAGTTGCTCCCGTCCCCGGTAAAATATTAATGACATAATCAGTAACCAAAAGCTCATCTTCCGCTGCAAACTGTTGCATAGTAATCACATCATCAAAAAGGGCACTTAAATGCTCATCAGACCCATGCCGATTAATTCCCGTAACATGCATTCCAAAGAAACGGCAA
Organism: Liquorilactobacillus satsumensis; assembly: GCF_964065465.1. Taxonomy (NCBI): domain Bacteria; kingdom Bacillati; phylum Bacillota; class Bacilli; order Lactobacillales; family Lactobacillaceae; genus Liquorilactobacillus; species Liquorilactobacillus satsumensis. Next base: position 232,089 of record NZ_OZ061606.1, read on the forward strand.
TAACGTGCAATTTCTTGCCCAATATGTCCAGTCCCAAAAATGATTACTCTTTGACTCGCAGTCTCCAAAACAGCTGGTTCAATCCACTGGCCTGGTTCTTTGATTACCGGTCGTAATCCTCGGTTTTCAATCAGCAGATAGGCGCTTACTGTTTCTGCAATATAGCGCGAATGCAACCCAGAAGCATTGGTAAGTGTAATTCCCAAACCTTCCAGCTGCCGTAATGGAAAATAATCCACCCCTGCAGACTTTGCCTGAATCCATTGTAATTGCTCATTCTTCAAAATAGTCGCTGCCAAATCTGCCTTCCAACCAAGAATAATTTCTGCATCACGACAATCTGCTGGATCTGTAGTAAAAGTTGCAGTTGGAAACTCACTTTTAAGTTGCTGCAACTGTTCTGTCTTAGGTTCAACCAATAACAAAACTTTTGTCATTTTTAACCCTCCCGTCTTACTTTAAATTGCATAACACAACTAACAAAGCTGAATTCATTTGCAAATAACAATTTTACCAATTGTACGGTTAGTTTCAACTAAAGCATGCGCCTGTCGCAAATTAGCAGCAGATAAGGTTTTAAATACTTTCGTCACCGTACTTTCGAGAACTCCTTCATCAAGTAGATCAGCAACTTTTTCTAAGATCTTATGTTGGCTGCTCATTTCTGGTAAATGATAAAAAGATTTGGTAAACATCCACTCCCACAAAAATGTCACACTCTTTGCTTTCAAAAGTCCTAAATCAAGCGACTTCTTATTCCCAGTAATCGAAACAATTTTACCCAAGGGTTTAATCATTTTGGCCATTTCTTCCCAATGACCGTCAATATCATTAAGTTCTAGAATGTAATCAACGGAATCATGTCCAGCAGCGTTAAGTTCAGTAACCAAATTTTTACGATGATTAAGAGTCTCATCTGCCCCGTGTGACAGTGTCCATTTAATCGTCTCCGGGCGTGAAGCAGTCGCGATTACATGCAATCCAACCCAATGAGCCAACTGAGTTGCAATTGAACCAACTCCTCCAGCACCATTAATAATTAAAATTGTTTTTCCCTGGTTGCTGTGCTTGTCTTGCTTGATTGCGAGTCGCTCAAAAAGTGCTTCCCAAGCCGTTAATGCCGTCACTGGCAGGGCCGCAATTTGTGCCACCGAAAGCGTATGCGGTGCGTGTCCCACAAGACGCTCATCAACCACTTGATAGTCTGCATTGCAGCCAGGACGATCTAAAGCGCCCGCGTAAAAGACGCGCTCTCCCTTTGCAAACATTGCAACGTCTTTGCCACAGTCTTCGACTATTCCAACAGCATCCCATCCAAGAATCCGCGGTTTTTCTAAAGTTTCTTTCCCAGTAGCACGCATGCGAACCTCCAATGGATTGATGGCAACCGCCTCAATCTTTATTAATAAATCCCTTCCAGTCGCTTGAGGTTTAATAGTTTCAAATTCAAAGAGACTCCGTTCGGCAGTCACTGGCAAATGCTGCTGAAAACCAATTGCTTTCATCATTTCTGGCATCCTCAACACTCCTTTATTAATTATTATCATTGTCGCACCCTCTTGAACTGAAGTGCAACTTTTCTCACTCGAAACCAGTGCTAATTTTGATCACGGTGCATTCTATTCACTGACAGTTTAAAAGGAAAACGTTGATTTAAGTAAAAAGAACGTAATAAAGGAATCCGCGGGACAAGCAAAAGTGCAAGTACAGTAAAGAAGACCCGATAACCAATTGCTGCAAGCGTTGCCCCAAATTCTCCCCAAAGTGGCAGCAAAGCTTGGTGCAATGCAGGTGCAATCCTCACCAGCATTGCCTCGCATAAATGAGCACATAAAACAATTAAAGAAAGTCGTCCGTAGGTTTCAAGCATCCCTAACTTTCCGCCTTGAACAGCTGAAAGACTCTCAAGCCATTTTGAAAAACGCATGATTGCAAAACTACCACCAATCCCTCCTAATACAGCAGCTAAAGGTCGATCAGCGTATGCCGTATTAAGGTAGAAAAAACCAGAGTGCACTGAAAACGCCCATAAAAATGTTCCTCCGACCGCCCACAAGCTGCTTTTATCCATCAATGTAAACTGCTTAATTGTGAAACCAGCCGCATAAAAGACTTGACTGACAAGTGCAGCAGGAAGTGACCACGGTAACGGTAAATGTAAAATACCACCAAGATAGAAACCGAGCACACATTCGCTAATCGCTAGTAACCAAATAAAAGTCAGTTTATTTTTGAACCTTCCGCATACTTTAAATGCTAAATTGAATAAGAGATCGCCCAAATACATTGCCACCAAAAACCAGATTGCTCCGATTGCTGGAATTGTAACTCCTGCTGCCCCCATCTCAGGTGGCAAAGCTAATGGGGTTCCTAATCCATACATTGCCGCAAAAACCATTTGATGTGTTTCCATTGTTGCTGCAAAAATCCAATTACGTGGATCATGAATTGCAAACCACGAAATTCCAACCATAATTAAGCAAGTACCTATATACGGTAATAACAGATTATGATTTATTTTGTTAAAAAGGACTTTCCACTTTCGTTCCTTGAATAAATAACCCGATAGCACAAAGAAAATTGGTACATGGACAGCAAAAATCATTCGTGCCACCGGAGAAAATGTAAAGCCAAACAAAGTATGGCCTGCAACAATCATCAACATCGCTAACCCCCGCGCGATATCGATCCATTCAATTCTTTTCACTCCCAAAATCTCCCCTAAAATATTTAGTTTTTAGTCTTGGTTTTCTAATCCAAAAAGCTCAGTTTGCGCTGGTCGTGTCCGTGCTAAGATCTTCCCTTGGCGAATACTCAACAAAACTTCTGCATGTTGATTGAGCACATGATAAAAATCATCGCCATTCAACAGGATACAATTGGCCGGTAATCCAACCTTTATACCGTAACGTGCGTTCACGTGAAGGGTACGCGCAGCATTGTAAGTAATATAATTAAAAGATTGCTGCAGTTGTTCATATCCCATCAATTGTCCTGCATAAACACCCATTTGCAGTGGGTCCAGCATATTACCGTTGCCTAGTGGATTCCACGGATCCTGCACATCATCTTCCCCAAAAGAGACGTTGATTCCAGCAGCTGTTAATTCTTTAATCCGGGTTAATCCCCGGCGCTTAGGATATGTGTCAAACCGTCCCCCAAGGTGAATATTGACTAGAGGATTTGCCACAAAATTCATTTGTGCTAGTTTGAGTAAGCGAAATAACTTATAAGTATATGCATCATTGTAAGAACCCATTGCAGTGGTATGACTGGCGGTCACATGATCCTTAAGTCCACTTTCATATGCTAGCGTTGCCAGAACTTCTAAGTTCCTCGTCCCTGGGTCATCAATTTCATCACAGTGAACATCAACTAAGACATCATACTTTTCAGCCAAACTAATTAGATATTTCAATGAATCGGCGCCATAAAACCGATTAAATTCATAATGCGGAATTCCACCAACCACATCGGCCCCTTCTTTAAGTGCCTGTGCTAATAATTCTTTGCCTTGGGGAAAAGAGAGAATCCCCTCTTGCGGAAAAGCTACCAGCTGTAATTCAACCACATCTTTTAATTCTGCACGCAACTCCAGCAAGGCCTGTAAAGCAATTAAATGCGGATCAGTAGTATCAACATGGCTTCGAACATACTGAACACCATATTTAAGCTGCTGCAAAATTGTTTTTTTAGCCCGTTGCTTAACATCTTGAAGCGTTAATTCTTTTTTGCGTTCTGACCAAATCCGAATCCCATCAAATAGGGTTCCTGTTTGATTCCATTCGGGCTGTCCTGCTGTCAGGGTAGCATCCAAATGGATATGCGAATCAATAAAGGGTGGCAGCAACAGTTTGCCTTGGCCTTCGATGACTTCTTCATTTTCCTGAGCCACTAAAGAAGCCGCAATCTCAACAAACTTGCCTTTTTGAATCCGCACGCTCTGTAATTCCTGACGATTATCAATATGTACATTTCTAATCAGCATTTTTTTGCTTTCTCCTTCGCTCCCAAAGTTTCATCAAACCATAATAAATCACACCGCTAAACACCATATCGATAAATGTCGCTCCAATTGTAGTACTTAAAAAAGTTAATTGACGTAATAAAAAGAAAAGAGCAGCTCCGCAGGCCCACGCTAAGATTGCAAACCAATTAACCCCGAAGTGATACCAGTACTTGCCGCCACGAATTGTTAGTTCTGCAACTTGATATTGTCTTTGACTACGACAATAAAAATCAACAATAATCACACTAATGATCGGTCCCAGCACCATTCCAATATAATCCAAAAAGACAATAAAAGCTGTCAAGAAGCTCCCCAAAATCATTGGCACAAACGTTACAAGCGTTGCCAGTGCTGCGACAATCCATAATGATGCTTTCAGACTTAAGCGTGGAAAAATATTTGAAAGTGCCGAACCGGCAGCCATCAGATTCACCGCATTAGCCGTCATGCTAGTTAGAATAATAACCACAAGCGCTAGCAATCCCAAACCTAATTTACTGGCAATTGTACTTGGATCTGAGTTATTTGGATCGTATGCTCCCGTGGCAATTGCAATACTGATTGTAGCGATCAACCCAATAAATGCAAACCAAAGTACTCCCAGCAAAGCACCCAGAAAAGGCATTGCGGTTGCAGAAGATTTTTTAGCAGTAAAGCGTGTAAAATCAGCTCCAGCTGTTACCCATGCCAGATTAAATGCTGCGACTGTATCCACGGCAACTCCACTGCTCATTTTAAGTCCTGCTGGTACTTGCCATGCAGAAATCTGCTGTAATGAGACTGTTTGAAAAACCACAATTGATTCCCAGATAACAAAAATAAAAACTAGGACAATTCCAACCCGTTCAATCAGCTGAACCGAGCGCGAGCCACTTGCAATACTGATAATATGTAAAATACTCATGACAACAATTCCAATAAACATTCCACGCGCACCGCCAGCATGCCCATAAAGCGGCCAGCCCCATAGATCATGCAACAGATAACTGACTGAAGTTGCAGCAATAAAGGTATTAACCGCAGTCCAACCAATAAACTGTGTGAAATTAACAAGCGAAGGCAGATAGCTGCCGCGAATTCCAAATGATGCACGACTAATCCCCATTGTCGAAACACCCGTTTTATAGCCAATAAACCCTACCAATGATAAAAATATATATGAAAGAACTGATGAAAAAAGCAATACCTTGATCGCCAACGCAAAGCCACAAGCGGCTAGAACTCCACCAATATACCAAGTCCCATTGTTGGCATTTGCCCCAACCCAAGTCGCAAACATATCCCATGCAGATGTCCTGCGTTGCTCAAGTGGAATGCTCAAATTTGTTTCTTTGTCACGTTTCACTAAACTTTCCCCCTTAAATGTTCTAATCCACATTATATTATACTTTAGGAACAGCGAATATAATTGATTTTAATTTTTTGCTTTCCATTGAAATAGTGGTTTAGAAACAGTAAAAATAAATTGTCACGCTAAAGACGCTAAAAATCTCTGCATACTAAGAGAGTGTGACATAAGTCGGGAAAATTTGAGTACTAACTCGAAATTACGAACATAGCGAGTACTTTGCTATGAGTAATTCGAAGTTAGACGGAGGATTTTGACTTATGGAACACGTTTATTCGGAATAAAAGAGGGGCTGTGACAAAAGTTAACTCTTGTCACAGCCCCATAATATTCAAAATTCTTAGTTATTATCATTTTTACTAGAAAAACCAATGGCCTGTTCAATCGAGATACTGCTCACACTATTGCATGCTAATATCTTATTCTTCGTTCATCAATGAATGCTTTTTACCATAGACAAAGTAGATCACCATTCCAATTAAGAACCAAACTGCAAAGCGAACCCATGTCTCCCAATTAAGACCTGCAATCAAAACTAAACAGAAAACAATCGCAATCACAGGTGTTACTGGAACCCCTGGTGCACGGAAACCACGGTGCAATTCTGGATGTGACTTGCGCATCCAAAGAATTCCTGCAGAAACAAGAATAAATGCAGTTAGAGTTCCAATATTTACCAACTCAGCCAAGATATTCAAGTTAATGAATCCACCAGCAAGTGCCGTTACAATTCCAAAAAACCAAGTTCCTTTAAAAGGTGTCCGATAGCGTTCATGTACCTCACCAAAGAATTTAGGAAAAAGCCCATCACGCGACATGGAATAAGTGATCCGTGATTGTCCATATAGTTGAACCAAAATTACGGTTGTCATCCCTAAAATTGCACCAATACTTACGATAATCGACAACCATGTCTGACCTGTTTCGTGCAAAACTGCTAGAATTGGAGCGTTTAAATATTTCGCAAAAACCGTATATTTAACTACACCAGTCATAATCAATGTCATGATGATATAAAGGATTGTTGAAATCAAAAGCGAAAGTAGAATTCCACGCGGTAAAGTCTTGCTTGGATTAACAGTTTCCTCAGCACTAGAAGCAACTGAATCAAAGCCAATAAAAGAAAAGAAAACAATCGATGCAGCCGGAATTATTCCTGCGGCAGTCCCATGATTGAACGAATACCAACCAAAAGGTGAAAATGGCGTCCAATTATGCGGCTTAACAAACCAGAAAGTACAAACAATGAATAGAATAATTACAGCGAGTTTAACAACTACCATCGTATCATTAACGCGCTTTGTTTGATTAATTCCAACAGAAATGATCCATGTAATTACTAAGACAATTAAAAAAGCTGGGAGATTAAAGAGTGTATGCACCCCAACAGTTGTCCCTGCGGCAGCTGTCAGTACAGTCGGAATGTGGATCCCCATATTCGTCAATAAGTTGACAAAATATCCCGACCACCCAACTGAAACGGTCGCTGCACCTAGTGCATACTCCAAAATAAGATCCCAACCAATGATAAAGGCAATCACTTCGCCAAATGCCAAGTAGGAATAGGTATATGCCGAACCGGCAACCGGAGCAATTGAGGCAAATTCTGCATAACAAAGACCGGCGAAGCCGCAACAAATCGCTGCAATTAAGAAAGATAATGACAACGCAGGCCCAGCAGTTAGCGCCCCTTTCCCAGTTAACACGAAAATTCCAGTACCAATAATTGCACCAATGCCTAGGAAAGTTAGATCTACCGTATGTAATGTTCTCCTTAATGGAGTTGCATGTGCGGTCAATTCCTCGACACTCTTTTTTCTAAAAATACTACTCATAGTAACATCACCCTCCATCAGTGTGCTCATAATTCTATAATCGTTTTTTAATTTAGTCAAATATCAGCTCCATTTTCTGTAACATTTTATAACATGAACAGTCAGTAAAGTCTCCCAAAACTTCAGTTTATAAACCAGAAATACCTTTTACACGACTTTTATTTTTTAAAACCGCTGTTAAATTTTCGAAAGCAAACATTTGGGTAAATTTCAAATAACTATAAATAAACTGTTTTTTTCTAAGATGAATTAATTTCACCTATATGATGCTTGTTACTCATGTTAAAAGAAGTGCCGACCAGCTCCGCAAGCCTTTGAGCACTAACATCAAATTGCAAAATAGGCGGGCTGTGACTATGCGCAATTTGTGATTAGGCGCAAAAGGCTGGTGCTGGGAGCACGTTAATAAAGAAGTGTCGACACTCAGCGTCAAGCCTTCGTAGACTAAGTCTTGCATTACAAAGTAACCTGAATTTGGTTACGCGTAAGGCAGGCTTAGGCTTAGGAGGTTGCTGGGTGGAGCACGTTAATAAAGAAGTGCCGACCAGCTCCGCAAGCCTTTGAGCACTAACATCAAATTGAAAAATAGGCGGACTGTGACTAGGTTTGGTTAGCTTATGAATCTTGTTTATCCGCAATCAAAAAAGGCTTGAGCAAACTTTAACGCTTACCCAACCCTTGATCTTATCTTAATATTGTCAATACTAATATAACTCCAATACCAGTTCTTTTGTTCTTATTTATAAATTACTCAAAGTCATTCGATTTCAGGCTCACTTGCAATTTTTAAAGGACGTCCATGTCCAAATCTACCGACTACACCAGAAACCAGTGCCAAAAAGAGATCATCTGCAAAAGTATTAACCCGATTCTGCTTTGTGTCAGTATCCAAGTTTTTGGCCCAGCCAACCTTAATCTTATCGCCGTAACCAAAGTTGGTGTTTCCAAGTGACCCATATAATTGAGAAACTGCAATTGCGAGGGTTTCGTCAACACCGAACTGTCCGAGATCATTTTCAACAATCTGCTGGTAAGGTTCAGGTAATTTTTTTTCGGATGCTAAATTATCAAGAATAAATCCAGTTGCCAGCAAGTTCAAGACCTCACGTTTTTTTAGAACATTGGGTAATTCCTTGCCAAAATCCTCTGGCTTCAGCTTGGGAAAATATTGGTGTTGCAACTCATACACGGCCTCACCAATCGTTTTTCGATTAATATTTCTCTTCTTCATTTCTTTTAACACAAAATTATATAATTCTTGATCCGGGTACTCCATATTCCTTGTTGCAACCAATTCTCTCACCTCATCTAACAATCTTACTTCACTATTTTTGATTCAAGGTAGTGGCTGCTCACAGCAACGCTTCCTTTAAAGCACTCCTACCAGTTGAACTACAAAAATCACCACTTGCATATAAAAACTGTACTCAGTTTGCTGCCCCAGCTAAGCTTGCAGACTGCAAATTAGTTCAGCATAATTACCAAGCGGTAGTTTAAGCTTAACACGACCGCAGCTTAAAATAAAAGAAAATTCCTGAGATTTAACCGTGATCTCCCTTGCAAAAATCATTCTGCAACAAACCAATTATACCGCTCAAACTTGTGTGCTGACTGTTGCTTTCAGCATATTACTTGACGTTTCTTTTAATTATGCTGTATAGCTAAACTTAGATGTGAAATAAGGCACAATCACTTTGAAAGGTGGACAAAGCTATGCCAAAAGAAAAAATTCGCGTTATTCAATATGGCTGTGGGAAAATGGCGATCACTATCATCCGTTATCTATTGGCGAATAATGTTGAAATTGTGGGTGCAATTGATAATAATCCTCACCTCATCGGCAAAGATCTTAGTGAAATTGCTGGTTTGGAGCAAGCAACAGGAATTAAAATTTCAGCAGATGCTGACGAAGTTTTAGAGTCCTGTGCAGCAGACGTTGCAATTGTTACAATTTCTAGCTATCTAAACGAAATGTACCCTTTCTTTGAAAAATGTCTCGTACACGGTGTAAATGTTATTTCTACCTGTGAAGAAGCTATCTATCCTTGGAATACCGCTCCGCGTGAAACGAATCGCTTGGATCGTCTAGCTAAGGAAAATGGAGTGACAATTACTGGCAGCGGAATGCAGGACATCTTTTGGAACAACTTATTGTATACGGTTGCAGGCGGAAGCCACCAAATTACCCAAATCGAAGGAAGTGTCAGCTACAATGTTGAAGATTACGGCATTGCACTTGCACAAGCCCATGGAGTAGGATACTCACTTGAAAAATTTGAACAAAAAATTGCTCACAGCCAGAGTCTTCCTTCCTATGTATGGAACTCCGGAGAAGCAATTTGTGCAAAATTTCATTGGACTATTAAAAAAATCAGTCAAAAGAGCGTACCAGTAACCTTGACTAAGGATATTTATTCCAAAACGCTTGAAAAAGAGATTACAGCTGGTAATGCTATCGGAATGTCCGCTGTTGTCACAATCGAAACTTATCAAGGAATTAAGTTAATCCTCCAATGTATCGGAAAAGTTTATCGCCCTGAAGATGGAGATCTTTGTGCTTGGAAAATTACTGGGGAACCCAATGTTTCTTTTCATGTCGATAAACCAGATACAGTCGCACATACTTGTGCAACTATCGTTAACCGTCTTCCAAATATTATTGAAGCCCCTGCTGGATTTTACACAGCCGAAAAAATCACAGACTTGCAATATCCAACTTATCCGTTGGAAATGTATTTGCATTAAGACTGGTATGCAAAATACCTTACTAGTTTGATATTTTCAAGCAACTTCTCCTTATTTTTAACATCAAGCAGCACTTGTGGTTGACATCTTTGATTTTTCCCGCGTTAATATCCTTGTAAGCAGCTGCAGCACTTACAAAAAAACACGGAGGAGCGTATAACATGGCTAAAACATGGGTTAAATCTAGTATTGGAGCAATCACGATTGAAGCAGACGGCAGTGAACGCAAAAGAACGTTTAACAACATTAGAGCAGATGCTGCGGATGAAAAGATTGCAACCTTCGGAAATATTCTAAGCACCTTGACAGGGCAGCCTACTAGTAAAGTTCAGTTGACAAGTGTCAACAGCGTCGGTTAAAGCAAAACTAAGGGGCAGCTAAAATGAAACAGCTTGATTTGGTCTTTAATGTCGCCGGTACCAAAACAAAAAGCCATTTTCGTTTGAACTATGCCAACACTGCTTTAGATAAAGAAACAGTTCAAAAAGCAATGGACGACCTCTCTGCCCTTTCCATCTTCGTCAATAAAGATGGAGCATCACTTTATGGAACACCAGTTTCAGCAAAATACGTTGAATCAGTAGAAACTCCAATTATTGAAGCCGCATAACTGCAATAACTAGTTAGCTTAAGTTACAATTCAAGTTAAATAAAGGGGCTGTGACAAAAGTTAATTTTTGTCACAGCCCCTCTTTTATTCCGCATAAACGTGTTCCATAAGTCAAAATTCTCCGTCTAACTTCGAATTACTCATAGCAAAGTACTCGCTATCTTCGTAATTTCGAGTTAGTACTCAAATTTTCCCGACTTATGTCACACTCTCTCTTTTATTCCGGATAAACGTTTTCCATAAGTCAAAATTCTCCATCTAACTTCGAATTACTCATAGCAAAGTACCCGCTCTGTTCGTAATTTCGAGTTAGCACTCAAATTTTCCTGACTTATGTCACACTCTCCTTATTTCTGTCTCAAAAGCTGCGAAGTAAGCTTTCCAACCGCGCTCACTTTTTGGCTTTAAACTCTAAACATGAAATTAAAGCTAATCTTGCACTTTTTCTTGCTCCGAGTAATGCGGCCGCAGATCTTTTGAATTAACCACTAAACTTTTTTGTCTTCTTTTAACAACTCGCTTTTTCCCGCTATTTTTAGCAACATACAAAGCTTCATCCGCGTCCTTAACCGCTAATCTAATACTAGTTGTCTCGCGTGCATCAGAAAGTCCACCAGAAAATGAAATCTTCAACTGTTGTCCATCCTCTGTCACAAAATTCTGATGATTAAATTCATTCTTAAACTGTTCGATGCGCTCAAAAACATCATCGATTTCCATATTTTCAATCAGTACGAAGAATTCTTCACCACCAAAACGGAATAACTTAATCCGTTTTCCAGTCTCATTTTGAACATATTTGCGCCATTTTCTCAATTCGGTTGCAAAAAACTTTAAAACTGCATTCCCCTCAGTATGACCATAGGTGTCATTAATTAACTTAAAATTATCAATGTCGAGCATTAAGGCAATATATGCAAGACTCCCTCGTTCCTCTATGCGGTCAAGTTCACGTCTAAACTGACGGTAATTTCTCATCCCAGTCAATTTATCGTGAGATTCCTCATAGACAAGCCGAGCAATCCGTTTGCGCTTGAGATCTACCTCGCGCAAAAGCAGGAACGTCAAAAAAAAGATTAAACAAGTTCCTAACGCAATCCACACAACATCATTTTTATCATAAAATTCTGACAAAATATCAACATTTTTTTGACCTAGACGATGAATGGGAATCACATTCGCAAGCATCAAGATTATAAAATACTGCAGCAAATCCTGAAATAACAACCGGCGCTTAATAACATGCATTCCCACCAAAGTTACATAGATACTAACTAATCCTAAGACTAAAGATAAGATACTGTCTCTTCCACTAAAAAAAAGATAAAGGTTGGTTATGACTGGTGTCGTCAAAATCAACAGACCTGCATATTTGCGAGAAAGCATAAAAGCAGAAACACCCAAAGTATATTGAAAACAGATCATTCCCACCAGTTTGTCTGAAATGAAGATTACAAGAAGCTCCTGTACAATATACAGCATAAAGACCGCGACAGTTTTTGTTCTTTGACTAACCTTTGTCAGCAACTCGCTTTCATTATACACATACATTCCATAAATGAAGCCTGTTACTAACAGTGGCATTAGAATGCTTAAAAAAAAGATCCGATTCATTTTAGTCTCCTTGAAGATCGCCAACACTTATACAGACGCAGACGCAATTCTTCAGTTATAAACACGTAGCAGAGCATTATTATAAGCTCCTATCTCCACAGCGTCCGCAACAATCAAATAAGTTTCAGAAAAGTAGCCGTGCAAAAATAGCTTCTTACTCAAAACACCTGCTCACTGTTTAGCTGTTTCAAATAAGAAACCAAAAGAATTATAGCAATGGCCACACCTAATGATGAATAAAGTATATCATTTATTAATTCTTATATCTACATTTTATTAATTAATAGTAATATGTTTAATTCTAATTTAAAAAATTGCTGATATTTTCCCTTTATTAACCATTTTTGTACCGCTTGAATTTAGCTGATTACGCTATCAAAGCCAAAAATGAGTTAAAAATTAATCATTTTTCCAAATTATAAAAATTACCTAATTGTTCCATACGCATAGTATTTGCCATTTTATACTATGAAAGTCAAATTTCAACACTCCAATTTGCTTTAGCCTTTTTTCAACGCAAAAAAATCCAGTTCACCAGCCTGACTTTAATCAGCACTTTGAACTGAACCTATTTATAAATTATTTTGGCCTCGGATACCGCATGCTTATTATACTAAAACATACTCCGGTTCATTTACTTGCGCACAACATCGATGACAACATCACCTGCTTGACTGCTTTGTCCCAGATCTTGGTGTAATTGAAAATGTGCCACAGCTTCCATATTGGTAATAATTACCATTGTCTCGGTCGCTTTGTCTGCCATTTTGACTGCAGTCCAATCAACCTCGGCTAATAAGGTTGCTGGTGTGACCCGCTGTCCTTGTACAACATGAATCTCAAAAGGCTTTCCTTTAAGTTCTACTGTATCGACACCAAGATGCACCAAAATTTCAAAACCGGCATCTGAGGTAATTCCTAAAGCATGTTTCGTAGGAAAGATTGTCGAAATCACTCCTGAAACAGGAGCATAGACTTCATTTGCTGTCGGCGTAATTACATAACCATCTCCTAATTCCTTTTGAGCAAAAGCCTGATCAACCGCCTGTTCAATGCCTTGGACTTTTCCGGCAGTTACTGCCCTGAGAGTTTCAGTGTCGCCGCTTTTTACACTCACTTGGTTATCAGCGGCGGCGTCCGCCATAGCATTGCGTGCTAATTGCGGTTGTTGTGCAAGTCTATCTTTCGGAATGCCCCAGAAATAAGTGATCACAAATCCACCGGCATACGCTGCTAACAATCCCAAAACATAGGCCCACCAGTATCCATTCGCAATTAATGGAATTAGTGGCAACCCCGAAGGACCGATTGCAATTGCACCCACATGTCCGATCCAGCCGATTACGGCTCCACCGATTCCTCCACCTAAGCAGGCTGTAATAAAAGGACGCCCTAATGGAAGGGTGACACCATAAATTAACGGTTCCCCAATCCCTAAAATTCCAACCGGCAAAGCACCTTTGATCATTTCAGTAAGCTCTTTATCATGCCGCAGCCGGATCCAAAGCGCAAAGGCCGCTCCAACTTGCCCGCCACCTGCCATTGCTAGAATTGGTAGTAAGGGCGTGTTTCCGAGTTGTTGGATCATCTGAACATGAATTGGTGTTAGAATTTGATGCAGCCCCAGCATCACCATTGGTAGAAATGCCACTCCCAAAACAAAACCGGAAAAGGCACCCCCGACATTCAAGACCCATTTCAAACTCCCGACTAAGCCATCTGAAACAAATCCTGCAAGCGGCATAATTACAAAAATTTCTGCTAAACCTAAAACTAAGAGTGCAATCATTGGAGTGATAATAATGTCAATTGCATCAGGAATAATTTTGTGCAACCTTTTTTCAAGCATTGATAAGAGCCACACAGCGAAAATCACTCCAATGATCCCACCTTGGCCCGCAACCAATGCCTGACCGGTAAACAGGTTTTTAATTGGAGCATCTGGTGTCATTCCAGTCAACAATGTAACTGCACCCGTTACCCCGCCGAGGGTTGGGGTTGCTCCCCACACACGGGCCGCATTAATCCCAGTATAAATTACGAGATACGTAAACATCCCATTTTTAATCACATTCAAAACAAGCACAATCTGGGTCCACTCCGAACCGCTAATTGTTTTCGAGGTCATTAAGTTAGTCAAAATGGCAGCAATTCCGGCAATTAGCCCGGACCCCACAAAAGCTGGAATCATTGGTACGAAAATATTTGAAATATCTTTTAAAATCGCCTTTAGTTTGGAAGGCTTTTGGCGCGCCTTTGTCTGGGCTTTAACTTGCGCTGCTTTTTCAACAACCGTGCTCTTTCCATCCGTCCTCTTTTTTTCTGGAAATTGTTCACCAAGCTCAACTCCTGCAATCTCTGCCATCGCGGATGCAACTTTATTTACTTTTCCAGGACCAATCACAATTTGAAGCTGTTCGTCATTAACAACGCCTAGAACACCCGGAACTTTTTTAAGCGCTTCCAAATCAAGTAGGCTCGGATCCTTTATATTCATTCTGACTCGCGTCATGCAATTATTAAAGGAACTGACATTCTCAGGTCCACCAACATTTTGATAAATTGCTGCAGCAATCTTGTTTGCATCAAATCCTTTGCTACCCATTATGATCCCCTCCTAGTCCTTTTCATTTACGGCCCTTTTCACAAATCCTGCCTTTTGGGCTAACTTCTGCTTTGCTTTTTCTTTTGAACACTTAGTAAGCAGCATTACAAGTGCAACCTTAACTTGCCCATCGGCTTGCTCAAAGTAATGCGCCGCAGTGTGATAGTCAACTCCACAAGCATCCATGATAATACGTTTGCTGCGTTCAACTAATTTAGCATTTGTTGGGAGCACATCAACCATTAAATTATTATAAACTTTGCCAATTCCGACCATAGAGAGTGTCGACAGCATATTCAAGGTCATTTTTTGAGCCGTACCAGCTTTCAGTCTGGTAGACCCTGTCAGAAATTCAGGACCGCAGTCAATTTCGATCGCGATTTGTGCAAACTGTGAGATTTGTGCTGGTCGATTGCATGCCAACGAGATCGTTGCCGCACCAACTTCTCTGGCATAATTCAAGCCGCCAATTACATACGGGGTGCGACCACTAGCTGCAATTCCTACAACAGCATCTGCAGCTGTCAACTGAATTTTCTTCAAGTCTTGGCTTGCGAGCTCAAGTGAATCCTCAGCACCTTCCACTGCTTTAGTCATCGCTTGCGGACCACCAGCAATTAAACCCACCACTTGCGTTGCTGCTACCCCAAAGGTCGGGACGCACTCTGCAGCATCCAAGACACCCAACCGTCCGCTCGTTCCAGCTCCTAGGTAAATCAACCTTCCTTTTTGGTTGAAAGCATTAATGATTGCTGCCACCGCCTGCTCAATTTGAGGTAGCTGTTTTTGTACGCAACCAGCGACCGTCTGATCTTCAGCATTCATTCTGCGACAAGCTTCTGCAAGTGAAAATTCATCCAAATTCATTGTATGCGGATTACGTTGTTCTGTTACCAGTTCATCAAGATCAATTCGTGTCATTTTAGTTCCTCCCTTTCAACCGCCGCACGCAACTCAAAGCGTTCACCAGCTCCAAGCTGATTCAAAAGTGTGAGTTCCTGCGGCAACACTTGCCCAACTACATTGACCCTTTCATCTGCGGGTAAAGCAATTCGACAAAGCTGAATTTCCCCCATATACCGTTGATATTTTTCATTGTCGAGCGTAACAGCCCCTTGAGTGCGCGGATAGCTTGGCTCCGCAACAATCTGCGGCACTCCCAGCTGCCGCGAATCTGCACAACGAATCACTGCGGCGGCAGGATCCAACCGATTTTGGTGAAGCCCTAAAACGTATTTGAAATAACGACTGCAGCTTTCAATCGGCTTAATATGCAATAAAATGATTTTTTGCTTAAGATATAAGGCAAACTGCGCTTGTGTAACAGTTGTAAGCTCTGGATCGCCCAGATAAACTGTTGAAACTCCCATTTTCGCCAATGCCAGCACAGCCGCTAATGGATGCCACTTGCGGTGTTCTTCCAGCGTAGGTAATCCAGCAAAAAGCGGTCCCCTTAGACGCCCATCTCCAGGAACAAAAGCTTGAACATGAATTCCTAAAGAACGCAGCCAGTGATTGCGTTTGCTAAACCAAGTTGCAGCAAGTCCTGTTTCAGGTCGAGGGTAGTAGTTATGCCACGCCTCAAGTTTTGAAAAATCAACCTTGGCTTGTTTTAACTGTGCCACATCTTCAAGCGTCAAAGTACTGGCATTTAAGGCTACAAGCGCAAGCTCTTGGGTTAAATTAATAATTACTGATAATGGCAGTTTCTCATCTAAGCGTAAGCCTGTAATCCCAAATTTTCGTAGTTGCTTAGGATCTGTGACTGATAACCCAATGCGCTCCAGCGAATCAGCAGCAACATCGACGACCAATTGCAGTTGATTCTCGCGTGCAATTGCAGCTAATTGTAATAATCTTTCTCGATAGACTGCGACTTGATCTTCTGGCAAGTGAATTGATGTAAAAATACCACTAAATCCCTGTGCTGCCATTCTTTTAATATAAATATTAGCCTCAGAATCAAGTTCTTTGTCCAAATAAAATGAAAAACCGTAGTTCACGGAATCCCTCCTTTTTGAAGTCCCCTCTCCGCGCTTGCCTGATCGTAGAATAGCATGCACCTTCAACTAATGCAATAAAATTTCCTTTTTAAAGCTTAAACAAGCAAAATATAGAAATTTTGTTTCTTTTAATAAAAAAAAGAGCCGTCCTTGGCAAAGAAAACAAAGTTACATTTACCTGTGGTCAGCCGCAGTTAGCCTATTTTAGATCTCGACTACGTTCAATTCTGTTAATATTTTGTTGCGTGGCCTTAAGATTAGCAGAGACAGTCTCATAGTATTTTGACACGTAGCGAAACAACAACAGATCCCCCACAAAAAGTTGCATTAAAACAGAGGTTGTAGCCCCTGGGCGAATGGCAGATTCGCCAATATTTTTAGTTAGGAGCACAACTTCTGCCAATTGAGCAGCAGTTGAAGCGGCATTAGAAGTCAGTAGCACTGTGGGCAGATTCTTTTCATGTCCGAGTCTTAACAATTCAATCACTTCTCTTGTTTCACCGCTATTTGAAACACAAAACAGTAATGTATTATCTTTAGCTGCCGATAAACACGTTACAGCCATCCGTAAATCACTATTTTGGAGAGTTGGCAGTCCAATTCTATTAAATTTTTGGTACATATCTTGCACTGGTAAAGCAGACGCCACCAACCCAAAGAGCTGAACCGAAGAAGCCGTATGTAATAAATCAACAACTTTTTCAATCAGTTGCAGATCCAATTCTTTTTTGGTCAATTCCAAAGCACTTGTAAGATGAGTCTCTAATTTATTCATAATTAACTGTGCATCTTCTCCTGG
Organism: Liquorilactobacillus satsumensis; assembly: GCF_964065465.1. Taxonomy (NCBI): domain Bacteria; kingdom Bacillati; phylum Bacillota; class Bacilli; order Lactobacillales; family Lactobacillaceae; genus Liquorilactobacillus; species Liquorilactobacillus satsumensis. The sequence continues at coordinate 249,657 of NZ_OZ061606.1, forward strand.
TGCAATCTCACGATAGCCATCGGTGGCAATACTATGCTGAATTGCAGAAAGTGCGAGTTTTAATTCACTATAACCGTTTAAACCTATTTTACGGCAAAAACGCACAATTGTAGCCGCACTAACCTGAGCTGTTAGCGCAAGAGATTGAACTGACATTTCAACCACTTGTTGCGGCTGTTCCTGAATAAAAGCAGCTAGCTGCGCCTCTTTTTTACTAAAACTTGGTGTCATACTATGAATGACAATCAAAATATTCTCCACGAAGGACACCTCCAATTTATTTTTATTATGGCTGAGAGTCCCTTAAATAACAAGTATAAGTACGACCAGCGCCACTAGACTTTGAGCCTAACATCAAATTGCAAAATAGTTAAGAGGCTGTGACAAAAGTTAACTTTTGTCACATCCCCTATTTTATTCCGGATAAACGTGTTCCATAAGTCAAAATTCTCCGTCTAACTTCGAATTACTCATAGCAAAATACTCGCTATCTTCGTAATTTCGAGTTAGCACTCAAATTTTCCCGACTTATGTCACACTCTCTTAAAAAAAGCAAAACCAAGAAATAGGTCAAAAAATCATGATTTGACCTATCCCTTGGTTTTGCCAGTGCGACATTCATATAATAAAGCGACGCCTATTTTTTAAAAATCTGCGGATCAACAAAATCTGTCTGATCAACTGAAATTTCTTTAACAATCTCCTGTCCCCAATAAAGATATCTATTTTCAACTCCGATTTCACCAGCAGTCGAAAGCGTAATGATATTGTAGCCAACTACATCACTTACCTCATGTTTTTTGTAACTCCGACAATCAATGTGATAGGCGGTCGACTCAGCTACAGCATTTATTATTCTAGCAGTAGCATAGGTTGTAGGAAAATGGATGTGCCCCGCAAAAATCCCCTTAACATTTCCTTTTTGACAAGCATCTAATAACTCTGCTCCATTTTTATTTAAATATTTGAAGCAATTTCAATCCCAAATCTTGTTACATAACTAAAGAACAAAACCTCGGCTACAAAAAGCTGCATTTCAGTGATTGTTGTAATTCCAGTAGAAAAGGCCGCTTTGCGTAGTGCTTTGGTCGGAATGACAAAGTCTGCAAGCTGCGCAGCTGCAGAATTGCGATTAGGCGTCAACAACACTGTATAAACTTTTCTTTGCTGCGCCAATTCGAATAATTTGATGCTTTCTGCCGTCTGAGTGTGCTCATCGGCAACAAAAACAAAAACTGCAGTAGCCGGTGCGGCTGCCAAAGCTGAAGCAGCCTTTTTATAGCTGCCAACTTGAATTAAGATCATTTTCAGCAACTCAAACCGCTTAGCGAGCTGCCGCACGGAGACAGCCGAATTACGAGTTCCACACAAATAAATGGCCGGTGCACGATGTAAACAGTTGAGCATTTCTTCGACAGTTTGCGGCTCAAGCCCCTGTAAGGTAAGCTTAAGCGCACTTGTATTTTGCCGCTCAAGTTTCTTAATAATTTGACGGACGCTTTCTCCCATTTTAATTTCACGGTAACTAGAGGTATCTTCTTTGGCAGCTGCCAACAACATTTTCAGCTCAAAATAACCATTCAACCCCAACGTTCGACAGAAACGAACAATCGTAGCTGCACTCACACCTGATTCTTGTGCAAGCTTCTGGACCGACATTTTAGGGACAATCCGCGAATGCGCTTGAATATACGCAGCAAGCTCCTTTTCTTTCTTGCTAAAATCAGCGCTCATGCCCTTAATGACAAGTAGAATATCTTCCAATGTAATCTCTCCTCAATTATCACTATGCCAAAAACATTCGCTAATATCATGCAAGATAATCAAAGTGCAAGTTGTCAAACTGTCTTCCAACTGCTCTGCGATTCTTTCATTTAGTGAGGATCTGCTCAATGAAAGTTCTATTAGGAAATTTGTGGCCTCCAGTTATTATCGACCGAATTTCCTAAGTACTTAAATCACCAGTTATCCAGTGTTTTCCACTTTAAAACACGTTTTTTGCTTAGTTGTTCTCCAGAGTAGATTCCTTGTCTCTATTAGTTTTGAACTAGTCTGATTTGACTCTTTTTAGAGATTATGCACCACAAATTTGAAGATTCTATGGAAAAAAGGTTAAAATTTCAATAAAATTTTTTCGCAGAGTTTTTCATTAAAGTTTCGCTAAATCCTGCCATTCAGCCATTTTGGACAAATATTGCTTGTAAAAACCGCTGAATTTAGTTTCTCTTATTATCCAAAGAAAGGGTCTGAAGGTACTGTAAATTTTTTGCTTGATCGAATTCTTTTTCAGATTTGCCGATAATAACAGCAGCCAGCGAATTACCAGCTACATTGACAACCGTTCTGCCCATATCGACAAGCCGATCTATCCCTGCGATAAAGGTCAATCCTTGCAACGGAACCCCAATCGAAGAAATCGTCGCCAATAAAACCACAAATGATGCACCTGGGACACCTGCCATCCCCTTTGAAGTAATCATTAATACCAAAACCAGCGTTAATTGCTGACTTACCGATAAATGAATCCCATAAGCTTGAGCTAAGAAGAGCGCTGCTAGCGATTGGTAGATTGCGGAACCATCTAGATTGAATGTATAACCTGTCGGAATGACGAATGATACGATTCCTTGACTAACACCGAAACGATCCATCTTATCAATAATTTTCGGTAAAACGGCTTCCGAACTAGCAGTTGAAAAAGCGAGAACCATTTCATCCTTAATCACCTTTAATAAATTCCAGTTGTTGATCCCAAAAAGGTGTGCGACACCTCCCATTACAAAAACGATGAAAATTATCATAGTGGCATACGCTAAAATAATGAAATACCCCAGCGGTGCCAGGGCGCTTAAGCCCAACTGCGCAACTGTTGTCCCGATTAATGCACAAACCCCTAACGGAGCAACCCGCATAACCCAATTCGTGATTTTAAACATAACTTCGGAGACTGCCCGCAAAAAATCAATAATAATTTTTCCTTTTTCTCCCAAAGAAGCTGTTCCAAGGCCAAAGAAAACTGAGAAGAAAACAATCGGTAACATCTCACCGCTACTTAAAGCCTTAAAAATATTAGTAGGAATAATCCCGACAATTGTAGCCCAGATTCCACTTTCTTTTGCCTTTTTAGCGGTCTGAACATACTGATCAATATTTTGAGAATGCAGTTGATGGACGTCAATATAACTGCCCGGATGGAAAACATTGCCAACTAACAAACCCAGTATAATTGCAATTGTTGTCATGATTTCAAAATAAATCAGTGTCTTGCCGCCAACCCTGCCAAGTTTGCGGACATCACCCATATTTGCAATTCCAACTGTTAAACAGGAAACAACAATTGGTAAAACAATCATTTGAATCAAGTTGATGAACATTGTCCCAATATTTTGCATTGCTGTAATAGCTGTCGAATTATTGTAAAAAACAACTCCCAGCACTACTCCTGCAATTAAGCCAATAAAAATCTGCCAGCCAAGATTCAAGCGCCACAACTTATAATTTTTCATTTTCCGCTCCTACACACATTTAATTCTTAATCTTTAATCGTATTTTCTCAGTAATTTTCAATTAAAATACAGTTAAACATTAAGTAGAAATAATTCACAAACAAAACTATCTTACCAAAATTTCGTTGCTAATAAAAGAGATAGCTAAGAGATATCTTCATCATTGGTAAACTTCTTTTTAATTTTTTTTGGAATTTTATACAGAAAGGTGAGAAAAATGCCAATTGTAATTCAAACTTATTCATCCTTCAAAGAGATTAATCCAGATATTATAAAAACAAAGAGCCTTGATCAAAAGTTAAACTTCGATCAAAGCTCTTTGTTTTAGTCCAGATAAACGTGTTTAATAAATTGAATTTCTTCATTTAATTTCGAATCTAAGCGCCTGCTTTAATTCACGCTTTATGCTCTCATTTCCAATCAATCTGACAATCCCTGACATTTGGTTTAATTACTGCGTAAAATGCGAAACCAACCACCTGCTTAATTTTCAGAAGACATTGATTTTTAAATTAACGCAACTGCTCTCCTTCAATCTGGTGCATAAACTGGTGGAGTGCATCTTGCCACTTTGGAAATTCAAATCCAGTTTCTTTAGAAAGTTGCATTACTGAGTAGTGCGGTCGAAAAGCTGCCGTTGGATACTGATCAGATGAAACTGGTGTTACCGTGACTTCTTTATCACGCAATATTTCTTGGGCAAACTCGTACCATGAACACTGGCCAGAGTTGCTGCACTGGTAAATCCCATATGGTTTTTGCCGCTCAACCAAATATGTAATAAATTCTGCCAAAGTACGTGTCCAAGTAGGCCGTCCGACTTGATCCGCTACAACCGTTAATTTATCATGCGTTTGAGCAAGCTTCAACATCGTATAAACGAAATTATGTCCCCATTGACCGTAAACCCATGCAGTTCTGACAAGATAATACTTAGTACAGTATTTTTGAACAGCTTCTTCGCCTGCTAACTTAGCACGCCCATATTCATTTCGAGGACCTTTAGCATCGTCAGGTAAATATTCACCTGTCACTCGTGTCCCATCAAACACATAATCTGTACTAATGTAAACCAACGTTGCGGCATACTTTGCGCACGCTTTCGCGATAATTGCCGTCCCCGTTGCATTAACTTTCCAATTTGTTTCTTTGCCGTCACCTTCAGCTTGATCGACCGCTGTATAAGCCGCACAATGGTAGACAACTTCAGGCTGGTTGTGTGCAAAATACTGCTCAACCGCAGCTTCATTTGTTATGTCCAATTCCTGTGAACCAGTTGCTAAAAAATCGATGTGTCTTTTTTTTAGTAAATGCTGCAGTTCTTGACCCAATTGGCCATGGCTTCCAGTAATAAGAATCTTCACTTTACTTTCCTCCACTTTTTTGCGTTTTCAGAAATCAACTTACTTTGCCATTTAAATAATGCACAGTTCTGGCTGCAAAGCAGTTGATACTTTCATCATTAAAGCATTATTGGACTTTTATTTCAAATCTACCTTTTGCTCAAAAAATTTTCAATAGCAATCTATTAAGCTTGCTCAAGTCGCCAGTAGCCTCTAAATTTTTAGACTATTTTTGTGCAAAAAGACGATCAAGTTTTAATCCCAAACTCGTAAAAATTCCCGTTTTATGCTCCTCAACAAGCGGCTGTCTGCTCAGTAAATGATATGACAGTTTCCGCGTAAAATTTGTTAATCTGGCTAACATGATCACGAAAAAAAGACCACAGGCAATTACAAAACCAAATCCGTAATATAAAGGCGACAAATTGAACATGAGAAAGGTTAATCCTGGTGATGCCAACGCAAAGATCAGGGTTCCTATAAAGGCCCCACGATTATCAACAAAATACAAGAGAATCAACATGATTGTATTAGCAATCGCGTAAAGGCCGTAACCAACACAAAGTATTCTGAAGTACCCGAACATGATGTCATTAAAACCTAATGGCAGCAGACTGATTACTGCTTCGCCAACTGAAATTGCAATTGCTGTTGTAAATAGTTGTTTTAAACCAGTGTATTTCAGCTCCGACTTTAAGACTGTCAACATCTCATCTTCGGCCTGCTTGATATCCCTGATTGAACCTCGATTGTTAAACAATGCATAGTATGCCTTATACTTAGGGTAAAAATTAACTTCAACCGAAATCATAAAATTCATGGTTGTAATCAACGTGGTTAAAAAGGCCAATAATGCAGGAATGTCATAGTAAGGCGCTGCTCTGAATAACCCTTCAATCTTTTCTCCCAATTGACTATTCCAAATCATCACAATGTGTCCGAATAAGCCAATATTGATAAATAAACCGACAAACGCCAATTCTAAATACTTATCAAACCATTGCAAAAAAAGAAAAGGTTGCTGCGCACTCCGAGGGAAGAAACGATACAGTAATACTACATCCCAGACTAACATTACTCCATAGCCACAAAAAATAGCGAAAAGCATCCCTAAGACTGAGATCCCATCTAACCTGATCACAGCCCAAGCCAATAGAAACGCTACAATGACCGCAGAGACAAAAGAAAACAAAATTCCGTTGTACTCTTTAATCGCGGTTAAATAGCACATTGCATTCCAAACAACCAATATTTCTGCAAAAATAGCTAGGCACATCACAGTCAGCGTTAAGTTAGTATTAGAACATAATAAAAATGCAGTATAGAGCAACTCACCAATTATCAACATCAGCATATTTGAACCCCAAAATGAGGGCATGATCTTCTTTTCTTGTTTTTCATAAAGCATATCAGCGATAAATCTGGTTACTACTAATGAAAAGAATCCGGAGACCGTCAAAGAAAATAAAAGTGTGTAGGTTATTGTGCTCACAAAGACTTCCTGTCCATGGAAACTCATATTGTATGCTCTACTTAAAAAAAGAATACTTAAAAGCAGCACAATCCCCAAAATCATCGGTCCAGTGCATACAATTCCGGCGTATCCATATGCACGGGCAGTTGCTAACAAACCTCTTTTTTTAAACAGCTTTTTTAATTCAAATCCGATCCCTGCCATATTTTTCTTCAACCTCTTCATATAGATTACGGTACTTTGCCATCATTTGTTCTTGGCGATAAAATAAGCTGACCCGCTTGCTTCCAATCGTCCCCATTTTCATTCTAAGTGAATCCGACTGACACATTTTATGCATGGCTTTCGCCAATCCTTCTCGATACATTGGTGGCACACAGTACCCCGCAACTCCTAAATTATCGTCTTTTTTACCTTCAAGTAACTCTCTACAGCAACCGACATCCGTTGTAACACATGGCCTTTTGGCTGCCAACGATTCCAATACTGAAAGTGGCTGTCCTTCAGAAATACTCGTCAAAAGTGTAAAATCAATCTTTTCCATGTACTTAACCACGTTAACCCGACCAGTAAAAAGAACCTTGTCGGTAATTTGAAGAGCCTCGACCAATGCATGGCACTCGCTTCCGTATTGCTCATCATCAGTTCCTCCCATAATATGCAAGCGTACATTGTTTCTTAGCGTTAAAAGTTCAGCAAAAGCATAGATCATCGTTTTGATGTCTTTAATCGGAGCCAGCCGGACCACTGCTCCAATTTCGACGATCTCCCCCGCCTTTTTTTCTGGAATGGCATGCATTTTATCATAGTCAATTCCATTTTCGATTACCCGACATTTCTCAATGGGACACCCAATCTCTGCTTGAATCTTCTTGGCATTCTCGAATAGACTCGTTACTCTAAAAGCGCGCTGATAAATTGCATCTGACAACATATAAAAAAGTTGAATCCATTGCTTTTTAAAAGTTGGTGCTACCCATTGTGCCCGGATAAGTTCTTCCTCACGTTCACGCGTATAAATTCCATGTTCAGTTAACAACAACGGTTTCTGATAGCGCCAACTCCCAAGCGTAGCCAACAGACCACCATATCCAGTTGCAATTGCATGGTAGGCATCTGCTACTGGAACTTCTTGGCTTAAGAGATAAAAAAGTGGCAACAACATCGAACGCATTGTATGGAATGAATCTGCAAAAGCTGAATACGGATATTTTTTAGTACATAGTTGGGTTAAGAGTTTTAAAAAAAGATCGCTTTGCAACAGTGCGAGCGGCGCAACTTTCTTATCTTGGAATAATTGAAAAAGTAATTCCCAATTGGGATGCGCACATTCCATCAATTGTTCCAAGGCTTCTTCTTCTGCAAAAGAGAAGTGATGCCTTAACTTACCATGCGGTCTTTGCTTCAAAGCCTCACCCAGAAAAACTTCATGCACCTCAACCACATTCTTGGGAAAATCATAGACAAAGTGCCCGCGATCTTTTGCATGTGCCCCAATAACCCACAAAACAAATTCATGTTCAGGCATATCCTCTAAGTAGTGCTGCATCCAGGTAGAAACCCCACCATGAACATAGGGGTAAGAACCCTCTAATACTAAACAAATCCGCATTTTTCTCATCTCCGTAAGTTAATGGTGACATTCCTGCTAGTCGCACGCAGCAAATAGAGATCGCCTGTGACGTGACGAAGCGTTCCGCCCTCCACGCCTTGAGGCTTGCCGCCTTCATTTAGACGTACCATTAAATAGCTTTCGTCATATAAGTTGCCAAGCTCCAACTTAACTTCAGTGGCGGTAACCTCTTTTTTGGTCACAACCGCTGCACTATATCTTTCAATTGCACCAGAAAGTTCTGAACCGGTTAAGTTTCTAATCCCTGGTGCTGCGGTGAACAACCACTCCATATAGGATGCTAAGTTATTTTTCAATTTATTCCACCCCAGCTTAGCACCACGATCAACATCTAAGAGATCATCAGGATGCATAAAATGAGTATTCACGTAATGCATATTTAACTCAGAAAAAGCGGCAAGCTTATTATACTTATCAAAAAGTGCACCCGAAATAATTCGTGGTTGATTAACAATTCCATCTTTTGAAACTCCAAACTCCTGCGAATAACCGGCATCCCCCGGAAAATAAACACTCGCGATCGTCCTAATTTCTTTGTCTTTTCCAAGCATCTTTCTGCCTTTAGCTGAAAGAATGTTAGACGGTGGTACGTAAACTGATTTTCTTGTCTCGGGAAAGACATTGTTTGAAAAGGTCTCTAATTGTTCAATTGAGTTCTTCATCGCCTGGGTATTTTTCCAAAGTTTATATGGTAAATGCTGTCCCTTGTAACTGACTTCCCCAGTATTCAATGGTTGGTGATTATAACCATGAAAACCTAATTCACCATCTGCGTGCAATAACATATTACCAAAATATCTGAAACGACTTGTATCTTGGGTCGTTGTGACCTTTCCATTTGTCTGATTTCCATAATTTTCAATAATAACACCTGTAAACCTGACACCATGGCGCGCCGAAAGTTTCAACAGGTCCGGCCACCAAACTTTGGAGTAAAAGTCAGCAATATTCATATGATAGTCACGCTTTACATACTTGCCATCCCCATTAGGAACTGGTGATGGAAAATCATCCAAATAAAATGCAGACCCATTAATCACAGGATAGACTCCCACTGCACCTAATAAGCTATATGAAGCCGCATAGATTCCCCTGTTAACTTTTTCAACAATTCCAATGTTATCTACTACAACTTGCCCTTTACCATATTTATTCTCCCAAACTAATGGGAATTTTTGACTCTTGTCGGTCCAGGCATATGTCTTAACATTGCGCGTTAACTTCATTTTACGTGCAGACTTGAACGGATCACTAAATTTATACTCCTTGTTGCCACCCGCCATAAAACCCTTAGCGGCATAAAAACCGGAAACTACTTCATTTTTAGCAGTCGCACTTGTGACGCCCAACTCACCGAAAAAGTTATCAACTCCCTCTTCTTTTTGAATTGGCAGTACAAATAGTGCATGACCTCCAGCGCTAATCCAATTTTTAAAAACATTCTGCTGCGTCCCAAAACTACTAATATTTTCTGTCAGTACAACAACTGTTTGATAAGCTCCCAGTGCAGGCAGTGTTTGCTTTGATAAATCAACAGTTCTATATCCGACTTTCATATCCAAAAGAACTCGCTTAATCTGCGGCTCAGCTACTCGACAATCTGGCTCAGTACTATCAGTTAAAACTAAACAAGTCACTGGAGCCTTTTTAACCGCAGCTGAACTTTGTATCACTTTACTGGTTGGTAAATAATTAACCTGCTTAGCTGGTTGCGTATAGTGAATCCCGCTTCGTTCAAAGAAGAGGATGAGTGCCATTATGAAAAAAGTCAGCATGATAAAAAAAAGTGCCTTATACCTAAAACTTTTCCACCTATTCATGGAATTTTTTCCTTTCTTCCTTTGCCATCCAGTATTCCACTAACTCCCTATTTTGCTTCGAGAAGTAAATGTTCTTGGTTTCAATTTCTTTGACTGTTTTAATGATCTGCTGGTGATCGTGCTGTGAAAAATAATATTTGATTTTTTCTAACCAATATTCCTGTGAATCTCCCCAGCTTTTTTCAACTTCACCGAGATAAAATAAAGCACGGCTGTAATTTTTTGACTCCAGCAAAGTGTCAATCATTTCAAGATAAGTTTCAAGGTCGCCTTGCCCTACATCAATTAACTTTTGCAATAAATTCACATACTGACTGCGTTGAATCTCATAGGTGTGCTTTTCAATAAAATCCGACTTAAGATACTGCTGTAAAAAATTCTTGTAAGCTTGCAGCAACTCAAGATTGTCCGGTGCTTTTCGATACCTACGTTCAAAATCCTGTAACTGTATGTCAAAATCGCTGGAGATTGAAGCCAGTGCCGTCGTCGCATAATGAACAACTTCAACGTCATTGTTCATGCGCGCTTTTGACAACATCTCAATATATTGTTTGGGATCATCGTTCAACACCGTCAACAATAATTTGCGTCTAACCTCTGGATCATTAATCAGCAAAGCTTCTTCCATCGAAACAATGTTCTGATAATTTCGCTCTCTTTCAACTACTAAGCTGTTTTGTGCGGACGTATCCTCCAGAGCTTCTTCTAGGTCAACCTTTTTTCGGCGATTAGTTGTTGTTGAAAAAAAGATTCCCACAATCACCGCACAGACACTGCCGAAAAACGGAACTAGTAGCACAAAGGGCAGAATAATCTTAGAAAGATGTAACAGCCGCAGCTTAACACCGGCGTAGACAATTACGCACCCGATGAGGTGGATGATCAGCAAAAAAATTATAATCCGCACAGCTTTTCCTCCTCATTTTCAGAGACAACTTGGCTTTTAATTCCAGCTTTAGAAAAACGCTGCAGCACAAGCGGTACATTTTTAGGAGAAATTTGTGTTAACAACAAATAAAAACTTCCATCATCAAAAATGCCAAAAAGATCATTTTCTCTAATTAATCCTTCAAGTTTGGAGTAAGCCGTTTTAAGTTCAGTCATATTTTTGACATCAATTTTAAGTAGCTCATACAATGAGTTTTGCTCTTCTTTTGACTTTTTAGCGATCTTCAACTCATTGATAAAAGCCTGCTCTTTTAAAATTTTAGTTTGCTCATAATGAAGTTTATTGTAGACGGTTTCTTTGTAGAAAAGCGCTTTTAAGACAGCACTTTGGACTAAGCCGCACAACACCTTAAATAAGTTCTGATAATAGAGTGTCATTTGCGTATAGTCGACGTGAGAAACGGTTATCAAGAGCAATAAACGTGCATCTTGGCTTATGCCGGTAACATACATTGGAAAACGTTTGTCTAAATTATTATTAACCCAGACCTCACCTCGTTTGACAGTCGCAATAATTTCGCCATAGTCTGCAAGTGCTAATGAAAAGGGTTGTTCTTTTAAAATCGCGCTAGACGCAACTTGCAACCGAGCAAAAGCCTCGTTTTTTTCAACTTTGTAAATTGAAATTGTTTTATTCTCGAGCAATTCTTCCAAAACTTTAATTGCTTTATTAAAAATCTGCGAAGGTTCAACGGAATCAAGCTTTTGCGTTACTTCAAAGATCTTGCCAAAACTATTTTTACTGCCTAGAATCTGTTTCCGCAGCTCTTTAGTCTCGCGCAATTCTTCCCCATAAAGTTGCTGTACAAAGCTGTATTTTTCTTGCACAAGTTTATTTTCTTTCTCCCAGAAATTAAGCCTATCTTTATTTTTATTTTGCAGGTATCCACAAATAGCTCCGATAATAAAATAACCGATAAATGGTAGCCAGTTGGAAGGATCATAAAATAACATTAGCCAATTTGTTCCACTGATCACAAAAGAATAAACCAGCAGCCCCGATGCCAATCCTGCAGCCACTAATCCGAGATCAATTCCATAAATCGTTCCCACAATAACAACATAAAGTAACTTGATATCAATTAACTTGAATTCAGAATTATTGCTTGCTAATTTGTTTAAAAGAATACAGATTCCAAAAGCTGCAAGAACTTCTAATACAGCAATTAACTTATGGTGCTTTTTAAAAAGAATGTTATTAATCCGCTCCCAAGCTCCCACTGAGGAAATATTTTTGCGATATTTGCGATACAATTCAGGCAGCTTTTCATTAAGCTTGATTTCTTGTTTCCAGTTATACCTGTCACCAAGTTGCGAATCCGTTAGCTGCTCAAGTTTAGTTGCAGTTGTGGAATCTTCCGTAAAAATAAGCTTACTTTGCGGAATTTCATCCTCAAGCTGGTCCCAATCGAGCTCATTTTGCTGCGGAATATTGAGAATTTCAAAACCTTTTTCCCAGCTATCACAGACTTTTCGGATTAATTTGCATAAATCTTCAGGTGCAATAAAAGATAACGACTGTCGCCGACTAGCTGCTATCCGGAAAGACTTCTGCGCTGCTGCACTTTGAAACAGCTTATACAAAAAATCATTGCTTTTCTCAGCCGAATATAAAAATGGGCTCTTAATAACTTTCACGTCTACCCCTTTTTCGGTTGCATAATAAGCACATAGATCTGCCAGCTGGCGTAAAATAAGTTCCTCATTTCGCTTATCTTTTCCCAAAGTGCTAGGCTTTGTAATATATAATAGCTGCGTTTCTTTGTTTTGCTCGCAATATTCCAGCAAAGAGCTCATTTCTTCGACTTCGTGTTGAACTCTGCCTGTAAAGGTTAAAAAAGCAGAAAAGTACACAATTTTGTCGAAGTACTGCAATTCCACAATATCAGTCAGTTGTTCATAGTTTTTCGAAATTGCTGTAATTTTTTTATCAAAGCTTGTTTCAACGAGAGGGTCTCCGATGATCAGCACATCACATTTAGGAAAAAGTTCTCCAATCATTTTCTTCGTCAAATAACCAGTATTACCCGCTAATAAAACTCTCACTTTCGGATTCCCCTCCTTTTCCTATTCCTTAAACAAAATACGCAGTGTTGTGCCTTATTTTTCAGGACTAAATTTATTTTCTCCATGCAAGTTTCCTCTTCCTGTTCACTGCTCGATTAATTGCGAAAAGTGCAAATATTTTTTCAATCCGGTTGCTAAATCATTTTGAGCTGTAAAGCCAAGACGTCGTAATTTAGTTATGTCTGCTTGAGAACGCTGAATATCTCCTTCACGTGCCGGCTTTTTTGTGATTTGCAGCTGGCATCCAATCAGCTTTTCCATTTGCCGAATCACTCCAAGCAATGTAACTGTCTGTCCGGTGGCAACATTGTAAACCTCATGCTGAGCCTTAGAATGCAACAAAATTTCCAGAGCCGCCACCACATCTTCAACATAGATAAAATCACGTTCCTGACTTCCGTCACCAAATAAAGTAAACTCCTGCTTGTTTTTAAAGCACTCGGAAATAATCGAAAGGACACCTGAATATGGGGAACGTGGATTTTGGTTTGGCCCGTAAACATTAAAAAATCTAGTCGCAACGGTCGGAAGATTATATAAACGCCCATAATTCAGCACAAATCTTTCTGTGGCGTATTTATCAACTGCATAGGGCGTCATCGGTTCAACCCTGGAATCTTCCCTCTTAGGGAGTTCTGGTAAGTTCCCATAGACCGCAGCTGAAGATGAAAAGAGCAGTTTTTTGATTGGCAACTGATATTTCCGAATAGTTTCGAGAATATTAATATTAGCTTCTTGGTTAACCTTGTGTGTCGCATAGGGACGTGCGATTGAGTCAGCTACACTCGCAACTGCTGCTAAAAGAACGATATAATCAAATTTATTTTTTAATAGTAAATTCTGCATAAACTGCTTATCAGTAATCGAATGTTCATAGAATTGCAGGTGAGTGTTATTATTTTTTTCCAAATTAGTAATCTGACCCATCGATAAATCATCAACCACACACACATCGTGCCCTTGTTGAATGAGTTTCTTTGTCAAATTAGAACCAATAAACCCTGCACCACCTGTTACTAAATAACTAGCCAAAATTTGTCTCCCCCGCTGGGCCCACTATTAAATTATTATTTACAACGCCCAAACGATTATATCCTATATCTTATTTTTTTTAAACACTATATTTTATCATTAAAAAGATAATTATAAGCTTACAATCATTATGATAATAATTTTCTGTTGCCTGTTCTACTTTTGAAAATAAAATTCAGTTCACTTTCTATTTTTAAAAAGCCAAACAGAAACCTCTAGAAACTTTTTACTGTTATATAGGTAATAGTGCTGTTAAAAGTTACCTTATACTTAATCAAAAGGCATCCTATTTTGTTACCGCCATTTGGCAATTTTAACTTGGATAATAATTTCGAAGCACTTATGCCGCGTGACAAATTAGATATATTTTTAATTTATAATTTTTATTCATCTATTAATTAAATGAAAATAATACTACCTTTTTTAAAAAATCTAATAAAATAATAAGGACATCTATTAATTTTTATTTTCTAACGGTCCCTTTATCCATTTCAAATAATCACTTCTAGTCTTGAACAAGCTTTGACCATAAAAAAAGACCACCTTAGAATTGCCAGTTGTTCCTGACAATTTTAGGATGGTCTACGATGTACGATGCGTTCGTTCATGTTAAATGTGCTAATAAAGATGCGTATAACGCGGTTGTCCAAAACCGTGTTTGCGTTCCTGTGTTACTGCATTTTGTGCTACTAAATTAAGATAGTTAAACGGTCGACTGAAGTTAGGTTGAAAAAACATATCAACGAGTGCTAGATCATCAATCGTATTATTGTTTTGAATCGCAAGTGAAACAGTATTAACCGCTTGCGTAATATCTTGCTTGCTATGTAGCTGTAATCCTAGGATCTTTCGATTATCCCGATTATACACTAATGAAACAGTTACTGGGTCAGTCTTGGGCATGTATGGTGGCCGCCAGATTCCCTTGTAATCAGCTCTTAGCGCATTTAGTCCAGCTCGCTTGGCAGTTTCGAGTGTCAAGCCCGTCGTTGCAAAATGATAACCAAATAATGGCAGCACTGAAGTTGACTGTGTCCCCATGTACGGCTCACAATTGCCGAAAACATTCCGGGCGACCAGCAATCCTTGTCTGACTGCATTAGTTCCAAATGGTGCGTAAATAGTTTGCTTCAGTGGATTGAAGTAGACCGCGGTACAGTCACCAGCAGCATAAACATCGGGGTGAGAAGTTTGCAAATATTCATTAAGGATTAAAGCACCATGGCGTTCCATTTTTAGTTGTCCGGTAAACAACTTGGTATTTGGAATGAAGCCCGTACAAACAATCGCCATTTCTTCTACAAACTGACCACTCTCAGTTGTCACCCGAATGGTAGTCGCACCTGCATCTGCAAATTCTTTTACATGTGTATTCAGATGGACTGTTACGCCATGCTTTTGCAACAATTTGACTGCTAAATCTGCTGACTCTGGATCGAAATAGTTGTTTAAAACTCTCTTTTGCGCCTGGAACAGTTGAACCTCATTACCATTTTGAGCAAGGCTTTCCGCAAGTTCAACTCCTGCATAACCTGCACCCACGATTGCAATTCGCCGATTGGCTTTAGTCATCTCATAAACATTCTTCGCCTGCAAATAATTTTTGCACAATAAAACACGTCGATTATCAATCCCTGCAATTGCTGGGAGACGCACATTAGCACCCGTCGTAATGATCAGTTTATCATAATGATCAACCAAAACTTTTCCCTTTTTCATATCAACCGCACGTACTTGATGGCGCTCCATGTCTACACGTAATACTGTGTGATTTTCTCGGACCACAGCACCTAATTTGCGTATTTTATCCGGAGAAGAAACAAAAACATTTTCTAATTTTTTTACTTGTTTATTCAGGGATAAAAAAATGCCATCGGTCGAAAAAGAAAAATTATTGTTTCTTTCATATATAGTAAGCTGTGTTTCAGGATGAGTCGACAAGATCTCTTGTGCAGCAACTAAGCCTGCATGAGTGCAGCCGATGATTATTACTTTCATAATGACTCTCCTTAGTTCATAATAGGTAATGTAATATTTTTTAGCATTTTACCGCATGAGAGGATCGTTGCTATGTATCGCTTTTATATCCAACCACAAAAAAATATGTTTACTAATTCACTGATTGGCTATGAAATGTTAATTCGTAAATATAATAACAATAAATGGCAGTTGCCACAAGATTTCACCTCTGTTCCAATTGTGAAACAAATTGAACTGTTGAAGCAGATTGGCACAGTTTTATTACTGAAAGTAGACTCTATCTCTTTTAATCTTAACCAAAATCAATTTGTAGACGAAACGATGGCACAAGCTTTGATAGAAACGCAAAAACACATCTACCCCCTGACCCTTGTGGTTGAACTCACAGAAGATGCCGGTGTCCCGCGGATTAACCTAGATACCGTAAAAAAGTATGCCCAACGTTTCTTAGAGTTTGGCATCGAACTGAGTATTGATGATGTCAGCACTGGAGAGAACGTTTATCAAAGGATTGAGCCACTTTTGCCGTGCGCTGCCGAGATCAAGTTTCCACTACAAAATCTGCGCAAAGAAAACCGTCTCGCTGAGATTCCTGGCCAATTGTTATTTTGGCGAAAAGTCGCACGCACCTATCATTTGCGTTTGATCGTCGAAGGAATCGAAAGCACTGCCGATGATGAACTCTTAAATGAGCTCGGTTTACCGCTACGCCAAGGATTTTTCTATGAAAAGCCCCATCTTTTGCGATTACCTGGAGATCCCAAGCTGTAGCGTAGCACCGATTACCGCAAGTCTTCCCGAGTACATATACTTTTATCTTTTAATTATCCATTTTAAAATAAAGAGTAGCTTTTGTTAAAATTCAAGGATTAACTTCCTATTTAGAAAGAAGGATCCAGATGGACAACTATGAACTGATTGCAAATATACAATCTTTCGCACTTTTCACAGATGCCAATCATCGCCAAATCTTAAAGAAAAATATCCTGACGCAGGAACAAATCGAATATCGATTGAAGCCGATGGACTTCATTACTTTTTTAAATGAAATCGACCTTTATAATAATTCTCATCAGAATACAGCAAAGTTTATGGAAGCACTTGAAAAACACTACTTAAATATTGGGAATCGAATTGTCAGGTAGGCCTTTTTCGAGTACGAACACTGGTTTAATATTACATTAAGATTACATTCATTATTTATTAAGATATGTAATTTGTGATTATGCTATTATAGCTGCAGGGAGACATTTATATTGGGGAAAACACAATCTAGGAGGTTATTTTTATGCATAAACATAATGAAGAAAAGCTGCATTATAAAATGTACAAAGCCGGAAAATTCTGGCTTTACAGTACAATTGCAGTGTCATCATTCGTTGTTGGGGTCCAGTTGAAACCGGTCTCAACGGCACTTGCAAGTGAAGCAAAGATTGAGAGTGATACTTCATCTCAAAAGGCCTCATCTTCATCTGCTGCAGACTCAAGCAGTTCTGCCAGCAGCTCTTCAACCAAAGAAAGCTCAGCTGCAAGCAGCTCTTCTGTAGCAAGCAGTAGTTCGTCTACTAAAGAAAGTTCCACTGCTAACAGCAGTTCGTCTAGTGAAGCGGCTGATAGTTCAGCTGTCACTGCTGCAGCAACAACCTCTTCAACCAAGGACAGTTCAAGTGCGACAACGTCAAGTTCAGCTAGTGAAAAAGCTTCCTCAGCTGATAGTTCAACTGTCACCGCTGCAGCAACAACTTCTTCAACTAATGCCAGTTCAACCAGCTCAACTGCGGCTGCTTCTACTAGCACAAAAGATTCAGCATCAAGCAGTTCAGTTGCAGATAGTTCTTCTTCAAACAGTAGTTCTGCTGCTAAAGAAAGTTCCACCGCTACTAGCTCTTCTGTTGCAGCAGATTCAAGCAGCTCTGCCAAAGAAAGCTCAGCTGCAAGTAGTTCTTCTGTAGCAAGCAGTAGTTCATCTACTAAAGAAAGTTCAGCTGCAAGTAGTTCTTCTGTAGCAAGCAGTAGTTCTTCTGTAGCAAGCAGTAGCTCTTCTGCTAAAGAAAGTTCGGCTGCAGCAAGTTCTGCATCCAGTGCTAAGACAAGTTCAGCGACTGTTAAGTCAAGTACTGCAAGCAGCGTCACTGCAGCCAGTTCTTCAACAACTGCTTCTACTTCTACGACCACAATTACTGAAGCTGAGTTAGAAGCCAAAATTGCTGCCCTTAAAAAACAAAATACTGCTGAATACAGCACCAAGGTGTCCACCTTCTTAAATCAAATCTTGGACGGCGCAATTGAAAGCTGGACCAAATATAAAATCTTACCTTCTTTGACAGCAGCTCAAGCAATTCTGGAAAGTGGCTGGGGAACATCTAGTTTAGCCAGTGAATATCATAATCTGTTTGGCATTAAGTCTGGAACTTCTTGGACCGGCAAAACCGTTACGTTACAAACAGAAGAATACTATGATGGCAGTTATCATACGGTTAATTCAACCTTCAGAGCTTATGATAATGATAGTCAAAGCATCACCGATCATGCCGAATTGCTAGCTGAAAGTTCCCGTTACAGTAATCTGGTTGGTGAAACCAATTCAAGCACTGCAGCCACTAAGATTTATGAAGATGGTTATGCAACTGATATTAGCTATACCTCCAAATTGGAATCTATTATTGAAACTTATGATTTAACTGCCTGGGATGAATTAGCCTTTAAGTATAGCGGTGTAGACGTCGATAGCAGTTCTGACAGTGACTCTGACAGTGATTCTAAAAGCAGTAGCGGCTCTACCACAAATACTTATTATACCGTTCAATCTGGCGATACGTTGAGTGGAATTGCTGACAACTACAGTACTACCGTTAGTCGTTTAGTAACACTTAATAATATCAGTAATGCTAACTTTATCTATGTGGGACAAGAATTGCTGGTTTCAAGTGCAAGCAGTTCCAGCGCTAACAGTTCAAGCAGCAATTCGTCGACTTCTTCCAGCAATACTTATACGGTGAAATCTGGCGATACCCTGAGTTCAATCGCTAACACATACGACACAACTGTCAGCAAACTCGTTTCACTCAACAGTATCAGCAATGCTAATTATATCTACGTGGGACAGAAATTGACTGTTGCATCGAGCAGCTCCAGTTCTTCCAATTCAAGCAGTTCGTCAACCTCATCCACTAGCAAGAAGACCTACACGGTGAAATCTGGCGATACGTTGACTTCAATTGCTAAGACATATGGGACGACAGTTAGCAAAATCGCTTCGTTGAACAGTATTAGCAATACTAATTATATTTATATCGGAGAAGAATTGACTGTTTCTGGATCGAGTACAAGTAGTTCGAGTTCAACTAATTCAGCAACTACAACTAGTTCCTCGAATAGTACTGGCACGACTTATACAGTCAAATCCGGTGATACGTTGAGCGGAATTGCCTCAACATATGGGACCACTGTCAGCAAGTTAGCTTCATTGAATAGTATCAGTAACACCAACTACCTCTATGTCGGACAAAAGCTGACGGTTTCAGGTTCAAGTTCGAGTTCCAGTTCGTCGAGTTCATCAAAAACTTCGAATAGTTCAGCGACGTCCTCCAATAATGGAACTTATACAGTTAAATCCGGTGATACATTGACTGCTATTGCTAACACATATAACACGACTGTCAGCAAGCTCGCATCCTTAAACAGTATCAGTAATACGAACTATCTCTATGTGGGACAGCAGCTAACTGTTTCAGGTTCAAGCTCTAATAGCAGTTCGAGTTCTAATAACAGCTCAACATCATCATCTACTACCAGTGGAAGTTATACTGTTAAGTCAGGTGACACATTAAGTGCAATTGCAGCCGCAAATGGTACAACCGTCAGCAAGTTAGTGACAGCAAATGGAATCAGCAATGAAGATTACATTTACGTTGGTCAAAAGTTGACACTGTAGAAATATTTGAATAAACAAAGCTAATTGCTAAAATTAAGCTGTGGCAAATCTGGATTGATTCCAGCTCGTCGCAGCTTTTTGATTACAGTAACGCAGCCTAAACAGCAGCATTAAAGAGGCTCATCTACTATCTTGGGATTAACCAGTCCAAACTCTGAAGACTTTAAAAGCTGTGCTTGGAGGAGGAATTTAATTATGGAAATCAAACATGGTCGAAACTCATTTTTTGATGGCGGACTATTCTCTTATATTGGCTGGAATCTCTTGGGGATTATTTTGACCACCTGTACTTTGGGGATTTGCTATCCGTGGGCGCTATGTTTAGTTTATGGTTGGAAAATCAATCATACAGTTATTGCTGGCCACCGAATGCATTTTCACGGTTCTGCCGTTGGCTTGTTTGGTAACTGGATTAAATGGTTATTATTAAGCATCATAACTCTTGGAATTTATCTTTTTTGGGTTGGAATAAAACTCGAAGATTGGAAGGCTAAAAATACAAGTTTTATGAATTAGACTTGTATAATTTTGAATAATTTATGCCGATCTCAAAAAATTAATTTTTGTTATATAGCACAGAAAAAACCAGGTAGTTCCGCACCCCTTTAATTCGGTGCTATTACTACCTGGTTTGGTTCTTCCTTAAATATTAGTTGATAATCCTAAAATGCTATCTTAAGCTTGCAACAACGAATATGCCAGTGCAAAATTTCCTACAGTTGCTGATCCATTATTCTTTACTCTAGGCATTCGAATATATTCTTTCAATTTTGGAATCTCAATATAACCACTGTTTAACTCTTCGAAAGCCACTCTAACCTTCTCAAGCAATACATCATTGATAACCCCACCGCCAAAGGTAATACTATCTGGCCGTAGAATTAGTGTTTGTTGCAATGCACTCTGTGCAAGATAATAAGCAATTATATTCCAAACTTTATCATTTGGTGAAATTTTCTCTCCAGCAATTCCAGTTCTTGCTTGTATTGCAGGTCCAGAAGCTAATCCCTCTAAACAATCTTTATGGAAGGGACAATTACCAGTAAATGTCACGTCATCAAAATGTCTTTTGAGATAAACATGTCCCATTTCTGGATGTCCACCACTACCTAAAATTTTACCATCAATTACAGCTCCTCCACCAACTCCAGTTCCAACAGTCAAATATACTAGCGAATTCAATTTTTCATTAAAAAGCTGTGCCATTGTATACTCTCCAAATGCAGACCCATTTACATCTGTCGTAAAAAAAACGGGTACTTTTAATGATCGTTTGATACCTCCAACGAAATCAACATTTTTCCAACCAGGCTTAGGTGTATTTGTGATAAAACCATATGTTGGACTAATGTGCTGAACATCAATGGGACCAAATGAAGCGATCGATAATGCATCGAGAGAAAATTGCTTGAAATAGTCGGTTACCAGAGTAAGGGTCTCTTTTGGTGAGGTAGTGTTTATCCTAACACTATTTTTAATCCGATAATCTTCGTCTCCAACTGCACAAACAAACTTTGTTCCACCTGCTTCAATACTGCCTAATAACATCTTTCCCACCTCTATCTTTCCTTAAACTTCAATCTAATTGGTAAACATCAATATGTTGCTTAATTTGTCTGTTTGCTTTGAATTGAAAATTCAACTGATCTTCCACATAAAAACGTTCACTAAAACTACATTCTCCAGCGTTAATAAAGATTTCTAAAGAGGAACTGTCTACATAGATTTTTAATTTGAGTTCATGATTCTGGCTAAATGAGCATTGTCTCTTTCCATCACTCCCTACTCGCTGTAAATACGCGATCCGGCTTTGGAAATCAAAAAGTAGCTTGATAATATCCTGTTCGCACTTATCTTTTAGACTAAAGATAATATTTGTAGCGCTTTTTGGCCATTCAATCACTGCATTTATTTCTAACGCATGTGATGCACTGCTGAAATTAATCTCCATGCCATCACTTTGCTGGCTAAATAACAATTTTTGTCGTAATGACTTTAACTCAGAAATTGGATAAGAATATAATTTACCATTCTTGACGCTCAATTCCCGCGGTACTGTCAATGTTCCTGCCCATCCATCTAGCTGTTCTTGCATCTTACTTTCCCACATATCCATCCATGCAAACATAATTCGACGCCCATCTTCTAATAGTTGGGTCTGTGTAGCATAAAAATCATGCCCTGAATCTAATTCATAAAAATTACTTTTATTTTCTGAATTAATTATAAAATACCCAGTTTGGTAAAGATTCTTAAATTTCTCAGAAGTTGCCTTAATTCCTTGTGGTGATACTAATAAAATTTGTTGATGACCCAATTGAAATAAGTCAGGGCATTCCCACATAAAACCCTCATTATTTTTCAAATCTGCCTGGGCTAGTACCCCTACATACTTCCAATTAAATAGATCTGGAGAACGATATAAAAGAACTCTTCCTTGATGTTCACTACCTTGACTGCCTAATATCAACTGCCATAGTCCTTTTTCATACCAGACTTTAGGATCTCTAAAATCTTCAGAGTTATCAGCAGGCGGCGTTGTAATAATTGGATTATTTTCATATTTTTCAAAATGCAGCCCGTCAGTACTAACAGCAATATTTTGAGTTTGCCAAAAACTTTTTTTACCTGACCCAGGCACATAATGGTGACCTGTATAAATCAGGTATAATTTGTCATCTTTTATTACTGCACTCCCCGAAAAGCAACCATCTTTATCCTCTTTATTTCCTGGTACAAGAGCAATAGGACAGTTCTCCCAATGAACAAGGTCCAAACTTCTAACATGTCCCCAATGCATTGGCCCCCAGTCAGCACTATGCGGATGATATTGAAAAAACACATGATAATATCCATTAAAAAAACACAATCCATTGGGATCATTCATCCATCCTTTAGGTGGCATAACATGATATTTTTGGCGAAACCGAGTGTTTTTTACCTTTATCATAATGGCTTCTCCTCCTTGCGAAGTTTTCGGATTGAGTTTCTAGTAATTAGCGGACAATTAACTTTAATTAATTTCTTTTTATCAAAAATTTGATGCTCTTCAATTTTCTGCAACAGCTGTTGGACTCCAATTGCACCAAGATTATAGTGTGGTAACGCGACTGTAGTTAGTTTAGGATGCAAATGTTCTGCAATAATTTCTTGATTATCAAAACCGACAATTGAAATATCTGCTGGAATTTTGACATTTCTTTTTCGTAACCCATCGTAAAGACCCATTGCAACTCGATCATTGTGACAAAATACAGCACTAACTCCTAAACCGATAATTGAATTTGCAACATCATAACCTCCTTCTTGATTAGGTTTTGCATAAATAACTAGCGCATCATCATAGGTCAGATTTGCATTTTTCAGAGCATCTTTATAACCCTGAAGCCTATCGGATTGAGCAGGTGAAACAGAGGTAGTGTTAATAAAAGCAATTCTTTTGTGACCAGCTTTAATCAATAAGTCAGTTGCAGTTCTTCCTCCCTGTACTTCATTAGGAACAACTGCCATATAATCTTCTTGTTGACTATAACAATTAACAAAAAGTGACGGGATTTCAGCAAATAAAGATGGTGAAGTAACTTTACGATGATACCAAGTTGAGTAAATAATTCCTTGAACTTGCTGTTCTTTCATCATCTTCAAAGCATTATCTTCCACTTCTTTTTTTCCATCAGTATTAACAATTAAAAGAATTTTGTTACTCTTCCACGCCTCTTCTTGTGCACCGGCAATAATTTCACCTGCAAATGGTGAAGTTGCAACATCATCTGTAACAAACCCAATCAAGTCTGTCTTTCCCTGTACTAAATTACGTGCAAGTACATTAGGTCGATATCCAATTTCTTTTGCTATTTTAATAATCTTTGCACGTGTCTTTTGAGGAATCCGTGCTTTAGTTCCATTAATTGCCCATGAGACAGTTGCAACTGATACTTCTGCGATCTCAGCAATATCTTTTAGTGTTGGCTTTTTTTTGCTCATTTTACTTAACCTTTCGAATTAATAAAACTGAAATAATTGCAATTATAGTAATTATAATTGCGACTGGAAAAATTGGAGTATAAGAACCCATCGTTGTTACGAGAATTGATGTAATTCCAGCACCGACTGCTTGTCCAGCACATGAAGCAACGTTTAAAAAACCCAAATCCTTACCTGCATTTTCCTTATCTGGTAAAACATCAACATTTAAGGCCTGATCAACTGCCATGTACATTCCATAGCCCAAACCTGCAATTCCGGCAAAAAGAAGCATTCCAAGCGTTGACGGTAACATCCATGGCATAGCAATTCCAATTGCATAAAGCAAACATGCAACTACCACAGGTGGTTTACGTCTTCCAATTCTATCAGAAATTGGTCCGGAAGTTACTGCAGCTATAAAAGAAACTATCATTGTAATAACTGACATCACTGAAATAACTCCTGCGGCTTCAGTACGTGATTGCCCTAGATGATCTTCTAAAATATATAACTGATACGCAGCCACCATTTGATAAGCAACAATTAAACTCGTTCGACACACAAACGCCTTCCAGAAATCTGCGGCATTACGAATAGGTGGTGTGAAAGCTCTAAGAATTACTTGCATAACATTTTCTTTTCCGGCAACCGTAACATTATTGGCAGGTTCCCGTGGAATAATCAAAAATGCTGATAAACCAGCAATAATATACATCAGTGCAGCCAATAAGAAGCCAATTGTTGTTTTGGCAATAAACAATGAAGCAAGAAAAGTTCCGGCTGCCTGTCCTACAGTAATTCCACCACCATACGCTGCAGAAACAGTCCCCCGGTTAATCTTAGGCACGCGATCTGAAAGTGTTGCTACAATGGGTGCAGTCATCATGTTCTGTCCAACATTAGCAAAACAATATGCTAACAAAATTCCGGTTCCAGTAGTGGGTATTCCTATCAAATAAAACGAAAATGCAGCGATTAAAGCACCCGCCAAATACCACGGAGTTCTCTTTCCAAAACGGGAACGTGTTTTATCAGATAAAGCGCCTACAAAAACATTTACAAACAAGGAAATTAGCGCACCAGCTGCATTAATCGTACCTAAAAGAGCATCTGGATTGGCAACTCCCACATCTTTTAGCCTTTGCGGCATCAATACCGCAGCTATCATATAGAAGCCCATATTCTGCAAAATAGCGTACGTTCCAAAACCAATAATAAATTTATAGGAAGTGAGTTTGGTGATTGGTGTAATTGATAATTTATTAGCATTATGTTCCTTTATACTATTCACTTTTATCAGTCCATTCCATCTTTAACTTTGACTAGTAAAAAACTAACGATCCTTGATTTCTAAAGAAGTAAGTTTTGCTTGACCATCACTTACAAAGAAGCCAAATCTACCAGATTCTTTATCATAGATTCTGGCGCTTAATGACACTGATTTATCAATTACAGCAACCATTATAGTTCCTTCAATAAGGATTTCGACCGTATGTTTTCCAGCCAAAAGTTCACAGGGACGTTCAAGTTCCACATAATAAGGAACGTCTCCCGAAATTTGCCATTGTTCTGTTCCTGTTTTTTTACGAGGCCAACGATCAAAAACGACGCGCGCACGTTTTGGCTCTAAACGCAACATATAAGCCGAGTCTCCATCGTTAGATGCTCGTAATAAGAAACCAACTTCGTGCGTCTGCATTGAGAATTCCAATTCAGCTTTAATGTATGTCGCCCTGTTTGGCAAAATATTGCCAGTTAGACTACAGTCATAGCCATCAGGAACATTGAGAGTAGTATTTTCAATTGAAGTAGCAACGGTATTCTTAAAGGTAGTTACTAATTCATTAGGAAACTTAAAATTTAAAGTCCCATCTGCATTTTGGGTAGCCTCTAATGTTGCAATATTACCAGCCCATTGCCATTCACCATCATCTGATTCATTTTTCTTAGTTGCAATCCAACCTGTAAAATATCTACGGTTATTCAAAAAAGTACTTTTAGCTGCATAGAAGGCCCGTCCGTCAATTGAATCATGTTCAGGAGCAATCCACGGACCCTTAAGTGATTTTGACATTCTATACTTCGTTGTAAAAGCATCAGTGAATTCTGAATAAACAAAGTACCACCATTCTCCCCATTTAAAAACCTCAGGACACTCCATTGCAACATATCTATTAGGTGCCCAAAAAGGTTCAACCTCTTTCCAAAAATTCAAATCTTTTGAAATATATTGAGCTGTCACACCTCGTCTTCTTTCTGGGCCAGAATTCTTACGAGCAGCAAAGATCATTCGCCAAACTCCATTTTCCTCATCTCTGAATACAAAAGGATCCCGCCAGTCATATTTTTCATAATTAGAACTCGCTCCAAAAGTAAGCTCCTGATGTCTAGTCCAACTCAGCATGTTATCAGTGCTAGTTGCATGCATAATTAATTGAAGTGAGCGTCCGCTCGTGTCCGTTGTATGTGGATTATTACCAGTGTAAAAAAGATGGTCTGTCCCTTGCTCATCTGTGACAACACTGCCAGTGTAACAATTATAATCTTTCGCAGTAAGACCACCTGATGGTAGCGCAATTCCTAGATCATTCAAAGCTGCATAGTCTTTAGTTTTGATAACTTTCCAAGGCATTCCTGTTTTAGGTTCCTTGCGCTCATCGAAAAGAAAGAATAGGTATGCCTCTCCATTCTTAGTAAATGGGATTACATCACCCACAAATCCGTCAGTTGGTCTATAAAAAATATCATTTGT
This sequence comes from Liquorilactobacillus satsumensis, assembly GCF_964065465.1. Lineage (NCBI taxonomy): Bacteria > Bacillati > Bacillota > Bacilli > Lactobacillales > Lactobacillaceae > Liquorilactobacillus > Liquorilactobacillus satsumensis. Next base: position 276,112 of record NZ_OZ061606.1, read on the forward strand.
CATTTAATTCACCCTTTACACAAATTTTGCTTAAACGTTTAAGCACGCTAATTAACGAAGCTATTATGAAAGGGTTTTCTTAAATTGTCAATAGTCTTTCTAAATTTTTTAAGTTCGCTTTTTCTTGACCTCAACGAATCGATTCAAAAAAGTTTTCACAATTAACACAATAAAGGACTAAGACAATTCTTGTCAAAGCCCTTATATTTTCTAGTAATCTTTTGATAACTTACCTTGTCACTTTACATCTACTCTCAAAGTAACGTTCTACGCCAAGGTTCCACATCAATATATAATGGTGCCTTATCGAGCGCTCCAAAAAGTTGATTTTTATGATGCACAACTCTTTTAGCTGCTGCAATACATTCTGGAAAAAGATTATTTGGATCCCATCCTTCTTCCTCAGCTAATATTGTTCTTGCTTTAGCAAAGAAAGCATATTTGTAGTCAGAAGAGATATTTACTTTTGAAATTCCAGTTTTAACAGCCTCCTCAATTTGTTCATCTGGATTGGACGATCCCCCATGTAATACTAGCGGATTTGCAACAACAGCCATAATATCTTTTAAAATATCTATTCTAATTTTGGGAGTAACATCTGAAGGGTAAATTCCGTGAGCTGTACCAATTCCAATCGCTAGCGTATCAACACCGGTCTCTTCGACAAATTTTTGAGCGTCTGTGGGTTGAGTATAAATTCCATTTTGCAAGTGCTCTTTAATATGATTCCCAGTTTGACCAATTGTTCCTAGCTCGCCTTCTACTGAAACATCTACTAAGTGGCACATCGCAACAGTTTTCTTGGTAAGTGCAACATTTTCTTCCCACGAAGCTAGTGACCCATCAATCATCACCGAACTGAATCCATTATGAATTGCACGAGCAACATTTTTAATAGTATCACCATGATCCAGATGCAAGACAAAGGGCACCTTACTATTTTTAATTCGTTGTAGAACATAGGCAAAAAAGTCATCTTTTGCATAGGCCATTTCAGTTGGATGAACTGCAATAATACCTGGTGCATTATCTGCTTCACACTGTTCAATGGCCGATCTTAATAATTCAGCATTAGAGACGTTGTAGGCCCCTACCGCAAAATGATTTTCTTGTGCAGTTTTCAACATTTGTTTCATATTTAATAACATTTAACATCTTCCCTTCTTGTCTAGCTATTTTTACTTGTCTTTCCTGCTGAACCCGAAATTTTTATATAGTAACGCACCATCTCCCTAGCTGCTTGCATTGTAGTTGTCATAAGATTTACGTACTCTATCTTGTGGTTTTTTGAGTGCTGTTCAAACACCGAATCAGCTTGCGCTTGCATGACATCGGAACCTACGTTGACCTTATTGATCCCATACTGAATTGCCATTTTAATATTTTTTTCACCGCACCCAGATCCCCCATGTAAAACTAATGGAAGATGGGTTGCATTTTTTATCTCTTGGACAATATTAAAATCAAACTCTGGAGTAACATCTTGCGGTAAACTACCATGACTTGAACCAAAAGAGATTGCAAGTGCCGTCACCCCTGTTTCTTTTATAAATGAGATTGCTTCTTGTGGGTCAGTATACATACTCGTGCGTGTAAATTGATTATTTGCAACAGCTCCCATATTCCCAATTTCTGCTTCAACACTTACACCGCGAGAACTTGCCATTTTAACAACTTCTTTCGTAATTCGAACATTTTCATCATACTTATACTCAGACGCATCTATCATTACACTTGAAAACCCAGCATTAATACTTTGAAGGACGTATTCTTTGGAATTTCCATGATCTAAATTAATTGCTACTTCAACGTTAGCCTTTTCCGCCATTTTGATAATTCCTGGTAAAACGTATTCACGAGGAATATGCTTTTGTAAATGTTCCATTAATAAATCTATAATTATTGGAGCATCCATTGATTCTGCTGCACAGATAGTCGCATATGCACTTTCTAAATTAAAACAGTTGATAGCCATTACCGCATAATTATGTGAGTTAGCATTAGCTAACATTCCTTTCATTGAAACGTACATGCTGTGCCTCCTAGCATTAATTAATTTGAATATCATCTAAGTTAATGTCTTCTTCAGATTCCAAATGTTCATCTTCTTTACTTGGCATCTTCTTCCAAGCAAATAGTATTAATCCTGTTACGACAGAACCAATTGACAAGGCAAGCAAAAAAAGCAACGGTTTGTTCATTGCTGGTACTATAAACATCCCACCTGAAGGAACTGGGCTCTCAATTCCCCATGTCATAGATAAGCCACCTCCAACCGCTGCTCCTATTGAGCAAGCTGCCACCATTCTAATCAAATCAACAGCGGCCAATGGAATTACACCTTCTGTAATCATGACGATTCCCATTGGAAAGGCAATTTTTATATTATCTTCTTCTTCTGGAGTGTAAATCTGATGTTTAAATAATCTTGACAACAGCCAAGAAAGTGTTACGCCAAATGGTGGTACCATTGAGGCTAAGATTTTAACAGCTTCTGGTTCTTTGACTCCTTGAAGCAGTAATCCATCAGCAAATAAAGAAGCAACTTTATTGACTGGTCCACCGAAATCAAAGGCAGCCATTCCGCCTAAAATCGCACCGAATGTAAATCTAGCAGAGCCTTTCATACTATTTAGAAATGAAGTTAAAGCGTTAGTTGCCCATACGATTGGTTGACCTACTATAAAAAACATCAATAGCCCCATTATCAGAGAAGACAGTAAAGGTATAATCATCATTGGAACTAACCCTTCAGCCCATTTTGGAACTTTAATATATTTCAGCAAAAATAGTACTAACCACCCTGTTAAAAAGCCGCCCAGCATTCCACCTAAAAATCCAGCACCAATGTTATATGAAATTATTCCACTTAATAATCCCGGAGCAATTCCAGGCCGATCAGCAATTGAATAAGCAATTGCTGCGGAAATCACAGGTGCTAGAAGTCCCATTCCCCAAACACCAAGAGTTGTGAATGCAGAGGGAATTGAATAGCCACTCTTAAAATTGGTAATCACTGAACCTCCCATTAGATTCCCAATTGCAATTAGTAAACCCGCAGCAACAACTAGTGGTAACATGTATGAAATTGCGGTCATCGCATGTTTTTTCAACTGCATTTTTTTTAGCATCTTTCATTCCTCCAATTTAAGTCTCTTTTAATTTAGTTACTACTGCTTGAAGTAATTTTGTAGGTGCTTTGATAGCTGTGTTTGTTGGTACTTCTACTACTCTTTTTCCTTTAAAACGCTCTTTCCCACCAATCTTAATATCAACAGCTAGAAGTACAAAATCTGCCTCCTTAATTTGATCAGTTGTTAATTCATTTTCAGTTCCAATCGTTCCTTGTGTTTCCATATGAATCTCGTAACCCAATTTTTGTGCTGCTTTCATAATCTTTTCCCGTGCTATATACGTATGCGCAATTCCAGAGGTACATGCAGCAATTCCTACAATTTTCATTCTTACTCCTCCTTTGGATTTTGTGATAATAATTCTAATACTTCTTCTTTTGTCCTTACTCTGTGCAAACCTGCAATAAAAGCCTCATCTGCTAATAGAATCGCTACTTTCTGTAATAAACGAATATGCAGAGTATTAGCGTCAGTATCTTTTACAGCAAAAAGAATAACAATTGTTACTGGTTCATTATCCAATGTTTCCCAAGCAATTTTATGGTGACTAATCCCTACTGCTAAAGTTGTATTCTTGACAGCTTTCGACTTTCCATGAGGAATTGCAACTCCTTGTCCTAATCCTGTCATTCCCTCAGTCTCGCGTTGCATTACGTCCTCCTTAAACTCTTTACGCTTGATTACGTCTCCATGCATAAAAAGTAATTCTGTCAGTTCCTCAATTGCTTCTTCTTTTGTAACTGCCTTAAGATCAATTGAAATCAGTTCTGGCGTGATCACTTTCGCGATCTCAAAATTGTTAATATTACTTTCCATTTTCTCTCAACACCTTTAACATTTTATTCACATTTATTTGATCATTTTTATTAAACATTGCATTTACCAATAGCGTCGGTTTGATACTCACTTTCTCTGCAAAAATTGTAGTGATAATAAAATCCACTTGCTGATCGTAAAAACTCTTTTCTTTTTGATATTGTCGCAAAGAGATGACATCTTTAATTTGTAATTCAGGGAAAAACTTATGCACTTTAACTTTCAGTAACTCAGAAGTACCAACTCCACTTGCACACATAATTAGGACTCTTATTTTTGGGGGATTTTGTTCAATGAATTTTGCAAAGTAAAGTGTAATAAACCCAATCTCATCATCATCCAACTTTTGTTGAAAATGTTCCTGAAAAACTTCGTTCACGACTTGTTTAACTTGTACAAATATTTGAGAGTATTCATTTTGAATATCAGTTAGTAACTTATTAGTAATCTCAATATGATTTTTAACTCTGTTAACAAGAGGTTTAATATGATTTATAAGTTCAGTTTTTAATTGTTCGATATTGAATGCGATTCCACTGACAGTACTAACTCCATTAATAATCTCCATTGTAATTTCAATTATTTCAGTTGAAAAATTTAGCTTATTAGTATTTTTAAAAAACAACCTCGATGAATTCAAATACTGTAACAAAAATATCTTCTCTTCTTGGGGTAATTCCTGCCCTAAATATTTTGATAAATTATCAATGATAATATCGGCAATCTCAAAAAATTTTTGATTACGATACCGTTCCTCATTCGAAGAAACATCTACCAATTTAAACTTCTGATTTTTAGTTGCAAATCCATTACGATAACGACTAACTAAGATATATATATGTGAAAAAATATTTATATTATATGGATAAGGAATAATTGAATTCAAGTGATTTTCAATCAACCTAAATTGTTCGATAATAAACCGCATATCATAACGATTTAAAGTAGGAAACTTTGAACTAATTTTTTCTGTCTCAATATCATTAGCTTTAGTAATATTTTGTAAAATTGCACGTCGAATGGCTAATTCACTGCCCTTCACACCAACATTATGACTTTTTCGAATCAGTTGAATCTTTTGTTTCTTTAATTGCTGCTTGATTACCATCAAGTCACCATTGATAACAGTTTCACTAACATAGTATTTTTCAAAAAGATTAATAACTTTTAACTCTCGTGGAGAGCTGAAAAGTATTTTCAATAAAATCTCGTTGCGCCGCTCAACAGGGGAAAAGAAACTGTTTTGACTTTGCTGTTCCTTGTTACGTAAATACTCAGGATAATTTATGCGGTATCCCCTCCCTTTTTCCGAAATTATTAATTGGTCTTCATCACTTCTTTCGTTAATTTTTTCGATATAACGAGCAACAGTACGTGTCGAAATTTCCAATTTCTCGGCTATTTCATTAGAGGTAAAGTAGTTATCATTTTGGCTAAGGAATTCAAGAAGTGCTTTTTCTTTTTCTCTAAATGACATCTCCCACCTCTCCTTTCCTTCAGCTATAGTATATCTTTTCAATTTTGCAAGCGCTTACACTTTTCTGTCATAAACAACTGCCATTAAAAAATAGAACCTCATATTAGTCAAAAAGTAACGTGTACTCAAAAAGGACCGTGGCAAAATTTTGCTTGTCCCAGTCCTTAAATGTTCTTTTCGATCTAACTCATTGTACATTAATTTGCATTCAATTTCTTGTATTTAAACTGTTTTTCTTTTAACTAAGTGAACATCAATAATAGTATGCGTGACTTCTTCTGAGCTATTACTTGTTCCTTTTATTGCTGATATCAATCGTTGACTTGCCTGTAGAGCAATTTTGTCAATATTTTGGTGAATAGTTGTTAACTCAGGATAACAATACTTAGCAATTGGTGCATCATCAAATCCAACAATTTTCAAATCTCCTGGAATACTCAAGTGTAAATCTCTAGCTGCAATCATAATATCGGCAGCTAAAGTATCGCTTACTGCAAAAATACCAATCGGTAACTCATTATGACTTATTAATTTTCGTAATTCATTTCGAATTTCCAACCTTCTTTGCTCTGATCCAGAAAGATGCTGAGAATCTAGACTAATAATTGAAAATTGACTTAATTTTAAATTACTTGCTTCTAGTGTATCTTTAAAACCTTTAATTCTATCCAAAATAGAAGACGAATCCCCAGTAACTCTAAAAAGAGTCGGAAGTGTTTCAGCATTTAATAATTCTGTTGTTGCGATTACAGCACCTTCATAATGATTTGAACTAACAAAAATTGTGTTACTATCATTGGGCTTCCTATCAATACAAACTACTGGAATTGATCGACTTAGAATATTTTTGTCAAAGGTCTTTTTCCCTGAAATGACTATTAGTCCATCTGCTAATTTTGCCTCTAACATTCGTATATAAGTTTCTTCTTTTTCTGAATCTCTTCCTGTATCACAGATAATAGTAGAGTATTGCTTTGAAAAAAATTGATTTTCAATTTTTTCAACTAAAGATGAAAAGAATGTATTAGATAAGTCTGGCACAATAATACCAATCGTATTTGATCTTTTCATTCGCAGCCCCTTTGCAAGGGTATTTGTTTGGTAGTGGTACTTCTCTATTATTCTCAATACACGCTGCCGAGTGTCTTCAGAAAAACGTCCATTGTTATTGATGACTCTTGAAACGGTTGAAACAGAGACTCCACTTAATCTAGCAATCTCTTTGATTGAAATTTTTTTATCCATAATCCACTTCCAAAACGTTCTTAATGTTATATCTTGCGAGAGTGGAATTGTACTAGACAAAGTACATCAGGTTTCAATATTTCAATCTGAATATTTTCCACTGTCATCATTTACAATTCTATCAAATTTTTGTTCATCATGCTCATCTTCTGCAGTTACTTCGTCAATTCTTCGCTGATGTCTTCCGCCTTCAAAACTAGCATCTAACCATGCCTTAACAATCATTTTGGCAAGTTCAGAACCAACTACTCTAGAACCTAAGGCAAGTATATTTGAATTATTATGTCTTCGTGATAATTCAGCTGAATAAGGTTCACTAACACTAGCCGCACGAATACCAGAAACCTTGTTCGCAGATATTGAAATACCAATCCCAGTACCACACATGATAATTCCCAAATCATAATTACCATTAGCTACCTCCTCACCAACCTTTTTTCCGTAGATAGGATAATCAGTTCTTTTATTTGAGTAAGTTCCAAAGTCATGAACTTCATATCCTAGTGAACGCACATATTCGATAATTAAAGGCTTTAACTCATAGCCAACATGATCGGATCCAAAAGCAATTTTTATTTTTTTCATTTCTAACACTCCTTCAATTCGTTTACGATTTTGTTATAAGATTTGTTTTTCCCAAACAATGATGAAGTTCCAACAATAAAACCGTCAACACCAATTTTTGAAAGTTGACTAATTTTTTTCGGAGAAATTGCACCATCAACCATTAATTTAAATGAACTATCATTTTTACAAACAGCAAGTTTTTCAATCTTCGGAACTACGAAGTCTAAAAATTTTTGTCCAGAAAAGCCGGGATTGACAGTCATAACAAGTACATAGTCAACTAATGGAAGCAACTCCTTAATAGACTCAACTGCAGTCCCTGGATTAATCGCTAACCCTGGGTGCATACCCAAACTCTTTATTTCTAACAATGTAGTAGCTGCCATAGGATCTACCTCTGAGTGGATATACATGATATCGGCCCCTGCTGCATAAAACATATGAATAAAATTCTTTGGTCTTTTAACCATTAGGTGCACATCCATTGAAACCGAAGTTAAATTTCTAACAGTTTGATAATCTTCAAGCCCTAAAGCCATGTTAGGGACAAAGTTTCCGTCCATAACGTCCATGTGAAAAATATCCACACCTGCAGCTTCAAGATTTTGAATTTCAGATTTGAGATTCGAAAAATTTGCACACATTAACGAAGGACAAATTAATTTTTCCATATTCATCAACCTTAATATTATTTTTGAGAAATCGTTTGCTCAAAAATAAATATATCATCTGCCTTTCGATATGTCAAATAGATCTTAATCGAAGCTATCATCGTAATATATGGATAATTGACAGAAAATAAACTTAATGGTACTATTCAATTTGAGAAATCGTTTGCTCAAAAAATAAACGAGGTGACTAAATATGTCGAATGAAAAATCATTAGGGAAAAAAATATTATCCTTAATCGGCGGTGAAGCTAATATTCAAGGGATATCTCATTGTGCTACTCGCTTACGCATGTTATTAAAAGATAATCGAATTGCCAATAAAAATAAAAAAGCTATTGAAAATTTAACTGGCGTTATAAGTGTTGTTGAAAACGGCGGACAGTTTCAAGTAATAATTGGCCCCGCGGTAACAAATGTATACGACCAACTTCTTGATGGAACAAACCTAACCCAAGAGACTAATCAAGATAATACTAAGGAAAAAAACAGTCATGGTTTAGTTTCTAATTTTTTGGATATTGTAGCAGGTATTTTTACTCCTCTACTTCCTCTACTTGCGGGCTCGGGTGTTTTAAGAGGAATTGTATTATTATTAACTCAAGTAGGTTGGTTATCTGAAACCTCTGGAACTTACCATATTTTAACTGCTGCATCTACTGCGGTATTTTATTTTTTACCTATATTATTAGCATTTACTTCTGCAGAAAAATTTAAAGTTAATAAGTACGTTGCCGCAGCAATTATGGGCGCCTTGATAATGCCGGAATTCACACAAATTATGGGCAATCATGGAAACGGTATCATAACTCATTTTTTAGGAATCCCAATTGTAACAATGACGTATACATCGACAGTAATTCCTGCAATTTTATCAATTTGGTGCTTATCATATGTTGAATACTATTTAAAAAAAATTATTTCTGAAAACCTTCAGTTACTTTTCGTTCCGCTAATATCTCTGTTCATCATGGTTCCATTAACAGCTGGAATATTTGGACCATTCGGTGTCTACTTAGGGGAATGGATTTCTGATGGAATTAATTTTTTAATGAATGCAAATGGTTGGTTAGCTGGTGCTATTGTTGGTGGTGCTTGGAATATTTTTGTTATTTTTGGACTTCAATGGGCTGTCAATCCAGTAATGATCCAAAATATCAGTAAACTTGGTTATGACTTCATTGTTCCGCTAACAGCTGCTGCGAACTTTGGAATGGCTGGAGCAACACTTGGAACCTTTTTTAGGACAAAAGACAGTAAAATGAAAGCCTATTCTATTTCTGCACTTCTTTCAATTTTCTTTGCGGGTATTACCGAACCAGCAATCTATGGAATTGGTATTAAGTACAAAAAGCCTCTAATTGGTGCTGTTACTGGAGGTGCAATAGGGGGAGCTTTTATCGGTGGACTTCACGCTAAAGCCTTTGCTTTTGTTTTTGGAGGCATAACCACACTACCCGCTTTCATTGGCAAGACATTCATTTCTTATGTAATTGGTTTAATTATTTGTTTTGTAGTCGCAATGATTGTAACGTTGTTAATCGGTATTGATGAGGCCGAAAACACCAAAGTACAAACTGATCAAATTGGCAATACAAAACAAATTTCTGATGCCTCAATTCTTCAACCCCTAGATGGAACTGTTGCTGACATTGCGTCAGCCAACGATCCAGCATTTGCTTCTGGTTCAATGGGCTCAGGAACTGTCATTCATCCTACAAGTGGTGATGTCTACGCCCCCTTTGATGGTACTATTTCAATGTTGTTTAAAACAAACCACGCAATTGGAATTACCTCCGACCGAGGAACTGAAGTGTTAATTCATATTGGAATTGATACTGTCAAATTAAATGGGAAATATTTTTCCTCAAAGGTCAAACAAGGTGATGTTGTTAAATCTGGTCAGCTTTTAATCCATTTTGATCTCGCTGCTTTAAAAAAAGCCGGCTATGACACTTCAACTTTTGTAATTGTGACAAATAGTACTGAATATAAAGATGTTCGACTCCTCAAAGCTGATCTTGGTAATCACGGTCGCAAAATTTTGCAAGCTACTATTTGATTATGAATAGGGTTTAGCAATTAGTCTCTAAATAGTTAAAAATGCTGTAACAATTAAAGTTTACAGCATTTTTTTATTATCTTCTAGATAACCTATACTTAGTTACTTTCAAATTCACCCCAGCAACTAGTCCGCCTACCAGCCACTTCTTCACCACTTGCCAAGTAGCCAAACTTGCCAGCTGATCGTGGTTGACGCAACCAAACAAAACCATCATGCATTGAATATGCGTCATAATTGATCACTGAATTGCTTGGTAAAAGTGCAATTACAGAACTAGTGGTTTTGGCACCCCAGCGCAATTTAATGGCGGTTTTCGTCGTAAATATTCCGGTTTCTGTAGTCCACTTATCGCCAAGGTCATCGCTGAAACTGGTATTTTGGACAGCAGGTGTTACAGGTTTTGCGCTAGTCAGCGCCTTAGAATAGAAACCATTAAAGTCATAACTCATATCAATCTGCAGACCTGCAACTTCAAAGCTATTCGTGTATTGCCATAAGCCCACATCTGCCACTCCAGGAGCAGTTACACCGTAATTAGCAACCCAGAGATTCTTAGCCAACAACTTACTGGGGTCCAAACGCCCACTCCAAAACCAGGTTGCCATTGAATAAAGATCGACATGTGGATATCCGGCGGCCTTAACTGCCTGCAAAAACGTATTGGCGTCAGCAGTAGCCCAGTTGGCATTTTGCTGGTCCTCAATATCAAGAACCATTACAGAAGCTGGAGTAATCTTTAGAGCTTGTGCGTGCTGCACAAACCAAGCAGCTTCAGCACTTGCATCCTGGCTTCCCTTGAACTTAGCATAATGATACGCATGAACTAACAGACCTGCGGCACGTGCATGCGCTAATTGGGCAGCAGCTTTAGGATTAACGTAGGCACTGCCGTTTGCACTACCTTCCGTCAATTTGACAATTACTGCGCGGACATTTTGGGCAGCTAAGGCTTTAAAAAAAGACAAAGTGTCTGGTTGATAGCTTGCAACGTCAGCAACTAACTCGTAATCTTTGGTCATAAAAGAACCTCCTCTTATTAATCAAGCTAATATACTATAAAACGTATTATCCTTGCAGTATGTCAAATTATTTTTAATAGCTATCACTTAAAAATCAACTTTGGGGTAAATAACAGCAGTAAAAATTTTATGTCTAACTCACTAATCTAAAGAACTTTTTACAGTTTTTTTGTCGTGGAACGCTGTACTAGTTTAAATGGAACAAGTACATTTTGCTTGTTATTTTGAAATTCAGTAACTGCTATTTTTCCCATAAGGGCAAAGTTCTGTGTAATACTGGTCAATTGCGGTCTACTACGCTTACAGATTTCAGTTCCATCAATACTAACAATTGAAAAATCTGCAGGAACAGTATCTCCTAGATCATGGAGACCATTCAAAAGACCGAGCGAAACCTCGTCACTTACACCAATGATCGCGGAAACGTTTTTCTTTTCATGAAAATACGCCGCACTTTCAATCCCCGAGTCATAACTGAAGTTTCCAGGTGACAACCAATCAGTTTGAAATTTTATCTTAGCCTCTCCTAGAGCCTTCAGATATCCTTTGTACCTTAAGCGTGCAACATAATCTTGCATAATATCGCTGCCAGCCATTCCAATTTTTTTATATCCAGCTCTAATCAAACTTTTTGTTGCCTGATACCCCATCAGGAAATCATTTGAGGATATAAAGTGAATATCCTTATCTGTAGAAGTTCCCACCAATTTAGTATTAATTTTTACTTGTTTTAACATATTAATTACTTCACTAGTTGGTTGCAGTGAAATCAACAACAACGCATTAACTCGACGTTCTATCATATTACGCACTGTTTTTAATAATTTTTTAGAATCATTCCTTTTTGTGGCCATTAAAATAATATCCAGCCCATGTTCATCTGCTTCAGCCATTACCCCATTAATGACAATATTGTTAAAGTTCGTCTTCGAATTAGTGTAAATCACACCAATTGTCTTGTTGCTTTTTTGTGCCAAATCGGCTGCCGAACGATCTTTATAGTAACCTATATCTTTAGCAATTTTTTTTACCCGTGCTGCAGTTTCTTCACTATATCTACCAGTTTCGTTTAAAATTCTTGAAACAGACGCTGATGAAATTCCAGCTAGTTTAGCAATATCTGCAATTTTGACTGGCACCTTAATCCTCTCCCACTTTTTTTATTAATTATGTATGTACATAAAGTACAACAAATATAACTATTATAAAAGTCTTGACACTTTCAAGAAAACGTTTACAATGAACTTGAAAGTTGAGTAAGCGCTTACGCAAATTTCAAGTTCATTGTTGGAGGTGTAATCGATTTGCCGAAAGAGTTATTTAGACTTTCGACCTAATAATCGGAATAACTATGGAAAGAATAAATAAAATTGAAGTTCTAAATAAAAGTAGTCGGAGCAATACCTTTTTATGGAATATGAACATTGGTTTTTTTGGTGTACAAATGGCTTTTGCTTTACAATCTGCTAATATGTCAAGAATCTTTCAAACAATCGGAGCGAACCCTAATGACATTGGCTATTTCTGGCTGGCCGCGCCCATTGCAGGGATGTTCGTTCAACCAATTGTAGGTGCCATCTCTGATCGAACATGGACCAGCTTTGGAAGAAGGCTCCCTTGGCTCTATGTTGGGGGGCTGGTTTCTATAATTGTGCTTATTTTGATGCCAAATGCCGGTAATCTTGGATTAGGCTATGGAACCAGAACATCCATGTTGTTTGGAGTTCTTTCTCTTTTATTTTTAGATGTCTCATCCAATATGGCAATGCAACCTTTCAAAATGCTTAGTGGCGACATGGTGAATGAAAAACAAAAGGAAAAATCATATTCTATTATGACTTTTGTTTTAAATATGGGTCAAGTTGTTGCCTCAATCTTCCCAATGATTTTAACAATGATTGGCATTTCTAATGTTGCTTCTAAAGGAGTAATTCCCAATACTGTAAAATTTACTTTTTATTTTGCAGCCCTAACCTTATTCATCTGCTGTATCTATTCTTTTTTTAAAGTACATGAGTTACCTCCAAAAGAATATGCGAAGTTTCACCACATATCTGAGGACCAAACAAACGGTCAGCACAATATTTTCCAACTGCTGCGTACAGCCCCAAAAGCTTTTTGGACAGCAGGAATTGTCCAATTATTTTACTGGGCAGCTTATATGTATATGACCACTTACGCTACAGGAGGCATAGCAGAAAAAGTCTGGAAAACTACTAACGTGAGTTCAACTGGCTTTCAAGCCGCCGGCAACTGGTTCGGATTTCTTAGTGCAATTTCGGCAGTTGTGGGTGCAATTTGGCCACTTGCTATCGCTAAGTTTCCACAGCAACAAAGACCATTATGGGCTTTTTCACTTTTTATGGGTGGGCTCGGATTAGGCTCTGTCTCTCTGGTAACAAATAAATATGTTTTGATTCTTTCCTTCATTGCGTTTGGCCTGGCTTGGGGAGCTAATACCGTTATTCCCTTTACAATCGTGACCAATGCATTAGATGGAAATAATATTGGAACTTATCTAGGACTCTTTAACTGTACTATTTGTATTCCACAGATTCTTGCAAATCTCGTTGGCGGAACTCTAATCTTACAATTTTCCAGCAATCACGGAGTTGGTGCCCAACATATCATGATGTTGATCGCTGGAATTTTACTGATTCTGTCTGCTATTAGTGTTTTATTTGTAAAAGAGACATACGGTGAATTAGAAAAAATAAAAATTAATAATAAAAATTAAAGGAGCAACTAAAGTTATGGAAAAATGGTGGAAGAATGCAGTTGTTTATCAAATTTATCCAGCGAGTTTTCAAGATAGTAACGGCGATGGCATTGGAGATCTTAACGGGATTATTTCGCGTCTTGATTATATAAAGAAGCTTGGAGTAGATATAATTTGGCTAAATCCCATCTATAAATCCCCTAATGTAGACAATGGTTATGATGTCAGTGACTATCAAGACATTCAACCCATATTCGGCGATCTGAAAATTTTTAATAATCTTTTAAAGCAAGCACATCAACACAAAATTAAAGTTGTGATGGATTTAGTCGTTAATCATAGTTCTAATCAACAAAAATGGTTCGTTGAATCTCGAAAATCAAAAAATAATCCTTACCATGATTATTATATCTGGAAAGACGGTGATCCAAAAAAGTTACCAAATAACTGGGGTTCCTACTTCAGTGGACCAGCCTGGACCTATGATAAAGAAATCCAGCAATATTATATGCACCTATTTGCTAAAGAACAGCCCGAGCTGAACTGGAAAAATCCTCAGATGCGTAAAGATGTCTATCGTCTAATGCGTTGGTGGTTCGATAAAGGAATTGACGGATTTAGGATGGATTCTATTAGCTTGCTGGACAAACCAGATAACTATCCAGATGCTCCCAACCCTGCAAATGCAACTTATGCTGATGCCCAACCCATTGTTGCTGATGGTAAAAGATTGGGAAATTACTTAAAAGAGATGAACAAGGAAGTTCTTTCCAAATATAATGTAGTTTCAATTGGTGAAATGATTGGGTCAAATGTAAAAGATGCCCTTGAATACACAGGGCGTAATAATCATGAATTAGACATGATCTTTCAATTCGAACACGTCACCTTAACTCCAAATAAAGACAAACGACTCGGTAAATGGAATGATATTCCTGTAAATTTAGTTGATCTTAAAAATTCTCTCTCAAAATGGCAAAATGGTTTAAATAAACAAGGCTGGAATAGTCTTTATTGGAATAATCATGATCAACCACGGGCAGTTTCACGCTTTGGTAACGATTCTCCTGAATATCGAGAGCTTTCTGCAAAAATGTTAGCAACTACTCTTCATATGTTGAAAGGAACTCCTTATATTTATCAAGGTGAAGAACTTGGCATGACCAATAACCATTTTAAAACCATGGCTGATTATCGAGACTTGGAAACACTTAATGCATATGATGAGTTAGTCAACAAAGAAAAGATTGTTTCTAAAGAAAAAATGATGAGCTACTTTGCTAATATGTCTCGCGATAATGCACGCACTCCTATGCAATGGAACAATTCAAAAAATGCCGGTTTTACAACCGGAACTCCGTGGATTGAGGTAAATGAAAATAAAGCTCAGATTAATGCCGCTGCACAAATCAATGATCCTAACTCAGTCTTCAGTTATTATCAAAAACTAATTCAATTAAGACACAAATCCTCACTAATAGTTTATGGTGATTATTTGGAACTCGATCCTAATGATGATAAAGTTTTTGCATTCAAAAGAACATATAAAAAGCAAGAATTGTTGGTAATTAGTAACTTTACCGCTGAAGAACTCACTCGTGACTATAATCAAAAAAATGCTGACTCTTTAGTTATCGGAAATTACCCAGACGATGAAATAACTCTGATTCGCCCTTATGAAACAAAAGTTTACTTATTCAATTAACTTTAAGATCTCATGTTAAGAGAAGGAAACGCTTATGAATAAAACAAAGAGGATAAAAAAGCTCAGCTTAGTGGGCAAAACTGCAACAGTCGCATGTTTAATAATGTATTTTTCCTACATTGAACAAATTATTGCTAATCTGACTTCAAAACCGGTGCCTTCAATTCAGCCTCTTTTTGCCGCTATTAATGCCTTTCTTTGGGTTACTTATGGATTTTTAAAAGACAAAAAAGATCTACCAATTATTATTGCAAACCTTCCAGGTGTAATCTTAGGTTTAATAACCTTCTTGACCTCTATTGTTAAATAATATGCAAAGACCACCTAAATTTTAACTAAGGAAGGGGCTGTGGCAAAAGTTAACTTTTGTCACAGCCCCTCTTTTATTCCGGATAAACGTGTTCCATAAGTCAAAATTCTCCGTCTAACTTCGAATTGCTCATCGCAAAGTACTCGCTATGTTCGTAATTTCGAGTTAGTACTCAAATTTTCCCGACTTATGTCACACTCTCTTATTAATTATTAAGTTTTCTAAACAACCTCAAAACTTCGTATAAATATTTTGCTCTTTAAATTCATTCTTGCAAAACTATTCATGAATCCTTTAATCAGTATTGATAGCTTTAGTGCCCCTCTGCTTTAACACAAATTTCTCTTTTAAGATTAGCTTATTTCGACCACCTATCGATTTTTAAGTGCGCTCACCCAATTAATTTCATGACTTAAAACTAAACATACTTCACTTAATTGGAATTAATATCTCACAATACCCTGATTGGACTAACGAAAACTTATAACGTTCAATCAAAGGTTGCTTTAATACTTTAAGACAATTTTTACTGATAATTTGAGCCAATTGACCATAAAATTCACTAATCACCTCTTCAGTATGCTTAATTTTAAAAACTACTACCTTTTGACCTTGGATAACCCTTTGCTTTACACAAGTTTTAAAGTTTGTTTTATTAGTAACAAGACAGACATCGTATCGACAATTTTTTGCGGTTATTCTTGTCGGATCATCTAGTGCAATTCCGAGAATAACAGCATTTTCCCAGAGTCCCTCTGCTTTAACCCACCTTTTAAAATTTTTCATTAAAACCTGGTTTTCCAATCCGTAAACTCCAACTTTTCTAAAATAAGCTACTCTGACTGGTGGCAAGTATTCAATTTTCAATTCTGGTCACTCCATCTTTTTACTCGGACGCCCTGTAACAAAAGTTTAACCCCAGTTAAAATGAAAATCACCAATTTTTTTAAATTTCCTAAAAATCGCTGCCACATCAAGCTTCCATAGCTCGACCAACCAGCAGCTTACTTAAAATAGATCCCATAATGTACACGGCACTTTGGATTAAAAGAATGCTGGCAATTGGGACAAAATCCCTGTACATATTTTTGAAAATCCATTGTGAACTTACAAACACCGCAAATTGCCGGTGCAGCGTGTTTAGCACACGGGACAAAGCGGTGGTCCCTTAAGGTATCATGACATTTATAACATGCAAAATATTGCTGGCACTGCGCACACTTTAAACCTACAATGTCGTTGGCCTGATGATAATGGCAGCAGCGCCCTGCCTCATCAACCTCGATTCCATGAATGATACTCAACGTAATTCCCCCACCTAATTTAAAGTACTAGCGACAACTTCTTTAATATTCCACTTCAAGTTGCATTAAATTCCTGATTCGGCGAGTAATCACAACTGCTAAAATTGCTTTAAGCAAGTCTCCTGGAATGAAAACCAGATTTGAGACCAAGGCAGTCGAAAGCGGTATGCTGGATTGCAAAGACAACCACAAGGCACCGACTACATCTACAAAAATTACTCCAGCAACACCCACAATCAAAAGTTCATGCCACCATGAATGCTGGGCACGGACTTGAAAAAGTCGTTTTAAGCACCCTATTAGAAACGGAACAAACAACCAAGCTATCAAGTATCCGCCACTTGGACCGAGAAAAACAGTGGCTCCACCGCGACCACCAGATAAGAGCGGTAATCCCAAAAATACAAGCAACAAGAACAGACCTACTGCGGCAGTTCCATACTTAGACCCCAATAAGCCGCCTGCCAACATTACTCCCATGTTCTGTAAAACAAGCGGCACTGGAATAATCCCCAGCGGAATTCCAGGCAATAAACCCAAAATAACTAAGATTGCCACCAACATTGCAGCTAAAACTAAATTCTTGGTTCTTTGATGATCCTTCACTTAACTCAACCCCAACTCTTAAATTAGTAACAGTCTCATTATATTCAACTGTAAACCCAATTTCAATAAATAGTTTACAATTAACAAAATATTGCGTAGTTCCCGCTAAAAAAAGGTTGCACTACAAAAAAAAGAACTCGGGGCTGTGACAAAAGTTAACTTTTGTCACAGCCCCGAGTTTATTCCGGATAAACGTGTTCCATAAGTCAAAATTCTCCGTCTAACTTCGAATTACTCAGAGCAAAGTACTCGCTATGTTCGTAATTTCGAGTTGGCACTCAAATTTTACCGACTTATGTCACACTCTCGAATTCCTTAGCCTTTCTAATGATTGATACACTATGAGCGCACCAATTTGCTACCTAACCTGAAGCGAAGTTATTCAGCTTAGAATACACCCCTAATTCAATATCATAGAAAAATTTTTTTCTAAAATCTGTTAATTATCATTAGAATAGTTCTTCTCCCAATCAGCTGACTTAGTATCACCAATTGTTTGAATTTTGTAGTCACTGCCTTGCTTAACGATTTCTGCATTCGGATAAGTAAACTGCTGTACCTTAGTAGAATCGCCTGCATCTCCACTATTATTAAAAGTATACTTAACTGAATAAGAGACCGTTGCTTTGTTCTTACCTGCCGGAGTAACTGAATTAACTTTAGTAACTTCAGCGGTATAGTTCTCGATCTTACTGTTAGTCTTAAAAGAAGCAAAGAATTTTAGCAAATCATTATAACTTGAATTGCTTTCTTGCCCTACAAAAAGTTCTGCAGTTGACGAATCATCCGTACCGGTTTGAGCTCCCGAAAAAACATTATCAAGTAATTCTTCAGCATCTGACTTAGCGACCATGCCCTCGAATGCAGGTGCAATTGTATGCTCGCCTTCCGCTAGCCGATCACTAACGTTGATTGTCTTTGATTTGACAGTCTGACCTGAAACAGGCAATGTAATGTAAGCTTTCAAGTCGTTGCTGACTGGATAGTCTTTGAAGCTTAATTTACCTTCACTGTTTAACTCGCCGACTTTTTTTCCATTCAAGTACACAGTTGCACCCTTAGTTCCACTAATTGTAAATGTTGCTATTTTTAGTTTTAACGGCAAAGATTGAGAACCGGCAGTTAGCTTGGTGGTTGCAGTGTTCACTAATTTTCTGCCGGCGATCTTCCCTACAGCTTTGAAACTATATTGTCCAGGGAACAGCGGACCAACCTTTTTGCTATCACTAGAACTAGTCGTCGTTGCCAACTTCTTCCCATTTTGATAAAAAACAACCCCTGCGTGATTAGTAGATAACGTAACATACGCAGCAGCAATATTTAACTTATAGCGTGGGAAAAGTAACCATGCATTGCCACTTTGTTCAATTGAATAGGTATTATCATACGTCGAACCGGTTTGAAGCGCACTTTTTAACGCGGCTAATTCCTGACGGTTGTTCTCAAAATACTTTTGAACTGGTTTTAAATTTTTATTCGATATTTCATTTTGTAAAGTTGGATCACTCGTCTTTACGTATTTAGCCAGATTTTTATCAGAGTTCCCCATCGTTGTAATAATCCGCTCAAGTTGCTTTTGTGGTTGGTAGTAATTCTTTAACCCTAGGTATCCGGCAACTAAGATCACAACGACTGCCACAACAGCCCCAACCATGCGTTTATTGAGCGGTTTTCGAGGCTGCACAGGCGTACTGCGCTGCAGCGGTTTTTGGGTACTATCCTCTGGTTCAGCCGTAGACTCGCTTTTTTTCTCAGTTGCTGCGCTTGTTAAGTTATGTCCGCAATTAGGACAAAATGCTGCACCGGCTTTAACTTGAGTTCCACACTCAGGACAAAATGTTTCTGAGGCCATTACTTAGAGCCCCCCTTTAAATACTGAAGAAACAAATGAACCAGCTGTATCACCTAATTGTGATATTACAAGTGAAAAAGCAATTGTTTCGATTGCAACACAAATTGCCACCGTAATAGCAGCACCATAAATTCGATCAAGTTGCCCACCATTTTCAAGTTCAACAACTCCGCAAACAATAGTTATTCCCCAAATAGCCGAAATTAAAAGCAGGATCAAGCTGATCACCAGCATTGAAACAATACTCATCCCAGATAACGCGATTAAGAAAAAGAGGACTGTCAATAAAAGAATTGAGCTGCTGTAATGTGCCAAACGGTTCAGATAATCAATGAAATTTTCAGCTTCAGCTGCTTTGCTGACCGCTCGGTGAATCAGAAAAGCCACACCGACCATTGCCACTGCTGCAATTAGGATTGTCAAAATAATAGTAAAATAAAATCCAATTCCAATTGAATAGGAAGTATTATAGCTAGCTGAATTATTAGAAAAAGATCCTAAAAGATTGTTAGCTGCATTTGAGGCGGCTGAAGTTGCGGTTTGAGCCCAATGTCCAATACCTAAAGTAAAAAATAAACTTTCTAAAAATAAAGTTAATATTCCAGCATATTTAGTTGTTTTTTGTGCCTTGAAAGGCTGCTTCCAGGATGCAAGCAGCCAACTCCAATATCCTTGAAAAGCACTTTGCAGCGCTTGGGTATTGATTGCGGCAGCGTCACTGTGAGTGTTTGCATTATTCTTTTGAGCATCTTCAGCAGTTCCTTGAGCTTGCGCTGTTTTAGCTGCAGTAGCTGTTGAATGTGCTGTGGTAACGGTTAATTTAGTCCCGCATTTCGTACAGAATTTTGCATTGTCTTCTATCTCAGAATGACAATTTGGACAAAGTTTCATGATACATTCCCCCAATGTAATTTGTTATATATTTATAACACAACATAAAATTATAACATATTTAATAAATTAAATATATTCTTTAGTTTTTTTGATAATCCTTAAGATTTTCCTGCTTTAAAAGTCCCAAATTTCTTTTTAAACTTAAAATACGATAAACTGACTTATTAATCTGTGCTTCCTTAATCTGTTTATCCTGAACAGCTTTGACAATTGTTGGCACGCCTTGCGCAAAATTGTTACTCAAGAGCATGTCATTCCCCGCTTCAACTGCCAGCAAATCAGGCGAGACATGCCGATCGGCAGCGAATTTAGTAATCGCACCCATGCTGAGGTCATCAGTAATAATGACCTTTTTAAAATGCAACTTTTGCCGTAAAAGTTGATGGATCTCAGGTGACAACGATGCTGGATAGTCGGGATCAATTGCAGTCACAAAGATATGTGAGACTAAAACAGTTTGTGCCCCGGCCTTAATCCCCGCCTTGAATGGCAAAAAATCATTTTTCTCAAAATCCGCAAGTGTTTTGTCTGTCGAGGCAAAACCTGTATGCGTGTCTCCAGCCGCCCCATAACCTGGAAAATGCTTGAGGCTGGCTGCAACGTGATTCTTTTGAATCTGAGGAATCTCAGTCTTGATAACAGCGGCGGTCTGCTGATAATTTAAGCCCAATGTTCGCTTATAAATAAAGCTGTTACTGTCGCTAGAGACATCTGCCACTGGTGCAAAATTCAAGTTAATTTGCAAAGAATGTAATAATTGCGCCGTTGCCCCTGCCGCTTTAACCACTGCCTGACTCCCACCTGATTGGTAAAGCTGCTGTGGTGAAGCAAAAGTTTGATTTCCAGTCAACTGTGGGTTAGCGTCCAACCGTGAGACTGTTCCACCTTCTTGATCAGTTCCAATTAATAAAGATAGGTTTGCCTGTCCCTGATAGTTTTGCAGATTGCCAATAAATTGTTGTTTTGTTTGTTCCTTGAAATCATTTCCAAACAAGATTAACCCGCCCGGTTGGTTTTCTTTAATGAAAGCTGCTGTATTTTGCTGTCCGGATTGAGTGGGAATCAGATACATTTGAGCGACTTTTTGTTGCAGCGTCATCTTGTTAATGACTTTCTTTAATTGCTGGTTGCTGATTTTTGAAACTTTCTGTCCCTCAATGGTTGCTACTGGTACACATAAAAATAATATAATGGATATTAGAAATAAAAATAACTTTTTCATTTTCCCTGCCCTTTTTACAAAAACTTCTTTATGAAACATAATTACCAGTATAATCCAACTCTTCATGAATAACTATCCGACTTCAAAACAAGCTGTGCACTTTAACTATTATTCAATGGGATCTCCAGGTGCATGTACTTTACCTGTGGGCGAGACTGTCCATGATTGTCCGTTGCTATCAGTAAAAGACCAACTACCATTATCGCCTTGCCCAATCTGCAGTGCATCGATCTCAAAAGCTTCAGCACCATTATTTTTAGCCCATTCTTGAAGCGTATTGATAGCTTCTTCGCGTGTTAATCCTGCAGAACTTTGCTGCGCAGCTTCAGAATTACTTGCATTAGCTGCTGTAGTAGAATTCACGGTACTATCTTGTGTATTTGATGAAGTACTTTCCTCAGCATTGTCTTTTCGTGCTTTAAACTGCTTTGCTAATTGCGAGCTCTTAAGATTAGTCGAAGTTGCAATCCCATTAATAAAGCTATCATAAGAAAGTAAGTTGTCTTGATTAAGATAAGCAATTGCACCACCTCCCACAGTCTCCTGTTCAGCAACACTCTCAAAAAGTTGATGCTCAGAACTGCTAGTATGCGGCTTAAGCGTTAGCGTACCTTTCTTTTTAGAAAGAATTTTACGGTCGCTTGCAAAATAAATGAACTTACTTTTATCAAACTTGACAGTCTTATTCGTATTGTTTTTGACTTTGAGTGAAACAGCATAGACCGGATCAGCAGTATTATCTTTAGTCTCATCCTGTTCAATTTTAAAAATAAAGTTTAGCGCATGTTTATCCAAAGTACTCAAATCTTCATAATACGTGACTTGCGCTTTTGCCTGCTCGCTGGTTCTATGACTACCAATCTTGTTAGCTGCTACACCAGAAGAACAAGCAGTCAATAAAAGAATACACGCGGTACAGATTTCCCCCAAAATAATTCTTTTGTACCTTAACATCTTTACCCTTCCCTTTTTAAAAATTACTATAATTAAAGTTACATGCATATCTTAACGCAATCTTGGCTATTATAATAATATTTATATTTACATGTAAAATAATTATTTCAGGTTATTACTAATTACCACAACCATTATTAATTGTGATATAACTCACATGTGTGGTATCAAGTAACTCAATAAAAAATAATTATTGCTAACAAAAAAATCCAGCCCTTGTCGACATTTTCATTACTGTCAACATCAGCTGAATTTTAGCTATTTTAAATCTATTCTGCTTGGTACGCTTCTAACAGTCTACCCAGATAAGCCGTTGCATCCTGATAATCAGATAATCTGATGTTCTCATTTGGAGCATGCGGGCCACTTCCGGCATAATGAATTCCAATCATTACAATTGGAACTGCAAGTTCATCAACAAATTGCTTAGCAGGACCGCCACCCGGCATGTTTGGTACCACAACATAATTAGAAGCACCATAAACCTCTTTTGCAACCGCGACATTCAACTTCACAAAAGGATCATTCAAATCTGTTCTAAATGCACTTTCACCTGTATTATAGTGCAATTTAACATCTGCAAAACCGTTCTTTATTAACTGTTGTTGAATAAGTTCTGCAATCTTAGCCGGTTCTTGGTTAGGAACAAGCCGGCAGTCCAATTTTGCAACTGCCCTTCTTGGTACCACGGTCTTAGTGCCATCCCCTTCATAGCCTGACGACAGCCCATTAATTGTCAGTGTGGCGCTATTGACCAGAGCTTTTGCAGGATCATCAGTTACAAAAGGCCGCAGTAAACCGAATTCCTGTGTGACTCGTTTTGCGTCGAATTTGATATCTTTAATAGCCTTCTTAGTATCTTCAGTCAACGGCATCACGTCATCATAAAAACCTGCAACTTTAATTCTGCCTTGCTGGTCTTTTAACGAACTCAGTGCTTGCACTAGTCTCCAAGCGGCATTATCTGCATAACTTGCAAGTGAAGAATGTAGATCACTAGCAGCTGTGACAACTTCCAAATCAAAGCTGGCAATTCCTTTTAGCCCACAGGTTATCTGAAATTGTTCGCTTTCATTCCGACCGCCGCCTTCCCAGATGCAGACATCGGCAGCCAACTGACTGGCATGTGCATGCACATAGGCATCAACATGCGGACTTCCAAGTTCCTCTTCACCTTCGATTATGAATTTAAGATTGACTGGCAGACCGCCATTTTCCTTGAAATATTTTATGAGCGTTAACCGCGACATCAACTCGCCCTTATCATCACAAACCCCGCGTGCAACTAATTTTCCTGCAACCAGCGTAGGTTCAAAGGGCGGTGTTTTCCATTCATCTAATGGTTCTGGTGGCTGGACATCATAATGATTGTAAAAAAGAACTGTTTTGGAAGAATTCCCCTTCAACTCAGCAAAAACAACCGGATTGCCTCCTTGATCATGCCAGACTTCGACTGTCGCTCCCAGCGCACTGAAGGTTTCCTGCAGCCACGCAACAGTTTCATTTATCCCACTATTTTGTGCCGAGATACTCGGAATCCTCAGATAATCCGAAAACGAGTCTAATTCACGCTCAGCAAATGCCTTTAACTTCTGCTTTTCAATCAAAAAATCACACCCTTAGTTTACTTTTTTGCCTTTTTTATAAACAGCTTTAAGACTTTCAAGTGACCCGACATTTTCTAATGGATTGTCGTCCAAAATCAAAAAGTCCGCAAATTTACCCGCTGCTAATGTACCGTACAAATCATCAATTTTAAGCAATTCGGCTGCATACTTGGTTGCACCAAACAAAGCCTGTGCTGGAGAAGCTCCCAATTCCACTATTAACTTCAATTCATTCCAGGTTCCCTTGCCAAAAGAGTTAAATGGTGTTCCTGCATCCGTTCCGACTACCACTTTGACACCTTGCTTAATCGCCTGAGAGACATTTTTAAAAAAGTCACTTTTAACCAGATCGTTTTTACGTAACATATATTCAGGCAATTTACCACGTCCATCTTGAGAAATTGCGGTCGGAGCATTCAACGTTGGTACTAAGAAGATGTTTTTTTCTCGCATAAAAGCAGCTTGGTCTTCATCAATGTAGATCCCGTGTTCAATCGAATCGACGCCCGCAACTAATGAATTCTGGATTCCCTGATTTCCTTGAGCATGCGATGCAACTGTCATATGCTTGGAATGTGCCTCTTCAACTGCCACTTTCAACTCGGCTAAGCTCAATTCAATATCATCGACTTCATCAGTTGCAGACATGACCCCACCTGTTGCCATAACTTTGATATTCTTGGCACCTCGTTTGAATTCTTGACGGACTGCTTTACGCATTGCGTCCTCAGAATCAGTTAGGTGTCCCCAAGTCGCGCTTCCGTCTGGCTCTTCGATAAAGTCACCGTGTCCGCCCGTCATTGTCATCGGACGTCCAGATGGCATAATTTCCGTGCCGCCAAGTACGTTTTCCTGCTGCAGCTTAGCCAGCTTCACATCCACATCAAAGGCACAGCCGCAGTCTCTGATATAGGTCACTCCGGCTTTAAGCAGCTCCTGCAAGTTATTTAAAGCGGTCACTGTGGCCTCTGTTTCAGAGAGATATTCTAATTTGTTGGTAACAGGATTCATCATAATGTGAGTGTGGGCATTGATTAACCCAGGCATTAGATATTTGCCCTGCAAGTCAACAACCCGTTTGGCTTCAGGCGCAGTCCCAGTTCCAGTTGCGACTACTTTGCCAGTGAGATCATCGACCTTAAGCCAGCTATTTTGTTGCAGTTGTGCATGCTGTCCGTCAAAAAGATTTGCATTTTTAAAAATTATATTCATTGCATTCTCCCCTTAAAGGTTGCCAACTTACTCCGTCAATTATTTTTAAGCTTAGAACTGCTTCACACCTTTTTTATAAACACCCTTATCTTCTTGTTGAACTGCTTTGATATCTGCCAATGGATCTGTATCTAATACAATAAAATCAGCATATTTACCTGCTGCTAAAGAACCATATTCGTTATCAATATGCATCAGTTCCGCTGCATTCTTGGTTGCTGCAAATAAAGCCTGTGCATTTGTCGCACCAACCCTCGTCAAAAGTTCAAGTTCAAAAGATGTGTCCTTGAATCCATTAAAAGGTGTTCCCGCATCTGTCCCAAAGGAGATCTTAACGCCCGCTTTGATTGCAGCACCGATCCGTTCAAAATACTTATCCATGAAAGCATTTGCTTTATCCAACATATACTGCGGCAACTTTCCTTCACCATATTTAGGAATTGTATAGGCTGCAATCAAAGTAGTTGTCAAAAAGGTTCCTTGCTTGATCATCAATTCAATATCTTCATCAGAAACATAAGAACCATGTTCGACAGAATCAACCCCTGCTAAAACAGCATTGTGGATTCCTTTTTCTCCTTCAGCATGTGCTGCAACAGTCATATGCTTAGAATGTGCTTCCTCAACAGCCGTCTTCAATTCCGGCAAGCTGAGTTCAATATCATCAATCTGATCAGTAGCTGACATGACACCGCCAGTTGCCATTAATTTTATGTTTTTAGCACCCTTTTTAAAAGCTTGGCGTACAGATGCACGCATTTCATCTGGAGAATCAGTTAAATATCCCCAAGTAGTCTCTCCGTCCCAACCTTCAGTAAAGTCGCCATGCCCGCCAGTCATTGACATTGGGCGTCCGGAAGGCATGATCTCTGTGCCGCCGATGACTCCTTGGCTTTGCAGCTTAGCTAACTTGATATCGACATCAAAAGCACAGCCACAATCCCTGATATATGTAACACCGGACTTCAATAATTCCTTTAGATTCTGCAATGCCTGATAAGCAACTTCAGTCTCAGAAAGATATTCCAGCTTATTGGTCTGCGGATTCATCATAATGTGAGTATGGACATTGATCAAACCCGGCATGACGTATTTGCCTTTTAAGTCGATCTTTTCACCTCGAACAGGGGCATCACCGCGGCCAACTTGAACTATCTTTCCGCTTTTTTCGTCGACCTCCATCCAGGAAGCAGCCTTAGTTTCAGCTTCGGCACCATCAAACAAGTTAAAATTAGTAAACAATTTAGTCATCCAAGCATCTCCTTATCAAATTACAATAGCAAAAGTTAATAGTTTACACACTAAAATATAATTATATTTAATTAGCATTAAGCTAAATTTAACACCAAAGATCTTAAAAGTCACTATTGAAAGTTAATCAATTTTATAATACTATAATATCTGATTCAATTTTATCATTTCATTTTAATCTTATGGGGGTTCATCTATATGAATTTTATTATATTTTTCACAATTGTCATGCTTTTCATGCTGATTGGAGAATGGGTTTCTGCGGCAACCAAAGCGTACATCCCTTCTATCTTTGTAACTGCTATTCTTTTCGTAATCGGCTTTTGGACGATTATTCCAAAGGACATCGTTGCACAAGCATCATTTGGCACTAATTTTGTTACAATCTGTGTTTCTTTATTATTAGTCCACTTAGGAACACTGATGAATCTGCGCGAATTAATTGCACAGTGGAAAGCAGTGTGTATTGCTCTTTTAGGTGTTGCTGGAACCTTGATCTTGACACTGACAGTTGGAACTTTGATTTTTAACTGGCATACGGTTGTGGCGGCAGTACCTCCGCTGACAGGCGGGCTCGTAGCGGCACTCTTAATGACAAGCGGTCTTAAAGCTGAAGGGATCACCGCTTTAGTAGCATTGCCAGTCTCAATGTTCGTTTTGCATTCAGTGATCGGTTATCCATTAACTTCATACATGTTGAAAAAGGAAGGCCGTCGCTTAGTCGGAAAATTCAGAAGGGAAAAAATCGAAATTGACGAAAACTCTCCTTTAACGACTTTGTCCAATGAAAGTCCCAGAATTTTCAAGCTCCCCAAAGAATTTCAAACACCAGCATTTATTCTCGTACGTGTCGCGATTGTGGCATTGCTTAGTAACGGCTTCGCAGTCCTGATACACAATGTGATTAACCCTAACGTAATTTGTCTGATTTTTGGGGTAATTGCACATCAGCTCGGTTTCTTAGAAAGCAATGCTTTGAAACAAGCGGGCGTCTTCAACTGGTTAATGTACGGCCTTTTGGCATATGTCTTTGAACAACTGAACTTAACGACTCCTGCAATCATGGGAACCATTATCTTACAAATTGTTGTTTTAATTCTGTTAGGTTTGCTCGGGATGTTCATCGCTTCTTGGATCCTTGCTAAGCCGTTTGGAATGAGCGGTCCAATGGCATTTTCTTGTTCATTAACTGCTTTATTCGGTTTCCCAGCTGACTACATTTTAACTACAGAAATCTGTCACAGTGTTGCAAGCAACAAAAAAGAAGAGGCTTATCTTTTGGAAAATATCCTGCCGAAGATGCTGGTTGGTGGTTTTGCAACTGTTTCAGTAGCTTCAGTAATTATTGCTTCTATCTTCCTTAAGCTTATCTAGATAAGCGCTGAATCCAACTTAACAACACACAGTTAGCAGTTCTCTCACTTTGTGAAAAATACAATTGTACTCCTAATTCAAAAAGCAGTTTGCCGAAAGTCAAAATTAAAATTCGGTAAACTGCTTTTTTGTGTCGTTTGGAAATATTCCAAATCCAAACTACGTTACTAAATCGAGCCTATTTAAGGTTGGGCCAAAAGTGAAATTTTATCGACTTTTGTCACACTCTTTTGTAAACAAGTACACCGCTGCTCCATAAGCTGGCAAGTTGACAGTCTTTGAAGTACTTTGGGGTGCTGTAAAATTGCTGATAATTAACTTATTTTCCAATCCTGCCAAGAAAGTTGGCAATTCAAGCTGCTCTGCTTGTGCGGTGAAGTTTCCCGTTACAAACAAGACTTGTTCGGCCGTTTCGCGTAAGAAAGTATAATTACGTTCGTCTTGTGGATGCAATAAGCGATATTTCCCGGTTGTCACGATGGGTAGCGTATGTCGTAATTTAATTAACTGCTGGTAGTAATAAAACACTGAATCTGGATCTCGAAGTGCTTGTTCCACATTAATCTGCGGATAATTAGGGTTAGGCAAAAGCCATGGTTTACCCGTAGTAAATCCTGCATTTTTGGTTGCAGACCAAGGCATCGGGGTGCGCGCATTATCGCGTGACTTTAAATAAATCGTTTCCATTGCGTAATCCGACCCTAGATGTTTATTTTCAGTGAAATCCTTGTAGACTGACTTGGTCTCAATATCATTGTAATCGTCGATCGAATTAAAACGAGCGTTCGTCATTCCCAACTCTTCACCTTCGAAAATATACGGTGTTCCTTGCTGCATATGCAGGATCGTTCCCAGCATTTTAGCTGCAGCTTGTCGATATTCTTGCTGATCCGTTCCAAAACGTGTCACAGGCCGTGCCTGATCATGATTACTCCAATATAAGCTATTCCAGCCATTATGCTGCGCCATTCCTACTTGCCACTTGGTGAAGACTCGTTTTAATGCGCTCAGTGCAAAACGTTTAGTTGAAAATTTGCCATTTTCACCGTAGTCAAGGTGCATGTGGTCGAAATGAAAAACCATATTTAACTCATGCTTATGTTCATCGGTGTATTTGGTAGCCTCTTCAACCGTAGTGTGTGGAGTCTCACCAACGGTCATGATCTCATAGTGCGAGAGCACTTCACGATTCATCTCTTGCAAATATTCGTGCACCCGCGGCCCATTTGCAGCTCCCGCATAGTAACTGCCGTACTGCTTATTTTGAATAATTGGACCATCTGGATAAGCGGGATCCTTGGAGATCAATGAAATTACATCCATCCGGAAGCCATCAATTCCCTTATCCAGCCAAAAACGCATTAAAGTATAAATCTCACGCCGTACCTGTTCATTTTCCCAATTCAAGTCAGGTTGCTCTTTAGCAAACAAATGAAGATAGTATTCCGCAACCTCTGCTTCATAAGTCCAGGCAGATCCTCCAAAACTTGAACCCCAGTTATTCGGTGCCTGCTGCTTGACTGGTTTTTTCCAAATATAATAATCATGGTATGCATTATTTTTAGCTTGTTTTGCCTGTTTAAACCACGGATGCTGATCTGAAGTGTGGTTCACCACCAAGTCTAGAATAATTTTTAACCCCTTTTCATGTGCCTTTGCAAGCAATTCATTAAAATCGGCCATAGTGCCCAGTTCTGGTTCTATCTCGTGATAATTTGAAATATCATATCCATTGTCGACTTGAGGGGAACGATAAATTGGATTCAACCACAACACATCAATGCCCAATTCTACCAAATAGTCCAGCTTTTGAATAATTCCTTGCAAATCACCGATTCCGTCGCCATTAGCATCATAAAAGCTCTTCGGATAAATCTGATAAACTACACTCTTTTTCCACCATGGAATCTCATTCATCATCATCATCGCCAATTCTAATGTCATTGATGTATACCACTGCTTGCTGTGCCTCAGCGACAATTTCACGGACTCTTTGAGCGGTCAGATAATTATCCTGTGGCTCCATAGTAAATGCTAAAGCCAGTGGTAAATTCATCCCGCTCACAAGATGAGTATGTTCACGGAGTCGATAACCAAAGAACGTTTGATTGACACTTCCCGCCATCATATCGGTTAAAATAATTACTTCAGTTGATGCCAGGAAAGTCTGCATTAAATCGGCTACAGTTTCTTTGATCGGTGCATTATCTAAGTAAGCTGTCAGAGTAGAAATTCTATTTTCAGCTAGGTCCCCCGCAATAAATTCAACTGTATCTTTTAAGCCGGCAGCAAAACGATGATGTGATGCAAGTATAATTTTTCTTTCCATTTTTAACCTCTCCTATGCTTTTAGTATTCCGAAATACGAACCTGCTAAAGCAATCACAATTACCAGCAAAATGATTCGAGTCGGGGTCCATTTTTTATTATCAAGTAATTTGTAAACCAGTAATGTCAGCAGTGCTGGGAGCAATGCAGGCATAATTTTATCCAAGACTCCCGTTTGCAGTGCTAAAGAAACTTTACCAAATTGAAATGTTAAGGGAGTAGTGACTTTAACAACTGTCGCAATTAAAGCACCAACCACACTTAGGCCCATGATTGAAGCCGCTTCGGTAAACAGAACCATTTTGCTGCCTAAGGAGGTTACCAGCTTTGTCCCAGAGGTATATCCAACCTCAAATAACTTAACTTTAACAAACCAGAAAATTATATTAGCGATCAGCCAGATAATTGCGCCTAACGGGTTGCCTTGTAAAGCCATATATCCGGAAATAGATCCAATAATCGTCGGCCACAAAACCCATACCAAGGTGTCACCCACTCCGGCTAATAGACCCATCAAACTAGTTTTCAGAGACTGAACTGCTTCTTTGGCCTGCGGACCGTCCTTTTCTTCCATTGCAGTTGTTGCACCTAAAATCATGCTGGACATTACAGTTGTTGAATTAAAGTAGTTAAAGTGATTGTCCAAAGCTGCTTGATATTCATCGTCATCTGGATAGATTTTCCTAAGAATCGGTGCAAGTGCCCATGCAACGGCAGGACCCATTTGTGATTCATAGTTGAACAAGTTGACAGCCATAAAGTTGTAGCGGCTGCCGGCACGCCGTAAATCTCTTTTGGTAATCTTTGGATTAGCACTCTTTTCTTGTTTACTCATCATAATCCTCCCCGTCTTCATCAACAGCTGCTTGTGTGACAGCTTCTTTGACCTTGCGTGCCTCAGAGGTAAAGTACCAGTAAGAAGCAGCAAAACCTAATAATGCAATTCCTAAAACGGCCACTTTTAAATACGCAGAAAGCACGAAACCGACAATAATATACGGCAGAAATTTTTTAACTGGCATATAATGCATCAACATTCCAATTCCGACAACTGGCAACATGCCACCAGCAATTGTCAGGCCATTTGTAACCCAAGTTGGAATCGCATTAAGAATGAATTTGACAAACTGTGGTCCCACCAATACAACTAACAAAGTTGGAATTGCGGTTTGCAGACTGAACAAGATCGGACCTAACCAAGCTTCGCGGCGCATTGTCTGCCATTTATGCTGCTGGTTATCCGTTTTCATTTTGTGAGCCAAAAAGTTACAAATAATTCTGGCAACCACTTCCAACTGAATTGCAATCAACCCCACCGGTAAGCCCACTGCAATGGCGGCTTTAATTCCAGTCCCGGTTCGAATAGCAACGAAAGCGCCTACAATCGTGGCTAAGCCATAATTTGGTGCGGAGGCTCCTCCAAGTGCAGCAACCCCCAACATCATTAATTGGAAAGTACCCGCAATCACAAGTGCTGTATGCAGGTCACCCATGATCAGACCAGTAATCATTCCTACAATGACTGGAAACCATGACATAATTACCAGACCGTTTTGATCAACAGTCATAAAACCAGCAAGAAGAATAATTAAGATATCCTGCAAAATTTCAATACTAGACATTTTTATTCACCCTCTATTTAATAAGTTTCTTCAGGATCTGTCGGTACATATTGCACTACAACAGGCACACCTTTAGCTTTAATAGTCTCCAAGTCTGCACGTTCCTGATCATTCAACGCAATAAATTTAGTTACCGGTTTACGCCCATTTTCATTAAAAATAATACCAAGATCGACTTTAGGAATTGCGACTCCGTTTTCAATTAACTTAATTAAAGTTGCAGGCTCTTTTACTAAGACGAAGACGCGCTGAGTATCATATTTACCGGCATTGAAATTAGTAATTGCTTTTTGAGTGTCAATAATCGACATCCCTGTGCCTGCGGGTTTAGACATCTTCATGCTGTCTTTGATCGCTTCATTTTTACTAATTTCATCATCGACAACCATGAAACGTTTGACCTTTAACTTCTGGGCCCACTGATTAACAATTAAACCATGGATTAAACGCTGATCGATTCTTGCTAAAACTACTGTCATTTTTATCAATCTCCTTTTTGGTATCGATACCAAATTGCTTTGAAAAAGAACATGTTATGTTGATGTTCTTTAGACTGAGGCTCTTTTAACAATTTCAAGCGGAAAAATTTGCGGCAAAGTCACGGCTTGATCCTGCAATGCCGCCACCATTGCTTTTGCTGCCGCAGATCCCATCTGATCAACTGGTTGCCGAATAGTGGTCAATGGGATCTTCAGAAAGCTTGAAGACGGCTGATCATCGACTCCCAGCACCGCTAATTGTGCCGGAATTTGGACACCCTGAGCCTGAGCTTCTTCTAGAAGTCCCAGAGCAACTTCATCACTTCCTGCCAGAATGGCATCGGGTTTATCTGGACTTGCAATAATCTTTTGCAGGATCAGTTTTCCATCCGTTGCAGTATGTGCATTAGTGAACAACCAATGAGAATTAAAGCGAACTTTGCCAATACTGTTCAAGGCTGCCTGAAAACCCGAAAAACGATCTGAGTCAAAATTGACCCCACTTTCTGCCAGCGCAACCTGCTTGCGTCCAGTAGCATAGGCAAGCTTTGTATAGCCGTGCTGCAGTAAGAATTCGGTAGCATTATAGAAACCCTGATACTGATTAGCCCTGATAATCGGAACGGGTACATCAGCAAGATATTCATTGACTAAGACGATCCTCCCATACTGCAGATAAGGCTGAATAACCGACCATGGGTTTTCAATTGAACAGAGGATCACGCCGTCAACTTGCTGATTGCGCAACATCTTAAGCGCTGTCAATTCTTCTTCAGGACGACTAAAGGTCTGGACAATGATCGTGGTGTAGCCTGCTTCGTCGAGTGTTCTTTCGATCGCATCTACCAGGTACGAAAAGAACGGATTGACAATTCGCGGAATCGTAACTGCCATCGTATTAGTACTGGAACCGCGCAGCTGACGCGCTGCTGGTCGCGGAACATATCCGAGCTGCTGCATTGCATCCTCAATCAGTTTTCTCTTTTTGGGAATGACATGCGGGTTATTATTAATCACACGAGAAACAGTTGAAACTGAAAGGCCTGCTAAGCGTGCAACATCTGAAATCGTTGCCAAAATATCACCTCCTACAAGTTACCGCTATCACAAAGTAAAGGTTACAGCATTAAAATTAGATTGTCAATAGAATTTGATATCGTTTTCAAAATTTATTTTAACTGGCAATAAAGAAACGTTCCTTCCAAACTTATCCAACTGTTCAAAACTTCTGTTATAGCATCTTCAAAAGCTACGTAATGAATTACTATACTTGGTAGCAAGATTACTTTTTAAACTAAGTACCCTTTCCCAATCATTTTAAAAGGGGCTGTGACAAAAGTTAAATTTTGTCACAGTCCCTCTTTTATTCCGGATAAACGTGTTCCATAAGTCAGTTGACTACACTGTTAATTCTCACCAACTAAATGCCTTTTGTCCCACTCTTCGCTTTGAACTAGCACTTAACCTTAAGCTACCTGAAAACTGCTCCTAAACTAAAAAGTGGCTTTGTAAAATATTCCGATATTCTGAACTATTACCCTAATCTATCTTGCCTTAAGTAAAATATGCATTCCCTGCGAGATTCCAATAATAACCACCGTTCCAATGATTTTACCGAGCACAGATACCGCAGTAAAGCCCCACCAAAGCACCAATAAAACTACTTCAACTGCGAAAATCAGATATTTCATAAGATTCCACTCCTTTGGAAAAGCGATGCCTAACCTGCTTGACTATTGCATAATTCCATTAGCAATCATCTCTAATAATAGTACAATAAAAGCTAATCCTATGGAACTTAAGCAGCTTTGAATAATATGCACACCGCTGCAACAGCATAAATTGGATTACTTAGTCTTTGCAAAATAAATTTTTTTATTCCACAGCCCATTAAATATTTTTATCATTGGACCTAATCCAAAAATTGCGAGTACACTTCCAATTCCAAAAGTAGCTCCTAAGAAAATTCCAAGCAAAACATTGAAAGCATCTAAAATGATCCTAGACATCGCCATATCCATTCTAAGAACTTGAGATACAGCATACATCATTGCCTCCATCGGACCAGAACCCAGATTTCCTTTCAAATACATCGAAGTTCCAAAAGCCATAATTAGAAAACCAAAAGCCATAGTAAAATAGCTATTTAACGATATTGATTTTCTGAAGACTGGATCAATCCATTTTACAGTTTGCCCAATCAATAATGCATTTAATAAGCTCCCTATCCCTAAAGTTTTACTATTCACACTTAACGAAATTATTAAATAAATAATACTTAAAATTTGACTCCAAGTTCCAAACTCCCAATTACTATGTTTCATTATTCCCAAAATTAACGTACTTAATGAATCAACACCATGATTTGCAAGTACAATCAATTCAATTCCAATTCCTGATAAAATACTGCCACTAATTGTCAGTATCAAGCTCTTAATTCTTTTTATTTTCGAGGATCCTCCATCTTTTTAATCAAGATTATTCTTCATAAATTGATAAATTTTATTCAATAATTCATCAGAAGATTCAGAGTTATATAGCATATCTACATTGTAAATATCACTTAATACCTCAACCAACTGTTGAAAAAAATCATTAAATATCTGTGCATCTTTAGTATTTTGAGCTACAACAAATGCAAATTTGATTCTTTGACCCCCCCATATAACTGGTTTTTCAAACTTTACAATTAATATTTTTGTCTTTAATGCATTCATGTGCATACTATGTGGGATAACTACACCTGTTGGAAAAGCTGTTGTCGACATGTTTTCCCTTTCCAGTAATTCATTTAAAAATTGGCGATCCGCTATATGCATTTTCTCTAAAATCTGAGTTGCATATTTTAAAAAATTTAATTTTGAAAATGGTTCTTTAAATTCATTAAACTCTACTAACTCTGCAGATAAATAGCAACTAATCATTTCATTTAATTTCAATGTTTTCTTTGAGCTAATTATATTTTTTACCACCTCTTCAATTCTTTTCAAGTCGTTTCTAGTTGGCAAAGGATGCACATTAATTATGTTCCCACCAATTCTCTGGTCATCCCCACTAACTATAACTATGTCAAACTTGTCAAAATTATATTGGTTAAAAATGTTTGTTGTTACTTCCAACTCAATTTCTGAATTATCAAGATTTTGTATTTTAGAAATAAAATCATTCAAGATTTGCTTATATTCAGGAATAATGGCCAATATATATACTTTCTCCTTTAATTTTTGCGTTATTATTTCCGGAGAATCTAAAAATGCACCAATATGCAGAGCCAATAAAGCTATTTCGGAATCATTGAACTTGATTTTTAGCTTAGAACTCAAACAAGATCCAATGTAAACTGCTATATCATAGATAATAGGATATGTTATCTTAATCTCAATTGCCTTACTGTTACTAATTAATTCCCCATTTTCAGACCTGTTTACTAAGCCTTGTACGTGCAACGCTAAGCGATCAAAAAATTCCGGCTTATTCAACTCGATTAGAAAATTTTCCGACACATCCTTCAAAATCTGATGCAAAACAACCGCGACATCTTCAGCTACAAATTTTTCAACTGCATTATTTGCTGTATTCTTGACCGTGTTTCCTATAAATAAAATTGCCAATTGTTCAATATCACTCTGGTAAAAATATAAACGCATGTTGTTTGGAAGTTTATTTATAATTTCTGAAGCTAGTATAACTTCAACGGATTGAGAAGATAGATGGTTGAGTGCTGGATCTAAAGTAACATGTTTCCCATTCCTAATTCGCTCTATCGCGATGGCATAGTGCATCACTATATTTTCCATAACATAAGGTGTCAGGTAAATTTGATGCGAAACACATACATTTTTAATAGTTTTGTACAACACTTCCATTGAGATATTGCCTACAAGCTTTTGCAGAGTATCCTTAAGATTACCTTGTAGATTTCCCTTCCCATACAGCAAAGATAAAATCAACTTTCTCTTATTACGTTCTGAACCAAACAAGTAGACACGATAATGCTTGATCTTAATTTGTAAATTAAATTTAGCAACAGATCTTTTTAAACTCTTAAGAATTAACCTTAATTGAGATTCTGAAACAAAAAGATCATTAGCTAAATTAAAAATACTTTCTCCGGCATCAGATGATCGCAATAGATACATTGTTAGATATTCCTCATTAGAATTTTGAGTTAAGTCTTTCAATTCCTTGTTTGACAAACTGTCATAACGTCTAGAACTATTAATCGCATACCCATTTTGACTTGACAGTATCAGCCCTGGAAATTTCTGATTAATTACTTTAATATGATTTCTCACAGTTCGAGTCGTTATATTTAAAAGCATTGCCAAGTCCCTTGCTTTTATATGTGATTTAGAACGTAAATAATTAATAATATCATTATCTAAAGATGACATATCGACCCACCTTCCAAGAGAAATTTTCTTCAATATTATTAAAGCTCTGCGCCATTTGTTGTAATAACATGTTTATACCAATTGAAACTGTCTTTCCTTATTCTTTTACCACTCCCGTGACCTTCGTCGTCTAAATCAACATAAATAAAACCATAACGTTTTCCCATCTGTGCCGATGAACAAGAAACAATGTCTATTGGTCCCCAAGCACAATATGCGAAAATATTTGCGCCATTATAAATTGCCCTTTTCATTGCAGCGATATGCTCAGCTAAATAAGATATTCTGTACTGATCGTGAATTTTACCATCCGCTGATATTTTGTCATACATTCCAAAGCCATTTTCAGCAATCATTATTGGCTTTTGATAGCGGTCCCAATATTGCGACAAAGTATTATAAAGTCCTAATGGATCCACGCCCCAGCCCCATGGATTTGACTTAAGATATGGATTACTCTCTGTTGTCAGCGAATTCATATCATTTTTTTCAGAATTTACCATTTGAGAATAATAGTATGACAAAGCCATAAAGTCCATCGTATTGTTCTTAAGTAATTTTAAATCACTTTCTTGTATTTTGAGATTAATTTTATTTTCTTTAAAATAATTAAGTGCATATTGCGGATATGCTCCGCGCAGCTGAACGTCAGTATAAAAATATTGCATTCTATTTCGTTCAAGTGCTAGAATCACATCTTCTGGTTTACATGAGAAAGGATATGTTGTACTATCTGCCACCATTGTGCCTAATTTTAAAGTTGAATTTAATTGTTTTGCAAATTTTACTATCTCAGCACTAGCTACAAACTGGTTATGGACAGCCTGATATTTGGCTTCTAAATAATTATCAACTTGGTCATAGCAAATCGCAGTAGAATTAAAGGGTTCAAATTGGATTAAATTAATTTGGTTAATAATAATCCAGTATTTAACTTTTCTTTGGTATCTTTCTAACAAAGTTTTTCCATATTTGACAAATAAAGGAATTACATCTCGATTATTCCAGCCGCCATATTTAAGAGTAATGTTAATTGGTGTTTCATAATGAAGCATGGTGATAATCGGTTCCATCCCTAATTCACTAATTTTGTCAATTAAATTGTCATAGTATTTCAAACCAGCTTCATTCGGTTTTTCCTCATCTCCTGTGGGAAATATACGAGTCCAATCAATAGAAGTGCGAAATGTTTTAAAACCCATCTCGCTTAATAATTTAAGATCCTGAGGATAGGAGTGATAGAAATCAATACCGTGCCTTTTGGGATAGTATCCTTCTTTATCTGTTATATTTTCTTCTACTTGCCTTTTAGTCATACCTTTATGTTGAATTGCTTGAATTTCTTCATTTGTCTTGTCAGGATAGAGTTTGTGTACATCGGCTAAACTCATTCCTTTACCATTAACCTCAGAAGCACCCTCCGCTTGATTAGCCGCGATTGCTCCTCCCCACAAAAAATTTTTTGGCATCGAAAAATCTTTAATCATGTATATCACTCTTTTCTTTTATAGATTTGGACTTGCATAATTTAATTAAATGTTTTGCAATTAGAATTTCACTTTGTGCTGTCATCAAAGTATCCTGGGCGTGACAAAATAAAACTGAATATCTAATTGATCTACCCATTGCTTCTTTTTGTAATGTTTCTGTCTGTAATCCATGCGCTACCACAATTTCCTTATGCGCCTTATCCATTAATTTTTCTGCCTTATTATAGTTATTTTCCGTCTCAACAATCTGTAGCCCCTGTACCATAAAATTACGTGCATTACCTGCATGCACTAAAATGTTCATTGATAATTCATTTAACTTATCTGCACCATTCTTACTAGCTTCCATACATTATTCTCCTATCTCTTTATATTAAAGTCGTTCTGTTAAATACACAGTTCTAATACTAACCAGCACACTTTAATCGTCTTAAGCCTGTTCCTCCTTCTCCTTTAAAATCAATGATCTGTCATAGGCTTTAAAGAAGGGCCAAAATACCAGCCATGTCACAACGAAAATTATCAAGGTCACAATAATTGCTCTCCAATCCTGTGTTGCCAGATAAGAAGTTATTGGATAAGGAATATACCAGAGCAAGAAAGTTTTACTTGGAATTGAAACAAGATGAAATGCCATTGCTGCATATGCAATGGTAGGTACTAGTAATCCGTTAATCCACATAGGAACCATTAAGTAGGGATTAAATGCAATTGGCGCTCCAAAAACTAAAGGTTCATTAATATTAAAAATAGAGGGTACTATGATCGCTTTACCGATTGCCTTCAATTGCGCTGAATGGCTAAATAACAGCATAATTACAGCTAATGCTAAAGTGGTCCCAACTCCTCCTATGCTAGAGAAAGCGTAAATTGTTTCTTGAGTAGCTATATGTGTTGCCGTTCCGCCAGCAGCTACTTCTTTAGCATTTTGTGCTAATCCTTGCATATAAACAGGATAAATAACGGGCATCATTACCCATCCGCTGATCCCAAACGTGTAAAGAAAAACTGGAATAAAGACAGATAACACAAATCCTGGATAACTTTGTACTATTCCCGACAATGGACTAAAAACCCATAAAATCACTTTAAAAACATCGACATGTATTAATCCAGTTAAGAACCAACCAACAACCATAATAAATGTGATTGGAAGCAAACTATCAAACCATCCCACTACAAAATCCGGAATAGCAGTATCTTCACTAAAAAATGAATGTTTACTAGAAAAATTCATAACACAGCCTACAAACAATCCGGCAATAATTGCGGTAAACATTCCTTGAGCACCAAACCTCGCTAAAACAAAAGTAATATTTGTCCCAGCTTTATCCAATGATGGGTACAGCAGCATTAGAAAAAAGACGGTTGCAGTTGCACCACTTATTAGTTTATATTTATCATTGTGCTTCTTTTCCATTACATAATATGCAATTAAAAAAGCAACTACTAGTCCAAACATCCCAAAAGAGAAATTGCTAATCATTGTCATATCAGGTACGGCAGGTACAAGATTTCTAATGAGTAAGATAATAGTTATTAGTGAACCTACAAATACCAAAGGCAAAGCAGTCATAATTGCATCTTGAATTGCTGATATCCAAGGGTTCTTGACAATTTTGTTCACTCTTGGTGCAAAAGAATTTTGCATATAGTTCATTATCCGATGCATATTTAATCTTCTCCTTCCATTTTTTGAATCATTTCAACTGCCTTAGGTCCATTTAATGCTCCGTAAATACTTTGTGGAATAACAGCAACTTTGATAGCTTTACCAAGAGTTTTTTGTTCCAACTCTGCCAACATGTATGATAAATGCGGACCAATTAGTAAAATATCTGTA
This sequence comes from Liquorilactobacillus satsumensis, assembly GCF_964065465.1. NCBI lineage: Bacteria > Bacillati > Bacillota > Bacilli > Lactobacillales > Lactobacillaceae > Liquorilactobacillus > Liquorilactobacillus satsumensis. The sequence continues at coordinate 316,269 of NZ_OZ061606.1, forward strand.
TCCTTAATAAGATCATCCAATTGAGATTCACTTGCTGCTTTAACTTTCATTTCAATTCCGCTTTTTTTGGCAGCTTTTCTTATCGCTGCTGCCATAAAACCGCTAGATGCACCTGAACCACAAATCAACAAAATGTTTTTCATAATATAAAACCTTCCTTTCTTTTAACTAACAAAAGCGTATCACTTATGAATGCGCTATCATTTAATGTTTTTTCAGGTTGTTAGGAAATAAAGTTCTCTTGGATACACATTATCAAGCTTTGTAAAAGGCAATATTTAAAAGTTCATTGTCACTTTTAAAAAATAAATTAAAAAACGTCTCCATGTGTAAGATGTTTGGATTGATCATCTATATCTTACAATAGAAACGTTTTCATTTAATTATTGTTATTTTTAGACTACACAAAGCACGTTATTTATCTTGCTACTCACTAATTAAAATATCAGCAATTACGTTTACTAAATCCTCTGCTTGTTTTAGAGTTCCTAATCTATCAAAAAAGCCATGATCAAGGCCCTTATACATTATTAGATCAACATCTAGGCCTAAGGATTTTAATTTCTTAGAGAAAAAAATGTTACTTTGGAGAAAGTAATCAAACTCAGCTTCCACAAGAGTTATGTCCGGAAAATCTTTAAAATTTTGTGCATAATGTGGCTTTTATCCTTCAATCCACAAATAACTCCAAATTTTTGCTTACACTATCGCCCGCACCATATAATTGGAGTCAAAGAGCGAAAAAATATGCTTTATTAATTAATATTATTACGTTAATCACCATTCACTGTAACTGCTTTAGAGTTAGAATACTTCGTTACTCCCTGACCCGCATTTTTATTATAAATTGCTTTGCCAGCAACTAAATCCTTCAATGTACCTACTCTAGAACTTTCAGAATAAAAGCCGTCTATAATTCCAAGGCTTTGAAAGACTGCCTGTTTATAAGCAATTTCTGCGTTCCATTCAGCAGTATCCACAATTGCTAGAGCCTGATGAACAGCTGACAGACCATCCATAATTTCATCTTTTTTCCCGACAGTAGCCAAAATACCATGACTGTTAAGCAAATATAAATGCATTAATCCAGCGTCGCCAATTTCACGAATCTTATCACTAACAAGGTCAGCAAGTGGCTCGGAACAGTTTGGTTCATAATTTAATGATTCTATTTTTTTAAGCTTCTGAGTTGCTTCAGTAATGTTAGGTTCATTTAAACCACTCGTAGCCCAAAACATACTATTCTTTGCGTGAGAATGAAAAACCGACCGAATATTTGGATTAGCATCATAAACTCCTTCATGAAGGTTAATTTCACGAGTCAATTTTCCTTCCCCAGCGATAATCCTGCGAGTATGCGGTTCAACAACTAAAATTTGTTCTGGATTTAATTCTCCAAGATAAGCCTGCGACATCATCGTGGGTGTCATAATAATGTAATCTTTACCATCATCATTTCTAACTTTAAACGAAAAGTTTCCTCCCGCAACATTAGTATCATTGCGTTTCATAGTAATATTAACAAGCTTGGCTAAGTCTTGGCGTTCGTGTTCAAAAATAATACGTCCATCTGGTGCTTTGATCATAACTATTACCTTCCCTTCATTTTTGCTTTTTAATTGAAATCACACGTGCTTCTATAAGTTTTTGTTTCAGATACTTTCTTCTCTCCTTGCCTTTAGTAAATAACACATTTGATCCATAGTACTTAATCAGCAGGCCAAAAATAATAACAAATATATTAATCCAATACTGGTGTAATAAAGCAGCTAATCCAAATAATATGAAAGTTATAAAACTTATAAATGTCCAAATTCTTTTACTTTTTCCCAAATCTGGCATTGCTACAACATCACCTTTGTATTTTAATTATTTAGCTACTACACTTTTAGGATTTTTTTTGATGAGTTGTTCCTTATATTTCTTTGATGGCACTGGATTTTTCTTAAAGGATCGATAGACAAACCAGAATAGTATTAGCAAACTAACTAATCCTATCCAAGCAAAAATATTTCCAGTAAAAGCCTTACTCATCAAGAAACGTAGATCAGGAGCTTCAATAGAACTCCAAGAAACTAAACTTCCCTTTGGAACATTTACAGCTCCTGTATCTCGGGCTAACTTAGTGAATACATTAGTAAAATAGGTACTGCCATATAAAAATAATGGCTGATAAATGATACCCAAAACTAACATTCGTAGTAAGTTACCTCCAGTTAACAGAAGTCCCCCAACACCCAAACAGTAATTAATAACGCCAGCGATAGGAAGGACTTGATTTCCAGGAAGAATCGCTGCAAAAGCAATACTTACAGGAATTAATACAACCATAGTAACCCATAGTTCAGTACTCTGACCTAACACAGGCCAATCAAGACCAATAACAAATTCTCTATTTTTAAAACGATTTTTCATGAAATTACTCATTGTTGTACCGAACGGAGTTAATGAATCCATAAAAAATTTAGCCATTACTGGAAAAATAGCCATAACCGCTCCTACTGTAATAGCTAAGCTTAAGGCGTTAGCAATAGTGTAGCGGCCAGCAAGACCAATAATTAACCCGATAATCGATCCCATAACAACCGGCTCTGATAAAATGCCGATTTTCTTTTTAAGTTCTTTTGCACTCCATCTATAGTTAAATATTGGAATAAAGTCCAATAATCTATTTACAGGCCACATAATAATAGCAGTGAATGCTTCAATATGAGGGACTGTAATGCCTGGATAACCTAACATATTTTCAATTTCTTCGCTCCACATGTCTCCAAGCTTTAAACTAATTATGGCTTGTATTACACCCGCGATAAACGCCCAAATATAACTTCCTGTTGCAAAGTAAACCATATAACCAGTAAGTGCTAATCCCCAGACATTCCACATATCTGCATTAACAACATTTGTAGTTTTTGTGACTAACATCACTAAATTCACACCAATTTCAATTGCAAAAAATACAAATGCTACAGCCCAAGCCCATGTAATGGCTGAAGCTCCAGTCCAGCCAAAGTCAACCGCAGGTAAATTAATACCCGTATTTTTCGCCAAAGCCTTAGTAGCAGGCGTAACGATTGTAACTAATTGGTTAATTGCCATTGACATGCCTATGAAGCCCACACCTAAATAGAGTCCTGAAAGAACCGCTTTAGATACTTTCATACCAAAAAATAAACCTAGGATCATAATTAATATAGAAATAACAACTGATGGACCTGGTGATAAAATAGCTTGAACAATACTATTCCAATTCATACACTCTCACCTCTTCATTGAGTTGGTTTTTGTGTTGCTAGTTCTACAGCTGCAAGCACTTTTGCATTTGCTTCATTTTCACCTATGCCTGTGAGCCATGGAACCCCTACAATTTCAGTAACATTATTTTCTTCAATAGTTTCACGTAAATCATCATCTGCTGGCGCAATGCCAACATAAACAATAATGTTTGGGTTGGTTTCGATACGTGACTTAGCAGTTTCTACAGGATGCGGCTCGGCCTGTACTACATCATCAAGTTCCTTATCAGCCAAAAAATCATTAATTTTATTAGCTACTTGTGGACTAGTAGCAACCCCAGAACCACAACATACTAAAATTATTTTCATATTAATCTCTCCTAACTAAATAATTTATACAGCTATTTGTGCAAATTTATTAATCATTAGCTTTACCATCACATCAGAAGTATCAATTTTTTTAAAATCATCAACAAATGATTTATCCTGAAAAGATGCAATTATTGATGATAGAAGGCCCACTTGTTTCTGAGGTTCTTTGATTCCGAGAAAAAGAAAGTTGTTTACTTCCATTTCTTTAGAATCTCCCATCTGAAACCATTTAAGTGGAAACGCGTTTTTTGCAACATAAATAAATGGTTTATTAATATAGATTGAATCAACATGTGGCAAAGCTAACTTAATATCAGAAAAAATTAATCCAGTTGGATACTGTGCCTCCCTTTTTTTCAACCCCCTCACATAATTCTCATTAGCAAATCCCTTCTCATGTGCATCCTTTCCAATAAAGTCGAACAATTCATCTGCATTATTTACACAAACATTTAGATTGACCAAACTCTTACTAAACATTGATTCATACATTACTTTACCTTCTTTCTTTTGTGTTCACCTCTTAAAAATATGTTTGACTTTGTTTCAATTAGTATAGTAAACGCTTTCTTTACGATAGTCAACACTTTTATAAAATTATTTCTAAGTCACATGTATCTCTATATAATCAAAAGAATATAGTTTTACAGTAAAAATAAGTAAATATATTAAAAAAACAAGTAGAACATACTTGAACATTTTGATTTTGCATAATATAATTAACAGAAGTTAGAGGTGATTAGATGCTTAAACAAGATAGACAAAAAAAAATAATAAATTTACTTAGTTCATCCAGTACAGGACATTTGGCAACTACTACTATAGCGAAACAACTAGGAGTTGCCGCAATGACAATCCGTAGAGACTTAAAAGAATTATCAGAAAATGGGCTTCTCATCAGAGTCTATGGAGGTGCAAGTTTAGTAACTGAAAGAACTACAACTGAAAAACGTGAATTACAAAAAAAGCCTAAACTCGAAATTGGGCATAAAATAGCTGATCTCATAAATCCAAAGATGACCATTTATCTTGGTGCTGGAACCACTATTTTTGCAAGCTTAAACTTCCTACCTAAAGATGACATGGTTCAATACATCACCAATTCGGATTTGGCATTTCGTTATTTAGTTAATAAGGATATAGATGTTGTCCTCACTGGAGGGTCATACCATAAAACTACTAATGAATTTATTGGACCTGTTGCAGAAAACTCTTTGAGAAATTATGTATTTGATATTGCTTTTATTAGTACCAATGGTATCTGGGAAAATAACGTTACAACTTCCCATTTATCCGAAGGAAATGTTCAACAATCCGCAATTTCAAGATCTAAAAAAGTCTATGTTGTATGTGACCATACAAAATTCGGTAAAGCGGATCGATTTAGTTTTTTATCACTTGATGATGTTGACGGTATAATTACTGATTCAGAGATATCTAGCGAAAATTTAAACCATTATAAGCAATTTTCAAATGTCATTGTCGGAAAGAAGGAACATAAATGATATTAACTATTACAACTAATCCATCTCTTGATATTATCTATCGTACTGAAGAATTCACGATAGGGGCAACTAATCGTGAAATAAGCCATCAAAAAGTAGTAGGCGGCAAGGGGATCAACGCAGCACGTGTTGCTTCAATTTTATTTGGGTCAGAAGCAAACAAAGTAATAGCCGCTGGTTTTGCAGGAATTACAAATTTCAGTATCCTAGAAAAAGAACTAAAACAATATGGTCTAATAGATAAATTTATCCAAACACCAGGAGAGACACGTTTCTGTTATCAAATTTACGATAAACGTAATAAAAAGACTGAGTTAAACGAACTTGGAATACCTGTCCCATATAAATCTTTTAATCTATTTCTGCAACAATTAGACCATTTGAAAAACTTAACTGCCATTTCAATTAATGGTTCAATTGCTCCAGGGCTTCCTAAAAATGCATATTCCACATTAATCAAAAAATTACGCTCAATTGCACCCAATGCTAAAATTATTTTAGATACATCCGGATCAGCTTTGTGTTCAACACTAGAAGGATCTAGCCAACCCGATATCATTAAGCCAAATAATGATGAACTATCTGATTTTCTCGGGTATAAAGTAACTGAAGATCCCACATCAGCTTTATATGCCCTGCAGGATAAACGTTTAAAAAAAATACCTACAGTAGTTGCTTCTTTAGGAGCGACTGGAGCAGTTGTTAAAGTGCACCTTAAAAATCCTTCTTTTTATTTTGTTAAAACACATTCTTTATCCGCCATAAATACTCAAGGCGCTGGTGATTCTACGGTAGCCGGCATGCTTTATGCAATTGATCAAGGCTTTAATGATTTACAAGTAATAAAATATGGAATGGCCGCTGGGATGGCTAACGTTATAGAACAGAAGACGGGTTATGTGCAATCTAAAAATGTAATCTCTTATGTGAATGACAAATCAAAAATTAGTATCATAAAGTTAAAAAGTCCTGATGAACTAGTTTATTGATCCTCTGTTTTTGTACGCGATGTGATCTAGTTCATTGCTCCATATGATAAGTTTTAATTGGTCATTTTCAAATCGCACCATTAGTCTTCTCCTTGTTTACTCTTCATTGGTTATGAAGCACGCTCTTAAAAATGACAAATAAAAAGCCGTGGCTTCTCTCGCCCCGACCTCAATCTTCCTTATTTAAAAGAAAAAGAACCTCTTCTTCCGCTTCTCCTCTATTCGTGAATACCCCTTTGCCATAACTGGCAGACCATTCAAGAGATCTTCGGCATTTTGTTCGAACTAATCTCTTTTTCTCGTTATGTATTTTAATAGTGCTGCCTTTAAAGTTTTCGATATCTCGTTTTTCATTAATAAGTGCCCATTGTTTAAACTGGTTTGCGTATCACCCCCATCTCCCTGCAACCCTTTGAGTTACATTTACATACCTACCCTTTTCAAAATTGCGTAATTTATTATTGATAAAATCAGCATTTTACCGCCCAAAAACACCCACGTAAAAACGTGCGCAATTAAAGCTTAATACACTTCATAAAGTATTAAACTTGATGAATAGTGTGGCAAAATTAACTGTATTGTGTCAACGCCGATGTGAAAATGTAGTTTTTTGCCGATTAAAAAATGCTGTTTTTTACCGATAAAGTTTACAGTGTCTCACTGCTCCTTTCTTTATTTTGTGCGTTGAAACCTGATAAATCAGGTCCGGAATTATCCTTCTTTTCAATTAAATGATCTTTCATTCGATATGATCGACCAGTGATTCGGATAACTTTAGCGTGATGAACCAAGCGATCTAAAATGGCGTTAGCTAACATCTTATCTGAAAAGGTGTTTCCCCACTTAGAAAGCGGAATATTAGTGGTGATAATGGTTGATTTCCGTTCGTATCGTCTTTCAATTAACTGAAAAAACAGCTTAGCGCCCACTGACTCAATTGGAAGATAACCAATCTCATCAATGATTAGAATTTGAAAACGGGCATACCGGCGTAGCACTTCTTCGCTCCGGCCTTGAACTTGTGCTGTTTGAAGCTTGTTGATGAGGTCGCTACATCGAATAAACTGCGTTGAAATTCCTTGTTTACACCCTTCAATTCCAATGGCGGTGGCTAGGTGAGTTTTACCGACACCGGAGGTGCCGATAAACAAAACGTTTTGATTCTCTTGGGTGAATCTTAGTGATCCCAAGTCCTCAATTATCCCTTGGTTAATTCCCGGTTGATAACTAAAGTCAAAGTCAGCTAACGTTTTTTCATATGGAAAGCGGGCTAGTTTAATTCTCAAATTAATCTTTTTTTGTTCCCGGTATTTAAGCTCAGCCGTTGTCAATTCGAATAAGGCATCACTCAAGGACTTGGGTGCTTCATCTTGATGATCCAATAGGTAGCCTAAATGTTCGGCGAAACGATCTAACTTTAATTGTCTAAGGTTGGTGTATAAAGCTTGGTAATTGGCCATTTTCTCACTCCATTTCATCAAACATCTTCAGGTTTCGGTCGACGTAATCATCAATGACTCGGTCATCACGATTCTTATAAAGGTCTGATCGGACAATCTCTTCCATGTCATCGCGAAGGTAAGTAAATCTTTTCAGTGAAATAGGGTGAGAACGAATTAATTCTCCGTTATAATAAATGTATAGAGTATTGTCATCGTGTTTAATTTGTACGGTTTCGTCAATATATCTTATGGGGACGGAGTATTTCCGATTTTGAAAGACAATCATTGATTCCTTGCTAACTTTCCTTGCGATGGTTTGGCTGGCATAGGCATCGAGTAAGTCGTGATCAAAATCCTGGAGATACTCTTTTTCTTTATCAAGCAATAAATAAGGCGGAATTTGAGTCGCCTGAGACTTCTCATGATTCAGCTGATCACACGTCAAATGGACGATCTCGGCTAAGTCTAGCGGCTCTTCAAACTCATGGTTGTAAACTTTGATTCGCTGAGTAGTTCTGGCCAGCGCCTCAACCTTTCCTTTGGTTTGTGGCCGAAACGGTCGACAAGCAATTGGCTTGAAACCAGCGTCCTTAGCGTATTCAACGAAGGTTTCATTAAATACCGGCTTACCAAAATTACTTTTATGATGATCGACGACAACCTTTTGGTTGTCAAACCAGATTTCTTTCGGCACACCCCCGGTTGCCCAAAAGGCATTAGTTAAGCAATCAAAAAAGGTAATTTGGCTGCGACTGAAGGTAAATTGCATGTATTTCATTCGCGAGTACCCTAAAACATATAAGAAGATGTTGCCTTTGACAATCTCTCCATGCCGAGAAACCAACGTTAAATCTTCTTTCCAATCAACCTGGGCTGAAATCCCTGGCGAGGTTTCAATCCGGATAGTGGCTTTTTTCGTTGCGGCTTTTCTGATGGTTCGACAATAGTCTCTGAGAATACTTTGCTTTCCTTGATAGCCACGTTCTTTGATAAAGTAATAAATTGCCGTTGCCGAACAGCCTTCTAGAACCTTTTCTTCAATCGTTTTTCGATAATCGTCAAGTTTACTCGGCCGCCGTAAGGGTTGTGGCTGCTCATCTGGGGGCGTAAGCCCTAAATTGTAGTATCTTTTTACCGTTCGTGGATCAACACCGTATCGCCGACCAATTTCAGCGAAGTTGGGCTTTATTTTGTTCATAATATATTGCTGGACACACTGCTCAACATCTAAACGCATTTCAGTTCCTCCAAATTTGAGATGCGTTTATTTTACCGTAAAAAAATGTTGGAAAACCGACATTTTCTAATCGGTATTTTCCAACATTTTACAACCGTTGCTGACATATCAGTTGAAGAGATTAAATGAACATAATCATAATTATTTTTAGAATTCACTACTGCTGCAATAAGCTTTTTCTCTACAATTACCTGACTATCAGTTCCCCAATATACCTTCATTCTATCAATAAAAATTAAATTAGAATTAGTTGCTTTAAGAGCAGGTTTAGGAAATTTTTTATCCCAATGAATATAAAAATCAATGTCCTTATCATCAAGAACCTTAATAGTTTCCTGCAAAACGGACGAATCACCATGGCCAATCACTAAAATTGCATGTCTCATACTAGTGCCATCCTTCAAATTAAATTACGAAAAATAAACTAAAAGAAAAAGAACTTCTTCTTCCGCTTCTCCGCTATTCGTGAATACCCCTTTGCCATAACCGGCAGACCATTCAAGAGATCTTCGGCATTTTGTTCGAACTGATCGACTTTTGCCTGATCGTGTTGTGCGCGCAAAGCAAGAAAGGCTTCGCGAAGAGCGAACTTCCTGCCTTTGAGCGCATGAGCATCAGAAGCAAAGAGTTGTACAAGACCATGTGTCACGAACTGTTCAGAGATCTGTTGCACTTTGGGACCGAAACCGCCAATGTAACTGGTGGCCGTGAGCTGTGCAAGCGCCCCGTCTGCAATAAAGTCATACAGCATATTCATGTTTTCCTGCAGCTCATGGTTGCGCTCAGGATGTACGATAATTGGAGTCGTTCCCTGCTTACGCAACTCAAAGAAGAGCCGCTGCGCGTATGCGGGAACGCTGCCGTGTGGAAATTCAATCAGCATATAATGCTTAGCTTCATCAACCCCCAGCAAATCTGCATAGCGTTCCAGCAGATCGCCATTGATGTGTACTTCTTGCCCCGGGAAAATTGTCAGCGGAATCTTTTGCTTGTCCAATTCAGCTTGAAAAGCATTCACATGCTGAATCACATCTGCTTTATGATTAACATAATCACCATCCAGATGATGCGGTGTTGCCAGAATATGCGTAATACCTTCAGCCACAGCATTTTGCGCTAGCTGCAGTGAATGCTCTAAATCTGGTGAACCATCATCTATGCCTGGAAGCAAGTGGCAATGCAGATCAACGATTTTATTGCTGCTTGTCAGCTTTTCCGTAGTAGCCATATCCGTAGTAACCATAATAGCCTCCTCCACCAGCTGTTTCAACATCATTAAAGACTGTTCCAATCAGGTGAGCGTTCACATGCTTCAAAAGATCAACAGCATGTCTAACGGCTTCTTTTTCAGCAATATTCTCACGTACAACCAGAATTGTTGCATCCACCTTAGTCGAGAGAATCTGGGCGTCAGTCACTGAAAGGACTGGCGGAGCATCGTAAATTACTAAATCAAGTTGTTCCGACAAAGCTTTTACCAGCAGATCCATCCGGTGTGAATTCAGCAGCTCAGACGGATTAGGCGGTACCGGTCCGCTTGGCATTACAAACAAATTATCGACTGAAGTCTCATAAATTGCATCATTGACATCAAAATCACGATCAGTTAGATAATTGGTTAACCCCTTAGGATTGGCAATACTGAATGTTGCATTAATAGTTGGTCGCCGCATATCAGCATCCACCAAAAGTGTTTTAAGTCCTTGATCTGCAAAGGTGACTGCTAGGTTAGCAGCTACTGTCGACTTGCCTTCAGAAGCTAGTGAAGAAGTCAGCATAATATTCTTATACTGAACATCAGCATTTGAGAATTGAATGTTTGTTCGGATCGTTTTAAACTGCTCAGAAATAACTGAACTCGGGGCAGCGGCCGTAATCATATGCACCCCATTTTCCATCGAATCAGTCGAAAGAGCCAGCTTTTTCTTCTTACTACTAAATTTAAACATGAATTCTCCCCCTAAACCCGTCGTGACATTCCGGATGTATTAGAACTTTGCAGCACACTTACTGCGTGTCTACTGTTCTTTCCACCCATGTGGCTGACTGCACCTAAACTAGTCAGTCCAAGTTCATCCGTGAGGAACTTCTCTTCGCGGACAGTTGTATCCATTAAATCGCGAATCACGACAATCGCAATCCCAATTAGCAATCCCAAAATAATTCCAATTAAGAAATTGAGTTTTGTTTTAGGAGAAACGGGTGCTGTATTCGCAGTTGCTTTAGTAACAACCGTTACATTATCAACCTTCATCATCTTTTTGATTTTTGAACTGAATACCGTGCCAATCGTATTTGCAATGTCAGCCGCTGTGTAAGCATTTTTATCAGTGACCGTTACACTAACTACCTGTGAATTAGTTGAATTAGTGATTTGAATCGAGCTTGCCAAAGAACTCAAATTTCCAGCATAATTATCTGTCTGTTTAACTTGTTTTAATACGGGAGTTAAGATAACATCTTTCTTCAAAACATCCTTATATGTATTAATTGCTTGCAAGTCGGCTTGCTGCGCATTAAACTGTGTTGCTGCGTTATCTGCTTTTTGGTTAACTAACAAATCAATGGTTGCACTGTATTTTGGTGTCATGAAAATAATCGATACAAGCAACGCAACAATTGCGCCCGCAATTCCCCATAAAATAATGCCAACAAAGTTCTTCTTAAATAATGTAAATAATCTGCTGAGATCAATTACTGTTTCGTTATTTGCTTCTTCACTCATTAAACTGCTCCTATACTTTTATTTTTTGATGTCCAATGCTGAACGCAGCTCGGTAGTAATTTTATTTAAATTACTCTGTGGAACAACTTCATATGAAACACCATCAATCATCTGACCATTGCCTTGAAGCTGAAGCTGCTTGACATTATCTGCCTTGCGATACTTGCTGGCAATCGTTTTCATCTGATCAAAAGTAATATCCGTTTTCATATTACTGGAAAGGGCTGAAAGCACATCTTGATACTTCATGATACCATTTAATGTCGTGATTTTCTTAACCAGTCCAGTCAAAACTTCACGTTGCCTCAACTGCCGCCCGTAGTCACCTCGTGGATCCTCATAGCGCATCCGTGTGTAAGCTAAAATATTGTCTTTATCAATTGTAACTTCACCTTTAGGAAAATGAACCCCCAGATTAGTAAAATTTAAGTCATTATTGACTTTAATAGATCCTAAAGCAGAAGAAAGTTGAACTAAACCTCCCATATTCATTTCAATATAATGATCAATCGGAACATTTAAATAACTTTGTACAATATTCATCGCACCACTCGCACCATCATAAGTATAGGCCGCATTAATCTTGTTATTAAATCCATGTCCTGGTATTGCAACTTTAGTATCTCGTGGAACACTGGCAAGTGTGGTCGTTTCTGTCTTAGGATTAACTACAACAACCATAATAGTATCAGAACGCCCGGTATATGTACGCCCATACTCACCTGTATCTGTACCCAGCAATAATATTGAGAATGGTTTGCCATTATTAATATTGCTGGCACTATCCCTACCACTATCATGCTTAACCTTTTTATATGTTACACTAACAGCCTGCTTGGCATCATTGTAGACCTTATAGATTACAATTGCATCAATTGCAAGAAAAACTATCACAAAGATTATTAAATATCTAAATAGGCGCTTTTTCCCTTTTGATTGCTGTCCATGAATATTTCTGTTCTTTTTCAAAAAATTCACCCCAATTAGTTACTCTATGAAAACCAATTTAATCATAACAAATTTACAAATAAAAATTAAATATATGTTTTAATTAAAATTGTGAATTTAAAAAAACGTATGGTACAGTCTGATCATCTCCCTTTATAACAAAAAAATAATACCAAAAGATAACCAAATATAAAATCACACAAGCTCTAACAACAATAGTCTTCTTTTTGCAACTACTTAGGCTTAGTAAAGGAAAACTAATTATATTATACATAAATAAATAGCTAACCATCCTTATAGAAAAATTCGATAGACTGGCTAACTGTGAAAATACTAAGCCTAGTAGTAAAACATAAAAATAAAATAAATCTTCGTCATATTTTTCATGAACATTTACACCCAAAATAATAATAATCGGTAATCTTGCAATAATTTGGTTAAGCGAAATATTTAAACTGCCACTAACATAATAACTATATTGTGCTAACCCAAATTTGCTCAACAAATCTCCCGTTTTACCGATGCTAAAAACTAATATTCCTGCAAATAGAAATATCAGAAAAAAATTAAAAACACTGCTGCGTGTAGTGACTTTAAAATCACTAGAATTCCTGAACTTAATATTCAGTGTTTTATTGTTAACTAAAAAACCATATAACAAATATATTGGAATTCCGATAACTGCTGTTGCATGAAACAAACTTGCAAGCAAGACTATTAAAAAAAATTTAATAGACATTCTTTCAGTAAGATACTTTGTACCCATTATTAAAATAGCCATGGCAATCCATTGTCTAACCATGTTTAAAGATTCGTTATAGAACATTAAATAAAATACAAGCATACCGAACCATACAGGTATTTTCCCTTTAAAATGTCTTAGTCCAATGTAGATTGGAAAAATAATAAAAAATTGTATACACATTTTAAGAACTATAAAAGACCCAAATATTTTGGTTACACTATATGTTAATATTAAGTAGCCAATTTCTATGGAAGAAACCGGCGAAACTTGCCAACCTTTATAAATGAATTGACCGTAAAAACTGTAAAAAGATTTTGATTGGATAGATAACTCAAACAAAGGTTTTACATAATTTCTAACATCTGTGCCAATAGTATCTGCCCTAAAACCTGCTAATAAACATGGGATCAAAATGGCTAAAAATATAAACGCAATTGAAATTATTTTATTTTTATTTTCCGAAATTTTAAAAAATAAACAAGATATTGAAAAAAATATCAAGTAAATATACATTTAGTGACCACCGTTCTTTTTATTTAAAAGTTTTCAAATACATCAGCCTCAAAAACCCAATAAAAATAATAAAATTTGTTCTTTTTTTTAGTATTATAAAGTATCTCATTTTATTTAGAAAATTTAAATTTTCTAAAGATATATATTCACAAAAAAATTTTTTTTCATGTTCTTCAATTCCAATAAAAGATTTTTTTTGCGTTGCTAAATCAAACATAACATTAGTTAAATCCTTGACAAGCTTATTTTCAATGATGCACTCTAAATACTTCCTTAAGTTGGTATTCCAAGCAACACTTTCAATAGAAGAAATTAATTTTTTCTTTTTGATGAAATTTTTTATAAAGTCATTCATAACGACTTGAGCTTTTTCAGTTGATCGCGTTGTTCTAGATACATAAGATAAGTTATAGTTATAAATGGCATGTTTTACATAAAACGTGCTTGGTGAGTTTTCAAATACTTTTATAACAAAATCCTCATCTTCTCCATTGACTTGACCTCTGTTAAATTTTATCTTATTTTCAACTAAAAAACTCTTTCTTATTAATTTTGCACATACACTATTCAAAGTATCACTTTTAAGCAAATAAAAAATAATTTTTTCTACTCGAATTTTCCCTTCTTCATCGGGCAATGTCCACAATAAACCTTTTTCATCTGATTTTCTTTTAACAACCATATCATAAATTATGATATCGTAATTGCTTCTAATTATATTCCCTTTTAATTCTTCTAATCTTAACGTATCATCCGCATCTACAAAAAATAAATATTTTCCTTTAGCAATTTCAATGCCCTTATTTCTGGCAGCGCTTACTCCTTGATTGCTTTGATACACATATAAAAAGTTTTTGCTTTGATACTTACTGCATAATGCCCCTACATAAGGTCTTGATCCATCATCTACAATAATAATCTCAAATGAGTTGTTTTCTAATTTATTATCCATGATTGAATCAATACATTTTTCTAGTTTAATTTCTGGTGTATTAAAAACTGGAATAATAAAGCTAATATTCAATTAACCAACCTCCTCTTTATAAAGTTATATATTATAGTATACATTCTTATATTCACACAAAACAAAACAACCATCAATTGAGTTTTTAAATTAATATTCACTCTAAAAATATTCGTTAAATTTTGCTTAGCTTTACTATATTGCATGCCAAAATTTATTTTTGATGACTGCTGATTTGTTAAACTTTGATAGTTATCAGACAAAGTCTTCAAAAGTAAACGTGTATTTTTCTCAACGAGAGAATACTCTTTTGCTTTTAGAAAATAATTATTTCTTTCAATTAATTCATCGATAACAGCATCACTACGTATCTTATTATTTAACCCCCTAGTTATGCTATTAACTCTTTGAACGTAATAATAAAAAACTCTATGAGTAATACCAATTTTATTACATTTTTTAACTAAACTTCTAATAATAAGCTCATCTTCATTTAACATACCATTTTTATATCTCAAATTTTCAAATAATTTTTTCTTGTATATTTTATTCCAAGCCACAGTACAAAACACATTATTAATTAAATAATAAGCATTCCAAAAATCATGTTCTGACCAGATAGCATCTTTTATGATAGGATTTTTACATATGTTTTTAGAAAGTTTGGAATCTTTCATGAAAACGTCACGATAATTGAATAAAGCCATATCTACTTCTCTATGTTTGATCATATACCCATACATATATGCAACTGTATCTAGAGCGATATAATCATCACTATCCACAAAAAAAATGTATTCTCCAGTTGCTATTCGTATACCATCGTTTCTAGCCGATGACAAGCCCTGGTTTGCTTTACTTATTATTTTTATTCTTGAATCTAAAGAAGCAAATTTTTTACAAATATCACCACTGGCATCGGTGGATCCATCATCTACAAGTATAATTTCAATATTTTTATA
The DNA here is from genome assembly GCF_964065465.1 of Liquorilactobacillus satsumensis. NCBI lineage: Bacteria > Bacillati > Bacillota > Bacilli > Lactobacillales > Lactobacillaceae > Liquorilactobacillus > Liquorilactobacillus satsumensis. Next base: position 331,907 of record NZ_OZ061606.1, read on the forward strand.
TGTTTGCCTTACAAGACTATCTAAACACTTAGACAAGTAATCTTGGACGTTAAATATAGGAACAATTATGCTTATTAAATTATTCATTTATTACTCCTAATCTTCACTAGAACAGCTTCTCAATATTATTATATATTTTTTTAGATATTCTTTCAGAATCATATTTTTTAGATTCTTTTAAAGCATTTAACGAAAATAAAAATCTATTTTTATCAATTTTTACCATAGCTTTATATAAACTCTCAGCTGACATTTCGTAAGAGATGGCACCAGTAGCATTGTCAATAACTTGTGATTCAAGACCTGGTACAGCAAAACATGCAACCGGAAGCCCTGCAGCATTTGCTTCAACAACCGAAACTGATACCCCCTCTCCCTTTGAAGGAATAACAAATGCGTCGCAATTTTCTAAGATGGAATATACTTGTGTATGAGGAACTGCTCCCAACAATTTAACTCTGTCTTTAATGTGTAATTCTTTAAGTTTATTCTTTATAAGATTATATTCAGGACCATCCCCAATTATAATTAAGTTTGCTTTTTCATCATAATTATTGATATATAACAAAAAAGCATCAACTAAGACTGGCACATTTTTGAAATGGGTTAGCCTTCCAGTATATAAAAAATTTTGAATGTGCTTATCCTTGTTTTCTTTAATTTTTTCTTTAATTTTCGTCTCATTAAATTTGTCTAGTTCCACAGGACTACCAATACTAATAAGTCTATTTTCTTCCTCATTTTTTAAATACTCCATTTGCTTAACTACCGAAGAAGGATCTGATACAACAAAAGTAATATCAGAAATTTTTTGTGCTTTTGTCATGAAAGGCTTCTGAATGGAAGTTTTAAGTGAAAAATCAACTTTATACATTAAACCATGCTGATGATAAATTAATTTTGTTTTTTCCTTATCAATTAATCTAGATAATGCAACAATGCAGCTTCCAGTGTGTGCGTAAACAATATCATAATCTTCGAAGTCTTTCTTTTTTCTCAATCCTAAGAATAATCCTCGAAAGTAATTAGGAATTATTCTTGTGCCAGTTTTTACATTTGCCCAAACATATTTCTTATAGGTTTTGCCCTTAATAGTGACTTCACCATTATTTTTGCCATTAACAGATACACCCCACAAATCTATATCATATTTTTGTGATAAATATGGAAGTATATTTTTTTCATACTCTAACATACCACCCATGGGCCAGCTCACAAAATCTGTTAAATCAACGAACGCCATTTTTTTCATTCCTAAACCTCTACTGTTTTTTAATTTTATTTATTATCTTTTTAAAGCTCGGATAAAAGATGCTATCTCTTAATATTATTAAAGTAGAAAAATAACAAACTATGGCAATAAATAAAGAAGCTAATAACGCAATTAATTCTGGCACAAAAATCATTCTTACAAAAATAATTGCTAGACACATCAATATAGAAGACACTATATATTTATATAAATTATTATTTAATATTTTGAAATTAATTAAATCTTTCAACGCATAGACTTGAATCAACGTAGCAATTAATTCAGCAACTAATGTTGCAATCGAAACTCCTACAGCTTTCATCCCTAAACTCAATAAAATAAAATTTAATATTAAATTTATTAAAGCAGCCATTGACACAGCTACTGTATAATTGTTTTGTCTGTTCGTTGCAATTAAAAAAGTTCCCAAAAGTTGTCCTAATCCAATTATAACGAAAAGAAAACTCATTATGTATATTAAATATATAACAGGTTTGTAGCCACTTCCGAAAAATATTGGTACAAATAAATCAGCAATGCATATGCTTCCAAAGAACATTGGTACACTAAGCATGTATACATTTTCAAATGCTTGCCTTATATATCTTTTCACCTCATCCATATTACCTTCCTTATACAAGAAAGCAATTCTGGGTGTCAATACTGCAACAAACGCATAAATGACTGTTATTGATACATTTATAATCTGATTTGCTTGAGAATAGTAACCAACTTGTGTAGCGCTACTCATAGAACCTAACATTATCTTATTTAAAACAGTATAAAGTTGAATCGCTACAACCGGAATAAACAATTCCATAATGCCTCTAAAATTTGCCATTATGCTTCTAAAACTAATTTTTACTATCATAACCTCCGAAAAAAGTTGTGGAATCATTGTTAAGTTTCCTGCAAAATTTGATAAAGCATATATCAGAGTATACAGCCAAAGATCTGTTGGATTTTTTATAAAAGTAAAGATTAAAACTGTAGCCACTAGCTTAACCATGCTGTTCCTAATAGCTGTCACTTTAAAATTTTCAACACCTTGAAAATACCAACTAACGTCGACAAGCCAAGAAAAAATTGTAAATATATTAACTAAAAAAAGAAGTTTGTATTGCAACATAAAATTATTCAAAAAAAACGTATAAATCAAAAACACAATAGTCACACAAAAAAATCTAAATATAAATACTTCCCAAAAAATCCTACTTCTTTCTTTCTTGTCATTTTGACGTGTTGCAACTTCACGTTGACCATAAGTCGCAGTACCAGTTACAGCAAATATTCCAAAATAATATACAATTCCTAAAGTGTAGTTATATAATCCTACATTTCTAGCACCTAAGACTCTAGATACATATGGCGTAGTTAATAAAGGAACTGCAATCGCTAAAAATTGATACAATAAATTATATATATAATTAATTTTCAAACTTTTGGAATGCATAAATTGTTTTTCACCTCAACTAAAACATGCATATTTTTTTAATGCATTTTTTATGTGCCATTTTAAATACTTACTTTGTTGGCGAAAAAAATGTAAATTAAGGGATCTTTTTAAAATAAAATTGTAATTTTTTTTAGTTACGTTTTTAAAAAAGACTGGAGAAATTGCGTTAGGAACTATTTTAAAAAAGTTAATTTTAAGAACTCTTTTATTCCATCTCATATGCCTTTCTTGGAGATGTATATACAGATATTCTTTTTTTATAATCCCTTTTTTGGATTTTTGTAATCTGAAAATTTTTCCACAATCCCATATACATAGCCTATTCCTTGCGTTAATCTTTTTTTCTGAAACGAATTTTTCATTTCCAGTATATGTTGTTTTTACAAACCTAGTATAGTTAACTTTAAAATTCAACGAAAGGTCTCTGCTATAAACTTTTAATTTTTCCTTCAAAAAGATAGTATTGATATTTCTTTCATCTCCGTATGGTTCATCAAAAACAAATATGTCTTTAGTACCAAGAGCTTCTTTATACCAAAATTCTGAGTTAATCGGATTCATAAATCTTCTATTATTACTGTAATTATTTTTATACAAAACCAAATGTCCTAAGCAAAATATCTTATCATAGTTTTGAAACATTAATTCTGTTATGAAATCTTTTATATTTCCAAAAAGAACATCTAAATCACAGTGTCCCCAAAAATAAAAATCAGTAATGTAATTTTCAAATATATAACCAAATGCAGGTTTATAATCACAAAGTTTATATGGAGATTCTATTGAAACCTCCTCTACAAATTTACTTCTTATTAAAATTTGTAGATCTTTAAAACTCATTATCTTCCTTTCAACATTATCCGGAAAATCAAATTCACGTACATCATCAGTAAAAATTATCCAATTAAAATCTTTATTATAGGCACATGTTTTTAAAAAAACAGGAAAATAATTAGGTAATTTTCCAAAATACGGAACTAAAAAACAACATTTTTTCATATAGTTCCATGTCCTTTCACCTTATTACGTATAATTTTTCGTACTTTTCTACAATCAATTCCCAAGAATAAACTTTAACTATTCGTTTTTTTGTCAACGCCGATGTGAAAATGTAGTTTTTTGCCGATTAAAAAATGCTGTTTTTTACCGATAAAGTTTACAGTGTCTCACTGCTCCTTTCTTTATTTTGTGCGTTGAAACCTGATAAATCAGGTCCGGAATTATCCTTCTTTTCAATTAAATGATCTTTCATTCGATATGATCGACCAGTGATTCGGATAACTTTAGCGTGATGAACCAAGCGATCTAAAATGGCGTTAGCTAACATCTTATCTGAAAAGGTGTTTCCCCACTTAGAAAGCGGAATATTAGTGGTGATAATGGTTGATTTCCGTTCGTATCGTCTTTCAATTAACTGAAAAAACAGCTTAGCGCCCACTGACTCAATTGGAAGATAACCAATCTCATCAATGATTAGAATTTGAAAACGGGCATACCGGCGTAGCACTTCTTCGCTCCGGCCTTGAACTTGTGCTGTTTGAAGCTTGTTGATGAGGTCGCTACATCGAATAAACTGCGTTGAAATTCCTTGTTTACACCCTTCAATTCCAATGGCGGTGGCTAGGTGAGTTTTACCGACACCGGAGGTGCCGATAAACAAAACGTTTTGATTCTCTTGGGTGAATCTTAGTGATCCCAAGTCCTCAATTATCCCTTGGTTAATTCCCGGTTGATAACTAAAGTCAAAGTCAGCTAACGTTTTTTCATATGGAAAGCGGGCTAGTTTAATTCTCAAATTAATCTTTTTTTGTTCCCGGTATTTAAGCTCAGCCGTTGTCAATTCGAATAAGGCATCACTCAAGGACTTGGGTGCTTCATCTTGATGATCCAATAGGTAGCCTAAATGTTCGGCGAAACGATCTAACTTTAATTGTCTAAGGTTGGTGTATAAAGCTTGGTAATTGGCCATTTTCTCACTCCATTTCATCAAACATCTTCAGGTTTCGGTCGACGTAATCATCAATGACTCGGTCATCACGATTCTTATAAAGGTCTGATCGGACAATCTCTTCCATGTCATCGCGAAGGTAAGTAAATCTTTTCAGTGAAATAGGGTGAGAACGAATTAATTCTCCGTTATAATAAATGTATAGAGTATTGTCATCGTGTTTAATTTGTACGGTTTCGTCAATATATCTTATGGGGACGGAGTATTTCCGATTTTGAAAGACAATCATTGATTCCTTGCTAACTTTCCTTGCGATGGTTTGGCTGGCATAGGCATCGAGTAAGTCGTGATCAAAATCCTGGAGATACTCTTTTTCTTTATCAAGCAATAAATAAGGCGGAATTTGAGTCGCCTGAGACTTCTCATGATTCAGCTGATCACACGTCAAATGGACGATCTCGGCTAAGTCTAGCGGCTCTTCAAACTCATGGTTGTAAACTTTGATTCGCTGAGTAGTTCTGGCCAGCGCCTCAACCTTTCCTTTGGTTTGTGGCCGAAACGGTCGACAAGCAATTGGCTTGAAACCAGCGTCCTTAGCGTATTCAACGAAGGTTTCATTAAATACCGGCTTACCAAAATTACTTTTATGATGATCGACGACAACCTTTTGGTTGTCAAACCAGATTTCTTTCGGCACACCCCGGTTGCCCAAAAGGCATTAGTTAAGCAATCAAAAAAGGTAATTTGGCTGCGACTGAAGGTAAATTGCATGTATTTCATTCGCGAGTACCCTAAAACATATAAGAAGATGTTGCCTTTGACAATCTCTCCATGCCGAGAAACCAACGTTAAATCTTCTTTCCAATCAACCTGGGCTGAAATCCCTGGCGAGGTTTCAATCCGGATAGTGGCTTTTTTCGTTGCGGCTTTTCTGATGGTTCGACAATAGTCTCTGAGAATACTTTGCTTTCCTTGATAGCCACGTTCTTTGATAAAGTAATAAATTGCCGTTGCCGAACAGCCTTCTAGAACCTTTTCTTCAATCGTTTTTCGATAATCGTCAAGTTTACTCGGCCGCCGTAAGGGTTGTGGCTGCTCATCTGGGGGCGTAAGCCCTAAATTGTAGTATCTTTTTACCGTTCGTGGATCAACACCGTATCGCCGACCAATTTCAGCGAAGTTGGGCTTTATTTTGTTCATAATATATTGCTGGACACACTGCTCAACATCTAAACGCATTTCAGTTCCTCCAAATTTGAGATGCGTTTATTTTACCGTAAAAAAATGTTGGAAAACCGACATTTTCTAATCGGTATTTTCCAACATTTTACAACCGTTGCTGACATTTTTTAGCCTTCACTTCAATATCTTTTAATTCATTCATTGACATACAATCACATCTATTTAATAAATTCATTAAATTATCTTTTTCTTTATTCCAGTATAAAGCACCATTCTTGCCAACTTCTTCATTAAAGTTAATATTATATAGTAAATTCAATTTAGTACTGCTCAAAGCCTCAAGCAATGATGGATTTGTTCCTCCAACTGAATGTCCATGAATATAGCCGAAAGCATGCTCCCTAATGAATTTCAATAACTGCTTATCGTATACCGTTCCTACAAATTTTATTCTGTTGTCTTTATAAAAAAAAGTATTTTCTTTTAGTTTTTTATAATATTTATTTTTCTCAACATTCGTTACAATAACTAATTTTTTTTTGGTACTTGATTTAATGAATTCTTTTATTATTATTTCAAAATTATTTTCAGGAACAAATCTTCCAACCATCAAAAAATAATTACCTTGTTTTAATTTATATGCATCAAACCATTTCATCACTTTTTTATCATTATTATATAAATTTGATGGACTCAAGTCTGCACCATAGGCAATAAATGTTGTTTTAGGATTATATATTGAATAATCATTACGTATATACTTTTCAATTGCTTTACTATCACAAATTAGCAAGTCTGCATTTTTAACCATTAACTTCTCTGAAAACTTCCAATATTTTCTAACAGGCAACGACCATTTAGCCCTTTTCCATTCATGTCCATCAGGATTAACAAAAACTTGAAATCCATATTTATGAAATTCACTAACATACTTATGTATGAACGGTCCTACTCGACAAGCCAATATGTAAATAATACCATTATTTAAATTTCTCTTTTTTATTTCTGACAATGACCATCTTAAAGACCGCAAATCATAAAGTATTGCTTTTGCTCCCCCAATATTAGGAACATAAATTTCTTGGCACTCCGCACCATTATATTCGTAGCTCTTAACTTTCTTGTCAAAAGTTAGGCAAGAAACATGATACTTAATTTTGCTATTTACTTGGCGTGTAACTAAATTATCTACAAATGTTTCGAACCCCCCATATTTAGCAGGAATTCCCTTTGAACCAACTATAAATACGTCTTTCACTTTAAAACCCACCAATTCTATTTTTTATCTTCTACAGACAAATACTCATCTGAGAATAGTGTTCTCTTTTAAAGGTCTCCACCATTTTTCATTATTCAAATACCACTCAACCGTTTCCTGAATTCCAACCTCGAATGTGTACTTGGGTTTCCACCCTAGCTCAGTTTCAATTTTAGTCGGGTCTATAGCATACCTTCTATCATGTCCAAGTCGATCCTGCACATATTCGATTGCATCTTCGCCTAAACCAAGTTTGTTTACAATCAGATGTACAATCTCGTTATTAGTACGTTCATTGTGCCCACCGACATTATAAACCTCACCCTTCTTGCCATTATGCAATACAAGATCAATTGCTTGACAATGATCTGAAACATGCAGCCAATCACGAATGTTTTTACCATCGCCGTAAATCGGCAATTTTTTGCCATCCATCCCATTAGATGTCATTAATGGAATTAACTTTTCAGGAAATTGATAAGGACCATAATTATTCGAGCAACGAGTAATATTAACATTCAATCCATAAGTTTCGTAATACGCTCGCACTAAAAGATCGGCAGAGGCTTTGCTTGCTGAATATGGTGAATTCGGTGCCAAAGGTGTTGTTTCCTTAAAGTAACCCTCTGCTCCTAGCGTTCCATACACTTCATCAGTTGATACTTGTAGATATTTCTTTAAATTACACCGTTTGGCTACATCTAACAAAGCTAGGGTCCCTTGTACATTAGTCTCTACAAAGATTTCTGGATGAAGAATCGAACGATCAACATGACTCTCAGCAGCAAAATTAACAATGGTGTCTAGGTGATACTCTTCCACTAGATGCGTCACCAATTCCCAATTAGTAATATTACCCTGCACAAACGTGTACTGCTGATTATCTTTAATATCATCAAGGTTGTGCAAATTACCTGCGTAAGTTAACAAATCCAAGTTGACAATCTTATAGGCAGGATATTTTTGCAACATGTAATGAATAAAATTACTACCGATAAAACCTGCTCCACCAGTGACTAAAAGATTCATCCTAATTTCCCTCCTCGTAGACGAAATTAAGCTTGGCGTCTTTCAAGTATGGATGCTTCTTATCCTTGTCTGAAAGAATTAGATGGTCAAGTGGCATTGGCCATTCAATGCCAATCTCAGGATCATCATAAGCAATTCCACCGTCAGCTTCTGGAGCATAATATCCATCCACCTTATAGGCAACATTGACATTCGGAGTTAGCGTTACAAAGCCATGTGCGAAGCCCTTTGGAACCAATAATTGCCGATGATTATACTCACTTAAAAGATAACCTTCCCATTTTCCATATGTAGGAGATCCCTTACGAATATCCACCAAAACATCATAGATTACACCAGTCACAGCTCGCAGTAACTTAGTCTGTGCATAAGGTGCCAATTGATAGTGCATTCCACGTAAAACACCTGGTTCAACTGAAAGTGACTGGTTATCTTGTGTGAAGTTAATGTCAATTCCTGCTTCTTGAAATTTGTTCTTAGTATAGGTCTCAGTGAAGAAGCCGCGATGATCTCCAAACACATCAGTTTCTACTAATTTAACGTCTTGCAACTTTGTTTTAATAACCTTCATCCGATCTTTTCTCCCTTTTCGTTCGCCAACAACCGTAGCAAATATTGTCCATAATCGTTCTTCTTCATTGGTTGTGCCAATTGCTCCAAATGTGTTGCATCAATATATCCCATCCGGTAAGCAATCTCTTCCAAACAAGCTACCTTCAAGCTCTGACGTTTCTCAATTGTCGCAATGAAGCTTCCAGCTTCCAGCATAGAATCATGGGTCCCGGTATCAAGCCAAGCATAACCGCGCCCCATCAGCTTCACGTCTAATTGATTTCGCTTCAAGTACACTTTATTCACATCCGTAATCTCTAATTCACCACGCGGTGAAGGTTCCAAGTCTTCCGCAATTTGAACCACTTGATTATCGTAGAAGTACAAACCTGTTACTGCATAATTGCTCTTAGGTTGCGATGGCTTTTCTTCAATCGAGAGTGCATGCATTTTGTTATCAAAATCAACGACTCCGAATCTTTCTGGATCATTGACATGATATCCAAAGACAGTTGCACCATTTTTTTTAGCCGCAGCCTGCTGCAACAACTTAGATATTCCGCTGCCATAATAGATGTTATCCCCCAGAATTAAGCAAACTGAATCAGAACCAATAAATTCTTTACCCACAATAAAGGCTTCTGCCAATCCATTTGGCTGCTTTTGAACTGCATATGAAAAATTAATTCCCAGATCGGATCCATCACCCAATAAATCTTCGAAATGTTGAATATCACGTGGGGTTGAAATTACCAAAATATCTTTAACACCTGCCAGCATCAAAGTTGAGATTGGATAATAAATCATTGGTTTATCGTATACTGGGATCAATTGTTTGGAGATTCCACGCGTAATCGGGTAAAGTCTTGTGCCACTTCCACCTGCCAAAACAATTCCTTTCACACAAAACACTCACTTTCTTAATATGCCCCATTAGGGAGCACCATTATTTTTACTGTTTTTAAAATTAAAGTAAAATCATATAATAAATTGCTTTTTTGAATATATTTCAGATCTAACTCGACCATTTCCTCGAAGCCGACTTCGTTGCGTGCACTGACCTGCCATAAACCAGTACACCCCGGGATAACGTATAATCTCTGTTTGTCATACTCACTGTATTGCTCAACTTCGTGCGGCAGCGGCGGACGCGGCCCGACAAGACTCATCTCTCCGCGTAAAACATTAAAGAGCTGGGGCAGTTCATCAAGACTGAACTTGCGAATTAAACGACCCACCCGCGTAACTCGTGGATCATGCTTCATCTTAAACATCGCACCGCCCACTTCATTATATTTTTTCAACTGCGCTAATTTTTGGTCTGCATCCATGCACATCGAGCGGAATTTATAAATCAAAAACTTTCGACCTCTGCGGCCTAAGCGTTCCTGCTTGTAGAGAATCGTTCCACTTGGTTCTTCAAGCTTAATAGCAACTGCAAGTAACACAAAAAGCGGTGACAAAACGATAATTCCTCCCACACTGAAAAGAATATCTGCCATCCGCTTGGTAACTCGATAAACATAGCGATGATCAATCTCAGTCTTGTCGAGCTGAATTAAATGTCCGTGCTCCCCCTCGAAATTTTCCATGGAACAATCTCCCCTAGCTTACTTAATAAATTCTTAACATTCAGTTATACGTCTATTATACACAGCTACGAATTTAAAGAAATATAAATTAACAAATGTAACCTTATAGTTTTAGCTACCTTTTTTTAAAAAAATCATGGAAGTTAACTAAAAAGTGAATAAATTAACAATTTCTTAAACATTAACACCTAGTTATTGTAAAACAAGCAAACGTTTTCTGCAAAACTTTTTTTGTAAAGATTTGTTTACAAACTATTTTGCACATATCATTTGATATCTTAAACTGGTATTTAATTACCTTTAAACCACATAAAAAGCCCCAGAAACGCTGACTTTGATTGTCAGTGCTGCTGGAGCCATATTTTCGTTATTTTTCGAAACAGTGTCAATTATTTCACTGTTTCTTACGTGCACCGTAGGAGATACCTTTAAAACCTCTTCACAGTATCCATATTTTTTTATTTGTTTGCCAATAATACCAATCCAAGAACTTCCTCCTGTAGTGACTCAATGAATAGCGCTAGTTTGTTCTTGTCGTGCTGCGGACTCGCTGTAATCTATAACCTTTCCCATTTTTTACGGAGCGCCCGCAGATACTGCTGCGTTAACGCTGGTGTTACCTCGGCTCCGAGTATTTCTTTGAGCGTCGCAGTTACAATCTCTTCTTTCCATGCGGCAGTGTAATTCTTCAGCGTGACGTAGTCGGTCTCTTCATCAAAATGCTCTGCCAGATACTGCAGCTGACCTGCTGCTTCGCTGACGTTGAAATCGCGCATTAAAGCGTCAAGCAGCCGTCTTTGCGTGATATGGGTCTTCATGGCCTGAACAATGTGCTGATGGACAACCGCCTTTTTGACTGCAATCTCAACGTGCAAAAGCTTTTGTTCCAAGGTCGAGAACCATACATTCATGGTTCGTCTTTCATGGTTGAACGAGCTGCTCTTGACTTTGTTGAGCATCAGCCAGTGCGTCGAATGCTGAGTGGCGCCGGTCAAAGGTATTAAGATTGTGTTGCCAAAAACATAAGATAGTGCCCCTTGATGAGCAGTGCAAGCAGAAAAGATTCGCATCCCCCAAAAAGAAAGCGGCCGCTGAGCAACAAACTGATTGATCAGCTTCCGGGTCTCCTTATTGGTCTTAATAATGCCGCGGTATTGATCTAATAAGAATGACTTGCAGTTCAACTCCGGAAAAGACTGGCAATCCATTACCAAGAGTGTTGTATGGGCATTGATGACTGCCTCATCGTCGAACTCCGCCTGCTTGATTAGTTCTGCATACCGCTCGCTATGAATTTTGAAGATATTTAGGAATTTTTTTCCCAATTCAGTTATCCCCCTCTAGGGATAGCTGTGAATTGTTAGCACTCCTATTGGTGCACTTTGATTGTACCATTTTAAGTTTGTTATTTATACTAATTTTTTATCTCTATATGAATTAATTTTTACTCTATACTTAATTAATCTGCTAATTAGTTTATGCTAAAGAAGTTCAAGGCCTTGAATCACAATTCAAAAACAATTGGAGTGATTCGATGAACCAAAATCAGATAACTGAAGAGGCTTTTACCCTCCTGCTGGCAAATCAGAACATGCGCCTAATCCATGGTGTGCTCAAGTCGCTGCATATCTCACCGGCTCGCAGTGATTATGAAGACTTGCTGCAAGAAGGCTGTCTGCTTTTTGTCGAAGCTTACAAACGCTTTTGCCAATTGCATTCCAGCCAAGAAGTCCCAGCTGCCTTTGGCAAGTTCGCCTTTCGCACGATTCGCTGGCGTTTGCTGGATCTGCTGCGCCATCAGCAGCTGTATCATCCACCGTGCGAGCCATTGGTCACAATCAAGCAAGACTTTGAGCATCTTACTGGAATTGAGGTCAGCGACCCCAACGGTTTAGCTTTTGCCGCCGACTTAACCGCCGCCGCTTTTTTTCAAGAATTATGGAGTATTTGCTTGGCACATGAACAACGCTATCTCAACAGCCGTCTGCTGGGACAAAAGATCAGCGACTTTGCCAAGCAAGAGCACGTCTCGCGCCAGACAGTCTATAATTGGCGCAGCGATGTGCACGAAAAGGCGCGCCGGATCTTAGACTGACAGTTCATTTATTAATTAGCTTTTTTAAGTAGACACAAATAAATTTACAAAAAAAGAAGATTTTAATACCCCATAATCATTAGTTGAATTAACTATTGCTTATGGGGTAATTCTTATAATAGCTTCACTAGTTTTGACCTTCATCATTTAACAGGCAACCGCCTAGCAGTGTCAATGAAGATTTTGTCAGTCCGTTCATTCATCATTCTCACCTAATTGCCTTGCAGCCTGACGTGCACGTTTCTTTAAGTAACTTTTTGCTAAAGCTGGATCTGCATATTTCAAAAAAGCAGCAGCTTGATCAAACGTGATTTGGTTATGCGTTAAACTTTCAGCCACTCTCTTTGACAGTCCACTAACCGTTTTCCGGTGATTTTTACTACACTTACAAAGTGTCACTTTTAATTTTCTTATTTTAAAACCGCACAAAAAGCCTCCTAACAACACACCACCCTAAACAGCAGCTGCATTGTCAGCAGGCCCTCCGACTTAATCAAATTTATTTACTTTGTGCAATTAATTCTGTCAAATAAGCTGCAAAACCGCTGGTCGACAACTCGACTGCTGCTGGCAGTGCGCGGGCAAAGTCCATTGTCACATGCTGCTGTGCAATGGCTTGTCCAATGCTGCTGCGCAACAATTCTGCAACAGGCGTCCACCCCAAATACTCAAAGAGCATGGCACCTGACAAGATCAGCGAAGTCGGATTCAGTTTGTTTTGCCCGGCAAATTGCGGTGCAGTCCCATGCGTTGCCTCAAATAAGGCCCGCTTGGTCTGATAATTAATGTTAGCTCCCGGTGAGATCCCAATACCGCCAACTTGTGCTGCCAGAGCATCGGAAATATAATCACCGTTCAAGTTCGTGGTCACCACCACTGAGAATTTCTCGGGCTGCAAGAGTGCCTGTTGAAAGAAATTGTCGGCGATAATGTCGTTGACAATCACCTTTCCTGCTCGCACGGCTTCTTGCTGTGCGGCTTGTGCGGCAGCTGTCCCATGCTGTTGCCGAATCTGCTCGTATTCTGGTGTGGTAAAGACCTGTTCTCCAAAAGCTGCGGCTGCCTCATAACCCCACTGCTTGAAACCACCCTCGGTTTTTTTCATGATGTTTCCCTTATGTACTAGGGTAACCGTCTGCTTGCCCTGAGCAAGTGCGTATTCGAGTGCTGCGGTCACAATTCTTTTAGAACCTTCACTTGAGATCGGTTTGAGCGCAAACGCTGCAGTTTGAGGGAAACGGACTTTGTCAGCTTGCTGCTGTGCCTGCAAGAGCGTCAAGAGTGCTTGTGCTCCAGACGTGTGTGCTGCAAAATCAATTCCAGCATAAATATCTTCTGTATTTTCACGAAAAACCGTGATGTCGACACGTTCTGGATGTTTAACTGGTGACGGTGTTCCAGCGAAATAACGTACTGGCCGCACACAGGCAAACAGATCCAATTGCTGGCGCAGCGTCACATTAATTGACCGATGCCCCTCGCCGACTGGAGTCGTCAGCGGACCTTTAATAGCTACCAAATAAGTGCGTAATGCCTGCAAAGTCTCAGCCGGCAGCCAACTGCCAGTCTGTTCATACGCTACCTGCCCTGCTAATTCCTGCTTCCATTCTACGCGCCGCTCATTGCCATAGACTCGCTTGACAGCTGCATCAAAAACCTGCCGTGCCGCCTGCCAGATCTCCGGACCAATCCCGTCTCCAGCAATAAAAGGAATAATCGGAACTGCCGGAACTTGCAGCTGTCCAGCAGCAACGCTTAATTTCTCTGGTTTATTCATCTAAGCATGCCCCCTTTTCTGAATTTGTTCCCCCAAATAATGTCTGTCTGTCGGACCCACATATTCGGAATTTGGACGGATCAAACAATTCTCGTTGCGCTGTTCCATTACATGTGCCAGCCAGCCGACTGTCCGACACGCCGCAAAGAGCATGGTAAAGACTTCCTTGTCCAATCCAAGGCAATGATAAATCAGTGAAGTATAATAATCGACATTCGGGTGCAGGTTAAAGCGCTGCAGCATATAGTCAGCCAACTGCCGTTGAATCTCAAAATATTCAGAATTGCCTGTTTTTGCCGCCAGTTTACCGGCAATTTGTTTTAAAATTGCAGCACGCGGGTCGCCGTTCTTATAGATTCGATGACCAAAGCCCATAATCTTTCGTTTTTGCTTCACCTGATCTTCTACAAATTCACGCGGATCCAAGCCCTGTTCCTTAATCTCCAACAGCATCTCAAAGACTCGTTCGTTGGCACCGCCGTGCAATGGTCCTTTTAAAGCACAGACGGCAGCAGTCAAACACGAATAATAATCAGCAAAGGTGGAGGCCACGACCCGTGCAGTAAAGGTGGAAGCATTGAATTCATGGTCGGCGTGCAAGATCATCACCGTTGAAAACATTCGCGCAAGTTCCTTGCTGGGTCGCTTACCAGTCATCAGATAAAGAAAGTTCTCAACCACACCCAAATGCGGATCTACCTCCAGCAGCGGTTCATTTGCGCGGATTCGGATAATCGCTGCCACCGTGATCAGCATTTTGGCTAAAATCTTCGGCGGTTCGTCATGGTCAACGTCGTTCGTTGTTCCTAATAAGGACGTCGTTGTCCGTAAAATACTCATCGGGTGCTGCGGTTCTTTTGCCACATACAACAGCAATCTGACTGTTTCTGCCGGCAGCACCATTTGTGAGACCAGCTGATGCCGAAAAACTGCGATTTCATTTTCGCTTGGCAAGCGCGTGTGCCATAGTAAAAAGACCACCTCTTCAAATGAAGCATGTGCCAATTCTTCAATTGGGTACCCTGCATAGGTCAGGTGTGCCCCAGCAGTCGAACTGATCTTAGTCTGATCAACGACAACTCCTGCTAAACCTCTTGGACATTCCATCTTTACTTCCTCCTTCCAGCAACTTGACGTTCACCGCCCATCTTCTTAGCAATCACATAAGGCAAGATTCCATTTGCTTGGTAATATTTAACATCAATTGGGGCATCAAAGCGGACCTTGACTGTAAATTCAACTTCATGCTTGGCAGAACTTGCCCGTACATGGGCGGTCTGCAAATCGACCAATGTAATGTCGAAAGCCTCATCTCCATCCAGCCCGAGACTGGCAGCATTCTCTTTTGGAAGATACTGGAGCGGAATAACCCCCATCATCACCAGATTGGAACGGTGAATTCGTTCAAAGCTTTCGGCGATCACCGCTTTAACTCCTAACAGCTGCACACCTTTAGCAGCCCAATCACGCGAAGAACCCATCCCATAATCCTGACCGGCTAAAATAATCGTCCCGATTCCGTGTTTGCGGTAAGCCATCGCAGCGTCATAAATCGTCGTCTCTTGGGAATCCAGCCAACATTTGGTGTAACCGCCGCGTTTATCCGGCGTCAGCTGATTCTGCAACCGCAGATTCGCAAGTGTCCCACGGATCATCACCTCATGATTGCCCCGCCGCGAACCATAAGAATTGAAATCCTGCGGCTTAACACCTTGTGCCAGCAGATACTTGCCCGCTGGTGTCTTTTGCCCAATGAATCCGGCAGGTGAAATATGATCCGTGGTAATGGAATCCCCCAACTTGGCAAGTACACGCAGCCCCGTAAGCTGACCGCTCGCATGTTCAAACAACGGCGGTGATGCTAAGTAGGTAGAATCCGCTTGCCAATCGTAGGTCACAGATTTGCTGGCTGGCAATGCATTCCAAGCGGCATTTTGCTGGAAGATGTTCTGGTAGTTATGCGAGAACAATTCTGGTTTCAGATACTTGTGAATTACAGCACTGACTTCACTGACTTGCGGCCAGAGATCAGTGAGATAGACTGGCTGGCCTGTAGCACTGGTTCCCAGCGGCTGTTGGGTTACGTCAAGATCCAGCGTTCCTGCCAGAGCATACGCAACCACCAGCGGCGGTGACGCCAAATAAGTATCTTTAATTAAAGGATTCACGCGCCCTTCAAAGTTTCGGTTGCCGCTTTCAATTGCAGCAAGCGGGTAATTCGTCTGTGCAACTGCTTCCTGCACTCCGGGTTTCAACTTGCCTGAATTGCCAATACAAGTCGTACAGCCATAGCCGATAATATTAAACCCCAGCTGATCCAGATACGGCTGAAGTCTGGATGCCTCCAAATAGTCCGCAACAACACGTGACCCAGGGGCAAAAGAAGTCTTCACGTACGCTGGAACCTGCAACCCGAGCTCAACTGCTTTTTTGGCCATTAAACCTGCCGTAATCAGGATTTCCGGATTGGAAGTATTAGTACAGCTTGTGATCGCAGCAATTCCAAGCGCACCGGGACGTAAGGCAAATTCTTTATCGGCTGCAGTCACAGCTAATGCCTTCATCTGGTCGTAGCCGCGGAAATTCTGAGGTAAGTTCGGAAGTTCAACCGAATCTTGCGGTCGTTTGGGCCCAGCCACACAACTGCGGACAGTCCCCAGGTCAAGCGTGACTTCTTCAGAATAATGCCGCTCTTCATCCTCATCTTCGCGATATGCCAATGAGTTCTGACGGGCATAAGCTGCCACTCTTTCAATCTGTTGTGCAGAACGATCAGTCAGTCGTAAATATGCAAGAGTTTGCTCATCGATTGGGAAAAAGCCGCACGTTGCCCCATATTCAGGTGCCATGTTGGCAATCGTAGCCCGATTTGCCAGCGGCAGCGTCTTTAACCCCGGTCCATAGAATTCAACGAACTTACCGACCACATTATGCTCCCGCAAAATCCGCGTTAAGGTCAATGCAAGGTCCGTCGCGGTTGCAGTTTGCGGCATTTCTCCAGTTAAACGCACCCCGACGACCCGTGGCATTGGAAAATATGATTCTTGTCCCAGCATGCTGGCTTCAGCTTCAATGCCGCCGACACCCCAGCCTAAGACTCCTAAGGCATTGATCATTGTCGTGTGCGAATCAGTTCCGACTAATGTATCGGGAAAGAGCACTGGAATTTCAGCGTTGGAGTGCCGAATAACCGGTGATAAGTACTCAAGGTTGACCTGATGAATAATTCCAGTATCCGGAGGGACAATTGTCAAATTAGTAAAACTCTCCTGGGCCCACTTCAAAAACAGATAGCGTTCGCGGTTGCGCTTAAATTCTTGTTTTATATTGTAATCGAAAGCTGCTTCACTGCCAGCTAAGTCCACCTGCACCGAATGATCAATTACTAGATGGACAGGCACATCCGGATTAATCTGTGCTGGATCTCCACCCTTGCGCAAAACTTCTTCACGCATTGCCGCAAGATCAACTAAAGCCGGGACGCCGGTAAAATCCTGCAAGACGACACGCTCAGGCTTATAAGGAACATCCTGTTCATGGTGCTGATCCCAAGCAAGAAATGCAGGCAGGTATTGCTGCATTTCCGGCTGTGTTGCGCTATGCCGCAGGGTTAGTTCTAATAAGACTCTAATTGAATAGGGCAACGTTTGGATGCGCTTGCCATGTGCTGCCATAAAAGCTGCAATGTCAAAGTAGTCATACTGTTGTTGCGCTAAAGTAAAGCTTTTGCGATAGTCTGCTGTCATGTTAAACTCCTCCGTCCGGCACTTTTTACGCCTTAATTTTTAATCATTCTAACATAATTCTAATTAGGCGCAACTAACAGTAAATGTTATCTCCCACGATTTATTATCTATTCGGAACCGTTCTTGCATAATAAAATTACTAAATAACTAAGTAAGCGCTACCAACTTTTTAAACGAAACAATTTGTGCTTTTTTGTACAAAGTGCCCTTATGCCCCACTTATTTAAGCCGACAGTCCTTTTATTTCGTAAAATTTTGCCTGGCAGCGGTAATACTAAGCAATGGACTCTTGGAACACAATCATAATCTATAGTCTTTAACTTTGCATTTGAGCTGAAGCGAGTTAAAAAGTGTTGCCTTTGAACATGGTGAGGTTACCTGTCCGCCAGATAATAAGTTGACAAATCAAATTATTACCCAAAATAGATAAAAATAATTTAACAGCTATAAAATTATTAAGCAAAATTCATGCGTTGCTTTTACTCTCATTTGGCAATCAGTGTAGCTGCTTCTGACTAAAAAAGCGACCCCTTTCTAAAACGAAAGAAGATCGCACTCATTCTTTAAATAGACAAAATCCTGCACTAAAAATTTAACGCCCTGACTCCGCAAACAGACGCTTACTCAATTCCAGCTTGGCTGCTCCAGGTTCGCTGTTAGCAAAGCTGACTGAACCTGGATGCCCAAGCGGTTCCAACAATTCTTTTTCGCGTAACAGGCGCTGTAACTCGCGCGCTGCACCAGGTCCGCCGTCAATAATGAACGGTGCAGGCCCCATGACCTTAATAATTGCCGGTTCTGCAAAAGGAAAATGGGTACATCCCAAAACAATTGCATCGACCTGTCCGCGATACTGCTGCAAAAGCTCTGTCAAATAAGCTTCAACTGCGGGTGAATCAAGTTCGCCCGCTTCAACAAATTCAACCAGCCGCGGTGCTGGAACCGGGATCAATTCTGCCAACTTATCATACTGCTGCATTAACTCCTGAAACTTTTGCTCACGCAGTGTTAACGGAGTCGCCATCACCAACACACGTGAATGCGGTTTGCGCATGACTGCTGGCTTTACAGCGGGTTCGAGCCCTACGATCGGCAGCTGCGGATATTGTGCACGCAATTTATCAATTGCAGCACTTGTTGCTGTATTACAGGCAATCACAATCGCCTTGACATTCTGTGCAATGAATTTTTCAACAATTGCCCGGCTCAACTGCTGGACTTGGGCAACGGTCTTAACGCCATATGGGGCGTTAGCTGAATCACCGTAAAAAAGATAATCTTCCTGCGGCATTAAGCGGTGTAAGTTACGCAAGACACTAATCCCGCCCACACCAGAGTCAAAAACCCCAATTGGTTGTGTTTTACTTGCCATTTCGATTTTCCTTTCTCAAGACAGTCCTAAAACGAAACTTTTAAGTCTGTTTCAGCTACTTGGCAGCCGGCTCAACTGGCCCGCGCGCTGTTACATATCCGCGAATGCGTTTAACCGCTTCTACAAGACTTTCATAACTTGCAGCGTAACTCAAACGTACATATCCTTCTCCTCCAGGTCCAAAAGAGATTCCTGGAATTAAAGCGACCTTTGCCTGATGCGCAAGATCACGGACAAATTTCCAAGAACTTTGTGGACAATTGGCAGGTATCTTGGCGAACAGATAAAAAGCCCCATCTGGACTTGCCATTTGAAAACCGAGCTGTGTCAACTCCTTAATCAAGAAATCACGGCGACGGGCATATTCTTTGCGCATCGGCACACTATCTTGTTTACCATTTTGCATCGCTTCCAAACCTGCAAATTGAACACTGGTAGTTGCTGAAGTGACCATATTCTGATGCGCCTTTAATGCCTGATCAATAAAATCTTGCGGTCCCAGAATGAAGCCCATCCGCCAACCAGTCATCGCATGCGACTTCGAAAGCCCCGTAACTAGAATTGTCTGCTCAGGAAGTATTGAAGCCATTGAAACATGTTTTTTAGCATATGTTAATTCAGCATAAATCTCATCACTGATTACCCACAGCCCCTGTTCGCGAATCACCGCCGCCAATTCTGCTAATTGCTTACGCGAATAAGTCACACCGGTTGGGTTGCAAGGATAATTAAGTACGACTGCCTTAACCTTTGCCAATGGGTATTCTGCAATAATTTTACGCAGTCTGGCTGCAGTCAGAATAAACCCATCTGCACTGGTATCAGTCAGGATCACACGTCCGTCGTTAATTTTGGTAATCGGAATATACAGCGGGAAGATCGGAGTAGGCACAATCACCGTTTCATCTGGGTTCAACACCGTTTGCAGACTGGCTGCAATTGCTTCTGTGGCTCCGACTGTCGTCACAACCTGCTCTGGTGTATAGTTCAGATCATACTTTTCGTTATAATAAGCAGCTGCAGCCGCACGCAAAGGCATGATCCCACCAGTTGGCGAATAATGTGAATGATCTGCTTCGATGGCCTTGATTGCAGCCTTTTTGATATGTTCGGGTGTCTTAAAATCGGGCTCCCCTAGCGTCAGCTTGAGAATGTCCGGAATCGCACTGACCTCTTCATCAAAGCGACGAATATCTGAGATTGCAATGCGTTCGATCTTTTCATTGAATTTGCTTTTTGCCATTTTTCAAAACTCCTGACCGTTAAAGAATTAAGAAACTTAGCCTTTATTATACCACGTTACCGCAAAAACTGTGCAGCGCAAGCGTGTGCCTCCCAACATCTTAGCGCTGCGGCCGTAATCCTAAGGAACCCTGCAAACGCAAAGTAATCAGCGCTACGACCAACAATTTGATCAAACCTGGAAGCAAGAATGGCACCAATCCGACTAGTAAAGCAGACTTGACACTCAAATGAAGCACCGGCACCATCCACAATGAACCGCACAGTAAATTCACCACAGCACCTAACACGTTGCCACTGATCAAGTTGGCGAAGGAACGGCCACGATATTTAAGATAGGCAGCCGTCACAAGCGCATAGAGCACAAATGAAACCAAATATCCGCCAGTCGGTCCCATCAATGCTGCAAAACCACCTGAAAAGCCAGCAAAAACAGGCAACCCGACCGCCCCCAGAATTAGGTAAGCCAAGACAACTTCAACCGCATAGCTGACCGGCAGCAAAGAAGCAATCAAGCCGATTCCAAAGGTCTGCAGCGTCAGCGGAATTATCGGCAACGGAATCGTCACTTGTGAACAGACTACCAAAACGGCCAGCAAAATACCCGCCAATACTAAATTATGTAATTTTTCTCTTTTCATTATGAAACATCCCTTCATCTTTTGAATAGTCTCAGCATAGCGAAAATTCCTAAGTTAGTCAACCTTATTAATAATGTGGTTGACAATGCCGAATAAGCACCTGCTTTGTCATCCAAATTTACACCTTCAGTTGCTTAATTCACTAAAAAAGAACTACAACAAGCTGAAAGTCTTCGTTTCAGTCAAGTTGCAGTTCTGTCTATTTTAAAATTGAGCTTTAATAATTTTGTTATCCAAAAATTCCGTTAGTGTGCCTGCTTTTAAAGTTCTATCCCAGCAAGCATCCACTTGATGTTTACCCCCAAAATTAACCGCACAGAACCCATCCTGCTATACTAGCACAAAACAGACCACGCTGTAAGCAGGCTGATTCTTGGCTTTCGCTTAAGCTTTGAACTTATTCGAAATTAGGTTTTAGGAGCTTGATCTTAATTGCTAAAAGGCCATGTTTTTTGATATCCTCGGCACTGTAAAGTTGCGCCAACTCCGCCTGCTCCATTCCAACAGCAGCTGGAGAATATTTTTGATATAATTCAGCGAGATTACGGCATTTTTTGATACTCCAGGCACTCACAAGCACCATGTCTTCATCATTGCTGCCTCGATGGATCGCAATCGTATCACCTACTCCGAAATGCTTCATCTGTCCATCATTGAGAAAAACCTCGACCGTCTTTGAACCGCTCGAAATCTTTTCAAACAGTACATCATCTAACTTGATATCCACGCTAATCGACCTCCTGCAAACGCTGGTTATTTAACACATTTTTTAAATCCTCCTGCCAAATCCACACAAAGCAACTGCAAGATTAGCCTCACAGCCAATCATATAATTAAAATGTTATTATATTTTCACTTTGATTGCAAGATTTACAAGCAAAATCTAAAAAAAGTGTTACTTTTAACATTTTCTAAAGAAAGTTTTGCTGGGATCAGGTGTCTGAAGCAGCTTTCAGCTTGAGCACAAAAAAACTCTGATTTACGGAAATTTCTGCCTAATTCCATAAATCAGAGTTAAATTATGTTTACCTTCCGCAAAAAGCTTAATCAAGCTCCCCTGCTAATTGAATCTTAGTTGACTCAGGGAAGATCGCCCGTTCCCTTTCAGAAAGAACCTTATCAGTAATGAAAACTGAGATCTTTTCTGGGGAACAAATACTGTAATAAGAGTTATTGATGAATTTGTGATGTTCAGCTACCAAAATGACACGGCGCGCACGCTCGACTGCTTTGCCAACAATCTCTGCATCTTCTTGGTTAAGTAAGTAGATCCCATGCTCATCAATGCCTGATGCTGCAATAAAGGCAGTGTCCAGTGCAATGTTATCGAGCTCACTAATTGCTGCAGTCGAATAGAAAAAGCGGTTTTGGTGATCAAGGGTCCCGCTTAAAACCTTGACTGTAACCTTATTTTCCTCCGCTAACGCCGTACAATTGTCCAGTGAATGCGTAATAATCGTCATCGGTAAATTAATATTTTGACACGTCTTCAACAAAATCGTCGAAGCGTCGACAAAATAAACGTGATGTGCCTGAAAATAATTTGCAGCTTCCAGCGCAATTTTCGTTTTTTGCTTGGTAAACCGTGATAGCCGGCTTTGAAAATTAGGAACTTTATTGCCAAAATCAAGTGGAAGAATCCCTCCATGAGTGCGCTTGACCTCACCTCGCCTAGACAGCAACACAATATCTCGTCTAGCGGTATCTTGTGAGACCCCAAATTCACTCATAATATCTCTGGTAGTCAATTCTTGTTTTTCTTCAAGCAGCTGCTTAATCAGCTCAACTCTTTTTTCCTGACTCATTGCGCATACCTCAAATCTTTTTTGAAAATCTAATAATAATTATACACTTGTTAAGTGTTTATAGCAAAACACTTAACAGAAATACTTATTAATCAATAAAAATTCTCGTTAAAACAAATTTTGTTGTAAATCAAAGGCCTACGCGCATAGTCACATGTAAAATAGACTTAAAAAAGGAGCGCAACAAAAAACACTTGCTGCAACCCCCGTTTAATCACATTATCAAATTTTAAAACAGTTGCTGCTCACGCCCGTTCACAAAAAGTACCTTGCGCTTAAAAGGCCTTTTCTAATGGCGGTACAACTTGTTTCTTACGTGAAACCACGCCTGGAAGTTCAGCCTTATTGTCCTTAAGCTGAATATCAAAAGCCTTTTCAACCACGTCTTGTGGTTCGCCAACCACAAGCAAGCGGGTGTCACTATTAAGGATATTGGTAACCATTAAGAGGAATAAGTCATAGCCTTCAGCTTGATTTTCTTCACTGATTGCAGCCCGCAAAGCAGCTTCACGTGCAAAGACTTCATCGATATCCACTGTATTGATCTGATCAATCCGGATAGTCTTGCCACCCATTTCAAATGACTTAGCATCTGCATCAATGAGTTCTTTTTCGGATTTGCTGCCAAGGTTTGTCCCTGCTTTAAGCATCTCTAAACCATATTGCTGATAATCTACTTTAGCAATTCCAGCAAGTTCTTTAACGGCTACCTTATCATCGTCAGTTGTTGTTGGTGATTTGAATAACAAAGTATCAGAGATAATGGCCGAAAGCATCAAGCCCGCCAATTTTGCAGGAATCTCAACCCGGTTTTGCTTGAAAAGTTTCAAGATAATCGTGCTTGTGCAGCCAACTGGTTCTGCGTGGTAATAAAGTGGCAGTGACGTCTCGAAGTTAGCGATTCGATGATGATCGACCACATGTGTAACAGTTACGTCTTTCAAATCTGCTACACTTTGCTGGGCTTCATTATGATCAACCAGCATGACTGCTTCAACTTCAGGTGCAACCTTTTCAACAACCCGCGGTGCAGGTTCCTCGAAATGTGCCAAAACAAATTTTGTTTCCTCATTCGGTGTACCAAGTGCGACCGCTTCAGTCTCTGCACCTAACTGATTTTCCAGGTACGAAAACGCCTTTGCAGCTACGATAGCATCCGTATCGGGATTTTTATGACCAAAAACTAGTTCCTTCATCAAAAGATCTCCCATCTTAAATTGATTTCCTATTTTGATTTAACCTTGATTGCTGATTTCTGTCAAGCGCGAATTGTAATCCTGTTTTGTCAGATAATCATCAAATTCCTTCAAAAAATTAGCAATTCGTGGAATCTGATTCTTCCCCTTGCGGAAAACAAACGCCAGATCAAATTTGATTGCCGGCTCAAAGTGTGCAACATGCAACTTAGTGCCAGCAGCAGTTGCATTATGTGCACGCACGAAAGAAGCTGGCAAGGCGGTGTAAACATCCGTTGCTCGGGCGAATTCAAAAATCTGGCCTGGTTTTGCAAAATAAGCAACCGAAGAAGGCGGATCGATCATACTATTCTTATAAGCTTCAAGCATGGTACTGTGCAGATAGTAACCCGGTGGATATGTGACCCAATCGTTGCCAGTCGTATCGCGCAAACGAATGTTTTTCTTCTTGAAAAATTCCGGGCGATTATGCAAAAATAACAGATCTTCTGTCAAAATTAGTTTCGACTGATATGGTTTCCAGTTCTTAATACTCTCATCAGGCAGATACATGATTGCAAGATCAATCTCATTATTCTCCAAGAGTTCCCAAATTTCTTTGCGTGTCAACATATGAAAAGTAATCTTAATACTCCGGTGAGCCATGTAATACTCAACTGCAAACTGACTAAAGACACGGTCTTCAATCGACGCCAGAATTCCCAGATGGATCTCGCCATGCAATGCACTTGTCGATTGCTGGATCTCATCGGCAGCTTCATTGAGTGTTTCATAAATCTGATGAGTTGCATCCAACATGGTATAGCCTGCATCAGACAGGTGCAGTTTTTTCCCCACGGAATAGAATAATGGTGCCCCGACTGTTCGCTCCAACTTCTTAATCTGCTGTGTGAGCGCCGGTTGCGTAATTCCCAAGATTTGTGCAGCCTGCGTGTAACTACTCATTGTTTCTGCTAGTTGAAGGAAGTAGGTGAGCGTTTTTGAAGAAAAGATACTATCCTGCTTCGTTTTCATGTGTCCAGTTCCCCTCTATTAATTATTATTAATAATAAGTACTATCCGAAACTTATCGAATCAACCTAATAATAAAACAAACTAGAGGGCTCACACAAGCCAAATAGCATAAAAAATAGTGATTATTTTAAAGTTTTCACTTTTTTGACTGCACCCTGTCCCAATCAAAATCCAAATTCGCGATACTCCTTCATTTTTTGGGCAAACAAACTACTGGTGGTCGGTGGATTGTATGTGATTGCATTTGCACCAGCGGCAATTGTTTGTTTAATTGATTCATCACTATGACCGCCCGTTGCAATAATTGGAACTTGAGGATAGCGTTCCCGAATAGTATGCACTATTTGAGCGGTCTGATAGCCGCCGCTAACGTTGATAACATCAATTCCGGCAGCGAACTTCTCGGCAAAATCAACCTCGGTGTTGACAACCGTTAAAATAATGGGGATATCCACCACATCGTTGATTAATTTAATCGTTTCAACGGAAGTCGGAGCATTGACAATTACCCCAAGACTTCCCCAGCTTTCTGCAAACAGGCTCATATCAGCAGAGCGTTTTCCATTCGTCAAACCGCCGCCGACACCTGAAAAGACCGGACGATCAGAAGCTACATGGATCGCTTGCATGATTGCCGGATCGGGGGTAAACGGATAAACTGCTAAAATAGCGTCTGCATTCGTATTTCTGACAATTGCAATATCAGTAGTAAAAATAAGCGATTTCACGTTACGCCCCATAAATGAGATTCCACTTGCGGTTTCAATCGCCGTGGGGACCGTCACAAGCTGCTTTCTTAAGTTTGTGGAGACGTTGTATTTGTATTTGAATGAATTAATCAATCGAACTCACCCCTTATATTAGTTGGTTGCAAACATCCGTATGAATAAATGCCAGCACTAAATAAAATACCATAGAAACATACTTTGGCAAGCAAAAAAGTTTAAAAATACAAACTTGTAATCTTAGGCTCAGCCAGCCGCCATTTTTTTGGACAAAAAGAGTTCACACTGACCGCAATTCTCTGCAAATTAAATGTTCGGATTAAAAATTCACTGTGGTGCTCATCTTTTATTTACGACGCATAAATCTTTTATAAGTCAAAATCTTCGGTCTGACTTCGAATTTTAACAACCTATGTCACACCCCCGACTAAAATGGAACTCATAACACTCCACTAGCAAGCCAAAAAGTTTTTTTGAAACTTAGTTAGTTTTTATTGACAAAAACTAACTAACAGTTTATGCTGTGATTGTTAGTTAGTAAATGTAAAAACTAACTAAATCTAAATCAAAAATGGGAGTGTTTTAAATGACTTATGACTCACAAGAATTACTAACTTTGTTCGGCCGTCTTTTCCAGCAACATGCCTTCGTAGCTGCTGCTATCAAAAGTACCCGTTTTGGAGACCAGCAGCGCCCGCAAGACAACCGTGGTCCATTACGCTTGTTGCAGTTGCTCACTGAAAAAGAACAATTAACCAATTCAGAAATTGTAGAAGAATTAGACATCCGCCCGAGTTCAGTCAGTGCGCTAGTGCGTAAATTAGAAGAAGAAGAACTGGTAGCACGGCGAGAATCCCCCACCGACAAACGGGTCTTACTAATTTCTTTAACCGCTAAAGGCACGCAGTTTATCAACGATTCGCACAAACTAAAAGATGAATTATCAGAATCATTATTTTCAGCCCTAAGCGCTGAAGAACAGCAGCAACTCCGGACACTTTTACGTAAATTACTAGCTGATCTCGATGAAAAAGCTCCTTTTGATTGGCACAATGAAAAAGGTAATAATTTCTATGATTTTATGAAACAACTGCGTCAAATGCATCACGGCTTTGAGCGCTCACACCCAGACTTCAAGCAACGCTTTGACCGTTTTCACGACTAAAAAGAATGCGCTAGGAGAAAAGCATGCAAGCAAAAATGAATTTTAAAACCAAAGATTTCCTGCAGTTGATTACACAGATTAAGCCGCATTATTGGCAACTTAGCGGTGGTTTAATACTCGGTCTGATTGCTACTGCAATGCAGCTGGCAGTTCCGCATTTTGCTAAAGATTTGATTAATGAATTAGGCAAACACGTCAATCTTGAACTAGTTCTGACAGTCATCGCCCTCTTCGTCGCCAGTGCATTGATCAGTGCTGTTTCGGGAGCAATTCTGGGCTTTTTCGGAGAGGACGTGGTCTATAAGCTGCGCGCACGTCTGTGGCAAAAATTACTAACCCTCCCTGTTCCGTATTTTGACAAAACAAAATCAGGAGAGATCACCTCACGTCTAGTAAATGACTCCACTCAGGTAAAAGATCTACTCGCAAATTCGATGCCTAAAATGGTAACCTCGCTTTTGCAGCTGTTTGGAGCCTTGGCACTGATGCTCGTGATGGATTGGAAAATGACAGTGTTGATGTTCATCGCAGTTCCCGTGGTTGTCTTAGCCATTCTACCAGTTGCAAATCGAGCACATAAAATTGCGCATGCCCGGCAAGACACACTCGCGGCTTTTAACGGTGAAGCCAGTGAAATTCTTAGCGAAGTCCGATTAGTAAAGTCTTCGAATGCTGAAAATGCCGAGCTCAATTCAGGAAATCGGCGAATTCACAAGCTGTACCAGATTGGGCTCAAGGAAGCTATCTATGACTCTGTTGCTGGTCCATTGATGACAATGGTAATGATGGGAATGATTGTCGGCATGTTGGGCTATGGCGCTACCCGAGTCGCTCAAGGTACAATGAACATGGGCACCCTCTTTTCATTCTTGATGTACCTTGTCCAAATGATCGGACCATTCGTTGTCTTAGGACAATTCTTTTCTGAAACTGCCAAAGCTAGCGGTTCAACAACCCGGCTTCAAGAATTGCTGCAACTTCCAGAAGAAGATCAAACTTCAGGAAAAACTCAGGATGTCGTGGGGCAGACTCTGAGCATGCAAAATGTCAGCTTCTCTTATGAACAGAACCGACAGATCTTAAACGCTGTTTCGTTCACTGCACACCCGAATACCGTCGTGGCATTTGCAGGCCCTTCTGGAGGCGGCAAGTCGACAATCTTTAGTCTGCTGGAGCGCTTTTACACCCCGGACAGCGGTGAAATCAAGATTGACGACACAAACATTGCAACTGTTAATTTAACTGACTGGCGCCAGCAGATCGGTCTTGTCGGTCAAGATGCCGCCATTATGGCTGGAACTATCCGCTACAACCTGACTTATGGTTTAAACGGTACCTACGCAGATGAACGGCTCTGGCAAGTACTCGAAATGGCATACGCAAAAGATTTTGTGGCTCAAATGCCGCAAGGCCTGGATACGCAAGTCGGCGAACGCGGAGTCAAGGTCTCAGGAGGCCAGCGTCAAAGACTTGCAATTGCACGCGCATTCTTGCGCGATCCCAAAATTCTGATGTTGGATGAAGCCACCGCCAGTCTTGACTCAGAGTCCGAAATGATGGTGCAAAAAGCACTCGAAAAACTGATGCGTAATCGGACCACCCTGGTAATCGCCCATCGACTCAGCACAATTGTCGATGCTGACGAAATCTACTTTATTGAAAAAGGACGAGTTAGCGGTCATGGTACTCATCAAGAACTCGTTGCCAAACATGCACTTTACCGTGAATATGTTTCAAATCAATTTGGCAACTAATACGGAGAGTGTGACATAAGTCGGGAAAGTTAGACGGAGAATTTTGACTTATGGAACACGTTTATCCGGAATAAAAGAGAGGCTGTGACTTTTTCTTGCCCTTAACACTTTATCATCCCTAAAAGTCTCATTGACACTCTATGGCTTAATTTGTGCTATGGTTAATGTTGAAAGCTAAATTTATTTATCTTGGGGGATTATTTTATGAAAGAAAAACTTGCTAACTTTGATCCATTTACCTTTATCATCGGCATTCTAAGTATCATCACGGCCATTCTTTGTCTGCGTAATCCGCTGCCGACCTTTAGAGCTGTCATTATCATTACCGGCGTCTTGGCAATTCTCAGAGGTGCACTAAAACTCTTTAGTTACCGTCCAGTGCTAGAAAGAACTGGTTGGTTTACTTTCACTGCTGGCTTAGATATCTTCATTGGGTTGTTAATGCTCTTTAACCTTCAATTTGGAATGCTTTTGATTACTTTTTCTTTTGCGCTCATGTTCTTGTTCGATTCACTGACAAATCTCTGGCTGGCAAACGTGATTAGACAGGTTGAGCCCCGTTACTTCATTGTAGATGTGCTAATCGCAATCCTCGGAATTGTGATTGGAATCCTGTTGTTCCTCTCACCTGCTTTGTCAATCTTTTCAATTTCTTTCCTGATTGCAATGTTTTTTATGCTTTACGGGATTGAAATGCTTATTCATGCGATTTAGCTGCAGGAAATACCTTGACTTGCAGTTGTAAAAGCAGACTGTTTCACATTAAATCATTTTAAATATAATAAGGACTCCCCTGTTTGTTTTTTCTTAGGAGAGTCCTTATTTGTTTGGCTTTTTACCTCTATATAATTAATGAAACATTCGCAGTAACTCTTCTCTAGATGCAGGACTACTACCCTTTTTACCAGTGATTTTCTTATACAGATATCCAAATATATTACTTTTATCCGCTTGTGGTTCACTAACTAAAACTATTAAAATATTGCTAACTTTTTGTTTTTCAACTATAACTGGTTTTTCAATGAAAATAGAAAAAATCCGATATGATTTTATAGCAGTCTCTGCAACAATATGAGGTATCGCAAAATGATCTACAATGAGTTGGTTCCCCGCTTTTTCACGTTGAATTAAACGTGTTTCTTCATCTGGAGTTATCGCACCTTCAAAGACCAACTTACCAAGACATTTTTTTAGAACATCAAAGTAATTCCCCTTAAAATCTTTTTTAACATAAATCACATGATGCTCATCAATTTCTTTCACAAAAATATCTTGAAATTTTTTATCACGAACAATTTCTTTAATATGATATATTTGTTTTTCATTCAGTAATCCTGAAAAAGAATAATCTGGTATAGAGTCTTCTGGAAAATTAATTAAATCACTATTTAATAAAATAATAGTGTCCTTTTTTGAAACGTGTATATCTTTAAAATGGCTTTCAAGGTTGCAGTTGATACCAGGTAAATTTTTCTCAAGTAGCAATTTATTAATTGCTCCAAGTGATTGATGCTCTGAAATCAGTATAACCTTGTAGTTGCTTTTCGTGTTCCGCTCTTTGAAAGCCATTAAAGCATATAAAACCAAATATTCAGGACCAACAAATAACCTAGGAAAAATTGCCGTTAATTTTATTGAAAGCTCTTTTCCAAAATCAAAAGCAAATGGTTCTTTCTTAGCAAGTTCATACAAATCTCTCTTCAAAAATGTGTGAACCACTGCTGGAAAAAGTGCACTCCGTAAAATATGCTTGTACATCAACTCAACGACTGAATATCCCGGCTCGGTCGAAGAGTAGCGCTTGAGAGCAGTTTGAATTAAATTAGTTACATTTTGCTTATTCTCTGACAGTTTTTGGTAAAGGAGGTGCTTATTTATAAAGAAACCTCGTATTCTTTTAGTTTCATTTAATTCTTGTTTACACTTGCAATACCTAAAATAACAGGCATTAGCAGCTAAAAGCTGTAACTTGATCTCGCGATCTGAAATAAACTTGGAACTGACTTCAAAGTAACTCTTCATTTCCTTGTCACAACTTAGAAGTGTTTTTTTATTTTTGTACTGGTCTTCCGTTATTACTCTTTGTAATTCTGGAAAATTTAACATTAATGATGCTAGTATATCTGGTCTTGAAATTGAATAGACATTCAATGAAATTCCATACCCTTTTTTTATCTTAATATTAAAAAATAGTTTGTACTCATCGTTCAAATCTAAAATACACTGTTTAATAATTGGTTTTGATAGGAAAACCTTTTCTGATAATTCATCAAAAGAGATGACCCGACACAAAAGAAGATCTACCAATATTCTATATTTATCAGGGATTGACTGATTAAGTAAACGTAGTAAATAAGGCTTAGAAATGACTTTCAAGTGATAACTATTCTTAATCGTTATTTGCACCAAATGATCCCTTGCTAAAAAAGAATTAATATTTTTTATATCACGAATAACCGTTCTACGAGAAACTCCAAGAAACTGTGAAAGTTGTTGGCCAGAAAGATCTTCTTTTTGCAAATACAGCAGTATTTCTTTCTCACGCTCCGTCAACATCAATATCACATCCTATTTTTCTAACGCAAGTTTTATCCGTTTAAGTCCTTCTTCTAACTTAGATCGTGGACATGCAAGATTCATCCTCAAACATTTTTGGTCACCATAGGTCGAACCAGGCATGATTCCTACTCTTCCATAATTAACAAGCCTATTTTGTAGTTCATCTCCCGTCATATTACTTTGAGATGAATCAATCCATGCAAGATAAGTTCCCTGAGGGCACTTAAAACAAAGGCCAAGATCCTCCTCACGGGTGAATTCTTCTAATCTGAGCATATTTTTATGCACATAATCTACAAGTTGCTTTACATAATGCTCATCTTTATATGCTGCTACCTGGGTGTCAGCAACGGTTGTAAAATGTTGGAAAATACCGATTAGAAAATGTCGGTTTTCCAACATTTTTTTACGGTAAAATAAACGCATCTCAAATTTGGAGGAACTGAAATGCGTTTAGATGTTGAGCAGTGTGTCCAGCAATATATTATGAACAAAATAAAGCCCAACTTCGCTGAAATTGGTCGGCGATACGGTGTTGATCCACGAACGGTAAAAAGATACTACAATTTAGGGCTTACGCCCCCAGATGAGCAGCCACAACCCTTACGGCGGCCGAGTAAACTTGACGATTATCGAAAAACGATTGAAGAAAAGGTTCTAGAAGGCTGTTCGGCAACGGCAATTTATTACTTTATCAAAGAACGTGGCTATCAAGGAAAGCAAAGTATTCTCAGAGACTATTGTCGAACCATCAGAAAAGCCGCAACGAAAAAAGCCACTATCCGGATTGAAACCTCGCCAGGGATTTCAGCCCAGGTTGATTGGAAAGAAGATTTAACGTTGGTTTCTCGGCATGGAGAGATTGTCAAAGGCAACATCTTCTTATATGTTTTAGGGTACTCGCGAATGAAATACATGCAATTTACCTTCAGTCGCAGCCAAATTACCTTTTTTGATTGCTTAACTAATGCCTTTTGGGCAACCGGGGTGTGCCGAAAGAAATCTGGTTTGACAACCAAAAGGTTGTCGTCGATCATCATAAAAGTAATTTTGGTAAGCCGGTATTTAATGAAACCTTCGTTGAATACGCTAAGGACGCTGGTTTCAAGCCAATTGCTTGTCGACCGTTTCGGCCACAAACCAAAGGAAAGGTTGAGGCGCTGGCCAGAACTACTCAGCGAATCAAAGTTTACAACCATGAGTTTGAAGAGCCGCTAGACTTAGCCGAGATCGTCCATTTGACGTGTGATCAGCTGAATCATGAGAAGTCTCAGGCGACTCAAATTCCGCCTTATTTATTGCTTGATAAAGAAAAAGAGTATCTCCAGGATTTTGATCACGACTTACTCGATGCCTATGCCAGCCAAACCATCGCAAGGAAAGTTAGCAAGGAATCAATGATTGTCTTTCAAAATCGGAAATACTCCGTCCCCATAAGATATATTGACGAAACCGTACAAATTAAACACGATGACAATACTCTATACATTTATTATAACGGAGAATTAATTCGTTCTCACCCTATTTCACTGAAAAGATTTACTTACCTTCGCGATGACATGGAAGAGATTGTCCGATCAGACCTTTATAAGAATCGTGATGACCGAGTCATTGATGATTACGTCGACCGAAACCTGAAGATGTTTGATGAAATGGAGTGAGAAAATGGCCAATTACCAAGCTTTATACACCAACCTTAGACAATTAAAGTTAGATCGTTTCGCCGAACATTTAGGCTACCTATTGGATCATCAAGATGAAGCACCCAAGTCCTTGAGTGATGCCTTATTCGAATTGACAACGGCTGAGCTTAAATACCGGGAACAAAAAAAGATTAATTTGAGAATTAAACTAGCCCGCTTTCCATATGAAAAAACGTTAGCTGACTTTGACTTTAGTTATCAACCGGGAATTAACCAAGGGATAATTGAGGACTTGGGATCACTAAGATTCACCCAAGAGAATCAAAACGTTTTGTTTATCGGCACCTCCGGTGTCGGTAAAACTCACCTAGCCACCGCCATTGGAATTGAAGGGTGTAAACAAGGAATTTCAACGCAGTTTATTCGATGTAGCGACCTCATCAACAAGCTTCAAACAGCACAAGTTCAAGGCCGGAGCGAAGAAGTGCTACGCCGGTATGCCCGTTTTCAAATTCTAATCATTGATGAGATTGGTTATCTTCCAATTGAGTCAGTGGGCGCTAAGCTGTTTTTTCAGTTAATTGAAAGACGATACGAACGGAAATCAACCATTATCACCACTAATATTCCGCTTTCTAAGTGGGGAAACACCTTTTCAGATAAGATGTTAGCTAACGCCATTTTAGATCGCTTGGTTCATCACGCTAAAGTTATCCGAATCACTGGTCGATCATATCGAATGAAAGATCATTTAATTGAAAAGAAGGATAATTCCGGACCTGATTTATCAGGTTTCAACGCACAAAATAAAGAAAGGAGCAGTGAGACACTGTAAACTTTATCGGTAAAAAACAGCATTTTTTAATCGGCAAAAAACTACATTTTCACATCGGCGTTGACAACCTGGGCTAACATCCCCAAAATACTAACAGAAGAAAGAGCATTTTTTTGTTTTAATTCAATCTGAAAGGCCGCATAAAGCTGTTCATCTGGTTGAATTAAATATGATCCAATAAGTCCTGGGATATTGAAAGTTTTTGAAGCTGAGCTGCAAAGTACCATATCTTTTTTTCGAACTTCTGTTAGTGGAACGTACTTATATTGGTCAAAAACAACATCCCGGTGAATATCATCAGAAATAATAAATACTTCATATTTTTCACACAACTCACTAATTAGCTTTAATTCCTCTTTCGAAAAAACTTTTCCTGTTGGGTTATGGGGGTTAGTTAATAAGAGAATTTTTGTTTGTTTTTGTTTGAGTACTGCTTCTAAGCTATCCCAATCTACATTATAATCACTATATGCATTGCCAAGTCTGATAGGAACTAAAAATCGGTTGTTTTCTTTAATTACCCCATAAAATGCATCATACATTGGAGTAAACACTGCCACTGAATCTCCAGGTTCAGATTTTATTCTAATAAATACTGAAACAGAAAAAATAACACTTGGACTATATGATATCCAATTCTTTGATATTTTTACATTATCTTGCTTCTCAAACCAGTTGCATACACTCTCTTTGTATTCCTCATGATTCCATCTTGTATATCCATATATAGGATGCTCTATTCTTCTTTTTATCGCATCCTGTACTCCTGTTGGCACTGAAAAATCTGTATCGGAAATTGAAAAGGGCAGAATATCGGCACGACCAAATCGATCTTCAATATAATCCCACTGTGTACTATAGGTGCCATGCCTATCAATAATCTCATCAAAGTTAATAGCCATTTTTAATCTTCTTTCTTTATTTGACAGTATTCATTTGCCCTTGTTTTCGCCTTAGCCATATCCCCTTAAAGATAATAATAAATAAAACATTGAAAAATAATCCAATTGCAAAAGCGGTGTAATAACTATACCAAGGATGAACCAATCCTAATATCGGATCAAAAACATTTAATCCTGGAGCAATTCTTTCAACACCGAGAGCCATCGAAAATGCACCAGCTATCCCTCCAGAAAGTGTGTTAGCAGCGATCATTGGTAATGGAGCTGCAAGAGCATATGGAATTGCAGGTTCCGTAGCTACCGTCATTCCTACTAAAAAAGCTGGAATACTTGATTCACGCTCCTGTTTAGTAAACATTTTTGGTCTCAACCAACTTGCAATTGCTGCTGCCATTGGTGGAAGTGTTGTAACAACTCCGACAATGCCATACCAAGTATAAACGTGTGAACTTAACAAGGAAAATCCAAAAAACCATGCAGCTTTATTAACTGGCCCTCCCATATCAAATGCAAGCATACAGCCTGCAACGAAACCACCTAAAATTTTCATTGATGGTGGTATGCTATTCAAGAAAGAAATTAAACTTGCCATAAGCCATGCCATAAATGGGCCGATCAAGAAATAAGTTAGTAATCCAAATATTAAAAGTGTAATAAATGGGATAATCAAATATCCCATAGTAGATTGAAATGTCTTACCAATTTTGATTTTTTTGAAATATTTAACAAAATAACCAATTGTCAATCCTAGTACAACGGCACCCAGAAAACCAGCACCCGTTTTAGTTCCCAAAATATCGGGAGAATTTGATAAATATGTTGCTAGAAATGCAGGAGCAAGTGCTGGTTTATCACCGACCGAATAAGCAATATACGCACCCATAATTGGGATCATAAAGGTAAAACCTAATCCCCCTACAGTATTTAAAACCCAAGCTAAAGAAGCCATATTACCATTTTTGGGAGCGACATTTGCTGCACCAAATTGAACTAGGATACTACCAAGTGCTAACAAAAGTCCTCCACCAATAACAAACGGTAATGCTGCAGATACACCAGCCATTAAGTGACTGATAACACCAGTTTTTACAGCATTCTGATTGGCACCTAATTTTACTTTAGAACTTGAGAATAAATGAGCTTCATTTGGTAAGTCAGCCATTAGATGGGAAATATTTTTTAAAGCATCTGAAACTGGGATTTCTAATACTTTTTTCCCATTAAAACGCGCTCGATCTTCATCAGACATTCCCTTCCCAAGCGCTAAAATAACATAATCTGCAGTAGCAATTTGATCTGCGGTCAATTTATGCTCCACTCCACTTGCACCTTGAGTTTCAACATGAACTGTATAGCCCTTTTTCTTCGCTTCATTTTCAATAGCTTCTGCCACCATGTAGGTGTGTGCTATCCCAGCAGGACAATTTGTGACGGCTACAATTTCCATCATTTTTCACTCCTCTCCTATTATTTGGTTAATTAACATATAAATATGATCTGCGTCATATTCTTTCAACTTATCTACGAACTCTTTATGAACCAATTGGCGACTCAACTTCGCCAATATTCTCAAATGCTCATTAGATTCATTTGCAGGTACCAAAATACAGATCAGAGTAGTAACAGGTTTATCGTCTAAAGAATTCCATTCAATTTGCTGTATGGTTCGTTCAAAAAGAATTGTTGGTTCTAGAACATTTCGACTTTTGGTGTGTGGAATTGCAACTCCATTTCCAAATCCAGTTGTAGATTCTTCCTCTCTTTCTAACAAATCATCCAGCAGCTTTATGGCATCGCTTACATAATTCAATGAAAAAGCTTTTCTAGCTAATTCATCCAAAACTTCTTTTTTGCTGCCACCCGTAGCATCTAAGATAATATTTTCTTTTTTAAACATTTTGTCTTCCTCCTTTACTATTAATATAGCCTACATTTTTAGTAAGATTAATAGTTATTTTGACACTGAAAAGTGTCAAAAAGTGATATTAATAAAACTACAATTGAACAACTATTATTTTGAGAAAACACTTCATTAGAAGAACTGCCGTTTTTGAATTTTCTGAGATGTTTTTATGAAATCAAATGTTTCATCTATTTTTAACTTTACTTACTAAAAATAAGTTGATATAATGACAACATTCACAAGATAGGAGTGTTCAAAAACATGGAAACTAAGCTTTTAGATTTGTTAGAAAAACGCCATTCAGTATACGCCTTAGGTAAAGATGTAAAATTCAGCCAAGCTGAAATTGTCCAACTGGTGGAAGATACAGTGCAAGCAACGCCGCACTCTTTCAATGTAGTTACGACACGTGCTGCTTTTCTCTTTGGCGAAAAACACGATCAATTCTGGGAAATTGTGGTTAAACGTTTAAAGAGCGAAGTTCCAAATGAAGAAGCCTACAAAAACACAGTCGCCAAAATTTCCAGCTTTAAGGCAGCTTTTGGGACGATCTTATTCTTCATTGATACTGATCAAGTTGCTCAGTTGGAAAAAGATATTCCGCTCTACGCGGCGAACTTCAAAGATTGGTCAGAACAAGCACTTGGTTCTGTTCAGGCGAATACTTGGGTGGCTTTAGCAGAAAATGGAATTGGCGCCAATCTGCAGCATTACAACCCCATTATTGACGATTTAGTTAAAGAAGCCTTTCAGTTCCCTGCTAATTGGAAGCTCCGTGCACAACTGGACTTTGGTTCAATTGAGGAAGAAGCTCCTGCTAAAGAAAAATTATCTAAGAACGAACAATTCAGAGTTTTACGTTAAATCGCGGCAGGTTTGACAAAGCATCATTGCGAACTAAACATTAGTCTCAACCGCAATTACTTATTTCTTTAAATATAAACACAAAACAAAAAGGACAAGAGTGTGACATAAGTCGGGAAAATTTGAGTGCTAACTCGAAATTACGAACATAGCGGATACTTTGCTATGAGTAGTTCGAAGTTAGACGGAGAATTTTGACTTATGGAACACGTTTATCCAGAATAAAAGCGGGGCTGTGACAAAAGTTAACTTTTGTCACAGCCCCGTCCTTGATTAGTTTATTTACTGCTTAAGCTTTACTTGTAGTTGTTGTATTAGTTAAATATCCGCGATAATCTTCCACATGCAGGAGTTTTTCAGCATTTTTGACTCGCTCAGGTGTGGGTGGTTCAATACCTTCAAGACTGTATTTAATCCCCATCTCATGATACTTGTGGACACCCATCGTATGATAAGGCAGTACCTCGACCTTTTGCACATTTTTGAGAGTTTTAATATAATCGCCCAGTTGAGCCAAGTAGTTATCAAAATCAGTTCTGGCTGGAATGAGCACATGCCTGATCCACACTGGTTTGCCAATGTCCGACAAATACTTGCACATGTCCAGAATATTTTCATTGCGGTATCCGGTTAGCTTGCGATGCTCATCTGAATTAATATGCTTAATGTCAACCAGCAAAATATCGGTCACTTTCATTAATTGTTCAAATTTAGAAAACCAAGGTTGCCGCCGTGTAAATGGTTGCCCGCAGGTATCCAAACATGTCCCGATCCCAAGCTGCTTACATTTGGTAAAGAGCTCGATAGCGAAATCAATCTGCAGCAGAATTTCACCTCCGCTAAGCGTAATTCCGCCATCGGTACCCCAAAATTGGCGATACGGTAATGCCTTGTTCAATACCTCAGCCGTTGTCATCTCTGTCCCAACATTTTTCTTCCAGGTATCAGGATTATGACAGAACTGACAGCGCATATTGCATCCTTGCATGAAGACAACAAACCTAATTCCAGGGCCATCAACAGCTCCAAAGCTCTCAGTAGAATGTACATAGCCCAGGATCTGTCCATCCCGCATTGGAACTTTTCTTTCATGAATGCGTCGTTCATAAACCATTGCTCTTCCCCCTAATCTTTAATCTAAAAAGAAATTTTGTGCCAAGATTTCGCTTGGATTCATCCCAAGATTGCTCATCTTCTGATCCTTAATCAACCTTGGACGCTGATTTCAAAAAGGACTGTGCACAAAAGTTATTTGCAGCACAGTCCTCCTTTTAGTACGCATGACTACTTTTTCAGCTTTGTGTCTTTTACACTTTCACTCCTACATGCTTTGATGGAATGTCCGTGAAATTACGTCGTCTTGTTGTTCCTTCGTAAGATCTGCAAAGTAAACACAGTATCCGGAAACACGGATCGTCAAGGTCGGGTACTCCTCAGGATGTTTCTGTGCATCAAGTAATGTTTCCCGATTGAAGACGTTAATGTTGAGGTGATGCCCATTATTCTTCATGTAACCATTAATCATATTAACCAAGGTCTTGTCTTGCATCTGCTCGTCATGTCCCAAAGTAGTTGGTGTAACAGCAAATGTGTTCGAAATTCCATCGGTTGCATACTTGTAAGGCAATTTAGCAACTGACAGCAAGGAAGCTAACGCGCCGCTTTCTTCAGCACCATACGCTGGGTTTGCACCAGGAGAAAATGGCATTCCCTTTTTACGACCGTTAGGCGTGGTCCCTGTATTTTTGCCATAAACAACATTTGAAGTAATTGTCAACACAGAGGTTGATAACTTCGAATTGCGGTACAGGTGATGCTTATTCATCTTCGTGTAGAGTTCTTTTACAAGCCAAACTGCAATTTCGTCTGCCCGATCATCATTATTACCATAACGAGGGAAGTCGTTTTCAGCCTTAAAATCAACTGCAATTCCGTCTTCATCCCGAATTACTTTAACATGGCCGTACTTGATCGCAGAAATTGAATCAGCCGCCACCGACAAACCGGAGATTCCAGTTGCAAATGTTCTGTCAAGGCGTGTATCTTTCAAAGCTAATTGTGCTGATTCATAATAATATTTATCGTGCATATAATGAATTGTATTTAACGCATTCACATATACATCCGCTAACCAATCAAGCATTGGATCAAATTTGCTCATAAATTCATCATAGTCAAGATATTCACTAGTAATCGGGGCATAAGCAGGTCCAACTTGTGCCTTGCCAATCTCGTCTTTACCACCATTGATTGCATATAAGACGGTTTTAGCAAGATTTGCACGCGCTCCAAAGTACTGAATTCCATCTGCGACCGGCTGAGCTGAAACACAGCAGGCAATTGCATAGTAATCCGTTCCCCACTGTTTACGCATCAAATCGTCATTTTCATATTGAATGGTTGAGCTTTCAACTGAAACCTTGGCAGCGTAACGTTTGAAGTTTTCAGGCAGTTTTTGTGACCACAAGAGCGTAATATTTGGTTCTGGTGCTGCTCCCATATTCTTCAAAGTATTCAAGAAGCGGAAAGCTGTCTTGG
The DNA here is from genome assembly GCF_964065465.1 of Liquorilactobacillus satsumensis. Classification (NCBI taxonomy): domain Bacteria; kingdom Bacillati; phylum Bacillota; class Bacilli; order Lactobacillales; family Lactobacillaceae; genus Liquorilactobacillus; species Liquorilactobacillus satsumensis. Next base: position 371,952 of record NZ_OZ061606.1, read on the forward strand.
TGACATGATGTTCGCCATCAATACCCATTCCTGCAAGTGAAAGAGTTGCCCAAATCGGATTACCTGAGAAAAGGGAATTATATTCTGGTGTTCGAATGAAGGAAACCATTCTCAGTTTCATTGTAAACTGATCGATCAATTCTTGTGCCTGCTGCTCATTCAAAACTCCACGAGCTAAATCGCGTTCAATATAAGCATCGACGAAGGTATCAATTCGACCAATTGACATTGCAGCCCCATTTTGCTGTTTGATAGCTGCTAAGTAGCCAAAGTATAACCATTGCAATGCTTCTTGCGTATTTGTAGCCGGTTGTGAAATATCAAAACCGTATGCTGCAGCCATTTCTTTGATCTGGTGCAGAGCTCTGATTTGTTCCGTGATCTCTTCACGCATCTGGATTACATCAGCAGTCATCTCGGTATCGCCATAATTGTCTAAATCATTCAGTTTTTCTTCCACCAAACGATCGATCCCATAAAGAGCAATTCGTGGAAAATCACCAACCAAACGCCCACGACCATAAGCATCAGGTAGTCCAGTCACAATCTTATAATGACGCGCACGTCTAATCTCAGGCGTATAGGCATCAAAGACTCCTTGATTATGTGTCTTGGTCAAATCATTGAAAATATATTCAGTTTCAGGATCGAGCTTGAGCCCATACGCCTCAAGTGCGTCCTTTGCCATGCGAATTCCACCATATGGCATTAATGCTTTTTTCAAGGGCTTATCTGTTTGCAGACCAACAATTTTCTCCAGCTCTTTGTCCAAATAACCTGGGCCATGTGAAGTAATTGTTGAAACGACTTTTGTATCTGCATCCAAAACACCGCCTGCTTTACGTTCCTTTAACTTCAAAGAAACCAACTTGTCATTTAAAGTTGTAGTGGCCGCTGTCGGACCTTCCAAGAAGGACTCATCGCCTTCATATTGACGGTAGTTCTGTTGAATAAAGTCACGAATGTCAATTTCTTTTTGCCAGTTACCACCATTGAATCCGTCCCAAGCTGTCTGGTTAACTTTCTTTTCGAGCTGTTTCATTTATATTGCCCCCTATTGTTTAAATCAAGGTTTTAAGAAAACGCTTTCTACATCCTGAATGATAGCACCACTATCAACTGCAAGCAAGGTTTTTCACAACATATTAAAAATAATTTTGATTATTTCTAAATGTCTCAATTTATATCGTGTAAAACGTAATTCTTTTTGTACATTTAATTGCACAAAAAATCACAAAAATGTAGCTCATTTAGTGGCTGTCTTGTGGAAGTGTCGACACTTCTTCTTTAACGTGCTCCACACAGCAGCCTCCTGTGCCTAACCCTGCATTACGCGTAACCAAGTTCAGGTTACTTTGTAATCCAGATCTTAGTCCACGGCGGCTAAACGCTGAGTGTCGGCACTTCTTGCTTAACGTGCTCCATCCACCAGCCTTTTGCGCCTAACTACAAATTGCGCATAGTCAAAAACCGACTACTTTGCAATTTGCTGTTAGTGCTCAAAGTCTCCCGGTGCTTGTCGGCACTTCTTCTTAACATGCTCCATCCACCAGCCTTTTGCGCCTAACTACAAATTGCGCATAGTCAAAAACCGACTACTTTGCAATTTGCTGCTAGTGCTCAAAGTCTCCCGGTGCTTGTCGGCACTTCTTGCTTAACAGTCGCTAAATGATTATGTATTTAAGCTTAAAAATAGAATTACTTTCAATATCAAAAAAATTGATCTAAAAGACCGCCGTTGCTTTCTTTGTGGTAATAATATAACATAAAAATCTAATTATGTCTATTATAATTATTATCTGATAATAATTATAAAAAGTTGCTGAAATCATTATCAAAGCTGAAATTAAGTAACCCAACTAGCAGCAAAAATGTGATTATCTATTAAAATTAGAGGCTGTGACAAAAGTTAAATTTTGTCACAGCCCCTCTTTTATTCCGGATAGACGATCACTAACCAATATTTATAACTGAACCCGAATTAGGCGGTAACAAAATCAAAATTACTGCCAATTTTCCGGGTCTTTTCGCCAATTTTGTAGTAATTTCTTTTCTACCGCATTAATGCGCTGTTCTTCTTCAGCAACATCAATTAATTCGCTATAATTAGTCAACGTTTCAAAGGGAATTTTGGCCTGTGCAAAGTTTTCGGTAGCTGCTTTTAGCTGGTAACTGAAGATTCCACAAACGCCAATAACTTCAGCACCTTCTTTTTGTGAAGCACGCACTGCCTGCAAAACACTGCCGCCGGTCGAAATCAAATCATCGATCAAAACTGTCTTTTGTCCAGCATGCAACACTCCTTCAATTTGCTTTCCCTGCCCATGGTCTTTAGGCTTGGAACGCACGTAAACCAACGGCAGTTGCAGTTCTTCAGCAATCCAGGCCGCATGCGGGATTCCAGCAGTTGCGGTGCCCGCGATGACTTCAACTTCAGGAAAAGTATCTTTAATAAGCGCCGCAAGTCCCTGCGCAATCCGGGTACGGATTTTTGGATAACTGATTGTTAAGCGGTTATCACAATAGATTGGGCTTTTGATGCCGCTGGCCCAGATAAAAGGCTTTTGCGGTGCTAATGTGACTGCATTAATTTCTAATAGATCATGTGCAATTTGCTTCATGCCAATGATTCCTCCCACATTTTTTTGACCAAGCGATAAGCTTTCACGCTATCAGGTGCCTGTGTGATTGCTCTGCCAACTACAAGTGCGCTACTATGATTTTTTGCAGCCTCAGCCGGGGTCATTACTCTTTTTTGGTCCTGAACAGCTCCACCTGCAAGGCGGATTCCAGGTGTAACCCGCAAAAATTCCGGCGGTGTCTGTTGTGCAATCACAGCTGCTTCATGTGCTGAACACACTACTCCGTCCATGCCAGCGCTCTGGGCTAATTTTGCATAATGCAAGACACTTTCTTGCAATGGCACATTAAGCTGTTGTTCTGTAACAAGCTGCTGCTGCGAAGTTGAAGTCAGTTGTGTGATTGCTAATAACTTGGCGTGCTTGTTCCCTGCACTGCCATCTAGCAAACCTGTTTTAGCAGCACGCATCATCTCACTGCCGCCGCTAGCATGCAATGTTGTCAGACTGACACCTAATTTACCAAGCACACGCATTGTCATCTCAACAGTATGCGGAATATCATGGCATTTTAGATCCAAAAAGACATCATGACCAAGTGCCATGATTTCTTTAACCATGTCCTGTCCTTCACTGTAAAAAAGTTCCATCCCGATCTTGACAAAAAGTTGTTCATCGTTTGGAAATTGGCGCAAAAAAGCAACTGTCGCAATCCGATCAGGAAAATCAAGTGCAATAATCGGCCGTTTAATCCCCATTAACGTGTACTCCTAACTTCTTCAATTAATGCCTGCAAACTGCTAATTCCAAGTTTGTCCAGCTCACGCGGCAGTTCTTCGATCAAATCAAGGCAGGCGGTTGGAGAATTAAAGTGTGCTGTTCCAATCCCGACCGCACTCGCTCCTGCCAGATACATTTCAATAATATCAGCAGCGGTCTCAATGCCGCCTAATGCAATAATCGGCAAAGCAACTGCTTGACTCACTTGATAAATCATCCGAACTGCAATCGGTTTGATGCCAGGACCAGAAAGCCCACCGGTAACATTTCTGAGTGCCGGTTGCCGCGTTTTCAAATCAAATTTCATCCCTAAAAGAGTATTAATCATGCTTAAACCATCCGCACCACCAGCCGCTGCAGCTTGAGCTAAGACAACAATATCTGTTACATTCGGAGAAAGCTTAACATAAAGCGGAACCTCTCCAATTACTTTCTTAACAGCTTCTGTCAACGTGCAAACAGTCTCTGGATTCGTTCCAAACTGCATCCCGCCTTCATGAACATTGGGGCATGAAATATTTAACTCCAGGGCATTCACCATCCCCGAAGCGGCTAATTGCCGTGCAACTTCTACATACTCATCCACACTTGCCCCGGCAACACTTGCCACAAGGGGAAGCTCAGGATACTTCTGGCGCAAAGCTGGTAATTTTTCAGCTAAGATCACTTTGAGTCCCGGATTTTTCAATCCCACAGCGTTCAAAACGTTTTGTCCAGCCATCACAATCTGCGGTGCCGGATTACCGTTCCGAGCTTCAAGGGTCACCGACTTAATTACGACCGCGCCCAGTTTATTTAAATCATAAAGCTGTGCTGCACGATTGTCCCCAAAACCAAAGCAGCCGCTGGCGGGCATTACCGGGTTTTTTAATTTTAGTCCGGGAAGTTCCACTGCGAGTCGTTCATTTACTGTCATTTCAAAACCTCCATCTTTTAAAACAAGCAAGCCTTTTTACAAATCGATTTAGTGGAGAACATCTGTCGCAAATGTGCGGTTCTCAAGTGCACGAACTAATGCTTCTGCGGTATTCAACGAAGTCAACAATGGAATATTGTGTTCAATCGCAGTTTGTCTAATAATAAAACCAGCTGAAGTTGCTTCCTGGTCGTGTCCCATCGTATTCAGCACTAATTGGATTTGACCATTCCGCAAATCTTCAAGCAGATCACTGCCCGCTTCGTCATGTTCGCCAATTTTATTGACCTTCAAGACGCGCAAGCCATGTGAGCGTAGAAAATTGGCAGTCCCGCTGGTAGCCAGCAACTGATACCCGATCGCACTGAAACGTCTAGCTAAAGGAAGCAGTGCTTCTTTATCATGATGGTCGCTTGTCAATAAGACGTTCCCACTAAGCGGCATTTGCATCTTAGCCCCTGCAAAAGCTTTTAAGAGTGCCTTTTCAAATGTATGATCGCTTCCCATTACTTCACCGGTTGATTTCATCTCCGGCCCAAGGTAGCTGTCAACATCTTCCAATTTACTGAAAGAAAAGACTGGTGCCTTTACATGGATCGTCTTGCTTTCTTGATAGAGTCCGGTCTGAAAGCCTTGTTCGTGCAATGACTTACCTAAAATGACTTGCGTCGCAACTTGTGCCATCTCGATGCCGGTGATTTTGCTCAAGAACGGCACTGTCCGGCTAGCACGCGGATTCACCTCAAGCACATATGCTTCATGTTCGTGAATAATAAACTGAATGTTCATTATTCCAATGCACTTCAGTGCCACCGCCAATTTTTGGGTCGCTGCTACGATTTGATCTTTAACATCTTGTGAAAAAGATTGTGGTGGATAAACAGCCATTGAATCACCTGAATGAACTCCGGCATGTTCGATATGTTCCATGATGCCAGGCACCAGCACGTCTTTTCCATCACAGATTGCATCAATTTCGCATTCTTTTCCCTCAAGATACTTATCAACTAAGATAGGATGATCACTCGCGACTTGCGCATTCTGGGCTAAATATTCTTTAAGTTCAACCTCATTATTAACAATTTCCATGGCACGTCCGCCTAATACATAGCTTGGACGAACAAGCACAGGATAGCCGAGCTCTTGAGCAGCAGCAATTACACCCGCCTGTGTCGTTGCAGTCTGTCCTTTTGGCTGCTTCAACCCTAATCGATTAATAACTTGATCAAAGAGTTCCCGATCTTCTGCACGATCAAGATCTTCAACACTGGTTCCCAAGATCTTGACGCCGTGGTCAACTAACCCTGCGGCTAGATTGATGGCTGTCTGACCGCCGAATTGCACAATCACTCCGGCTGGTTGCTCAAGCTCAATTACATTTAACACATCTTCAAGGGTCAAAGGTTCAAAATAGAGCTTGTCTGAAATCGAAAAGTCGGTTGAAACTGTTTCTGGATTACTATTCATGACAATCGCTTCATAACCGTGTTTTTGAATTGCCTTGACACTATGGACAGTTGCATAATCAAATTCAACTCCCTGCCCAATTCGAATTGGACCTGAACCAATTACCAAAATTGATTTTTTAGCAGATGGCTGACTCTCATTTTCTTGATCGTAGGTGCTATAAAAATAAGGAGTCTGTGACTCAAATTCTGCCGCACAGGTGTCAACCATTTTATAAACAGGTAATATCTGCTTAGCCTGCCGCAATTGACGGACTTCATCAGCTTTCAGATTCCATAATTTAGCGATTGTCAGATCACTAAAGCCGTAGCGTTTAGCCTTTTTCAAGACTTCCAAATCATGCGGATGACGGCTGAGCTGCGCCTCTAATTCAGTCAAATGCATGATAATATCAAGAAAATAATGATTAATCTTTGTTAACTCATGCACCTCGTTGAGCGTGTAACCGCGCCTGAAGGCTTCCGCCAGATAAAAAAGACGATCGTCTTGCGGATGTACCAATTTTTCTTCAAGCTGACTGTCAGTCGCGGCCTGAGCTGCCGGCGCTAACAGATCCTGTTCATCAATTTCAAGCGAACGTACAGCCTTTTGCAGTGCTTCTTCAGCCGTTCTGCCGATTGCCATTACCTCTCCGGTAGCTTTCATCTGTGTCCCCAACTTGCGGTTAGCACGTGGGAACTTATCAAATGGCCAGCGCGGAATCTTGGCAACTACGTAATCAAGTGCAGGTTCAAACTCAGCATAGGTTGTCCCAGTCACTGGGTTTTTGATCTCATCCAACGTCAAGCCTACCGCAATCTTAGCGGCCATCTTAGCAATCGGATATCCGGTAGCTTTGGAAGCAAGCGCAGAAGATCGACTGACACGCGGATTAACTTCAATCACATCGTATTTAAAACTATTGGCATCCAATGCCAACTGGACATTGCAGCCGCCTTCGATCTTTAAGGCACTGATTAGCCGCAAAGATACATCGCGCAGCATCTGATATTCACGATCAGTTAAGGTCTGTGTGGGTGCCAGTACAATCGAGTCTCCGGTATGGATACCAACCGGATCAAAATTCTCCATGCAGCAGACCACCATTGTATTGTCCGCATGATCGCGCATAACCTCAAATTCAATTTCCTTATATCCCATAATGCTTTTTTCAATCAAACATTGTGTCACTGGGGAAAGATCAAGCCCATTAGCTGCAATCTCTGCCAGCTGTTCGCGATTATCGCACAGACCGCCGCCTGTTCCACCCATCGTAAAAGCCGGCCGTACAATCACCGGATACCCAATCTGATCAGCAAAAGCCAATGCTTCTGCGGTTGTGTTCACCGTTTTAGACTCTGGAATCGGTTCGTGCAACTGCGCCATCAGCTCCTTAAAAAGCTCACGGTCTTCTGCTTGATTAATTGCCTCAAGCTTTGTGCCCAACAATTCAATTCCAAGTTCGTCTAGGATCCCGGTCTTAGCTAGCGCCATTGCCATATTCAATCCGATTTGACCGCCTAAAGTCGGCAACAGCGCGTCGGGATATTCTTGCCGGATAATTCGCGAAATTGATTCGGTAGTCAGCGGTTCAATATACACCCGATCCGCAATCTCAGTGTCGGTCATAATGGTAGCAGGATTAGAATTTACTAACACAACTTCGTATCCTTCTTCGCGCAACGCCATGCACGCCTGCGTTCCTGAATAATCGAATTCGGCAGCTTGTCCGATAATGATCGGACCAGAACCGATCACCATGATTTTATGAATATCTGTTCTCTTAGGCATCGCTCTCATCCTTTCTTACATCAATCATATGCATGAAGTCATCAAAAATTGCTACAGCATCATGTGGTCCCGGTGCCGCATCGGGATGGAATTGAACACTGAAAGCAGGATAATTCTTATGCCGTAATCCTTCAACTGTACCGTCATTCAACTCGCGGTAAGTAATATTCATCAGCTCGCTGTCAACTGACTCAGCAGCAACCGCATATCCATGGTTCTGTGAAGTAAAACAGATTCTGCCAGTGGCAATCTCTTTAACTGGATGATTGAATCCCCGATGTCCAAACTTCATCTTGAACGTATCAGCACCATTTGCAAGTGCAAAAAGCTGGTGTCCTAGACAAATCCCAAAAAGCGGCAACCGTTTTTCAACTTTTTGGACCATTTTAATGGCAGCGGGCAATGACTTAGGATCCCCTGGGCCATTTGAAAGCAACACGCCATCTGGTTTGAGTCTGAATATTTCTTCGGCGGTAGCAGTATAAGGCAACACAATCGTATTGCAATCTCGTTGCGCCAACTCGCGTAAAATACTGTGCTTGAGCCCAAAATCAACTACAACCACATTGCGTTTGCTTCCCGGATTAGGATACGGCTTTGAAGTTGAGACTTGAGCAACTAGATTCTCATTAACAACTGTCGCTGTAAGTTGTGAAAAGGCATGCTCGGCATCTGTCAGATCCTCAATAATTCTGCCCTTCATTGTTCCTGCAACCCGCAATTTCTTAGTTAAAGCACGAGTATCAATTCCTGTGATTCCTGGAATTCCCATTTGTTCTAGAAAAGCGGCGAAACTTCCCTGCTGCCTCCAGTTACTCGATACCCGCGCAAGTTCATGACAGATCACACCCTTGCAGCCGGGTTCAATTGATTCGTAGTCATCGAGATTTACTCCATAATTGCCAATTAAGGGATTGGTAAAAACCAGAATCTGATTGGCAAAAGACTGATCAGTCACAGCCTCCTGATAACCTGTCATCCCAGTTGTAAAAACAACTTCACCTGTTGTGGTCGCATGTGCACCAAAACCTTCGCCTTCGTAGGTGCTGCCATCTTCTAATATCAAGTAACGTTTCAAGGTCAGTCCTCCTTTTTATAAACCAATTTGCCGGAAACAAAGGTCATATAGGTTGCACCATAAACTTTTTCACCGGTAAACGGGGTGTTCTTTCCCTTTGAGAAATAACTGTCTTTTTGCAATTCAAATTCATGTTCTAAATCAAAAACCGCCAAATCAGCTGGCTTTCCAACAAACAATGCTCCGGCCTTACTCATTCCAAAACATTTCGCTGGTGCAATGCTCATCCAATCCAGTAATTGCTCGAGGCGTGCTTTGTGTTTTCTGACTAGCTGAGTATATAAAAGTGCAAATGCAGTTTCGCTTCCTGTAATTCCAAAGGCCGCATGACACATGCCGCCTTCCTTCTCCGCAGCAGCATGTGGCGCGTGATCGGTTGCAATCATATCGATGGTTCCATCTAAGAGTCCGGCTAATAAAGCCTCCCGATCTTGGACACTACGCAACGGGGGGTTCATTTTATAAAAGCCATCATCTGCTGGAATGTCTTCATCTGCCAACAATAAATGATGCGGTGCAACCTCACAAGTGACATTAATATGATGTGCTTTGGCCAAGCGGACCAGTTCAACACTTTGGCGTGTTGACAAGTGGCATGCGTGATAATGGACGCCAGTTTGTTGTGCCAGCACCAAGTCGCGTGCCAGTTGGCTGGATTCGCTTAGTCCCAGCATACCTGGCAAACCTAGTGCAGTCGCACGTGCACCCGCGTTCATCACACCTTTATTTTGCAAGAGTGAGTCATCTTCAATATGCTCCACTAGCGGCATATTCTCCGCCGCTGCGGCCTTCATTGCCGCATACATTGTACCTGCAGTTTGAATTCCACTGCCGTCATCACTAAAAGCAAAGGCGCCCGCAGCTTTTAAAGCCTTAAAATCATTGAGCTGCTTACCGGCGCGCTTTTGGGTAATAGCAGCATATTGTTTAACATGAACACATCCATCTGTGCGATTGCGTTTTTGCAAAGCATTTAAAAGTTCAGGTGTATCTGGAACAGGTGAAACATTTGGCATTGCACATACAGTCGTAAAGCCTCCATGTGCAGCTGCTTGCGTGCCTGTCTTAATAGTTTCTTTATACGTAAAACCAGGTTCACGATAATGAACATGCACATCAACTAGGCCAGGTGAAACCAGTTTGCCCTGCAAGTCGTATGTTTGACAGTCTGACGGTAAGAGTGCGGTCAGATCTGAACCCATCGCTGCAATTAAGCCATCCGCTAATAATAGATCTAAGCGTTGCAGCTGACCGCCTTGGTAGACAAGGCCATTTTTCAATAATAGTTTCTGTGAATTCATCCTATCGTCCTCCTAAGTGGCGCCCACGGATAACACTTTCCAGCATTGCCATCCGCATGAACACCCCATTTTGCATCTGGGTGGTAAACCTTGATTTAGGGGCTTCAACTAGACTTGAGCTCAATTCAACTCCCCGATTGATAGGACCTGGATGCATAATAATTGCTTTTTCTTTCAACTGCGCATAGCGCTTTTCCGTAAGCCCATATTTTGTATGGTAGGAAGCTGCAGAAAAATCCGCTTCAGCTTGATGCCGTTCGTGTTGGACCCGTAAAAGCATTACTACATCCATTTGCGGCAATACTTCGTCAAGCGGCCGATAAGTGCCATAGGCTGCAAATTCTTCAGAGTACCAGCAACGCGGTCCTGAAAAATAAAGCTGTGCTCCCAAGCGCTGTAGTAACTCCATATTACTGCGCGCTACACGTGAGTTGGTCAGATCGCCAACAATCACAACTTTTAGACCGGCAAAACTGCCAAACTGTTCAGCAATCGTCATCATATCTAATAAAGACTGTGAAGGATGCTGTCCGCTGCCATCACCTGCATTGACAATTCCCATCTCTAATTTTTGCGGCGGTGTCAATTCTACCAGGTCACGATAATACTCGTTTTGCGAATGTCGGATAACTGCAAGATTGACCCCTATCGACTCCAATGCCAATAACGTATCGTAGAGCGTTTCTCCCTTGCTAACAGAGCTTGTGGAAGGGTCAAAAGGAATTGTCTGCAAGCCTAATTTGCGTTCTGCCATTTCAAAGCTGCAATGCGTGCGCGTACTGTTTTCAAAAAAAAGGTTCGCCGCATACAACGGAGTTTCAAACTGCGGGACTGCGCCCCCATTTTTAAAGAACGTTGCCCGTGCAATCAACGATTCCACCTGTTCAACCTGCAACTTTTTGACCGTCAAAAAGTGTTGCAGTGTGACAATCTTTGCTACTTCCACCATTACTGTTCCTCCTTATTTTTCGCTGCTTGCTTTTACAGGCAGCACCAGATTCAAAACAATTCCGAAAAGTGTTGCTAATGCAATACTGGTTAACTGAAAGCTGCCAAGCTTAAGATAAGTTCCACCAATTCCAATAACTAAGATAACCGAGGTGATAATCAGGTTGCGTTTTAATTCGTAATTCACATGGTTATCAACTAAAATGCGTAAACCATTCGATGCAATCATTCCAAAGAGCAGAAAGCTGATTCCACCAATGACAGGTGAAGGAATTGACTGAATTAAGGCACTGACTTTACCCACAAAGCTAAACAAAATTGCAAAGAGTGCTGCGCCACCTAAAACCCAAACACTGTGAACCTTTGTCATCGCAAGCACTCCAATATTTTCACCATAGGAGGTAGTTGGCGGTCCACCCACAAAACCAGCAATTACTGAAGATAGACCATCGCCAAAGAGTGTCCGGTGCAATCCAGGATCTTTGAAGAAGTTGCGTTTGGTCAGCTTGTTTAAGACCATAATATGTCCCATATGCTCAGTCATTGTCACAAAAGCGATCGGTGCCATCCCAATGATTGCTGCAGGATACCATTTAAAATGATAGTTGATAAACATGACATTAAAAGCCGGTAATGAGAACCATTTTGCAGCTGCAACTGCCTGCAAATTCACGATTCCAATAGCAAGCGCCATCAGATAACCACAGATAATTCCTAACAGTACAGGAATCATACTGGAAAAGCCGCGTAAAAACATGTTGAAAATAATTGTGATTAGCAGTGTAAAAATGGCAACTCCGAAATACTTCAAATCGTAATTAGAATTTTTCAACATTGCATCATTTGCAGCTGTTGTTGCTAATGACAGTCCAATTACAATGATGATTGGTCCCACTACGACTGGTGGCAAGATGCGATCGACCCAAGCAGAACCAAAGCGGCCGATTAATAAAGAAACAATCACGTATACCAGTCCAGCTGAAATTGCTCCTTGACCAACAGCAGGATAACCATCAGCCTTCATCAGTGCCTGCATTGTCACAATAAAGGCAAAACTTGAGCCCAAGTAAGCCGGGATCTTGGCGTTAGTACACAAAATATAGACAAGCGTGCCGACACCGGAACTAAAAAGTGCAATACTCGGATTAATTCCTACTAAGAGTGGAACTAAAACTGTGGCGCCGAACATTGTAAATAAATGCTGAATCGAAAGTACCAGCCAATGGCCAAATTGTGGGCGGTCTCCAATATCCAGAATCGCCTCATCATTTCTAAACTTTTCTTTTTTGCCTGAATTCAAAATCGTTCTTCCTTTCCTATAAAAAAACCTGAATCATTTTTGATCCAGGTCAGCAAAGGATTTCTCACTGGCAGACTTACAGTGTCAGTGAAAATTCAAACCCTTTTGCTCTCTCTGGAGTCAATTAAATGGTCATTATTTGATTTTTTTAATCGCAATCGCATCTTTACCGTCAATTTCTTCAACTTCAACAGCGATTTGTTCATCAAGTGCGGTCGGAATATTTTTACCAACAAAGTCAGCTCTGATCGGTAATTCGCGGTGGCCTCGATCAACTAAAACTGCTACATTAATCTTTTGGGGACGTCCTTGGTCCATAAGTGCATCAAGCGCTGCTCTGACAGTTCTACCGGTAAACAGCACATCATCTACCAAGATGACCTGTTTGTCGGTGATATCCAACCCTAATTTTGCTGAATTAACAACTGGATCATGATGGTTGTCAATTTCATGACGATCATCTCGATAAAGCGAAATATCAAGTTCTCCAACTGGAACTGTGGCGCCTTCCAGTTGTTGCAACCGCTGCGCAATGCGCTTTGCCAGATAAATACCACGAGTCTTAATCCCGATGATAACTAGATCCTCGATCCCTTTATTCTTTTCGATAATCTCATACGTCATCCGTGTTAAAGCTCGTTTCATCGCCATTGAATCGACAATTTCTTTAGCCATGCCCTTCACTCCTTTTATAATTATCAAGTAACTATCCTATAAAAAAAGCCGCTTAGTCGAGTGACTAAGCGGTAGACTGCAGTCTTCTTCCGAGTTCTAAAAGACACTGCCTTCTTAGCCTCACGGGACTAATTTTAAAGGACGATCATTAATATTAATTTACTAATTTCGATCACTTTTGTCAAGTCGTTCCAATATCTTTTTAAAAATTGCAGGTGGTGGCACTTCAAACAGCAATTGTTTTCCGGAACGCGGATGCTTAAATCCCAGCTTACCGGCGTGCAGAAATTGACCGTGCCCCTTTAACGTTTTAGTTGGTCCGTACAAGGGATCCCCTGCCAGCGGATGCCCTATATACTTAAGGTGTACTCTGATCTGGTGGGTTCTCCCTGTCTCAAGAAAACATTTAATTAAGGTGTAGTTCTGGTAACGCCGTACAACAGAAAAGTGGGTTACCGCAGGACGTCCGTCTGCAACAACGGCCTGTTTCTTACGATCCTTTGGCGAACGTCCAAGCGGCGCATTGATGGTTCCTTTTTCTTCTTTAATAACACCGTGTACCAGTGCCAGGTATTCGCGTACATTACTTTTAGCTTTCAGTTGCGCAGCTAAACTGCGATGCGCAAAATCATTTTTGGCAACCATCAATAAACCTGATGTATCTTTATCAATGCGGTGCACAATTCCGGGACGAAATTCACCGTTAATTGTAGACAGCGGCGAATGCGCAAGTAAGGCATTCACCAAGGTGTGATCAGGATGCCCCGCAGAAGGATGGACAACCATTCCTTGGGGTTTATTAACCACTAAAACATCTGGATCTTCATAGACAACTTCCAAGGGAATCTTTTCAGGGGCTAGACTAATCTGCTTAATCGGCGGGGGCGTCAACTCCAATTCGTCTCCCAGATGAACCTGGTAATTGGGCTTAACAGTCTGACCATTAACCTGCAGCTGCCCACCGATGATCCATTGCTTCAACTGTGAACGTGAATATGTTGAAAACAGCGTAGCGGCGACTTTGTCGACCCGACCCGCTGTCAGCTCAATCTTTCTTTTTTCAACCACGAAATTCATCTCGCAGCATCACCAGTAGCAAAACAACAACTCCGACATTCAAAGCTGCATCTGCCACATTGAAAATTGGAAAGTTAATGAAGTCTAGTTGAAACATATCAACTACGTAACCTAAACGCAACCGGTCAATAAAATTCCCCAGTGTTCCGCCAATCATTAGGCTAATCCCGAGTGCGTAACCCCAATTTTTCCATAATTTTTTGAAAAAGTAGCCCAAAATTCCGAGTGCAATAATCGTAATCGCAAATAAGAACAGCTTCTGCCCCGTGAAGATATTCCATGCAGCACCATAATTTCGAATATGCGCAATCGAAAGGACGTGCGGTATAAAGTCGACACTCCGATCTAACGGAACACCGTTAACAACAAAAAATTTAATCAGCTGGTCCAATAAAACGACCGCAAAAATTAACAGAAAATAAAGTGCCACTATTAAAAGCCCCTCCTGCCCGTGCCTCAACACATTAATTGATTTCAAGGCTTAATTATACAACACTGTGCCGCAATCTTAAATATTAAAATGCAGCCGCCCACTATCCAGCTTTAAAAATCATCATTAAAACTAACAGGAGACGCTAACAAGACCGTTTGAAGTTTCGCAGCTTGGTACGGAGCGCTCACACTAATTTTTTGCTGGAAAGCTGCCCATTCTAGAGAATATTGACCACCAAAAAGCGGTCCAAATTCAGCGATTGGCAGACTAATATCAGCTGCTTGGGCAGCAGACCCGCATTTTTTAAAAGAAACGCAGCCATTTTTGGCACATAACCGCCAAAGACCATCATTTTGCGGTAACTGTGGATCAGTAACTGCTAAGCTAAGCTCACCGAAATCAAGCTTTTTAAAAGGATAATGCAGTATAAAGTCCCGCAAATTGATTATACGGACCATCATGAAGGACTTCACTTGAGCGCTTAAGGCAAGCGGCTCGTTTAACAACTGTCCACGATAAAGTGTTTCATCAGATTCAAAAATCAGCTGGTTAAGACTTTGCTTTTGTGCATGCAGCAATTGTAGTAAATTTTTTTCTGCAATAATATTTGTCACCAACCACTCCTTGACAACCCAAGACTCTTTCAGCTCTTGATAGAGAAAGTAACCTTCAAGCTGTTGCTGGGCATTTAGATAACAACCAACTTTAGTCCCCACTGCATGCAGATGTCCCCACCACCACTGAGGGCGCAGCAAACCGCCGCTTTTATGCGTCAATTGTTGCGCATAAAAAGGAGCTACTTTGTCTAAATACCGTGACAATGGTCCTGTTTGTAGACTGCCGCCAGTTGCTTGTTGCGATCTACTGACTAGTGGTGTTGGCAATTGGAGTTGCGCTGGGTCAATTGTATAGTATAAACGCTTGATTGCAGCTCCATAACCTAATCTGCGGTAAAAGGCATGTGAGAAGGGATCTAGATAGGATAGGGTTACACCTGCTTCTGCCATTTGTGCAAGTGCTGCTTGCAGTAGTTGAGTTGCACTCCCCTGTCCTCTGGCAAATGGTGCCGTCATCACTGAACCCACAGCCCCCATCTTATAGCTGACACCTTGAAAACTAACTTCAAAGCGCCACCAGGCAAGTCCACTCAATAATTGGCTGTTTTTAGTGATTCCAAGAACGGTACCGTTGGCATGCATCTCTAAGAAGCTTTTGCGAAACTGTGCGGTGTCTTCTTTTTTGAATACTTGGCAGAAAAGTTGATAAAAGCGGTCAAGGTCTTCAATGGTTGTAAGTTTTTTAGGTGCCATTGTTCTCTCCTTTTTAATGAAGTGCGACAAGCAGCGTTCAGCCGCCGCAGACTAAGTCCTGAATTACAAAGTAACCCGATCTTGGTTACGCGTAAGGCAGGCTTAGACGCAGGTGGTTGCTGGTTAGAGCACGTTAATAGGAAGTGCGCAAAAAGGCGCTAGGTTTTGAGGCTTAGCGTTGGATCACAGTGGTAACTGAACTTGTTACCGGTGTGATCCATGCTAAACACAAAAACCTGCCTTTTGGAACACGTTAAGATAGAAGTGCCGACAAGCGCCGGGAGACTTCGAGTACTAGCACTAAATTGCAAAGTAAACAGGCTGTGTCTATGTGTAATTTGTAGTTAGACACAAAAAATCGAGGACCGCCCTAAATGCAAGTTTTGCCGCAGTCCCCAAACCTATATCAATGTGTCTGTATCGGATAACCCAATTCAGTCAAACTGTCGCTTATTTTGCTCAGGCGCTACCTTGCCTATTCAACATAGAATGGATTTGAAATTACTAAGCGCTGGTCTGGATTTTCTTTGAAAGCACCCCAGGCTTCAATCCTGAAAGGTCCTGGAGTCAAAACAACCTCGGTCTTCAGCTCTGCTCCAAAAGCAGTACGTGAAAATTCCGCAATCACTTCTTCATTTTGCAGTAGTTTGATTTTTTTAATAGTCTCACCAAATTGCCTATTGAAATCGTCATCCTGATTTTGAAACTTAACTGCTAAATGATATGTTCCTTGCGTAATTGTCGCACCCATGAAAATCGCAGGCTGTTCTTTTGAACTAAGGCTCAGCTCCCATTTTGGACCTAAAGTTATATAGAAGTTACCTTGGCGAATACTGGCCTTAATGCTTTCTTCATCCAAATGCTCAACTCCCAGATAATTAACCGCCACATTCGCTGTTTCTTTCTTCGGTCGATGCCAATCACGCCCACAGCTGGCGGCAAGATGATGTCCCTGCCGTAACAGCTCTGACCAGAGTGTATATGCTTTTTGATTATAATCTTGCTCTTGCGGTGAATCACCATTTAAAATTTCGATAAAGTCAAAATTATCCCAATTTCTAACCAAAAAGTCCCAGTGACAGCCAGTACAGATTGGGCTGCCCAACTCATACGGATGGGCGATTCCTAAAACTGCTCCGGCTTCCTTATTTTTCTTAACCCACAGATCGATCTCAGTCGGCTTTGCATCATACCAATTAAGCGCCTCACGAACTCCTAACACCAACAAATGCCCATAAAAAGTCGTCCATTCAAGCGAATTATGCAGTAAAAAAACTGGTGTCGTTAAGCCTTTTTCCGCGATTTCAGCATATGCACTTAGCGTATTATGATCAGAAATACTGAGAATTTCATAATGACTTTTTGCGGCGGTATCTAAAAGTTGCGCGACTGTTTGATCTGCATCACTATGAACTGTATGCGTATGCCATTCAATACTGTAATAATTCATTGTGTTCCTCCAACTTGCTGAGGGTAAGCTGCACCTTGACTAATTCAGAAGCGATGCAATGCTGATGCAGGCTAATCTGCCACTGACCACTAATCACATCAGGTTTAAGATACCCCAATGACGAGTGTTCGGGCGACAGTAGAATCTGCTGTTGCGGTGCCTTATAGTGATGATTGCCTAAATAATGACCATCTTTTGCAGCTGAAATAGTTATCAGGTTCTGCAATGGCAGATACTGGGCAACATTCTGCGGCGCTGCAGATAAATCGGCTGCAAGCAATTCTGCTTTAATTAACCGTGTAGCACGCGCTGGTTCCACATTTTGTGGCGCATAAGCAAAGTCGATCAATAAGCCAACTGCAGCTGTCAGGGTGAACTTCACAGGAATTGTCGTCTTATCATCCTGAGGTCCCAATTCAAAGTGACGGGTCAAAATTGTTTTCAAATGCTCATCTCCACTTTTCTTGACGCAGATTAACTATCACATACACAATGGCTGAGAGACTGCACAGTAAAAATAAAATGACCGAAAGTGCAGCTGCTTTATTGTAATCCAAATATTGATTAAATTCTTTATACAAGACCACTCCCAACATTTGCGGATTGTTTCCTCCCATCAAAAATGGGGTTGTAAAAGAACCAACATTCGTCATGAAGACAAAAGCACCGGCAATAAAGAATTGCTTGTAAGTCGCTGGCAAAATGATTTTAAACAAAACCGTCCATTTATCAGCGCCGATATCACGAGCACTTTCAATCGATGCCTGTCTCACATTTGCGAGACTTGCAAGCAGTAACAAGGCCGCAAAAGGAATGTTGAACCATAGATTTACCATGATAAGTCCATTAGCCGAATACATCAGATTAGGATTAAAGGTAAATCCCAACGATTGAGCAATTCGGCTGAGCACACCCCCATTTCTGACCACGAGCATGATCGAGTAAACCGCAACTAAGCCGGGAATAAACTGTGGCAAAACGGTCAGTGCAACGACTGTCTTACTCAGACTATTATTGTTAAATCGAATATAAAGAGCCAGCATAAAGCCCAGCAGCAGTGCCAAAATAACGGTCATAACAGCCACAAACAACGTGTAACCAATGTTACCGAGTTGAACTTGATCAGTAAAAAAATAATGATAGTTATCTAATGTAAAGTGTGAAGTAACCTTATCTTTAAGCGACAGACTCAGCGATGTAACTACCGGGTAAACAATCAAAAGTAGAATTAGAAAAAAGGCCGGCAGAACATAAAGATAAGGCGTCCATTTTTTCTGCAGATCATCGCTTTTTTTCATTTGATTACTTTACTCCATTTCCAATTTCTGAATCCCATTTTTGGATCAATTGAGTTGCAAGATTTCCGGTACTAGAGAAGCGGAAGTCTTTTGCATTCAAGCCTTTGATGTACTTCAAATTATCAGAAGTAATTTCTTTTTGATCAATTACAGGGATTGCAGCCATCGTGTCAACTAAAATATTTTGAGCCTTTTTGCTGAGCATGAAATTCATTACAGCCTCTGCACCCTTCTTGTTTGAACCGATTGAAGGAATTACGAGACTGTCAAGGTTCCCCGTAAATGCAGGAGAAATTTGCGTCATCTTAACTGTTTTTGGCAATGTTCCTGCTGTCAATGCCATTGTAGTCATATCTTGCCATGCCGGAATCATTTCTACCTGACCATTAGCCAACAAGTCCATTGTGCCCTGATTTTTATTTGGATAAACAACTTTTCCACCTGACTTGTACATAGAACTATTCAATGATTTCAGCAGGGATAAGCCCTTGTTCCATTGATTAGCCCATTTAGTATCGCTTGAGGTTAATGCAGCCTTAGGTAAATAGTTGTAAACTGCAGTTTGTACAAAGGCGGCTCCAGCTCCACCGGATTCTGGTGTATTATAGGCGAATTTTCCAGGATTTGCTTTAATCCAAGCATAAAGTTCCTTAGCAGTCTTCGGTGGGTTTTTAACTTTAGCTGAATCGTATGCTAAAACAACTGTTGTCCCACGGTAAGGAACTAAATACCCTTTTCCAGCACTGATTGTTGCTTTATCGTTTTTAAGATTTGAGATTTGGCTTTTGTCGTACTTTTCAAAAATGCTTTTACCCCCAAGTTGAGTATACGCAGCATAATCTGAATCAGATGCCAAAATCAAATCATAATTTGTTTTCTTTTGACCAGCTTTCTTAGCTGCTACTAAGCGGTCTTGTAAACTTGCAGCGCTTGTTCCTGATAAGATGAACTCTAAATTCAAATGATATTTTTTACCTTCAGGGCTCGCATTAAAGGCCGAGACAATCTTGCTCATCCCATCCTTGACATTTTGTGATCCGCCTGCCCACAGAGTAACAGTGGTCTGTTTGACACTGCTTGAACTTGCCTTTTTTGAACTCGCACTTGAACTGCTGCAACCTGCTAACCCTGCTAAAAGCAGTACCCCTGCTGCAGCTGCTGTTGCTTTTTTCCAAAATTTCATCTTTCTACCCCTTTGTAAAATTCTGCATTTTTCTGACTTCAAAAAAAATCTCGGTTCCTTCTGGATAACTCTCAAAGGCATCTTTTTCAGCGAACAGAATGATTGTTTGCTCTATAAGCTTGACTGTCAGCTGTGAGTAATGCCCCATCTGTGTACTTTGCTGCACTGTTGCGTGAAAAGTATTTTCACCTGCTGCTTGCTCCGAAACCAGGCGCACATCCTCTGGTCTGAAGGCTTGAACCTCGTGACCATCGTCTGTAGTCAAGAAATTCATTTCACCAATAAAAGAAGCAACGTAAATATCTTTGGGATTATTGTAGATTTCGCTGGGGGTGCCCACCTGCACAATCTCACCTTTTTTCATGACTGCAATTCTGGTTGAAAGCATCATGGCCTCTTCTTGATCATGGGTAACAAAGATAATGGTAATCTGTAACCGACGTTGAATCTTCTTTAATTCTTCGCGCATCTGCACTCGAATCTTTGCATCAAGTGCAGAGTAGGGCTCATCTAAAAGTAAAATCTCCGGGCGCAATACTAAAGCTCGTCCAATGGCAACGCGTTGCTGCTGTCCCCCAGAAAGCTGCTGCGGATATTTCGCAGCCATGGCTTCAATCCCGAGCATCGTCAGCATTTCCATAATTTGTTGCTTTCTTTTTGTTTTGGAAATTTTACGCAGTTTAAGACCAAATTCCAGGTTCTCAAACACTGTCATTCTTTCCCAAAGATTGTAACCTTGAAAAACCATGATAGTCGGTCTTTTTTCTGGCGGTTGCCGCGTAACATCTTTCTCCGCAATCAAGATTTTTCCCGTGGTAACTTGTTCAAAACCGCCAATCGAACGCAGTAAAGTACTTTTACCACAACCTGAAGGACCTAACAAAGTTAGAATTTCACCGGAATTAACGGTTAAATTAATATCCTGAATTCCATCTCCATTTTCATACTTCTTGGAAAGACCTGCGATCCTAAGCTTGACTGTCATGCATCATCACTCTCTCATTTAATAAATAGTTGCTGTAGAAACGACTTTTTTCCAAAAAACTTGTAGCATAACCACAGAATCAAAATTGCCGGCAATACTAGCAAAAGTGCAAAGATCGCGCCGACCATCGGAGCTTGATCAAGAATAATACCGTACATCGCGGTCGCCATGGTCTTGACTTGCGGAAATCCAATCAGCAAAGTTCCCTGTGATTCGTCGAGTGCTCCTAAAAAGGTATACATTGCCGCCACCACGATTGCTGGCAGCGCACTCGGAAAAGTAATTGTAAAGAATGTCCGCAAGGGTCCTGCCCCTACATCACGGGCAGCTTCTTCTTGCTGCCGGTAAACATTTTGAAACGCGCCAGTCGGAATCCAAATCATAAAGATCATAGTGTTCAAGATGTTAATCAGCACTACCCCTGTTAGAGTTCCCATTAACTGCATTTTATAAAAAATTATTCCAATTGCGGTGTAGAGCCCAATTTTAGGGAAGGCATTTGAAAGTAAAAAAGAAAAGAGAAACAGGCTTCTACCCTTGAAATGATAACGTGCAATTGCATAAGCCGCAGGCAGACAGATCAGCATTGAAAAGAAAGTCGAAAGCGTTGCAACTAGAAAGGAATTGAAGAAAGCCTGCAGCAGATCACTTTGTGCAAAGACATTTTGCCACCAGGTAAAACCAAAACTTAACGGTAGCACATGCGGTGCTTGATACTTGTTGGCAAATGCAAGCATTAATGTATTGAGTAATGGTCCATACATAAAGAAAGCAAAGATAAACAATACTAAGAAATTCAGGATTAGTTTTTTCCTACTCAAGC
Source organism: Liquorilactobacillus satsumensis (assembly GCF_964065465.1). Classification (NCBI taxonomy): domain Bacteria; kingdom Bacillati; phylum Bacillota; class Bacilli; order Lactobacillales; family Lactobacillaceae; genus Liquorilactobacillus; species Liquorilactobacillus satsumensis. The sequence continues at coordinate 393,325 of NZ_OZ061606.1, forward strand.
TGTTTCATTCCCCTCAAAAATTCATAGTAAGCACTTGCTGCCACTGTAGTAACATTATCGACACCACAATCCAATAATGCCTTAATCTCACTAACATCTCCCGCGGTCCAGACTGAAAGTTTCAAATTCGTCGCCTTAAGTAATGCCAGATTAACGGGGTGTAGCAGCTGAAAAGGAAGATTAAGCCACACACAGCCCTCATCAACTGCTTCAAGCAACACCTTTTTGAAAAAATACTTATCTTTTAACATTCGTTCAAAAGAAGACTGCGGCAAAAGGGTTTCAATGTTACGCCAAACCAATCCTGGCCAGCGCTGCTGTTCACTAGCATTCAACTCCCCGGTTAAAACCAAGCGCTGCTCAAGTCCATATGTACCAGCCAACGCAACAACATGTGCTGCCAGATTAGGTTCCTTGAGGTCACAATTCAGCAACTTTTGTTCATTACTGCGACTAAAAGCAGCAAAAGCCTTTTTCAGCGTTAAGCCTCCTGTAAAAACTTGATCGTGCCCTAATAATAACTGCTGTTGTTCTTTATCCCATCTAACATCGATCTCCAAAGCAGCCACTGGCCACTGCGAAGCTTTTTCTAGAAACTGCACGCTGTTAGGAGTAAGCCCGTCGCTTCCAGAATGTGCTGTAATAATTTCAACCACCCCTTATTAGTTAGTCGTACGTACATCTTTTGATTATATATATCTAATGTAAATAATTAGGTATGATTTGAGTAAAAAGTTTGTAAAGTCTAGCTAAAAAAAGCCAATTAGGTTCTTTGTTTTAGTATTCACAAGCAATTAAGCAATTTGTAATAAGCAAATCTTTTGATTATACAATAGTTTACTTATAAAAAAAGTTTTCAGCTAATTTAAAAATATTTAATTAGTTTACTATTAATAAGCTCGCAAAATAAAAACAGTGCTCACATATTTTTTTAATTGCTAAGGCACGCTCTTGCACTCAGCCGCTGAATTTTTGGAAAAACAAAAAGAGCGCATCTACAAGCTCCAATTAAGCAGCTCATCCATGCGATCTTTTTTTAAAACTAGCTTATTTTTAATTTAATAAAGTCCAGAAACTGTGCCGTCGTCACTCAAATCCATCCCATTAGCTGCTGGGACTTTAGGCAATCCAGGCATCGTTAACACATTGCCTGTCAATGCCACGATAAAGCCCGCGCCTAACTTTGGCACAAATTCACGTACATGAATTGCAAAGTCTTTCGGTGCGCCCAAAGCTTTGGGATTATCAGACAATGAGTACTGGGTTTTGGCCATACATACAGGTAAACGATCCCAGCCAAACTCTGCGAAAGATTTTAACTGGCGTAATGCTTTAGGACTGTATACAACCTCCGTACCGCCGTAAATCTGGGTCACAATTTGTTCGATTTTTTCTTTAATCCCAGCATCTGCCTTATAAAGCGGCTTAAAAGTATGTTCTTCAGCACTTAATTCAACAACTTTGCGTGCAAGTTCAAGTGCACCTGCGCCGCCTTTGGCCCACACATCGGCTACTACGGCTGCGGTTTTATCCTGTGCACAAAGTTCTTGCAACTGCTGCAATTCTGCCGTGGTATCAGAAGTAAAGCGATTGATCGCAACTACAACCGGAATCCCATAGCGCTTCATATTAGCAACGTGCTTTTGTAAATTGGCATAACCTGCCCTTAAAGCAGTTAAATCTTCTGTTTTCAATTCTGACTTAGCCCGGCCACCATGCATCTTAAGCGCACGTACAGTAGCAACAATCACAATTGTATCCGGTGTTTTGCCTAAAACAGGTGCTTTAATATCAAGAAACTTCTCAGCACCTAGATCCGCCCCAAATCCAGCTTCCGTGAGCGTATAGTCAGCCAGCTCTAAACCTGTTCGGGTTGCCAGAACACTATTGCAGCCATGAGCGATATTAGCAAAAGGTCCCCCGTGTACGATTGCTGGGGTATGCGCCAGAGTCTGAACCAGATTAGGTTTGAGAGCATCTTTCAATAATAACGAAATGGCACCCGTCACCCCTAATTGAGCAACCGTCACAGGCTTCTTTTCAGCCGTATATCCGATGACAATTTGGCCAATTCGCCGTTTCAAATCAGCTAAATTCTTCGCCAAACAAAGAATTGCCATCAATTCACTGGCAACTGTAATATCGAAGCCATCTTCGCGGGGAATTCCTTGAGTAACTCCACCGATTCCAATAACGACATGGCGCAACGCCCGGTCATTAATATCCAAAACTCGTTTCCATTGAACACGCCTTTGGTCCAGATGCAACTGATTTCCCTGGTAGATATGGTTATCAATTAACGCTGCCAGTGTATTATTAGCAGTCGTTAGAGCATGCATGTCGCCAGTAAAATGCAAATTAATATCTTCCATTGGAACTACCTGCGAATAACCACCGCCTGTTGCTCCGCCTTTCATCCCCATCACGGGTCCTAATGAAGGTTCACGCAATGCAATTATTGCTTTTTTCTGCAAGAGGCTGAAAGCATCCCCTAAGCCAACCGTCACAGTCGACTTTCCTTCTCCTGCTGGGGTAGGGTTAATTGCAGTTACCAAAATCAGCTTGCCCTTTGTTTTCTGCGATCCAACTGGTAGCTTGATTTTTGCCTTATAGTCTCCGTACTGCTCAATTTGGCTGCTATCTAGGCCGATTTTAGCAGCGACTTCTGTGATTTTGTCCATCTTGGCCTGTTGCGCAATTTCAATATCGTTCAATGTCCAAGTTCCTCCCCATCTATAATAAATTCAGTATAACGCATAGTTCGTTTAGTGTCATTAAAAAATCGTTTTCCAGTCCTTTTAAAGGTTAAAAAAAGTAATTTCAACTATAAAACACGAACTTTTTAGTCCTTACTAATCAGATTATATAGCATTTGTTTCTTATTCTTTAACATGATAATTTTATACTGACGTTGGTCATCCCTAAAGGAGATTCCAGTCTTGCTTGAGGAAACATTACGAATCGTGTTTAATTTGATCTTTTTCGTATTCTGCGGCAAAACAGTGTGCAGAATCAGGAACTGCGAGTCTGGCGTAATTTCGACCCATCTTAAAAACAGCTGCAGCAAAACCGCAATTCCAAATAATATAAAAACGATTCCTGACCAAACTTGAAAAACTGTGATCTCAAGCCACAATAAAAAGCCTGCAAGGAGTATCATAAAGGTATATGACCAGCATGTAATTGCCATCGCAAAATCAGGTTGGTACCAAAATTTAGTTTTCATAAATAAAACACCTTTCTAGGAGTGATCGAACTGCTCAAATTATACACGGATGCAGCAACTAAAGGCAACCCTGGACCCAGCAGTGCTGGAATCCTAATTGTTGCTGCCCAAAAACAATATCAGTTTTCGCAACAGCTTCCCCCCAGCTCCAATCACGAAGCAGAATTTAATGCAGCTATTGCAGGCTGGAAAAAACTTGCCGAATTCGCCCAACCTGCCGAAACCATTCTCTTTTTCAGTGATAGCCGGATTGTGATGGATAGTCTTGCAAAAAAGTATTCCAAAAGCTATCCGCAACAATTGCAACAGCTATTAACACTGCAAGAAACCTTTCCGTTAGTCATCAATCGCTGGATCCCGGAAAAAGAAAATAAAGGCGCACACACTTTAGCTACTCAAGGGTTGCACAAATTAAAGTAAAACTGCTATGATCTTGCTGTTAATTAAAGCTGAGAACACCTTTAATTATACCCTTTCAATTAAAAAAAAGAGGAGAGTGTGACATAAGTCGGGAAAATTTGAGTACTAACTCGAAATTGCGAACATAGCGCGTACTTTGCGATGAGCAATTCGAAGTTAGACGGAGAATTTTGACTTATGGAACACGTTTATCCGGAATAAAAGCGGGCCTGTACCAAAATTTAACTTTTGGCACAGCCCCGCTCCGCGAAATCTTTACTACATACCTTTTCCGCTGATCTTAGTCCTTTGAATTTGGACGTTGACTGGCGGGATTTTTCTTACTTGGTCGCTGTCCCCAGTACTGAAAGAGGTCTGTTCTAAGAGAACCATTATAAAGTTTACGCCGCTTGGTGGCACGCTGACCATAGTAACTCTCAAACTGCAAATCGCTGGTCAGAATATACTTGCTCCAAGAAGTTAACGGCCGGTAGACATCTCCCATTTGGCGATAAAGCTCCCGCACCGCCTCTTGATCACTGAGTCGTTCACCGTACGGCGGATTAGCAACAATCACACCGTTTTGCTTAGTAGTCTTGAAATCTTTGACTGCTAATTGCTTAAAATGCACATTATGCAGTAACCCTGCCTCGCGTGCATTCAATCGTGCAATCTCAATCATCTTTCCATCGATATCGTAACCCGTGATATCCAATTCACGCTCATAATCTGCCTGTGCATCGGCAGCTGCCCGCAACTGTTCGGCCAATCCTTGAGGTACATTCGGCCAGCTTTCACAAATAAAATCACGATTAAATCCAGGTGCAATATTATGTCCGATTAGCGCAGCTTCCAGCGGAATAGTTCCTGACCCGCAAACTGGGTCAACGAATGGTTTTTCCGGATACCAATGTGCCAGTAGGACTAAGGCCGCGGCCATGTTTTCCTTTAAGGGAGCGGGTCCTTTTTCAATCCGATAGCCACGCTTAAACAAGCTGGAACCAGTTGTATCCAGTGTCAAAAGAACCATGTCCTTATTCAAGGCAACTTCCAACGGATACTTTGCACCAGTTTCAGGCAAGCGTGTCCGTCTATGGTATACGCTACTCATTTTGTCCACGATTGCTTTTTTGACGATCGATTGGACATCTGGCACACTAAAGAGTTTCGACTTCTGGGATTTACCCTCTACCGGAAAAGCTGCATCCAAAGGTAGATATTCATCCCACGGCAACGCATTGACGTGATCAAAAAGTTCAGTAAATGAGGTTGCCTTAAATTCTGCAATAATAATCTTGACACGATCTGCAGTTCGCAGCCACAAATTAGTTCGTAAAATATCCTCAAATGTTCCCTGAAAGCGTGCACGCCCGTTTTCGACTTGCGCCTCGTAACCTAAATGACGCAACTCATTTCCCACTAAGCCTTCAATTCCAGCAGCGGCAGTTGCCAGTAGTTTATATTTTTTCATTTTGTTCATCCCTCGTTTATTTTTCAAAAGAAAAAGGCTAGGAATATCCGAAAATACTCCTAGCCAGTCCTGTGATGAGTCCTCTATAAGCCACGTTCCGTACGTCATCTGGTTCAGGAAACCAGAATCGGTGGTAATCATCTATCTCCAGGCAAAATGCCTGCCCCCATGATTAGTTCATTTCCGTCATGAAGCGCCCCTACCAAAGTTTGGGTTACCTGCTCGCGGGGTTTACCTCGTTCCACCAATGCCATTTCTAACACTGCTTCGTCACTGTGGCACTTTCAAGACTACTCGAGCATAGCCGAAGCCTTAGCTCTTTTATCTGCCGTTACCCTAAGGTACCTTGCCTTATTTTTTCAGCAAGCACGATCACTACAAGCATCTCAGCTTGTGCAAGCTTGGACTTTCCTCAGCCTGCATAAAGCAGACCGCGATTACCAGAGAACATCATCAAATATGTCTCAGTTAATTAGAACCGACTGTCCTGATCGGCATCATCATTCAACTGAGCGCCAAACACATGACGCTCAAGGTTGGATAAGCGCTTCAAGATATCCATGTTCGTCACATTGGATGTTGGATGACTAACTTGACCGCTCTTTCCAACGGCAAGCTGTTTGGTCAACTCGTCAACCTTGCTAACCAAACGATCATTTTCCATCTGCAAGCGCTGTGTTTCTTTAGAATACGTTTCATAATCCTTAATTACATCATCAAGGAACTCATCTACATCTGCCGGATCATAGCCACGCATTTTAGGTTTGAAATTTTTGTTTACAATGTCTTTAGGCGTGAAATTTATCTTATCCACAGAAATGCACCTCGTATTCTCTAGAAAACTAACTTTACAACTCTGTTAATTATACCAGAGTTTTCACCTATTGCAAATCATTCTCGCTTTTTCTCTCAAAAAAATCACGCGCACTCGTTTCAAGCCAGTCCATGTCAACTAGCGTCAGCGTGTAATCATGCGTTTCTTGAAATTTTTTAATCGCGGAATAAGCATATTTGGCTTTTCCCTCATATTCAGGATCATACACCAATAAAGCGCCTTCTGTATGTGTCAGCATAAAATTTTGCCAATTGCGTAATTGTTGCGGATTATTGTATGGTGTTTGACTAACACTCGCAGAAAACGAAACCGCAGCTTTTAGCGCTTGAAACTTGCTTTGTTTATCTGCACGCCAATTTTTTTCAAATTCCTGATAGGGCTGCATCAACGCACTCTTTAATTCTGGGTAATCATTTTTAAGCTCCGTGACTGCCTCAAGCCCCCACTGTTCAATTCCCAACTGTCCTCCGGCTAGCACCCAGTCCAATCCATCAGCCATTTGCTGGATTAGACATTCTTTGAGCGTATTTTTGATAACTTCAACTTTGGGGTCAGAATCTTTGAAAATATTCAATTCATAACTACGATAACCGGTCAACCAGATTCTCATGGATGTCTTCCCTTCTAAACATAATTCCCAACCTATTATATGAAAATTTAGTACTAGCAGACAAGTTTCCTGTCCTTTTGCCAAGTTTGTATGTTGTTGGTATAATAAGTCGAATGGGAGGGATGGAAGTATGGTCATTAGATATCCAAACGGCCAGGACTACAACCCAAATTCTGCGGGACACGCCCGCAAAAATCAGCGTGATGTTATCTTTGGCAATCGTGGCATGTCACTGGAAGAAGAACTAAACCAAAGTAATCTTTATTACTTGCAGCAGCAAGTTGCAGTTATTCACAAGAAACCTGTGCCCATTCAAATAGTACAGGTTGATTATCCTAGACGCAGTGCTGCAGTCATTAAAGAGGCTTATTTCAAGCAGGCATCAACCACTGATTACAATGGAGTATATCACGGGTATTACCTTGATTTTGAGGCTAAGGAAACGCGTAATAAAACCTCGTTTCCGCTCAATAACTTTCACGAGCATCAAATCAATCATATGAAAGCCTGCGTCAGGCAAGCTGGAATCTGTTTTACCATTATTAAATTTTCGATAACTCAAGAGTTATTTCTGCTTCCTGCAGCGACTCTTTTTGAGTATTGGGATCAACAAACGCATGGGCGTAAATCGATCCCAAAGAAAATTATTGCAGACAGTGGTTTCGCAATTGCGTATCAGTTCCAACCACTAATTCCGTACTTAACCTGCGTTGACAAGCTGATTGAAAATCTTCGGAATGTAAAAGGAGCACATCATGAGTAATCAAGATCCAAAGCTTTCGCGCGTGGCGCGTCGCAAAAAGAGCACCAAGAAGACCAAACCCCGAAGTAAGTTCGGGAGAATCTTCAAAAGAACATTATTAACTTTATTAGTTGTCCTCGAAGTTGTGGTTGCTTTAGGAGCAACCGTCTTTTTCATTTATGCTAAGAGCGCTCCTGCCCTCACTGAAAAAGCACTTTCAAGTACCGGCTCGACGGTCATTTATGATTCTGAAGGTAAAAAAATTCTCAGCCTTGGTTCACAAAACCGCCAGTATGTCGAAAGTAAAAATATTCCACAAACTTTAAAAGACGCTGTCGTTTCAATTGAAGATCGGCGCTTCTACAAACACCATGGAGTTGACCCGGTCAGAATCCTCGGTGCAGCCGTCTCAAACGTTTCGCGGTCTTCTGGGTTACAAGGTGGTAGTACGCTAGATCAGCAATTGATCAAGTTATCATTTTTCTCTACTAAACGTTCCGATCAAACTTTCAAACGTAAAGCGCAGGAAGCTTGGCTCGCTTTGAAGATGGATAATACTTATAGTAAAGAACAAATCTTGACTTTCTACGTTAACAAAGTCTTTATGGGTGACAGTACTTACGGCATGCAAACTGCCGCTTATTATTACTATGGAAAATCACTGGCTAAGCTCGACTTGGCGCAAACTGCAATGATTGCAGGAATTCCAAATGCGCCTTCAAGCTATAATCCAATCTCAAATGCTACGCTTGCAACAAGTCGACGCAATGAGGTCTTAGATGCAATGGTCGCCAACAAAAAAATTACAAGCGCGCAAGCAAAACAGGCAAAACAAGAAGATGTTAAAAAAGATCTTGTCACAAATCACAGCGCTACTCAGACCAGCCAAAAAGCCAAGATCGCCGATTCTTATCTTAAGCAGGTTATTCAAGAAGCACGTGCTAAAGGTTATGATCCTTACAAGAACAGCCTTAAAATTTATACAAACCTGAATATGAAAGCACAGGAACGTCTCTATAATCTTGCTAATAACTCTTCTGCGATCTCTTATCCGGATAATAAGCTTCAAGTAGCTTCTACGGTTGTCGATCCTAATAACGGCAAAGTAGTCGCCATGATTGGTGGCCGCAAGACCGGTAATGTGACATACGGTCTCAATCGTGCTGTTCAAACGGATCGAACAAACGGCTCGACTGCAAAACCGTTGATGGATTACGGCCCAGCAATTGAATATCTCAGTTGGGCAACTTATCATCAGCTAAAAGATACTAGCTACGTCTATCCAGGAACCAGCATCGAACTTTCAGATTTTGATCACGAACATCTAGGCACAATGACAATGCGCAATGCCTTAATTCAGTCCCGGAATATCCCAGCAATCAGAGCGCTTGAGGCTGTTGGAATTACAAAAGCTCAAAACTTTGTCAGCAAGTTAGGGATGAAGTATAGCAAGACCCTTGAATTCCAAAACGGAATTGGTCTTCCTTCATCTACCTTGCAAAATGCAGCAGCTTATGCCGCCTTTGCCAATGGTGGAACTTATTATTCACCAACCTATATTAATAGTATTGAGACAGCTGATGGCGAAACAAAATCTTATTCAAGTTCTGGAAAGCAAGTTATGCAATCTTCAACTGCCTACATGATTACCGATATGCTTAAAGACGTAATCACAAGCAGTTCCGGAACTGGACGATATGCCAACATTAGCGGATTATATCAAGCTGGCAAAACAGGAACAAATAGTTACCCATCCGACGTTGCTTCTAAGTTCCCTTCTTCGGCTGATATGGATTCTTGGTTTAACGGTTATACAAAACACTATTCAATTTCGGTTTGGGTAGGCTATGATCACCCCTATGAATCTGGGAACTATCTGACTTCGTCATCATCGCGGATTGCGTCTTACTTCTATAAATACGCAATGGAATACCTTTCGGAAGGTAAAACTAATACTGATTGGGAAAAACCTAGCAATGTATACGTTAAAACTGTTAATGGTGTGCGTGAACTTTATCTTGCAGGCTCGCCTGAAACCACGACCTCGTCATCGGATTCAACCAGTTCGTCAAGCTCAAGTTCATCCAGTTCGAGTTCGTCGAGTTCAAGTTCATCCAGTTCGAGTTCGTCAAGTTCAAGTTCGTCAAGTTCGAGTTCGTCGAGTTCAAGTTCATCGAGTTCGAGTTCGTCGAGTTCAAGTTCACAACCTTCTTCAAGCAGCTCATCGTCGCAGAGTTCTCAGACCACTTCGGAGAGTCCTTCTAGCAGCGAATCTTCGTCATCTTCATCTTCGTCGAGTTCTGAAGAGCAAAATGGCCAATAAAGCCTCAATTTCATAAATAGAAAAGTTCGAGACAAAAGTGAAGTGCCCCATAATTGTTAGACAAACAAATCTAACGATTATGGGGCACTTCACTTTTGTCACACTCTCTTGCTATTAAATTACTCTAAAACCTATTTAACTGATTGGATTTCAGTATCGTTGAGCTAATCCGCATTCTTTTGTTCCTTAATTATTAACGGTAATGAAATCCGGAAAACTGATCCTTGTCCTAAGACACTCTCGACCGTTAATTGTCCATGATAGCCCTCTATTAAACGCTGTGCAATTGACAGTCCCAGGCCATTTCCACCAGCATCGCGACTACGCGCTTTATCAACACGGTAGAAGCGGTTAAAGACGCGTGCAATATCTTGCTGTGCAATCCCTTCACCAAAATCCTGGACAGCAAGGTCGACGTAGCGTTCATTTTTCGATACAGATAAATGAACCTCTTTGCGTTTTTGCGAATACTTAACCGCATTATCCATTAAAATAATCAACACCTGTTCAAGGTGATTACGATAGATCTTAACAGGTGTTTCATCCTTCAGATCATCATCAATCAAGAAAACAAAATCTGGATGAATCATTTTAAAATTATTGAAAACTTGCAGTGCAACTTCACGTGCATCAGTAACTTCTTTTCCAAAATGAATTTCAACCTGCTCGGCGCGAGAAAGATCCAACATTTCCTGTACTAGACTTTTCATGCGCGTAATTTCTTGCAATGAAGCTGAAATTGACTCTGCCAAAACCTGCGGGTCATCTTTGCCCCAGCGATTCAAAAGATCTAAGTGTCCTTGAATAATCGCAACTGGCGTCCTCAGTTCGTGTGAGACGTCTTCGACGAACTGCTGTTGCTGCTCAATGTAACGTTGCATGCGATCAAGCATGTCATTAAAAAGCCTGCTCAAGTCTGTCAATTCATCTTGATGTTTCATCTCAGGAACACGAATATCAGCGATCGGATCGCCTTCTTCTGCCTCATTGATCTTATTAATTGTAGCATTGATCACATCAATTGGACGTAAAAGCCACGACGCCAGTACATACCCTAGAATTGCACTGGCAAAGGCCGCTGTAATCCCAAAGACAATGAAGATTAACACCAATTTGTGCCGCGTATTGTCATAATCGAGCAGTCTGTTGGTGACCTGAACATAACCAATTGTTTTACGCGTTCCTTTTGAAATGACAGGGCGGCGTTCAACATAGACGTTCGTTCCACCGGTCGTAACAACTTTGCCAGTATCTGTTTCTTTAATATTAAAATTAACTGGCAGCTTTCGTGAAGAAAAGACCTTTTGCCCATTCAAATTATATGCCCCAACCCCGATGTTCTTACGGGAAAAAGCTACAAAAACAGAATTTGAATACAAACGGGTTGGTTCTTCTCTTTCCTGTTCAGTTTCTTCAATACTTGAGCTTAGTTCTCTTCTTGTATTGCTTTCGTTAAGCTCATTTTCAAGCGTTGCAAGATGATTAGCAGCTACTGACAGTGCATCAGAGGCATATTGCTTCTCCTGTCTTAAAATCAAGCTCGAAAAGCTTTGAAACAAGAGCGTGGCAAAGACCGCAAAAATTGCCAAGACGCCAATTGCAGTTCCCAACGACCACTTCAATTTGAGCGAAAACCGCCGTTCTTTTCTTTTTTCTTTTAAAGCAGCAACGATGTCTTTACTTTTTTTCACGAACGCATCACATACCCTGTTCCACGCACAGTCTGAATGTAACTTTCTTCATTAGGTCGATCAATTTTATTACGCAGATAACGAATATAAACATCAACCACATTGGTCTCAATTTGAGATTCGTAACCCCAAACTTTTTTCAATAAAACGTCGCGTGCTAAAACAACATTAACATTTTCCATCAATGTCAAAAGGAGTTCATACTCTCTTTTGGTAAGTTCAATCACTTCATCACCACGGCGAACAACCCGATTTTCTTTTTCAATCGTAAGATCGCGGTAAGTGACCTTAGTCTGTTTAGAAACATTTTGTTCACTTTCGATGTCAATGCGCCGTAAAAGTGCACGCAGACGTGCTAGTAACTCCTCAATAGCAAACGGCTTGACGATATAGTCATCTGCGCCATGATCCAAGCCAGAAACCCGGTCGATGACAGAGTCACGCGCAGTCATCATGATAATCGGTGTATTTTTAGCCTGACGCACACGCCGGCAAACTTCCAATCCATTTAACACAGGTAACATGAGATCCAAGAGAATCGCATCCCAATCTTTTTCTAATGCAGCTTCCAGTCCAGTCCGCCCGTTATAATGGACTTCTGTTTCGTACCCTTCATGCTGTAATTCAAGCTCAACAAACCGAGCTAGGTTTTTTTCGTCCTCAATTATTAATATCCGACTCATATCTACACCCCTATAAAAAATTGTTTTATTCCGTAAGATTGTTTCGCTTATGCTGAAAATAAAATTAAATTCACTTAAGACTAATCTAACATAAAAAATGAAATTAGTCGTTCTTATGAACACTCTTAATGCGTTTATGACCCAAAAAAAACAATGAATCGGTCTTCAGATTCATTGTTGATCGAACTGACTGCTCTATTTTAAATAAAGATTACTCTTCGTGATACCATTCATAGTGGAAAATTCCAGCCTTATCTGTCCGCTCGTACGTATGCGCGCCAAAGTAATCACGCTGTGCTTGAATAATATTAGCTGGTAAAACAGCAGCACGATACTGGTCAAAGTAGGTAATTGCAGCAGTGAATCCTGGCGCGGGTACGCCTGCTTTGATCGCTAGGGCAGCCACTTCACGAACAGCAGCTTGATACTTATCAGTAACTCCCTTGAAATAAGGATCGAGCATCAAGTTTTTCAACTCAGGTGCTTTTTCAAAAGCATCTGTGATCTTCTGCAGAAATTGTGCCCGAATAATACAGCCGGCACGCCAAATCATTGCCAACTCATCATACTTAAGTTTCCAGTCATAGTGCTCGGAAGCAACTCTCATCTGTTCAAATCCTTGAGCATAACTCATGATTTTACTAAAGTAGAGCGCTTGGCGAATTTTTTCAACTAATTCCTTTTTATCAGCATCTGCCACCTTAAAAGCTGGTCCTTGCAGCGTCTGACTTGCAGTCATGCGTTCATCTTTTAGCGCTGAAATATAACGCGCATAAACTGACTCAGTAATTAAGGATTGCGGAACACCCAGCTCTAAAGCACTCTGTGAACTCCACTTACCGGTTCCTTTATTCCCAGCACGGTCCAAAATAACATCGACAATTGGTTTTCCAGTTCCCTGATCATCTTTGCGTGTCAGAATTTCAGCAGTAATTAACATCAAATAGCTGTCAAGTTCTCCTTGATTCCATTCTTTGAAAATTGCAGCAATTTCATTCACATCAAGCCCTAATACGTTGCGCAACAAGTTGTAACTTTCAGAAATTAATTCCATGTCGCCATATTCAATCCCGTTATGAACCATTTTGACATAGTGTCCGGCACCATTTGGCCCGATGTAGGTTACACAAGGTGTTCCGTCTTCAGCTTTAGCAGCAATCTTATTTAAAATTGGTTCAACTAAATCATAGGCACTCTTTTGACCACCAGGCATCAGTGAAGGGCCCTCTAAAGCACCCTTTTCACCACCTGAAACGCCCATCCCGATAAAGTTAATTCCAGACTCATCGAGTTCATTATTCCGACGAACAGTCTCTTCAAAGAAGGTATTCCCACCATCAATTAAGACATCGCCCTTATCAAGATGTGGCAGCAACTGTTTAATCATTCCGTCAGTAGGTGCTCCTGCCTTGATCATCAAAATAATCCGGCGCGGTGTTTCAAGTGATGCGACGAAATCTGCAATTGAGTAACTCGGAACCAGATGCTTTTCGGGATGATCTGCAACCACCTTCTCAGTCTTTGCCCCTGTTCTATTATATAAAGCAACAGTGTAACCACGGCTTTCAATGTTGAGCGCAAGGTTCTTGCCCATCACTGCCATGCCGATCACACCAATTTGTGGCTTGTCCATGACCAAACCTCCTACTATTATTCTTTTACTACCTCATGTTACCAAAATACCGCTTAAAGATAAAGAAGTATCTTAATTTAACAAGCATCTCAGACAATTAAAAGTGGACTTTCCCTGCTAAATAAATTCAGCTATTTGAAAGGATTCCAGAAACGCCCACCGTTTATTTTAAACAACACAACTCCCCAAATCACAATCACAACAATCGTTGCAAGTGCCAAAAAATCGCGTAGCGCAAAGGGTTGTGCCAGATACCAAGTCCGTTTTTTGTTGTGTCCGAAACGCCGTAGCTCCATTGCCTGGCTAACAACTTCGATTCGATCTAAACTCGTGAAGATTAAAGGTAAGATAATTTGGGCGCTTCCGATGATTCGTGTCCGCAACTTAGCTTTTTTAGAAATTTCATAACCACGAGCTTGCTGTGCAAGACTAATCGTCCGATAATCACGTTGCACGCTTGGAATATAACGTAAAGCAATTTCAACAGCATAACTCGTGCGGTAAGGAATCCCAATTCTATTGAGGCTCGCAGCAAATTCACTTGGATTTGTAGTCAGCAAAAAGATCAGCGCAAGTGGAACTGCAAAAGTATATTTTAAAAACAGGTTGAATATGTAAAAAACTTCTTCCCATGAAAGATTAAAATAATGTTGCGGGCTCCCCCAAAGCATGTGCTGCGTCCCGTAGATCGTCATCCCGTAGCCTGGAGCAAAAACGTAAACCATGATCAAATTAAGGGCGGCAAAAGCCATAATGACTTTAAGAACTAAAGCAATTTCCTGATAGCTAATCTTTGAAAAATAAAATAAGATTCCCGAAAAAAGAAAGATCCCCGCTAAAAACCTTGTGTCATAAGTAATCATTCCGATGAGCGAAAGTGCGACAAACCCAATTAATTTAGTACTGCCATTCAAGCGGTGTAAAAAAGTTTTGCGGGGGCTATATCCGATTAGAAATTGACTGTTCATCAGCGCGCTCCTTTCTTTCAGCTTGGATAAATTTGGCAACAAATTCTGTAGCGCTAGGTAGCCTGAAACGGTCCGCTAATTCAAAAAGACTGGTTTTAGCAAGCGCAGCCCGCTGGATAACTTCTTCGTCTGTGAGAATCTGTGCTGGAGCCGCGTCTTTTATGACTCGACCTCCAGCAAGCACAATCGTTCTTTCCGTATACTCCAGCATCAAGTGACAATCATGCGTAATTAATATGATGGTCAATTGCTGTTTGCGATTCAAATTTTCCAAAAAAGTCATAATTTCAGTGTAATGCTGCAAGTCCTGGCCCGCAGTTGGTTCATCCAAAATCAGCATTTGAGGTTCCAATACCAAAACCGCTGCAATCGTTACCCGTTTTTTTTGCCCAAAACTCAATGCAGAAATTGGCCAGTGTCGCATTTCATACAGACCACAAACTTTCAAAACAGCATTGGTCTTGTCTTCAATTTCTGCAGTTATGCCCCGTAAACGCAGCCCAGAGGCAACCTCATCAAACACAGTCGTCTTGGAAATCATTTGGTTCGGATTTTGCAAAATATACCCAATCTGCTCAGCACGTTCCTTTACGGAAAGAGCCTCAAGCTCCTTTCCTGAAAATGTTAAGGTTCCTTGTTGTGGCGTTAAAAAGCCTGTAATCAAGTTGCTCAATGTCGACTTTCCTGTACCATTGCGGCCGACTAAGCTCACCATTTCCCCTTTGTGAATCGTCAAAGACAAGTTATTGATCACAGGCTTTTCTTTAGCATAACTAAATGTCAGATTCTTAATTTTGAGCAGCTCTTCTTTTTTAGGAACAGGTTGTTTTAGCTGTGTACCAGTCATCCACTGCTCCAGCTTTTCTTTTGCTTGAGGTGCTGTAATGTGTTTAACATCAGCAATCTCCGTACATGCCTGTAAAGAAACTCCGCTTTTTTTCAAGGCATTCAAATAAAGTGGCTCGCGCAAACCGAGTTGTTGCAAAAGTGATGCCCGCAAGATCTCTTCTGGTTGATCGTTAGCCACAATTTGACCATCCTGCAGTACAACTAACCGATCAATTTTTCCGCGTAAAACCTCTTCAATGCGATGTTCAATTAAAATCACAGTTAATTCCTCAGAGGTTGTCAGTTGATCAATCAATTGAATAGAAGCTGCACCCGAGGCAGGATCCAAACTTGCAAGTGGTTCATCAAACAGCAGAATTTTACTCTCATCAATTAAAACGCCTGCCATTGCAACTCTTTGTTTTTGACCACCTGAAATTTCTTGTGGTGCATGTTGTAAAAGCGGCTTTAACTGCAAACGCGCCGCCCATTTCTGGGTTGCCTGTCGCATTTTTGCCTGGGACCAACAGTCATTTTCAAGCGAAAATGCTAAATCCTCTACAACAGTTAACCCCACAAACTGACTATCGGGATCCTGCAACACGGTCCCAACATCAAAAGACAAGTCAAAAATCGAACTTTCAGTGATCGGTTTCCCGTTGACAGTACAGGAACCCGAAAATTTACCAGGATAAGCTTGCGGAATGAGACCATTCAAACAGCGCCCAAGCGTTGATTTGCCTGAACCTGAGGCACCTGCCACCAAAACTTTCTCGCCTGGATAGATATCCAAATTGATATGTTTCAAGGTTGCTTCTGCTTGAGCTTCATATTGAAATGAAAAATCTTTAAAACTAATAATTGGTTTTATCATCTTTAAATACTATCTTTCCTTTTTAAGACTGCCCTTTTTAGTTCTCGTCCGTGAATACAGCACCAAGAGAATAGTCCCAATTACTGCCACTGAGAGACTGTTAACAATCCACGTCGTTACTCCTTGAAAAAAGACCTTTTTAGCAGGTTCATGATAGACAAGAATATCGCCAGTTGGTGCTAGCAGGACCCAACCAATAAAGTTCACCACTACCTGATAAAGGTTAAACCAAATCAACTTGGCAGTTGACAATGCTCCTGCTTGAATTTTTAGCCTATTCTTAGTTGCACCAAAAGCAACTCCAATCAATGCATCCGTTATGACCCAAGTCCACCACGGTGAACCATAGGTTACGAAATCGTTTAGTGTATGCCCAATCAAAATTGCCAATCCTGCTGCTACTGGACCATAAATTGCTCCCAGCAAAGGTAAGAAACCCTCGGCGACGTTAATTTGTGTATTTGGAATCCCTGTCGGAATGGCGACAAACTTCATCAGGACAAAAATAATGGCTGCTCCAATCCCTGTAGCTACAACTGTTTGAATCGAATCATTCTGTTTATGTGACATAAAACTTCACTCCTTTTTAGTTTTTAACTTTGACTTACATCCCTGAGAAAACAAAAAAGCATCCTTTTGCTGAAAGGACGCTTTTAGCGTGGTACCACCATTCTTCAAACCAAAACTGGTTTCTTGTTAAATACAATCTGTATTTTTCAAAGATAACGGTTAATAACCGGCTGCAGCTTACTCTTTTATCTTTTAGAGCTCGCCACGACAACTTCTCAGAAACCATCTTCATCTTCCTCTACCATCGTTTCTCAGCTGCCACGACTCTCTGCAGGTATGACGGAAAACTACTCATTTCTTCACAGTTCTATAAGTAAAAGCTAACTTTAGCTTAGTTTACAATACTCTTTTACAAAAAGCAATTTTCAATTTAGTTTGCCGAAACAATACATAAAGTTAAATTTTACTCAGGTTCCGTACTGTTTCAGATATACATAATTAAAATATGTAAAAAAAGGGGCTGTGCCAAAATTTAACTTTTGGCACAGCCCCGCTTTTATTCGGATAAACGTGTGCCATAAGTCAAAATTCTCCGTCTAACTTCGAATTACTCATAGCAAAGTACTCGCTATGTTCGTAATTTCGCGTTAGCACTCAAATTTTCCCGACTTATGTCACACTCTCCGCTTTAGCGACTTTAAACTATCTTAAATAAATTCAGCTTAGTCAAAATCACTTTGAATGAGCAGTGATCAAGGCTTATGAAGCACGCTTGTCGGACAAGACAATCTTAGGCATCTGATGCCCATCGATACTCCCCTTGTTAATCACAACTTCCTTAACATCATCACGACTTGGAATTTCGTACATGACATCACGCATTGTATTCTCAACAATTGAACGTAATCCACGTGCACCTGTGTTACGTTCAATTGCAAGGCGCGCAATCTCACGCAAAGCAGCCGGTTCAAACTTCAGCTTAACCTCGTCAAGCTGCAGCAATTTGTCATACTGCTTAACCAAAGCATTTTTAGGTTCCGTTAAGATGCGAACAAGATCGCTTTCTGTAAGCTTTTCCAGGGCTGTCAAAATTGGTAAGCGTCCAATAAATTCTGGAATCAATCCAAATTTGAGCAAGTCTTCAGGAATAATCTGCTGCATTAAACTCTTGTGTTCATCCAATTGCTGTTTCGAATCGACTCCAAAACCAATTGTTTTATCGCCCAAACGACTCTTTACAATTGCTTCAATTCCATCAAATGCCCCACCGACGATAAAGAGAATATTGCTCGTATCGATCTGAATGAATTCCTGCTGTGGATGCTTACGCCCACCCTGCGGCGGAACGTTTGCGACAGTTCCTTCCAGAATTTTCAAAAGGGCTTGTTGAACCCCTTCACCGGAAACATCACGGGTAATTGAAACATTTTCGCTCTTTTTGGCAATCTTATCAATTTCATCAATATAAATAATCCCACGTTCGGCTCTTTCAACATCAAAATCTGCATTTTGCAACAGCTTTAGTAAAATATTTTCGACATCTTCGCCAACATACCCCGCTTCAGTCAAAGTAGTCGCATCTGCAATTGCAAATGGAACTTGTAAGATTTTTGCTAAACTTTGAGCTAAGAAAGTCTTTCCTGAACCAGTTGGACCCACTAGACAGATATTACTTTTCTGTAATTCCGTCTCGCTTTCGTCATCCTTATCCAAAGTAGCGTTAACCCGTTTATAGTGATTGTAGACAGCCACTGCAAGCGTCTTTTTGGCCTGTTCTTGCCCGATTACATATTGATTTAAGACCTGTACAATCTCACGCGGCTTAGGAACATCTGTGAGTTCCTCAGCAGCTTTATCTCTAAACTCTTCATCAATAATTTCTTTGCATAAATCAATACATTCATTACAGATGTACACACCTGGGCCGGCAACGATTTTTTTAACCTGATCTTGAGATTTTCCACAAAACGAACACATCACAGGACCATTCTTATCTGTATTTTCGAACATGTTTGACCCCCTAAAACTCATTTACTTTATTAAATTCTACCAGACAAAATCCAGAAACGCTAATACTTGGTTTGCGGTCAACACCTTGAAAAATTTTAATAGTGAAAAAACAATCACGTTGGGCAGGAAGCCTAACGTGATCATTACTCAGATAAAAGTCTTTGTACGCTTACTTATCTTTTGGGGTTTCTTTTTTTTCACGCGTTTGCTTAGCAGAGTCAGCAATCTCATCGACTACCTTACGGATTGCAATATCATGCTGCAGCATTTTATCGCTCAAAGCATTCCGGACTGCTTTTTCTTCCATCCCGTATTGCTTAGCCAAGCCCTTGATCTCTTGCTCAATTTCGTCTGCACTAACTTCAACATTTTCTTGCGCTACAATTGCTTCAAGCACTAAGTTTGTCTTAACCCGTTTCTCAGCATCTGCAGCAAATTGTTTGCGTAAGTCTTCTTTAGAAGTTCCTGTCAGTTTGAAATACATATCAGCATTAATACCCTGTTGTTGCATTCCAGCAAGATATTGATCCATCTGACGGTCGATATCTTCTGAAATCATTTCTTCAGGAATTGTGCCAATTTCGGCATTTTCAACAGCTTCATCTAATGCTTCATCTTGAATAGCTGCTTTTGCATCAGCAACTTTCTTTTCTTTTAATTCGTCCTTAATCTTTGCTTTCAGTTCTTCAAGACTATCAACGTCTTCGTCAACGTCCTTAGCAAAGTCATCGTCAATTTCAGGAAGCTGCTTTTCTTTAACTTCATGAATCTTAACCTCAAAGACGGCTTCTTTACCTTGAAGATCTTTAGCTTGGTAATCATCAGGGAAAGTTACTTTAACGGCAACTTCTTCGTCTGCTTTATGACCGATCAATTGATCTTCAAATCCAGGGATAAAGGAGTTTGAACCCAGTTCAAGTGAATGATTCTCACCTTTGCCACCATCGAACGGCTTGCCGTCAATCTTGCCTTCAAAGTCAATCACAACAGTATCGCCCTTTGCAGCTGGTTCAGCTTCTTTTAAGACAAGCTCAGCTTCTTGAGTGCGCAGTTCTTCCAATCTCTTCTCGATATCACTCACGAGTACACGAGTTGGATGTGGTGTAACTTCAAGACCTTTGTAGTCGCCTAATTTAACTTCAGGTTCAACTGAAACTACAGCAGTTAAAACCCAAGGCTTGTCTTTTTCAAGGCTTTCTACGTCAACTTGTGGCTGTCCAACAGGTTTGATCTTTGTCTCTTCAATCGCAGCTGTATAAGCATCCTGTAATAAGATATTTACAGCATCTTGATAAAGAGCTTCTTCACCGTACATTCTATTGAAAACCTGACGCGGCA
This sequence comes from Liquorilactobacillus satsumensis, assembly GCF_964065465.1. Lineage (NCBI taxonomy): Bacteria > Bacillati > Bacillota > Bacilli > Lactobacillales > Lactobacillaceae > Liquorilactobacillus > Liquorilactobacillus satsumensis. Next base: position 413,466 of record NZ_OZ061606.1, read on the forward strand.
CCTTACCTTTACGGAATCCAGGTACATTAAGATCCTTTTTAACACGTTTGAAGGCTAAATCCAAGCCTTCCTTAACTTTATCAGGTGAAATTTCGAAAGTAAGCTTTCCTGTGTTTTCACCTTGTTTTTCCCATTTTGCAGACATTATTTTCCCTCCGCACAAAAAATTTGTACAACTTATTTACTAATTGCATACTAAATAAGTTTACCGTAGAAACACCAACTTGTAAATAATTCTCTCTAAAAAAAGAACATCCAACAGCTTTTTACCGGAAGAAGTTGCAATTTCTGGGAAATCTTCTCACTGAAAATTTTTTTAGGAGGATCTTCAGGCACACGTTTCCCATAAATTACGCATAAAGTCTACAAATTATTGAAAAACAAAATCTCGAACATTTCGCTTCAAAAAAAGAACTGTAGTAACAAAAAAAGCTCGGAATAATCCGAGCTTTTAAAGATATTAGTCGTCAATTTCTGAAACGACACCAGCACCAACAGTACGTCCACCTTCACGAACAGTGAATTTAAGACCTTTTTCGATAGCAACTGGAGCGATCAGTTCAACTGTAAATGTAACGTTATCGCCAGGCATAACCATTTCAACGCCTTCTGGCAATTCGATAACACCAGTAACGTCAGTTGTATGGAAATAGAACTGAGGACGGTAGTTTGAGAAGAATGGAGTATGACGTCCACCTTCTTCTTTAGTCAAGATATAAACTTCACCCTTGAACTTCTTGTGTGTCTGGATTGAACCAGGTGCAGCAAGAACTTGTCCACGTTCAACTTGTTCACGGTTAACACCACGAAGCAAAGCACCAACGTTATCGCCGGCTTCACCAAGATCAAGTGTCTTACGGAACATTTCCAAACCTGTAACAGTTGTCTTCAGAACTTCTTCACGTAAACCAACGATTTCAATTTCATCGCCGACTTTAACTGTTCCACGGTCAATACGACCAGAAGCAACAGTACCACGACCAGTGATTGTGAAGACATCTTCAACAGGCATCAAGAATGGCTTGTCTGTTGGGCGTTCTGGAGTTGGAATGTATTCATCAACTGTATCCATCAATTTCTGGATCTGTTCTTCAGCATCTTTGTCGCCTTCAAGAGCTTTAAGAGCTGAACCACGGATAACAGGAATATCGTCACCAGGGAAGTCATATTCGCTTAATAATTCACGAACTTCCATCTCAACTAAGTCTAACAATTCTTCATCATCAACTAAGTCGCACTTGTTCAAGAAAACAACGATATATTGAACACCAACCTGGCGCGCAAGCAAAATGTGTTCACGTGTTTGTGGCATCGGACCATCAGTTGCAGCAACAACGAGGATAGCACCGTCCATCTGAGCAGCACCAGTGATCATGTTTTTAACGTAATCAGCATGTCCTGGAGCGTCAATATGTGCATAGTGACGCTTTTCTGTTTCATATTCAACGTGAGCAGTATTGATAGTAATACCACGTTCACGTTCTTCTGGAGCAGCATCGATTGAAGCGTAATCCTCAGCCTTTGCCAATCCCTTTGCAGCCAATACTTTTGTAATTGCAGCTGTCAAAGTTGTTTTCCCATGGTCAACGTGTCCAATTGTACCGATGTTTACATGGGGTTTTGTTCTTTCGTAATGTTCTTTTGCCATTAATACGAACCTCCTGTAATTTTGCAAGAAAAATCCGCAACAAAACAATTGCCGATAATCCTTTAAGATTTATTATACTACTTCCCAACAGAAATACCAAGATAATTAGCACCCTTGGAAAGAAGAATCCTTATGCTATTATAAAGAGCTGTCTGTCATTTGTAAACACTTAAATCTCAAAAACCTTATGAGCTGCTACTAACCTGTAACCTGGCTAATTTCAAATATTCCAAGCCGTAAGACTGCTTTCAAGTCGATTGGCCCACAACTTTTCGGCAGCCGTCAAATGTTCTTTTTCATACAGCAAAATTCGCTGCCAGCTCTTTGAAAAAGAAACAAGCTGGGTTTCAAACGGATAAAGCAAACTTAACTTTAAACGTACTTCTTCCCAACGTTTCTGTCCCAAACCATCCTGATTACATTCCAACAAGCTGGTTTCAAAAGCCTGGTAAAGTTTTGAGGACGCAAAAAGATGCAACTTATTCGGCTGGATTTTGTATAACTTATGATCAAGAAATGAAAGTTCATACTCATCTGCGACTTTCAAAGTCCGCAAGTCGTCCAAGACATTTACCTTGATCAGTTGATGCACGTTCGGATCCTTTAATAAAAAACCAACCGTGATCAAATAATCAGCTAAAGGAAGCGCATGACTTTTGCGCCAAACGGTGCGCTGATTAAAGATATCAAACGAACCGCAGTACACAACTTCTTTTTTTAATTTGTGATACAACACGGGTTGCTGCTTCACAAATTCTGCTTCCTGGCGTGCAAGTAATGTAAAAAAGTGTTTGTTCTCAGTGGCGCTCATATAGGGGGCAACAGCCGTACAAATTTTGCGAATTTCAATAAATTTCTGCGCCTGCGCACCTGCAAACAGCAACTTTTCAAAGCGTTCATTATCACTAATATATTCACGTAAATATTCCTGCGCTAATGTGAACGCTGCTGCAAATTTTTTTTGCCCGCACATTGCTAAAAAGAGAAGATAATTAGTGCGGAAATTAGTTTTAAATGCATAACAACTTTCAAGTGCGGCCGCTGCACGTCCAAATTCCTTAGCGGTCAAGGCCAGCGTCCCAGTTGAAAAAAGCTGTTGATACTCTAATTTTTCCACATTCTCCCCCCTAAATAGAGTTACCCTAAAACTGCAGTGCATGAAGTCTTCGAGTTAAGCCAAAATTTGCAGGTCCAAAAAAGTGCTGTTCCCTCCACTACTCCTCGGTGCTCTTCTTTTTTCTGTTAAAGTGACGATGCTGATTGATCTCCATAATAACTGGTAAGATAACCGGATGCCGCTTAGTATGCTCATAAAGAAAATGGTTTAGCTGCTCGCGGACATCTTGTTTCAAGTGACCCCAGTCAAATTCTTTGTTATCCAAATTTTTTTGGACCGCTTCAGTCACAATAGTTGCACTTTCAGTAATCAGATCACGACTGGTTTTCACATAGACAAATCCTCTTGATGTAATCTGTGGTTGATTGACGATTTTTTTCTTACGCCGGTCAATCGTAACTACCGCAATAAAGACACCATCTTCTGAAAGAATCTTACGATCGCGCAGAACAATATTCCCAATATCACCCACACCGCTGCCATCAATTAAAGTGTCACCCACTTCAACAGATGAAGCTAACAATAATTTGTCATGGTCATACTCAATGATGTCGCCCTTAGAAACCATAAATATATGATCTTTGGGGATTCCAATCTCAAGAGCGCAACGTGCATTAGCAGATAACAGGCGATATTCTCCTTGAATTGGAATTACGTAATCAGGCTGTAGCAGGTTCATCATCAGCTGCAAGTCATTTCTGCTTGCATGTCCTGAAGAATTAAGTTCCTCAGAAATAGCTTTGACATCGGCACCCGCGCGATAGATCATATCACGAGTGCGGGCAACTTCTGTTTCCATCGCATGTGAAGGTGTAGTAGTGATAAAAACAAGGTCGCCTTCATGCAAGCTGATAGTCCGGTGCTTCTTAAGTGCCATCTTTTGTAATGCCTTTAACGGTTCACCAGAACGTCCTGTCTCAAGAATAACAACCTGATCATCTTCTAATGAATCAAGCTTTTCAGCCGCAACTAACAAGTCATCGACGGGTAAATGCAACTTATCAAGATTCAAAGCTGTATTGACAATTTCCTCAGCATCATGCCCGGTCAAAACCACTTTACGCCCATTTTTTGCAGCGGCATCAAAGACTTGTTGGACACGCATAATATTTGAAGCGACACAAGCCACAACAATTCGTCCGTTCCGATATTCAAAGTTATCATTAATAAATTCAAAAATTTCATGTTCGGCAACTGTTTCTGTCGGATTTTCAGCATTCGCGGAATCACTCAATAATGCAAGTACGCCATCTTTGCCAATTTCAGCTAAGCGAGCGAGATTTGTGCGATAACCATTTGTCGCAGTTTGATCAAACTTAAAATCACCAGTGTAGACAATGCTGCCCTTTTTGGTTTTAACAACTATGCCAACAGAGTCGGGAATCGAGTGTGTCGTCCGAAAGAATGAGACTGTCGCATTTTCAAAATCAATCTCAGTCTGTTCATTGATAACATGGAAATCTGCAAATTTTGCTGTCTGCGGATTATTTTTAATTCCAATTTTAGCAAGTGCAATCGTTAGCTCAGTCCCAAAGACAGGGACTTTGAATTCGCTAAGAAAATATGGCAACGCACCAATTGCATCTGCGTGCCCGTGTGTTAGGAAAACTCCTACAATTTTTTGTGCATTATCACGAAGATAAGAAAAATCAGGGATCACGGTATCAATCCCAAAAAGTCCATTTTCAGGGTACTTCAACCCACAATCTAAAATAAAAATCTCATCATTCGCTTCGACAGCATACATATTTTTAGCATTCTCACGCACGCCCCCTAAGGGAATGATCTTTATATTACTCATACTTTCACCTCTCTTTATTAAATACCTAGTTTTTTAATTACCTCAGCGCTTCTTCTTTCATCTAGATCAACAATTGGCAGTCTACAGCCACCTACTAAAAGATGACGATAATTCAAAGCTGCTTTAAGCGGACTAGGTGAAGGATAGGAAAAAAGAGCCGCCATTTTTGGAGTTAGACTCTGCATCAAACGTGCTGCCCCTTTAAAATCACCTTGATCAACTTTAGCATACATCGTGGTGATTTCGCTGCCGAACAAATGACTAGCAACCGAAATGACACCTTGCCCACCAATTGTCTTAGAGGCAAGTGCATCAGCATCTTCACCAGTATAAACAAGAAAATCAGCTGGAGTTTTTGCCACAATTTGGCTCAAGTTGACATTTCCAGTACAATCTTTAACTCCAATAATATTCGGGTGCTGAGCCAGCTTCGCAATAGTCTCAACTTGCATCGTAACCCCAGTTCTACCCGGAATATTGTAGATGAAGAGCGGAATTCGACTTGCATCTGCAACAGCAGTAAAATGAGCAAGCATCCCTCGCTGGTCCGGCTTATTATAGTAAGGAACCACAACTAACGCAGCATCCACACCTTTAATCTGTGCAACTTTATTCGTATATGCAATTGTTGCTGCCGTATTATTAGAACCTGTTCCCACAATGATTGGAACTCGCTTGGCAACAATTTTAACAGTTTGTGCAACTAGCTCCAGCTTTTCTGCTTCACTCAAAGTTGGACCTTCACCTGTCGTTCCCGTGACCAAAATTCCTTGCGTCCCGGTTGCAAGCAAATGTGCAATTAACTTTTCTAACCGCGTAAAACTAAGCTTTCCCTCGTCATCAAAAGGGGTCACCATCGCCGTGATAACTTCAGCATTCTCAAATGTCATTACTAACCCTCCATTTATTTAGGAACCCGCAATAAGTTAAGTGCATGCAAGCGTTCCGCAATTTGAACTGAATTCCAAGCCGCACCCTTTAACAAGTTATCAGCGACGCAATACAAATGAAATGCATCAGCTTGTTCTTGATCAGGACGGATTCTACCCACAAAAGTTGCTTTCTTGCCCGCAGCCTGAACTGCCTGAGGGAAAATCTGGTTTTCCGGATCATCCTCCAACACAACCCCAGGAGCTTTTTGCAAAATTGCGCGTAATTTCGCTGCTGTTGCTCCTTTTTGAGATACCTCAAACCACACAGATTCAGAATGAGCAACTGCGACAGGCACACGCACACAAGTTGCAGTCACTTGAATATTCTGATCTGCCATAATCTTTTTAGTTTCGTGGATCATCTTCCATTCTTCATGGGTATAACCGTCTTCTTCAAAAACGTCAATTTGTGCCAATGGATTAAAGGCAATTTGATAATGCTTCTGAGCACCCGCAACTGGAAGAACTTGTGGTTCGTAGTCCTGCCCATCAAGGACTGCTTGCGTTTCATCACGAAGTTCTTGAATAGCGCGATTCCCGGCCCCAGAAACCGCCTGCATCGTCGTCACAACGATCTTCTTCAACCCAAAAGCTTTCCTAATTGGTTCCAGAGCAACCACCATCTGAATCGTTGAGCAGTTAGGATTAGCAATCAAACCATGATGCTGCGCTAAAGCCGCTTCGTTAACCTCCGGAACAACCAACGGAACGGCAGGATCCATTCGGAATGCACTTGTGTTGTCGACAACCACAGCTCCGCGTTTAACAGCTTCTGGAGCAAACTTTTTTGACACACCTCCGCCAGCTGAAAACAGCGCCAACTCAATTCCCTTAAAGGAATCTGGAACAAGCTCTTCAACCACAGTATCTTGTCCTTTAAACTGCAACACTTTACCCGCTGAACGTTTTGAAGCCAATAATTTCACACTTGCAATTGGCAAGGTAGATTGCTCCAGCATCTGGATCATCCTTGTCCCAACCGCACCTGTTGCACCAACAACAGCCACATGATATCCGTTCATCTGAAAACCTTCTTCGCTTCTTATTGAAACATTATTATACCATATTTATTAATAGAATGATGGTCTCAGAAACTAATAAAAGATCTTATTCATCCTAAAAATGCTCGTTTTCTTTAGCGTATCCAATCTAAAAAAAGAGAAACCCGGCTTTCTTTACAGACATCCCGGATTTCTCTATATTTTCTGAGTATCATAAAATGCAAATACTGCAATCTTAACGACGTAAACCTAAACTCTTGATCAATTCACGGTAACGTTGAATGTCGTTTTCACGTAAATATGCCAACAAGTTACGACGATGTCCGATTTTCTTCATCAATCCACGTTGTGAAGCGAAATCCTTCTTATGTGTCCGAATATGCTCGTTCAACTCGTTGATATCTGCAGTTAAAACTGCGATTTGAACTTCTGCTGAACCAGTATCCCCTTCATGACGAGCATACTTATGCATAACTTCGTTTTTCTTTTCTTTTGAAATTGCCATGGTTATCCCACCTTTCTGATAATTAAACCGTTGTCCCGGAATTACGTCGGTGAGGAGCGCAGTTCTGAGTCCAAGGTTATGTGCTTTTAGCACTAAACTAGATTATACCGATGAAATCTTTATTTTGCAAGTTAAAAATGATTGTCTATTTTTATTACTAGTCAAGGAAATTTCCTTGACACATTTTAACTTTTTTATTGCATTGTCGTCTTCGCTCTTGTATAATAGCCTATGTTGAAAATTTTATGATACCGGCATGGATCATGTGTCATGGAGGTGAATTCTTTGCCAATTATTAAATCCGCAATCAAGCGTGTAACGACTAACGAAAAGGCTAACGTGCGTAATGCAGCAAAATTAAGTGCAACACGTAGTGCCGTTAAGAAATTTGAAAATGCTAAAACAGCAGGTGCTGATAATGTTGATGAACTTTACAAAGCAGCTGTTAAAGCAATCGACCAAGCTAAGTCAAAAGGTCTGATTAAAGCTAACAAAGCAGCTCGTGACAAGTCACGTTTAGCAGCTCGGCTAGCAAAATAAATAATTTTATAAAAGAGGGTTTGGGACAAAAGTCGCGAACTCTTTTTTTGTGTCTTGTATTCCACTCTCTTTTTTTGAGTAGGATCAAAAATTTAATTTTAACGGAATCTTTTCTTGTTCCAAATAAACGCGATTTTAAGTTTCCCCTAAATCACATGTAGTCCTTCTTTCCTGCCCCCACGGATCCATCAAATTAACCAGTTGTTTTTTCTCTAGTAAAATAACCTAGCATAAAAAGTTCAAAGAGTTGCTGCGGGTTTTGTTGCGTGGACTTCATTTTTTCTTCAAGCTGAATTAAACCTAAATAGGCATTCCGCAATTCAGCACGCCCAAAACGACGACATTTTTGCAACGCTAACTTAACACGGTAAGGATGCGTCTTCAAGACACTTGCGATATTGCCTTGCGCATATCCATTTTGTTGTAAAATTGAAACCTGTAATAATAGTCTAACCTGTCCCACTAGAATCGCATTTAACTTGAGCGGTTCTTCATGCTGTTCAAGTAAATTATGGTACATCACCACAGCCTGCTGCACTTTTTTATCTAGCACAAGTGCACTGAGATCAAAAATATTCTGTTCCAGTGTCTGTGCCACCATTCTTTCAACCATCACACCTGTAATTTTTTTAGTTGCTTGGGCCACTAGAAAAAGTTTAGGTAACTCATTCATGATTAAAGAAAGCTGATTTTCAGTCTTTTTTAGCAGTAATTCAAAAGCTTCTTTTTCAATTGTGTACCCAGCAGTGGTTACTTGCTGTTTCAAATACGCACGCGTGCTCCGTTCATTCAAAAAATCATTGTCAACCACCACTGCTTTTTTCAATAATCGCTTAGTAACCTTTTTGCGTTCATCCAACTTAGGATAAGGTGCCCAAAAAACAACGACTGAAGTTGGCTCAGGGTGATCTAAATATGAAAGCAAGGCCTCCGGATGTTGTTCAATTTTTCTCTTTTTATTTTCGCCTGTCAGAAAGTATGGCCGCTTGATCAATACTACTCTTCTTTCACCAAAAAAAGGGGCAGACAGTGCGTCTTCCAGAGCAGTTGTCAGCGGAGTGGTTTCCATGTCATACTCCCCCACATTCACAGTACGCTGTTCTTCTGGTACCAAAGCTACAAAACTTTGCAGAATTTTGCGTGCTGTATATTCCTCGCGTCCTAAAATTACGTAGATGGCTGCTGGTTTTTTTTGCTTAAGACTCTGGAATAACTCATTGACCTTCATTTACACTACCTCATTTCACCTTTCGATTCTCATTAAATGTCTGTATTATAAATCCTTTTTCTTGGGGCATAAGCTTAATCATTCCTGCATTTGCCGTATTCAGAAACGGAATGTGCTGCTTTGCCAGTGTTGCTAGCGTGGCTGCATTTGGATGCCCGTAACGATTATTTACCCCGGCTGAAATGATTGCCAACTGTGGTTGCAACTGGCTGACGTATACACTGGCGGTTGCAGTCTTGCTACCATGATGCCCAGTTTTAAGCACATCGGCACGCAATTTTGGATTACGCTGTGCAACTTCAACTTCGCCTTGCTTATCAAGATCTCCACTAATGATAAACTTTATACGCTGTAAAGAAAAAGAAAGCGCGATTGAATCTTCATTTTTCCCTGTTCCGCTTGCAAAAGGATGCAGTAAGTGAAACATTCCAATTCGAGAAGTAACTTTTGTTGATATTCCCTGCACTTGCTGCAATGTATTGTTGGAAACTCGCAATCTTTTTCTAAATGACGCCAGTTGTTCCATTCCCTGCGGTACTAAAATACGGTGTACATCAATGACTTTGCTCAAACTTGCAAAATTGCCCACATGATCAGTATCTTGATGTGTCAAAAAGAGATTATCAACGTGGCTGATCCCCTTACTCAAAAGGTAATTTGCCACGATCGTTTCTCCTGTAGTTTTCACACGGCGTTCACGCCACTGCTCATGCTGGAAATTGACTTTTCCTCCAGTATCAACTAAGGTCACACTTTGATTGAAAGGCTCACGAATCAAAGTGCAGTCTCCTTGACCAATGTCGAAATAAACAACTTCAGCAGTAAAAGGCAATCTAATTAGTGCTGCCGCAATTACATACGAGCAGATTAAAATTCCCAAGAGCCAACGTGCATGCTTTGAATACTCTAACAGAAATTGGATTATTAACCAAAAAACAATAAACAGCAAGGGAGGCTTCCCGAAAGTAATAGTAGTCGGTAATTGCGCCAAAAAAGCAAAGCTGTCACAAAAAAACTGCAGTATTGGCACTGCTATAGGAACTAACCAAGAGAAAAAAACACCTAGCACCACTGCTGGAATTACAATGCGCTCAAATAGCGGCACAATCGCGATTGACAATAACACTGTTAATAAATTCCACTGAAATGTCTGCCATAAAATAAGCGGCAAACTATATGCAGTCATCTTCAGCCCCACCAGCAACTGCGATTGTTGCCGATTAAGCAGCAAAATAAGCGTCAGTAAATAACTCAACTGTGCCCCTAACGAAAAAACTAATGCTGGACAAAGTAGTAAATTTAAAATCAGCACAAGACCTTCTGCCGTAATTCCACTGACTGAAATACCTAAAAATTTACGGGCACTCAAAATTATCCACACCATCATGACAGCTCTGACTAAGCTAGCTGAAAAGCCTCCTAGAACAGCATATAAAGGCAGCAGCAACAATAAAAGTGTATCACAGGTTTCACGCGTGATTGCAAGTTGTGTACATAACCACCGAAAAAAAGCCGCAAGATAGAAAATGTGCATTCCAGATAAACTAAAAAGATACAATAACCCTAACGAACTAATCTGTTTTAACTGCGTCTCAAAACTCTGATCGTAAAATCCCAACAAAAGCAGTTGGCTATAGCCTGCTAATGGCTGAGGAAGCGTTTCAAGCTGATTAAGCAATTTTTTCCTAATTCCATGCAACCACGCTAGGAAAAAGACTCCTTGATCTTGCAGAGAAACTTCTTTTTCCGAGCTTAACTGAGAAAGCATAATTGTGTTACTAATATTTTTTCCCTGCAAAAAACGACGATAATCAAATTGATTTTCATTAGTTGGTCCTGCAACCCGTTGGACGGTTCCAGCAAATAAAAAAATCTTTGCAGTCTCTATTTTTGCAAATCGTCGTTGTTCCGCCTGTGATTTCAGTGAATAAAAGAACTGGACCTCCTCATTACGTTCAAGCCATTTACCTGTCAGCTTAAGCAAATCACCATCAATAAAATACTCATCTGGTTGCACAAGTAGATGTTGCTGCCGCAGTTCAGTTTTAGTTGAGAAGCCCTTTTGTTGCCAGTTATTTTGCCATTCCAGAATCCAAATTGCCAGTAAGCTAATAAAAATAACACCACTTATAATCCAAAGACCTCTGTGCGTGGCTACCAAACGCAGTAGGACACAGCCTAGCAATAATAGCCAAATCCAATTGAATGAAAGCAGTAACAGACACAGCAGGAATGCCGCAATTGCCAGTAAAAAAATCAGTCTTTCGACTGCTGTTTTCCCGTTAAATCACTAAAATTATTTTCTGGCGCAAGTTTGCGTAAATACTCCTGCTCCAGCTTAACTTGATGTACTTCAACATTTTTCAACCTTAATAACTTGACTGCATAATCATCGTTATGATAGTTACGCAAATAATAAATTTTCTTAATTCCAGCTTGCAACAGCATTTTAGTACACTGCAAACAGGGAAAATCCGTCACGTAAACTTCTGCATTGGCCGTTGCTACACCGAATTTTGCACACTGCAAAACTGCATTCATTTCAGCGTGAATTGTCCTTACACAGTGACCATCTACAATGTAGCAGCCTTCATCAATACAATGCGTATCACCCGAAACAGAACCGTTATAACCGCCCGCAATGATCCTCCGATCACGTACCAAAATAGCTCCCACAGAAAGCCGCTCACATGTACTTCTCATTGATAACAAAACCGCTTGCATCATAAAATATTGATCCCATGGAATTCTTGCGTCTGACATACTCTCACCTTCGCGTCATAAATTTATTCATAGTATAGCAGAAAATTGGAACTGCAAACAGCAGCTCAGGAACCAATCTTCAAATAAGATTTTAGTTTGACTAAAATTTTATCACCAATTCCTGAAATATTTTTTAGTTCATCAAGTTGGTTGAAATTACCATGTTCCGTACGATAAGCCAGAATCTGTTCAGCTTTCTTGTCTCCAATGCCTGGAATTTTGAGCAGATCTTCTTTCTTAGCTTGATTCAGATCAATTTTTGTTCCTTCAGTGACAGTTCCCGCCGCCGAACCTGCTTGTTCACTTATATTTGCAGTAACCGTGGTAACTGGTTTGCTTGCGATTTCACCGCGAAAAGGAACGTAAATTATTTGCTGGTCTTTAATTTTCAATGCTAGGTTAACTTGATTTTGATCAGCAGTTGCCGCAAAACCACCCGCAGCTGTTATAATTTCATTGACACGTGCTCCCTCCTGTGCATGATACACGCCAGGATTTTTAACCGCGCCCTTAACGTCAACTGATACCAAGGCTGAGTGACTTGTAGCCGCAGTCGACTGGACTGCTTTGGAGCGAGTTGAAGCACTCATGCTACTTTTAGCAACTCCAAATTGCGAAGTTGTTGATTTCCTAGAGTTATTATACAAATTACTGCCGATTAAAAATCCCCCGCTTATCAAGATAAAAGAAACAACTAGCAGTGACCGATGCTCTTCCCAAAAATCTCGCAGCTGCTCCAGCATACCGATTCCTCCCTTCACTAACTAAATACGCAAACTTGAGCTTTTACCGTTAATCAAGTTGCAAAAAGGGGCTGTGACAAAAGTTAACTTTTGTCACAGCCCCTCTTTATTCCGCATAAACGTGTTCCATAAGTTAAAATTCTCCGTCTAACTTCGAATTACTCATCGCAAAGTACTCGCTATGTTCGTAATTTCGAGTTAGCACTCAAATTTTCCCGACTTATGTCACATTCTCTTAGTCTGCGGTGGCTAAGCGCTGTTGGTCGTCACTTCTTCTTAATGCGTCTTCAAATAATGCAACGCATCCTTAATATTCGTAACCGGCACAACCTTTAATTTTAAATGATACTTTTTAACAGCTGCTTGAGCCTCTTTGTAATTGGAAACCGCTTGTGCATCAACCTTGCGTTCGGCTGCAGTCACTCGATTGTTGGGTGCAAAAAAGAGCGTTGCTCCTGCTCGTTGAGCTGCAACCACCTTTTTATCTATTCCACCAATCTCGCCAACCGTTCCATCCGCAGAAATTGTGCCTGTTCCAGCTATCTTACGCCCAAGCTTGAGATCTTGATTCGCTAATTGGGAATACATCTGTAGTGCCAACATTAACCCAGCCGACGGTCCGCCAATTCCTTCCATATCAGTCGTAATCTTCTCGGAAGTGGTAATTTGAGAACGTTCAGCCAGTGAAATTCCAATTCCTGTTCGCGAAGTCCCAGGTAATTTCATCGTCTTGCCGCTAACTGTACGCTGTTTTCCGTTGCGCAAATATGTAACTGTGACTTGTTTACGCACTTTTTGCTTTGCAAGATAGGCAACAAAATCAGCAGTCTTAGAAAAATACTGCCCATCAACGGCTGTTACTGTATCCCCAACAGCAAGTTTGTTTTTAAAAGTTGACCCTTGCAGTAAAGACAGTACATAAATTCCTAGATACTTTTGCTGATATTTTTTTCCCGCCAGACGTAAAGCAGCTGCTTTAGCTTGATTAACCGCATCTTCCATATAATATGTCTGCACCCGCTCATATTCAGAATCAGTCTCGTTTCCACTGACTTCTTCTTCTGGTAATCGGGAAGCATATTTGTCAAAAAAGCTTGCTCCATATAAGACCGGTGTAGCACGTGCCACGCTGACATAGGTCAACATGAGCGAACCCGCTGTCCGATCCTTTTTTTGTGCAACCCTGACATACTGCGCCACATTTTGCGCCTTACCAACAGTTTCAATATAGATCGGTAAGGGAAACAAACATAAAAAACCAAGTAAAATGATTGCAAATGCTACAATTCCAAAAAATTTACCTTTTTTCATTAATATTCCTTTTCTTTAAGCGCTTTTTCTACAGCAACTGGCACGAGCCCTGTCAAGTCTCCTCCAAATTTAGCAACTTCTTTAATAATGCTGGAAGAAAGCTGCGTAAATTTGGGAGCGCTTGGTAGAAAAACCGTCTCCAACTTGGGAGCAAGGTGCGCATTCATAGCTGTGATTTCACTCTCAAAAATAAAATCCTTCTCATTGCGCACACCCCTGATAATTACCTGTGCCCCAATTTTTTGTGCCACTTTAACTGTTAATTCGTCGGAAACTGCCTGCACCGTTACTTCTGGAAAATCTTTCAAGGCCTCTTTTAAAAATGCGCTTCGCTCAGAAAGACTAAAAAGACTTTTTTTGCTCGTATTAGTCATAATTAAAACTGTTACTTCATCAAAGATTCTAGTAGCACGCCTAATCAAGTTCAAATGCCCATTTGTCACCGGATCAAAACTTCCAGGGAAAACTGCTTTCATCTTTACTCACCTCGATAGCGATAAACTGTTAGCTCTGTAATGCCATAATCAGCACGCCGCAGCAACTCAAATCCAGCGAGTTCCTGTGGTAATTGCGCCTGCTGGTCCGTTTCACAGATAACCAATGCACCTGATGCCAGTAATTTAGAAGCAACAACTTGTTTTAACAGATCAACAATTTGTTGTTTTTTATACGGCGGATCCAACAGCAACAAATCAAATTTCAAACCCTCAGTTGCTAAACGGTCTAAGATATGCTCTGCACTCGCTTTTAAAACTGTAAACCTGGTTTCTTCTTTCGTGACTGCAATGTTTTCTTTAATGGTCTTGATCGCCTGAAACTGACGATCAACCAAATAAGCATGTTCAATCCCACGAGAAACAGCTTCAATGCTCAACCCGCCACTGCCAGCAAAAAGATCTAACGACCTGCCACCCTCAAAATAAGGACCGATGATATTAAACATCGCTTCTTTTACCTTGTCTGTTGTAGGTCGTGTTTTCATTCCTGGAACAGCCTTCAAACGCCGTCCCCCATAACTACCCGAAATTATTCTCATGCGCTCACTCTTTATTATCCTTAAACTTTTCACGATCTTCATCAGTCAATTTGTAGTCGCCCAATGAATCGCTAAAGTCGATTTTAAGTTCTGGTAAAGGAGAAGGCATAACTTTTTTTACAAAGCGCATTTCCTTGAGCTTAACTAGACTTTCGCTGACCGCTTCTTGATCCATATACAAAACAACATATTTCATCCGCCGTGAAACATAGTGAATCGTTCCAAAGCGTTTCAGTTGTCGACTATTTTTTAAATGAAAGAGGTAAACAACTACGCCTTGGCGCTGTTTAATCTTAAAATCCATGATCAGCCACCTTTATTTATTAATAATTACAACCAGAATCCCGCGATCATACGCAATTCCAATCTTTTCTGTTTGCCCAGTAATTAAGTCGTTCCAAATATTCTGCCTTAAAGAAAGCCGTTCAAAAAGTACTGAGTTTTCATAATACGGAAACATACAGTAGATTTTGTATTTTTTCTCGTTAAGACCTGCATCGTCATAGAGCTTTTTTGGAAGTTGTCCGCTATCTAAAGAAACCAGCCCTTGTTGTCCAAGATCACCGCTCATAATACTCTTCAAAAGCCGTGCATCCTTATTATTTAAATATCTTTGCGGGTTATCAGTTAGATTACTAATCACATCATGTGCAGACTGGACAAGCGGGTCACCGATCGGCAACGTCTGATTGGCGAGCAAACGGCGCTTAGTATTAATCATCTGCATTAAATCAAACGGCAGCATAATGTCCATTTGTTCCCAGTTCGTATCTCCTTGATATTGTGCAGGTAATGGTGTTTGTGAAATAACTTGATAAATATTCTTCTTGAGTAGCATGTCTGTATCCAGATACTCAATTGCATCAACGTTTTGAGAGTTAGGGTTGAGATACGTAATTGCATAAGTTCCATTCTTAAAACCGACAAGCGGTCTTTGATTCATGTCTGCTTCTGAAAGCTCTAATTGAAACTTTTGTTCATGGTAAGACAAGCCAAAATTTGCCGACAACGACGTCAATTGCAATAATTTTTTGAAAGTCATCCCAACTTTCAAATTCCCATTTTGCTCAGGGTTTGACCCGGTCACAAAAATTGCGCTAACTTTCTTAGTATACTGATCAATTCCAATTTTCAAATAATTTGTCGAGTCCAAATTATACAGCCACCATTCAACATTGATTGCGCTATCCAATTTACCTTGAGGTTCACCGAAAACCTGCTCAATTTGACTTGAAGAAACTCCCACATAACGCGCCAACCCTTGAGTCTTGATTCTAGAAACTTTTGGAGTTGTTAGATGAATACTTGTCTTTCTAACCCGCTCTGTTGGCCGCGTCATATTAATAGTATTACGTCCCCGCAAAGCAGCAATAAAGTAACTGCCCAACAAAAGCACAGTAAAAATAACTATAAAGTTGCGGATGGTTTTAATTAGGATTCTTTTTTTCATTATTCTTAGCTTTTAATCGGCTCAATCTCCATCAAAAGATCACGCGTTTCTAAAATATCGCCTGCCTTAACATAGATATGGCTGATTTCTCCATCATAAGGTGCCTTGATAGTTGTCTCCATCTTCATTGCTTCAGTAACAATTAAAGGCGTTCCCTTCTTAACAACTTGATTCTTAGTAACTAGCACTTTTAACACCGATCCACTCAACGTTGCTCCAATATGGTGTGGATTCGTTGGTTCAGCCTTTAAATTAGTTTTGACCTTACCCTTTTTACTCTTATCCCGAATGACAATTTGCTGGTCCTGACCATTAACCGTAAAGTACAAAATTCGTTGTCCTTCTTCGTCAGCATCACCAATTGAAGCCAGTTTAACAATTGCAACTTTACCTTCTGTTCGTTTGATATGCACAGTTTCTTCGGTTCGCATCCCCTGATAGAAAGTCGTTGTGTCTAGTAAGGAAAGATCCCCATATTGTTTAACGGCCTCTTCATAGTCAAGAAATACTTCCGGATAAAGCAGATAACTTAAGAGTTCTTCTTCACTCGGCAGTTCTTTTAACTTGCCCTGAAGTTCATCTTTTTGGCTACCAAAATCAACTGGTTTTGCCAAACTTCCTGGACGAACTGTGATCGGTTGCCGATCTTTAAGAACAATTTTTTGCAATTTTTTAGGAAAACCGCCGACTGGCTGCCCTAGGTCACCTGCAAAAAAGTTTACCACAGATTCTGGGAAATCAAGTGTCTTTCCCCGCTCATAAAGCGTTTCAGCAGTCAGCTTATTTTGAATCATGAAGATTGCAAAATCACCGACAACTTTTGAGCTGGGTGTCACTTTCACAATTCCACCAAGCAACTTGTTCACTTCACGATAAGCTTGTTTAACCTGTTCAAAGTCTTGGATTCCCAAAGCCTTTGCTTGTTGTTGCAAGTTAGAATATTGTCCGCCAGGCATTTCTGTTTCATAGATATCAGTTTGAGGAGAGGTAATTCCATTCATGAAATCTTTGTAGAAGGGTTTAATTCCTGCCCAATAGCGATTTATTTTTTCAACATTTTCAATCTTAAGTTCAGGCTGACGCTCATTACCAGACAGTGCATAATACAGACTACTCATACTTGGTTGACTAGTTGTGCCTGAAAGTGCGCTAGCAGCAACATCCACAATATCAACTCCAGCACGGACAGCTTGGACATAAGTTGCAACCCCATTCCCAGTTGTGTCATGTGTGTGTAAATGCACCGGAACATCTAATTCTTCTTTTAAAGTCGAAATTAACTCATAGGCTGCCTGTGGCTTCAACAAACCGGCCATATCCTTGATTCCAATAATCTGAGAGCCTGCTGCAACTAAGTCGCGTGCCAGTCCGCGATAATAATTGAGATCATATTTATGCTCAGCTGGATTTAAAACATCACCAGTATAACACATTGTTCCTTCAGCAATTTTTCCAGTTTCACGTACATACTGAATACTTTTTTCCATCTGTTCAACCCAGTTTAAACTATCAAAAATCCTGAAAACATCGATTCCATCTGCTGCACTGCGCTGAATGAAACGCTGTAATACATTATCAGGATAATTCTTGTAGCCAACTGCATTTGAACCGCGGAAAAGCATTTGAAGCAATGTTTGCGGCATTGCTTTTCTAATTTTTTGCAGTCGCTCCCATGGATCCTCATCGAGAAAACGGTACGCAACATCAAATGTAGCTCCACCCCAAACTTCTGCAGAAAAGATCTTTGGCATTGCACGATCGTAAACATTAGCAACCGGCAACATATCCCGTGTACGCATTCTAGTCGCAAAAAGGCTCTGATGAGCATCACGCATCGATGTATCCGTGATAAGCACTTTCTGTTGTGCCTTAACCCAGGCCATAGCCGCCGTTGCACCTTCTTTTTCAAGAATTGCTTTGGCATTTTGAACTCGCTGCCGTGGTCCAAAATCGTCTGTTAGCTTAATATCCGGAACAAAGACTTTACGATGATGCTCAGTCCCTGGAAAGCCATTAACAGTCACATTGCCAATGTACTTCAGTAATTGGTTGATAGTATTTTTAGGGTGTGACATTCGGAACAATTCAGGTGTCGTATCAATGAATGTCGTTGATGCTTTGCCCGCAATAAAGTCCGGATGATTAATCACGTTTTGCATGAAGGGAATATTTGTTTTAATTCCGCGAATCCGGAATTCATCAAGGACACGATCCATCTTGAGGACAGCTCCAATAAAGGTTCGTGCCTGGACACAAGCTTTAACAAGCAGCGAATCAAAATAAGGACTAATCACCGCACCCGCATAAGCGTTTCCGCCATCTAAACGAACACCGAAACCACCTGGAGAACGGTAAGTTTCAATCTTGCCGGTGTCAGGCATAAAGTTGTTCTCCGGATCTTCTGTGGTCACACGACATTGAATTGCAAAACCATGATGCTGAAGCTCAGCTTGTTGCGGAATTTTCAAGTCCGCAAACAAATCTTTACCCGCAGCAATTAGAATTTGCGATTGGACAATATCCATGTCCGTAATCATTTCAGTAATTGTATGTTCAACCTGAACTCGCGGATTGACTTCTATGAAATAAAAATCAGTTGGAGTTACTAGAAATTCAACCGTCCCAGCATTTTGATAATGAACACTCTTCATTAAAGCAACCGCTGCTGCACAAATTTCAGCGCGCCGTTTTTCACTCAACACACTTGGAGCCACCTCAATCACTTTTTGGTGACGTCTTTGCACTGAACAATCGCGTTCAAAAAGATGGATCACGTTACCATGTTGATCGGCTAAAATTTGAACCTCAATATGTTTAGGAGCTTCTAAGTATTTTTCAATGTAAAGCTCATCATCGCCGAAAGATTGCTTGGCTTCACTCTGAGCACGTGCAAAACTTTCAGCAATTTCTTCTTCGTTATGAATAATGCGCATTCCACGGCCACCACCGCCCAATGCAGCCTTAACCATAATTGGAAAACCGTGTTTGGCAGTAAAGTCGCGCACCTCTTCAACTGAAAAAACGGGTCCATCGCTCCCTGGAATCGTATGTAGACCAGCACGCAATGCTGCTGCTTTAGCCTTAACCTTGTCACCAAAAGTATCTAACTGTGCGACAGTCGGTCCAATGAAGATAATCCCAGCATCTTGACATTTTTGTGCAAATAATTCATTTTCCGCTAAGAAACCATATCCGGGATGAATTGCATTTGCCCCTGTCTGTTTTGCAACCCGAATAATATCGTCCATATCTAAATAAGCTTCAATTGGTTTCTTACCTGCCCCAATCTGATAAGCTTCATCAGCCTTAAAACGATGTACGGAAAATTCATCTTCTTTTGCAAACACAGCAACCGTCTGCAACTTTAATTCGCTACAGGCACGAATAATTCGAATGGCAATCTCTCCACGGTTTGCAACCAACACTTTTTCAATCTTCATTGCACTCCCACTTTCTCTAAATAAGCTAAACTTTAAAAATCACAACTTGCGGTCTTCAACGCTCAATTTGCGTCATTTTACCGCGGCGCTGATTAATTGAAACATTCATCACAATCCCAAGTGCTAACGAAAGCACCAACATACTTGATCCGCCATAGGATACAAAGGGAAAAGTTACCCCTGTAATTGGCAATAATCCATTGACAGCCCCAACATTGAAAAGTCCTTCAACCGTCATAAAAGTAGCAACTCCGTAACATATTAAAGTATCATATGTACTATTTGAACGAATCCCAATCAAATAAGTCCGAAGTACAATCCAAGCCAGCAGCAATAAGACAACCGTTACTCCAATTGCGCCTAATTCTTCACTGATGATTCCTATAATAAAATCAGTATATGGTTCCGGAAGATAGCCCCTTTTTTGCACACTATTGCCCAGACCAACCCCGAACAAACCACCATTGCTGATCGCATAATAAGAATTAATTAGCTGCTGCCCACTCGTACTGGCAACATGGAAGGGATTATAAAAAGCTGCTAAGCGTCCATACATGTAAGCAAATTTTGTCCCGGTAAGTGGGTTCCAAAAACGCAAAATTTGCACTCCTGCTGCAAGGACTCCACCCAGACCAAGCAT
Organism: Liquorilactobacillus satsumensis; assembly: GCF_964065465.1. Lineage (NCBI taxonomy): Bacteria > Bacillati > Bacillota > Bacilli > Lactobacillales > Lactobacillaceae > Liquorilactobacillus > Liquorilactobacillus satsumensis. The sequence goes on from NZ_OZ061606.1 coordinate 433,621, forward strand.
AATTGCCCACGCTTTCTTGTAACTGCCTCCTCTAGCTAACCACATCACAAAAACAATGGTTGCGTTGATCGAGAAGCCCCCTAAATCCGGTTCAATTAGAATCAAAATTAACAGAATTGCTGCCAAAAAATACGGTTTTTTGCCACTTTGTTTTCTTTGTGCAATTGACATTTTTTCTCGACGCGTCAGCAATTGAGCCATAAAAAGTATTAAATACAACTTACACAATTCAGCTGGTTGTAAACTAAAAATTTTCAGGTCAATCCAGCCATTTGCACCATTGATCGCGGTGGTAAAAAATTTAGCGTAAAGTAAAAGCACAACCATCACGAAGAACCCAATAATAATAAAAACCTTATTTGTGAGTTTTGAAAGCTGGAACATGTACGCAAATACAAAACAACCCAAACCTAGAAAAACATAAAGTAGCTGTTTTAACAGATAGGTACTGGTAGCGGCCCCTGAATAAGAGAGATTAATGGAGCTGGCTGAGTAAACCATGACCACTCCAATCGCACACAATAGAACGTATGGAATAAAAAGATAAAAATCAAAATAATGAAGCTTGTTTCGTAATTTTTTCATAATGAGCAGAAGTAATTCATCCTTTCCGGCTACAGCATAAGGATAAACAGGAATAGTCAGCCACAAAATCTCTGCAAATGCTCCGCAGAGCACCTGGGATTACTAAAGATTATATGTCTTCAACTATCTTCTTCTAGAAAAAACTAGCAGCCTTTTCTTGCCTGCTTCTGCTGCTTCCCTGATCTAGAGCAATTATAGCATATAAGTATTAGTGTTGAAATGGATCTTTATGTTGCAATAAAGCAGTTGTTTTTCCAGTGGACTCGCAACTGCTTTATTGTCTTATTATGTCGCTAAAATTCGTATTTTTCAAATAAAACATAGTTTTTATACTAAATTATTTGTTTTTACCGAACTAAAACTACTTTTAATTAAGAAAATAAGGTTTTGTACGAACAACTTACTTCGAATTGCTTCAGCAACTATTTTTTAATAATTCGCCATTTATTCGTAAATTAAAAAGAGAGAGTGTGACATAAGTCGGGAAAATTTGAGTACTAACTCGAAATTACGAACATCGTGAGTACTTTGCGATGAGTAATTCGAAGTTAGACGGAGAATTTTGACTTATGGAACACGTTTATCCGGAATAAAAAAGAGAGTGTGACATAAGTCGGGAAAATTTGAGTACTAACTCGAAATTGCGAACATCGTGAGTACTTTGCGATGAGTAATTCGAAGTTAGACGGAGAATTTTGACTTATGGAACATGTTTATCCAGAATAAAAGAGAGAGTGTGACATAAGTGAAGTGCCTTACAAAACTTGGACATGTAAATCAAGTTTTGGAGGTGCTTTTTTGACACGTAATTATACCTACAGCTTTAAGCTGAAAGTCGTTAAAGAATATTTAAATGGTGAAAATTCATTACACACACTGTGTTTGAAGTATAAGATGCCGAGTGATACACCGTTAGTAATTTGGGTGTCGCGTTATAAAGCTTTTGGCCCCACTGGACTTAAACAGTTTAAACGTCGTCGCTATTCTAATGATTTCAAGTTAGCGGTTATTACCTACTACTTGAACCACTCTACCAGTATTCAAAAAACAGCCATCCACTTTGATATCAGCCACACAGTCGTTTATAATTGGCTTAAATTAATGCGACAATTTGGAATTAAAGCCATAATTTTATCTAAGATAGGACGACCCAAGATGGTTAAGAAAAAGAAAGAAACATCCAAGAGAAATACTGAACAACAGCTAATTAAGCGGCAACAAAAACAAATCAAACATTTGGAACAGGAACTTTCCTATACTAAAATTGAGAATGTTTATCTAAAAAAATTGGATGCCGTAATTCGAAACAAGAAATAAACTTAAAAGTCAAAATAATTAACGAATTACGGCGTGATTATCCCTTTATTACGCTCTTAAAAGTTGCGGGACTTGCACGTTCAACGTATTACTATCATTTAGCTTGTCTAAACCGTCCTGATAAACATCGTCAGATTAAACAAATTATTCGGCAAGAATTTGTCCGCTCTCATCAAACTTATGGTTATCGTCGCATGAAACTTGTTTTAAAAAAGCATCATGTTAAGCTTTGTCTGGAAACCATTCGTAAAATTATGTTTTCTATGGGTCTAAAGGTTACTCTTTTTTCAAAACATTCTGGGCGATACAACTCATATCATGGTCATATCGGCCAGGTGGTACCTAATTTGCTCAATCAACAATTCAAGGCCCAGAAGCCATACACTGTTTTGCATACAGACGTCAGTCAATTTAAACTTACGTGTGGAAAATGGGGGTATATCTCGACAGTTATTGATGAAGCCAGTAATGAAGTTTTAGCCGCTAAAGTTAGTTCAACACCCAATCGTGTTTTGATCAATCAGACCCTTGAAACTGTTATTAAAAAGATTCCCGCAACAACTAAACCAATTCTGCACTCTGATCAAGGGTGGCAATATCAAATGACCAATTATCAAGTTAAACTAAGACATCATCATTTCATTCAAAGCATGTCTCGTAAGGGAAATTGTTTAGACAATGCCCCAGTTGAAAGCTTTTTCAGTATGCTTAAACGTGAATGCTTACGGCGTGTTAGGATTACTTCTCTTAGTGAACTGAGCACGTTAGTGGAACATTATGTTGCTTGGTATAATACCCAGCGAATTTCACTTAAACGGCATGGATTAACTCCAGTCGAATATCGTAAACAGTATCTAGCTAACAATTAAAATAAACATGTCCAACTTTTTTAAGGCAGTACAAAGTCGGGAAAATTTGAGTACTAACTCGAAATTACAAACATCGTGAGTACTTTGCGATAAGTAATTCGAAGTTAGACGGAGAATTTTGACTTATGGAACATGTTTATCCAGAATAAAAGAGAGAGTGTGACAAAACCTAACTTTTGTCACAGACCCAAATTAAAAAGAGGAAACTGAATCAAAACGGTTGTTTTGATTCAGTTTCCTCTTTACATTTTATAAATTACGCAATCTCGCGCTTATTTATTCTTTTTTGAAGCAATTTTCTTTTGCTTAACAGCTTTTTCACGCGCATTTGTTTCCAAAATCCGCTTACGTAAGCGAATGCTTTCCGGCGTGATTTCCAATAACTCATCTTCATTCAAGAACTCAAGTGATTCTTCAAGCGTGAAGTGAGTTGGCTTTTTAATTGAGGCTGTCTGATCCTTATTTGAAGAACGCACATTGGTCATGTTCTTGCCCTTAGTAACATTCACTGAAATATCGCGTTCACGTGAGCTTGAACCCACGATCATGCCTTCATAAACCTCAGTCCCGGGATCAACAAAGATTGTACCGCGATCTTCAACACCCATGATGGCGTAAGTTGTCGCTTTCCCACGATTGATTGAAACCAATGCACCATTTCTGCGGCCAGGTTCCCAGTTATGAATAACAGGTTTATATTCAGCAAACGTATGGTTAAAGATCCCATAACCACGTGTCATTGAAAGAAATTGTGAATCATATCCAATTAAACCACGTGTTGGTGCAGAGAATGTCAAACGAGTCTGACCATTTGCATTAGTTTCCATATTCAGCATTTCGCCCTTACGTTGTGAAAGGGAATCAATGACAGCGCCAGAATATTCATCTGGTGTATCGATTGTAACACTTTCAAACGGTTCGCAAGTTTTACCGTCGACATCGCGGTAAATAACCTGTGGACGTGAAACTGCAAGTTCAAAACCTTCACGGCGCAATGTTTCAATCAAAATTGACAGATGTAATTCACCACGTCCTGAAACAACCCATGCATCAGGAGAATCTGTGTCTTCAACTCTTAATGAAACATCTGTATGCAATTGCATTTTCAAACGATCTTCAAGTTTGCGTGCAGTCACGAAGTCCCCTTCTTGACCAACAAATGGAGAATCATTTGTTCTGAATGTCATCTGCAAAGTTGGCGGATCAATCCGTAAAATCGGTAAGGCTTCCGGATGATCGATTGGACAAACTGTTTCACCGACAAAGATATCCTCCATCCCTGAAACAGCAATCAAATCGCCTGCTTTAGCTTCATTAATCTCTAAGCGTTTTAAGCCAAAGAAACCAAACAGCTTGGTAACACGAAAATTCTTCTGTGTTCCATTAAGCTTCATAACTGTAACCTGATCGCCCACCTTGATCTGACCGCGGAAAACACGGCCAATCCCAATTCGACCAACGAATTCATTATAATCAAGCATTGAAACTTGGAACTGTAATGGTTCATCAGAATTGTCAATTGGTGCAGGAATCGTTTTGATAATTGCCTTAAAAATCGGATCCATCGTATGTGCTTGCGTTGCTGGATCAGATTCAAGCGAAGAAGTTCCGTTTACAGCAGAAGCATAGATTACAGGGAATTCAAGTTGATCTTCCTCAGCACCTAACTCAATAAACAGGTCAAGGACCTCGTCAACAACTTCTTCTGGCCGCGCACCTGGACGGTCGATCTTGTTAATGACAACAATTGGTGTCAGATGCTGTTCTAGAGCTTTTTTCAGCACAAAGCGTGTCTGTGGCATGGTTCCTTCAAAAGCATCAACGATTAGTAAGACACCATCAACCATCTTCATAATCCGCTCAACTTCGCCACCAAAGTCGGCATGTCCTGGTGTATCCAGAATATTGATCTGTTTGTCTTGATATCTAACAGCAGTATTCTTCGAAAGAATGGTAATTCCGCGTTCCTTTTCAATCGCGTTTGAGTCCAAAGCGCGGTCGTCGATTTGTGTATGTTCATCCAAAGTATCCGATTGTTTCAATAGCTCATTGACAAGGGTCGTCTTGCCGTGGTCAACGTGAGCAATAATTGCGACGTTACGGATATCATCACGTGTTTTCAAATTTTTTTCTTCCTTTCAAAAATATAAATCTCATTGGTTGAAAAAGCTCTCGCCCTTTCGCAGAATCGAAAGATGCCTGAAAACGAAAATCAGAATTTTCATTGTTTAGCATAAAAAAACTGTGACCGAACCGTCACAGCCGAAACTAACGGGCAGGAGCGACAAGACTTTGAATGTCTTTTTGAGCATTTTTCGTAGCCACTAATACATCACTAGATGATAGCATATCAAGTGTACACCCGTCAATCGTCTTTACTTGTAAATTCAGTGCTTCTGCTAAGATTTTCCCGGCTGCAAAATCCCATGGACGTAAATATGAGACATACGCCGTGCATTTGCCTTGTAAAACATGAATAATCTGGATACCGGCACTGCCATAAATCCGGACTCCACTACTTGCAAGTGCGACCTGTTGCAAATTACGATAATTATGTACTAAATAAGGCATGCCAATTCCGATTAACCCATCTCGCAATCCTGTGTCCAACGGTGGTTGCAAGGATGTTTCATTACAAAAGACGCCCTTTTCAGGTCCTCCCCAGAAAAGATCATCATTCATGACATCAAAAATGTATCCTCGCACCCCGACTCCATTATGGTAAACGCCTATCATACTTGCGAAGTGATCCTGTTGTTTGACAAAATTCATGGTCCCATCAATGGGATCAATTACCCAAACCCACCCTGAAGTCTGGTACTTATTCTGTTGGTGATGGCATTCCTCACCAATTACTACGGCCTCTGGAAAAAAAGTGTGAATTTTTTCGACATAATAAGCTTCAACTGCACGATCCATATTTGTCACTAAATCGTTGCGCCCGGATTTAGTCCAAACCGCTATTTTCTGCTTGAATCCCTGAATAATTTCTGTTCGAGCAGCATGCATCCATTCTTTCACCAGTGCGTCCATCTGTGCCAGTGAATCCATTCCCTCTGCCCCCTCTTTCAGATTAGTTACTTTTTTCGTTCAAGTATACATACTTTTGCTTTGTTGTCTGGGCTCTTTTAACAGCCTGATAGATACTCATTTGAGTGTTGTGCATAAAATCACGATCGAGTTGTTTTTGAGTCATCTTCATCGGCACAACTTTGAGAAAAGCACGATATTTTTCTAAAAATTCGCTGCGCAGTATTTTGGAAGTATAGCTTTGTTCTACAGCTTGATAAAAATTCATCACAGTTACGATTTCAGACGTCGTCCATTCACTTCTAAGCGGATAACTATAATTTTCAGGAACTTTCATACGCGTAAACTCCTTTCATTTCAGCTTGTCCTCAGCAAGTCATTTTGTTATTTTCTGCAGCCAGTGTTTGGAAGCGATCGGGATTGCTGTTTCTTTAAATCATAATTATACACGGTCACCTGAAATCTGTGTTATTTTTTAAGATCTCCACATAAAATCCTTTTAAAAAGAGATTCTAATAGTCTATAATTAAAAAGTAAGCTAAATTTGGAGGCCTGTAGTTGTGATAACCATGAAAAATATTATTCGTGAGGGAAATCCAACTTTGCGCGCACGTGCAAAAGAAGTTACTTTCCCCATGACCAACGAACAAAAAGATCTTGCACATAAAATGATGGAATTTTTGGAGAATAGTCAAAATCCTGAAATTGCTGAAAAATATAAGCTAAGAGCCGGTGTAGGTCTGGCTGCTCCTCAAGTTGATGTTTCACTCAGAATGACCGCTGTGCTTGTTCCGGATGAACATGACAAACCCCTTTTTAAACACGTGCTGGTCAATCCGACCATTATGAGTGAATCTGTCCGCATGGCTGCTCTTTCTGAAGGAGAAGGCTGCTTGTCAGTTGATCGTGACGTTCCAGGCTACGTTCCGCGTCATGATAAGATTACACTTCGTTGGTTTGATCTTGATGGCAATAAGCATGTTGACAAATTGCGCGACTACCCGGCAATTGTTTGCCAGCATGAAATCGATCATCTGAATGGGATTCTTTTCTTTGACCATATCAACACCAAAAATCCCTTCAAAGTTGCTGAAAATACAATCATTTTAGGCTAAGCCAAGGAATTGGAAAATGCGCGCTAACTGTCTAGTAATTGCAGTGCACTAATAGCAAAATACGAGAGGCTGGGTAAAACTTATGTTTTGCGTTGGCCTCTTTTTTGCAACTCCCCCTCGTCAACCGCTTGTTGTTAGCCTTGAATGCGGCATCCCAAACTTGAGTTGCATTCTAATTCATGGGCTTAGTCTCTGGTGGCTGGATACGCTTATTCGACTTTCTGAAGATCCTGCAAGTAATTCTTCGTTTTTTCATTAACTACGTATGTGATATCAAGATGCAAAATTCCTGCCGCTTGCCATAAGTCTGAGATTACAAACGCCTGTGATCCTTGATAAAATAATTTTCTGTTTTCTGCATAGCTTTGCAAAGATTTTGTCAATTCTTTTTTCAGTCCCTTTAGTGCGACTGCCTGTCCTATGTGAACTTGAAATTCATAAGCCATAACGCCGCTGCCCCACACATCTGCTAATTTGGCCGTCTTCTGTGCAATTGTAAGTTTCTCATTTGCATGATGCAGATTAAACTGCGCAAATGCAAATTTCAGCGCTTTACTTGTAACTTCTTTGTTGCTCAGCTGCATCTTTTTTAAGCGGCGGACATGTAAAAATTCGCGCAGCAACCAAAAAATAACCAGCAAGAGCACAACCAGCATAATCCAAAAAAACATGTGTTGCATCAAAATCCCTTCGTTTCTTTTTTTACAATTATACCATGTTGAACCTTAAAAGCGTTTCTTTGGATTCCCAATCAGTTATGATCCGTTTAAATAGAATTCCAGTTTATATACTTATATAGACTATTATGCTAAAATGTAAACAATTATTGTGCAAACAATCCATGTTCGGAAACTAAGTACTAATAATAACCAAAACTGACGAACTGCTGCTTTTAGTGCAAGTAGTCCGCTGTTTTAAGATGAATTTAAGGAGAAATGTTTAATGATTTACAAAATATTTTATCAACCATCACAAAAAATCAGCCCACGCCGTGAAAACACATTGGCTCTCTACTTAGAGGCTGATTCTGAGGTGGCCGCAAGAAGTAGTGTTGAACAAAATACTTCATACAACGTTGAATATATTGAAGAACTAAGCCCCAAAGCGCTTGAATATGCCCAACAAAATCCCAATTATCAACTGACGGAGTTCAGTAAATGAAAAAGTTAAAAATAAAAAACAATGAGACTGCTGTTTATGCTGTTGGTGGTCTGGGAGAAATTGGAAAAAATACTTATGGGGTCCAATTTCAGGATGAAATTATTGTGATCGATGCTGGAATCAAATTTCCAGAAGATGATCTCTTAGGAATTGACTATGTAATTCCTGATTATCAATATCTCGTCGCAAACCAGCAAAAAATCAAAGCGCTTGTGATCACACATGGTCATGAAGATCATATTGGCGGAATTCCATATCTGTTAAAACAGATTAATGTACCTATTTACGCTGGTCCTTTAGCTCTAGCATTAATTAAAAGCAAACTTGAAGAACATGGATTGCTAAGAACGACGGAGTTACATGAGATTAACGAAGATAGCGTCTTGAAATTTCGGAAAACGAGCGTTTCCTTTTTCAGAACCACTCATTCGATCCCTGATACCTTAGGTGTAGCAGTCAAAACTCCAAGCGGTACAATTGTTGCAACCGGAGACTATAAGTTTGATTTGACGCCAGTTACTAACCAGCCGCCGAACTTGCAACGGATGGCAAAGCTTGGTAGTGAAGGTGTTTTGTGCCTCCTATCCGATAGCACAAACGCTGAAATTCCTAACTTTACCAAATCAGAACGCTGGGTCGGAAAATCGATCAAAAGAATTTTCGAAAAAGTTGAAGGTCGAATTATTTTTGCCACCTTTGCATCTAATATCTCACGTATTCAGCAAGCTGCAGAAGTTGCTGTTGCCAAAGGACGTAAAATCGCTGTTTTCGGTCGCAGTATGGATGCTGCAATCAATAACGGCCGTGAACTAGGATATCTTGACATCCCCGAGGACTCACTGGTAGATGCACGTGAAATTAGCAGTCTGCCTGCTAACAAAGTCATGATTCTTTGTACCGGATCTCAGGGTGAACCAATGGCTGCTTTGAGCCGAATCGCAAATGGAACTCATCGGCAAGTTTCAATTCAACCTGGAGACACTGTGGTCTTCTCTAGTTCACCGATTCCAGGTAATACTTTAAGCGTCAACCATGTTATTAATGAATTAGAAGAAGCTGGAGCAGCTGTGATCCATGGTAAAGTCAATAATATTCATGCTTCAGGTCATGGTGGCCAAGAAGAACAGAAGCTGATGCTGCGTTTGATCAAACCCAAGTATTTTGTTCCTGTTCATGGTGAATATCGGATGTTGAAAATTCATACTGAATTAGCTGAAAAATGTGATGTACCCAAAGATCACTCATTCATTATGCAAAATGGGGATGTTTTGGCACTGACTAAAGATTCAGCGCGCCTAGCTGGCCACTTTAATGCAGGTGCAGTCTACGTCGATGGTTCAGGCATTGGTGATATTGGTAACGTTGTTTTGCGTGACCGTCGTATTCTGTCTGAAGAAGGCTTAGTAATTGTTGTCGCAACACTCAACTTAAAGAAGAAAGAAATCCTAGCAGGTCCCGATCTGCTTTCACGCGGTTTTATCTATATGCGTGAATCCGGAGAACTGATCGATAGCGGGCGCAAACGTCTCTTTAGAGTGATGCGACGTACACTCAGCAAACCAAATGTAACTGAAGGAATGCTGCGTGAGGCCATTATAGATGATTTACGAACCTTTCTGTATGAACAAACTGAGCGCAGACCAATGATTATCCCAATGTTGGTAATTGTTTAGCACTGCACAATAATTAAAAAACGTAACTCAAGCAATTTACCTTGGGGGCTGTGACAAAAGTTAAATTTTGGCACAGCCCCTCTTTTATTCCAGATAAACGTGTTCCATAAGTCAAAATTCTCCGTCTAACTTTGAATTACTCATAGCAAAGTACTCGCTATCTTCGTAATTTCGAGTTAGTACTCAAATTTTCCCGACTTATGTCACACTCTCAAGGTTTTTGTTTCATTTTCCACCCTCTTTTTGCTCCTTATTTTCACAGAATAGCTTGTGTCCGTTAGAATAGTTGAAAATAAATTCCAAAATTTTTATAAACTTCCTTGTCTCCGCTTGTAAAATTCATGTAAAGCAGACTATAATAATTTGGTATTACTCAGAAAGAATGGGGGAGAAAAGCGTGAGGACCTTTTTTTTCATGATTGATGAAGAAATGGTAAATAACGGTCAACAAAAAACATGGCAGAAAATCGAAACAGCTCTTAACGAAAGCCAGGTTAATTTTCAAATAATTAGCATTTCAAGCAACGACCAAACTTCACGTACCGTCCAACAGTTACTCGCAACAACAACTGTTCAAGAAATCAACGACTGCGTGATTGTCACCTGCGGGAGAAATGAATTTTTTCTTGAAGTTTTGTCTACTCTCTTGCACTCAGCCAAACAAAAAATTCCAGTTGCTTTTATTCCTTTTGAAACCAAAAATGCATTTGCTAAAAGAATTGGAGTTTCATTCGATCCTTTATTAGCGCTCAAACAAATTCTCAATACGATGCGCCCTACTTTTTACAATTTGGTTGAAATGGATGAAGCTGCACATACAACTAAAAAAATATTCTTAGATAAAGTTACGATTGGTTTTGAGGCATATTTCGCCAGCTTACAACGAAATTCAAAATTACTTATCTTCATGCAAAAGTATCATCTAACCTTTTTGGCGCGTTTATGCGGCTTAGCAGATGCGTTCATCAACCAAGAACGGTTTGCAGCAACACTTAGAGTTGCACGCAAGTACCATTTTTTCAAAAAGGCTTTTGCTGTTAGGATCAGCAATCCAACCCTCGAAACGCTTGCTCCACATGAATCGCAAGCAGAAACTGCTCCACTATTGAATGTTGATGTGATCAGCAGTTTGAATCCATTTTCTTTTCTGATACTATCCCTTAGTCGCAAATTTGACTTAGCAAATAAGCTGCCTTTTGTACATCGTTTCAAACAAAATCAGGTTCATTTGATGATCAACTCGCTGGAATTTGGTCAGATTGATAATCGCGAATTAACAAATAAGTTTTACGATGTTTTCTTTAAAATCATTAGCTATCCTTTTTGGTTCGATGTTACTAGTATCTCGCTAAGTCAAAGAAAAAACATTGATACTCAGCACACAGACTCTAAAGACTAACACGGATTAATCACTTTTGATTTTGATTGCGGCTTATTTAAAATGCGATGTCAAAATTAGCTTAATAGTGTATTTTGTCAATAATAAATAAGAGGGAGCTGGACCAAAAGTGAAATTTTAGTCTAGCTCCTTTACTTATTCCAGATAAACGTGTTCCATAAGTCAAAATTCTCCGTCTAACTTCGAATTACTCATAACAAAGTACGCGCGATGTTCATAATTTCGAGTTAGCACTCAAATTTTACCGACTTGTGTCACATTCTCCTCTTATTTATTTAGCCGCCAGAACTAGCCAAGATAATTCACTGGTACCACGACACTTTTACTTTTTTTAAGTTACATAAAGTCAGCGGGCCGAATATTTCCCATCCCAATTAGAGGATCAATCTGGCCAGTAGTTATTAATTCCAGTGTCAGGCGTGGTTGCTGCTCTTGTTTTTCTGCTGGTTGTGCTTTAGTTGTAGCCAGCTTTACCTGTTTGTCTTTTGGAACCGTTTGATGGTGCGGCGGCTCACTAACACCTGCCTGGTCAAAAACTTCCCTTATTCTTGCTAGGAGCGTTGTTTCACGATCAACTGCAATCTGTGCAACACTAGCTTGATAGGCCGGTAATTCTCCTAAGAGAATCAAAAAATCTTTTGCGCGTGTGATTGCTGTGTACAATAAATTGCGATTAAGCATCCGCATATACTGATGAACCAGCGGTAAAATCACCAGTTTAAATTCACTGCCCTGTGCCTTATGAATCGACATGCAATATGCCAATTTTAATTTGTACCAGTCCTTACGCTTGAACTCAACTTCATTATTATCAAAATCAACTGTCAAAGACTCTTGATGATCTTTGTTTTCCTTGGCCGTTGTGATTCCAACGACCTGTCCCAAATCCCCATTGAAAACATTGTCTTCAGGGCTATTTACCAAATGTAAGACCTTATCTCCAATTCTAAAAACCTGTTTTCCAAATTCAAGTTGTTTTTGTTCTGGTTTAAGTGGATTTAAGATATTTTGCAGCATCACATTCAGCTTATCTATCCCTGCAACACCACGATACATTGGTGCCAAAATCTGAATATCTTTAGTCTTAAAGCCACGCGCATGGGCCTTTAAAACCACCTGTTTTACAACCTCTTCAATCTGAGAAGCCTTGCAAGCAATGAATGATCGATCACTGCGGTTAAGCTGCAAGTCAGCCGGCAACTGTCCATTTTTCACCGCATGGGCCAGCGTAATAATTGTTGATTCGTCACCTTGACGATAAATCGTTTGCAACTGACTTTGTGCTAAACATTTGCTTTCTAACAAGTCAGCAAAAGTTCTCCCCGGTCCAACTGAAGGTAACTGATCTTTATCACCCACCAGAATAACCTGCATTTTATGCGGAATAGCTGCGAGTAACAGATCCAGTAGTTCAGTATCCACCATCGACATCTCATCAACTATCAGCAATTTTCCTTCAAGTTGACGCTGTTCGGCACGTTCCTCATCATCATTATTACCATTTAATCCCAGTAGTCTATGAATGGTCCCAGCCGGTAACCCAGTCGTTTCATTCATCTTTTTGGCGGCTCTTCCGGTCGGAGCAGCCAAGATAATCGGAAACGTCTCATCACGATAAGTATTAGGATCCAAAGATAGTTCATGTAAAGCTGCATAGATGGCCACGATTCCATTAATAATTGTTGTTTTACCAGTCCCTGGTCCGCCGGTTAGCAAATAAACTGGAGCAGCGATTGCTCCTTTGATCGCCGCAATCTGATCCTGACCGTAGTTAATTCCAAGTTGCGTCTCAGCCGCTTTTAAAAGTACAGGCCACTGTGACTCAAAATCAGCAGGTAATTCAACCGATTCAGCCTGTAAGTTCTTCAGACTTTGTGCAATTCGCCATTCAGCCTCATAATATTTGCGTAGATAAATTCGATGCTGTTCACCAACAATTTTACCTTCATCGGCAAGTGCAACTAGCTGTTGTGCCAGTAATTGCGGCTCCAGTTGCACGCGCCGACTGTCTGTCAGTAAAAAAAGAGTTTGCTGCAAAAGCTGTTTGGTATTGGTAAAAGTGTTCCCTTGTTCATGGCAAATATCAAAAATTCCTTGGAACAAACCAGCCTTGATTCGTAAGGGAGAATCGGCAGCAAAGCCTAATTTTTCAGCAATTTGGTCGGCCCGTTTAAACCCAATCCCAGGAATTTCACGCACCAGGCGATAAGGATCTTCGTGAATCACCGCAAGCGTTTTTTCGTGGTACTTGTTAAAAATCGTGGTGGCCAATTGGCTCCCAAAACCAAAGCTATTAAGTTCCACTATAATCTGCTGCGTCCCATTATTAGCCTGCAATGTTTCTAAGAGCATTTGTTGCTGTTTTTGGCTGAGTCCTAGTCCGCGCAGACAGCCTGCATCTTTGAGAATTTGCGGGATTGCATTGATTCCTAAATGATTGACAATTTTCGCAGCTGTTTTTTGTCCGATCCCACTAAAACTCTTACCTGAAAGATAAGTAATTAGACCTTCTTTACTAGTTGGAGTCTCACTTTGATAATTGAAAGCTTGAAATTGTTTTCCGTATTTAGGATGTTCAACTAACTTACCACTAAAACGGTAATTTTCATTTTCATTCAGTTCTGCAAAGTTTCCAGTCACTACAATCTCATTGTCTGTCCATGAAATATTTTGCGCATTAAGTTTAACCTGAATCACTTTATAAAACGTTTCTGGGCTCTCAAAAAAAACCGCATCGACCTTACCACTGATGTAGCTTTCTGTTTGATTAGCATCAGGTTGAAAGAGCTCTTGTTGTTCACCTTTTATCAACGCGACTCCTCCTTAGGCCTTTTTTTCATGAGTAGTGTTCTTTTTGGCAAGCAGCACCTTTTCAATGTCAGCTAAGCGTGACTGCATCCGTTTAAATGCGCTAGGGTCACTTTTTTGCGCCTGTTGAAAATAACACGGATTTTCTTTGCCCAACACAAGATTGATCACACCCAACTCAAAATTAGCTTTAAAGTTCTGTGGCTCTCGTGTGCGCACCTGCTCAAAATATTCTTGCGCATGCTCGAAGTCTCCTAAAGCTAAAAAACTTTCACCCATCAATAAATGCGCGGCATCCTGATGTGATCCTCTTTCCGCAGCCGTCAGCGCAAAAGCAAGTGCTTGTTGGTAATGCTCTTGTGCAAACTCCGACTGCGCAAGCATCAAATAGGCATCTTGCTGCAGCTTTTGTTCTTGAACTTTCTGAAATACTTCAACTGCCTGAGCGTATAACCCAGCCGCATAAAGAACATTACCTAATCCATAATAGAGCAAACTGCTGTCATGTTGTTCAGTTGCAAAAAGTGGTAATGCCTTTCGAAAAAGGGCTTCAGCTTGTTCATAGTTTTTAAGTTCCGTCAAAAGAGAGCCTAAGTCATAGTAATTTTGGGCGTTCTTAGGTTCATCATCAATTTTTTGAATCGCTGCTTTAATTAATTCATCAGTCTTTTTGACTAGCTGTTTCCGTTGCTTGTTCATTAACCCACTCCTTAGACAATATCTGTCGCGTCTAACTTGCGTTTGAGATAATCTGTCTTATTCCATGCTAAACAGGTAAAATTCTTGCCATCATGTGTCTCTAAAATCGTAGTACTAGTATTTGCCAGCCCACCATTAGCACGCAATTCTTTTAGCGAATAACCTAACAAATGCCTGATTTCTGCACATAAAGCAGCTCCATGGCTGACAAGCAGGACATCTCCTTTAGGATGAAGCCTAACTATTTTTTGAATAGCTGGTGTCATCCGCTCAAAAACCTGTGGAAAAGTCTCACCTTTAATTATAGTCGGATCATACAAGTCGGCATGTTTACCAAAAGCAGCCAGCTCAGCGGGATAAAGACGGGCAACTTCTGTAAATTTCATCCCTTCCATCTTTCCAAGATTAAACTCCCGCAAAGCTGTTTCTGGTTGCACGGGCAGTTGCTGCGGTAATTTCTCAGAAAGTTGCTGCGCAGTTGTCAAAGCCCGTTTAATTGGACTGCTGTAAAGTGCCTCAAACTGATATTGGCGTAAATACACCGCTAACTGGCTGATCTCAGTATAACTTTCCTGCAGTAAGGGAGAATCTCCCTGTGCACCTTGATAACGTCCTTCAAGATTCCATTCTGTTTTGCCATGTCTGATGAAGAATAATCTAGTCACAACGAATCCCCTTTTCTCTTTTTTGCTATCTCTAATTATGCCACAAAAAATGTTTGCGTGAAGAGAAAAACAAAGTCTTTTAGGTAATTACCACTTGAAATGCTGCATAAATGTGCATGCTTTGCTAAATTGCTAGCGTTGCGGAATTACACAATTTTTTAGTTAAGCACAAAAAGTTCAGCCAGAGAGCAAATTGCTGCATCTCCGACTGAACTTCATCATTATATTTCTGTTAATTAATTCAGGTACATCACAAATTTAGACATATTGCAAGACGCGCTCTTTTTGATAAGCGCGATCAATTGTGGCACTCCCTAGGCATTCCTCGCCGTCGTAAAAAACAACTTCCTGTCCTGGAGTAATTGCGCGAACCGGCTCGTCGAATTCTACTCGTACTTTTGTCTGATCAGAATTCAAATAAACAGTAACGCCTGAATCTTGCTGCCGGTAACGAAATTTCGCTGTACAATGAAAAATCGAACCGCGTGTCAATGGTGCAATGAAACTTACTTTACTGCCATCCAGCCGATCTGCATACAAGTGCTTATTATGATATCCTTGACCAACATATAAGGTATTTGAACTCAAATCTTTTCCAATGACGAACCAAGGATCATTACTCTGACCATTTCCGCCAATACCAAGACCTCTGCGTTGACCAATTGTATAGTTCATCAAGCCGTAATGTTTTCCCTTAACTTCACCGGTCACAGTCTTCATTAGACCGGACTTCGCAGGTAAAAATTCGTGCAAAAATTTACTAAAATTACGCTCACCGATAAAACAAACCCCGGTGGAATCCTTTTTCTTTGCGGTTGCAAGCCCCGCCTTTTCGGCAATCGCGCGTACTTCTTTTTTCTGCAAATCTCCAATTGGAAAAAGAGCTTTTTGCAACTGATTTTGCGCAAGCTGGCTCAAAAAATAGGTCTGATCCTTATTGCTGTCTGCACCGCGCAAAAGATGCACTGTCCCATCAGCATCACGCCGTAGCTGTGCATAGTGTCCCATTGCAATATAGTCGGCATCAAGCTTTAAAGCGTAGTCAAGGAATGCTTTGAATTTGACTTCCTTATTGCACATGACATCTGGATTTGGCGTTCTGCCATGCTTGTATTCGTCAAGAAAATACGTAAAAACTCTGTCCCAGTATTCCTTTTCAAAATTAACTGAGTAATATGGGATCCCGATCTTATTTGCAACTTTCGCAACATCTTCATAATCTTCAGTTGCTGTACAAACACCGCTATCCTTTTCCTCATCCCAGTTCTTCATAAAGACACCAACGACATCATAACCCTGCTGCTTGAGAAGATATGCTACCACCGAAGAATCAACTCCACCGCTCATCCCCACAACAACACGTGTCTGACTGTTGTCTTGCATAATACTATCACCATCATTCAATCTAGATTCTGAATACCTACGATTTGAAGGTCGTATTATTTCAGTAAGTTACATTATATCGACTTGCGGTTACTTTGACAAGTCACGGGTTTTTAAACAACCTGTGTCAGAATTTGCCTTTTTACCAGAACAGCTAATAAATAATCTAGTTGCTCTATTCGCGCAGCCGCATCATTTTCTTTAAAAAGATTGACCTCTTTCAACCCATTTGCAGCAGTCACTGCCATTTTAAACGTTTTAAGTTCGGCACTGATTGTCATTTTGAACTTAAGAGCTGCATTAAAAGGTGAATTTGGATCAAGTGACCGTTCCAGTACAAATTTACCACCATGACTTTCAGTAAAACCAACATCTCGTAAAGTATATTTTTTGATTTGCGCAGCTAACTCAAAAGTGCGTTTATCACCTAAAAGAGACGCTTTTTTCTGGTATGCCATCTTGTATTACTCCCTTTTTAATTTTTTAACAATCGTACTTAAAGTTGCAATTACAACTTCAATCTCAGCCGCTGTATTACCTGCACCAAAGCTAAAACGCAAAGATTCTGCGATGCGTGGGCTATCTTTGCCATACATCGCAATTAACACGTGTGAAGGTTCAAGACTTCCCGCTGTACAAGCCGATCCTGCAGAAACTGCAATTCCGTTCAAGTCAAGATTAGTTAACAACGCATCACTTGGACAGCCCTTGAACCATAGATTCAAAACATGTTGCAGATTATGACCTTCAAGGTCCCCATTAACCTCAACCTCAATCCCATTTTCACGCAAACCCGTTACCAGTTGCTGCTTGAACCCTGCATACTTTTGCTGCCGCGCAGCTTTTTCCTGCGAGTCAACTAGTTTAACAGCTTGTGCAAACGCTGCGATCGCAGGAATATTTTCTGTTCCTGCACGGCGTTTGAGTTCCTGATCGCCACCCTTAATTAGCGACGGAATCACAACATGCTCAGCACGATAAAGAAAACCTAAAAATTTCGGACCATTCAATTTGTGTGCAGAAGTTGACATCAAATCAATCTGATCAGCTTGAACATCAAGATCTACCAGCCCATAAGCCTGAACTGCATCAGTATGGAACCAGGCATTAGAAGCAGCCACAATCTGCCCAATTTGGTGAATTGGCATCCTGCTCCCAACTTCATTGTTTCCCGCCATAATTGAGACCAAAATCGTATCAGCTCGTAAAGCATTTTGCAAATCCGTAAGTGAAATTTTACCGGTCCGGTCAACCGGCAGATAGGTAACTTCAAATCCTTGAGTTTCCAAATAAGCCATTGACTTTAAAACTGCCTCGTGTTCAATTGCCGTTGTAATTAAATGACGTCCTTCATTTTTACGGGCAAAGGCAGTTTCAATAATCGCTGTATTATCACTCTCAGTGCCACCACTCGTAAAAACAATTTCATCATCCTTCTTGGCATTGATTGACGTTGCAATTACATGCCGACTTTCGTCAAGAATTGCACGCGCCTGTCGGCCATAATAATGAGTACTCGATGCATTGCCAAAAACCTGTGTCATGACCGCCGTCATTTTGTCAATAACGGGTTGCGCCATCGGTGTTGTCGCTGCATTGTCTAAATAAATATGTTTCATTTTTCAAAACCCCTCAAACATTTAAAACGTTCAAAATCATCTGGGCGGAACGGCGACCGGCCTCAATAATAAATTCATCAAAAGACTGACCAGCCTCTTCATCCCCAACATCGGACATTGCACGGACAATCACAAAAGGAACCTTAAACTGAAATGCAGCTTGAGCAACTGCAGCACCTTCCATCTCACAGCACAAAGCCGCTGGATAGGTTTGCTTAATCTTTGCAATTTTTTCAGAAGAAGCTACAAATTGATCGCCCGTAACAATCAAACCAGTTTTAGTATGCAGACCATTTTTTTGAGCTGCTTGAGCAATCCGTGCAACTAGTTTTTCATCAGCCATAAAACGTTGCGGCTGTTGTGGAAGCTGCCCTGGAAGATATCCAAAAGCTGTGGTATCAACATCATAATAGGCAGCTGCAGTAGACAAAACAACGTCGCCGACGTGCAACCCAGTGCCAATTCCACCTGCAGAACCAGAGTTAATAACGGCTGTTGCCCCAAAGGTTACAATCAACAACGCGGTTGTCATGCCCGCTTGAACTTTGCCGATTCCCGAGCGCACTAAAACAACTTTTTGCTGACCTAAACACCCTTCATAAAAATTAATTCCGCCCAGTGTGACTGCTTTTTCTGCACTCAACTGCGCACGCAGTTCTTTTAACTCTTCATCCATGGCACACAAAATCCCATACTTCATTTGTCTTCCTCCATCAAAAATTAACAAAAATCATAAAACAGTAGACGATCACAATTGCAATCACTAGAAATAAAATTATCCAATTTAGTTTGCGCCCTAATCGGCGTTTCTTCTCTTCTTCAACTTCCGCTTGCCTAAACTTACGCAGTTGTGCACGACTCAGCTCATCCGGAGAATTCTCTACCGCCTGCGAGCGTGTCTTTTTTGGTTCCTCTTTGTGTTCAGAATGTTGCCTGGCAGTGCGTGAAAGTCTTTCTTTGATTCCCACATTAAACACTCCTTAACTTAAGCATCCAATACCAAACGGCCATGATTGTCTTACTGTCGCAGATTAGACCAGCTTTAATCTGCTCCTGTGCTTCTGCTAAAGTCAATTCATACACATTCAAAAACTCATCGTCATCTTGCGGTAATGCTTGCGCCACTGGCGACAATCCCTGAGCATGGTAAAGAAACATTTTTTCATCTGCAAAACCTGGAGAAGTATAAAAGACAGCAATCTGTTCCAGCTTTTCAGCCCGCAATCGAACCTCTTCGTTGAGCTCGCGTTTAGCGGTTTCTTGAGGTGACTGCTCCTCAGCAGGTTCAATCTTGCCAGCCGGAATTTCCAAGGTAGTTTTACGCAGCGGCTCGCGCCATTGTTTGACAAAGATCATTTTATCATCTGCTGTAATGCATAGCAGTGCGACTGCCCCATGATGCCTGACAATTTCCCTTTTAGCATTTTTTCCATCAGGAAGCTGCACTGTTTCTTCTTCAACATTAATAATTTTGCCAGTGTAAATTCGCTTAGAATCCAACAATTTTTCTTCAAAGTTCATTTTTAACAACACTCCTTACAAAGTGTTCATATGCTTTTTGTTCACCCGTTTCCTGCCAGTTCACTTGTGAAAAGTCGCCTGCTAGGGCCGCCGATAATTCAACTTCGACCGTTGCCACAAAAGTTGCATTGCCGATCAAAGACATCCAATAAGAACCATCAGCACGCTGATGAACCTTTGTCTTTACCATCCCGCCAGGATTCAAAACTGTAATCTTTTCTTCTAAGCCGCTCTTACCAGTAAACAGGAGTACATACATCAAACTAGAGGCAGACATAGCTGTCCCGCAGGCATTTGTAAACCCGACCCCGCGTTCATAGGTCCGAACAAAGATTTTATTTTTTGCCAAGACTTCAACAAAGCTAACATTCACTCCATCCGGGAAAATCGGGTTTCCTTTTGAATTTAAATAGCTTGCAATTCTTCCGAGTTCTTCGCCGATTAAAGTCGCATGGTCCACAAATGCGATTAAATGCGGGTTAGGAACTGCGACTGCAGAAAATTTTAAAGTGGCAGACAGTTCTGGGATGCTTTCATTAACTAACTTTTCTTTTCCAGCAACATGCATCCCTAAAGCTTTAGCAGTAAAAGAAACTGGTGAAATTTCTGCTTCAAAGACAGTAATCCCTGGTGCAAAATCAGGTTCTCTTTTAACTTCCAAATCAGCCTGCATCGTCTCAACTTTGAAAGCATTCTGATTATTTTGTTCGCTTAGGTAACGGGCAACTGTTCTGATTCCGTTACCGCACATACTAGCTTCACTGCCGTCTGCATTAATCACCCGCATCTTGCCGACAACTGCATCATTATGCCCTGCGGTTACAGATAATACGCCATCAGAACCACCATGAAGCCCGCTTTTACGATCGCAAATTTTCTGTGCTAACAATTTTAATTCTGCTTCAGATAAGGGCTTCTCCAACTTGCTTTGATCTAAAATGAAAAAGTCATTGCCCGAACCATGAACTTTCAGCAACTTCATTATAATGACCTCCAAATTAATTCTATTATCATCATATCATACAACTATTAATCACTGACTGTCATATTTTTTTACTTTTTAGCGTTAGTTACTTAAATAAAAAAGTTCTACCTAGACTAAAGGGGCTGTGACAAAAGTTAAATTTTGTCACAGCCCCTCTTTTATTCCGGATAAACGTGTTCCATAAGTCAAAATTCTCCGTCTAACTTCGAATTACTCATAATAAAATACACTTTACGTTCGTAATTTACGTCAGTCCACAAGTTTTAACAACTTATGTCACACTTCTCCTAGTTTTATTGCGTATTTATAATGTAACCTAACCAGCAACTGTAAATTAAGTTAACCAAATTGTAACTACTTTACAAATTGCTGTTAGTTTTCAAAGTCTGCAACCGCTGCCTTGTACTTCCTTTTTATTCTGTTAAGCCTTCTGCAACTGCTGCAGGATAATCAGCTCTTACCAAAGCAGCACAACTTGCACACAACAATGGCAAGTCAGCATCGGTCCCAACATCTTCTTTAATCATCCGACAACGTGGACAAACCTTGCCATCAGCATGCTCAACTGTAAGTGCAACCTCATGGTATTTAACAGCAGTGGCTGGTGCCTGTGCAAGTTCTTTAACATCAAGTGCTGAGACAATTAAGACTTGACGGACATTAGTTCCAAGTGCGGCCAGTAATTCCTGCGTAGGCTCATCTGCATAAAGTGTTACATGCGCCTCAAATGACTTACCAATCAACTTCTGATCGCGGGCTTCTTCCAATGCTTTTAAAACATCCGTCCGCACTTTCAAGAATTCTTCCCAACGTGCAGTAATTTTTTCTTCCGCATTGAAATGCTGTACTTGAGGCATTTCAGCCAGTTGAACATAATCTTCAGGTTCCTTTAGATAATTCCAGATTTCCTCTGTGGTATGCGGCAAAATTGGTGTTAATAATTTTGTAAGTCTGACTACCACGTCATATAAAACCGTCTGCATCGAACGCCGCTTACGCGCATCTGCGCTTTCAATGTAAACAACATCTTTGGCGATGTCCAGATAAAAAGCTGAAAGTTCCACAGAAACAAAGTTAATCAGTTTCTTATAGATATCCATGAAGTCATAAACAGCATAATCGTCCAGCACTTCTTTAGTGAACTTATTAACCTTGATTTCCATATACTGGTCAAGCGCTTCAAGATCATCAAAAGCAACTGTATCATGTGCCGGATCAAAATCAGTCGTATTAGCCAACATGAAACGAATAGTATTCCGAATTTTACGGTAGGATTCGGAGATTTGTTTAAAGCTATCCATCGAAACCCGAACATCGGCCGAGGAATCGACACTCAATACCCACAAACGAATGATTTCAGCGCCCATTTGTTGAATGACTTTAGCTGGAACAATCGTATTTCCCAGCGACTTGCTCATCTTGCGGCCTTCACCATCAAGGGTGAATCCTTGTGAAAGAATCTGTTTGTACGGTGCCTTTCCTGAAAAGGCAACGCTCGTAATCAAACTTGAATTGAACCAGCCACGGTATTGGTCGGAACCTTCAAGATACATGTCACTTGGATAAGTCAAATAATCACGTTGCGCCAAAACTCCTTGATGTGAAGAACCAGAATCAAACCAAACATCCATAATATCAGTTTCTTTTGTAAACTGACCGTGTGGTGAATGCTCACTGGTGAATCCAGCAGGCAATAAGTCTTTGGCTTCTCGCTGGAACCAGATGTTCGACCCGTGTTTTTCAATTAAATCAGCTACATGTGCTACCGTTTCTTTAGTGATAATTGCTTCGCCATCTTCACCATAGAAAATTGGTAGTGGCACGCCCCACACCCGCTGACGTGAAATTACCCAGTCACCACGATCACGAATCATGTTATGCAACCGTTTTTGACCCCAATCTGGGAAAAATTTAACTTCATCAATTGCATCTAAAATCTGGGTCCGAATCTTTCCAACGGAAGCAAACCATTGCGGAGTTGCACGGAAAATAATCGGTTTTTTGGTTCGCCAATCAAATGGATAGCTATGCTCCAACGGCATGAATTTCAAAAGCAATCCGGCTGCTTTTAACTTATCCAATGAAATCTGATTTGCATCATCATAGAAAACATGTGCAAAATCAGGACCAGCATCTTCAGTCAAATAACCCTTATCATCTACTGGAACATAAATATCCAAGCCATATTGCTTACCGACATTAAAGTCATCTTCCCCAAAACCAGGAGCCGTATGCACTAGCCCGGTCCCAGAATCAAGCGTGACAAAATCGCCGAGCATCGTTAGCAACTTACGTTCAGGATAGAAGGGATGCTGTGCGGTGACATATTCCAAAGCTGCTCCTTTAAGCTGCTTAACAATCTCATACTTTTCCCAACCAAATAATTCGGCACAATTTTTTACCAGTTCTGTTGCAATCACATATTTACGCTGATCACCTGCAGGTTGTACAACTGCATAATCAAAATCTTTGTCAACTGTAATTCCTTCTGAAGCCGGAATTGTCCATGGTGTGGTTGTCCAAACGACCATGTACGTATCAGTATCTAAAACTCCTTTACCATCAACAACTTGTTCGCCATAAAAAGCAGACGGCGAAGTTACATCATGATACTCTACTTCCGCCTCTGCTAGTGCTGATTCAGAAGACCATGACCAAAAGACTGGCTTTTTACCTTTATAAATCAAGCCCAATTCCGCCATCTTGCCAAAAACACGAATCTCCTGTGCTTCAAATGATGGGTCGAGTGTTACATATGGATTATCCCATTCACCGGCAACCCCAAGGCGCTTGAAATCAGTTCTTTGTTTGTCAACTTGCTCTAGTGCATACTCTCGGCACTTTTCACGAAAATCGGCAACTGACAATGCTTTCCGATCAACCCCCGCCTTTTTCAACTGCTGTTCGATCGGCAGACCATGCGTATCCCAGCCAGGGACATATGGTGCACGGAAGCCCATCATAGATTTCGAACGCACAATGAAATCTTTGGTAATTTTGTTAAGCGCATGCCCCATATGAATATTTCCGTTAGCATATGGAGGGCCATCATGCAAAACAAAGCTTGGCTTGCCTTCATTTAATTTTTGACGTCGTTCATAAACCTTATTTTCTTCCCATTCAGTTTGTCTTTCAGCTTCGCGCACGGGTAAGTTTCCGCGCATTGGGAATTTTGTTTTTCCCAAATTTAAAGTTTCTTTAATTCTCATAAAATCCTCTCCTTTTCGCTAATTTTTATAAAAAAAAAGACTTCATTCCCAGCAAGGGACGAAATCTTCGCGGTACCACCCAAATTCAAAAAGGGACCAAACCCTTTTCCTCAAAATGACTAACGGTCATTCTCCGAACAGCCTTACTCTTAATTCAGCCTGTCGCTAAAAAGATGATAAATCTTGAAATGAGAAACCACCGGACTTGCACCAGACACCGGCTCGCTATGATATCATACCAAAACTATTGTTCTTTTTTTAGCTTTATTTATTCTTTTGCGCATCAGCAGCAACTTCATCAAAATGCTGTCCGCCATCTTCTTCTTCAGGAAAAATCACAACGGCTTTGTTATTCTGGTTATCCCCAGTCTCTTGTTCCTTTTGAGCTTCAACGTTTGAGAATGATTTTACTTCTTTTGCACTCTTTTTGTCAAGCTCCTCTTCTCTTCTAATTGCTTCTTGAATTTCTTCATAGTTGCTGGTATCGCCCTGTTTCAAGATATCATCCCACTCGCTGCCTTTAACAACCTCAAGTTGAGATTCCAACATTACTTGCAATTTCTGCCTGAAAATCCGTGCCTGCTTCTTCAGATCATCGGTTTCAAAGATTAACCGTTTAGCCTTTTGCGAAGCACCTTCAATAATGTGACGTGCCTTCTCATTTGCCTGATCAACCACATCTTGTGCCTGCTTTTGTGCTTCACGATTGATGATTTCTGCTTCACGCTGCGAGTTTGCTTTTACTTTATCAGCAGCTTCTTGTGCAACAATAATTGATTGGTTCAAAGAGTCTTTTAGATCATTGAAATATTTAAGCTTCTCTTGGCTTTGTTTCAAGCCTTCACTTAAGTGTTCATTTTCTTTCAGGTTAAGTTCATAATCCTTGATAATTTGATCCAAAAAATCATTAACTTCGTCCTGATCATAGCCACGCAGTTTTACACGAAATTCTTTATTGTGAATATCTAATGGGGTCAAAGTCATATCCCCAACACCTCCATGTATGTATTATTTTTTTAAAACAGCAACAACGACACGGATTTTTTCCTTTTTTGAAAGACCACGAATTTCTTCAAGCTTAAACCGCCCAAAGCCGCGGACTGAAACGACGTCATAGACAGCAATTTCATGATCAGGTTTATCCAGCAACATCCAATTCAAATGAATCAACTTATTGTTTAGTAGTTCCTTGGCCCGATTCCGCGAGAGATGATAGACAGCAGCGACCAAAACATCAATCCGCAAGGAACTTACCGAAACCTGTTCTTCCTGCCATTCATCTAAAGGAATCACAACAGCACTTGGTTCAAGTTCACTAAGCCGGACCTTAATTCTGCCAACGTTTTCAATCTGTGTCTGCAAAAAACGACTGAACTGCTGATCTGCAATTAACTGCCAGCGACTTCCATCAGTAATAATATCACCAATGACCTCTCGTTTAATCCCAGAATTCATTAAGGCCCCTAAAATTTGGCTATGTTTAAGCGTAGCAAACTTAACAGGATACTTAACCTCTAGCAAAGCAAGTTCAAAATCTGCCAGCACAGGTTCGTAATAGTCTGGATAAAAAAGCATTCTTTGCCGTTCAGCATTAGGCACGAGCCCCTCAGCTGCCAATTTAACTCTGTTATCTTCATGAACAAGCGTTTCCGCAATAAAACGTTCACGTGGATTCAAGAAATGCGTTAAGATCGGTCTATATTCAGTTTGTGCTTGCGCAATCAGTGTTCCCAGTTCTGTAACAGTTGTGCTTTCCTCTGCTCTAAAATGTTGATAGATTGTTTCCTTTACCATACTGACCTTCTTCTAAAATGCAAAGCCTAAAGCACTCAAAAGCGAAGTCAGTACAAGATTGACGCCGTTTTGAACGAACAGCAAGGCTAAAAGTGCAACAATCGGTGAAAAGCTGATTCCACCGAACGTTGGAATGAAGCGATCAAAGAACGCCAAATATGGTTCACAGAAGCGTCCTAAAATAACACCCAACCGTGACTGCAAAGCTCCTGGGAACCAGGTCATTAGCACGTAAACAACCAGTGCAAGTGAATAGAGTTGGAACAAGCGGTTAACAATTGTTAAGATAATCAATTCTCATACTCCTAAACTAATTGAGATCAGATTCCGAAAAATCTGCGGTGACATTTCCTTCGACAACAAAATTACGTGGTGTGCATAGAAAAATATTATCGCCGACGCGTTGAATTTCGCCTTCAATTGCAAAAACTGTTCCAGTCAAGAAATCAACAACCCGTCGTGCCTGCTCATCATCCATTCTTTGAAAATTAATCACAGCCGCTTGTTCATTAAGCAAGCGCGTTGCAATAGTTTTAACGTCAGAATAGATTCGTGGTTCAAACAAAGCAATCTTCTTTTCGACCATTTCCTGCCTCTTACCATTCAGAGAAACGACTTTTTGACTTTGAGAAAAATTGGAAGTTGGTTCACTTTCTTTATTAGGAAACTCTTCTTGATAGTCCTCTTCATCAGCCATTCCAAAAAAACGACTCAGCTTATTGCCTAAAGCCATTCCAACACCCCCTTCAGCATGTACCGGCTGACAAATTACTTACGCCGATGACGGAAGAATGGTGGTGTATTTAACCCGTCATCTTCCGTTTCATTCTGTTCCTTAGCAGTATCAGCTTTAAAAATATCGAACTTTTTCTTTTCGACATTTTGGAACTCGTTTGTACGTTCTGAATTTTCAAGCGGACGTTCACCCGTAATCTCACGGCGTAAATCCCAGTCCTTAAGGGGATCATTGGTTGGCTTGGCAGCAGTGCTGTTATTAAAAGAGTCCAACCGTGCACCTTCGCTTGGGTTACTGTTGTTCATCCGTTTGTGGCGAGCTGCCCGCTCTTCTTTCTTCTTATCAATTCCAGTAGCAATCACAGTAACCACTACTTTGTCTTCAAGATCTTCGTTAATTGAGGTTCCAAAAATAATATTAACATCACTGGTGGCAGCTTGTGCTACAATATCCGAAGCATCCTGTGCTTCAAAAAGACTTAAATCTGGACCACCAGTAATGTTTAACAGTACTTGTTCTGCACCATCAATTGAAACTTCAAGCAACGGTGAAGAAATTGCTTTTTTAGTTGCTTCAGCCGTCCTGTTTTCACCATTGGCGGACCCGATTCCCATCAAAGCCGAACCCTGATTCTCCATCACAGTCTTAACATCCGCAAAGTCCAAGTTGACATATCCTGGTGAGGTAATCAAATCTGAAATTCCCTGCACACCTTGGCGCAAAACATTGTCTGCTTCTTTGAAAGCCTCAAGCATTGGTGTCTTTTTATCCACAATTTCAAGCAAACGGTTGTTCGCGATGATCACGAGCGTATCGACATGTTCCTTCATTTGGGCAACACCTTCAGCCGCATAGCGTGCACGCTTTGGCCCTTCAAAACTAAATGGTCGTGTAACAACCCCAACCGTCAGTGCACCTTGATCTTTTGCAACCTTAGCAATAATAGGTGCAGCCCCAGTTCCGGTACCACCACCCATGCCCGCAGTAACAAAGATCATATCGGCACCTTGCAATGCTTCTGCTAAAGCTTCTTCACTTTCTTGTGCAGCTTTGTTGCCAATTTCAGGATTTGATCCTGCTCCCAGACCGCGCGTAAGCTTAGGCCCTAATTGAATTTTAGTTTCAGCATTTGAACTTTCAAGTGCCTGAACATCTGTATTAGCAACAATAAATTCCACGCCTTTAACATCATCAGCAATCATTCGATTAACAGCATTGCCACCTGCACCGCCGACCCCAATAACTTTGATCGTTGCTCCTGTATTTTCGTTTGCATCTAGTGAGAATTCCATTGCATTTCCCTCCAATTAAAATCAATCAAAAAATGTATTAAAAAAGTTCTTGAGGCCTTCGAAGGCACCATTGCCATCCTTCTTCTTTTGCTTCTTCTCAGCTTTCTCGGAATTAAAATCAACTTTAACAAGTTGCTCATCATCCGCTTCCTTGGTGGCCCTTTGCGGCGCCACCTGCTGCACTGTCTTACCACTTAAAACACCTTTAACCACTAACTCAATTTCGCTGCGCACCGTCATGTACTGGACAAGTCCAATCGCTTGCGTAAAGGAAGGATGCCGCAGTCCCATCTGCTGTGGAATAAAGATTTTAATATTAACATCAAAAACATCTTCAGCCAGCTCTTTGACCCCTGGAAGGGCAGCCATTCCACCCGTAATCACAATTCCTCCAGGCAATCCAAGTGCATCAATTTGCTCAAGTGCATCTTTCAGCTTAGTGAAGATTTGTGTCAAGCGAGCTTCAATAATCTCACCAAGATATTCACCGCTGACTTGGACCTTATCTGTTTTACCAACAACTTCAACGGGAAAAAGGTCTTCTTTTGATGCAAGATAACTTGCAGCATAACCATAATTACGCTTGATTTTTTCAGCATTCTCAAGTGAAGTATTCAGTACTACTGAAATATCCTTCGTGACAAATTTACCGCCCTCTTGGTCAACATATGTATATTTTAATTTGTGATCATGTACAACAGCCGCAGTCGTCTGACCGCCACCCAAATCAAGCAACACAGTCCCAAAATCACGTTCACCATCACTCAAGGCAACCGTCGAAAGCGCTAGGGGCCCTACAAGGGTATCTTTAACCTTTAGACCAGCCATCTGCACACACTTCAGTGTATTATGCAGAATCGTCTTCGGGCCTGTATAAACAACGCCCTTCATCTCCAAACGGACCCCAATCATACCCCGTGGGTCTTTAATTCCATCAAATCCATCTACAATGAATTCATCCGGTAAGATGTCAATGATATCACGCTCAGGTGGCAACTTTTGTGTTAAAGCAGCTTTAGTCACTCGATACACATCATCATTACCGATTTCTTTTGAATTTCCACTTTCATCGCCAATTGCGATCATCCCACTGCATGGTACAATCTCAAGTAGATTAGCTGGAATTCCAACAATCACTTCTGAAATTTGAATATTTGCTTTTTGTTCAGCTTGCGCAACAGCTTTCTTGATTGCGGTGACCGCACGATCAATATCCACGATAACACCACGACTCAAACCATCCGAGCGCTCACTTCCAACTCCGATGATATTCAGCTGGTTTTTTACGTATTCCGCGACGATTACCTTGATTGATGTCGTCCCAATATCAAGGCCAACATATATCCCAGAATTTTCCATTGATCGAGCCCCCTTCTTCCCTAATATTCCAAACTTGCATTCCAATATTTCACTCAAACCGATTAATTAGATTTTACCACACTGTTTCTCATTTATACACTTCTCAAGCCTTTATTTGTACAATTGATAAACATTTGTCAATTATTTGACTTCAAAGGATAAGAAAATGCCCCCACTTCAAAATCAACGAGAATTTTTTGCGTAGCTTTAGCCTTGATAGCCGGATAATAAGCCATTTTAGTTGCAAAAGTTGAGATAGTTGCAATCACCTCATTACCATCGTTCAGATAAACTCGAATTCTTCCAGAATTGACCTGTGACGGATCATAATGCACCTCTGAAATAGCACTCGTCAATTTAGCCGGCATCTTATTCATTTGAATAGCCAACAATTTTAACTGCGGTTTCTTTCCGAACCCCGAATAAACAGGATAATTGTCAGCCGGCTGATTCCGTGCAATCTGAGACTGGACTCCCTTTTTGGTCAGGGCATAGTATTGCTTTCCATCTAACACGTAACCACTCACTGGACTAGCGGTCGTCTGCAACTTAACAGTTGTCCAATCATAATTAAAACGGACTTGCTTAACTTCTGCCACAGCAGTCAAAATCTCTTGCTTAATCTTTTTTTGCATAAGCACTGTTTTTAACAGCAGCCCACCTTTTTTTAACCCGCTAGCAGCTAAAACAGCCGAACGCGTCTGGGCATCTGCTCCAGTGACTGTGACTTGGCTAATCCGGCTAATTGGGAGTATAAAGTACAAAGACAGTATTCCCATTAACGAAAAGAAGACTAAGTTAATGCTCAAGCGTCGGCGTAAGACCTGATTTCTTTGCCTTGTCAACAATGGCAGTTTATCTCCGATTCGTTTTTTCCTCTTAAAGAAATGTCGTTTTTTGCTCTTCTTTTGCCGCCTTTTTCGCTGCATTTCCTCCCATGGAGTCAGAGGCTGGTCCTTGATATTTTTTCTTTTCAAAAACCGATTATGGCGCATCACGACCAACCTCCTTTAAAAATTATTTTTTGGCAATCAATTGCTGCAACAGTTGCTCAATTCTAGTTGCCGCATCCGGTACACCAGCTGCGCGTGCTTTAGCAGACATTTCCATTCTTAACTGGTCATTACGCAAAAGTTCATCAACCGCATCTGCGAGTTTGACCCCTGTCAAATCAGCCTCTGTAATCATTTTAGCAGCTCCGACCGTCACCAAGCTTTGTGCGTTATGCGTCTGATGGTCATGTGTTACATAAGGACTTGGAATCAGCACAGAAGGAATCCCCAAGGCTGTAATCTCTGCCAAACTAGTTGCGCCAGCTCGCCCAACAATACAGGTTACCTCGGGTAAGATTGCCGGCATATCAGGAATATACGGCTTAATTAAAATATTCTGCGGCACAGGTGTCTTTAACTCATCCATTATTTTTTGGTAGTGGACACTGCCTGTTACAAATAGTACCTGATATTCTTTTTCGGCAAAATATTCAAAAGCCGCGATTGTGGCTTCATTAATTCTGCGTGCTCCGCGTGATCCTCCAAAAATCAGGACTGTCTTCTTAGTGGCACTTAGACCCAATTCTTGCAGCCGTCCAGAAGGCTTAATTCCTGCGACCTGCTGTGCGCGCGGGTTGCCGGTGAAAACTACTTTTGCAGCAGGAAACTCAGCTGCCGCTTGTGCAAAACAAATCCCAATCTTATCAACAAAATGACTTAAAAATTTGTTTGTAATCCCTGCAATGCTATTTTGTTCATGAATAAAAGTTGGAATTTTCATTTTTGCAGCAGCATAGACTACCGCACCACAGACATAACCACCAGTCCCCACAACAACGTCAGGTTTAAATTGACGAATAATCCGTTTGGCATCATGAACACTTTTTAAAAAGAGGTAAATCGTTTTAAAATTCTCAAGCGACAATGACCGCTTGAATCCTTGAATCTTAATGGTCTGAAAAGCGACTCCTGCAGCTGGCACAATTTTGCTTTCTAATCCCTTATGCGTTCCAACATACAGAACTTCCGTCGCAGGATCATCTTTTTTCAAAGTCTCGATCAAAGCTAACGCTGGATAGATGTGTCCTCCAGTTCCACCACCAGAGATTAAAATACGCATCCTATTTCACCTCCACTTGCTTTTGCAGCTTGGTAACAGCCGTAATAAACAGGTCACCACGAACTTCAAAAGTTGGATACTGATCCCAGCTCGCACAGGCCGGCGAAAGCAATACTACATCACCAGCCTGGCTCATTTCATAGGCTAAAGGAACTGCCGAAACAACATCTTTAGTATGTACAATCTTTTTAACACCAGCTTTTTTGCCCGCTGCTGCTACAAGATCTGCCGTCTCACCAAAGACAATTAAACCGCGTAAATTCTTAAAATACGGTTCAAGGCGCTCAAAAGTAAAGCCACGATCCAAGCCGCCTGCCATTAAGACAACTGGTGCCGTAAAACCAGCTAATGCCTTTTCTGTGGCTTCCATATTGGTAGCCTTCGAGTCATTATAGAACTTCCTACCGTTAATTGTGGTAACATACTGTGTCCGATGGCGTACGCCGGAAAAAGTTTGTAAAACCTCTGCAATCTGTTCATTACTTTTACCCATCAATTTTGCAACTGCTAAGGCAGCCAAGGCATTCTCCACATTGTGGTCTCCAGGAACTTTGATCGCACTTGCCAGCATAATTTTCTCGCCTTTAAAACAGAGCCAGCCGTCCTTCAGATAGGCACCTGCTTCGGTTTTATCCTGTCTTGAAAAGGGAACAACTTGGGCATGTGACAACTGACTAAGTTGACGCCATTCAGCAGCATCCCAATTAACTACAAAGAAATCAGCTTGATCTTGGTTCATCGTGATGCGCATCTTTGCTTTAACATAGTTTTCACGTGAACCATGATAATCTGTGTGCGCCTCGTAAATATTTGTCAAAACTGCAATATGAGGTTTTAACTTTGTAATTCCTAGAAGTTGAAAACTTGAAAGCTCTGTGACCATTACATCTGCAGCCGTGGCTTTTTGTGCAACTTGACTTGCTGGAATTCCAATATTTCCCGCCAATAATGCCTGCCCCTTAGTTGCTCCTTGATTTAGCATCAATGCGATCATTGTTGTTGTCGTCGTTTTTCCATTTGTCCCTGTAATCCCAATCAAAGGTGCATCAAGAATTTCAAAGGCAAGTTCTGGTTCGGTGATGATCGGCAAATGTTGCTTAACAGCAGCTGCAACAAGCACATTGCTATATGGAATCCCCGGATTTTTAACAACCAGTTCAGTACCTTCAAGTAAGGAAAGTGGGTGTCCGCCCGTCACCAGCCGAATCCCTTGCTGGCGCAGTCCAGCTGCCACTTTAGGATCTTTGGGCGCTTTGAGATCATTGACAGTTACGTCAGCTCCCAATTCGCACAAAAGTTTAGCTGCATTCACACCGCTTTTGCCTAATCCAATTACCAGCACTTTTTTATTTTCATACGCTGTTATTTTTTTCATCTGCATAGACTTCCTTTTCACAATTTGCACAAACACAAAATTATAGTATTTTTTACTCTAAAGAACGTTCCAGAGTGTCAGAATTCCTGCAATTAAACCAATTAACCAAAAGGTCAAATCGATGCGCCATTCGCTCCAACCGCTAAGTTCAAAGTGATGATGGATGGGACTCATTTTGAAGATTCGCTTACCAGTCAGCTTGAAAGATGCAACCTGCAGCATAACA
This sequence comes from Liquorilactobacillus satsumensis, assembly GCF_964065465.1. Lineage (NCBI taxonomy): Bacteria > Bacillati > Bacillota > Bacilli > Lactobacillales > Lactobacillaceae > Liquorilactobacillus > Liquorilactobacillus satsumensis. Next base: position 466,553 of record NZ_OZ061606.1, read on the forward strand.
CTTGCAGTTTCAATTACAAAAATAATTCCAACCAGCAGCAAAGATAATTCTTGGTGTAATAAAATTGAAACGGCTGCCAATGCACCACCCAGCGACAGTGAACCCATGTCACCCATAAAAATTTTGGCTGGCTTATGATTAAAAATTAAAAAACCTGCAAGTGCACCAATGACAGCTAAACAAAACAGCAAAATATCAACCTTGTGCTGTGCATGTGCGATCACTGCATAAACTCCAAAAGCAATCATTGCTTGTCCCGCAACTAACCCGTCAATTCCATCGGTCAGATTAACCGCATTTGAAAAGCCTACCAGCCACACAATTACAAATAAAGTAAAGAGCAACCCGAGATGAACTTCAAAACCCATGAAACTTAATGACGCTGGTAATTTTTCATGTGTGTAAACAACCATGAAAATCAATGCCCCGATAATCTGTCCCAGCAATTTCTGCCAAGCTTTCATTCCTTCATTTTGTTTCTTCCACAATTTAATTGAATCGTCCCAAAATCCCAGTGCGCCATAAAGCAGCAAAATGAAATCCAAAACCAGCAATTGTGAAGTCAGCTGATGCCAAAAAAGTGGCAAAATCAGTGCTGTCAAAAGAATTGCCCCATTAAAAACCAATCCGCCCATTGTTGGAGTCCCAGCTTTTTTTTCGTGCCACTTAGGACCAACTTCGCGAATCATTTGTCCCTGCTTTTTCTTATGTGCGTAATTTATAAATAATGGTAAAAAACTGACTGTCGCCACAAAACTGATTAGCGTGGCGATTGCCATCTTAAGAATTGACATTTAACTTTCCTGCTCCTTTATTTTAAGTGCTGCCTGTGCTTCTTCAACATCATCAAAATGATATTTATGAGCTCCGATGATCTGATAATCTTCATGTCCCTTTCCGGCAATTAATACAATATCGCCCGGACACGCTTGGTTGATCGCCGCTTGAATTGCTTCTTTACGGTTAACAAAAGTTGCAACCGTGCGTCCTTGTGGAACTCCCTGCAGCATGTCATTGATAATTGCCTGCGGTTCTTCTGAACGCGGATTGTCAGAAGTAAAGATTGGATAGTCACTGTAGTTGCAAGCAATTTGAGCCATTTTAGGCCGTTTGCCGTGATCACGGTCACCGCCACAACCGACTACGCAAAAAACTTTGCCCTTAACAAAATCGTTAATAGTTTCAAGTGCATTCAGCAAACCATCCGGTGTATGTGAATAATCAACAATTGCAGCCACTTTGGTGGGAGACGAAATTAACTGCAGTCTGCCTTTAACACCTGGAAAGGCCTCCAATGTTTGGATAATCGCGCTTGGCTCCAAACCAGAAGCATAGGCCGCTGCAAAAGCAGCCAAAATATTGTACACATTGAACAGACCCACCATTTTTACTCTAAGATGCCACTTTTGTTCAAAAAGCTGCAAGTCAAAATCTGTTCCCTGACTATGAATTTCAATATTAGTGGCTCTGATCATCGCCGCTTGTTTGATTCCATAGGTTAAGATTTGGGCCGCGGTATCGTGCTCCAACTGTCTACCGATCGGATCATCAATATTCAAAACAGCAATTTTACCATCACTATTATGCGCATAGGAATTGCCTAATTGTGAGAACAGCAGACTCTTGGCATGCGCATAATTTGCCATTGTCTTATGATAGTCAAGATGATCGCGCGTTAAGTTCGTAAAGACCGCTACATCAAAATCAATTCCCCAAACTCTGCCTTGAATAAGCGCAATTGATGAAACTTCCATTGAAACAGTTGAAACACCACGTTCAACCATCTTATTCAAGGTACGCTGCAGCGTAATAATGTCAGGAGTAGTATTTTTAGTTTTTAGGATTTCATCCCCAATCTTACGATACATTGTGCCAATCAAGCCAGTTTTTTCTCCGTGAGCGCGGAAAATTGCTTCAACTATATGAGTAACTGTTGTTTTTCCATTCGTTCCAGTTACTCCTACCACTCGCAAGGCTTGACTAGAACCAGCATAAAAATAACTGCTTAAAACAGCCATCGCGCGTTTAGTATCTTGCACATATACAACTGGAATACTCCCAGTCTCGACTTGCTCTTGTGCAATAATCATTTTTGCACCTTTTTTTAGTGCCGTTTTAACTAATGTGTGTCCATCCACAACTGCACCCTTAATTGCAATAAAAACGCTGTTATCAATAATTTCCCGGGTATCTTGTGTGAGCAAAGAAACTCTGAAATCTTCATAGCTTCCTGGAACCACTTGCTTAAATTTCAAACTATTAATTAATTTACTTGCTTGCATAATTCACCACATCATTCTACTTTAATTGAACTGAAACTTTGCTAACACCTGTCAAAGATTTATTAGCTGCCACACTTTGTGAACTGACGTATCCGGAACCTGAAAAATCAAATTCGATTCCAAGAAGTTTCCCTAACTTGGCAACATCGCTGCGTGACCAGCCTGAAAGATCCGGCATAACTTTTTCACCACCAGTCAACAAAATGATTCGCTCACCTGAAAGCTTCACACTTCCTGCATTTTCAGACTGCGCCAAAACCTTTTTGCCGTTCCCTACCTCTACAACTAATAGTCCACTATTACTCAACTGCTGGCGAACCGTTGCGGCTGTTTGACCGACTTCATTTTGAATTGTAACTTGCGTGCTTGAAGTTGTACTGGATTCCTGCTTTTCATCAAGTGCCCTTTTCAGCAAAGGATTGAACACAGACGCCAGCATCTCTCCAGAAGTTCCATTTGCAAATGTTTTTGGTTGTTTCATTACTAAGTACAAGATATATTGCGGATTATCTGCAGGTGCAACTCCAACTACCGAAAAAGTATAGTTGGTCTCACCCGTCAAATAACCGGTGCCCGAGCTATTGCCAATTTGTCCCGTCCCAGTTTTAGCAGCAATCCGATACCCATCAATCTTAAATGCAGATCCAGTTCCATTTTGATTATAGACAACATCTTGCATCATACTCAACACTTTTTTTGAAGTTGATTTCTTGATTGGCTGTCCAACAACCTTTGTTTTTGTTTGATAAACCGTTTTGCCTGTATTTGGATTGACCACTTTGCTGACGATCCGCGGCTTAACCATTTTACCATCATTAGCAACTGCCGAAAAAGCCTGCATCATTTGTAAAACTGAAACATTGATGCCTTGTCCGTAAGCAGTATTCGCCTGCTCAATCGGATATTTATATTCAATACTTCCTTTAGTTTCATTCAATAAACCTGAGGAAGTCGAACGTAACAGGCCAAAGCGGTGAATATAGTTCAACCAGCGTTTTGCTCCCATTTGTTGTTCCAAATGCGCCATCCCGACATTCGAAGAACGAATAAAAGCATCACGGTAAGTAATGTTGCCCCAACCATTAGTGTTCCAATCATCCACCGTTTTACCATCGATTTTATAAGTTCCTGACTTGAAAGTGCTGTTTTGATTATATATCCCACTATCAATTGCCGCCGACATCGTTAAGACTTTCATGGTAGAACCAGGTTCAAAACCATCTTCCACCAAGATATTGCGCCACATTTGATTCAATCCATCCTTGGTTTGCGCATTAAAGGTTGGCCGTTGTGTTGCCGCTTTAATCTCTCCTGTTTTTGGATCCATTAACACAGCACTCATGGATTGCGGATGATATTTTTCCTGGGCTTGAGTCATTAAAGTTTCTAGATAAGTCTGCAACCGTGAATCCAAGGTCGTGTAAACATTATCTCCATCCTTGGCTTTGCGAGTTTTGACTTTCGATCCCGGAATTGGGGTTCCACGAACATCCTTTTCAAAACTGCGGACTCCGTTGACTCCAGCTAGCTGCTTATTAAAGATTTTTTCAAGCCCCATGACTCCCACCATCTTATTCGACTCATTTTCAGCAAGCCCGATCAGATGTGAAGCAAAAATTCCATTAGGATAAAGACGTGCCTGCGACTCTTTAAAATTAATTCCCGGTAAATTAGCCGCTTCAATTTTCTTTTTAGTTTCAAGTGAAATATTCTTTCCAGCCGTTCCCAGCTCAACTTGATAAGTTTCCTTGTCGCTGGGATTCAAAATTTTAAGTACCTGATCATAACTGATCGTTAGATTTTGACTTAAGATTTTAGCCGCTTTTGTCTTTTCACTTTCAGCCAAATACTGTCGTTTCCCAAAAGCAACTGCTGATTTAGACAAGACGATATAAATCGAATACGTCGAGGTATCTTCTGCAATTGGTTGGTTATTTGCATCATAGATTGTGCCTCGTTGAGCTTTAACCTCAGTCTTGCTTGCATAAAGCTGAGCAACCCTTTTAGGAAGATCAACACCATTTGCAGTTTTAAAGACTGCAATATAAAAAAAGCGACCGATAAATAGTGCGAATAGCAGCGCAACGATAAAGAAAATTCCACGTCCATACAATTTTCTGTTTTTTTGCTGTATTCGTCTATCTATCTGCCGCTTACTCTGCTTGCTCATTTTGAAACATTCCTTATATTCTGATTATTCATCTTCAGGCCCAGGTTCTGAGCAATCTGTGTCAACCTACTCCGGCTTGATAGTTCACTGATCTCCTGCTTCGTATCAACGTTTTTATTTTGCAGACTGACAATGCCCTGATTAACCTGCTGTAAATTATACTGTGCCTTTGAAAGTGTGATTTTAGCAGAGATCACAGTAATCATCAACACCATGACCATCAGACCTGCAATTACAACCCCAAAAACTTCCAAACGTGACAACGGAACTCTCTTAGAATAAGTTTTAACTTCTTTTGTATGTAATGTTCTAGGTTCATGTTCAATTTGTGGTTGAACTTTAATTTGTCTTGCGGTGTTCTGTGCCATTCTATCACATCCTTCGATCTAAATTATTAAATTATTCTTTAATTCGCTCGATAATCCTTAGTTTGGCAGAATGTGCCCGATGATTTTCAAGCAATTCCCTTTCAGAAGGGACGATCGGCTTATGCGTCACGAGTCGATACTTCGGTTGATACTCTGTTGGAATTACCGGTAACCCAGGCGGAAGTTCAGGAAGCGAACTTTTTTCCCTAAAAAGACTTTTAACCAACCGATCTTCAAGTGACTGAAAGGTGATGACACTAATCCGTCCACCTACCTGCAGCAACTCAAGTGCTTGTTCCAGCGATGCTTCTAGTGCCCCTAATTCATCGTTAACAGCTATTCTGATTGCCTGAAAAACTCGTTTGGCAGGATGCCCTCCAGTTCGGCGAGCACGTGCCGGAATTGCTTCTTTAATCAGCGTAACCAGTTCGCCGGTTGTCACAATCTCTTGGGTAAGACGTCTTTTTTCAATCAAACGTGCAATTGATTTAGCGTATTTTTCTTCGCCATACCGAAAGAAAATCCGCACAAGGTCTGCGTAAGGCCACTCATTCACAATTACCCGCGCTGTCAGTTGCTGGCTTTGGTCCATCCGCATATCAAGCGGCGCATCGTAACGATAACTAAATCCGCGTTCGGCATCGTCAAATTGAGGAGAAGAAACTCCCAAATCATAGACGATCCCATCAACCTGATTCACTCCGTTTTCTTGTAATTTCAGCTGAAGCTCACGAAAATTGGCTTTGATAAAGGTTACTTTTTTTGCAGCAGTGCTGTCTTTAAACCGCTCTAAATTATATGTAATCGCTGTTTGATCTTGGTCAAAGGAATAAAGATGCCCGGTCGATAACCCCTGCAGCAATAAACTAGTATGTCCTCCAGCACCAAGTGTGCAGTCAACATAAATTCCTGTCGCCTTAACATTCAAACCTGCAATTGCTTCATGTAATAGAACAGTTGTATGTTTAAATTCTTCCAAAGTAACCCCCTCTAGACCTAAAGCCCGAAATCAATCATATTTTCGGCAATTTCATCAAAGTTGCCCTCTGCTTCAGTTGAAAAGTCATCCCAGCGTGTTTGAGCCCAAATTTCAAAACGATTTGAAACCCCGACCACCACACATTTTTTATCGAGTGCAGCATGCTCGCGTAAGGGCTTAGGAACACTGATTCGCCCTTGCTTATCGAATTCACACTCGGTTGCGGCGGAATAAAAGAACCTCACAAAGGCACGTGCGTCTTTTTTAGTTAATGGGAGTTTTTGCAGCTTTTGTTCCAATTTGTCCCACTCGTTTTGAGGATAACCAAATAAACAGCCATCCATTCCCCGTGTGATCACAAATTTTTCACCAAGGTCCTCACGGAACTTGGCGGGAATGATTAGGCGACCCTTTTCGTCGATCGTATGACGAAACTCTCCCATAAACATCAAAAGACACCTCCTTTGACACTACCTTAAACTGATATTACCACATTCCCCCACTTTAAACCACAAATTTACCACTTTTAACCACTTTGAAATAAATTGAAGCCAGCACAACGTTCAAAAATTGCATAATGCGCTTTCAAGTTATTGAAAATTCAAGCACACAAAAAAAGAGGCTGTGACAAAAGTTAAATTTTGTCACAGTCTCTTTTTTATTGCTGGATAAACGTGTTCCATAAGTCAAAATTCTCCGTCTAACTTCGAATTACTCATAGCAAAGTACCCACGATGTTCGCAATTTCGAGTTAGCACTCAAATTTTACCGACTTATGTCACACTCTCCTATTTCATTAAATTATTACTATTCTTTTCAAGAAATTCCAAGACCAGACACCCAACTACAAAGTAGCCTTTTAAAGAAATTGTAAAATCAAAAGCACCCCATAAGCCCCATAAATGACAATGTCAAAAAAACGCCAATAACGCAGTATAAACGTCCGATAAACAAGTTGTCTTTCTACAAGTGCATATCCGAGACTCATTGCAATTCCTAAAACTGCCATTCCCAGAAAAATAAAAGGCAGCAATGAAATCTGAAACCGTGCGCTTGAAAGTTGATGAATCCCTAAAAGTACAAAGAACGCCAAAACATCAAAGGGTTTAATCCGCCCAGAAAAAATTCGAGGACGCAACTTCATTTTTTTCCAAAATTTAAAAATTAACCAGAGTAAGCATAAATAAACTAATTGCCAATACCACTGAAACATCTCAATCATCCTTAGACATTCAACAAGAAAGTATCATGAAGCGCATTTACTGCAACATTCAGATCACTTTGTTTAACTAAAACCCAAATTGTCGTATAACTATCTGTTGTCTGCAGAATTTCAATTTTATTTTTCACTAAAGTTGCCACAATTTTGGCGGTAATTCCTGGAGTGCCCATAATACCTGCACCGACAATTGAAACCTTAGCACAGTCATTGATGACTTCAGCTGTGATTTTTGCTTTAGCCAACAGCTCTTGTGCAACTAAAGTTTGTACATGATTTAAATTAAAGACAACCTTTTCGGGAAGAATATTAATAAAATCAACACTTAAATGATTAGCTGCTAACAAGTTGAAAATCTTATCAGCAGGATAGGCAGCAGTCGAGACACTGAATTGAGTTAAACCGACTTGATGAGCAATTCCAGTGACACTCCGGTAATCCTGAATTGACAAGTCACGATCTGAGATCAGTGTTCCCATTTCAGAAACGCTATCCCATGTTGATCTGATTCTTAAAGGCACATGTGCTTGCTGTGCAATCTCTACGGCACGTGGATGAACAACCTTTGCGCCTTCATGTGCCATGTTAGCAACTTCCTCATAACTGACATTTTTTAAAAAGCGCGCTTTTTTAACTATTCGCGGATCTCCTGTCATCATCCCCGAAACATCTGTAAAAATATCGACCCTTTTAGCAGATAACGCAGCGCCTAACAAGGCAGCTGAAGTATCACTTCCACCACGTCCTAGCGTCGCCAGATGACCTTCACGTGATAATCCCTGAAAACCGGCGACAACGACTACATCTTTTTGCGAAAAGGCTTTGATAATTCCTTCAGTTTTAACATCAAGTACTTTAGCATTTTGATACTCATTATCAGTTCGAAAACCAGCATCTGCACCAGTCATCGCAGTCGCAGCCAATCCATTTTCTTTTAAAAGCTCTGTAAAGACAGCTGTTGAGATAATTTCTCCCACAGAAACAAGCATATCAAGTTCGCGATGAGAAAGCTTAGTCTGCTCGCCTTTAACTAAGTTCAATAAGGAATCAGTGGCATATGGTGCACCTTTGCGCCCAATCGCTGAGACCACCACCACAACTTTATATCCTTTGGATACTGCATAGCGCACATGTTCGAGTGCCTTATGCCGTGCCGCATCATCTTGGACGGAAGTTCCGCCAAACTTTTGAACCATTATTTCCACTGACAATCCCTCATTCCCTATTATTAACTGTCTAACCGAGCTGCCTCAGCTGAATCCATCAGCGTTGGCGCTTCAATGTAAATTTTATGCCACATCATAAACGTTAAAATTGTCCATAATTTACGTGAGTTATCTCTTTTTTGCAGCCGATGATCTTCCAAAAGCTGCAAGAAGTAATTTTTGTCAAAAAATTGTTCAGTCTGTGATGACTCGATAATATTGCGCGCCCAATCATACATTTCGTCACGCAACCAGAAGCGAATCGGGACTGGGAAACCTAATTTTTTACGATTTAGCACATGTTCAGGCACAACTCCTTCAGCTGCTTTACGTAAAACATACTTAGTTGTGCCATGCGCAATTCGCAGATTAGCAGGAATTTCACTTGCAACTGCAAACACTTCTTTATCCAAAAACGGAGTCCGCAACTCTAAACTGTGTGCAAGTGTAGTCCGATCTGCATTGTGCAGTAAATCGCCATTCAACCATGTATGCACATCAATAAATTGCATCCGGCTAATTGGATCATAGTCAAGCGCATCCTGATAAAAAGGGTGCGTAATTGACTGTAATGGATGAGCATTATCATAATTCTTGATGAATTGATGTTTTTCAGCTTCATTGAAAATAAAGGCATTCCCAACATAACGCTTTTCAAGTGGGGTTGTGCCGCGCAGCAGAAAGCTTCTTCCTTTAACACCTTCTGGAATCATTTCTGCAATTTTATGCAAAACTCCATTGAGCGGTTTCGTATAATTAAAAGGCCGTAATGAATTAGGCTCATTGTAAATCGTATAACCACCGAAAAGCTCATCAGCGCCTTCTCCAGTCAAAGCCACCTTCACGTGCTTACGCGCCTCTTTAGCAACAAAATACTGCGGCACTGCAGCCGGATCAGCTAAGGGGTCATCCATATTCCACACAAAATGTGGGAAAGCTTGCATAAATTCCTCAGGGGTAATAATTGAACTGTAGTTCTTAACCCCTAATTTTTCAGCTGTTTCTTGGGCAACATCCAGTTCACTATAACCTTCGCGTTGAAAGCCAACAGAAACAGTTTCAATTTGCTGATTGAACTGTTTGGCAATTGCTACGATGATTGAAGAATCAATCCCACCAGAAAGAAAGGAACCTACTGGAACATCTGCTCGCATATGCTTTTCAACTGAATCGAATAAAATAGCGCGTACTTTCTTAATATACTCATTTTCGGGACGAATAACCGGCTTAAATTGAGCATAATAATACCGCTTAATCTCTGGTTGCTGTCCTAATTTTTTGGTTAAATAGTGTCCAGGTTCAAGCATCCGAATTTCTTTAACCAGCGACTCAGGTTCAGGTACATACTGATAAGTCATATAGTCTTGGAGTGCATCTTGATCAAAAGTCTTATGTTGCAATACTTTGAAAATCGCCTTGCTCTCAGAACCGTAATAAAAATCATGATCTACCATAGCATAATAGAAAGGTTTGATTCCAAAATGATCACGGGCCGCAAACAAAACCTGTTCCTGCTTATCCCAAATTACGAAGGCAAACATTCCCCGAAAGAACTTAACACAATCCTCGCGATGTTTTGCATACATTGCAAGAATCACTTCAGAATCAGAGTCGGTCTTAAATCCATAGCCTTCTTTTTTTAACTCTTCACGTAATTCAATATAGTTATAAATTTCTCCATTAAAAGTCATCCAGTAACGTTCATTATCATAAGAAAGAGGTTGATGTCCCCCTTCAAGATCGATAATGCTGAGTCTTCTGAATCCCATTGTAATATTTTGATCCTCAAAATAACCTGCATCATCCGGTCCGCGATGGACAACCATTTTATTCATTGAGTGTATCATTTCATTGTATTCTTTTCCGGTATCTTTTGCGACATCACTTAAACACCCTACAAAACCACACATAATCGGCACCTCTTCCGGTAAGTTTTCCATCTTTTTCATTATAAATGTTTGCAAGTTCAAATTCAATTTGTTTCAGAATTTTATAACTTTCGAAAGAATTTTACTAGCATTTGACACACCAGGGTACCAAACGGTATAGTAAACTTCAAAAGACAAATGAAGGGTGAGCGTGTTTTGGCCAAGAAAAAGAAGTCGCGTTTTCAAAAAATTACAATGGCTGTTGTGTGGGTGATGATCATTGCCACGATCGGAACAATGGTTATGACTGCTGTTATTTCCGTTATGGGGTATTAATTACCTTCCAGGACCGCGCTTAGGATAACCGCAAGCGTGCTTAGACTTAAATTTACAAAAACAATGTCCATGATTAGCAATAAGGGGCTGTGACAAAAGTTAACTTTTGTCACAGCCCCTCTTTTATTCCGGATAAACGTGTTCCATAAGTCAAAATTCTGCGTCTAACTTCGAATTACTCATAGCAAAGTACTCACGATGTTCGTAATTTCGAGTTAGCACTCAAATTTTCCCGACTTATGTCACACTCTTTTTGTTTTATTTTGTAATGTCTGAATTAACGTGCTGCAAAACCTGCCTAACCTTAGCACTTCTTTTCTACTGCTGGATAGTCGCCTTAATCATTGACGCCAACATAATTACGAATTTTGTTCAACCAATTCCTTGTATTTTCAGAATCAGCCACTCTTCCATTGATCAGTTGATTGACATAGGGTTTAGAGAGTCCAAAGTGATTGGCAATATCAGACTGAGAACTTGGCCTAATACCCATTCGTTTATTTCTTTTCAGACACAGTAAAATTGCATCTGACAGTTCATATGTCATTTCAATCCACTCCTAATCAGGCTAAAATTAGCTAATTTGTTTGACGACCCAGTGACAGTATTATAAAATCAACAAGGAAGCGCAGTGTGAGGTCACACATTGCAGTTCCATTAAATATTAATTAATTTATCGTCTGTGGTAATTATACTAACTTATTGATTAGTTTTCAATGACTTTCTAACTTTTTAGTTATATTTTCCTGATAGGAGACTCCTTATGTGTACAGTAGATCGAATCAAGAACCTTGCAAAAGAACATCATATCTCAGTCTACGAACTTGAAGAACAGCTTGGGTTCGGCAAAAATACGATCTATCAGTGGACAAAAAGAACGCCTTCTGTTGAACGTGTTAAAAAAGTTGCTGATTATTTCGATGTTTCATTAGACTATCTGATGGGACGTTCCGCTAACGAAAAAATTAACACTAATAAAATTGATTTAGCTGAAACTCAACAAGGAATTTTAAGTTTTGAAGGTAAAGTTATTCCAGACAACGAACTTGAACTGATTAGAAAAATGCTTCGAAATACTCAAAGTGACACCTCGGAGGATCATTAGGCATGGAATCGCTGGTGCTCAACTCACTGTTGAAAACTGCTGCAGCTTTAGGAATCAAAGTTATTTGGACAAAAGAATTGGCTGCTGAAACACCTGCAATAATTGCATTAAAACAGCGCTGCATTATCATGAACCTGAATTGGCACCGGCGTAATGAGCTCATCTTTCAGCTTGCGCATGAAATTGCACATTTGCTGTTCAAGAATATCGGCGACGAGGTTCTTTATGAATGTTCCTATGCTCAGCGCGCTTTGATTGAAGCCAACGCTAACAGCGGAGCCATTAAGCTATTGCTTCCTTTTTACTGCGAACAAAAAGAGCGAGAAGATGCGAATGCAGGAGAGTTTATCAGCATTTTTGCAATTCCTGCTCATCTGAATGAGGAAGTTTTTTCACAAATGAAAGCATATTACCATCTTTAAAATTCATTTTTCAAGCATCAAAAAAGGTTGCGCTAAGCTGGAACTAATTCCAACTTAACACAACCTTTTTTAGCATACCCAAGTTAAGTATACTTATAATCCTCTTACTTACGACGCTTTTCAGGAATACGAGCTGCCTTACCATGCAAAGCACGCAAGTAATAGAGTTTAGCACGACGAACACGGCCGTGACGAATTACATCAATCTTTTCAACACGTGGTGTATGCACTGGGAAAGTACGTTCAACCCCAATACCGCTACTAATTTTACGCACAGTATAAGTTTCGCTGATCCCTTCACCACGACGTTTGATAACTACACCTTCAAAAATCTGGATACGTTCGCGTGTCCCTTCAACAATGCGGGCATGAACACGAACAGTGTCCCCTGGACGAAAATCAGGAATGTCGTCTCTTAATTGACCTTCCGTGATCTTTTTAATCAATGGATTCATTATGTTTCTTCCTTTCGCCGACATTCATGTCCATTCACAGCGGAATATCGTTAATTTGGCATAAGCCAATAAGAATGTTACCACATCAAAATCAGAATTTCAAGTTAAACTTGGACAACTCAAAAATTCAGCAGTTAACTCAATCTGCAGAATTTAGTGCCTAGTAACTGCACTTTTAAATTCCACTTTGCTGTTTAATGATTCGCAGCCACGCTTGCTGCTGCGCTGTCAACTTCAACCCAGCTAACAGGTCCGGACGCCGTTGATAAGTTCTCTTTAGCGACTCATAAGCACGCCACTGTGCTATTTTTTGGTGATTACCGCTCAAGAGGACATCTGGCACCTTTAACCCACGGTAAACGGCTGGACGTGTGTATTGCGGATACTCCAGCAAACCGGTTGAAAAAGAATCATCACCTGCCGAGGCAGTGTTGCCCAAAACACCTGGTAACAATCTAACTGTTGCATCAATAATTACCATTGCTCCGAGTTCTCCTCCAGTTAAGACGTAATCTCCCAGAGAAATCTCATCTGTTACTTGCGTTCTAATCCGCTCATCATAACCTTCATAATGTCCGCAAATAAAAGTTAAATGCTGTTCTTTTGCTAGCTCTGTCGCCACAGCTTGATTAAATTGTCTTCCGGCAGGATCAAGCAAAATTACACGGCCAAGATCACCGCTGTTTTGCTGCACTTGATCAAGTGCAGCAAAAATCGGCTGCGCCTGCAACAGCATTCCTGCTCCTCCGCCGTAAGGATAATCATCGACATGGTGCTGCCGACTTTCAGTAAAATCTCGATAATTTGTAATATCAACTTGCAGCAATTCTTTCTCAAGCGCTTTACCCACGATTGATTGGTGTAAAGGCCCTGCAAACATCTCTGGAAAAAGACTTAAGATATCGATTTTCATCACTCATCCAACCCATCTAAAAGCTCTATTTCAACCACACCGTTTTCCAAATCGACTTTTTTGATCACATCTTTAATAGCTGGTAAAAGCAGGTCCTTCTTTGGGGGACGTGCCACAACCCAAACATCATTTGCTCCGAGGCTGAGAATTTCTTTAACTGTCCCCAAGCTCCCCTTTTGCCGATCTTGAACCTGTAAACCCACAATTTGGTGATAGTAAAAATTGTCATCGCTTAAGCGCTGTTGCTGCTGCTCGGTAACCAGTAATTTGCATCCTTTGAATTTCTCAACCTGATTAATGTCATCATAACCAACAAAACTAAGCAGATAAAATTGTTTTTGCTGCCGGACATTCTGCAGTTCAACCATGAGTGGCTGCGCACTTGTAGTTTGAAGGTAAAGCTTTTTCCCCTTTTGGAAACGTTCAGCTGCGAAATCAGTAATCGTAGCTGCTTTAACTTCGCCACGAATACCGTGAGTATTAATGATCTGCCCAACTTCGTAGTAATCCATCTGAGCACCTTTCCTTTCTTAATATAAAGAAAACCTCTAAATGAAACATTGCTGCTTCATCAAGAGGTCCTCAATTAGGTATTTTTAATAATCAAACGAACGCGCTGCTTGCCATTCAGACGGGTATTATGGATGAGCGTCCGCAAAGCGTTTGCGATTCGGCCATTCCTGCCGATCACCCGTCCCAGGTCCTGCGGTGCTACGCTGAGATTAAAAATTAAAAAATGACTGCCCTGACTAACTTCAAGTGAAATCATTTGGGGCTTAGCAACAAGTGGTTTAATAATCGCAATGATCAATTGGCGCACATCTGCTTCTGTCATTTTAAATTTCCCTATTTCTTAGCAAACTTTGCATCATGGAATTTCTTCATGACACCATTCTTTGAAAGAATATTGCGCACTGTATCTGAAGGCTGTGCACCATTATTCAACCAATTCAAAATGTTTTCTTCTTTGAGAGTTACCTTTTCAGGCTCTACTAATGGGTTGTACGTACCAACTGTTTCAATAAAACGACCATCACGTGGTGAACGTGAGTCTGCAACAACAATTCGGTAGAAAGGACGCTTCTTAGAACCCATACGTTTCAAACGAATCTTTACTGACATAAATACACCTCCTAATATCTTTCTTAACGATAAATAATATACCAGTAATTCAAGCTGCTGTAAAGGATTATTTCTTGACAGAGCTAAAAAAAAGATTTTGCATCCTTATTTACGTTTTCTTTTATTGCGCAAGCGTTTGAGTTTGCGTTTCTTATTTTTGCGCATCATTGAATTCATCGACATTTTTGCCAACTTTCCAGAAATTCCATTTCCCAGCATTCCTTCCATCCCTGAAAAGTTGCCCTTTGAAAATTTGCTCATCATCTTTTTCATTTGATTAAACTGCTTGATCATCCGATTGACTTCTTGAACAGGTCTTCCTGACCCAGCTGCAATTCTTCTTCTTCGACTTGGATTTAGGACATCTGGTTCAGTTCGCTCCTTTTCAGTCATCGAAAAAACGATTGCTTTCAAATGTTCAATATCCTTAGGATCAACTTTCAGATTCTTAAGTGCAGGATTATTTGCCATTCCTGGAATCATTTTGATAACATCTTCCATTGGGCCCATCTTCTGCACCTGCGTCATCTGATCAATGAAATCATTAAAATCAAAGGTGTTTTCCCTCATCTTTTCCTGCATTTCATCTGCTTTTTTCTGATCAAAATCCTGCTGTGCTTTTTCAATCAGGGTCAGCATGTCGCCCATTCCTAAGATACGTGACGCCATTCTGTCAGGATAAAAGACATCCAAATCCGTCATCTTTTCGCCTTGCCCAATGAACTTGATCGGTTTACCCGTCACCGCTCTAATTGACAGTGCAGCCCCGCCACGTGTATCTCCATCCAGCTTAGTTAGCACAATTCCGGTTACATCAAGCTGCTCATTAAAACCTTTAGCAACATCGACGGCATTTTGCCCGGTCATTGCATCAACTGTCAGTAAAATCTCATTAGGTTGTGCTAATTGCTTGATCTCAGCCAGCTCATTCATCAATTTTTCATCAACCTGAAGACGTCCGGCTGTATCAATCAAAACATAATCATTTTTCTTTTCCTGTGCAAATGCAAGTCCTTGCCGGACAATTTCAACCGGAGAAATATCTGTCCCTAAAGAAAAGACCGGCACATCAATATTTTTCCCAATAATTTTCAACTGGTCAATTGCAGCTGGACGATAAATATCACCTGCAATTAACAATGGGCGCGCTTTTTGTTCATTTTTAAGTTTTAATGCCAATTTGCCAAGAGTGGTTGTTTTCCCGGCTCCTTGCAGTCCCACCATCATTACGATCGTAGGAATCTTGGGCGCCTGGGCCAGTTCCACTGCTTCTTGTCCCATTACCTTGGTCAATTCATCATTAACAATCTTAACAATCTGCTGTGCCGGTGTCAGACTCTCTAGGACTTCTGCTCCAATTGCCCGCTCTCTGACCGTTTTAACAAAATCCTTAACAACTTGGAAATTAACATCAGCTTCCAGTAACGCAAGGCGAATTTCACGCATAACTTCTCTTACATCCGCTTCACTAACCTTGCCCTTGCGTCTTAGTTTGCTGATTGCGTTTTGCAGACGCTCTGTTAATCCTTCAAATGCCACTTTTGGCCACCAACTTTCATTCTTCTAGTTGTTCTAGCTTCTTCACCAATTTTAATAAAACTGAATCTTCTGGGTAATTTTCTTCAACATACGCTAACAGTTGATCAGTTTGTGCGCTTTGCTGCTGAAATTGCTGTAGCAGATGCAATTTCTCTTCATATGCCTCAAGGATTACTTCAGTCCTCTTTATGTTATCATAGACTGCCTGCCGAGAAACATGGTAATTTTCCGCAATTTCGCCTAAAGAATAATCATCCCTGTAATAAAGTGCAATATATTCATTTTGTTTGCTGGTCAAGAGCGGTTCATAAAACTCAAATAGTGCATTAATGCGATTTGTTTTTTCAATTGCCATCTGCAGCTCACCACTCTCATTTTGATTTTTAGACCAATCCCTTAAAAAGCCCGTACACAAACTCTTCAGGTTCGAAATCGCGTAAATCATCCATTTGTTCACCTAATCCGACCAGCTTAACAGGTAAATGAAGTTCATTCCTAATTGCCAAGACAATCCCTCCGCGAGCTGTACCATCGAGCTTAGTTAAAACTATTCCGGTCACATTAGTTACCTCTTTGAACTGTTTAGCCTGTGTTAATGCATTTTGGCCCGTAGTTGCATCCAAAGCCAACAAAACTTCTTG
This sequence comes from Liquorilactobacillus satsumensis, assembly GCF_964065465.1. Lineage (NCBI taxonomy): Bacteria > Bacillati > Bacillota > Bacilli > Lactobacillales > Lactobacillaceae > Liquorilactobacillus > Liquorilactobacillus satsumensis. The sequence continues at coordinate 483,177 of NZ_OZ061606.1, forward strand.
AGGCGCATCTGGTAGTTCACGTGTGATGACACGTGCGATTTTAGCCAGTTCGTTCATCAGATTAACTTTATTTTGGAGCCTCCCTGCTGTATCAACCAACAAGACATCATAATCTTCTTCTTTAGCACGCTGCACTGCATCAAAAACCACTGCAGCGGGATCACTACCTTCTTTTTTATGCACGACCGCAACATCTACCCTTTTGCCCCATTCAACAAGTTGTTCAATCGCTCCCGCACGAAAAGTATCCGCGGCCGCCAAAAGAACTTTTTTCCCTTCATTCTTGAAGCGATGGGCCAGCTTGCCAATCGTTGTTGTCTTTCCAACTCCATTTACACCCACAAACAGAAAAACAGTCGGTCCAGCAGGTGCAAAATGCAATGCATTTTCTTCACGTTTACCTTCTGCCTCATACAGTGCAACTAATTTTTCAATAATAGCCTGTGAAACTGCCTGCTTGTCCTTGGCATTGCGTAATTTAACTTCTTCTTTGAGTTCGTCACTGATACGAACAGCCGTCTCAAACCCAACATCAGCCTCAATCAGTGTCTCCTCGAGTTCATCAAAAAATTCTTCATCGACACTGCGAAAATTTGCAAACAGTGCATTTAGTTTATCACCAAAAGTTTTTCGTGATTTTTCTAGTCCACGATCATATTTTTTTTCTTCTTCACTCGCCTGTTCAGTAGTTTCACCACCAAAAGCGCGTTTTAACTTATCAAAAAAGCCCATTTTTTATCCTCCCCGTCAATCCATTATTGTCTGGTATTTGCCAAAGAGACCGAAACCATTCTTGAAACCCCAGACTCTTGCATTGTTATTCCATAAAGTATATCTGCATGCTCCATTGTACCCTTGCGGTGTGTAATAATGATGAATTGTGTCTGTGCATGAAAATGACGTAAATATTGTGCATAGCGTTCGACATTCGCATCATCCAGTGCCGCTTCTGCCTCATCCAAAATTACAAAAGGAACCGGCTTGACTTTCAAAATTGCAAACAACAACGTAATTGCTGTCAAAGCCTTTTCGCCACCTGATAGCAATGACAACTGTTGGAGTTTCTTTCCCGGCGGCTGTGCCATAATCTCAATTCCAGTAGTTAGCAGATTTTCTGGTGCAGTCAACTTCAAAGCGGCCTGCCCACCACCAAAAATCTGTGGAAATAGCTTACTAAAAGCAGCTGCGACGTCTTTAAAGGTTTGCTTGAAACGTACCCTGACCTCATTATCCATTTCCTGCATACTATTTTGCAACTGTTTCTTAGCTTCAAGCAAATCAGTTTGCTGAGTTTCTAAAAATTGGTAGCGCTGATTAATCTGTTCGTACTCTTCAATTGCATTCAGATTTACATTCCCTAATTCTTTCAACCCAAGTTTAAGTAGTTTCAATTGGTGCAATACATGTTCAATATTTTCTTCCTTAATTTGCAGTCTGGCTGCTTCAAATGAAAGTGAATATTCCTGACTTAGTTCCTGCAAATTGCGATCAAGCGCAGTGTTAATTCCATTCAGCAGCACACTTTGCTCTTTTTGCTGATTAAGTGCGATTTCCTGCAATTCAGTTAACCGCACATTTTCTTTTTGAACTACAACCAACTGCTCGTGGAGCGCACTTCTTTTTTTCTTTCCTTGACTAATCTGCACTGCAAGTTGCTCTTTTTCCGCTTCCAGGTTGGCGATGCGCGTTGCCCATGTGCTGCCTTGTTGTGAGTCGAGTTCTACTTGGCGGACAAATTGCTGCAATGCGGCTTGAGTTTCTTTGTCCTCGAGCCGCAACTGTTCAGCCTGTTCATCAAGTTCTTTTTGCTTGGCACGCAGACTAGCTAACCGTTCGGCCGCAACCGCTAATTTTTGCCGAATTTCATTTAAATGGCTTTGGTTTTGCTGCTGCGATTTATTAAGATTCGTCAATTCAGCTTTTTTTTGCTGATAGCTGTCCTGCAGCTGCTGAACCTGTGTATTAAGCTTGACTTGGGCATGTTTGATTTTTTGTTTTTGCGCTGCAAAATTCGAACCGGTTTGTTGACTACTTTGGAATTCCAATTGTCGCAACTCATTTTGCTGCCGTTGATACTTCAATTTATTCTCTACAACTGCCAGTTCATTCTTCGTTGCTTGCTGCGACTGCTGCTTTTGAGCACACTGTTCTTCCTGTGCAGTGATCTGTCTTTGCCCGTCATCCAGTTCAGCCTGTAAAGCATTACCTGCAATTTCTAGCTCCTTCATCTTGGCCTGCATGGTTTTTATATTAGCTGTCAATTGCTGAATCTTTTGCTTTTGTTCTAGCAAGCCGCTGCTGCGTTGGCGCAATTCCCCTCCTGTGATTGACCCGCCAGGATTGATCACATCTCCTGCCAAGGTAACAACACGGACGCTATGTTCTAACTTTTTAGCAAGTTCAATTGCAATTTCGATGTTTTCAACAAAAACCGTTGTTCCCAGCAAATAATTTAAAATCGGAAGATCAGCTGTTTGGCTGGTGATTAATTGGCTGCCCACCCCTAAAACGCCTGAGCAAGACTCCACCGTCTTTTGTTGATAACTGCTGAGCCGTCGCTGACGCACGGCAGTCCGCGGTAAGAATGTAACTCTGCCTAGCTTTTTTTGAGTTAAATAAGCAATTGCTCTTTTAGCAGCTTCTTCATCTGTAACTACTACGTTTTGTAATTGACTTCCAAGCGACATCTCAACTGCAACTGCAAGCTGTGCCGGAACATTCAAACGTTCAGCGACCGAACCGATAATTCCTTTAAATTGTCCCCGAACGCGTAAAATTTCCTTAACTCCATGGAAATAGCCGGCATAGTTTTCAGAAACACTTTTTAAACTATCATGTTGCGCCTGCGCCCGTTGCAGAATTTCTAAGCCCTGATACCAGCGTTTTTTTTGTGCTGCGAACTTTTGCTGTTTTTGTGCTAATTGCTTTTTAAGGGCCATTACTCCTGCCTCTAATTGTGCAGTTTTAGCGGTTTCGCGATCCAACTGAGTTTTTAATTTTTGTGCTTCGTCCTCTAATTGAAGTGTGATCTGTGCTATTTCAGCTCGCTTTTTGGCAAATGAACTCTGCGTAGCTGCCTCACGCTGCCTTTCTTTTTCAAGGTAAGTAAGCTGATTAGTCAACGTAGTTTGCTCCTGCATCTTGGTAATAATTTGACTACGCAGTTCCTCAATCTCTTGCTCAAGAGTAGCTTCATCGAGCCCTTGAACATGTTTTAACGCTTTGATTTCGTGCTGTAGTGTGTTCTGAGTGGCTTCCAGTGTTTTTAACTGCTCAAGTAATTGCCGCTTTTGAACTGCCAGATGCTTGCTTCTTTGCAAATCTTCCTGATGTTTTTTTTCAAGTTCTTGTTGGCGCAGCTGCTGAAAATCCTTTTCTTTTTGGGATAATTCGCGCTGCCCACTCAAACGCTCATGCTGTTCGGCCACTTCCACTGACCGTTCCTGCAATGCATCAAGTTGCTCGTTAAGTTCATGCTGTTGCTGCTGCAAATCTGCTGTTTGCTGCTTAATTTGTGCTAAAGCTGCACGTTTTTGAGCACTCAACTGCAGCAGCTTATTTAGTTCAGCATCATGGTCTTCTTTTTTAGCACGATCGCGTTCAATTTCTAAAACCAATCGTGCAAGGTTGTAATGGTCAAAATCTTTTTTTTGTGCCAAGTAGTCCTTTGCAAGACTGCTTTGCTTTTTTAAAGGCTCACGCTGGTTCCCTAACTCGCCGACAATGTCAGCAACCCGATTCAGGTGTTCAGTTGTTTGGGCAAGTTCTTGTTGTGCTTTTTGTTTTTCTTTTTTATACTTTAGCACTCCTGCAACTTCTTCAATAATTGCCCGGCGCTCCTCAGGCTTACTCTTAAAAATTGCTTCAACTCGTCCTTGAGAAATAATCGAAAATGATTCTTTTCCAAGACCGGTGTCAAGCATCAACCCAGTAATATCTTTTAAGCGCACTTGTTTGCCATTCAACAAAAACTCACTGTCGCCATCACGATAGATTCGTCGTGTGATTACAACTTCATCTTCGTTCAGTGGCAAATAACGATCTGTATTGGTAAGGGTGATCGTAACTGAAGCCCGATTTAAGGGTTTGCGTTCACTTGCTCCAGCAAAAATCACATCGGGCATCTTGCCGCTGCGCAAGCTTTTGGCAGACTGCTCCCCTAGCACCCAGCGAATTGCCTCAATTACGTTGCTTTTGCCGCTGCCGTTAGGGCCAACAATCGCCGTCATTCCAGTTTGAAAATCAATTTGCGTTTTGTCCGCAAAAGATTTAAAGCCATTAATGACAAGTGACTTCAGTTTCATTAAATAGACTGCTCCTTTTACGCTCCGTTAAAATTCACGTTTACTTTGCGTTAAGTTTCTTTAATGCTGCATTTGCTGCATTTTGTTCTGCCGCTTTTTTAGAATGTCCTTGCCCGGTTCCAAGTACCGTTCCATTGGCACTGACCGTCATCGTATACTGTTTGTCATGCTCTGGACCTTCATCTGTAACTTCTGTATAACTAATCGCGACTTCTCCACTTTTTTGCAGCAGTTCTTGTAATTCTGTCTTGTGATCCAACAGATGATCGAACCAACCCATGTCCAACTTTGGAAAAACAACTTGTCCAATGAATTGATCGACACCCTTTTTACCCTGATCTTGATACAATGCTCCAATGAAGGATTCAAAGATATCGCACAAAAGAGAAGGTCGCTGTCTTGCATTTGCCTTCTCTTCACCTTTTCCCAACCGAATATACTCATCAAAGTTGCATTCCTTTGCAAATTTGCTAAAGCTGTCTTCACAGACCATGGCTGCACGCAATCGTGAAAGCTTTCCTTCAGGCATCGATGGATATCTTTTGTATAAATACTCGGAAACGCATAGTTGCATCACAGCATCGCCTAAAAATTCAATTCTTTCATAGTATTTTAATTTCTTACGTGGATGTTCGTTCACATAAGAAGCATGCGTAAATGCCTCGTCAAGCAGTGCAGGATGTTTGAATGTAATTCCAAAATCATTTTTTAATTTCTCAGTCAAACCGATAATCACGTTGTTCTTCTCCTTTTATCATGTCATAGGTTTATTATACCTTTTCCCTGCAAGTCCAACCAACTTCTGCGCTAGAATAGCTTTACTGATTTTGCTCAAAAATTGCACCATGTTAAAGAAGCTCATCGACTTGTAAAGAGGTGCTGTAACCTGCAAGGTAAAGTTAAAGGACTGTGCCAAAATTTGAATTTAGCCTAGTCCCCTAACCCTCTTGCAGTATACAAATTAATGTGTTTTTCTGACAACCCCTGTCCCTGAATCTAAGTGTCAGGCTTTTTTCTGATGGGCTGCAATATATTTAACTACATCGCCTACGGTGGCGAGCCTCTCAGCTTCTTCGTCTGGGATTTCAGAACCAAATGTATCCTCCAACTCAAGTACAAATTCCACAATATCAATTGAGTCTGCATCAAGATCATTTGCAAAGTTCAATGCTGGAGTAATCTGTGCTAAATCAAGTTCAAAACGTTCATGAATAATCTGAGCAATCTTAGTAAAAATTTCTTTTTCAGTCATTTTTTTCCTCCGTTTTTTGAGCTGCTTTTTTTTCTTCCTGCTGTGCAAAATAACTTACCAGCTCTGGGACCATTTCTTCTTTCAGCATCTTATGAATCTGGCGCAAAGTATAATACACCGCTGTACTATCACTTGCGCCATGTGCTTTAACAACTGGCGCTTTCACACCTAATAAAACTGCACCACCATAGCGTGATTGATCCATTTTATCTTTTAGGCCGCTCAGACTGGATTTAAGCAACAATGCACCTAGCTTACCGACAACTCCACTTTTCATAATTGTCTCCTTGAGCAGATGAACCATTGCTCCGGCTGCGCCCTCAATTGCCTTAAGGACAGCATTTCCTGTAAATCCATCTGCAACGACGACATCTGCAACGCCCTTCAAAATTGCATTTGCTTCAACATTCCCCACAAAATTCAAGGACTCATCTGCTGAAAGTAAGTGATAAGCTGCTTGTGTTACTTGACTTCCCTTATGCGGCTCTGTGCCATTATTTAACAGTCCAATTCGTGGATTTTCAATTCCACGAACACGTTGGGCATAATATTTCCCTAAAATAGCATATTGATGTAAATGTTCCGGTTTATTTTCAGCGTTTGCTCCGCTATCAAGCAGGTTAAAGGCCCCATCTGTCTGGCCCAGCACTGGCATGGTGGAAAGTAAGCCAGGACGGGTAATTCCTTTGATCCGTCCGACAATTAACAAGCCGGCCGCTAAAAGTGCCCCGGTATTTCCACAAGAAAAGAATGCATCCGCTTGCTGTTCTTTGACGGCTTTAGCTGCCAGTACCATCGAAGAATTTTTCTTTCTGCGAATTGCTCTGACAGGCTCATCGTTCATCACAATTTCTTCGTCAGTATGAACAATTTTAATCCGATCTTCATTTTTAAGATATTTCTTAATCTCATTTTCTTTACCAAATAAGATAAATTCAAGATCGGTGAATTCATCGCGGGCACGTTCAACCCCTGCAACCACCGTTTGCGGGGCATTATCCCCGCCCATTGCATCAACAGCTATTTTCATTTTGTCTACCCATCTCCTCATTTAATCAAAACTCATTCCTGTTACTAAACTGCGTCTCACATACCGATAAAGTTCGCTCTGATTCCCGGTAGTAAACATTGGATCCTTGACAATTTGAGCGGCTTCTTTTTGTGCAACCTGCAGCACATTTAAATTTGCAACCGGATCGCCCAACTTAAAATCGGGAACTCCAGCCTGCTTACTGCCTAAAACATCCCCTTGGCCGCGCAACTCAAGGTCTTTTTGTGCAATTACAAATCCGTCATTTGTTTGAGTCATAACTTTCATTCTGGCGCTTCCGTACTCATTTTTAGGATCTGCTAGCAACAAACAATAAGATTGCTGCGTTCCCCTGCCGACCCGTCCACGCAACTGATGAAGCTGCGCTAAGCCAAAACGGTCTGCATCGAGGATCATCATGACAGTCGCATTTGGAACATCAACTCCGACTTCAATGACAGTTGTTGCCACCAAGACATGCAACTGCTGGGCTTTAAAGGCGCGCATTACTTGTTCTTTTTCCTCACCCTTCATTTTACCATGAAGCAGACCAACATGATATTGTGGCTCTAACCGTTTTTTAGCCTTAAGATAAACCTCTTCGGCGTTTTTAAGATCCATCATCTCTGATTCTGCAATCAGCGGACTAACAATATAGACTTGTGCCCCATTGTCAAGCTGTTTTTCGATAAAAGCATATGCCTGTTCTTGTTGCTTATTTTTCAACCAAATAGTCTCAATTGCCTTACGTCCAGCTGGTAGTTCATCAATTGTAGAAACATCCATTTCACCGTACGTTGTAAGTGCAAGAGTTCGTGGAATTGGAGTAGCCGTCATCATTAGTACATCCGGAGCGTGTCCTTTTTGGCGTAAGATTTGGCGCTGCGAAACTCCAAAGCGGTGCTGCTCATCGGTTACAACTAGCCCCAATTTTTTAAAATTCACATCGTCTTGGATTAGTGCATGGGTTCCAACCACAAGATCAACTTGCCCATTTGCTAGATTTTTAAGCAATTCTTTGCGTTGACTAGCGCGCCCGAGCGTAGCACTCGTCAGTAACGCTAGATTTACATCCAAATCCTTGAAAAGATGGGCAAATTTCTCTGCATGCTGTTGTGCCAGAATCTCGGTTGGAACCATTAACGCAGCTTGGAAGCCCGCAGTCACCGCCGCATAGAGTGCAATTGCAGCCACGATTGTTTTACCTGAGCCCACATCCCCTTGCAACAAACGATTCATATGATAATCATGATGCAGATCTGCACAAATCTCATTAACAACCCTCTTTTGAGCAGCGGTAAGTGTAAATGGCAACTGTGCAATCAAAACTTTTAACTTACTTAAGTCATAGTCGAGCTTGATCCCATCTGCAACTCGATTGTGTTTTTTTAAATATTGAACTTTCACTTGAAAAAGAAAAAATTCCTCAAAAATTCCTGTCCGCCGTGCCAGTTTTGCAGTTGTCGCATTATCTGGAAAATGAATATTGCGCACCATCTCAACACGCGACATCAGTCTGTACTTCTTACGCAAAGCTAGTGGGATTAAATCGACAAGTAATTCATGGTATGCCTGAAAAGCTTCCGCTACTAACTTCTTCACCTGACTTTGTTTGATCTCCTTTGAAGAACGATATACTCCACCAAGTTCATCCTCCGCGGCTGCCGCAAGAATTTTAATGCCCATCAATCTTTGCTTTTTAGCATCCCACTTGCCATAAATCGCCATTTCTTTGCCAGTTTCAATCTGCTTAGCAAGATAAGCTTGATTAAAAAAAGTTACCATAATCACTTCATGTTCGATTAAAAGTCTGAAGTTCAAACGATTCTTATTTCTTCCAAAGCGACTCACGACTGGTTCCGAGGCTACAGTCCCTTTTAAAGCAACCTTTTCTTGATCATTAACTTCAGCTAGTTTACGTGCGGCAAAGTCTTCATATCTGAAAGGAAAGGCATTTAACAGATCTTCGATCGTATTGATATTCAATTTGTTCAATGCGACTACCTTTTTGGGGCCTACCCCAGGTAATACGCTGACTGGATCATCAAGTTTTTTCATTTTAGTCACCTCGCAAACAAAAATGCGACAACGTTCGGAAGACTGTGAGCACTGAAACCAAATTGCTCACAGTCACCCGGCTGATTGTCACACTCTTAGCCTTTCGAAAGTCCGATAATTCCAATAAGTTGCTCAGACTCGCAGACACCTTTATTCAACTGAGATTAAATACGGGTAAACTGGTTGGTCACCCTCATGAATTTCGACTTCCAGATCCTCATCCAGCTCTAAGATAGCTGTTTTAAGTTCTTCTGCCTGTTGCGCTGACCCATCTGCTCCGTAAATAATAGTTACAATTTCACTGTCATCATCCAGCATCTCCTTAACCATTGCGAGCGCCGTTTGTTGCTGATTAGGAGCAGTGACCAAAATTTTACCATCGACAATTCCCAAATAGTCGTTTTTCTTGATTGCTTGACCATCAATTGTTGAATCGCGAACAGCAATTGTGACCTGTCCGGATTTGACAGTTGCTAAATCTGCTGTCATTTCTGCTTGATTAGCAGCGAGCGTGTCATCTTGGTTAAAAGAAACAAGTGCCGACATTCCCTGTGCAATTGTCTTGCTTGGAATAACCGCAACTTCGGCATCCACAACTTGAGCCGCCTGTTGTGCAGCAAGCAAAATATTTTTATTATTTGGTAAGATAATTACTTTTTGTGCCTGTGTTTTAGCGATTGCATCAACAATATCCTGGGTACTTGGATTCATCGTTTGCCCGCCATTTAAAACATAAGTCGCACCCAATCCACGGAAAAGTTTAACTAATCCAGCGCCCGAAGCGATGGCGATAACCCCGTAACCGTTATTAGTCGTGTGCGGTTGACTTGCATCCACACTATTGTTTTCTTGATCGTGTTCCAAAATAGTTTCGTGCTGCAGCCGCATATTGTCAACCTTTACCTTAATCAGCGAACCAAAATGTTGTCCATAGGCTAAAACCTTACCTGGTTGTTCAGTATGCACATGCACTTTCACAATCTCATCATCAGCAATCACTAACAGTGAGTCTCCAATTTCGCTTAATGCCGTTCGGAATTTTTCATAATCAAACTTTTGATCGACCAACCTTCCGGCACCTAAACGCACCATGATCTCTGTACAATAACCATACCGAATATCTTCTGTGCTCAGCTGACTTTGAACACTCTTATGGTGTTGTGCATTCACCATCTCATCCATCTCTTCAACACTCGGTTGATGCGGGGTTTCCGTCTCTTCTTCGCGCTGATTTCCGGTCAAAACATCAGCGAATCCCTGATAAACAAAAGTTAGTCCTTGCCCACCAGAATCCACCACCCCAACCTCCTTAAGAACAGGAAGCAGTTCCGGGGTTTTAGCTAACGCCTTTTTGGCAGCTTGATAGGCGGCAGTCATGACTGCTGCTGCATCAGTTGTTCTTGCAGCCGCTTGATTAGCAGCCTTGGCAGCTTCACGTGCAACCGTCAAAATAGTGCCTTCAGTCGGTTTCATCACCGCTTTGTAAGCAGACTCTACCCCGGCGGACAGAGCACCTGCAAGATCCGCAGCTGTTAAGACTTCTTTAGCCTCTGTACTCTTATAAAAGCCGCGGAAAATCTGTGATAAAATCACTCCCGAATTACCACGTGCACCCATCAAAAGGCCTTTAGCCAACGCAACCGCAAGTGAGCCGACGCTCTGCGCAGTTGATTCAGAAACATACTTTGCTCCGCTTGCAAACGAAAGACTCATATTCGTTCCTGTGTCTCCATCTGGTACAGGAAAAACATTTAATGAATTGATAAATTCGGCATTTTTATTCAGTCTTTTAGAACTGACCGCAACCATTTTTCTAAATTCAGCGGCAGTTATTTTCGTCACTTTCAACTTTATTTATCCTCCTTGGTCCCCAACAACAGCCAGCTTATTCCTCAATTACTCGTACACCCTGTACAAAAACATTTACAGAACTGGCCGTTATCCCGAGCATGGTTTCCAAATTATATTTGACTTTGTCTTGAACGTTACGGCAGACCTCGGAAATCTTTGTTCCATAACCTACAATAATATAAACATCAACCGCGACGCCAGCATCTTCCTGACGAACAACTACTCCCTTTGAATAATTATCTCGTTTTAAAATTTCGTTAAGGTTATCACGAATTTGATTTTTGCTAGCCATGCCGACTATTCCAAAAATTTCGGTTGCAGCACCACCTACAACCGTCGCAATTACATCATTATTAATATCAATGTTTCCGAACTGCGTTTTGATTTTTACAGCCATAAAATACAGCCTCCTTAATTAGCACAATCGTCAACAACATTTTAGCATAAATTACAATAAACCACTATACCGCAGACATCGCCCGATTTCAACGCAGACGAAGCCGACGCGGATTAGTAACTGCCAAGTTAATTTACTTTACAGAAAAATCTTGCATTCAAAACTGAATTATGATAACTTAGTCAAGTGAGTTAACAGCAGCTGTATTTTTAATCCTAGCAACAAAGGAGGAATAACAATGGCAAAAGACTTTATTACTGGCCGCAAAACAACTTTCGGCAAAAAGCGTTCACATGCTTTGAACCAAACGAGTCGCTCATGGAAACCAAATCTGCAAAAAGTAAGAATTTTGGTTGACGGCAAGCCTAAAAGAGTTTGGGTATCAGCTCGAGCATTGAAATCGGGCAAAGTAACACGCGTATAATTACTAAAGACTCGTTTTGCGAGTCTTTTTTTGTTTCTAAATTAACGGACTGCTGGGTGCTTAACGATTATTGTTAATCTTTGCTTTGAATGACACACACAACCCCGCTGCTGAAACTGAATTTTCCAGTCTCGCCAATAAACTCATTGCTGGCTAATGAAATTGGATGCGTAAAATCAGTCTGACTTAACCGATATTTTTCATCAAAGAGCTCCAGTGCTTTCACTGCTGTCAGTGGAATAAACGCCAGATACTTCTTATCTTCTTCTTTTTTCAGCCGATGCACTCCTGGTTTAAAAAAACTAACGGTATTAAAGCGATCATAGAGATAAATTTTTTCAAGAAACTGATCAAAGGGGGGCCGCAGCACGCAAAACAAGTTTGCTAGGAAATGATCTAAACGACCACCCGTCGCACCGTAAATATTAATCCGCTCGCAATCAAACTGCTTAAAAATCAACTTAAGTGCCAACTCGGTATCCGTATCATCTTTCTGTGCCTTTGCAGTCACCACCTGCTGACTGTTAGCAAAAACGAGTTTTCTTTCAGCGGGTGATGAAGAATCAAAATCTCCAATCGCTAATGCTGGCTTAATCCCATGCTTGACTAGCCGTAAAGCACCCCGATCTGCACCTACCCAAAGAGCTGCTTTTTGATCCTCAAAAAGCTGTTCCGGCCATTCACAGACCGGTCCACCAACTAATAAATTGATAATCATCTTACTCACCCGTCACTTTATGTAATAATTTGACCTGCGCAGCCGGTGATTGACTCTCAAAAACAAACGACCCCGCAACTGCCACGGTCGCACCGCGCGCTTGACACAGGACACTTGTTTTCTCATCAATACCACCATCAACTTCGATTTCAAAAGTCAATCCTTGAGCTTTCTTCAAGGTCGCTAATTGAGCTATTTTATCCAAAGTCTCAGGAATAAACTTCTGTCCGCCGAATCCAGGATTAACTGTCATAATTAAAACAGCATCCACTACTGGCAATAACTCTTGCAGCACACTGATCGGCGTCCCCGGATTTAAGACCACTTCCGCTTTGCATCCAGCCTGATGAATCAATTGTACCATCCGATAAATATGGGGGGTAGCCTCGTAATGTACGCCGATGATCTGTACGCCTGCCTCAGCCAACGGTGAGATGTAATCTTCAGGACGACTGACCATCAGATGGCAGTCGAATATTAAGCTAGAATTTGGTCTCAAGGCTTTAATTAACGGAACCCCAAAAGAAAGATTAGGAACAAAGTGACCATCCATCACATCCAGATGAAGATATTCCGCACCCGCATCTTCGACAATTTTTATGTCGCGTTGTAAATTAGCAAAATCTGCACTCAAAATTGAAGGAGCAATTTTCATTTTATAACACCTCATTTATGATTTACGATATTTTGGCTTCTGTGAACTGATATCTTTTTGAAACTGTACATAATTCAAGTAACGACTTTCTAGGATCTCTCCAGCTGCAACTGCGGCTTTAACGGCACACCCAGGTTCATTAAGATGCAAACAACTTCTGAATTTACAGGTTGCACTGTAAGCTCGTAGTTCTGGAAAGAAGCCGCCCAGTTGTTCCTTGGTAACATCCAGCAGGTCAAAAGAAGAAAAACCAGGAGTATCAGCAATTAAGGTCCCGGCTAAAGGAAATAGTGCTGTCTTGCGAGTCGTGTGCTTGCCACGGCTCAACGCCTTTGACACGACCCCGGTTTCTAATTCAAGTTCCGGCTTCAAGTCATTGAGCAATGTCGATTTTCCTGCTCCTGTCTGCCCCATCACAACTCCCAATTGTCCTGCCAATCCTGCAAAAAGTTCAGTTGGTGCCGGTGCTGGTGACATAAAGCATTTGTAATAAACCGCATAGGCAGCAATTAACTTTGTTAGCTTGTGCTTTTCCGCCGTATTTAAAAGATCAATTTTAGAAAAATACAGTAACGGTGTAATCTTATTTTTTTCAAGCATCACTAATTGCCGATCCAATAAATTAGTTGATAAAACCGGCTCCTTAACCGCGGTCACCACAATCGCAAAATCAACATTTGCAACTGGCGGCCTTACTAGCCGATTCTTCCGTGCAGCAATTTTTAAAATATAGCCCTCTGTTTGACTATCTGCCTTAAATTCAACCCAATCGCCCACTAAGGGAGTCTGGTTTTTCTTCCGAAAATTGCCACGTGCTCTAGTCCGATAGATCAGTCCATCAACTTCAATGTCGTAATATCCGCTTAAAGACTGTCGAATTTGTCCTGCTACCACCCCAACGCCTCCTTCTAATCCTTGCAACTTTGTATCGCTAATTTCCACTATCTTTAATATTATCTTTTTCAGCAACAACCTGACCATCGCGTACAACCTTATACTTTCCCGTTGCAGACCCATCCAAAGTAAACGGTAAAGAAATCTCCGTGTCACGTGCAATCGTCAGCGTTTGATACACCGAACTAAAACTGTGATTTTTATCTTGAAGATAAATTTCAATTTTATTCGTTGTACTTTGCTGTGCTCCAGTACTTGTAGAACTTGCATTATTAGCATATGGCAAAGTCACATTAACAGCAAACGTCTTTTCTTGCGAGCTGCTTGAAGCACTACTACTGCTGGAAGAGCTTGTTGTATTTGCTGCTAGTGTAACTTGTAAAACATCCCCGCTTTGAACGGGAGAACCCACCGCAGGATCTTGTGCAATTACTAAACCTGCTGTTGAGTCACTTGAACTTTCCTTTTTGACTTTCAAAACAAGCCCTAATTCGTTAGCGTAGTCCCGCACACTTTTTTCTGTATAGCCGGTTAAATCTCTTAAATAGGACTGTCCTGCTCCAGAACTAACTGTAAAAGTCACAGTTGTCTGATCCCAGACGACCTTTTTATTTTTAGAAAGCGTCTGATCTAGAATCTCGCCCTTAGCGACAGTATTAGAATACTCATTTTGTTTTAAAACTGTCACACCTTTTGCCTCAAGCTTTTTCTTGACAGTCGCATAAGACTGCCCGGTATAATCACCAAATTTAAATTTCTCTGGCCCCTTGGACAAAACAAGCGAAACTTGTGAATTTTCACGGACATTCGTTGCTTCTTCTGGTGTTGAGGAGATCACTTGTCCTTGATAATACTTATCATTATTTTGATAAGAGACCTTTCCAACCTTTAGATTACGATCTGAAAGGACCCCCTTAGCCTCTGCCTTAGTCATTCCCCTCAAATCAGGAATACTGACATTATGCGGACTTAAAGCAAACGATAGCGCTGCAAAAATTACCAGCAAAAGTATAAAACAGATGCCACCCCAAAAAAGCCATTTCTTTTTGGTACTCCATTTTTTGGCCTTGGTCTCTGGCTTTTTTTCCGGTACAGTTGGTTTCTTTTTTTGGACTTTAGTTGCTATTTTAAGCGGTTCAAGGACCTTTGTCTCGTCATCCAAGGTTTCAAACGGGTGCCATTTAGGCTCGGTCGCACGCGTTGCAGAGAGTGTTGTACGCAAGTCCGCTGCCATTTCAGCCACCGTTTGATAACGTTCTCTCAGATTCTTAGCAGTTGCACGTAAAACAACATTTTCGAGCGGCTGTGGAATACTGTGGTCAAAGGCGCGCACTGACGGCATCTCATTTTGAAAATGTTTGAGTGCGATGGAAACAGCGGTCTCCCCTTGATATGGGACACGCCCTGTCAGCATCTCAAATAAAATAATTCCCAGAGAATAAATGTCTGATTGTTTGGTTACTAAACTACCTCGCGCCTGTTCAGGAGAAAGATAATGAACCGAGCCCATGAGGGTATTCGTCTGTGTCAACGAATATTCGGAAGTCGCAAGTGCAATTCCAAAATCGGTAATCTTGACTTGACCTTGTTCATTGATCAAAATATTTTGTGGTTTAAGGTCACGATGAATAATATCATGGGCATGCGCCTCAGATACAGCTGAAAGGATTTGTTCCATAATTCCGATAACCCGCGAATATGCAAATGGAAAGTTTTGTGCGATATACTCTTTTAAATCCATGCCTTCCACATATTCCATTATTAAATACTGCATGCCATTGTCTTCGCCAAGGTCATAAATACTAACAATATTGGGATGGGCAAGTTCAGTTAAAGAAATTGCCTCACGTTTAAAGCGCCGAATTGCTGCCGGATTATCCCGCAGATCAAGTCGCATTAATTTAACTGCGACTTCACGTTTTAAAATGAGATCAAAGGCAAGGTAGACATTCGCCATGCCACCTTCACCCAAGCTCTTTTTTATTTTATACCGACCGCTCAGTACATATCCTGCTTTCATCGCGGTTTCACCTCACCGTGCGTTGCGGCTCGTGCAAGCAAAAGCGTAATATTATCACTCCCGCCAGCTTTATTTGCCTGTGCAATCAATAACTGGCATTTTTCATCAAGCTGCGCATCACTTTGCAAGACTTTTTCAATTTCTGCATCTTCAAGCATATTGGTCAATCCATCTGTACACAGCAACAGCATATCTGTAGATTGTAATTCAATTACTTTTTCATCCAAAGTTGCATTGCCAGAAACACCAAGTGTGCGTGTTACAATGTTTTTTTGCGGATGATGTTTTGCTTCTTCTGAACTGATTTGTCCGCGTTTAAGCAGTTCATTGACTAATGAATGATCTTCTGTAACTTGGATCAGCTCATTTTTGCGCAGCAAATACCCCCGGCTGTCCCCAATATTAGCTAACAAAAATTCTGTACCGAAAAAAAGAGCACAAACCAGTGTGGTTCCCATGCCGTTCAAATCTTCATATTGCTGGGCACGTTCCAAAATCAGTGTGTTTTCACGATTGACTTCTTCAACCAACCAACGGGCACCTTCTTGGAGAGTGGAAAAGGTCGTTTCTTCGAATCTGAAACCTAGATGTGAAACAGCCATTTCAGAAGCCACATCGCCTCCTTTATGGCCCCCAAGTCCGTCTGCAACGACTGCAAACTGAATTTCTTGCTTATTTTGGAAAACGCCGACATAATCTTCATTACGCTTACGAATTTTCCCAATGTCGCTTTGATATGCAAAAATCATTTAGTTCATCTCCACCGTCTTTTTCCTGCGCAATGTTGCAATAAAGAAACCATCGGAATTGTACTCATCCGGATAAATCGTCAATGCCAACTGCCCAGCCTTTTTTACAGGCAGACTAGTCGTTGTCTCAAGCTGTTCAAATTCAGGATGTTTTTTCAAAAAGAGCGTGATCACATCTTGGTTTTCAGTTTTTAAAATAGTACATGTACTGTAGGTAAGCTTACCCCCTGGTGCTACTAAAGGTGCGACGCTTTCCAAAATTTCAAGCTGGATCTGCTGCAGGTTAACTGAATCTTGTGGGCTTTTTTCATACCGAATCTCAGGTTTGCGTCGTAGCAGACCTATCCCAGAACATGGTGCATCCACTAAAACCTGTGCAAAACTTTGTGCCGCAAATCTTGTTCCAGCCGCACGTGCATCGAGTGTCACTGCTTTTACTTTAGCAGAAAAATCACATTTTTTGGCATTTTCTTTAATTAATTCAACTTTATGCCGATGAATATCAAGCGCTGTGACCTGTCCGGTAGTTAACTCATCAGCAATCTGCATCGTTTTACCACCGGGAGCGGCACAGGCGTCTAGAACCTGCTCCGTTCCTGATAGTTGCATGGAATCAACAACCAAAGCTGCACTTTCGTCTTGCAGCATGAGCTTGCCTGTCTGAAAAAGAGGACTATCAAGTACATGCCCTTTTTTTAGCAGCAAACTTCCTGTAAAAACTGCGCTTTGTTCAACTTCAAAGCCCGCTGCCATAAGCTGTTTTTTTGCTGCCGCGACAGTGATCCGTGACTGATTAACTCGCACAGCACCATGCGGAATTTGCGCCAACGAAGATAAAATTTTAATAGTCTTCTCGTCTCCAACCTGCTGCTGCAAACGGTTAATTATCCATTCTGGGACACTATAAACGATGCTAAGTCGCTTTGTAGGTTGCTGTAGCTCCTCAAAATTGCGTACACCTGTCCGCAAAATTGCATGCAAAACACCTGTCACAAATTTTCGCACACCATCGTGTCCCTTGCTTTTGGCAATTTCAATGGCTTCATTCAAAACTGCACGTGCAGGGATTTTATCCAAATATTGCAATTGGTACAAAGAAACCAGCAAAAGCTGTTGTACCCAAGGCTCCAGTTTTTTACCTTTAATAAAAGGTTCAAGCCAATATTCAAGCGTCAACCGATGCTGTAGGACACCATAAACCAGCCTAGTCAGCAAATTACCGTCAACTCGTGACAACTGTTTTTTTTGCAGTGTCTGATTTAATAAGATATTTGAATAGGCATTTTCACGTACAATCCGTGTTAAAATTTCAACGGCTAATAAACGGGCCGTTGGTTTTGTTATTCTTTTTAAGGGCTTATTATTCATCTGTAATTATCCTCTGACCAGCCTTGATTCCTTGACCCTGACCATTCAAGTAAGCGCTGATATTCATTTTGGGTTTGCCTGCCGGTTGCAAAACTTCAAGTTGATAAACTGTTCCTTTAGCCGCTGCCACTTTTAAGTGCTTCTTATCAACTTCAACTACAAAGCCCGCGGCCAGTGTTGTTTTTTCAGTCAGTGGTTTAATTTGCCAAAGCTTTGTTCGTTTCCCTAGGAATTGCTTAAAATATGCCCCTGGTTGTGGCCGAAGTGCCCGGATTTTCCAATCTA
Organism: Liquorilactobacillus satsumensis; assembly: GCF_964065465.1. Classification (NCBI taxonomy): domain Bacteria; kingdom Bacillati; phylum Bacillota; class Bacilli; order Lactobacillales; family Lactobacillaceae; genus Liquorilactobacillus; species Liquorilactobacillus satsumensis. Next base: position 501,182 of record NZ_OZ061606.1, read on the forward strand.
ACTCAACTGCTGTTTGTTGCAAACTCAGTGTTTCTTGTTCTGGTCTAATCACAGGAGAAAAAGTAACCTGATCTTCAGCTTGAGGCACGGCCTCAATTTCCCCCTGCAATAACTTAGGCAGAGTTTCCAGCAAAAGCGTCCGACCTAGCACACTCATTTTGGCAAAAATTGTTCCAGTATCATCTGTGGCACCAATTGGCAATTTTGCTTGCGCCAACATTGCACCTGCGTCCATTTTCTTAACCATATAAATTAAGGTCACCCCAGTCAGCGAATCCCCATTCATGATTGCATATTGAACCGGCGCACCACCGCGATACTTGGGTAACAGTGAACCATGAACATTCACTGCTCCAACTTTGGCTGCAGCAATGAGTGCGTCAGGTAGAAATTGTCCAAATGCAGCCGTAATGATTAAATCTGGAGCAAGTTCAATAACTGCTGCCATTTCTGGACTACCACTAATTTTTTGTGGTTGTAGTACTCGAATTCCATGTTTCAATGCAACTGCTTTAACTGGGGGATGTGTTAAAACACGCTTGCGGCCAGTCAATCGATCAGGTTGAGTGACCACCGCCTTAATATCATAATCAGCTTCCACTAGTCCTTCCAAGATAGTTGCTGCAAACTGCGGGGTTCCCATAAAAACAACAGAGGTCATCGATATCATCATTCCTTTTCTTAAATAAAATTCAGTGGTTCGCGATCAATCGTCAGCAGCACGCCAGTTCTTTCGGAACGTTGACTCTTTTGCAATAATTCACTAAGACATGCTGCCAGCCCAGGTTCTTTTTTATACTTAATAATCAATTGATAATAATAACGCTTATTAATACGCATGATTGCTTTAGGGGTTGGTCCTAGAATAACTGCACTACTACTGAGCGCCGTTTTAAGGGTTTTATAAGTCTCAAAAATTTTCTTAGCTGCTTGACTTTCAGCTGGTGCACTGGCAGTTACTTGAATCGTAAAATAATATGGCGGATAGCCTCCCCGATGCCGAATATCCATCTCACGCATAAAAAACTGTTCATAATCTTGCTTTTGTGCCAACAATAAAGCATAGTGTTCAGGATTATATGTCTGAATAATAACCTTGCCTTCTTTTTGTGCACGCCCTGCTCTTCCACTGACTTGTGTAAGTAGTTGAAAGGTCCGTTCACTTGCACGAAAATCGGCAAGCCCCAGAGCAGTATCCGCATTTAAGACCCCTACTAAAGTAACATCCGGATAGTCAAGCCCCTTTGCAATCATCTGTGTTCCTAGCAAAATATCCGCTTTTCGTTCACCAAATTCTCTGAGGATTCGGGCATGCGCCCCTTTTCTTTTGGTTGTATCAACATCCATTCTTAAGATTCTGGCCTGTGGAAAAAGCTGTGTCAATTCTTGTTCAACTTTCTGGGTTCCCGTCCCATAGTATCTAATTTGGCGACTACCACAAGACGGACAAACATGCGGAATTGCTTCTTCATGTCCGCAATAATGGCACTTCATTGAGTGTGTGTCAAGATGAAAAGTCAACGAAATATCACAGTTGGGACAATTCAGTACATAACCGCAATCCCGGCACATCATAAACGAAGAATATCCGCGCCGGTTAAGCATTAAAATAACCTGTTCCTTTTTGGCAAGTCGTATTTCGACCGCATCAATCAAAGCTTGCGAAAAATCCGGGAAACGAGTTTTCTTGGCTTCTTGCCGCATATCTATCAGTGACACTTGGGGCAGCGGCTTATTATTAATCCGCTGCGGCAGCTTCAACCAGCGATAGACACCCTTTTGCGCACGAGCACGCGATTCAAGCGAGGGTGTAGCACTCCCCAAAACTACAGGACAACTGTGAAAATCAGCACGCCATTTTGCCACATCGCGTGCATGATAACGCGGCATTTTTTCCTGCTTATAACTAGATTCATGCTCTTCATCTATGATGATCACCCCAAGCCTTTTTAAAGGTGCAAAGACCGCAGAACGGGCCCCCACCACGACGGTTGCTTGTCCTTCTTTGATTCTACGCCATTCATCAAAACGTTCGCCATCTGAAAGGCCGCTATGCAAAAGTGCAACCTGCGTCCCAAAGCGTCCCACGACTCGCTTAACCATTTGCGGAGTCAACGAAATTTCCGGAACCAGCATCAAGGCTGTTTTCTTTTGGGCAAGCGCATGCGCAATGATCTGCAGGTAAACTTCTGTTTTGCCGCTTCCAGTGACGCCTTCAAGTAAAAAAGTAGTTGGTTGCTGTTGGTCAATTTGCGCAATAACTGCAGCAACCGCGGCTGCTTGTGCTGGGGTTAGATGTCGCGGAACTGTGCGTTTAACGTTCAATTGCCTAACTGGATTGCGATATTGAACCTGCTTAAAACGGGTGATCCAGCCTTTTTTTTCAGCATTCCGGAAAGTTTCAGGAGAAAGTGCCAGCTTCTTTTCCAGTAGTCCCTGCTGCATCGCTTGTGGATGCTGCGATAAATAAGTTAGAAGTGTGTGTAAGTTACGTGCATTTGCACGCAGCTTGCCGACCGCCTGCTCCAATTCAGCTTTATCAAGCGCAGCTTTGATAAAGCTGACCTGTTTAGCCTGCAGACGATCATTTACCACATAGTTTAATTTAAGCATGCCAGTCCGCCGTGCAGTTAGCAGTTGTGAGCGTAATGGTTCTGCAACCTTTTGCTCATCAAAAAGTTTTTTGGTGTGCGCCCCAAAAAAAGCGCGTACAGCTTCTGGAACATTGAACTTATTAGTCAACTCTAGCTCTTTGCTATATTTAGCTCGGAGTGCGCTGGGAATCATCACCTGTAAACAACTGATTAAAAATGAAAAAGTCGTCTGTGCCAACCACGGTCCCAAGGCAAGCGCTTCAGCGTCTAAAACCGGTTCAAGATCAGTTAAGGCCTCAATCTCTTTGAGTTCTCCTGCAAAAGAAGCCTGTGAAAAAACACGCATTACAAAACCTTGTACCAACCGACTGCCGCGTCCAAATGGCACAATTACGCGCATTCCAGGACTCAATTCATTTTCAAAATTGTGCTTCACTTTATAAGTATAAGGCTGATTAGTTTGCATTGTTGGAACATCAACAATCACTTCCGCATACTGTGCGATTGCCAGCACCTCCTTTTATTGTGAAAGTAGCACATCAAAAATCTGTGCGGCGATTTCTTCTTTGGTAGTTTTTTTAACTAATAACGGCTTTTGGTGCGGTCGCAGAAAAGTTACTTCATTTTGGTTACTTCCAAAACCGATGTCGCTACGCGAAACATCATTAGCAACTAGCAAATCAACCCGTTTTTTAACCATTTTTTTGGCTGCATTTTGCACTAACTGCTGCGTTTCTGCCGCAAACCCGACTAACAGCTGCTGTTTCTTTTTAGCTCCAAGTCCTAAAAGAATATCTGGATTTTCGACCAATTGTAATGCCAAAGTTGTGTCCTTTTTTTTGATTTTTTGTGCTGCCGGTTTTGCTGCGCGGTAATCCGAGACAGCTGCTGCCATAATCACGATATCCATTTTTGAATAATAAGTCTCAACTGCCTTAGCCATTTCTAGCGCTGTTTGAACTGCAATAACTTTGGCCCCAAAAGGTGGCTTTAACTGTGTAGGGGCGGAGATCAAGATCACCGTCGCACCACGTAAAAGCGCATTCTCAGCGAGCGCATAGCCCATTTTCCCGGATGAACGATTCGTAAGATAGCGGACAGGGTCTAATGGCTCAATTGTCCCACCGGCAGTAATGAGCACCTGTTTATTCTTCAGGTCCTGTTTTTGGCTTATTCGCGTGTAGTTAAATGTGAGCCACTCAACTACCTGTTCGATTTCTGGTAACCTACCCTTGCCCGTATATCCTTCAGCCAAAAAACCAGTCGCTGGCTCTAATACACAAATGCCGTCTTCCATAAGTTGTTTCAGATTCCTTTGAGTTGCAGGATTGTAGTACATTTGATCATTCATTGCAGGAACAACAAACTTCGGACAAGCTGAAGCTAAAAGCGCCGAACTGACAAAGTCATCTGCAATTCCAGTGGCCATTTTTGCAATCAGATTAGCCGTTGCAGGGATGACGACTGCTAGATCAGACCACACTGCCAGTTCAATATGCGGGACAATTTCAGCACTATTTTCCCCATCAATATAGACCGGATTTTGACTAAGAGTTTGAAAGGTCAAGGGGGTCACAAAGGCACATGCACTCTTAGTCAGTGCTACCTTGACTTGTGCTCCCTTTTTAATCATTTCGCGCACAAAGAATGCCGCTTTATAGGCTGCAATCCCACCAGTCACATAGACTGCCACATGTTGATTTTTCACTGTGTCGCCTCCAGTATCTAATAATCATATTGTAACAATTTTAGCAGCAAAAAACACAACAAAAAAGAGATCAGCTAGATTACACTTCACAACCGTAATAAAGTTGTCTCTGTGCTCAACCAGGATCTCCAGTTATCTTATGCGTTTTTACGCAACCAATTAAACTTTTTCGTGTTCGTTCGGATCAATTATCAAATCATCCGCAACGACTTCCTCTAGTGCTTTCCCAACATTTTTAACTGATTCATACTTATTCAGCATTGGAACAGCGCCGCCATCAAGTTCGTGCGCACGTTTACTTGCAAGCATTACCAATGAGTAACGCGAATCGACTCTTTTCAATAGATCATCGACTGAAGGATATAAAATCATTTCAAAACATCTCCTAACTGTTTCTTGTAATCTGGTAAAAATCTTTTCACACGCCAACGTTCAGCACGAATGATAGTTTTGATCTTTTCGACTGCTGCCGGGATTTCATCGTTGACTACCGCATAATCGTAGTTTTGCATCATTTCAATCTCGCCAACAGCTTTTTTCATCCGCTTATCAATCGTTGCTAAATCATCGGTGCCGCGCTCGATAATCCGATGCCTCAACTCCATCAAATCTGGGGGGGTTAAGAAAATAAACAAGCCGTCAGTACATTTTTCACGAACCTGCATTGCCCCTCTGACTTCAATTTCAAGGAAAACGTCTTTACCACTATCAAGCATCTCATTAACATATTTTAACGGTGTCCCGTAATAATTGTCAACATAACGCGCATACTCCAGCATGCCTCCGGTTGCGATTTCTTTTTCAAATTCATCTTTGGAAACAAAGAAATAATCCTTTCCGTCTACTTCTCCTGGTCTCTTCTTTCTGGTGGTCATCGAGATCGAATAATGGAATTTGTTATCATCTTGTTCAAAAATGGCCTTCCTAATGGTTCCTTTACCTACTCCAGAAGGTCCAGATAATACGATCAGCATTCCGCGTTTAGACATGTCTGCAAATTCTCCTCTAAAATAATGTATTAACTCAATAATGTACTTTTTTGAATCTTTTTTCAAGCCTCTCTCTTCAAAAAATAATTATTCTCGGATAAAAAAATAAAATCACGCTTGCAATTGCGAACAAATGTTCTATAATGAATTTATCGAACAAATGTTCTTAAAAAGGAGCGACTTGTTATGGCACTTAAAAAAACTACTTTACAGCAAATTATCGAAAGTATCCAAGCCAAATTCAATCTTAGTGCACAAGCTGAGAATACACATTATCAACAGATGCCAGCTTTTCAACTAAAACTCTTTATTGAGCAAGCAATTCAAAAACACAAGCCGCTTAGCCTTTGCTTAACAGATCTTGAAGGCCACGAGTTCGTTGCAACGGGATTTATTAGTAAAAATAAGAATAATGACCAAATCTTCACTGTCGCTGATCTTTATGGTGGGATCTCCCACCTCATAATGTTTGCACAGATTAAATATGTAAAAATCGTTAATTTTTCATAGGCAGCTATTTTAATGTCCTGCTAATTCCAGAAATGTTGATGCCTTATTGTTGGATTACATTTCTTTATAACAGTTCAAGTACCTAAATAAGGCTATCAGGCTGGCTCAAAACTTATGTTTTGTCCAGTCTGATAACCTTATTTACAATACTGTTATTAATGTACTTTGATTACCAGTCTCAGGCTACAAAATACACTTGCTTTTTAATATAATTCTAAGTACTGATCACGTTCCCATTGTGAAACTTCTTGACGATAAGCGCCCCATTCGAGCTTCTTACCTTCAATGAAGTTTTGATACAAATGAGGACCCATTGCCTTGGCAATCACTTCATCAGCTTCAAGTGACTTCAAAGCATTATGCAAAGTCGAAGGCAAGTCAGAAATTCCATTTGCCTTGCGCTCTTCATCGTCCATTACATAGATATTCCGGTCAATTGGCTTAGGAGCTTCGATTTTATTACGCAAACCATCAAGCCCAGCTTCCAGAATAGCTGCAATTGCAAGGTAAGGATTAGCACTAGGGTCAACACTTCGTAATTCGAGACGGGTTGATAGTCCACGTGCAATCGGCACACGTACAAGTGGAGAACGGTTGCGACCTGACCATGCAACATAAACAGGTGCTTCATATCCTGGAACAAGTCGCTTGTAGGAGTTAACAGTTGGGTTAGTAACAGCTGTGAATCCACGAGCATGTTTCAACAAGCCACCTAAGAAGTAATGTGCTTCTTGTGAAAGCTGCATCTCTCCTTTTTCATCAAAGAAAGCATTCCCATCGGCCGTGAAAAGTGACATGTTGATGTGCATCCCAGAGCCATTAATCCGATCAAGTGGCTTTGGCATAAATGTTGCGTGTAATCCATGTTTGCGTGCAACTGTCTTAACAACCAGCTTAAAGGTTTGAATGTTATCACAAGCGTGCAATGCATCTGCATACTTGAAATCAATTTCATGTTGCCCAGGGGCGACTTCATGATGGGAGGCTTCAACGTCAAAGCCCATATTTTCAAGCTCAAGCACGATATCACGTCGGCAATTTTCACCCAAATCTACAGGGGCAAGATCAAAGTAACTCCCCTTGTCATTCAGGCTCATCGTTGGTTTGCCAGTTTGAGGATCCAATTTGAACAAGAAAAACTCAGGTTCTGGCCCAATGTTGAAGTCTGTAAAGCCTAACTCCTTCATTTCTTTCAAAACACGAATCAGATTATTGCGCGGATCCCCAATGAAAGGTGTGCGATCTGCATTGTAAACTTCACAAATAATCCGTGCGACTTTTCCATGCTCACTCCCCCAAGGGAAGATCATCCACGTCGATAAATCCGGATACAGAATCATATCACTTTCCTCGATACGCACAAAACCATCAATCGAGGAGCCATCAAACATCAACTTGTTATCAAGCAACTTATCCAATTGGCTAATTGGAACTTCAACGTTCTTAATCACGCCATATAAATCTGTGAACATTAAGCGTAAAAACTTAACATTTTCTTCCTTAGAAATCTTGCGGATGTCATCCTTGGTGTAGCTAGGCTTTCCCATATAAATCGCTCCTTTTTAAAATTTAGAGGTTCTTATTATGTTTGAAAGGAAACTCTTCTCTCTTGCCCAAACCGCTGACAGAGATAAATTCATCCCGTAAAATTTTACGAACATCTGAATCAGTTAATGGTTTAGCCAACTGTGCTTCTTTTGCAGCACGCTTACGTTCATTTTCAACGTAAATATGCTTAATCCCAGCCATGTTAATGCCTTCATCAAGATAATCTTTAATCTCTAATAAGCGATCAACATCATTGAGAGAATACATCCTGCGATTTCCTTCATTGCGTTCGGGTTTTACCAGCTCTTGCTCCTCATAATACCTGATCTGTCGCGCCGACAAGTTTGTTAACTTCATGACGGTCCCAATCGGTAAAACGGCAAGAGAACGTCTGAGTTCCTTTTCTTTCATAACAACCCTCCTAACTCACGCACTAATAATAGCAAGGCGAATTTTAAATGTCAACAGTGAATGTTATATTTTATTACATGTCTTTCTTTTCGTAAAAAATTTCTGCAACTGCCTTACTAATCGCAACTTTCACATGGGAATAAGTTAATCCACCCTGAATATACAGCGTATATGGAGGTCTCATCGGGCCGTCCGATGACAGTTCAATGGTTGAACCTTCTGTAAAACTTCCAGAAGCCATAATTTCAGGATCCTCGTAGCCATCCATCACGCTTGGAACAGGGTCAACATATGAATTAACGGGTGAATAATGCTGGATTGCTTGGCAAAAACCGATCATTGCGGTGGGGTCACCAAAATTAACCGTTTGGACTAAATCAGTCCGTGGTGCATCCCAGCGCGGTGAAACAGTCAGACCGATTTTTTCGAGCAGCGCGCTAGTAAAAATTGCTCCTTTAATCGCTTCTCCCGTAACATGTGGTCCCAAGAAAAAGCCTTGGTACATGTCACGTATGTGTCCGATAGTTGCACCTTCATGCTTTCCGGCCCCAGGAACATTTAAGCGATTGCCCGCTTTTTTAATTAAAGCTTTCCTTCCAACAAGATATGCACCCGTTTTGACGATGCCTGCACCTGCATTCTTATACAGAGAACCCGCCATGAGATCAGCACCATCTTCCGTTGGTTCATGGATCTCAGAAAATTCACCATAACAATTATCGATAAAAATAATGGCATGTGGCAGTCTTGCGCGCACAAATGCAATCATCTCTTTAATTTCAGCTACCGTAAAGCTGTCTCGCAGCGCATATCCGCGTGAACGTTGAATCGCTACAACTTTGATACTGTCATTTTTTTGCAGCTTAGCAGCAACTGTCTTATAATCGACTTTTCCAGTTTTTAAAAGTTTTGCATAATCAAAATTGATCCCGTAATCCAGCATTGTCCCTGGTTCATCACCAACTATTCCAATCACATGCTGAATAGTATCATACGGCATTCCAGTCATGTAAAAGAGAGTATCTTGCGCGCGTAAAATGCTAAAAAGTGCAGTGGCAATTGCATGTGTTCCAGAAATTAATTGGGGCCGCACCATTGCATCTTCCGTATGAAAATAATCGGCATAAATCGCATCCAACTTATCGCGACCAACATCGTCATATCCGTAACCAGTCGACCCCGCAAAATCTTCTTCAGCGACATGATGCTTTCTAAAACACTCCAAAACACGCATCTGATTATAAGTCACCTGTTCATCAATTTCAGCTATCCGCGGCGCAATTTGGCGTTCGACAGCGGCCACCTTTGCCTGTAAATCTTGTGGTAATTCATTTTTCCATGAGAGCTTCATCAATATCTACCCCTTTTCTACCGCCAATTTTCGATTAAAGTCTTTATTTTATCGCTTTCATCATCTTTTGTGACAAGATCAAACCAGTTAACATCCATTTTATTGCGAAACCAAGTTAATTGCCGTTTTGCATAGTGCCGCGAGTTCTTCTTCAAAGCTGCCACGGCCTGTGCCAATGAAATCTCACCTCTAAAATAAGGGAAGAATTCCTGATAGCCAATTCCATGACCGGCTTGCAAATGTTCGCCTCCAGCAACGTAAAGCGTGTGCGCTTCTTCCACCAACCCAGCAGCTAGCATCAGGTCGACCCGTTTTTCAATTCTTTCATACAGTAATTTGCGCTCTGTATTTAAGCCAATGATCAGCGGTTCAAACTCAGAACTTGCCATATCATTTTGTTCAGAAAACAAGCGACCTGTTTTTTCAAAAACTTCAAGTGCCCGGATAACACGACGTTCATTATTCTGTGGAATTTTCTTGGCAGCCACAGGATCAATTTGCGCTAAATGTTGCCACAACTGCTCCTTGCCATATTGCTGCGAAAAATTTCGCCATTTTTCTCTGATTTTTTCGTTTTGTTCGTACTGGTCATTTCCTAATTTGAAATTATCCAGTAACGCTTGCAAATAAAAACCGGTTCCACCGACAATAAATGGGAGTGCACCTCTGGCTGTAATTGCCTGAATCTGTGCCCGACAAGCTGTAACAAAGTCTGCGACGGAAAAACGTTCATTAATCTGTCTAATATCAATTAAATGATGCGGAATCCCCTTTTTTTCTGAAGGAGTTACTTTAGCAGTTCCAATGTTTAACCCGCGGTAAACCTGCATTGAATCACCCGAAATAATTTCTCCGTTGAACTGGCGGGCCAAAGCAACTGAAAGGGCTGTCTTGCCAACTGCAGTTGGTCCTACTATCAATACGATTTTAGTCGCCATTTCAATTTCCCATCCTTACTCTTAATTTTTATTCATGAATTACACGCTTAAAACTGGAAATCCAACCCCAAAACCTGCATAATTGAGAGTAGAAGCAGGTAAAGGAGGTCAACCCAATGAAACCATTTAGCAGAGGATTTATACTCGGAGTAGCAACGACCATTAGTGCTGCAGCAGGTTGCTTTTACGCTTTTAAGCGTACCGTGGTCGAACCGATCGAAGAAAAAGAAGAAATGATCGCTGAGCATCGCAGACGTGCTATTCGTAAAATGCACTCATCACATCAAGGCTAACAGCAAAAAAGAGGCTCTGACATTTTATTGTTAGCCTCTTTTTTTCGTTTTAATAAACCAGATCTATTTGGATAAAAAACTTAACTTCTTTTTTTTACCCGTCCATCCCATTTATCAAAACCATTTTTCAGAATATAAATGTCCGTGTATCCATCTTTATGCAGCCTAACAGCAATTCGTGTACTAAGCGACTTTCCTTGATCATAAAGGTAAACTGGCATATCTTTGCGAATTGATTCTTTCATAATTTTAAACTGCGCGTAAGGGACATTTCGCGCTCCCATAATATGTCCTGCATCAAAATTATCCTTATCACGCAAGTCGATAATCTGTGCAACATGCATCCCGTGACGAAATTCCTGGTTCTCAAGAAAATGAGCTACTCTGCGCCCTTGATACCATAAGTATAACTGATTGCCCAAAATATAAAGCATGACGACAATCAAAATAATGTCAATAATTCCCCAAATTGAGATTGCTTGTAAAAACATTTGACTTTCTCCTTTCACACAGACTACTTAAAAGTCAATGCAAGTGAGGCAGCTCCAATTACACCTGCTTCATTTCCAAGTTGAGCTAACTTAAGCGTTGTCGTTTTCTCAACAACCGGAAAAGCAAATTCTTGAAAATATTTATTTACTCGTTTTAGTAGATACTCACCGGCTGCCGAAACTCCCCCACCGATTACTACGAATGAAGGATTCAAAAGATTAGCTAAATTTGCACAGGCTAACCCGAGATAGTAACAGACACGTTCAACCACCATTTTACCAAGTAAATCCTCTTTTTTGGCTAAGTCAAACACAATCTTAGACGTGATTTCTTGCCCATCATCAAGCATCTGCTTTAGCTTTGAGTTGCCGGCAAATTCTTCTGCCATATCACGTGCCACTCTGACGATTCCAGTTGCAGAGGCATAAGTTTCCAAACAACCATGATTGCCACAAGTACATAAATAGCCCTGCGGTTGCACAATCATATGTCCAACTTCACCAGCAGCCCGAACACCATGGAGAAGCTTGCCGTTTGAGACTAAGCCGCCACCGACCCCGGTTCCAAGAGTGATAAATGCAACTTCACCATTATTTTCGCCAGCACCTTTCCAACGTTCACCTAAAGCCGCCACATTCGCATCATTGTCAATTGCAAATGGAATCCCCGTTTCCTGTTCAACTACTTTTTTTACCTGCTGCAGGGTCTTCCAATTTAAATTATAAGCACCAATTACAGTTCCGGCATCCAGATCAACCGTGCCTGGGGAACCCATACCAATTCCGACAAATTGTTCCACTTGCATGTTATAAAGGGCAATATGATGATTAATTGAAGAGACAATGTCTGGAACGATATGTGTCCCTTCATCTAAAATATTGGTTTCAATACTCCATTTTTGCTGAATTTCACCTTCTGTGGTTAAAATTGCAAACTTGATTGTCGTGCCACCAAGGTCAACTCCAATTAGCTTTTTATCCATTAAAAAACCTCCACTAAAAATCCGTTAATTCATTTTGATGTTTTTCTTCAAATCTGTGTTCTCTTGTCAGGACCAGCTTTGCCGTAATAAAAGTTGGATCATCGATTACGCCAGCTTTATGCAAATGATCAAGTTCTAAGGCCATCAGTTCAATGTCCCAGATCCGTTTCCCCACATAAACAAAAATCCCGAAACGCTTTAAGAGTTGCTGCACATCATAAAGTGTCTTCACGAAAACACCTCCAATTAATTATAAAGGAAACTCTCAGCTTTTAAAACCCACTGATAACATCAACACACATAAAATCAACAAGGTAACCAAGCTGAGAACTCTTTTTACCAGCGGTACACGTCCAACAGCCGGTACGCCAACACAGTAACCTGCCAAAAAGCCACCAAACAAGCCGCCTAAATGGCCTGCTAAGTCAACATTCCCAAAAAATCCGAAAATAATATTTATTCCGACAAGAAGCAGAAATTGGCGCGCCATCAGACGAATATAGGTGTTTTCCCAAAAAGATTCGCCCATCATCAGGAAGACCCCAAATAACCCAAATAATGCGGTACTAGCACCTGCCGATAAGGCATTTGGATTAAATGCAAAACTCGCAATATTTCCCATAATGCCACTGATAAAGTACACCAGTAAAAATCTACCGTGTCCTAAAATTAACTCCAGCTGACTGCCGATAAAATAAAGGGTTACCATATTTAAAATCAAATGTTCAAAACCGATGTGCAGAAACATTGGGGTTACTAAGCGCCACCATTGACCTGCTAGAATTAAACTGTTTACTTTGGCGCCAAATGCGACCAAAATTGAAATCTGCTGACTGCCACCTAATAATGTCATCAATAAAAAGATAAAAACATTCACGGCAAGCAACGCATATGTCACTACCGGTTTACGGATCAAAGCCATTGTACTTCTCCTTTTTCTAGATAGTCAAAACTTGCTGCACAATTTGATCTGTTGTTGCTGTCTGCCAAGCAGCAGTCGTAAAAAAACGCTGTCTTTCAGCAAGTGCGACCGTATCTCCTGCAAAACCTGCCAAAAATCTATCATAATATCCCCCGCCATATCCGATCCGCTGACCTTGTGCGGTAAATGCCAGCCCAGGAATAATCAACAAATCTAATGCGTTTTTGGCAACTTTTCTTTCCGTTAGAGCAGGTTGCCAGATACCAAACGAACTTTTTTCAAGTTTGCTTGTTTTTTGAAGTTCAAAAAACTGCAGTTGTCGCTGGGGTAAAGTCCGCGGAAGGCAGATTCGTTTATGCTGCAGCCGTGCCTGTAAAATTAACGGTTTCGTGTCTATTTCGCCCTTTTGGCTCAACGTAAGCCCAATTGTTTGTGCTTTTTTCCAACACGAAAGTGCAAATAGCTGTTCATATAAACAAAGTTCCTGCGCTTCTTTTTCCCAGCTATTATCTGCTCGTACCAACTTAGCTAACTGAGCTTGGCGAATCTCTGCTTTGTTCACTGCCGCCGTCCCCCTTGCTTAGACTGTTTAGATAGTAAAAGAGACCGGGAGACTTATAATCTGCCCAGTCTTTTTTAATGAATAGCAACACGTTTTTAAATTCAGTGATAGCTGTTTTTAAAAATAACACCTGCCGCTGATAGAGACGAGCAGATGTTATACCAAAATAGCATCTGTCAACACTATTTTGTTTCGCGATGCAATGTAACCTTTCTATCACGTGGACAATATTTATTTAACTCTAAGCGATCAGGGTTGTTACGCTTATTTTTGCTTGAGAGATATGTCCGTTCATGACATTCTGTGCATTCTAATGTGATGTGTACACGCATTCCTAACCCTCCAAACTTTGCTAATTTCGAAAATATTTAATCTTCAACGTTACTATGATACCATCTTTTTTTCAGTGAAGCTAGCGTTTTTTGTAATTTGTTAAGTAAAACACCTTGACAGAGTCTTCTGCCAACTATTGATGCCCATCGCTAGACTCAACATATTTCCAATACGCAGAGTAAATCTGGCTGACTGCCTGTGAATTAATCTTACTTGTTGTTTCCCCGGCCATTCCTGGGAATGCAATTGCGACCACTACCTGCGGATTCTTTGCGGGCGCGTATGAGACTGCACTCAAGGTTTCTGTTTCAGTACTTCCATGGAAAGTTTGCGCTGTCCCTGTTTTAGCGACTACTGAGGGCTTTACATTTGCTAAAGCACTCCCTGTCCGTAATGAGCTTGAACCATGCACAACATTCCAAAAGCCGGTTTTTACAACGTTCCACTGGCTGTCAGTAGCACTAACAACATTCAAAACATTTGGGGTAAATTCATACTTAACTGCACCCAACGTACCATCCTTGTTAGTTCCGCGAATCGACTGTAAAATGTGCGGCTGCAGGCGATAACCACCATTGGCAACAGTCGACATATACTGTGCCAATTGAATAGTAGTATAAGAGTCGTAGTTCCCAAAGGACAAATCCAGCGCTTTACCAATACTCGACTGGTTAGAAGGTCCCTCAAATCCAGTAGCCTCTCCCGGAATATCAATCCCTGTTTTCACACCTAAGCCAAACTGGTTAAAGTATCCTCGTAACTTAGAAAAAATCGAGGTTGGCAAACTTAAAGCTGCATTGTCACTATACTTAAAGCCACCTTCAAGCATCGCCAATTGCATCATATAGGAGTTAGATGAAACCATTAGTGCATCAGAAGCGGTTAAGGCTACATCCGCGCTCCCTGTTTTATTGAACCAAGATGACTTGGTTGCAGTTGCTTGCAATTTAATGGGTTTATCAGTCAACGTACTACTGCTAGGAGTAATCACATTTGACAATAATGCACCCATCACAGTTGCACCCTTTACAACCGATCCCATAACATAGGTCTGATTAATTGCACCTAAAGCATTTTCACTAATCTTACCGGTTTGAAGATTGCGGTTGACTCCTGCCAAAGCATAGATCGCTCCAGTATTAGGATTCATTACAACTGCATACGCACCTGGCAGATATGGATTACTGCCTGCCACACTCTCAACTGAACTCTTCATAATATCTTGAACTTTATTCTGAAATTCAGAATTAATTGTTAAAACAACGTTATCGCCCTTTTTACCGCCATAAGTCTTAATCTCTTTGGTAATCTTATCGTTTTGAGTCTCTAATGTGGTAATTGACTTTGTACCCTTCAACACATTTTCATACTGTGATTCAATGTAGCTCGAACCCACACTGTCATCGCGTGAATAACCCTGTGCGAGCAAACTGTTAATTTCGTCGCTGGGTAATCCTTGGCTACGACTTGTCACTGTTCCAATTACACTTTTAACCGAATCCCCATTCGGATAGCTGCGCGACCAGCTTGTCCCGATCTTGATTCCCGGCATCAAGGACAAGTTCTCACCCACTTTAGCCATTTCAGTGTCACTAACATCTGCATACTTAAGATAGACTGTCGAAAGTGAGTAGGCACCATTCATCTTTGAATAGACAATTGCTGCTTCTTTTTGTTTATCTGAAAGCCCATTTGCGAGCCCTTTAGCCTTCACATATGCCACTTCACGCTGATAAAGAACACTAGTACTGAGCTTGGCGTAGCCCGGGATCTTTTTTTGCACACTTGTAAGATGCGCCGGTAAAGCCAAATAATAATCTGCCTCATTTGCCGGTGTAATGTTTGAGGTATCAATTGAAACATACTTAACTAAATCATTTGCGATCCGATACATTTGCGTAGCAGTCACCGTCAGTGGCTTAGTGTATGTAATCGCGCGCGAAGCACTATTTGAAACCAGTGCTTTGCCGGTCGAATCATAGATCATACCCCTTTGTACACTTTTCGTTTCCGTTTTGGTATCAGTACTGCTGACTTCAGACTCGAACTTGGTTCCATGCACAATCTGCAAATATGCAAGTTGTCCTAATAGAGCCGCAAACAGCAAAAAGACCACCAAAAATAAAAAATTCAGCCGAAACGGAATTTGCGACTTTACTCTTTTGGGTTTGTTTCTTTTTCTTAGATATTTCAAAATTACTAACCTCACATCACTCAAAAAACTTGATCGTGTTATCCTAGACTTCAGATACTCACGTAACATTATTCATGTTACCATACAAATCATAAGTTTCTTAGACTACTTGTTAAACTTTAATAAAAATTATGCGCTTGTACAAATCCAAAAACAAGTCTGTATAATAGAGTTATTAACTATGAACTTTAAAAACGTTTTTAGGGGTGCAAAATGAGAACAAAATTAACGCAGTTTTGGCAAACTAAATATCCTTTATTTTTAAGCTTCTTTATCCCAGTAATTATTATGCTAACGTACTTTATCTCACGCGGAATGTCTCCTTTTGGAAAGAGCAGTCTGCTGACAGTCGATTTAGGTCAGCAGTACATTGATTTTTTTGCTTACTTCCGCAGAGCTTTGCTACATGATCCCAGCAGCTTCTTTTACTCTTTTTCAAAAGAAATTGGCGGAAGTATGATTGGTGAATGGGCATATTATCTAATGAGTCCTTTTAACCTGATCTTCTTATTTTTCCCTCAAAAAACATTACCAGCAGGCATTATGCTTGTCACTTTAGTCAAATACGGGTGTGCTGGTTTAACTTTTTGTGCCTTACTTAGGAAAAAAATGCCCACACAAAAAGTTACCCCCCTGCTTTTTTCAACCTGCTACGCACTGATGGGCTGGTTTGTCGCTAACCAACTTAACTTGCTTTGGCTGGATGCAGCAATCTTTTTGCCTTTAGTCATTCTTGCACTTGATTCATTGTTGCAGCAGCAAAACAATTGGCATTATCCTGTTTTGCTTGCAGTTTTATTGATTGACAATTACTACATGGGATATATGGTCTGCATCTTCTTAGTTGCTTACTTTTTCTGGTATCTGACAACCAAGCGCCTGACCCTGCGCGAAAATGCTGCTCTTTTCCTGCGTTTTGCACTCAATTCACTGCTTGGAGTCGGTCTGGCAGCTATTATTTTACTACCAACTGCCTTTTCTTTAATTGAAAGTAAGGGGCAGTATACCCAAAACTTCATCCACTTCAAATTTGAATATGCTCCTTTAAAAATGCTTTCCAAATTTATTGTAGGTGCGTTTAATTTCCAACAGATGCCTTCTGGTTATCCTAATTTATTTATTGGTTCGCTAGCTTTGATCGGCTTCTTAACCTTTTTTTTAAATGCAAAAATTGGCTTACGCGAGCGGCTCGCGGCCTTGTTTATTAGTATCTTTTTATTTCTTTCGCTTTGTTTTGAACCCCTTGATCTATTCTGGCATGGAATGCAGTTTCCAGTTTGGTACCCTTATCGTTTTTCGTTTATCGTTAGTTTTTGGATGCTTTTGCTGGCAGCACGCTCTTTGCGCGCGACATTGCACTTAGAGGCTTGGAAAGTCTGGCTGTGTTTTCTTCTGTTTGCTTCATCCTTAACGTATCTCTTGTTGAACATTAAAAAATTCAGTTTTATTTCAAATGAAACTTTGCTTTTTACGGCAGTTTTTGCCACTTTAACGCTCGCAACACTGGCCTTCACCCCAAAGCCTAAATATGCACGCGTCAAGTTTCTTTGGCTGTTTGTACTTGTAACAACCGAGATTACTTTAAATGCATGTTTATCACTCAATAACCTGAGTTATCTGACGGCCAAGGAATACACGCAACCAACGACCGCACTCATGCAAGACAGCAGTTATTTGAATAAACGAGATCACGCTGCATACAGAACTGGACAAGTATATAGCAGAACTAAAAATGATGGGATTGCTAATTCGTTAAACACTGGTTCATATTTCAGTTCTGCGCTTGAAAAAAGTATTCCTGATTTTTACGGCATGATCGGGAATCCCGATGGCGATAATTACGTAACTTATTCAAATGGAACAATGATCACAGATTCTTTGCTTAACATGAAGTATTTTAGCGCACCCAAGGCATTTTCAGAACTTAAGAATGGCCAACCATTGCAGCAACTAACTGAAAAGCCCGACTTGAAAGCATACAAAATGATTAAGAGTAATTCTTTAACACGTCTTTACCAAAATAAATCAGCACTTGGTTATGCCTATCTTGCTGATACCAGCTTAAAATCTTTCTCTGGTTTTTATGACAACCCACTCGAATACCAAACTCAATGGTTAAATAATGCCACTGGTACCAAGGGATTGGCGTACTTTACAGCTCAGAACTTCAACGAGGTTGTCTTTCAAAATATCAGTCAGCAGACAAAGCTGACTAATACAATTTTCCGCCGCAAAGATCTTACAAAAGATGGCCAAATTATTTTTAAGTTCACCCCGACTACAAATGATTCCTATTATCTGACGCTAGGACCATCATTAGATGAAGATAACGTTACTTGGTACCTCAATAACCGTCAGTTAAATCAATACGGAACCTTCCGTCATGCTGTTGTGGTTAACCTTGCAAACCATGCAAAAGGCCAGGAAATCGTGTTAACGGCTAAATTAAAAAAATCGTCGCTGTGGTTAAATAACTTCGTGCTTTACCGCATGAACAATGCGGTTGTCTCGCAAAAACTTGCGACACTCAAAAATCGAACAGTCAAATTAACCCAGAAATCGCAAAGAAAGTTTGAGGGCTATTATGAAGCTAAAAACAACCGACTGCTGTTAGCCACCACTATTCCATATAGTAAGGGCTGGCGTGTTCTAGTTGACGGGAAGAGCGTTCCAACTTTTAAAGTGCAAAATACTTTCTTGGCAATTAAAGCGGTTAAAGGCAGACATACGCTCAAGCTTACCTTTACCCCACCTTATTTTGTGATTGGCTGTCTAATTTCCGGACTCTCAATCTTAATTGTAGTGTATTTGTCTATCAGGCCTCGGTTTAATAAAAGACGACGCTGGTCCGAAAAAGACCTCTAGTTTAAAAATGTATCCTGAAATAAACTAAAACAACGCCGTGTGCCGAGCAAGTTGCTTGCAAATTTTTGGCACGTTAACGGTCCATTAACTGACTGAACCGTTCAACATCTTTTTTGTAACCGACGACTAATAAGCTGTCATTTAACTTAAGGGCTTCACTCGGAGCTGGTGAAATTTCCACTTCTTCTTTACGTCGGACAGCAATTACGTTCAACGCAAAATTTTTACGAAAGTTAAGCTCGCTCAAGGATTTTCCAATTAAGGTCTTTTGCGTAATTTTAATCTCTGCCACTTTGATCTCAGGAGAAAGGTCTAAGTAATCCAGCATGTTCTTGGAAAGCAGGTTACGCCCAATTCTGATACCCATGTCGCGTTCTGGGTGGACAACTTTATCCGCTCCCAATTTAGTCAATACGCGTGCGTGGTACTCATTTTGAGCCTTGGCTGTTACATACTTAACACCTAATTCTTTAACCATTAAGGTTACTAAAATACTAGCTTGGATATCCTCACCGATGGCAATCACAACATGATCAAAATTGCGAATTCCGAGTGCTTTCAATGTGTGCTCGTCTTGAGCGTCTGCGATCACAGCTTGAGTTGCAATCTCTTTGTAATCATTAACACGAGCTTCATCCTTATCAATCACGAGCACCTCGGCACCACCAGCGATCAAGGTTTGACAGATACTTCCACCAAATCTGCCTAGGCCAATAATTGCATAATTTTGTTTAGTCATTTGTTCAGCTCCAATCTCTATGTCTATTTATACCTCTAATAACGTAAAAATGGGAGCAAAGCACATGTTGCGGCTGGGCCTTCTTATCACCAAAGCACCATTTCTATTGATATAGAAATCATAAAAATACAAGAGAGTGTTCCATAAGTCGGGAAAATTTGAGTGTTAACTCGAAATTACGAACATAGCGAGTACTTTGCTATGAGTAATTCGGAGTTAGACGGAAAATTTTGACTTATGGAAGACGTTTATACGAAATAAAAGAGAGAGTGTGACATAAGTCGGGAAAATTTGAGTACTAACTCGAAATTACGAACATAGCGAGTACTTTGCTATGAGTAATTCGAAGTTAGACGGAGAATTTTGACTTATGGAACACGTTTATACGAAATAAAAGAGAGGCTGTGACAAAAGTTAACTTTTGTCACAGCCTCTTGTGTTTTTTCTATTTGCTGTTAGTGCTCAAAGCCTCCTACTGCTTGTCGACACTTCTCCTTTAACGTGCTCCAACCACCAGCCTTTTGTGCCTAACTACAAATTGCACATAGTCAAAAATCGACTACTTTGCAATTTGCTGTTAGTGCTCAAAGCCTCCCACTGCTTGTCGACACTTCATTTTAGTAATTCATTAAACTCAAAACATCATAGTCCTTAATCTTTTCGCGGCCCTTTAAAGCGTTCAATTCAATAATAAAAGCACATCCAACCACGACACCGCCAAGCTGTTTTACCAAATCAATTGTTGCCCCAATTGTTCCACCAGTTGCAAGCAAATCATCAGTGACTAGTACCCGCTGTCCCGGTTTAACAGCATCTTTATGCATGTAGAGCGCAGAAGTGCCATACTCCAATTGATATTCCGCCTTAACTGTTGCACGTGGAAGTTTGCCCTTCTTGCGTGCAGGTGCAAAACCAACACCCAGTTCATAGGCAACCGGACACCCCACGATAAAGCCACGGGCTTCAGGACCAACAATCATCTCAACACCCTTATCGCGTGCAAATTGGACAATTTGAGCGGTTGCTTGTTTATAGGCCTCTCCATCAGCCATCAGTGGCGAGATATCACGGAAAATAATTCCCTTCTCCGGGTAATCCGGAATACTTGCCACATACTCTGTCAAATCTAATGCCATTTTTTTAAACGCTCCTTTAAATTAGACTGCCGAAAGCTGAAAAAGCCACTTTTTCAAATCGGCTGTTTTGCTAGTCAATAATACCTTTTCAGCCTGAAGCAGTTGTTGTCTTGAACGATAACTGGGTGCTTCTTTTAGGTTGACCGTTTGATGAGCAGGACATCCTGTCATCAAACCTTTTTCTATTTTAACAAATCCGACTTCAAAAAACACCTGCAATGTAAACGTCAGTAACTCTTTTCTTATTTTAAGATAATCTGCAACTTCTTGCAGTTGATTTTTCAGGTCAATATTTTCATGCGTGATTGCAAAGCGGTAAACACGTGCCAACTGCGCGCGTGTAGGCATCCCCACTTCATATACCGGTTTATACGGGTAGAAAATAGCGGTAAGACGTGTATACGAAACTGTCTGTAAAAGCTGCTCAAGTTCTGTCAACGACGGCGGACAATCAACAACAATCAACTCACTAAACTCAGCCTCAGCCGGTAAAGACTCCAAACCGGTGACCTGAACCGCAGCGGGAGGCAAATATCCGGCCAATTTTTGTTGAATTCTTTGATTAAAGAAAAAATAAGTTCCATTTTTCGTGAAAAGTTGTGGTGTAAGACGTTTTGTCCGTAGATCTAGAAAGGCAGGCTGCCGGTCCGCTAGATCGCAGATTAAAATCTGTGGTTTGGTCTGGCCTCGCCAAGTATTTTCTTCTATTTTTCCTACAAACTCTATGCTGGCAGCATCTTGTAAGAGATCCGCACGCTGATCTTCAATTGAAAACGCAAGTGCCTCAATCTGTGTCTTTTTTCCAGTTAATGTTAATTTGACGTGATTCTGTTTTTGCCCTAATAAACGTAAGCCGTGAAGCTGATAGTCTTTAAATGCAAAAACCGGTTGCGGATTTTCCGGACCAAAAGGTGCCAGTTTTTTTAAATCAGCAAGTAAATTCTCATCAATTTCATCAAGTGAGAGTTGAGCGGCGATCTCCAATGTCCCTTTTTGATCGAGCTCAAGCTTTTGCTTTTGGGCCTCTTCATCAAGAGCGGTTTGCAACATTGGTAATTGTTCTGGGTCTAATGAAAGCCCACACGCCATGTGATGCCCACCAAAACTCTGAAATAGTTTGCGGTGCACATCCAGTGCTTTGAAGAGGTGGAAAGCTTCAACTGAACGCCCTGAGCCCTTTGCCGACTTGCGGTCAGCATCAATTCTGAGTACAAGTGTTGGCTTACCTGTTTTCTCAACCAGGCGTGAAGCCACAATCCCTAAAACACCTTCATGCCAATCTGGAGCAGCAATCACATTCACCAAGTGTGTCTCAGAAACAGCATCCAGCTTTTCAAGTGCCGCAGCTGTGATTTTTTCCACCAGTTTTTGCCTTTTTTGGTTCAATTTTTCTGTCTGAGCAGCAATCTGCGTAGCTTCGGTTTCATCCAAAGTAGTCAGCAAGCGTACTCCCGGAGTAGCACTTTCAAGCCGGCCAAGTGAATTCAGCCGCGGCGCAATTGTAAACCCGATCTTTTGTTCATTAACTGTTTGTGGCGTAATTTGAGCAGCACGCATCAGCGCTTGCAAGCCCAAGCGTTGGGTCTGCTGTAAGGCCTGCAAGCCAAATTGGACAAGCATCCGATTTTCACCAGTCAGTGGCACAAGGTCAGCCACCGTTCCAATTGCAACCAAATCTAAGAGTTCTTGCGGAACTTCATCCAAAAGAGCACACGCAACTTTAAAAGCCACTCCTACACCTGCTAATTCTGCAGTTGGATAGGGTTGTGCCGGATGACGTGGGTGCACAATTGCGAAGGCTTTTGGCAAATTCAACGGCAGTTCATGATGGTCAGTAATAATTACATCAACCCCCGCAGTCTGTGCCGCCGTAATTGCAGCCATTCCGCTAACTCCATTATCCACCGTTATAATTAGTTGTGTCCCCGCTGTAATAATTTTTTGGTAAGCCGCTTGATTAGGCCCATAGCCATCAATAAAGCGGTCCGGAAGATAATAATGAACATCTGCCCCTAGTTGGACGAGGGTCTCATACATCACAGCAGTACTCGTGATCCCATCAGCATCATAATCACCATAGATCGTAATCTTTTGCCCTTCAATAATTGCAGTTTGAATTCTATCAACCGCTTTGTGCATGTCATGCATTAAAAAGGGATCTACAAGATTTTCTGGACGCGGGTGCAAAAAAGAATCGAGCTCTTCTTTACTTCCCAACCCGCGTTCTAATAAAAGCCCTGCAACAAAGGGACCCACGGCGAATTGTTGTTCAATTTGTGCTATTTTTTCAGGATCATGGGTAACCTGGTTCTGTTTCCACACATAACGTGACTCAAACAAGCATAATCAGCTCCTACTTAACTAACGATTATCTTCACTTTTTACAGCAGCAGCCGTCTTTCCGTTCAATCTGCGTTGATATTTAGACTGTGTCTCTGCTAATTTTTGTTGATACTCTTTTTCAGCGGTAAGCTTTTCTTCCTGACGCTGAGTTTCTTTGTCTTTAAGTTGCTTTTTCAGTCCCATAATTGTGACAGTTGAAAAAAGTGCAGCCACTAAGGCTCCCACTAAAAGTGAGATCACCAACAGTAAGACTAACGGTAAACTGAATTTACCAAAAATAAAATTAACTGCCACATCCTGTGTATTAAGTAGTGCAAAAATAATGACAATTAATGCTAATACCAAAGCTAAGATCATTCTCCATTGATTCTTCATGTTATCTGCTCCCCTACTTCTTATTAAACAAATCTCCTGCTAAATAATCCCCCACATGCGGAAAAAGTTCATAAAAGTGATGTGCAACTTCAAAAATAAATGGTAAAGTCAATTCTCTGCGGTTCGTTCCTACAGTGCTGACTATTTTTTGAGCAAGTTCATCAGGTTCGAGCACCAAAAAACCGACTTTTTTTAAATACTCGCCTGATTTGTCGGCCAAGTTAAAAAAGTTAGTCTTAATTGGTCCCGGATTAACTGTTAAAACTGAAATTCCCAAGGCTTTTAATTCAAGCCGCAGTGCATTGGAATATCCTAGCACCGCAGCTTTAGTAGCAGAATAAACCGCTGACTTAGGGGTTGCGATCTTTCCGGCCACGGAAGCAACATTAATAATCGCCCCCCGCTGTCTACGTGCCATTTTGAGCGCAACATACTTTGAAAGATACATCGTCCCCAAAACATTAACTCGAAACATTTTTTCAGCGATCTCCATTTCAAAGGACAAAGCATCTTCCATTAAACCAAAGCCAGCATTGTTAACCAAAATATCAATCGGTCCAAGTTCACTTTCAACTTGAGCTACCAATCGTTCGATCTTCTTAGGTTGGGCAACATCCAACTCTTTGGGAATTGAAATGCGCCCTGAAAGTTGCTGGCACTTTTCACTGACTTCTTCGAGTTTTTTTAACCTGCGTGCACAAACAACCACAATAGCACCTTGACGTGCAAGTTCATATGCGATTTGTTCCCCAAGACCTGAAGAAGCTCCGGTAACAACTGCAATTCGATTGCGTAAATCTTTCAGCTGCTTATAACCCCTCATTATCTATCCTCCTACTTCCGCGAAAATGGAATGAAAAAAGTGTCAAAATCGTTAGCCAGCGTCGTTTGCTTAAAAACTGTCCGTGCATCTTTTTCAAGCTGCAGCGACTTTAATCCCACGTAACGAGCTGAAATATGCGTCAAAAATAATTTACCGACTTGCGCCTTTTGAGCAACTTTGGCAGCTTGAATGTTTGTGGAATGATAATAACTGAATGCTAGCTGACTTTCATCTTTGCCAAACGTACTTTCATGAACAAGCGCATTTGCGTGCTGTGCCAATGCAAGCACGTTAGGGGTTTGTCGCGTGTCCCCCAAAATAGTTACAATTCTTCCGCGCTTAGGTTGGCCTAAGTAGTCCTTACCGTTAAGCGTACGTCCATCCGGCAAAACAACCTTCTCACCAGCTTTAAGCTTTCCATATAGCGGCCCAGAAGGTACTTTTTCTGCCCGTAAACGATCAACCTGTAATTCACCAGGATAGTCACGCTCCACAATACGAAAACCAAAGCACTCAATTCGATGATCCAGCCGAGCTGCAAACACTTGAAACTTTGAATTCTCGAATAACAACCCTTCTTCATCAATTTCAACGTATTTAATCTTGTACGTCAGTTTTGACTGTGAAAGACGTAAACTTGTTTGCACGTACTCTTGAATACCTTTTGGACCATAGATTACCAATTGACCTAACTTTTCAGCTCCCTGAAATGAGCGGCTGCTCAAAAAACCCGGAAGGCCAAAGATATGGTCCCCATGCAAATGGGTGATAAAGATGCGCGCAATTTTGCGCGGCTTAATCGTCGTACGCAAAATCTGATGCTGCGTCCCTTCACCTACATCGAAAAGCCAAATTTCATTAATTTCTTCAAGCAGCTTCAAAGCAATGCTCGTAACATTGCGTGCTTTTGCCGGTGAACCGGCTCCTGTTCCTAAAAATTCAATTTCCATAAACTTATCCAATCTATTAAGCCACAAGACAGCTTAAAATTAATAATACCTTTTTTTATTTTAACATCAAAAAATAAGCTGTCACCATCTTAATTTAAAAATGATTGCCTTGTTTGCTAAAACAACCCACATTATAATATACAGTAAACCTTGAAAGGAGGTTAACTATGTATCTGTCTGACCTTTGCACTCTCACTGCAGACTTAAACAAAGAATTACGCTTATTCTTTGAAATCGAAAAAAACACCAAAACTCCAATCACAAATTTTAACATGGTACCCGCTACTGGACTAGTCTTCAGCACCGCCTTGGGTAAACAAAAGGCGCTCAAGCTAGGTGAAGTCCCGGTTTTATTTCATGATTCAGCAGCCCCTGTTACAGTTTTCATCCAGTATGCAGGTCATAACTATCCAGTCTTAGGCTATCGCATTATCGCCAATGGTCTTGTTTTTAATGGGTTGGCACTTCAAAGTTCGTAGTTAAGACAAAAAGATCTCAGCCGCCAACAAAGTGACGCTGAGCCTTTTTATTGGTCTTCACAAGGTAAACGCAGATTTACTTAGAAGAACTTAACATTTCCTTTGCAATAAAGCCGCTGTAATAATTAAGGCCATACTCGTTGGGATGCACATTATCTGCGTAAAACCACTCTGGATGACGATTGCTGTAATCATACCAGTCAATAATTTTCAGATTATGATACCTAGACGCCGCAGCCTTTAAAGAGTCGTTTACCTGATTTTGCCAACGACGCGTAGGAACATGTGTGTTAATCCAAAAGACTTGTCTTTTCCCAACTGCCGCCATAATCTGATCTAATTCATCATCTGAAAAAGGTCCATTTGTTCCAAGGCTCAACAAGACAGTATCCGCCAATTTTCCATTTTGAGCAAGTCCTTGTAGAATTCCAATCGCATCGCGCGGCTGGCGGCCAACCTGCGCATCAACATACATTCGCGGAAAAATTCCTTGTAACTTAACTGCTCCATCAGCCATAACTGAATCTCCAACTGCCGTCACGTTCAAGTTTTGAGCTTGCTGTTTTTGACGATCAGTCAGTTCTTCAGACTGCTGTGACTGTTGCTTACTGTGCGCCGTGTCAGCTGAAGAGCTTTGCACCTGCGAACTTTGTGCTGCACTTTGCTTAGTAGCAGCTTTCTTTTGTTCACGTGCATTTCCACTTGCAACCTTGCGCTGATTACTTTCGATCACTTTTTTCAATTGTTGCGCGGAACTATTTGAAGCTGAAGATGGTTGCGCAATGGCTCCCACTAACGCAAGAACACTCAAGAGCACCCCGGCACAGACCCATAAACGGCGCCAACCATAGCGTGAATTTCGCTGAAAAAACTCACTGATAACTTCACCAGTTCGGCGATAGTCAAAGTGCTGAAGTGGTAACTCAAGATAAACATAAGATAAATGACTAATTCCAATAATGAGCGCAATTTCTACCAAACTATGCAAAACGGGATGTGCTGCTACATTCGCAACTCGGGTTTCATAAAAAATCATTACAGGAAATTGGTATAAATAGATCCCATAACTTCGCTTACCTACCCAGCTGAAAACAGGATTGGACATAATTCGATTTAAATCTGCTCCTGGATGAACCACAGTTGCCACTAGGACAGCAGACAAGAGTGTAAAGAAGAACATCCCGCCATGATAAGTCAGATCACTTTCACCTGGCATCTTGAAGAACAAAATAACAATTAACAGCAGTGCACAGATCCCGGCAGCATCCAAAAACCAACGTGCTTGACTGCTGAGCCGTTCTTTTAAACTCTTGCTTGGCCAAATAACCGACAAGGCTGCTCCCAGAAGAATTGCAAACATCCGGGTGTCGGTGCCAAAGTAAATTCGTGAAGGGTCTTGTCCTTGCCGGTATAACACCGCCATCATCAACGCCGACACAAAGGCTGCCACAAAAATAACATCAAAAACCGGCTGCTTTTTGCGTAATAAGACCCACAAGACTGTTAAAATCAGGGGCCAAAAGAAATAAAACTGTCCCTCGATTGAAAGCGACCAGAGATGCGTAAAAGGCGACTGTGCTCCAAAGCGATCAAAATAGGACTGTCCCTGTCCAACTTGTACCCAGTTATAGACATATAACAAATTAGCAATGATCGTTCTCCGAATATGAACTAACATATCCCGCTGAAAGAGCGTTATATAGGCACTTGTCCCGATTACCATTGCTACCAGAGCCGGATAAAGACGTCTCATCCGTCTTTGATAAAATTCCCAAACGTGAACTTTTCCGTATTTTTCAATCTCTTCATTCAAAATATCCGTAATCAGATATCCAGAAAGTACAAAAAAGATAGGCACCCCAAGATACCCGCCTTGAATATTATACGGAAATAAATGATATAGAATTACCCCAAGAACGGCTAACGTCCGGATGCCGTCAAATCCAGTGATATACCGACGTTTTTTTGTATTTACTCCCATTTATCTTAACCTCAAAAACATCAAACTGCCTTTTATTCTACGAATTCAAAAGTGAATTTATCAATTCTGACATGATCGCCTGGTTTAGCACCACGCGCACGCAATGCATCATCGACACCCATTCCACGAAGCTGTCTAGCAAAACGCATTATGCTTTCATCGTGATCAAAGTTAGTCATCTTAAAGAGCTTCTCTAGCTTAGATCCCCCAAGAACCCAAGTTGCATCTGGATCACGTGTAATCTCAAAATCTGGCTGCTCTCCATCTTCAAATTGATAAAGCTGTTCATCGCTAGTTGTTTGCCGCTGTGCCAGAGTGGGAAAGGCCGGTGTCTTATCTAACAATGCAGCAGTCTTAAGCAAAAGTTCCTGCAGTCCTTGACGTGTAACGGATGAGATTTCAATAATTTCAGGTTGTTGTGCCAAAATTTGTTGTTTTTGCATTTTTTCCCTGAATTGACGCAAATTAGCTGCTGCTTCTGGAAGATCCATCTTACTAGCAACCACAATCTGTGGTCGCTCTAAAAGTAGTTCATCGTAACTTTCCAATTCTTGGTTGATTTTGATAAAATCATCGTAAGGATCGCGGCCATCAAAACCGCTCATATCTATCAAATGCAGAATAACCCGGGTCCTTTCAACATGCCGCAAAAATTGAATTCCAAGTCCAACACCTTGGGAAGCCCCTTCGATTAGCCCCGGTAAGTCAGCCATCACAAAATCACTGCCATTTTCTAGACGCACCATTCCTAGGTTAGGCACAAGTGTGGTGAAATGATAAGCAGCAACTTTTGGCTTTGCACTTGTAACTGTCGCTAACAAGGTTGATTTTCCAACAGATGGAAATCCGACCAAGCCAACATCAGCTAAGACTTTTAGCTCAAGTTTCAAAATGCGCTCACCGCCGGGTTCACCGTTTTCAGCAATCTCAGGTGCTGGATTGCGAGGACTTGCAAAGTGAATATTGCCACGGCCGCCACGACCACCTTTAGCGACTACCAATTCGTCTCCTTCATGCAAGAGATCACCTAGAACTTCACCAGTTTCTTCATCAGAGACCGTTGTACCTTCAGGAACAGCAATATACAGATCATCAGCACCTCTGCCATACATCCCTTTAATCATTCCGTTGCCGCCGCTTTTAGCTTTAAAATGCCGATGGTAACGAAAATCCATCAGGGTGCGTAATCCTTCATCTACCTTTAAAACTACACTGCCGCCCTTGCCACCGTCACCGCCGGCAGGTCCGCCATTTGGAACATACTTTTCTCTACGGAATGCCACCATTCCATTGCCGCCGTTTCCGGCCTTGACATTGATCTTAACTTGATCAACAAATGCCACTTCTGCTCACCTTTCTTTCTTTTCAGACCTAAAATAAAAATACAAAACTTCATTAATTAATACACAGCTTCATTAACTTCCAAGAAAAAAGAAAAAATGAACTTCTCTCATCCGTTCTGAAAACTACCAAGCCTCACTATACCAGTTTTTTTGCAGCTGGTCAAAGAAATGAAAAACGCCTTCATTTGCTTTAATACAAAAATCATTTATAATTTATCTATTGTAGCTAATGATTAAAAATAGTGTTTTTTGCCCGAGGAGTGTCTACCATGCAAGAACGTTATCAAAACTTAAAAATAGCACAAAGAGGCGTTCTCTTAAATATCAGTGCATATATTGTACTCACACTTTTAAAACTGGTTGTAGGACAGCTTAGCCATTCTGCAACCCTAATTGCCGATGGTTCTAACAATCTGACAGACGTCTTCTCGTCTTGTGCCATTATGGTCGGTTTACGCTTAGCTCAGCGTCCACCTGATGAACATCACCAATACGGCCCAATACGGCCATTGGAAAGCAGAAACAATTGCCACTTTGCTTGTCTCCTTTATCATGCTGCTTGTAGGCTTGAGTGTCCTTTACTCGTCCGTTCAGGATCTGCTCTTTCAAAAGAGTACAACCCCCGATATCCATGCTCTTTTTGTGGGTCTCTTTAGTGGAATTGTCATGTTTATAATCTATCTGCGCAATAAAAAGCGGGCGGCATTAATCAATTCCGAAGCGCTGGGCGCGATTGCAAAAGATAGCCGCAACGATGCCTGGACTAGTTTCAGCACTTCAGCTGCCATTATCGGTGCAAATTTCCACATGCCTTGGCTAGATGGCGCCGCCGCACTCATTATCGGCCTTTTAATTTTAAAGACCGCCTACAATATTTTTTCAGCAAGTGCTTTTTCACTTTCTGATGGATTCGATGATGATCTACTGGATGAGTATACGGCCGCTGTTCAAAAAATTGATGGAGTGGAACTTGTTCATAATATTCAAGGCCGTTCTTATGGTGCAAATATCTTTGTTGACATTATCATTTGGGTTGACCCGCAGATGACAGTCAGACGCAGTCATCACATTACTGAGAAAATAGAAAGTCTATTGCGTCGCAAATATGGGGTCTTTGACACAGATGTACATGTTGAACCGTGGGATATCGACTATGAACCACAACTTCCAAACGAACTTAATAGCCACTAAAAAAACTATTTAAGACTCAGCTTGATCATCTGGGCAACTTTTTTTGAGATTCCTAACGCTTGAATCTCATTAACAGGAGCCTCGGTGATCTTTTTCATTGACCCAAATTTGCGCAACAGCTTAGTCCGTGACTTAGGACCTACACCCGGAATCAGATCCAGCCTTGATGAAAGCGAGTTTTTGGAGTGTGCTTTACGATGAAAAGTAATCGCAAAGCGGTGCACCTCATCTTGAATCCGTTGCAGCAAGTAAAAGCCCTCACTTTTGGGATCTAACGGAACTTTTTGGAAAGCAGCATTCATCAACGCCGCTGTTTTGTGATGTTCATCTTTAACCATCCCGGCAACAGGAATTGAGAGGTTCAATTCATTTTGTAACACATCAATTACCGCTTCAACCTGGACAATTCCCCCATCCATCAAGATTAAATCCGGGAGCTGCGCATGTTCCTTTAGCAAGCGACTATAGCGCCGTCTGATTACCTCACGTGTACTTGCGGCCTCATCTGCATGTGTAACTGTTTTAAGTTTGTATTTACGATACTGATCTTTTTCAGGACGCCCATCAATAAAACAAATCATTGCTGAAACTGGATCTGTCCCTTGCAAGTGAGAGTGGTCAAAAGCTTCAATTCGATGGCCTTGCGGCAAATGGAGGGCCTGTGTTAGCTCATCCATTGCACCGGTCGTCTTGCGGTCATCAAGTTCAAGTAAGCGAAATTTTTCATCTAAAATCAGCTTAGCGTTTTGCTGGGCTAATTGCATTAGATCCCGTTTAGCGCCTCGTTGCGGAGTCTTCACCGGAACCTTGAGAATCTCTGCCAGCACATCTTGTGAAACGCCGGTAGGAACCAAAATTTCTTTGGGCAAGATTCTATTTTTTTGATTGTAAAACTGTAAAATAAAGGATTCCAGTTCAGCTTCAGGCTTATCAATACATGGAAAAAGTCTTTTTTCACGTTTAATTAACCGCGCTTGCCGGATAAAGAAGATCTGAAGCGAAAGCCAGCCCTTATCCATATAAAAGTTGAAAAGATCACGCGGCGTATTATCATTCGAGATAATCTTTTGTCGCTCAACTGTGACCTCAATATAGTGGATCTGGTCGCGTACTTCTGCAGCTCTTTCAAATTCCAGCTTAGCCGAAGCATCACTCATCTTAGCTTCAAGTGTTCTTTTGATGTGACCCACATTTCCATTCAGAAAGGACTTAATTTTCCTAATCTGTCTTTGATATTTTTCCTGTGGTACCTCTTTAAAACATGCGCCTAAACATTGGCCCATATGATAATAGAGGCATGGACGTTTTTGGTAACCATTGCAACGCCGTAGAGGGTATACCTTTTGCAGTAGTTGAATTGTTTCTTCAGCTGCATATACATTGGGATATGGTCCAAAATATGAACCACCGTCTTTTTTGATTTGACTGACAATTTTAAGTTGCGGATCTTTTTCATTAGTAATTTTGATATACGGATAACCCGTCCCTCTTTTTAACCGAATGTTATAGTAGGGACTATGCTTTTGAATCAGTGTAATTTCAAGCAAAAAGGCTTCCTTATCTGTCGAAGTGATGATTGTTTCAAAATCACGGATTTCGGAAACTAATTTAGCCGTTTTACCAACATGCGCACTTTTAAAATAAGAGCGCACCCGATTCTTTAGATTTTTTGCTTTGCCCACGTAAATAATTTTGCTATTAAGATCCTTCATAAGGTAGCATCCCGGTAAATCTGGCAGCAACTTTAATTTATTTTCAATATGTTTTGTTGCCATTTTTAATTTCACCTCGTCTATTAATAAAACACTTCTAATATTATAGTACAGTCTGCCACAACTTTATAGAATAAAAAAGCACCTCCAAAAATTGGGCCAAACAGCCATGCAATTTTGGGGTACTTAATAAGTATGAGTCAAATCAGTAAGGCTAATTGTGAGCTTTCAAGCCAGCCAATCCTAGAATAAAGCCCTAATTATCAACGCCTTATTCTGGCAAGATCTTCGACAAAAACAGCCGTGCACGTTCAGTTTTAGGTGCAGCAAAGAATTCTTGCGGTTTGCCTTTTTCCTGAATATAGCCGCCATCCATAAACCAGATCTGATCGGCAACTTCTTTAGCAAAGCCCATCTCATGAGTAACAACAACCATTGTCATTCCGGAATCTGCAAGATCACGCATCACCTTCAATACCTCACCAACCATCTCAGGATCAAGCGCCGATGTCGGCTCATCAAACAACATGACCTCTGGATCCATTGCCAAAGCACGCGCAATGGCTACACGCTGCTTCTGTCCACCTGAGAGGCTCTCTGGGTACTGCTTGGCCTTATCTTCCAACCCAACCTGCGCTAACAGGCGTTGGGCCGTGGTCGTAGCTGCTTCTTCAGTAACTTTTCTGACATGCAATGGAGCCAACTTTAGATTATCCAAGACACTCATATTTGGAAATAAGTTGAAGCCCTGAAAAACCATTCCCATCCGTTCACGCAATAAATTCAGCTCTTCTTCATTCAGATGAGTTAACTCTTTACCTTCAAACAAAACTTGTCCGCTGGTAGGTTTTTCCAACACGTTTAAACATCTCAGAAAAGTACTTTTTCCCGATCCTGAAGGACCAATTACACAGATAACCTCTCCTTTTTTGACCGTCTCGCTAATATTTTTCAAAACAACATTTTCACCAAAAGCTTTTTCAAGTTCTTTCACTTCTATCAGACTAGGCATGTTTCATTCTCCCTTCAAAATAACCCAAAACCTTGGATAAACTGAATGTCATTACAAAATAGATTACCATTGCAATGAAGATTGGAACAACGCCTTTGTAAGTTGCAGACTGGACCAGTTGCATCTGGTAAATTAAATCGGTGACACCAATAATTGAAACAATTGAACTTTCCTTAATTAAGGTAATGAATTCATTGCCTAGCGCAGGCCAAATGTTCTTTAAAGCCTGTGGAATAATTACATACCGATAAGTCAATTTCTGTGACATGCCTAGGCTCCGAGCTGCTTCTGTCTGACCTGCCGGAATTGATTCGATCCCTGAACGAATAACTTCAGCCACATACGCTGTTGAATTTAAGGACACAGCTATGATTCCAGCAACAAGGGCTGGTAATGATTGAATGACCGCTCCAATTCCAAAATAGACAAACATTACCTGCACCATGAGCGGAGTTCCCCGCACAAATTCAATATAGGCAACTGCTAACCAATGAAACAATTTATTGCGTGACAACCGCATCAGCGCAAACAAGACACCCAAGGCAAATCCGAAGAAAACTGAAACGACAGTGATTATAAGCGTATATTCAATTCCTTTTGCAAAGTACGTCCAGTAATTCAGAATTGAATTACTCTTCGTATTTCCAGCCATGTATTTCCCAGCCTGTGGAATATATTTTTTATTAATTAAATTCTGCTGTTTAATTTGGGTAATCGTTTTATTAGCCGCATTCACTAAAGAAGTTGCTCCCTTAGGAAAGGCGATTGCCGCACCTGTTTGCCCTGCATCAACTTTAAATTTTGGATTGATAGCCACTAATCCTGAATTATTTTCTGCAAAAGCCCTTGCTGTCGGTTCTTCCATCGCAACTGCGTTGACTTTACCGGACTGCAGCGCAATCACAAGATCGTTTAATTTGGCAAGCCCTTTAATCTCATTGTTTTTCATCTGTTGTTTAACAAGTGTATATTGCAGTGAACCTGTTTGTGCCCCAATCGTTTTGTTCTTAAAACTCTTGATGGTCTTAAAACGAGCAAGATCTTTTTTATTAATCAACATATATTGATCTCCAGAATAGTATACTTTTGAGAAATCAACACTCTGCTGCCGTTCAGGAGTTGGGTTCATTCCTGAAATTACCATATCAACTTTATGCGTCTCAAGTGCAACTAATAGAGAATCAAAATTCATATTCTTGACTACTAATTTTACTCCCAAATTATCAGCAAATTTTTGGGCAATCTCCATGTCAAGCCCAACATACTTAGTCTCTCCATTTTGCTTAACCGTAAATTCGTAAGGTGGATAATCGGCACTGGTTCCGACTACTAAAGTTCCTTGATCCTTAACCTTTTGTAAATATCCATCAGTCGCTGCTTGTGTCTGTTGGAATGGAATAAAAAGTGCACACACAAAAACACATAAAAAGAGCCATAAACTTTTTGTCTTCATTTCACTATCTCCCTGACTTTCCTTGCTTATGTAAGAAATTATACTAGTAAAAGAATTATTATGCAATATAAATCGCTAATTTATTGTTTTTATGCATAAAATAACCAAAAAAGAATTCACAGTAATCATTGTATTTGAAAAAGGTCTGGAAAATTGTTATCCTTTGGGTAGTATCGATTAAACCATGTTAGGAGGAACGTTCATGGGACTAACCGTAAACAACCAAAATAAAGTGGATGAACTTTTTGGAAAATTCGCACTCGATCCTAAAAAACCACGGGAAGAACAAAAACCGAAAAACAAAAAGGATCCCAAAGATCAAAAAAAATAAGCTCGTTAAGAGCTTTTTTAATACCCTTTTTTTGCCGATTTTAAAGGATGAATACTTATTTATCTTGGGCAAAACCGTGCGGATACCGCTTATTCAGTGTTTCGATGTTATCACGAGCAACTTCATCAAAGGGAATATCAGCCCAAGCAGCAATCTGAGAAAGATACCATAAAACATCGCCCATTTCATGAATCATTTCCTCACGATTAAGATC
This sequence comes from Liquorilactobacillus satsumensis, assembly GCF_964065465.1. NCBI lineage: Bacteria > Bacillati > Bacillota > Bacilli > Lactobacillales > Lactobacillaceae > Liquorilactobacillus > Liquorilactobacillus satsumensis. The sequence goes on from NZ_OZ061606.1 coordinate 535,956, forward strand.
TTTACCCTTAAATGTATAATTCTTGACTAAATCAATTAACTGACCGCTTTCACCCGCTAGACCAAGTGCACAGTTAGTTAGTACCTGCTCGTTACCATATAACGTCCTTGTTGCTGCCTTTTGATATTCATTGAACTCCATCATCCAACATCCCCTCATTGATTTTTGTCTTTTTTTCGATCCAATCCCAAACTACTGGCGCCCCAGCTTTGGTAGTGGCCGAAAAAAGCACTAGCTGGTCTTGTGGTTGTAAATCAGCGTTTTGCTTAATCTCCTTTTCAATCTTGTTCCACTTACTACGGGGAACCTTATCAACCTTAGTCGCCACTATCAAAAGAGGGAGCTTGTAATAATGCAAAAAATCAATCATTTGCAAATCAAGTTGCATTGGTGCGTGTCTGCCATCTAACAGAATAATAACTCCACGCAAAGTCTGCCTTTGCGTTAAGTATTCTTCTATCATTCTACCCCACTTTTGCCGATCTTTTTTTGAAACCTTCGCATAGCCGTAACCCGGAACATCGACCAAAAAAAGCTGCGACTCAACCTCATAAAAGTTAAGTGTTTGCGTCTTTCCCGGTTGGCTCGAAGTCCGCGCATAGCTTCGGCGATTAATCAGCGTATTGACCAATGAAGACTTTCCAACATTAGAACGCCCTACCAATGCAATCTCCGGATACCCTTCTAGCGGATACTGAGCAGCACCGACTGCGCTGATCTTCAAACTGACGTTATGCACTTTCATTTTGTAACTTCCCTTCTGTCCTGATAAATTTTAACATATCCGCCCTGATCACACTACTCAAACAGAAAAAAACATTACAAAAAAAGAGTATTCCGAACCACCTGTCCAGAACACTCGTCTTAGCTGTTTTAATAATAAAGTATCATCGCTGCTTACTTTTTGATTTTCACAACTTCTTTGTCACCATAGTAACCACAACTTGAGCATACACGATGAGATCTTCTCAATTCACCACAATTAGGACATGCACTCATTCCAGGTACTTGCAGCTTATAATGTGTACGGCGTAATCTTTTACGCATTTTTGATGTTTTACGTGCTGGTACTGCCATCAACAAACACCCCCTTCATATTAATTTAATCAACAAGAGAAATTGTACTTGTTGTTTGCGAATATAGCAACCCGCCCAGACAGACTCAATCATCCTTTTTGAAGAAATCCTTCAACTTAGCCAAACGTGGATCAATTTGAGAATGGTCATCATTGTCAGTCTGCTGATCATCTTCAGTAACCGTCCAACTTTGACCTTGAGGTAAAGGCGCCTCTCCTTGTTGCTCTGTCGGAGTCAACACCCGCATTGGAATCTGTAATAAAATATTGTCCTCAGCAACCTGTGCAAGGTCAAGCAATCCATCCTCCACGTTGATTACCACATCATCGGCGGCAAAACGTGCTAAATTGCCTTCACGCGGATCTACATAATACTCGCTGACATCAAAATTCAACGGAAGCTCAACTTCATTCAGTGACCTTGTAGAAGGTACTGTCAGTTTAGCACTGATCTGAAAAGAGCCCAACAGACCTAAACTATCAACTACCAAAAAGCCCTTCACATGCACCGGAGAAATTGCAATAATATTTTCATTACGCCTCCGGATGGACTCAGAAAGATCAATAGTTTCGTCAACTTCAAATGGTGCTGCACCTGTTTGACGCAATTCATTTAAAGACCATTTCATTGAGTACTTCCCCCTAATGCAACAAACTTGATTATACCTGTCGTAAAATACAATGTCAATGGCTTTCCCTTGACAGTGAGTAACCTACACGTAGTGGAGCCCTTCCATGATCTTGAACTCTAAGACTCGCCAGTTCATAAATCAAACCGGCACGATAATCCACTTGCAATTGCTCTTGTCTGATCTGCTGTGTAACCCGTGTGATTAGCGGAAATGCAACCTTTTTCTTACGTTGATTAAGCAGCTGTTGTCCAGCAGGGGTAAACCCGAGAAGTCGTAAATAAGGTTTTTCTGAGACATGCTTGACTTCTGCAGCTGTCACCTGCAATAAGATAATGACCGCAAGCCGCGCAAGGTGGGTATAAGTATAACGCTTAGACTTGACCGCCTGCAACCAAGTTTCAAAATCTGCAGTCTGTGGCAATCGTTCTAACTTTTCTTTCATGCGAAACTCTAATCCTTCAGTCACGTCATAAAAATTCCGTAATTGCTCGTGTGTGGCAGTCAACAATTGGTAACGCAGTAATGGCCAAAAATCTGCCCAGCTAACAAGCTGTTGTTCAGCCAAATCACTCAAAGTTTGTTGCGGTACATAATTATTAACACTAGCAGTCTTAGCTTGCATTAATTGTGCTCTAATCGCTGAGGCACTCGCAATATTTTTTCCAGGTGCTAGCACAGTCGCATGATGCGCCGCTCCCATGCGTTGCAACGGTACCAGTTCAAGAAAATTACCCATTTCCCGGTTGGCCTTTGCATATGCCAGTCCCAACATATCATTGGGCTGGTCTACTCGATGTCCGATTTTTTCAGCTACCACTCTTTGATAAGCGGCTGCAAAAGATTCATTGTAGCGTGAAAAATCACCATGCACGGTCCCAACCTTTTCAGCTAAAGCTGCAAAATCATAATCTGCATGTTCAGCTCCGAAAACGAGTTTTTGAACTCCCATTTCACGTAGTAATAAAACCGCCCCCGCAGCAAATCGATCCGCCGGCTGGACACAAAAAGCAACCGGAAGTTCAACGACAAGATCGACACCACAATGCAGCGCTTCATTAGCACGTGTCCACTTATCAACAATAGCTGGTTCGCCACGTTCCAAGAAATTACCACTCATCACAACAACAAGTGTTGCTGTTGGAAATCGTTTGCGTGTTTGTCTGATTTGATATAGATGTCCATTGTGAAACGGATTATATTCAGCAATGATGCCCACAACAACCATCTTGGTTCCTCCTACTCTTTATGGCAAACAAAGAAATACCGCGTTGTTGTTGCTGTGACGTCTTGCCTGCCAAAGTCACTGAAAACTGCAACTCGTGCAAATCCAGCTTCAGAAAGGAATTTCAGATAGTCTGCAACCGGATAAGTCCGCTCTTGATGAATTTCTGTGACACGCCGATATTGTTGTGTCTGCTGCTCTTTTATAAAAAAATTTAGGTCATGGATCACGCTGTGTGCTTGTTCTCCAGCATAACTCTCCCAAGTAAATGCTTGCTGCTCTGTTGTATGTGCGTACGTATATCCGGGATAGACAGTATCCGTCTGATATGGAGAAATCACATCAAAGATAAAGGTTCCCTCATCTTCTAAATGTTCCCTTACTTGCACAAAAGTTTTCTTTAAATCAGCAGGACTTTGCAAATAACACAGTGAATCCAAACAACTCACGACAACATCAAAGCGTTCCAAACCGTCTAAAGCTGTCATATCAGCCTGTATCAAGGGAAGGGTTACTTTTTGCATACGCGCATTCAACTCTGCTAAAGAAAGCATTTCTGGCGAAAGATCTACCCCGCTAACTGCATAACCAGCTTGCACAAGCTTCACCGCCAGCCGTCCCGTTCCACACGCCAAATCAAGAATTGTCTGCCGCTTTGATGGAACAAGCCGCATAATAAAATTGGCCCAATCTTCATAAATACTCGGATCCATTAATTTATCATAGAGTTCCGCAAAACTTGCATAAATCATCGACTACTCCGTAATCCAATTGGAAAGTTCAACCAGTGGTGCGTCTGCCCACAGTTTTTCCAAATTGTAAAATTGCCGTGTCTCTGTTTTAAAGACATGGACTACCACATCATACAGATCAATCAAAATCCAGTTGCCACTGTTTTTACCCTCAATCTGTTTGATTTTAATTCCTGCCTCTTCAACTGCTTCTTCAATGTTATCAGCAATTGCTTTTACCTGACGCGCAGAATCGGCTTGCATAATTACAAAATAATCTGCCAAGTAGCTGAGTTCATGTACATCAAGTGCCACGATTTCTTCTGCTTTTTTATTATCTGCAGCCTCAACCACATTTTTTAAAATTTCTTTACTTTCCATCTAATTCTCCTTTATTTCAATTTTCTACAACCCATTTGTTATATGTTAAGATGGCTGCTGGATAAATGACTTTATTTGCTGACATTAAATATTGCAATGTATGCTTGGTCTCAAACGCAACTGCGCTGTCAAGATCTGCATATGCAATGGTACGTGCCAACTGCGCATCTGGAAATACTCTACCTTCTTCAATAAAATCAGCAACATAAATTATTTTATCAAGTAGCGTCATTTGTGGAGCGCCCACTGTATGTTTGCGTACAGCATCTAAAATCTCCTCATCTTGAATTCCAAGTTCATCTTTAATCATTTGTGCTCCAACAACCCCATGCCAAATCACATTATTCCAATTCAACAGATCTGGATCAAGGTTGCTTTTAGTAATAACACTCCGAAAGTCTGCAGCACTTCTTTCCTTCGCATAATCATGCACAAGTGCTGCTATACTAGCTTTTTCAAGGTCAACCTGATTCAACTCAGCCAGCCGCAATGCCGCTTGTTCAACTCCCAGCAAATGTTGGTAACGCTTAGGAGACACACTCTTTTTCAAAACAGCTAAGAGCTTTTTCCTACTTTTAGGATAATACAGCTTTTGATATACGATTTCACTCACGATAAAGTCCTTCTTCCCGAATGTAATCCATAACATTGTCCGTAACAAGATACTTGATGGAACAGTGGTTGCGTACACGCCAGCGAATGTTAGTCGAGCTAATTTCTATCAAGGGGACATCAACCCATAAAATGGGGAAACGGCTTTTGCGTGAGTAGCCTGAACGTCCAACTCCGACAAAGTGAACCAATTTGACTAGTTCAGATATTCGATGCCATTTTGGTAAATACGCAACCATATCTCCACCAATAATGAAATAATATTCCCAATCTGGATGACGCAGACGCAACTCTTTAATTGTGTCATATGTGTAACTAATTCCACCGCGGTCAAGTTCGCAAGTCTCAAGTTCAAAAAGTGGATTATGTGCAATGCTCAATTCCACCATTGCTTTTCGCTGATCTGCGGCAATAGCGTCTTTGTGGTCAACATGTGGCGGATTTGCATCAGGCATGAAAAACACTTTATTTAATCCAAGCTGATCCGCCACTTGCTCGGCAATCATCAAATGACCTAAGTGAGGGGGATTAAAAGTTCCTCCCAAAATCCCAACCCTTTTCTTTTCATGACTACTCTTCAATTCAGGCATAACCTGCACATCTGTTTCTTTAAGCGTTTTAACAGCCAACCTTTTTCACCTCTTGTGCTGTGTAATCTTTTGGAGTGAAGTTGAAATTTGTCGATTCTTTGGATCTTGAGCTTGACGGTAAAGCACCAATACATGTCCGATTACCTGCACAACTGTAATTTCAGAGTTAGCGGTAATTGCTGCTGCAGCTTCTTTAGCCTCAAGCATTGCTCCTTGAAGTACGTTGACTTTTAACAATTCTCTTTTTTCGAGGGCATGTCCCACTTGTTCAAACCATTCGTCTGTCAAGCCCTCTTTACCAATCTGAAAAACAGGGCGCATACTATGTGCCTGTGCTTTCAAATATCTTTTTTGTTTTCCAGTTATCATTTTTTCTCCTTATATCATCGTGCGTCTGAGTGTGACCCCTACTCCTTGAGGAACCCACCCGGCAACTACCGCATCTGCCGGAACGGTAATCCAGCCTAAACCTGCAAAAACTAAATCACTTTTTTGTTCTGTTTTAAATTCAAAGCGTTCCCATGGTAAAATCTGCTCCAAATTTTCTTTTGCCGGTGGCTGTAAAAGTTCACCCGCATGTCTTTCATAGAAAGAAACTGCATTTTCGGTTTTGGTTCTATGAAGCGGCAAGTTATTATCGGTATACACCACAACGCCGCTTTTTCCACCGGTAAGATAATCAAAGCGTGCCAGTGCTCCTAGAAAAAGAGTTTGACCTCCTGTAAGCTGATAAACTTTCGGTTTAATCTCCTTTTGCGGTGCGACGAGCGCCAAATCTTTGCCAGTCAAGTAATGCGCCATTTGCTGGGCATGAATAATTCCCGGTGTGTCAATCATAAAATGGTCATCATCTAAAGGAATTTCAATCTTGTCAAGCGTCGTACCAGGAAACCGTGAAGTTGTAATCAATTCCGCGACTCCTAATTGCTTCTTAATGATCTGATTAATCAAGGTTGATTTACCAACATTTGTAACCCCAACCACGTAAACATCTCTTCCCTTGCGGTACTTTTCAATAGTGGTCATCAGGTCAGCTAAAGCATGGTTCTTTTTGGCACTTACCAGCGAAACTGCTACTGGGCGCAATCCCACTTTGTTAGCTTCTTGCCGCATCCAATCTTTTAGTTTAGACCGTTTTAAAGATTTAGGCAGCAAATCTTCTTTGTTGCCAACCATCAAAATTGGATTATCGCCTACAAACCGCTGGAGCCCAGGAATAAGTGATCCGCTGAAGTCAAAAATATCGACCACGTTGACCACCAAAGCATCTGTTTCTCCAATCTTAGACAAAACCCGCAGAAAATCATCATCAGTCAATGACACCGTCGCTAGTTCATTGTAATGGCGTAAACGAAAACAGCGTCTGCAATATAATTCCTTATGATCCTCTCTGTTCTGTAGTGATGCGGCAGGTACGAAACCTAATCCTTCACGATCTGTACTCTGCAGCAAAGCACCGCACCCTATACAATATAACTCTTCGGTTTCAGTCATCTAATGAATGCCCCCATGCCTTTAATTCATTGTTTTTTTTAAGATAGTTTTTAATTATTCCTTCAAAAAAGCGATTAATCTTAGTATTCCATGCATCTGTCTCAACAATTGGTTTCACCAGAATACTCCTAATTTGGGCTGCGTTTGCCGCAGCTATGTCTGTGACCAATTGATCACCCACTAACACCAATTCGCTGTCACTTAAGTTTAACATTCTTTTAGCCTGATTTACTCCGCGAGAAAATGGCTTTAGGGCACGCGCAATGAAAGGCAAATTTAACGGTGCAACCGCATGTGCCACTCTTTTTTTACTATTATTTGAAACCACAATGACAGGAACCGCCGCTGCTTGCATCCTATCAAGCCAACTTCTCAGCTCAGGCGTACCTTCAGGGTTGTCCCAGGCAATCAAGGTATTGTCCAGATCAGTCAAGATTACCTTGATTCCGTGTTTTTTAAGTTCTTCAGGAGTCAGTTCGTAAATCGAACTCAGTGCCCAAGTTGGTTTGAAACGTGTAAACATTGATGACAACTCCTAACAATTTACTTATCAATCAGTTAATTATATGCTAAAAAGCACTTAGGTGGCAAAAAATTAAAACAAAAGTGCGACCATCAGCGCTTAACCTCCGTGGACTAAGCAATGAATTACAAAGTAACCCGCATTTGGTTACGCGTAATTTAGGCTTAGGCACAGGAGGTTGCTGATTGGAGCACGTTAAAACAAAAGTGCGACCATCAGCGCTTAACCTCCATGGACTAAGCAATGAATTACAAAGTAACCCGCATTTGGTTACGCGTAATTTAGGCTTAGGCACAGGCTGAGCCCCCAGATCGTTTTTCCTGAATACGCCCACCTAACTTTAAAAAAAGGGCTATGCCAAAAATCTACTTTTGGCACAACCCTCTTGCTTTTTACTACAACTATTTTGCTAATGCTTTTTTTGCTTCATCAACAATTGCTGTAAATGCTGCACCGTCAGTGATTGCTAAGTCAGCTAACATCTTACGGTTAACATCGATTTGCGCAAGCTTTAATCCATGCATCAATTTGCTGTAACTAATATCGTTCATCCGTGCTGCAGCGTTAATACGTGCAATCCACAATTTACGGAAATTAGTTTTCGTCTTGCGGCGATCACGAAAAGCATATTGGTAAGACTTCATTACCTGTTGTTTTGCGACTTTAAATTGGATATGCTTTGCTCCACGATATCCTTTTGCTAATTTAATCATTCTCTTACGGCGTTGGCGCGTAACTGTTCCACCCTTAACACGTGGCATGAAAATTCCTCCCTTATCTTATCCAAGCAGCTCTCATCTGAGGCTGACCTGCATATAGGTCTTCTTGAGACCCTCATCAAAATTAATTGAAACCCGGACAAATATTATTTAACTTGAGATAACATTTGTTTGATACGTTTCATATCAGAACTTGACACCATAGATGGCTTGCTTAATTGACGACGTTGCTTCTTCGTCTTGCCATGAAAGCGATGGCTTGTAAAAGCATTAGCACGCTTTAAACCGCCGTTTCCTGTCCGTTTGAAACGTTTTGCTGATGCACGATGTGTTTTTTGTTTTGGCATAATACTCTTCCTCCTAGTGTTAAAAAAACTAGCTATTCAGCTTTAGGTGCTAGCATCATAAACATGCTGCGTCCATCCATCTTTGCTCTGGATTCAACAGTCGCAACTTCGTCGGTTTCCTTTGCAAAGCGATTTAAGACATCATAGCCGATCTCTTTATGCGTGATTGCTCGTCCTTTGAAACGAATAGAGACTTTAACTTTGTCCCCTTTTGAAAGAAACTTGCGCGCGTTTTTCATTTTTGTATTAAAGTCATTGACGTCAATTGTTGGACTTAAACGCACTTCTTTAACATTCACAATCTTTTGGTTCTTTCTGGCCTCACGCTGTTTCTTTTGCAGTTCAAAACGATACTTTCCGTAATCCATAACCCTGGCAACAGGTGGTTTCGCTTTTGGTGCAACTAAAACGAGATCAAGATTAGCCTGTTCTGCTAACCGCAGTGCTTCTTGTTTGGTTTTTACCCCAAGCTGGGAACCATCATTGGCAATCAACCGTACTTCACGTGCACGAATGCCTTCGTTTACCATTTTATCAACTGCTATGGTATTTCACCTCCATTAAAATTAAGAGAAAACACAGAAAAAATGCGGGTAGTTAACAAAAACTACCCGCAAACCGTTATTTCATAATTCGAAATTAATTACTCATAGCCCGTAAACTAACACGTTTGCTAGGCGAGAAGCGGGTGCTTCTGCTTTTCTCAACCGTTTAATTGTAGCAACTATCAAACTTCATGTCAAGGATGAATGCCCATTTTTATTTGTTAGGCCGACTGTAGCTTTCAATATCTGCTAAAATCTCATTGATAAAACCGGCAGCAGTTGCGTTTGTCATTTGTTTTTCACCATATCGACGAACAGAGACTCCATTTTCTGCTACTTCTTTATCACCGACTACTAAAGTATAAGGTACTTTGTTAACCTGTGCCTGTCTTACTTTATAACCCATCTTTTCATTTCTGCTATCAATTTCAACTCGAATTTGATGAGCAACTAGACGGTCACGCAACTGTTTGCAATATTCTTCATGCAATTCATTTTTAACAGGGATTATCGTGACCTGCTGTGGTGCAAGCCATGTTGGGAACGCACCCTTATAGATTTCTGTCAAATAGGCAGTGAATCGTTCCATGGTTGAAACAATTCCACGATGAATCATAACAGGACGATGTTCTTCACCGTCAGCACCAATGTAGTGCAGATCAAATTTCTCAGGCAATAAGAAATCAAGTTGGATAGTTGAAAGTGTTTCTTCACCGCCGAGTGCTGTTTTGGTCTGGACATCAAGTTTGGGACCATAAAACGCTGCTTCGCCTTCTGCTTCAAAGTAATCAAGACCAAGGTCGTCCATCGCCGACTTCAGCATCTTTTGTGACTTTTCCCACATTTCATCATCATCAAAATACTTATGGGTATTCTTAGGATCACGATAGCTTAACCGGAAACGATAATCCTTGATATCAAAATCAGCATATACAGAAACCATTAACTGCAACGTTTGTTTAAACTCTTCTTCGATTTGATCAGGTGCTACAAAGGTATGACCATCATTCAAAGTCATTTCCCTTACACGCGAAAGTCCTGTCAAAGCACCCGATTTTTCATAGCGATGCATCATTCCAAGTTCTGCAATCCTTAAAGGAAGGTCGCGGTAAGAACGAATGTGATGATTGTAAATTTGAATATGCGATGGGCAGTTCATTGGACGTAATTCCAACATTTCACCGTCGCCCATATCCATTGGAGGAAACATATCTTCACGGTAATGATCCCAATGACCTGATTGCTTATAAAGATCAAGGTTAGCTAACACAGGAGTATAGACATGTTCATAACCACGCGAAACTTCTTTATCAATAATATAACGTTCAATTGTCCGGCGGATTGTGGCACCCTTAGGCATCCAGTAAGGTAATCCTGCACCAACTTTAGGATCAACAAAGAACAAATCAAGTTCATTTCCAATCACACGATGATCGCGTTCACGGGCTTCTTGCCTTCTTTGCAGCTCTGTTTCCAATTCTTTTTGTTTAAAGAATGCAGTTCCGTAAACACGTTGCAGCATTGGATTACTTGAAGCACCCTTCCAATAGGCACCTGCGACTGACAGCAATTGGAAAACCTTGATTGAACTTGTCTGTGAAAGTGTCGGTGTTTGCGAAACATCTACAAAATCGCCCAAACGATGTACGAGTACCTGATCTTTTCCTGTTTCTTTAATAAGTTCAGTTGTATAAGGATCATCTGCAACTAATTTAAGTGCCGCTGCTTGTGACAATACGGCTGCTTTAACCGGAACATTTTGTTTCACAATTGCTTTCATCTTTTGCGTAATTTTTTCAAAATCAGTCTCAGCAACCTGGCCCTGAGCATTATCAGTATCAAGATAAAATCCGTGCGCAGTCTCCTGCACTTCTCCAAAATTCATTGTCGGATAAAGTTCTTGCAGTGCAGCACCTAAAACAAGTGCTGCGGTGTGCCATAAGATCCGCAAACCCTCTGCTGTTTCTTTCGTAATGATTTCAATTTTTCCGTCTTCTACAAGCGGAAACTCGTAGTCAATCAGCTCACCATTAAGACGCCCAGCTACTGCCTTTTTAGCTAAACTAGTACTAATTGACTTCGCAATCTCTTCCGTTGTTGTTTCTTTTGCAAATTCTTTGACCGTTCCATCTGGAAATTCAAGCTTAATTTTTTCCATAATTCTCAATACCTCCCCGTAAAAATAAATAAAAAAAGCCCCTAACGTGCGCTTGCACATTAGGGACGTTAAGAACGCGGTTCCACCCAAAATTTAAAGTCATGCTTAGCATAACTTCCTCAAGACGTTGCTAACGAAACGAATCGTTCCAACTTTTCATTGGAAAAACAAATGGAAGTGGTCAGCTATATCAACTGGACAGTTTTCAGTTAGTACCGTCCATCCCTGCAAGGATAAGCTCTTTATCTTCCACGGTTAACATCTATTATTAAACCACTATCTTTTTGTTAATTCAAGACTAACTTTAGATTTTAAGAATGCCTTCTATTACGCCCAATGACTGTGTATTCTCGAGCTAAAAAGCGAATGCGTTCCATGATACGGCGTGCCTTAAGTGGCTCCGCCTCACCGCGATTATTAATTGTTAAATACTGCTCCTGCAACTCTTTCATTGATAGATTTGAACTAAAAAAGGTCGACAACTCTTCTTGCATTCGATATTGTAAAATAACGCCCAAGACATCATCTCGTAACCAGCTTGACAGTTGATCAGCACCTAAATCATCGAGCATTAAAATCGGAGCTTTTTTAACACTTTCAATCATTGCCAGTGTACCGCCGCCACTAATTGCATTTTTAAGTTCAACAGCAAAAGAAGGAAAATGAAGAAGCGTCGACTGGTATCCTTCTTCGGCTAAGCCATTTGCAATCGCTCCTAGCAAGAAAGTTTTACCTACACCGAAGCTGCCTTCCAGATACATCCCTGGAATAAATGTTTGCGGTTGCGCAATATATTGCTCAATAAAGTTCCCAGCCGCAGCCGCAACTTCTTCACGTCCTTCTAAATCATAATCCGACAATTGTGCAGCTTTAACACTTTTAGGCATATTCAAAGAACGGACACGTGCACGCACAGCCTGTTGCTTTCTAGCAAGCAGTAATTGTTCACTTGGGACATACGCAACCTCAATTAGATGATTATTCAAAATCAGCTGGGGCCGATATCCTGGTACTGGAACTTCTTCTCCATTTGCCAACTTTTTTTTAATTGTCACAAATTCGTAAACCTTACTTGCACTGCGGACGAGATCCTCTTTTGATAACTCAGTTTGATTTTCTTTAATAAACCGTGCAACTTCTTGATCAGCAAAAGCTTGTCGAATCAGTTGTTGATAATTTTTGGTCCAGTTGTGCTTTTTTAACTGTTGCGCAAGTTCATCACCGACGTTCTTCATTTTTTCGCCCCCTTCTTACTGTTTCTTTTTAAATTTGCTAAGACGCGCTTTTAACTTCTGCCGGTCTGCTTCGCTGAATTTAGATTGCGGTGTTAACTGTGCTCCATCCTTTGCCCAATCAGGTAACTTTTCTTTTTGAATTACCTGCGTGCGTCTGCGCGGTCGTGTTTTCGAAGTCGGCGTTTTTTGTTGCTTCTTAAGTGAATTGAAACTGCGTACCTGCTGCATTGCTTCTTCAGGAGTCGCGATCTTTTTTTGACTCCAATCGGAAATCACCGCTTCAAAAAAATTTCGATTCAACAATGCCATTTCTCTGTCAATCATCATGTAATGAATCAAAACATTAATCACAGCAGGGTGAAAAAGTTTCTTTTGTCCAACCCATTCTAAAGTATGCAATTCAGAAGCTGTCGCAAAGCTCCCTTTTTCCTTTTTCAAGACGCGCAGAAAGTCTGCCGGTGCATAGGCGCGACACGCATCTAAGAGTCCTTGATCTTCTTGTCGCAACTGAGGAACATCTTGGCTGGTAACAGCTTCAGCCTGTGGCTGGTTCACCTGTTTTGTAAGCGCACCTTGTGGTTTTTGCTGTTGTACTAACTTTTCAAAAAGTGCAAAATCAACTTTGTTAGTTGCTACATTTGCGGCTTGCTCCAAAAGATTAACCAGCGTAAGCTCATCAAGTCCATAAACTACGTGTGCCACTAATAATTTTTTTTCATGCTCCAACACCTGCTTTGTATCTATAAATGAATGTTCAAGCAGCGCAACTACGAAAGTACGATCAAGTCCAGTCTCTTTCCAACTCATCTCAGGCTTTTTCGTCGCAGAGCTCTCGAAAAGACTTGCTAATCGAGTCTTTTGTTGCAGTGTGCGCGGTTGAATATTGAAAACTTCCAAGAAATGTTTAGTCGTCTCAACTGCTTGTGGGTGCTCAAAAAGCGGGTTAAAAAAGTAGTGCTGCAGCGCTTTAAATTGCTGCTCTCCAACAGTCTCAAGCAAGAGTGTCCGCAAAAGATCATCTTCAAAAAATGCACGTGGAAGTTGGGGTGCCTGTAATTCGTAAAGAACAACTTTCCCCAATTGATCTTCTTGTTCATACGTCCGTAACAGTCCAATTGCTTCTAATTTACACCGTGCCTCATATAGCTTATTTGCTCCCATATCCAATAGCTCTAACAGAGTTGTGTGCATTCTGCGTTCAGAGAGCGAAACCCTCTGTGCAACAAACGTGCGCAATAGCATATAAAGACTGAATGAAGCTGCTCCAATCAGGGGTTGATATAGTTTAATGACTATTTCAGGATCACCTGCAAGCAACTTCTGCCGAGAAAAAACAATGAATCCATCTTTGGGTGAAAAACTATCGTTAACCATCGTCAAGCTGGTCACTCCCCCTTACTGATCATCGGATTCATTCTCATTTTTATTTTTATTTTTTTTATCACGTGCCATCATTTCCTTGAGTTCTTTCAAGAAAACTTTCATGTCCTTAAATTGGCGATAAACACTCGCAAAACGGATGTAAGAAATTTCATCAACATCCGCCAATAAGCCCATTACATATTCACCAATCAGTTGACTGGAAACTTCATTTTCGCCTAATGACCGGACCTTATTTTCAACGTCATCAACGATGCGTGTGATTTCATCCATACCTACCGGACGTTTTTCTGCAGCACGGACAATTCCACGTAGAATTTTCTCGCGGTTAAACTCCTCACGTGTTCCATTCTTTTTAATGACAAGTAACGGTGTCGCTTCAACTCGTTCAAAAGTAGTAAAGCGAAACCCACAGGCCTCACACTCGCGTCGGCGCCTGATTACATGTCCGCCATCAGCAGGTCGGCTATCAACCACGCGCGAACCATTATGATGGCAGCGGGGACATTTCATATTTTTCACCTCGTTAAAATACTATGCTTTTTCTGCAAACCCATTCGTTATAAGCCATTTTAGCACTTGTGACAGGGTTTCTTCAACTTCTTTAGTATTATCAATCACAATGTCAGCACGTTGGTTGCGCTCTTTTTCGGACATTTGTGCTTCAAGACGTTCCTTGGCCTGCTGTTGCGTTAATCCATCGCGGTTCATTAAACGTTGAAGCTGCAATGTTTTGCTGCTTGAAATCGTCATTACACTATCACAGTATTTTGCATATCCGCCCTCAAATAATAAAGGAATTGCCAACACAAGTAGCTTTACTTTTTTTTCTTTATAAACCTTTAGTTGCCGATAAATCTCTGCGTGAATCAACGGTCCCATAATGCGATTCAAGCTCGCCAGCTTATGCTGATCCGCAAAAACAAGATTTCCCAATTTTTGACGGGCTAACTGTCCCTTAGAAGTGAGGATCTCCGTGCCAAAGACCGCCACGATCTGCTTTAAGCCCGGAGTTCCAGGACATGCCACCGTGCGTGCGATTACATCTGCATCGATCACGACTGCACCTGCTTTTTTTAGGTAATCGCTGACAGTTGTTTTGCCAGCTGCAATGCCGCCAGTCAACCCCAAAACATATGTCAATTATTTCACCTTCTGACATTGCGGGCAAAAGGTGGTCCCACGCTGCCCGACCACTATTTTTTTCAGTGGTGTTGCACAGCGTTCGCAAGGCTGTCCTTTTCTGCCGTAAGCATGTAGTTGTTTTTGAAAAGAACCTGCGTGCCCAAACGTATCAGTATACGTAAAGACAGTTGTCCCTCCTTGGCTAGTTGCTCGTGCTAGCTCAGTGATAATTTCATCATGTAAGCGATCAGCCTCACTTTTGCTGAGGTGTGCAGCAGGTGTCTGCGGATTTATTTTACTAGACCATAAAACTTCGTCTGTATAAATATTCCCCAACCCCGCAACAATCGTTTGATCTAGTAAGGCAGGCTTAATCATTTTTTTCTTATGTTTCAATCTTTCATAAAAAAGTTGCTTGTCAAATAAAGCTGCTGTCGGCTCGGGACCTAGCTTCTTTAACCCTGGAAGTTGTTGGACCTGCGCCGTTTTCACCAAATGCATCCTGCCAAATTTGCGCACATCATTGTATCTTAATTGCTGACCATCAGAAAGTGTAAAAACAATGTGCGTATGTTTTTCAAGTGGAGTTTTAGGATTTTCAACAAAGTACTTTCCTTCCATCCGTAAATGGGAGACAAACGATATCCCAGTATCGAAATTAAAGATCAAATATTTTCCGCGCCGTGTAATACTTTCAATCGTCCGTCCACGCAATTCTTGTTGAAAGCTCTGGGGATCCCCATTGATAATTTTGGGGTAATAAATTTTCACATTCTCAATCTGGGCGCCAAGTACTAATTTTTCAAGCCCGCGACGCACCGTTTCTACTTCTGGCAATTCCGGCATCTGCTTTTCTTCCTTCCATCACAATCTTACTTAGTATCAAACCACGTGCTGCCATGAGAACTCTCTACTTTAAGCGGAACTTCTAACGAAACAGCTTGATCCATCACTTGCGGCACAAGTTTTTCCAAGCGTTCAATCTCATCATCGGGCGCCTCAAAGATCAGTTCATCATGCACTTGTAGTAGCATGACTGCCTGAAGTTTTTCTTGCTGCAGCATTTTTTGCATATTAATCATTGCGACTTTAATAATATCAGCCGCACTTCCTTGAATTGGGGTATTCATCGCTGTTCTTTCTGAAAAAGAGCGTAGATTATAGTTCTTGCTCTTAATGTCCGGTAGATAGCGACGCCGTTTGAAAAGTGTTTCAACGTATCCTTTTGCATGTGCCTGCTCAACAATCCGTTTCATGTACTCGTGGACTCCTGGAAAGATTTCAAAATATCTCTCAATAAACGCCTTGGCTTGTTTGCGTGTAATTCCAATATTTTGTGCCAGACCATAGTCGCTGATTCCGTAAACAATTCCAAAATTAACAGCCTTCGCTTGCCGCCGCATGTTAGGTGTCACCTGTGTGGGCGCATCTAACCCGAAAATCTGCATTGCCGTATTGGCATGAATATCAGCACCAGCTTTAAAGGCCGTTTGCATATTCTCGTCATGTGAAATATGCGCTAGTACGCGCAGCTCAATCTGCGAATAATCAGAAGAAAAGATTTCCCAGCCCGCTTTGCGTGGCACAAATACCTGTCTAATCTTCTTGCCTTCAGGTAATCTAATCGGAATATTTTGCAAATTAGGATCAACTGACGATAATCTTCCAGTTGCAGTCAAAGTTTGTGTATATCTTGTATGCACTTTACTATCCTTAGGTGAGATATATTTTAATAAGCCTTCCACATAAGTCGACTGAATTTTAGCAATCTGACGATACTTTAAGATATTATCGACAATCGGTGCCATTCCCCGCAATTGTTCAAGTACTCCGACAGCAGTTGAATAACCGGTCTTAGTTTTTTTAATTACCGGAAGTTTCAGCTTCTCAAACAGAATTACTCCCAATTGTTTTGGAGAATTCAAGTTGAACTCTTCACCAGCTTCATTATAAATTTCCAGCTCAACTTCTTTAATTCTTTCCTTGAACTCACTTCCCATTTGTTCAAGCCGCGCCTGATCAACTTTGATACCTGCCAATTCCATCGCGCCTAGAACTAGTGAGAGTGGTCGTTCCATCTTCAAATAGAGCTCTTCTTGCTGATTTTCTTTTAATTTCAGCAATAAGGGGGCCTTTAGCGTTGTAATCGCGTGTGCCTTACTGCACAAATGACCGAAAAAGATTTTATCATCTGTCGGGATTTGATACTTAGCTCCTTTCCCATAGATCTCTTCATCGGAGCGCACGTCTTCATAGCCATGTAACTGTGCCAATTTACCCAAATCATTACTGTTTTCACTAGTATTCAAAAGATAAGAAACAAGTAAAAGATCAAAATCAATTGCAGTTAAATTAATTCCAAGCCGTGCTAACCCTACAAAAGTTCTCTTACCATCAAAGAGGTCCACTTTCACCTTGGGATCAGCCAGTAATTGACGTAGCTTGGGATGCTGTAATAATTTGCAGTCTCGCGAAACAAAGTATTGAGCACCCAACACGAGTACAAACCCCACCAAAGGTGCTTGATGATAGTTAGCGCCACTCATTTCAAGGTAAAAAGAAATGCCCTGTTGCGCTTGAAAATTGCTCTTTATGATAGTTTGCTCGTCAAGTACTGTGTAAGCAAATTTTTTTATGCTTCTTTCTGGCTGTTCTGCAGGATTTTTAGCCGCGCGTTTACGTAAGAAACTTTTAAAGTCCATTTCTTCATAAAAAGACGTTAGCTGTTCATTATTTTCCCCTGCCCATGCCAGCTCAGCGAGTTCAAGACTAACCGGTGCGTTCTGCCGGATACGTGCCAAATCTTTACATAAAAAGGCGGTCTCACGATCTTCTTCCAAGTGTTCCTTCATTTTCGAAGGTTTTAACTGATCGAGATTTTCGTACAATGCTTCCAACGAACCAAACTGTTTTAAAAGTTTGAGCGCCGTTTTTTCACCCACTTTGGCAACTCCAGGATAATTATCAGATGAATCGCCCACTAATCCCTTCATGTCAACAATTTGTGCGGGAGTAATTCCATATTTTTCTAAGACATGTTCAGGGGTATAGTTTTCAACTTCACTGACTCCCTTTTGTGTCACTGCAACTGTTGTCTTAGGAGTTGCTAGCTGTGTCAGATCACGATCACCAGTCACGATGACAACTTCAAAACCGTCTTCTTCGGCCCTCTTGGCCAGTGTTCCAATGATATCATCGGCCTCATATTCCTTTAGTTCATAGCTTTTCATTCCATAAGCTGTTAATAATTTTTGCAAGTATGGGAGTTGTTCAGAAAGTTCGGTAGGTGTTTTGGAACGTCCACCTTTATAATCTGAAAACTTGGCAGTTCGAAAAGTTTGCTTGCCGGCATCAAATGCAACTAATGCATGTGTGGGAGCTGTTTTTTCTATAATGTTATCGAGCATCGTATTAAATCCATAAATTGCATTGGTATGCAATCCACTGTGATTAACGAAGCGTTCTAACGATTGGTGCAGAGCAAAGAACGCTCTAAAAGCGACGCTGTTGCCATCGATTAATAAAAGCTTTTTTTTATTATTCATTTTTCGAACTCCTTTTAACGATTGTCTACCTTGCTTTATTCTACCAAACATTTTACTTGGAAGGTAGGAACTAGCTAGAAGTGCCGACAGGTATCGGTTAGGTTGTGTGCACGAACACCAAATTACAAAATCGTTGGGCTATGACGATGCGTAATTTGAGGTTAGGCGCATCAGCCTGATACCTGGAACACGTTATATAGAAGTGCCGACAGGTATCGGTTAGGCTATGTGCACGAACACCAAATTACAAAACTAAATCTGTTTAAGGTGAAAATTATTCTTAATCGAACTGTAGCTAATTACGAACTAAAAAAGCGACCTCTTTCCTAACGGAATAAAGTCGCTCGCATTGTTAAACTAAACCGGTTCGTGTCCATTACCCAGATTGACCGTTCTAGCAAGTTGAACTCAATTATAACACCCAGAACAAATTATTATTTGTTGTTAAAGCCAGTAAAGATATTCAGTAAACTGATAAACAAGTTAACAAAATCTAAATACAGCTGCAAGGCTCCCATTAGTGCCAAGTTGGTTGCCGAAACCTGAGCCCCAGTCTGCTGATAAAGAAGCTTGAATTTCTGTGCATCCCAAGCTGTTAAAGCTGTAAAAATAAGCACCCCGAAAAATGAAAATACAAATTGGATCATTGTGCTTTGCAAGAAAATGTTGATAACCGAAACAACTACCAAACCAATCAAAGCAGCCAAAGCCTGTGTGCCGATTTTAGACAAGTCACGTTTAGTCACGGTACCAATTGTAGCCATCGAAAGGAAGACCGCTGCTGCTGCAACAAATGCCATCGTAACATCTGCCGCGGTATAAACTGAGAGCACAATGCCAAAGAATAACCCCTGAATTGCAGCAAATACTACTAACCCGAGACCTGTGATAGCAGGAGCACGGTTGGCTTTAAAAGACATTGAAAGTGCAATAAAGAACTGCAAGCCGATTAGCACAAAGAGCATAAAGCGATTTTGCGCAATAAACGTCATTGTTTGTTCATAATAAACATTGTTGATTAAATAAGCAACGAATGCTGAGATTCCAACTGCGCCAGCCATAAAAGCATACATTTTTGCTAAAAAACTGTTTACGCCGGAACGCTCTTGATTAATAATTTTTCGTTCGTTATTCATTAACTACTCACCCCTATTTTTTTGTTTCGTTGACTACTGAAAATTCTTTAGGCGGCTTGACCATCAAGACCGCGTCAATAATACGTTCGTCACTCCCCTTAACACCAGTTACAGAAAGTGTAATAACTTCCTTCATGGTATCGACCTTGATCACTTCAAAGTTAAACGTGACATCTTCATTGTGATACACCGGTAAAACAAAATTAACTGATGAATTAACAACTTGACTGCCTGGCCCCGGCAGTAATTTTGAAATTGAACTGGTGATGATTCCCATCAGAAGGATTTGTGGTACAACTGCCCCTTCATAATCCATTCTTTTAGCATACTCGTCTTGAGTATACAGCGGATTGTTATCGTTTGTCATTCCCAAATACAGCATAATATCCCGATCAGAAATGCTTTCATTTACGGTCAGCGAATCACCTTCGGCTAACTCATCAATTGTTTTGCCCCGCCTATGAGTATCTTCTGACATATATAGCGCCACCTCCACGTAGTCTTAAGAATATTCTAGCATATCCACATTTATGCGACAATCGATAAGTTATTTAGAAAATATTAAATCTGAAAAGCTAGTCAAAAATCAGCAAAACTTTAAGTATCTAATTGCACCAGCATTCCAAGTTGATTCTTAATATTGTAAGCAAACACTAAGGGGCTGTGACAAAATTTAACTTTTGTCACAGCCCCGCTTTTATTCCAGATAAACGTGTTCCATAAGTCAAAATTCTCCGTCTAACTTCGAATTACTCATAGCAAAGTACTCGCTATGTTCGTAATTTCGAGTTAGCACTCAAATTTTCCCGACTTATGTCACACTCTCGCTTTTATTCCGGATAAACGTGTTCCATAAGTCAAAATTTTCCAGACCAATGTCACACTCTCTTACTATGCTATTGAGTTTGCTATCAATTTTGTTAATTAAGGGCTTTTCCTAAAAATTAATTATTTTTAAGACTTAAGCTGCTTAATAGTTTTTCATAAGCATACTCGTACTTTTGAATATCACCAGCGCCCATAAAGACAACCACAGCATCATGAAAATCAAGCAATGGTGACATGTTATCGACTTTAAGAACTGTTCCGCCCTTTGTGATTTTGTCTCCCAAGTCACTGCTTGAAACATTTCCACCATGCTCTCTAATTGAGCTGAAAATATCAGTTAAAAAGACTCGATCTGCTAAATTAAGACTGGCAGCAAAATCGTCCATTAGCGCAATCGTCCGACTGAAAGTATGCGGTTGAAAAACAGCGATGATTTTTTTACTTGGGTACTTTTGCCGTGCTGCATCAATGGTTGCCTTAATTTCTGAAGGATGATGCGCATAATCATCAATAATCGTCATGTCGGCCACAAATTTTTCTGTAAAGCGCCGTTTGACACCCTTAAAAGTCAATAGTTCTTCTTTAATTTCTTCTTGGTCAACTTTCTCAAAATAAGAAACAGCAATTACAGCTAAACTATTTAGTACATTATGTTCACCATATAATGGAATTTCATAATTGCCTAAGAACTCATCATGCAAATAAACGTCAAACGAGGAGCCCTTAGTAGTGCGTTTAATATTAACTGCTCTGAAATCATCATTTTTGCTGGTTCCGTAATAATGAACCGGTACCTTTGCCTTCAAATTGCGTAAGTTAGGATCTTCACCCCACGCAAAAATTCCCTTTTTGGTTTGGTTAGCTAAAGTTTCAAAAGCGTCAAAAACATCTTCGATTCCCGTAAAATAGTCTGGATGATCAAAGTCAATATTAGTCATAATCACATAGTCAGGGTGATAAGCAACAAAGTGACGCCGGTACTCATCGGCTTCAAATACAAAGAAACGTGCATTTGGGACGCCTTTACCCGAACCATCTCCAACAAGGTAACTGGTTGGAGCAACTCCGCCTAATACATGTGCCAGCAGTCCAGTTGTACTTGTTTTTCCATGCGCACCAGCAATCCCAATACTCGTAGTATTTTCCACAATTTTTTCAAGGAAGTCAGGATATGTAATCACCTGTAAACCTAATTCATGTGCCCGTTTTATTTCTGGCTGATCATCTCCAAAAGCATTTCCTTTGATGATTGTCAGACCATCTTTAATATTTTCTGCAGCAAAAGGCAGAATCTTTATTCCTGCCAATTCAAGTCCTCTTTGAGTAAAAGTATACTTTTCAATATCTGAGCCCATTACTTTCAAGCCTTTATCATGCAACAAAAGTGCAAGGGAACTCATGCCGGTGCCTTTAATTCCGACAAAATAATAAGTGGTTTCAGTATTCATGCTGTTGTCCTCTCTTTTCTATCTTTACAATCAACGCTTAGTTTACCACAAAACTGACATGCTATGTTTTAAGTTTTAAGAACTCGACTGACCTCTTAACTCCTGCAAATCCTTCTGAGTCAGAAAAACTAACCGCGGTTTTGAACCATGCGCAGGTGAAATAAACTGTTTTTGTTCCAACTCATCAATCAAATTAGCGGCTCTATTATAGCCAATTGAAAAAACACGTTGTAATTTGGAAGTTGAAATTGTTTCTTCGTTTACAATATAATCTAAAACACGTGGAAACAAGGCATCCTCTTGTTCTGCTTCTTGGGTTTTTTTCTTCAAGCCAGCAGGATCAAATGCATAGTGTGGAGTGCCTTGCCTGCGCACAAATTCTGCCAATTCATCAACTTCATCCTGCACAAAAGTCCCTTGCAGGCGCAATGGCTGACTGGCTCCGTTTCCAAGGTAAAGCAGGTCACCTCGCCCTAATAAGCGTTCTGCTCCTGCAGTATCAATAATTGTCCTTGAATCAACTTGGCTTGATACCATAAAGGCGATGCGCGTTGGAATATTATTCTTAATTGTTCCGGTAATCACATCAACACTTGGTCTTTGCGTGGCAATTAAAAGATGAATTCCAGCTGCGCGCGCTTTTTGCGTAATACGTGCAATGTAATCTTGAACCTCAGAAGAAGCAACCATCATTAAATCAGCCAGTTCATCAATCACAATCACAATATATGGCATTTTCAGCCCGTCTTCGCCTCGAGCGGCTGCCTTCTTATTATAAGCTTCAAGATTGCGTGCACCTGCTGCAGCCAGTCTTTGATAGCGCTCTTCCATTTCAGTAACCACCCACTTCAACGCCGCTGCGGCTGCTTGCGGATCCGAGATAACCGGTGCCAGCAAATGTGGAATTTCGTGGTATGGTGCCATTTCAACGGCTTTAGGATCAATCAATAACAACTTAACCTGTGCAGGAGTTGCTTTGTACAATAAAGAAAGCAACAAACTATTAATAAAGACTGATTTTCCTGACCCAGTCGCTCCTGCAATCAAACCATGGGGCATGCGCCGAAGATCCGTGACCTGTGCACGTCCAAACAGATCCACTCCAAGTGCAACCGTTAAAGGAGAGGTACTTTCTTGAAAACGTGCAGACCCCAAAACCTCAGCAAGCATTACTGGACGTGAATGCAAGTTTGGAACTTCGATTCCGACGCTCCTTTTACCAGGAATTGGAGCTTCAATTCTAATATCCTTAGCAGCCAAAGCTAATTTTAAATCATCTGCTAAATTGGTAATTTTATTTACTTTCACACCTCTGCCAAGCGTAATCTCGAATTGGGTAACTGCAGGACCGATTGTCCAACGATTGACTGCCGCATTCACTTTAAAAGAACGCAAAGTATCATTGAGAGTTTCTTTTTGTCCACGCACCCATTCAATCATCGACGGATCATTGTCAGTCACAGCTTGCGGCAGCAAGGAAAGCGGCGGAAAATGATAACCCTTGCTCGTTTTTGTTGCCTGAACTTTTTCAGGCGAGCTTGTCAGTGGCTGAGAAGCCGCAGCCCGCTTTTTTTCAACAATGGCCGCTGAAGGTGAAATAAACTTGCCAATTGAATTTGTCTGAGAAATAGCAGGTGTATTTTGCGCAAAACTATTTTCAGCAAAATGATTGTTCTCAACCTGTGGAACCTCAGTTGTTATTTTCTCTGATTCAAGCCGTTTTTCATTTTGGACAATTTTTTTAGTAGATTCAGGGAGCATTTTTGCGGACTGAGTATTCACAGTTGCAAGAGAGTGTCCAGGTGTTTCATCATTTAGTACTGCAGCTGGCTTATTTTCTGCAATAGTCCGGTTTAAAGTTGCGGTCGAATCTGACTCTGCAGCGTCAACAGCTGTTTGTTCTGGGCTAATCTTTGAATTTTCAAACACACCCTGTTCAGCGCTAGAAGTAGTCCCTGCATCCTCTTCAACGCTGGGGTTAAGCCCATGATTTGCTTGCTGATTCGATAACAAATCTGGACTGGAATTTTTTACGTTTTCATGGTGCTCAGGAATATCCATAAAAATCAGGTCATTTTGGGCAACCTCTTCATCTTCGTTTGCAAGCAGATAAAAACTAGCTGCCGGTTTAGCCAGTTCATTGTAAAGTTGCTGATACCGGCGCTGTGCTTTGGCAAAACTCCCTTTATGATTGAAAGCTGGTGGAACATAGGTAGGCCGAAAAGGATGGCTTTCCGGGATACTATTTTCCCCAAAATGCTTTTTGTGCAACGTCGTTTTCCTCATAGGAATTTCGTCTCGTGCGTATTCTGCTACTTTGCGAGCAGATTGACTTTCAGCACTTTTAACTTTTTTTTCCTTAAATCGACGGTAAAATGCCGGTCCATCGTAATGTTGCATAACCTCTTCATCCTAACACTAAAAATTCGGAACATTGCAGCCTCGTAATCTCTTTCACCTGTGAAAGCTCAAAAATTCAGCAAGACACAAAATAAGACTGCAACAAAATTAATCTTTTGTTCCAGCCTTTATTTTAGCATAAAAGTTGCAGTCTCCTAGCATCATTTGAGTGCAAATGATGCTCCAACTTGATACTTAGTAGCAGAAAGGACCAAAATTCCCCTCTTTTGAGGTGCATGTGGCAATTCTAACTCTCGTGCTGAACAAATCATGCCATCGCTTTCGACCCCACGAAGTTTGCCCGGCCAAATAATCTCTCCATTAGGCATCATGGCACCTACTTTTGCAACCACAACCAGCTGTCCCGCAGCAATATTAGGCGCTCCGCAAACAATCTGTAGGACTTCCGTGGCAGAAATCCTTGTTTTGGTGATGTGGAGATGATCAGAGTCAGGATGTTCCTTGAGCTCTTCAACATAGCCGACCACAAACTTAGGCGTCCGGTCCAATTCCAGCTTAGTCGTAAAACCGACCTGTTCCAGTTGCTGCTGCAAATTTTCCAACTGTGCAGCAGTGAGAAAAATTTGTCCCGTCCCCATTTTTCCAAGATATTCCGAGACATTGAAAAAATTATACCCCAGGACAGTTCCGTCTTCTTCGCTACTGATCTCAACAATATCCCCTGCACGTTTAACTACCTGTTTTGGTGTATCCTGATGTAACAGGACCACTAAAACATCACCCAATTGAGCAGGGTTATAACTAGCAATCAACATCAAATTCTCCTTTATTTTGGGGCCCCATTGCATTCTTGCCACACCCCGATTTTACATTTCTATGCTACCCCATCAAGAAAACGTGCAACCTCTTCTTTTGTCTTCCGGTCTTTGTTGACAAAACGTGCAACCTCTTTGCCTTCTTTAAAGACCACAAAGCTTGGAATTCCAAGAATTGTCATTTCTTGACATAATTCGCTGTTTTCATCACGATCAACCTGAATAAACTGATAATCAGAATACTGTGCTTCAATTTCTGGCATCGCTGGTTTGATAAACTGACAATCTGGGCACCAACCTGCGGTGAAGAACAGTACATAAGAACCCTGGGCAAGTTTTTGTTTCAAGCCCGCATAATTTGTCTTTGTAAGTACTTCCATGTTAACATCTCCTTAATTAAAGCTAACCTGAAGTTATTATAAAACATTTGGCCATAAAAAAAAGAACTTTGTTTCGCTATCCAAGCAACTGACGTATTCAACGGTGAAGCTTGGTGTTATACTAATGAACAAAGATAGACAAAGAATAGGAGCTGGTGCCAATGTCAATTCAACTGAATAAAATTCTACCATTGGTTCTGGGAATACTAACGGGCTTTATTGGTGGTCTTCAAGCTCGAAATGCAGTCCATAAAAGAGAACTGCTCTCTTCGCGGGCAATCCTCGCCAATGTTAAGCACTCATTTCAAAACGAAACGCCAATCCAAGATTCATGGATTGCGACTAAACCGCAGCCTTTTCAAAAATTTGCACTCAGAACCAATGTTTATCGTGGCGGGCTTTCTCGTCTCGAAGATCATCAACTGGTACGTTATGAATTCACTGCAGATGCCAAAACAGGCAGCATTTTAGATCTGCAGCGTGTTGATTATTAAGAATCAATTCATTCAGGACAGCTCTTCTCTTAATGGGAGGCCTTCGTAAAAGCGGCTTCCACTTTGTAGATTGGCTGTCCTTTTTGACTGAACTTTTCTTCATATTCTGTCATCACATTTTCTGCATTTTTTTCAAGATCCTGATGAAGGTCTAAGTAGACACCTGCAAAGTCCATTCCGTAATTATTCATCGTGACCAATGAATATTCAAATAAACCTCGGTTATCGGTCTTAAACTCTAATAAACCATCTGCTTGCATAACCTGGGCATACTGCTTCAAGAAAGTCGGATAGGTTAATCGCCTTTTAGCCTGTCTTTTTTTAGGCCAAGGATCGGAAAAGTTTAAATAGATTCCCGAAACTTCATTAGCCGCAAAGTACTCGCTTAATTCACCGCCATTTGCGCGCAGCAACTGCAAATTAGGCAACTTCAATTCTAACTGTTTTTTAAGTGCAATCGCCGCAATTGTTGTCTGCAGCTCTATCCCAACAAAGTTTCTTTCAGGATACTTTTGAGCCATCGCGAGCACAAATCCACCTTTTCCCATGCCAACTTCAATGTACAGAGGTGCTACCTTTGGAAAACGTTCTTGCCATTTTCCTTGGTATTTCTCAGGATCAGTTACAATCCACTCTGGATTGGCTTTAATCAAGGGTTCTGCCCAGGGTTTGTTTCTTAAACGCATATCTTCCTCCTACAAACAAAATTACTTTAAAATCCCTCATAATATTTTTCAAAACATAAAACAAGGGCTTCTGACAAAACAAACGTTTCGTCACAGCCCTGCTCATAAACATTTCTGCGGTGTTTGTTACTTAACCTTCCTCAATACACACCATCCGGACTTTCAAGTATTTAAGGAAAGGTAACCTTTTAGTTGCATTTGCAACTTTTCAAAATCAATTTCTGTATAATAGCATAAACTAATCGCGCTGCTCACTAAATATCTCTGCTAACTGTAATATGTCTTGGTTCATCTCGAAAAAATGACCACGTTGATGCTTATCTTTGATGGACAACAGTAAATTAATCTTACAATACCAACCAATCTTTCGGTTAAACGTAGGTGTCATTTGTGCACCATATTTTTTAACCAACCATTCCTGCCATTCACTACGTGGGACATACTGACACATTAACATGCTTATGTCCAATGCTGCATCCGATAATGCCGCAGATTCCCAGTCAACCAAATACAGTTGATTTGAATCTGACAACAACCAGTTCTTATGATTCAAGTCACCATGGCACACTTCACATTCATGGTAATCAAGTTTGGGGGGATGCGCTCGTAAACGAGCAGCAACCTCTCTTAACAGAGGATGCTGTCTTAGCTCACTGCTTAATCCCCGAAAATAATCATTAAGCAGTTCGCCTGGAAAAATGTATCTTCCCCCGACCTGCTGCAACATCTTACTTAATACTCCAGAATGATGAACGCGTGCAAGCAACTTTGCTACACGCGTTTCCTTCATTTCTTCTCTAGTCAAGCTGCGTCCATTTAACCACTCTTGCGCTGTGAGTGTATCTCCAGTAGAGATGTGCTTCGCCCATAGTAAACGTGGCGTAATCTCTTCTAAGGATAAAGCTGCTAAAAAAGGTGAAGTATTTCGTTTGATGAAGAGCTTTTTCTGCTCCTTGACGCCCATATATGCGGTTCCAGTGTTACCCCCGAGCGGCCGAATCAGCCAACCGTCGTCTAATCTGAAATCCATATTGGCCAATCTCCTCTTTACGAAACCTATTCTTCATCAAGAATACAGAGTCCCTAATTAAGTGTCAAGTATTTTCTCCCAGTCGTTTTGTCAAATAATTGCCAGTAAAGACCGCAATCTCAAG
Source organism: Liquorilactobacillus satsumensis (assembly GCF_964065465.1). Classification (NCBI taxonomy): domain Bacteria; kingdom Bacillati; phylum Bacillota; class Bacilli; order Lactobacillales; family Lactobacillaceae; genus Liquorilactobacillus; species Liquorilactobacillus satsumensis. The sequence continues at coordinate 563,573 of NZ_OZ061606.1, forward strand.
CATGGAAGCGATCAGCAAAATTAGATAGTTCCAACTGATGCCAAGTGCAATCAAAGCGCTCAAGTTAAAAAAGAACCAACTGCCAAACAATAATTTACGTAAAACAAGTTTAAATGCTTCCAACTGATCACTTTTTTCCAGCGGATAAAGATACATAAAGACATTATCTTCAAAGGCGGCGAAAAGGGGTAACAATTGAAAGCCTATCAAATACTGAAACACCAGTATACAGACAAAACTCAGCCAAAAGTTAGGAATAAATAATAACAAACAGCTCCCTAAAAGAAGCAACCTCAAGTATAAACCGCTAAAATCACTTTTCCTCAAGAAAGTTCTCCAATATAGATAACTGAAAACCCCATCCCTCTTTGCATGCGGTAAAAAGCGGTCTAAGAAACGCAAACGCCGGACCTTCCCACTTACCTGCGGAACATCTGTGAAAAGATTAATAAAACGATAGAGCCGCATCATTCTGTTGCTCTCCAGCTCTACCATTTTGTTCCAGCGAAAAACATAATGTTGGGCGGTCTTTTTGGCTGCCATAAATTGTAAACCCACAATTACTAAGACTACTAAAAAGCCTGCCAAAGGTTCAACGTAAAGCACCAATCCTTGCACTATTAATGGCACTGCAATTATTCGTAAAACTTTAAAGTTCCAGTGCTCGTAGTTAGATATATATGCGCTTTGAGCTTCGAAGTGCATTTCAAAATATTTTAACAGCAGCTGCGTTAATCCTAGTATTCCAACCGCCAACTGCCCGAGGTGCAGTCCGCGTGACAGCAGCGGTAAAAGCAGCAACAAGAAAAAAAGTTGAAAAAATTCTGCCAACAAGACAGAATGCGCTACTGCCCTTTTTAAATAAAGCGGTAAATTATGCTCTTGTGGCATTAAAAAAACAGTATCCGGTTCCTGCAATAAAGTTGCCAAAGACCCGGCTCTAAGGAACAGAACCAGTAAAATCAAGACCAGCGGTTTTTCCCACCAAAATGGGTATGCAGGAAGTGTTTGGAGGAAATTCGAGTATGCTAACCCTAGGCCACCAACAAAGAAAAGCAACGCAATTACAAAATGATCATTCAAAACAAATTTGGAATAATGCAGCAGCATCTTCTGATATTTTTTTAATCTATTCTCCCAAATTTTATTCATTTCCGTTCACATCCTGAGTCATTCCAAGATAAAGTTCTGTCAAAGAGGCATTCAGATCGCCATACAGATCGCGCAACTGTTCAAGTGTTCCTTGTGCTCTGACGCGGCCTTCGTGCAAAAGAACAAAATGATCACAATATTCCTGGGCGGTGTCAAGCACATGCGTCGACATTAAAATTCCAGCTCCCCTTTTTTTCTCCGCTGCAATCAGATTTAACAAATCCCGTGTGGCCAAAGGATCCAAGCCTAAAAAGGGCTCGTCGATCACATAGAGCTTGGCCTGTGTAACAAAAGCACAGACAATCATCACCTTTTGCCGCATTCCTTTTGAAAACTTTGCAGGAAACCAGTCCAACTTGTTCTCCAAACGAAAAGTTTGCAGTAAAACACGCGCTCTTTGCCATGCTGAGGTTGTTTCCAATCCGTAAGCCATCATTGTAAGTTCGAGATGTTCTCTAAGTGTCAATTCAGGATAAAGAACCGGAAGCTCAGGGATATATGCAATCTTACTTTTATAATTTTGCGGATCATCCATTAAAGTGTTGCCATCAATCGTAATCTTTCCTTTTTGTGGCACAAGGAGTCCAATCACATGATTAATGGTCGTCGACTTTCCGGCCCCATTGAGTCCGATCAGACCCACAAGCTGCCCGTCACCCACTTCAAATGAAATGTCTTTTAAAACAGGAATACGGGAATATCCACCCGTCAGATTATTAATTTTTAAAGTCATATTTAAATTCGTTCCTTTCAGTCCGATTACGCAAATTATAACATAAGTTTCATGCAAGACAGTGGTGAAAACCACGCCTAAAAAGCGGTAGTAGTGTATACTTTAAGATAAATAGTCTAGAAAGAAGGTTATCTAATGCATGATTGTATTTTTTGTAAAATAATTAAAGGTGACATTCCCAGCACGACAGTCTATGAGGATAGTGAGGTCAAGGCCTTTTTAGATATTTCACAAGGTACACCAGGTCATACACTCGTTGTTCCCAAAAAACATATTGCAGATATTTTTGAATATGATGCACAATTTGCAGCTGTCGTTTTCTCGAGAATTCCAAAAATCGCGCGGGCAATTAAGGCAAGCGATCCTGCGATCAAGGGCATGAATATTGTTAATAATAACGGTGCAATTGCCTATCAGTCAGTCTTTCACTCACACATCCACCTCATTCCGCGTTACAGTGCAGATGACGATTTTAAGATGATTTTCAAAGATAATTCAGCCAAATATACTGCAACTGCTTTGCAAAAAATTGCAGCACGTATTAAGGCCAAATTGGAGGACTAATCAATGGGAAAAAAAGCGATCATATCTCTGGCTGTTATTGGCGGCTTAGGCGGACTTGGCTATCTTTATCTCAAAAAAAAGGAAGATCGGACTCATAAAATACAAGAATTGCTTGCTTCAGCTACGGAAGTCAAAAATGCCTATCAAGAAGTCGTGCAAAATGTGCACAAACTTGCGGCTCAAAGCCCTTTGGCAACCCAGACTGCTGCAGAACTCGAGAACAAGCTGGCAGAGTTTCAATTTTTAATTCAACCCCATGTTGATCGTTTAAATGCTAAAACACAAAAATTCGTTGATTAACCTGAAATCTCTAGCTAACAAGCAAAGATTAAGAAGAAATAAAGCATTAAACATGAAATTTTTGTAAACTTTACCTTTTGAGTAAACCTTATTCTATGTTTGTGTTATAGTTATTAACGTTGATTTGTATGAGGCTGTGCAATCAAAAATAACGAATGGATGTGTTTTTTATAATGAAAAAATGGCTACTTGCACTCGCGGCACTTACAATGACGGTCACTTTGGCCGCATGTTCTAAAACCGTCGCAACTACCTCTGGCGGTAAAGTGACTCAGAGTGAGTATTACGATAGCATGAAAAAGACATCATCTGGTAAGCAGATTCTGCAACAGATGATTCTTGAAAAAGTACTTGAAAAACAATATGGGAGCAAGGTATCTGCTAAAAAGGTTAACGCTCAGTATAACACTTACGCAAAACAATACGGCTCATCATTTTCTTCAGTACTTTCACAAAACTCAATGACAAAATCAAGTTTCAAAAAGCAGTTGCGCTCAAACTTACTTTTACGTGAAGCGGTTAAAGCAAATACTACAATTACAAATGCTCAGTTGAAGAAACAATGGAAATCATACGAACCTAAGACAACTGTTGCACATATTTTAGTTGCTAAAGAAGACACTGCTAAAGCAGTTATCAAGAAACTCCAAAGTGGCGAAAGCTTCACCAAGCTTGCTAAGGAATATTCTACTGATAGTACAACCAAGAACAGCGGTGGTAAGTTAACTGCCTTTGATAATACTGATACTTCTTTAGACTCTACCTTTAAGAAGGCTGCCTTTGCATTAAAACAAGGGGAATATACTACAACACCTGTCAAGACCAGTTACGGCTACCATGTCATCAAGGTGCTCAAGAAGCCTGCTAAGGGTAACATGAAGGATCACATCAGTGAACTTAAAGACCAAATTATTGATAACAAGATGAACAATGATTCTTCAGCATTACAAGCTGTAATCTCGAAGGTGCTTAAGAAGGGTAACGTCAGCATCAAAGATAGCGATTTGAAAGATGTTCTTTCAAGTTACCTCTCTTCTTCATCATCCAGCTCTAGCTCCAATTAATTAAAGTATTAGGAGCCTCACAATTAAATTAAACTATTAAAGAAGCGGGCTCGTACAAAACTTAAGTTTTGTACGAGCCCGCTTCTTTAATAGAGCTTTTTTTCAAAATGTGTTCTTATTAGCTGATCTCTTTTACCCCACTTCTACTGAAGAACGCGCACTGTTTGAGCCACATTCATGCTTTATTCCTGTTCTGGTTGCTCTGTCTCAGCAAGCGGTTTATAGAAATTGCGTCCATCCATGCCAAAGATTCTTTCCGAAAAAGTTCCCGGCTGTGTATGGCTTAGCGTTCCTTTTAACATCTGAATCGAAGCATCCAACTGATCAATTTGATGAAGGACTTCAGCCTCCAATAAATGCGGACGAACGGGTGAACCATATTCCAATAAGCCGTGATGTGCTAAGAGCATATGCCGCAAAAGAAGCATATCTTCACTTTCTAATGAAATTTTCAGCTGACCGGCTGCCTTGACAACTTCTTCATCTATCAACACAATATGACCAACTAAGTTTCCCGCAAGTGTATACTGGGTTGCTACCGGCCCAGAAAGTTCAATTGTCTTACCCAAATCATGCAAGATAGTAGCTGCGTATAATAAAGGGGCATTAATTTCTTGATATTCATGGGCTACAGCATGTGCTAAGCGCAGCATAGAGAGGGTATGGAAAGCTAAGCCCCCTGCAAAGGCATGATGATTCTTCTTAGCTGCAGGATAGCTGAAAAAATCTTCCTGATGTTTTTTCAACAAAAAACGAACTATTCGATTCCAATTAGGGTTGGTAATTTCAAAAATAGCCTGATTAAACTCTGCTTCCATGGCATTTTTTGAAACTGGTGCTTTCTGAACAAAAAGGCTAGGATCATTGGGCTCACCTTCTTTTACCAGGCGCATCCGATAAATTTTAATCTGCGGGTTTCCCTGATAAATTTCTCGCTTACCCTTAAGCAGCACAATCTTCCCAGGTTGATAAGCAGCAGTGTCCGCCGGAGATGCATCCCAAAACTTCGCACTAATTTCGCCAGAACTATCAGAAAAGTTAAACGCAATAAACTGGTTACCATTCTTAGCTACCCTGACATCTGCTGACTTAATAAGTACAAATAGCTCCATATTCTCATCAACCGCATATTCGTAAATCTTTTTATGACTCACGTGTAATCCTCCCTTGGTTTCAGTCGACTCTTAAAATGTTCTCTTTATCTACCTTATCATATAAAAATGAAATATCGACTGTAAAACAGATAATTTGCGTCTCAGCACTAATTTCTTCTAAAAGTGCTAGTAATTCATTTCTGCGCTGCTCATCAAAATTGACAAAACAATCATCAATTAGGACAGGTAGCTTAATTGTCCGATTAATCTGCACAATAAAAGCCAACCGCAATGCTAAGTAAAGCTGCTCAGCGGTCGCACGCGATAATTCGCGTACATCATATTGTGTTTTATTTTTATCAACTAACTGCAAGTGGCGTTCTACCATTACAATTTTTTCATACTGATCGCGTGTCAGCCGTCTAAAATAGTGTTGTGCCAACTGCATAACGTGCGGCAAGGTATGCTGTGACATTATTTCTAGTACTTTTTCCAAGCACTGGTTTGCAGCATTCAACGCAAGCCAACTGTCAACTTCAGCTAAAATCTGTGCCTGCTTATTGGCAAGCTCTTGTTTTAATCTTAAGATACGCACTGACTTGCCAAATTGTTCCAATCTAACTTCTTTTTCAGTGATACTTACAGTCAGTTGAGAAAGTCGTTCTTTTTGGTGTTGGAGCTCGTCTTGCTTTTTGCTCAAGTGCGCTTTGAATTCTTCTCGACTCTGATAACGCCGTAATTCATTTTGAACTTCAGCTGGAAGCTGTGTCTGCAAACCTTGCAACTTTGCATTTTTTTCTGTATTTTGTTGCTGCTGCAAATACTGTGCTTGCAGATGTGCAAAAGAACTTGCCCCATTTTTTTGCAGCTGCTGCTTTAACTGTTCAGTTAAAGCAGTCAATTCTGCAGTTACTCTCTCATGTTCTTGTCGATAATAATCCAAAAACCGATCACGCTTGCTGCGTTCACGTAAAGCATCTTTAATCCGTGTTTTAAATTGCTGCAAACGTGCTAACCGTTTTAGCAATTCCACGGGTAGTTGCAAGCTAGCAGTACAAAAAGCACTCGCTTGCGTAAAAAAAGCAAGCTGTTCCAAGAGTTGTTGCAGTCGTTTTGCCTCCACACTCTGCACCATTAAGTCTCTTTCCTGCGCAGATCCTGTACTCAAGGAATTTTGGGACCTGGATTCTGACTGTCCGCTTTTTTTAGACATACTCTGCCACACGGCAAAAAGTGCAGCCAATAATCCACCAACAGCTAGCAATTTAATTGTAATTTTCGAGCTAAAAAAGCTGAGCAAAAGACAGCTACCTGCAATTAGTGCCCATCCCAGCAAAGCGAGCTGCCGCCTATTTTGCTTAAAAAGTGGTTTTTGAACTTTTTTTCTGGTCCTCCTCAAAACTTCATTTTCCCTTGAAGCAGCTTGTGGAGAAGACAACTGCTGGTTAACCGTTTGTTGTAATTCCAAAGCAAGTTGTATCTCAGTAGAGTGAACGTCAAGTTGGTGAAAAAGATTGTCAAACTGGTCCTTGGCCGCATCGTATTTTTGCAACTCTTCAAGATTAATTGTTTGCTGCCCCTGTTGCATCAAAGCTTGAGACTTAGCTGTCAGACTATTACTGGAATCCTGCTTGGTTTTTACCTTGAGCTGCAGTTCCTGTAAAGCGGTAAACTCTTGCGGCGTCAATCCAATTGGCTGCTGGTTTTTCTCTTTAGTTCGAAGACGTTCCAATTCAACAAAAGTAGGCCACAAATTATCCAATTGTCGTTGCCGTAGCAGCTCTTTTTCTAGAATTTTAATTTGGTTCTTGACCGCTTCTTGCTGTTCTTTTTCTTTCTCAAGCGTCTTTTCCCACTCCACAAAAAGATGTGAATCACGATTGGCTGCTCGCAGTTCCTGCGTTTGTTTTTCGTAAGTTTGTAATAATCTATTCAGTTGGGGTAACCGCCCATTTGGTTTGTAAATTTGTTCCGCTTTTTTTTGCAATTTTTTTTGCAGCATCATGATTTGCTGACTGCCACTTGCAGCAATTGTCAAAAAACTTTTTTCCAATTCTTCCGGTGCCAACTGCCTAATCTGTTCCAAACTCGTTTGATCAACGGCATAAACAGCTTCAAAAAGATCGCTTGTCAACGAATTCAACCAACGCTGCAGCAAACTAGCCGGCAGCTGTTGTCCCGTATTAAGGGATGTAATTACCAGTTGCCCCCCTTTTTCGCCTTCAAGCCGTTCTAATGTATATAATTGTTTTTCCTGCTCGATTATTAATTTGCCGCCATATCTTGCCCCATTTTTAGGTTCATAACGCTTGAAGCGCTGACGCCGGTCAACAAAGCCAAATAGGATTGCACTAATAAAGGCTTTTAGCGTTGATTTTCCCGCCTCATTTGCACCCGTAATAAATTGCAGCTTATGCTCAAAATCAAATTTTGTATCTGTGAATTTGCCAAAACCGTAGATCTCAGCCTGTAATATTCTCATCATCATCAGCTTCCTCAACTAGATCAAATACTGCTGCCGTCTCAATCTCTTGTTGCACTTCCTTTTCTAAAAGGTGCTTCTCAATAAAAGGATAGTTCAACAATTTACCTGCCATTGCAGTCAACTGACTGCTTTGAAAGGTTTTTTGCCGAGCCTGTGCCAAAATTTCTTGGTCAATTAAGGAGATTGCAGGTTCACTTATTAGTTGCGCACTCAGCTTTTCAACATAGAGATTGGGCAGCTCTTTAAGCAAATCACGCAAGCGGCGTACTAAAAAGCCGCTGGAAACTTTCTCCTGCAGACTAGTTGCCGTACCGTGTGTCAAAAAAAGCCGCACAGTTATCAATAACAATGCAATTTTATCATTTTTTTGAGACAGTTTTACTAATTCGGAAAAGATCCTTTGTTCGATCTTGGCCTCATCTTCACCCTTTTTAAGCGTAAAATCCACTGTTTGCCATCTAAGCGTCTCCATTGGACAAAAATGCGGTACAAGCTTCCCAGCCTGTTCTTCTACCACATAGAAGCCCTTGCTACCGCTTTCTTTCCGATTTTTTCCTTGCAAACAGCCGGGATAAACGATTGGAGGATCAGCGGCTAATTCCATCCGTTTATGAATATGCCCTAAAGCCCAGTAATCATATCTCTTTGCCAGCAACTCTGGAATGTCAAAGGGAGCATAATGACCTCCAGGATCGTTTTCCTTCAATGCTCCATGCAACATGCCCAAATGCCATTTTTCAGGTCCTTTTCGCGGAAATTGCTGCAAAATTCCACTTGTCCAACGTTGTGCATAGCTAAAGGAGGTCAAAGCTACTTCTGCTGTGCCTACTCTAAAATGTTTTGTCATGGGATAATTTGGAAAAAGAAAGACATTCTCGGGGAAAAAAACGTGCTCTTTATCAAGGTTCAAATAGTCATGATTTCCTAAGCAAAGATAAACACTAATTCCTGCTCGCTGTAGCTTCTCAAATTGTTCATGCACTGCCACCTGCAACGCAACACTCGGAGCATGATTATCGAAAAAATCACCTGCGATTAGTATAAAATCAACTTTTTCGCGTAAAGCCGCCTTAACTAATTGTGCAAAAAGTTGATTTGTATGCTCATGCAGCAACTGTAAATATTTTTCTGGAATTGTCGTTAACCCTTCAATGGGACTGCCAAGATGCAAATCAGCGGTATGAATGAACTTCATGCGATGACCTCTCAATCTAAAAAATACTTTTGCGATAAAGACAAAAAAGCACGAATTATTGCCTCCGGGGGATAATTCGTGCCAATGCTGTCAGCTTTACAGCAGTGAGGATCTCTGCCTACTGCAGAAAATACAGCACTTGCCTCTTAATCTTTAGCTGTATACAGTTCTTCGACTGGTTTAAACATAATACCATGCACTTCATCGATTATTTTAGCAAGCGTCTGTTCCTTTTCCTCAAGTTCCAGCAGTGCCTTATAACTAGAAGCTTTCTTTCCCTCTTGTGTCAATGCATCCAGATCTTGTTGTTCAACTTTTCCAGAAACTTGTTTTTTGCCGAACTCGATTTGCATTTTTTGCAATTTTTTAAACTCGTCAAAAGCCTCATCATCAGTTTTCAATTGGTTGTACGCCTTTGTTAATGCTTTGAATTCAGCACTTTGACGAATTTGGTCTTCAAATTCATAAGCTGCATCATAAAGATTAGACATTTATTTTTCTCCTCCATTATTATTCACACTTAAATTGTACCATGCTTTAAGCTAAAATACGCCTTAATTGCCGAACCACTGTTCGACTTTTTGCTTTCCAGCGTCAAAAAGATCAGCTGCTTTTTTACCAAGATCAGAAGCTGATTTAGAAACACTATCTCCAGCATTCTTCAAACCGTTCCATAGACTGGAGCTACTCTTTCCCGAAGTTGCGACTCGAGCAGAAGCACTCTTAACTTTAAAGGACGTTTGCGCTGTATTTGGCAAAATTCCTTCCATTTCGTCTTTGAAAAGAGCTGACCCTCCACGTGTTCCTTCATTTTCCAAAGAGTATTTTGTGTTATCAAATCCGACCCAAGTTGCCACCACCACGTCTGGAGTATAGCCAATATACCAATGATCCTTATCATTAGTAGTCTGTCCATCAGCGCTTTGTGTGCTACCAGTCTTACCAGCTATTTGATAACCTGCTGGTTTGGCAGCAGTTCCTGTCCCATTTTGATAAACATCCAGCATCATACTCGTCATCTCACGCGCATTTTTTTGACTGAGCACCCGTTTGCTGGAAGTTTTGGTATTATCAACAATTACTTTTCCTGATGCATCCACAATCTTTCTGATCAAATGCGGAGAAGTCATTTTACCGTCGTTCGCAAAAGCTGTGTAAGCACCCGCCATTTTTGCGGGTGACTCTCCTTGCGATAAACCACCTAGTGCCAAACTTAAATTGCGGTCACTACTTGAAATATTCAAATTGAACTTTTTAACCATCTTGTAGCCTGCATCCACCCCGATTTTATTTAAAAGCCAAACCGTTGCAGCATTTTTACTCTGTGCAAGCGCCTTATACATCATAATATTTCCTGCATAAACATCATTCCAGTTATGCGGTGTATACTTGTTGCTGCCATAAGATTTGAGTTCATCTTTTAAGGTTGAATCATAATGATAACCTGCCTCTAATGCTGGAGCATAGACCGCAATTGGTTTGATGGTTGAACCTGGTGAACGGATTAATTGCGTCGACCTGTTATAACCACGGAAAACATGTGTGCCACTGCGCCCACCCACAAGAGCCATAATATTACCTGTGCTTGGTGAAACTGCGATTGATGCTCCTTGTGCTTTCGTTCCGTCTGCTGCATTGTAAGGGAATAAGGTTGAATCTGCAAAACTGTTTTGCATCTTCTCTTGATAAGTCTGATTAAGCCCTGTATAAATCTTGTAGCCGCGATTCATCACATCTGACTCGCTTAAACCATACTTATTAATTGCTTCAGAAATTACTGCGTCAAAGTAATAAGGATAACGGTAGCCAGAAGCATATTGGTAACGGTCATTTGTCACCATTGCAGTTGCCTGATATTGCTTAACCTGTGTCTGCGTTAACTTCTGATTTGCACCCATCAACTCCAATACAACATTTCGCCGTGCGGTTGCACTTTTAGGATGATCTAAAGGATTAAAACCACTGGGATTCGTCAACATTCCCGCTAAAGTCGCTGCCTGCGGCACAGTCAGCTGATTTGCATGCACCCCAAAATACTTTTCTGAGGCATCCTCGACTCCCCAAACACCATTTCCAAAATAGGCATTATTAAGATACATCGTCATGATTTCTTTTTTAGAATATTCATTTTCAACCTGCATGGCAATAAAAATTTCTTTTGCCTTACGCGAAAAAGTCTGTTCTTGGGATAGTAACGCGTTCTTAACCAATTGTTGCGTCAGAGTACTTCCGCCACCACTGATATAGTTACGTCCAAGAATTTTATTTTTGGCATAGAGCAAGACTGCACGTGCGATTCCTTTAAAAGAAAACCCGTACTCATGATAAAAATTTTGATCCTCAGTCGATAAAACGGCATTAACCATGTTGGGCGAAACTTGATCAAGCGACTTCCACGTTCCTTTTTGTGAGTATAAGTATCCTGCCTTTTGACCCTTTTCATCATAGATTTCGGTTGAACGTTCCAGTTCTGATTTTAAATCCTTAACGTTGGTTGTCTTAGCGACAAAAACAAGATAACTGCTCATCAAAAGAAAGATACTCAAAATAGCGATTGTCAGCCAACGCCATAACTGAAATCGCAACCACTTCTGTTTGAACCACGCCGCAAAGCGTTGTGAAATCTTTTTAAAATTCTGCCATAATTGTGAAAAAAAGGAATTGACATCCATGCTTCATTTTCCAATCTTTTATAAAGTATAACTTTAATTCTACCATAAGGATTTTTAAGAGCAAAACCGAGTACTAATTATTAGATTTAATTAAGAAACTCATTGTGCTGACTCATCGTGTTGAGCATACTTAGTAAATAAACTATTAACTTTACGTGCGTCCTCTTCAGACTTGCTAATGACTAAAATAGTATCATAACCGGCGATTGTGCCGACAATTTCATCAAGTGCAAGTTCATCAATGATTGCAGTCAAAACATTAGCATTATGCGGCAAGGTCTTAACAATATTAATAAATTGCACGCGTACAACCTCAAGCACCGCCTCCGAAATGCTATTGTAGAGCTTCTCTTTTTCTGAAACTGCATTACCTTTGAAAATCGCGTAGTGGATCTTTCCACTGCTGCTTTGCTCCTTAACAATCCGCATTTCACGCATATCACGCGAAATAGTTGCTTGGGTTGCTGCAATCCCGTTTTGGGTTAACAGCTTCATCAATTCTTCTTGGGTGCCGACTTCATACTGTGTAATCAATTGTTCAATCTTGGCCTGTCGTGTCTCTTTTTTCATTTATTTTTCCTCGCTGTTTTTGATTATGATCATAATCATATATTATAACAAATTATCTGTTTTTATTAACTCAGCGCACTATTTTTCAAACAGAAACTTTATACTTTTCGTAAAAAGCCATCCCTAACCTCAAACGTTTACCTTCTGTCACTAAACCGCCATCTTGTTGCAAAGCTTTAAACGTTGCACAAACTGTTTCTCTTGTTGTCCCAGCCATCAACGCTAGTTCTGTTTGCGTCAGCCATTCTGGGACCGGCCGGCTACCATCTTCACTAGGATCACCAGCCTTCTTGCTAAGATATAGCAAAAAGGTAATTACTCTGATTCTTGGTCGTGAAAGTGCGAAGATTGAACGGTGATCAAGCATATCACCTAAAATAGTACGCGTCCCTGAAATAATAAATTCAAGCGCTGCTTGATTACTCCCAATTAACTTTTTAAAGAATTGTACGGGAACTGCTGCAATTGAAACCGGTGTGAGCGTCATAATCTCATAATTGCTGACACCCTCTCCTACTATATATTCAAAAGAGCAAAAATCATCGACTCCTAACGGCAAAGAAGCGATCCTTTCCCCATTAACACTGTACTTGCGAATACTTACCAGTCCCTTAGTTATTAAATGGATGCAGCCTCCATAATCCTTCCCCAATTGCTGCAGTTTCTCACCTTTTCTCAACTCTCTAAAATTTACATGTGCTGCAAATTCCATTTGTTGCTGTTCATTCAGTAACAAAAAGAACTGCAATTGTGCTAATCTTTCTTTAACTTTTGGTGTATCGTATCTTCCTTCCATGCCATTTCCCCCAATACTTAATTTAGCTGTGTTTTCTCAAATAACCAACCTACCAAACAAAATCTGACTTGCCTTTATTGACAAAGCTTGCTCAATTAAAATACGCAACTTCTACGCTGACTTTACAAAATTTTTACTATTTGAATAAAGCAAAAATTATTACACCTTAAAGGGCAAAAACGGAGCCGTGACAAAACTAATGTTTTGTTGCAGCTCCGTAACTTGGCCCTACAATTTTTGAGTCAATGCATCCCAACTAATAAAATCTCACTGAGACATTCAAACTCTTTAATTGTACTTTAAGCTTTCATTCTAGTTTCTCCAGAACCTCATTTTTCACGTTAGGCAATAGAAGCAATTTTCTAGATTAGTTTAAAGTTATCTCTATTTTTTTAATGCACCTGTGACTGTATCAAAATTATATACTTTGCCGTCAATCTTTTGCTGACCGTAGACCATTTTTCCACTCTCATTGTAATATACAGTCTTGTTTTGAGCCGCAAGATATTGCCAGCCGGTCTTCATTGCACCGTCGTAATCGTCAAATAAGTACCAATCGTTGCCGATCTTCTGTTGTCCATATTGCATCCACCCCTGACTGCCATAGTCAACCGTCTTATTTTGATCCGCCAGATACTGTAAACCAAATTTTTGTGCTCCAGTTAATGTATCAAAGTAATACCAGCGACCGTTAATCTTTTGTTGCCCATATTGCATTTGCCCATTGCTTGCATAGTGAACTAGTTTATTTTGGTTTGCAAGATATTGCCAACCAGTTTTCATTGCACCTGTATAACCATCAAAGAGATACCAGTTATCGCCGACTTTTTGCTGACCATATTGCATCTGACCCTTGGTGTTGTAATAAACAGTCTTATTTTGACCACTAATATACTGTAAACCGGTCTTCATCGCACCGTCATAACTATCAAATAGGTACCACTGTCCGTCAATCTTCTGCTGGCCATATTGCATCTGACCTTGATCACCATAAAAGACTGTTTTATGCTGATCCGCAAGATATTGCAATCCAAATTTCTGCGATCCAGTCACCGTATCAAAGTAGTACCACCGACCATCGATTTTTTGTTGGCCATATTGCATTTGCCCATTACTTGCATAATGGACCAATTTGTTTTGGCTTGCGAGGTATTGCCAGCCAGTTTTCATTGCACCTGTGTAACCATCAAAAAGATACCAGTTATCACCAATTTTTTGCTGACCATATTGCATCTGACCCTTAGCGTTATAATAAACAGTCTTGTTCTGACCATTAATATATTGTAACCCGGTCTTCATCGCGCCATCATAACTATCGAACAGGTACCACTGTCCATCAATCTTCTGCTGACCATATTGCATCCATCCCTGGCTGCCATAATCGACCGTCTTATTTTGATCAGCAAGATACTGCAGCCCAAATTTCTGCGATCCAGTCACCGTATCAAAGTAGTACCACCGACCGTCGATCTTTTGCTGACCATGTTGCATTTGACCGTTAGTAGCATAGTGGACCAACTTATTTTGAGCAGCAAGATATTGCCAGCCAGTCTTCATCGCACCTGTGTACCCGTCAAAAAGATACCAGCTATCGTTAATCTTTTGCTGTCCGTATTGCATCTGACCCTTGTCGTTGTAGTAAACAGTTTTATTTTGACCCTTGATGGATTGTAATCCGGTCTTCATTGCACCATCATAGCTATCGAACAAGTACCACTGTCCATTTATCTTTTGTTGCCCATATTGCATTTGACCAGCATTGTTATAATAGACTACCTTATTTTGATCTATTATCTTTTGAAAACCAGTCTGCTTTGTCCCAGTCGTAGGATCAATCAGATACCAATGTCCAGCAGTATCCTCTAGCTGCGTGTAATACCTTGCTTGTGAAGAATCACCAGCTGCATATTCTGCCCGTTCATTTTGAGCAACTAAAACAGCTGGAAGAAAGGCAGTACGCTCAGTGCCAACATAGAAATATTCGCCGTTGTCATTACTCTTCAATACATATTCTGACCCGCGGCCAAGTATGTTTGTAGCATTCAGATATTTTGCAGACCATTCCTTAATTTTAGTGCTCCCATCAATCGGAACACCGGTAACTGCTTGGTTCTTAGTAAACAGTTCAGGATACTTTTGCTGCAATTCAGCGAGGAATGCTCCACCATACTTATTCTGGTATTCACCGCCGCCAATCGTATTAGCGACATAGAGTGAATCATGAATGCTGGAATCGCTAATCCAATTACCATGATCGTCAGTACGTGTAACTGTAACTGTTTCCTGACCAGGTAAAGCATAGATTTGATCGGGTACCCAATCAGCAATTGCCTGAATTCCATTGGCATGCAGTGCTGCAATCGCATTTCTCAAATCAGCCGCAGTTCCATATTTCGTAGGCGTTCCAAATCCTAAATCATAACGATCAGTAAATGCATACCCATTATCAATCATCGAATCCAAAAAGCTGCCATCACTGCTTGAACGATATTGCGGTGCCAGTTCAAAGCTCGTAATCCCAAGCTGCTTAAAGGCGGCTGCATTTTGGGCAATTACAATATTAGCGTACTGTGAGCGCTCCTGTGGGTAAGAAATAAAGTTAGAAAAGCCTTCAAAAATCACGTTTGAATCTAATGCTGCATTGGAATGGAAAACCTTGCCGTCAGTTGAAGTCTGATCTGAGGCCGCAGTTCGTGCGTCCTGCTCAGCAGCTGCGCCAACTGGAACCCACACAGCCAAATAACCAGTAACTTGCGGAGTAGCTACCCCTTGAATTGCGGTATTGGCAACCGTTTGACCAGCGACAACCAGATCTTTATTCGTAAAAATTAGATCACCATTGTTATCTGTGTAAACTACCGGCGCAGCAGTATCATTTTCGTAGTTGACCAGTCCAGTGCTAGTCGTTAGCACTGCCGCTCTGAATGCCTGGTTTTTGTGTGCAGCACCCATGTGCAACACAACCTGCTCGCCGTCCTTCAACTTCAGGTCAGTGTTATTAGCGATGATTACGCCGACACCCTCAGTTCTTGTTTCAGACGTTCCTTGATCTGTAACATTCAATGCTCCCTTGCCAAAACGAACACTTGTCAATACGTCGTTTTGATCTACGGCCATTGTCTGACCGCCACCCACATATTTGATTCGAGATTTAAGTAAGTTGGTGAGCGTGTCGTAATAGATTGTTTTTTGTGAAAGATACTGTCCACCTTCTGAATACATATCTCCATAAAAAACACGTGGAACAGTATCCTTATTAGTCAGTAACATTGCATAAGCACTTGGAATATTATACTTGTTATATTTCTTTACTGTAGAGTCTTGGTCCTTATAAAATAATTCCAAACCTTTCTCAAGATCAGCCCAAGTAAATTGACCATAGGGTTTTCCTGTTGCATCTTGAATTGCTTGCCTTACTTGATCTTGTGAGTTAGAGTCATGTGCTCTTACAAAACTATAATTTGGAATCGCTGTGTCTTCAGTATCGTCATTTGTTCTGTTAATTAAGAACCATTGGACAAAACGCGCCATTTTATCATTTTGACCTTGTGCATTTGTCAACGAACTATTGAGCTGCACACCCATATAATTATCCATCGTGAGTTGAGAGGCACCATGCTCGCTAATATAAGCTGGGTCATTCATCCCCCAATCTTCAAGAATTGACAGATGTTTATTAGCGCTCGCATCACTTTGATTTGTACCGTAAGCTGCGTTGAAATAATCAGCTGCAATTTGGAGCAAATCGGCATCGACATTATCAACAGCATCCACCCGAATCCCATCGAAATTGGCATTCGCATTATTTGCAGTAATTGTTCCAAAATTAGTTAGATAGTATAACCAATTTAGTTGTTCAGCCTGAACAGTTGGATTGGAGTTGTCGATATCATTGGCTAATAAAAATTCAGCATCTTTATTTGACTTACCATCTAGATATCCTGGAGTAAAACCTAACTTGCGATAATCAGAATTTGCCCAAGGGGTTAAGCTACTATTTTGATAAGCTAAAAAACCGCCTTGTAATTGCAGCCCATAATATTGAACATCTTCGCTCTCTTTATTCCAAATTGTCTCTTCTTTGACAAATTTTGACATAACATCACGCAGCCAAGTCACATTCCCCGTGATTTTTAGTGCACGTTCAATTGTAGCCTGGACTGCCTCAACTGCTCCATTTAATTCCAATGAAGTGTCATTGGCTGAATAGGTTTTGGTAGCTGCCACTACGCCGCGACCGGCCATATAATTCAAATAGTCAGCTTGCACCTGTTTGCTTGGCCACCATGCCATCAATAAAGGCCGGAAATCACTCGCACTTGATGCAACCCACTGCTGTCCATTTGACAAGATATACTTAGGAACGTACCATGAATCAGCTGTCAGATATCCATTAGTATTTTCAAAGCTTTGTGCATCGTACGATTTAGCTACATTGTGCGCCGCAAAATCAGCAACTTCTTTTGCGGATGCCTGACTTTCAGTCAACTTATCCTGTGGAAGTAACTTAGCGCTCCCATCACTGGCAAAACAGTATAATCTACCATCGATTGTCTGCGTGGTGTTTTTCCTAAGAATGCCATCTTCTCCAAAATAATATGTAACCTTATTAATCTCTTGCAGACCGATTTTATATTGCGTACTGCTCTCCAAGTAATAGGTATTACCATTTTGATCAGTAAAAAAGCCCTGTTGTGCTACACTACTGTCAGCATTATATGCTGCAAAGGTATCACCATTTGTTTTAGAATAGGCGATCGCATTTCCGGAATGTGGATCAAAATAATAGGTCTGCTTGCCTACAGTGACATATTCACCCTTAATCTGAACACCTGTCTGCGGGTCAAAATACTGTACATTCCCATCAATTTTTTTCAGTCCCTTAACAACATTTCCTTGATCATCAACATATGTCCAAGTATCGTTGTTAGCAACATAGTGCCCATTTTGCAAATTTGTTTCCGTGTCTACTAAAGGATCCTTTGTTGCGGTATCTTTGTTTGTTTCGCTTTGAGATGATGAGTTCGATTGAGCACTACTTGACTGTGCTGTTGAGCTCGCTTGAGAGCTGCTTTGGCTGCTTTGTGAACTAGCTTGACTGCTTGAAGTCTTATCAGCATTCGTTGAACTCTTAGCGCTGCTTGAAACAGCAGCTTCAGTTGAAGAAACATGACTAGCGGAAGTCGTAGTATTAGACTGGCTATTAGATACCTTTTGTGTACTACTGCTACTGTTGGTTTTAGAATCTGAGTCACTAGCACTACTGCTAGTGGAGGTCGTAACCTTAGCACTGCTTGTCGCCTGCTCGCTTGTTTTTTCGGCTTGCGTTGAACTGCTTGTGTTGCTTGAGACAGTCTCACTGCCTGCAGTCACAGTCGCATCATTGCTAGCAGCTGCAGCATGCTCACTATTTATTCCTAAAAGGCCATAACCAATCGTTGTGACTGTGATCGCTGCAAAAACCCAATTTTTCCCCTTTTTATACATCTTATAATGCGTCTTTGTTTCCTTCACTTTTCTCTCCCCTTAAATTCTGGTACCGAAGACAGCTGCTTTCATTATGAAAACATTTTATCTTCTTAGCCCCCCGAAATTCCAATCTCTTGAAAATATAAAAAAAACACTAATTAATTAATTTGAAAAAAGATATTTGTTTTCATAACTTTCTTTTCTTGTTTTTATTCTAACATGATGTGTTGTGTACATTAAATATTTTTTTAAGATAAAACGGTTTCTTTTTGAAAAAATATTATTTTATTTTTGGGAACTTAAAAACCCATTTTTGGCTTTCAAAGTTCCTCTTTTCACCCAAAATAATCAGCCAGCATACCTTGGTAATTTTCTACCTAACTACAAAAGAGAGTGTGACATAAGTCGGGAAAATTTGAGTGCTAACTCAAAATTACGAACATCGTGAGTACTTTGCTATGAGTAATTCGAAGTTAGACGCAGAATTTTGACTTATGGAACGCGTTTATCCGGAATAAAAGAGGGAGAGTGTGACATAAGTCGGGAAAATTTGAGTACTAACTCGAAATTACGAACATAGCGAGTGCTTTGCTATGAGTAATTCGAAGTTAGACGCAGAATTTTGACTTATGGAACGCGTTTATCCGGAATAAAAGAGAGGCTGTGACAAAATTTAACTTTTGTCACAGCCTCCTTTGTTTTATTTTACTTTATCCGCATTAATACACATCAATAATTAGTCTTTTATATTAAACTTGACTTGTATTTATTTGGATTGCTTTTGTTCTAATTGGTTCTTTGCTTTTTCATTTTTTCCATCTTCAAGTGGCAAAGAAGTCGGGTCCGCCTCTTCAGGAGATTCCTCATCAGCAATTCCATAAGCCTTCCTGACCTTGAGCGTAATTTCCTGCATTGTTTCTGGGTGATCAGTGAGATATTGCTTAGCGTTTTCTCTCCCTTGACCAATTCGATCTTCCCCGTATGAATACCAAGAACCACTCTTTTTAACAATTTCTTTTTCGACAGCCATATCAACTAATTCACCTGTCTTAGAGATACCCTCGCCATACATAATGTCAACTTCAGCTCGCTTAAATGGTGGTGCAACTTTATTTTTCACAACCTTGATACGCACTCTATTACCAATAATATCGGCACCATCTTTGATCTGCTCAGCTCTACGTACTTCCAGACGGACAGTCGCGTAAAATTTCAAAGCCCTTCCACCTGGAGTAGTTTCTGGGTTGCCAAACATCACTCCGACTTTTTCACGAATTTGATTAATAAAGATTGCAATTGTTTTAGTTTTGTTGATAGTCCCCGAAAGTTTTCTAAGCGCCTGAGACATCAAACGGGCCTGCAATCCAACATGCGCATCTCCCATTTCGCCTTCAATCTCAGCTCTTGGAACCAACGCTGCCACGGAATCAACCACCACAATGTCAATTGCTCCTGAGGAAACAAGTGCATCAGCAATCTCTAAGCCCTGCTCTCCAGTGTCTGGTTGTGAAAGCAAGAGCTCATCAATGTTGACACCTAAATTCGTGGCATATGCTGGATCCAGTGCATTCTCTGCATCAATATATGCTGCAACCCCACCGTTATGCTGGACTTCAGCAACTGCATGTAAAGCAACCGTTGTTTTACCAGAACTTTCAGGTCCATAGACTTCAACAATTCTTCCGCGCGGATAACCGCCCACACCCAGCGCTTCATCTAATGCAAGCGACCCACTTGAAATTGTCGAAATCTGAGTGTCAGCTTTCTCACCCATGCGCATAATTGAACCCTTACCAAAATTTTTTTCAATTTTTTTTAATGCAGCATCCAATGCTGCCTGACGTTCATCGGCCAAATTGTTTCCTCCTAACAAATTCGTACAGTTTAAACCAATCTGTTCACCTGTCAATGATACAGGTAAGAAAATTAAAATGCAAGAAAAAGCGAACAAAAGTTCGAGTTATTTTATAAGTTCATGCCGTAGCCAGTCTAATCCAGTCAGTACTGACCTTTCTCTGATGTATGGTCTGGCATTTGAGAAATGAAACAAACGAGCTTCAACAGGCTGATCTTTAAATGCCAAGCCAATCCAAACAGTGCCAACAGCATTACCTTCAAGTTCATCTGGTCCGGCCACACCTGTAAATGAAATTCCAATCTGGGTGCCAAGCTGATTCTTAATTGCACTTGCCATCAACTTGGCAGTTTGTGCACTGACTGCCCCTTCAGTTACAAGTACCTCTGCTGGAATTTTCAGCAACTTCATCTTGGCTTCATTAGAGTAGGTAACTGCTCCACCTGCAAAAACACTTGAAACTCCTGGTACATCGGCTAACATTGCTTGAAAAGCTCCAGCTGTAAGACTTTCTGCTGCAGAAATTGTCAACTTCTTTTGTTCCAATAAGTTAACAACTACATTCACTAAACTATTTTGATCGCCATAGCCATATAGATACTCACCTACCCTAGATTGAATTTTTTGTTCAACTTCATCAAGCAATTTTTTAGCCACATGTTCATTTCGACTGCTGGCTGTCAATCTTAAAGTAACTTCACTAGTTTTCGCATAGGGTGCAATTGTAGGATTGCTTTGGTGGTCAATTAAATCTGCCAATTTTGTGACCAATAAAGACTCTCCAATTCCAAAAAAGCGCAGTACACGTGAATATAAATGGTGATCTTTAAAGTAGGCTTTTTGCAGCAAGGGTTGTACTACCTGAGTAAACATTGGTTTTAACTCCCCTGGAGGCCCAGGAAGAAGAAGAAAATCTGGACCCTCTTCGTTTTGATAAAAAATTCCCACTGCAAAACCAGTTGAATTTTTTAACGGGTGAGAACCAGCAATGTACAATGCCTGCAAACGATTATTTTCAGTCATCGGACGTCTTGTTTCTTTATAAAAACGTGTGATTTTTTGCATTGCTGCTGCATCCTCAATCAGTGGTTTATTCAAATAACGTGCCACCGTTTGCTTTGTCAGATCATCCTTGGTTGGGCCGAGTCCTCCCAGCAACACAACGAGGTCACTGCGCTTAGCAGCCAGTGAAATTGTTTGTTTCAATCTTTCTTCATTATCTCCGACTGTTTCTTCAAAATAAACGTCTATTCCTAAATCTGCCAATCGTTTTGAAACAAATGGTCCATTCGTGTTGACAATTTGTCCCAACAAAATTTCAGTCCCAACTGCAATAATTTCTGCTTTCATTTTGAATGCCCCCTTATGTAAATACGCAGTCTCACGTTAAAATATTTTCCAAAGCAAAGCGAGAACCTTTTTGGTTACTTGCTCCGAATTTACCGCGTATGTACGACTGCGTAATTTTAAAATCCAGCTAAACATATAAAACGAGACCGCGACCACCTAAAACTAGTCACAGTCTCGTTTATGTTACTTATCGAAAGAATCTGCAAAGATACTTCGACTATTTATGAAGTATTCTGCCCCAGAATAAATCGTAAAGAAGAGGCAGATATATAATAAAATTTCTCCTACTGGAAGATTAATTGCTGCAAAAAAAACATTGTTCAGCAACAAAAAAATGATGGAAAACATTTGAGTCATTGTCTTAATTTTTCCTGGCATTGCAGCTGCAATTACCTGACCGTCATTTTCAACAACAATTAACCGCAAACCGGTAACTGCCAATTCACGGCAAACGATGATTGCGGCCACCCATGCAGGAACCTTTCCTAATGACACTAGAATAATGAAGGCTGTCATTACAAGCATTTTATCTGCTAAGGGATCAGCAAATTTGCCAAAATTAGTCACAAGATGCTGTTTTCGTGCTATCTGACCATCGGCAAAGTCAGTCAGTGAGGCACCAGCAAAAATGACAGCTCCGATAACTTGAACTACCGGAATAGTCGTGCCCCCCAAAGAAACGCTTCCCCAAGCCAAAGGTAGACACAGCACCAGCATGAAGATCGGTATTAGGAAAATGCGAATAACTGTTAACTTATTTGGTAGATTCATTATTATTTTAGCTCCCCCTGTAAGTAAAGCTTTATTTAACGTTGACTGTCAAAGTTCTCACAGTCAAAGAATCATTATCTTTTTTAAAGTTGAAATTTTTGCCATTTATCTTTAAACTTGTAGCATTTGAGTTACCTAAATTGATTGTTAAACTCGTCGTTCCACTTGGCAATGTAACAGCGTGTGTTTGTCCATCACTTAGCGTTCCCTGCCATTGTTGCGTTCCGTTAACCGAAACAGCACTCCAGGCATTTGAACCAGAAACACTGAATTTCACGGTCTCAATCTTGGTAGCACCTGATAAATTATACGTAAATGTCGAGCCTGAATTGGAAGCAAGCTGTAGCTTAGTTGCACTTTTTTTGCTTGAAGATTTCTTAGCTTTACTTGTACTTTTTTTAGCACTTGAAGTCGCTGCAGCAGAGGATTTCTTAGCTGCAGTTTTTGTTGAAGTTGCCTTCTCCGATGAGACAGACACCTTGCTGCTACTGCTTTCAATCTGCTGCGTCTGTGCGGTCTTTTGATGATTGTTCCAAGCAACAAAGTAAATTGAGCCTAAAATAATCACAACGATTGTGACAATAACAATCGTGGGCAGATAACTCAAAACACGATTGAAAGTATTAGTTTTTTCCATACTTTCCCGGGTAGTTTCAACTCGCGCACTTCTTGTATTAGCAACTGGCGTCTCCTTAACTTCTTCTGGGGCGTCTTGTTGTTCAAATGTATTCAAAAACTGTGCTGGATCAAGCCCGACAGTCTCAGCATATTGTTTAATAAATGCTTTGACATAAAAATCACCCGGAAGTGCAGCAAAATTTTCGTCCTCAATTGCAATCAGATAACGCTTTTGAATTTTGGTGATCTGCTGCAAGTCATCAAGCGTATAACCCTTCTCTATACGTGCAGTTTTTAAAGTCTTTCCAATCTCACTCATTTTTAAAACTCTCCAATATTATTAAATATCTTAGTTCAACTATCTAAAGTTCGTTTCTAGTATATCATAGCTGTTACGAATAATTAATTAAGAATCGTTTATTTCAACCAGCCACCAGTCACATAAATCGTCTGTCCTGTCATGTATGCAGCCCGTTCATCTAGTAAAGCGCTCACCCAATAGCTGATTTCTGAAGTCTTAGCAAAGCGTCCCAACGGAATTTCACGATCAACCTGGCCCTTTTCTTGTGCTGAAAAAAGTGCGTTCATTTGGGTTGCAACTGCCCCTGGTGCAATCACATTCACTGTCATCCCTAAGGAGGCTACCTCTTTACTATATGCAGCGGCAAAAGCGGTTAGCGCTCCCTTAACCGTGCTATACCCAACTTCCATTGCACTCCCAGTACCACCATAAACAGAGCCGATGAAAATAATTCTGCCAAAATGGTTCTGTGCGAGCTTCTTCTCCAGCAATTGGAGCAAATGTAATGGGGTCGTAACCTGCATTAACAACATTTCATGTAGCCGTGCTGGCGGCATTTCGCTAAAAAGACCATAACTCGTTGTTCCTTCAGCAAAAATCACCGCATCAATTCCAAACAGCTGCTTTTCAATCTGTTCAGCGCTTTCCTTTTCTAGAAGATTTGCCTTGATGCCTAAAAAATCTTGTTGCGGATAGTGCTGCCTAAACTGAGCTAACGCGCTTGCAACTCTGGCAGCGTTGTTGTTGTAGTGAAGATAAAGTGACCATCCTTGTGCCGCCAAATCTTTGGCAACCGCGGCTCCAATATCGCCAGAAGCTCCTATTATCAGCGCCCATTTCATCTCAATCGTCCTCCTTTGGACAAAGCGCATAGACGCTCATCCCCGGCTGTGAAATAAACTTAGCGGCTGTTTCTAACAAATCCTCCAAGGTAAGTTCTTGTAATAACGGGATCTTGTCAAAGAGAGTTGCATCATCAAATAAGCTGCCTTCGTATTGTTCAGCAATTGC
Source organism: Liquorilactobacillus satsumensis (assembly GCF_964065465.1). Lineage (NCBI taxonomy): Bacteria > Bacillati > Bacillota > Bacilli > Lactobacillales > Lactobacillaceae > Liquorilactobacillus > Liquorilactobacillus satsumensis. The sequence continues at coordinate 587,573 of NZ_OZ061606.1, forward strand.
TTCAAGGACATTCATCGCACGAATTTGCCTGCCAATAAACTCTTTTTTAGCAAGCTGAAATTCAACCGTCTGAGTTTTTAACACAGAAGTTGCATGCAAGATTAAGGAGGTTAATTTGGCACGAAAAATAGCTGGCTGGTCAGTATCTCCACTGAACCATACAAAATGGAATCCACGTTCAACCACCACGCTATAATCAAAGCTGTCATCAACAATTCCTTGATTATACAATTCTTGATAGTCTTGGGAAGACTCACCTAACAATAAGTAAAATAGTAGTTGCAGTGCCAGTTTATATTTCAATCCTGCTTTTCCTGCAGGCAGGCGATCAAACCCTCTTATGCCAATTGCAACCTTGGCTCGTTTAACAGAAAATGCCAACTGCTGCTCAGGATTTACGGCCTTAGCTGCAACTTCATTCCTGCCATCTAAGCGCTGTGGCACAATGGCTGGCGCAAATTCTTTCTTTGCTTGGTTTTTATTAATCCACTCCAGTGTTTCTGTTACATCTATAGCACCCACCATAAAAAGGTCCATGTTACTTGGGTGATAAAAGGTCTGGTACAAGTCGTACAAGTCCTTTACACTAATTTGATTGACTGAGTCAACTGTACCTGCAATATCGTAACTAAGCGGCTGCCCTGGATAAAGATTTTTTACAAGGCCTGCATATAGACGCCAATCAGCATCATCAGCATACATGTTGATTTCCTGAGCAATAATCCCTTTTTCCTTGGCAACACTTTTGGCTGTAAAATATGGACTCTGCACAAAATCTAACAAGATTTCCAAATTCTCTTTAACATTAGTAGTTGTTGAAAAAAGAAAGCTAGTTTTTGTATAAGAAGTAAATGCATTTGCATCTGCGCCGAAGTGACCAAAAAGTTCAAACGCATCATGGTCCTTTTTTTCAAAAAGCTTATGTTCTAAAAAATGTGCACTTCCGGCAGGCACTTTTCTGACTTCTTGCGTATCCGGCAAGCAGAAATGTGTGTCATTCGAACCAAAGTCCGTCGAAATAATGCCATATACTTTATGAAAGTTCGGACGTGGCACCAGATTGACTTTTAATCCGTTTTTCAAAACTGTCCGGTAAACACATTCACCTAATAGCGGATATTCTATTTTTTTCATTTAAATTACTCCTTATCTAAAAAATAGACCGCCTGAAGCTTTGTCATCTTCGCGGCTGCTTGTATTTGTGCAAGTGTTACGTTTTGAATTCCCGTTATCCAAGAAGTCGTGGACAAGGTTCTACCTGTCAGTATCGCTATCAAGACTCGTTGCATCACATTTGCCTGACTATCAAGTCCACTTAAATATTCATTAATCAAAGATTTTTTTGTATCTTCAATTTCTTGTTGTGTTACACGTCCTGCTTGAACATCCTTGAGTTGAGCTTCAATGATTGCAAGTGCCTGTTCTTTATTCTTAGGATCAAGACCAGTCCGGACTGTCATTACTCCGCGAAAGCTATCATAGCTGCTGCTTGCATAATAGGCAAGCTGTGCTTTTTCACGCACATTAACAAATAATTTGGAAAGCGGCAAGCCCCCGAAAAGGCCTTCAAAAACCAAAACGGTAAAATATAAAGGGTCAGCAAAGAAGACTGGCAATGAAAAACCAAGGTTGAGTTTTCCTTGAGTCACTTTTTGCTTTTCTTCTTTTTTTCTAAGCGCATGTCCTTCCTGCACATAAAAAATTTCTTCCTTTCTGAGATTCCGTGCTGCGAATGGAAGTTGCTGAGCTAACTGTCTACATCTTTCCTCTTTCACATCACCGGAAACAATTATCTCGATCCGATCTTTATTTAAGCACTCTTGATAAGAGCTTGAAAGTTGGCTTGCTGTAATTTTCAAAAGTTCTTGATAGTTACCAAAAGATGGCAATGCTTGTTTTTCATCGTCAAACAAAAGCTTTTGCAGTGAAAGATCCGCGTATAGCTGCTTATTATCTTGTGTTGCACCCGCATAATCAACTACGTTCTTTTTTTGACGCGCAAACTCTGCCGCAAAAGCAGCAGGTTTTTGACTTACAAGCGGACGAAACAAGATTTCTTGCAAAAATGAAAACCCTGCTTGCAATAAATCTTCCTTTTCTGCCAGAAACTCATCATTTACGCAATCAAAAGAGACACTCAAAAAATGCAGGTTTCCTCTACGAACACTCGAAATCTCAAAGCCTGCACCGTACATTCTAGCAAGTTCATCAGCAATCGCTTTTTGATCGGGATACTTTTGGCAACCACACTCTAGAAGTGCTCCCAGCAACAGTCGCTTAGCTAGCTTGGTGGCAGTCAAAGCCGTTATCAGATTAATCGTTATTCTAGTTGTTTTAAATTGCTTAGTCGGAATGACTGTGAGCGCCACTCCTTCTTTCAGTTCAGTACGCATCTAATTCCTCCTCAAAAAAGCATACACTTCATCATAAACGAAAAAAATTTAAAAGACAATTAAGCATTTCACAACTACAATCTTTTAAAAAGTTGGTTGCTGAAGAAAGAATGTAAAAAAGGATGTGCCACCAAGAGAGTGTGACATAAGTCGGGAAAATTTGAGTACTAACTCGAAATTACGAACATAGCGAGTACTTTGCTATGAGTAATTCGAAGTTAGACGGAGAATTTTGACTTATGGAACACGTTTATCCGGAATAAAGAGGGGCCTGTGACAAAAGTTAACTTTTGTCACAGGCCCCATTATCGCACTTCCTTGTCAATCTGATTACATCATTAGCATTATTGTGCTGAGTCATCATCTGCTTGCGGCACATAAACTTTTCGCGGTTTGCTGCCCTCTGAAGGGCCAACCATTCCTTTTGCTTCAAGTTCATCTACTAAGCGAGCTGCACGGTTGTAACCGATCCTAAAACGCCGTTGGAGCATTGAGATACTGCAGCTTTGCTCTTTAGCAATCAACTTGACGGCATCTTCAAAAAGCTCATCTTCTGGATCAGTCGCCTGCTCTTGTGTGGTTTCTTCATCTGAAACAACCAGCGACTCATCATATTCAGCAGGTTGTTGCTGTTTAACAAAGTCGACAACACTAGCAACATCTTCATCAGAAATAAAGGCACCTTGCACACGTACTGGTTTATTCATTCCCATTGGCAAGAAAAGCATATCGCCACGCCCCAATAACTTCTCCGCGCCATTCGAATCAAGAATTGTGCGAGAATCAGTTCCGCTCGAAACTGCAAACGCCATCCGCGAGGGAACATTTGCTTTGATTAAGCCCGTAATGACGTCAACAGAAGGCCGCTGGGTTGCAAGAATCATGTGAATCCCGGCAGCTCGGGCCATTTGCGCCAAATGAATAATTGAATCCTCAACTTCGTTTGAAGCAACCATCATTAAATCAGATAATTCGTCAACGATAATTACTATATATGGTAGCAGCGGCTCAGCGGTCTTCATTTCCTTATTCTGCCTCTTTACCATCTCATTATACCCAGCTAAGTTACGCTGACCTGTGTTCGCAAACAATTCATACCGGCGCTCCATCTCAGAAACCAGTTTATGCAATGCCCGCGAAGCCTTCTTAGAGTCTGTCACAACAGGAGTCAATAAATGTGGGATCCCATTATAGACCCCGAGTTCAACCTTTTTAGGATCCACCAACATCAATTTAACCAAATGCGGCGGACAGTTCATCAAGAGGCTGGTAATAATCACATTGATTGCTACTGATTTTCCACTCCCCGTGGAACCTGCAATCAGCAGATGCGGCATTTTACCTAAATCAGCTGTTACTAATTTTCCTGAAATATCACGCCCCAGTGGAACTTCAAGCGGTTTTTGAGGTTTTTTGCGCTGTTCTTCAATAATACTTCGAAAAGAAACAGTCGAAACTTTTTGATTTGGGACTTCAATCCCGATCAATGATTTTCCAGGAATTGGTGCCTCGATTCGAATATCCTTTGCAGCCAATGCCAGTGCTAAATCATCTGAAAGATTAACAATCTTACTGACCTTAACGCCAATGGCAGGATGCAATTCGTATTTGGTTACAGCCGGTCCTAAAATTGCACGCTTAATCTCAACATCAACCCCAAAGCTTTGAAAGGTTTGCTTCAAGACCTTCGTATTGCGTTCAATTCTTTGGTAGTCGGCACTTTGATCCTCCAAATCGATATTATGCAGCAAACTAAAAGGGGGCAATTCATACTCATCATTGATCTTATTGCTGGTTTCAAAGACCTGCTGTTCATCTTCTTTTTCTTGATTTTCTTTAGTTATAGTGCCTGAATCCAGTTCGGTTTTCTCCGCTGAAGGTGCGCTCCAACGATTGGTACTAATCGGAGTTATAGTAGGACGCTGCTCATCTTGATGACTTGTTTCTTCAGGAATAACCAGTGTTTTTGCAGGAGATTTTTTGCGAACCGGCCGGATACCATTTTTTTTGTGCGCTAATTGCTTAATCCACGTACTCATATGTAAGAAACCTAATTTAAGCAACTGCATCCCGAAATGCCCCGCTTTTTTAGCCAGCTGCCCCAGCTTCACAAAAAGATCGCCGCAATATTTCAAAACTTTCTCAAATGGAATGCCGACAAGCAGACAGATACTAAAAAGCAATCCAAAACTCGCAACAATATAGGTCCCAAGCTGAGAAAACAAGAAGTAGGCAAGTGCATAGAGATACGCACCGAGCATTCCCCCACCAACACTGCCACCAATTCCGCCTGTCACCAAGTCACTGCGCAAATACTGCCACGTAATACTGATAAAATTAGCGTGAAGATCTAGGGTCCCAAAATAAACTGCATGCAAAAAAAGCAGACTACACAGCAAAATTCCAGATGTACCTAAAATAGTCGTTTTTTTCAAAGAGACTTCTTTGCCGGTCACAAGAATCAAAAGTCCGTCAAGTCCGAGAAATGCTAAGCCGATTGGAGCAGCGTCTCCAATCAAAACACGAAAGAGGTTAAGACACAAGATTCCCAAATAGCCAAGTTTAAACAGCCCTAAAAGTGCAAAGAAAATTAAAAATCCTCCTGCAATCCTTTTAGAACCAAGCTGCTTCTTTCTTGTCCTGCTGCGGCTTTTCTTTCTGCGTTGTGCCACGCTGTGATCCCCTTTCTAGCAAGAATTTTCACTATATCTATTGTAACATAGCATCACTGCATTTAGCGGTAGGCTAGCTTTCATTTCAATTTGTCATTTTCATAAAGATGCTTTTTTTCAAGTTTGGGAAAGTCTTGCTGACGTAAAACTTCATAAATCACAATTGCCGCAGAATTAGAAAGGTTGAGCGCCCTAATATGTTTATCATTTTGCGGAATACGCAAACATTTTTCTTCATTTGCCCGCATATACGGTTCAGGCAATCCAGTCGTTTCCTTCCCAAAGATAAAATAATAATCCTTTTCTGGAGTCGTATAATCGACTTGCGTATAATCCCGCGGTGCAAATTTAGAGATCAAAAAAAGTTCAGCTTGCGCTCCTAACGACGCCATAAAAGCGGGCAGATTCTTATGATAGGTAATCTTAACTTTATCCCAATAATCTAACCCAGCTCTTTTTAAGTACTTATCCTCTGTCGAAAATCCCAAAGGCTCGATTAAATGTAACTGTGTATTCGTTCCAGCACAAGTGCGTGCAATATTACCAGTATTCGCCGGCATGAGAGGTTCAAATAATACAATATGGTTCGCCAAAGTAATAATCCTCTTTTCGTTTCATTTATAGACACAAAAAAGCGTAGCCATTCGGTGTGGGCACGGCGAACAGCTACGTTAGTGAAGTACAATTATGTAATGACTAACGACAGTCCCGTTAATCACTAACAACCGATTTCTTGAAATAATAGTACCATCACAGTCTTTGGTTTTCAAGCTTTTTTCACAAAAAAACTGTTTTTCATTCTTTTTTTGCACTCAAAAGTGAAACATCAATCGTAATCTTGTCTAAACCCTTGCGCAAGCTCTCGTTAATTTGGGCTTGCGTCGCTCCCCAATGAAGTGGAGTCATATACATCAGGTTTTCAAAAAGTGCCTTGTTCAAAGGAAATTCATACTTGATTCTTTGAACATTTCCCTGCGGATAATTTTTCTTAAACAGTGTGACTACTTTTTCATTACTATAGTTATGCCGTGGATCCTCTTTTACATACAATGAGTGGCGCAATTCTTGTAAATATTCAGAATTGGGTACAATTTTAAACAAGTGTCCGCCACTTTTTAAAACTCGCTCAAATTCTTCATATGCTGATGGTGAAAAGAGATCTAATAGGACATCAAAAGATGCGGTCTGAAAAGGTAGGCGTGCTAAATCTGCCACACAAAAGAAGGCAGCAGTCTCTAACTGGGTTGCACGGTTCAATGCACGTTTTGAAATGTCAAAGCCTACCAGTGCATCATCTTGCTGATGACGCTGCTGCTCCAAAAGATGCAGTGTCGAACCTTCACCACAACCAATATCGAGAATCTTAAGCGGTTTTTCAATTGGAAGATTGTCTCCAATCTGGGCAACAATGGGTTTGAAAAGACCGGCTTGCTGTAAAATTCGCCTGGCGGCCCAGAGTTTGTCGTCATCATAATCGCTTTTTAAACCATGATTAACAAGATATAGTGTTCCTTTACGTCCAAAATCGAAGTTATGCTTATTGCTACAAAAAACACTCTGGTGTTCGACTTTTAAAAAGGGACGATGACACACAGGACACCTAAACAACGCTAAATTTTTCGCTACAAAAGCCATTCCACGTTCTATTTTTTTCACTAATTCACCGCCTTCATCATTCCTGAACCTTTAAATATTTTCCATTAACCAACTTTATCAGATCGCTTTGTTTCAATCTTACAGAACGACCTACTTGACCAGCTGAAACTGAGATCTTCTCAAACTTTTTTATCCGTTCATCAAAATAAATTGGGAAACCCTTGCGCACACTAATTCCAATCGGAGTATTAGCGCCGTGAACATATCCAGTAATTTTGATTAACTTCTTATTGTCCGCCAAATGAACTTGCTTTTCACCAAGCTCATGTGCAATCAGTTTAAGATCAAGTTCATATTCCAACGGTAAGCAAACTACTAAATGATCTGTTTCCTTCTCACTTGTGCGCAAAACAATTGTCTTTAAGATACTTTTTGCTTCAATCCCTGCTGCCTGAGCCTCAGCAAGCGCGTCGTATCCCTCCTCTAACCAATTAAAAACCGTTTCTTCATATTCAATGTGATGTTGATCCAAAATCCGCTCATCATTTGTTTTCTTGATCTTTTTCTTCTTTGCCATAAAAAAACTCCTTATTAAAACTTTCGCTACTAATTATAACCCGAATAAAGTACGGCGTCACTTCGATCAAAAAGCGAATATTTTCCACCTGATCTTTTTGTTTCATTTGACTTTCACATTAGAGTGTTGTAGATTTATGTGTGTTTGTGAGTTAAACAAACATAATCAACGAATTATTTTGTTAATTAAGAATGTGAGGTTTTAAGAATGCCTGTATTTGACTACGAAGATATCCAGCTTGTACCAAATAAATGCATCATCAAAAGCCGTTCCGAAGTCGACACAACTGTTAAATTTGGACCGATGACTTTTAAAATCCCGGTAGTTCCTGCCAATATGCAAACAATCATTGATGAACCACTTGCAGTCTGGTTGGCGCAAAACGGCTACTTCTACATTATGCATCGTTTCAACGAAGAGGAACGCTTACCCTTTGTAAAAAGAATGCATCGAAAAAACCTTTTTGCATCAATCTCTGTTGGTGTTAAACCAAAAGAATACAAATTGATTGATGATTTGGCAGCTGAGCGTGCACTTCCAGAATATATCACAATTGATATTGCGCACGGCCATGCTGACACCGTCATCGAAATGATCAAATATATTAAAAAAAATCTGCCTGGCACCTTTGTAATTGCGGGCAATGTTGGGACTCCTGAAGGCGTGCGTGAACTTGAAAATGCGGGTGCTGATGCAACCAAAGTCGGGATTGGTCCTGGTAAAGCATGTATCACAAAACTAAAAACTGGTTTTGGAACAGGCGGCTGGCAACTGGCAGCTGTGCGCTTGTGCGGCAAAGCTGCTAGTAAACCGATTATTGCTGATGGCGGTATCCGTCATAATGGAGACATTGCTAAATCTGTTCGTTTCGGAGCTTCCATGTGTATGATCGGCTCCTTATTTGCTGGACATCAGGAAAGTCCCGGTGAGATTATTGAAGAGGATGGGAAAAAGTATAAAACCTATTTTGGTTCAGCCTCACAATATCAAAAGGGTCAATATAAGAATGTTGAAGGCAAAAAACTACTTGTACCTTATCGCGGAAGCATTGCACATACCTTGCGTGAAATGCACGAAGATTTACAGTCTTCCATTTCATATGCTGGAGGCCGCGAACTCACAGCACTACGTAAAGTTGACTATGTCATCGTCAAAAATTCCATTTTTAATGGTGATAATATTTAAAATACTCAAATAAACTCAAACACATAAAAAGAGCGAGTGTGACATAAGTCGAGAAAATTTGAGTACTAACTTGAAATTACGAACATAGCGGGTACTTTGCTATGAGTAATTCGAAGTTAGACGGAGAATTTTGACTTATGGAACACGTTTATGCAGAATAACTAGAAAAAGAGTGTGACATAAGTCGGGAAAATTTGAGTGCTAACTCGAAATTACGAACATAGCGAGTACTCTGCTATGAGTAATTCGAAGTTAGGCGAAGAATTTTGACTTATGGAACACGTTTATCCGAAATAAAAGAGGGGCTGTGACAAAAGTTAAATTTTGTCACAGCCCCTCTTAATTTTATTTTGATTCAATCCTACCCATCAAAGCCTTACGACCGGCTAGACCGCCTCATTTTAATTGCTTGATATCAAACTATCTGCTCCAATACACTCGCCAAAGCCGCAGTTTAAAGATATTTGATGACACTTCCAACGTGGATTTCCGGCATTTTTTGCGGTGTCAGATAAATTCCATTATGTTGTGGTTTTTCTGGTACATCTTCAAAGAAAAGAGTCGCATGCCCAATCATTTCCATATTACTTTGAACTAACTGTCCGACATACAAAATCTCATAGAGCTGATCATCAATTCTCAATTTGCGACCTGCACGAAATTGATACTTTTCATCTTTTGATTTAGCAAAGCGTTGTACAATGGAGACACGTCTCAATTGAGTTGAAGCAGTTTCATCAAAGAGAATCAACAGATCGTCATCTTTAGAAACCGCTTCAGGCCCAATTTCAACAACTTTTGCTTCTAGCATACCCCTAACCCCTTCTATTCATTGTTTGTAACACTTACATTGTAGCATAAATTGCAGCTTTCTTACCAAAATTACAGTTAGTTGATCCAATTATGCTATACTTAAATTCATAATCATAAAGGAGGATATAAACGTGAATCAAACTCTTTTCTTTGGCACTTATACGAAAAAAATTTCTGCCGGTATTTACCGTTCAGAACTGGATCCGCAAACAGCGCGCTTGAGTAAACCAACTGTATTTATTAAGATTGACAATCCAACCTATCTGCAAACAACTGCTTCAGGTAATTTGTATACGGTTGCAAAAAAGGGAAATGCTGGCGGAATTGCCAGCTTTGCCTGCAATCAAGATGCACAACCACAGCAACAGTCGCAACTGCTTTCTGCAGGTGCTCCTCCTTGCTATGTCGGTTGGGATGCTGGACGCAACCTTGTTTACACCGCAAATTATCATAAAGCAACTTTAAGTGTTTTTTCTTCAACTGCCGGCAAACTGACGTTGATTAAGGAACTTAAATTTACTGGCAGTGGTCCGCTCCCTGGTCAAGAACAAGCGCACATCCATTATACTGATCTCACACCCGACCAGAGGTTAGCAATTTGTGATCTCGGCAGTGATCGCGTTTATATTTATAATGTCTCAGCGACACATGAACTTGAACATGTTTTCACTTATCATGCAGAATCTGGATTTGCTCCACGGCATCTTGTCTTTCATCCCAATCATAAATATGCTTATTTAGTAGGTGAATTAAGCAGCCAAGTGGCTATGCTTGAATATCACGCTGAAACTGGGGAATTAGTACACAAACAGACACTTTCAACCTTACCACTTGACTGGCATGGTGAAAATGGAGCGGCTGCCATTCGCCTTACGCGCGATGGTAAATTCCTCTATGTTTCAAACCGCGGCCATGATTCGCTTGCAACCTTTGCCATTGCGGCTGATGGCAGAATGCAAGCAACTGCTTTTACAGCAACTGAAGGAGAATTTCCACGCGATTTCGCACTCGATTCGACCGATCGCTTTTTGGTAGTGGCTAACCAAAAGACAAATAATGCCACACTTTTTGAACGTTCGCTTGCAACCGGCGCACTCACTTGCAAGCAAAAAAATATTCCTGTCCCAGAAGGCGTTTGCGTTTCATTTTCACATTTCCAACTCTAATTTTTTAATAGTTCGCTATGTTACACAGCTTAAACTCGCAAACATCAAAAAAGAGAGTGTGACATAAGTCGGGAAAATTTGAGTACTAACTCGAAATTACGAACATCGTGAGTACTTTGCTATGAGTAATTCGAAGTTAGACGGAGAATTTTGACTTATGGAACACGTTTATCCGGAATAAAAGAGGAGCTGTGACAAAATTTAACTTTTGTCACAGCTCCCTTTAGTTTTGTTTTACTTTGTCATCTGCGCAATTAATACATGCCACCAATCAATTCTCTCCATGAAATTGCGGTTCTCACACCGCCAACTTTCATTTAGAAATCAGACACAGGTTTTTGCGGCTTCATTTGCCAGTAATAAATGACAAGAAGATGCTCGCAATATTGAAGTAAATCAGTACAGAGGTTAAATCACTTAAGGTTGAAATAAACGGTCCTGAAGCAACAGCTGGATCGAACCCCAGCTTGTCCATCGCCATTGGAATAATGCTGCCGGCAAGATTCGCTACGATAATTGCACACATCATTGCCAACCCGATCACAAAACCTAATATAAAGTTGTGTTTCCACAAACCAACAATTACAAAAATTGTTAGTCCCGTGACCAGCCCAATCACAACTCCAGTGATAACCTCTGTGATGATTGTCCGTAACAAGGTTTTATTATCATCACCCTTGTAAGCAAGACGACGGACTGCAACCGCTAAACTTTGAGTTCCGGCATTCCCCGCGGTTCCTGTAATTGATGAAATGAAAACTGCCAGAATACTTGCCTCGCTGACGAGTTGTTCATAATGCGAAATAAGAGTAGCAGTCGACATCCCCAAAAAAAGCAACGTAATTAACCATGGTAAACGCTTTGAAGCTGCTTTAATGGGATCTTCTGGGCTATCCTCAATATCAACCCCAGCAAGTCCAGAATAGTCTTCAGCGGATTCTTCGTCGATAACATCAATAATGTCGTCAACTGTGATAATCCCAATTAATTTATCATCATAGTCTGTAACCGGAATTGCAAGAAAATTATAATCTCTAATGGTTTTAGCAACATCTTCTTGATCTTCATCCACTTTGACAGCCTTGACCTGATCATTCATCACATCTTTAATCAAAGCATCGTCATCACTAATTAGTAGCTGTCTTAAGGTCACAACGCCAATCAGCTTTTCCTCATCGTCGACGACATAAGCATAGTAAACCATTTCAGCTTCTTTTGCTTCTTTTTTCAAAACGTGCATCCCTGAACGTACAGTCTGGTTACTGACAATCTGAACAAACTCAGTCGCCATGATCGCACCAGCAGTTTTATCCTCATAATGAAGCATTTCTTTAATTTCGGCTGATTTTTCAGTTGGCATCAATCGTAAATATTGTACCAATTTCTTCTTCTCTGCAAAGGCAAGAATATCCACTGCATTATCGGTATACATCTGTCCCAAAACCGCTGCCGCATAATTAGGCGTCATTTCATCGAAATATTTAATAACCGCTTCAGGTTCTTCTTCAACTGCGTTAAAAGTGGCCCCGAGCTCTTCCGGAGTCAAATAGCGATATAGTCGTGCACGTTGCCTAATTGTCAATTCAGTCAAAATCTGTGCTTGCTCATAAACATGCAGCAGCAAAAAATTTTCACGAAACTTTGTCGCCTGTTGCTGTTCCAAATAGGTGACGATTTGGGCTTGTTTTACTTCACTTTTTTGTTTATCTTCACTCACGACAGTTCACCCCGTTGATTCTCCTCAAGATATTTTTGTAAATCAGCTGGCAATTGAGCAACAACCTCAATTTTTTTCTGCTTGAAAGGATGAAAGAAAACTATTTTATGGCAATGCAGTGCCTGACGCTGCAACTGCTGACTTAGTTCACCGCCATAAAGAGTGTCTCCCACCAAGGGATGCCCAAGATATGCACTATGTACTCTGATCTGGTGGGTCCTTCCTGTATGTAGCCGAACCTTGCACAAAGTTGCTTGTGGAAATCCAGCAAGCTTCCACATCTCTGTGCTTGCTCTTTTGCCTGTCACTTCTACTCGACGTTTAATGAACGATCCCGGGACACGGTCTAAGGGCAATTCCAGTAAGAAATGCGCTGTGGTAATTTTGCCTGATAACATCGCTAAATAAGTTTTTTCGACCTGGTGTGCCTGTAACTGCTGGTCTAACAATGCATGTGCATAACGGTGCTTTCCAAACAAAACAACTCCAGATGTGTCACGGTCAAGGCGCGTGGCAATATGTGGAATAATTCCCTGATATCCCCTTAATAAGTAATAGCCCCATACGCGGTTGATTAAGGAGTCGTTTGGGTACAAAAAAGACGGGATCGACGGCACTCTTGCCGGTTTGTTGACAAGTAAAAAGTCACGATCCTCGTATAAAATATCAAGCGGAACATACGATGGCTGCAGTTGCTGCCTACTTTTTTCAGCGGGTAGCCTTAACGTTAATTGGTCTGCAAATTCCATCTGATCAACCTTGCGTCCGGGAAAGCCGTTTAATAGCAGCTCTCCTCCGTGAAACCGAATACTGGCAAGCAAGCGGCGCGATACTCCTTTTTCTTTGAGAAAAGTTTTAATCTTGATGGGCTCTTTCCCCTGATAACGCCAATTAATTTGCATATTCTGAGCCGATAAAAGCATCCTGTACTCGTTGCCAAAACTGCATATGGCGATATTTGGCAAAATGAATACTTTTTTTAGAAATTTTAAATCTTAGTTGAGCTATTTTTTTACCATGAAAACTATTTTGATCGACAGTCAACAAATAATCACTTTCGCGTGCCGGAATTAACGTCACCCAATCATTTGGAGCAATAATCATTGGTGAACTAAGTGTCCGAAAAACACGATTGTTGATTGAACTAATCTCAGCAACCTGCAAAACTTTTAAGTTAGGATGAATTACAGCTCCGCCTAAAGATTTATTATAGGCAGTTGACCCTGATGGAGTAGAGATACACAACCCATCACCACGAAATCTTTCAAACAACTCTCCACCGATATAAACATCAGTAACCATGGTTGCACTCCACCTCTTTAAGGTTGCTTCATTAAGTGCTAGAAAATTCTCAGGTTTTTGCTTATCAGCATATGTCACACGGACATCCAAAAGAGGATAGCTGATCGACTGTCCATTATCAGACTGCAAACTAATCACAAGATCATCAATTTCATCATCGCGCCAATCAGTGTAAAAGCCTAGATGCCCAGTATGAACACCCACAAAGCGCACTGTTTCCAGCAATGCGCTATACTTGTGGAACGCTGCTAAAAGTGTTCCATCACCACCAATAGTCACAACAATATCTGGATTTTGATCATCCAAAACAAAGTGTGTATCTTTGAATTTTTGACGCAGCCTTTGACTTACAATCTGTGAAAGCCGCCCATCATTTGCAAAAATCGCAATCTTCATAGCTTACCTCTTTTATCTTGTGCCCGTTATAGTTACACGTTTTATTATTACACTTCTTGAAGATGAAATAAAACAATTTACGTACTATTCATTTAAATATTATTTTTTCTTTTCATTATGCCGGTAATATGAAAAAGCCTCTTGTGCTTCTTTAATTTCTTCTCGAATTGCTGACATTTCCTGATCCAGTCTAAAAGCTGCTTCTGCGGCTCCTTGAAGACGTTGCTTCAATTCTTGGGGGAAAATGCCTTGATATTTATAGTTCAAGGAATGTTCGATGGTTGCCCAAAAATTCATGGCTAGTGTTCTAATTTGAATCTCAGCCAAAACAGTCTTTCTGCCAGTCAACATCTCAACTGGATACTCAACGATCACGTGGTAAGAACGATATCCACTCGCCTTTTTATTAGCGATATAGTCTCTTTCTTCAATAATGTGCATATCCTTTCTCTACCGCATGACTTCTACTAGTTGGTAAATGTCAGCTACAAACTGGCACATAATTCTAACACCAGCAATATCTTCCATCCCTTGTGCCAACTCTCCCCAAGCGATATGCCGTCGTTCCATTTTTTCTAAAATACTGGCTACCGGTTTAACCCTGCCAATCACAAATTCAATTGGAACATGCTTTTTTGTAATCACGTACTGTTCTTTTAACGCAAGAAACTTCGCCGTTAATTCTGAAACAGCCTGCTCATATGGTAGTAAAAATCTTGTCCATTCTTTCTCCATACTTAATTCCCTCTATCGTAAATAACTAAGACTCTCAATTAGTTTACCATAGACATTCAGGAGATTATAAAAGAAAGTTGTGTTTTTGCTTTCATTCAATTGAAAAAGGGGTGCACAATCATTGAAAATATTTTTTTTTTTGTTAAAGTATAGTTAGCAGTTTTGTAGAATACAGTTGTGCGAAAATGTTGTGCGGAGGAATAGTTGTGCTTGAAATATACTTGTTCATTAATCCAATTGGGAGTAAGTGTTATCGGTCGGAACAAAACATTATTAAGTTAGTTGACCAGCTTAGTACGGATGTTAAATTTCGGTTTATCCCGTTTTTAAATCTTAATACGGTCACTACGATTATGAGCGAACGTCATCTTCCATTAAATGACCTTCATACCAGAAATCGTATTTTCAAACTTGTGTATCAGTCTGCCCTAGATTACAAAGCAGCACTTTTCCAAGGAAGCCGCCGTGGTCGAAACTATCTGCTGAATTTGCAGCAAAGTGTGATTGTTTGCGGAGAAGAATACTGCGATCAAGTTGTTGCAGAAGTTGCCAAAAAAAGTGGGCTTGATCTTGAAATGTTCAATCATGACCGTACCTCAAAGTTTACGGTTGAATCTTTCAAAAGAGATCAACAGATGGCTGCAGAAATGAAAGTCGAAACTCATCCGACCGCGGTGCTTTATGACTGGGATCAATTTGATTTTGGCATTTCGTTTACCGACTGCCAGTCATTTGAATTACTAAAAGATCTGTGTACAGGCAAGCTCAATGCCGAGTTGCTCTCGACCAAGAGTGCAAAGTTAGACGCTAAAGGACATCATTCATCGATTCATATTTTATAACTAACTAGCAGAACTTTTCTACTTGATAGTTAACCGCTGAAGTATCAAGTAAAGTATTTTGGGCAGAACTAAGGGGGCTGTGACAAAAATTAATTTTTGTCACAGCCCCTCTTTTATTCCGGATAAACGTGTTCCATAAGCCAAAATTCTCCGTCTAACCTCGAATTACTCATAGCAAAGTACTCGCTATGTTCGTAATTTCGAGTTAGTACTCAAATTTTCCCGACTTATGTCACACTCTCTCTTTTATTCCGGATAAATGTGTTCCATAAGCCAAAATTCTCCGTCTAACTTCCAAAAATGCACGTTTTTTACTGCAACTTCAACTTAGCAACTAACTTTTTTTGCGCAACAATCCTTCTAATTCTGCTAAACGGCGCTGGAAAATTGCAAAAGCTGCGTCAAGATATTCCACAGTTGTCATATCAACTCCCGCACGCTTAACTGCCTCCAACGGGTATTGCGAATTGCCGGTGCTCAAGAAACGTAAATAATCTTTGGGTCCTTCATCCCTGATCTTCGCCGCCAAAGCACTCGCCGCTGCAAAACCGGTTGCATATTGATAAACATAATAATTATAGTAAAAGTGCGGTATTCTAGTCCATTCAAGGGCAATTAGCGCATCTTTTTGCATACTAGGCCCATAGTAATGCTGATTCAATGCAAGGTATTTTTCATTTAATTCTTTTGCAGTCAAGGGCTTTTGCGCAGCATCTTGAATATGCAGCCAATCCTCAAATTCGGCGAATTGAGTCTGCCGATAAACAGTTCCTTTGAAACTATCCAAATAATGATTTAAAATGTACGCTTTGAAACCTGTATCGGTAGTATTTTCAAGTAAATACTGCGTCAATAGATTTTCATTAGTAGTTGATGCAATCTCTGCGACAAAAATTGAATAATCGCTATTTTGATAAGCTTGGCGGTGGTTGCTAAGATACGAATGCACACTGTGTCCCATCTCATGCACAAGTGTATACAAACTTTCAAGATTATTTTGCCAGTTTAAAAGAATATAAGGTGGTGTATCGTACGTTCCTGAAGAATATGCACCATCTCTTTTCCCGCGATTTTCACACACATCGATCCATCTTTCTGAAAAAGCCCGCTTTACTATTTCAAGATACTCGGTTCCAAAAATCGCCAAAACCTCAAGTGTGATCTTCTTAGCCGTAGAAAAACTATATTTTTTCTCTGGTACAGCAGTAATCGGCGCATACAAGTCATACATGTGAACTTCATCAAGCTTAAGTACTTGTTTTCTTAATTTTACATACCGCTGTAAAAGTGGCAGAAATTGATTGACCCTTGCTATCAAAAGATCATAAACTGCTGTTGGTAAGTTATCAGGGGCAAGTGCGGCCCGTTTGGCAGTTGCATAGTTACGAATTTGGGCCTCAAAATTATGCGTACGTACATGTGCTGTTAAAGCTGTTGCAAAAGTATTTTGAAATTGCTCATAAGTCTGATAAAGAGCATTAAAAGCTTCTTTTCTGACTGCTCTGTGAGTAGATTCCAGCAATTTCCCAAATAATCCATGTGACAACTCAACTGTCTGTCCCTGATCGTTATGTACGGTTGGAAATTTTAAATCTGCATTGTTTAAAATCCCAAAAATATTTTCCGGAGCCGCAAAAATATCAGATGCAGCCGCCAACAAGCCCTCCTCTTTTTCAGAAAGAAAATGCTTCTTTTGTAGCCTAATTTGGTCTAAAAAATGCCGATAAGCATTCAACCGCGCATCACTTTCATAGTAATGAGCTAATTTTTCCGCCGGCAATGCAAGTACTTCAGGTTCAAACCATGCAAAAGAAGCGTAAACAGTAGCTGTCAGCTTTTGAATCCTAGCAAAATATCCTTGATAGCGTTTATTGTTTGTATCCTCATCATTCTTAAGGCTGGCATAAACATAAACTTTTTCAATTCTTCTTTTTAAATTCAGGAGTGTTTCCAAAACAGAAACTAATGCATCAGCATCTTTTTGCATTGTCTGCCGGTACTGCTTCATAGCACCTGCCATTGTTGTAATCAAATGAACTTCCGTTTCAAATGCTGCATCAGTCGCAAAAATCTTGGTCAAATCCCATGTAAGCTCTGCAGGAATTTCAGTTCTTGCAAGTAACGCAATTTTCTTTTTCTCCATTGCTCTCACCCCACAATTTACTAATGGTACTCTTTTTATAGAAACATACCTAAGGTCAGAATACAATGAACTACACTCTAAAAAACCAGTGATACTTCTTCAAGATTCCATTAAAATCTACCAGTTGCTCCTCCCAAACATGTTCAAGCTTAACTAAAGGCAAAGAAAAGCTGCTTTGTTGCTGAAGCCTTATACCCAATTGATGTAATTTTGCCAGTTTACCTTTTTCACGATAAACTGCCAGTAAGTATTTACTCTTCCAATAAAGTTGTTTGACTCCATAAAGTGGTGCGCTATAACTTTGTTGCATAAATAAGAACTCCAACTGTTGCAAAACTAATCCTTCTTGATACCAATCCTGCTGAAGCTCGCGAATTTTGCCTTGACTATAAAAACAGTCACGTTGAAATTTAAGAATTTGCTGACTTCTCTGCCTAGATGTTAATTTTTGAGGCACTAATCTTAATGGCTTTTTCATGAAAGTAATTAATTCTTGGAAATTAGCAGTTGTAAAGGACAAACTTGCAACCGGCAAATAGTCGGCTTGTTCGAGGTGATAATATAGTTCTAGTTTTTTTCGCTTGACGGAATAATATACCAAGTAAAAGCCCAAGTTGGGCAACCATCGAATAAACTGGGCAATTTGCTGGGTAATCCCCCGTTGGAGCCGATGACGCTCTCCCAAAATCCACAAAAAAGCAATTCCAAGTCGTCTGTATCCTTCCGAGCGTTGTTTCATTTTTTCAACTGAAAGTGGCGCACACTGAAATTCAAGTACAAAGTTCTGTTGCTGATGTCGCACAAACAGATCTGGTCTTTGTTTTAAAACCTCAATATAATACTCAACTATAACCGTTTTTCCTTGGACTTTTAGCAATTGTGCAAGTTGAAGTTTCCCAGTCAAGTGTTCACTTGTCTCTCCTTCAGAATGAGCAGCACATTCTGGATTATTTCTATGTGCAAAATGTGTAATTTTGTGCGCTCCGCTTTTTAAAATCAATTCTGCATGACAGGCTGGGCAATAATAACTTTCTCCACTTTCAGCCTGATATGCAGCAATCGGTTCCCCATCCAAGTTGCAAGCTTGCAACATTCGATCACCTCCTAGTTAAAATTACGCAAACTAGGTCGAAAAGCTGCATCTATTGTTGAAACTAAAAGGTAGTTTTGTTATTTTTTACAGATTAAAAATCTGTTTCAAGCAATAGACTGTGCTACACAAAAACGAGAGTGTGACATAAGTCGGGAAAATTTGAGTACTAACTCGAAATTACGAACATAGCGAGTGCTTTGCTATGAGTAATTCGAAGTTAGACGGAGAATTTTGACTTATGGAACACGTTTATCCGGAATAAAAGAGGGGCTATGACAAAATTTAACTTTTGTCATAGCCCCGTCTAACTTTATCTTTGGCAATGTAATTTAATACATTCCAATCATCATTCTAAATCCTACTTTACTTAAAGTAGTAACGCGCCAGTTCAAATGCAGAAGCCTTAAAAATCATTTTTCCTCTTTCCTGCAAAAGATCAGGAGAAACATTCACGCGTTTACCATACTCAACCGCCAGCGATAAAATATCTTTAATCTGGCTATCACTTGTCTGTTCCACAAAGAAAACAAGATCCAAGTAATACTTATCCTTAAAGAAGAAGAGGCTCGAAGCCACATCCTCACTGCGAAGAACCTTGGACGCCTGTACAAAATCTTCAAAATCCTTGAACTCAATGACATAATGTCTGCGTTCTGTACTCTTGTCATTCAAATATCCAGAAACCCCGTCACCATCATCAACAATTGCCCCTTTTTTCTTATCAGGGTTGGTTGTCAACTCATGTTTAATATATTCCGAAACATCTTCATCAGCTCCAAGGAGCGAAAAGTCCAAATCGTTGGGGGTGTCACCATTACCTTCTTTTGAGTCTTTTTTTCCAGCATCTTTTGGATTCACCTTGCTAATAAAAAGTTCTAGTCCATTTCTATTAGGTAGTAACTGAAAAGTCACCGCATCATTTTCACGAAATTCATGATCAACGTCGACTTCTTCTAAAATGCTGTAGAAAAAATTCTCAATTTCCTTATGATTGCCAAGCAAGTCGAGGACAGTAATTCCACGTTCGGTCAAGTCGTCAGTCTCAAGCAATACCCTAATAGTATTGTCATTGATTTTTTCCATCTCCATCATGGTCACCCACCTTTCCGATATACCCTCTCGCTTAATGATAACTAAAAAAAAGAAATTGTAAAGGACTTTATCCTAAAAAGAAAGCTAATCTAGCAGAAAAGATGAATTTCTGTTTGATTATCCTTCTACATCCTCAAAGTTACCAAAGGAGGCTACAGCAACTCATTAAAATTGCTATAGCCCCCTATCTATAAAGTTCCACCAATTGCCTATTTAATTAAACTAAAAACCTGCCAACTCTTGGGCACGCTGTAGTTCAAGAGCACGAACTTCACGTGGCAAGAAACGCCGAATCTCATCTTCATTATAACCGACTTGTAATCTCTTTTCATCCAGAATGATTGGTCGTCTTAAAAGACCTGGATTCTTCTGAATTAAATCGAAAAGCTGCTTGAGAGGTAACTCATCCAAATCAACATTCAACTTTTGATAAGCTTTAGAACGTTTTGAGATGATTTCCTCAGTTCCGTTTTCGGTCATCTGTAAAATTTGTTTAATCTCGTTGATACTCAATGGTTCAGAAAAGATATTGCGTTCTTTAAAAGGAATCTCATGTTTCCTCAACCACGCACGTGCTTTACGACAAGAAGTGCAACTTGGTGATGTATATAAAGTAACCATAACTTATCCGCTCCTTTACATTAAAAGCAACTTGTAATTAATATCGCCCACAAGCATATTATACCGCTTGTATCAAAAAATTAATACCTTTATTTGATAAAAAAAACAAATAAATTAGTCAAAGTGGCTTTGTAAAAATACTGTAAAGGTCGATAATTCTTCACTTTCCATTACATATAAGGGATAGTAAGTGAGTTTTAGCTTCAACTAACATTACTTTTTGTTTATAGAACTGATAGTCAAATAGTTATTAAAGCGCCTTAGTCCAAACAAACTGCAAGCCCTTTCCATATTCCAATGTAAACGTTATCTCTTTTTTAAACCCTAAAACTTTTATCAACACCTGCAACTTCAACTATAACCTGCCGCCCAGCTGCCTGCTGTGCTTCTTGCTGTAACTTACTGAATTCAATTTTTTGGGGTAGATGTGAAAGTACTAGTTGCTTAACTCCTGCTGCTTTAGCTAAGTTCCCAGATTCGAGGGAGGTCATGTGCCACTTCGTTCCTGTTTTGGTAGCATCAAAATTCGTATCTGTCAGCAGTAAATCTGCAGCATGTGCAAACGGCACAAGTTCAGAAAAGTAGGCAGTATCAGCTGTGAAAACAAAAGTTTTACGTTCTCGGGTAGTAATTCTCATTGCAAAAGCTGTCACAGGATGCTTAGTCCGTAAAAATTGAATCTGGAAAGGCCCGATTTCAAGAGGCTTTTGCGGTTCATATCCATACCCCTTGGTGGCATGCGGCCATGTAAGGGCTGTAAAATGTTCCTGATCTTCTTGATGCCCATAAATTGGGAGAATTTTCTTTCCTTCATCATTATTCAGTTGCCAATAATATTGTAAAACTCCGACATCGGCGATATGATCATAGTGATAGTGAGATAGCAAAACTGCATCTAACTTCATCGGATCAAGGTGATGTTCCAGACTCAATAAAGCACCACTGCCGCAATCTAACAACAGATTAAAGCCATCTTCTTGCAGTAAATAACTGCTTGTTCCTTGATTGTCATAAGGATAGCCACCATACATCCCTAACACTGTTATTTTCATATGTAGATCTCCTCCTAAAATTACTTGCTTTTAAAATCAATTCGATTATAACACAAGTATTCTGGCTCAGAAGATCACAGAAAGGAGCTCATTTTGAATTATCTTTATTTAACTTTTGGCTCAAAATCAATTTTAACGGAACTCAAGTCGCAAAATCCGACGCATCAATTTGTCGAATTGGCTTCCTTTGAAAATGAGCAAAAACGTGCACTTCTAGATATTACTTCTGCAGATTCTGTCTTTAAATCGGGAATTGGCTTCAAAGTATTGGCGGGAAATTTTCATATTCAGCAAGATGTTAATTATTATTTTAACCACTTTATGCTTGATGAAGATGACCAAAAAAAATGGTTGCCAACTTTAACAAAACCAGCTGCCAGTCTACAATATCTACTTGGTCAATCCATTAAGCACGACTTTAACTTTCTGACGATCACCACTTGGGATGATGAGTCCAAATACTCAGACTGGATAGCACAGCATCCTTTCTTATCAAATGCAAACGGGACTTTTGATTCTCCCTACAAACGTGTATTTACACTCGCTAAAAACTAAAAGGCATACTACTGCGCACCATTTTTCAAGCAAAAGCCAAGGAGGACAGCGGATGAACACTTTAAAAAATGGTTTCATTAACATTCAAAAACTCGATCCGACAATTATTGTTGAACTTAAGTACGCAACTACTGATAATTTCACTCATCAAGTCATTTATGACTTTAAAACCGCAATTGCACGAATCGGTACTGCCGAAAAGCTCGCCGCCGCCAGCAATCTATTGCGTAAACAAGGATTTCGCCTTAAAGTCTGGGATGCCTATCGCCCTGTCAGTGCCCAAAAAAGACTTTTTGAAGTTTATCCTGATCCAACTTTTGTGGCACTTCCAGACCCCAATTTTAGCCACCAAAAAGGAGTTACTTTTGACCTGACTATTACAGATTCTACAGGCAAGGAATTAGAAATGCAGAGTGGTTTTGATGACTTTTCTGCACGAGCACATCGAGATTTTGAACGCACCCCGCAGCAAGCTAAAAATTATCAACTCTTAAATTCTGCAATGATCGCTGCTGGCTTCGAGGGTTATGCAGCTGAGTGGTGGGATTTTCGTGATACCGAAAAAGACACTTATGGGCCGTTAGCGGCTGATCCTAATGATTATCAATAAATTGCTGATTTTAAGCTTTTTCGCTAAGCGTCAACACCTTTGACCCAAAAACGCTTACACACAAAAATCCACTTTAAAAACAAGTGATTTTTATCAATCCAAAAACTCCAGCCAGTGACTGAGCTGCATCAGTCCTAGCTGGAGTTTTTAATGATCCTTTTTATCTTCGTTTTCTTAAATTTTACCAGACATTTAGTCAATTTTCATCCAGTTTAATTTTTGCAGAAAACTTAGCTGACACTATTTGAGCAACTTGTCCCACAAAACCACATCGCCGCTTTGCAATGACCGCTGCACATCAATAATTCTCTGATTAGAACTTCCTCTAAACTGGAGGGTTAAATCTTTTTTGGGCAACTCAAACCTACCGTCTACCAAAATATCAATTAAAGATAATAATTCCCGTTTATCTGCTGAATCAATTAATAACTCATCCCATTTATATCCAGTCCAAGACCAGACATCTTTTGTATGACCGTACTCCTGACGCAGCCGCTTAACAAGTCGCAAGCAGACTTGTGTATTAAGGAAAGGCTCTCCTCCCAGAAGCGTTAAACCTTGACAGTAATCAGCCCCCAAATCTTCAATAATCAGATCTTCCAGTTCCTGGGTATACGGAGTTCCATAATGAAAATTTTGTGCAACTTTGTTATAACATCCAGGGCAAGCAAACTTGCAGCCGCTGACATATAGACTGCAGCGGACTCCTTCACCATCAACAAAGTTATAGGGTTTATAGTCTGCAATATACTGTTGGCTTAAATCCGAAGCCAACCATTCTTCCGGCTTGGGATCGCGTGGTTTTCGTTCTGCTCTATTCTTCATTATTAATCGCCCCATTAAAAAGATTTTTCTTCCGGGAAGCAATCTCAACGTGCCGCCCATGAACCATTGGCCGTTGTAATGGATTCCCCAGATAACCGCATGTTCTTTTTACGCAGTCACATGTTTTAGGGTCATGGTTCCCACATTCTGGACACTCAAATCCCCTTGCAGTTGCTTTGAATTCGCCTTTAAAATCACATTTAAAACAATGATCAATTGGTGTATTGGTGCCCAAATAACCGACTTTGTCATACGCCCAATCCCAGACAGCTTCAAGTGCCTTAGGATTTTGCTTTAGATTCGGATACTCACAGTAATGAATGAATCCGCCAGAAGCATACTTGGGATAATCCATCTCAAACTTCAACTTTTCAAACGGAGACGGATGTTTACGAACATCATAGTGAAAGCTATTAGTATAGTATTCTTTAGCAGTAATATCCTTGATTTTGCCAAAACGTTTAGTGTCGAGTACACAGAAACGATCAGTTAAAGATTCACTTGGAGTCGAGTACAAACTAAAGTGATAATCATACTCATCTGACCATGCTACACAGCTATTTTTCATTTTCTTGACAATTTCAAGTGTAAAATCATGTGCCTCTTTATTCTGCTCCCATTCCGGTCCATAAAAAATTGTCCCGACTTCATAAAGACCAATATATCCCAAAGAAACTGTTGCACGTCTTTCTTTAAACAGTTGGTCAACACTTTCACCCGGCTGCAGTCGTTTGCCAAATGCCCCATATTGATAAAGAATTGGTGCATTCTCTGGAAGAGCCTCTTTGACTCTCCCCACTTTAAAGACTAGCGCATTTTTACACAATGCCATCTTTTCTTTAAAAATCTTCCAGAAAAGCTGCTGATTACCATTGGATTCAAGGGCAATCCGAGGTAAATTAACCGTTACAACCCCAAGATTCATCCGGCCAGAATTCACTTCTTGACCGTTTTTGTCTTTCCAACCTTGCAAAAAGCTACGACATCCCATCGGAACTTTAAAACTACCGGTTAGTTCCTTAATTTTGTCATACATCAAGACATCAGGGTACATCCGTTTGGTAGCACATTCAACTGCTAGTTTTTTTAGTGCATAATTAGGATCACCCGGCTTTAAATTTAGCCCTTTTTTAAGCGTAAAAACGAGCTTAGGGAAAATTGCGGTTCTCTTTTCTCGTCCCAGACCTTTAATCCGAACTTCTAGAATTGCGCGCTGTACCTCGCGTTCTACCCATGAGGTTCCAAGCCCAAATCCTAAAGTCGTAAACGGTGTCTGTCCCTGTGAAGAAAACAGTGTATTAATTTCATACTCTAATCCTTGCATCGCATCATAGATATCTTTTTTTGTTCTTTTTTGGGCAAATTCTTTACGTTTGGCTTCGTCTGGAATATATTCTGCAGCTGCTTCCAAATGTTTATGATAATTACGCAATGCAAAAGGGGCTAGCAATTCATCGACACGATCAGCAGAACAGCCACCATACTGGCTCGAGGCTACGTTAGCAATAATTTGTGCCATCTGCGCAGTCGCGGTTTGAATAGAATGCGGGCTTTCTACTTCTGCATTTCCAATTTTAAATCCATTATTCAGCATTTCCTTGAAGTCAATCAAACAACAATTGGTCATCGGACTCCAAGGCGTATAATCAAGATCATGATAATGAATATCGCCACGCAAATGAGCTTTGGCAATATATTCAGGCATCATCTTAAGCCCAAGTGTTTTACCAACCGCCCCAGCTGTTAGATCACGCTGTGTATTAAAAACATTGCTATCTTTATTAGCATTTTCATGTACAAGACTAGGATCTTTAACTTGTAGCCGTTCCAGCCTCTTTTGCGGATCAGTCTCCTCTATCCAATTTTTTTCATTTTTTTGATAAACTTGCAAAAACTTAATTGCTTCTTTTGCAAAACCCAATTGATTAAGGGCAACAATCATTTCACGATGAACTTCGTGTGCACTGACAGCTTTTTTCTCCTTCAGCTGTTCAATGACAGTCTCAATGATTTTAGTTTCCTGTTCCTTTAATCCCATCCGTTCTAAGATGAGCTGTAATTTAAAGCGCTCAAAAGTAACCTGTTCCCCGCCTCTTTTAATAAAGACAGCTGGACTTTGCACTTTTTTTTCAACCATTGTTTCTGTCATTGCCATTTATCTAGTACCTCCTGCTAGTGATTCAATATATATATTGTATGCTCAAACGGGCATAAATACAACCAGTAGTGTATGGATATTTAAAAAATACAATATATTGTGCAAAATATGTTATTTAGTTAGTGATTTATTTCCTAAGATTGCACAATTAAAACCACGCGTTATAATAATAGCAATTACTGTTCCATCAGGGAGGAATCCACAGTGACGCCAGATTTAGTTGAAATTGAAAAACGTGTCCGCACAGGTCTGAATGAACTGCTTGCGACTGCACACTTAGAACCAGGTGATCTTTTTGTCCTTGGATGCAGTACTAGTGAAATTCAAGGTAACAAAATCGGTCAAAATTCCAATCTTGCAATTGGAAGAACTATCATTAAAACAGTGCTTGCCGTTTTACACCCGTTACAAATTAATTTAGCAGTTCAAGGCTGTGAGCACTTAAACCGGGCTTTGGTAGTTGAAAAAGATGTTGCCAAAAGAGCCGGCTTTGAAATTGTAACGGTCTTTCCTGCACTTCATGCCGGCGGAGCTGCACAAATTGCAGCTTTTGAAAATTTTAAAGAACCAGTTGAAGTTGAACATATTATCGCACAAGCTGGGATGGATATTGGAGACACTGCAATTGGCATGCATGTTAAATTTGTCCAAATTCCAGTTAGAACAAGTATCAAAGAAATTGGCAGTGCACACACTACTTATTTGAGAAGTCGACCTAAATTGATTGGCGGACAACGTGCCAAATATGAGTGGCCTACCATCTAGTAGGAAAAAGCCAAAAACTAGTAAACAAAACGAGAGTGTGACATAAGTCGGGAAAATTTGAGTACTAACTCGAAATTACGAACATAGCGAGTATTTTGCGATGAGTAATTCGAAGTTAGACGGAGAATTTTGACTTATGGAACACGTTTAGCCGGAATAAAAGAGAGAGTGTGACATAAGTCGGGAAAATTTGAGTACTAACTCGAAATTACGAACATAGCGATTACTTTGCTATGAGTAATTCGAAGTTAGACGGAGAATTTTGACTTATGGAACACGTTTAGCCGGAATAAAAGAGAGAGTGTGACATAAGTCGGGAAAATTTGAGTGCTAACTCGAAATTACGAACATAGCGAGTACTTTGCGATGAGTAATTCGAGGTTAGACGGAGAATTTTGACTTATGGAAAACGTTTAGCCGGAATAAAAAAGGGCTGTGACAAAATTTAACTTTTGTCACAGTCCCTTTTATTGCAACTAAACGTGTTTCAGCAATTAAATTTTACTTTTCTAAGGTGTCTTCCCACTTCATTTAATAAATTTTGCAAAAAATCCTCTAATAAGCAGCTAAAAAAGTGCTCTCAACAAATCTTAGCTAGGCTTAATTCCATTTTTAGCAGCTACTTTAGCTAACTGCTGACACTCTGCTACAAAATGAGCACCTATGGGAATGAATTCTAACAAACGCTTCTCAGTGTTCCTTTTTGACTTGTTTATCTTGATCGTCAGCCGCTCAGCCGGAAGATCTTCCGCTACAAATTGTGGCCATTCTACAACACTCACACCTGTACCATTAAAATATTCTTCTAACCCCAGGTCAGCGCCGCCTACTCCTTCTAAACGATAAACATCCATATGATAAAGCGGCAGCCTCCCTTGGTGATATTCTTTAATAAGGTTAAAAGTTGGACTTTTTACATTGCCATGAATCCCTAAACCAGCAGCAAACCCTTTAGTAAAAGTTGTCTTTCCTGCACCCAAATCGCCCTCTAATAAAATAACATCGCCAGCAGTCACAAAACTTGCTAAAAGCTGTGCCAGCTTAGCGGTTTCTGCAGAACTTTCAACAACAAATTCCACGAAGTCTTCCTCCTTATTGTTTAAGCGCCTGTAGCTTGCAATGCAGTGATAATTGCAACTTTGTAAACATCCTCTTCAACTGCACCACGTGAAAGATCAGAAATTGGTTTATTAAGTCCCTGCAAAATCGGTCCAATGGCCTCGAAGCCCCCGAAACGCTGCGCAATCTTATAGCCAATATTGCCTGATTGTAGTTCCGGAAAGACAAACACATTTGCATGTCCCGCAACTTCAGAATCCGGTGCCTTCTTTCGAGCCACTGTTTCAACGAAAGCCGCATCAAACTGTAGCTCTCCATCAATTTTTTCCATTGGAGCTGCAGCGTGAGCAATCTTTGTGGCTTCAGCTACCTTGGTAACTGTCTCTGCCTTAGCGGAACCTTTAGTCGAAAAGCTCAGTAGTGCAACTCGCGGATCAATATCAAATAAACGCGCTGTGGCAGCACTAGAAACCGCTATTTCAGCCAATTCTTGTGCATTTGGTTCAATATTGATTGCACAATCAGCGAAAAGATAACGTTCAGTGCCCTTGGTCATAATAAAAGCTCCGCTTGTCCTTGAGACTCCTGGGCGTGTTTTAATAATCTGCAAAGCTGGTCTGACAGTATCTCCCGTAGGATGCACCGCTCCTGAAACCAAACCATCTGCTATCCCTAAATAAACCAGCATAGTTCCGAAATAATTGACATCTTGCAGCAACTTACGCGCTTGTTCAGCCGTATTTTTACCCTTTCTACGTTCCACAAATGCACTCACCATTTCCTCAAACTTAGCGGTTGGATAAGTTGCTGGGTCAAGAACTTTTAAGGTTGCTGGTAGTTCTTGTGTAACTCCTGCGAGCTGTTTGATCGCTGCAGTCTTGCCTAAAACTATTGGTTCAATGATTCCATCTGTTGCCAAACGCACGGCGGCTTTAACAATCCGTTCATCGTTTCCTTCAGGGAAAACAATTTTTTTACCGGTTCCTTTGACTTTTGCAATTAAACTCTCAAATAACTCCATTTTGTCGACCTCCATCATTATTAAGCTCAGCAGCAGCTACATGTTCAGGTAGTTGCCAATCAATCGGTTGCTCTCCCATTGCAGTCAAGGCTGCATTAGTCTTCGAAAAGGGACGTGAACCAAAAAAACCACGATGCGCTGATAAGGGACTAGGGTGTGCTGAACTTAAAACCACATTTCTTTTTTCATCTATCAGCTTGATCTTATCCTGTGCAGAACGCCCCCAAAGAATAAAAACCACTGGTTCCGTTCGCGCTGACAAACTGGAAATGGCCTTATCAGTCAATTGTTCCCAGCCCTTTCCACGATGAGAAAAAGCTTGTCCATTTCTGACAGTTAAAACCGTATTAAGTAATAAAACTCCTTGTTTAGCCCATTTTTC
This sequence comes from Liquorilactobacillus satsumensis, assembly GCF_964065465.1. Taxonomy (NCBI): domain Bacteria; kingdom Bacillati; phylum Bacillota; class Bacilli; order Lactobacillales; family Lactobacillaceae; genus Liquorilactobacillus; species Liquorilactobacillus satsumensis. Next base: position 616,343 of record NZ_OZ061606.1, read on the forward strand.
TAAGTAGCCATGTGTTACCGGTTTAATGCCTAAATCAGCTTGCAGTTCTTTATAGATATTAACTAAAGACGGTGGCAATTTAACTCCTGGTAAAACCGAAAAACTGCAGCCATGTGCTTGATGTGGACCATGGTAAGGGTCCTGCCCAAGAATGCAGACTTTAACCTCGGAAAAAGGCGTCCATTCAAAAGCTTGAAAAATATGATACATATCTGGATAAATTTGCTTTGTCGTATATTCCTTTTTTAAAAAAGCGTGCAGTCTTTTATAATATTCTTTCTCAAATTCTGGACCTAAAACAGCTTGCCAATCATTATGAATAAGCGTTTTCATCTTCGACACCTCGTTTGTATTCTACCATATTTAATACTAAAATTTTCGTTTTTTTGCACATTTCCTTTTCATTTTGATAAAGAGCAGGTTCAGACTAAAAAAAAAAAAAATTTCATGGTAAGATGGAGGTAAATTTAAGCTGAAATTGGAGGAAACACACATTATGATTCAAATTATCGCATCAGATATGGATGGTACCTTACTCAACGACCACATGGTTATTTCCGAAAAAAATGCGGCCGCTATCAAAAAAGCACAGGCAGCTGGCGTCAAATTTGTTGTCTCGACTGGTCGTGGCTACACTGAGGTCAAACCATTAGTCAAAGATGCAGGTTTCAACTGCCCGATGATTACTTTAAACGGTGCGCAAGTTTTTGATGAATCCGGTAAACTAATTACTGCAGCGCCTATCCATGATCAGCTTTCAACCAAAATAATTCGTTTTCTCAAACAACAAAATCTTTATTTTGAAATTGTCGCGTCGAAAGGAATTTTTTCAGACAATAAAGCCAAACGAATTGAAAACTTTGCGGAACTTCTGACACGCGTCAGTCCGGAGACACCCTATAAGCTAGCAGTCTCGATGGCTGCTGCACGTCTTGAATTGATGAACATCAATTATATCGATGACTATGCCAAGTTAGTTGAAGATCCTCACACAAGAATTTTCAAAATTGTGGCTTTCAGCAATGAAGGTCACCAGGTCCTTGACCCAATTAAAAAAGAATTAGAAAAGTTCGATGCCCTCATTATCACCTCTTCTTCAAGTTCCAATATCGAAATTAATCATGTAAACGCACAAAAGGGTGCTGCTTTGCAGGCTTACGCTGACAGTTTAAATGTTCCCATGGACAATGTCATGGCAATTGGTGACAATAATAATGATCTTTCGATGTTGAAACTGGCAGGTGTCAGTTATGCGATGGGCAATGCAATTACTGAAGTAAAAAAAGTTGCTAAGCGCCTCACCACTTCCAATACTGAAGATGGAGTAGGCCATGCAATTGAGGAAGTGCTCAAAGAAGACTAGCAGGAAGGTTTTTTAAAGGAGGTGGCAATTTGCGTAGATTATACGCCCATAAATACCGGCTCGGAGCGCTGGGCGCAACTAAAATTACTAATGAATTTCAGCAAAATATTTATTTAGTTGTCGGCAAATGGGGACGGCATCAGGACGTGCTTTCGGTATATGCTATCTCGGGGGAATTATTAGCAGAAATCAAGCAACGTGGCTTTGGCATCTTCCCACGTTTTGAACTTTTCTCCCATCAACAACACGTCGGAACTTTACGGCGTTACCATCTCGGCAGAAAAGACGTTTTGCTGGTAAAAAAATTGAACTGGATTATTCTAGGCGACTTTTCAACTTATCGCTATAACATATATAGCGGCAAAGAACATTTAATGTCTTTGCGAGAAGTTGCTTTACCACGTGGAGATTACTTAGAGCTTGCTGTTAAAAATACAGAAGATGAAGCACTTTGTCTGTGTATTGTTGCCATTCTCGATTATTTTGCTCATTCTGCTCACCGAAAAAAGAATCCTTTTCTTATTCCGCGTGCCAAGTTCGATTAAAGACACTACTAAGGAGTTAAAAATGCTAATTAGACAAGCCACAGCAGCAGATGCTGCTCAAATTGTACCGCTTTTCAATCTTATTTTAGAAGAAATGGAGCTTCCTGCACTCCAAAAACTCTCACGTGCAACTCTTAACCGTGCGATTCAAAAAGCCTTTGCATCTGAAACGTATCGAACCAGCAAAGCTCAGACTCTCGTGGCCGAAGTCGATGAACGCGTAGCAGGGTTTGCATTTGGTTATCCAGATGAAAACGAAGAGGCTGTAAATCAAAAATTGCTTGCTATTTTCCCACAAGTTGGCTTTCCAGCTGGAACTGTCTTATTTGAAGATGATGAATGCTTTAAAAATGAATGGTATCTTGATTCCATTGCAGTTTCTCCTTCATTTCAAGGAAAGGGAATTGGAACTCAACTACTTAAGGCCCTGCCACAAATCGCGCGCCAAAATAATAAAAAGTGCCTTGGCTTGAACGTTGATTGGGCCAATCCTAATGCTGCTGCTTTATACAAGCGGCATGGCTTCCAAAAGGTAGGGACTACAATCTTGAGCCAGCATCATTACGACCATCTCCAAAAAGAAGTTTGATTTTCCTAACTACGCTATTTAAGTTCGCTCAAATGTTTACTTGATCAGCAAAACACTGCTCACAACATGCGGACAATGAGCTTCGCTAGGGGCTGTGACAAAAGTTAAATTTTGTCGCAGCCCCTCTTTTGTTCCGGATAAACGTGTGACATAAGTCAAAATTTTCCGACTTATGTCACACTCTCTTTTGTTTGTCATCTTTTTTAACACATTCAGCCTGCATTGTTTAAATTGAAGCACCTCTATTTAAACAATGCAATTTTGGCAAAAAAAAACAGCTAGCTCTTAATTGCCAACCGCCTTTTAAAATCACTAAATAATGTGATTAGCGGTATTCGCAAAAAAAGCACTGTTCTTAAAACTAGTCGAAATTTTTTAATGTGCGCTGAATTTGACGTTCCTGATCTTTACGTTTAATAGTCTCGCGCTTATCGTAATCGCGCTTACCTTTTCCAACACCTAGTAGCACCTTTGCAAAGCCCTGCTTAAGATAAACTTTCAAAGGGACTAACGTAATTCCCTTATCACTGACCTGTTTAGCCAACTGCGCAATTTCTTTTTTATGCAATAATAATTTTCGATTGCGCAAAGGATCATGATTAAACTGATTTCCCTGTGCATAAGGTGAAATATGCACATTCAGTAACCAAACCTCACCATTGCGAATTTGAGCAAACCCATCTTTTAAATTAATTCGCCGCGCTCTGATTGACTTAATCTCAGTTCCAGTTAAAACCATCCCAGCCTCAAAAGTTGCGATAATTGAGTAATCATGACGCGCCTTTTTATTTTGCGCTAACGGCTGAGCATGTTGCGGTTTTGTCTTTGCCATCCTTAAACACCTCCTATTTAAGGGTTAACGATGGTTTTTAAATTTTTCTTTGAACGGCCGATAACCCTTGGTATGGTTCTTTTTATTAAAAGCAGTTTTTCCTTTTTTATTGTCATAGTGACCTCGATTGCGCTGTTCACCATTGCGTCCATGAGAATTGAAACCACTCTTGGCTAATAAATCAGACTTTGGTGTATTTTCAGGATGTAACAGTGTAAAATTAATTTCCTTTTGATCGACATTAACACTGACAACTTTGATTCTGATTGGCTGTCCGATACGATAAGTCCGCTTGGTGCGTTTACCGACCAACACCATCTGTTTTTCTAGATATTCGTAGTAGTCATCCTTCATTTCACTGATGTGAATTAAGCCTTCAACTGTATTAGGTAAGGCCACAAACATTCCAAACTTGGTAACCGAGCTGACAACAGCATCAAATTCTTCACCAATGTGATCTGCCATGTATTCAGCCTTTTTCATTGCATCCGTGTCGCGTTCTGCATCAATCGCTCTTCTTTCCATTTGCGAACTATGCAGTGCAATTTCTGGAATGTCCTGCTTAACAGTCTCTTGTGTTTCTTCTGAAATTCCATTTTTCTTATAGAAGCGGATTAAACGATGGACCATCAAATCAGGATAACGTCTGATTGGCGAGGTAAAGTGCGTATAGTCATCAGCACCTAACCCAAAATGTCCGAGAGGCTGGTCTGCATACTTAGCCTGTTGCATTGAACGTAAAAGCATCGTTGAAACCATTGCTTCTTCAGGTTTGCCTGCTACTTTTTTCAAAATTGTCTGCAACAATTTAGGCTTCACATCATGACTACTCCCTGCAACCTGGATTCCCAGACTTGAGAGGGCCTCAAAGAAATTCAGCATTTTCTCAGCTTTAGGGGTTTCATGAATTCGATAAATGAAAGGCACCTTCAAATGATTGAAATGCGCAGCTACTGTCTCATTTGCAGCCAACATAAAGGATTCAATCAACCGCTCACCTGTCCCACGTTCCCGTAGTTGAATGTCAGTTGGGTGACCTTTTTCGTCGACAATGATTTTAGCCTCTGTATCTTCAAACTCAATTGCACCACGTCGTTTGCGCATTTTCACCAAAATTTTATGCAATTCACCCATTGTCTCAAACATTGGCACAAGACTCGCATAGCGTTTCATTGTTTTTTCATCATGTGCTTCGAGTATCTTATTGATCGCAACATATGTCATTCTTTCAGTCGACTTGATTACACTTGGGAAAATTCGATGATTTATAATATTTCCCTCATGGTCAATTTCCATTTCACAACTCATCGCCAGTCGTTCAACTTGCGGATTAAGTGAACAAATGCCATTTGACAGCTTATGCGGCAACATTGGCACCACTCTGTCCGTCAGATAAACCGACGTGCCACGTTCATAAGCCTCTCGATTCAAAGCCGTTCCAGGTGTAACATAATGCGAAACATCGGCAATGTGCACCCCTAAATGGTAATTACCATTTTCAAGCTGCCACACATTCACTGCGTCATCTAAATCCTTGGATTCAATGCTATCAATGGTCACAAGCTGCTGTGCAGTCAGATCCTCTCGCCCTTCTTTTTCAGCAGCAGTGACATGATCTGGAATTTGAGCAGCCTCTTCCATTACATCATCTGGAAAGGCAGTAGGGATATTATGTTGATAAACAATTTGTAAAATATCAATTCCTGGATCATTAACATTCCCAATAATTTTTTTGGCAACGCCCTTGAGAATTCCTGGGAGATGCGGATCTGGATAAGCTGTAATGTCCGCCAGGATGACTTCACCTGGGACAGGATTGAGGCCCTTATCTTCCAGTAAGAACGTATAATGCGAGAGCTTACGGTCCTTAATGGCAACTGCTCCGATAATTCCTTCAGGATAATTTTCCTCAGGGTCGACTTTAAACTCACCCACAACCTGTTCAAGCGCATGCTTTAGGATTTGAGTGATTTTCCCTTCTGGTCCTCTGCCAAGCCTTTCATCAGCGGCATGCAGCATTGCAACCTCAACTTCATCGCCGTTTAAAGCCGACATCGTCTGTGTAGGGTTAATGAAAAAGTCAGGTGATTCCGCATCGACCGTCACAAAACCATAACCGCGCTCATTAGCATGGAAGACTCCTTCAAATTTAGGAAGGGAGTCATCTTTAGCAATCGTGAATGCTCCATTTTGATTCAAGGTAATCAGCTTTTTCTGCTCTAATTGTGCTAAATTTTGGACTACAGCCTTAAACTGAACTGCACTTTTCATTCTTAAAGTATCTACTAATTCGCGCACTGAAAAATCGCGATCAGGTGCGTCTTTTAATATGCCTAATAATTTTTCTTTAATTTTAGTATTTTCCATTCGATTCCTCATTCGATTAATTGATTATCAACTGCTTGTTTGCTTCAGACTCCTTAAAGTAAAAACCCCCTGATCAAAGCATGCAGGAGGCAGTCACTTCTAATACTAATGCGATGAAAGGTAAACCAAAGCCAGTGAAAGTGCAAAGAAAATGATCCCCAAGATCGCAGTTACTTTCTGCATGAAAGCCTCAAAGCCACGAGGTTTCTGCTTGTTGAATAGATCGGCTGCCCCGCCGGACAGTGCAGTTGACGCATTATCATTTTTTGCTGGCTGCATCATTACCGCAATGATGATCAAAATGGAGACAATCATCAAAACTGTCAAAAGTAAATTATACAAACTCCTACCTCCTTGTCGTCGGACACTCTATATCTATTATAATGTAGCATAAATGAAATTCTATTTCCAGTTCTATAAAATATTATAATATATCTTACACCTTGAAAAAACCCAAAATACTGGATAGCAACTAAAAATTGCGACACTTTTCAATATCAAAAAGGAACCAAGGCACTTAGTACTTTGCCTTGGTTCCTTCATTTATTTGCAATCGCATCATTAGAAGCGTAACTCAACCACACTCACACCATCGCTCAGCCTAAAGATTTAGACAAAGTCGAAATAAATGCACAAATAATCAAGCTGACCTCCAAAAAATTGACTGTAAATAACAATAATTTACTTGAATTACTTGCTTTCGATTTCTTCGCGAGCTTGTTCACTCAAGTTGTAGAATGACTGAATTCCCTTATATTGGGCAACAGTCTTTCCTAATTGGTCTTCAATTCTCATTAACTGGTTGTACTTAGCAATACGATCAGTCCGGCTCATAGAACCAGTCTTAATTTGTCCTGCATTTGTAGCAACAACCAAGTCTGCAATTGTTGTATCTTCAGTTTCGCCTGAACGATGTGAAACGATTGCTGTATAGCCAGCTTCTTTAGCCATTTCGATTGCTTCAACAGTTTCTGTCAATGTACCGATTTGGTTAACCTTGATCAGGATTGAGTTAGCTGCACCCATCTTAATACCCTTCTTCAGGTATTGTGTGTTTGTAACGAAGAAGTCATCACCAACTAATTGAACTTTTTTGCCAAGTTTGTCTGTAATGATCTTCCAGTCATCCCAGTTGTTTTCATCGATCGGATCTTCGATTGAAATGATTGGGTATTTAACTGTCAAGCCTTCAAGATAATCGATGAATTCTTCAGTTGTGAATTCTTCACCAGTTGACCAACGCAGCTTATACTTGCCAGTTTCGTTGTCCCATAATTCTGAGGAAGCAACATCAATTGCAATGGCAATTTCTTTACCTGGTTTGTAACCAGCAGCTTCAATAGCTTCGATCAAGAATTGTAATGGTTCTTCGTTGTTAGCAAAGTCCGGTGCAAAACCACCTTCGTCACCAACAGAAGTAACTTTACCAGCATCGCCCAAAAGCTTTTTCAAGTTATGGAATGTTTCAGAACCCATGCGGATAGCTTCTTTGACAGAAGATGCACCAACAGGCATGATCATGAACTCTTGGAAGTCAACCTTGTTATCAGAATGTGCACCACCATTGATAACGTTCATCATAGGTGTTGGAAGAACATGTGCGTTGAAACCGCCTAAGTAGTTGTACAAAGGAACTTGCAATTCGTCAGCAGCAGCACGTGCAGCAGCAATTGAAACAGCTAAAATAGCATTTGCACCAAGCTTACCTTTGTTTGGTGTACCGTCTAAAGCAATCATTGCCTTATCGATAGCAACTTGATCTGTTACTTCATAGCCAACGATTTCTTTTGCGATTACATCATTTACATTAGCAACAGCTTTGGTAACACCCTTGCCCATATAACGTGATTTGTCGCCGTCACGTAATTCAACAGCTTCATGTTCACCAGTAGAAGCACCTGAAGGAACAATTCCACGGCCAAAAGCACCTGCTTCTGTGTAAACTTCTGCTTCAACTGTTGGGTTGCCACGTGAATCTAAGACTTCGCGTGCATAGATCTCTGTAATACTAGACATAATTTACTCTCCTTTGAGTTTTAGATTGACTTGAGTTTGACCTCAAACTTATTTTAAAGGTTTTACCGATAACTTTCAATTATCTCTTTAACAAATCTGATTATTTGTTGAAGTTAACTAATTGAAGGTATGATTCTGGAACTAATGAAGCTCCACCAACCAGACCACCATCAATATTTTCCTTAGCCATTAACTCTTTAACATTTGCTGGTTTAACAGAACCACCATATTGGATACGCACTTTTTCTGCAACTGTTTCATCATAAAGCTTTGCAACCGTCTTACGTACAACGCCACAAATTTCTTCTGCTTGATCTGCAGAAGCTGTTTTACCAGTTCCAATTGCCCAGATTGGTTCATAAGCAATTACAAGACTTGAAACTTGAGCAGCACTTAAATCTTTAAGTGCAGCAGTTACCTGTCTTTCAACCCATTCTTCTGCCTTATTAGCTTCACGAGTTTCAAGTGATTCGCCACAGCAGATAATTGGAAGTAAACCGTTTCTAAAGATTGCATGTGCTTTTTTATTAATCTCTTCATCGGTTTCATGGAAATAATCTCTACGTTCCGAATGACCGATTACAACGTAATCAACACCCATTTCTTTTAAAACTTTAGGTGAAGTTTCGCCAGTAAATGCACCTGCATCTTCAAAGTAACAGTTTTCAGCAGCCACTTTTAAGTTTGAGCCTTTTGCATTTTCTAACAATGCTGGGAGATCAACTGCTGGAGCAGCAATAACTGCTTCAACTTTGGTTGTTTCAGGAAGATCATTTTTAACAGCTTTAACGAATTCAGCAGTTTGTTCTGGGTTCATGTTCATTTTCCAGTTACCTGCAATAATTGGAGTACGCACTCATATCATCCTCTCAATGGTAATCTATTTTAAATAGTCTGAACTACTTTTCTGAAACTGCAGCAATGCCGGGAAGTGTTTTTCCTTCAAGATATTCAAGTGAAGCACCACCACCGGTTGAAATGTGGGTCAATTGATCAGCAACCCCTAATTGTTGAACAGCAGCTGTAGAATCACCACCACCAACGATAGTTGTTGCGTCTTTCAAGGTTCCAAGGAACTTACCAACTTCCAGTGTGCCCTTAGCGTAATTGCTCATTTCAAAGACACCCATTGGTCCATTCCAAACAACAGTCTTAGCATCTTTCAAAACATTTTCGAATAATGCTACAGATTTAGGCCCGATATCAAGCGCCATGTAACCATCAGGAATATCTTCGTCAACAACCTTGTTAGGAACATCGTTAGCAAATTTTTCTGCAACAACTGAATCAACAGGCAGAACTAACTTGTCGCCAGCTTTTTCAATAATTTCTTTAGCCAATTCGATCTTATCTTTTTCAACTAAAGAATTACCAATCTTGATGCCCTTTGCAGCGTAGAATGTATAAGTCATCCCACCACCGATGATGATTTTGTCAGCTTTGCCAAGTAAATGATCAATGACACCAATCTTGTCAGAAACTTTTGCACCACCAAGAATCGCAACAAATGGATGAACAGGATTGTCAACTGCATTTCCCAAGAATTTGATTTCTTTTTCAAGTAAGAAGCCAGCTGCAGCTTGTCCAATATTGCTTGCAATTCCAACGTTTGAAGCATGTGAACGGTGTGCAGTTCCGAAAGCATCGTTTACAAACACATCACCAAGAGAAGCCCAGTACTTGCCTAATTCAGGATCGTTACCAGATTCCTTCTTACCATCTAAATCTTCAAAACGTGTATTTTCAACAAGTAAAATATCGCCGTCGCTCAGCTTGTCAATTGCTTCTTCAAGCTGTGTACCATGGGTAGCAGGTACAAAAGTAACTGGTTTTTTGATTAAATCAGCTAAACGTTCTGCAACTGGACGCAAGGAAAGTTCCTGCTTGTCTTCTTCTTTTTTAACACGGCCAAGATGTGAGAATAAGATTGCCTTGCCACCGTTTTCCGTTACATACTTAATTGTAGGCAATGCAGCCACAATCCGGTTATCGTTTCCGATCACACCGTTTTTAATAGGAACATTAAAGTCTACACGAATTAGAACTTTTTTACCTTTTACATCTAAATCTGAAACAGTTAATTTAGTCATGAATGGTAATCCTCCATTTTTTAAAAATAAAAGGCGAAGAGAGTATTGCCTCCCCCCGCCTCGATGACTTACAATTGCTTATCAACTTAGCGTCAGCTAAATCTTAAAGTAAGCTAGCAAATTTTTCCAGTGTACGGATCATTTGTGCAGTAAAGCCAGATTCGTTGTCATACCAAGCAACAGTCTTAACAACTTGTCCTTCACCCTTACCAACAACTTGTGTTTGTGTAGGGTCAAATACTGAACCAAATGTTGTTCCGATAACGTCTGAAGAAACAATGCCATCATTGTTGTAACCGAATGATGCGTTACCTTCTGTAACTTTCTTAACAGCTTCGTTAACTTCGTCAGCAGTAACTTCTTTGTTAAGAGTTGTAACTAATTCTGTTAATGAACCTGTGATAACTGGTACACGTTGTGCATGGCCATCCAATTTACCCTTCAATTCTGGAACAACTAAGCCGATAGCTTTAGCAGCACCTGTTGAATGAGGAATTGTGTTTTCAGCAGCAGCACGTGCGTTACGAACGTTACCCTTACGATCTGGGCCATCTTGCAACTTCTGTGTAGCTGTGTAAGCATGGATTGTTGTCATTGTTCCAGCTTTGATACCAAATGCATCGTTAACAGCTTTTGCTAAAGGAGCCAAGCAGTTTGTTGTGCATGAAGCAGCAGAAACGATCTTGTCATCAGCAGTGATTTCTTCATCGTTAACACCATAAACAATTGTCTTCAGGTTGCCAGCTGGTGCAGAAATCAAAACTTTTTTAGCGCCGGCTTCGATATGTGCTGAAGCCTTTTCTTCTGAAGTATAGAAACCAGTTGATTCAAGAACTAATTCAACACCATCGTTCTTAACCCAAGGAATGTTATGTGCATCTGCTTCAGCATATACAGGAATTTCTTTGCCATTAACAACAAGTGCGTTGTCTGTAGCAGAGACTTCAGCATCGAAGCGACCATGAGCTGTATCATACTTCAAAAGATGTGCCAACATAGCTGGAGAAGTTAAGTCGTTGATAGCAACAACTTCCAAACCTTCTGAAGTTTCAGCAATACGACGGAATGCTAAACGACCGATACGGCCAAAACCATTAATACCTACTTTAGTAGTCATACTAAAATTTCCTCCTTTAGGAAATAAAAATTTATTTTAAAAAGTGTGCTGGTTAACACTACTTTTTTAAAATCATCTTTGCGGCTCCAGTGTCAGTCACTAAACATGTCTGACGCGGAGCATGTTTCATGTATGCCGCAATTGCTTTGGCCTTTGAAGAGCCACCCGCAACTGCAATCACACATTCCATTTTAGTGAGATCCTCAAGTTGAAGTCCAATTCGTGGGATCTTATACACTATTTTACCTGATTCATCAAAGAAGTAGCCAAATGCCTCACCAACTGCATGCGCTTTGCGTAACATCGCCAACACTTCAGGTGACATTCCCCGCCGCTTTGCCATGCTAATCGCGGAACCTACACTATGAATAACAGCATCACTACCGCGAATCAGTTTAACTACTTTTTGAATAGATGGTTCTTTTAGTAAGGGAGCGTATGCTTCTTCACTTAGTTGCTCGGGAACATACAATGCACGATGCTTGCTTCCTGTGCGCAAAGCCATCTTTGCGCTCACACTATTGGCTTGGATCTCAACTGCCTCGCCTAGCCCTCCACGAGCCGGTACAAACAGCAATTCACGTTTTTCAGCCAAATGAGGGGTTAAACAATCAGCAATTAATGCCATAGTTGTTCCACCCATCACAGCAATTACGTTCTTGCCGTCTGGCAACAGGGCTTCAAGTGATTCATTGACCAGCTTTCCCATCGCCACAACAACTTTGGACTGCTCATCAGCGTTGCCCGAAACAATAAAACAGCGCTCAATTCCTAATAAAGAAGCCAGTTCCTTTTCTTGTTGCCGAATTCCAGCTAACTGATCCATGACTCCACGCAATCCCTGAATCACTTCACGTCCCTTAATGGTAATAATCATTCCTGAACGCGTAGTTGCAATCAATCCTTGGTCCTTGAGAAAGTCTGTCTCTGTTCTGAGAAAGCGCTCAGTAAAGCCAAGCTCTTGCGACAGTGTTCTTCTTCCAACTGGACCAGTCCAAAAAATATAACGCAAGATTGTAAACCGCTGGGCCATAACTTCAACCAAATCCGGTGCAATCTCTTCTATCCACTCAAATTCCTGGTGCATCATATTTCCCTTCCTAGCGGGACAAAAAACGTCCGGCCGTGTCGTAAAACGACCCAGCAAATCAAAAAAAACAAAGCACAACAACAATATTTTTTAAATTGTTCTCATACCCTTACCACGCTTTGAATTATAGCAACAAATGGCCGGTTATGCAAGTCACGGACTTTTACTGCCAATTAAGTTTAAACACGCACTAACTCCAAATAATTCATTTAAAAAGTAGAGGTTCCCGAATAATATTTTATAAAAAAGGACAAATCCTAAAGAAGAACGAACTTTTCTTCCCCTGAAATATTTGGGCACCCAAAAAGTCGCAAAAAAACTATCTGGTAGCGTACCGTTTTCTTTTAGTTGATGACGGAATTGCCAACAATTCCCTGTATTTTGCTACTGTTCTGCGTGAAATCACCACACCATTTTTCTGTAACAAGTTTTTTAAATGATTATCTGAAAGAGGATTAGTTTTATCTTCTGCATCTATTAAAGCTTTGAGCTGAGACTGCACCGCATCTGCTGAAAGATCACTTGCCTCATTTCCCATCGTAACTGGCTTTTTGAAAAAAGATCTTAGCTCAAACACGCCTTGTTCACATTTAAGATATTTGCCATTAACCGCACGACTGATCGTTGATTCATGCAATTGAAGTCGATGGGCAACGTCGCGTAACAATAGCGGCCTCAAAGTTTGGGTCTTTCCCATAAAAAATTCCTGCTGATATTCTAAAATAACCTGACCGACCCGTTCGATAGTTCTGCCTCTTTGTTCAAGGTCCTTTAGCATTTCAGCATATTCATTTTTTTTGAGGCGCAAAAAGTGTTGTAAACTTTTATCAGGCATTTTTTCTAACTGCGCATAATATTTTTCTTTAAACATAATCACCGGTTGGGTCTTCTTAGTAACCGTTAACTCTAAGGTCTGCTGATCAGCACTTCGTTTGACTACTAAATCAGGGTAGACATAGCCAATATCGTCGCCCCCAAATGCAGCGCCTGGTGCTGGAGATAATGTTTTGATATAATCAGCGATCTGCTGCACTTCCCCCAAACTAAGCTTAAACTTGTGTGTCAGTTCATTCCACTTATGATCTGCAAACTCATGAAACATCTGCGTAATTACTGCCGCTGCCATTGCAGGCGCTTTGTCATCATTTTCAATTTGCAATAACAAACACTCCTGCAAGTCTCGTGCTCCGACACCTGGTGGATCAAGACGTTGCAGCAATGTCAAAGCATCCAGCAGCGTCGTCCGATCAACATGCGTCTGCTGAATAATTTCTTCCAGATCAACTGTTAGATAACCATTTGTATCTAAATGGTCAATCAAAAAGACCACCCAGCCACGAAGGACAGTCTTTCTCATCGTCAAATGGACTTGCGCCAAGAGATATTCGAAGAGCGATTGTGTTTTATGTTCTGGTGCTTTTAAAAAAGTTTCCTTTGGAAGATCAGTTGCAGACGCACCCGCCTGGTAGTTCATGCCACCCTTTACTACAATAAAGGGATTATCCAGCTGTTTTTGGGCCAAAAACTCATGAAGATCTTCAATGCTAAAACGTAAAACCTGCAAGGATTGCTGCATTTTCTGCGTCATTGCTAGTTTTTGAACTTGTTTTTGCTCCTGTCCAAAGCTTTGTTCAAGTGCCAATTTAATTCACCTACTTTTTATACTTGTATATTTGGATCAATTCAGTTAAAATGGATAGAGTATTGCGCCGCTAGTGTAATGGATCGCACGCAAGATTCCGGTTCTTGTAATGTGGGTTCGACTCCCACGTGGCGCATTAAACTAATTTTTTGTGAAAGCCTCATACTGATTGAGGCTTTTTTATTGCCCTATTTTTGACCTTTCTAGGCCTAGCAACAGACTTTGTAACGCTTTCTTTTTAATGATAACATTCACGCTCTGTTTTTACCAAAATAATAGGCATAACCATAGCTGACTCTTTTGCGGATTACAGCCAAAAGAACTCTTAATTGATCTTTTTCATTCAAGCTCTGCCAACCTCAGTTTGAACAATTTTTTTCAATAAAAAAGCCTTCCAACCAAGCAGAGCTGAATCGTCTGCTTAACTGGAAGGAAACAACGTAAACACTAAAGCGTCTTTTCTTTGACAATATCATTCTTAATATCATCGTACTTAACATTATCCATTCTGTAAGAATCCTTCACTGAAATCTTGGAGATCTTCATATCAGGCCTTTGCGGAAAAGCCGCGCCGTCTGCATGCTGAATTGTGTTATTCTCTGGATTATTCTCACTTACAATTACCAGATGCCCGCTGCCTTGAACAGTTGTTGCGACAGCATCTTCACTCTCTTCGTTAGTAGTTCCAATATAGACACAAAACTCAGATTCGTCTCCAATGATTAATTTTAAATTCTCTAAGACTTTTGCCAAAAAATCACTTCCTTATAGTGGACAAAGGCGTCATACATCACCAGTACGACGCCTTCTAATTAAGTTAGTTACATTAAATTAATTCAAAATTTTATTACAAGAACCAAAGTCAAATTCTAGCTTCCAAGATTCTGCCCCTACCTCTACAGAATCATTACAGCTCCAAAACTGCGCCCAAATTATGAAAGATCAAAAAACTCAATACTGATTTGTAAATTAAATAACGCTCAATATGTAATGATTATACCATTGATGCAGTTCAGTTGGCAATTTTTTGCTCACGCTTCTTAATTTACCTCACTTTTCTTTTACAGTAGCCCCATAATTTTTACAAAGTTACAGCTTGTAAGCTTGTCCTTCTCCCAAACCTTTTTTATTTTTATGAACTGGTTCTTTTGTTTGACCTTTTTTGACCAACGGGTTAAACTAGCAATACAGACGTTAGAATGCTAAACTAAAAACGTCAATTAATTAATTTGAGGAGGTTTCAGTTCATGAATTTAGTTCCTACAGTAATTGAACAATCATCTCGCGGAGAACGTGCCTACGATATCTACTCACGCTTGTTAAAAGATCGGATTATTATGCTTTCCGGTGAAGTCAATGATGACATGGCAAATGCAATCATTGCGCAGCTGCTTTTCTTAGATGCACAAGATTCTGAAAAAGATATCTATATCTACATCAACTCTCCTGGTGGCAGTGTTTCGGCTGGATTGGCAATTTACGATACAATGAATTTTGTCAAAGCTGATGTTCAAACAATCGTAATGGGAATGGCAGCTTCAATGGCCAGTGTACTAGCGACTGCTGGCGAAAAGGGCAAACGTTTTGCCTTACCAAACTCAGAAATATTGATCCATCAACCATTAGGTGGAGCGCAAGGCCAAGCAACCGAAATCAGTATTGCGGCTGAACATATTTTAAAAACCCGCAAACTGATTAACAAAATTTTATCCGATGGTTCTGGTCAAGATATCGAAACCATCAATCATGATACTGAACGTGATAAATTCATGACGGCTTCTGAAGCTGTCTCATACGGTTTAATCGATGGGATTATGAAGAATAAAAAAGAAGTCAAATAAGCTGGTTTAATGCTTGGATTGTCTATAATCAGGTAATTCAAATAAGGCAAGGGGCTGTGACAAAAGTTAACTTTTGTCACAGCCCCTCTTTTATTCCGGATAAACGTGTTCCATAAGTCAAAACTCTCCGTCTAACTTCGAATTACTCATAGCAAAGTACTCGCTATGTTTGTAATTTCAAGTTAGTACTCAAATTTTCCCGACTTATGTCACACTCTCTAGCCTTATTTATATTCCGAAACTTCTAAACCTGCACGCATTTTTGTTGCCAATTCATTCAACTTACGTAAGCGATGGTTAACTCCTGACTTAGAGATCGGACCTCCAGGAACGATTTCACCTAATTCCTTTAGGCTAATCTCTGGATGGGTCACCCGGGTACGCGCAACATCTTGCAACTTAGGCGGAAGCTTATTGAGCCCCATCCGTTCATCAAGATATTTGATATTTTCAATTTGCCGATTAGCGGCATCCGCCACCTTATTCATATTAGCATTCTCGCAATTAACAATCCGATTCACAGAGTTGCGCATATCGCGCACAATCCGAATGTCCTCAAATTTAAGCATTGCATTTGTTGCACCAATCAGCGACAAAAAGTCAGCAATCTTTTCTGCTTCTTTAAGATAGGTAATATACCCGCTGCGTCTTTCCGTCTTACGGGCGTTCAACCCATAACGATTAATCAATTGACAAATTGCATTATTCTGCTCTTCATAAAGTGAATAGATCTCCAAATGGTACCTGCTAGTCTCTGGATTATTGACTGAGCCGGCCGCTAAAAACGCGCCCCGTAAATATGACCGAATCTGTGCATCATCAGTTAGTAAATCTAATTGAAGTGTCGGTTGTAAATGATAATCATCTAAAATTTTTAAATCATTTAACACCGTTTCGCTGCCGCGTTTGAGTCGCACAATATACAGATTGTTTTTCTTGAGCTTCATTTTACGCCGAACCAGCAATTCACTTTCAACATCATAAAACTTCTTTAGCAATTGATAGATTCGGCGCGCAATCGCAGGATTTTCAGTTTGGATGTTCAAAACAAAATGATGATTAATGATACTCACCGCGCCATTCATCCGAATTAGCGCCATTAACTCCGCTTTAGCATTTCCAAAGTGAACTTCCAAAGTCGTAAGTTCTTTCTTAACATCACTCGCATATGACAATGGAATCCCCTCCTTTAGGCCTAATTAAACTCACCGTCAAACCATGATAGCGGTCTGCCTGTCAACCGCAATAATTCATCCACAACTTGATTACCATTATGGAAAACACCATGATCTCGCAGTTCCAGGAAATTATTTGAAATCACGCGGCATCCCTGCTCACGTAACCCTTTGAAATCATGTTTAACTTGGTACAGATATTCTCCATACTTTTGATGATCCATATAGTCGGCTGGAACGGGCTCTGTGTTTACCAAGACAGTATCAATAAACTGCTTCCCCATATGCCGATTCAAAACCCGCACATGATCTGCATCAGTAAAATGTTCAGTCTCACCTTTTTGGGTCATAATATTACAAATATAAATGACTTCTGCACTAGTCTGACAAACAGCAGCACCCAAGTTTGAAATCATCAAGTTGGGTAAAATGCTTGTAAATAAACTGCCTGGTCCTAAAACGATTTGATCAGCATCCATAATCGCCGCAATAACCTCATCAACGGCACGTGGTGGTGTCCCATCGCTGCCTGACACCCAGGCCCTTTCAATGGTCTTTTCAGCCGCAGAAATCTCAGATTCACCCGCTAGGACGCTCCCATCGGAAAATTGGGCATTCAAGACAAGGGGTTCGTTGGCTGCCGGATAGACATGTCCCTCAACGTCCATCATGCGTGAGAGCTCTTGCACGGCATTAAAAATACCATTATCATTCATCTCCGATAAAGCGGCAATGATTAGATTACCAATCGCATGTCCAGAGAAAAATTGATCTGTCGAAATAAAGCGATATTGAAAAATTCGTTTATAAATGGGCGCCATATTTGAAAGTGCAACTAAAACATTCCGAATATCACCTGGAGGAACAACATTAATATAATCACGAATAACACCTGACGAACCTCCATCGTCAGCTACCGTAACAATTGCAGTAATATCGGCATTTTTTTTATGCAAAGCCTTTAAAATTACAGGAAGTCCTGTCCCTCCACCGATCACAACAATATGTGGCCGTTGGCTTTTGCAGCCTGGCTTTCTTCTCATGAGCGGTTAGTCGTCTCCTTCCTTTTTGTAACGTCTCGATGTGAAATCCTAACAGGATACTCTTCATCTAAAGCTCTACCAATCCGTTCCGCAAGTGCCACAGAACGGTGCTGCCCGCCGGTACAACCAATTGCAATTGTTAAACTAGTTTTCCCTTCTTTTTTATAACCGGGAATAATATTACGCAATAAAGTCATAAATTGCTGGTAAAAAATAGTGGTTTTATCAGAATCCATCACATAATCATAGACTGGCTGCTCAAGCCCTGTTTTATTTTTCAAATCAGCAATGTAGTACGGGTTAGGCAGGAAACGAACATCCATCACGATATCAGCATCAATTGGCAAACCGTACTTGAAACCAAATGAAAGAACCTCGATATGAAATGAAGTTGATTTGCTGGTATCAAAATTATGAAAGATCTCTTCACGCAACTGTCGAGGTGTCAACTTACTTGTATCGACCACCAGTTGGGCTTTTAATCTGATATCTTTTAACAGATCACGTTCAAGTCTAATTCCATCCATCAAGCGGCCTTCCATCGCTAAAGGATGCGAGCGTCTGGTTTCTTTATAGCGTGCAACAAGTTCCTCATCGGAAGCATCCAAGAAAAGGATCTTTGCATCAATTAACCCATCGCTGCCTAAGTTACGCAGCATTTCAATAATTTCATCATAAAAAGCACGGGAACGTAAATCAATTACTAACGCAACTTTGTCAATCTTGCCGGATTCGCGCACCAGTTCCCAAAATTTAGGCAGCAGTGATGGGGGCATGTTATCAATGCAGAAATAGCCCAGATCTTCAAAGCTCTGAACTGCAACTGTTTTGCCTGCCCCGCTCATTCCGGTTACAACAACAAGTTTTAGTTGTTTTTCCATCTTCAATCCTCCATCCAAAAGCCTTCAGGCAATTATAACACACCGGGTGTGCCGTCTTCATCCTTTGTTGCTTTTTCATAAAAATAAACACGACACTCAGCCATCACAGCCCGCACAGCTTTGCCGTAATGTTCATCAAAGAGTTTAAAAGCAGCAACCATTTCATTAGACTTTTTACTACGATCCAAAAAATAACACTGTGTTCCTAGTTTGGCGTTCCGTTAAAATCATAATAGCATATCGGTGTACAATTTTGTCGCTGCTCCTTATGGTCCTAAGATCGATTAAACCCTTTCTAGCCCATAATCGATTGCCTACCTTATGCATGGCATATTCAAAAGAACACAGCTCTGTACATTTGAGACTGTGTCTACTGTTAATTCATTCTTAATTAATTTAAACAGCTACTGATTTTGTTTCTACAAGATAACCATAGCCGCCAACAAAGATGGCATCAATCATGTCATCATGAGTTGTTAGGTTAACAACAATTCTTGCTGGATTATTTAGATTATACCCTTGCTCAAAAATATATTGCGACTTCTTTTCAACATATTTAAATAGATAACAAGCTAGCGCACAGTTAGAAGTTCCTGTCGCAGATTCTTCATTGATCTCATAAAGTGGTGCAAAATTTCTGCAAACTGCAGTAATGTTATTTTCTTTATCTTCTAACGCAAAAGCATGAACACCAATAACATCATGTTTTTTACTTAATTCAGTCATAACGTCAAAATCAGGCGCTAACTTTTTAAGCTCTTCACCTGATTTTATTGGTAAAAGAATATCCCATAATCCTGTAGATACAATCTGAATTGGTAATTTTGGGTCGATTGAATTTGTATCTAAACAATTATTAAATGAATCGAGGGAAAGAACATCAGCGTAAGTAGGAGCATTTTGTTCCATAAATACCATACCGTCTGAATCAATTCTCATGGACAAAATGCCTGACTTTGTTTCTATCGTATATTCATTTTTAGATAACTTGTTCATTAAATTCAAAAATGCGAAAGTAGCTATTGTAGCGTGTCCACAGAGCGGTACCTCCTCTGTAGGTGTGAAATACTCTAAACAAAAATCTGCTAAGTTTGACTTAGTGATAAAAGCAGTTTCAGCATAGCCTAACTCTTTAGCGATCGCCATTTTTTGAATTGAATTCAAATCAGGTCTATCAAAAACAAGACCGGCTTTGTTACCCCCAGTATTGTCCTTACTAAAGGCACTTACAACATGTACTTCAACCATTTTATTTGTCTCCTATTCAAAAATTGATTTAGTCGATACTTTATTTTAGTTAGTATATCAATTTATGTACATAATTACAATAATATCGCCATTAGCGCCACCTGAGCTACGCCCAACAAATGTGAGCTTGTCACCACTTTTTCATTGTCGTGATAAACTCCGAAACTTATTAACTATAATGTCAATTATCTACTTTCTTAACTCAAAATAAAAAGGGGCTGTGCCAAAAGTTAACTTTTGGCACAACCCCTATTTTATTACGGATAAACGTGTTCCATAAGTCAAAATTCTCCGTCTAACTTCGAATTTCTCATCGCAAAGTACCCGCTATGTTCGTAATTTCGAGTTAGCTCTCAAATTTTCCCGACTTATGTCACACTCTCTTAACGACAGTATTTAATTGCTAAATATGCTCAAAAACATATTTTTACATTTTCTGTAATCCAAAACTTTTATTGTAACCAGCGGATTACGCAGCATCGACTTAAGCTCATCAATGCTACTCTAATCAACAACCTTACGGGTAAATGGATCGGAAGAAATTCCTGCTGCCAAAATCTTTTTGCACCACTCTTGTGCAGAAAACAGTGAATGATCACGATAATTACCGCAACTGCGAATATCCGTTCCTTGCACATCATCCCATGTGGACTTAGTAATTTGCTCCAAAGCGCCCTTCAAAGCTTTAGCAACTTCTGTAGTGTCGTGTTCACCCCAAACAATCAAATGAAATCCTGTACGACAACCAAATGGTGAACAATCAATCACTCCGTCAAGACGGTCGCGCAAAAATCCCGCGAGCATATGCTCAATTGTATGCAACCCAGCTGTTGGAATCGCATTTTCATTTGGCTGCACTAACCGCAGATCATAATTCGAGATCTCGTCACCTTTTTGACCCTTTTCGATTGTAATTAACCGCACATATGGTGCCTTCACTGCTGTATGATCCAAAGTAAAACTTTCAACCTTAGCCATCATTAAACACTCCTTTTTTAGAATTAACCTTTCAAACTTACTCTAAGCATTTCACCCCCAAAAAGCAAGTGCTCAATGCCTGCGTGCTCGTTCTAAAACCTGATGTAAATACTTTCCGGTATAGCTAACAGTGCTTTTTTCAACTTCTTCCGGTGTTCCAGTTGCGATCACCCTGCCACCACCGTCGCCACCTTCAGGTCCTAGATCAATCAGATAATCAGCACTCTTGATCACATCCAAGTTATGTTCAATCACCAGCACCGTGTTGCCCTTATCTACCAAGCGTTGCAAAACATTTAATAAATTTTTAATATCATCGGTGTGTAACCCTGTGGTTGGTTCATCCAAAATATAGAAACTTTTACCATTTGCCTTACGATGCAATTCTGAGGCAAGCTTCATTCTTTGTGCTTCTCCGCCTGAGAGCGTTGTTGCCGGTTGTCCAAGTTTGACATATCCGAGCCCAACATCCACAATTGTTTGCAGCTTTCGTTTAATTTTAGGAATTGCACTAAAGAATTCCAACGCTTCTGCAACTGTCATATCTAAAACATCGGCAATATTTTTCCCTTTATATTCAATCTCAAGGGTCTCAGAATTATAACGTGCACCATGACAGATCTCACATGGAACATAAACATCCGGCAAAAAATTCATCTCAATTTTGATAATTCCATCGCCCTTGCAGGCCTCACAGCGTCCGCCTTTAACGTTAAAACTAAAACGCCCCTTGCCGTAACCGCGCATTTTGGCAGCGTTGGTCTGCGCAAAAAGTCCACGCACATCATCAAAGACACTCGTATAGGTTGCCGGGTTACTTCGCGGAGTCCTACCAATTGGGCTTTGATCAATATTAACTACTTTTTCAAGGTTCTCTGCTCCTAAAAGGCGCTTAAATTTACCTGGCTTTTCTGAATTGTGATTTAGCTCTTGAGCCAATGCGCGCTTCAGTATTAAATTAATCAACGTTGACTTGCCTGAGCCGGAAACTCCGGTCACAGCAATAAAAGTCCCTAAGGGAAACGCCACATCAATCTGCTTCAAATTGTTTGCAGCCGCTCCTAGCAATTCGATTTTTTTCCCATTTCCTGTTCTTCTTTTAGGTGGAACAGGGATAAACTTCTTGCCTGAAAGATACTGCCCAGTTAACGACTTACTGTTGCGTGCAACTTGCTTAGGTGTCCCGGCTGCCATCACCTGACCGCCAGCACTCCCAGCTCCTGGACCAATATCAATTACATAATCAGC
Source organism: Liquorilactobacillus satsumensis (assembly GCF_964065465.1). Lineage (NCBI taxonomy): Bacteria > Bacillati > Bacillota > Bacilli > Lactobacillales > Lactobacillaceae > Liquorilactobacillus > Liquorilactobacillus satsumensis. The sequence goes on from NZ_OZ061606.1 coordinate 638,408, forward strand.
TGCGCGCATTGTGTCTTCGTCGTGCTCCACCACAATCAATGTGTTACCTAAATCACGCATTTTCTTCAAAGAGTCAATCAATCGATCATTGTCTCTTTGATGCAATCCAATCGAAGGTTCATCAAGAATATATAAGACACCGGATAAATTCGACCCAATCTGGGTCGCCAGTCTGATCCGCTGTGCTTCTCCCCCAGAAAGAGTTCGAGCTGAGCGGCTGAGCGTTAAGTAAGCAAGTCCGACATTAATCAGAAAAGTCAAGCGGTCTTTTATTTCCTTCAAAATTGGGCGTGCGATTGTTTCGTCCTGTTCCCCAAAGGAAAGCTGCTTGAAAAAATCAAGGGCATCGGCAATATTGAGATCCGAAACTTCGCCAATCTGCTTGCCGTTTATCTTGACTGCCAAAGCTTTACGATTCAAACGATAACCATGACAAGTCTGACAAGTCAAACTTGTCATATACTTGCGCATCACATCGCGGGTAAAATCACTATTTGTTTCATGGTAGCGTCGCTCAATATTAGGAATTACTCCTTCAAAGGGTGCCTCGACATCACGCACACCGCCAAAATCATTTTCATAATGAAAATGGAAAGTTCGTCCATTTGCCCCGTATAAAATTGTCCGTTGTTCTGCTTGAGAAAGCTTCTCAAAAGGCGTCTCAAGTGAAATCCCAAATGCAGCGCAAGCTTGTGCTAATAGTGTCGGATAATACTGTGAACTTATTGGATTCCAGGGCTCAATCGCACCCGCTGCCAATGTTTTCGTTGTATCAGGTACCACCAAATCACGGTCAACTTCAAGTTTGATTCCTAAGCCATCGCAATCTGGACATGCTCCAAATGGTGCATTGAAAGAAAATAACCGGGGCTCAAGTTCGCCAATCGTAAAGCCACAATAAGGACATGCAAAGTTTTCAGAAAATTGCAATAACTTTCCCTCAAGCACATCGACATTTGCATATCCTTCAGAAAGACGCAGCGCAGCCTCAAAAGAATCAAACAGCCGGGAACGAACTTCGGGTTTGATCACAAGCCGATCAACCACCACTTCGATAGAGTGTTTTTTGTTTTTAGCAAGTTCCAAGGGTTCTTCAATCTCATGAATTTCACCATCGACACGCACACGCACAAAACCATCACGTTTAATTTTTTCAAAGATTTTCCTGTGTTGTCCCTTTTTTTCGCGCACAACTGGCGCGAGAATTTGGACTTTTGTTCTTTCAGGAAGTTCTAAAACACGATCAACCATCTGTTCAGGTGACTGACTTGTAATCTTATGACCATCATTCGGACAAATGGGTGTCCCAACTCGGGCCCATAACAACCTAAGATAGTCGTTTATTTCTGTGACGGTCCCGACCGTCGAACGTGGATTTTTCGAAGTCGTTTTTTGGTCAATCGAGATTGCTGGAGAAAGACCGTCAATCGAATCGACATCTGGCTTATCCATTTGACCTAAAAATTGACGGGCATACGCCGAAAGGCTTTCCACATAACGCCGTTGCCCTTCAGCATATAAAGTATCAAATGCTAGTGAGCTCTTGCCAGATCCCGACAAACCAGTAATCACTACCAGCTTGTTTTTAGGAATTGTAACGTTGATATTTTTCAGGTTGTGTGCTCGTGCCCCTTGAATCACTATTTTATTTTGTCCCAAACCGTTGCCTTCTTCCTCTCAATAAATCCAACTATTTGCCAGTTTGCCCTTTCAATTCAATGATTGTATCACGCAAGGTTGCTGCCTGTTCAAAGTCCAACTGTTTGGCCGCTGCCCGCATTTGATCTTCCAATTTGATTAACGTTTCTTGCTGCTGTTTTTCTTCCATGTCTTTAAACTCTAGTGTGCTGAAACTTTCTGACTTGCCACCGCGCACCGGTTTCGTAATTGAAATCAGTGCACGAATCTTTTTCTTGATAGTATGTGGCACAATATGGTGCTCTTCATTGTACTTTTCTTGGATACTGCGCCGTCTTTTTGTTTCATCAATTGCGCCTTGCATTGAATCAGTGACATGGTCGGCATACATAATCACACGTCCATTTTCATTGCGCGCTGCACGCCCAATGGTCTGTACCAGCGAACGTTCACTACGCAAGAACCCTTCTTTATCGGCATCAAGGATTGCTACTAAAGAAACTTCAGGTACATCAATTCCTTCACGTAACAAGTTGATCCCTACCAACACATCAAAGACTCCTAATCTAAGATCACGCACAATTTTCGTTCGCTCCAATGTTTTAATGTCAGAATGCAGATATTTAACCTTGATCTGTAATTCTTTAAGATAATCTGTCAAATCTTCGGACATTTTTTTAGTGAGTGTCGTTACAAAAACACGTTCATGGCGAGCAACTCGTTTGTTGATTTCACCCACAAGATCATCCATTTGCCCCATAATCGGACGCACTTCGATTAAAGGATCCAAAAGTCCTGTTGGTCTGATAATCTGCTGGACAATCTTATCTGTTTGCTCAAGCTCATAAGGACCTGGTGTTGCGGACATATAGACTATTTGATGAATATGCTGCTCAAATTCTGTCAGAGTTAACGGCCGGTTATCAAGTGCACTGGGAAGCCTGAAACCATAATCAATTAACATTTGTTTCCGCGCACGGTCTCCGTTATACATTCCACGAACCTGTGGCATCGTAACATGCGATTCGTCCACTACAAGCAGGAAGTCTTTTGGGAAAAAATCTAAAAGGGTATATGGGGGTTCACCAGGTTTTCTCCCATCCATATGCCTAGAATAATTCTCAATTCCTGAGCAATACCCCATCTCGCGCAGCATTTCAATGTCATAGGTGGTTCTTTGCTCAAGCCTTTGCGCTTCCAACAACTTATTTGCACCCTTTAATTTTTCAAGTTGCGCTGCCAATTCTGCTTGAATTCCCGCAATGGCTTTATCCATAATGTCGTCATTCGTCATAAAATGAGTTGCTGGAAAAATCGAGACATGTTCCCGCTCAGCTACGATCTCACCGGTAAGCGCATCAACTTCACGAATGCGATCGATCTCATCTCCAAAGAATTCAATCCGTAAGGCACGTTCATCCCGTGAAGCCGGAAAAATCTCAACTACATCTCCGTGAACCCGGAAACGCCCACGCTGAAAATCAATGTCATTTCTTTCAAACTGAATATCAATCAGCTGCCGCAGTAAAGTATCACGCTCCAATGTCTGCCCCACACGTAAAGATAGGGTATGTGCCTTATATTCTTTAGGATCCCCTAATCCAAAAATTGAGGAGACCGAAGCGACAACGATCACATCATTGCGTTCAAGCAGCGAACTGGTAGCCGAATGACGAAGCTTATCGATTTCGTCATTAATACTTGAATCTTTTTCTATATAGGTGTCACTTGAAGGTACATACGCTTCTGGTTGATAATAATCATAATAACTGACAAAATATTCCACCGCATTATTCGGGAAAAATTCCTTAAATTCGCTGTATAACTGCCCTGCCAGAGTTTTATTATGCGCTAAGACAAGTGTCGGTTTGTTGACATTTTTAATAACATTGGAAATCGTAAAGGTTTTACCGGTTCCGGTTGCTCCTAAAAGAACCTGTGCTTTTTCACCTTGCAAGATTCCCTGAGAGAGTTCTTGAATAGCTGTCGGTTGATCACCTGTCGGCTGATACCCAGAAACTAAGTCAAATTCACGCTCTTCTTGTCTTTCTATCACGTTCGCCAACCCCCTGTTATTTTGATTGCTATTAACTGCAAAAAAGGCCATGACAATATGACTCGTCACGGTCTACTATCACGCCTTATTATTCTAACATAGCGAACATACTTTCGCACGCTTTTAAATTCAGTTATTCGGAATACTGTTCGATCATTTGAGTCCGCAGTTCTTTAAGTTGCCGCGTCCAATAGACATCGTAAATATCTGGGTTTTTCAAACGCAAACATGCTGCTGGCAATGTCGCCAGTTTTGCTTGCGAAGTTCTTTGAATCTCCATCGTTTCTGGTTCCTGATAGACTAACTTTCCTTTAGCAAAAACTTGCACCCGCAGTGGTTTCAACTGCAACCCGCGCAGCTTCTTTTTTTGATATGTTTTATTTGGATCCGCATTGAAAAGTTGGCTGTTATGCCGCATTTTTTCTCCATCCAATGTTAAAAGATCACCACGCGCTTGCCCATCATCATCATAAAGCCGGTAAAGATTTTTAAACCCTGGAATAGTAGTTTTCTCAACTGTGTTGCTGAGCTTGATCTTGGGAATAATCTCCCCATTTTCTTGAGTAGCTACCAACTTGTACACTCCGCTCAAAACTGGATCAGAAGAAGCGGTAATTAACTTTTCTCCTACCCCAAAACTGTCGATCGAAGCGCCTTCTTCAAGCACGTTTTGAATTACATCTTCGTCAAGTGCATTTGAAACCGTGATTGTTGCATCCTTAAATCCGGCATCATCGAGCATGCGTCTAGCTTGCTTTGTCAGATACGTAATATCACCAGAATCAATCCGAATTCCAAGATTACTTTGAATACCTTCTTCTTTTAACTGTTTAAAAACTTCTAATGCATTCAAAACGCCGGAGTGCAAAACATCATAAGTATCAACCAGTAAAAGACAATTATGTGGATAGATCTTTTTCCATGCCATAAAAGCCTCTTTTTCAGAAGAAAACGATTGAATCCAGCTATGTGCCATTGTCCCAAGCGGTTTTAACCCAAAGAGTTTTGCACTCAACACATTTGCTGTTCCAGAGCAGCCGCCGATCACAGCTGCCCGCGCACCATAAGTTGCCGCATCCGCTCCCTGAGCGCGGCGTGAACCGAATTCCATCACGGAACGTCCACGTGCTACCATACAAATTCTGCGTGCCTTTGTAGCAATCAAAGACTCGTGGTTAACAATATTCAAGAGCATTGTTTCTAACAGTTGGACCTGAACCAGCGGTCCCCTGACTGTAATCAAAGGTTCATTTGGAAAAACTGGAGTTCCTTCTTCAACGGACCACACATCACACTCAAATTTAAAAGTCCGCAAATATTCCAAAAAATTAGGCGAAAAGATCTCGAGTTTTTTAAGATAATCAAGGTCAGACTCACTAAAATGCAATTCATTCAGATACTGGATTACTTGTGCAAGTCCAGCATAAATTACCAAGCCACCCTTATCAGGAATTTTACGAAAATAAAGATCGAAGTAACCTCTTTTTTGGGGAGCTTCTTCAAAAAAACCATTAGCCATCGTTAACTCGTACAAGTCTAACAAAAGCGTTAAGTTACGTGATTTCATCTGTTTCCTCCAACTCTGTCTTACAGGCCGGTAGGGATGTAAAGACATCTAATACCTTTAAATTATACCTATCTACCGCAGCAGTCAAGCTTACTCCTTATAAAGCAACCCCAAGCTTCCTAAATTGCGTTTTATTTCGTCAAATTTTTTTTCGCTCTCACAGGCAATGTTATGCAGGTGAATTCCATTTGTAAGACTAGAGAGCAATTTATGCTTGCCATGCACAGCGCGGCTCATGAAGTCATTGATATCAGCTTCAGTCGCAATTCCCAGTGTCCCCACTAACTGACCATAAACATTGTGATCCACCGTAACATCTAAAACTTCACCGCCTGCTTTTACAATTGTTTCAAGTTCCAAACGCGTTTGCTTAAAGTCATGTTGGCAGACAAGTATGCCATGGAAAGAAGCACTCTTCGTTTTAAATTTATAGCCGTTCACAGTAGCAATGATTTTTTCTCCCTGTGCACGCATTAACGCAATGTCGCCCACAATCGTTTGCCGACTAACCTGGTACTTGCGCGCCAACTCGCTTGCGCTCACAACCTCATTATTCAACAAGTCATCTTTGAGCGCGGCTCTACGCTCTACATTATTTCTTTTCATCTTGTCACCACCTCGCCTGAACTTGCATTAAAAAACCCAAATAGCAATTATGATAATTTATCGACAACCTACTCATTTTTGGTAAATGCAAAACTAGTCTAACCTTGACATGTGCATTAAGCGACCCCTTGCAGACATAAGCACCGCATAATATTAGAGAAGACTAGGGGCTGTGACAAAAGTTAAATTTTGGCACAGCCCCTCTTTTATTCGGATAAACGTGTTCCATAAGTCAAAATTCTCCGTCTAACTTCGAATTACTCATAGCAAAGTACTCGCTATGTTCGTAATTTCGAGTTAGCACTCAAATTTTCCCGACCTATGTCACACTCTCAGTCCCACTGCTTGAATTCCCACATTTCACTGCAGGTACTCACACAGCCAAACATGCAGTCTTCGTTATTTTTTGGCAAAGGCCAGAATCTCGTCTGCAAATTGTTCCCTTTTGGCCACTGCTTCGACCTGCGTTTGTGCTTCAGTTGCAATATAGAACTTAATTTTTGGTTCTGTCCCGGAAGGACGAACCGCCAGCCATGAACCATCTGTCAGAATATACTTCAAAACGTTGGCTTGAGGCAGCTCAATCTTGGTCACCGTACCTTCTGCGGTCTTCTTTTCAGAATTCGAGAAGTCTTCCATTGCAGCCACAGAAACACCTGCAAATGCTTTAGGTGCAGCTTTTCTAAACTTAGCCATCAAAGTATTAATCTCTGTGGCACCTTCGACGCCATCAAAAGTTAACGCAATCGTCTTTTCTGCAAAGAAACCATACTTGTTGAAAAGCTCCTGCAACCCATCATACAGATTTTGTCCCTTGCTCTTGTAGTAAGCAGCAACCTCTGCCAGCATAACAAGTGATTGAATCGCATCTTTATCGCGGACAAACGGTCGAATAAGGTATCCGTAGCTCTCCTCAAAACCAAACATAAAGGTATGTGCTTTTGTTTGTTCATAGTCTTTAATTTGTTCAGCAATAAATTTGAACCCTGTTAACACATTAATCATTTTCACATTGTAATTTTTGGCAATTGCAGTCGCAAATTCGCTTGAAACAATCGATTTTACAGCTACCGCATTCGCAGGCAATGTTCCTGCTGCTTGGTGAGCAGTCAGAATATAATTTAACATCACCGCAGCAATCTGATTACCTGTCATTAATTGATATGCACCAGAAGGCTGCCGCACTGCAGCTCCCAAGCGGTCAGCATCTGGATCAACAGCAATCAGCAGATCGGCATCTTCTTTTTTACCATGTTCAATTGCTAGATTAAAAGCAGCTGGGTCTTCCGGATTGGGCTTAGTAACTGTCGAAAATTCTGGATCGGGAGTAGCTTGTTCCTTGACCATCGTAAAGTTGGTAAATCCTGCTTGCTTTAAAGCTCTTTCACCCAAAACTGCTCCAGTGCCATGCAGCGGTGAGAAGATCAGCTTCAGTGTTTTGCCTTCTTTTGCAACAAGGTCCCTGTTAATCGTAACTTGGTCAACCTCAGCTAAATAGGCTTGATCGACTTCATCACCAATGATCTTCATTAATCCCGTAGCCTGCAGGTCGTTTTCGTCTGCTACTTTAATATTGAACAAATCATTTGCCTGCCGTACAAATTTAGTAATCAAATCAGATTCTTTAGGGGGCATCTGACCGCCATCTTCACCATAAATTTTATAGCCATTATATTGTTTAGGATTGTGACTTGCTGTAATCATAATACCTGCATATGTTTTTAGATGACGCACAGTAAATGAAAGTTCAGGTGTTGGACGCAAACTTTCAAAAACAAAACTTGGAATTCCATGTGCCCCCAAAACACGGGCAGCCTCATGCGCAAATTCCTGGGAATGATGTCTTGAATCAAAACTGATTGCCACACCACGTTTTTTTAGCTTCTCATCTAAAGTATCCATGAATAAAGCCAGTCCCTCAGTAGCTTGTCTGACTGTATAAATGTTCATCCGATTAATTCCGGCTCCGAGGACTCCACGCATCCCCGCTGTTCCAAATTCAAGAGGTGCATAAAAAGCATCTTCTTGCGCTTCTTGATCATTTTTAATCTTTTCAAGTTCGCCGCGCAACTGCTGATTGAGGCCAGCAAAATTTGTCCATGCGGTATAATTTTCTTTCCAGCTCACATAATCACTCCTAAATTATTCTACTGATAGTATACTATAAATAAACCGCTTTTATACAAAAAAGAGAAATTCTTTACCAGTTAAGTAAAAAAATTGGAATCCTGCATTTGATTTCAGATCCATTCAAAAAGCCCTCATTCAAGTACCTGTTTTTTAACAGTTCTTAAACAAGAGCTTTATTAAAGTATTTCTTGATCTGCTAATTATCGCTGGACATCTTTAACGGTTTCAAGGTAATTGTAGGCTTCTTGCCCTGCGATACTGCCATCACCAACTGCAGTTGCAATTTGGCGTAAATCTTTTTTGCGGACATCACCAACTGCAAAAATTCCGGGAACTTTCGTTTCCATTTTTTCATTGGTAATGATCCAGCCTTCGTCATCTGTGATTCCTAAGTGACTGACGGTCTCAGTCATGGGCAACAGACCAATGTAGATAAAGACGCCCGAAACCGGGAGCAGTTTATCCTCACCTGTCTTCTTGTTATGCGTCTTCACACCGGTGACTTTCTGTCCGTCACCTTCAATCTGAGTGACAATCGTATCCCACGTAAAGTCAATCTTAGGATTATCAAAAGCACGTTCTTGCAAAATCTGCTGTGCGCGTAACTGATCACGTCGGTGAATTACATTAACTTCTTTAACCATCTGTGTCAGATAAGAGCCTTCCTCAATTGCAGAATCCCCACCTCCGACAACTGCCACATCACGATCACGGAAAAAAGCACCGTCACAGACAGCACAGTAGGAAACACCACGTCCACTATAATCTTCTTCACCCGGGATACCGAGTTTCTTATATTGTGAACCCGTGGCAATAATCAAGGCATGTGTTTCAAACTCAGCACTGTCTGTTTTTACCGTTTTAATCCCTGTAGGTGAGACCGTAACACTTTCGACGGTTCCATAAGCGTACTCTGCTTCGAACTGAGTGGCACTTTCGTACATTTCTTTTGCAAGATCCGGTCCAAGAATGGACTTAAATCCAGGATAATTTTCAACCTCAGCCGTATTGTTCATCTGTCCACCGTAGACGCCACGATCAAGCAACAGCACTGACAAATTTGCACGTGAAGCATACAAAGCCGCCGTCATTCCTCCTGGACCAGCTCCGATGATAATCACATCATATTTTTTTACCAAATTAAGTCACCCTTCCTTCTCTTCCTCAATGTCTTTCATTCAGGACTCCGTCACATTATAGCTTACAAATTGTAAGCATGCTAGTAATTTGTTTCTTCTTCCGAGCGGCCTTCACGTTTCATCAAATCTGCAATCGCTGCTTTAATTTCTTTCCCCTGATAAAGAACTTCATAAATTGCCTCAGTAATTGGCATCTCAATCTGCTTTTGCTGCGCTAATTCGTAGGCAGCCTTAGTGGTATTGATGCCCTCAATCACCATTCCCATATTTGCAACTATATCCGCTAATTTTTGTCCGCGACCTAATTGGTCACCAGCACGCCAGTTTCGTGAATGCACACTGGTACATGTCACTATTAGGTCACCCACTCCGGTTAATCCAATAAAAGTCATCGGATCAGCACCAAGTGCCACCCCTAGACGTGCAATTTCAGCTAGCCCGCGTGTCATTAAAGCAGCTTTTGCATCATCACCATAGCCTAAACCATGTAATGCCCCCGCACCTAAGGCAATAATATTTTTAAAAGCTGCACCTAATTCAACACCGATGATATCGCTATTTGTATACACGCGGAAATATTCATTCATAAAAATTTTCTGCACACACTGCGCGGCTTTCTTATCTTTTGCTGCCGCAGTAATTAAGGTTAAATCATGCCGTGCAACTTCTTCAGCGTGACTGGGACCTGAAAGTGCCACAATTCCAGCACGATTCTCACTGGGAATTTCTTCTGCAAGAATCTCGGAAATCCGTTTATGTGTCTTCAATTCCAATCCTTTACTGGCATGCACAATCACCGGGTGTGCCCCAGCTTTAAGTAAGGTTGCAACCTGCTGTGCCATTGCTCTAATCGCCTTGGTAGGAATTGCGAATAAGATCACATCTGCTCCTGCAAGCGCCCTTGCTAAAGAAGTGGTCGCTTCTAAACGTGGATCGTATTTCAGCTTGGGAAGATAGTGCTCATTTGTATGTAAATTATTTAATTCCTCTACTTGTTCTTGCCTGCGCGACCAAATGCAGACCTGCTTACCATTTAAAATTAAAATATTGGCAAGTACACTTCCCCAAGATCCGGCACCGATCACTGCAATTTTTTCACACAAAACAACCACTCCTATTTTTCAAATACATCTTTTGTTCCATCAAGATACCACGGATCAAGCGGCCTCCAGTAGCGCCGTAAAAGCAACCACACAATTGCCCCACCAAAAAGAATAACGGATAACCACTGTGAAACACGCAATGAACCAAGCATCAAACTATCGGTCCGCATTCCTTCAACAAAGAAACGACCAAAGGAATACCAAATTACATAGCCAAAGAAAACTTCGCCGCGTTTAAAAAGCCCTTTCCGATGGCGCAGTCCAAGCAGCACCACAAAACCTGCAAGATCCCATGCTGATTCATACAGGAAGGTTGGTTGATAATATGTACCCTTAATATTCATCTGTCGAATAATAAACTCTGGTAAATGTAATTCTTGCAAAAAGCTAAGTGTCGTTTTAACTCCATGTGCTTCTTGATTCATAAAATTACCCCAGCGTCCAATTCCTTGCGCCATAATTACTGTAGGGGCAATCACATCCAATAATAACCAAACCGGAATCTGCCTTTGCCGGCAAAAAAAGATAATTACTATAATTGCACCGATCAAAGCACCATAGATCGCGATGCCACCATCCCAGATACGATAAACTTCATTAAGGTGCTGGGAATAATAGCTCCATTGAAAAATTACATAGTAGATGCGGGCAGAAATAATTGAAAAAGGCATGGCCCACAGCAGTAAATCATAGACAGTATCTTCGCTGATGCCGCGCCGTTTTCCCTCACGAACTGCTAAAATCACCGCCAAAACAACTGCACTGGCAATGATGATTCCATACCAGTGCACTTCAAGCGGCCCCACCGAAAACGCCACGGGATTAAGGGCGCCAAATAGATAATTCACTTAATAAACACATCCTTACTGTTCATTTGAATTCTCTTTAATCAAATTATTCAGATTATTTTCAAAAAGTTTTGTTGCATCATAACCCATTGTTTTGGCACGAAAATTCATCGCCGCTGCTTCAATTATAATTGCAAGATTGCGCCCAATTTTAACGGGAACCGCAATCTGTGGAACTTCCACATCAAAAATTTTGAATTTTTGTTCCCCACTGCCCAGCCGATCAAACTGTTTATCCGGTCCCCAGTCTTCCAAGTGGACAATCAATGAAATATCAGTTTCTGCCCGCACTGCTCCTGCCCCAAAAAGATTCATGACATCAATAATTCCAATTCCGCGGATTTCGAGTAAATGCCTCAAGATTTTAGGAGCCTCACCTCTAATAGTCTGCTCATCTTTTTGATAAACTTCGACCCGGTCATCTGCGATTAGCCGATGACCTCTTTTAATCAAATCAAGTGCTGTTTCAGACTTACCGACACCTGAATCACCTGTAATCAAGACTCCCAAACCATATATGTCCACTAAGACTCCATGCAAAGACTTTCTTTCGGCCAATTGGGACTCTAAAAAATCTGTCAACTTGGCTAGCAGGCGTGTCGTGGGAAGCTTTGATCTTAAAACTGGAATCCCATTGCTTTTAGCAGCAACATCCAGTTCTGCTGGAACAGGTAAATAACGTGAAATAATAAAACAAGGTGTCGCAGCATCAGCACATAACTTAGCCATCACTTCTTTACGCTTATCCTGATCCATTTTTCGGGCATAAGAAATTTCTGTCATTCCGAGAACCTGAATTCTTTCAGCAGGATAATAATCAAAATAGCCCGTCAATTCCAAACCAGGACGTGAAATATCACTTGCATAAATCTGCTTAGTTTTTAAATATTTTCCGCCAGAAAAAACTTTCAACCCCGTTGCTTCAACTAGACTTTGTACATTTACAGCGTTATCCACCCTAAAGACCTCCTGCACAAGCTTTCTAAACAGCTTTCCTTCTACTACAATTCCTTTGGTGTGTAACTTAACTAATGATCCGTTTGAAAATAATTAGTGATGATCAAATTAACAAAACTTAAAATCAAGGCTACTAAAAATGCCGCCCCAAAATTTGCAAATTTAAATGAATCCCCAATTAAAAAAGAAGTCATCTCAAGCATCAAAGCATTGATGACAAAGTAAAAAAGACCAAGCGTCACAAAAGTGATTGGTAGCGACAAAATCAGCAAAACAGGCTTGACAAACATATTTAATAAGCCCAGCACAAACGCAGCAATTAGTGAAACCCATATGTTAGCAACATGAAAATACTGCGAAAAAAAGCCTGCCGTAGCTATAAATACGAGTGCGTTCACCACCACACGTCGCCAGAATGACATCTAAATTCCTCCTAAATTTTTCTTTTTTAATGAATATCTTTTTCACGTGCATCTTTAATAATGCGTCGTTTATTTTTAGAATGATCTTCCTTTGCTGACGTCTTTTGTTCTCCAAACAACGAAAAAAGGGCCGTGAAAGGATTGCTTTCAACTGCTGGTATCAATGCAATCAGCATGACATAAATACAGATCATCCAAAAAGTCAGATGTGGCACGAGGGCTAATATCAAAAAAATTACGCGCACAATCCAAGGCTGCAGATTAAGATATTCAGCCAGGCCCGCACATACACCAGCAATTAACCGATTTGACGATCTCCTGATTTTTTTAGCATCTTTATTCATTTAAACAAGCCTCCTAAACTTAATCTTGTGTAACGTTACCTATGAAAATTGTACATTTTCATTTGATTTTTAGCAAACTAAGTGCGGCAAACTTAAACAAAACTATAGCTCATTGCGTGCGCTGGGATTAAGCTCGACAATCTCACCAAGTTGCAAGAAAACAATCCATTCGCAGACATTAGTTACATAATCACCAATTCGCTCAAGATAAGTTGCAATTGAAATATAATACGACCCACTGAACACTGCATCAGGTTCTTGTTGCATAACTTTCATGCAAAGAGAGCGAATTTTTTTCAGCTCTTGATCAAGAAAGCGATCTTCCTTTGCAAGCTTGTAAGCAGCCTCAAGATCACGATTGACGTAGGCGTCAAGAACCTGCTCAACCATTGAACACGTATAGTCACCCATCTTGGCAATTTCAACTTCAACTGCCGCAATCCGCTGGCTCCCTTTCATTTTGATGGTTGCATGACAAATACTGACTGCATGATCTCCAATTCGTTCGATATCCGAGCTAGCCTTCAAAATGGTTATTACATCCCGCAAATCAGCAGTCACTGGCTGATAGAGCGCAATGACTTCCAAGGTCATCTTTTCAAGTTCATTCTCACACTCATTAATTGCCTGATCGCGGGCAATTACCTCGCGGGAAAGTTCCTTGTCATGATCGACAAAAGCTTTAACTGAACGAAAGATTGCCTCGTGGGTCATCATCCCCATCTCTGCAAACCGTACATGCATTTTGTTCAATTCATTATTGAAAGTCTTTCTCAATTCCTTCACCCCCAGCCTGCTTGAACTTTGATAGTCTCATCCCCAAATAAAACGCAAAAGCTCTTGATTATTTTGATTCTATACTTTTCTCTGACTTCGTGCAATTCTCAAAAGTATTAAATCAGCTTTTTTTGATTTTATTTTAAAAGCAGGCTGTATCCAGCTCTTAACAAGCATCGATACAGCCCGCCGCTATTCAGCTTCGTTATTCAATTCTTTTTTTGGCAACACTACTGGAAATGTTACCGTAAACGTTGAGCCAACGCCAACTTGACTCTCAACTGTAATCTTTCCAGACATTGCTTCTACATATTCCCTCACAACTGAAAGCCCCAATCCGGTGCCTCCATTTTGACGAGAACGCGAAGTATCAATCCGATAAAATCTTTCAAAAATCCGATCTTTTTCATCCTTGGGAATCCCATAGCCATTATCAATCACACTGATAAACCAAAAATCTTTTTTGATTGTTCCTTTAAGCCAAACTTTTCCTTTACGATTATTATATTTAATCGCATTCTGCACCAAGTTATTGACGACGTGACGTAATTTGTTTTGATCTACCTGCACAACACATCCACTTGGGATTTCAATGTAAATTTGAATTTCTTTTTTATTAATTTCCGGTCTGAAAGATTTTAAAAGTTCGATTAAAAACTTCCGCAGATCGATTTCAACCAATTTGAGTTCAGGGCTGGCATCAATTCTTGCAAGTGACAGAATATCCTCCACCAACTCAGTCAATTTCAAACTTTCTTGATGAATAATGTTCAAAAATTCATTCAAAGCCTTGGGATCATTCATTGCTCCTTGCAAAAGCGTTTCGCTGAAACCGGTAATTGCCGTGATCGGTGTTTTGAGCTCATGGCTGACGTTACCAACAAAATCCATTTGCATTCTTTCAATCTCTTTTAATTCTGTAATATCATAAAGGAGCGCCATCACTAAGAAATGATGCTCGCTTACCGGAACGTAAACGACATGCGCATCTACAATCTTAGCGGAAAAATCTAATTTAATTTCTACATGCTGATCCTGTTTATCCTGATAAACCTTCTCAATCAACTGGCTTAATTCATAAGTCCGCAAGACATTAACATAAATTTGTCCCTTAAGATTCATCTCACGCCCGATCAAATCACTCATGGCATGGTTACTAAGGTAGATCTTACGATCTTGATCCAAAACCAAAACACCAATTGTTAAGTATTCGATCAACGAAAAATAACCGCGTTGCTGCGTGACAAAACTTTTAGAAAGATCATTTTTCATGCTTTGGACAGCACTGATTGTGCGTGATAATTCATAGTAAGGATCAGTGGGATCCAGCAAAACATGCTTAGGCTTTCTCCCATCAATAATGTCATCCAATCTAGCATTTAAGAGTTGCAATTCATCTTTACGCTTCTTAAACCGCAGAAATCTTCCGCAAACATCGACCGCCGCTAAGATCATTGCAGTTACCAGCAATAAAAAACATGTCTCAAAACTCCACGCATGGCGTACAGCCACACCGGATTGCTGTATCACTAGTAAAAAAATTGCTGCCAAAAAAAGAAAAATAATCACAACATCGCTACAAAAAGTTTTAATTATTTTGATTTGCTTCACCCTCAAAACGATATCCAAAACCTCTCACAGTTTCTATGTAGTGTGGCTTTTTCGGATCTTTTTCAATCTTCTCACGTAAATGACTGACATGCATATCGACCATTCGAGTCTGTCCTACATAATCAAAACCCCAAACACCGTTTAAAAGTTTATCACGACTTAACACGCGATGCTGCCTTCTAATAAAATAGGTCAACAGTTCAAACTCTTTGGGTGTTAATTTGATTTTTTGACCATCCTTAGTCACGGTATAATTAACCAAATCAACTGAAAAGTCAGGAAACTCAAAGTATTCAGTCCGTTCTTCTGCAATGCGATCGCTCGCTTTTCCATCTTTGTCTGTCGCATTTTCTGTCCTACGCGCAATTGCTTTAATCCGTGCAATAACTTCACGTGGAGAAAAAGGTTTCGTCATATAGTCATCGGCCCCCAACTCAAGCCCAATAACCTTGTCATATTCCTCACCTTTTGCCGTTAAAATCATAATAGGCGTTTTAATTTTTTCTTGGCGTAAGTGTTTTGTAACTTCCAGTCCATCCATCTGAGGCAACATCAGATCCAATAATATAAAGTCAAATCCGTTGCTTCTGGCCATTTCAAGTGCTGTTTGGCCATCGACTGCAGTTGCCACTTCATAGCCGGCCTGTTCTAAGTTATATTTCAACAATGTGACTATCGAAATTTCATCATCGACAACTAATATTTTCTTCAAAATGTTCCCTCCAAAATCAGTGAAATAATACTAAACCTATTTCATGAGGTGAGTTAGCAAAGATCGCACTTTCAGCAATCTTTAACTCGCCTGCATAAGTTTTGACTTTGAGACGACAAAAGGTTGGTACAAGTTTCAATGCTGCATAGAACTCAGCTTCATTCACAACGGTTTTGCCATTACATTCAAGAATCACATCGCCGGGTTCCAGTTGCATTTTGGCTGCCGGAGTATTGGGGCGAACTGCAATCACGCGAATGCCATTATAAGTCTCCACGTACCATTTTCCTTGCTTCTTCATCTTGGCATATCTTCTAATAAAGCGCAAGACGACCATCAAAACCAATAAAAGAAAAACTACACCAACCGCTTGTGAAACTACTGCTGTTATTAAGGCACCTAACAGACAAAATCCCAGCAGCTGTGCCGCATTTTTGCGGGCTTGCGCAACACCTACAGTGACTGCGGTTCGCCAAATACACAAGCTGCCCGAAACTAGTAAAGGTAGTACAAAGAAACTATAATGCTGCCCTTGAAATGTTACTAAAGGCCAAAACGGAATTAGATTTTGAGAAAAATTGCCTGGAATCAAAACTACTAAAGGAACAACGGTTAATTCCCGCCAATTATATGAAGCCAGTTTTCGACCCCGTTTGCCTTGCTTAATTTTAGGAGTCAAAAATTCGGGAGAAAAACGTCCTAATAGCAACCATCTAAATAAGAAGAAAAGCGCGCATAGCAATAGGAATGCTGTGCCATTAAAATTCTGCGGCACAAGCTTCTCAAGCTGAAGCATGTTGGTATGTGGAAACCACGTCTGTAGGAAGTGGACACCGATCGGCAGCAGACATGCACTCAGTAAAAAGAATAAACCGGCATCACAAAAAACACTGAAAATTATTCCTAAGATAGCCGCGATACTATACATAAAAATCCATTTTATAGGAAAAACCACACCCAGTCCGAGGCACAGCATTGAACCCAGTAATGAAAAAATGAACCCATTTTTCAAATAATGCCGTCCTTCATAAAAATCTCGGTTAATAGCAACGTGATAATGCTCACGCTCATGCTTGATCCGCAAAAAATGCGCACAACTTGTTGCTAAAAAGCCAAACCAAAAGACTGGTTGCAATCCCCATAACAAAATGAATTTTATCATCAACATAATTACAGCTCCTAAGCTTTTTCTCAAACTTAAGTATACCAATTAATCAAATCGAGCACAAAGCCCGCTGAGCTTTAATCACAAAAAAATTCTGTTTCTAAGACATAATTATAGGGCTGCGCACAAAACCTAAGTTTTGGTCCAGCCCTATAACTAAATTAATAACCCGCACGCGACACTCCAGTTGTCATGGTAATGTCCATTTCTTTTGAAATGAAATTAAATTTTCAAAAAGCGGCGCATTGAAAAACCTGCTCCAAGCGCTCCAATAAAAATTCCAATTAAAATTAAGAGAGCGTCAATTTCAAGCAGAAAAGTCCCCGGAGTCAACAAGCGATAACTAGTACTTGCAAGTGCTTGGGAGAGCACCCGATGCGTCCACACGTATCCAAAGTTAACGATTACTAAAGGTATGACCGCGCCAAATAATCCTGTCCACGCTCCTTCAAGAATAAAAGGCCATCTGATAAAACTATTTGTCGCACCCACTAACCGCATAATAGAAATCTCATTTTGGCGCGAAAGAATGGTAATTCGAATCGTATTTGAAATTAGGAACACCGCTACAAACAGCAGCAATAAGCTGATACCTAAGCCCCATTTTTGAATATTATCAACAATTGCAAACATCTTCTTAGCAGAAGTTCCGCCGTATTTTGCATCATAGACAAAACTCATTTTCTTTGCCTGTTGCGCTACCCGTACGGTTTGCTGTGGCTTTTTTGCTTGGACTATGAAAACATCATACAACGGATTGCCGTCGCCACCAAAAAGCTTGAAGCCTTTGCCGTAGCTCTTTACTACCTTGCTTAATTCATTTTCTTTACTTGAAAACGTTATTTTTTTAACTTCAGCTAGTTTCTCAAGTTTATTTTTCAATTTAGTTTGTTGTGCTTGTGTTGTCCCACGATTAATCAGCACCCGCACCTGCACATCATTTTCAACATCAGCCGCAATCTTGTTCACGTTCATTAAAACTGACAACAGCACTCCGACTAGAAGCAAAGTCACGGTGACCGCACTAAAAGCTGCTACGGACATCCACCCATTGCGTTTCAGGCTTTTAAAACTTTCAATGAGATGTCGTTTAAAAGTTGCTAGCTTCATCTTGGAAAAATCTCCCTTCGTCCTGATCGCGAATCACGCGTCCACCTTCAATTTCAATCACGCGGTGTCGGTATTCGTTCACTAAGTGGCTGTTGTGAGTAGCCATTACCACTGTTGTACCTTGCTGATTAATCCTTTCAAGGATTTCCATAATGCCTGCAGCTGTTTCGGGATCAAGATTACCCGTTGGTTCGTCTGCAATCAAAATTTTGGGCTCATTTGCAATTGCGCGGGCAATTGCAACACGCTGCTGTTCTCCACCTGAAAGTTCGTTGGGAAATGCTGGCGCCTTGGAAGCCAATTTAACCAATCCCAAAACATGCTCAACTCTCGCCTTAATTGCAGCAGGCTGTTTTTCAATTACCTGTAGTGCATATGCAACATTTTCAAAGATTGTGAGTTTGGGTAACAATTTAAAGTCCTGAAAAACAACCCCTAACTCTCTGCGTAAGAAGGGAACCTTGCTATTTTTGATTTCTTCTAGCTGATAATCATTGACCTTAATCTGCCCAGATGTCGGTTTTTCTTCCCGATACATCATTTTGATAAAAGTCGATTTTCCTGCTCCACTTGGTCCGATCACATACACGAACTCTCCTTGTTGGATCTTAATATTAAAGTCGTTAACAGCAACAACCTGATTTGCATACTTCTTAAAAACATGTTTGAACTCTATCAAAAGGACTTTCCCCCCCATATTCGGCTACGCACCCAGATATTATATCATTAATAAAAAGAGTGATATTACAATCATATTACGTTTAAGTTTCAATTACCTTATTGGGGGTTTTCTTTTTGAAGTTCAAACTGCAAGTAAGCATTTATAAAACCATCAAGGTCACCATCCATCACTGCCTGAGTGTTACCTGTCTCGTAATCTGTTCGATGATCCTTGACCAAAGAATAAGGATGAAAAACATAGGAGCGAATCTGAGAACCCCAACCAATTTCAAGTTGCTTTCCTTGAATCTGCGCTCGTTTTTTCTCTTGTTCTTCTAACTTCAGCTCATAAAGGCGCGAACGCAGCATACTTTCTGCCGTTGCTCTGTTTTGAAATTGCGAACGCTGAGCTTGACTGGAAACCACAATTCCGGTCGGTTCGTGAATCAGACGCACCGCGGAAGAAGTCTTATTGATGTGCTGTCCCCCAGCTCCACTTGCACGGAAAACCTCCATCCGAATCTCTTCAGGCCGTAGTTCGACCTCAACGTCATCTGCAAGTTCCGGCATGACATTTACTGATGCAAATGAGGTGTGTCTTCTGCCAGCAGCATCAAACGGTGAGATCCGTACCAGCCGGTGAACACCCTTTTCGCTTCGCAAATAACCATACGCATTTTCTCCCTTAATTCGCAATGAAACGCTCTTAATCCCTGCTTCATCGCCATCTTGGTAGTCAAGCAGCTCCACCTCAAAGGCATGCTGCTGAGCCCAGCGATCATACATGCGCAACAGCATGGCTCCCCAATCCTGCGACTCTGTGCCGCCAGCCCCAGGATGAATCTCTAGCAGTGCATTATTTTTATCATATTTGCCATTAAGCAGTAATTCTAACTGATAGCTATTCATCTTTTTCTGAACTATTGCAATTTTATTGTCAAGTTCCGTCAATAATTCTTGGTCACTTGGATCGCTTTGCAAAAGTTCAAAGAGCACTTCAATATCGTCCACTGCATTAGCTAGCAGCTTGAAGTTATCATATTTTGTTTTTAACAGATTATTTTCCGCGATAACTTTTTGAGCACTCTGTTGATCGCTCCAAAAATCAGGAGCAGCCATCTGCTCTTCATTTTCAGAAATTTTTTCATTCAGACTATCTAAGTCAAAGAGACCCCCTAAAGTCAGCGACTTGTTTTTTCATTTTTTCAATAATCTTTTTGTATTCCCCATTATCCATCAGTTATCTATCCTTTCTAGTTGTTTAATTCAAGAGGGAATCTCAGTACGTTTAGTTACCGCATACTAAGATTCCCTCTTCTCTTTTATTATTTTTGTTTAACGTTTGATATCTTGTCGAATTTCTGCTTTCAAGAAGAGCCGCGTCACATCATATTCAATGTCACCCACCATTTGTTCAAACATTCTAAAACCGTCTGTTTGGTATTCTACTAATGGA
Organism: Liquorilactobacillus satsumensis; assembly: GCF_964065465.1. NCBI lineage: Bacteria > Bacillati > Bacillota > Bacilli > Lactobacillales > Lactobacillaceae > Liquorilactobacillus > Liquorilactobacillus satsumensis. Next base: position 658,709 of record NZ_OZ061606.1, read on the forward strand.
TTCAACTGACCATAACCACGCAATCCAATTGATTGTCGCAGCTGATCCATCTCATCAATATGATCAGTCCAACGTGAATCAACCACACGCAAAACAACAACTTTTTCAAACTCTAACATTTGAGATGCATCGTAAAGTTGCTTTTCTTTGAGGGCATAATTAGCTTCTGCTCGATCTACTAAATATGCCACAATTGCATCTGGATCTTTGCCTTGGAGGTCAGACAAAGTAATACTATCTTCATTAACCATCGCCGCAACTGCAAAATCAAGGATTGCCTGCAAATTCCAGTCTTTTTGTTCACCTTGAGTGTGCATTTGGACAATATGTGCGACTGTGCGCTTGATCATCTGCATAATTACTGGCTTAAGTGATTCATCTTCCATGATTACTTGTTGTCTTTGTGCATAAATAACTTCACGCTGTTCACGCATAACATCGTCATATTGCAAAACTTGCTTACGAGTATCATAGTTATTTCCTTCAACTCGTTTTTGCGCTGATTCAACTTGACGCGAAATCATTTTGCTTTGAATTACAGCATCTTCATCAGCCACTTTGAACCTTTCAAGAATCGCTTTCACCCGCTCAGAACCAAAACGTAGCATCAGATCATCTTCTAGTGAAAGATAAAATTGTGTCAGTCCTGGATCTCCTTGACGGCCAGAGCGTCCACGCAGCTGATTATCAATCCGGCGTGACTCATGCCGCTCAGTTCCGATAACAGCCAAGCCTCCGACTTCACGAACACCAGGTCCAAGCTTGATATCTGTTCCACGCCCAGCCATGTTGGTCGCAATTGTAACTGCACCACGTTGTCCAGCATTCATAATAATTTCGGCTTCTTTTGCATGATTTTTAGCATTCAAAACTGCATGTGGAATCCCAGCTTGATCAAGCAATTGCGCAAGCAGTTCAGAAGTTTCAACTGCAACTGTCCCCACCAAAATTGGTTGTCCCTTTTCATGACGTTCCCGAATATCGTTGATCACTGCCTTAAACTTGCTTTTTAGCGTTGGATACAACAAATCAGGCCGATCTTCGCGAATTACTGGTTTATTGGTCGGAATCGAAATAACTTCCATGTTATAGATCTCGCGGAATTCTTCCTGCTCAGTCTTCGCCGTCCCAGTCATTCCGGCAATTTTTTTGTACATCCGGAAAAAGTTCTGATAAGTGATATTTGCCATTGTTTTGGTTTCTTGTTGAATCTCAACATGCTCTTTTGCTTCAATGGCTTGATGTAAACCATCTGAATAACGACGGCCTTCCATGATTCGACCGGTAAACTGATCAACAATTAAAACCTCACCGTTTGAAACCACATAATCTTTATCGCGCAACATGATGAAGTTAGCCCGTAAAGCATTGTCCAAATGATGTGTCAAGGCCGTATTATCAGGATCATATAAATTTTCTAATCCAAAATATTTTTCAGCCTTTTTAATCCCTTCTTCAGTTAAAGAAACTGTTTTGGATTCAAGGTCAATCTTATAATCTGCTTTTTCAGTCAACGTTTTGGCAAAACGATCTGTTCTCGTATAAAGAGTAGTTGATTGTTCTGCTTGCCCTGAAATAATCAATGGTGTTCGTGCTTCATCAATTAAAATCGAATCAACTTCATCAACAATCACAAAATTCAAAGGACGCTGCACCATATCTTCGCGATAAACTACCATATTGTCGCGCAGATAATCAAAGCCTAATTCACTATTAGTGGAATAAGTAATATCTGAGTTGTAGGCTTCTCTTTTTTCATCTGGGGTTTTACCTGAAATATTGAGACCAACAGTCAGTCCCAGCCAAGTATATAGTTCACCCATTTCTTTAGCATCACGACTTGAAAGGTATTCATTAACTGTTACAACGTGCACACCTTCGCCCGCTAAAGCATTTAGATAAACCGGCATCGTTGCCGTCAAAGTTTTACCTTCACCTGTTTTCATCTCAGCAATATTGCCTTCGTGCAAAACAATTCCACCATAAATCTGGACACGAAACGGATACAACCCCAAAACACGTTTTGCACCTTCACGAACGACCGCAAATGCTTCTGGCAAAAGATCATCCAGCGTTGCTCCGTCTTGATATTTGTTTTTTAATTCTGGTGTCTTAGCTTTCAATTCAGCATCGCTTAGTGCTTCCATATCATCAGCATAAGCTTCAACTTTATCTGCTATTTTTCCTAAACGCTTTAATTCGCGCTTATCACTTTCAACCCATTTTCTTAGGACATTGGCCATGTCAGATTTCCTTTCTCAAAAAAACATTAAATCTCATTCAAATTCATTATAACTTTATCAATTTCAGCAAAACAGTATACCATGTTGTATTTTATCATCTTTTAAAGTATTTTGAAACAACTTCTAACTATTCATAAGTGACACAAAAACAGGCTTAATCCGATCAATGGATAGCCTGTCATAAAAAACATATTTTATCTCTGTCTATTCTTAGTGCTTTGCTACTTCTCGCTTGCCTCTATTAAGCCATAGCGTCCGTCTTTTCGCCGATAAACAATATTAGTTGCGCTTGTTTCTGCATCTTCATAAATAAAGAAGTCATGTCCAAGCATATCCATCTGTAAAACAGCTTCTTCACTATCCATTGGCTTCAATGAGAAGTGCTTTGTGCGTACGATATCAAATTTATTTTCATCATTTGCCTTGGTATTTTGTTCATCATTAAACTGAAATTCTTTGAAGCCTTTTTCACGTGATTTACGATTTATCTTAGTTTTATACTTCCTAATCTGTCGTTCCAGTTTATCAGTAACCAAATCGACACTCGCGTACATATCGGGTGAAGTCTCCTCTGCGCGTAGTACTAAATAAGGAAGTGGAATTGTAACTTCGACCTTAGCAGTCTTATCCGAGTAAACCTTCAAGTTTACATGCGCAATTGAATCGGAAGTATTCTCGAAATACTTTTCGAGTTTGTTAAGCTTTTTCTGGACGTAATTCCTAATAGCCTCCGTCACTTCGATGTTTTCCCCGCGGATATTGTAATTTAGCATAACAAACCTCTCCTTTCACAACTAAACACTGCATTTAACATGCAGGATAGACCACTTATGATCTATCAACGTTTATTATATTATAAAAGAAAACGTTACAATTAACAAATAATATTATCTATCTCGCTAATGTAACTGCCCGAATTTGTGCAACTCCCGCCGCTTTTAGCACCGCCCTTGCATGATACAACGTTCGCCCCGTCGTATAAATGTCATCCACTAAGACCACCTTTGCCCCTGATAACCTGCTTTGATCTTGAGAAGTAATTGCAAATGGCTGTGGCGTCTGCAACCGTGCCCTTCGCTTTAACAATGACTGCTGTTTTTTGCTTTTTATCTTGCTGTAAATCACTTTGTGTAAAGTAACGTTTTCAAAAAGTCCCTCAACTTGATTAAAACAGCGTTTAGTAGCTGTTTCTGCTGTAACTGGAATTGGAACAAAAAGCCACCCTTGGCGGTAACGCTGCCGCAAAAAACGTGCCAATTCTCTTTTAAAGAGTATGCGCAAGTAATAGTCGCCTGCAAATTTAAACTGTTCAAAATATTTTTTCATTGCATCATTATAGCGATAGAGGGCTCTATTATAAAGTAATTCTGATATTCCGGTCTGCAACCACCGTTGACAATCTGTACAGTAGTTAACATATGTTCCTTCCCTCCCGCAACCGGTGCAAATCTTTTCTTTAAGCGGTGTAAATGCACTTTGACAAAGCTGACAAAGCAGCGCATCACTTTCGGACTGCAGTGAAAAAAGCCAAGCAAAGCTAAACGGTTCATATTTTCTTCTTTGGCAAAGCAGACAGCATTTCATTTTTCATCCTCCGTCCTTTTCTATTCACAAAAGCAATTTGCTTACAAGCTGCTTTGATTTCAGTATTTTGCATTGTACAAATAAAATAAACATCTCCTGTTGGACACGCACGGCTTCGTCCTACACGCCCAGCAATTTGGACTAGCACTGACTGCATAAAGATCTCATCATCTGCTCCTAAAACCACTACATTAAGCCGGGGAAACGTGACCCCGCGCTCTAAAATCGTTGTGGTAACGAGAAAATGATACTCACCTAGACGCATTTTAGCGACTTTCGCACTTCTTTGTACATCGCTTGCATGAACCGTGGTTCCTTGAATTTTGGATGGTAAAACCCGGCAAATTGCACGATAAACGGGTGCCAGTAAAGTTATTCGTGGAACAAAAACTAAGAAAGGTTTTTGCTGCTTTATCCAGGTTAAGAGAATTCGTTTGAGACGTGCAGGAACTTCGCCCTTAGCAATTTTTTTCTTCCATGCCATTTCGCAAAAAACTTGCGGTTGTGGTAACAAGTATCCATGATAACGCAATGGGAGATACCCAAAAGCTAATCTTCCTTTGTGAACCTGCCGCAAAAGTTGTTTCGTTGGAGTTGCCGTGAGCAAAAGCAATGTACTGTTCTTTTTTCTGGCTGTTTGCACAGCATATGAAAGCCAAGCATTGTTTCTAAAAGGAAAAGCATCTACTTCGTCAACAATCAGCACATCAAATGCAGCTACAAACCGAATCAATTGGTGGGTAGTACATATCACAAGTTGTGTATACCGATATTTTTGCTGTTGTTGTCCATGAAGCAGTACAAGCGAAATCTGGGAAAAAGCGCTCATTAATCGTGGATAAAGCTCATTGCACACATCTATTCGCGGAGAAGCCAGACAAACGCGTTTTCCCTGGGCAAAAGCACGCGCCAGTGCTGGAAAGAGAATTTCTGTCTTTCCGGCACCCGTGACCGCCCACAGTAAGAAGGTTTCTTGCTGGTCAATAGTTTGCAACAGACGCTTAGCAGCTTTTTGCTGGTAAGGTGAAAGCTGTCCCTCCCATGTTAAAATCTGCTTAGGTGGTTCAAAAAAGTTCGGTTCACTGATAGTGTATAATGTATCTAGACTTGTCAGCCGTCCGAAGTTCAGACACCGGGGACAATAATACTGCCCATGCGGCAGCAGCGCCCGTTTTTTGCCGGTTTTTTGTCCACAACGTCTACACCTTATTTTTCCAGCACTAACTTCAAGAGCTGGTTGTGCAATAATTTTCAGCTCGTTTGCTTGTATAGGTGTAAAACCATTTCTACCGGTCAACCACCTGCCAAATAATTCATTATATGCATTTGTTTTAGACGCAGTCACGCTGATCCTCCCCCTTTCCATTATTAAAATACGTAAAAAGAAGGAATTTGATTGAAAACATATCTTACCGTTAAAAATCAGCATCAGACTGAATTATTAATTAAAAAATCAACTTTTATCTGCAGTGTGTCGCGCACAGAATCAGAAGAACAAGCTACCCAGTTTATCACACAAGTTAAGGCATCCCACGCAAAAGCCACCCATAATTGCTTTGCTTATCTGCTGGGGATGCAAAATGAAATCCAGCGTTCAAGTGATAATGGCGAACCTTCTGGGACTGCCGGACATCCCATTTTAGAAGTTTTGAAAAAAAACAATTTACGCAATGTGACTGCTGTGGTTACCCGTTACTTTGGGGGAATTAAACTAGGTACTGGCGGCTTGATTCGCGCATATAGCCAAGCTACCAGCCAAGCACTTACCGCAGAAACAATCGTTATCTGTCAACCGCAGCAAATTCTTGAGCTCGAAATTGCTTACCCTCAACTGGGAAAACTGCAACATTTCCTTGAATCAGAAGCGATTTCACTCATTAACACTGAGTATCTTGTGAGTGTCACTCTAACTGTAGCCGTTCCTCAAGAAAATGCCACTCAATTTGAAAAAAAGGTAATTGAGCTCCTTAATAACGCAGTTAAAATTAAAAAAGGGCAGCTCCGCTATCGTGAGCTGCCTTATCACGCATAAGAGGGGCTGTGACAAAATTTAACTTTTGTCACAGTCCCTCTTTATTCGGATAAACGTGTTCCATAAGTCAAAATTCTCCGTCTAACTTCGAATTACTCATAGCAAAGTACTCGCTATGTTCGTAATTCGAGTTAGCACTCAAATTTTCCCGACTTATGTCACACTCTCTTTTATTTTTGACCTAAAGTATTAATTAGCACATTTCAAATATTCGGTTTTGAGCCCCAGACACAACTTTCTAATAGTCAAACCTAACAACCCAAATTCTCCTAAAATTTGAATGTGTTTATTTTTTTTTCTTGTTTTTTTCTTGTTTACGTTTCTTTTCAGCTGCCAACAATTCCTGCTTTTTTTCTCCCACAATCTTGCTGATCCAATTCAGTAGCGGTTTACGTTGAGAACCTACAAGTCCAATCGACTCCACAAAAAGCTCAAGCCCAAACAAAGTCGCAACTGTCAGTAAAACTGACCCCAACACATTGGAGATCGGATACAGTAAGGAAATACACGAAAAGATTAACGCAATTCCATAAATTACTAAGACGGTTTGGGTATGCGATAATCCCATTTCCATCAAACGATGATGTAAGTGATGCTTATCAGCCTGAGAAATTGGCTTCTTATTCAAAAAGCGCCTTAGAATTGCATATACTGTGTCTGTAATTGGAACACCAAGAATAATCACAGGAATTACAATCGTAATAAAGGTCGCATTTTTAAGCCCGTACAGCGAAAAAACTGAAATCATAAATCCAATAAATAACGCACCAGTATCTCCTAAATAGATGCTAGCCGGATGAAAATTAAATGGCAGGAAGCCAAGTAAGGCAGCCACCAGCGTGAAGATCCAAATTGAAACAAATGTACTCGTTACATTTAAAAAGAAAAAGCCAGTTAATCCACTGGTAAAGAGCGCGATAATCGAGACACCGGTTGCTAAACCATCTAACCCGTCGATTAAATTAACAGCGTTAGTAATTGCTAGAATCCACAATAATGTGATTGGTAAACTCAATAATCCAAGATTGAGCGTGCCCAAAAAAGGGAGCGTGAGTGTCGTCATTCTGACTTTCGCAAAGAAAAAAACGATCAGTCCAGCTAACGTGATCCCTGACAATTTCTGCTTAGGAGTTAGTTCAAAGACATCATCTAGAACCCCCGTTGCAATCACAACACACTCAGCAATAAAAAGGGTCCAGAGCTGGTGTGCGGGATACTGTTGCTTCATTAAAAAAAAACATGAGATGTTAAACGCCACAAAAATCGCCAAACCACCCATTGTTGGCATTGGGATCTTATTGACGCGTCTCGCATTGGGACTATCGACCGCTCCAATCTTAACCGCCAATTTGCGAACTAATGGCGTTAAGAGAAAGGATAAAACCATTGTCACAAATAAAGACGCAACAATTCTATACATACGCCGTCCTCTTTCTTTTAGTAATCATCCAAAGAAGAGCTTAAAACTTTAGATCATTTCTGCACTAATTGGTATTTATTATACCATAAATCCTAGCTACTTTTGTATCGAGATTTAATCACACTGCTTAGAAACTAACTACTTTTTCAGATGATAACTATAAGTTGCAACAATGATATTCTCGCGCGAGTTCAATGCAGCCCGTAAACGCAGACTTGTCTGATTATGCAAAATGTTTTGCCACGGCTTTCGTGGTACAAACTGTGGTACCAAAACAGTCGTCGTAAAATTCTTTTGTGCAGAATTTTTTGCCATTACATCACAAAAACGCAGCACAGGTGCTGGTACCGAACGATATGAAGAATGGAGATCAACAAACCGCACATCTGGAAATGATTCCTTAAATTCTTTGGCCGTTTCATGCTCTTTCTTCGGATTCTCATCGAACGACACGTGCATTGCAATTACATAGTCGCCAATTGAACGTGCATAATTAATTGCCCCTGTCGTAACATGCGTCACTGAACTGACAAGTACAATTACCGTTGATCCAGCATAATCATGCAGTTCTGCCTCTTCACTTAAACGCAACTGTGCAGCAACAATTCCGTAATGTTCATGAATTTTATAAAATGCATAGAGCAACACCGGCATTATCAATAAATAAGGCCAGACGGTATCAAAATGCAGCAAAAAGAGAAATACGACTAGCAAAAAAGAAATCACAGTCCCTAACAAGTTGACCAGCGAATTGAGAATCCAATTGCGATCACGAGTTCGGAACCAGTGAATAATCATCCCAGATTGCGACAACGTAAACGGAACGAAGACGCCGACCGCATACAGCGGAATCAATCTGCTGGTTTGTCCATGAAAAATTGAAATCAAAACAATTGCACCCACTGCTAATGAGATAATCCCATTTGAATATGCAAGCCGGTCCCCTCGATCCATAAACATATGCGGCATGAACTTATCCTTTGCCAAATTATATGCCAAAATGGGAAACGCCGAAAAACCAGTGTTAGCTGCTACAGCCAGAATCATCGCTGTTGCTAATTGCAGCAAATAATATAAAATTCCATGACCAAAGACTGCCATCCCAATCTGAGACAACACCGTTTCATCATTGTTAGGCATCACACCCAAATAATAGCTTAGAAAAGTTACAGACGCAAAGAATAATCCTAACAAAACTGCCATCAAAGCGAGTGTGTTGGCAGCATTCTTGCGTTTTGGTTTTTTAAAGTTAGGCACTGCGTTACTGATTGCTTCAACACCGGTTAGGGAAGAAGAACCTGCCGAAAAAGCCTTTAGAAATAATAGCAATGACATTCCAGGAACAAAACTGCCAACCGGTGCTGCGGCATTATATTGCACTCTACCAGTTGCAATATTAAACAATCCCCAACTGATCATCATCACTAACATGACAATGAATAAATAAACCGGAACTGTGAGAAATGATGCAGATTCACGCATTCCGCGTAAATTCAATGTCATGATAAATAAAACGATGACAATTGAAATGGCAACACTATATTCCCGTAAAAAAGGAACCGCAGAGGTGATTGCTTCTGTTCCAGATGTTACTGATACAGCAACAGTCAGCATATAATCAACCAACAATGAACCGCCTGCAACCAAGCCTGTCCCTGTCCCCCAGTTCTTAGTTGCCACAACATAGGCTCCACCCCCTGAAGGATAGGCATGAATAATCTGGCGATAAGACATCGTAATCGCAAACAGGAGAATAAGTACAATCCCAGCCGCTGGGAGTGCGTACCACGTAGCTGCTGCGGATAGCACCACCAAAACAGCTGTGATTTGCTCAGTTCCATAAGCAACAGATGACAAAGCATCCGAAGAAAGCAAGGCTAGAGCTTTAAATTTTGTTAGTTGCTGTCCACCCTCATCTGTTGTCTTTAACGGTTTGCCAATCAGCAACCGTTTCAAATAACGCCACATTTTTCAATTTCTCCTTTGTGTACATAATACGTATAATAAATCCTTGTTCTAAAAAATAAATAAAGGAGATGAGCTGCTCACTTTCTTCGCAAGCCCAGTCCTTATTAAATCAATTTATCACATTTCATTTAGAGTTGCACCCCCTTTTGTCAAACCTTCAGTACACTAATCAAAAATACGCATAAAAAAGAGGTAAGTTTGACTATCGGTGCAAATTAATTTGCAGCTTATAAAATAAAAGCGGGGCTGTGACAAAATTTAACTTTTGTCACAGCCCCGCTTTTATTCCGATAAACGTGTTCCATAAGTCAAAATCCTCCGTCTAACTTCGAATTACTCATAGCAAAGTACTCGCTATGTTCGTAATTTCGAGTTAGCACTCAAATTTTCCCGACTTATGTCACACTCTCTATTTGACCATCTTTTAGTAAGTGGCTTAAATTACATCATACCGCCCATGCCAGCACCTGGTGCAGGAGCTGCTGGAGCTTGTTTTTCAGGTTCTGGAACTTCAGCTACAACTGCTTCTGTTGTCAACAACAAAGCTGAAACACTCGCAGCGTTTTGAAGTGCTGAACGTGTTACCTTTGTAGGATCAACAATTCCAGCTGCAACCATATCTACCCAGTTATTAGCAGCCGCATTGTAACCTACACCTGGCTTTTGTGACTTTAATTTTTCGACAATCACTGAGCCTTCAAGCCCTGCATTTTCAGCAATTTGCCGCACTGGTTCTTCTAACGCGCGCTTAACAATGTTAACACCAGTTGCAACATCGCCAGTTTCCTTGATCGAAGCAACTTGGCTGATTACGTTTACCAAGGCTGTTCCACCACCAGGAACAAAGCCTTCTTCGACAGCAGCACGTGTAGCGTTCAAGGCATCTTCAATCCGATATTTGCGTTCTTTAAGTTCTGTTTCAGTTGCAGCACCAACTTTAATAACTGCAACACCACCAGCTAACTTAGCCAAACGTTCTTGCAACTTCTCGCGATCAAAATCTGAAGTTGTCTCGGCAATTTGTTTCTTGATGGTATTTACTCTTTCAGCAATCGCTGCTTTATCTCCAGCGCCTTCTACAATAGTAGTCTTTTCTTTTGTAACTGTGATCTTACCTGCAGAACCCAATTGTTCGATCTTGGTGTCCTTCAATTGTAAGCCAAGGTCATCAGTAATAACTGTTGCACCTGTCAAGGTTGCAATGTCTTGCAGCATTTCTTTACGACGATCACCAAAACCAGGAGCCTTTACTGCGACGACATTAAACGTGCCACGAATCTTGTTCAAAACAAGTGTTGGTAAAGCCTCGCCATCAACATCATCTGCAATAATCAGTAAAGGACGACCTTGTTCAACGATTGATTGTAACAAGTTCAAGACTTCTTGAATGTTAGAAATCTTCTTATCTGTTACCAAAACATAAGGATTGTCAAGATCTGCTTCCATCTTATCATTATCTGTCACCATGTACTGTGAAAGATAACCACGATCAAACTGCATTCCTTCTACGACGTCTAATGAAGTATCGATTCCCTTTGATTCTTCAATCGTGATAACGCCATCATTGCCAACTTTTTCCATTGCATCAGCAATTAATTTGCCAGTTTCTTCATTTGAAGAGGAAATTGCAGCAACTTGCGCAATATCACTCTTGGATTCGACTTTATGCGACATTTCATGTAAAGCATCGACAGCTTTTTTGGTTGCCAATTCAATCCCACGGCGAATACCTACAGGGTTAGCACCAGCTGTCACATTCTTCATTCCTTCAGTTACAATTGCCTGTGTTAAAACTGTTGCAGTTGTTGTACCATCACCAGCAATATCATTTGTCTTTGAAGCAACTTCTGAAACAAGTTTAGCACCCATATTTTCAAAATGATCCTCAAGTTCAATCGCCTTAGCAATTGTCACACCATCATTTGTGATCGTAGGAGAACCGTAAGACTGTTCCAATACAACGTTTCTTCCCTTTGGCCCAAGTGTTGATTTGACAGTATTAGCTAGTTGGTCTACACCAGCAAGCATCTTTGAACGCGCATCTTCTGAAAACTTAATTTCTTTTGCCATTAATTATTCACCTCATAATTAGAATAGTTCAATAAGTAAAAAGAGCATTAGTCTACGATTGCAACAATATCTTTCTCATGGACAACCAAATACGGCTTTTCATCGTATTTGACCTCTGTGCCAGCATACTTGTCAAACAAAACGGTTTCGCCTACTTTGACTGACAATCCAACCTTCTCACCATTGTCTAAGACACGGCCGCTTCCGACTGCGACAATTTTGCCTGTTTGTGGTTTTTCTTTCGCATTATTTGCGATTACAATTCCACCAACAGTCTGTTCTTCTTCTTTCTGAACTTCTAAAATAACTCGATCTCCTAAAGGCTTAAGCACTATCTATCCCTCCAATATTGTTATGCTTTTAGCACTCTATATCTCTAAGTGCTAACCACATTTATTACTATAATCAATTTACAAATTAATTGCAAGAGTTTTGTCACTCTTATGTTGCAAGTGCTAAGCGCTAGTTTTTTTATGTTATACTGACTACAAGAAGCTTTTGATAGGAGTATCGTCAATGGAAATTAAAAAAAATTCGTTTGGATTACTGCTTACATATGCTACCGTGATGTTGTTCCCAAGTATCCTTTTTTTAATTGTTAAAAATAATACACTTTTATTTTATGCAACCTTGTGTTGCAGTTTACTTGGAGTAGCTACCATGTTTCATCTTAATAAAAAAAATGCCTACAAAAACAACTTGGAAAAGAAAACAACGACCGTTTTTAGCAGCTTACTTTGGGGTATTGGCGGTGCTATTGTTGCCCTTGTCTTACAGCACTTTTCTTTAATCGTTGAAACGGGTATTTTAGGTCAGTCAGTTTCATCGCAAAATACGGCGGAAGCACTTGCAATTATGCGCCGGTACCCTTTTTATCTCGTCTATCTTGTTGGGGCTGCCCCCTTGATGGAAGAATTTGTGTTTCGTAAAGTACTTTTTGGCAATTTAGGCACATTAATTCCTCCCATTGGAGCTGCGCTGATCTCAAGTATTCTTTTCAGTATTGCACATGCTGATGGCCATTTTTTAACCTATGCGCTACTTGGATTATTTTTTTGTTATCTCTACCGTAAAACCGGCAGATTGTTGACGTCCATGACTGCTCACATTCTGATGAACGCGATCATAATCGTCTTGCAATTTGTAATTTGACACCTTCAAAATCATGTAAGTAGCATAGATTCTGAGACCCTTACAAAACACAAAAAGCTAAGGGACTGGCCAAAATTAATGCTTGGTCCAGTCCCTTAGCTTTATCTGAGAAGCTACGAATCAACGTACTTAGCTGGTTTTAGTCACAACTAACCTAGTAATCAGGTGACCGTACATGCACTTACTTTATTAGGCTTTAGCTTGTAACATGCGACAACATGTACAAGTAACTGCCCTTCTCAGTCTGCGCAATATGTAACTAGGCTACTCAGCAGGTGTTTCATCATCCTTGCCAAATTTATCAAGGAAATAAATCAATGTTTGCAATTCATTAGTCAGATCAACATTTTGAACTCTGACAGAATTCGGAACCGTTATTCTCAGTGGTGTAAAATTCAGGATACCTTTTATCCCAACTTCTACTAATTCATTAGTAACTTCTTGGGCAACATTTGAGGGTACAGTCAAAATGACAATTTCAATTTGCTGGACAGTCAACTGCTCCTTCATGTCGTTCATATGATAGATTGGAACACCACTTTGGATTGTCCCAGTGATATCTTCATTGATATCAAATGCTGCACTGATTCTGACGTTGTTGCTCTGATGGAAATTATAATTCAATAAAGCATGTCCCAAGTTACCTACTCCAATTAAGGCAACATTGGTCAACTTATCTTGTTTCAATGTTTTTCTAAAAAAAGCAAGCAGACTTTCTACTTCATAGCCGTAACCGCGCTTCCCCAAAGCACCAAAATAGGAAAAATCACGACGAATAGTCGCTGAATCGACTTTGACTGCGTCAGCAAGTTCAGTAGAGGAAACTCTTTGTTTGCCAGCATCAGCCAAAAAATGAAGATAGCGGTAATAAATAGGCAGTCTCTTTGCCGTTGCGTGTGGAATCTTCGATGTTGCCATTGCACTGCTCCTTTCATAAACAATAAAAAGATTTTCATAATTGTAGTATAGCACAAATTTGTGAAAACAATTATTAGTCAACTTCACAAGTGAGTAGCTTGTGCACTACTTTTTACCGTGACTATGCTACACTAAATTATGTTTTCGTGCAATAAAGAATGTTTCAAGCTACTTTGCTCAATCGGACTTTTACTTAATCAATTTTTAAAGAGGTGGAGAAACAACCATGATTTTATTACAGGTACAACAGGTCGCACGCTTTTTTGGAAGTGACGTCCTCTTTGAACATGTTAATCTGGACGTCCAGGAAAATGCGCGCATCGCACTTGTAGGTCACAACGGTGTGGGAAAATCGACGCTTGTGAAAATGATTGTCGGACAACAAAGTCCTGATCAAGGACAAATTAGTAAAAATAAGGGGCTCACACTGGGATATCTTGCACAAGATACTGGTTTAGAAACTTCAAATACAATTTATGCTGAAATGTTGACAGTCTTTAAAAATTTACGTCACATGGAAAATGAGCTCCATCAAATCGAAGCAGAAATTGCTGCAACTGCGACTAGCACAAAAAGTGCTGCTTATCAGCACCTACTAAAGAAGTATGATCAACTCCAACATGACTTCAAAGAAGCCAACGGGTATGGTTATGAATCCGAAATTCGCTCTGTCTTGCATGGTTTTCATTTTTTTGAAGAAGATTATAAGCGCCAGGTTGCAACTCTTTCTGGTGGACAGAAAACACGTTTGGCGCTAGCAAAGCTCTTACTCGAAAAAAGGGATTTACTAATTCTGGATGAACCTACCAATCACTTGGACATTGAGACTTTGAGTTGGCTTGAAAATTATCTGCAAACTTATTCAGGTGCCCTGTTGCTCATCTCACATGACCGCTATTTTCTTGATAAAGTGGCGCATGAAGTCTATGAACTAACGCCTACTGGAACAGAACATTATCCAGGAAATTACTCGGCTTACATTGATGAAAAAAAAGCGCGTTACCAACAACAACTCAAACAGTATGAAAAACAGCAAGTAGAAATTGAAAAATTAGAGGACTTCGTTGCACGTAATATTGTCCGTGCTTCTACTACTAAACGTGCACAAAGCCGGCGCAAACAGCTTGAAAAAATAACACGCCTTGAAAAACCTACACTTGCAGCCAAGGGACCCCGTTTTCAATTCACGCCTGCCAGGCAAAGCGGCAACTTAGTGTTAAATGTCACCGCTGCATACATTGGTTACAATTCACAACCACTCGCGGGCCCGATTAACCTTGATCTCAGAAAGCACCAACTAATGGCAATTATTGGACCAAATGGAGTGGGAAAATCCACTCTTCTTAAAAGCCTTCTTGGAAAAATCCAATTACTTTCTGGTGAGGTTCGTTTTGGTACAAATGTAGATGTCGGTTACTACGACCAAGAATTAAAAAGACTGCACTCCAGCAAAACCGTACTTCAGGAGTTATGGGACGATCATCCTACAACTCCTGAAGGCGAAATTCGTTCAATTTTAGGTAGCTTCCTTTTTTCAGGCGACGATGTGAAAAAATTGGTTCATAATCTTTCTGGTGGCGAGAAGGCGCGTTTACTGCTTACAAAATTGGCTTTTGAGCACGATAATTTTTTGATTTTCGATGAACCTACCAACCACCTAGACATCGAAAGCAAAGAAGTTCTAGAAGAAGCACTGCAAAACTTTGATGGAACCGTCCTCTTTATTTCTCATGATCGTTATTTTATCAACAAACTTGCCAGTTCAATTCTTGAGTTATCATCTGCCGGCAGCAAATTATACTTAGGTGATTACGATTATTACCTAGATAAAAAAGAAGAGGAACAAGCACTGGCAGATGACCAGGCAGTCCCCAGCACTGCTTTGGGAAAACAAACTGTAAAAGAAACTCAGCAAAATTATCTCCAAAGCAAAGAGCTGCAAAAAAAGAAACGCAAACTCACACGTGAAATCGCGCTGCTCGAACAAGAACTCGAAGACAAGGCTACAGAAATTGAACAGATCCAGACCCAGATGACTCTGCCTGAAAACTATAAAGATCCTGCTAAAAGTAAAACCTTGCAACAACAACTAAAAAAAGCCCAAGATATTCAGGACCAATTGGAACAGCAGTGGGAGCATAAAAGTCTGGAAAATGAAGAGCTCTAACTTAATTAAACTCGCAGTTCTCTTGTTGCTGACTATTCCAACGGATTTAGTAAAAATACTTTAAACTAAAAGATGCAGTTTAAAACTCTGATTAAATTCAGTTTTTTGAATTGGATCCTTTTTATTTACACCCCAAAAACAATTTTCAGATTCATGCACACTTGGCGGCATCAATAGACAGCTTTAGCTTTCTAAATCAAGCATCTGTTGGCCCCTTAACCCGCTTGTGTAAACTGTTACAAAAATTTTAGTGCACTTTAATCATGCTAGACTAAAGGGGCTGTGACAAAATTTAACTTTTGTCACAGCCCCTCTTTTATTCTGGATAAACGTGTTCCATAAGTCAAAATTCTCCGTCTAACTTCAAATTATTCATAGCAAAGTACTCGCTATGTTCGTAGTTTCGAGTTAGTACTCAAATTTTCCCGACTTATGTCACACTCTCTTTTTTATTCTGGATAAACGTGTTCCATAAGTCAAAATCCTCCGTCTAACTTCGAATTACTCATAGCAAAGTATTCGCTATGTTCGTAATTTCGAGTTAGTACTCAAATTTTCCCGACTCATGTCACACTCTCTTTTTTATTCCGGATAAACGTGTTCCATAAGTCAAAATCCTCCGTCTAACTTCGAATTACTCATAGCAAAGTATTCGCTATGTTCGTAATTTCGAGTTAGTACTCAAATTTTCCCGACTTATGTCACACTCTCTTAAGGATCTTCTACGCTATTAGTTCTAGATAGTTGCGTCCTATTTCAATGCACCTTTTACCCATGGGAACTCAAGACTCGGTTCTGCGTTAAGGTCAAGTTGAGCTCTAACATCATTTTTCCAAGCCACATAACCTGCAGCTCCAATCATTGCAGCATTGTCACCGCAAAGAGTAAGTGGAGCCTTCACAAATTCAACTTCATCTAAGCGCGTCAAACGTTGTGCGAGCGCCTGCCGTAATCCCCGATTAGCTGCCACCCCGCCTGCAAGAATTAACTGTTTCACTGGAAAAGCGTGCAACGCCCTAATTGTCTTAGCGACTAGCACATCGATTACACTTTGTTGGAAACTCGCAGCTAAATCATTTTTGTTAAGTTCTTCTCCAACTTGTTGTGCATGATGAACTGTGTTAATAAATGCACTTTTTAGCCCGCTGAAACTAAAATCATAATTTTCTTCATGCAACATTGCTCGTGGAAATTTGAAGGAATCTTTTCCTGCGTGTGCTAGTGCGTCAATCTCCTTACCCGCAGGATATGATAGTCCCAGCACCCGACCGATCTTATCATAAGCTTCCCCCGCAGCGTCATCACGCGTTTCTCCCACGATCTCGTAACGATTAGGTTCAGGTAAATAAACAAGTTCAGTATGACCTCCGGAAACAAGCAGTGCCATCGCTGGAAATTCAAGCGGAGTAACGAAACGTGCTGCATAGATATGACCCGCCATATGATTAACTGGAATCAACGGCAAATTATGTGCAAAAGCAACAGCCTTTGCTGCCGCAACACCAACTAAAAGCGCACCAACTAACCCTGGTCCATATGTTACAGCCACTGCATCAAGTTCCTCATAGGTAACTGCAGCCTCAGCAAGAGCATCTTGCAAACAAAGTGTAATTTGTTCTATGTGATGTCGGCTAGCCACTTCCGGCACGACGCCGCCAAAACGTTTATGACTCTTTATTTGGGTAGCAACTACGTTTGCAAGAATTTTCTCCCCGTTTTCTACAACTGCTACACTGGTTTCATCGCAGCTGGTTTCAAAAGCCAAGATCAGTTCTCTTTTAAGACTATTCATTTTCTTTACTTTCCCTTTTTTCTTTTTTGATCACATACTTCATATTGATTGCGTCTTCTCGATTTGATTGATAATAATTTTTCGTTAACCCATTATTTTTGAATCCTAATGCAGCATAGAGCCTCTGTGCACGAACATTGCTTAGACGCGCCTCTAAAGTAATTGTTTTAAAAGAATGCTGTGCTGCATATGCAATCATTTTTTTCAATAAAAAACTGCCTAGGCCACGTTCCTGAAATAAAGGCATAACAGCCACATTTGTAATATGAACGTCCTTACTCCTAACTGCAAAGGTCCCACCAATAAAAGCTACCAACTGATCATTGTAGCGCAAAATAAAATATATTTTATGCGCCTGATCCTGCAACTCGCTCTCAAAGACTGTCGGATCCCAGGAGGCATCTTGTGGATAAACCTGTCGTTGAAGTGCATACATTTCAGGAATGTCAGGGACTAGTGCCCTGCAAAGCAAATAATTTTCACCATTAATCTCAACCCGCAGATTAGCAAATTCTAATTCATCTTTTTTGATTCGATGCTTTTGCAGCCAAAGCTGCATTTTCTTAAATTTTTTCAACAAGCGGTCCATCTAAAGTCCCCTGATGTTTTTTCTTCCACTGTGCTTCTGCTTGTGTTAAACGCAGATATTTTGGAATAAAATTTTGAATTTCTGCTGGTTTTTGACGCAAAGCTAATAATCCAAGAATGTACGCTTGAGGATAATTCAACTCAGGATGTGCAAAACTAACTTGTTGCGGCTTGAATGCATGTTTAAACTGCTGTGCAAATTGTTGACTATCATTCCCCACAAAAACGATATGGGGATATTTTTGTAACTTTAGACATAATTCACTCAGTCCAAGATGGCGATCAGCAACCAAGGATGTTAGAATCCCTTCTTTTTCTTGATAAATTCCAGCAAAAACATTTCCCCGCCGTGCATCAAAAAGAGGAACAATCACCGTTTCCGCAACATGCACTGCTCCTGCTAAAACTGCTAAGCTTGAAATTCCTACCAACTCTTTATTCAGAGTAAAAGCAAGTGTCTTAGCTGTTGTGACCCCAATTCTAAGACCTGTGTACGAACCTGGTCCCTGAGCAACTGCAATTCGATCAATCTCTGTAGGTTCAAGCGCAACACTTTTCAAAAGTGCAGCAATTTGTGGCATCAAAGCTACACTGTGATTCTTAGAATGATTTGTTGTCATCGTCGCCAATAACCGCTCATCTTCAAGTAGCGCTAAGCTTAACGGCTGATTCGAAGTATCAATGGCTAATATTTTCATTTCTTTAATTCCGCTCCAATTCTTAGTCCGATTCCAACAATAATACTACCACATTTGGGTTAAGAATGCGCCCGTATTTTAAAGAGAAGTCCCCCTAACCTCCACGAGTTAAGTCTTGCGTTACAAAGTAAATCGGATTCAAAGTTACGCCTAATGCGAGCCTAATTATCCAAAATTGCTAAGTATGACCACCTTATTCAAATGAACAAGGGCGTGTGACATAAGTCGGGAAAATTTGAGTGCTAACTCGAAATTACGAACATAGCGAGTATTTCGCTATGAGTAATTCGAAGTTAGATGGAGAATTTTGACCTATGGAACACGTTTATACGGAATAAAAGAGGGGCTGTGACAAAAGTTAAATTTTGTCACAGCCCCCTTGGCTGAGTAATCTTAGTATTCAAAAAAATTGCTGCACACATTCATGTTGTGCATTAGAACCTTAACAACTCAATTAAATTCTCTTTTCCAAACTTTGTAAAGTTCTATTATGACTCACAAAGTAAAGTAACACTACTTGCAACGGGATCATAATTAACTCCTTAACAATGCGTGTCGGAAAAAGTGCCCAAAAAGAAGCATGATACAACTCCATTAACCAAAACGTATTCAAGCACGCATCAATCAACAAAACATTAATCAAAACTGCTACGATGATCCGCCATAACTGTGGTTTATGCTGATAAAAAAAGATACCGTACACAAAAGCTCCTACAAACGCAGAGATTGTAAAACCAAAGAAATAACCACCGATTCCGCCGAAGATGAGGGTACCCACAATATCAGCACACCCAGCAGCAATCCCAGCAAGTAACGGGCCAAACCACAAAGCCATAAAAAAAACGACCACGAAGGTTAAACTGACCCTCACTGACCAAATACCAAATGACAAAAACTTGGCAACCACAATATCCAATGCAATCAAAAAACCCAGCAAAGATAATTTGCGTGTTGTCAAACGTGCAACAAAACTATTCATAAGACATCTCCCTTTTGGAGTTGCCACAAAAAGATGCGGCGAATGCGGAAATAAGATCGCAGGTCTCCACTTTCGTCCAGAAGACACATTCCGTCCTTCCAGCACTTAACGCCTTATTTCCTACCCCGAATTTGCATAATTACATGCCCGTTCATTATACCACACTCCAAGGGCGGAGAAGCTTCTTTACCTAAATTTTTTATAATCACTGCTAGTGACGCTCATGCCCGCCATTCACATGCTTCTTTTTTGCCAAAGACAGCGTGCACGACAACTTTCGCCTTGAACTGTTTTGATCACATGGAAAGATTCAAGTTTGGCTTCATCAATTTCAGTCGCACTTTCGACCATTTCGCCATAATGAACTTCACGTTTATACTTGATATTCATTTTAAGCAGCTTATGCCTTAATAAGAAGTCTTCACTGAGGCCATCAATCATCCAGTCAAAGTAATGTACATTGTTAACATGCTGATTAGAGTCAATATCCATAAAGCGCACGCGATACTGTTTAGCTGGCAATTGTCTTCCTTGCGCTAAGCGCTTAGGATCTGGCATCCGCTCTACTTTTGCAGAGTACTCACAATTATAAGGATCAATCAGTTCATCTAACACACGTGCGATCTTTCTTTTCTGTTGGTCCATCAAAACAAACACACTATGCATTTTGGCTAGTCGCTCTCCTTGTTGTGATTCAATCCAGAAATCACGGTAACAAAAATAGCGGTTATAAGAATCGGCTTTTGTGAAAATTGTAATCTGTTCCCCATATTTTGGCATCCGCACAATTTCAATCAGATGTTGCGTAATTACCCAGCCATATCCAAGGGCGTTGATCTTTTCTTCCGTCAACCCCAATGCAATACTCTGGTCCTGCGAAGCCAACATCAAAATATTTACAAGCATCCCGACTGTTGTCTCTTTAGTTCGATCCGTTTCATAGAATAACACTTGATGCTTTTCACTAAATACTCCTTCAGTCACGCGCTTGCCCTCCTTGTTCAGCTTCAATGTGATGAAAGCTGTTATAAACACTCTGTCTCTTCAGCCCGTTCTTCTTAGCAACCGTTTTAATTGCTTCATTAGGTTTATAGCCTTGGGTAGCAATCAATAACTCAACTTGATCAGCCAAAGGCAGGATCGACTCAGGTGAAGCGGGTTGTTGCACCTGCTGATTACCTGCAATAATCAGACAAAATTCGCCTCTGATTTGCTCACTTTCTGCCCACGCCAAGGCTTCATCTAAGGTTCCACGCAAAAATTCTTCAAATTTTTTAGTGAGTTCCCGACATAAAACAATTTGCCTTTTTCCCCCAAAAGAGGCGGCTAAAGCTTTAAGCGTCTTTTTTAACCTATGTGGTGCCTCGTAAAGAATCACTGTTTCAGTTTTTTTAGACAAAGCCTCCAATTGCGCTTCTTTTTCCTTTTTTTTCCGCGCAAGAAACCCTACAAACAAAAAAGGCTGAGGTGCAATTCCCGAAGCAATCAACGCTGTAAGTCCCGCATTTGGCCCAGGCAGCGGAATAACAGGAATTTTTTGAGCAAGACTTGCCACCACCAATTCATGCCCTGGGTCGCTAATTGAAGGCATCCCCGCATCACTAACCTGCGCGATCTTTTGTCCATCCTGTAACTTACGCAAAAGTATCGGAATTCTTTCTTGCGTGTTGTGTTCATGAAAGCTGATCTGTGGAGTCTTAATCTCAAAATGATTCAGCAGTTTTTGGGTATTTCGGGTATCTTCTGCAGCAATCAAATCCACTTCCTGCAGCACCTTAACGGCCCGGATCGTCATATCCTCTAAATTACCGATTGGTGTAGGTACTAGATAAAGTGCCCCTTTAGTTTCGGCTTGTTGAAAACTACTCATTTTTTCAAAAGCCATCAGCGTCTCTCCCCATAAATGACATCTTGACAAAAAACACACGGTTCATCGTTAATTCTGCGTGTCCCGTACATATTATCCACATTACATACGTGAAATCCTTCTTCATACAGCATCTCTAAATTTTTTTTCGATTTTGACAATTCTGCTTGCCCATTGCTTTGTTTTTGTTGTTCAAGTTCCTGCAGATGTGCACGTAAATGCTGATTCTCAGTCTCAAGCTCTGCATTTCGTTCAATTACCCGTGTCATCTCTACTTTGATCGCCTCAATACGCTCAAGCATCTTTTGAGCTTCGGCTCCCATCTGTGCAAAACCATCGTATAATTCCCGCTTGTTCAAAAAATCACCTTCATTTATCCGTTATCCGTGATAGCACCGACAAAGCTTCAGCGTCAATGCTTCAATTGTATTTTGAAAAGACACATTGATCCGCAAAAGATATAAAGTTTGTAAAAAAAACTCTGTTCCTTCAGCGACTCGCGCGCTTGAAATTCCCGCGAGCTGTTCTGCAAAACGAGTTTGATATTTTTTAAATGCACTTTCTTTTTCACCATTAGTTAATTCTAGTGAATCTTTTCCCAAAAGTAAAAGCAGGTCTAGTAAAATCTTTTCATCTTCTTTATTCGTGACCTCTGCCATCAACTTGGTTTGGACTTCCACAAAGCAACGCCAATCATTTTGCAATATATGTAAATACCATTGGCAAACACTCCCACTCAGCTTATCAAAGACCGGTGCTTGTGCGAGTTGACGCGCACGTTCTAAGCTATTGGTCAACCTTCCAAGCAAAACAGCTTTTTCCCTAGGGACATTCTCTGCTTCCAACAAAGCTGTTAGCTGCCTGGCACTTAGGGGTTGCAGTTCAAAAAGCTGACATCGTGATACAATCGTTGGCAAAAGTGCAGCCGGTTGCGTCGTTAGTAAAAACGCCACAACCTGTCCGCTTGGTTCCTCCAAAAATTTAAGCAGACTGTTTGCAGCACTGACCGTCATTTTTTCGGCATTTTCAATAATAAACACTTTTTTATTGCTTTCTACACCACTTTTGCTAAACTCGTCCTTTAAAAACCGGATTTGTTCAACCTTAATTGAAAGTCCATCAGGTGCGACATATACCACATCCGGCTGGTTTCCAGCGGCAATTCGATGACACTCAGAGCATTCAAGACACGGACGCCCCGCTGCCGCATGCTCACAATAAATCCCTTGTGCAATCCAGACAGCAAGTTCCCGTTTCCCTGCACCCTCAGGACCAGCAAAGAGATATGCATGTGCAAGTTTTTTAGTAGCAACCAATTTTGCAAAGTAATTCATCAGTCGCGGTTGCAAATTTTTTACTTTATTAGTAGCAGTCATTTAGCTCATCCTAGAATTGTTGAAATGAATCAATTGGCAAGACGAAAACAGTTGCTCCGCCAACTTGAACTTCTACCGGATAAGCTGCTGATGAATCCATCGAAGCATCCAAGTTAATTGGAGGTGTCATGAATTGCTTCCGTGTACGCGAAGTTTCCTTAATTAACTCCAGCACATCGTGGACCCGTTCGTCCTCAATCCCAATCATAAAAGTCGTATTCCCTGATTTTAAAAACCCACCTGTCGTCGACAACTTTGTGGCGCGAATATTTTCTTCAATAAATTGATTGCTAAGACGGTTACTATCTTTGTCCTGCACAATTGCAATGATCATTTTCATCTTGTTTCCCTCCATTTTTAACAAAATTAATCAAACAAACCTGGCAGCGCCTTATTGAGTTGCTGCAAAGCTGCACTCACAACATTCTTAAACGGCTGACTTGCATCAATTGTAACGATTCTTTTTTCGGCCTTTGCCATTCGCAAATATGCCGCATGTACAGTTTCATGAAAAGTTAATGATTCTTTATCTAAACGATTAACTTCATTGCTGCGAAAACGTGCGATTCTTTTTAACCCAATCTCAGGCGAAACATCGAAGTAAAGCGTTAACTCCGGTAATAATCCATTAGTTGCAAACTCATTCATGTGTGCTACCGCAGCTTCACCCAATCCGCGACCAGCACCTTGATAAACAATTGAACTGTCCACATAACGATCACAAAGAACAAGCTTATCAGCCTTAAGTGCAGGAAGGACCGTTTCGACAAGATGCTGTCTCCGCGCGGCAGCATAAAGTAATGCTTCTGTCCGTGCATCCATTTCTCCCAGCTGTTTGTCTAAAATAATTCCTCTGATCTTTTCTGCGATGCGATTACCGCCTGGCTCACGTGTTAGGAGATACTCAATAGTTCCTTTTTGTGTAAGTCTGGCTGCAATTTCTTTCAATACACTTGTTTTCCCTGACCCATCTGGACCTTCAAAAGTTATAAACTTTCCCGCCACTTAAATAACCTCTTTCACCTGTACTCTTTTATTCTACTTTACTAGTGTTCCAGTGTCTAACAATAAAAAAACAGGACAGATCAAAATGTTGCTTGCCATGATCGGTCCTTGCTGAATGATTACACTGAAAAATTTCAGTGCTCAATTATTGAAGATTGCAGATGACCTCTGACTCTTCGCCTGCGGGCCTCCATGTACAAAAAAGTGTACTTTGCTTCCGCCAATTTAGTCTGTGCGCTCAATTCATTATCCTCTTCACGTACAGCCACTTGTGTTTGCTTGGCATGCTCCCATTCAGCAGCTGCAATATCAATTGCACTCAACAATTTCTCGTCGAAAATTACTTTGAGCCTTTTCTTTTTCTTGCCAAACACACAATCACTCCTCTTTAGTGAGTTCAGATTTCTTGCCGACCTTCGATTGCTTTAAAGAGAGTCATCTCGTCAGCGTATTCAATGTCGCTTCCAACAGCTAATCCGTGAGCCAAGCGGGTCACTTTAATAGCTGCTGGCTTGATTAAGCGTGAAATATACATTGCAGTTGCCTCACCTTCAGGCGTAGCATTGGTTGCAATAATGACTTCGTTGATTTCAGAATTATGCTGCAAGCGACGTAGCAAACTGGCAATGTTAATATCCTCAGGACCTTTCCCCTCCATTGGTGAAAGGACTCCATGAAGCACGTGGTAAAGGCCATGGTACTCGCGCATTCTTTCCAGTGACATTACATCTTTAGGTTGTTCAACCACAATAATTTTAGCTTGGTCTCGAGCTTTATCAGCACAAATCACGCAAGGATCGCTTTCAGTAATGTTTCCGCAAATACTGCAATAACGCAAATCACGCTTTGCTGCTAAAAGAGCTTTGGAAAAACCAACAACGTCTTCTTGTTGCATATCAATTGTGAAAAAAGCTAAACGTGTTGCTGTCTTTTCTCCAATTCCTGGTAATTTCATATAACTGTCGATCAACTTGGCGATCGGTTCTGGATACTGCATCATGACATCCCTCTCGTAAGTTCTAAACTAGAGCTAAAATCCAGGAATATTTTGGGTATACTTGCCCATTTTTTTGTGGGTTTCTTGCTCAATTTGTGTGATCGCGTCGTTGACGGCCATAATCACTAAATCCTGCAACATGTCAATGTCATCTGGATCGACCGCCTCTGGTTTAATTTGAATATCAGTCATTTCTTTTTTCCCAGTAAATTTAACCACAACCGCCTCATCAGCCGCTTTACCTATAAATTCTTGGCTTTCTAGTTCTTCTTGATCCTTCTTCATGTTCTTTTGCATCTTTTGCATTTGTTTCATCATACCTTGCATATTTCCCATTCCACGCATCATATTATCAAGATCCTTTCTTAGTTAATCCTCTTTAACATCTACAATTTTAGTCACATTTTCACCAAAGATATGAACAGCTTGTTTAACAAGCTGTTCATCCTGATTTTTTTCAGCCTGTTTTTGTTCTTGTGCCTGATCCTTTTCAAGTTCAGTCCCATGCTCACGTAAAAATTGTTTCCGGATTTCAGGCCAGCGTTCATTAGGGATAAAGACTAATTCATACTGACTGCCTGCTAATTTTTCCAAATCAGCTGCAAGTTCGTCTTTTAGCTCTGCATCCTGACTGGCTTTTTCACAAAGAAAATCATAGCGAAAACTAATAATTACCCCAGCTGAGCTTGCCGCGACTGGCTGACTGACATTCATAATTGCTCGTTGTGTTACTGAAAGCATGCTCATCAAGTCCACCCATACATCTTTTAATTGTATCAAATTATCGCGTGTTGCAGTGCTTAAAATTGGATAAATTTTCTTTAGGTTAATTACCATTTTCCCTTTAGAAGCAGCGGTCGCCTTTTTTTTATGTGCCAACGGCTGTTGAGCAGACCCTGCCTGCCCTTTGTTTTGCTGCAATTCGTCAACTGTCCGGCGTAAGTCTTTGATTTCTTTCTTTAAAGTACTTAATTCACCGTTCGCTGCTTGTGGAATAGCAGGCTTTTCTTTACTCTTTTGTTGTGCCAATTTAACTGTCAAAACTTCTAGACAAATATCGGTATGGCTGGTTAAACGCATTGTCTGCTGTTCTTTGTTCAAAATATCGATTGCAGCGTACAATTCTGCCGGTGTCAGTTCAACAGCAAGCTTTTTCAAGTTCTCATTGACTTTCCCTAGGCCTTCTTTTTCAAGAATTTCAGGAGCCGTCTGATACATTAGCAAATCACGACAATATTTAATTGTCGCCTCCACTAACCGGTTAGCGTCGGTCCCTTCTTCCAATAAAACATGCAGCTTATCGAGCGCCTTTGCAGGTTGATGTGTAAATACCAGCTCTAAGTACTGATAAAGTTTCTCTTGCGTAATACTCCCAGTCACCAACAATGCATTTTTCAACGTGACAGTATCGTCTCCAAAGGAAAGAACTTGATCCAAAATACTGAGTGCATCCCGCATTCCTCCGGCAGCTGCTTGTGCAATCACTTGGAGCGCATCTTCTTCATAACTGAAACTTTTATGTTCTAAGATGTATTTCATTCTGGCAAAAAGATCCCGGTTACTGATTCTACGAAAATCAAACCGCTGCGTGCGTGAAATAATTGTTGCTGGAATTTTATGGGGCTCTGTAGTAGCGAGAATAAAGACAACATTGGCCGGTGGCTCTTCAAGGGTTTTCAGCAGTGCATTAAATGCCCCGGTTGAAAGCATATGCACTTCATCGATAATATAAACTTTATAATCAGCTACGGTAGGCGCATATTTAACCTTATCGCGAATCTCTCGGACTTCATCTACACTATTGTTTGAAGCTGCATCAATTTCAATGACATCGTTTAGTCTGCCAGCAGTGATTGCCTGGCAGATTTCACACTGATTACAAGGTTCGCCATCTTTGCGTGCATGGCAATTAAGTGCCTTAGCAAAAATTTTGGCAGCGGATGTTTTCCCTGTACCACGAGGACCGGTAAAAAGATATGCGTGACTCGTCTGCCCAGTCACGATCGCATTTTGCAAGGTCTTCGTGATCATTTCCTGGCCCACTAAATCAGCAAAACGCTGTGGTCGCCAGACACGGTAGAGAGCTTGATATCCCATTTCAACACTTCCTTTATCTTGCCTCATTTTAAAAAAAGCTCCCGACCGCTATGATCGGGAGGTAACTTGTCATATTAACTTGAGACACATGCCGTACCAAGTTTAGTGCTGCTTCCTTCCGGACCTGACACAGTTCACAAGGACGACATTGTCCCAAGGCCTTGCGGCACTATCTATAATACATGAAATGTAATAAAAATGCTAGTCTTCACGTTTGGATTTTTTTCTTTTCTGTCGAATCTCTCTAAAAAAGCTCTTAAGCAGCGCACTGGACTCGGCTGCCAATAACCCGCGCTCTACTTTTACTTGATGATTAAACCGTTGATCTTCTAGCAAGTTCAATAAAGACCCAGCCGCACCCGCCTTAGGATCAGGTGCTCCGTAATAAGTCTCTTTAATCCGTGCATTTATGATTGCACCACTACACATTGGACATGGTTCTAAGGTTACAAAAAGTTGTGCGTCCGGTAAACGCCAACTTTTAACGGCCGCATTGGCTTCTTGTAAGGCAATCATCTCAGCATGCATTGTGACGTCTTGACTATGCTCACGTAGATTATGTCCGCGTCCAATTATTTTACCATTCGACACAATCACACACCCAATTGGAACTTCCGCAATTGCAGCTGCCTTTTGTGCTTCATAAAGTGCCTCTTGCATAAATTTTATTTTTTGTTGTGCATCTAGTTCCACAGACGGACCTCCTCCAGCATTTTACTTGGTACTTTCAAGCACAAAATATCCCTTGTCTTTGGCAACTACTCGGCAGTTGCCAAAGGTTGTTTCCATTTTTTGACGTGCTGAAGGAGCTCCTTGCTTTTTTTGAATCACAATCACCAATTTCCCGCCCTCTTTCAAATGTGCTTTTGCACCCGTCAAGATTTGGTGGACAACTTGTTTGCCTGCTCTAATAGGTGGATTTGAAAGGATCAACGCATAAGCAGTTTCAGTCACTGCAGTATAAAGATCTGATTCCCAAATATTAACATTGTCTACCTGATTAGAAGCCGCATTTTTATGTGCCAACTGTAAAGCAAGTTCATTTACATCAACCAGGTCCACTTGTCTTTGGGATTCGCTTTTAGCGACCGCTAACCCTAAGGGCCCATACCCACAGCCTACGTCCAAGATTGGGCCATCAATCAAGGTCGTTAAGGGAAGATTTTCCAAAAGAACCCGTGAACCAAAATCAACCGTTCTTTTGGAAAAAACACCATTATCGGTTACAAAATGCATTGGTTGCCCCAATAACGTAAAATCCCAGCTGCTTTCTTGATGAACTACATCTGGATTTTTGGAATAATAATAATTTGTCATTTTTCAACCTCATATCCTACTTTAAATTCCTACGCAAGCTGAAGCCTAGGCGTGTTAAGCTTGCGGTATTTCCAAAAAATACTATATATCGTATACCATTAAAAGAAGCAAATACCATATATGGTGTTTGCTTCTTGATTAATTCGTCAAATGATGTATACTAAGCATACAACATATTAACGCGAGGTGCCAACTATGAAATTATCAATTTATACAAAAAACAACTGTATCCAATGTAAGATGACAAAAAAGTTTCTAACAGAACACCATATTTCCTTTGAAGAGCATAATGTCAGCAGCGAACCACAGTACATTACTTATCTGAAAGAAAAAGGATTTCGCTCTGTTCCTGTGATCGAAAAAAATGATGCTCCAATTATCAATGGCTTTCGTCCCGATCTTTTAAAAAACTTAGTTGCTAATTTTTAAAATCGTTTGGGGTTGAGCTTTGAAAAAAGGCTGTCTTTTTCGCATAACCTCAGCTTGAAGCCTTGATTTTCTTAGCATTTAAAGCCCAGTTTAAGTTTGCTCAGCGTAGTCGACGGCGATCAAAAAACTCGCTGAGCTCTTTTTGTTTGCCCCGAAAGCCGAAAATCTTCTTTCAATCTTATTAAGCAGCTTAGCACAGCAGCACAAGAGCTCATTCATTAAGTTCTTTACAACTTAGAAAGTGGTGACAGAAATTGACACTTAAAGATATAGACAGTAACAAAGTAACCTATTATGACCTAAATAACGAGATCAATCTTCCTGTAAATGGACAAATTCCGCTCAACAAAGACAAAGAAGCACTGGCAGCGTTCCTAGCAGAAAACGTTAAACCTAATCTTAAAACTTTTCCTTCTCTCAAAGAACGTTTTAATTACTTAATCGAAAACGATTATCTTGAACGTGAGTTTATCGAAAAGTTTGATTTTCATTTTATTGAAAAACTTTACAAATTTTTGGAAGACGCACATTTTAAATTCAAGACTTTTATGGCTGCCTATAAATTTTACGCACAGTATGCGTTACGCACCAATGATAACGACTTCTATCTTGAAAGCTTCATCGATCGAGTTGCTGCCAATGCTCTTTTCTTTGCAGACGGTGATGAAAAATTAGCGCTTGCACTTGCCGATGAAATTATTCATCAGCGTTACCAACCTGCTACTCCGTCTTTCCTCAATGCTGGACGTAAACGCCGTGGAGAACTGGTTTCATGCTTCTTAATCCAAGTTACTGATGATATGAACTCGATCGGCAGAGGAATTAACTCCGCTTTGCAACTGTCCAGAATTGGCGGCGGAGTTGGCATTTCCCTCAGCAATTTGCGTGGTGCTGGAGCACCAATTAAGAACATTCAAGGAGCAGCTTCTGGAGTCGTACCCGTTATGAAATTGTTAGAAGATAGTTTCTCTTACTCTAATCAATTAGGTCAACGTCAAGGTGCTGGTGTGGCATACCTCAATATTTTCCATCCTGATGTTGTTGCTTTCTTATCAGCTAAAAAAGAAAACGCAGATGAAAAAATTCGTGTCAAAACTTTGTCACTCGGGTTAGTGGTTCCTGACAAATTTTATGAATTAGCCCGTCAAAATGAAGAAATGTATCTCTTCGATCCATGGGGTGTAGAGCGCGAATACGGGGTGCCTTTTTCCTACGTTGATATCACTGCAGAATATGATAAACTTGTCGCGAACCCCAGAATTCCTAAAAAGAAGATTAGAGCACGCGAGCTCGAAGCTGAAATCAGCAAGTTGCAGCAAGAATCAGGATATCCTTATATTCTTAATATTGACACTGCTAATCAGGAGAATCCAATTTCCGGCAAAATTATTATGAGTAACTTGTGTACAGAAATCCTACAGGTCCAACAACCTTCAATTGTCAATAATACTCAAGGCTTTGATAAATTGGGTACTGACATCAGTTGCAATTTGGGTTCTACTAACATTGTTAATTTGATGGCATCCCCTGATTTTGGGGCTTCAGTAGCAGCCATGGTACGCGCTCTAACCTATGTTACCGATCATTCAGACATTGATGTTGTTCCTTCTATCCAAAAAGGAAACAAATTAGGCCATACGATTGGGCTTGGTGCAATGGGACTACATGCTTTCTTAGCCAAGAACAAAATTCATTATGGTTCAAAAGAAGCAATTGACTTTACTAATATTTACTTTATGCTCTTAAATTACTGGACTTTAAAGGCCTCAAATCAAATCGCAGTTGAACGTCAAACAACTTTTGCAGGCTTTGAAAAGAGCAAGTACGCTGATGGTACTTATTTCAACAAATATACGACGCAAACCTTCCAGCCTCAAAGCGATAAGGTTAAACAACTTTTTGCCGGGATTTTTATTCCTACCCAGCGGGATTGGGCAGATTTGAAGGCAGCCGTGCAAAAAGATGGTCTATATCATCAAAATCGGCTCGCTGTGGCACCGAATGGCTCCATTTCGTATATCAATGACACAACTGCGAGTCTGCACCCAATCATCAATCGCATTGAGGAACGTCAGGAACGTAAAATCGGTAAAATTTATTATCCAGCTCCTTATCTTTCAAACGAAACGCTCCCTTACTATACTTCCGCGTATGACACAGATATGCGAAAAGTAATTGACACCTACGCTGCAGCACAACAGCACGTGGATCAAGGCATGAGTTTAACACTCTTTATGCGTTCAACGATTCCTGCAGGGTTATATGACTGGAAAGCAGGTCATACAGATAAAATGACGACCCGCGACTTATCAATTTTGCGGAACTATGCGCATGCAAAGGGAATCAAATCACTTTATTATGTCCGTACATTTACTGATGATCAAAATGAAGTCGGCGCAAATGAATGCGAAAGCTGTGTTATTTAATAACTAAGGAGACCCAGACAAATGAAAGATTATTATCAAGCAATCAACTGGAACAAACTGGAAGATCAAATCGATAAAGCAACTTGGGAAAAATTAACTGAACAATTTTGGCTCGATACTAGAATCCCACTTTCAAATGATCTCGCTGATTGGCGTAAATTTGCACCAGAGCATAAAAAAGTAGTTGAACGTGTCTTTGGCGGTTTGACACTGTTAGATACCGTCCAATCCGAAGATGGAATGGACTCTTTAATGAAGGATATTCGAACTCAGCATGAACGTGCTGTCTTGAATAACATTCAATTTATGGAATCTGTCCATGCCAAAAGCTACTCTTCAATCTTTTCCACTTTGAATACACCCAAGGAAATTGAAGAAATCTTCGAATGGACCCACACAAATAAATATCTGCAATACAAAGCTCAAAAAATTGATGGAATTTATCGTACGGGAACACCTTTAGAGAAAAAAGTCGCTTCGGTTTTCCTTGAGACCTTCTTATTTTATTCTGGTTTTTACACTCCTTTATATTGGTTAGGGCATAACAAGCTGGCTAATGTCGCTGAGATCATTAAGTTGATCTTACGCGACGAATCCGTTCATGGGACCTATATCGGATACAAATTCCAACTTGGCTTTCGTGAATTGAATCAAGAAGAACAAGACAAGCTTTCTGCGTGGATCTATGACCTGCTCTATGATCTTTATGCTAATGAAGAAAAGTATACTCATTATCTCTATGATGAAGTCGGCTGGGCAGATAAAGTCTTAACCTTCCTCCGTTATAACGCCAACAAAGCGTTGATGAATCTAGGATTAGACCCGCTTTTCCCAGACACAGCAGATGATGTCGACCCTGTCGTTATGAATGGCATCTCGACTACTACTTCTAATCACGACTTTTTCTCCCAGGTAGGCAATGGCTATTTATTAGGCGATGTTGAAGCAATGTCAGACGAAGACTACAATATCAAATAACTATATAACGTACTACATGTGCATTTAGGTAACAGCGTTGTCTTTTACAGTCAGTCTAAAATTAAGGGGCTGTGACAAAAGTTAAATTTTGTCACAGCCCCTCTTTATATTCCGGATAAACGTGTTCCATAAGTCAAACCCTTTATCTCTGAATTGTAAAGAACACGTACTATTATAATTTAGCGCTAACAGGCAGGGCTTTACCCTCTCTACTTAAAGAAATGAGCAATCATCAAAGCACGTTTAGACTGTCCTGTGGCAGCATGCTGATTAACTACACTTGCTAGTTGGAGCATCGTAATTAACACAGAATTACGTTTGCGATAAGCAGTATATTTTGAATGCCACTTAGTTACATACTTATTCTTATATGAACGTAAGCCCTGAAAACCATAAAAATGATATCCATACTCATAGATTAAATGTGCCGCTCGTTCTTCAATAAAGCTATACTCCGAGCGACCCACATTTGAAAGTGGCGCCATTCCCATATTAAAGTATTCATATCCATTTTCCTTGCCATACTCAAATAAGCTGATGAAAATTTTATCCATGATCCCTGACGGTGCTTCTTTAAGATGCCGCATTAAATCAATCGAGAGAATCTTTTTACTGCCTGAAGGCATCAAAGAAGCAAAGGCAACTACCTGCCCTTGGGCGTCACGAATAACTGCAATTGGTGCCTGGTTCAGGTAATATTCATCAAAGAAGCCTAACGAGAAGCCCTTTTCTTCCTGTGAATCCAACCAACTATCAGAAACCTTTTTCAACTCCTGAATCTCTTCGTGTGCAAAAGGCGGCTTGATAAGCGCAAATCGATATCCTTGGCGTTCAAATTTGTTCATTAATGCTCTTTGAGCACGTTGTTTTTTACCACTTAAGGTGAAGTCTGAGAGTTTAACGTATCCTTCTTCGCCCGTTTTGATAAAGTCAAAGCCAAGATCATGCAACGTTAATGTCATTGCACTATTAATTTCATAAAAAACTAGCTGGTATCCAGCACAGTCCGCCTTTTGCATTAAGTTAGCAATTGCAATTCGCAAAAAGCTACGATCTCCGACTGGTTCCCCCATAATGATTAGTTTATCGGCCTTTTTTCTGTACATAAAAAACAGCTTATCTTCACCTTCATGCTGAAAAAAGAAAATCCGTTTATCTCTTAAAAATGCTAAGTGGCTGGTCTCATTTCCTGCGTACTTTTCAAGGACCGCACGTACTCTTTTTTCTGGAAAACTTTTATCTTCAAAAGAGTCTCCTAAAGAAAGATAGCGATATATCAACAAAACAATGAGAGCTGCAAAAACTAGTCCTAAGAAACCCGACAACCAGACCCGTTCAGAAGGAAAGAAAAGTGCATCCGGGACTGCATGATGAATTGTATATTGTGGAGAATTAACAGCCCCAACAATTGAATACAAAACAAAGCTGCCTACAAAAAGCACACTGTCAAAGCATGCCTTGCCAAAAGAATAAGCAAAATGATTCCGATATAATTCTTTACGCGAAAGAAAAACAATCATCATAATAATAAACAAGAAAACGACCATTCCCAGTGAAAAACTACGCCACAAAGTGTTTACTATCCCGATTGCCAACACAATCAACGTTAACCAATATGCACGTTTAACCTTAGACTCGATTCCACGTGCGACCCCAATTAACAAAAAAGCAAAAACTACACTGGAAATCTGATTCAGAAAAAAGAAAGTATAGGGATACAACTTCACAATCAATGAATTGCCAAACGCAAAATTAGGAACCGTTGATTCTAGCAGCATTACAATCCCAGAAGCATATAGGAAAAGTGTCAAAATTCCGTGAGCTGTTTTACGCAAAATTGCCTCTGGAATTCCATCAAGAAATGTATTAATTTTACGTCCTGTATCATGAATAAAAAGCACAATTCCTACAATAAAGGGCAATATGTAGTAGAAAATACGGAAAAACAGGAGCCACACCACACCAGTTTCATCTAGGATACCCAGGTTAGTCAAACCGATTAACATGAAAACATCGAATGAACCTAATCCCCCAGGAACCATCGAAATTACCCCGATAATCGAAGCAATCACATATAGGATAAAAACAGCCGTATAATCGACTGAAAGGCCCATCATTGCCCCTACTAAAAGGAAGAAGCCCGCAGCTGCTCCCCACTCCAGTGTTGAACCAAGCACTAGAATAATCTCTTTTTTGAAGGAAAGATCTTTGAAAAAAGCGGAGTCCCTAAAATGGGTAAGTAAAAGCAATGCCGGAAAATAAAGCGCTCCACCAAAAAGCCAGATGCTGTATTGTTCAAATTGATCCCCAACTCCAAAGCCAAATAATGCAATCAAGGCAAATAAACAACACACTGAGAGCCCTGATAATAGAAACAGCGCTACTTTTGAAATTGCAAAGACGACCTGCTTTTTGGTCGAAGAACGATTATAGAAATTCGCACGTAAAGTGGCCCCTAAAAAGCCACCAAATCCAGCTATATTAGTAAAAGTGTTCGTAATCCAGCCGCTGCGTAAAATGTATTTACGTGAATACTTTGCAGGCAGAAAAGAAACCACTACAAAATCATATGTCAACATGGGAATAACTGCCACAAATCCTAAGACTGCCAGCAACAGCATTGCCGCAGGCGATTGTCCTGCAATGCTGCCTTTAATATTTTCCCAAGACATCCCTTTGAAAATTCTGCCCAATTCAAAGAAAATAAAAATTAAAACCGAAAGTACAAACAAAAACTTAATTGCTGCTATCTTCCTATCAACAAACATTGCCAAACTTTTTAATTTATCCTTCATAAAACCCCGCCTTAAAAACATTCATCTCTTAGCTTACACCATAACCAGTAATTGCTCTTTAAATGTGTAATCGTTGATTATAATAAGCCCTCTAAGCCCCCAATTCAAGCAGCCTCAATTTCACTTTTCGCAAACGCTCCCCAAGTTGCAGCGTCACTCGTTTTTCAAGCTACCTGTCCCTTACCAAAAAGAGTAAAAAAATCCAATTATATTGCGTTTAAGTTTAAAACAAAAGGAGAGTGTGACATAAGTCGGGAAAATTTGAGTGCTAACTCGAAATTACGAACATCGTGAGTACTTTGCGATGAGTAATTCGAAGTTAGACGGAGAATTTTGACTTATGGAACACGTTTATCCGGAATAAAAGAGGAGCTGTGACAAAATTTAACTTTTGTCACAGCCCCCTTTTTAGAAAAACTATTCCTAAAAACTATTTAAGAGTGATAACTCCACCAACAGCTTCAAGTTTTGCCTTAATATCTTCAGCTTCGTCCTTTGTTGCGCCTTCTTTAAGAATTGAAGGAACGTTATCAACTAAGCCCTTAGCATCTTTCAAACCAAGACCTGTAATCTCACGAACAGCCTTGATTGCTTTGATCTTCTGGTCGCCAGATTCTGTTAATTCAACATCGAAAGAATCTTTTTCTGCGGCAGCTTCACCAGCGCCGGCACCTGCTGCAGCAACTGGAGCAGCTGCAGAAACACCGAATTCGTCTTCGATTGCTTTAACTAATGCATTTAATTCAAGAATGCTGGCATCTTTTAAGTCAGCAATAATTTTTTCTGTATCTAAAGCCATTGTAATACCCTCCATATAAAAATGATTTTTTTGTGTGTTCGCTTTTAGAACGCTTAAGCAGCGTCACCATCTTTGCTATCAGCAACAGCCTTAACCGCATATGCAACATTGCGGACTGGAGCTTGCAAGACAGAAAGTAACATTGAAAGTAAGCCTTCGCGGTTTGGTAATTTCGAAAGTGCAGTGATTTCTTCCAAAGAAGCAACTTTGCCTTCGATCATGCCACCCTTGATTTTCAAAGAATCAATATCTTTAGCAAATTTTGCCAAGATACGTGCCGGAGCAACAACATCTTCTGTTGAAAAAGCAACTGCAGTTGGACCAGCAAATGTGTCATCTAATCCTTCATAGCCTGCTTTATCAGCAGCACGCTTCAAGTATGTGTTCTTAATAACACGTAATTCTACGCCTGCATCACGTAATTCCTTACGTAAAGCTGTAACTTCCTCAACTGTCACACCACGGTAGTCAACAACTACACACGAAACAGCTGAATTGAATTTTTCAAGAACTTCATCAACAGCAGCAGCCTTTTTTGCAACAATTTCCTTATTCATTCGATTCACCTCCCAGTCAGTGTCAGGGTTTAAAAAAACCCTATGTCCACCAAGACATAGAGAAAGTTTTAAAGTAAAATATTCACTCAAATTCCTCGCCAGGTTATATTAAGGCATCCGCCACCTGAGTCTTAGGTAGAATCATTTATAAAATTGACCTTAGTTAACATACCACATCAGTTAAACGAAGTCAACCAACGTTCGGTTGCAAACTAAAGTGCTGAAATCTCAAGCGCTACACTTGGGCCAAACGTTGAAGCAACAGAAACATGCTGAATGTACTGTCCCTTAACAGATGCAGGGCGTGATTTTGCAATAATATCTTGAATAGTTTTGAAGTTTTCTGCTAATGCTTCTGCAGAAAACGAAACTTTGCCAAGTGGTACATGCACATTACCAGCTTTGTCAGTCCGGTAAGTCACTTTACCTGCTTTAGATTCAGAAACAGCTTTAGTAACATCCATTGTAACTGTACCAGTCTTAGGGTTTGGCATTAAGCCTTTAGGTCCTAAAACACGTCCTAATCGACCAACTTGGGCCATCATATCAGGGGTAGCAATTGCAACATCAAAGTCTAACCAGCCATCAGTAATCTTTTGGACCAAATCATCATCCCCAACAAAATCAGCACCAGCTTCTTTTGCATCTTTAGCTTTTTGTCCTTTAGCAAAAACGATGACTGTCTGCTCTTTACCAGTTCCATTTGGTAAAACAACAGCACCACGCAACTGTTGGTCAGCTTGCTTGGTATCAAGATTTAAGTGATATGCAACTTCAACTGTTGCATCAAAATTTGCAAAATCGATTTCTTTAACTAAAGCTAACGCTGCATTTGCATCGTATGCTTTTCCGGCTTCGATCTTCTTAGAAGCCTCGATATATTTTTTACTCTTTTTAGCCATTTGTGTTTTCCTCCTTGCAATGTGTGGTGAAACGGATATACCTCCCACTTGGTACATTTATTTTCATAAAGTACCCGACTGAGAAGCACGGTAAAGAGAAGCTTAATCTTTTACGACAAAGCCCATGCTTCGTGCAGTACCTTCAATCATGCGCATTGCAGCTTCAACATCTGCAGCGTTTAGATCTTGCATTTTTGTTTCAGCGATTTCCTTAACTTGTGCCTTAGTAACTGTTGCAACTTTGTTAGTATTAGGTTCGCCGGAACCATGTTCAACACCAGCAGCCTTCTTTAACAAGACAGCCGCAGGTGGTGTTTTTGTTACAAAGTCGAATGAACGATCTTCGTAAACAGAAATCACAACAGGAATTAACATGCCAGCTTGATCAGCTGTACGTGCATTAAATTCCTTAGTGAAGCCCATAATATTAATTCCTGCTTGACCCAAAGCCGGTCCAACTGGGGGAGCCGGTGTTGCTTTCCCTGCAGGAATTTGCAATTTAACAACATTAATTACTTTTTTAGCCACGGTACATACCTCCTTAAAGTCCGTGTGTGGTACGGATGGTCAGCTTATTTGACCTCCCACTAGTACGCAACAGCATACTAGATTAACATAGCACATCTTCAAACTCGGTGCAAGAGTTTTATTTAAGCAAAAAAGCTGCGATCGCTGCAAAGACTGCGTTATTTCTGTGCAGCCGCTGATGTGCCGCCATTTTACCTTCAAACACTAATTCTCGATAAAAATTGCCTTTTTTCAGTAAAAAACGCAGCATCCGCGCCGAACTGACCGCGACTTTTCCGTCAGAAAAACCATCATCAATGTCACCAATAATGTTCAAAAACTGCGTCGTTCTTGAAATATTAACCGCTCCACGCCGCATCTGCGCAAATAAATTAGTAGGATATAGCGGTCCCAAATGTGAAACAGGAATTCGCTCTACTTCTTTTGTATCTCGTCCAGGTTCAAGATCATTAAAAGGCGCGCCTAAACAAACAATTTTTCTCACCTGCGGCAAACAAGGATCTTGTGCGCATGTAGTCAATAAATGCAGCACGCTGACTGCTCCCATAGAATGTGCAACAATACTCAGATGCTGAATATTATCCTCGTTCTTAAGCTTGAAGAGCAATTCCTTTAACCATGCACTTTGCTGGGTTACTGAAGCATGATTGCGCAAGAAAATTACTTGAACAGCAACTCCAGTGCGAATCTTTTTTCCCCAGATCCAACTTTTACCTCGAGAATTGATAAATACCAAAGTTCGTTTTGAACAGAGCTGCTTTTGCTTAAAAAAACGAATCATCCTATCAAAAGAAAAAAAATTTCCTGCATAACCATGAATAAAGAGCAGTGGTTCATCAAATTTTTTATTCATAACTCTCACTCTTTTTCAATCTCGAAGTATTTTAGCTTAAACTAATTTATCAACTTGATCGTAATTTAGTTCAGTTGCCGTTTCACGGCCAAACATATCGATATTAACCCGCAACTTCATCTTTTCCCGATCGATTTCTGTAATTTTGCCGACTAACCCAGAGAAAGCACCCTCAACAATTTTAACTGATTCGCCAACCTCAACGTCAAATTCCTTATGCCGCGAACTCATTCCTAACCGGCGCAGAATTAATTCAACTTCTTCGCCTAATAAAGGAGCGGGTTTGCTACCTGCGCCATGGGAACCAACGAAGCCTGTGACTCCAGGGGTGTTACGTGCAACATACCACGAACGGTCAGACATCACCATTTCTACTAAAACATATCCTGGAAAAGTTTTTTTACTCTCAACTTTATCTTTCCCAGTCTTAGTAGTTTCATGTTCTTCTTCTTCAGGAACCACTACGCGGAAAATATAGTCTTCCATTCCCATTGACTGTGCCCGCGACTCTAAGTTAGTCTTTACCTTATTTTCATATCCAGAATAGGTATGTAAAACATACCAATTTTTTTCTAATGACTCGGCCATGATTTTGCCTCCTTAAGTTAACCGAAAAAACGAAAAATAAAAAAACCTCGCTCAAACGAAGTTTTCCTCACTACAATTAAGTATAGCATAAAACTAAACTCAACCACTAGATTTTTTTATGCTAGCTCTAATTTTCTATGCCAATAAGCTAATCAATTGCTGAACCGCAAAATCGACCACTGCAAAGAAGATAGCGAATAGGACAGCTGTTGAAATCACAGTTGTTGTATCGCTGACGGTTTCTTTGCGCGTTGGCCATCTTGTTTCTTTAATTGTTTTGATGACACTTCTGAAAAACTTCACCAAAAGCCCTCCCTATCTTGTTTCCTGATGCAATGTATGTTTATTACAATATTTACAGAATTTTTTAACCTGCAGGCGCTCTACTCGATTAGCATTAGAATTCAGAGTATAGTTACGCGAGCCGCAAACTGAACATGCTAAAGCGACCTTTTTTTGTGACATTTCAAATACCTCTCAGTCATTAATTCAGAAATAACTCTAACATGCAGCACGTTAACTGTCAATCATCACTATGATCCTCGTGTGAGAGCTGTTCACGTAGCTGCGCTAATTTCTGGAGCTGCTGTTCATCCCAAGGAAGCCTTCTTACCGCAGCTTCGTCTTGATACTTTTGGGCTTGTCGTTGAACTTCTTTGTTAGCACGCTTAATATCCTGGTACAGCTCCCAAGCTGGAATCCGCATTGCCCCTTGTGAAAAGATTGTCCACTGCTCAGCTTGATCACTCGTAGCAACTGTGACTTGTGTCAGCCGATTTTGCAATTCTTTTGCAAGCGACTCGATATGGGTGTCCGCAGTTTCATCCTCCGCGGTCCAAATAATCTTGAGCCCGTATTGCCGATAACTCTTGCTTAACCCCGGAACGTACATCGCATCAAAAACCACAATGATCTGATAATCCCGTTGTTTGTGATAATTGGATAAAATGCGCAACAGTTGATCGCGCGCTTCTTCCAAACGACCGGATAATTTAAGCTTATTTAATTTTGGCCAATTTCCAATCATGTTATAGGCATCAACAATCAGGATGTTCTTCTTCATTTATTTTCTCCTTGAAGTGAATCCCTGATAGATCAATAGTGCAGCAGCAACACTGGCATTTAAACTTTGAACATGACCGCTCATTGGGATTGTCAGCATCTCGTCACATTCTTTTTTCAAAAGTGGCGAAATTCCTTTACCTTCATTTCCAATCACTAGTGCAACTGCACCGTGTGCATCCCACTTGCGAAAATCTTTGCCGCTCATATCGGTCCCAAAAATCCACAGTCCTTTTTCCTTTAATTTTTGGACAGTTTGTACTAAGTTGGTAACCCGAGTTACAGGAACGTGTTCAATTGCACCAGTTGAAGTTTTCGCAACAGTTGAAGTCAACTGTACCGCCCGTCGTTTAGGAATAATAATCCCATGTACCCCGGCGGCATCAGCCGTTCGCATCATTGAACCTAAATTGTGCGGGTCTTCTATGCCATCAAGAATCAAAAAAAACGGTGCTTCCCCTTTAGCCGCAGCTGCTGCAAAAAGATCATCTAGCTGGGCGTAGGCATAAGCCGCTACTGCAACCACAACTCCCTGATGGTTTTGCCCGTCAGCCAACAAATCCAATTTGCTTTTAGGCACCGTTGACACAATGATTTTCCTTTTTTTAGCAAGTTGACTGAGTTCGCTGAGTGCATCAGACTGGTTCTTTTCTTGAATAAAAACCTTATTAATATTTTGATGATTCTTTAATGCCTCTAAGGCAGGATGCCTCCCAATTATGAACTCTGCATTCTGTTCAGTCTTGTCCAAGTTCATCCTTCTTTCCTTCAATTGTCACTATACACCACTGTGCCAGCTCGTCTAATCTTTGGGTTTGTTCACTTAAGTAAAGATAGCCAAATAAAGCTTCAAAACCAGTTGAAATACGATAAGTTAATACAGAAGTGTTTTTAGCAGTTGTGTGGCTTTTAGCATTCCGCCCCCGTTTGAAATACTCCTGCTCGACAGGAGTTAATAAGTCCTCTTCTTCCATCTTTGTGATTAAAAAAGCTTGGGCCTTCGCGGAAACAAAGTGCGTTGCTATGCGATGCAGCTTATTGGGCTTCGTCAACCCTGCAGCAATCAAGTGCCGACGAATGTAGACTTCATAAATTGCATCACCCATATAAGCTAAGGCGATCCCATTGATTTGTTCAAAAGATTCGTCATTCATTCCTTTTCCACCTTGTTCCTTGAGGAGTATCTTCCAATATTATCCCTCTTTCTTTTAACTCGTCACGCAAAGCATCACTCCGCGCAAAATCACGCTGTGCACGCGCCACATCCCGTTGTGCAATTAAGTCTTCAATCTGCTGATCATCCTTTTGATGCTCAGTTTCGCCATCAGTCAACTTGATCCCAAAAATCTGCAGTAATTCTTGCAGCAGTGTTCTCAAGGCTATAAGCGTTGCTGCTGCTGGTGCAGTTGAAGCGCTATATACATTTACTTCCTTTGCAATTTCATAAACAACAGTAATTCCATTTTGGACATTTAAATCATCATCCATTGCTTGAATAAATGCAGCTTTTTTTGCTTGCAAATAGGCTGCCATATTACTTTCAAGCGCCTTTTTTGGCTCAGCAAAACGTAAGCGATAACCCGCATTCTGATAAGCATTTGTTATTTTTTTAAGGTTAGCGCTCGCCTCATCTAAATTAGCCTGGCTGTATCTGATAGGTCGCCGATACTGTGTCGTTGCCATAAAAAAGCGTAAAATCTGGGGTGAAACACTTTTGATGAGTTCATGAACTGTTACAAAATTTCCCAATGACTTACTCATTTTTTCGTCATCGTCACCAATCGTTACGAATCCATTATGCAACCAGTAGTTTGCAAATCTTTGCCCGGTCTTGGCCTCACTTTGTGCAATTTCATTTTCATGATGCGGAAATTCTAAATCCTGCCCACCAGCATGAATATCAAGCGTTGCGCCTAAATACTTAGTTGCCATCACAGAGCATTCAATATGCCAACCAGGACGTCCTTTACTCCATGGCGAGTCCCACGAAATTTCACCTGGTTTAGCTGCCTTCCAAAGCGCAAAATCAAGTGGATCTTCCTTTTTAAGTGCTTCAACTGTACTAATCCGCTCGCTTGCACCTTCTTCAAGCTGATCGACAGATTGTCCTGATAGCTGCCCATAATTTTTAAATTTACGTGCCCGATAATACACGTCTCCTTGTGATTCATACGCGTACCCCTTGGCAACAAGTGCTTCTACAAAAGCAATGATATCATCCATAATATCCATAACTCGTGGATTAAGTGTTGCACGTTCAATGTTCAGTGCATCGGTATCTTCATAGAAGGCCTCAATGTACTTATCTGCTACCGCGCGTGGACTGATATTTTGCTCGTGCCCTACACGAATGATCTTGTCATCTACATCAGTAAAGTTAGAAACATAATTAACATGATAACCTCTAAACTCAAAATAACGCCGGACCGTGTCAAATGCAAT
The DNA here is from genome assembly GCF_964065465.1 of Liquorilactobacillus satsumensis. Classification (NCBI taxonomy): domain Bacteria; kingdom Bacillati; phylum Bacillota; class Bacilli; order Lactobacillales; family Lactobacillaceae; genus Liquorilactobacillus; species Liquorilactobacillus satsumensis. The sequence goes on from NZ_OZ061606.1 coordinate 701,338, forward strand.
TGAACTTCTTGCATTTCCAATATGAATGTAATTATAAACAGTCGGGCCACAGACATACATGTTCACTACTCCGGGAACGCGCGGAACAAACTCTTCTTTTTTATTTGTCAAAGTATTATATAGTTGAATCATGCAGCGTGCCTCCTTTTTTAATTCTAATTATATACGATTCGCACAGAGTGTGGTATAAGTTGAAAAATTTTCAGCAAATTTTCCAACCTCAAGGCACCAGCGACGCTTAACACCAATAGCACGAAGTTAAAAGCATTGAACTGCAAACTTTCCTAACTTTGACACAATCTGCTGTTGGGGTCGTACCCCCAAAGATCCCTAAAATAAAATTAGGGACTGGGTCAAAAGTTAAATTTTGATCAGGTCCCTCTATTTATGCTGGATAACTGTGTTCCATAAGTCAAAATTTTCGCCCTAACTTTAAATTACTCATGCCGCAGTACGCGTAATTTTTGTAACCGCAAGTTAGTCATCAAATTTTACCGTCTTATAGTGCACTTCCATTACCACACTTTTTTATTTCAAAATACTTGGTTAAATCCTAACCCCTGTCACTTATTTTCCAATCTCAGCCAGGGTTTTTTGCAAATGCATCAACGCCTTAGTGCGCCCGAGCAATTCGACAGAAGCTGCTAGTTCAGGTCCGTGGGTTTCACGCGTTGTTGCAATTCTAATCGGCATATACAACTTACGTCCACGGACGCCAGTTTCGTGCTGAATAGCATAAATTGCATTTTGGATTTCCGTTGCATCAAAAAGCGGCAATTCTTTAATCTTCTGCGCAAATGCGTTCAAAACAACGGGTGCACTTTCATCAGCAAGTTCCTTCAAAGCCGCCTCATCTAAAGTTGCCGGATCATCAAAGAAAATTTCTGAAAGTTTGATTATCTGTCCTGTAAATGACATCTGCTGTTTAAAGAGATTCGTCAATTTACGCGCCCATTCAATTGTTTTAGCATCAGGGTCAGCGGGAATTCTGCCTGCTTTAATCAGCTGTTTCAAGGAAGAATCTGCAATCAAATCTTCTCGTGCATTCTTAACATATTGATTATTAATCCATTCCAGCTTTTTGGCATCAAACGAGGCTGGCGAGCGGCTGAGACGTTTCGGATCAAACATGCCAATCAATTCTTTACGGTTAAAGATTTCTTTTTCACCAACTGGTGACCACCCTAATAAAGTAATGAAGTTGAACATAGCATCAGGAAGATAACCCAAGGAGCGATATTGTTCGATAAATTGCAACACACTTTCGTCCCGCTTGCTGAGTTTTTTGCCAGTTTCTGTATTAATAATTAAAGTCATATGCCCAAAAACAGGAGGTTCCCAACCAAAAGCTTCATACACAACTAACTGCTTAGGAGTATTAGCAATATGGTCGTCTCCCCGTAAGACATGCGTAATCTTCATCAGATGATCGTCCACCACGACGGCAAAATTGTATGTTGGCATCCCATCACGTTTTTGAATAACAAAATCTCCACCAATTGTGTTGGATTCAAAACTAATATGTCCTTTGACGATATCATCGAACTCATAAGTCTTATTTTGAGGAACTCGAATCCGGACAACCGGTTCTAGACCTGCAGCACGAGCTTGTGACTGCTTTGCAGCAATTTCTTCAGCATTCATTCCTTCATATTCATAAACATATCTAGGAGCCTCACCACGCGCCTTTTGCTCTTCGCGCTGTTTTGTCAGCTCTTCTTCTGTCATGAACGACTCATAGGCCAAGCCTTTGTCTAGTAACTCCTGGACTAAGGGTTTATAGATTGCCAAACGTTCTGATTGACGGTAAGGGCCATATTCACCAGGTTTGTCCGGACCTTCATCCCAGTCCATTCCCAACCAAGTCAAATTATCTAATTGGCTTTTTTCACCATCGGCAATATTCCGTTTTAAGTCAGTGTCCTCGATTCTGATAACGAAAGTCCCATTATTATGTCGAGCAAAGAGATAATTGAATAATGCTGTACGTGCATTTCCAATATGCAAATGTCCAGTAGGACTAGGAGCATACCGGACACGAATTTTTTTGTCTGCCAATTCTAGCGCCTCTTCTTTCTTTTTCTTGATTTGATCATCCCTGAAAAAAGCGAACGATCGTTACTCTGATAATTCTACAATGAATAAAAAAAAAAATAAACCAACAGCTCTATATTTGTTGTTTAATTTTTTTCTTTTAGACTCCGCGTAGCATGGACCGGCTTAGCAAAAATCATCCGGCCTGCATCAGTCTGCAATGCACTAGTGACAACAACTTCAAGCGGTTGATTGGTATAATAACGCCCATCTTCCACCACAATCATTGTGCCATCATCAAGATAAGCAACTCCTTGTTGCCGCTCAGTCCCTTTCTTGATGACTGTCACTGTCATCTTTTCACCCGGAACAACTCGCGGTTTCAATGCTTTGGCAAGCGCATTTACATTCAAAACTTCAACGTTTTGAAATTCGCTAACTTTGTTTAGATTATAATCATTTGTAACAATCACTGCATCAAGAAGCTTGGCAAGCTTAATCAATTTGCTGTCCACTTCTTGAACATCCTCGAAGTCCCCATCATACATCTCCACAGGAACATTTTTCTCGCTCCGTAACTTATTTAAAATGTCTAGCCCCCGCCTGCCTCGGACGCGCTTAATACTATCCGCTGAATCGGCAATATATTGAAGCTCATACAAGACGAAATTGGGAACAACCAGTGTTCCTTCAATAAAACCAGTATTTACCAAATCATAGATACGACCATCGATCAAGATATTAGTATCCAGCAACTTAACTCGGTGGAAATTTTCCCCCGCTTTTCGTTCTAAAATATTTTGCCGCGAATCTTCTCGTTCTCTTTCAGGTTTGCGCCGTTGTGTAATCAACTTTTTGAAAAAATCGAGATGATTCCTCCCAACGATATAGCCTAAATAACTTAAAATAACCATTAGCACCACTGGAATAACTGTATTTAAAAGAAATAAGCGCGAATGCGAAAAAAGTGTTGAGAGCAACGCTGCAATAATCAAACCAACGACTACAGAAACGCTCGTTGAGATAATTACATACGGGCTCTGACGTGCTAAGTTATTTTCAATTCTTTGAATGAGCTTTTCAAGCGGATCAGTCACAAATAATGAGACAATAGACATGACTGCAATCCCAAGTAACACATTGACAATAAAGTTATTTATCCAAAAGTTGTTTTGGAGTGCCAATAGTAGCCACAAATATGGTAAAAAAGTGTACCCTGCGCCGATTCCAAGAACGGCAAGGACAACTTTAATCATTTTCTTTCTCATGTTTTTACTCCTTTCCAGCCTAATTATTAATTAAACACGGTTTGTAAGGCTTGTGCCAAAGTTGCCACTCCAACAATCTTTATCCCTGCAGGTGGATTCCAGCCAGTTGCATTGTTTTTAGGCAAAATCACCCGTTTAAACCCTAACTTTGCAGCTTCAGCAACTCGCTGTTCAATTCGATTAACACGTCTGATTTCACCGGTCAAACCCAATTCACCAATAAAGCAGTCGGTCGGGCGTGTCTCGGCATCGCGATAGCTTGAGGCAATGCTAACTGCAATTGCCAAATCAATTGCCGGCTCATCCAATTTGACCCCACCAGCCGCTTTTAAATAAGCATCTTGATTTTGTAACAATAAACCGGCACGTTTTTCAAGCACCGCCATAATCAATGAAATCCGATTGTGATCTAATCCGGTTGAAGTTCGCTTAGCATTCCCAAAAGCTGTGGGTGTAACCAGCGCTTGTACTTCGACCAGAATTGGTCGCGTTCCTTCCAGTGAAACTACAATTGCAGATCCGGTTGCACCTTGAAGACGTTCTTCTAAAAAGATCTCAGAAGGATTGGGAACTTCGACCAACCCATTTTCCTTCATTTCAAAAATTCCGATCTCATTAGTTGAACCAAAACGATTTTTAACGGCACGCAGTATCCTGTATGCGTGATGCAAGTCTCCTTCAAAGTAAAGCACCGTATCTACCATATGCTCCAGAATTTTAGGACCAGCTAAAGCCCCTCCCTTAGTCACATGACCAACGACAAAAATTGTAACACCATTGGTTTTGGCAATCTGTAACAATTCGGCAGTCACTTCTCGGATCTGGGAAACACTCCCGATTGCAGAGGACATTTCCGGTTCCTGCATCGTTTGGACAGAATCAATTACCACAAAATCAGGTTTCATCCGTTCTATATACTGATGAATACTTGGCATATCAGTTTCAGGATAAAGATAGAACTGTTCCCCGTTAACTCCCAGACGTTTGGCACGCAGCTTAATTTGAACGGCACTTTCTTCACCTGAAACATAAAGCACAGTATTTTGTTTAGCAGCTAACTGTCCCGAAAGTTGCAGCAAAAGTGTTGATTTGCCGATTCCAGGATCGCCTCCAATCAAAACGAGCGAGCCTGGGACAATTCCTCCCCCTAAAACACGATCAAGTTCGCGTGAATCAGTTTTAACACGCGGATTTTCCTGAACGCTAACATCTCGCAACAGTTGTGGCTTGATCCTGTTTCCACTAAAGTTAACCCGGGCGGCTTTTTTATTTGACTCTGGTTGCTGCAGCTCCTCAGTCAGTGTGTTCCACGAACCGCAGTTAGGACACCGTCCCAGATATCTGGGAGAGGTATATCCGCAATTTTGACAAACATAATGCGTTTTCGTCTTTGCCACAGGGGAACCTTCTTTCTTCTTTCTCGTACCATCTTAACATAATTAGCGAAATTTTTTGACTTTTATACCACTAAACCTTTGCTTTAACGTCCGGAAGATCCAAAGCCACCCGTTCGTTTGCGAACAATTTTTTGTTCGGCATCAGCTAACAGGAATGGCACAAAAATACCTTGCCCAATCCGTTCCCCTTTTTTTATCCGCAATTCTTTAACCCCAAAGTTAAGCAACTGGAAAAAGATCTCCCCCTCGTTATCCGCATTATTGTAATAGTCAGCATCAACGATTCCGACTCCATTTGGCAAGATTAAACTCCGCTTTAAAGGATTACTGGAACGATTAGCCAGCAATAAGAATTCATCAGGCTGCATATAGGCCTTAATCCCAGTTGGTACCAAAAAAGGTTTCAGGTCTTTTTGTGCAGCAAACTGTTCGTCTTCCAAGACTTCTTTGGCTGTCGCCATCTTCCACAAAAGTTTAATAAAATTAAGTCTCCAGATACTTGGAATGATAAAGTCTTGCGCAGCATAGAAATCATATCCTGCTGCATTTTGTGTCGCCCTAATCGGCAGGTGGATCCCTTGAGATTCGTACTTGCTGACAATTTCAAATCCTCTTTTCAAAAAATCACTCTTTCTTTGCTTAGTATTCTTATTCTATCATCATTTCCGGCCTAGATACAGGTCCAGATTACTATGATATAATTAAATAAAAAATGAGGTGATGAGATGTTTACTGCTTGGAGTGAAAGCGCTTTTGACTATTATCGAGCTCAGACGGACAAAAACCCTGTGGCCCACATTGGTTTTAGACTTATTAATCATGAACAAACCTATGTGGTTGAGCATACCTGGGTAGCTGAAGAAGCACGCGGACAAGGTCTTGCTGGAAGAATTACCAAGGATTTCCTTGATCAAGTTGCCGCTCAAAAGAAAAAAGTCTTGCCTTTATGTCCATTCACACGTGCCTTTTTTGAAAAAAATCCCGAATACAAATCCTTGTTGGCTAAAGAACGCTGAAATCGGAGGAAACTTATGAAACAAGAAGAACTAAAGAAACTAGTTGGTGAAAAAGCTGTTGATTGGGTGCATAACGACATGATTGTCGGCCTGGGAACTGGCTCGACCGTCAAGTATATGGTGACTGCACTTGCACAAAAAATCAAAACGGAACACCTTGAAATCACTGGTGTTGTTACCTCAGCCCGCACGGCAGAACAGGCCCGCTCTCTGGGAATTAGGCTAAAAAGTGTGGATGAAGTTGATCATATTGATCTAACCATTGATGGTGCTGATGAGGTAAGTGCAGACTATCAAGGAATTAAAGGCGGCGGTGCAGCCTTACTTTTTGAAAAAATCGTAGCAACTAACTCCCGTAAAAACATTTGGATTGTTGACCAAAGCAAACTTGTTAAACAGTTGGGAGCATTTCCATTACCTGTTGAGGTTATTCCGTATGGCAGCCAGCAATTGCTTACCCGTTTCGAAGCCAAAGGTTTCCATCCCAGCTTTCGTTTGACATCCGATGGTCAAAAAGTTAAAACAGATTCTGATAATTTCATTATTGATCTTCATCTTGGTGAAATTACGGCCCCTGCTGAAATGGCAACCTATCTCAAGCAACAAGTCGGGGTAGTTGAACAGGGACTCTTTTTAGACACTGTCAATACTGTGATTGCAGGTTTTGATGATGGACCTCGGGTGTTTGAAGTGCGCTAAGCCTGCAGTATTTACGCATTATCTTTTTTAGCATATAATACCTTTATATCTTTTTAGGGAGTGACTTAATTGACTAAAGCAATCGTGCAACAACAGTTATCTAAGTTCAAAGACGCGCTACAAGAGCGTCCCGAACATAAGGTTTTAGAAAGAACCATCACAAGAAATGGGATTTTGGCGTCCGCGGCGGATTATCAAGCTGAAACCAAAATGACACCCGTCTTCTCCATTGATCTTGACACTGGTGATGTTGCCAACCAGAAACAATCCGGCCGTTGCTGGATGTTTGCAGCTTTAAACACCATGCGTCATGAGATTAAAAATAAATTTAACGTTCCAAAGGACTTTGAGCTATCCCAAAACTACACTTATTTTTGGGATAAACTTGAAAAAGCAAATTACTTTTACGAAAATGTCCTTGCAACTGCTGATTTGCCAACCTCTGATCGTAAAGTAGCCTGGCTAATGACAACCCCGCAACAAGATGGTGGTCAGTGGGACATGATTGTCGCAATTATTCAAAAATACGGTGTCGTCCCTAAAGCTGCAATGCCTGAAACATATAATTCTTCTAAATCAAGCGAATTCAACAGTACTTTCAATTTAAAATTACGCAAAGATGCCGTAGCACTCCGAAAATTAGTTGCCGCAAATACACCTGCAGCTAAAATCGCAGCTTTCAAAGAAGAGCTTCTAAATGATGTTTATCGGATGTTAGCTTACAGCTTTGGAGAACCACCAGCCCAATTTGATTTTGAATATCGTGATGCTGCCAAGAACTATCATCTTGACCGTGGATTAACTCCGACCGCATTTTTCGAAAAATATGTTGGCTGGGACTTAGCTGATTACGTTTCTATTATCAATGGGCCAACTGCAGATAAACCTTACAATCAGATGTATACTGTAGAAATGCTGGGTAATGTAGTTGATGGTCGCCAAGTACGCCATCTAAATGTCGATATGGAAACCTTTAGAGCGGTGGCTATCAAACAACTGCAATCAGGCGAAAGCGTCTGGTTTGGCTGCGATGTTGGTCAAGAATCTGACAGGCAAAAAGGCATTATGGACACGACCTTGTATCACAAGGGAGAACTTTTCGATATTGACCTTAAGATGACAAAAGCACAGCGTTTAGACTACGCAGAAAGCCTTATGACGCATGCAATGGTGCTGACAGGGGTTGATTTGATTGATGATAAACCAACCAAATGGAAAGTTGAAAATTCTTGGGGTAAAAAAGTTGGAAATGACGGTTTCTTCGTCATGAGCAATGCTTGGATGAACGAATACTGCTACCAAGTAGTTGTTAACAAGAAACATTTACCTGCGAAATTACAAGAAATTCTTAAAGAAAAACCGACTGTTCTTGCTCCTTGGGATCCAATGGGTTCACTTGCTTAAACTCAAAGTTTAAATTTTATCTGACAAGAGCAAATCTTACCAGAAGGGAGAGTGTGACATAAGTCGGGAAAATTTGAGTACTAACTCGAAATTACGAACATAGCGGGTACTTTGCGATGAGTAATTCGAAGTTAGACGGAGAATTTTGACTTATGGAACACGTTTATCCTGAAATAAAAGAGAGTGTGTGACATAAGTCGGGAAAATTTGAGTACTAACTCGAAATTACGAATATCGTGAGTACTTTGCGATGAGTAATTCGAAGTTAGACGGAGAATTTTGACTTATGGAACACGTTTATCCTGAAATAAAAGAGGGGCTGCAACAAAACATACGTTTTGTTGCAGCCCCTCTTTTATTCTCAAACGATTGCTTAAAGGTGTTTTCTAATTGCCACCCTTTTAGCGTCTCTTTTATTTACGCTAAAAACTGATTGTTAGACTTCATGCTTACGTAAAACTTGCTTCTGTTGAATCCGCAACTTATTATCCAAATCATAGATCAGCGGCACCCCATTGGCAACTTCGACTCCATCAATGTCTTTATCATCAATTTCTTCAATATACTTGATTAAAGCCCGCAACGTGCTTCCATGTGCGACAATTAATTGATTATGCCCGTGTAAGAGCTGTGGAGCAATTTGATCTATCCAATACGGAATGATACGATCGGACGCCATTTTAAGACTCTCAGCTCGCGGTAAAATCGATTGTGGATAACTAGCATAACGTCGATCCTGATCCGGAAATTCCATCAAAGGAGGCACGGTAATAAAACTGCGTCTCCATAATGCCACCTGTTTAGCGCCATATTCTTGACGTGTCCAGTCCTTATTTAACCCTCTTAAAGCACCATAATGTCGCTCATTTAAACGCCATGTCTTTAAAACCGGAATGTTATTTTGCTCAATTCGTTCTAAAACAATCTCTGCCGTCTTAATGGCACGTGAAAGCACCGATGTATGTAACTGCTGAAATACAATCTTGGTTTCATGCAAAAGATCACCTGCGAGCTGTGCCTGGAGCTCACCTTTAGTAGTTAAAGGTGCGTCCGTCCATCCCGTATATTCATTTTTTTGATTGGCAACACTTTGGCCGTGACGTAGCAAAACTAACTTTACCATATGACCGCTCCTTTGAAATATCAGACAACTTTATCATACCAAAATTAAGAGATGTGTGTAACAATAGTCGCAATTTTTAAACACTAAATCTGCACAAAAACGCCTCTTATTTGAAACTGGCAGGAATGCTTAACTTTGAATTTTTGTTGTACCGGATTTAAAATACTGCATCATTAATTAATTCAACTGCGCCTTAAAGAACTAGGCTCAATTTTAAAATAGCAGTCAACTGTGTTCTTTTGAAGCGGTTGCTAATTGTAAACACAAAAAACCTACAATCATTAGACTTGCTTGGTCTAACAAATTGTAGGTCACTTTGTGCCAAGACAAATTTAAACGGCACCTTGAACTGAATTTATACTCTTTTCGACTAACCTATTACTATTTTAAACGTCCTGCAAAACTTGGTGCAAAGCTGCTAATGCTGCCTACTTTAACATTTTCACCTTCTGTTGGAGCGTGCACAAACTGTCCACCGCCAATGTAAATGGCAACATGATAAGAGCTTCCTTTAGATCCCCAGAACAGTAAATCACCTGGTTGGGCCTGAGACACACTCTCATATGTAACGTAGCCTTCTTGAGAAACAGTATTATGTGGTAGTGAAACCCCAAATTGACTATAGACATAGGCTGTTAAACCAGAACAGTCCATCCCTGACAAAGAACTTCCTCCCCAAACATATGGAATTCCCATTTTAGTCAATGAAAGTGCCGCACTGACAACCGAACTGGTGTCCATACTTGATTGCGTGGTAGAGCTTGTGCTTGTACTCTTAACTGCAACCGTCTGAACGTTACTATTTGTGTTCGTTGAAGTGGTATTAGTAGTTGTTGCGGTTGTGCTACTGCTGCTATCAGCTGTACTGGTAGTCTTGTTTGTAGTCACCGTTGCAGCTGCTTTATTAACATTTGCCAATGCCTGAGCTGCCGTTGCATTATCCTTAGCCTGCTTAGCTGCTGCGGCTGCCTGCTTTGTGGCTGCGAGAGCATCTTCAGCTTTTTTCTTATCAGCATCTTCTTTTGCTTTTTGAACTTTTAATTCAACTTTTTGCACTGCAAGGTCTGCCATATCATTACGTAACTGTTCGTTAAGCTTTTGTTGCTGTGTCACAGCTTCTGCAATCCGTTGTTTGTCGGCGGCAACCTTAAGCTTATCTCTTTTTTGATCATTCAACGTCTGATTGTTAGCATTGACCATCGTTGCAACTGTCGCAATCCGTCCCACCGCATCGCTCACACTTTTTGAATCTGTGACAAATTCGATCAAACTACCTGTATCATTAACCTGTGCTGACCGTGCCTGGTCAGATAAATGTGCTTTGCGCGCATTTATGTTTTTAGTCAACTCTTTGATTTCAGTTTCATCGCTGAATTGCTGATCCTGTAATTTGGAGAGCTTTTTTTGACCTCCGTCTACAAGATCTTGTTTCTGTGTTATTTTCTGATTCACTTCATTAAGCTTTTGTTCTGTATCCGATGCTAACGCACGAACACTTAGCCCCCAAACAGCAGAAAAAGCAACTGCTGCAACGACCACCTTTGAAAAAACCCCTTTTTTCACTAACGAACACCTCTGACGTCGAATTTGTTTTTTAATTTTAATTTTTAATTCTAACCACGCTTATAATAGTACCATTTTAATTCAGTTGTGAGCATTACAGTCTATTTACAAAAATAACGTTTTTATAGGCTTTTTGGTACCTTTTATTACGATTGTGTGTCAAAAGTAACATTTTAAATTTCAAACGCGCCAAATGGGATTTTTATTAACACTCATTCACCTATTTCAATGAATTTTTGCTCAATAATGAACTTTTAACCCCTCTATATGATGCAAAAAAGTTGTAATTTGTCTCACCACACTAAAAAAGCCGGCTAAAAAAGTGCATTTTCTGCATTCCTTTAGCCAGCTTTAATAAAAACTGAGCCTGCTTTTAACATTTTCAAATAGTACTTTTATTAACAGCCGAGGTCGTTCTTTGATTTACCAAGTAACCAAAGAATCTTTAATTATCTTTTGGTACAACCGTGTTATCTTCTTTGACACGATTGCCTACGAAGGTAACCACTGAACCAATCAGAATAATTATAATTCCAATAATCGTGAGCAATGTAATGTGTTCACCAATCAAGACTGCTGCCATAATTGGAGCCAGCCCTGGTTTAATGAAGAAAACCAGCGATGCCGTGGAAACATCTGAATTTTCCATCGCAAGAAAGTAAAAGGCAAAGCCACCACCAGTAACGCAAATTCCCAGATAAAGCAGCATCGGTACAGAAGCAAGCGTGATGTTTTGAAGAACCGGAATTTTGCTAAAACTGGCTAAAGCAGGAATTCTGCTTAAATAACTTGCAACGGCTGGAATATGTGTAATCCACGCAAGCACCAATAATTCGAGGGTTCCTGCAATGAATGTGTAACATGTCATGACTATTCCACTTAAACCGCGTTGGGTAGAACCATAGCGTGAAATAATAGAATAAAAACCAAAGGTAACTGCAGATAATAACGCTAAAATAATACCGAACGGTCTGCTCAGATGAAAGGGATCCACAATCACAATCAAGCCAATAATCGAAATTGTCACCGCAATCAAGTTGGCCCTGCCCAACCGTTCATGCAAAATCACAAAAGCAAAAATCAAAGCAAATACCGGATTACAACTAAAAAGCACAGCTACAGTTGAAGCTTTGGTTGCGACCACAGCTAACTGAAACAATGACATACTTACGATTACACAGAGAAAACCAGTAATTAAAAATAGCATCCAATCTTTTTTTTCAATTTTCCGCTGTTGCTTTTTAAGTGTTTTACTAGCAATTGGAAATAGGACCAGCGCTCCAATAAAAAAGCGAATTAAGTTTAATTGAATTGGATTAAAAGTTGCCCCCGCAACTTTTAGCGCAATCTCCATTGAACTAAACATTAAAGTCGAGATCACGACATAAATTATTGTTTTTTTCATGATAAACTTCCTTTTTAAAGACTTTGTGTAACCATCATCAGTAACGGGACCATAACTAGGGAAATTAACGTGGTCTCAGTTACCATGACAGCAGCATAATCTGCATCTGCCCCATATAAACTTGCAACAACAGGTGCATTGGTCATTACAGGCATCGCAGACTGTAAAATAAAAACCTGTTTCATTAAAAGCGGCATGTTAGATGGAATTACTAAGATCATCATTAACAAAGGTGCAAAGAAAAAACGCCCTAGTAAAACAAGAATATTATCCTTGCGGAATGCAATATTTCTTAGACCAGCATGTGAAACAGAGATCCCAATAAAGATCATTGAAAGCGGAATTGTTAAACTTCCTACGTAACTTAGATCCGAATTGATAAAAACCGGTAGCTTAATCTTCAGTAACACAAAAACAACTCCAATTAAGAATCCCAGCAATGGTGGCGAGAATATTTTGGAGAGTGTTTTTTTCCAACTCATCTTAACCTCAACAGTCCCATCGCGCTGTATCAGATAGGTCCCCAGTGTCCAAAAAATTGTGGTGTTAGCCATATAATAAATCAACACATATGGTACACTTGCACTCCCAAACAAAGCTTGATTAATCGGTAAACCTACAAAAACTGTATTTGAATTAAAAAACATCGAAGAAAATAAACCGGCGTGACTATCTTTAATTCTAAACAGCTGTACAATTGCAAATGCAAAAGCCATTAAAATCAGCATTGAGATAACCGGGAAACGCAGATCTGGAAGCATTTTTGCGAGTTCTTGCGCCGTAAATCGGTTAGTAATCGTAGCCATCATGTAACAGGGAAGGGAGATCTGTGTAACTATTCGAGCAATCAGTTTAGATGATTTCTGATCAAACCAGCCACGTTCAGCTAAAATGTAGCCTAATACGATCATTACTAAAATCACTAAAACACCCGAAACGCTATGTTCAAAAACTTCCATACTTTCATCTCTTTCTCTAATCATTCCATAAACAATCACCAGTATATCACAGTTGGCAAATTAAATTTTATTGATTTGTCAACTAAATGCCCCCAATTACTTAATTTACCTTTAAAAAAAAAAATACCGCTTCATATTTCTTTATTAAGTAGTATAATTCTCACATAGTGTCGAAATGTGCAATTAAGGAGTTTTTTATGAATAAAAATGAAAAAGAAAATAATGACTTTCTTGAAACACCCCTAAGGCGCAGCGATTCAGGTAGTTCGCACCGTAAAGTCAGCCCGCATAGCAGACGCAGAAAAATTTGCGCCGCTCTTTTAGTGGTTGTTTTAGTGGCTTTTTATGGTGCGGGCGTCTACGTCCATGGACTATTAGGGGCCGCTGAGAAGACATTGAACAAAACATATCAGAAAACAAATGTAAAGAAGTTACGGAACGTTTCGCAAGTATTAAAAGAAAAGAAGCCTTTTTCAATTCTCTTACTAGGAACTGATACTGGTGATCTTGGACGCAGCGACAAAGGTAGAACGGATACAATCATTATTGCAACCATTAATCCCGAAACAAAACGCGCAACTTTAACAAGTATCCCACGTGATACTCAAGTTAAAGTCAGCGGAGATTCAAGTGCCTACGAAAAAGTCAATGCAGCTTACACAAGCGGAGGCACAACCGCCGCAGTTAAAACGATTCAAAACACATTACACATTCCGCTAGACTTTTATCTTTTGGTTAACATGGGCGGATTGCGTAAATTAGTTGATGCCGTTGGCGGTGTCACACTCACTCCACTGCTGACTTTCAGTTATAGCGATGCAAATGTCACTAAAGGTAAAACAGTGAAGTTAAACGGTAAAGAAGCCCTTGCCTATTCACGCATGCGCTATACTGACCCAGAAGGTGACTATGGTCGGCAAAAACGGCAAAAACAAGTGATTGAAGCCATTGTTAATAAATTATTGTCGGTTACTTCCCTTTCAAATTACCAAAAGATTCTGAACACTGTTCAAAGTAATATGCAAACCGATTTAACATATGATGACATGATCACAATTGAAACAAATTATAAAGCCGCAGCGGGCTCCATTAAATCGTATGTCCTTAAAGGGGAAGATGCAACAATCGATGGTCTCTCCTACCAAGTGGCGTCGGCTACGGAAAAGAAAAAGGTTTCTGATCGCATTCGTAAAGAATTGGGGCTCAGCGCTTCCACAGAAACTTTTGTGGGTCAAATCGGCGGATCTTCTACTACCACGAACTCAAGCACTACAACTGGAAGCAGTTATGGTACCTATTCGAATGGCTCTACTTCAAATTATGGAACTGGAACCAATGGTACTGGTACTAGTGGCTCCACCTATTCACCCGGTGGTGGCGGATATTCAAATAACGGCTACTAAAATTTAATAACAACACTAACATTCGCTTTTGCTTGAGAAGTATTAAAAAAGAGGGACTGTGACAAAAGTTAACTTTTGTCACAGCCCCTCTTTTATTCTGGATAAACGTGTTCCATAAGTCAAAATTCTCCGTCTAACTTCAAATTACTCATCGCAAAGTACTCGCTATGTTCGTAATTTCGAGTTAGCACTCAAATTTTTCGACTTATGTCACACTCTCCTTTTTATTGCAGCTAAACATATTTCAAAAATTAAAATTTCATTTAATTTATAATTTCTCAGATTAATGCTGAAAAACATGCGTTGCATCCATTCTGGTGGCTTCTTTAATGATTGCCAACATGGGACAAATCCAATAAGATGCTCCCGTAACTTAAACCTGCACCAAAACCTGAGAGCAGACTTAAGCCTTTGTGTCCGCGGCCATCCTTAAGCGCAAGATCCAAACCGATGGGAATCCCGGCAGAAGAAGTGTTTCCATAATAAACAACATTCTGAGCAAAAAGATGCAGGGGTAAAGCAAGTTTGTGTGCAATTCCCTCGATCAGCCTCAAATTTGCTTGATGTGTAACGACCAACCCTAACTCTTCAAGGCTGACGTTATTAATATGCAAAAAATGCTGAATGTAGCGTGGAACCTCTGTAATCACAAAATCAAAGACAGCATGTCCATCTTGATAGAAAGCATCCAAGCTAGGATAATTTTGCGCTGAAACTTGTGTTACATGCGGAATTCGGCCACTATGAATTACTTCAGGTGCAGGCTTAGTTGCCAATTCCTGTGCCACAAAAGCTTCTTGTGCAGGGTCATCCACTGCGCTTAGCAACACCCCGCCTGCCCCATCACCGAAAAATACGGTGGAAGTTCTATCTTGGAAATCCATCATTTTTGAATTAACTTCTCCAGCAATCACAAGTGCATTCTTATATATTCCTTGGCGCATAAATTTTTCTGCAGTATTGAGTGCAAACACGAAACCGGCGCAAGCTGCATTCACATCAAAAGCAACTGCAGCATCAGCTCCAATCTTTTGCTGTACTAAAATTGCCGTTGCAGGTGTTAATGCATCCGGTGTAATTGTCGCAACGATAATCAGGTCAATTGCCGTTGCAGGAAGTTGAGCTTCTTTTAACAACTTAACCGCCGTTTTAGCACACAAATCAGAAGTATTTTCATCAAGTGCATAATGTCGTGTCTTAATGCCCGTATGCTGTTGAATCCACGTATCTGATGTCTCCATAATCTTACTGAGTTCATCATTTGTAACGATTCGCTGTGGCACATAATGAGCAGTTGCAGCAATTTTAACAGCTTTAACCATCTTTTTCTGCATCTTCCTTTCAGGCACTCAAATTTTAATACTAAGGTGTAGCAAAAGGGACCCAAGTCTTCCTGGGTCCCTCTTTTAAAATGCGGGTAAATGGATTCGAACCATCACGGGCTATAACGCCCACCAGATCCTTAGTCTGACGCGTCTGCCAATTCCGCCATACCCGCAACAACAAAAATAATTATATCAAATCTAAGCATCAGAGGCAAGCTTTTTTACATTTCTTTTTGCACAAATTTCTAAAACACCATGACAATTTCCGCAAACATACCGCCGTCTATTAATCTTTCTTTGTCTAAAATACAACTGACCACAATTACGACAACGATATTTATACTTCCAAACTGGTGCAGCTGTTCTGGGCGCATATCTCAACCCACCAACTTGCAACAACAGTTCCTTAAACGCATGGTCTCGATGCCGATAACCTAGATGTTGCAAATGTAGATGATAATGGCAAAGTTCGTGCTTGATAATTCCAATCAAAACACCGTTTCCCAAAACAGCCATTCTAGGATTGATTTCAATATCATGCTGTTCTAGGAGATATCTTCCTCCAGTAGTTCGCAACCGCTTATTAAAGGTTGCTTTATGTTTAAACTCCAGTTGAAAAAAATGCCGCGAAATCTGAGTTACAAGCGTCTGCAGTTGGTCATCCTTCATATGATAGCCTCCTTTTCATTTAATTGCGCTCGCTTTCAATATTAAAAAAAACAACATCTGACAAGGAAGGTAACCTGTTTCAGAAGTAAAACTGTTCGTCTAAAAAAGCCCTCCACTCCTGAATATGCTAGCGGGTTTTACCAGCTAATGCAAGGTTCAGAAGCTCTGGGCTTAAAAATCTGTGACTTTAAACAAAAACTGCTATTTCCAAAACTCGTCATAAACCGTAATTGGCAAATGACGTTTGTGCTGCGTTTTAAAATACCAAGTCTCTATTTTCTTCGCCGCATCTTCAGGGACTGGGCGCCCTTCTAAGTAGTTATCAATATCAGCATAAGTTACACCTAACGCAACTTCATCTGGTAAAGCCGGACGACCATCTTCCAAGTCAGCAGTTGGTTCCTTCTCATACAAATGTTTAGGCGCATCCAGCAATTCCAGCATTTTTCTACCCTGCCGCTTATCTAGACGCCATAAAGGAGTCACATCGGCTCCTCCATCACCATACTTCGTGTAAAAACCAGTGACCGCCTCAGCAGCGTGATCTGTGCCCACAACTGCTCCATGGCTGGCCGCTGCAACACCGTACTGTGCAATCATTCGTTGACGAGCCTTAATGTTTCCCTTATTAAAATCACTAACAAGCACACCATTTTCTTCAATACTTGCAACTGTTGCGTCCGTTGCAGGTTTGATATTTACTCTTACAGTCTTATCGGCTTGCATAAATGCAATTGCGTCCATTGCATCCTGTTCATCCGCTTGATTGCCATATGGAAGACGGACAGCAATAAATTCATAATCTTGCTTTCCGGTTTCTTGACGCAATTCTTCCACTGCCTTTTCACAAAGCTTCCCAGCTAAGGTTGAATCCTGTCCACCAGAAATACCTAGAATAAGTGAGCGTAAAAAAGAATGCTTTTGCAAATAATTTTTGAGAAACTCAACGCTCCTCCGGATTTCTTGTTGGGGATCAATCTCAGGTTTAACTCTTAATTCCTTGATTATTTTTTGTTGAAGTTCACGCATCGCTAGTCCTCCTGAAGTAAAGCTCAATTCAATGTGATAACATCTACCATCATTCTACCCTTTTTTAGTAATACTTTCACGAATTTCTTTAATTATTTTCATCTTATTATCGTAACAATCCTGTGAAAGATCTACCGGATAATCTTGCGGATTCAAATCACGCTTATACTCTTCCCAGAGACTATCTAACCGATCATGTGCATATTGTTTGATCACTTCAAGTGGAGGTAGTTGATAAACCAATTTACCTGCGCGATAAATATCATGGAGTAGCGGCCGCGCATCAAAATCAGTCACATATTTATTGATATAAGTGTAGTGCGGATGAAACATATAAAGCGATTTAATAGCTGTTGGATTCTCATACCACAGCGCAATATAATCGCCTTCGGATTTGCCATCGGCTTTCTTGGTAATTCGCCAAACTTGCTTGCGTCCTGGTGTAGAGACTTTTTCAGCATTGCTAGACAACTTAATTGTGTCTTCAAGCTTCCCGTTTTCGTCTTCAATTGCCACCATTTTATAAACTGCGCCTAAAGCAGGTTGGTCAAATGCTGTAATTAATTTAGTACCGACACCCCAGACATCAATTTTAGCACCCTGCATTTTAAGATTAGTAATTGTTTTTTCATCAAGATCATTTGAAGCATAGATTTTGGCGTTAGGAAAACCAGCCTCATCAAGCTGTTCGCGCACACGCTTTGAAATGTAGGCCATGTCCCCCGAATCAATCCGGACACCTAAGAAATTAATTTTAGACCCGAATTCTTGTGCCACTTTAATTGCATTCGGCACTCCACTACGCAAAGTATCGTAGGTATCCACTAAAAATACACAATTTTTATGCGTTGCTGCGTATGCGCAAAAAGCTTCATAATCACTGCGGTAAGCCTGCACAAGCGCGTGAGCATGCGTTCCACTGGTTGGAATTCCAAATATTTTTCCTGCGCGCACATTACTTGTCGCATCGAAACCACCAATATAGGCCGCACGCGTACCCCAAATAGCTGCATCAAATTCTTGTGCTCTTCTAGTTCCAAATTCCATGATACCATCATCGTGAACTACCGAACGCATCCGTGCAGCTTTAGTTGCAATGAGAGTTTGATAATTAACAACATTCAAAATAGCAGTTTCCACCAGCTGACAATCAACAAGCGGGCCTTCAACCTGCAAAATTGGTTCATTGTTGAAAACGACTTCACCTTCAACCACTGATCTAATTGTTGCTGTAAATTTAAAATCACGCAGATATTCCAAAAAAGCAGGTGGAAAGTCATTTGTTCCTTTTAAATATTCAAGATCGGTCGCACTAAAATGCAATTTGTTAATATATTCAATTACACGTTCCAAACCAGCAAAAATAGCATAGCCATTTTCAAACGGTAGTTTTCGGAAATATAGTTCAAAAACCGCTTTCTTTTGATCAATTCCCTTTTCCCAATATGTTTGGATCATATTTAATTGATATTCATCCGTGTGAAGGGCATAGCTATCATCTGGGTAAATCTTTACCATCATTCATACTCCTTCTCAGTCACGCTGAGTTGATTTTTAAGGTACCGTAATTATAGAATAAACATTATATTATTTTAGCACTTTTTCATTGCACAGTCATTTCTGTTATACTTAGGCTAGCTTGTTTCGAAAGTAGGGATCCCATGAAAGCAAAATATCCAACGGTGAATGTTCTCGGAGTGAACTTTACCAAGATCACAAATCATGCCTTGCGCACGCAATTGATAGCAGACAGCCAACAGCACTTAAACCGTTTTGTTGTTACTGCCAATCCTGAAATTGTTTTGTATGCACGGCATGATCCTGCATATGCTAGGGTCATCCAGCAGGCTGATTATATAACCGCAGATGGTATCGGGATTATCAAGGGGGCACAACTTTTGCATACCCCGCTACCTGAACGTGTCACCGGTTTTGATACCTTGGTTGCGCTGCTTGCATTTGCTGCGCAAAATAATAAAAGGGTCTTTCTTTTAGGTGCAAAGTCAGCTGTTTTAGAATTGACAGTTGCGCACTTGCATGCGCAATATCCGCATCTCAAAATTGTTGGTTACCATGATGGTTATTTCGACGACGCGGCGCAGGTTGCCGCTGAGATTACAGCAAGTGCCCCTGACTTTGTCTTTGTTGCACTAGGATTTCCAAAACAGGAATTCTTTATTGCAAAGTATCGCTCCTGTGCCTCTGCAATTTGGATGGGAGTTGGTGGTAGTTTTGATGTCTTAGCAGGGACCGTCAAACGTGCTCCGCTTTTTTGGCAAAAGCATCACATCGAATGGCTCTATCGGCTTTTGCAAGAACCTACCAGAATTGGCAGAATTTTGTCTTTACCGCGCTATCTCGCATTGGTCTTATTTTCAAAATATAACCATCAGAAAAAATAATTACCTAATCTGCAGCTTTTCTAACCAATTAATGACTAGTTTCCCATACACCAAATTTGTTTCTTAAAAGTAAAAAAGATCCAGTTTGAAAGGCTTTTCTACCTCTTTCACTGGATCTTTTATTAATTTTGGTATCTCTGGAATCTAAGTTATTTTTCGAGATAAAATTCAAACCGGTTTCCTGCATACTGTGTGCGTACATATTCAAACGGCCGACCGTCTTTTAAATTCGTAATCTGGCGTAAACGTAGAATCGCATCTCCACGTTTAATATCCAAATAATCGGCGATTTTTTCAGAGGCAAGCATTGCAGTTACTGTTTGCTGTGCATGTCCAATCGCATACCCGCTCTCTTCTAAAGCATGGTATAACGAACTCGTGACTTCTTCTTTACTGAATTCCTTAACTAACTGCGCTGGAATCGTAGCAACCTCAAAACAAATTGGAGTCTCATCAGCATAACGAATTCTTTCCATGCGCAACACCTGATCTTTTTCCTTCAAGTTAAGTTTTTCCATTTCACTTAAAGAAGGTGTCGTCACGTGATAAGAAAGTGTCTTGCTTGATGGAACCTTGCCTTGTTCTTTTGTAAGTTCCGTAAAACTCGTGACACCCGACATCTTTTCTTGCACTTTTCGCCGTGCAACATAGGTTCCTGAACCTACATGGCGTTCAAGGATACCTTCGTCAACTAATGTCTGAATTGCTTGTCTGAGCGTCATGCGACTGACTCCGAATTTAACAGCAAGTTCTCTTTCAGAAGGGATGCGATCGCCGATTGACCATTTACCGGACTCAATTGACCGTTTGATCACGTTATGAATTTGAATATAAACAGGCGAAGTCATCTTACTCCCTCATTTCTATTAATCACTAGCAAGCTGCCCCAAACTATATGTTTCCTTTAATTCCAAATTTTGATCGAAAACATTCAGATCAGCGTCCTTACCTACAGTCAGTGTCCCCTTATGCTCAAGTCCAAATTCACGTGCCTGATTAACGGAAGACATGAGCACAGCCTCGGCGATGCCACATCCGGTGAATCTGATTATATTACGGAAAGCATCTTGAAATTGCAAAACAGAGCCTGCAAGATTACCAGTTTCTAACCGTGCCTGCTTATCTTTTACGATTACCTTCTGACCACCCAGTTCAGAAACTCCCTCAGGCATCCCCTTTGCACGCATCGAATCCGTCACAAGTTCCATTCTGTAAGGGCCTTTAATCTCGTAGGCCAATTTAATCATGTCAGGAACTACATGAAAACCATCAGCAATCATTTCACAGTACAGGTTGTCCTCAAGCAGCGCGTGTCCTGTCACACCAGGCTGACGATGCTTAAATTCTCGTTGTGCGTTGTACAAGTGGGTCACATGACTAGCTTTTGAATGCTTGAGCTGCTCTCTTAAGGCATTACTATGACCGACTGACGGAACTATTCCATGTGCTAGGCAGTAGTCTTCAAATTCAGCAGCATGTTCGTCTTCTGGAGCATAAGTAATTAATTTGACACGGTGCCCCGAAAGTTCATCCCAATGCGCGAGTAAAGCAGCATCAGGATTTTGAATATATTCCTCAGGTTGAGCCCCTTTAAATACCGGAGAAATAAAGGGACCTTCTAAATGGATTCCTTGGATCACAGGATTTTTTGCCGCAGCTTCACGAATCCCATTCATTGCGTGTGCAATCTTCGCGTGCGACTGTGTCATTGTCGTTGGAAAGTAGCTGGTAATTCCTTCATGCACCATGTGACGAACCATCTCATCAAGCTGTGCCGCATCCCCATCCATTGCATCAAAGCCATAACCACCATGACTGTGAACATCAATGAAGCCGGGAACAATCAGTTGCCCCGCAAGATCGATAACCTTTTCATCACTTTGCGGTTGATACGCACTCATCGGTCCAAGCTCTTCGATTTTTTTAGAAAAGCGAATGAAGCCGTCACTGATTTGCTCAGTTCCTGTATAAAGATGTGCATGTTTTAAAACTGTCTTCATTAGTAATGCTTCTTTCTTTTATAATTATAAAAATCTACTAATGCTTTTCTTGGTCTTTAGCAATTGCGGCATCAATTCCTTTGACCACAGCACTCATAAATCCTGCATCTTCCATTGCTAAAAGTCCTGCAACAGTTGTGCCACCTGGGGACGAAACTTCATCAATCAAATCCCAAGGTGTTTTAGGCGTTCCCAAAACTTTCGCGGCACTGCCCCAAACTGCTTGTGCTGCAATTTGAGTCGCCTGTTTTTTAGTTAAGCCGTATTTAACGCCTGCTCGCGCCATCGCATCAATAAAGAGGTAAATAAAAGCAGGTGAACTTCCTGCCAAGGCTACAAAAGTACTAAAATCTTTTTCCGGAAGCAGGGTTGTTTTTCCAAGCTGATTAAGTAAGCCTTGTAATTCATCAAAATGCGCCTCTGATAAAAATTCTCCTTTAGCCAGAGCAGTCATTCCAGCATGCAATTCGACATTAATATTTGGCATTATACGTAATAATTCATGATTGCCTGCGCCCAAAGAAGCCTTTATTTCAGCTAATGAAACCCCGCTAACCATTGAAACAAGAACCGTTTTTTGCGTGGTAACGGCTTCCTTGATCTCAGCCAAAACACTGGGTAACACAGTTGGTTTTACCGCAAGAAAAATGACTTCGGCTTGATTTGCAAGTTCTGAATTGCTGTCAACTGGTTCCAAATGATTCTCAAATGCATACTTGCGATAATTTTGCGCGTGCGCACTATGTACAAAAATATCCTGAGCTTTTACTTCCCCATAAGTCAGCCACCCATTTATAATCGCCTTTGCCATGTTGCCTACACCAATAAACCCAATTTTCATTTGATACCCTCCTCATAAATGATATATACCAATACAGTGAATGTACCTATTTTTGCTCCAAATGTCAATCAAGAGCCTTAATAATTTCAAAGAAAATTTTATGCTAATCGGCAGCTTCAACTATCTACTATGCTAAATTGCGAACATCATCTGATCTTGGCTAAGGGTAATTCGTTGTTGCCTTAAAAAGTTATTTATCCTAAAAATTTAATTCGGATATTACAGTTTAAAATAATATTCTTGCCAAATAAAATTTTTTTCGCAACAAAAAAGAACATCACTCTTCAGCAACGTTCTTTCACTTTTTCTGATTGGGCTAGCTGGATTCGAACCAGCGCGTCACGGGATCAAAACCCGATGCCTTACCGCTTGGCTATAGCCCAATTATGGTGGAAGGGAGTGGATTCGAACCACCGAACCCGAAGGAGCGGATTTACAGTCCGCCGCGTTTAGCCAGACTTCGCTACCCTTCCAAAGATCACAAACACAGATATCATATATCCGACCTTATAATAATACTATGATTGTGATCTAGATGCAAGCTTTTTTTCAATTCAATTAATACAATTCTTGAAGATCTCTTTGAATCTCATCAAATAATTTGATACCTTTTAAGCGACACCGACCATCAATTTTTTAATCTGTGGTACAAGCATTAACAATACAATTCCAAAAATGATAGTTACCGCACCTACTATTCCAAAATAGAGGACTTCCGATCCCTTAGTATAAAAACGAACAATCTGTGAATTGAAAGCCTGCGCAACTGCATCACTCAAGAACCACATACTCATCATTTGTGATTGAAAAGCTTTGGGAGCAAGTTTGGTTGTAGCCGAAAGGCCGATTGGAGAAATTAACATTTCCCCAATGATTACTAGTGCCCAACTCATCACTAGCCATAGCGGACCAACCTTAGTTTCAGAACCAAATAACATCCCTGGAAGCATCATCCACAAAAATGAAATTCCGGCAAAGAATAAGCCATAAGCAAATTTTGTAGGTGAAGAAGGTTGGCGGTTACCAAGTTTAGTCCACAACAGCGCAAACAGCGGGACATAGATCATAATAAAAAACGGATTCATACTCTGGAAAAAACTTGCTGGGAAATTAAATCCCCAAAGGGTCAGCCGCGTCTGCTGCCCTGCAAATAATGCCAAGACCACCGCACCTTGTTCTTCAATGGACCAAAAAAGCACACTTGCAATGAATAACGGTACGTAAGCCCATACCCGAGAGCGTTCTTTAGTAGTCAGTTTTTGGCTGTTTAGCATTAAAACAAAGTAATAAACCGGAATTAAGACTGCCAAAATTGTAATCAGTAGAATAACATTAGTAATATTTAAAAGATCAAACAAGCCCATAATGACAAAAATTAAAATAAGTGCAATTACTGCCAAAATACCTTTTTTAACTAAGCTCTTCATCTCTACCGGACCAATTGGATCCTTTGGGTAAAGACTGTCCTTGGTCAAATATTTTTTACCGTCAAAATAATATTGAACCAAACCGAAAAACATTCCAATTGCAGCTAACGAAAACCCTAAATGAAAGTTTACTTTTTGCCCTAAATAACCTACAAGATATGGTGACACGAAAGCTCCCATATTAATTCCGAAAACAAAAATACTGAATCCTGTATCGCGTCGTGAATCAGTAGCTTGATAAAGATCACCCACCATCTCAGAAACATTAGGTTTTAAAAGCCCAGTTCCCACGACAATCAGTGCAATTGAAATAAACAAAGCCAGTTTTCCAAATGGTGTTGCCAAAGCAATATGCCCCAACATAATCAAAATTCCGCCTACAAAAACGGTTCTTCTGCTGCCCCAGAGACGATCGCTAACGAACCCCCCCACAACACTAGAAAGATACACCAAGGATCCATAAATTGCCATTATGGATGCTGCAACCGTTTGATTAAAACCTAATCCGCCAGCCGTCACTGAATAGTACATATAATACAAAAGGATGGCACGCATTCCATAGTAACTAAACCTTTCCCACATTTCTGTGAAAAAAAGTGTCGCTAATCCTCGCGGATGCCCTAAAAAAGCAGTATCCTGCGCTTCTTTATTCATTACCTAATTCCTCCAAATATCTTGTATAAGCTACAAGAAAATTAATAATAGTTCAATTAAATGACTTAACACTTAACACACAACAGATTTAATTATAGGAGCTTCACCTCAGAGCGTCAACTCTAATTGTGAAGGCTCTTTCAGCCTAGAATTTCTTCAAGCCACCGCGCAATCATGCTAATTTTCAAACTAATTATTTTGAATTTCACAGTAAAAATAAAAAGTGGGACAACAGGTGTTTAGATGGCGAGAATTAACAGCATAAGGCGGATAATTCCGCGATGGGATGGTGGCTGACTTACACTGTTAAGTGCAGCCATCTGGCTTTTGGTGCACGTTTCAGCATTAGCTGTTTGGAAATAAAGAGCACAAAAAAAGAGTTCGCGACTTTTGTCCCAGACCCTTAATTCAAAAGAAATTATGTACTTGCATAGATATGCCGGCTGCAGGATTCGAACCTGTGACCCTCGGTTTACGATACCGATGCTCTACCAGCTGAGCTAAGCCGGCACAATGTTGATGACCCGTACGGGATTTGAACCCATGTTACCGCCGTGAAAGGGCGGTGTCTTAACCACTTGACCAACGGGTCATAAGTAAGCTTTTAACTTACTATAAAACAAAGGTACTCAGAAAATTAAAAATAATCAGTTCCCCGGTTATCTATCCTCCTGAGTACTATTATTTGCACGGCAACGACCTACCCTCGCAGGGGGCGATCCCCCAACTACTCTTGGCGCTAAGAAGCTTAACTTCTGTGTTCGAAATGGAAACAGGTGTATCCTTCCTGCCATCATCACCGCACTCTTTTTGAGAAAACCTTGTTCCCTCAAAACTAGCTAATATTTCTTCTGCTTTGCGTTAACTTCCAAAAACTCCGTTTTTCTTTTGGTTAAGTCCTCGACCGATTAGTTTTGGTCCGCTCCATACATCACTGTACTTCCACTTCCAACCTATCTACCTGATCTTCTCTCAGGGGTCTTACTTTCCGAAGAAATGGGAAATCTTATCTCGAGGTGAGTTTCGCACTTAGATGCTTTCAGCGTTTATCTCATCCACACGTAGCTACCCAGCGATGCTCCTGGCGGAACAACTGGTACACCAGCGGTGTGTCCATCCCGGTCCTCTCGTACTAAGGACAGATCCTCTCAAATTTCCTACGCCCGCGACGGATAGGGACCGAACTGTCTCACGACGTTCTGAACCCAGCTCGCGTACCGCTTTAATGGGCGAACAGCCCAACCCTTGGGACCGACTACAGCCCCAGGATGCGATGAGCCGACATCGAGGTGCCAAACCTCCCCGTCGATGTGGACTCTTGGGGGAGATAAGCCTGTTATCCCCAGGGTAGCTTTTATCCGTTGAGCGATGGCCCTTCCATGCGGAACCACCGGATCACTAAGCCCGACTTTCGTCCCTGCTCGACTTGTCTGTCTCGCAGTCAAGCTCCCTTGTGCCTTTACACTCTGCGAATGATTTCCAACCATTCTGAGGGAACCTTTGGGCGCCTCCGTTACCTTTTAGGAGGCGACCGCCCCAGTCAAACTGCCCACCTGACACTGTCTCCCGCCACGCTTAGTGGCGCGGGTTAGAGTGTTCATACAACGAGGGTAGTATCCCACCAATGCCTCTGTCGAAACTAGCGTCCCGACTTCTATGGCTCCTACCTATCCTGTACAAGTTGTACAAACACCCAATATCAAGCTACAGTAAAGCTCCATGGGGTCTTTCCGTCCTGTCGCGGGTAACCCGCATCTTCACGGGTATTATAATTTCACCGAGTCTCTCGTTGAGACAGTGCCCAGATCGTTACGCCTTTCGTGCGGGTCGGAACTTACCCGACAAGGAATTTCGCTACCTTAGGACCGTTATAGTTACGGCCGCCGTTTACTGGGGCTTCAATTCTGAGCTTCGCCGAAGCTAACCCATCCTCTTAACCTTCCAGCACCGGGCAGGCGTCAGCCCCTATACGTCATCTTACGATTTTGCAGAAACCTGTGTTTTTGATAAACAGTCGCCTGGGCCTATTCACTGCGGCTGAGCTTACGCTCAGCACCCCTTCTCCCGAAGTTACGGGGTCATTTTGCCGAGTTCCTTAACGAGAGTTCTCTCGCTCACCTGAGGATACTCTCCTCGACTACCTGTGTCGGTTTGCGGTACGGGTAGTTATACTCTTACTAGAAGCTTTTCTCGGCAGTGTGACATCAGAATCTTCGCTACTATAATTTCGCTCCCCGTCACAGCTTGTCCTCAGTTACAAGCATTTAACTCGTAACCAAACTTGCTGCTTGGGCACACATTTCCATCAGTGTGCATTCCTAGCCTCCTGCGTCCCTCCATCGTTCAAACAAATATAACTAGTACAGGAATCTCAACCTGTTATCCATCGCCTACGCCTTGCGGCCTCAGCTTAGGTCCCGACTAACCCTGGGAGGACGAGCCTTCCCCAGGAAACCTTAGTCATTCGGTGGACAGGATTCTCACCTGTCTTGCGCTACTCATACCGGCATTCTCACTTCTAAGCGCTCCACCAGTCCTTCCGGTCTGGCTTCTTCGCCCTTAGAACGCTCTCCTACCACGCAACCTCATGGTTGCATCCACAATTTCGGTAATATGTTTAGCCCCGGTACATTTTCGGCGCAGGGTCACTCGACTAGTGAGCTATTACGCACTCTTTAAATGGTGGCTGCTTCTGAGCCAACATCCTAGTTGTCTGTGCAACTCCACATCCTTTTCCACTTAACATATATTTAGGGACCTTAATTGGTGGTCTGGGCTGTTTCCCTTTCGACTACGGATCTTATCACTCGCAGTCTGACTCCCGGATAAAGATCAGTGGCATTCGGAGTTTATCTGAATTCAGTAACCCAAGACGGGCCCCTAGTTCAAACAGTGCTCTACCTCCACGATCCTAATTTCCGAGGCTAGCCCTAAAGCTATTTCGGAGAGAACCAGCTATCTCCAAGTTCGTTTGGAATTTCTCCGCTACCCACACCTCATCTCAGCATTTTTCAACATACATGAGTTCGGTCCTCCAGTGCGTTTTACCGCACCTTCAACCTGGACATGGGTAGGTCACCTGGTTTCGGGTCTATGTCTGCCTACTCAAACGCCCTCTTCAGACTCGCTTTCGCTACGGCTCCACCCTTGACGGCTTAACCTTGCAGACAAACATAACTCGCCGGTTCATTCTACAAAAGGCACGCTATCACCCGTTAACGGGCTCTAACTACTTGTAGGCACATGGTTTCAGGAACTGTTTCACTCCCCTTCCGGGGTGCTTTTCACCTTTCCCTCACGGTACTGGTTCACTATCGGTCACTAGGGAGTATTTAGCCTTGGGAGATGGTCCTCCCGGATTCCGACGGAATTTCACGTGTTCCGCCGTACTCAGGATCCTGAACTGAGAGTGGCCGCTTTTACCTACAGGGCTTTCACCTTCTCTGGCTGACCTTCCCAGGTCATGCGGTTAACGTCCACTTTGATAACTCAAATGTTCAGTCCTACAACCCCAGAAAGCAAGCTTTCTGGTTTGGGCTGTTCCCCGTTCGCTCGCCGCTACTGAGGGAATCGATTTTTCTTTCTCTTCCTGCAGGTACTTAGATGTTTCAGTTCCCTGCGTGTTCCTCTGACTGATCTATGAATTCGATCAGCAGTAATAGTTGATTAAAACTATTGGGTTGCCCCATTCGGAAATCTCCGGCTCATAGCTTACTTACAGCTCCCCGGAGCATATCGGCGTTAGTCCCGTCCTTCATCGGCTCCTAGTACCAAGGCATCCACCATGCGCCCTTAATAACTTAACCTAACTTTACCTGCGGTAAAGCGGCTATGAGTTTTACGTTAAAGAACTAAATCTTGTTTCAAAACTCGTTTAAAACGCGGTGTTCTCGGTTTGTTAATTTAAATCAGAAAAAATATTATCTAGTTTTCAAAGAACAAGTTTGAGAGTAAACCTCTCAAAACTAAACAAAGTTTCGACGAATGTGCAGTTTCCGTAATTATCCTTAGAAAGGAGGTGATCCAGCCGCAGGTTCTCCTACGGCTACCTTGTTACGACTTCACCCCAATCATCTGTCCCACCTTAGACGGCTGGCTCCTAAAAGGTTACCGCACCGGCTTTGGGTGTTACAAACTCTCATGGTGTGACGGGCGGTGTGTACAAGGCCCGGGAACGTATTCACCGCGGCATGCTGATCCGCGATTACTAGCGATTCCGACTTCATGTAGGCGAGTTGCAGCCTACAATCCGAACTGAGAACGGTTTTAAGAGATTAGCTAAACCTCGCGGTCTTGCGACTCGTTGTACCGTCCATTGTAGCACGTGTGTAGCCCAGGTCATAAGGGGCATGATGATTTGACGTCATCCCCACCTTCCTCCGGTTTGTCACCGGCAGTCTCACTAGAGTGCCCAACTAAATGCTGGCAACTAGTAATAAGGGTTGCGCTCGTTGCGGGACTTAACCCAACATCTCACGACACGAGCTGACGACAACCATGCACCACCTGTCATTTTGTCCCCGAAGGGAACGCCTGATCTCTCAGGTTAGCAAAAGATGTCAAGACCTGGTAAGGTTCTTCGCGTTGCTTCGAATTAAACCACATGCTCCACCGCTTGTGCGGGCCCCCGTCAATTCCTTTGAGTTTCAACCTTGCGGTCGTACTCCCCAGGCGGAATGCTTAATGCGTTAGCTGCAGCACTGAAGGGCGGAAACCCTCCAACACTTAGCATTCATCGTTTACAGCGTGGACTACCAGGGTATCTAATCCTGTTTGCTACCCACGCTTTCGAACCTCAGCGTCAGTTACAGACCAGAGAGCCGCTTTCGCCACTGGTGTTCTTCCATATATCTACGCATTTCACCGCTACACATGGAGTTCCACTCTCCTCTTCTGCACTCAAGTCTCCCAGTTTCCAATGCACGACTTCGGTTAAGCCGAAGGCTTTCACATCAGACTTAAAAGACCGCCTGCGTTCCCTTTACGCCCAATAAATCCGGACAACGCTTGCCACCTACGTATTACCGCGGCTGCTGGCACGTAGTTAGCCGTGGCTTTCTGGTTAGATACCGTCACTGCATGAACAGTTACTCTCACACACGTTCTTCTCTAACAACAGAGTTTTACGATCCGAAAACCTTCTTCACTCACGCGGCGTTGCTCCATCAGACTTGCGTCCATTGTGGAAGATTCCCTACTGCTGCCTCCCGTAGGAGTTTGGGCCGTGTCTCAGTCCCAATGTGGCCGATCAACCTCTCAGTTCGGCTACGTATCACTGCCTTGGTAAGCCATTACCTTACCAACTAGCTAATACGCCGCGGGTCCATCCAAAAGTGATAGCCGAAACCATCTTTTAAACAAAAACCAGGCGGTTTTTGTTGTTATGCGGTATTAGCACCTGTTTCCAAGTGTTATCCCCCTCTTTTGGGCAGGTTACCCACGTGTTACTCACCCGTTCGCCACTCAGTTTCTTCGGTGAGTGCAAGCACTCGGTGAAGAAACTGCGTACGACTTGCATGTATTAGGCACGCCGCCAGCGTTCGTCCTGAGCCAGGATCAAACTCTCATTTTAAAAGTTTGTGACTCATTAATTTAATACTAGCGAAATTGACTTCGCAAATGTTTGCTCTTGCACTGCAAGAGCCCTACACATTTGATTTATCGAAACTTTGTTCAGTTTTCAAAGGTCTACTTAAAGTCTGCTATGAGATAGCATAGATTATTATACTAGCAATTTGAATTAAATGCAAGAACTTTTTTCTAAACACCGTTCTCATCAACAGCCAACTTTTATATTATAGCACGCCTAATAATTAATGCAAGATAAAATTCAAAAAATAACTCAGCTAAATTTTGTCAGTTTAAAAACAGCTCTCAACTGCTTTAAACAGCGATAACTGACGTTCTTCTACCTCGGAATTCCGTTAATAGTCTGATTTCAAACTCCTAAAAATTTCATTTTCTCCTAGTTTTTAAGTCAAATTAAAAAGATTCAGCACAAAACGTTATGTAGTCAACGTCTTGTGCTGAATCTCAAAAAGCGTATTATTTAAATTTAGCATTTCAAATTGGAGCTAGCTGCTTTTTAAATTACCGTTAAGTATACTTTCGCGCAGACTCCAACAGCATCCGTGCGCTACTTATGTTCTTCAGGGCGTAAAGTTGGAAATAGTAATACATCTCTAATAGATGGCGCATCGGTCATTAACATTACAAGGCGATCGATCCCAATACCTAAACCACCCGTTGGCGGCATGCCATACTCAAGAGCCTCGATGTAATCCTCGTCAATTCCCTCGGCTTCATCATTACCAGCGGCCCGCTCAGCTACCTGTGCCTCAAATCTTTGTCGTTGGTCAATCGGATCATTCAATTCAGTAAATGCATTGGCAAATTCGTTACCCAAAATAAACATTTCAAAACGGTCAGTAAAGCGCGGATCGTCAGCATTTTTCTTAGCCAACGGAGAAACTTCGACTGGATGTCCATAAACAAATGTAGGGTCTACAAGCTGAGCTTCACAAAAATTATCAAAAAATTCATTGATAATATGTCCAACTGTCCAATAATCCTCATAATGAACATTCTTTTCATCTGCAAGCTGGCGCGCTTGCTCAATTGTCATCGGTTGCCAAAAATCAACTCCCGTCTCCTCTTTGATCGCATCAACCATGTGAATCCGTTTGAATGGCTTGTTGAAATCGACTTTATTTCCTTGATAAGTAACAATTCCGTCAGCAGTAACTACTTTAGCCGCAGCTTTAAAGATTCCCTCTGTCTCATCCATAACATCCTTGAAATCAAAATAAGCTGCATATGATTCCAGCATTGTGAACTCAGGATTATGTTTAGTATCAATTCCTTCATTACGAAAAACGCGGCCAATTTCATACACGCGTTCCATACCGCCAACAATTAGGCGCTTCAAATGCAGCTCAAGCGCAATCCGCAAGTATAGTTTAATGTCGAGCGCGTTATGATGGGTAATAAATGGACGTGCAGCTGCACCACCAGCCTGATTATGCAAGACAGGTGTTTCCACTTCCAAGAAACGATGTTCATCAAGATAGCCTCGAATTGCACTGATAATTTTACTGCGTTTCAAGAAGCGATCAAAACTATCACGATTTGAGATCAAATCAAGATAACGCTGTCTATAAATTTGTTCAACATTTTGCAGTCCATGAAATTTATCAGGAAGTGGTCGCAGGGCTTTTGACAAGAAGGTCACATCTGTCACCTTAATCGTCAGTTCACCCATATCGGTTTTGATAACTTCACCGCTCAAGCCGAGATGATCACCCAAGTCGGACCGTTTAAAAATATGATATTTTTCTTCACCGACAACATCTTTACGAATATATAATTGAATACGGCCGTCACGATCTTGAATATCAGCAAAACCTACTTTGCCTTTGCCTCGCTTGGCAACCATTCTTCCGGCAATCTTTACTTTAATATCTAAATCTTCAAGTTCTTGTTTCGTCTTTTGATCATACTTGTCATGTAATTCCTGTGACATTGCTGTCCGCTCAAAACGGTGACCAAACGGATCAATTCCTTCTGTGCGCAGCTCCGCTAGTTTCTCACGCCGCACCCGCAACTGATCATTTAAATTCTCTTCTTTCGCCAAACTTATCCCTCCAAAAACAATTTCCATCTTATATATTGCCAATTCTACCGCTAAATTGCAAATCTATTTTGCCAATTGACGCTGTTTTTTACGTTCAACGTAATCTTCAACGTCACTTAAAAAGTTATCAAAAATTGTAATCATTTGAGCTTCCGTTGCAGCATCATTTAAAGCTGCTTTTGCCCGCGCTGACCGCGGAATGCCTTTGAGGTAATAGGCGGCCTGACTTCTAAATTCACGTGGTCCGACATAGTCCCCTTTAATCCCCACCAAGCGATGTAGATGTTCTTTAGCTACTTTAATTTTTTCAGCGGGAGTTGGTTCTGGAACAACCTCTTCCCCTGCAAGGTACTCTGAAGCCTGTTTCACGATCCAAGGGTTTCCTAATGCAGCACGTCCAATCATGACTGCATCAGCTCCGACATCTGTTAACATCTTCTTAGCATCTTCAGGAGTCCGCACATCTCCATTCCCAATAAATGGAATTTCATGCAGATGATCTGCGACTTCTTTGAGAATTCCCCAGTCAGCATGTCCGCTATATAACTGTTTGCGGGTTCGACCGTGCATGGCTAAAGCTGCTGCTCCGCCTTCTTGTGCCGCTAATGCATTTTCAACTGCATAGATATGATCCTCATCCCATCCAGTTCTCATTTTAACGGTTACAGGCTTAGAACATGCGCTTGTTACAGCATGAACCATCTCATAAACTTGATTAGGATCTAACAACCAGCGAGCCCCTGCCTCAGCTTTAGTGACCTTAGGCACTGGACATCCCATATTAATATCAATAATGTCAACATCAACATTTTCTTCAATGTAGCGTGCGGCTTCGACCAAAGTATCTTTATTTCCGCCAAAAATTTGCACACTAACCGGATGCTCTGTGGGGTCAAATCTCAGCATTCCTAGCGTTTTTTTGTTTCTAAATTGAATTCCCCGATCGGAGATCATCTCACAGACAACTAAGCCTGCACCGAATTCCTTGCAGATCATTCGAAAAGCAACATTCGTGACCCCAGCCATAGGAGCAACTACAATTTGATTTGGGATCGTAAGATTGCCGATCTTCCATTCCATTTTATTACACCTCGTTTTCACATAGTCAATTATACCTTTTGCATGATACCACAAAACAATCTAAAGCAAAAATGTTAATCATTTTTCCCGTCACGCAACTGGCGTAACTCTGCTTCTGTAAAAATATATTTTTTTCCACAAAAATGACAAACTGCCTCTGCTCCATGATCTTCGTTGATCATCGTCTCCAGATCTGATACTGCAATTGCGGCCAACGCTTTTTCAAACCGTTCCTTTGAACAGTCACACTGGTATTTGATTTCACTTTTCGCTAAAATTTGATAGTTCCCTGCTCCACAAATTTTAGCAATCATTTCTGTTGGCGTCATCCCAGTTGCCATCATTTCAGAAATTGAGGGAAGTGTAGCAAGCGTCTGTTCTAATTTTGCCAGTAACTCGTCTTGTGCTCCTGGCAAAACCTGAATTAAAAACCCACCAGCCGTCCGTACCGTATTATCCTCGTTAACAAAGACAGAAAGTCCCACCGCCGAAGGAATTTGCTCAGACTTAGCCAAATAGTATGCAAAGTCTTCCCCCAATTCTCCTGACACCAGCGGTACTTGCCCGGTAAAGGGCGTCTTCATTCCAAGATCTTTTGTAACTGCTAAAAAGCCATGGGTTCCAACCGCCCCTTTCACATCAATTTTATGTTTTTCATTCAATGGCAGATGCACATGCGGATGCTGTAAGTAACCTTTAAGCTGTCCCTGTGCATCACCGTCAACTACTAATGCGCCTACAGGTCCATCTCCTAACACTTTCACCGTCAGCCGCCCACTTTCTTTTAAAAGTGCTTGAGAAAGCAAAGCAGTCGCTGTCAATGTTCTACCCAAAGCAGCAGAAGCTGCACTCCATGTATCGTGAAGTTGCTGTGCTTTTTGCACGGTTTTAGTGGTATCAACTGCATAAATTCTTAACTGCCCTGCAAAGGCCAAACTTTTAACTAAATAATCCGTCATGTTACTCTCCTTTTTACTAAATTAATGAGCGGAACAAAACAATTTTACAACTGTTTCATTCCGCCCATCAACTCACTTATTTTAATATTTACTTACTTGTCTTTAGGATAGAAAGTGACTGTTTCACCGTCATCTTCTGCAGTCTTTTTGCTTTCCTTTTGCTTTTCAGCTTCTTTGCGTTCTAAAGCCTCTTTTGATTCTTCAAAAGTAGCGGCCTTTTCGCTTGGGAACTCTTCTTTGGCTTTATTTGGCATATGACCTGTCTTGAATAAACTTAAAATTTGCTTTTCATCCAAAGTTTCATATTCAAGCAAAGCCTCAGCAATTGTTTTATGCTGTTGGCGATGTTGTTCAATAATTTCTTTGGCCTTTTTCATTCCTTCGTTCAGCAGTGCTTTGACCTCTTCATCAATCAAGTTAGCTGTTTGTCCAGAATAATTAGGTTGCCCTGCAGGCATGCCTGCTCCGGCGAACATGTTACTCTGTCCTTCATATTGCACTGGACCTAGTTTTTCGCTCATCCCATATTCCGTAACCATCGCACGGGCCAACTGTGTTGCCTGCTGAAAATCATTGGAAGCGCCTGAAGATTGTTCATTGTTAATAATCTCTTCAGCAGCACGTCCACCCATTAATCCAGCAATTTGTTCCTTCAAATCGCGTTTGGAAAGAAGTGCTTGGTCTTCTTTAGGCAGCATAATTGCGTACCCGCCTGCACGCCCACGTGGCACGATTGTAACTTTATGCACAACACGTGCATCGTTTAAAATTAACCCAACAATCGTATGCCCCGCTTCATGAAAGGCAACTGTTCTGCGTTCCTTTTTGTTAATAACCTTATCCCGCTTGGCTGGCCCAGCAATAACTCGATCTTCTGCTTCGTCAACATCTGAAGCATCGATTTCTTTTTTATTACGTCTAGCTGCCAGTAAAGCAGCTTCATTTAATAAGTTTTCCAAATCAGCACCCACAAAACCAGGTGTTTGTTTGGCAATCATCTTCAGATCAACATCTTTCGCAAGTGGTTTATTCTTCGAGTGCACTTTCAGAATTGCTTCACGCCCTTTAACATCTGGACGTCCGACAAGTATCTTCCGATCAAAACGACCTGGGCGAAGTAAAGCTGGATCTAAAACATCTGAACGGTTAGTAGCTGCCATCACAATGACACCTTCGTCTCCTTCAAACCCATCCATTTCCACCAGCAATTGGTTCAAAGTCTGCTCACGTTCATCATGACCTCCACCCATTCCAGCGCCACGTTGACGCCCAACGGCATCAATTTCATCAATGAAAATAATTGAAGGTGCATTCTTCTTTGCATTTTCAAACAAGTCACGTACACGACTTGCGCCGACGCCGACAAACATTTCCACAAAATCAGATCCCGAAATTGAGAAAAATGGAACACCGGCCTCACCAGCAACAGCACGTGCGAGCAATGTTTTACCTGTACCAGGAGGTCCCTCTAGCAAAACACCAGAAGGAATGCGGGCACCCAAAGACAGAAACTTGCGCGGATCACGTAGAAATTCTACCACTTCCACAAGTTCTTGCTTTTCTTCTTCAGCACCAGCAACATCCGAGAAGCGGACTTTGTTTGCCTTTTTATCAACTGGCTTAGCCTTGGACTTGCCAAAGTTCATGACCCGTCCGTTGCCGCCACCTTGACCGGCTTGACCCATCATCATATAGAAGAAGAAGATAAAGAAGATCACTGGAAGCAAATAAATTAGCAACTGCAACCATAAACTGCTGGATTCTTCTTCCTTTGCGCCGTTTTTAACATCATTTTTTTGTGCCAACTCCTGAATCTGCTTAACCGCAGTATCATTCGTCAACACATTACTGGTAAATGAAGTCACTTTGCTACTGCTAGAAGCGAACCCGCCAATTCCAGTTGTTTCCTTAGCTTTTTGTGCCTTCTTGTATGTACCTGTTATTTTATAGGTACTCCCGGAAGGCTGCATTGTAAAGTCTTTTACATTGTCCTTCCGTAATTCACTGATAAATTGGCTTGATTGGATTTGTTGAGATTGTGAACTTGCCTTACCTCCGAAGAAGTAATATAACATCCCCATTATCCCAAGGAAAATCACAATATAAAATAGACTATTTTTAAAAAGCCCATTCTTGTTATTGTTCATCTGCTTCCTCCTTGACTGATGCACAAATTGCTGTCTTTAAACAGCTAACGCATAAATCATAACATACTTGACTTTTCTTGACTATTAATTATTCTCATAAATTTCTGGCTTTAAAATCCCAACATAAGGAAGGTTACGATACCTTCCTTTATAATCCAAGCCGTAACCGACCACAAACTCATTTGGAACTTCAAAACCAACG
Organism: Liquorilactobacillus satsumensis; assembly: GCF_964065465.1. NCBI lineage: Bacteria > Bacillati > Bacillota > Bacilli > Lactobacillales > Lactobacillaceae > Liquorilactobacillus > Liquorilactobacillus satsumensis. Next base: position 737,977 of record NZ_OZ061606.1, read on the forward strand.
TAATCTGGTTCAATTCCTGCAACACGACGCTCAGGTTTAGTCAAAAGCGTACAAATCTTAACAGAATTAGCCTTGCGATGTTTAAATAGCTCGACCAAACACTGCAAAGTCTTTCCAGTGTCAATAATATCTTCAATAATGATGATATCGCGTCCTTCTGCCGGGACATCAAGATCTTTAATGATCTTAACCTCTCCGGAAGAAACAGTTTCATCTCCGTAACTTGATACATCCATGAAGTCAATCTCCACATAGGTTTGAATTTCACGGACAATATCTGCCATAAAAAGAAAAGCCCCCTTTAGCACACAGATTACTAGCGGGTTTTTATCTTTATAATCAGCGGTCAGCTGCAGCCCAATCTTGTGTGAAATCCTGCTAATGTCTTCTTTGCTATACAGGACCTCTTTGATATCTTCGTTCATAGTCAGCCTCATTTCTCAGTTATGTTTCTAAAAATCACCATGTATTGCATTTTATCATTTACCTTCTGCTCTGACAAATCAGATTGCCTAACTCCGACTATCCATAAGGGAAGGCCACTGGAAGCTGCCACAATCCACTTCTTATTTCTTTCCTGCAATGGAATCTTTTTTTCAATAAAAATTTTCTTGATTTTTTGTTTCCCAACACGTGTAGGCAGCTTATCTCCTGGAAGACGATGTCTGACAGTTAAGGGCAAGAAAGCTCGTTTTGAAAAATAAAACCGTTGCTCACCCGAGACAGCCTCAATTCCAGCAGTGCTCTCAAACAACCCAATTTCTGCGCCATGTGGTAACCTTGTCCATTCTCCTAAATTCAATTGAGAATTAAAGACAGACGCCTCCACGGTTACATTTTGAGTTGGAGAAATCGTAAAGGTAGTGTACTCTTTTTTTAAAAAAAGCGCTTTTTGCAATTGAATCCAACCTTGCGGCTTAGCGTCATTAAGTAATAGTGCACCCGCTTGTTCCAACTGTCTTTCAGAAGCATGGTAGTTATGACTGCTAATAATCTGCCTCAGGACCATCGTTTGCTCCGCTGTGGTCAGCTCTTTCCAGCCTTGAAGCGAGTAAGAACCAGTTACATTTTTAAGCTGATTAACTTGTTTTGCAATCACATGCTGTGCCACTATACACACTTCTGCTAGTTGCGCAGTATAGGCATTTATATGCTCTAAGAAACGTGGATTTTCTTTTTTTAACAAAGGAACTACTTGATGCCTGAGACGATTGCGCAAAAAAGCGTTTGTCTGGTTAGTACGATCCTCAAAAAAAGAAAGTTGTCTTTTTTGCGCATATTCACGTATCAAATTCTTCGAAAACGGTAGTAACGGTCTGATAAGCCAAAAGTTAGTCGCAAATGAGCGCTTTTGTCTGATAGCGCACAACTGACCGAGTTCTCCACCGCGTATCAGCTTCATTAAAAATGTTTCTGCTTGATCATCTGCATGATGTGCTGTCAAAAGTTCACTAATTGCATTTTGTTTCAATATTTTTTGAAAGAAAGTATATCTGAAATTGCGAGCAGCTTCCTCAACGCCGCTTTGCGGGTGTTCACTAAGTGGCCATACCGCACTGAAAAGTGGCAGACCTTTTTGTTTGCAAAATTCCACAATAAACTCGCGCTCTTGTCTGCTCTCTTGACGCAGCTGGTGATCAATGTAAGCAACATAGATTCGCGGGCGCACGCTAGTTGGCAACTGTAACAGGAGGTCCAAGAGTGTCATTGAATCAACCCCTGTTGAAACAGCCACCAGAACTTTGGAACTATGTGAAATTTTTTTAAAATATTGCGTAAATTCTCGTTTTAAATCCATAAACATTTCCCAACCTTATCAACAAAAGGACTGCGCCAAAACTCACGTTTTGACCCAGTCCCTTTGTTTTGGCCTACAGTAGCTGTAGATTAACGTGTCTTAGCGAAAAAACTCAACCCCTAAGCCCAAATCTTTTTCAAAATCTAGTTGCGCGCTAGCTTAGACTGCAAAAGCTTAGCTGCGACGACCGCCACGACCGCCACGTTTTCCTTCAGTGTTTCTCTTTAACGATGTTAGCCGCGCTTCACTTTCTTTTAAGAATCCCGAAAGCAAAGAGTCAAAGTCCTTTGGTTTTGGTTCTGGCTTCCGATATGATTGATTATAGTGCCCGTTGCTACTGTGTGTTTTAACTCCCGTTGCACTGGTGTGATGTGCATGATTATAGCTTTCATGGTGCTCACTTTTATTAAACTTTGTTTCACTGTTACTAGGAGCACTAGCGGTAGCTTTACGAATTGAAAGACTGATTTTCCCATCAGCGGCAATCGACAGAACTTTAACAGTTACTTCATCACCAACACTCAAAACATCATGAATGTCCTTTACATAACTGTCAGAAATTTCACTAATATGAACCAAGCCGTTCTTCTTTTCACCTAAATCAACGAATGCACCAAAATTAGTTATCCCCGAAACCCTTCCAGTAACTTTAGCTCCTACTTCAATTGCCATAAAAATGCTGCTCCTCCTTAAATTATATACACTTCAGTATAACACGCCCTCAAAGGGATGCAATAGACAGAAACGGGAAGTGTGTACTAGTTTCTCTCTTTCTTTAATTCGCGTTATTTGTTTTGGTGCTGGGTAGACTGTATATGGTTTCACCATCTTTTGAATAGTAATATTTTTCACGAATGAGTTTTTGCAGATAATCCTGATCGTTCAATTGTTTAACCTGTTGTTTAAGATTCACGCGAGTTTGTTTTTCCTGGTCGAGCTTACTGCGTGCACTCTTAACCTGAGCTTCAAGATTGGCAGTCAAAAAGTGAGTATGAATAATCTGATAACCGCAAAAAAAAGCAGTCAAAGCGACAAAAATCCCTATAAAAATTAAGCGCCGCCGATGTACAATTCGCACGCGTGATTTTCGTTCATGCATCTTCTGTGCTTTATTTTTTTCCCTGAAAAAAGAATTATCAAGGACTCTGACCTTATGCCCGCCAGCCATCTTGTCACTCCTTTCGCTTAAATTTCTACTACGTTAAGTATACCAAACTCCAAAGTTTGAAGTCTATTAATTACATGTACTATTTGCGATAATCTTCCTTGAATTCTTCTGCAATTAACTGATAAAGCTCAGATGCCTCATCTTTTTTCGCAGTCTCTTTGACTGACAAGACCTTAAGCCGCAAGATCTTATTGCCAAAATTGATCACCAAGAGATCGCCGACCGTGATATTAGTCGCAGATTTAGCAGGCCTGTCATTAACAGTGATTCTTCCTTTATCAGCAATTTCCTTTGCGACAGTCCTTCTCTTGATTATTCGTGAAATTTTTAAAAACTTATCTAACCTCATTTATTCACCTCATTATTTTATTTAAAAAGTTTAACAATGATCCGGCCTCCTGGAAATTCTAACCATTCTGCCGTTGAAAACAGCTGTAATTTGCGCGCCAAAAGGGCAAAAACTCCTGCACCTCCAGCGGCTCCCAAAACACACTGCATAAAGCTTGCCCAACGTCCATCCCCCAGAAAAACTGCAGCACCGGCTGCCAGGCCCCAGGCAGATAGCGCAAGAAAAGCTAAGCAAATGAAAATGCGCCCGCAAAAAGCAACACTTAAAAAGTCCCGCAGACCTTCATTTGAAAGCATCAGGCGTGAAAAAAGTAAGCCACCACTTAAGCTTAACACCGAAGAAAAGCTTGCACCACTGAGACCCCACCAATACACAAATAAATAATTTGTAGCAGCTTTCAAACTAACAATGAGTATCAGCGTTCCAATTGTCTTCACATATTGTCCGCGGCTTTGCAAGACAGAATTCATTAAGATAATTAACGACGCGGCAATCACCGAAAAAGCAGCAACTCCCAGTGCCCAAGTCCCTTGTCGATTCCCAAAAAGTGCTTCATTAATCGCAGGCATCAAGACAAACATGCCAACACTGGCAGCTGTAGCCACAGTCGCACAAATTCGAAAGGCAAGCTCAAGTGTTTGCTGATATTCAGCGGTGTGTCGGATTGACTTTCGGCTTAAAAGCGGCATTAAACTGGCAGAAAAACTCAACGAAAGTACCAGCCCCAACTGTAATAAGGGTTGGGCCCGATCGTAAACCCCCTTCAAGCTCTTAGCCAGTGCGGGGTTATTTCCAGCCGCCTCTAGCGCATTTTTCAGCGTAAAAGAATCAATCAACTGTAATAACACTAGCAGTGCAGAATACAAACAAATTACCAACCCTTCCGAAAAAAGGCCACGTAGAAGCTTTTTAAACAGCGTTGTTTCAAGGGGAACTTTAAGCCTCAATAATTGGCTAAAGAAATCTTTAAAAAACAGGAGCGCACAAAATGCGCCAATGGCACCCGCAAATAGTGACCAAGAACCGATCCGATAAAGTGACCAGCCTGCGTGAGTAGCTCCTACAGCAACACCAACAATTATTATTACCCTGATAGTCTGCTCAATTAATTGTGATAAGGCCGTTGGGACCACTTCTAGGATTCCCTGCTTATACCCCCGTCCTACTGCAAGAAATGGAACTAGCAAGTAACTCCAAGAAACACTGCGAATTAAAGGTGCCAGTAATCTGTCGCCCATTAACTGGCTTAAATCCGGAGCCAGCAACTGCAGTAACCCAAACACACCTAATCCAAATACCGCCAAGAGTAAGAACAAATGATAAGCATTTTTTTCTCGTGCTTTATCAGTTGTGCAAGTTGAAATTAACTTTGAAATATACACCGGGAATCCGGTTAACGAAAATGTGACAGCAATCCCATAAAAAGGATAGATTTGCTGATAGATATAAAATCCCGTATTACCAACGAGATTTTCAAACGGGACTCGATAAAGCGCACTTAAGATCTTAGCAACCAAGGCCGCAAGCGTTAAGACCGCTGCACCTTTAAAGAGATTTTCCGTTGGCTTTTTCATAATCACTTTCCTTACTCTCGTTTAAATATTCCATAATCTTGTTCAACACCACTTGTAAATCCGCAATTACAGACTGCAAGTCATCACGCGGTTGAAGCACAATTCCTAATTGCATTTTCTGAGCAACAACCTTCAATGAAGCTTTCAGCTTTGTATAAGAAAGCGCCTTAAGAAAACTAGGTGCCTTCAGTTGCTGACTAACTTCTGCTGCAAAACAAATTTTGAGTTGCTTGCCATTTTGCGAAATGGTCTCAACCTGCGCACGATCAGCATACATTTTTAGCAATCCGATCTGCAGCAAATTTTCAACCTCTGGTGGATATTCACCAAAGCGATCAATCAAATCGCTTTGAACCTCACGGTACTGGTCTTCATTTTCTAACTGTCTAATTCGTTTATAAACTTCAATTTTCTGCCTTTGATCTTCTAAATACGTCGATGGCAGATAGGCTTCCAACTCCAATGAAATTTCGGCATCGGTTTGCTTAATTTTTTGCTTGCCTTGTTTCTTTGCAATCGCATCCTTTAACATTTGGGTATAAAGATCATAGCCAACAGAATCAATAAATCCATGCTGTTGTTTTCCAAGCAAATTGCCTGCTCCCCGAATTGAAAGATCACGCATTGCAATCTTGAAGCCCGATCCCAATTCTGTAAAGTCCTTGATGGCTTCCAGTCTCTTTTCACTCACTTCTGTCAGCACCTTATTTGGCTGATACATGAAGTAAGCATAAGCAACACGGTTGCTTCTCCCAACGCGCCCACGTAATTGATAAAGTTGTGCTAATCCCATATGATCCGCATCTTCTACAATTAAAGTATTAACATTTGGAATATCGACCCCTGTTTCAATAATCGTGGTGGTCACTAAGACATCGTATTCTCCTGCAATAAAGTCATATAAGACCTGCTCCAATTGAAATTCTGTCATCTGTCCGTGAATATATGCCACCCGAGCTTCCGGTACAAAAGTTCTAATTTCAGCTACAACCTTTTCAATATCAGAAACACGGTTATGCAAATAAAAAACCTGTCCTCCACGTGCCAGTTCACGTGAAATGGCATCAGCAACCGTACCATAATTTTGTTCCATCACATATGTCTGAATTGGATAACGATTCATCGGTGCAGTCTCAATTACTGAAAGATCTCGGACTCCCAGCATCGACATATTGAGCGTGCGCGGAATCGGTGTTGCTGTCAGGGTCAAGACATCCACTTTAGAACGCAGTTGTTTGAGACGCTCTTTATGTTTAACTCCAAAACGCTGCTCTTCATCTATGATTAAAAGACCAAGGTCAGCAAAGTGAATATCTTTAGATAATAAGCGGTGCGTGCCGACTACAATATCAACCGTCCCGTTCTTCAATCCCATTAACGTCTGTGAAATCTGTTTTTGAGTCCTAAAACGTGAAAGAATTCCCACTTCAACCGGGAATTCGTCAAAACGATTAATCATTGTTTCATAATGCTGTTGCGCCAAAACAGTCGTAGGTACCAAAAAAGCAACTTGCTTTTGATCTTGAATTGCTTTAAACGCCGCTCTTAATGCCACTTCAGTTTTACCGTACCCAACATCCCCTATCAAAAGGCGATCCATCGGTCGTGCCTTTTGCATGTCGCGTTTGATTTCAAGAGCACTGCGCAACTGATCAGGAGTTTCAGTGTATGGAAATGCTTCTTCGAATTCATGCTGATATTCATTATCCGGAGAAAATGAGTATCCTTTTTGAGTCTTACGTTGTGCATATAATTCAATCAAATCATCCGCGATATCTTCAATCTTCGCAGCAACATTTTTCTTAGTCTTTACCCATTCGCTTCCTCCGAGTTTATTAATGCGCGGTGTCCGCGATTCAGAGGAGACATATTTTTGAATCCGATCAATCTGTGAGACAGGCAGGAAAAGCTTAGCATTATCACGATATGTGATTGTTAAATAATCCTGATGCTTTCCGCCCACTTCCATCGTCTTCATGCCTTCATATTTACCAATCCCATGATTAAGATGCACAACGTAATCACCCTGCTTCAACTCAGTATAACTTCGAAGGCGTTCCGTGTTCTCCATCGTCTGTCGTTGCGGACGATGTTTAATTACTTTTTTTAAAATCTCATGTGCGGTCAAGACAACTGCATGTCCTTGCGGAAATTCGAAACCGTTTTCGATATTGTCCAAGATCACTTGAACTCTGTGCGGTTGAATCGAATCAGCCTTCGTTAAAATCGCAGAAACCTCAAAATCATCCAAGGTCTGCATAAACTTCTCAATCTGTTCCTGTGTGCTTAAAGCGAACACAACCGTTTGTTTTTGCTTTTTCCAGCGCTCAAGCTCTGTTTTCAGCAGTGGCATTTGTCCAAAAAATTGCTGAACTGCTCTAACCTTGAGATCAACTTTTGAATTAAAAGTTAACTGCCCCATTCCCTTTTCAAACAGCGAAAAGAAAAAGCTGGTTTGGGTTGCTCCCTTTAGTAACGGTCGCAACTGATTTTCCCAATTTTCTTTTGAAAAAAGTCCGCCACTTTTCAACTGCTCTGTTTTCCAAAGCATATTTTCTTCGTCCAGCATTCGTTCGCTTTCAAGCACACGCGGATAATCATCAACTAACAAAAAACCGTCTGAATTTAAATAATCAAGCAGCGCTGTTCGTGTGGGATACAGTTGGTCAGTAAAGATTACTTGGGCAGGCTGCAACTGTCCTGTAGAGATACTTTCGTGCAACGTGCGATACGTTTCCTTTAGATTATTCAGTGCCGTTTGCTCTTTAACTGCCTGCTTATCAGCTTGATACTGAACTTTAATTTTTTCAAGCGCAGCTGGTCTAAGTTGTGCCGGCAAAATAAGATCCGTTGCCGGTAGAACTATAGCATGTTCAATATTTTTCAAACTACGCTGAGTATCTGGGGCAAATTCACGCAGCGAATCAATTTCATTATCAAACAGATCAATTCTTAATGGATGTCCCAAATTCAACGGATAGATATCAATAATTGAGCCTCGAATTGCAAAATCTCCTGGTTTATCCACCAATTTATGGCGCTCAAATCCCAATAAAGATAACTGGGCAGCAACCTGCTCCAACTCAATCTCCTGCCCCACATTAAATTCCAGTTTAGCATTCTGCCACACCGCACGTGGTGGTAACAAGCGCTTCATTCCTTTAGCAGAAGCCAGCACAATTCGAGGCTCTGTAGCACAAAGCGCAGTCAACGCAGCCACCCGCTCACCACGATACTCTGGCGAGCTTACCGCAACCTCAGCAGCAGTGGCCTCTTCAACCGGATATAGATAAACGTTGTCTGAGCCCACGATCCCACCCAAAGCGCGTTCTAATAACTGGGCATGATGCAATGAATCGGAAACCAATAGAATTGTTTTCTGATACCGCTTAAACAGGCTTGCAATAAAAAGCGGTTTAGCGGCAGCCAACAGTCCAGTTACCAGATGTCGTTCATTCTTTATTTTGATTCCTTTAAACCATTGTTTTAGTGCTGGTGAATCCAGCAACAGATCTTCTAATTTCATCTACGTGCAAAACTCCTTAGTTCCTCTACTTGTGGTTAAACTTATTCATGGTCAACATAAAATCATCATTTTCAATCCAATTATCTAAAGCTGCCGTGGCCTGCTCAATCCCTTGCGCAAGTTCCTTTTGTTCAGTCTGTGTAAAGCGCGTCAAAACCCAGTCAACCACACTGACTTTTTGAGGGTGGTCAATGCCGATTCGTATTCGTTTGAATTTTTGCGTACCCAATTGCGCAATAATGCTCTTAATTCCATTGTGACCACCAGCTGAGCCTTGCGGTCTTAACCTGAGATGACCAACCGGCAAATCCAGATCATCATGAATTACAACTAAATCAGAAACTGCAAGATTAGAATAATTTAGTAAAGGTTTGACACTTCTCCCTGATTCATTCATATATGTTAAAGGTTTCGCTAGGATAATTTTCTCTCCTTGATAGAAGAACTCGGCGATTTCGGCTTCGTGTTTTATTTGAGAAAATTCAATTCCCTTCTGCCGCGCATACTCTTCTACTGTCATAAACCCGACATTATGCCGTGTTCCTGCATATTTACTACCAACATTACCCAATCCAACAATTAACTTCATCGGTATCCTCCAATTTTCATTAGCTCTGGGTAGCTCGTGCACTCTACCCAGACTGTTTACATTTTGTTTCAATGTATTTTCGTATAATTACACAACAAAAATCCGGGACGTTAAATCGACCCGTTGCCTGTTAGCACTTCTTCAAAGTTCTTTCATAGTATACCATAAGCCAGTGTTTGACCTGCAAAAAAATGATTGAAAACTTATTCACATTTTTCAGAAAAACGTGATATACTTACAGTGTGCTAACAAGTCCACTTAATGAAAGGAATGTGTTACTTTGTCAGAAACAAAAAATCATCAAAAAGTTATCTTAGTCGGTGACGGCGCTGTTGGATCAAGTTTTGCTTATGCGATGGCACTCCAAGGAGTTGCTGAAGAATTTGGAATCGTCGATGTTGTGAAAGAACGTACAGAAGGCGATGCGCTTGATCTTTCCGATGCAACAGCATTGTCTTACCCAAAGAAGATTTACTCTGCTGAATATTCTGACTGCAAAGACGCTGACTTGGTTGTAATTACAGCCGGCGCTCCTCAAAAACCAGGCGAGACACGTCTTGACTTGGTTAACAAGAACTTGAAGATTTTATCAAGTATCGTAAAGCCAGTTGTAGAATCTGGTTTTGACGGCATCTTTTTGGTAGCTGCCAACCCTGTTGATATCTTGACATATGCAACATGGAAATTCTCTGGCTTCCCTAAGAACAAAGTTATTGGTTCAGGTACATCATTGGATACATCACGTTTACGTGTTGCTCTTGGCGAGTTAACAGGTATTCGCGATCCTCGTTCGGTTCATGCTTACATCATGGGCGAACATGGAGATTCAGAATTTGCTGCATATTCTGCTGCAACAATTGGTGGCCTTCCAATCCTTGACTGGGCAAAAGAAAACAATGTTTCTAAAGAAACACTTGCTAAGCTTGAAGATGATGTTCGTAACAAAGCTTATACAATCATCAGCAAAAAAGGTGCAACCTTCTATGGTGTTGCAACCGCCCTTGCTCGTATTTCTAAAGCAATTCTGCGTGATGAAGATGCTGTTTTGCCTGTTTCTGCTTACATGGAAGGACAATATGGGCTTAACGACATTTATATCGGGACACCAGCCGTTGTTAATGGCACAGGTCTTGTAAAGATCCTTGAAGTTCCTTTAAATGCAGAAGAAAGCAAAAAGATGAGCGATTCAGCAACAACGCTTAAAAAGGTTTTAAACGACGGTTTAAAGAACCTTGAACAAAACGCTTAATTTCAACTTGCTTATTAAAGTTTTGATTACAATACAGCATTAATGCGTTTGCTTTGTTGCAAACGAAATGCTAAGTTAAACACCTTGTTTAACTTAAGGGCTGTAGTAAGACTGGAGCTAGACTTCAGTTTTACTATAGCCCTTTTTCTAAGGTTAATTTAACAAATAGTCAAACTTGCATTTTATTTTATAATCACTTCTGACCGCTAAATAAAACGTAAAACTAAAAGATATCTTTCCCTTTTACGCGTGATCTATGATAATATGTATTAGAAGTTTTTAATTATATGGAGGATAACATCTCATGCTATTCAAATCACTTATTAAACCAAAAAAAGACCTTACTACGGTGCGTGAAGACATCACCCTGGAAGAGGCGCTGAAAGTTCTCGAAGAATCCGGTTTCCGATGTGTTCCAATTCTCGATAAAACTGGACAAATCTTTCGAGGCAACATCTATAAAATGCATATTTATCGGCATAAGTCACGCGGGGGAGATATGCACCTGCCAGTTACGTATTTGCTTAAAAATGCAACTAAGTTTATTACACTCGACTCAGCCTTCTTTAAGGTTTTCTTTTCCATTAAAGATCTACCGTACATTACTGTTTTAGACGAACAAAATTTCTTCTATGGCATTTTAACGCATTCCAGCTTACTCGGAATGCTTTCACAATCATGGAACGTTGGAATTGGGAGTTACGTATTAACTGTTGTCTCATCAGGCGAACGTGGAGATCTAGTAGAAATGTCTAAGATTATTACTAAGTATACTTCGATTGCCAGCTGTATTACGCTTGATGTTCAGGCAAATGTCCTCGTACGCCGAACCCTTTTTACGCTACCCGAGGGAGTATCCCCAGAAACATTACGCAAAATCATTGCAAATTTAGAACGCAAAAGTTTCAAAGTTCCTGAGATTGAAGATTTAAAGGCACTCTAGCTGCTGCACCATTTCAGCTTGCCCTTGAAACATTAACTAGCTAATTTAACTAGTTAGGTAAAAAAATCGTTGGCTTAAATTACCTCCCTAAGTTACTTTTTAACTTAGAGGGGTCTTTTTATTGGCTAGCATCACGAAAAAAATGGATAGTCTGCTATCTCACTTGTCCATTAGTACAGTTTTCTTATGCTGAATTTTTAAAAAAACACAAATCATCCCCCCAAGAAATGGCTTTTTTATGTCCCAAGAAGCCTTTAAATCAGCAATGCAACCTCAAGTGTCAACGCCGATGTGAAAATGTAGTTTTTTGCCGATTAAAAAATGCTGTTTTTTACCGATAAAGTTTACAGTGTCTCACTGCTCCTTTCTTTATTTTGTGCGTTGAAACCTGATAAATCAGGTCCGGAATTATCCTTCTTTTCAATTAAATGATCTTTCATTCGATATGATCGACCAGTGATTCGGATAACTTTAGCGTGATGAACCAAGCGATCTAAAATGGCGTTAGCTAACATCTTATCTGAAAAGGTGTTTCCCCACTTAGAAAGCGGAATATTAGTGGTGATAATGGTTGATTTCCGTTCGTATCGTCTTTCAATTAACTGAAAAAACAGCTTAGCGCCCACTGACTCAATTGGAAGATAACCAATCTCATCAATGATTAGAATTTGAAAACGGGCATACCGGCGTAGCACTTCTTCGCTCCGGCCTTGAACTTGTGCTGTTTGAAGCTTGTTGATGAGGTCGCTACATCGAATAAACTGCGTTGAAATTCCTTGTTTACACCCTTCAATTCCAATGGCGGTGGCTAGGTGAGTTTTACCGACACCGGAGGTGCCGATAAACAAAACGTTTTGATTCTCTTGGGTGAATCTTAGTGATCCCAAGTCCTCAATTATCCCTTGGTTAATTCCCGGTTGATAACTAAAGTCAAAGTCAGCTAACGTTTTTTCATATGGAAAGCGGGCTAGTTTAATTCTCAAATTAATCTTTTTTTGTTCCCGGTATTTAAGCTCAGCCGTTGTCAATTCGAATAAGGCATCACTCAAGGACTTGGGTGCTTCATCTTGATGATCCAATAGGTAGCCTAAATGTTCGGCGAAACGATCTAACTTTAATTGTCTAAGGTTGGTGTATAAAGCTTGGTAATTGGCCATTTTCTCACTCCATTTCATCAAACATCTTCAGGTTTCGGTCGACGTAATCATCAATGACTCGGTCATCACGATTCTTATAAAGGTCTGATCGGACAATCTCTTCCATGTCATCGCGAAGGTAAGTAAATCTTTTCAGTGAAATAGGGTGAGAACGAATTAATTCTCCGTTATAATAAATGTATAGAGTATTGTCATCGTGTTTAATTTGTACGGTTTCGTCAATATATCTTATGGGGACGGAGTATTTCCGATTTTGAAAGACAATCATTGATTCCTTGCTAACTTTCCTTGCGATGGTTTGGCTGGCATAGGCATCGAGTAAGTCGTGATCAAAATCCTGGAGATACTCTTTTTCTTTATCAAGCAATAAATAAGGCGGAATTTGAGTCGCCTGAGACTTCTCATGATTCAGCTGATCACACGTCAAATGGACGATCTCGGCTAAGTCTAGCGGCTCTTCAAACTCATGGTTGTAAACTTTGATTCGCTGAGTAGTTCTGGCCAGCGCCTCAACCTTTCCTTTGGTTTGTGGCCGAAACGGTCGACAAGCAATTGGCTTGAAACCAGCGTCCTTAGCGTATTCAACGAAGGTTTCATTAAATACCGGCTTACCAAAATTACTTTTATGATGATCGACGACAACCTTTTGGTTGTCAAACCAGATTTCTTTCGGCACACCCCCGGTTGCCCAAAAGGCATTAGTTAAGCAATCAAAAAAGGTAATTTGGCTGCGACTGAAGGTAAATTGCATGTATTTCATTCGCGAGTACCCTAAAACATATAAGAAGATGTTGCCTTTGACAATCTCTCCATGCCGAGAAACCAACGTTAAATCTTCTTTCCAATCAACCTGGGCTGAAATCCCTGGCGAGGTTTCAATCCGGATAGTGGCTTTTTTCGTTGCGGCTTTTCTGATGGTTCGACAATAGTCTCTGAGAATACTTTGCTTTCCTTGATAGCCACGTTCTTTGATAAAGTAATAAATTGCCGTTGCCGAACAGCCTTCTAGAACCTTTTCTTCAATCGTTTTTCGATAATCGTCAAGTTTACTCGGCCGCCGTAAGGGTTGTGGCTGCTCATCTGGGGGCGTAAGCCCTAAATTGTAGTATCTTTTTACCGTTCGTGGATCAACACCGTATCGCCGACCAATTTCAGCGAAGTTGGGCTTTATTTTGTTCATAATATATTGCTGGACACACTGCTCAACATCTAAACGCATTTCAGTTCCTCCAAATTTGAGATGCGTTTATTTTACCGTAAAAAAATGTTGGAAAACCGACATTTTCTAATCGGTATTTTCCAACATTTTACAACCGTTGCTGACACTCAAGTTGCCAGGTCCGCAGTGATAATTAGTCACACTTTCCCTTTACTAATGAAAAGCTAACTGGATAATTAAAGAAGGACTTAAGGGAGGAAAAAAGTAATATGCAAAATGTTTTTAAACAACAACTGATTACCCTGCGCAGACGCAAACAACTGTCGCAAACCGCGCTCGCCCGTAAATTGTATGTTTCACGCCAATCAATTTCAAAATGGGAAAATGGTGATGCTGAACCAGGGATTGACAAATTAGTAGCGCTCGCAGAAATTTTTGGAGTTACTCTAGATTTTTTAATTTTAGACACTGAAAAACCAACTGATGTCATTTTAAAAATCCGTAATTTAAAAAAAGCCTTCACGACTCCAGTATTGCGCGGCATCAACTTGAATCTCTATGGGCGAGAACGCATTGCTTTACTTGGAAGTAATGGTGCTGGCAAATCTACGCTTGCAAAAATCATCTATGGCAAGCTAAAACCCGACAGCGGTCAAATTGAAAGCTTTATCTCAAATAAGGATGATCTTCGGGTCATGCCGCAAGAAAATATTCTAATTGAAGATCTCAAATTGGCAGAACACGTTCAACTAACAGCACGTCTTAATAAAGTATATTCACCGGCTTTCGTCACACAAATGATCAAAAAATTCAAACTTGATAAACAATCAGCTACCTCTGTTAGTAAACTTTCAGGTGGGCAAAAAAGAAAACTTGCACTACTTTTAAGCCTACTAAAACCTTCGAAACTCTTAATTTTGGATGAACCCACTGTTGGAATGGATCTAGATGCAATTGACTTTTTTTGGAACTATCTGGATCATGTGAGTGGCAGTGTGCTTACAATTACCCATGATTTCAATCAAATTGATCAATATTTTTCACGAGTTTTACTATTAAAAAATGGCAAAATTGCACAAGACGTTTCGATTGATAAAATACACAGCCATAATCAAACTATTGAACAGTGGTATCGCCACTTTAACGCTACGGAGGCCCAATAAAAATGATTGCCTATATTCAACTGAGACAAGTTTTACGCAATAAAAGATTCTTCTTTTTTACAATCATAATTCCCTGCTTCTGGTATCTTTTTATGCTTAATCTAGTAAAAGACAGTCACCTTTCCAACCCACTTTTAAATCATTTATGGTTTATGTGGTTTTTAGTGGCTTGTTTAATGGGCATTACAGGCAACTCACTTGTGACCTTTAGTAAAAGAACCAGCACTGGCAGAAACTATTATCTACTCGAAACCCATCTTTCGCACTACTCGCTTTGGAGATTTATGTGCGACCAGCTTCTAACACAATTCATTCTAAACACACTTATCATGCTTGTGATTGTGACCACTGGGTTTGTGCTGGGAACTATTCCTACTAATTTAACATTACTAATTTCTCTTGTACTATTAAATGTTTTTGGAATCTATTCCAGTATCATTGGCTTCGTTGTAGGCATTTTACTGGACAGCTCTATTATTGACGCGGCAAGTGCACCCTTGATGATTATTGTCTCACTTTTCATTGTTCCCTTTAAATCCTTTACTGCTGGGCCCTTTGTTGATCTTGTGACTGCAATTCAAAAATTATTTCCCGGGTATTATTTATACCCAATTGCGGATCGATTAATGAATAATAAAAATCTCACCGCTCCCTTGCTGTTTTTTTGTCTTACAACTGGCATTACTCTGATACCATTTTTAGCAATTCTCTGGGTGAAATTAATTAAAAAAACACGGTAGATAAATGTTTAAAAATTTGTACGATTTTGTCAAAAAATTCTTAAAATGGTGATTTCACAGACTAGCAAAATTCCACACAGCTCATTACAGCAAATCAGGCTAAACAGACAATCAGCGTGCCCTTCCCTCAACAACGCTACCCTTTAAAAATATCTCAAAAAGGACTTGATCAATTAGTTTTTGATCAGGTCCTTTAACTTGTAGACTATAGAGCAGATTCAGTATTTTAATTTAAACTTGTCAAAACTGTCTCCAATTTAACGGATCCACACAAAAAAGGTGGGGCTGTGACAAAAGTTAAATTTTGTCACAGCCCACCTTTTATTCCGAATAAACGTGTTCCATAAGTCAAAATTCTCCGTCTAACTTCGAATTACTCATAGCAAAGTACTCGCTATGTTCGTAATTTAAAGTTAGCACTCAAATTTTCCCGACTTATGTCACACTCTCGATTCTATTATCATACCTTTCACTGCTTCACCTTTAAAAATTCCTTATAATTGCAATTTCGTTGCCTAAGTTACTGTTTATGTATATCAGTCAGTCCTAGACTGACCTCCAACGCATGATCAATTGCGCTCATTCCTTTAGTGCTGATATGTGCAACTCGGTCCAATAAACGCTGTTTGTCGATTGTTCTGATCTGCTCAAGGAGCACAACTGAATCTTTCTCCAACCCCACTTCTGTCGCTGAAAGTCCAACGTGTGTGGGCATTTTAGGTTTTTGAATTTTTGCAGTAATCGCTGCAACAATAACTGTCGGACTATAACGATTGCCAATGTTGTTTTGTAATATCAGCACAGGCCGCATCCCACCTTGTTCTGATCCCACAACAGGTGAAAGGTCGGCGAAAAAAATGTCGCCGCGCTTGACATCATCAACTGTCATATAATCCCTCTATTTTCTATTTCGTAGCCGGCTTCACATTCACAGCCAACAAATTCATCACAGATCTTCTTATTAAGTGGTCCCATCTCTTTATAACCATTGATTAATTCATCAAGAATTTGATGATGCGCATCTACATAATCCGCTATCAAACTATTTTTAAGCTCTCCTTGATCAATTGAATAATAATCGCAATATATCGAAAGACGTTCATCTTCTTTAGAGACAAAACCATTTGTCGTATTTTCATCAAAGTGATATGTCATCGCAAGCGGCCCCCAACATTATTTATTCATTAATAATACCACAAATCTTCACAAATGGTAGCTACTTTAATTATAATACCGTGGCACTCTTTCGGAAAGGGCACAAAGTACTTCATAATGAATTGTTTCAGAATAGGTTGCGACATCCTGTGCGGTTATGGTTTTCCCTTGATTTTCACCGATCAGTGTCACTCGTGTGCCGACTGCTATTTTTTGGGGTAATCTGATCATAATTTGATCCATGCAGACACGTCCGACTATTTCACAGCTCTTACCTGCCACCAACACGGCAAAACCTTGCATTCTTCTCAGCCAGCCGTCTGCATATCCAATGGGAACAGTCGCGATCCATTCATCATTTTTGGCAGTGTAAGTTTTACCATATCCTACCGATTCACCCGCTGCAAGGCGGCGTAACGAGATAATCTCACTAGATAAACTTAGTGCTGGTTTAAAAACTGTCGGTAACTCCAAATCTCCTCCCGACGGATTAAGTCCATACATTGCAACTCCAAAACGAACAGCATCTCCTTTGGCTTCGTGATGCCACAAAGAAGCCGCCGAATTAGCAACATGGACGTAACGCGGCTTTTCAGCAACCACCGCCATCAACTGCTGAAATTTCGTCAACTGCTGGCGATAATATGCTCGAGCATCTGCCTTAGAAGAATCAGCAGTCGCAAAATGCGTAAAAATCCCTTCGAACTTGAATTCAGTTTGATGGGCCTTCAAAAAAGTCACTGCTGCGGCTAAAGCTGCCGGAGTTCGGAAACCAATTCTACTCATACCAGTGTCTAACGCCAGGTGCACTGCCAACTGAAGCTTGTGTGCTCGTAAGAAAACTGCGGCATCTTCAAGAAATTCAAGGCTATCGACTGTTGCCGAAAGGTTATTTTGCGCCATTACAACCGCCTGAGCTGCAGGATTAACACCCAGGACTAGAATCATCTCGCTCAATCCAATACTTCTCAATTTAAGCCCTTCATCAATGATTGCAACACAAAAGCCATCGACTCCCGCAGCATGTGCAGCTTGTGAAACCTCCACTAATCCGTGACCATAGGCATTGGCTTTCACAACCGCAAATAACGATTGCTGTGTATCCATTAATTTCTTTTCAGCATTAATATTTTGTTTGATAACTTCAAGATCTACCTCAGCATAAGTATTACGATGTGTTCCTTCAACCATTCCCAGCATCTTCCTTGTCTATTGATTACTTTCTAAAATTACCTCTGTCATTACCAGTGTTGCAGTATGTGAAATTGAAATATGCGCTCGAAGTTCACTGCGCGGATGCCGCGTAATCTGCGGTTTGCCTGTCTTTCCATCTTCAATAATCTCAATATCCTGAAAATGCACTGTTTTGCCGATCCCAGTCCCCATTGCCTTACTGTAAGACTCTTTAGCAGAAAATCTACCTGCTAAAAATTCGTATCGGCGGCGCCCACCGTATTTTTCAAAATACTCCACTTCTGCAGGTGTCAGGACTCTTTGTACGAAGCCTGCGTGCCTTTGGGCGGCCTCTTTAATGCGCGCTATTTCGGTAATATCGATTCCCGTTCCTAAAATCACCTTATCGACTTCTCCTTTTAAAACAACCAGACCAAATCTTCAAAGTGCAGTTATTGCATATCTACTGGTTATCTTACCACATCTCTTAAATACAAAAAAGAAGAGGCTGAGACAAAAATCAAGTTTCGGCTACAGCACCTTCTTTTTAGATCTTATTTGTTTTAATGTGTTCCGCACTCTTCTTCAAGACAGCATTACACTCATCAAAGTAAATTAGTCTTTCTTAACTCTGATTGTGAATTTACGCTTTTTCTTATGGTCACGACTGTATTTTTCGCGATTCTGATCTTTTCTGGGTTTGTACCCCTTAGAATTCTTCCCATTATCACGATCATGCCATGACCGCCGCTTATTATTATGCCCATAGTGGCCAGATTTTTTACGTCGGTTCGGTAATGGTCTTTCAGGTGTAATCTTAACCGGGACTTCACTAGCATTGTCCTTGGCCATTTCATTGATCAAGGCCGCAATTAGGTCTGTTGCATCATACTTTTCAAGTAATTGGGTAACTTGTTTTTCAAATTTGGCTGTATTCGTCTTTTTGACTAAGTCATCAATGCCTTCAACTGCTGAAGAAATCTGACCAATAAAGGCTTCTTCTTCTGTCGGTGGCTTCAACGGTGTCATGCGCTTCTTTGTTAAGCGCTCAATCACGCGCAGATAATCCATTTCATTGGGAGTAACAAAGGTAACTGAAACACCATGATGTCCGGCACGCCCTGTTCTCCCAATCCGATGAACATAGCTTTCTGGATCTTGCGGAATGTCATAATTGTACACATGTGTGACTCCCGAAATATCTAAACCTCTAGCAGCCACATCTGTTGCCACCAAGATATCAAGCTTTCCTGCTTTAAATTGTTTTAAAATACTCATTCTGCGTTGCTGAGAAAGATCACCATGAATTCCCTTTGCATTATATCCGCGTGCTTCAAGGCCCTTTGAGAGTTCATCCACACGCCGCTTGGTTCTGCCGAAAAGAATTGTCAATTCCGGAGCCTGAACATCTAGAATCCGGGTCATCGTATCAAACTTCTCAAAATCACGGGCGCGGACATAAAATTGATCTACTAAATCAGTTGTTAACTCTTTTGCCTTAATTTTAACAATCTTAGGCTTCGTCATAAACTTTTCACCGATTTTCAAGATTGCTGCAGGCATCGTTGCTGAAAAGAGAAGCGTCTGTCTTTCAGTAGGGATCTTTGCAATAATACTTTCAATATCATCCACAAAACCCATATCAAGCATTTCATCAGCTTCATCTAAAACCAATGTCTTAACTTTACTTAAATCAACCGTTCTTCTTCTAATATGATCAAGCAGGCGTCCAGGAGTTCCCACAATAATCTGAGGAGCGCGCTTCAACATATTAATTTGGCGCCTGATATCTGCACCACCATAAACAGCTTGAACTTTAGCATGCTCGTCGCGTCCAAGTCTAAACAATTCTTCTTGCGTCTGAATTGCAAGTTCACGTGTTGGTGAAATTACAACTGCTTGAATCTCATTTTTCTTAACATCAATATGATTCAACAGTGGCAATCCAAAAGCTGCCGTTTTACCTGTCCCTGTTTGTGCCTGTCCGATAACATCGTCACCTTCCAGAACTAAAGGAATTGTTTCAGCCTGAATTGGCGTTGCCTCTTCAAATCCGCTGCGTTTAATTGCCTTTAATAAATTGTCTGAAAGTCCGAGTTCTGTAAATTTCAAAAAATATTTCCTCCTATATAGCTCTGTGTTTTCTATCCTATTGTACTTAAACTAAAGCTGCAAGCACTTTTTCCAAATGAATCCCATGACTACCTTTTAGCAGCACGAGATCTTCTGGTTCGATTTCAGCCTGCAACGCTGCCACCAACTGTTCCTTTTGATCTGCCCGATACCAATGCAACTGGGCGCTTGAGAACTTACTTGCCAGACTTGCCTTTAACTCTTCCATCTCATCGCCGCAAAGATAAAGGCTCGTAATCTTCTCTGGGTCAATCGCCTCTGCTAAACCGGCATGCATCTCTTTAGAGCGTGTCCCCAACTGCAACATATCTCCTAATACTACAATCCGCTTACCTGACGTTTCCGCCTGAGAAAAAGCCTTAAGGACCAGCTTGGCAGCAGTCGGATTCGAATTATAGACATCACTTAAAATACGTTCGTTTTGACTTCCCTTGACCCATTCAGTGCGATTTTTAGTCAAAGCAAAGGAAGACAATGCTTTGAGCATTACTTTAACCGAAATTCTGAAGTAATCACCGACACTCAACGCAGCCAGCGCGTTGTTGACATTATATGAACCAATCATCGGAATAACAAAATTTTCATCTGGCCACTTTGAAACTCGAAAACTCGTCTTATTCTCATTACCAACAATGTTAAGTCCTCGAAAATCATCTGAATCTTGATTCCCAAAAGTTATTGTTTCTTGAGAAAGCTCCTTGGCTCTTTGTGTTAGCAGTGGTTCATCACCATTATAAATAAACACACCGTCTTCTTTTAAGCCATGGGTAATCTCCATCTTTGCATCTGCAATCTTATCTCTTGTACCAAAGAATTCGATGTGTGCCTCCCCAATCATCGTAATCACTGCAATGTCAGGTTCAACCAAATGACTTAGTCCATCAAGTTCACCAAAGTGATCCATGCCCATTTCGACAACTAGCACTTCAGTGTTGGGCTCCATCGCCAAAACTGTAATTGGAACACCAATATAGTTGTTGAAGTTGTCATGTGTTTTTTTCACATTAAACTGCGTCCCTAAAATAGCAGCTATCATATCCTTGGTAGTTGTCTTCCCATTACTACCAGTGACCGCCACAACTTTTGGATTAATTTTATGCAAATAATACTTTGCAAGCTGCTGCAAGGCAGCCAAACTATCAGTAACTGTTATCTTAGGAAAATCAGTTGGCCCATTCTCATGACCTTCCTCCCAGAGCGTTGCAACAGCACCCCTTGAAATTGCATTTTGAATATAATCATGGCCGTCATGCTCCCCCTTTAACGGTACAAAAAGCGCCCCGGGTTTTAATGAACGGGTATCAAATGAAACGCTTGTAACAACGACATCCGCCCATTCTTCAGCTGACTCTACCTGTAGTGCTTTCGCAATTTCTGCTAATCGCATCTTCATGTGACTATCTTCCTTTCTCCTGGCACTGTTAACCAAACGCAGTGTCCCATAAGCATTCCGCTTGTTTCAAAAAGTGAATATCTACCTGCCGTTTCCTGAAGACAAAATTCACCCTTAGTTATTGTATCACATATTAAAAACCTGACTTACACTTACTCAAAAATAATTATTTACTACCACTCAAAAACAGCAGGTGTCGATTCTCTTGCGACTGCTTGGGCACAAGAAAACATCAAGAATCAACTCCTGCATTAAGCCAATACTCCTTAAATTATATGTTGAAACTATCTTCAAAGGCTGTCGGTGAAAGAATCTCCAATTCCCATTCTTCTGTATTTAGCTGATAATGCAATCTTCCCACCAAATTTGACTTTTCGATCAGCATCGTTGGCTCATGCCATTTAAGTTGATAGACACTTTCAGGTGCAGCAAGCATTGGAATCGAGGCTTCTTGTCCTTTTATTTTTAAACCGCCAAAATCAAAGACCGCTCCATTGACGAGTAACGCTGTCAACTTCTGCATAATTTCAGCTGGTAAATCACGAAAGCGTCTTCGTGCACGCAAAAAGGGACGTCTTTCCTTATAAGTCTCCCCAAGACGTGCAGCAAGACACTTTGAAAGTAATTGGTAAAAATGGGGCAAATAACGATAGTATACCTTTTTTGCACCATTTGGTAAAGTCAAAAAGACATAATTATTTTGCAATTTGTAATAAAAAGGCGCTTTAAGATGAGTGTACGCATGCCCTAAGTAAAGCAATTCTGCCACTTCCCGTGGTGAAAGCGACTCCAAATCATTCACATCGTCAAAATCAATCCACTCTAACGGACGAGCATGTTTTTGCATTAAATACTCCTTGACATTTTCCGTTCCTAAATACATATTGAACCCTGAATAAATATCAATTTCCTGTTGGGGATCGACAATCCCAAGTGAAAGAACGTTGTCAGGTGGCCGCGAAGACTTTGTGATAAAATCTGCTGTGGAAATGCCATAACTCAAGGTGAGATGGGATATTTTTTCAACATATACGTAAACAAGATTGCTACGCATCATTTTTCCTCTATTCTATTAAAAAATACATATCTACATCTTACGCAAACGTGCAATTCGATCTTCAATTGGTGGATGCGTGTCAAAAAGATGGGTCCAAGAACCCGATTTGAAAGGATTTGCAATATATAAAGATGAACTGCTCGGATCCGCGGCTTTCATCGGTTCACTCTGCGAAATCTTATCCAGTGCATTGATTAGTCCCTGCGGATTTCTAGTTAGCTCAACACCTGAAGCATCAGCCAAATACTCACGATTGCGTGACAGGGCAAGTTGAGCTAAGGTTGCCGCTACCGGAGCCAAAATAACCACCACAATTGATAAGACCATTAAAATTGCATTAGCTCCGCCACCTTCATTATCTCTTCTGCGACCACCGCCCCACCAAAATGAGTTGAAACCCAAATTAACAAGTGCTGAAATAACAGCACTTAAGGCGAGCGCAGTAGTTTGCAAGCGAATGTCGTAATTACGAATATGCGAGATTTCATGTGCAATCACACCTTCAAGTTCTTCACGGTTTAAGCGTTCAAGCAACCCTTGTGTGACAGCAACAGCCGAATGCTCAGGATTGTTTCCTGTCGCAAAAGCATTGGGACTTTCATCAGCAATGACAAAAACCCGTGGCATTGGAACACGTCCCACGAGAGCCATATCCTCAACAACATGCCACAGCTCTGGAAAATCACTTTCCTGCTGAATTTCTTCTGCGTGATTCATCCCCATCACAATTTCAGTCGAACGTGAAAGCATGGCAAGCATGTAAAAGACACCTAAAACCGCAGCCATCACAATTCCCAAGGCAGAATTATTAAAAAAAACGTAACCTACAGCAGCGCCAATTACCAAAACTAATAAGAAAAAGGCGATCATCACATAAACAGTCCGCCTTTTATTACGTGCTATTTGCTGAAATAACATTCACTATACTCCTTTGAATCAGGTTTACTCAAAAGAAACCTTGGGTGCTACTTTTTCTTCTGCAGGAACTTCTAAGTAACCAACTTTAGTCATGCCATGAATTTTTGCAATAAAATTAGAAGGGAACGTCATCAATTTCTGATTGAAAGATGCTGCACTAGAATTAAAAAGCTGACGTGAGTATGCAATTTTATTTTCAGTGTTGGTCAGTTCTTCCATTAACTTGGTAAATTCCTGATTTGCTTTCAAATCTGGATAATTTTCAGCTAAGGCAAAGATTGACTTCAGTGTGTCGGTCAGCTGATTAGAAACTTCCATCTTCTGTTGATGCGCATCACTTGGCAAGCTAACCAATTGATTTCTTAATTGCACTACTTGTGCAAAAGTTTCACGTTCATGCTTAGCATACCCCTTAGTGGTCTCAACCAGGTTCGGAATCAGGTCATTTCTACGTTTCAATTGGACATCAATTTGACTCCATGACTCTTCTGTATAAACCTTAGCAGTTTGCAAACCATTATAAAGTCCAATATATCCAAATACAACTAATGC
Source organism: Liquorilactobacillus satsumensis (assembly GCF_964065465.1). NCBI lineage: Bacteria > Bacillati > Bacillota > Bacilli > Lactobacillales > Lactobacillaceae > Liquorilactobacillus > Liquorilactobacillus satsumensis. The sequence goes on from NZ_OZ061606.1 coordinate 761,773, forward strand.
GATGATTATTATCAGTATAATCCAAAACATCTTTTTCTCCTCCAATATCTTGTGCGTAAGTAAAATCACAACTTCAGTTATTACACATTGCGCACATGCATACCCCGCTGAACACGTTGTAACACTGACTACTACCCATAATTATCATAGCAAATTACTGTTCTTTAATAAAGCTGATTATCTTGTATTTTAAAAATAATTAAACTCATTTTCTCTAACAAGTTAGCCACCGACACAATTAAAAAAGAGAGTGTGACATAAGTCGGAAAAATTTGAGTGCTAACTCGAAATTACGAACATAGCGAGTACTTTGCTATGAGTAATTCGAAGTTAGACGGAGAATTTTGACTTATGGAACACGTTTATCCGAATAAAGAGGGGCTGTGACAAAATTTAACTTTTGTCACAGCCCCTATGCGGTATCATTACTGATAAATAGGTACTACTCCACAATAGTTTCCTATAAGTACGCTAGAAATCCGCTAGCATTTGTACTCCGCTTCGAAAAGTCACTAGCCGCCGCAGCGGAACGATCTACTGATCGCCTGACTGTCTCGACTCATCGCATAGTTTCATTCTACTACATCAACCTTCAAAAGACAAGCTCAGCTTAGTGTAACTTTTTTTCCATCTGATGATGTGCAATCCCGGCATCCAAAAAACCTGGACCTGTCACTTGATACCCCAGCTTGCTGTAAAAACCTTGTGCCTGGTCCTGAGCTCCCAGCTTTAGAAAATAAATCTTGCGTTTTAAAGCTGCTTGCTCAATTACCTGCATCAAAGCCCTTGAAATTCCCTTACCCCTGAATTCAGGTAAGGCAGCTACTCTTTGGACGTGCCAGCTTGGACCCTCTTCGCGTAAAACACGTGCAGTCGCAGCGGGTTGTCCATCATAGTAGGCCACAAAATATTCGGCTGCCGCCTCATTTTCTACCTCCAATTCAGGAGCAACTCCTTGTTCCTTGATAAAGACCTGTTTACGGATGGCAAGTGCATCCTGATAGCACTTGGAATCCAAATTGTCTGTCTGTTCAAACTTTAACATCGCACTCAGTCCTTTCAAAAAAAGATTATAATTGTATACTAGATTGAGAGTACATTATTCTAACATAATAATCAGGTGAATATCTTGGCGAAACACATTAAAAGAAAAAAAGGCTTTTTTTCGACCTTCCTTATCCGTATCCTACTGATGCTTTTAGCTTGTACTTTAGTATTACTAGGTGCAACCGAAAACACTCACGACAGAAAACTTCACTTCACGGCGATTATTCCCACTATTTATTTGCATGGTTACGGCGGTGGTGCAGCTTCCACCAATAAAATGATTGCCGCTGCTGAAAAAAGTGGACGCGCACAAAAAACTCTAACTATAAATGTTTCTCAAGATGGACAATTACATCTTCAGGGAACATGGTCTTGGTCAGAAAAAAATCCGATTGTCCAAGTTATCTTTGATGATAATACAGCTGAGATTCCGACTGAAGCAGCTTGGCTCAAGCAGGTGGTTAACTATCTGCACCAGCATTATAATATGCAAAAATTCAATGTGGTGACTCATTCAATGAGCGGACCCGTCACATATTACTGGGCAGTCCATCTCCGGCAAAAAAACGGACCTGTTCTAAATAAATTCGTTCCAATTGCTGGTCCTTTTAATGGCGTCATTTATATTGATGATACTCCCAACCAAAATTCATTGGAAGCTTCTGGCAAACCGACTTCTCAAAATACTGCTTACCGTGACTACTTCAAGTTTAGAAGTCGCTTTCCACGACAAACTAAAGTTTTAAACATCTTCGGCAATCTAGAAGACGGCACAAATTCTGACGGTTTAGTGACCAATGTTTCTGCACGTTCTTTAGCTTACTTAATTCGGGGTCACGTAGCATCATATCAAGAATTAATGGTCAAGGGGGCCAATGCTCAACATTCCTTGCTCCACAATCATAATACAACCGTAGACCAAGCTGTAATTAACTTTCTTTGGCCAAAGTAGCTTATTTTCATTTGCTATATTTCAATTTAGGACTAAAATAAAGGTGTGGAAATTGTTTCACAGTGTGGACTTCAATATAAAGAGGCGATATCAATGTCACAGAAATTAAGCAAAGAAGAAAAAAAAGCATTGGCTCGCAAGGCTTTAGATGACCGCGCAAAACACCCAACCAAAAAAGATGGCTCAGGCTTTGCCCGTCTGGATGCTGACGCAAAGAAACTTCAGCGTTAAAGAATTTGCCTTTGGGCATAAGCATTTAACACAATTAAATTAAAGAGGGCTGTGACAAAAGTTAAATTTTGTCACAGTCCCTTTTTTATTCTGGATAAACGTGTTCCATAAGTCAAAATTCTCCGTCTAACTTCGAATTACTCATAGCAAAGTACTCGCTATGTTCGCAATTTCGAGTTAGTACTCAAATTCTCCCGACTTATGTCACACTCTCGCTTTTATTCCGGATAAACGTGTTCCATAAGTCAAAATTCTCCGTCTAACTTCGAATTACTCATAGCAAAGTACTCGCTATGTTCGCAATTTCGAGTTAGTACTCAAATTCTCCCGACTTATGTCACACTCTCGCTTTTATTCCGGATAAACGTGTTCCATAAGTCAAAATTCTCCGTCTAACTTCGAATTACTCATAGCAAAGTACTCGCTATGTTCGCAATTTCGAGTTAGTACTCAAATTTTCCCGACTTATGTCACACTCTCCTTTAATTTTGCTTAACTGCAACTGCATCCTAAGACTATAAATCAGCTAAGTATGCACTACTCACTATCAGGCTGCCCCTTTGCAGCCGCTGTTTTAATCCGTTTCGGTGCAAAAACTGCCGAAAAAGCTGCCAATGCTTTAGAATCTTGGTAAATGGAAAAGTAGATATGTTCGAAACAACCTACAAATTCAGGCGCGTTAAGCTGTGTTTTAAAAGTCTGAGCAACTAATCGCGGATCATTTCCGAAGCTGCCGCATCCAAAAGCCCCTAATAGCAAAATGCGCTCGTGCGCGCGTTTGAACTGCCGCAACAACTGCTGCACTTTGCAGTTAAAATCTGCTTGAAGTGCGGCGCTGTTCACTTGCAGACCGTGCCGTTTCATTTCTGTCACATTGGGTGCCGCAATACTAACAACATCTACTAAACAATTACCAGGCAAATATTTCTGTTCTGTTTCGTCACGCAAAATTCTAATATTTTGTGCAAAGATAAAAGCTGAACTATAGAAATAATGTTGTGGATTTTGTTGATTTTTCAAATAGTAATTCTTTTTATACTTTAAAAGTTCAGGATAAAGAAAACTGTTACGGCACAGTGCCTGTTCTTGCGCATCAATTCCCTCTAAAAAAGCCCCTCCCGGTATAATTGGGCTAGCAAAATTCAAAACTCCCAGCTTTTTTACGCCAGCTTCATTTTCCAAACGAATCCGTGTAAGCACATTTTCTGCAAGTACACTGATTTTGCTGGGAAAAGTTCCCTGCGTTTTTGTCGCAGGAAGAAGCTGCGTAACTAAAATAGAACTTTGCTCCAGTTTATTCATCTCGATCTGATACAAATTCATGGTCCGGTGACCAATTTCTTGCAAAACTTCTTTTTTAGTTTTCATGCCACTACTTCCTTCTTTTAAAACCGGAACTGGTTTAAAAAATATCTTTGACTTCAATCCCTTAATTTTATCAGCTGACAATTAACGTATTCCCCGAGGGTTGCGCGATATTTCTTTAACATGCTCCATCCAGCAGCTCCTATCGCCTAGGACTGACTTACTCGTAACCAAAACCTAGGTACTTTGTAAGCCAGCACCTAGTCTTAAGGACCTAAACGCTGTTTGTCGACATTTCTTTAACATGCTCCACTGTCAGCCCCCTTGCCTTACTTACGTCAAGGCGAGGCGCTTTTGTAAGGCACTTCACAAGTGTCACGCTTTTCTTTAATAATATCACATTCTGTATTTAATCAGCTAATCATCCTTGCTTTTATCTGTCGTTTTAGCAGCTTAAAATCAAAAAAGTTTTTCCTCACTATTTTTGCGCTGATTCGATACAAAAAGCGACCCTTCCAACATGGAATCAGGCCGCTTAGATATCAAAACTATCAGCTAATTTTTACTTATTAAGAATCCAGAAAAATCCAATGAAAACGAAGAAAAGAACATACATAATTGGATGAACTTCCTTGCCTCTTTTAGCAGCAATCATCGTGATTGGATAAGCAATTACACCTAAAGCTAAACCGTCTGAGATACTATAGGTTAATGGCATTCCTAGTAAAATCAAAAATGAAGGAATTGCGATTTCCATCTTATCCCATTCAATTTTCCGCATACTTTGTGCCATCAAAACACCCACAATAATCAAGGCTGGAGCTGTAACTTGACTAGTGACAACTGCCAGCAGGGGTGAGAAAAACATGCCGCCGATAAAGAGCAGACCTGTCACAACTGCCGTTAAACCGGAACGACCTCCGACAGCAATTCCTGCAGAAGATTCAACATAGGCCCCTACTGGTGAAGTTCCCAGAAGCGAACCTGCTGTCATCGCAACAGAATCTGATAAAAGTGCCTTTCCCACCCGGGGCATCTTATTATCACGAATAAACCCAGCTTGCTGAGCAAGTCCGACTAAGGTTCCAGCAGTATCAAAAAAAGTTACTAATAAAAATGTCAACACGACTACTGCAAGTTGAATAGTGTTAATATCACTAACATGTTTAAGTGCGACCATAAAAGTGGGTGAAAGGCTAGGCGCTGAAGACACCAAGGCCGTTGGTAATTTGATCATTCCTGTAATAATTCCAAGTAATGAAGTCGCAATCATTCCGATGAAAATTCCGCCTGGCACTCGCCGCACCAGTAAAATTGCAGTCACAATCAACCCAAAAATAGTTAACCACGTAGTTCCTGCAAAGCTTCCAAGCTTAACCAGCGTAGATTTATCAGCAACAATTAAACCACCATCGGCTAAACCAATAAAAGCAATAAATAAACCAATCCCAGCGGAAATCGCATATTTCAAATTGGCAGGAATTGCATCGATGATTAATTCCCGTAATTTAAAAACAGTAATCAACAAAAATATCAAAGACGCTACAAACACACCTGCTAGTGCAGTCTGCCAAGGAACTTTCATGCCGATGCAGACTGAATATGTGAAAAAAGCATTGATTCCAAGTGCTGGTGCCGTTGCAATCGGGTATTTTGCTAATAACCCCATCAATAAACAGCCTAAAGCACTTGCAAGTGCTGTTGCAGTAAAAACAGCACCTTTATCCATTCCAGCTGCTCCGAGAACACTGGGATTAACAAATAAAATATATGCCATTGAAATAAAAGTTGTGAATCCCGCTAATACCTCACGTCCGACATTTGATCCAAGCTTGTCGATTTGAAAATACGCCTCTAACTTTTCTTTCAAAACTCTTACCCCTTTTTTTACGAACATTATTATTTTTCTTTGGTGATTGAACCCGATAAATACTATACTATAGAGATTAAAAAATGTAAATACACTTAATATTTCAATTTAATGTTCGCCTTTAATCACTTTTAATTTTCACTAAATGTTGTTTATCATTTGCTATTAACGTTGATTTTAGCGACAATTAAGATACTAAGCTCAATTTAGACTATAGAAAGGGAACAGTCCGATGTTTGAAAAAATCAAAAACTTTTTTTTGCGTCCACGCCAGCTTTGGGAAAAAAATCTGATCGTCCTTTGGATCGGAACCTTCATGGCCGGCATTGCTTTTAGTTTAGTAATGCCGTTTTTGTCTTTGTATATTGATACTCTCGGCAAATTTTCCAGTGCACAGCTTAATTTATATAGTGGATTGACATACTCAGCCACTTTCTTAGTTATGGCAATCGTCTCACCTATTTGGGGCAGATTAGCCGACCGCAGGGGCCGAAAATTAATGATTTTACGTGCTTCATTTGGAATGGCCATTGTGATTGCCGCAATGGGACTTGTCACTAATGTAACTCAATTAATTTTATTGCGCCTTTTACAAGGAGTTTTTTCAGGGTACGTTAGCAATTCAAATGCATTGATCGCTACAGAAACACCCAAACAAAGTAGTGGTAAAGCTCTTGGAATTTTAATTACAGGAAACGTCACTGGAACACTTTTTGGTCCGTTAGTTGGCGGAGTTGTGGCCGCAATCTTTGGCTATCGGTTGACTTTCTTTCTAACCGGCTTAATCTTATTCCTGGTTTTCTTACTCAGTGCCGTTTTTGTCAAAGAAAACTTTCAACCAGTTCCCAAGAATAAAATGCAAACCGGTGCAACCATTTTTCGCAACCTTAAAAATCGAAAAATTGTTTTTGGAATGCTGGTGACCACATTGCTTATTCAACTAGGTAATTTTTCAATCAGTCCAATTATCAGTCTTTACATCCGTGACCTGATGCATCATGCCGGTCCGATTACCATTGCCAGTGGAATTATTGCTTCGCTTCCTGGAATCGCAACTCTGCTTGCTGCTCCGCGCCTAGGGGCTTTAGGCGATAAAATTGGAACGGCTCGGATTCTTAAAATCGGAATGCTTTTTGCCGTGGCAATCTTTTTACCAATGGCATTAGTAACCAACATTTGGCAATTCGGTTCGCTTCGCTTTTTAGTTGGAATTTCCGACGGTGCTTTGCTGCCAGCAGTCCAAACATTGCTTGCAAAAAACACTCCGGCCGCAGCCACTGGTAGAATTTTCAGTTATAATCAATCATTTCAGGCGATGGGCAATGTCCTTGGCCCGCTACTGGGTTCGACTGTCTCTGGTATCTGGAACTATAATGGTGTTTTTATTTCCACCGCTGTCGTCCTTTTCATGGGCTTTTTGTGGGTTACTTTTGCCACTAAAGAACCTGATTAAGTGGCAGCTTGAGGTGCAATCTAAGACAATTTATGCTAAGTTTCAATTAGGTGTATCCCCCAGTGATAGATAATCTATGACTTAAGTTAACTGCTACTTTTTGCTTATTTTACCTTAATAAAGGGGCTGTGATAAAATTTAATTTTTGTCACAGCCCCTCTTTTATTCCGGATAAACGTGTTCCATAAGTCAAAATTTTCCGTCTAACTTCGAATTACTCATAGCAAAGTACTCGCGATGTTCGTAATTTCGAGTTAGCACTCAAATTTTCCCGACTTATGTCACACTCTCTTATTTTACCTTAATAAAAAAAGCATCCCTTGCTGGGATGCTTTTTTGCAATACCTATTTGTTGGCAAAACCATATTTTTTGTTGAAACGATCCACACGGCCATCTGCTTGGGTGAATTTTTGACGCCCAGTATAAAATGGATGAGAATCACAGGAAATTTCAACACGGATCAAAGGATACGAGTTGCCATCTTCCCAGTCAATCGTCTCAGCTGAAGTCTTCGTTGATCCTGAAAGGAACTTGTAGCCCGTAACAGAATCTTGGAAAACAACTTTATGATAATCTGGATGAATTCCTTTTTTCATTAATATACTCTCCTTTGCCCTGGTCCATTTGCTGTACCAGAGTTAATCTTCAATGCTACAACAATAAACATTCTACCATGAAAAAAAACGAGTTGCAATCAATCTTTTATAGTTCATTTCTTTTTCGCATATTGTTGTCGTTTTTTTTGCATCGCATAAGCAAGTAAGTCTTCGTTACTTTTAGTTTGCCGCATCATTGCAAATAATTGTTCAGCCTGTCTAACTGGATCATTGCTCAATTCTTTACGTAGTTCCCACAGTTGCTCACGTTTTTTCTTGTCTAATAACAATTCCTCTTTGCGGGTTCCAGACTTGCGTAAATCTACCGCCGGAAAAATTCTGCGTTCTGCTAATTCACGGGCTAACTGGAGCTCCTGATTTCCAGTTCCTTTAAATTCTTCGTAAATCACGTCATCCATCCGGCTCCCAGTATCAACCAGTGCAGTCGCCAAAATCGTCAGACTGCCGCCTTCTTCAATATTGCGGGCCGCTCCAAAAAATTTCTTAGGTTTGAATAAAGCCTGGGGGTCGATCCCTCCAGAAAGCGTCCGTCCGCTCGGCGGTACAAACAAATTGTATGCACGCGCAAGACGCGTCAAAGAATCCAGCAAAATAACTACATCTTGTTTATCTTCAACCAGCCGCATTGCACGTTCAAGCACTAGTTCAGAAACCCTGACATGATTTTCAGGCTTCTGATCGAAAGTTGAATAGACTACCTCCCCGTGCACCGTCCGTTCAAGATCGGTAACTTCTTCGGGCCGCTCGTCTATTAAAAGTACAATCAACTTGGCTGTCGGACAATTGTGAGTAATCCCGTTGGCAATTCTTTTAAGTAATGTCGTCTTTCCAGCTTTCGGGGGTGCTACTATCAAGCCTCTTTGTCCAAAACCAATCGGGGCAAACAAATCAAGGACCCGCGTTGCAATTTCATGCTCATTAGTCTCAAGCACCATTTGTTGTTCAGGATAAAGGGCCGTTAATGCCGGAAAATGAGGCCGTTGTTTAGCTTCTTCAGGATGTTTTCCATTAACACTATCCACATGCATCAAACCATAATAACGTTCATTCGGTTTAGGCGTTCTCGCCTTGCCCGCCACCAAATCTCCATTTCTCAACCCGAAACGCTTAATCTGGGAAGCCGAAATATAAATATCTTCTTGAGAAGGTCCATAGTTAATTGGCCGCAAAAATCCAAAACCTTCCTGCTGTGCAGAGATATCAAGCACGCCTGCCATATAGTAATATCCTTGGGAAGCAGCTTGTGCTCGAATAACAGCCAATGAAAGCTCTTTTTTGTTCATCTGACTATAATATGGTATTTTAAACTCTCGTGCATAACTATAAATTTCCTTGAGGGTTTTGTCCTTTAAGTCTATTAAAGTTAAATTTTTCGTATTACTCTCTCCTCGAATCTGATTCCCGGATCATTACCACACCAGACTAATCCTCTGCAATCTCAATGTTCACCGAAAGTCCTCTCAGTTTTTCCACAATTCTCTCATAGCCACGTAAAATATTTTCCGCATTGATAATTGTTGTCGTTCCTTCAGACATCAAAGCTAATCCCAAAAGGGCAACCCCTGCTCGAATCTCACTTGCTTTGACCGTGGTCCCTTTAAGTTGTGTTGAATGCTGCACGGTAATCACACCGTCTTTGCTAGAAATCAAGCCACCCATCCGTTTCATTTCAGAGATATGCTTAATTCTCTCAGGATAAAGTGTATCAATAATCGTACTGTCTCCCTTGGCTTTCATCAACAAGGGCGTAATCGGTTGCTGCAGGTCCGTTGCAAATCCAGGAAAAGGAGCCGTCTTGACTGTAACCGGCGTAAGCTCGTGACCACCAGCAACATACACACTATCTTCGTTGACCTCAAGATAAACGCCCATCTCGACTAACTTTGCAATGAACGGTTCCAAATGCTCTGTAATTACATTTTTAACCAAGACTCCCTCACCATTTGCTGCAGCAAATGCGAGGTATGTTCCTGCTTCAATTCGATCAGGAATAATAGTATGTGTATTGGTTGCTTTAAGCGTTGGGACGCCCTTGATTCGAATCACATCCGTACCTGCGCCTCTAATCTGTGCTCCCATATTATTTAGAAAAGTCGCCAAGTCGACAATCTCTGGTTCTTTAGCAGCGTTTTCAATTACCGTCGTCCCTTGTGCTTTGACGGCAGCTAAAAGAACATTAATCGTCGCACCCACTGAGACAATATCAAAAAAGATCCGTGCTCCATGAAGCCCACCGGCGCCTGTTGTAATATGCACAGCGTCATTTTTTTCTACCACTTTAGCGCCCAATGCACGAAAACCCTTTATGTGCTGGTCGATCGGCCGCGGTCCAATATTATCGCCACCAGGGAAGCCAACCACCGCTTCCCCAAATTTGCCCAAAAGCGCCCCCATAAAATAATAGGAAGCCCGCAGACTTTTAATTGCTCCCCCTGGAAGCGGAACATTTTTAATATGTGTCGGATCAAGCTGGAGTTCCCCGTGGTTAAAGGTAGAAGGAACATTCATTGAATTTAAAATCAACATTAAATTACGTACGTCTAAAATAGCTGGAACAGAATCAAATTTTACGGGCGTATCTGCTAAGATCGCCGCTGGTATTAGGGCAACTGTACTATTTTTAGCTCCGCCAATTGTGACTTCGCCAGACAGTTTCTGCCCGCCTCTAACAATCATTTTTTTCATCGTCTATAAATCTCCACTCAAGTATCAAACAAAAGGACTTATTCATTTATTAAGTCATTCGCTACAAACTGGTGACACCAAAAGTGCCTCTTCTAATACTACAAGATCGCCGCAATCGTTTCAATCAAAAAAATTAAAATTAAGGAAAATATTCCCAAATATTCACCAAAAAAAGCAGCTTTATTACAACGCCAATTTGAATCTTGTTGTTTTTTTACAACTATACAACGGTGGTCGTTTTAAAGATCACCTCCCGGTAATCCCTAGCGCTTAACACTTTTAAAGCGCACTCCTAAAATTATTCTACCTCAAGTAAAACTGGCAGTTAAATAAAAAGACAAGAGATTGTAACAAAACCTGAGTTTTGTTACAATCTCTTGTCTTTATAAATTCAGTACCTGTGCCACGTGTTTTTCATTGTTCCTTGTTACGATAATTTTGGATAAACTCAAGAAGCAATTCGCTTTCTTCGTGACTAGGAGCATATTTCCCAACTTTAATTCCATGCACTTTTTCAACGGATAGATGACTAACCAATGAAAGTGTCGCGTCGTTTAAATGAAAATTCTCCTGGAAAGTTAAAATCTTTTCAGCTAATTCCTGAGACTGCTGTATTTGACTCACTTAAATCACTCCTATGCAAGTTACATAACCTACTTCTTAAGAATAACACAACTCCTTGCAGTAAGTGTGTTCTTTTTAAATTACTTGGAACTTGCAGCAATAAATGCACTGAATAACCCTTCTGGTCTTTGCGGACGTGAGAGAAATTCTGGATGATACTGGGCGGCCACAAAGAACTTATGCTCAGAAAGCTCTACCACTTCAACCAAATGATTGTCAGGCGATGTTCCTGAGAAAGTCAATCCATTCGCAGAGAATGTTTCGCGGTACTTGTTATTAAATTCATAGCGGTGACGATGTCTTTCTTGAATGACATCTTGATCGCCATAAGCTTGTGCAGCAACTGTCCCTTTTTTCAATTTGCATGGATATAAGCCTAATCTTTGAGTTCCACCCATATCTTCAACATCTTCTTGATCAGCCATCAAATCAATGATCTTATTTTCACAGTTCGGATTTACCTCTGTCGTATTGGCATCTTTTAAACCAACAACGTTGCGGGCAAACTCAATGCAGGCCATCTGCATTCCTAGACAGATCCCAAGATAAGGTACATTTTGCTCACGTGCATAACGAATTGCAGCAATCATCCCTTCCAATCCGCGATCTCCAAAACCACCTGGTACAATGATGCCATCATAGGCTCCTAATTTTTCTGAAACATTTTCTGTGGTTAACTTTTCAGAATCAAACAGCGCAATTTCAACATCTGCATTAATCTTAAACCCGGCATGTTTTAGTGCTTCGACAACAGAAATATACGCATCTGGAAGTTTGACGTACTTACCAACAAGTGCTATCTTAACTTTTTTATCCAAATGCTTGACCTTTTTTGTCAATGCTTCCCATGCACTCATGTCAGATTCAGGTGTCTGCAAGTGAAGAAGTTTGCAGACAATATCATCCATATGCTGGGCCTTCAAATTAAGTGGAATTTCATAAAGCGTATCGACATTCATCGACTCGATCACTGCTTCGGGCTCAACATCACAAAAACTTGCAATTTTATCACGCATTGCTTGAGAAATATGGCGCTCAGTTCTGACCACTAAAACGTTCGGCTGAATTCCTAAACCGCGCAGTTCCTTTACACTATGCTGTGTTGGCTTTGTTTTCATTTCTCCGGCAGCATGAAGATATGGAACTAGAGTTGTATGGATATAAACGACATTCTCACTCCCAACATCAGCCTTCATCTGTCGTAAAGCTTCCAGAAAAGGCAGCGATTCAATGTCGCCAACCGTTCCACCGACTTCGGTAATGACAACATCCGCATTGGTAGTTGTGCCCGCACGCATGACCTTTTCTTTGATCATATTGGTAATATGTGGAATCACTTGGACCGTTGCCCCAAGATAATCTCCACGCCGTTCTTTTTTAATAACTTCTGAATAGATTTTTCCCGTGGTGACATTCGAATACTTATTCAAATTAATGTCAATAAAACGTTCGTAATGCCCCAAATCTAAATCAGTTTCAGTGCCATCATCTGTCACAAAAACCTCACCATGTTGATACGGGCTCATTGTTCCAGGGTCAACATTAATATAAGGATCAAATTTCTGAATCATAACTTTCAAGCCTTTATTTTTCAGTAATCGTCCCAGAGAAGCAGCTACAATTCCTTTCCCTAACGATGAAACAACGCCACCAGTCACAAAAATATACTTGGTCATTACAAAACTCCTTTAGTTATTTTTTGAAGGCTCGCACAACAATCATAAAAAATAAAATAACAAGCTCCCTATTCACACTGAATAGGGAGCTTGTGATCATTTCCGTTCACGTTCCTCACAAAAAGCATGAGGTGCCCAATGAGTATTGTACCCAATCAAGCAATCACAGTCAAGTAAGATTTAACGACCTTCTTGTTCGTCATCATCTTCATTCAAATCATCATCCGAAAGCTCAGTCAATTGTCCCTCAATTCCATCTGGGAGTTCTTCTTCATCTTCCGGATCATCAATATCACTCAAATCCTTGCTGTATTCCTTCAATTCTTTGTCATCGTCACTGTCATCAGCATAATCAGCATCCAGATCATCATCTTCTGGATCATCATCGTTATAATCGATTACATCATCATCTTCAGCAGCATCGGACATAAAAGCATTGACTTTTTTTCTTTTTTTCTTTTTAGGTTCTTCTGGATCATCATCTTCAACGTGAATCACAGCTTCATCAATGGAGTCGTATGGATACCACGAACGCAGCCCCCAAAGATTGTCACCCAGAGAAATAAAACTGCCATCAACATTTAAATCGGTATAAAATTGTGAAAGACGATCTCTAATTTCTTCATCACTTTTAGCGAGATATTCTTGAACCTCATTAACTAAATCAGCAAAAGGGATCACATCCCCGCGCTGTTTAAGGATAGCATGAGCAACTTCAATCATAGACAATTCACTTTTGTTGGCATCCTTAAAAATTTCTAGCTCCAAACTGGTACACGTCCCTTCTACAGTCTACGTATTATCATACAATCTTAAGTAGTAAAATGCAATCTTATTTTATATTCTCCTAGTAACTGTCCACCACTGTATAATAAATAATCAATATTGATCTTGCCTGCTAAAGGTGCTTCACTTAGTCTGACAGTCAAATCAGGTGTAACAGTCTCAATTGGAATATCACCGTAGGGAGTCCGATATGTGGCCGAAATGCGGCGATTATCTCCAAAGAAAAGTTGCATCCGCAAATCCTCGTTTTTCCTGGTAAGCTGCACATTTCCATTTTCAAATACCTTAAAAGTCACAGTACTCTGCTCATCCGTTTCTTCATTGTAACGTAAGTAAAGTGAACTGCCCATTTGAAAAATCTGTCCTTGAAACTCCTTTTCATATTCAACTGTTTCTCCGTCCTGATTATGTCTAGTTTTTAAATAGATTAAAACAGGTGTTCCATTGCCCAACGCAACCACCTCCTTTTTAACACTCTTTGAATTAATTATATAGCATTTTGCCTAAATTAGTTAGTCTTTTGAAACGAAAGGTACTGTGCAGCTGTGCCTAGTTTAAGTTATAATAAGGCTAGATTAATCTAAACAAAACGATGTACAGTCAGGGGCTGAGGAACTATTATTGCTTACAAAAATAAAATGTTGCCGATGGAGAAAGTCCTTCGCGATCCGATCCATAGTTATATCTATATCCAACACCAAGTGATCCTTGATCTGATTAATACCCGTGAATTTCAACGTTTACGTCGCATTCGTCAGCTTGGAACTGCTAGCAGCACTTTCCATGGAGCAGAACATTCCCGGTTCACACATTCAGTCGGTGTTTATGAGATCACACGTCAAATTTGTGATCTTTTTCAACGAAATTATCCGACAAAGACACCCCAAGATGGGCTGTGGGACGATCATGAGCGCTTAGTAGCGTTATGTGCTGCTTTACTCCACGATATTGGCCATGGTCCTTATTCACATACTTTCGAACATATCTTCCATACTGATCACGAAAAATTAACAGTTGCCATCCTAACTTCTCCAGAAACAGAAGTTAATCAGGTCTTAAAACGCGTTTCTGCTGACTTTCCCGCCAAAGTTGCAAGTGTCATTCAGAAAAGCTATCCAGATCCTCAAGTAGTCCAAATGATTTCTAGCCAAATTGATGCCGATCGGATGGATTACTTGTTACGTGATTCCTACTACACCGGCACCAATTATGGAACTTTTGACCTTGAACGTATTTTACGTGTAATGCGACCTTATCACAATGGCATTACTTTCCACATTAGTGGGATGCACGCCGTTGAAGATTACATTGTGAGCCGTTTTCAGATGTATCAACAAGTTTATTTTCATCCAGTTTCTCGTTCCATGGAAGTTATTTTAAGCCATTTATTAAAAAGAGCAAAATATCTGTTTGAGCACAAAGACTTAGAAGCAATTGGAAACCCCAGTCTGTTGCTGCCTTTTTTCAAAAAAGATTTTTCGATTGACGACTATCTCAAGTTAGATGATGGTGTACTAAATACTTATTTTATTCAATGGTGTACCAGTCCAGACCACATTCTAAGCGATCTCGCTAAACGTTTTCTCAATCGAAAGCCTTTGAAATCAGTCCGCTTTTCTTCTAAAACCGCATTTTTACTTCCAGAACTCAGTAAACTCGTTAGCGAAGCAGGCTACAACGCAGAATATTATACTGCGACCAACGATAGCTATGATCTGCCCTATGATACCTATGTCCCTGGTAGTACCAAAAAAGCTGATCAAATTGAGTTGATGCAAGACGATGGTTCGCTGGTTGAGCTCTCAGCCGTCAGTAGTTTGGTGAGTGCTATTACAGGAAAATTCTCTGGTGATGAGCGTTTCTTTTTCCCAAAAGAGATGCTTTCATCTTCGGAAGATCCTGAAGTCTTTACTCCCATCTATCAGGCTTTCCAACACTATCTCAAAAACAGATGGGTCATCATCCCCAAAAATGCCGACAAATAACGCTCAGACCCGAAAAACCAGGTGCTAGTCTACAAAGTAACCTAGACTTGTGACAATAAGCTAATCCTCAGCATGAAGTTTGCTGGTAAAGAAGTCCTGAGAAACAGTCCTCTTTTTCTCAAAAAAATCCACCATAAAAAATGGGCACACTGCGCATTTCTCATCCAGAGTTGCTGAACTCCGAGTCTGAGATGCTAGTGTGCTCATTTTTTAGTTCACCAGGTTAAAAGAATCGAAAAAACAATATAGCCCAGCCCTACACTCAAACAACTTTTCCCTAAGCGGCTAAAGCGCAACGGTTTATCTTTAAGACGTCCGACTTGATGCGGGTCAATCTTGGCAGCCTGATATTCGGCATCAGTCTCGCCTTTTCTACGCCAGCGAAACCAACCTGCTAGCAAGTGCGCCCCTAATAAAATATCGACTACAGTACAACAAATTCCCAGCAGTCCCACCATAAACAAGCCGTCTGCAATTTGCAAACGTTTGAATCCTAGGATGCCTAAGAAAAAGCACAACAAACCGATGAACTGGAAAAATGCAACTGTCTTAACATAGTAGTGGCGCTGTAGCTTCTCCACCCTCATCATCCTAACTTCTAAGTTATTTTAATTAATCCGTGAATATTCTCCAGAAATCTCATTCATCTTTTCGACGGTCCCAGTTCCATAATCATACTTGTACATTCCCTTAAGATTTGAAACGCTTGTATTTGAGGGACTCGTATGTCTAATTTCAATTTGATACAGATGATCCGCCAGTTTCTTAACATAATACTGATCGCCAGCTTCTTGCGGAATACCTGTAACACTCCGAAACTTGCCTAAGATTTCTGAATCCGAGAGTTCCTCAGCAACTGATGACACTTGACTATTAGTTGCTGAAGAAATGGAACTTCCCGTTTTTTGCTTATATTCTGAACTAACAATTTTGGAGCTGCGTGCATTAGTGTATCCGCTACTTTGAGAGTTTGCAGCGCTCGCCGCGCTCGCAGAACTGGTGGAGGTTGCTTTGCTTTGGGCGCTTGCAATCTGGCCTGAATACTGTTTGCCTTTTTCTTGATATGCAACCACTGCCTGATATTTCCCAGGTAATGCCAAGAGCATTTCAAGACTGCCGCCAGCTTCTGAATAACGTGCAGCCTTGTAATAAGCAATCGTTTCATTGTAATACATTTTGGCCAATTTAACTGCCTGATACTCAGATTTAACTGCTTTAATTTGTTTAACTAAGCTTTGCGGCGTCTTAACTTGCTCCAGTACTTCTAGCTTAGCTGCAGCTGTTTCGAGCTGATTCGCTGTCACCGCTTTTTTGGCAGCTAGCAACGTTTTAAGACTATAATAAAGCTCCTTTGTTTTACGGTCCGCAGCTCCCTTTTCAACAACCTTTTCAAGCTCATGATATGCTTGTTGCGGGGCACCATTTTGCAAATCCGTTAAAGCCTTGCGGTAACTTGTCTTTGTCATCTCCGTGTTTTGTGCCACACTAGAACTGCTTTTTGAAGTAGTTTGGCTTCCTGCCGAACACGCAGCAGTCCCCACTGCAAGCATTAAAACTGCCATAGCGACTAATTTTTTCCGGACTTGATTATTCATTAAGCTTCACTCCCCAAGCGTGAATTCTTTATTATTAATTATATCACGACTAGGTAAACATTAATATCCAGGTTATTTTGACTGCTTCATTTTGTGGGCTTTGATGATCATAAATTCAATCGTAAGCCAAATAACCAAAATAACCGCAATTGCAGAATAGAGCACCAAGAAGGTCTCGCCCACAAAAATCTTTGAGTTTAAGTAATAACCAAACGAAGCATGTAATTTATACAGTAAAATGAATAACGCCAAATTACCGCCGAACATGCCGAAAAAGAGCGTATTAAAGGTCATGCCCATTATTTGAAGACCAATATTGCGACCACTCTTTCGCAACTCCGAGTCTCCTTCAGTGGCAGTCTGGCGAATAATCTCAGCCATTCCGCTTGCCACCGCAATTGCGGCTTCGGCAATGGCTCCCAAGGTACTCAGTAAAGTCGTAGTCAGGGCAATTTCTTCAAAATTAACTCCGATTGCTAAGTTAAAAGCTTCAATTTCTTCCGACTCTTCATTACTGAATCCATGAATTTGGGCCAAATGATCAAGGGGAACAATTAGCAATAACATTAATACCAGCACTGCAAGCGTTGCAAGGAAAGCTACATTTGTTTCTACTTCATCTGTGTTTCCTAAGTAAATGGTAATTGCTAGAATGCAAACTGCCGCAAGAAAGGTAACTGGTAAAACAGGTAATCCTCCAGCAATCAGAATTACTGTTAAAAATAAAAGCGTGAAATTCAGTAAAAGACTTACAAATGAAATTGCGCCTCTGCGGCCACCACTGATTACCATCAAAACAGCTAAAATAATTGTCAATAAACTTATTGTTGTCATTTTTCCGTTCTCCCCAAAGTAATTGCAGCCAAAAAGCTTGCTGTTGGGATCACTAATGTAATTCCAATTCCACTAATTAAGGATTGCACTAAGCCCAGTGACATTGTCCACGAAAAAGTATATCCAATTGAATTGCCAGTTCTAAAGTAAAGAATTGCCAATGTAAAGGTCTCTGCAAAAAAG
The DNA here is from genome assembly GCF_964065465.1 of Liquorilactobacillus satsumensis. Classification (NCBI taxonomy): domain Bacteria; kingdom Bacillati; phylum Bacillota; class Bacilli; order Lactobacillales; family Lactobacillaceae; genus Liquorilactobacillus; species Liquorilactobacillus satsumensis. The sequence goes on from NZ_OZ061606.1 coordinate 779,617, forward strand.
ATTAATAATAAGACATTCACTAACGGCCCCATGATCGACTTGCCAACCTGCTTTCCGGAACTGTATAGCCGCTTAAACCCAACCTGTGGCTGCCGTCGTTTCATTTCAAAAAGAGTTGACACAATATCGGTTGCGGCATCCATTACGGTTCCCAACAAGCCAATTACACTAGCGGCTAAGAAAAGTTGTTTAGGTTGCTGGGTGGCAAAGTCTAGTGCCTCATAATGCATCCCTTGATCATTGGTGATCCACATTGCAAAAATACAAATGGCAAACGCCAGCGCCGTCCCAATGACAATCGCCTCTAATGTTATTAAACACTGTTTATTCCAGCCTAAAATCCAGACCAGCGTGAGTGCTGTAAAAATCAGCGCACTGCAGGCAAAGATTGCAAAAAAGGAAGTAATATTCCAGTTAACATCCAACTGGACTATTAAAATAAAGAGGATGAAGTTAAATAAAACACTACCAAGTGCCCGTAATCCCTTTATTTTCATCACTAAGAGGAGTAGGCACAGCATAATCCACACAAGTATCGCAAAATAAGTATCACGTTTGTAGGTTGAAACCGAGACTGACGTCCGTCCTTTTTGATGATACAAATTAACAAAGAGTTGTTGTCCGACGTGAAATTTTTGATCTATTCCGCCAGATTTTGTATATGTATTGCTAAAAGTATACTTTTCACCCTTAGAAGAACCATTTAAAATTCGCCCAGTCAGTCTTTGAGTAGTCTGCTCATCACGATTACTAAATTCATCTTTCGTGACACTTGTTTTCCCATTTTCAACTGCTGTAACTTGCAGAATTGGTTGCTGGTACATAAAAGCATTATGGCTGGTAGCAAAATAAAGCGCAATGCCCCCCAAAAATATTACTGCAACTTCCAACAGTATTTTTTTTACTTTCAACACACTCACTTCTTTTTATTTTCAATTCTTTTTCTAAGATATCATGGATATCCTTGTAAAAAAAGAGAGCACTAATTTTCTTATGAGAAAAAAGATAATTGATCCTCATTTGAATTCTTGAAAATGTCCGGTTATAATCCAAGGTAAAAGTCTTTTAAGGAAGAAAATATGGATAACACACAAAAAGTATTGAAATTAATTTCAACTAGCCCAGATTACGTTTCTGGGGAGGCAATTGCAACCAAACTGCAGCTATCGCGCACTGCAATCTGGAAAATAGTTAAACATCTACAAGAAGATGGTTTTCCTATCAGCAGTAAACGTCATGCTGGATACTACTACACCGACACTGGCAAGTTAAACACCTTTATTATTCAACAACATCTAAAAAAAGAGTTGCGGACACAGTTAAGCTTTGAAGTTCATGAAAAAATCAGTTCGACTAGCACTCGTGCCAAAGAATTGGCAGTGCACGGCTCGCAAACCTCTCCTACCGTTATTTTGGCAAATCAACAATTGAATGGTTATGGTCGCTACGGACGCAATTTCGATTCACCTGGAACCGGAATTTATCTGAGCATCTTACTCAAGAATCCAAGTACTTCCCTAAACCCTGGTTTGTTAACAACTGCCACTGCCCTTGCACTCACACTGGCGATTGAAAAGAAACTCGCTGTTTTTCCTAAAATTAAGTGGGTTAATGATATCGTCCTAAATGATAAAAAAGTAATTGGGATCTTGACCGAGGCAGTTGCTGATATTGAAAGCCAAACCATCAGCCAGCTCGTTGTGGGGATTGGCGTTAACTACTTAACCGATCCGACAAGTTTCCCAATTGAATTGCAAAAACGTGCCGGAAGTTTGCGCCAAGCGGTCCTTGCTCAAAAAGTGTCTCGCAACATTTTTATCGCAAATATCTTAAACGAATTCTTTACACTTTACGCTCATTATGAAGATGGTGCCTTTTTAGACGAATATCGCAAACGTTCTCTGATGCTCGGTAAGGAGGTCACTTTAGTCCAAGGAAACCGCAAATTTTCTGGGATCGTTAAGACTATCGATGATCAAGGGCGATTGGTCTTGCATGATGGGACCCGCTTTTCATCTGGTGAAGTAACCAAAACTCGTCTTGTCACTGAAAAAAAACGGTAGTGCCTAGTGTATTTAGCCTTTCCTTTGCTTGTAAACGCCAAAAGAACGGGATATCTGCTTGCGATCACTCTTGAGAAAAATAAATATGGGCCAAAAGGCAGTATACTTATGCTACGAACTGAGCGAGGGGTGGAGTGTGTGTTGTCCCCAATTTTGTGTTCGTACACAAGCTACTGGCTTTTAGCCCATATTTTACTGCTTACTTTTTCAGTTTAGCAGCGGCTGCCTCATCAACAATCACTACCACATCAGCATGCTTTTGCAAGGCACTTGCTGGACAAGCCGGAGTTACTGGTCCCTCGATCATCGCAGCAACTGCAGCTGCTTTGGCTGCTCCAAAAGCTTCAAGGATAATCTTTTTAGACTTTAAAATTGTGCCGATTCCCATTGAATAAGCATAGCGCGGAACTTCATCTTTATTTTTAAAGAAACGCGCATTTGCAGCAATTGTTGACGGTGTTAAAGCCACTTTATGGGTGGCTGAAGTAAAATCAGAACCCGGTTCATTAAAACCAATATGACCATTCCTTCCAATTCCAAGCAGCTGTAAGTCAATTGGATTCTCAGCAATTACCCGGTCATAGCGCTTTACTTCTTGCGCTGCATCTTTGGCATCTCCTTGCGGCAAATAAGACCGCTTAAAAGGTTTGCTCTTAAAAAGGTGCTCTTGCATGAAATATTGATAACTCTGCGGGTTATCTGGCTTCAATCCGACATATTCATCTAGATTGATCGAAATAGCATCTGAAAAATCAAGTTTGCTTGCTACGAGCTTTTGATAGGTCGTAAGCGGAGTACTCCCAGTTGCAAGTCCAAAAACTGTTGCTCCATTTTTGAGGGCTTCTGCAAAAATCTGATAAGCTTCTTTGCCACCTTGTTCACTATCTTTAACAACAATCAGTTTCATTATGACTACCTCCAATTATTGGTATAGTCCTATTATAATTGGACTATACCAAAAAAGCAAGCTAACAGATAACTTTTCACCTAACAGAGTTATTCTAACATCCTTGTAAGCGCTTGTAAATGATTTTAAAGACTTAAAAAAACTTTTAAAATATTAAAAGTGCTTAAAATATGCTGTATTTATCTGTAAATTCAATTTCAAAATCAGATATCACTGTAGCAACGGCTGAAATTGTAATCCTCAACATTAAGCTTTACGCAAATCGTAAACACCCACGGCTGATAATTGCAGCAACTTAATTCATAACTTACAAAATGAAAACTAAAGTGCGAGTGGGTTAAAAGGCGTTTAGATGGCGAGAATCAACAGTATCAACCGAATAGTTCCGGAATTGGGTTGTCTGGTTTACGAGTTTAAGTACAGCTAGTTACCTTTTAGTGCAAGTTTCAGCACTCGCTGTTTGGAAATAGCGGGCACAAAAAAAGTTCGCGACTTTTTGTCCCAAACTTCTAACTAGCCTCTTCAAATTATGAAACTCCGGATTTAAAAAACGTAACACTGAAATTCTCTGCTCTAAATTTCCAGATCATGGTGGCGTAATGTCGGAAAAACTCTTTGATCTGCAATTCCAACTAAAGCTCCTTGAAAAATAAGTGCGAAAATAGTCCCGATATTAAGCGCAAAAATCTGCTGTGTAAAACCAAAAACAACCCCAATTGCAACAATTGGTGGAATAAAAGATACCAATTGTGCAGTACTTGGATTACCCTTAAAAAACTTGAAGCGTAAAATTTGCATCAAATCATCACATGGGTGCATTATCAAATTAACCCTTTGATAGATTGAAATTGCAGTTGCAATTAAAACAATTCCCACGCAATCAAGGACAATACGCAAAGGAAGTGCAAGATTACCAATGCCTAAAGTAACCAGCTCACCAGACAAACCCCCTACCAAATAAGAAAAAGAAACCATAAAAATTAAATTACCCACAACTCTTCTCACTGAGAGATGTCCGACTAAAAACAAATTAAGCAAGATTACTAAAAAGCCTTCCACAAAAAGAATCCAGCTCAACTGAAGAGCAGTTGCATGGGCAACATTGACTGCTGCTGCTGTCCACAATGCACTTCCTAGATTAAGAGAAACTGTCAGCGCATTACCTAAGCTATTTAAAAAAATTGAAAAAACGAAGTACCCAAGCATTAAAGGCAGCTCAGATGTTTTACTAAGTGATTTTTTTTCCATTACTTTGCTCCAATTTTAAAAAACATTATTCCATTATCAACAGTGATTATCTTACTTTAGCGTTTGAACATTTTCAATAACTTTACAAGATTATTATTTATTTTATCTAATAAACGCTTGTGCATTGCAAAAAAAGCGCTAAAATTGAGCTAATTTTACATAAGGAGTTATCTAAATGACAGCAGAAACTTTCAAAATCAGACCGGCAGTTCTCCAAGATGCTGCAACTTTAGTCAAACTGTACTCGTACTACGTTGAACAAACTGCAATTACTTTTGAGTATACTGTTCCCAGTATTGCTGAGTTTAAAAAACGCATGTTAAAAATCTCAAGGCGGTACCCCTACTTGGTAGCTTTAGTTAATCAAAAAATTGTGGGGTATGCCTATCTGTCTGCTTTTCATCCGCGCGCAGCTTATGGCTGGTCCGCGGAAATTTCCATTTACCTTGATCCAAAAACTCGTCATCAAGGGATTGGCAGTCGCTTATATGCAGAACTCGAAAAAATTGCACGCGCGCAAAATATTCTCAATCTTAACGCCTGCATTAGTTTTTCTGAAACACAAACCGCCCACCTCCCCTTAACAAGTGTCTATTTTCATAAAAAAATGGGTTACGTCCAAACTGCTCATTTTCACCAATGCGGTTATAAATTTTCAACGTGGTACGACATGATTTGGATGGAGAAGATACTCGCGGCGCACACTATCCCAGCTCCAAGTTTTCACAAGTTTCCTGAAATCAGCACTGCTTTTTACACAGAGCCAAATACTACTGATTGTTGAATTTTCATGGTAGAATGTGGGCAGATTCTTGAGGAACAACGATATTTTGAGAGGAGTGATAGCAATGCCTGAAAATGTTCTCTTCAATCCAGGTCAAATGATCTCCAGTAGCTATGATTATGAAGAAGCTTACTTAGCAGCCAAGATCTACCGTAAAAAAACAAAGCGCTATCCCTTGATCGTACAGGAAGAAAAGGGCAAACTTTACTACGTGTTCGACAAAGACCGGCCGGCTACAAACAAGCAGACAAGCAAAAGCTACCAAATTATCAAAAGAATTGAAAAAGATGAATAGGGAGGAACCAGTGTGAATTACGAATTAGCAAAACAAACACCTTTTCTTGAATTACGTGATGGCAATCGACTACCTCAAGTAGGGTTTGGTACTTATAAATTACGTGGGGCTGCAGGAGTAAACACTATTCAGCAAGCTTTAAACAATGGCTATCGTGCTCTTGATACCGCAGTTAATTACGAAAATGAAGGTTCTGTCGGAGCCGCAATTCGTCGGTCTAGCCTTGCACGTGAGGAGCTTTTTATCAGCTCGAAGCTTCCGGGTAGACATCATCAGTATCAAGAAGCACTCACCGAAATTCAAGAATCACTGTACCGTATGCAACTTGACTATTTTGACCTTTATCTGATTCACTGGCCCAATCCACTCAAAGATCAATATGTTGAGGCTTGGCAGGCATTGATTGATGCCCAACGTTTCGGCTTAGTCCGCTCAATTGGAGTCTCTAACTTTTTGCCAGAACACTTGCAGCGACTTGAAAAAGAAACTGGTGTCTTGCCGGTTGTCGATCAAATTGAGCTCCATCCTTACTGGTCTCAGCCCAAACAGCTTTCTTTTGACCGCGAACATGGTATTGTCACTCAAGCTTGGAGTCCACTTGGTCGCGCCAATGCTGTCTTGAAAGATCCGCTGATTAAGAAAATCGCAGTGGCGCACAACAAAACAATCCCACAAATTATTCTGCGTTGGGAAACACAATTAGGAGCTGCTGTGATCCCCAAGTCAAGTTCGACTTCAAGACAAATTCAAAATCTTACATTGTTTGATTTTGAATTATCTGCAGCAGAAGTAACTGCAATTTCTTCTCTTGATAAAGACAATGGACGCACTAACAATCAAAACCCAGCAGTTTATCAAGAATTTTAACCGAACTTGATGATTGGTGGACGTTAAATGCGTAGCTTAAAATAAATAGGGGTTGTGACAAAATTTAACTTTTGTCACAGCCCCTATTTTATTTCGGATAAACGTGTTCCATAAGTCAAAATTCTCCGTCTAACTTCGAATTACTCATAGCAAAGTACCCGCTATGTTCGTAATTTCGAGTTAGTACTCAAATTTTCCCGACTTATGTCACACTCTCTATTTTATTCCAGATAAACATGTTCCATAAATCAAAATACTCGATAACTCCACAGTTACTCATCGCCAAAGACATGTATGCCTGCAATTTTGCATTAATACTCAAAGCATACCGACCTATACCGCTCTCTTGTCTTATTTAACAAGGAAACTCAGGTTTAATTTTCTTCGTGAAAGCGTTTCTTGAAGAGTGGACTCACAGATTTATTCTCATGAATCCGTTTGATGGCATCTCCGATCAACGGCCCAACAGAAACTTGCAGTAACTTATCAATTTGTTTTTCTTCTGGCAGCTTAATTGAATCAGTCACCACAAGACGCTTGATAGGTGAATTCTCTATTCTTTCAATTGCAGGACCGGACAAAACAGGATGAGTTGCACATGCATAAACCTCGGTCGCACCGGCATCTTTTAACGCCTGAGCAGCTAACGTAATTGTTCCAGCCGTATCAATCATATCATCGATCAAAATGCAACGTTTGCCATCGACTGAACCAATAATATTCATCACTTCAGCAACATTTGCCTTCGGACGCCGCTTATCAATAATCGCAATTGGGGCTTTCAAAAACTCCGCCAATTTACGTGCACGTGTCACTCCACCATGATCAGGTGAAACAACTACTGCATCTTTTTCTAAACCAGCATTTAAGAAATAATCTGCCAGCAATGGAGCACCCATTAAATGATCAACCGGGATATCAAAGAACCCTTGAATTTGCGCGGCATGTAAATCAAGCGCAACCACCCGGTCTGCACCTGCCTTAACTATCATATCTGCAACTAACTTAGCAGTAATTGGTTCGCGCGGACGTGCCTTTCTATCCTGACGTGCATATCCGTAATAAGGCATCACCACATTGATAACTTCAGCACTTGCACGGCGTAAAGCATCAACCATGATCAAAAGTTCCATTAAGTTGTCATTTACGGGTGCAGAAGTTGATTGCACGATAAAGACTTCATCTCCACGAATACTTTCTTCGATATTAATCCTGATCTCGCCATCGCTAAAGCGATCAACCGAAGTTTTACCTAATTCCACGCCAACCGAAGCAGCAATTTTTTCGGCTAAGGGTTTGTTCGAATTCAAAGCAAATATTTTGAGCTTTGGATCATTATATTGTCCAGACATGACAGCCTCCATCTTTCATATTTATCTACAATAATTTTATTCACTTTTAACACTAAAATCAAGCTCAATTAGACTCTTATCACTTAATCATTCCCGTTCTCTTCTTCTTGCGCTGTTTGAGCACATGGATAACGGTCATAGTACCCTTTTTTATTGACTTGTCGTCCGCGGGCAATCGCCATATCCCTGGCAGCGACATCATTTGTAATGGTTGAACCGGCTGCAACATAAGCATGATCCGCAACTTCAAGTGGGGCGATCAAATTGGAAGCACTACCTATAAAGGAATAGTCGCCTACATGTGTCTGATGTTTATTTTTACCATCATAGTTTACAAAAACACACCCGCAACCAACATTGATATTTTTGCCCAGTGTAGCATCACCGACATAGGTTAAATGACCTACTTTTGTATTTTCACCGATCTGTGCCCGCTTAACCTCTACAAAATTACCAATATGAACGTGTTTGCCAATCTGTGCCTCAGGTCTAAGATGACTATATGGTCCAATATTGCTGCCATCCTCCATCTGCGCATTTTCCAAGAGTGAAGACGTGATATGAACCCCATCATGGATTACGCTATCTCTGATTTCAGAATGTGCCCCGATGACACAATCAGCTCCAATCACAGTTTTGCCCTTCAACAAGACTCCTGGCTCAATCACTGTGTCAGATCCGATTGTTACATCAACGTCAATGTATGTCGTTGCTGGATCCACTAACGTTACACCATTGCGCATATGTTTTTCGTTAATTCGCTTTCTCATCACTCGGGCGGCTTGTGCTAATGCAATTCGATCGTTCACACCCATTGATTCTGCAAAATTTTTCATCTTATATGCAGCAATTACTTTATCTTGTTTTTTAAAAATTTCCATCACATCTGTTAAATAATATTCACCCTGTGCATTATCATTTTTGATCTGGTGTAATGCTGCAAATAATTCCTTATTATCAAAACAATAAACTCCAGTGTTAATCTCCGTAATTGCAGCCTCTTCGGCAGTTGCATCTTTTTGTTCAACAATTTTTTCAACAATTCCAAGATTATTACGCTTAATCCGTCCGTAACCAAAAGGCTGGTCTGTCACAGCCGTCAAAACCGTTGCTACAGCCCCTTTTTGCTGATGATACTCAAATAATTCCTTAAAGGTTTGCGTGGTAAAAAGCGGGGTGTCTCCACACGCAATCAAAGTAATTCCGTCTTTTCCCCCTAAAAGCTGTTCAGCTTGCAAAACTGCATGCCCTGTTCCGAGCTGTTCTTTTTGCATCACATAGGCGGTCCGCTTCCCCAAGGTTTCCTTCACCTTGTCCGCACCATGACCAATTACCGTTACAACTTGGTCCATCTTGTTTCCTTCAATCTGGGTCAACACATGATCAACCATGGGTTTCCCACAAACTGGATGCAAAACTTTGTACAACTTGGACTTCATTCTTGTGCCTTGTCCGGCAGCAAGAATAACCGCATATTTCGCCGTCATTTCAATGTCTCCTCTAAGTTTTAGTGTTTTCCCTATTAATCATACATTAGTGACTTCTGCTGTGCAAGAACCGGTCACTTCGCATCATTAAAAATACGTAATTCTAAAAATTTCCAAGTTCCTTTGGATAAAAAAGGGACTGTGACAAAAGTTAAATTTTGTCACAGTCCCTCTTTTATTCCGGATAAACGTGTTCCATAAGTCAAAATTCTCCGTCTAACCTCGAATTACTCATAGCAAAGTACTCGCTATGTTCGTAATTTCGAGTTAGCACTCAAATTTTCCCGACTTATGTCACACTCTCTCTTTATTGCGGTCAGTGTGCTCCTTCAGACAAGCTCTTCCATCTAACCTTAAATTACTCGGAGTAAACACGCTTTGTCGATCATTTTAAGTTAGTCTCAACCTTTACCGTCGGCCTGCAAAAAACTACTTTTTGTCACCATAGACTCTTTCAAGATAATTTCCTGCACTTACCTCAATCGTCTTGTCCAGGGTATTGACCTTGTCAACTTTCAACAAAGAAGTATAGTCATCAATCATGCGGTGGCCCTCAAATGCTGCTTCCGCAAAAACCGTAATTCCTACCAGTTCAGATTCAAACTCTTCGATCATACTTTTCATTCCATTAACAGTGCCGCCACCCTTCATGAAATCATCCACAACTAAAACATGTGAACCCCGTTTGAGACTCCTTTTGGAAAGTTCCATTTTCTCAATTCGTTCACTTGAACCAGAGACGTAATTAACTGAAACCGTAGAGCCTTCTGTAATCTTAGAATCTCTTCTCAAAATAACAAACGGAACATTAAGATAAGTAGAAACACTTTGTGCAATTGGGACCCCTTTGGTAGCAACTGTCATCACCGCATCAACTTGCCGATCAAGATATTGTCTTGCAATCACTCGTCCGACTTCACGCAAAATATCGGGTCTACCTAATAAATCAGATAGGTAGACATAACCACCCGGTAAAAGGCGGTCTTTTTCAGATAATTTTTCCGTCATTTCTGCAATAAATGCTCTAACTGCATGTTCATCAATTGAAGGAATAAAGCGTGCACCACCAGCGGCTCCGGGAATCGTTTCCAAAATACCGATCCCTCGTGCTTTAAATGTACGTTTAATAATAGATAAATCTTCGCTGATAGATGATTTTGCAGATTCATAGCGTTCTGCAAAATAGGTCAAAGAAATCAGCGTATGTGGCCGTTCAAGCAAATAATTAGTCATATCGATCAGCCGATCACTTCTTCTTGTTTTCACATTAAGTCCTCCAATACTTCATTTCAAAATATCATTATTAATAAAATATTCTATCAGTCATTATAAGGCATTTTACGTAATTTGCATAGTTTTTTTACCTCAATTACAAAAATAGTTCGTTTTTGTTGCAAATTATTCTGATCATCGCTCTTTTTATTTCTCAAAAATTAATTTTGTCTAACATTCGTCTTTGACAAACACTTCTTTACAGCGCACTCAGCACGCCTTTAAGACTCCGAGATTGAAAAAAACTCAGAGCTGCATTCGCAACAGTTTAAAATAATAGCCAAAATTCCATTTGCAGCTTCAAGAATAAAAAACCCATAATCATTAGCTCTTTTAGCTAACAATTATAGGTCATCCTAATTTAAAATTATCCTATGCTGTGGCTTAAGTTGAGATCCCTAGCAGTTACTAAATCTGTAAAAGTAAATCATCGGCACGGAACCACTTCAACCTCTCTACAAAAAGATAGCGGGAAAGATAAGCTAGTAAGACTGGTAAAACGACAAACAGGAGCACCAACAATCCCAAGTTCACGCCCGAATGTGGCATTTGCTGATAGGCCGCTGAAGGTCCAATCAAGCCACTAAAACCAAAACCGGCACTCATTGGATTCCCCTTAATACCAAAGATTGCCCCCACAAAGCCCATTATTCCAGCATTTATACTTAATGGAAAAAAGAGTGCTGGTTTTTGTAACAGATTTCCCATTTGAATCTTGGGTGAACCAATAAAATGTGCAATTGTAGTTCCAAAGTTATTTGCAGTACTGCCGTAGACCGCTAACATAAAACTAGCAGCTGTAATTCCAAGATTAGCAGACCCCGAACCAATTCCAGCTAAACCAATGGCAGTCGCTATCCCAACCGAACTAATCGGTGAAACAACTAAGATTCCAAAACAAATCCCCATTAAAAGTCCCATCAGCAACGGCTGCAGAGTCGTTAAATGTGCGATTAAAGCTCCAATCGTAGTTGCAACCAGCTTAACATATGGCAGCACAAGCAAGCCTGCACCACCCGCAATCACAATTACCAATAACGGCAAAAGCAGGATTGTATAGTTTTTGAAACGGTCGCCTAAAAATAGTGCCAGCCAGACTGCAAATGCAATTGTCAGTCCCGTATTTATAATATCGCCAGTTCCTTTTAAAATAAAACTCCCGTTAACTTGTTGCATTACACCTGAACCGACCATCGCTGCAATTCCAACAGCTGAAATCTGAATGGGATTCAATTTAAACTGAATTGCGACACACAAACCAGCAATTACCGGAAGTAAACTCATCGCAAAAGTCGTCATCATCACTATTTGCATTGCTCCTGGCAAAATTCCTTTTAGTGCTTGCATTAATTGCCCCACTAAAGCTGCTGGCACAAGTGCTACGACTACACCTAAACTGATTCCATTCAGTACATTCATACTGTACTCTTGACCTGTAACTTTTTTTATCATCTTCTTACCTCATATTTTTAGTTTATTTAGGAAACCTGATGTTCGCTGCGACCACCATGGAGAATCGTAACCACATCGTCCAAACTAATATCAACCATGTTTTTGACCGCAATATTAGTATAAAATCCGACATGTGGTGTCAAAATTACATTGTCAAAAGAACGCAGCCGCTCAAGCTGTTGACTTGGCAATTTTTTCCCTTCTAGGTTGAAATTAAAGAAATTTTCTTCACCTGTTAATGTATCGAGTGCTGCCCCAGCAAGTTGCTTGTGTTCTAACGCCGTAATCAAGGCTTCCGTATCGACCACTGGACCTCGGCATTCATTTACCAAAAAAGCAGTCGGCTTCATCAAAGAAAGTGCCTTTTTATCAATCAGCTTGACAGAAGTCGGGTTCAAATCAACATGTAAACAAATTACATCTGCTTGTGCTAAAACTTCTTCTTTGCGCTTGTAAGTTAAAATACTTTTAAGTTCCTCACGCTCTTGAACATCATATGCAATCACGTTGGCACCTAAGGCATTAAAGATTTGCGCACTTGTGGCCCCAATTCGCCCTGCTCCAATGATTCCAATCGTTAAAGAATGGATTTCAGCTGCTTGCAGCCCCACCCAGCGAAAATCTTGTTTTTCCATTCTTTTATCAAAAATTTCCAAGTTACGAATCAGCCGCATTGTATGTGCCAGAGCTAGCTCTGCAACAGATCGTGGAGAATAGGCAGGAACATTTGTCACCACCAACCCGTTTGCGACAGCCGCCTTAACATCGACCATATCATATCCCGCAGTTCGGGTTGTAACCTGCTTTAATCCAGCTGCTTTTAACAGCGGATAAACTTCTGCTTCAATCTTGCTGCGTTGTTGGACAACTAACCCATCAAAGCCGGCAACCTTGCTAGCCGTCTCAGGATGCAATTCCCAAGGAACTGTTGTAACTGCAATCTGATTGCGCTTTTCCCATGCTTTTATTGCGGCTTTTTCATCATCGCGCACACTCAGCATCAAAATTTTTGTCATCTGCTTTTTGCTCCTTTGTTTTCCTTAACATAACTGCCGACACGTTCCATTGCTGTAATAATATCTTCCATACTTGCAGCATAGCTGATACGCACATAGCCTTCACCGCCAGGACCAAAGCTGCTGCCACCAATCAAGGCAACTTTGGCCTTTTCAGCTAGATCATAGATAAATTTCTGATCATCCTGAATTAACCCCTGGGGAATCTTAGCAAAGAGGTAGAATGCCCCTTCCGGCTTGGCGCATTCAAAACCATAAGAAGTCATTTTTTCAAATAAATAATCGCGGCGTTTGCGATACTCCTTTTTCATTGCATCGCTATCGTTTATCCCATTAGCAAAAGCCTCTGTTGCAGCAGCCTGCGTCATGGTAGAAGTTGTCGTGATCGTGAACTGGTGAACTTTGCTTAACTCCTGTGCAATCGCACGAGGTGCACACATTATTCCAATTCGCCAGCCTGTCATTGCATGCGACTTGGAAACACCATTTAACAAAATAGTCTGTTCACGCAGCGATTTGGTTAACGAAGCATGCGGTGCATCATAGTTGAGCTCACTGTAAATCTCATCACAAATTGCAAAGATCTGTTTGCCTTTGATTACAGCTGCAAGCTGATCTAAATCAGTTTGACTATAAGTAACCCCAGTCGGATTAGAAGGATAGTTAAGAACGACTGCCTTAACATTTTCATGCTTGTCCAACTGCTCTTGCAACATCTCAGGCGACATTCTGAACCCGTTTTTGGAGGTGTCAACTAAAATTGGGGTGGCTTGATTCAAAAGCGTAATCGCAATGTATAGCGGAAAAATTGGCGTCGGAATAATAACTTGATCGCCTGGATTCAAGATGGAAGTTAAAGCCGTGTAAATCGCTTCTGTCGCTCCATTAGTCACGATCACTTCATTCATTGGATCATATTGCTGCGCATACTTTTGCTGTAGAAAAGAAGCAGCGGCTTGACGCAATGCGACCGTTCCATTCGAAGGCGCATAATGAGTTTGATTCTCCTGAATACTCTTAATACCTGCTGCTTTAATATGCTCTGGTGTTGCAAAATCAGGTTCACCCATTGTAAACTTGATAATTCCAGGAATCTTCGAAGCAAACTCATCAAAAGTCCGAATATCTGACGGTTTGAGTAATGAAAGTTCCTTTTTCATACTTGAAACTAGTGATTTCATAAACTAACCCTTCCTTTCAAAATGACACAAAAAAGCCAGAAGACTCCAACAGTCCTCTGGCTTTTTACATTCTTTATTTGAATCAAAGCCGTCAGACTATTGTTACAGCTGTGCGGCTTTGCTAAAATTCCTCAGCAAATTAACTCTTGTTTTCCCCACAGATGCAAATACGTTTGCAAACGTGTTTGCACCTCATCGAAATTCGATCAACTACAAACACTCGTGAAAAAACCAAAAGTAATAGTAACCATTCAATTGTGTGAGTCCGCTATTTGAGATCATAATTAAAAACTCCTTAAAATTGAATAAATTGACTATAACCTAAAAAATAAAAACTGTCAATGTAAAATCTCAAAAGTCCACACACTGATCCCTGATAATTTCTGGAAGCATACTTTATATTGATTGTGTATATTCACTCTAAAGCTTATATTTATTCAAAATATCCGTTAAAAATACTTTTTTTGTAAATATTATTGCATTTAACGCATATTAATGTTATTGTTTGATCAATCGCAAGCCATAACAATTGAGGAGTGTATTATTATGAAAAAAGAAAAAGTTGTTCTCGCATATTCTGGTGGTCTGGATACATCAGTCGCCATCGCATGGCTTAAAAATAAAGGGTACGATGTCATTGCCTGCTGCATTGATGTAGGTGAAGGCAAAGACTTGGAAGCTATTAAACAAAAGGGACTAGCGGTGGGTGCCACTGTTTCTTTAACGATCGATGCTAAAGAAGAGTTTGCACATGACTATGCGCTCGTTGCACTCCAAGGCCATACCTATTATGAAAATAAATATCCGCTGATTTCAGCGCTTTCACGGCCACTGATTGTAACCAAGCTAGTCGAAGTTGCAAAGAAATACAACGCAACTGCAATTGCTCATGGTTGCACTGGTAAAGGGAATGATCAAGTTCGTTTCGAAGTCGGGATTCACGCACTTGCACCAGAAATTAAAATTGAAGACCCAATCAGAGATTGGCACTGGTCACGGGAAGAAGAAATTCAGTATGCTGCTGAAAATGAAATTCCAGTCCCAATCAATAAGAAAAGTCCCTACTCGATTGATGAAAATTTATGGGGCAGAGCAAATGAATGTGGTATCTTAGAAGATCCATGGGCAAGCGCCCCAGAAGATGCTTATGCACGGACAAACGCAATCGAAGATACCCCTGATCAACCGACAACTATCACATTGACCTTTGAAAAAGGAATTCCAACTAAGTTAAATGAAGAGCCTTATTCGCTAGCAACATTGATCATGAAGCTTGACAAGCTAGCTGGTCAGCATGGAATTGGCCGGATTGATCATATTGAAAATCGGTTGGTTGGAATCAAGTCGCGGGAAATCTACGAGTGTCCAGCAGCCACAGTCTTAATAAAAGCACATAAGGATTTGGAAGACTTGACTAGCGAACGTGATCTGGCACATTTCAAACCTGTAATTGAACAAAAGCTCAGTGAGATTATCTATAATGGACTTTGGTTCTCTCCTTTAACAAAAGCTCTTTTAGCTTTCTTGACAGCATCGCAAAAAAATGTGAATGGCACAGTCAGGATTAAACTTTTCAAGGGAAATGTAATTTGTGAGGGACGGAAGTCACCTAATTCTCTCTACGATAAAAATCTTGCAACTTACACGGCAGCGGATGAATTTGACCAGGAGGCGGCGGCCGGATTTATTAAACTTTGGGGTTTACCATCACAAGTTTATGCTCAAGTACAACAAAAAAGTGTGGCATCAACTAAAAAAACCCCGTCAATTCCAAGCGAGGTTCAGTAATGATGGGCAACAAAAAACCTTGGGGCGGGCGTTTTTCAAAACAAAGTGCCGCTTGGATCGACAGCTTTGGTGCCTCCATTAGCTTCGATCAGGAAATGGCACATGAAGATTTAGAAGGCTCACTTGCACATGCCCAAATGCTCAAAAAAGCCGGTATAATCAGTCCGGCAGACGCCGAACAAATTATCGCTGGTCTAAAAGAGATTGAACATGATCTTAAAGCAGGCAAGGTAACCTTTGATGTCCAACTTGAAGATATTCACATGAATATCGAAACCCTACTCACTCAAAAAATCGGCCCTGTCGCTGGTAAATTGCATACTGCCCGCAGCCGCAACGACCAAGTTGCAACCGATCTTCATCTCTATTTAAAACATCGTCTCCCTGAAATTAATGCCGCGCTTTTGGAATTACAGGAAGTCTTGGTGCAAAAAGCACAGCAACATGTAACGACGATTATGCCAGGTTACACGCACTTGCAGCATGCTCAGCCGATCTCTTATGCCCATTACTTGTTGGCCTATTATCAAATGTTCAGTCGTGATCGTGAACGTTTCGAATTCAATCTACAACATACTGACATTAATCCTTTAGGTGCGGCAGCTTTGGCAGGAACCACTTTTCCGATTGAGCGTGCATACACTTCAAAGCTTTTGGGCTTTTCAAAAACCTATTCAAATTCTCTTGATGCCGTCTCTGATCGTGATTTTGTCTTGGAATTTCTTAATAATGCTTCCATTTTAATGGTGCATCTCTCGCGTTTTTGTGAAGAAATCATTCTGTGGTGCAGCTACGAATTCGGCTATCTTGAACTTGACGACTCTTTTTCAACCGGTAGTTCAATCATGCCGCAAAAAAAGAACCCCGACATGGCTGAACTCATTCGGGGTAAAAGTGGACGCATCTTTGGTCATCTTCTCGGACTGCTCACGACGATGAAAGGTTTGCCACTTGCATATAATAAAGATCTGCAAGAAGACAAAGAAGGTGTTTTTGATACCGTCAAGACTATTATTCCAACGCTCAAAATTTTCACAGGAATGCTTAAAACACTCAAAGTAAATACCGCAAAAATGGAACAAGCGACCACCCACGATCTTTCGAATGCAACAGAATTTGCCGATTACCTTGCAAGCAAAGGCTTACCATTCAGGGAGGCACACCGGGTCGTCGGAGAACTCGTCTTAAAATGCATTGCAGAAAAAAGAAATTTGCAGGATTTGACGCCAGCAGAAATGCAAGCCGTCTCACCGCTAATTGCCAACGACATTTATGCAAAACTAACTTCAAAAGAGGCTGTTGCCCGTCGGAATTCTTTTGGTGGAACCGGATTTTCCCAAATTAAAAAACAACTGGCACAAGCACGCGCGGAATTGGCTTCAAATTCACCCAAAAACTAGCATTTACTAGCTAGCATCAATTCTCGTTCTACCTCATTGAATGAATAAGCTAAACCAAGTTCTAGGGCTGGGTCAAAAATTAAATTTTGACCTGGCTCTTTCTAGTTATTCTGGATAAACGTGTTCCATAAGTCAAAATTCTCCGTCTAACTTCCAATTACTCATAGCAAAGTACTCGCTATGTTCGTAATTTCGAGTTAGTACTCAAATTTTCCCGACTCATGTCACACTCTCTTTTTTATTCCGGATAAACGTGTTCCATAAGTCAAAATTCTCCGTCTAACTTCAAATTACTCATAGCAAAGTACTCGCTATGTTCGTAATTTCGAGTTAGTACTCAAATTTTCCCGACTTATGTCACACTCTCTTTCTAGTTATTCCGGATAAACGTGTTCCATAAGTCAAAATTCTCGATTGACTTTGAACTCCCCAGCCCAAAATGCGCATGCTGTTCGCAGTTTGGCGTTAGTATCCAAATTTTGTTGATCTCTCGCTCACGTACCATTTTAAGTACATTAAACCTGAGGCCAAAAATGCAACCTGAGCTATTTTATCAGTACTGTATTTATAATTTACCTTCAAGCAGTTCAAAAAAATACAGTTCAAAAAGCTGAGTTACTCAACACTTTGAACTGCGTTTAAGCTGTTTTGTGCTTGGTTGAATCTTTAGCATTCTGCTTCAACTGAATCAAGTTTGCACGGACGTACCAAATAGACTTCATCGCAAAAACCTTTCAAACTGTTGTAAACGTGCTGTGCTCGCGAATATCTTGAACAAAGCCCAAAAACTGTCGGTCCACTGCCAGTCATTTGTGCAACTTCTGCGCCAAATTCAAGCATCTTATCCTTCAGTTTTTTTACTTCTGGAAGTACTGTGACTGTGATCTCTTCCAACGTGTTCCCCATTGTTTGAAACAACAATTCTTCATCCTTTTGTTTGATCGCCTCTACCACTCGCGTTACATCCTGATGAGCCAATTGGGCATATGAAATCTTTTTGAGAATGGTAGGCGTAGAAACACTTGCCTTGGGTTTAGCCAATACAATCCACATCGCAGGTAATTCACCTATAGGCAGGATCTTCTCTCCCTTACCCGTCACGAGCGCCGGTTCGCTGTACACACAAAAAGGGACATCAGAGTCAATCTCTAGTCCGATCTCAGCTAATTGAGCCCTTGAAAGTTTCAACCGCCAAAGCTTATTTAAAGCTCGCAAAACTGCGGCAGCATCTGCAGAACCGCCGCCCATCCCTGCAGCAACTGGAATTCGCTTGCGAATTCTGATTTGAACACCTTGATGCCCCGCAAACAGCTGCTGCATTTTTTTGGCCGCCTGATAAGCTAGATTATGATAGTCCTGCGGTAGAAAACCCTTGTCAGTTTCAACCTTGACCCCCGTAAAACGGGCAGCAGATTTGACTTGGACATAATCAGCCAGATCAACCGCCGTCATTACCATTCGCCACTCTGGGGCGCCATCAAGATGACGAAATGGAGTGTCCAGAGATAGATTAATTTTGGCTGGCGCTTTTTCGATAATCTCCATTCTGTCACCTACTCAAATGTTTTAATTCTATTATACTTAAAAATAGACTATCTTGGAAAGAAAAACTATCTCTGTAAACTAAAAAAAGCCATGCAATTAATCACAGGCTTAAAAATTTGATAACCATTAAATTTACAGACTAATTTTCTTCACTAAAATCGAGTTCAATATTCTTCGTGAGGACATCAGTATAACTATAGGAGACACGTTCAAAAGAATTTTCTTCTTGATTCAAATCAACAACGAACACTGCTGGATACGTTTCCCGTAACACACCGTGGCGCCTAATAATCTTGCGCCGTCCTGCTTGAGCAACAACGGTTAACCGTTCACCAACACAACTATCGAGCTTCTGCTTAATTGTAGCCAAAGTTAGTGGCATTGTCTTCACCTCTCTGTGAAACAATTGTAACATAGTTTCACAGAAAATGCAATTATACCACAAAGCCCCACAAAAGTTCAATTAGAAAATAATTAATTTTTAGAGTAATTCTAGTTCGTGCAACTTATTAACTAACAAAATAAACTGCTGAATTGTTAACTTTTCTGCTCTTAATTGCGGTGAAAGCTCTAATTCAGCTAATACACGCGTCAAAGCGGTCTTTTGCGTCTCCTCTTTGCCGAACATGCTTTTCAGGTTATTCCAAAGGCTTTTTCTTCGATGTGCAAAACAGCCCTTAACCACTTTAAAAAAGGCAGCTTCATTGAAAGGTAGCAGTTGCTTGGTTTTTAGGGGCGTCAAACTAACAATCGCAGAATCAACGTTAGGTTGCGGTACAAAAACCGTCCGCGGTACAATAAATGCTGTCTTGACGTCCATCTGATACTGGACTCTCACAGAAAGCGAACCATAGGCTTTGGTCCCTGGATCTGCACTAAGCCGCTCGGCCACTTCTTTTTGCATCATAACTACCAACGCTTCAAACCCAATTCCGGTATTCAACAAATGTAGAATAATTGGACTTGTAATGTAATATGGCAAATTAGCAACAACCTTAAGTTGGTGTGCTCCGTCTAAATTAGTTGCCAGTAATTGCTGTAAATCAGCTTTCAAAACATCTTGATGCAAGACTGTGACATTTTTATAAGGTGCAAGTGTATCAGCAAGGACTGGCAGCAGACGTTCATCAAGCTCAAGTGCGACCACTTGATGAGCCTTTTTAGCAAGTTGCTCAGTCAATGCCCCAATTCCGGGCCCAATTTCAAGGACATCGTCGGCTGCAGAGATCTCAGCGGCAGTCACAATTTTGTGAAGCACATTTACATCTGTTAAAAAATTTTGTCCCAAGCTTTTTTTAAATGTCAGTCCATAGGCATTCATAATTGCTTTCGTTCTCAAAGGCGAAGCAATCTCAGGGGTTTTATCCGTCATTTTTCTTCCTCCAAAGCTGCAATTTCTTCAAGTGCCGCGTGCAATTGTGCTGCTGTGATTTGGAAAAGATTTAAGCGGTTAAACAACTGTTTTCCATTGGTATAGCCGATTTGCAGATTCTCACCTAGTAAAGCCCTTTTTTCTTTTGCACCTTTCCCCGCAATCAAACCTGCCGCACGCAAATCTGCAAGTGAAATTTGTGGAGTTGTGACCGTTTCTTCTGTATAAAGATGTTTCAGTGCTTCTCGAATAGCCTCTGGTGAAGCATGCTCGACTCCCAAGCTCCCCTTAGCTGCAGGAGCTGCATCTTTTTTATTCAAAAAGGCGTGTTTAACCCCTGGAACTTCACGTGTAATAATTCCGCGGATTTTTTCTCCCGAAAAATCAGGATCCGTAAATACAATTACTCCACGTTTCTTTTGTAGCTGTTCGATTTGCTGCAAGACTTCATCGCTAATTGCTGATCCACGAGTCTCAAGTGTATCGGCATTGACAGCTAACTTTATTCTTTTAGTATCGTCTTTTCCCTCAACCACTATGACTTCTTGTATTTTTTTCATTTTTAAATTCCTAATATCCTCTTTGTATTTTCAAATGTTTTCTGCGCAAGTTCAGGCGCACTCAACCCACGCTGTTGTGCCAAGAACTCAAGTGTATATCGGGTGTATCCTGGTTCATTTCGTTTACCGCGGTAAGGCACAGGGGCTAAGTAAGGAGCATCTGTTTCCACTAGAACTTTATCAAGCGGTGTTGCTAAAAAGGCTTCCCGAACATCTCCAGCATTTTTAAAAGTACTTACTCCGCTGTATGAAAGGGACATCCCTAACGCAAGAAATTTTTGCGCCCATGCAGCGTCTCCATTAAAACTATGCATTATCCCACCCGTCTTCCAAACTTCACCTGCACGCAGAATTCGGTAGACATCCTCAAATGCATCCCGATTATGAATACTGACCGGGACCTGTAAACGCTGCGCTAATTTAAGTTGTTGTGCGAACACGCTTTGCTGCAAATCATGTGAAACTTCACAATGATAATCCAACCCAATTTCACCTAAAGCGCAAACTTTGGGCTGTTGCAGATTATAGATAAAGGAACGTTCCAATTTTTCATCATAGGCCGCTGCATCTTCTGGATGACAGCCGATTGCCCCGTAAATTTCTGGAAAATCTGCAACGAGCTTCCGCATCTTGGCAGTGCTGTCAGCGTCATAGGCGATGACCAGCATCGCCGTGACATCCAGCGCACTCGCTCTTTGAATCACATCTGGGATGTCGTCTGCAAATTCTGGTGCATTAATATGGGTATGCGAATCAAAGATTTCCATTAAATCCTCGCTTTCTAAAAAAGAAGCTTTCCACCGCAAGTGAAAAACACTTGGACAGAAAAGCCCCTCCTAACCTCAACCGATCAAAGATCCATTAGGAATCTGATCGCTGATTTCCAACAATTTAACAGTTTCACCGTACTCCGCTGAAAGAAGCATTCCTTGACTAACTTCACCACGCATCTTACGTGGTTGCAGATTAGCCACAATAATAACCTTCTTGCCAATTAGTTCTTGTGGTTCTGGATACCACTGAGCTATTCCAGACAGGATCTGACGAGGCCCTTTGTCGCCTGCAGCTAACGTAAACTTCAAAAGTTTGTCAGCACCTGAAACACGCTCAACATTAAGAATTTCAGCAGCTTTTAACTCAACTTTATCAAATTTATCAAACCGAATTTCTTTTTTAGTCAGATTAAGTTCTGCAGTCTCAGCTTGCTCGGCTGTTTTGCGTGCAGCCTCTGCCATTGCTTTGCGCCCTTTGGCCTTTTCATTCTTAGACATCTTGGATTTTATGAATTCTATTTCTGCTTCCATATCAAGTCGTGGAAAAATCGGAGTCCCGGCTGAGACAACTACTGCCTCTTTAGGCAAATCCGTATATTTGACGTCTTTAATCTCCATCTTGCTATTACTTAACCCAAGCTGTGCAAAGATTTCCTTAGGTGCATGGGTCATCACCGGCTGCAGTAGAATTGCAATTACCCGCAAACTGGCAGCTAAATGTGCCAACACACTATCAAGCGCTTCTTTTTTGGTTTCATCTTTTGCAAGGATCCAAGGCTCTGTCTCATCAATATACTTGTTAGTCCGACTAACAAGCTGCCAAACCTCTGCGAGGGCATTTGAGAAATGGACCTCATCCATTTCCTTAGCATAAGCGGTAATTGTCTCTTGTGCAACCTTTTCAAGTTCTTTATCAAAAGCTGTTACATTTGCAGTCAATGCTGGAATCTGACCAGCATTGTATTTATTAATCATCGCCACAGTTCTGTTAAGCAGGTTGCCAAGATCATTAGCGAGCTCGAAGTTGACGCGACTGACAAAATCTTCAGGGGTGAAGACCCCATCATTGCCAAATGGCACCGCACGCATTAGATAGTATCTCAATGCATCCAGGCCATATCTTTCAACCAGCATCTCCGGATAGACAACGTTACCTTTTGACTTGGACATCTTACCGTCTTTC
This sequence comes from Liquorilactobacillus satsumensis, assembly GCF_964065465.1. Lineage (NCBI taxonomy): Bacteria > Bacillati > Bacillota > Bacilli > Lactobacillales > Lactobacillaceae > Liquorilactobacillus > Liquorilactobacillus satsumensis. The sequence continues at coordinate 802,162 of NZ_OZ061606.1, forward strand.
ATCAATAACCAGCCATGCCCAATTACATGTTTAGGTAACGGCAGTTCCAAAGCCATTAAGATAATCGGCCAATAAATTGTATGGAACCGGACAATTTCTTTTCCAACCATATGAATATCAGCAGGCCAATATTTCTTGAAAAGCGTGTCATCGGAAGTGCCATAGCCAAGTGCTGTAATATAGTTACACAGTGCATCAATCCAAACATACACAACATGTTTGGGGTTACTAGGAACCTTTACTCCCCAATTGAACGTTGTTCTTGTGATCGCCAAATCTTCCAGTCCAGGTTTAATGAAATTATTTAGCATCTCATTTTTGCGTGAATTTGGAATAATGAAATCAGGATGCTCATTGTAGTATTTCACCAGACGATCAGCATACTTGCTCATCTTAAAGAAATAACATTCTTCTTTCACCAGCTGTACCTCGTGGCCAGAAGGAGCTTTTCCTCCAGTCACCTTGCCGGTGGCATCGCGATAAACTTCTGCAAGTTGTGATTCTGTAAAATATTCTTCATCAGAAACAGAATACCAACCTTCATATTCGCCTAGGTAAATGTCACCTTTATCCAGTAACTTCATAAAAATTTTCTGAATTGCTTTTTCATGATAGTCATCCGTTGTTCGAATAAATTTATCATTTGAAATTTCAAGCAGTTTCCAAAGTTTCTTAATCCCGGCAGCCATCTCATCCACATATGCTTTCGGAGTAGTGCCAAGCTGCTCGGCTTTTTGCTCAATCTTTAATCCATGTTCATCCGTTCCTGTTAGGAAAAACACATCAAATCCCTGAAGCCGCTTATAACGTGCCATCACATCACAAGCAATCGTCGTGTAGGAGTTGCCGATATGTAATTTTCCAGATGGATAATAGATTGGAGTTGTAATATAAAATGTTTTATCAGTACACATAAGTTCAAATCCTTTCGCTCTAAGTCAGCTGAAATAATTTGTGATTTTTAATTTTTGTTAGTCGTTTAAATTATATCATAACCTCATAGGTAAAATGAAAAATAAATTACAGCAAGTTCACTTAAAAAATCAACTGTGCAAAAACAGTGGCCGCATCCATGCGCAATTGCCGACTGCCTTGTGGTAATTTCAATTGCTCACGATTGATCGCAATCAAATGTGCATCGGGCCTCCGATAATCAAGTAAGCCCGCAAAGGGATAAACCTGTAAAGAAGTCCCGCACACAATAATCAGATCTGCTTGGGCAACAGCCGCAACTGCCTGTTCAACTACCTCTGGTGCAAGTTGTTCTTCATATAAAACAATCTCTGGCCGTAAAATTCCGCCGCACGCATGTCGCATCCCCTGGTTAAGATAATCAGTGTATGGAACTTTTTGTCCACAGCGTTGGCAAGTTACATGGTAAAGGTTTCCATGAAACTCAATTACATTTTTAGCCCCTGCTTTGGTATGCAGTCCATCAACATTTTGTGTAATGATGCCGGCTCTTCTTTTCTGTGTCGCTAACGCCATCTGCCGGTGAATAATATTAGGCTGTGCTGCCGGATAATACATTTTCTGGCTCACAAAGCGATAGAATAACTCAGGCTGCTGTTTTAGACAAGTCAAACTCAGCAAATACTCTGGACTCTCTTTTCCCGCATACAATCCATTTTTTGAGCGATAGTCCGGAATTCCAGAAGCAGTTGAAACACCTGCTCCTGTCAAAAACAAAAGCTGCTTAGAGCGCGCAATCTCATCATTTAACTGCATGCTGATTCCCCCTTGAAGCTTCCTGCCTAAAATCTAACGTGTTAAATATGGAACCCCGATTTCATCTAAGTATGTTCCGAGCGTAAGTGCATAAATCCGCTGAAATTCTTGTTCAGGATGATTTTTAGGTTGTGGTAAGACAAAAGAATTTTGACCATCTTTTTTATAAAAACCCAGATATGCTGTTGTATCATGTATATTTTCGTGCAGTGCTGAATGATAAATTTCAAACAATTGCCGGACTTGTAAACGCGTCTGCCGTGCACTTAAAACCAGTGTGAGTGTTACGAACTGTTTCAAATTCAAGGGAGCAAGACCCCAGGCAGTTAAATCTTCATCTAAACTATGATACAGCTTGACCACGGCGCGACGAATTCCAAAAGCACTCTCGACTTCATGTGCTGTCAGGTCACTGTAAAGTGCCACAGCTGCAGCCGTTGTCTTAGGATAAAGCTGTTTTAGCTTAGGCAATACTCGGTCCTGATCTCGCTTAAAGAAGACTAAAGTATCCAAGATTCCCAACGTACGCAATATCATCCAATTATCATTGCCATTTGCTGGTTCAGGTTTAAGTGTCGCAAAGAGTCCCTTCAAGTAGAGTTCCTGAATCTTTTCAGTGAATAACCCCATCTCCGCTTGCATCCGATAAACTGTGAAGTGCATGACGATCTCATATAACTCTAAGCCTACAGCCATTAATTTAGTATCTAAAGCGGGTTTGGTTGTTGTCAAGTTAAAGGTGATTTCAGGTATTTTCTTTGTCAATAACAAAATATGCAGCAATTCGTGTGCGACCGTATAAGACGGGGCCGTTAAATCGCTAAGTTCAAGTACCATCTTACCCCCACGCAAATAATGCTGGGCTTGATCATGCCTCAAATACCCTACTTTTCCTTCATGAATTTTAAACTCCAACTGATACCCCAGTGCCTTTTCTACTTGTTTAACTAGTGTACGTGTTTGTGCATCTAAATTAAGTTCTGTCATTAACTCTCTCTCCCTTTGCGATAAGCTTGCAAAGCACGGCTAACCGCCGCCAGATCTTGTTTTTCAGACTGTAAAAGTTGTGCCATCAAAGGGGCAACTTCATCTGGTGCTGCACCTGCCGTCAGGATCAGTGATTTCAATTGCAATCTCATATGTCCACGTTGAATGCCTTCTGTAACCAAAGCATAGAGCGCGGCTAAGTTTTGTGCAAGCCCGACACTTACAATTACTTTTTCTAAATTACGCGCGCTTTTAAGCTGTAATAATTCGTGATTAACTGCAACTAAGGGAACAATTCCAATTGAACCACCCACAAAGCCAACTGGCGCTGGAATAGTTAACTTTCCGACTAAACTGCCGCCTGTCAGTTCCCAAGTACTTAACCCACGATAGCTTCCTGTACGAGTTGCAAATGCATGAATCCCACTTTCAATCGCCCGCCAATCATTTCCAGTTGCAAGCACAACCGCATCAATTCCATTCATAATTCCCTTATTATGGGTTGCCGCTCGATAAGGATCCAACTGCGCAACGCGGCTAGCCTGCACAATTTTCTTTGCAACTGTCTCCCCCGCCAGCTCTCCTTTGGCAAGTACGTCAATAGGAATCCGACAGCTTGCTGTCACTAGGCATTCCGTTGCATAATTCGATAAGACCGCCAGCAAGACATCCGTTCCCAAACGCTGTGTGATCTCTTGTGCAACTGCTTCCAGCATCGTATTCATCATATTAGCTCCCATGGCTTCTTGCACATCCACTGCAAGGTCCAAAGAAAGCAGATCTGCACTCAGAGGACGGGTACGTAACCAGCGTGCTCCGCCACCGCGTTTACTAAGCGACGGATGTGCATTTTGCGCAGTCTCCAGCAATTGCGGAAAGATTGCTTCTAACTGTGAACACAGTTGCTCCATATTTTGTACATTTTCAATGACAATCTGACCAAGCAGCAAACGTGCAGTCAATTTCGTTGAAAATCCACCCGCTTGTTCTACCAAAGAAGCCCCATGGCTGCTGGCAGCAATCACAGAAGGTTCTTCCGTAACCATTGGGACCAAGTATTTTTCCCCGTCAATCAGATAATGGAAGCTCAAACCTTCTGGAAGAGTATAATCTGTCAAATAATTTTCAATCATGGTATCTCCCAGCGCAGGGTTCACCGCCTGCTTACGAAGCACCTCTTCTTGTTGGGCAGTTATTTTGAACTTGCGTAACAAACGCAGCCGCTGATCTCGTGTTTTTTGGTAGAACTTTCCAAATTCCTGCATAGTAGCCTCCTTAATAAAGAAATAACATCTATAAGTTGTTTTTATTATATAATATGTACTGAATCTAAATAACAAAGGGGCTTTGTAGCCAAAATCTGGCTAACCAAAATGAACAAAATACTAAAAATTATCTTATCATTTGCCATTGTTGCGCTCTGCTTCCTTCTTTTATGGAACATAGCCCGCAAGCATTTACATAAAACTCAGCTTTCCCAGTTACGTGTCGGAATCGTCCAAGCCACTCGCCAGACTGATTCTCGTCAAGAAATCCAGCTCGTTCGGCTGAACAAAGCATTAGCACACCAATTGGCACAGCAAACCCAGGAGAAACTTGTCATCAAGCAAGGCAGTCTGAATCAGTTGCAAAAAGCCTTTACCAAGCATCAACTCGATGTTCTGCTAGTCAACACCAGCACACAACTTAACGCTGTTCAGACTGGTCAAAAGACAATTACCTATCTCTATCTTCCCAACGTTCTACTAACTCGCAGCGGTCAAACTCTAGGTAACCTGACCCGGCTACACCGAAAACTTGTACTTGGCTTGCCGCACAGCATGCAGCTTCCGACAAGCTTGACAACAGTTCCTCTAACGCGCAAGTATTATTCAACAGTGCAACAAACTGTAGCTGCACTGGAAGCCAAGCAAATCAAAGCTGCATTGCTTAGTACCACCGATTATGCGGCGCTGACTGAAAACACACCCCGTTTTCTTACAGAACTGGAGGTAAAGCACACGCTTCCGCCAGTCACAGCCCAAAAATACACTGCACGTGTTCAACCGCAAGCGGCTCGAAAAATCGGCAGTGTACTTAAAAAGCTACGGGCACAAGGAAAGCTTGGACAGCTTTCTTTGCGTTATTTTAATCAAGACTATACAAAAGAATAAAACTATTTCTCATTCTCAAATTGAATGTGTTTTTTTGCTTGCTCCTGTTTTTGCAAAAGCTCATAAAGAAAACCTTCACGCGCTCCGCTTTCAGAAAAAACAACTCCCGCGCTGTGTAACTGCTGCAATAAATACACTACAGGGGTCATTCCGCCGAGGATAATATCTGCACGTGCAGGCTCCATGCCGGCAATATGTTCACGTTGCACAACATTCTTCTTTAAAAATGTTTTATATATCTGAAAAAAATGTCCTGTTGAAACAGTATAGCCGTGAATATTATCTATTTGAGTATATCCCTCACGCACACGTTGAATCCGTGCCACAGTCCGATTACAGCCGCCCATCAATACAAGTGGTAATGTATTTGCCTCCTGCAACCAGCTCAAAGGACCTAGCTTATCTGAAATGAAATTCTGAAATTCAAAGAGCCGTGCGGCACTTAGCTGTCCTGCATAACAAAAGCGTTCCGTGAGACTGACCGCTCCATAAGGAAGACTAACCCGTTCCTGCATTGCACCTGCTTTCACGAGAATCAGTTCGCAACTGCCGCCACCCATATCAGTTATCAAAAAATCCTTTAGTGCTAAAGAATTGGCAGCCCCAAGATAATCATAATAAGCTTCAGTCTCACCGGACAAAACTTTAATCGCACAGCCAGTCAATTGCTTAATCTGTTCTAAAAATATTTGACTATTTTGTGCTTCTCTAACTGCCGCTGTTGCAATCGCGTATACCTGATATTCAGGATAGCTTTGGTAAATGTCTTTAAAATGACGAACTGCGGCAAGAGTTCGCTCAATTGCTGCTGCACTTAACTGCTTTTTTCTACTCTCACCCATTCCTTCTGCTAAACGTGTTGTATCTTTCAAACGCTTAATTTCTTTAAAAAACGTTTTTCCATTACGTTCATGCATTTGATTGATAGACAACCGGACAGAATTAGAACCAAAGTCAAGCACCACTACATTTTTCAAAACCGCAGCCTCCTATTTAGTTTAACGTCAGACCTCAAAGTTCTCTTGGCTTTTGTATGCTTTTAGTCGAAGTAGTTAACCCCAATTGCCGCACGTACTTCACTTAAGGTCTGTTCGGCAACCGCATTGGCTTTCTGACTTCCTGCTTTTAAAATATCATACACAGCCGGAATGTCTTTGGCAAATCGTTCTCTGCGTTCACGAATTGGTTTTAACTGCGCCTCCAGTACGTCATTTAAGTAACGTTTAATTTTCACATCTCCCAAACCGCCTTTGCGATACTGTTCCTTTAGCGTTGCAACCTTGGCTTGATCCGGGTCAAAAATATCGAGATAAGTAAAAACTGTATTTCCCTCTACCTTTCCTGGATCTTCAACGTGGATGTGTGCTGGGTCTGTATACATCGACATTACTTTCTTCTTAAGCGTATCAGCATCATCAGATAGGTAGATTGCATTTCCGAGTGATTTACTCATTTTAGCGTTCCCATCAAGTCCAGGCAAGCGTCCTTCACCCTTAGGTGGAAAAACTCCCTGGGGTTCAACCAGAATCTGTTGCCCGTAAATTGAATTAAAACTGCGGACAATTTCTCTAGCCTGTTCAAGCATTGGTTCTTGGTCATCTCCTACTGGGACAAGGCTCGCTTTAAATGCTGTAATATCTGCAGCCTGACTAACCGGATAAATAAAGAAGCCAGCTGGCAGTGAACGTTCGTAATGTTTTTGTTGAATTTCAGCTTTGACAGTTGGGTTGCGCTCAAGCCGAGAAACAGTCACTAAGTTAAGATAGTAACTTGTCAGTTCAGTCAGTGCTGGAATTTGTGACTGCACAAAAATGGTTGATTTTGCAGGATCGATGCCCACCGCCAAATAATCTAAAACAACTTCGATTAAGGAATGCCTAATTTTTTCAGGATCACGTGCATTATCTGTTAAAGCTTGCTGATCAGCAATCATAATAAATGTCTGATATTTGTCTGTATTTTGCATCCTGACCCGATTCTTTAAAGAACCAATATAATGGCCAATATGCAGTTTCCCAGTTGGTCGATCGCCTGTTAAAATCGTTTCTTTCATAACAATAATTCCTCCTATTTTTATAGCAAAAAACCCTACTGCAAAAAAACAATAGGGCGAATGACCGCGGTGCCACCTATTTTGCAGGAAAACCTGCCACTCAATCATTAAAATCAATAAAACTTCCAATTCCATTTCGCTCTGTCAAAACATCTTTCAGCCCAAGGATGTCTCTCTGTCTGTGACCGAACTACTCTTTAAGTATCGAACACTGTTATTTTACGCACAAGCACGCCTAAAGTCAAAGGTTGAACTGTTTGATTGTTGTCGTTTAATGTTTGTGTTAATATTACTATCTACGAAAAGCTGGAAAGGAGCAGTTGTTTTGGATAAAGAATACTCTTTCGAACAAAAACGTGTTACGCATGTACTCGCACAAATCAAAAATATATTGCAAAAAACAAGACAGGAATATCGTAAGGCTCAAGCAGAACGCTCCTCAGTTGAAAAAAACTATGTTCAAAATGCTAAAATCAATACTTTTGAAGTTGACGATCAGATGGAGACAAATGCTGAAGTCCAGCAACAAAAACAGCTGGTTTCCAAAAATATTGAAACTGAGCAGATCCTCAAAAGACAACTTGCAGTGCTTGATGAACTCCAAAAATCCCCTTACTTCGGTCGGATTGATATTCTTGAAGATGGTGAAAAAGAACAAGAGACCTTATATATCGGAACAGCCTCGCTCACAGATCAAAATAACAATTTTTTGATTTACGATTGGCGAGCTCCGATTTCAAGTATCTATTATAATGGGACATTAGGTGCTGTCACATATACTTCTCCTCAAGGCAAACAGCAGGTTGATTTATTAAAAAAAAGGCAATTCACTATTAAAGATGGACAGATTAAAAATATGTTCGATACCAATGAAACCGTTGGGGATGCCCTGTTGCAGGAAATGCTAGGCCAAGCCGGCGATGAATATATGAAAAATATCGTTGCAACTATTCAACAAGAACAAAACGATATTATTCGTGATACTCGTCATGACTTGCTGATTGTCCAAGGAGTAGCTGGCAGCGGCAAGACTTCCGCCATTTTACAGCGGATCGCCTTCTTGCTCTACCATAATCGAACTGCATTAAATGCGGATCAAATTGTCCTTTTTTCGCCTAATCGCTTATTTAGTCACTATATTTCAGAGGTCCTTCCCAGTTTAGGAGAACGTAATATGCGCCAAGTAACTTTGGCAGAGTTCTTTGCACAGCGCTTTGAAGGACTTGAAGTGGAAACACTTTTTGACCACTTTGAAAAACAACATGCTACTCATGCTTGGCAAGCAACTGATGCTCAAAAGGAAACAACTCATTTTATGCAAAAGGTCAAAGCATATCTACTCAATTTACCTTCTCAAAATCTCTGTTTTACCGATCTGATGCTGGCCGATGAAGTTGTTTTCACAAAAGAAGAAATTGCGCAAGTTTATGCCAGCTTACCGAACGCATTACCTGTAGCGCTTCGCTTTGCTGATACAAAAAACATACTGATCAAGCAGCTTAAACACAAAATTCTTGCACAAAGAAATGCTGATTGGGTCCTACGCAGAATCAATGAACTTGACGATGAGCATTATCACAGCCTCTTAGGAGATTATCAGCGCAGCCGTTTTGAACAGCTTAAAAGCGAGGAAGATTATCTTGGCTACCAGATTGTCTTGAAAAAATATCAACCTATCTATGATGCGCTCTACAATGATTACTTCATTGATATTTATCGCCAATACACTGACTTTTTGGAACAGGCACTCCCACAAGCGCGTACAGCTTTTACTGAGCTCCTCGAATTTCATAAAATTGCATTAGCAGATTGTGCACCCCTGCTGTATCTGCGGGACCTGCTGACTGGGACAGGACAGAATCGTAATATTCAGTATCTATTTATTGATGAAATGCAAGATTACTCTGCTGCTCAATTATTTTACCTTAAGTATACTTTTGCTAATGCCAAATTAACACTACTAGGCGATAGCGAACAGGCCCTTTTTAGAAAAATGCAATCTCCATCTGAACTGATGGAGACGCTCAAACACACTCTTTCACCTAAAAATGCACGTTTAATCGAATTAAATAAGAGTTATCGCGCTACTAAACAAATCACCGCCTTTATGAAAGCACTACTGCCAGACGGCGAGCGTATTCAAGCATTTACTCGTCCAGGTAAACTCCCGGAGTTGGTCATCGCACCGGATTCAACTGCTACCTTAACGGAATTACGCAGAAAATCAGCCCAACTATTGCAAAAATACGAGACAGTGGCCATCATCACACGAAATTTACAAGAAGCGCAACAACTGCATTTCAAACTGGGTTCAGCTCAACCTCATACATTGATCAGTGCAAAAGACCGACAGCTTCCCCAGGGGTTAGTGCTACTTCCTGTTTATTTGGCTAAAGGGTTAGAATTTGATGCCGTTATTATCCCGGATGTTTCTCAAAAACAGTATTCCTCCGAAAGTACACGAGGCATTCTCTATACAATTTGTTCGCGTGCAATGCATGAACTTATTCTATTAAGTACTGAAACGCCAGCTGACTTTATCCGCCAAGTACCTGCATCCCTTTTTAGCATTGAACGGCAGGTCAAACTTCATTAATTTCCTGAAAAAAATACTGATAAATATTGATTTTATAGCATATATCAGATATACTATTTAAGTCAGTAATTCAGTGCCACTTTAGCTCAGCAGGTAGAGCACCACCATGGTAAGGTGGGGGTCACCGGTTCAAGTCCGGTAAGTGGCTTAAGTTTAGATTAATGAAACAGAAGGGGCTGTGACAAAAGTTAAATTTTGTCACAACCCCTCTTTTATTCCGGATAAACGTGTTCCATAAGTCAAAATTCTCCGTCTAACTCCGAATTACTCATAGCAAAGTACTCACGATGTTCGTAATTTCGAGTTAACACTCAAATTTTCCCGACTTATGTCACACTCTCCTCTGTTTTATTTTAGATTGCACGAATTAAGATACTGTTTAGAAACGCTAATTGTGTTGTTGAACAGCAGCTAATTTTCATTGATTAATTGAAGTCCAGCAACCATTCAGTAACACCTTAGAGTAATTGATCTTCTCTTTTATAACATGCAAAATAATATATTTTGTTTCGTACTGCACCGTGCCCCTTTGACCGTTCCTTATAAATCTTCCCTAATAATTGGCATTGACATACAGCGGGGGCCGCCACGTCCGCGTGATAATTCACTAGAATGTATTTCATGTACTAAAATTCCATGTTCGCGCAACAACTTGTTTGAAATGTAGTTTCGGTCATATGTAACAACCTCACCTGGAGCAACTGCTAATGTGTTAGTGCCATCATTCCACTGTTCTCTAGCAGCTGCAATCTCATCTCCGCCACCTGTTGGAATCAGATCAATCTCTGATAGTCCTAAAACTTTTTTTAAAGTTGCTTTTAAGTTAGTATGGTGCTCAATGCTAGTTCCACCACCTTTTTTAGGATGCAATACCCAACTATCAATTTGACCTTTTTTATTCAAGATTGCGGGATGGACCGTGAATTGATCACGATTAATCATCGTAAAGACTGTATCTAGATGCATCATTGCATGATTATGTGGAATTCGAATTGCAAGTACGCTTTTAAAATTCGAATTTTCAAACAAATTTTGTGCAATTTTTTCAATTGCACTTGCATCTGTACGCTGAGAAACTCCTATAGCTAGCACCTGAGCACTTAAAACTAATTCATCTCCACCTTCAATACTTGTTGCTTGAGCACGATTATGCCAAACTCTAATTCCCTGATTCGCAAAGCGGGGATGATGTGCAATAATGTACTCCATAAATAAAGACTCGCGTTTGCGCGCTGCAAACGTCATATTATTAATCGAAATTCCCTCTCCAATTGCAGCAGCCGGATCACGTGTGAAATAAAGATTCGTCATCGGATTCATATAAAAAGGAAATCGAGTATCTTCCGTCAATTCCTTCAACCCCACCTCTTTTAATTCAACCTCATTCCGACGTACTCCGGACATTACTTTAGCTACCATTTTTTGCGTTTCTAAGGAAAGCAAGTACTGTTCCAAAGCATCATGAACAGGTCCGTGTAGAAAACCTGATTCGTCAATCACTTGTTCAATAAAATCTTTCTTAACATTCTGCTGGGTTAAAGATTCCGCAATTAGATCATCGAGATTCAAGACCTCAGTTCCAAGTCTGTTCAAAGTCTCAGAAAAATAATCATGTTCTTGTTGAGCAATTTTTAAATATGGAATATCATCAAAAAGTAAAAATTTCATCATTTGGGGAATCAAATTTTCAAGCTCAGTTCCTGGGCGTTTTAAAATAACTGTGTGCAACTTCCCAATTTCTGATAACACATGGATTGGTTTTTGCATATACACATCCCCTTCTTGGATCAAATATGTGCCCAGTATATTATTCAACTGAATATAAGTCAAATTATTGCTATTATATAGGAATAATTTGCTAATTAAAATGGGTGCTTCATTAAATTTAATAAAGCAGCATGTATTTTAATACATACAATGTATATTTAGAAATATTCACAAGGCTCATCATAAATTTTTTTTGCAAATTTATTAGTTTCTGTGAAGTAGATCTCACCTGTATTTTTTTATCTTGCTATATTTAAGTTATATCAAATTACTATAAAACGAGGTGCATACAGATGAACTACAATAATATTAAAACTGAAGACTTTTCATTAATCACAAAGATCCGCCAATCAAATGACAGTGAAGCTTTCAGATTACTGTTCATTAAATATCGCCCCCTAGTGATCAATGCCATGCAACGTTACCATTTCAGATTTCATGAAACTGATGATCTTCTTCAAGAAGCCCGAATTGTTTGTTTTCAAGCAGTACAGGCTTACAATCAGTCAACAAGTATTTCATTTGGTAAATTTTATCAACAAAGTCTCTTGAATAGGTACTGCAGTCTCTTGCGTAAGGAAACAGCTGTTAAACGCCAGGGAGAACGTTTCGCAGAATCATTTGAAAATCTTTTGGAAACTCAGGGCGATTGTTATTCCTATTCAATTACACAGGTCCAGCCTGAAGATCTCGCAATTATTCAAGAAGTGATTGATTCACTGCCGCATATTCTTTCTGACTTTGAATACCATGTCTTTTCCTTACTTTATTTCGAACATTTTCATCCCGATAAAATTTCAAGCTTTCTTGCTGTTCCTGAATCAAGAATTAAACGTGCCATCTCACGTTGTAAAGCTAAGTTAAAAGAGGCCTTACAGCAGTAACTTGTTAAAGTCCTTAACCCAGTTTTTAATTTTAACCACACAAAAAAAGCATTTCGAGAAAAACTCGAAATGCTTTTTTATTTGCACGGCAACGACCTACCCTCGCAGGGGGCGATCCCCCAACTACTCTTGGCGCTAAGAAGCTTAACTTCTGTGTTCGAAATGGAAACAGGTGTATCCTTCCTGCCATCATCACCGCACTCTTTTTGAGAAAACCTTGTTCCCTCAAAACTAGCTAATATTTCTTCTGCTTTGCGTTAACTTCCAAAAACTCCGTTTTTTTCTTTTGGTTAAGTCCTCGACCGATTAGTTTTGGTCCGCTCCATACATCACTGTACTTCCACTTCCAACCTATCTACCTGATCTTCTCTCAGGGGTCTTACTTTCCGAAGAAATGGGAAATCTTATCTCGAGGTGAGTTTCGCACTTAGATGCTTTCAGCGTTTATCTCATCCACACGTAGCTACCCAGCGATGCTCCTGGCGGAACAACTGGTACACCAGCGGTGTGTCCATCCCGGTCCTCTCGTACTAAGGACAGATCCTCTCAAATTTCCTACGCCCGCGACGGATAGGGACCGAACTGTCTCACGACGTTCTGAACCCAGCTCGCGTACCGCTTTAATGGGCGAACAGCCCAACCCTTGGGACCGACTACAGCCCCAGGATGCGATGAGCCGACATCGAGGTGCCAAACCTCCCCGTCGATGTGGACTCTTGGGGGAGATAAGCCTGTTATCCCCAGGGTAGCTTTTATCCGTTGAGCGATGGCCCTTCCATGCGGAACCACCGGATCACTAAGCCCGACTTTCGTCCCTGCTCGACTTGTCTGTCTCGCAGTCAAGCTCCCTTGTGCCTTTACACTCTGCGAATGATTTCCAACCATTCTGAGGGAACCTTTGGGCGCCTCCGTTACCTTTTAGGAGGCGACCGCCCCAGTCAAACTGCCCACCTGACACTGTCTCCCGCCACGCTAAGTGGCGCGGGTTAGAGTGTTCATACAACGAGGGTAGTATCCCACCAATGCCTCTGTCGAAACTAGCGTCCCGACTTCTATGGCTCCTACCTATCCTGTACAAGTTGTACAAACACCCAATATCAAGCTACAGTAAAGCTCCATGGGGTCTTTCCGTCCTGTCGCGGGTAACCCGCATCTTCACGGGTATTATAATTTCACCGAGTCTCTCGTTGAGACAGTGCCCAGATCGTTACGCCTTTCGTGCGGGTCGGAACTTACCCGACAAGGAATTTCGCTACCTTAGGACCGTTATAGTTACGGCCGCCGTTTACTGGGGCTTCAATTCTGAGCTTCGCCGAAGCTAACCCATCCTCTTAACCTTCCAGCACCGGGCAGGCGTCAGCCCCTATACGTCATCTTACGATTTTGCAGAAACCTGTGTTTTTGATAAACAGTCGCCTGGGCCTATTCACTGCGGCTGAGCTTACGCTCAGCACCCCTTCTCCCGAAGTTACGGGGTCATTTTGCCGAGTTCCTTAACGAGAGTTCTCTCGCTCACCTGAGGATTCTCTCCTCGACTACCTGTGTCGGTTTGCGGTACGGGTAGTTATACTCTTACTAGAAGCTTTTCTCGGCAGTGTGACATCAGAATCTTCGCTACTATAATTTCGCTCCCCGTCACAGCTTGTCCTCAGTTACAAGCATTTAACTCGTAACCAAACTTGCTGCTTGGGCACACATTTCCATCAGTGTGCATTCCTAGCCTCCTGCGTCCCTCCATCGTTCAAACAAATATAACTAGTACAGGAATCTCAACCTGTTATCCATCGCCTACGCCTTGCGGCCTCAGCTTAGGTCCCGACTAACCCTGGGAGGACGAGCCTTCCCCAGGAAACCTTAGTCATTCGGTGGACAGGATTCTCACCTGTCTTGCGCTACTCATACCGGCATTCTCACTTCTAAGCGCTCCACCAGTCCTTCCGGTCTGGCTTCTTCGCCCTTAGAACGCTCTCCTACCACGCAACCTCACGGTTGCATCCACAATTTCGGTAATATGTTTAGCCCCGGTACATTTTCGGCGCAGGGTCACTCGACTAGTGAGCTATTACGCACTCTTTAAATGGTGGCTGCTTCTGAGCCAACATCCTAGTTGTCTGTGCAACTCCACATCCTTTTCCACTTAACATATATTTAGGGACCTTAATTGGTGGTCTGGGCTGTTTCCCTTTCGACTACGGATCTTATCACTCGCAGTCTGACTCCCGGATAAAGATCAGTGGCATTCGGAGTTTATCTGAATTCAGTAACCCAAGACGGGCCCCTAGTTCAAACAGTGCTCTACCTCCACGATCCTAATTTCCGAGGCTAGCCCTAAAGCTATTTCGGAGAGAACCAGCTATCTCCAAGTTCGTTTGGAATTTCTCCGCTACCCACACCTCATCTCAGCATTTTTCAACATACATGAGTTCGGTCCTCCAGTGCGTTTTACCGCACCTTCAACCTGGACATGGGTAGGTCACCTGGTTTCGGGTCTATGTCTGCCTACTCAAACGCCCTCTTCAGACTCGCTTTCGCTACGGCTCCACCCTTGACGGCTTAACCTTGCAGACAAACATAACTCGCCGGTTCATTCTACAAAAGGCACGCTATCACCCGTTAACGGGCTCTAACTACTTGTAGGCACATGGTTTCAGGAACTGTTTCACTCCCCTTCCGGGGTGCTTTTCACCTTTCCCTCACGGTACTGGTTCACTATCGGTCACTAGGGAGTATTTAGCCTTGGGAGATGGTCCTCCCGGATTCCGACGGAATTTCACGTGTTCCGCCGTACTCAGGATCCTGAACTGAGAGTGGCCGCTTTTACCTACAGGGCTTTCACCTTCTCTGGCTGACCTTCCCAGGTCATGCGGTTAACGTCCACTTTGGTAACTCAAATGTTCAGTCCTACAACCCCAGAAAGCAAGCTTTCTGGTTTGGGCTGTTCCCCGTTCGCTCGCCGCTACTGAGGGAATCGATTTTTCTTTCTCTTCCTGCAGGTACTTAGATGTTTCAGTTCCCTGCGTGTTCCTCTGACTGATCTATGAATTCGATCAGCAGTAATAGTTGATTAAAACTATTGGGTTGCCCCATTCGGAAATCTCCGGCTCATAGCTTACTTACAGCTCCCCGGAGCATATCGGCGTTAGTCCCGTCCTTCATCGGCTCCTAGTACCAAGGCATCCACCATGCGCCCTTAATAACTTAACCTAACTTTACCTGCGGTAAAGCGGCTATGAGTTTTACGTTAAAGAACTAAATCTTGTTTCAAAACTCGTTTAAAACGCGGTGTTCTCGGTTTGTTAATTTAAATCAGAAAAAATATTATCTAGTTTTCAAAGAACAAGTTTGAGAGTAAACCTCTCAAAACTAAACAAAGTTTCGACGAATGTGCAGTTTCCGTAATTATCCTTAGAAAGGAGGTGATCCAGCCGCAGGTTCTCCTACGGCTACCTTGTTACGACTTCACCCCAATCATCTGTCCCACCTTAGACGGCTGGCTCCTAAAAGGTTACCGCACCGGCTTTGGGTGTTACAAACTCTCATGGTGTGACGGGCGGTGTGTACAAGGCCCGGGAACGTATTCACCGCGGCATGCTGATCCGCGATTACTAGCGATTCCGACTTCATGTAGGCGAGTTGCAGCCTACAATCCGAACTGAGAACGGTTTTAAGAGATTAGCTAAACCTCGCGGTCTTGCGACTCGTTGTACCGTCCATTGTAGCACGTGTGTAGCCCAGGTCATAAGGGGCATGATGATTTGACGTCATCCCCACCTTCCTCCGGTTTGTCACCGGCAGTCTCACTAGAGTGCCCAACTAAATGCTGGCAACTAGTAATAAGGGTTGCGCTCGTTGCGGGACTTAACCCAACATCTCACGACACGAGCTGACGACAACCATGCACCACCTGTCATTTTGTCCCCGAAGGGAACGCCTGATCTCTCAGGTTAGCAAAAGATGTCAAGACCTGGTAAGGTTCTTCGCGTTGCTTCGAATTAAACCACATGCTCCACCGCTTGTGCGGGCCCCCGTCAATTCCTTTGAGTTTCAACCTTGCGGTCGTACTCCCCAGGCGGAATGCTTAATGCGTTAGCTGCAGCACTGAAGGGCGGAAACCCTCCAACACTTAGCATTCATCGTTTACAGCGTGGACTACCAGGGTATCTAATCCTGTTTGCTACCCACGCTTTCGAACCTCAGCGTCAGTTACAGACCAGAGAGCCGCTTTCGCCACTGGTGTTCTTCCATATATCTACGCATTTCACCGCTACACATGGAGTTCCACTCTCCTCTTCTGCACTCAAGTCTCCCAGTTTCCAATGCACGACTTCGGTTAAGCCGAAGGCTTTCACATCAGACTTAAAAGACCGCCTGCGTTCCCTTTACGCCCAATAAATCCGGACAACGCTTGCCACCTACGTATTACCGCGGCTGCTGGCACGTAGTTAGCCGTGGCTTTCTGGTTAGATACCGTCACTGCATGAACAGTTACTCTCACACACGTTCTTCTCTAACAACAGAGTTTTACGATCCGAAAACCTTCTTCACTCACGCGGCGTTGCTCCATCAGACTTGCGTCCATTGTGGAAGATTCCCTACTGCTGCCTCCCGTAGGAGTTTGGGCCGTGTCTCAGTCCCAATGTGGCCGATCAACCTCTCAGTTCGGCTACGTATCACTGCCTTGGTAAGCCGTTACCTTACCAACTAGCTAATACGCTGCGGGTCCATCCAAAAGTGATAGCCGAAACCATCTTTTAAACAAAAACCAGGCGGTTTTTGTTGTTATGCGGTATTAGCACCTGTTTCCAAGTGTTATCCCCCTCTTTTGGGCAGGTTACCCACGTGTTACTCACCCGTTCGCCACTCAGTTTCTTCGGTGAGTGCAAGCACTCGATGAAGAAACTGCGTACGACTTGCATGTATTAGGCACGCCGCCAGCGTTCGTCCTGAGCCAGGATCAAACTCTCATTTTAAAAGTTTGTGACTCATTAATTTAATACTAGCGAAATTGACTTCGCAAATGTTTGCTCTTGCACTGCAAGAGCCCTACACATTTGATTTGTCGAAACTTTGTTCAGTTTTCAAAGGTCTACCTATTGAAGATTGTTTAGAAACAGACGCATTCAATTCAGAACGAATATTTCTAAGTTGTTTATCTCTTACATTATATCTGATCTGATTTCCAATGTCAAATATAATTTTCACATGAGAAGTAACAACCCGAACCAACAACATTTATTACTATACTCTGAAAGACAGAGTACGTCAAGAAATATTTTCAAAAAAATATCAGCTAATTTCTAGACCAACACTCCTACTCATTAAATGTTATTTACCCTTAATGACTCAAAAAAGGACGGGGCTGTGACAAAAGTTAACTTTTGTCACAGCCCCTCTTTTATTCCGGATAAACGTGTTCCATAAGTCAAAATTCTCCGTCTAACTTCGAATTACTCATAGCAAAGTACTCGCTATGTTCATAATTTCGAGTTAGCACTCAAATTTTCCCGACTTATGTCACACTCTCATCCTTTAAACTTAGCTTACAACTTCTCTTTCAATCTTCTTAACCTTATCACTGTAATTAACCGTGCTTGCATTTGCTACTGAAGCTGAATCTTAAACTCCTGCCAGCTTCATTCGTAATTCGACTTCTTACTTGCCTATCAAAACTACCTTTTAACTCTTGCCAAAAAGTACTTTTTCTTCCCTCGGCGAGCAATGATGAATTTACCATCAAAGTTTGCGGCCGGATCAATAGTAAACTCAAGATCACGAATTCTTTCTCCATTAATGGAAATTGCACCATTGGTAACATCTTCACGTGCTTGTCGTTTTGATTTTTCAATGTTGGTCTGCACTAACCACTCAATAATGTTCTCAGCCTGATTTTCAACTTCAACAGTTGGCATGTTTTTAAAACCCTGCTCAATCTCAACAGCATTTAACTGTCTCACATCTCCGGAAAACAAAGCTTGAGAAATATGTTCTGCTTGTTTAACAGCCTCTTTTCCATGAACAAAAGCGGTCACTTCTTCAGCTAAACGGCGTTGTGCTTCTCTTTTTTCTGGTTGAATCTTCACTTTCTCTGCCAATTGATCAATTTCAGTGCGACTCAAAAAAGTGAAATATTTCAAATATTTGATTACATCCCGATCATCTTGATTTAACCAAAACTGATAAAACTCGTACGGAGTAGTTTTTTCTGGATCCAACCAAATAGCTCCACCGGCAGTCTTCCCAAATTTGGTACCATCTGCTTTAAGCATTAACGGAATAGTCAAGGCAAAAGCCTTTTTATCAGAATCATTGAGTTTATGAATTAAGTCAATTCCAGCTGTAATATTGCCCCACTGATCTGCTCCACCAATTTGCAATTGCACATCATTTTCCTTGAACAAATGATAGAAATCAATGGACTGCAAAATCTGGTATGTAAACTCTGTAAATGAGATTCCCGCTTCAAGTCTGCTAGCAATGATTTCCTTACCCAGCATTGTATTAACATTAAACAACTTGCCATAGTCACGCAAAAAGCTCAGTAAATCAATCTTAGAAAGCCACTGGTAGTTGTTTACAATCGTAATATTATCTTTTCCAAACAGCCGTTCCATTTGTTCAGTCAACTTTTGCTCATTATGATGAACCTGCTCCATACTCTGCAAAACACGTTCTGATTTTTTTCCTGAAGGATCACCAATTGATCCCGTACCACCACCAATTACAATGTGTGCACGATGCCCAGCCATTTGAAACCTTTTCAACATCATAAAAGGAATCAGATGCCCGATATGCAGACTATCACCTGTAGGATCAACTCCACAATATAAGCCAACTGATTTTTCAGCAACTAACCGATGCAGACTTTCTTCATCCGACATTTGGTTAATTGCTCCACGCCACTTCAGCTCATCAATAATATTCATAGTATTTCCTCCTTAAAATAAAAAAAGTCCCCGACACTTCCATGTCAGGGACGAACATTAAATTCCGCGTTACCACCCAAGTTATCGCATTCAGCGATCAGCTCTTGTCATCAGTAAAGAGATGAATCAGATGAATTTTACAGTAGTGTAATTCAGAAAAACACACGCCTTGATTTTCAGCTGCCATCAAGTCTCTGTTTGCAATGCTGCTTTCCCTACTATGCTACTTCATCAGTTTTATTAGAGTTAATATATTGCATCATGCCTCAAAAGTCAACCTCAATTTTTGTGTTCAGTTTCCGCAAGCTTTTGTTGACATGCAGGACAAAGTCCATAAACTTCATACTGGCTATTAAAAACCTGAAACCCAGTCTCTTGTGCTGCTTCCCGTTCGTTTTGCTTATAACTCGCATCAAACACATCAACAATCTTGTTGCAGTTAACACAAATCACATGATAGTGCGGGGTTTCAAAATAATCGTATCGCATATGTCCGCCACTATCAGCTGCAATTTCAATAATCAAGTTATGATCGATCAATAACTGCAAGGTGTTGTAGACTGTTGCCAGACTAACACTAAAGCCATTACTCCGAACATACTTGAAAATCATCTCAATCGAAGGATGGGCATGTGAGGTCATCAAGTAAGATAAAATAACTTGGCGCTGTGGTGTATTCTTTATCCGGTATTCCTTCAGTTTATTGGCAGCTGAGAGAAGCGTCTCTTGGCTTTGCACCATCATTTGATTTCCCCCTTCGGTAAAAATTTTAACTAGCAGTTATTCTCATAAAGCATTATACTCCACTTACAGAAAAAAAGTCCATAAATATAATTACATGTGACATTAATCAGCAATTTCTTCAAAATCTGCCACATAATGCACCTGACTTCTTCCAAAATGCGAACTAATTCTTAACTGATCTGGAATCTGAGCACGCAACGCACTCACATGGCTAATGATTCCAATCAAGCGGTGTTGTGCATCAAGTGTCTGGAGTGCCTCTAAGGCAGTTTGCAGTGCATCATCATCCAACGCCCCAAAACCTTCATCAATAAACAAGGCCTCTATTTGAGTTCCTCCATGCGCACGCTGTACAACTTCAGCCAAGGCTAAAGCTAAGCATAACGCTGCAATAAAACTTTCTCCGCCCGACAAAGTGTGCACGCTTCTGACTTTACCTAAGTCATCATCAAAAATATTCAATTCAAGTCCCGTATTCGTTGCATAAGAACCGTTTTCCTGTGCTAACTCAAGCCGGTAGCGTCCGCTTGTGAGCGTAAACAAGCGCTGGTTGGCCACTTGTAAAACTCGTTTAAGATAGCTACGTAAAACATAGCGTTCAAGTCCTAACTTGACTCTTCCTTTGCCACCAATTACTTCGACAAGTTGGTTCCAGTCCGCCTCAGTCTGGAGCTGTTCTTGGTATTTTATCCAATGATGCTCAACAGCTGCAAAATTTTTCTGGGCTGTTTCTTTTCGTTGATTTGCACTTGAATACTCCAGCAATAATTCCTGGCGCTTTTTACCTGCTGCTTCATATTCAGTTTTACTTTGCACAAGTCGTGGAACTTGCGCTGCTGTCCGTGTCTCCAACTGCTCTATCTTGACTCGCAGCTTCAAAATCTCCGCTGCGCGCGCAGCAAATTCTGTCTGCAAATCCGCAAGTTGCGGCAGTTGATGGCGCCTTTTAGTGAGCTGTGCGGGGCTCAGATCTGCCAAATGCTGTGCGCTTTTTTGTGCAATTTTGGCAGCTGTTTGCTTTTCTTTTTCCTGTAATGCCTGAAGATTCCTTTGATATTCCTTTTCCATTGATAAAAGCAATGTCCTGGTCCCTTCAAGATCTTCAATTACGCTATGCGTATGCTCACGCCGCACTTTAAACTTTGTTAATTTTTCACGCTGGAGCGTTAAGAACTCTTCTAAGTCCTTAAGACTCGTCAATTCAGACGGTAATTGTGCAATTGCCTGTTCCAATTTGACCTTACCTTTAGCACATTCAATTTCAGTTGCCTGCAAGTTTTGTACAACAGCATTAAGTGTTATTTGTAGCTCCTTAAGCTCAGCATGCAAATTAGTAATTTGCAGACTGGCTTGCTGATTTTCGGTTTTGTTACGCTTGAAAACTGACTGCGCAGCATGCAAAGCTTTCTCCTTTTTGGTTAATAATGCAGCTGTTAAGCTACTATTCTTTAAATCTGCAGCCGGAAATAAACGCTGCAGTTTCTGTGAGACCGTCCGCAATTCAGCTTTTAACTCCACCAGCCGCTTATTCATAGCCGTGAGCTTGCCCTCTAATTGACCTTTTTGCGCTAAAATTTGCTTGACGTTTTTTTCTGCGTCCTTGACCTCGTTTTCTGAAACCTGCTTAACTGCGTTTAGAACTGGAGCTGGATGTGTTTTAGAGCCGCAGACTGGACAAGGGGCTCCCGGAAGCAAGTGCTGCCGCAAGCGCTCAATTTGAGTTAATGCGAAATCATTATCCAGCCTTTCATACACTTGATTTGCCGCCTTTTCAGCTGCCGCAAGCTGCGTTAATTCGACTTGCTTAACGTGCAGTGTCTGTTGTAATTCAGTGAATTCAGCCTCTTTGGTACGTTGACTCTTCAACAGTTCTGCTCCCCGCTCTAACTCATGTACTTGTTTTTGCAGTTGCAAAGCTTGTTGTGAAAGTTCAGCTTCATTTACAATTTTCTGCTTTTTTGCTTCAATTTCTGCCGCAATTTGCTGTTCTTTTTTTTCATATGTAACTTTTTTAGCCGTCAACTGCCGTTGCATATGCTGACATTCAAGCAGGTCAGCTTTTAACTTAGCCGCCTTTTCATATAAAGGAACCTTTTCGGTATAGAGATTAACTTTGTGCTGCAGCTTCTCCATTTCGGTCTGCTGTTTCATTAGCTCTTTTTCGTTTTTCAGTTGTTCATCAAGTTTAATCTGCAAAGCAGTTTGGTTGTTCTCATTAGTCACCAGTTTTGCTTGAGTTTCTCGCAGTGTTTCCTGTAAATCCTCTTGTTGAACAAACAATGGCTCTATTTTCTGAACTTCCACTAATTGCGCGATTATTTTCTTTTTTTGCGTATCTTCTTGCGGTTGATACTTTTGTGTCAAAAGCTGTCTTAATTCATGTAGCTCCTGAATCTCCGCTTGCAACTGTTTTTGTCCTTCATAGTGCTGCTGAGCGCGTGCAAGTAACTTGTCTTGTTGCAACAATGCTTTTTCCGCTGCCTGTGCTTTAACCGTAATGCCTTTAAGATAACTTTCCATTGCAGGCAACCAATCTGGTAATTCAAGCTCTTGGTCAACTTCTTCAACTTGTTTTTTTAAAATATCGATTTGAGTACGCCTTTTTTCATTTTCATAAAAAAATTGCTTGGCATGCTTTTGAAGATCATCTGCCCAGAGTTTAAAGATCTCCGTTCCAAATAAGTCACGCAGTAACCTTTCTTTTTCATTGCTATCCGCCTCCAAAAAACTGCGAAATTTTCCTTGCGGTAACATTATAATCTGGGTAAACTGCTCAGGAGTCAGGCTCAATAGCTCCTGGATAAAAGTATTAATAGCTCCAACCTTCGCTAGCTCTTTTTCCTTGCCCGCATTATCTTTGAACTTAAGACAGGCTTCCATCTTTCTTTCAGTAGTTCCCTGTCCTCGTTTTTTGGCCAATCTTTGTCGTGGTTGTCTTTCTATTAGGTACACTTTATTTTGATGAGAAAATGTAAACCGCACACAGGTTTTTTGTGTAGCCTGTGCAAACCCAGAACGCATTTGTTCAGGCTGTCTATCCATTCCAGAAGTTTTCCCAAACAGCGCATAGCACATCGCATCAAAAATAGTCGTTTTTCCACTGCCGGTTTTCCCGCTAATTAGGAAAAGCGGTGCGCCTTCGAAACGTGAAAAATCAATTATTTGCTTTTCATAGGGACCAAAATTTTGAAGCTCAATTTTCAGCGGTTTCATTTACCTTCACCTTCTGTCTTAATTCGTTCCAGACTTTCACGCGCCCACTTAAGCTGCGAACTTGAGATTTGACTGTCAGTCATTTCTGTAAAAAAGCGCTGGAGCAATTGGATTGGCGAAAGATCCAATTTTTCTTGATCCTTAGCTTGAGGTGCTGCAGCCTTTGCAGTTCTTTCAAGGTTAATAATTCGCGGATAAAAGCCCCGTAAGTTATTAATGACATTTGGAATCACCGCTTTATCCGTCAGCTGCAAGCCGACATAGTCTGTAGCGGCAACTTGCTTATAATACTCAGGAGTAGTTAGTTCTTGATAAGATCCTTGTAGCAATACAACATCGTGTAGAGGCTTTATTTCATGAAAGTCACAGGTAAAAGGAGCAGTGTCAACAATCCACACACCCTTTTTAGTTTTAGCTTCTGCTAGTGAAAATTTTAATGGTGCACCGCTATACCGCACTTTTTCATTTTTCAACGCATTTTTATCATGAAGATGGCCTAAAGCAACATAATCAAAATCTGTTAATAGATCTGTGGAGAAAGCATTCAATCCACCCACTTGCGGCTGCATTTCAGGATCCAACTGCGAACTTCCAATCACAAAAAAATGGGCAACTAATACGTGTTTCTTCGCGGGGTCAAAGTTCTTCTTCA
This sequence comes from Liquorilactobacillus satsumensis, assembly GCF_964065465.1. NCBI lineage: Bacteria > Bacillati > Bacillota > Bacilli > Lactobacillales > Lactobacillaceae > Liquorilactobacillus > Liquorilactobacillus satsumensis. The sequence goes on from NZ_OZ061606.1 coordinate 825,862, forward strand.
TTTCACAAATTAACTTTTGTAAAGCTTTCGTTGTATCGGTGATCTCTGGGTCATCAAATAAATTGCGGACCTGATATGCTCGAAAATAAGGCAGCAGGAAAAATTGAGTATCAGCAAATTCAACAGGGACAAGGGCATCCTTTAAAGCAGTTGTTAAGAAAAATGATGTAGCTTTATACCACTCACGTCCCGTGTTCAACCGCACAGCAGAGTCATGGTTCCCGCTAATTGCCAACACTGGTTTTTTTAACTTCAAGTTAAGTTGAATAATCATTCTATCCAAACGTGCAACTGCATCTTCACTTGGAGTTGCACGATCAAATAAATCGCCGGCAATGACAACCGCGTCAACTTTTTGCGTGACAGCTAAGCGTGCAATTTGCTTGAAGGCATCCTCTTGCTCTTGTTCCAAATCATACCCATACAATTTCTTGCCGATGTGCCAATCTGCTGTATGTAAAAAACGCACCCTGATTCCTCCTTAGAATTTCGAACTTCTGTTCGTCGTTATTATAGCATAGCAACCTTTTCCCGTAAGAAAAAGCAGTCCAGCCATCCTTTTTTAACAAAACACTAGTTTGAAAAGAAATTTAGCTGGACTACTTTTTAATTATCTTCCTATATATAACCACATAAAAATTACTGCCGCAGTTCCTTGATTTGTCTAACCATTGATAATTCCTCATTGGTAGGTACCACCATGATTTGGGCACTCGAAGCAGGTGTCGAAATTAAGCCTTCAGACACACTCTCATTGAGTTCTGGTGCAAGTTCCAATCCCAAAACTGCCAGTTTCTCAACAATCGCTGCTCGTAGTTGTGCGTTGTTTTCCCCAATTCCTCCAGAAAAAACTAACACATCAATTCCGGCTAGCTCTGTGTAATAACTCCCGATATACTTAATAATTCTATTAACAAAAATATCAATTGCAAGTTGCACCCTTTTTTGGCTCTTATTAGCCAGTAAATCACGCATGTCAGGCGAAATTCCTGAAATTCCTAATAATCCAGATTGGGCATTCAACCGCATGAAAACTTCTTCCAAAGTAAGCGAACGTTTCTTCATTAGATATGGAATCACCGAAGGATCAACATCTCCTGCCCGCGTCCCCATCGTCAAACCAGTTAAAGGAGTAAAACCCATCGAGGTATCAAATGCTTTGCCGTTTTTTTCGGCTGCCACCGAGGCCCCGCTCCCCAAATGAAGAGTAATCATTTTTAAAGAAGTCAGTGGTTTTCCTAACAGTTGTGCTGCTTTATGGGAAATATAGGCATGACTAATCCCATGTTCTCCATAGCGCCTAATTCCCAATTCCGCAGTATCCTCATATGGCAAACTGAAAATCGCATTCATCTCTGGGAGATCTGTAAAAAATTGACTATCAAAAACAGCATACTGTGGCACTTCTGGTAACTCTTGTTGCATAATCTCAACATATTTCACTTCTAACGGATTATGCAAAGGAGCAAAATCATTTAATCCACGAAGTTTTTCCAAGTTTGCTGCTGATAACTCAACTGCATGCGTAAAAAGCTCTGCGCCGGCTACTACACGATGTCCAACAGCTTCAATCTCTGTTAGTGTAGTAATAATTCCCAGTTGCACTAATTGCTTGAAGAGCATTCTGGCAGCATCTGTATAAGAAAGACGGTCAAACTTTTGCTGCTGTTTTTTTCCATTATATTTAACCGTAAACAAGGAATCAGGCATATTAATCCGTTCAACCAATCCCTTAGCAATGGTTTTTTCATTTTCAGCTTCAAATAGCTGCCACTTAACCGACGAACTGCCGGCATTAACCAATAAAAATTTCCCCACCTGAGGCACCTCCAATTAATCTTCCTCAATTATATAATATTTCGTCGCTGCTTTCAGCTTGTAAAAAGAAAAGCTGGGTCGTAAAAATCTGTTTTGCTTAAAAATTTAAAAATGTGGGAATTGAAAGCAGTCTAAGATTACAAAAGTCGGATATTTTGTAATCTTTCCCCCTAAAAAAACTTTTTTTGCTGCTGTCAAGCTAAATTTCAAATTAATTTGACTCTTTTTAAAAGAAAATATGACTTTTTTTCGCAAATTTAACACTCTTTTTGTCATATTAACTTTTGCAGCCTTTAAGCTCCATTTTTCCTATTTTAATAGCTTTTCTGTCCCGATCTCCCACAAAAAGTTAATAATTTATTGTTACAGTATGTTACAAAAATAAGAAAATATTACAAAAACGGTGCAAATAGTAATTTCACTGCTATCTGCTTGTTATATTAGCCCTATATACTAATCATTGTTGATTCGATCGAAAGTGATCGTAAGTATTGTAGCAAATTTGCTACGTGTCAAAAAATCACAGGAGTGAAGGATATATTATGAATATTAAGAAAATTTTGTTATCAGCAGCTACCGTTGCAGGTGTACTGACAGCCGGAACATTGGCAGCTAATGCCGATTCTGTTACAGTCCAATCTGGACAAACAGTTTCCGAATTAGCTCACCAGTACAACACTTCAGTTGCACAGATCAAACAGTCAAACAATTTGAGTAACGAGAATTTGATTTACGTTGGTCAAAAGCTTGAAATTGGTGCAAGCACAACTGCAAGTACTACAACAAGCACAAGTAACACTGCAAGTTCTACAACTGCAGCTTCAACACAAACAAGTACACAGGCACAAGCACCTGTTGCACAAAAACAGCAAGCAAGCACTACAACAAGTAATACAGCTGCTGCAAGTAGCAACACTAATAATAATGCTGCCGCTGCAAGTACAAGCAATAACACTGCTTCTACACAGCAAGCTGCTACAACCAGCTCAACAACTAATACTACCGTAAGTACTTCTTCAGATTCTGATGCTTCTGCAAAAGCATGGATTGCTAACCAAGAATCTGGTGGTAGCTACACTGCTCGTAATGGTCAGTACGTTGGTAAGTACCAATTGAGTGCTTCATACTTGAATGGTGACTATTCAGCTGCTAACCAAGAAGCTGTTGCTGAAAGCTATGTAACTTCACGTTATGGTTCATGGAGTGCTGCTAAACAGCATTGGTTGAGTAACGGTTGGTACTAAACTACTCAATAAATAATTGATTATAAAAAATAATTTTGTTGGTAATAATTCTTACTACAACAATCTAAAGTAATTTTCAACAGGTGATCAGGGTTCATGAGCTTTAACATGACTCGTTCCCCTGTTTTTTTGTGCTTTTTTAAACTTACTGCTAATCCCTATCCTGTTTTAGCGCTTGCCAGCACACAATTTTATTTAGCAATTGCAAAAACTCCAGCAAGAAAACTATCTGAAATCAGTTTTTTTGCTGGAGTAAATTAATTCACTTGGCAAACTGCCAAAATGATCAGTATCCTGTTTTGATGTCTAACCTTAATTCATGGCATGCGTATCTAGCTATCACTATAATACTGGATCACTGGGCAATTTAAATTCCCTAGTCAATATAAATTGCCTGCTTACCCATTTGATTATAAGCATCTTCAAAGTCGTTCCAACTGACAGCCTGATTTTTATTTCCAAAAGGATTGTTAATATAAATTAGGCTGTTTTTACGATCAAATCCTGTAATCACAACACTATGCTCTGAAAAAGTAATCTTCATTTCACCTTGTGGCGTTTGCCAGTCTTGAAAATCATCTACCGGAGCAAAATTAACTGTTGTAATCGTCCACACAGGCTGCCCGAGCTCTAAACGTTCGATTACCTTTGAAAAACTTTGACCGCTAATATCGTGGACATTCTTAGAATACTTCTGTGCTAATTTTGCAACTGGCCCATGATAGACTCCCAATCCTGCAGAATCGCCCGTAACATCCCCGACGAACCCTACATTGGGATTTCCATGCTGCCCATCATCATAGTCCAACGGTACTGTTTCAATCTCATCCCCTAAGGTATTCTTGCTGACATTTATCTTATGGTATTGCAACAGCATCGCTAAGGAAGTGACCTCACAGCCGTTATATAATTTTGGATCATCCATCTGATTAATCAATGGTACATCCAAAACAACTTTGTTAACTTTTTTTAGTGTTTTTTCTTCATTTGCCTTTTTCCCAGTAGTCATCATCCGCACAGAATCTGTAAACTTTCTGATTACAGCTCCTTGATCGTCCCCCAAGATAACCTCTCGGAAAGCATAGACGCTAGTTCCAATCAGCACACACAACATGATGATTGAAAACATCACTCTTCGGCGGCGCCTCCTCAAGTAATTACCTTCTTTCTACCAATCATTAAATCTGCTACAATTCTAAGAATACCACGTCTGACAAAAGAACTCCATTTTCAAAACCGTAATTACCAGCGACCGTCAAGTCCCGGCATGCAGCCTAACATACCAATTGTAAATGTCCTCAACGGCCTGATAACTGACACCGTGTCCAAAAGGTTATACGTGATACTCAGGTTCGATAGCCGCATAGGTCCTAAAAAAACGTACTAGTTCTTGTCCAGCCTCGACTGGAAATAGCGGATCCTTTTCACCTTGCGAAATAAAACACGCTGTTTGAAGTTTCTTGGACTTTAATTTGGTCTGCGCAGTTTTCCATAAAAAGGCTGGCAGTCTGCCAGATAACAGTACGACATTGTTAATCCAGCTTGGGTAAAGCACACTTAAAGCTGTTGCTAAAATAGCCCCTTGACTGAATCCCAAAACATTCAACGGATTTTCTGCTAATCCTCTGTTCGCCAAAATAGCTGCCACTTCAGTGTGCACAGCCAATGCAGTTTCCGTAATCACCGCTTCTTCACTTTGATGAATAAATTCAGGAATATAGTACGTATAACCATCACCATAGGTTAGATCACCCTCAAGATGAATTTCAATGATCGGAAGTGCAAAAATCGGCATCAAAGGTCTTAAATTTAAATAGTTCGTCCCCATTCCATGTAGCGTAACCACGACTGGCGTCTGAGCATTAACGACTTCCCCACGTGGATAGATAACCTCCTGCTTATATTTCAAAAATAACTCTCCCTTATATTTCATTGCTCTATCAAAATAAATTTTCCCAACCACCAGAAAGGGCTTGTTTCAAAATCAGCAAAATATTTTATAATGTATAAAAATAAAGTAACTCCGTTTAGGAACTACTTTCTAAAATGATCTAGATCAAGAATCTTATCCTTAACAACTTGTGCATTTTTAGCCACACTGGGATCGTGTGCAATCATATATTGCAAATGTTCAAGTGTATCGATAATCTTCCGCAACTCTTTGACCTCACACGAAATATTGCCCTCAGTTTTGCTAACTTGGCTGACAGCCTGCAAACTAACTAGATCTTTGGTCATTTCCTGATAACGTAAAATTGCAAAAACAACATTCATATTCGATGAAATTGTTCGCGGATTCTCTGGGTCTGGATGTTGTTCAAGTAGATTAAACAACTCAGGGTAATAGCGCAATCCAATCGTATATAGTGAAAACTTGAAACCGTGGCGATCAACTTCCATTTTACCCATGGGTATCTCCCCCTAAAAAACAAACACTTACTCGACAAATTCGTTTGGCTTGGCTTCCGTTTGTCCGAAATGAAATCGGATTGCAGCTAAAATACGTGCAGCTGCCTGCCCGTCTCCATATGGATTACGTGCAGCTTTCATTTTTTCATATTCTCCATTATCATTTAACAATTGCTCCATGGCCAATTCCACGGTAGCTTGTTTTGTTCCGACGAGTTTCAACGTTCCAGCAGTAACTCCTTCAGGGCGTTCGGTTGTATCACGCAATACGAGTACTGGTTTTTTAAGTGCCGGCGCCTCTTCCTGCACTCCCCCTGAATCAGTCATAATATAATAAGAACGGGCGCACAGATTATGAAAATCCACTACATTTAATGGCTCAACCAAATGTACCCGTGAAACGTCCCCTAAAATTTCACGTGCAACCTTGCGTACTTTCGGGTTTAGATGCAGTGGATAAATCACTTCGACATCCGGATGTTTTGCAACCACATTCTTTACTGCATTAAAGACAGCTGCCATCGGGGCTCCTAAGTTCTCACGACGATGCATGGTTAATAAAATTAAGCGGTGCTGTGCCTCAACTTGAGAAAGTACCTCATGCTGATAAGTGGCACTAACCGTCTCACGTAAAGCATCAATTGCAGTATTGCCCGTGACAAAAATTCGTTTTGCTGCATGATTTTCTTTCAATAAATTATCCCGACTCATAGCGGTCGGTGCAAAATATAAATCACTCAGTGCATCTGTCATTTGGCGGTTCATTTCTTCAGGATATGGTGAATATTTATTCCAAGTACGCAATCCAGCCTCAACATGGCCTACTGGAATTTGCCGATAAAAAGCAGCTAAACCTGCAGCAAAAGTGGTGGTGGTATCACCATGTACCAGTACTATCTCAGGTTGAACTTCCGCCAAAACTCCATCAAGTAACTGCAGCACATTTGCAGTGATATCTCCTAGGGTTTGATTACTCTTCATAATATTCAGATCATAATCAGGACGAATATTAAAGACCTTCAAAACCTGATCGAGCATTTCACGATGTTGTGCCGTCACAACTGTCACAGCTTTAAATTCTGCTGTACGTTTCTTCAATTGCAAAATAACTGGTGCCATTTTGATAGCCTCTGGGCGTGTGCCGAATACTGTCATCACTTTAATTTTTTTCACTTGGAGACCACCTCAATATCAACTTTCTTACCATCATTGTACTACAAACAAACCCTAACAGAAAACTCAATCTGTGAAATTAAACACTTTCTAAGTTTTTAGTTAAACAAAGTCATTTAACTAAAAAAGTATCATTACTTTACAATTCATTAACTTGAATTGTAAAGTAATGATACTTCTTAGAGATTCCTTCCACAGCAGCTGCTTAAACCTCAACTTCAGTTACAAGCTTCGGAGAAAAAACTAACTTTAGCTCTGCCACAGGCTGTCCAACTAATGCGCTTGATCGGAATCGAATTGCCTTACTGGTAGTAGTGTTTGTGAAGTGTAAGACAACAATTGGACAACAAAAAAAGCCCCACTCAGTTAAGAGCGAGGCTTAATTTTTGCATTTGATTTGAATGTTGATTCGATCGAATGCGTTTATTTAAATGTTCCGAGCGGTACACCGTTCTCACGTACTGCAATGTAATGGTGATAACCTGCGTAGTTCACGTAACTAATGTAGATGTAGTTATCACGTCTAATATATCCATCATACTTAACAGTTTCGCCAGGATAGTAAGCAGCACCAGTTGGCTGTACTCCAGGGTATGCAAACACACGCAATGTCTGGTTAGGTGTAAAGTAACCATCTTCACGGTGAATTGTGTAGCCGTCATCGTTAAATGTATCTGAAACAGATGCTGTGCTTTGACTAGACACTTGGTTTACCTTAACCACGTCGGTACGGTTTACTGCTGACAGGATTTCCTTAATTACTACTCGATTCCCACTAACCGAAAGAACATGATAATTCTTATTCTTTACAAACTTAGGAATGTCTGTGTTGGATCCGTAATACTTACCTGCTGCGGTTTTGATGTAAACCGTGTTGCCAGCACTAAGAGCACTTGTCGTTGCCGAAGCTGTCCCGTTGGTAATTGCCTGTGCAGGTTGGGAAGCGTTAGATGTTCCAGTATGGTAATACTTATCAGAGTAGTTCTGTGAAACATCAAAGTTTCTTCCACCCATACCCCAAAACTGGAAGTCTGATCCCCATTGCCAAGAATTATTAGTGGAATAACGTGTTCCTGTCGGGATACTTGGATAAGCTGCTACCCAGCCCTTATTAGCGTTGTTCGCACTAAAGCGGTAGTTAAACCAACTAGCACTAGAATAAATGTCAGTAGAGTAATATCCACGTTTATTGAGTTGATTTACAAACGCTGCGTTAAACGTATTATTCTGATCAAACGTATAATAGGTAGAAGTTGATGATTCTTCGTCATTCACCATAACCACATGGCGATCGGAGGTAATCGTTTGAACGTAGTCAGCGAAGCAGTTAGCTTCACTGATTGCGTCAGCTTCGCTAGTTAAATGACTGAAATGGTAAAAGTTGATTGCCAATCCAGCCTTATCAGCATTTTGCGCTTGCTCTTTTGCGTATGGATTCTGATAGGTGTTGCCCTCAGTTGCCTTAACAACAACGGCTTTAGTTCCTTGGGACTTCATCTGCTGGTAATCAGCAACTGAAACGTTGCCATTGTGTGAGCTAACATCAACCATATCAACACGAGGCTGACTGGCCGTCTGAGTCATTGCATGGGCATTCTCAGCATACAGAAAAGGAGCAACCACAAGGGCTACTCCCAATAATAACTTTTTAAATTTCACAGGATGACCTCCTATTTATTTTGAGTTGGAGTTTCTTTTTTCGTTTCTGCTGAATCATTTACAGATCCAGCAATTTTTTGTGTGGTTGTTCCGATAACTTCATTAAATGACTTGGTGAAAGTTTCATTAACACCAGTTGCAGCGAACCCGGCTACAATCCCTAAAACTGTATCAGACAACAATAAGCTTGCATCTTTACTCTGCATGGCAACTACCAGTCCGGCAACACCTCCGGCAACTGCAGATACAAGTGGTAAATACTTCTGGTTCTTCACGACTGGTTTAATAACTTGAACTAGCACCCAAGTTACAATTACCGTTAATCCTACTGTTGCGTTGGTACCTGATCCTAATAAATTTTTCAAAATTTCCATTATTCTTCCTCCTTAATTGATAACGCCCTAACTTTGTTGTATAAGACTTCCCCTGTACCGTTGCCTCCAAGATCTTTGTAACTTGAAAAAATATACTCCAAATCGTTTAACTGACCAGGAGTCACATAATCATTTTTCAGATATTTAGTACAATTGGCATAAAGCTCATGATGAAGCATGGCGACTACACCAGCTTTTAATAGATTATCTGTTTGATGCAGACCGTCCATTGTCTTTTGGTGCGTTTCCTTTTTATGTTCTAAGTACTTCGTCCAATTTCTTACAGCCCATGCGATCACACCCACACCACCCAGTTCACTAAATATCTGTAGCCAATACCCTAATTGAATCATCTTCCCACTCCTAGAATTCCAAAATAAAAACCTCTTACGAGGCTTGGACTGCAGTAAACTTGGCTAACTTAGCTTTAGCAAGAGCTTGAAAATCTTTTTTGGTCAAATCATCAAGCGTTTTCCCATCGGTCACATCCTCAGCTGTCAGCTGAATGCTTGCGCTGACTGCATTACTATCCTGACTACCATTTAAACCTACTGAAACGGCTTGAGTTGTGCCGTCAGTTGCAAAACTATAAGCAATTCTATTTAATGTAGTTTCCATAATTATTTACCTTCCTTTGTAAAGTTGTTTTCGAGCTGGTCCATCACTAAATCATAAAGAATAGCGTCACTATTGCTTAAATCTTCGGTGTAGTTACTGAGCGCATCATAGAGAGCCTTGATTTTCTCGTTGTACTCAGTAAACTCAATCACAGCCTTTTCCTCAGCTAGTTCATTTAACTTGTTGTTCAGTTCTCCTACTTTATCCTTATCCTTTAATTCGTATTGGTTGTCCTTAACCACCGCCTTTCCAGATTCATCTTTAACAAAATAAGGATCACGAATTTCATCGCGATCCTCACTGAACTCTTTATTCTTTTTATCTAGCAGCTTAATTAATTTGGTACGCCCGCGACTAGCCTTATTCTTTAATTTCAAACCCGCCAAGAAATTACCAACTGCTACTACTTCACCATTTCTAAATTCCAATGTCTTTGTCATACTGCACTCTCTCCTTTTAATTGTTTGACCTGTTCTTTTAAATCCTCAATTTGATCGTATAAATCCTGAACTGCAACTATCGTATATCCAAGTGCCGTTCCATCCTCACGTCCCTTGCCATCTGCTGAAATCCAATCAAATGGCATTGAATATTTTGGCTTTTCATTAATGTCGTCAATGATTCCCGAAGAATACTTTTTCGTAATGCCATTCTCAACATCATCTTTGTACATGTATTCTTGGATATCAACAGTTCGAATAGCATCCCGTGCCTTAAGCCTATCAAGCGGAATAACATTAGTTTTCTTTGATAACAAAGACGTCTGACTAAATGATTGAGCATGAATAGTTGCATTTCCACCGCTTCCAAAAGCACTGTTGACCCATAATCCGTCACCGGCTGTTGTTATATAGTTATTTGCAATGTGGAAACCATTTAGACTCATTACATTACCATCTAGTATGATTCCCGACGCTCTAATTAATACATTTGAACCAACATTATCATTGTATTGGTTCTCCCAAATACTAGTACCTATTTCAATAAACGGATGGTTAATATAACTATATCCATGCCCCCCATAAAGATAGGTTTGTGCAGAAGCCATCTCGATTCGGTCTTCCCTCAAAAGTAAGCCGGAACCTGTTAGATTTGATGGAGGCCCCATAACAAAATCACCATTATAATCATCAGTTTGTACTACAACATTTTTTGCACCTTTAATTGCCATTCCACCTTGGCCAGCTGCAAATGCACGCTCATTAAGACTGATTGTCCCATATAATGGTGCATCCCAAGCAGCCCAAGATGACTTATTAGAGAAATAGATATTGCCATTTCTAAATATAAATCCGTCACCACTGGAATTATTCTGAGAAAATGTTCCATCATTAATTTCAATATCTAATAAACCGTCAGTCGATTTAATTGTACCTTTTTGAAACAGAACTTCCCCAGTATCAAGATTCAAACTCAAATTTGATCCACTTAATGTACCGGTGGTAATATTTGCGGCGTTCAGGTTAATCACATTTACGTTTGCACCATTAATCGTGCCAGCCGTAATTTTATCGGCGGAAAGACTAACTATTGCAGCACTCTGTATTTTGCCAGCGTTAGCTGTAATCTGGCCATTGTTTATCCAGACATCATTGCCATTGCCATTAGTGTTATGAATACCAATATGATCAATGTACGTCCGATTGCCACTAGCGTTAACTGTTATCCCATTGTTGTCTAGACTAATTTTCGCACCACTGTTAGTAACGTTAACCGCTATGCCGCTCAATGTGCCAGCGGTAATGTTGGCAGCGTTGAGATTAATCACATTGACATTAGCACCATTTAAAGTTCCTACCGTTATCTTATCTGCTGATAAAGTATCGATCATGGCAGATTTAATTACTGCATTATCAATATAAGTTGAAGCCGTGATATGCAGCTTATTACCAAAAATCTGAATACCCTCAGAGCTGATATTAACAGCGTTAATGACTCCATTTTTTGTGACTCTAGCATCAATCATGCTGTTAAGCTGAGTAACTTTAGAAGTATAATCCTGCGATGAAACTTTTGTTTGAACAACATTTGAAAGTTGCGTAACGGTACTATTATCCGCCTTATTTGACACAGTGGATTGAATACCTGAGATAGTCTGATTAATAGTACTAAATTTAGAATCGGCATCATTCTTATTATTAGTTACTGTAGTGCTTATACTGTCAGCCGTTTGCTTAACCTCAGTCAACGCGACGTTAGTTGCCATATCTTGCGGAGCTGGGGACCAGCTTGAGGGCTTTGTACTAATTTCTAGTTTAAATTCCTTGTATTCTACTTGTGTGCTATCAGATTGTTGCGTAACAAATGCCATTGTAGCACCTTTGATAATTGCTCCTGCTGGAACGGTGACAGTTACCGTAGAGTAGCCTTCATTGCCGGCATCAATGTCATTTCCGTTGTTGAATGACCACGTTCCGCTAGAATCTTCATAATTTAACTGTACATGCACGCTATGAGTAGTAGGTTTGAGATAAGCTCTCAGTGTATAAGTTGTAGCTGAACTAACAGAAATTTCTACATCATCATAATAAAGATTTGTGTTCCAGCCTGTTGCGTTTGCTACTACTGCATAAGTAGAACTTGTGCCTTTTAATAAGTTAGTACCACCAATTTGTAAATTATCGAGATTGGTCTGTACACGTGCCACAGAACTGTTAATCTCATTGGCTTTAACTGTTATCTGGCCGTTAGTCCAGTCTTGGGTAGCATATCCTGTAAGAGCATTATTGATATCATTTTGGGTTACTTTAGTCTGAATCTGTCCGGTCATAACAGAAATATTACCCTCGGCGGTTGAAACACGTCCGGCTAATTGATCGACATCGGTTGAATTAGCTTTCAGACTAATTGCAGCAGCATTCTGTTCGATTTGAGTTGTGTGGCCTGTAACTATTGTAGAAAGATCGGTAAAATCTTGCGGTGCTGGACTCCAGTCATGAGCAACTGAACCCTTTTCTAGTTTATTATGATGAAAATTTGCTGTATGTTGCCCGGTGCTTCCTGTAATTCCTGCATAAATAATAAGAATTAAATGACTAGTATCAGTAGTAAATGTGCATGATTGTCTTGTACCATCTGCAACTAAAATTTTTCTGGTGCTTTCATTAGTACTTCCATCACTGTTGAAAGTAACTAGTGAAACTCCGTTATTAGTACCCGTTAAAGTTATCTCTGACGCAAAAGTGTAAACAGTATTGGGCTGTAAATCGTTATATATGGCATTCCATTTCCACCCCTGTCCAGATGCCGAATCATCTTCAATAACTAAATCTACGCTTGTACCTGTGAGCAGATTAGTTCCAACTGCACTGGTATTAACACTAGCCTGAACAGCGCTAACCGTCTGCGTGATATTTTGAGCGGTAGCTTGCAGTGAGGCGATATTTCCCTGAGCGTCTTGCATATTAGCAGTCAGCCCTGTGGCAGTTGTCTGCAGTACTGTAATATCATTCTTGCTATCTGTTACAGCAGTCTTAAGTCCATTTATATCTTGTTCCGTTGAACTAACTCTTCCATCAGTATCCGCTAATTGATTCTTAAATCCACTAATATCAGATTGAACAACGATAATACTATCGCCATTTTCTTTTGCTTTCTGAGTAACTGCGGATAAGTCACTCTTTGCATCAGTTAATTGAGTTTGAACATTCGTAAGATTATTGTCAGTCTGACCAATTTTTGTTAATGCTGTCGCTGCATCATTCTTAGCATCCGATGCCAGTTGATTTGCATTCGAACCAAGTGTATACGCTGAAACAGCCTGCTGGATAGCACTATCAGCCTTATCGACTGCATTTTGAGAGTTTGTTTTCGCAATCTCTGCTTCTGCCTGATTAGCAGCTACCGCACTCTTTACATCTTCGCCAGTCGCATCGGAAAGAGTCTGAGACCACTTACCAGAACCATCACTTTGACGTTCATAGGTCCACATCTCCAACTTGTTCCCATTTTGCTTATACCAAAGATCATTAAACTTAGCCCCCGTTGGCTCATCGGTTGTCTCGGGCCCATAAATAAAATTACCGGCAGGGGTTAATTTACCAACCAACGTTTTTACCACTTGCGTCAGTTGACCGTTCCAAGCATAAGTTGAACTTGAAGTAGATGTTTGGTCAGCTTTAGAGACTGCTGAAAAGCTCCCATCAAAGGTCATAGTGTAAGAATTATTAGGAACATTGAACTTGTTACCTTTTGTATCTTGGAGAGTTAGCCAATCACCAGCTTCAATGGCAGGATTTCCAAACCAATTTAGACTATAAGGATAAAAATTAATATCTTTGAGCTGTGCCCAAACCATTTCAAGTCTTTCCTGTGTCATTAAGTTGTTGGTTAGTTTAATTTGTGATCCAGTAGAATCACCAACTTGCAAAGTTACGGTATTATCTGTTGATTCTCCAGTTGAATCAGTAGTAGTTGTAGTTACCTCGCACTGAATACCGCCGATTTTGTATGGAGCCTCATTCTTGGTAAGCCCCGCTTGTTCATACTGACTTGGATTCAAAGTATAATCTGGAGTGGCTATTGTACGAATTGTCAGCTTTCCATCTCTATCGAAAGTCGCAAAGCCGGCGTAAAACTGTGCTATCCAACCGATTGCATCACGATAAGTCTGTCCTGAAATTGCATTTGCTAAACTTGTCACTGCAGGTAATCTTGCAATCTCATCGGTGTTAAGCGTAACTCCTGCCATATTAGCTATTTCTGCAATAATATCTGCAGCACTCGCAGGATAGCTTAACTTAGAAGTATAAGTTCCTTCCATTAAACACATCTGGTCATAACATTTAATCGAAGTCTGATCATTATTACGGTCCATTTGAATATCATCAGAAACAATAAAAACACCTAATGGACAGTATTCGTACGTCCCATCAGATGTTTTAATACCAACTTTTGCTGTGACTTTTTGTCCTTGTTCCAAGCCCTCAACAATATGTGAGAACTCGATTGTCAGCCCATTTTCATACGTGGAACCAATGGCAAACGTATCACCAGTAAATGCTCCAGAATCATAGGCAATAGAGGTAATATCAGTGGTGTGGTAATCAGTGCCATTAATCGTTACAATTGCGTCCAATACCCGTTCGGTTGCTCTCCAAGCTTCAAGGGCTTTATCTGATTGTGTTATCAAATTATCACCTCCTGACTATTGTTCAATAAAGTCCATCTGTAAGTTCTGCCACACATACTCCGATAAATCAGTATTAAATGTGTATACTGGTGTAGTTCGATCACCTACGTAAAATGTTCGTGTAGCTAATCCTCCATCTTGCGCATCTAAATAAGTGCAAGAAAAAAACTGTCCGGAGACAGCTTGCAATAATGTACTACATTCAGAAACAGTTAATGGACCCCATTTCAAAGTTAATTTTCTTTTTACAGCAACACGATCACGATGGAGCAGTCCATTCGCATCACGTGAAGCTTTTGCATCAATATCTTGTATTATACAATCAAGAGACGCAGGTGCTTTAACCTGTGCCCCTCCAATCGATAGTGAGTATGACAATCGTAACCGCCTCCTATAACTTCAGCATATTCTTACCATTCTTTTGATTGACTGCATTGATACCTTTAATAGCAGCACTGCCAAACTTCTCATCACCAACTTGCAGTGTAAGATTAAGATTAATTGGCTGCGAACTCGCTGAACTATTACTGATATTTGTCATTTGCAAACCTTGTAACAGCGCATTAACAATTGAAGAACCAAGTTCATTAATTCCGCCTCCATTAATGTTCTGAGAGCCGCTGCTTGAAGTTACACCTAGGCTGCCTAAATCCATCTGCTGCGTAAGTGCTGCTGGCATCTGTAAGCCACCACTAAATGTTTGTCCCATGAAAGCAAGTGCTTGTTTAATCAGTTCTAGTGCACGTGGAGTATTAGTTAACGGTAGAATCATTTCTGGCTTGTTTCCTTCTGCCACATGGTACATACCATCAAGGCTAACCATGCCACCATTCTCATAACCGTGACCATGACCAATCACCCCTAACATATCTGAACCATAACGATGTTTTGCGTAATTAATAGCGGCAAGAATATTATCGTAACCCTTGAAGATGTCATCATGACCAGGGAACTTGTAAGCATTGAATGTAGCGCTGATTGTTTGCAGTAAGCCCTTGGCAAGGTCCCCAGTTAAAGTATTGATGTCAGTATATCCGCCTTGAACGGCTCTTTCATTACCACCAGATTCAGTCTGAATTTGACGAATCCAAGCATTTACATACGAGTCAGTAGTTGGTAACCCATTTTCGCGTAAACCTTTTTTAACAGCACTCCGCCAACCTTCTGCACCAGCACCGTTCTGTTTTGTACTTCCACCGAACTGTTTGAGTATCTTAGATGCCCAACCAACTAAACCATCTTCGGTTTTATTTACAGCACCTTTTGTGAGTTTCTGTTGCAACTCACTTGGCTCAGAGATTTTCACAAACTTGTTAATCATATAATCAAGCATTTTTCTTGGATGAGTTATATCGTCGAGAATATTGTCAAACTCATCAACTATGCCACTGGTAAAATCTCCAATTCCACTCAAAAGACTACTGAAATCGAAACCGTCCATCAGATGATCTAATCCGCTGAAATCAAAATTGAAATCTCCAATTCCACCAGCATAATGAGGAGTCATTGCAGCAACTTGCTTAGCTGTTTCGGCGGCAGTTTTAACTTTAGTGCCTTGTGGTAATGGTAAAAGCAAGTTCCTAACATCAGGGAAAATTCCTTGTTTACCGTTTGGTAATTCGAAAGATTCACGATAACTTGGTCCCGTTTGATCATTGACCATAGCAAGTCCACCTGGATGACTATTTGTACCAGTAGCCCAATTGAACCATCCAAAATCAAAGCCGCTTTGACCTACTTTGCTCAAGACCCAATTAATACCATCTTTTATTTTATCAATAGCATTCTTTATTGGATTTTTAATGGAATTAGCCATGTCACCTATAGCACTTCTGATAGTGCTCATACCATTTCTAATACCATTAGCAACTCTACCGCCCAATGAACCAGCACTACTTACTACACTATTGAATGCATTACCGATAGTTGACTTAATGTTTTCAAAATAACCTGGAGTATTGTTCCTTAAATTATCCCATGCAGATAAAGTATTGTCTTTTGCATTACTTGCAGCAGAACTAACCTTATTCCTGATATCATTCCATATATTACCAGCAGCAGAACTGACATTAGCCCAAGAGTCACTTGTGTTTTGACGCAAGGCATTCCAAATATTCGAAGTGTTTTCCTTAGCATTGGAAGCTAATGTACTTATTCGATCTCGGACATTTGACCAAGTACTACTTGTATTGTTCCAAACATCACTCCATATACTACTTGTTTTACTTTTAATGTTGTCCCAAGCCGCAGCAGAACCGTTACGTGCATTATTTGCGCCTTCCATAACTTTTGACGCTACATAATTCCAAGCGCTGTTAGTACTTTGTTTGGCATCATTCCATGTGGATTGTAAGTCTTTACCTATTCCACTCCAAAAACTATTCCAATTTTGAGAGAAGGCTTTTTTATTTTTGTTCTTACCTTGTTCAATATTTAATTGATTCCAAAAGTCACTCCAACCACCTTGAACGTCTTTCCACCATTTATTCATGTTTGTTCCTAAGTCATACCAGAACTGTTCCCAACCTTGAGTAAATGATTTCTTGTTTTTATTTTTAGTTTGATCAGTAGTTAATCCCTGCCAAAAATCATTCCAGCCTTTTTTGGTATTATCCCAAGTTTTGTCCGCACCTTCATGCAGTTTATCCCAGTAACTATCCCAGCCTTTTTTAAAGTTAGAAAGATTCTTTTGCATTCCCGACCATAGATCGTCAACCCACTTTTTAAACTTAGGATTGTTGTCGTAAAGAAGTTTAATAGCGCCATCAATTGGATTTACAATTAGCAGGCCCACACCAACCCAATTTTTCTTAATCCAATCCATAGTAGAACTCCAAAATTTAGTCCAGCCTTTTCCGAAGTTGTCTAAACCACCTTTGACAGAAGTCCACAAATCATCGGTCCATTTTTTAAATCCTGAATTATTATCGTAAAGAAGCTTCAAACCACCAGCCACAGGATTCACTATTAGCATAGCTAAACCTGCCCAATTTTTCTTTGCAAAATCCAGTACAGCACCAAACCATTTAGTTACACTATTCCAAATGTTTTGACAAAATTCTCTAAATTTTTGATTGTGCTTGTACAACTCAACAAAACCAACAATAACTGCTGCTATCGCACCTGCAATTAGTACATAAGGTGCAGCTACCATAGCTGCACTTAATACTGCTTGACCTGCAGCAGCTAATTTAGACCAAACACTCCAATTTTTAAGACCTTTCCAAATACTTGTAAGACCTGTTGCCACTTTTCCTAGTCCAGGGATATTACCAAGACTCTTTGTGTATTCCAACGCTTTTTTCAAATCATCTAGCCCAGTGATTTTACTGAACATAGATTTTATAATACCGCTAACTCCCTTGGCATTTTGAGTAGCGACAATTATTTTACCAAGATCAGTAATTAAACCAGCATATGCTTTACTTGTGTATTTAATTGTCATCATGGCAATAAGGGTACCAATCAACCATTCCATAATAGTTTTATGGTTAGTAGCAAATTTTGCGATTCCTTCAAGTGCATTCGCTAAGGTATTGAGTGCACCTACAATTATCCCACCAGTCCATTTAGCAATTGGTTGCAAGAAATTATCCCATAGCCATTGAAAAATTGGTTTGGCTGCTTGAACAATGCTGTGTACAACTTTGAGAGCTGCCGCAAAAGCATTGAAGAACGCCGGAATTAACTGCGTGATCGTGTATTTAGCAAGTGGTAATAAGAGATTCTGGTAACCCCAATCAAGTCCATCCCATACATCCTTAACGACTGGTCGAATAGCTTTTAACAATGTATCAATCGAATTAAGTAACGGTGTAAAGTTAAGCTTAGCGGCCCATTTTGCAGTTGCTCCAGTCATATCGTTAATAACTGATAGGCAATCATTCACTATACCAAGCAGCGTCTTAAAAATTGAGGTTCCTACATTCCCCTTATTCCAAGCCTTGTCGAACTGACTAGCTAAATTACCAATCGTCTTGAAAATATTGGTAACAATTTCCAAGATGTTAGCCATGATTCGTTCACCAAGATTGTTATCATTAAACGCCGCTCTGAATGAAGTGGCAATATCATGCAAGAGTTTCAGGACACTATTAAGCGAATCGAAAATTGTCTGGATAAGCTTAGTTCCTCGACCGCCGCCACCTTCCCAAGCTTGTGAGAATGCCTTGGCGATATCACCAACAATGTTCAGCATGTCTGCCAGTAACTGCAAAATATTGGCAACTGTCTTCTCACCTGTACCGTTATCCCACACATGCATGAAGGATTTACCAACATCTTCGAGAGCGCGTTTAACTTCATTCCAAGCATACTTAGCCGCATCAACAACTTCTTTTCCTTTAGCGTCCCAAGCTTCTTTCATCGGGTCGAATAACTCACCCAAGATTTTTTTAAGATCCTTAGCAGCATCGGACGCACTATTAAACTGATTGCCTAGCGGAACATTAAAATTAACACCGTCTCCGCTACCATCTGCATCATCAGTTGATTCAAGTGGTTGCGAATCTGGTGTTTGCTGTTTATCTTGCGCATCAAACTTCTCATAAGGCTGGCTTTCGGGCTTGGTCAGACTATCATTCCCATAACTCTTATCTAAAAGATTGAGTTCATCAAAACCCATTAATGATTCAGCTAATTCTTGGTTTTTCTTCTTAGTTTCCTCATATGACTCCTGAGCCTGTTTATTTGAAGCCTTAATTTGTTCGTTAGCAGCTTGAACTTGAGCAGCTCCTTCTTTGTTTGCTGCTGTAATTTGTCGATTAGCATCACGTACTGCCTTTGACTGTGCCTCATTTTGCTTCTTAATTTCTTCATTTGCTTTTTTTACAGATTCAGAAGCCTTTTTGGAAGCAGATGAAGTATCGTTCATCGCCTTAACTTGATCGTACAAGCCCGAAGCACCACTCCGTGCAGTTGAATAATTCATGCCAAATAAAGCAGAACTGAACTGTGCGATCCAAGAAGTTGCTTTAGCAAGTGCAGACATTAAAGCATTAATTGCTGGCAGAATATAGTTATAAATTGGATAGAAAGCTGTCAGCAAATTGACCTTGATCTGATTGAGACTGTTGGAAAACTGTGTATTAGCTTTTAAAGCAGAACCAAGTCCGCTAGCTAATGACATAATACCTTGGTACATCAAACCAAAGACGATTAATTGAGCTGGCAAAAATTTCAGTTGCTGGCTAATTTCTCCAATTGCAGATCTGCATCTTCTAGCGCTGCTTGATGACTTTTCCATTGAACTGCTACTATTATTACCAAAATTCATCATTCGACTGGCAGCTTCACGCATTGAGTTTCCAAGTCGGTTAAACATTCCGCTTGAACTGTTAGCTTTACTGCCGGATGTACCTAATTCAGTGTTTAACTGTCCAACAATCGACTTTAGTTTCTCTCCACGATCAGAAACATACGCATATGACTTATTCAGGTCATCATTAGAATTGATAAGCCGATTCATCTTATCGCGAACGCTCATAATACTTTTTTCCAATGAAGTACTTTGTCTAACAAGCCGACTATTGTCACCCATGACACTTAGTGATTCTTGGACGTCCTTATAAGAACTTTGTAAAGCCGTTAATTGCCTGCGTAAGGTCTCAATCTTAACCTCATTCTGATCCATTGTTTGCGCAATGCGTTTTAATGAATCAGGTACAGCATTAAATTCACGCTGCATCGCTTGTGCTAGAGCTTTAGCTTGGTTCTGGTAACGTGTCATTTGAGCTTGTGCAGAAGCTATTTGACCGTCAAATTTAACTCCTTCAGTTCCGCTTTGTTGCGCAGTTCCCAAAGAATTCTTCTGGTTGACTAGATCTCTTGCCTTTGCTTGCGCTGCACGTGCTTGGTCCATCTTAGCGTTAATGTCTGATAACATTGCATCAAGGTCTTGTTTAACTTTAGTACGACTACCACTAAACATATTGCCAGTAGTTTGACTAACTTTAGTTGCACCAGTTGAAGCTGTATTCCGGATTTTTTCAAACATGCTGCCAAAATTTTCGTTCAACTTAGATAGCTGTTCTTGGACTTTGGTAATTCCTTTGGAAACGTCCATCGACTGTTCAGTTTTAGACATCCCAGTTTTAGCAGAATCGGCTGTTTTACCCATAAAACGGTCAATCATCGGCTGAATCTTCGCAAACTGTTCCTCCATTTGCTGGGTATTAACCTTGAACAGCATTTCCATCTCTTCTAATTCCACGTTATTGCCTCCTTCCTATGTATTTTTTCTAGAATTTCTGATTCTCTGCGCCTGTTGCATAAGCATCAGTTGATCCTTTTTCCATTGTGGTACCTGCTCAACTTGTTTAGGTTCCGACCCCTTAACAAATGGATAAGCTTCTTCTACTTTTGGCATCTTACCCGGATCATTTAACGCGTACGCCATAAGCTCCGATTGCTTATGATCCATAATGGCTCGCATTCGTAAGTCTTGAATTCTATTACGATTATTAGCCAAAGTTTGCACCATGACTTCCTCAAAATTCATCTCCCAGTATTGCTCTGCATCAATACCGGATTGAACTGCCAATGGATAAACAGCTCTCAGCAGTTCAGATACAGTTGAATAACTTTCTTTTACAGTACGCTTTCCGGATCCTTTACTCCTCCGTCCAACACTTCCAACTCCGATTTGGAATTCGTCTTCGAAACCGAATCCTTTTTGCCGAAAAAACCTGATTCCTGGAATAAATCTGTCAACACAGAGAATAATTCCATTGGTGCATGCCCTTCATCGAAGAACTTTTCAAAGGCAGTAATAATGTCATTTTCGCTGACCCCGTGAGTCTGATTTGCACCTTGCAATACAATCAGCATTTCATTAGCAGGTGGCAACTTCATGTCTCCATCTCCACTCATAAATAACGACATCATGGACTTTCCTAAACGTTTTTCAATATTAATCACGTCACGGCCACTTAACTTCAATTCAAGCTGCAGACCACCAAATTCAAACTTCTTAGTTGCTTTTTTTACTGGCATTATTAAATTCCTCCGTTTTATTTAATCGTCTCATATCCACCTTTTTAGGCTTGCTCGTCTCTTACCTAGTTAATTACTTACCCAGTTGTTGGATAATAGGTTGTCGTTCCATTATTGGCCACTACTGGCAGCTGTAAAGTCCGGTCCATCAGATACCACAATTGAAATCGTGAAGTCCAACGCACCATTAACTGCCACGTTGCCCATCTTGATCGTGTATGAACCTTCAAAGGTTGCTGTCATTCCATCTGGATAAGTAACTTTCCATTTATACTGTTTGTGATCCCCAGCATGTGTAAGCGCAGTTTTGAAGTTGTCTCCTTTATAAACAACTTGAAATGCCAATGTAGAAGTATTTTGAATACCCGGGACATTCTTTTTCTTGTCATCAGCTAAGGAGGTAACATCAATATTTTCTGGATCAGCACCGATATCGGGAATTGTTTTAATTGAGGCAACTTCAGTAAAAGTTGTTCCATTATCAGATGACATCTCCAATTTTGAACCAGTACCAGCAAGACCAGCACTAGCATCTACCGTGTCAGCAAATCGCTGCAGATTGAGCAATGTTTCATACTTCATGTATTTTTCCAATATGTTTCATCCTTTCTATTTCTGAAAAACTCTTAGTGTCTGATTATCAACTACCCCAGTGAATCGCAGAACACAACGTGTGATCCCAGCTAAGTTGTCATCACCGACATCATTAGAAAAGCCCATATCACTAAATAGCGATATGAGCTGATTGGTAATGCTGGTTAAACTACCTTGATCAATAAATAGATCAACGGTAATTGTCCATTCTGTCTGTAATTCCTGCATGTGATTATCCCTGAAATAAGCCTTGTGCTGTGCATAATAAACTGCAGCGGGATAAACCACAAACTGATCTGGATAAGTTGTCGAAACCTGTTTTATTTCAGTTACAGATTTCAGTGTCTTAAATACTTGGGATTTCACGTTGAATATTTCCATCATGATCCCCCTAACTTGTTTCTGATTGCATTATTGACTCTAGCTTTGACAATCTCAGGTGCTTCGTCCTTAACCTTGTTGATTGCCGGTGTTAAGAATTGGCGTGCCGGCTGACCATTAGTCCGATAAAATAACTTCCCATTAATTTTGATTTTTGGCATTCCATAGATTTCGTTAAGGTCAACTCCTACCTTATCCGCCGGAATAAACCAAGGCGTTTGCCTGTAAGAAGGATTAAATCCCTTCGGAAGTTCTTTTGGTGACTCTTGACCAACCTTCCCAGTCCCGAATTCTCTAAACCAAGCCACCGCATCATCGGACCAAACACGACCGACCACTTTGCCTTCTTTATCAATTACTTCATACTTCAGACTGCGTGCAAGCTCTCCATTTCCATGCTTTACACTGGATTGAAGTTCTCTAATCGCGTAACCTTGCACTTTTTCGACAACGTCAAAACTCCCATCCCAAATTGCATCATGTGCAATCTTAGGTAGCTTAGCGAGTTTAGCTTTTAAACTGTCATAACCTTTCCATTCAATCTCAGCCATTAGAATCACTGCCTTTGTTACGTTTCTCCAACGTAATATTCTTGTGGTCACTAAAGGTTTGAATGGAATTTATCAGATAATCTGGTTCCTCATCCTTAGCAACATGCAGGCAAATGCCCCAGTTTTCCTGCTGTCCTTCGTTTATCAAGTTTCCTTGGTACTTACAGGACTTGATATACTTAAGGTCTTTGCCCCAGATTTGAGCATTGACAGTACCACCAGCACTTTGGACATTCATTTTAATTGTGATTGGATCGCCCCAACCATTTTTTATGATATTACCCTCATCATCTTGACCATTAATCGGTTCACGTAAATAAATAGTGGTTAAATCTGCTGTTTTAAGTCTCATTGCAGATCAACCACCTTTGCAGTCCGATATTTATTTAACCCATGTCTGATTTCAAGCGGAATTCCAAGTTCTAAGGTGTTACTTACTCCACCCTCAGTACGTTCTGATTCGCCCTCAATCCCGTCTCGATTATAAGCAATGATTGCTAATTTCTTAGCATACACCGCCATATTCCCAACCAACTTGTCTCGGTTAGTGTAGTCGAGAATCTCAGCTACACCGTCGTTATAATAATCGGTTGCAAGGTCTGTACTGATACCTAAACGTGTAACCAATGCAGCAATCTGTTGAGCGTCATTCATCGACTACACCTCCATGCCTAAGCTAAAACTTGTGCTTGGAATACTTCATCAACTGCTGCAAAACCTGGTAATGCAGTAGCAGCTGCCTTTTCCCAAGTACCAATCGGATCCTTAGTTGTAGAGTAAATAGCAGTAAACACATTTCCAATCTGATTTGACTGCACATCAGAGTTGCTTGGTAAAGCAATCTCGTCAGGTGTTGGCCCATAAACCTTTTCACCTAACAGATCGTCATTCATCAGCACAATCCGATTTTCAGGGAAGTAGCGTTCAGAGGTAAGCTTACCGTCCTTGCCTTCCTTTTTGTACTTG
Organism: Liquorilactobacillus satsumensis; assembly: GCF_964065465.1. NCBI lineage: Bacteria > Bacillati > Bacillota > Bacilli > Lactobacillales > Lactobacillaceae > Liquorilactobacillus > Liquorilactobacillus satsumensis. Next base: position 849,773 of record NZ_OZ061606.1, read on the forward strand.
TTATCGTACGTGCGGATAATTGGTAATCCCTGTGCTTGCATGAATGCATCAAAGTCTGCTTGGCTCAACGCACGTGTTGAAGTCCCATAAATACCCTGCAGCACCTTAGCGTTAGTAGTAATCAAACGGTAGACTTTCTTAGATGTCAGTGCACGCGTTGGTGTGATATCCAACGCATCAGCAAAAGTAACCAAGTCGTTCAGAATATCGACACCGTCTTTATCCCATGTCTTAGTACTTGTGAGCGTTGTTTGATGTTCTGCTGGAACTTGGTAATCCAAAGAAATATCAAGATCTTCATCGGTAATTTTACCAGTAGCCAACACATCCATAGCCATCTTCTCAACACGTGCATTGACACCTTGCACCAAAACATCGATGTCGTTAAATACACGACTCATAAGATACTGCTGCTCTTCCGGTGTTCGTGGATTCTTCAAAGCAATGAGATCTTTTTCTTTGATCTGCATCTTACGCTTAATGTACGCAAGTTCCATTGCTTTCTTTTCAGCTTGACGGCTGCCAATCTCAGCTTCGGCATCAAATGCAGACAGTGAAGCAATAATCGGTGTGCGTGTCCCGCCGCTCAACTGATCTAATTCAAGTGATTGTGTCCGGCGTGCTGGGAATAACGTATCACCCAACATTACTGGATAATCACGATTCCGGGTGTAATCTAAGATTTCTCGTTGCGAGAAAAGTTCTGCAATATCTGCAAAACGTTGTAAATCAATTAATTTTGGCATTAACAGTTCCTCCTAATTTGTGATTTGAACAAAAATACTAGCCTTGACCGCCTTGTGCGGCAGTTAAAGCATCAATATCCTTGAAATGAATTGTGGTCATTGCCTTAATTGCATCCGCAGACGGAGCAACTGGCAAGCGTTGACCAAGTACCCAACCTTCCTGAATGACTGCCACAGGCTGTTTGCCATTAGTTACATCAACCTCGTTGTAAGTTACCCCAATTGCCTTAGCATCGTTTGTTGGATATACGGTACCGGCTGGAATGATCTTGTGACCAAGATCATCAGTCTGTACATTGTAGTTGGTGTTATCCACTGTCTGTGGAAATGGAACTAATGATACTTCTGAAGCTAAGAAATTGATCTGGTTAACTACTGTTTTCCCTTTTACATACATTGAAATTCCTCCTTATTTATTTGACTGTGTCCCAAATACTCTTTGCAGCACCCTTACTCTGCTTGTTTCGCTCTTGAGCAAAGGTTTCACCGGTAGACTTCGAACCGCCACTACCGGCACCAGGTGTTTTAGATGAATCAGCCAGTGCCTTATCAACGCCTTGCTTGAGTGCCTCACGGAATCCCTCGGTAATTTCTTTGTAAGTTGCTTCAAGATTATCTGTGTCAGCAAACGCCGGTGCGAAAGCCTTAGCCAAGCTAACTGGTAAGCCATCCTCAGCGAGTTTATTCGTGATGTTGGCACGATTTTCTTTGACGGTAACTTCCTGCTCACGTTGATTGAGCTTTTCTTGCTTCTGATTGAAGTCATACTCAGCTTTTTCAGCGTCAGTCATCTTGTCGTAGGACTTCTTTTCCTTAGACTCTTTCTCCCATTTGGCTTTCAAATTCTCTGCAGCCTTTTCAAACCGCTTGTCATAAGCAGAATCAAACCAGCTATTGAATTCATCCTCAGTTTTGAATGCCTTGAACGGCTTATCTTCTTTACCTTCACCGGTACCAGTTCCTTCACCTGAACCTTCACCCTCGCCTGAGCCAGAACCTTCACCACTTCCTTCTCCGCCTTCAGCGAAACGTTGCAGATTCAATAAAGTGCTGTAAAATCGTATCTTTTCCATTGTGACTCCTCCTTAGCCCATGCACATTTAATTCACTCCACGAAAAATAGCACCCCACACACGGCAAATGCCCCATGTACAGTGCTATCAATCATTATGTAGAGTAGTTAAACCCACACACGCTATTTAATTTGCCTAGTTTAGTGACATTCGACAGGTCAAAATTTAGATTGTATATCCAAATTCTTTTTTTATCATATCTCGTAAATCTTTTCTTCTTTTCACAAGTCGTTTTTTAGCTTCGGAAGTGTCAGGCTCATTGTGAACTCCACCATTTTCTTTCATCCTTAAATATTCATCATAAAACTGTCTAAGAACACTATTGCATCAATGATTGTTGGCATTATTTTCTCTTTCATTGTTAATGATTTTCTCCCAGTCATGATAAGTTTTGCTCTGGTCAAGCTTAAATCTCTTTCCCGTTTTAGGATTATTAGCCGTGCGTGCACCAGAATACGGGCTATTCTGAAAATGAATGACACACACGGTTCTACAAAAGGGTGTAACGGCGGCATTGTCTTGCCTACTTCTGCGTCCTTAACCTTGAACACTTTACCGTCCATGTGCCTACATATCTGAGACGTACGCTTATCCAGGACTGCAACTAGTTGGTACTCCTCTACGCCACGTTCTTTCCAGCTATCAAGCTTTATCTTGTTATGGAAATAGTTAGCCTCAGTTCTGATCAGACGTTTTGCATTGTAGATACCGGCACCAAACTCTTTCTCAATTTCTTGCGCCATCTCACGCTCAGACATTCCGGACATCTGTTGGGCGGTAAACAACTCCTGCAACCTATCTGCTAATTTATCGGTATTGTTCCAAATACGCTGTGAGTAATTTTTACCGTGCCATCGTTCACTTAACGCCTGCTTAACGTAACGAGTGGAGAGTTGCCTGAACTCAGTAACCTTCTTCTCTGGTACTGCATTAACCGTTGTGATCTCGTTACCAGTTTCAGGATCAGCAATTCTAATTTGACGTTTTGTTTTGTCTAACTCAGCCACATAACCTTTTTCGTAAAGCTGCACATCTTTGGTAACATCACCAATAATCTTTTCTGCAGCAGCTTGATTCCATGCGTCTTGAATTACTTTGGTGTACAGTCCAGTTGAATGTTCAATCTCAACACTAGCTGCTTGTTTAACCGCAATGTAGGACTTAGCCTGTAACTCTTCTAAGCGAGTGATTCGTCCTTTAGCCGCCAAAGCTGATAAGTAATCTGTAACCTGTTTCTTAGACTCAGCGTCTGTAACATTCTTAGCTAACGCACGCAAAGTTACAAGCTCGGTAGGGCTAACAGCCGTGTTCATGATTTCTTCTGCCTGTACGGCCGTGTAATTACCACTGTAAAAGTATCTTTTGTAAATATCATTGACCTGGTCACCCAAATATCTCTGTGCACGTAAATAAGCACGCGTTATGATATCAACTTTGTCGTTTGCATCATCGTGTGCTTTTTGTTCATTTCTAACAGCTCGTAGCTCCCAGTAGGTTAACTTATCTTTATCAGCCATATCATCAGACCTTTGTAGTGAATGAAAGATTATCTGGATATTGATTAGCAATTGTTGCTAAAGTGTTGCCTAGCGCTCTCAGTAGCCGTTTATCTCCCTCATCAATGTTCAAGACATCGGCTTTATAACTGACCCCATCATCATTAATACGACAAGAGGTTAAATTTTGTGTGGTATGTTCCAATAAAACTGAAACAGCAGCGCACACGATGTCTTTACCAGGTAGATCAAAGCCTGCATGGCCACTTGCTCTAATTGAGACCTGACGTTCATCAAAGCGGCGTGTTTCAATCATTTGAACTTTGATCATCTTTCTTCCCTCCCTTGTCGTCTTGATTAAACTCCTCATCGTCAATATTCTTGCCAGTATCATCTGTTAGAGCTTTTTGACTGTCCTTAATATCTTGAGCCTTTTGTTGTTTCATCTGATCTGCTACTTCTTCCGGATCGTCAACGTCAGGCAACCACCCATAGGTAATGGTTCGCGGAATAATTCCGTCAGCATTCTTCATGTTGGTAATAATATCTGATAAGTTAACCGGAATATTTGGTGTGAAGGTAATCTTGCAACCAGAAGCATCAACGCCTTGTCCTTTTTTATTCAGGATGTTCTGCATTAAAGCTAAACGTCTGCGAAGACCTTTAACCAGGTATCTCGTTTTGGTAGACAGCAGATTTAGCAAACCAAACAGCTTGTATTTCATTGCTTCTCCTGAGACATTGCCCATGAAGTTCTCATCGTTCATGTTAGGAACATAAGAAATCTTGTGAATGTCATTCTCGATTGACTTGGCTAACAATTCAACCTGTGTTTCGTCTAACTGCTTAGTGAGCCATTCAACAGATGCACCATCTTCACCTTTGCCTGGTGCCCCGTCAATAAAGCCGTTCTTAAGTTTACTCTTGCTTTCTTCCTCATCGTCACCCATTAAGCTGAATCCATACACAATCAGTAAAGCGTCAATAAAGTCTTGCTTATCAGTAATCCGATCAGACTGTAACGTGTTGTAGGCATCAATCAGTGACTTGCATTGTTCAAAATCGCCTTGTCGCTCTTCGTTGTTTCTGAACTCAACTACCGGCACATCACCAAAGTAATGCGGTGTTACTTTCCTGCTGTCGATATTGCTATCATCCAAGTTGTAACCGAATCTTGTGCGATAAGAAATTAGCTGTGTCTTGGTGTACACATCGAGCAAATAGCCGTTAGCTGTTCCGTCTAGATCGAATTTTTCTTGAATGTGGATCGCAAACAACGGATTATGTTCGACCGTATCATCGGTACACATTACAATCCCTCGTGGATCGATACATTCAATCCGTTCCTCTGTAATCGGTTGTTTCTGCTTATCATCTGCAAACCCTGTCGTTTTGAGGTAATGAACTTCAAAGCCGACACCGAACACGCTCAAATCCTTTTCAAGCTCTGCATCGTGTGTCTGAACATCCATCTTATTGAATTCATCAGTAATCGGATCAATGTTCTTACCTTTTTCAGCTGTGTACGCAATCGGATTACCAGTGGTAAAGCCAACGTTCATATCAGTGATGTACTTGGCGTGATTGACGACTACCTTGTTATTGCTACTGTACTGATTATTTGCCATTGAATGATGCAATATCTCATGTTTGCCATCGTAATAATCCGATAGCATCTGCAGTCGGTACTTTTCTTTATTGTGTTGCTGAACTACATAATTTAAAACTTTGTAGTTAGGATCGTTGGGATCCTGTAGTAACTCTGCATCAATCGGAACTCCCATGTTCTCATCTCCAATCTATCGTTAATTTCTATAAAAGAAGCTCGGCTTTTTTGTGACCTTAGCTTTGATTCGTTCATGTGTGTTGTAAATTGCATAACGAACAGCATCCATCACATCATCATTTTCTTTAACTGGAAGTCCACTCTTTTCATCCCATACATATTGATAAATTTCATCGAGAAAACTTTCGATTGATTCTTCTACAACAAAAAAGTGACCGGTTTTTATTAACTTGGCCACTGATTCAATACCTGAAATAACACTCTTCTTTGCGTTGAAACAATCTATAAATTCTCTTTTAAATCTCGCAACATGTTCTGGTCGGGCTGAGTCAGCCCAAAACTTAACTCGTTTTCCATACCTCTTCTGAATGTCTTTTGCCACACTCACCCAGTAATCAATTTCTTTGTACTGCTTCGTATGTTCCTCTATTAGGTAAGTATTACCATCCTTATCATCACCAAGAACAACAATTGTGCCCTTATGTTCATAGCCCCAATCGACACCAACGTAATACTTGAGATCATTTGGAAGTTTATCTCGTGGAATAATCATCGTGTCCTTGTTAAAGTCTTGATACACCATTCCATCACCAGACACCCACAAGCCTAAAATACTGCGATCATAGAACATTCCTGTGGGAGTTCCAGCTTTCATATTCTGAACATATTTAGCATCCAAAAACTTATTATCATCAATCGTAAAATGAAAGCTTACTACACCAGCTTTAGGATCTTGGTTATCAATGTAATCTTTCTTGAGGTAATGAGTTGGCACATCAGGATTAGTATCACAAATGATCCGTGCATCTCTAGCAGAACAGCGATTAAGAATTTCATTAAATACTTCTTCGTTAGCAAGGGATGCTTCATTTACATATGCACCAAAACTTGTCATACCACGAATAGCACCAAGGCCGGCAATCGAACCAGTAAATGTCTGTACTACTTTAACTCCAAATAAAACAAATGATCCATGCTTATCGAACTTAAACTCAATACCATACTTATTCGATATTTCCTGCAGCACATTATTTTGCAATGATTTACTAGAATAACCAGCCAAAATATACATCGGCTCATCTACATCTAACTTGTCTGCTAACATACGCACTCGGCGTAACTCCATCAGAAAGATATCATTATCAATAACTGTCTTGCCAGAACGCACAGCTCCATAATTAATCAGCAAACGCCAATCATGACGGTGAAGCACTGTCCTCATCACATCTACTTGTTTAGGTGAATACAAATCAGTTATCATTGTTATCATTTCCTTCGATTGCTTCGTCTATCTTATCCAACAACTTAGACACTTTAGTCTCAGTATCATCGCCTTTATCATTTAGAATGCGTGCCTTAGCTTCTGCAATATCCGCTTCGGCTTTCAGCTTACGTGTTTTATGCTTATTTAAATCATCTGTTGCAGGTAATCGTTCAAGCAGTTCTTTCATAGCTTTTTGTTTGTCGTACATCTCAACAACCGCTTCGCCTTTATCAATCCGGATTGACTTGATATTGGAGGTATCAACGTTCTTGCTATCACGTAATTTAACGACCTGCTCAAAGTAAAAAGCCTGCTCCCCAGTATCTGGATCAATGACAGGAACATAATCATAGGGATTACTTTTCGGACCATACTTACCATTCTTTGAATAGTCCTTCTGCCACTTCAATCGCTTAACCGTCTCGAACTCCACAACATCCGTAACGTCCGCTGTAGCCTGCTTTAGGTAGCCTTGCAGAATATCATTTGCATCAACATAAAGCTCTTGTGACTGCTGTTTCTTTAATTCTTTGAGCATTAATTTAATACTATCTTTTACTAACAAGGATGGTCCTTTAGCATTGGCCACCTCATAACTACACTCATAAGCTTGCTGGTACGCCCACGTTGCATTAAATCTTTGCAAATAAAAAAGACAGAAACGTTTTTGCTTTTCTGTCAGTTCATCATTCTCTGTTATTTTTTCAACTGCAACCTTTGTAATTTTGTGTGCACCCTTTTTTGTTTTTGTGTGCATACTTTTTTTAGTGGGTGCACCTCTTTGCCACCCATATCTATTCTTCCAACTTTTAACGGTGTTGATAGACACTTCATACTTGGTAGCAATGTCTTTATACTTCATTCCTGCTAAATAATCCTTCTTAGCTTGCTCTTGCTCTTGCTCTGTCATGTCATATCACCACCACCTATCTTTGCTTTAACAATCTCACCAATCGTCACTTTAAATTCATCACACTTCAATTCTCTATCTAACTCACGCAGTAGTTACAGTTCTTCCCTGCTGCTAACTAGTCCGTACTCACTGTCTTTTTTCATCTCATATAATCACTCCTTATATCTCGTATGTCGCTTTCAGCTTATCAATCCCATACTCAAATAACTGTAGCTTATGTGTAGCCATCGTATATCCATTTGCTTTCTCATATGGGTCATTTAGTTTAGGCGTGCCAATTTGACGTGTGACAACTCCATAATCATCATTGGTTACTTCTTTGTGGAAATGTCCGTAATGTATTTCCCTGTAATTACTCTGTGACCAAATAAACGGATATTCTGTCGCAAACAGCATTGGAAACTTCTTTTGTGCTTTGTCGCCATGTGCAAGCATGATACCAACCTTGTCAATCTGATATGCTTGTCGATATTCATTAGTATTGTGTATAGTTGCTTGCGGAAAACGATCTGCTAAAGCGTCTGTAAACATATACACCATATCTTCATCATGGTTACCGCCTACTGAATAAACATCAACCTTTGGTGCATTTGCTAAAGCACACTTAAGAATTTCATCATAGAATCGCTTAGCGTCCTTTATTGCATTGACCATATCAACGTGGTCTAATTGCGTGCCCTTGACTGTCTGTGTTTTGTTCATGAAATCTGAATGAAAGAGGTCTCCGCCTTGTTCAACAACAATATGTTTAAAGCCACGACTCATGATTTCTTCAATCTCTGCCAACTGCTCTCTGTATAGATCAAACGTCATAATGCCCATATGAAGGTCAAAAAGCGGAACGACTAAACTATGTCGTCCCTCTCTGATTAAATTAACTTGCAATGGTTCAATCTTGCTATTAAATATATCCACATACTCATTAGCAGATAATTCATTCTTAGGCTTGATTGATATTTTAGTCTGAAATAACGTTGCTTCGGGAGTTTGCTTCCAAAAGTTAGATATTGCATTAGCTAAAATAAATTTGTCAGGGTCATATCCATGAGCTTTTAGTAAGTCTTCATCACTCATCTTCTGACCTTTAATGACTTTGATTATTGTTTCAGAGGTTTGCACACCATCTGCATTCCATGATTGAGTCTGTTTCTTAGTACGTGATGATACAGACTTAGGCTTGCGACCATGATTTTCAAACGGTATTCCATTTTCGTACGCTTTCTGTCTCAGATATCTAGCGCTTGTATCGCTACCGAAATACTTATTAAACACTTTGATTGCTTTTTCAGAACTTAGCCCTTTTTCTTGCAACTCTTTAATGTACTGAATATGTTCTTTGTTCCACTTCGTCTGTACCACCACCTTAAATTAAAAAGAACCATCAACTATTTGTTGACAGTTCAATTGCTATAACGCTCTATCCATTTGTAACAAGTAGGAAAAGCTTGGCAGACTTTTCTGCGTATACTAGTTGCTACTGGATTAGGTTTATTTATGTAAAACAGCCTCCCGACTGCCAAGCTTGTAACATAGCTACACGGTAGTTTTAAGTGATTACTACAAACACTACGCAATGTGATGGAATCGAACCATCATACGCCGACCATTGCTACCAAATTTAGAAATTAATTAAAAATGAGAAAACCATCATAGGTTGTCGGTCACTATCAACTTTCCGACAATACCATTTTATCAATATTACAATGGCAAAAACACGCACGTTTCACGCATGCTCAAATCAGTCCTCGTTCCTCTGCAACTAATTCAAAAAATTTATTTCGTTTACGTCTTACTTGGCTAGTTGAAATATGTGCCATTTGAGCTACGCCTTCTGTATTGTAAATTCCATTCTCTCGAAGATACAGCTCATAAATTATATCTCTCGTGATGTCGCTAGACCTTTGCAGTGCTCTGCCTACAGCCTGCTGATTTCTTTTAATATTCTCAATGCGTCTATCTGTCGCCAATGTAATAGCCATTTGAGCTACGCCTTCGTCTTTCTTGTTTTCCGCTCGGCCACCGCCAACATTTTCATCTTGAAACTCTTGATATTTATACATCAGCTCTTGCTCGCGTCGACGAACATATTCCTCTGCCGACGGATAATCTCTGATCATATCTGCAATATAATTAAAAGTTGTCCTTTTCACGCTTACACCTCTATTTAGCTTTTATTCGCTGTGCACTGTAGTCACGTTCGCCTAAGAAATCTTGCATTCTCATGATTTTGTAGCCCTTATAGTTCCCAAATAAAACTGCATGCTGCATTGTTCCATTCGCCACTCCAAAAAACTTCGCTAGTGCTTTATTGCCGCCATATATAGTCTGAACATATCCGCTTTGGTTATTTTTGATTACATAGGCATGGCTCTTTTCTACATAATCATAATAAAGATCTCTGAGCCCAAAGTTCTCTATATAGTCCATAACCTTCTTGCGTTCAATATCAAACTTTTCCGCCATTCCTCTAATAGAATTGAAGTTTCTGATCTCGTCAGCAAAGTTTTGCTTACTAATGCCAAGCTTTTCTGTTGTTTCAGCAAACTGTTTCTCCTTACTAGAATAGCTCATTAAAATTCTTAGCTTAGCCAGTCTTTCATCGGTGGGCTTAATACTGTTCCAGCCACGCTCCCGGTCAATCTGATGTATTATTTCGTATGCTTCCTCGCTTATCATTTTTATTTGCCTCCTCGAACTCCACTAGCCGTTCAACATAAGTCTTGGCTTTTCCTAAGTCTTCAATACCATTCTTGCCCTCATGTCGGACTACGTATTTGATCACATTCAGCACATAAAATCCGATTACCCACGGCTTAGGCAAGAATGTTTCAAAGAACCAGAACAAGTCATGACCATTTTTACCCTTGTAATAATCTGGTCGTAATTTACTCATCATTCAGCCTTCTTCCACATTTTGGACAATATTTCCAACCATAAAATCCCAATGGAACTCCTGTTAACTTATCGCCCCATTTCAATTCCAAATACTCTTTAGCCGCATCACCTTGATAATCTTTTTCCAATTCAGAAAAATTTACTTTTAAGTCAGGTTTATTTTTATAATAATTCCAAGCTTGGATTAAGTACTTAAAAGGGGAATGACAGTATTCGCACTTTGATTGTTCCTCAGTGGGTGCTGCTAAAACATCCAAAATATCTAATAAACAAATATTTCTATGTTGGTCTTCAAGCGTGCTTCCTTTGGGAAAAAATAATTTATCTCCTTCAAACATCTTTAAAAGTTCTTCCCTAGTCTTCATTCCTTTACCCCCTTAGTTTCTGGAAACCAATCAAGAACATCATAAATAAAAGTCTCACAACGTACTTTATTAAATCTGTAGTAGACTTCACCAGCTCCATAAGGTCTCTCAACAACTAATTGAGAGCTTCTTAGACTCGTTGATAGGGTTAGCCCTCCTTCACTATCCAGCTTTCTGTCATAGTAGGCATAGTAATCAGACGAGTCCGACCATGCCATTTTTGGAGTAAAGTTCTTCCAAGTTCTTTTAGCTACTTTATAAATAAATTGCAAGATATCTGTATTTTCTAAATCAAAAGTAATTTTTTCTGTATTTTCAGTACTTACAAGTTCAATATTTGTTCTATTCCCCACCACAAGTATTTGCTTACCATATTTATCAGTAAATGCATTGCTTTCAATCATTTAATTTAACCCCCTCAAATTCACCATTACCTTTGTCAATCAGCAACTGCTGCATTAACCGGTCTGTCCCATTGGGCAACTCGCTTATCCTGAACAACGCCTTGATTTCTGGTGATGGCTCAAATCCATTCCGTTTGCATCTCACATACTTAGTGATTAGCTTTGCAACTATCTCAGTTACTGAATTGGCATCCTTCATACTTCTTCTGACGTAGTGTTCTATAGTTTCCTTATCCTGTATAAATTGTCTATCAATCATGACTATCCTCCAACAATTCTTGATTATTGTGAATGTTGCCAACAACCTTAATTGTTTCCGGGTGTAACCACATGTTTATTAAGTCTCCTGAATTATGCCTAAATTTTGTCAGTTTTTCTTCAAACACATACCCGTGAAATTCGTCTACATTTTCTAACATATCTACAAAGAATATGAAATCTTTAGGATGTTGATTAGACGCATCAACTGCTATATCCCAAACGTTTTTCTGTTCTTGCGTCAATTCAACAATTGGTGCATATTTTTTACGCAGTTCTTCAAAAACATAAATCAAATCAGACTGAAGAATTTCTGAGTCACTAGCTTCATCAGGAATTTCAAACGGAAACGAATCCTCATCAATTTTTTTCCACGCTTCATCAAATGTCATTTTATCCTCCAATCAGATCAAACACTGTATAATCAAAATTGCTAAACTTTCTAACTTCAAATGGCGTTGTCAGCCCCAGAATCTTCATTCTGAACGTCTTAGTTGCTGGAACGATAACTTCTACCGGTTTACCGTATCTCCTCGCAAACAGCTCAAATCGAAGCCGTATGCCACTGTTGATTGCTGACGATGAGAAACCCGTCTTTATGTCTAATATATGAATCGCATTTCCGTCTACGTCATAAATCACGAAATCCGGCGTGTAACTGGCTCCGAACATATTCATACCGCCTACAGCAAATTTATCAAACAGCGGATATTTCTTGTGGTACTCAAACCTGTGCTTGCCTTTCACGAAATTGGCGTAAAACTGCATTTCACGTTTGCTGTCGAATTTTATGCCATCCATAACTGGCTTAGTCGCAAAGTGTGTGCCTACCCTATTCATCCTTTTCACTTGCTTCGTACCATTTAGCTTGCAAGCCTTGAACGCCCAGCTTCTTTTCTGCTTCTTTCACTTCATCAAGTGTTAATTTGAAATCATCAGAATCATAAGCAAAGCCAAATACTTTTTCTTGATCTTGATCTTGTGCAAAATATAGACATTCCTCGCCAACTTTGACCGTGTGCTTTTCTGGTTGAGCAGTTTCAACTAAGGAATAACTAAACATCGCATTTGAAAATGTTCTTTGATTTTGTGCTTGCTCCATTCCCGTTTCACAACAGAACAAAAAATGATATAGATTAGGAAAATTGCGTGGATTTCTATATATTCTAGTCATTGCACTATAAAGAATGAAGCATGAATTATAGATGCTATCAAACTCTTTTTTAATTTCAGGTGTAAACTTTATTTTTTCTTCTTTAGGCTGAAAATCTTCCAACTTGCCTAAAATATTTGGTCCTTCTAATGGTGACTCTTTAAGCACAGTGAAACCTTCTTCACCATAATCCACAGTGCATAGAATTAAAACCTTGTCGTTTTTCTTATACTTCATTTTGTTACCTCCACTTTTCCTTTTGCATACTCGAACATGTCTGTCAGCACTTCCACAACGTCTGCCGTTCTAATCGGCGTAACCTTATCCACCTTGCGATACTCCTCATGCTTGCTGAATACCTCGTACATATTGAGCTTGTTTCCTAGCAAACTTGCTATTGGCATGCAATCATTGACAATGTCGATTGTCTTGTCATATACAACCGCGTCCACATTCAAAAAAGTTGTGCCGTTGCCAACGTCCTGCCGCTTAACAATGAATCCTGCTTTTTCTGCTTTGGCTGCTATCTCGTCTAATTTCATGCTCGCGCCTCCTTAAATTGACAGTAATGATAATTCTGTAGTTTTTAACATTTTTTCTTGAGCCAATTTGCACATATCCTTTTTAATTTCAAAACCGTATGCGCTACGGTTAAGCTCTGCTGCTGCCCTAAGTGTTGAACCGCTGCCAGCCACAGGGTCGATTACCGTATCGCCTTTATCCGTAAAAATTTCAATCAGTCGCTTTAAAACAGGCATTGGTTTCTGAGTGGGGTGAATTTTAGGATAGCTGTTGTCATTTACCCAGTTAAACCAGTTAAAAATCATGCGCCCGTCATTATTAAACTTTGGTAATTTATCACGATAAAGAACTAGCCCATATTCTGTAGCTCCCACGATTTTCATATTGGCTTTTAGCACCTGTGCTGAACTATTTTTTATAAACACAAGTGGGATACTATGCTTGAACCCATATCTTTCTGCGTAGTCAATCACCATTTGCATTTGCTGAAAAGCACAGAAGACAACCATTGCCGGCGCTTTACCAGTTTGCCTAGGCTCTTTAATTAGCATGTGTGAGCAAAAATGCATGAACTCAGCAACTCTAAAATCAACATCAGTGTCAAAAAATGTTTTCCCCGCCTTATCTGATTGGCCATTTCTATCATCTCCGCCTTTGTACCACAAAGGGTTAGAGGCATAGGCATTATCAGCCAAGTTATAAGGTATATCCGCAATCACTAACTGTGCTTTAGGAATCGCATATCGCTTGTAATTTTGAAAATGGTCATTAATTAATTGCAATTTTGCTTTTCGCTCGTGTTCCACTTTCGTGCCTCCTTATCAATTCGTCTACCGCTCCGCACACAATGCACGGTCTTACCTGCATGCCACAATTTGTTTCGATATGCTCAATGCCTGTGCCACCGCATAGCTTACATTCACGCATGTTTACCTCCTATGGTCGTCGATTCCATTAAACGAAAATGTGTTGCCGCTACCGTGCATTTTTAGTCTTCCAAACGTCCGTGCACCATATCTTTCTTCATAGGTGTTTCCTGCAAGGTTTGAAGTTACGACAATGCTTTCGTTTTCTCTTGCCCTAAAAATCGTATCTACAACGCTCAGCGAGTAATCACTGTCTCTCTCAGCTCCTAAATCATCCAGCACCAGCAAATCACATTTTTTAGCTTCTTCTAGGCATTGATTCACTTTTTTGCCAATGTCATCATTGCTGATCCCCATTTTCAGCTGGTCCATCAACTGTGGAAAGTCAATAAACATAGCCTTTTTCATGTAGTTATTGCGTTTTAAATAGTCAAGCATAATTCCAACTGCCAAATGCGTCTTTCCGGTGCCTGTTTGGCCTACCAGTAGTGCATGCACAGTTTCATCGCATAGCTTAGCTGAAATATTTCTTGCATAAGTTAAAGCTCGCTTCTCATTGACCGTTCCAGTTGAATAATTAGCAAAACTTTTGCTGAACACCTTTAATGAACTAGTAACTGAGGCTTTTTCTAAATAACCATAGGCATCATTTTTATAAGCCTTGATTGTCAAATCAACATTTTCGTTGCGCCGTTCTTTTGCCTTGCTGTCTGCTTCTTTGTACCCACACCCTGGGGTTGCACAAGCTCCAGCCATCTTTTCACCTTTTTTGTTGAAAATTTTTGGACGAAGCAATAGTTTGTGGCACTTAGGGCACTTAATACCGTAAGTTTCAAACAGTCGTTCTTCCATTTCTGCAAATGCATCTGCCACGCTTTCCATGCTTTCGCCTCCTAAAATGGTAGATTATCATAAACGCTCGGGTCATTTTCGCCCTCAAAATGGTTGTAGCGTTGCTTGCCCTTGCTTGCTTTCTGATTCAAGTAGCTCTCAAACTTGGTTCCAAACAGTGTTTCAGGCCTAAGATATTTAGCCATATCAGTGTTTTTCCATTCAGCTACTTTGTTATCAATAACTCTTTTAAAATCATCTAAGCTAAACTTCTCCTTAAACCTAGCTTTGATTAAAGTTTGAGTTTTTTTAGTAGTTGCTCGATAACTTGTTTCTGCTTTTTCATTCAAGTAGTCGATTATTTCTTTGTAAGGGAGATGTGGTTCTGCTTTAGCAGGACTATATGTTTTACTATCCTTACCTAACCTATCCTTACCTAACCTAACCTGTGCGGTCCATTTGTTGTCCAGTGGACGTCCAGTTGGCTTACCCGTGTCAGCACGGGGTTTAGGATTGATTACTTCTGCTTCAGGAAGAATCTTTAAAAGCATGTTTTTGTAGATTGAATCAACTTTTCTGTCAGCCCTAATTCGATTGTTTTCATTCCAATCAGTAATATAAGTGACTAAATCTTTATTAAGCACTACGACAAATTCTTTTGCTGCTAAGATTCTAAGGTCATCTTCAACTGCCCCAACTTGTCGCATGATGGTAAAAGCCTCAACTACTCCGTCATCATCAGCATGCAGTCCAAGATGAAAATATAAAGCTTGACTACTAAGTGGCATTTTTAAAAACTTTGCGCTGTTAGTAATTCGATTACTAAACATTCTTCTTTGAGCCATAATTGGTATACCTCCTAGAACGGCAACGAATCATCATCAATATTAATCTGTTTATCGTTTGAATATTGATTATTCTGCTGGCTAGATTGAGTATTCTGATTACTGCTTTTTGATTCAAGAAAAGTTAGCTGATTAATATTCACATCTGTTGTGTAAACCTTTTGCCCGTTTTTCTCATAGCTGCCTGTTCTAATTTCTCCGCTTATTCCTAGCAAGCTTCCTTTGTGGAAGTAATTTGCAAAGGTTTCTGCCCGTTTGCCACTTGCTGTTAATCTAATAAAGTCTGATTCATATTCTCCCTGCTGATTCTTAAAGTTTCTTTGAACAGCAATAGTTGAATTTGCAAAAGCTGTTCCGCTTGCACTATATCTAAGTTCAGGGTCTGCAACTAAACGCCCTGTTAAATTAACTGAGTTCATCATCTTTATCTATCCTTCCTAATTGACGTATTCAAATTTATAATTACCTGTAGTAAATCGTTTTCCATTCGCACATTCACAAATATGACTATTTTGTAAGCCTAATTTTTTGCTAGCTTGTAAAACACTTTCGAAAATTTTATTGCTCTTAGTATCGATATTGGTAGCAATAACTCTCTTGCTATTTTTCTTAGAAACACGTTTATTTCTGCTGCCATAATTAATGTTATATGACGGTGTACACCATTCGAGATTTTCTAAGCGGTTATCATCAGTTTTTTCATTTAGATGATTCACTTGAAGATTATTTTTATATGGAGTACCACTAAAAGATGACAATTCTAATCTGTGAACCATCATAGTTTTTTGGTTTTTGTTTCTGCAAAGGTATACCTGCATATATCCGTCCGCATTCCTACTCTGTTTTAGAATTTTTTCTCTTCTAATAGCCATTTCCATTTTTCCGTGGTGTGGTATCAAGAATTTTTTCTCCAAACTTTTGACCCTTCCTAAATTTGATATTTCATAAAGATCTTCATAACCTTTAATTGATTTCCAAATCTCTTTTTTCAAACTTATCTAATCCTTTCTTAGACATGATATTGAATCTTATTAAATCTTCATCATTAAGTCTTATGGGCCTAATATGGTACTTACTCATGAATGAGTTAATTCCAATGCGATGCTGCTCTTGATGGCAAAAAACGCATAGAGACATGAAATACATTTTTCTTTCGTCTATCGTTCTGCGATTTCTACCCATACCAACGGCTTTAAAATGGGCAAGCTGTGCGTTTTTTCTTCCACATATGACGCAAGTTCTGTTTTTCATACACAATAACTGTTTTGGAAAAAAATCTGGTATGCTCTCCCAAGTTTTCAGTTTGAAAGGTATATCCTCTGTGAACAGATAATCTAATATTTCCAAAATCATGTAGTTAGCAACTGTCATCGAACAATCAGACAAGCTGAATGGCTTAATACCAAGATCAAGGTGAGTCTTGAATTTAAAACGCTTCTCCCATTCCTCAGGAACATCTCCGGTGTAGTCGCACATATCATTCAGCAGCGCCCATATCTTCTTACGTTGATCAGGGCTAATTTGTCTTCCGTCTTGAATACTCAATTCAACTGTTGGCTGTTTATCGTTTGCCAGCTTTTGCAGCTTGTACATATCTAGTTCTTCGCCTAATTCGATTTCAACCTTGTTATTTGAAATCTTGATTAGCTTGCCGAACATGATTAGAATTCCTCAAATACTTTGTCTTTACCAAGGCTGTTCTTCATTTCTTCCAAAATATGACAAGTGATATTTGCTTTTTCATTTGCATCCGCTGTTTTCCATTCAGGTTTAGTAGCTGCTTGCTTTAGTGCCTCTTGCTGAACTGTTTTTACGTCAGATTGTGTAGCAAGGGAAATGGCTTTTAAATATCCAATAATTAAAGCTTTCTTCTGAATCATTGGATCATTTTTCTGATATGATTTTTTTGCACTTTGACCAGTAGTTTTCGTTGCTTGACGATTCGTTTGATTGTAATGTTCGTCAGTGTCAGCGTCCTTTGTATCGTCAATTAGGAACAGTCCATTCAAGGCATATTTACGTGCGTATGAGCTTGCTGTACCTGTTATCTGACTGTCGTCCATGCCTTTCTTAGAAACACTCTCGCGTGCATATCCTGTTGTCTTAAATTCACCATCAGGAGTTGTGAGTGTTGCTGTGGCTTTGATATAATGCCACTCCCCAATTAATGTAGGTTCATCAGTAATAGTAAGTGTTGAATTCAAAGCTCTTAGAATAGGTTTCAAGGCTGTCAGAATGTCTTCTGTACTTCGATATTTATATTTACCAAAGCTGTTGTATTGACCCTTAGGAGCTTTCAACGTGCTTTGGATAGTAACTAAAGTGTTCTGCTTTTCCTCGGTCATTTAATTACCACCTTTCGACTAGGCTTTAAGCTTGCTCCTTCTACATAGATACCGTTTTTTAAGTCTTCATAGAGCATTTTTTTATTTAGCTTGATAACTGTTTCAACAGTTGCATACTTGCTTGAAATCTGGTTTTCATCGTTGATGATCACACTTGCCTTGTAATTTCTAGGCTTTAAGAAATGATTATCTGTTTTAACTTCCTTGTACCCAGCGTTATCAATTGCTTCTGTTAGATACTGATTAAGTTGCTTATTCTTATTTTTTAAAGTAGTCTGCAATTCTCGCAACTCTTGAATTTTCTTTGTAAGCCAATCTACATTCATTTGATTGCGCTCAATCCAAGTAGCAATGTTGTCAACCTTGCTATTGAATGTATCTTCAATGCTGTCCAACGTGTCCTTAATCATTTCAGGATCTAAATCATCTCGATTAGCAAGTTCTGTATATTTATCTGTTAATTCAAATAGGTTCATTTCAATTCCTCCAAACTTATGCCATATTTTGTTGCCAGCCCCATAAATGTGTTTAAATGATTGTCACAAAATGATTCATGGTGTTCTAGTAGTTTTTTATCATCGGTTAATATCCAGTCCCACATCTCAACAACTGAGGCCATGAATTTAGATGAAATTCCCCGACCGTTTATTGCTTTTGTATATCCAAATCTAATGTCGTCCTTTAAATCATCAAGAATATTTTCCTCACACCATTCTTTTGGATTGTGTGTTGCATCATCTTTAAGTTCGAGTCCTAAAAGCTTAAGCTCACTTTTTGGCGTATATTCTCCCAATCTATAGGCATCTCTTCCGTCAATACAGTCACTTTTAAAATTTTTTAAAACAAATTCAAGACTCTTCATTCCAATTCCTCCAATTCATTAATTCTCATGTAGTTAATTTCATTGGCAAACAGCCAGCCCTCACAGAACTCTTCGTCTATATTAGGTAGCTTTGTCTCGAATACATATTCTATCCATTTATGCAAGCCCTCAGCTTTAACTAGGTATGCCGACTGTGAACCAAACTCAATCAGAAAATAGCTCTCGTTGGTTAAATCATTCGACTCCCAGTCTTCATATACACGAGTGCCATTTGGCAACAATGCACCAATTTTAGTTTCCATCAACTTTCCCTCCTGTTATCATTTGAAATCAGCTCCTTAACGTAATTAATTATTTTCGTGCGTGTTGGTTCATCAGCTCGCCTTAAACTGTCAGTAAACTTTGAAAAAGTGTCGTTCACTACACGATCGTCTAACCTTGTGTGTGACAATTGCACTAGTATTTGATATTCTTCATCAGTTATTTTGTGTTTGAGATAGCCTCCAAATGGATAAATTGAAATGCTCGAAGTTGAAACGTACCCAATAGGCTAATTACCATATCTAAAACTTGGCATACTGCTATCCATTTCAAGCTTTAGTTTGCTACCAATATTTTCTAATGCTTGTTGTGCCTGTTCGTTATTCATGGCTATTTCTCCTTTAATCCATTTCCAAAAAACTTGTTGAAAAACATTTTTTTGTGCTTCAATTCTTCCACTTCACGTTGCTTCTTCGCAATATCTGAATCAAGGCTCCCGTTGATAATATCCATGTCAATTTTTAATTCATCTGGGCTTGCTGGCAGGATTTCCAAATTATCTGATTTGTCATTAATGTTTTTATATTCCAAAGATGTGTTTCCCCAACTGTCAGTGAAAACTGCCACTCTAATTGTTGGCAAATCTTGAAAATCAAGAAATTCAATAATCACTCCAGAATTGATAGTTGCAGGGTCATAATGCTTGTCTAAAATTCTTACCGTGTCGCCTATTTTAAATTCATTTACCTTTGTTACTTTTTGTTCTTCAATCACAAACTTCTTACCATTTAAATCAATTGTTTTTGTCATTTCTGTTCCTCCTAGTTTTCCATTGATAAGTCTTCTGCTAAATCAAACATGTCTTGTACATCATCATCAGGAACGTTGTAAAAATAGTCGTAACCCATTTTTTGTGCGGCCTGATTCAATATTTCTATGCTGAAAAAATCGTCATTCACCTTTCTTTCTGGAGTGTGATAAAATAAACGTGTAAATATATTTCTAATCGAGCTGATTGCACTCAGCTCTTTTTTATTTGCTTTCATCTTGATATGCCCACTTTGAAAGCACTCCACCGATGCAAAAGCAGATAAACCCAAATGCCAATGTGAAAATTCCGTATCCAATCATGCTCTACCATTCCTTCCTTCGTACGATCCTATAAAATATGCAAGAACGATTGTGGCTAGCCAGCCTACAAGTAACATCACTTCACCTCCTTTTATTTGCATTGCATAAAGCCGCAAGCACGATTCCTGTGAACTCTCCAATCACTCCGCCAATTAGCACTCCTAGCCAAAACATAGTCATTTTGGAATCTTTGCCTCCCAATCAATGCGCTGCCTGTTTTCTTCCATCCATTCGCAAGCTGGCTTAGCAAAAATGACAAATTTGGTTCCTTTTCCATGAGCAGGTATTAGCCAACCACCATTTTTTACATCTATTTCTTTTTTGAACGGTGCAAAAACATAGGTTGAAACCCAAGGCTTATCTTTTCCGCCACAGCAAGCTTTACGAAATTCATCAATTCCCCACGTCCGTCCTGAGAGTTCCTTGCTAAGCATCTCATCAGCTAATTTGTGTACAGGCTCTTGTAGGACGTTTCTCAGCACTTCTTCATTTAAAAGAGTTGGCATACGATCACTCCTTTTCATCAGTAAGATATAAATCGCTCATACCTAGCAAGTCAGCAATGCTAGTAAGAAGGCTTAAATTAAGCTCTTGAACGTCTTCTACTGTTGCTTTTCTTTGAGATTTTCCATACTCCCCAACCATCAAGTCAGGATTAAGTTCACTGTTGTTATAGTCAAGAAGTACTTTTAATGTTTCACGAATATTTTCAATTTCCATTTTCAAGCCCCCTGCTGTCTATATTTCTTAATAGCATCTAATCCTTTGTCAAAATAAATCCATTGCGGCGTTTCTCTACTTGAATATTGAGACTTGCCATTAGCCCAACGGCCATATTTATTTTGCTCAGGTTGTTTAGCCTTCAAATGAAGTTTGTTGGAAATTCTTCCAACCATATTCGCTGTTAAGCCTTGACCAATTTTTTCAGCAACTTGCTTAGCTGAATACTCTGCCTTATTCATAATGGGTAAAATCGTTTCGTCAGTAATCATTGATGCAACTTTAGAAAAAAGTCTTTGTTGTTCAATTCCCTCTGGCATTTTCAAGGCAACATCATAAAGCAATTTCGCTCGCCTAGTAGCAGCATTTGTTTCTAGAATAGCCAAACGTTTGTCCTTCAATAGTTCTGGCTGATTATTCTTAATTGCTTGTCGCATGTTGAAATAGTTATCGACCAGTTCGTCATAAATTTCCCAAGCTTTATCATCTTCAAGTATTTTGAGAAGTTTCGCATATCCACGTTCAGATGCTAAGTAAATGTTTGAGGCCCTGTTCCACGCATTTTGACTAAAGCCATATTTTTCCTTATCCTTCTGAGGGATAACGGTTTTTAAATCAATCAAGTCAATTCCTGACTTAAATCTTTTTATATTTCGATTAATAAGCTCATTAATTTTGTACACTGGCCTGTCGTGAACTTTTGCAATGTCTGGTACCAGCATCGCTTTTTTGCCTTCGCCAAATCCGCCCTCAATTCCAGTAAATTCATATTTTCCAATGTGTTGTTTCCCGATTGCTTTTAATTCTGTTTTCATAATTTCACTTCCTCACTTTTTCTTTTTGTTCACTAATTGTGAACTTTCGAGGCAAAAAAATTTCCTCGATTGAATGACAATAGTGGCTAGCTAAACAAAACATTTCATTCATCTTAAACTGTGTTTTACCATTTTCTTTGTTTCTATATGAAGCCTCTGTAATACCAAGCATTTCTGCAACATCTTTTTGGGTTTCATTTTTCTCTTTTCTAAGGGCTAAAAGTTTGTATTGCATTTTTGCTCACCTCTTTTCTATATTTTTATAGTACACTATTCGTGAACATTAATCAATAGAAAAGGCAAAAAAAGTTCACTTTTCGTGTTTTTTATGTTGACTAAGTTCACAGCCAAGCATATTATATAGGTATAGATAAGGAGATGAACAATTTGGATTTAGCTAAATATGCTGGACTAGTTATTAAAAATCTTCGTGAAGAAAAAAATTTGACTCAAACTGAATTGGCTAACAAAGTTGGTGTTGTAAAAGGAGCAATTGCTAATTATGAGGCTGGTCTTAGGTCACCCAAGCAAGATACTTTGTTTGCGTTAGCAAATGCTTTAGGTGTTAGCATTAATAGATTTTTCCCAGAATCTAACAGTGGTAATGATATTCTATCTATTTACGAAGAGCTTGAACCATTAAGGCAAAAACAAGTTTATCATTTTGCTGAAGCGCAATTATATGAGCAAAACAGTAAAACCGTTCGTTCAGGGCGTGCAACCGCTGCTGGTGCTCCTATAGATGGTGACTATCAAGACAGCCAGCAAGAAATGGTAGTCATTAGAAACGAAGTTCCTAGAGGCGCCGATGAAGTTGTAACAATTGCTGGAGATTCTATGGAACCTTTGCTTCCAAAAGGTTCGCAGGCTTTTTTACATTATCAGCCAGTGCCTGATACCGATGGACAAGTAGTAATTGTTAGGATTAAAGATGTAGGCGTTACTTGCAAGAAGATTTATCGTGAAGATGGAAAAATCAGATTGAAATCTATCAATGATAAATATGAAGACATGGTTTATCCTGCACAAGATGTTGATGTAATTGGGAAAATTATGTTAGAGGAAAAGAAAAAGTCCTAGCCCTCCCGATAGGATGTGAAGGCTAAGACTTATCATGTATCTGAGTAAAATATACCACTACTCAGATATTTTTACATAATGATTTATATTTTTTATTAACACATATTATTTTTAAATTATCAGGGGGGATTCGTGGTGGACGATAAAAAAGAGCCTAAGTTTTGGAAAGGCGATGCAGTTGCGGGATTTGTGTATGGCATGTTTGGAGGACTATTTGTTGGAATATTAAATATAGCTTTTCTACATGTTTGGCATCTAGGACTAATTGTGTGGATTGTCGTTTGGTTAACAGTTGGGACACAGCCTAAATTTAAAGATAAAAGAACGCCTGAACAGATTAAAGATGATGATTCTAAATTTTGGAATCATGTTCATGAAGAAAACGAAAAAGACAAAGAAGAAAAAGCTTTAAAAGCTCAACGGCCTGTTGTTCAAAATATTACCATTAATGAGCAGCCTAAGAAAAAATACAAGCGTCATGCTCCAAAATGCCCTAAATGTAAATCACATGATATTCAAGTGCTTGATAATAGACGCAAAGCATTTTCTTTAGGCAAGGCTGCAATAGGCGGTGTTATATATGGCGGTATTGGAACAATAGTTGGTTTTGCAGGTAAACGTGGTAAAAAATATGATGCTATATGTATGCAATGTGGCAAGAAATTCAAAATAAAATTTTAGCGTGCACTCGTCCAAAATCTGACGACTTTAAAAGCTGAATCATTAGGGGGATTTATCATGAACATTAAAAGGATTGTCATAGGAGCTGTACAATTATTATTAGCTTTTATAACCTATGACGAAGCAAGCACTGCATCAAAGCTATTTGCATTTGCTAATTCAGATTCTGGATCATTTGCTGCAACAAGTGGCATAATTATGGCATTTGCTTGTGCAGTGACAGGAATTATATTAATAGTGACCAGCAAGCAGGATCAACGCTGGGTTTTCTGGACTGTTTTAATAATCACTTTGATTTTTGGGTTCATCGCAATTATGTCATCATCTAAATATTTCCAAGATCTTATGATTTTTGCTTGGGGATATATAATTTTAACAGCGATAGCTCTTTTCAGATTTAGTAAAAAAAGCAAGCAACAAATTAAAGCTGAAACAAAAAGCACCCTAAATAAGGTTTCTGCAAATGACGATTCAACAGATGAATTAATAAAAATGAAAAAACTTTTTGATGATGGTGTAATTACTCAAGAAGAATTTGAAGCTAAGAAAAAGCAACTACTTAAATTATAAAAAAAGGTGAAATATGAAAAAAATATCATCAGTCCTATTATGCTTAGCAGGCATTTCCATTCTCACAGCTTGTAGTAATAATACAAACTCAAAAAACAATTCTAGCAAAAAATCTGTTGTTAAAGTCAAAAAACAACAGAAATATTACTTTAAAAACAATGTAGCTGAAATACACGATCTTAAAATTGAAATTACTAAGGTTGAGGTTAAGAATGCAGATCAAACAAATTCTTACTCAGACAAGCCACTAATTATTTTTCATTACAAGGTAACTAATAAGACTAACAAGGATATCGATCCTATAAGTGCTTGGCAAGCGGTGTTCACTGCTTATCAAGATAATGATGCTAACAGCGTTAATAAATTGGAGATAGGTTCAACTATCGATGAACAGTATTTAGATACTCAATCAGAAAAAATAAAGAAAAATGGAACAGTTAAAAATGAATCAACTTATGAACTTACAGATATGAAAACTCCAGTTAAGCTTCAAGCTACAAAAGGTTATGACGGATCTAAGATAGGATCTCAGACATATAAAATTGAACAACAACAATAAAAAACACATCTCTCCCCGACCAAGACGAAAGATGTGCTAACAGATTACTAAGGGAGCTTACGCTCCTATTACATTATAAAGGAGGTGAAATATTATGGCAAGCTACCGTAAAATGAGTACTGGCTGGAAAGTGATAGTTTCAAAGAGAGATCAAAACGGAAAACTCAGGCAAATGTCTAAAAGTGGATTTTCAACAAAAAGCGAAGCTAAGGTATATGCTGCCAAAATTGAGTCTCAAAACGGAAGCGTCATAGTTGCCAAGCGTGATGTAGTTTTTTCTGAGTACTTTGACAATTGGTATAAAACGTATAAAGAAAACAGAGTAGCAGCATCTACATTAAATAGGTACCGGGTTACTTCGAGCATTATCAAAAAATATTTCGGCAACCAAAAGCTGCAAAGCATAAAGAGGAATCACTACCAAAAATTCATTAACGTTTTTGGTAAGAACCATTCAAAAGATACTATGCAAAAAACTAACAGCACAGTTAAAGCGTGCATACGAGCAGCAATCTTTGACGACATCATTACCAAGGACTTTACTACTGACGTTGAGCTAGTTTACGACAGTGAGAGAACTTTACGAGTTGAATACCTTAATGTATCTGAAATAAATCAGCTTATAAATATGACTGCTAGTAAGCTTTCTCCACGTTTTACAAGCCGATATATGATACTAACGGCGATTTACACTGGAATGCGTTTAGGAGAAATCCAAGCACTCACATGGAAAGATATAAGCTTTGAGCGCCACACTATTTCAATTAACAAAGCATGGAACTACCAAGAAGGCGGAGGCTTCAAAAAGCCTAAGACAAGTTGCTCTTACCGCACTGTCAGAGTTAACAAAACACTGTTGGGATATTTGAAGCAACTCAAAACAAACAACTATAAAATGGTATTTGAAAACGATCAAAGCACCATTCCAAGTTCCAATGCTGTGAATATAAAACTGCGTGCGCTATTAAAGGAATGCGGTTTAAAGAAGAAAAACTTTCATTTTCATAGTCTGCGTCACTCACATGTCGCTTACCTTTTATTTAAAGGCGTTGATATATATGCTATTAGTAAGAGGCTTGGTCACTCAGACATGACGACAACAGTTAAAAAATATGCCTATTTGATCGATGAGTACAAAGCCCGTAGCGACGACAAAATTGAATCCTTAATAGACCATTTAGGAGGACAACAACTGGACAACAAAGTTGCATTTCTTAGCCTTCCTTAACATTTTATAATCGTGTAAATGCTGTTATACCGGCATTCCCATTTTCTAGCATATGTTAAAAATGCGCTTGATCGGAATCGAACCGATGACCTACCGCTTAGGAGGCGGTCGCTCTATCCTGCTGAGCTACAAGCGCATGACGCACAATTAAAGCACTAACTCTATTAGTATAGAAATTAAATTGCATAAAGTCAATACTTCGCTTGCAAGTCATCTTTGGAGAAGAAACAGGCATTTACTGTATTTTCTTAGAAACACGTCTCTTTCCCTTATTAAGTTGGTCTCGTTTTCGCTTTTTATGCCCTTTGTGCTTTTTCTTCAAAGAAACTGAGTTGTCCATTTTAACCGGTTTGCTTGTGCGTGGCTTCACATTCTTGGAAGTGCGGTCAAGGGGGCTTTTAAGCTCTGATTTTGCTGCAACCTCATTTGCTTTAAGCAATTTACCGCCAAAAAGTTCTCCTTGGACGGGCTCATAGCCACCAGCACGCAACAACTGACGAAAGGTCCTGAGAACATGCTCATTACCCAAGTTAATCACAGCACCTTGAGCTCCCATTCTCCCAGTACGACCGACCCGATGAATATAAATCGTAATATCTGCAGGTAAATCATAATTGACCACTGCGGGCAACTGTTGAATATCCAAACCGCGAGCAGCCACGTCAGTTGTCAGTAACAGTTTAATCTTTCCTTGTCTCAGTTGTTCCAATGAACGCTGCCGCTCCTGTTGCCGACTTTGACCTTCAAGAGTCGCTACCGGCACTTTTTGGTAATCTAGTTTAGCTGCGACTTCCTCAAGCACCGCAACTTGTTTGAAGAATACCAATGCACTAAAGCCTTCTAAGTGTGCAAGCCGACGTAAAGCTTCTGTTCGTTTACGTGTGGGAGTTTCGAGCAAGTAGTGTGTCACTTCCCCTTGCGTTTGATCCTGTGCCCGCACATCGTAAGTTTTAATCGGCACCCCAAACCAGTGTTCCAGTTGTTGAAAAATATCTGCAGTAGTAGCGGAAAAAAAGCTCAATTGAACTTGGCGCCCAGGAGCATGCGCGAGCAATGCACGACAAGCCGTAAGTGTTTCGTCTGTCAACAGTTCATCAGCTTCATCAAAGACCACCGCGTGTAAATGATGCAATTTAAGCTTCTTAGCGTCAGCCAACTCTAACATTCTACCTGGTGTCCCGACAATCACTTCTGGCTTTTTTTTAAGTTTTTCGAGTTGCCGTTTAACATTTGCTCCGCCAATCAAAGTTGTGACTTTGAGTTCTTTTAATGCTGCCCAGCGCCTAATCACCGTTGCAAGTTGGGCGGCAAGTTCTTGTGAAGGTGCCACGATCATCAACTGCACGCCTTGAGCCGGTACAACATTTTCTAAAAGCGGCAACGTATATGCCAAGGTTTTGCCTGAACCGGTTGGTGCAAGACCTAAAATACTCTCTCCAGCTTTTAGCGGTTGATACACCGTCTGTTGAATAATTGTTTGTTGCGTATATCCTTGTTCTTTAAAAAATTCTTGAAATTTTAAATCCATCTTTTCCTCTTCTATTTCTTATCTAAACTCAAAGTCTGCTCTGAATTGAAGCTGTGCACTCTGTCTGAGAGAATATAAAACCCGATTTACCTGCACAGCTACCGCTAACCAGTCTTCCATTAACTGTTTATTACTAAGCGATTCGGGCCTTTGCAACACGGCTGTAAAATTTTTGACCTCTGCAACCATTGGATTCTCAGCAGTCTTTTGCGTCAAATCTGTTTTTGAACCATCTGCTGCAAAATAAGTAACCTTTTTCAGCTCTGCGGCATTATCCAGCCAGAGCGTATCCCGCGCACCATAAATCTCACTTGGAAGATACGAAGTAGCAGTTTTACCAAGATTAAGCGTAACTTCAAAATCAGCATACTGTAAAATTGCAACCCCTTTACCATCAATTCCGTTACGTAATTTATGTGGAAAATACATTGCCTTTTGCGGCATTCCAAACCAAGAAACTGCATCATACACCAGATAAACCCCAAGATCTTGCAGTGCTCCACCAGAAAAATCCAGAGAAAAAACGTTGGGTTCACTACCCGCCAGAAAGTCATCAAAGCGTGACGAGTATTTTAGGTAAGTCAATGTAGCTCCTTGTAACGTTTTCATTTTTCGAAGCTGCCGTTCAGCGGCTTTAAAGTTCGGCTCATGAAAATGCCGTGCAGCTTCAAAATAAAAGATGTGGTGCTTACGCCGCAGCAATCTAATTAAGACCTTCATCTCATTAGGATTTGAACAGGCCGGTTTTTCAACAATCACATGCTTATCTGCTAGAATCGCTTGTCGTGCCTGTGCAAAATGCAAACTATTAGGCGACGCAATATAAACAACATCAAAATCACCTTCTGCAAAAAAAGTATCTAAATCACGATACCCTTTAATTTCCCCCGCAAAATCAGCTGCAAAAGCGCGAGCTCGCTCAAGGTTACGCGAAAAAACACTTGTAAGTTGCCACCCACCGACTTCTTGGGTAGCCTCAACAAATTGTTTAGTGATCCATCCCGTTCCAATTACCCCTAATTTTAACATTTGTACCCCTCCTTTGCTTTTTTCACTATAAGCATTGTATCAAAAAAAAGACGGACCGTATATCAAGGCGGACGGTTATGAAACATACATCACAAAAATATTTCATTTGTTTCATATTAGTGTTAAATTTCAGTTGAATGGCTACTTTATCGGACAAAAAAATGTTATATTATATGTGAAAATATTAGTCCAAGTTTTTATTGTTTACGAGGGAGGAGCGCAGTAAAATGAGCCGAAACCAGAAAAACACGGGATTCAGGTTGCGCAATCACCTCAGCTTTCTTCCGCTGTTTAGAAAACATCATCGCAGCGTAGATCTTCCTGCTTATTACATTGGCAAGTGGAATTTCACAGATGATTTGAATGGACGTATCCATGTTTTACAGATCACAGAACCCCTTGATGTTCTAATTGATGGGCGCAAGCTTCCCGGAAAAATAGTTCACTTGGATGAAAAGGAATTGCTTTTTTTAGATAACTATGGTTACCATCTTCGTGTTGATCTTTCAGAACATAAGCCAATCAGCCTATTTGATGAGGCAGACAATCAAGTCTATCCTGTTACAAGGTGTGAAACCTTGCAAACAAATGATCCAGCATCGGAAAAATAATTTTAGCCTTTCATTCTATGAAAACTACTTTTTTAATTCGTGAGTTCAACCTGTAAAAAATAAAAAGGCTGAGAGAAAATTGGAAACTATTTCCAGTTTTGTCCCAGCTTTTTTATTAGTTTTTAGACCGCGCAAATCCCAAAAAACCGCATCTTTTTTAAGCTCTCTTTAACGCAGCGCGTGCTGATCTGCAGGCGCAACCGCTAAATTTTTAAGTACCTTAATAAAATCCTCATCATCATTTAAACACGGAACAACATCATAGGTCTGCCCGCCAGCGGACATAAAATATTCCCTGTTTTCGAGCTGTAATTCATGCAGCGTCTCCAAACAATCCGAAACAAACGCCGGTGAAACAACCAAAACATTTTTAATTCCAGTCTGTGGTAAACTTTTCAACGTGTGATCTGTGGCTGGCTCTAACCACTTAGCCCTTCCAAATTTAGACTGAAAGGTTTCCAATACGGGAATAGTGCCCAACTTCTCACGTAAAAGTTGGGTTGTAGCATGACATTGGCGTGCATACGGATCCCCTTTTGCAACGTAGCTTTCTGGAATTCCATGATAAGAGAGTAGCAATTTATCATAATGCTTTTGTTGCCAGGCATTTTTAATCTTTGCTGCCAATACTTCGATATAATCTGGTGCCTGATAAAAAGAGGTTAACACGCGCAGATTAGGCACAAAAGTACTTTTATGATAGAATGCAGTAATTTCATCCGTCACAGACCCGACTGTCGTAGTCGAATATTGCGGATAAAGTGGAATGATTGTTAATTCTTCCACCTGCTCACGGGCAAATTCACGCAAGACTTCTGGAATAAACGGTGCACTATAACTGAAAGCATACTTCACTATTCTGTCTGGCAGCAAAGCTTGCAGGCGTGTCGCTTGTTTTTGAGTGTAATATGCCAACGGTGACCCATAGTCTTGTGACCAAATTGCTTGATACATCTTTGCAGAGGCTGCGGGCCGCTTAGGCAGGATCATCAATTCTAAAATGGGTTTCCACAACAAACGCGGCATTGCAATCACCCGCGGGTCACCTAAAAAGCGTCTTAAATATGGTCTGACTGCCGCCGCAGTGGGTGCCACGGGAGTCCCCAAGTTAATTAATAAAATTCCCTTTTTCATAGTCAATCACCGGCTATCTTCTATAATTTGCTTCCTTTAATTAAGTAAATTACATTAACTTTTACCGAATGTCAATTCCCTAACTACACGTTAATTAGCTCGCAAACTGCTTAGAAGTTTCCTGACTAGTAGGCTAGAGCTGCGTTAAAATATTAAAATACTAATTATGCATTAAACTATGAGAGCTTGTTTTTTTATCCTTGCGTAATTTTTAACCTTTTAAGCACGTTCCAAAACAGTGACTGATTCGACATGTACCGTTTGCGGAAACTGATCGACAGGTAAAATTGGCTGCTTAATTTCATATCCTTGCTGGATAAATATCTGTAAATCACGAACCAAGGTTGCCGGATTGCAACTGACATACACAATTTTACGTGGGGCTAATGTAACTGTACTTTGAATAACTTCATTATCCAAGCCCTTACGCGGTGGATCAAAAACTACAACATCAGGCTTTAGTCCCGCTTGTGACCACTTAGTCATCCATTCACTTGCCGTTCCAACTTCAAAAGTAGTATTAGCAATTTTATTCATTTCTGCATTTTTACGTGCATCAGCAATCGCTTCTGGGACAATCTCTACCCCATAAACCTGTTTCGCTTTTGCAGCTAGATTCAATGAAATCGTGCCAATTCCACAATATGCATCAATCACGGTCTCGTTTCCTGTCAGCTCTGCACGCTGCGCAACTTCTTGGTAGAGTCTTTCAGTCTGAACAGAATTAACCTGATAAAAAGAATGTGCAGAAATTGCAAAACTGATTCCATTTAAAGTATCGGTAATTTGTGCTTTACCCGCTAACAAACGATCTTTGCTCCCCAAAATTACATTTGTTTTTTCTTGATTGATATTTTGAATCACACTCACAACATCAGGGCATTCTTGCAGAATTGCCTGCGTGATTTGTTCACTTTGTGGCATCCTTTTAGTTCGTGTAACCAGAATTACCATGACCTCATGGGAGTAGTGTCCCCGACGCACAATCAGATGGCGTAAAATTCCACTATGCCCGTCTTCGTTATAGGCAATTACCTGGTATTTACGCATAATATCACGAACTTTTTTGACAACTTCATCAATCCGCGGATCCTGAATTAAGAAATTTTCCATTGGAATCAGACGATGGCTGTTTTGGTGAAAAAAGCCCGTTTCCAATTGGCCGCGAACCATCCTGACAGGAATCTGCGCCTTATTTCGATAGTGAGTCGGTGTGGTCATCCCGACAGTCGGTGCCACCTGCAGTTGCTCCAAATGTGCTTTTTTCAGCAATTCAACAATTTGCGTGCGTTTAAATTCAAGCTGCGCTGCATATTTAAGATGCTCTAATGGCGCAATCCCAGTTTGCATATATTTATCTTCTATAGCTGTTGCTCGTTGTGGACTGTCATTTAACCGTTTAATTACCTTCGCAAAACCGAAATTTTTTCCGGCTTTCATCACGTGCGCCACTACAGTTTCACCTGGAAGTGCATTGGCAATAAACAACGGATAGCGCTCAATTTTTGCGACCCCTTTGCCTTCATAACTTAGGTCGGTGATTGTTAATTCTAATTCTTGATTTTTGGTTACAGGTGCTTTATTCATTTCTTTCTCCTTTGTATTAGAAGTGCCTAACAATTTGCAACCGCCAACACCAACTCCAAATTGCCAAGTTGACATCCTTAAACTCTGTACAATTTGGAAATTAGCTCCAGCAGCTGATTGCGGACACCTTAAAAATAAAAGTGCGATGTTAAACACGCACAAACAGGTTCGCTAAACCTACTTTTAAAACGTTATGGAATTTTCAAAAAAGACTGCACTAAAAATTGGAACCTCCTCCAATTTTAGCACAGTCTTCCATTACACTGGCAATTAATTAAACCACAGCGTCAAACCAAGTTTCAGTATCAAACAACTGTCGCCTAATTTATTTTTTACTTTCTTGTTCCTGACCATTGTTAGTTAGCCTTTGTCCTGCGAGGTGTTCGACACCTTCGACAAAGTGCTCACTAGCATCAACTTCTGCTGGTGTTTTACTAAAAGTAATTGCAGTCAGCGGAATCTTTTCTGTATTAGCAAACATTTCAATATGCTGTTTCAGGTTTTTAAAGACCATTGGCGCATCACCGCCATATTCCCCGTCAATATTGATCATCATTTTTTCATCAACCGGTTTAGCAACCAGTTTAGAAGTTTTGACATACAATATTCGCGGATCATTAATGTGACGACCACCGTTCAAAACCATTGTCATTAACTGTAAAATTTCAACTAAATTACTAGTCTTAACAACAATAAGCGTAAACTTTCCATCATCAAGTGAAGCATCCGGCACAATTTGTTCAAAACCACCAATTGAATTCGTCAATGCCAAGAAAAACATCGAAGCTTTTCCAGCAAATACACCTGTATCATATTCAAGATGCATTTTAATGGGTTTAATGCGTGGCAGCATCTCAGCTCCCTTAACCAAGTATGCCAAGTAACCGAACAATGATTTGAACTGTGAAGGCACTCCATAGGTTAACTCTGTCAATAAGCCACCACCTGCAATATTGACAAAATACTTTTTACCGGCTTGCCCAATGTCCATGCGTACTGTTTTTCCCTTAGCGATTACCTTAGCAGCAGCAATGGGATCTTCTCGTGGAATCTTTAAAGCGCGCGCATAGTCATTTGTCGTTCCAGCTGGAATAATCCCCATTTTAGGACGTTGCTTGAAAGGCGCTATTCCATTCACAACTTCATTAATCGTCCCATCTCCACCGGCTGCAATAACTAAATTAAAGCCATCGCGTGCGACACGTGCAGCTTCATCTCTAGCTGAATTAAATTCCGGAGTAGTTTGGAAAGCACTAGTTTCATAACCAGCTCTTTCCAAAATATTCAAGATATCAACTAAATCATTTTTCATTGCTTCACGGCCCGATGTTGGATTATAAATAATCCTGCAACGCTTTTTCATCGCTACCTCTCCTTTAATTCCTTACAAAAAGCACTTATTCTCGCCATGTTACAAGAAAAGCCTGCCACGTTATCTTTCTTTCAGGTTCTTTATCAACAGCTTATTAACAATCTTGGGGTTAGCTTTGCCATGCGTTTGTTTCATGATCTGCCCCACTAAAAAGCCGATTGCACGCCCCTTGCCATTTTGATAATCCTCAATTGATTTTTGATTATCATCCAAAACCGCAGTGATGATTGGTTCGAGTACTTGAGGATCAGATAACTGCACTAATCCCTTTTCTTCCACCCAGTTCTTGGGTTCACTGCCGTTCGTAATAATTTCCTTAAAGACTTTCTTAGCAATCTTAGATGAAATTGTCCCATCTTCAATTAATTTAATCATTGTGGCCAGATGTTCTGGGGTTAACTTCGTTTCAAGCAGATCAAGCTTATTAGTGTTTAAATAAGCATTAACTTCCCCCATCAACCAGTTGGCAGCCAGCTTAGGTTGTGCACCTTGTGCAACTGCTGCTTCAAAAAAGTCAGACATTTCTTTAGTCTGGGTTAAGACACCCGCGTCGTATTCTGGAATTCCCCATTCAGTAACGTATTTTGCACGTCGCTTATCTGGCATTTCAGGAATGGAATCCTTAACTTGCTGAATCCATTCATCAGAAATATGCAGTGGGGGGATATCTGGTTCTGGGAAATAACGATAATCGCTAGCCCCTTCTTTGACACGCATTAAGACAGTTTCACCGGAGGCCTCATCAAATCTGCGTGTCTCCTGCTGAATGCTCTTTCCAGCTAATAACAGTCTCTCTTGGCGCCTAGCTTCATAATGCGCCCCTTTTCTAACGTGCTCGAAAGAGTTCAGGTTCTTCATTTCTGTCTTGGTTCCCATTTTTTCAGAACCAATTGGTCGCACAGAGACATTGACATCTGCACGCATCGAGCCTTCTTCCATCTTAACATCAGAAACACCCGTAAACTGAACAATCTGACGTAACCGAACTAAGTAGGCATAGGCTTCATCAGCCGACGAAATGTCAGGTTTTGAAACAATTTCAATTAGTGGCGTCCCTTGCCGGTTAAGATCAACATATGAATAGCCATCAGGACTATGTGTGTTTTTCCCGGCATCTTCTTCGACGTGCATTTCTTCGATCCCGATCTTTTTCTTGTGCCCATCGACTTCAATTTCAATCCAGCCATTGCGGCCGATCGGTTCCTGTGCTTGTGTAATTTGATAAGCTTTCGGATTATCAGGATAAAAATAATTTTTACGATCAAAGTGAGTATCTTTAGTTATCTCACAGTTTAATGCCAGTGCAGCACGCATTCCAAATTCAACTGCACCTTTGTTAACCGTTGGCAAAACTCCCGGGTAGCCCCAGTCCACAACATTTGTATTAGTATTTGGTGCTGCCCCATATTGCACAGGTGCTGGTGAAAATGCCTTGGAATTGGTCTTCATTTCAATATGGACTTCCAGACCGATAGTTGTTTCAAAATTCATTAGTTCTGCCCCCCAAACGTTGGTACTTCTTTGTGGTAGTCGGTTGCCTGTTCAAAAGCATAGCCTGCACGGTACATGGTTTCCTCATCAAAATGATTTGCAATCAACTGCATTCCGATTGGCAAGCCATTTGTAAAGCCTGCTGGTAACGACATGCCAGGCAGGCCAGCCAGATTCACAGGCACTGTCAAAATATCGTTCATATACATTGTCACTGGATCCTTTGTATCCTCACCCAACCCAAATGCTGGTGTTGGTGTTGTTGGTCCCAAAATCAAGTCATAATCTGCAAAGACGCGGGCAAAATCACGACAAATTAATGTTCTGACCTGGGCTGCTTTCTTAAAGAAGGCATCATATGTACCTGCTGAAAGCGAGAAAGTTCCTAACATAATCCGGCGCTTAACTTCATCACCAAAGCCTGCTGAACGTGATTTGACATAAACGTCCTCTAAGTTTTTGACATCTTGTGCCCGAAAGCCATAACGAATCCCGTCAAAGCGTTGCAGATTTGAACTTGCCTCTGAAGAAGCGATAATGTAGTAAACGGGGATGCCGTATTGACTATGTGGCAATGAAACTTCATCAACAACTGCACCTAATTTTTCAAAAGTTGTAATTGCTTTCTTAATTGCGGCACGAACTTCAGGAGCGATTCCTTCACCCATGTATTCCTTTGGCACTGCGATTCGCATTTTTTGAATATTTCCATCAAGTTTTGCAGTAAAATCAGGTACCTCACGTGCAGCACTCGTCGAATCATGCGGATCTACTCCACTAATAGCATTCAAGATCAATGCATTATCTTTAACAGAACGAGTTAACGGCCCAATTTGATCCAGACTGGAAGCAAAGGCAATTAACCCATAACGCGAAACACGGCCATATGTTGGCTTAACCCCCACGATTCCATTGAAAGATGCTGGCTGTCTAATTGAACCACCTGTATCTGTTCCTAGAGATGCCACTATTTCGCCTGCGGCCACTGCAGCTGCTGAACCGCCTGACGAACCACCTGGAACTTTTGTCCGATCCCAAGCATTTTTGGTAATTTTAAAAGCTGATGTCTCAGTTGAACCGCCCATTGCGAATTCATCCATATTGGTCTTCCCAACAGTGATCATAGCCGCTGCATTCAGCTTGTCCATCACTGTAGCATTGTAAATGGGCTTAAAATTCTCTAAAATTCTGCTTGCTGCCGTTGTTTTTAAATCCTGCGTAACAATATTGTCTTTAATGCCTAAAGGAATTCCAAATAAAACATTATCCTGAGCAATTCCCTGTTGATCAAGCTTTGCGGCCTGTGAAAGTGCCTGTTTTTCATTAAGTGTCACGAAGGCAGAAACATCTGCTTCACGTGCTTCAATACTTTTGAAAGTCTCCTTAACTAGATCTGAGACACTGAGTTCCTTTTTTACTAACAATGCATGCAAGGCTGCAAGATCGTATTTAAAATAGTCCATTCCTTATGCTTCCTCGCTTTCATCAATAATTGCGGGTACTTTGATATAACCATCCTGATGCTGGGGAACATTTCTCATCAACAAATCCCGTGAGGTTCCTGGCTCAGCTTGATCCGCTCGCATTACTCCTTGAGTATCACTAATATGAGTTGTTACAGGAACTCCCTCAGTTTCAACATCACTCAGTTGCTGAACCATCTGAATAATTTTATCCATCTGTCCTGTAAATTTTTGTAAATCATCTTCTGAAAAAGCAAGTTTTGCTAACTTTGCAACGTGCTTGACTTCGCTTGCGTTAATTGCCACTTCTACTCCTTCTTTCCCTTTTTTATAGTAGTATTCTAGCATAAACAGTTACTCCTGCGGCTGGCATCTCTTCTTTTTAAAATAAATTCTTTACGGTTCTCAAATTTATTTTAGTAACTACTGAAAACATGTGTGTAGTAGCTGCTATCTTTAGCTTGGCGTGACAGGAAACTTTGGACCGTTCCATCACTGCCCTTAACCGTGATATCAATTGGAATTCCACTTGGTAAATAGGTCTTCGCTGCCTGTGCCAGATACTGTGTAAAACTTGTGATTTCTGTTTCACTATAGAACTGCGTTGTAATATTAACGTGCATCCCCTGTAATGACTTATTCTTATACTGCCCTTGTGCGGTTACCCCTGCTAGGTTAGGGAAGAAGTTTTGCACCTGCTTTTTAAAACTCTCGAAGGAAGTTTCATCATTGTCATTTGGAACTGATGAAGACGACGTTGACGGAAAGACATAACTTTTAATGTTAATATTATTCCAAGTACTAATCACTTGACCATTTTTTACAAGCGTATAAGCGTAAAATGAACCACCAACTAAACTGTCATTAGGCGCCTGTTTGAACATCCCAATCAAGATCGGCGTATCAGCAGAAACCCCGCTTGTGCTGCGCAATCTTTGCAGAACTTTAGCAGCAGCTATCTTGCCTTCAGCAATCATCTTATCTTCAGAAATATCAGTTGTGTAGGTTGCACCATAACTTTCCTTTTGATAATAATCCTTAGCATTCATCCCAATCCCAATTGTAATTCCAGCTAGAGACATTTTACCATTTTTTTCCTTCATATAATCCTGCTCTTCAATCTGCTGGATATAAATCGGATTACGCTTATTTGCATCTGTCTGTCCGTTGTCTTCAGGATTTAAACCATCCTGATTGTTCTTTGACTTGCGTGCCAGCCAATTCTCAATTGTTGAAGATGATAATAATTGGCCTTCTTGAAAAATATAGTTGCTGGTTGAAAACTGGTTCTTTGAAAGTTGTGTCAGCCCAGACTCAAAGCTCTTCAAATTAAGCAGATTGTCCGAATTCTGATTGACTCCCACTCCTCTTGCTTTGCTGGTTAAGTACTTGCCATCCTTAATCACACCTTGATATTCACTGTCACTAGTTTGACCAGTCGTGCGATAACCAGAAGAAGAATTTTTAGCAGTAGTAGTTGTGGAGGTGGAAGAATCCAACCTGCCGCAACCAGCAAGTAGAAAAATTCCGGCGATCGCTCCTAAAATAAGATTGCTTTTTCTCAATTTCTTGCCTCCATTTGTTCTTTAAATCCTTGTTCATCCAAAACTGTGATTCCGAGTTTTTGAGCTTTCGTCAGTTTACTCCCAGCATCTTGTCCCGCAATCACAAAATCAGTGTTTTTGGAAACACTCCCAGTCACATCAGCGCCCTGAGCTTCTAACCATTTCTTAGCGTCTGTACGTTTCATTTGAGAAAGTGTTCCGGTTAAAACTACTTTCTTTCCTGCAAAGAAACCCTCTTTTTGGGCGGCCTTTGCTGCGCTGACCCCAAGATACTTAAAGTTAAGCCCCGCTTCTTTGAGCTCTGTTATCAATTCCTTGACTTCGTTCTTAGAAAAATAAGTTACAATGCTTTGCGCAATCACTTCTCCTAAAGAATCAATTTCAAGAATCTCAGTAACAGATGCGGCCATTAAATTTTGAAGGTTTCCAAAATGGGACATCAGAATACGCGCAACTTTTGCGCCCACGTGTCTGATTCCTAAGCCATAAACAAGACGTTCAACAGAATTATGCCTACTTTTATCAATGGCTGTCAATAAGTTGCGTGCAGACTTATCCTTAAATTTATCTAATTTAAGCAAATCTTCAAAGGAAAGGCGGTACAGACCTGCAACATCATTTACAAGTCCTTTGGCAAATAGCTGAGCGACAATTTGCGGCCCTAATCCTGTAATCTCCATAGCATTGCGCGAGGCAAAGTGCACTAGACTTTCCTTAAGGAGTGCAGGACACTTAGGATTAATACATCTTAAAGCAACTTCTTCATCCAGATGCACCAACTTGGCCTTGCAAACCGGACAATTTTTGGGAATTGGGTATGGTTCAGAAGTGGCCGCTCTTTTTTGGATAACAACCTCTGAGACTTCCGGAATAATGTCTCCTGCTTTGTGCAGCTTGACAGTATCCAGCAAACGAATATCTTTTTGCTGTAAGTAGTCTGGATTGTGCAAGGAAGCACGTGCAACAGTGGTACCAGCAAGTTGGACAGGATCCATCACAGCAGTAGGTGTAACAATCCCAGTGCGCCCAACTGTCCAAGTAATCTGTCTGACAACCGTTTCTTGCTCATCTGGGGGAAACTTGTAAGCGATGGCCCAACGAGGAACCTTAACCGTATTTCCCACGAGTTGCTGGACAGCTATCTCATCAGCCTTTAATACAATTCCATCAATATCGTAAGGTAATGTGGCCCTTTTTTGCTGATACTCATCAAGATAGCGTTCAATTTCTGCCATTGTGCAGACTCTTTTTGATTCTTGGTTGATTTTGAATCCCCACGCCGCCAGTTGGTGCAAAACTTCGGTCTGGGTACTTAGCCCGTACTGTTGCGGTTCCATCAAGTAATAAATAAAGGTACTTAATTGGCGGCTGTTTGTGATCCGTGTGTCCAGTTGCCGTAGACTTCCTGCGGCTGCATTTCGCGGATTAGCAAAAATTGGTTTGCCCTGCGCTTCACGTTTTTCGTTTAAAGCCGCAAAAGCTTTTTTAGGCATATAACATTCCCCACGAACTTCTAACGAAACTGGTTCGCTAAGACGCAGTGGGATCGCTTTAATCGTCTTTAAATTCTCCGTGATGTTTTCACCAATGATACCATTTCCGCGCGTCGAACCTTCAACAAATTTGCCATTGCGATAGATAAGTGAGATTGCCAATCCATCAATCTTTAGCTCGCAACTGTAATGCTGCTTTTTCCCCACAGCTTTTTCCAAACGTTGGTCAAAAGTAACTAACTCCTCTTTCGAAAAAACATCGCCTAGTGATAACATCGGAATCTCATGTGTTTTTTTCTGAAAACCACTTAGAACCGGACCGCCTACTCGCTGTGTCGGTGAATCGTCAGTAATTAGTGCAGGATAAGCCTTTTCGAGCTCCACCAATTGCTGATAGGCCTTGTCATAAACATAGTCTTCAACAGTTGGCTGGTCTTCAACATAATATTGCTGACGCCAGCGATCAAGTTTGGCACGCAAAGCTTGAACGTCTGCTACAGCCTGCCGTTGCGCTTCGTCTTCCATCTGTGCTCCTCCTCTTGCCGCCATTAATCTGTTTTCTTTGAAATCGGGGCAAAGGTTGCTAACAACCGCTTAATTCCCTTACCTGCAAAAGCAATGTCAAGTTCCAAGTCATCACCAGTGCCGGAAAGTTTAACGACAGTCCCTTCTCCCCATGCTTTATGCAATACCTTATCACCAATCTGCCATGTGATCTTAGCTGCACCAGTTCCTTTGTTTTCTTCTACAGTACCCGCTGGCATCCAATTTTTCTTTCTACTAAAAGGATAGGATGCTGTATTCCTAGTTGTATTTGCGACTTGTTGATTATCCGCTTGTAGCTGGGGACCAATTTCCGTAATAAAGCGAGAGGCTGGGTTGCTTTGTCTTCTTCCGTAAAGCATTCGTGAGAGTGCATTGGTCAAAAAAAGTTCTTTTTCGGCACGTGTAATTCCGACATATGCTAAACGCCTTTCTTCTTCCATCTCATCTTCATTCATCATTGCACGCGAGAGCGGGAAAATTCCTTCTTCCATTCCCATCAAGAAGACAACTGGAAATTCCAATCCTTTAGCCGCATGCAGCGTCATCAAAGTTACCTCAGCATTTTCTTGTTCAAGCATATCTTGATCTGAGACTAATGCCAACTCAGCCAGAAAATCTACGAACGGATCTGCTTGTTCATCAGTTGGTTGCCACGCATCATCAAACTGCTTAGTGACTGACAGAAATTCCTTCAAGTTCTCAAGCCGACTCTGATTTTCCAGATTATTCGTCTGTTCCAAAGCCTTTTGGTAACCTGTCTTTTTCAGTATTTCTTCAGTCAGTTCCGTGACGTTCAATTCATCTTTTTGTGTATGCAAGTCCTGAATTACGGTTGCAAAATCTGTTAAAGCGTTGCTTGCCCTAGCAGAAAGATTAGCTAGCACTGCATTTGCAGCTGCATCCAGTAACGACATCCCATTCATTTGCGCAAAGGCCGTCAATTTTTCAAGACTAGTTGCTCCGATCCCACGCTTGGGTTCATTCACAACGCGCTCAAAACTAAAGGAATCTGCTGGGTTGGTAACTAATTGCATATAAGCAAGCACATCTCGAATTTCTTTTCGATCATAGAATTTATGCGCACCTACAATCCGGTACGGAATATTAGCCTTCATAAATGTTTCTTCAATCATTCGCGACTGAGCATTGGTCCGATATAAAACAGCAAAATCACTATACCGATAACCGCTCTCTTTCAGCAATTGCTGGATATGTCGAACAACATAAAAAGCCTCATCATTAGCATTTTGCCCACGATAATAATGGATTTTATCACCGGTAGCGTTTTGCGTCCATAAATTTTTGGCCCTGCGTTTTACATTATTTTGAATAACAGCATTCGCAGCTTCTAGAATATTTTTGGTTGACCGGTAATTTTGCTCTAACTTCACAATTTGTGCATCAGGATAGTCATTCTCAAAGTTGAGGATGTTCTCCATGTTGGCACCGCGCCATCCGTAAATACTCTGATCGGCATCGCCCACCACACATAAATTCTTGTTTTTCTGTGCGAGGCAGTTAACAAGTTCGTACTGCGCCTGATTTGTATCTTGATACTCATCCACATGAATATATTTAAATTTACGTTGATAAAACTGCAAAACATCAGGAAATTCTTTGAATAGCCTCAGTGTTAGCATAATTAAATCATCGAAGTCCACTGCTTGGTTACTTTCCAAACGTTTTTGATACAGTGGATAAACT
The DNA here is from genome assembly GCF_964065465.1 of Liquorilactobacillus satsumensis. Taxonomy (NCBI): domain Bacteria; kingdom Bacillati; phylum Bacillota; class Bacilli; order Lactobacillales; family Lactobacillaceae; genus Liquorilactobacillus; species Liquorilactobacillus satsumensis. Next base: position 890,926 of record NZ_OZ061606.1, read on the forward strand.
TCTGCCACAACTTTTTCAAAAGGCGTCCGCGCATTTTGCGCATATGTTTGCGGAGACTGCAGATCATTTTTAGCATTCGAAATTGTACTGATAATTGCCCGTGGATCAAATTTTTTAGGATCGACATTCAGTTCAGCCAAGATATGTTTAACAAGAGTCCGCTGTTCACTAGTCCCAGTAATCACAAACGCCCGGTTATATCCCAGCTTATCAATATCTCTGCGTAAGATGCGCACACCTAGTGCATGGAATGTCGATACCCAGACATCAGCTGCAAGGTCTTCACTAAGCAAGTTAGTAATTCTTGCGCGCATTTCAGCAGCCGCTTTGTTGGTGAAAGTGATTGCCAACACATTCCACGGATTAACGCCCTTTTCCTCAATTAAATACGCAACCCGATGCGTTAAAACACGTGTCTTTCCACTTCCCGCACCCGCAATCACAAGTAACGGCCCTTCAGTACATAGCACAGCTTCTTGTTGTTTATCATTCATTCCATTTAATAGTTTTTCGGCTGTCACTTTTTTCAACCCTCTCTTAAATTCCAATCAATTCTAATTATAGCAAAAAACTCAATTTACTTCTTAGGAAAAAAGCAAAAAGACACAACATCTGTTTTATTGCATCTCTAACTTAAAAATGTACTAAAAACCGACTTTTCTAACGCCAATACAAAAAGGGACTCATGAGAAAATCTCACCAGTTCCTGTTCAGACTGCTCATTTTTTATTGCTGTTACTTAAAATTCACGTACTCCAACTCTCATTGAATATCTTTTTCAGCTGCTTGTTCGGGCTCACTCCAAATACCCGTAGCCTCAATTTGCTGCAGTGCAGCAGCAGTAGATTCGGCTAAGACAAGCAGATAGCCCGGAGCACGTGTCCGTGCCATCTGAGGATAGCGATAGAAGCGGTAATACCAATTGTCTTTTAAAACCCACTGCGTATGCATTGGTTCCAGTTCTGAGGATTGTAGAGCAACCATGACTGTTGGTTGTAAATAATGCACCTGCGGCAGTGGCATCTGAGCCAATGCACGCAAATGCTGTTCGCACATCGAGACATTTGTAGCTTTATCAAATACAAATCCTGCTTTATGCAACGCAGGCACGATCCGTTTAACATAAATTGTGCCACTTTTTGTTAGGAAAAAAGCAACTTCCAAAACACCCACATAGTTTAATTGTTTAGCAATTTCGGTTGCCAGCCGCCGTATCTCTTCTTCAACAGCCGAGTCAAGCTCACATTTGACAATTGACTCAAAGAGGCGATGATCACGATAAACATTTTCGATAACTGGAAAAAGATTAAGTGCCCCATCAGCTTCTTTAGCAACAATTACCGATAGTTCTTTCATATAAGGAACCCAAGCTTCAAGTACATAGGTTCCTAAATCAATTAGATCTGCGCATTTAGCAATATCAGACTGTTTGCGAATCACTTGTTGACGTCGCTTACCAAATCCTTTTTGAATTGGTTTAAGTACACATGGATAGCCAATGGAACCAATCGCTTGATAAATGTCATCCAAACTCACAATTGTCGCGTAAGGAGCAATATTAACGTTCACCTGCTCTAAAAAGGCCCGCTCTAATAAACGATCCTGTGCAATTTCCAAAGCATCTTTTCCCTGAGGAACCGCCGTAAATTGTGAAATAAATGCGATTACATCAGAAGGGACATTTTCTGATTCATATGTTACCAGATCACAGCGTTCAGCAAAATCCTGTAATTTACCGTGATCAGTATAGGAACCCGTAATTCCCAGGTCGGCTTCCTGAACAGTTGGAGCTGCTTCATCACTGTTATAAGCAATTACCTTGAAACCCATCTTTTTAGCAGCTTCTGCAAGCATAATACCGCTCGCACTCCCGCCAATGATTCCGATTGTGCTCCCTGGAAACAATATTTTCTTGTCCATTCTCTCACTACTTTCCTTATGAATAGATTAACTGTTTGTTCCGGGTAAAGCCCAGCTAAACTTCTCTTATTCACATTCTACCATAGAATTGGACGAAGACTTATTCCAAATTTTAAAGTAATAATTAAAAAAACAGTAAAAAACCCCAACTTTAAAAAAAAGTGTAGGGTTTTGTTTCATGAATTACTCATCTAAACCGGCTCTTCCTTTAAAAATAATGTTTAATCCGACAGATGCTAGACTTGCAACTACGATCCCATTGCCTAAAAATAACTGAATAGCCTTAGGTAAGAATTGGAAAATCGTGGGGTAAACGGAGACCCCCAGTCCCAAACCAACCGAGATTGCTACGATTAAGATATTGCGCTGGTCATTGAAGTCCACTCGCAATAACATTCGAATCCCTTGCACACTGATCATCGCAAACATTACCAACATTGCGCCGCCAAGTACAGCCGTAGGAATGATCGTCGCTAACGCCCCAATTTTGGGCAGCAGTCCCATCAGCATCAAAAGCCCCGCTGACCAGTAAATCGGCCGTTTAGTCTTAATTCCCGAAAGCTGTAGCAACCCAACATTTTGTGAAAAAGTTGTGTACGGGAAGGTATTAAAAACACCACCGAGAATAACGGCTAACCCTTCTGCACGGTACCCTCTTTTCAGGTCAGCAGCTGTAATTTTTTTATCGAGGACATTTCCAAGTGCAAAGAACACCCCGGTCGACTCAACCATTGAAACCAAGGCAATAATTATCATGGTCACCGCTGAAGACCATTCAAAATGCGGCATCCCAAAATAAAAAGGTTGCGGGATGTGGAACCAGGCTGCCTCAGTAATTGGGGCAGCCGAAACCATCCCACTAATTGCGGCAACAATTGTTCCTACTATCAAGCCCAATAAAACTGCAATTGTGCTCAAAAAACCCCGGGCCCAGATCTGAACACCCAAGATTACTACAATTGTCAAAAAGCCCAGCAATAAATTCTGTGGGTCACCAAAGTTTTTAGCGGTAGCGTCTCCTCCACCTAAGTTTTGAATCGCAATTGGAATCAAGGTAAGCCCAATTACTGTAATCAATGACCCTGTCACCACAGGTGGAAAAAGTTTCTTAATTCGTGAAAACTGGCCCGCAATCAAAAAAACAAAACAACCCGCGACAATAATTGCCCCATACATTGTTCCGATCGTAAATTCTTTTCCAATCATCTTCAAAGGTGCCACAGCTTGAATTGCACACCCAAGAATTACCGGCAAACCAATTCCAAAATAGCGATTTCTTAATAATTGCAAAAGTGTTGCTAGACCACACATAAAAATATCAATTGAGACCAAATACGTCATCTGTGCACTGTTGAATTTAAGCGCAGTTCCAATCAACAAAGGAACCGCAACTGCACCAGAATACATTGCCAATAAGTGCTGAAGTCCTAAAACTGCAGTCTGAAATTGGCCTACATTCTTTACTTCATTATTCTTCACTGTCTTCTCCTCCAACAAAATGAACCTCATTATTGGTAAAAGAAGCTATACGTGCTAGCGATTCAAGCCGAACTCCTCTTTTTCTAATTAGCTGTGCACCCGCTTGAAATGATTTTTCAATTGCAATTCCAACTCCAACCACTCCTGCGTGTGCCTGCTCACAAATATCCAAGAGTCCATTTACCGCTTGACCATTTGCTAAAAAATCATCCACAATCAATACTCGATCTGTAGCATGTAAGAAATTCTTCGTCACTGCCACTTTATTTTTAGTCTTCTTTGTATACGAATAGACATCGGCAGTATAGAGATTATCATTCATTGTGACACTTTTTTGTTTACGTGCAAACAACACTGGCACATGCAATATAAGCCCTGTCATAATTGCCGGAGCAATTCCAGAAGCCTCGATCGTCAAAATCTTCGTGATCTTTTCTGCCTGATACAGGTTTGCAAACTCTTTACCAAGTGCATACATTAATTCTGGATCAATCTGATGATTCAAAAATTGATTAACCTTTAACACGTTTCCTGGAAGCACTACTCCATCTTCGCGGATTCGATCCTCTAATAATTTCACTTTTGTCGTTCTTCCCTTCACTATACTGTATCTAAAATCAGCTTAATGCTGCTTAACATCACATCTGCTTTCCAATGCTGCATTGCTAGTCAGCCCTCCAGAAGAATATCATACAATAAGAGCTAATTCAACCACAATTGTTCGTATTCTATCCATTAAAGTCCATCGTACTTGTTTAATTGATATTCTTTAATCAGCGAAATCAACTTTTGGGCATATTCTGGGTCTGTTGCATATCCCTTCTTCTGCAAAGCCTCGGCAGCTTGCTGATAATTAGTTGCCGTCAGAACCTCTTCATAATGTGCGTGATCCCAAGCTGTACCATTTACAAATAATTGTGTATGCGCCTGCACTGACTGCTTCCAACTGGCATAAGTTGCAAAACGTGCCTGTACCGTAATCCATTGCCCATTTACGTACTCTTTAGTTGTGAGCAATTGTGCATCCGAAGCACTACTTTTTACACCAAAAAGATTGTGATACTGGCTAGCAAGCTGGCTTTGGCCCCAATCAGATTCAAGCGCTGCTTGTGCAAGCGTTATACTAGCAAAGATCTTGTATTTTTGCTGCTCTGCTTGGGCAATAGGTAAAATTTGTGCAATAAATGCCCTTTTCTGATTGTCTGTAATCTGCATTGTTGCGTTCGTAGCAGAATTTTTCTGGGAATTATCCTGACTCGTCCAACCAACAAATTGCAGCATTAGAACTCCTAAAAAAAGAAGCACCACTAAAAGATTGGTCACTTGCAAGTGCCCATTTTCAAACAAAAAATTATGTTTTTGCTGCGGTCTTCTCCCGCGACTTTTTCGCTTAGTTGTCTTCCTTTTTCGCTTAACTGCCACTCTATTCAACCTTTCATTTTGATGTTCAGATTCTTACTTTTGAAAGTCCCACTTCTTAATTAATGGCATACTGATCAATGGTGCTATAATCCCAGCAAGAATGGCTTCTGGGATTCCGTTAGTACCGATTACCCCTAGTAAATAAGGGAGTAATGCTTGTGCATCTAAATGATAAAGGATCTGCGATTTTCCTTGATAGAAAAAATAGATCTGTCCTAACACCAGGAACGTATTTGTCAATGATGCCAAAACTGCCGCAAGTGACATTGCAGCAAATGCTTTGTTAGTTTTTGATAATACAAGCCTAAAAACTACAGCCGCCACGACTCCAATCATGATGCGCGGAAAAATCGCAACTAGTGGATTAATAAAGACAATCGTTGCCAGCGGACTCGTCGGCCAAACAAAAGCCCTGATAAAAGTAATCACGCCCCAAACTCCACCAACTAAAGCACCTGCACGTACACCTAAAACAAAAGCTGCCACTATGACCGTAATATGAATCAGAGTCAGATCCAACGGTCCTAGCGGAATATATCCTAGAAAAGGAATTAGATTTTGTAAAATGATAATTGCACAAAAAAATGCAATAAAAACACTTCTTAATGTTCTATTCTTGTTACCCAAAGTTTCAACCCCCGTCTTTTCCATGCATTGATTATAGCATATTAAAAAAAAACTAAGAAAGCCGATTTTAATTGGCTTTCTTAGCTGTCAGTGTTATCAGTGAAAAACATACTCTGGTTGAAAACTATTTTAGAATTCATCAAGGCTCTCATCTGCGACCAATTCTGTTGTTTGTCGTAATACACGCTTGAAAATAGCGAGATCTTTAGGTGCGACTTCATCTTCCATGCGATTTTCCAAGCGTTGCCAAAAATCACTATCAAGATTGAGCATTTTAAGATATTTGTCAGTTACACGTAAATGGGTCACACGACGATCGGTGTCATCCAGTCTTTTTTCGATCAAACCTAATTTCACTAATTTCTTGATATGATAATTGGTGTTGGGGGTAGATTGATCAAGTAGTCTAGAAATCATTCCAATCGTTGGCTCTTTTAATTGATAAATTGCTTCTAAATAGTAAACATCGATTGCGCCTAAACGTTCAAAATCTGGATCATTTTGGCGATGTTCATGTAAGCGCAGCACTTGCATTAAGTTTGTTAGGGATTTTTGTAAAGTTATCACTTTTTTGCCTCCGAAAGTTTAAAATAATTTATGCACTACTTAAACTACAATAATATACTAAAATACTCTTCCGTTGTCAAGTCAGTCGGAAACGTCTTAGCAATTTCTTCATAAAGCTAATTTTATTACGCCTTTTATGAAGAGAATCGAGAAAGTCACAGCAGTAAGACGACAAAAACGTTCACTTTAATAATCTTTGTAATGAATCACCCCTTTTAAGAAAACCTCTTCACTGCCACTTATTCTCTACTTTGTTTACTCATTGTACTACTTAAATAACAAAAAATGAACTAATTAACATTAATATGTATTACTTAAAATACAAATTTTAATAAACTCAACCTTATATTAATTATAACTTGACTAATTTTTTTTAGCAAATTATTTTTGCTTTTTTCCTCTTTTTTTAATCTTTTTAAGATTTATTTATAAAAGTCTCTGTTCACGCTGTTTAGCTGAACTTTCAAACAAAAAACAGCCTCATTATCTCCAGACTCAACCTGTATTTTACCAATAATACTTAGATCTTGGCACTTACATGTTGGCCTTAAGATTCTTAGACTGCTTCATTATATACTGAAGAACTTTAAATTCGCTCTATTACTATTTACTTTACACAAGTAATTTTTGCTTTGAAGCTACTTCTCAAATAAATTAAGTTTACCGATTCTTTCAACTGCCTCAATTAAACGGGCTGGCGAAACCAAAAGCCCAATTCTAACGTAGCCATCACCGCGTGCACCGAATCCTCTTCCTGGTGCAACTGCAACATTTGCTTTTTCCAAACAGATATCTGCAAAACTTTCACTAGTATAGCCTTCTGGAACTGGCATCCAAGCATAGAATGTCCCTCCTGGCACAAAAGCTTTCCACCCAATTTGAGCAGCAGCTTTGATAAACGCATTGCGTCTTTCTTCATAAATAGCCACTAACCGTGCGACTTCTTTTTCCTCGTCTGCAGCTGTGAGCGCCGTCACTCCTGCTGCTTGGATTGCAGGAAAGACGCTAACAAATAAATGGTCCTGAATTAAATTAATTGCTTCAATCATTGAAGCATTACCAGCCGCAAATGCAATGCGCCAGCCTGCCATATTAAAGGTCTTGGAAAAAGTATAAAACTCTACTCCGACCTCTTTTGCCCCAGGAGCCTGTAGAAAACTCGGATTTTTGTAACCCTCAAAGCCCAAAGCACCATATGCAAAGTCGCTAACTACACCTAATTGATATTTCTGGGCAAAAGCCACCGTTTCCGCCCAAAATTCACGATTTACAACCGCCCCAGTTGGATTATTAGGATAGTTTAAATAGATAAACTTTGCCTTTTGTGCATCTGCTGCAGGTATTTCTGCATAATCTGGTAAAAAGTTATTCTCTTTTTTTAATGGAAATGTACTATAATTTACTTTCCCTAGGGCCACTCCAGATAAGTAGTCCGGATACCCCGGGTCTGGAAGCAACAAGTTTTCACCAGTATTCATCAGCGCCCACGGGAGTTCGACCAAGCCGATCTTTGATCCCCCTAAAATTGCAATTTCTTTTTCCGGATCAAGCTTAACTTGATAATGTTTTTGATAAAAATCAGCGGCAGCCTGCTTCAAAGAATGCATGCCTCTAAATTGCGAATACTTATGATTCTGCGGTTTAGCAGCTTCTTTTTGCAGTGCTTTAACTATGTAGTCAAACGTTGGTTGATCAGGATTGCCCTGTCCCAGATTAATTACATCATTGCCGGCTGCAATTTTTTGATTGACCTTCTGTACGAGAGTGGCAAAGAATTGTGATGGTAGTCCCTTTAGTAATTGTGACTCTTCAAAAAACATATTTACGATTCCCTTCTTTGTTCAGCTTAAAGCTATCTACTTAATAAAGGTCTACGCGGCGATCTTTGAAAACAGGAATTTCGCCTCTGACTTTTTTTAACCTAGAAAAATCAAGCTCGGCTGTAAAAATGCCCTCTGCATTTTGTGCATCTAACATGATCTTCCCCAGCGGATCAATTACCAGCGAATGTCCATTAAAATAGTCGGCATTGGCAGTGCCGACACGGTTAACTGCAACAACAAACGCCTGATTTTCAATGGCTCTTGCCTGCAACAAAATTTTCCACTGCGCAATTCTTGGTTGCGGCCACTGGGCACTTACAAACAACACCTGCTGCCCGTTTGCCATTAACTTACGTTCCCATTCTGGAAAGCGAATATCGTAGCAAATTACACCCGCAGCAGAAATTCCGGCGAACTGAAAGCTATTTCCCATTTGGCCTGCGGTAATCCATTGATCTTCCTCCATCAATCCAAAAAGATGGACTTTATCATATTCACTTAGGAGTTCACCAGATTTATCAAAAACATAACTAGTATTAAAAAAATGTTCATTTTTTTGAGTAGCCACTGAACCGCCTACAATATTGAGCTGATACTGCTGCGCCATCTGCTGTAGAAAAGCTTTCGTACGTACACCATTCTGATCGGCAAGTCGCTTGAGCTGGTCAAGCGCATACCCCGTGTTCCACATTTCCGGAAGGACAATTACATCTGGGTGTGTGCGCGCAGCTAATGCAATTTGCTGCTCAACCTTTTGATAATTTTTATCAGGTTCTGCAAGCGCAATATCAAACTGCAACAACGCCACTTTAAAATTTTTCACTTATTATTTCACTCCCTTTGCCCTAATAGTTGAATAACTATGTATGCAGAAAAAAAGTTCAACTTACCTGCGAAAGGAACTTGGTTTGTCACATCCCGCTTTGATTGTGTACCTAGTTCTTTAAAAAACAGGTTTGCTTCTAGATTTAACATTTTTATTTAGCAGATTTTCATTTATTTTTAATGCATACTGCCATTCTAGCGGAAAACCATAAGTTGTCAAGCTCAAAAGACAAGCTGGATATTTGGGTGTAGCATATTGCTTAAGCAGTAACAAGAGCAGGCTCTGCTTGTTGCTGTCAATAATTTGTTGCAACAAAAAAACTCCCCAGAAGGAGAGCTTTAGTCTCAATATAAAAATTAACGTTTTGAGAATTGTGGAGCTTTACGAGCTTTTTTAAGACCTGGCTTCTTACGTTCTTTCATACGTGCATCACGTGACAAGAGTCCTGCACGTTTCAGAACACCACGGAAATCAGGATCTACTTCAAGCAGTGCACGTGCAATTCCATGACGAGTTGCACCTGCTTGACCAGAGAAGCCGCCACCATCAACGTTGACAAGAACATCGTAACTACCTTTTGTTTCTGTAACATTAAATGGTTGTACCATGACTTCGCGTAAGTTTGCAAATGGGATATATTCTTCAGCAGGTTTGCCGTTCATAACGATTTTTCCGGTACCGGGTACCAAGCGTACTCGCGCAACAGAATTTTTGCGGCGGCCTGTTCCTTTATATTGTACTTGAGCCAATTACGTTTCCTCCTAGATTAAGTTTGTGATATCTAATGTTTCTGGTTGCTGTGCAGCATGTTTGTGGTCTGCTCCACGATAAACATGTAACTTCTTAGCCTGAGCTTTACCAAGGGTTCCCTTTGGAAGCATCCCTTGAATAGAGAGTGCAATTAAGTTTTCAGGATCATTCTGACGATAATCGCCAGCTGTCCGACTCTTTAAGCCACCTGGATGATCTGTATGATGATAGTAAATTTTATGAGTTGCTTTTCGTCCAGTCAAAGCAACTTTTTCTGCGTTGATTACAATGACAAAGTCACCTGTATCAATATTAGGTGTAAAAGTTGGTTTATTTTTACCACGCAAGATAGAAGCAACGACTGCCGACAGACGTCCCAAAGGAACATCTGTTGCATCTACGACATACCATTTACGTTCCACTTCACCTGGTTTTGCAATATATGTTGTACGCACGATTATTTCCTCCATTTTTATATGCTTGTTTGACACATAATAAGTTTCCGGGGCCTACTGTGGGGCAAACAATACCAAATATTATGATACAATTTTTCTTGATCAAAGTCAATCAAAACTATTACACATTTTTAAGCCAATCATCATTATAATATACTTTTTTAAGATACAATCCACTTGCTGGTGCAGTCTGGCGGCATTCATTTCGATCTTTCACTTCATAAAGTCTTAGAAAATCATGAACTGGTCGCCTACCATTGCCAATTTCCAAAAGAGCTGCAACCATAATTCTAACTTGATTATATAAGAAGCCATTACCACAAAACTCAAAAACAACTTCATTGCTGGTAGGATTCTCAGTCACAGTTGCCTGATAAATTGTTCTAACGTGCGAACGTACCTGGCTCCCAGCTGCTACAAAGCTTGAAAAATCATGTTCACCAATGACATCAGGCAAAGCTGCCTTAATCAACTTCACATCCAGTGGGTATTTATAATGCCCGGTGTAAAAGCGTTTGAATGGATCTACGAATCTGCCGCGACTAACACGGTAAACATAACTTTTAGCATGTGTCGTAAAGCGTGCATGAAAACTTGTCGGCACAACTTGCGCAGCTAAAATTTGTATATCTAGCGGCAAAATACTATTCAAGCCATTCACAATCCCTTGTTCAGGAATTTCGTTTTCAAGATCAAAATGAGCGACTTGACCTAACGCATGCACTCCTGCATCTGTGCGCCCCGATCCGAAAACATGCACAAAATCGGCTGCTGTACTCATTTTATTGACTGCAGCTTCCAAAACAGTTTGAACTGTCCGCTGCTGGGGCTGGCTTTGAAAACCAGCAAAATTTGTTCCATCATATGCGATCGTAATTTTATATCTCTTAGACATTCTCTTCTCCACATTCAAAACTACCAGTTACGTAAAAATAAAAGTAACAGTGTTAATAATCCAAATAACACACAACTAAGCGTGTCACGGCGTTTCCAGAAGTGAACTCGATACTTGGTCCGGCCTTCTCCGCCGCGATAACCGCGGGCCTCCATTGCAGTTGCGAGATCTTCTGCACGATTAAAGGCTCCAACAAAAAGCGGGATTAGCAGTGGGACAACTGCTTTAAGTTGCTTAATCAAGCTGCCTTCTCCAAAATTCACTCCACGAGAACGCTGCGCATTCATTATTTTCTCAGTCTCATCCATTAACGTTGGTACAAAACGTAATGCAATTGAGATCATTAATGAAATTTCATAAACCGGCACCTTAAATTTCTTCAAAGGCAACATCAAGGCTTCCAATGCACTGGCAATCTCAAGCGGTGCTGTGGTTAAAGTCAGCAACGTCGACATAAAAATGATGAGGACAAATCTGCAAAAGACAAAACCGCCATTGACTAGTCCAAAATGTGTCACTGAAAAAGGTCCAAATTGCCAGTAGACCTGCCCACCACGGGTGAAGAAAATCTGGAGCACAACCGTAAACAAAATTAACCAAATCAACGGGCGGACACCTTTAATAAAAAATGCCAAGCTAATTTTTGATAAATATACGCAAAAAAGTGTAAAGACTCCAAGCAACAAATAAGACTGTACATTATTTGCAAAGAAAATCACTACAATAAAGAAAAAACTTAAAATCAGCTTTGAACGAGGGTCCAAGCGGTGTACAAAGGAAGCCCCTGGAATATACCGACCAAGAATGATCTTATTCATACACTTACCCCCTTTTCCCCAGTTGCTGAACCAGTTGGTTAGCTAACTCTTCTTCAGTTAAAGGCATTTTTGAAAATTCAAACCCGCTCTTTTTTTGAAGTGCACTAGCAAAGCGAGTAGCTTGAGGCAAAGCCAAGTGATGTGTCCGCAACCAATCCGGATCGGAAAAGATTTCTGTTGGAGTTCCTGATGCCAGTAACCGTCCTTTTTCCAAAACGATCACATGATTTGCATAGCGTGCAACATCGTCCATTTGATGAGTTACAAGAATGATCGTCAAGTGCTGCTTTATTCTTAACGCTTGAAAGATTTCCATAATTTCTGCTCTTCCACGCGGATCTAATCCCGCAGTCGGTTCATCGAGTACCAAGACCTGTGGCTCCATCGCTAAAATACCAGCAATCGCCACTCTACGCATTTGACCACCCGAAAGTTCAAAGGGTGATTTTTCAAGCAGTTCCTCCGGTAAGTTAACCAAGTGTGCCATCTGACGAGCCAGCTGAGTTGCCTCTTGCTCAGAACTCCCAAAATTTTTAGGTCCAAATGCAATGTCCTTTAAGACCGTCTCTTCAAACAACTGTGCTTCTGGAAATTGAAAAACGATTCCGACTTGTTTACGCAAACTACTCAATGCCTTATTTTTTGTAGTGGGTGTAATTATCTGCTTTTCAATTGTGATTTGTCCACTCGTTGGTTTCAAGAGCCCATTTAAATGCTGCAGTAAAGTTGACTTACCACTTCCGGTATGTCCGATGATTGCTGTATAACTTCCGCTGGGGATCGTAAGTGAAATATCAAACAGTGCTTGCTGTTCAAACGGTGTGGCTTGTTGATAAATATAGTTTACGTTTTTGAAATGGATTGACATAACCAGTCGATCATCCCTTCTTCTGTTAAATATCCCGCTGGTACATGCAGTCCCTGCCTACTCAAGGCAACCTTTAGTTTTTCAGAAAATGGCACATCAAGCCCTACAGCTAATAATTTTTCGCCTCTTGCAAACACAGTCTGCGGTGTAGCATCTTGCAATATCTGACCATCATTTAAGACTACCACGCGTTGCGCTAAAGAAGCTTCATTAATATCATGAGTAATTGAAATGATGGTAAAACCAGCTTGACTCAATTCTTGAATTATTTTAATAACATCTTTGCGACCTTCTGGATCAAGCATGCTGGTCGCCTCATCTAAGATAATAATTTCTGGACGCATCGCAATTACACCCGCCAATGCAACTCTTTGCTTCTGTCCCCCAGAAAGGCGAGCTGGTTCATGTTCACGAAACTCCCACATGTTAACTCTTTGAAGTGCTTCCTTAACTCGAACTTGCATTTGTGCACGGGGAATTGCCAAGTTTTCCAGCCCAAAGGCAACATCTTCTTCAACATTTGCCCCCACAAATTGATTGTCAGGATTTTGAAAAACCATTCCAATTTTTTTCCTAATTTGCCACACTGAAGCGTCACTTAAAATGGTTCCCCCAATTTTAAGCGTTCCAGTCGTCGGGACTAGCAGACCATCGATTAGACGTGCAAGTGTACTCTTACCACTTCCGTTATGTCCAATCAAGGCCACCCATTCTCCCTTATGGATTGTGAGATTAACTTGGCGCAACAACTCCGAATCCTGTTGCGGATAGTGAAAAGTCAGGTCTGCAATCTCAATTATCTTTTCCATTGTCCAATATCGCTCCTCAAGTTGAACTTATTGCACCTATCATACCACAACTCCCCTGTTCAAATATATTAAAAATCAATGACGTCAGTGCTGAAAAAGGCTTGTACACAACTGCTAAATTTCTGCACCGAAACAGCTGGTCGCAAGTGACAATTAATTGGAGATGCAAAAAGCCCTGGATTTTCTTCCAGGGCCAAAAAAAATCACTTTTTACAACGAAGGTTTCCCCAACAGGGTACTTAGGACTAGACTAGGTATTCACCAACATCGTAACGCCCAGTTATCGTTATAAAAGTGACAAATTTTAAAAATTACTGACTAATCAACCAATTCAAGAACAACCATCTTGGCAGCATCGCCACGACGTTCTTCCATCTTCAGAATTCTTGTGTAGCCGCCATTGCGTTCTTTGAAACGATCTGCGACATCAGAGAAAAGCTTTTGCAATGCAGTTTGTACAACAACATCATCGCCATCTTCCTTAACGTCAGCAACAACATCCATTAAATATGCAGCAGCGCGTCGACGTGAAGGCAAGTCGCCTTTCTTTCCTAATGAAATCATCTTTTCAGCTGTTTTACGTACTTCTTTAGCACGTGCTTCAGTTGTCACAATTTTTTCATTAACAAGCAAGTCCGTCGTCAGATTGCGTAAAAGTGCCTTGCGGTGTCCGCTTGTACGTCCTAATTTCCGGTAACCCATGAGTTTGTTCCCCTCCCTTGTCCTTAATTAATTTTAGTCATCATGACGTAATGATAACCCAAGATCAGTTAATTTATTTTTAACTTCTTCCAGTGATTTACGTCCTAAATTACGAACTTTCATCATATCGGCTTCAGACTTATTAGTTAACTCCTGAACAGTGTTAATCCCAGCACGTTTTAAACAGTTATAAGAACGTACAGAAAGATCAAGCTCTTCAATTGTCATCTCAAGCATTTTTTCTTTATGCGTTTCTTCTTTTTCGACCATGATTTCAGCATTTTTAGCTTCATCAGTCAAATCAACAAATAAAGTTAAATGCTCAGTGAGTATTTTAGCCGATAAACTAATTGCCTCGCTAGGTGAAACTGCACCATTGGTCCAAACATCCAGCGTCAATTTATCGTAATCATCTCTTTGACCAACACGTGTTTTCTCAACTTGATAGTTGACACGCTCGATCGGGGTATAAATTGAGTCAATTGGCAAAACACCGATCGGCATATCATCGGCCTTAATCTTGTTTTCATCAGCCGAAACATAACCACGACCAGTGTTAGCATTCATGCGTACGTGAAAAGATGCGCCTTCAGCAACTGTACAAAGATACAGATCTGGATTCAGCACTTCCACATCACTACTACCTTGAATATCGCCGGCCTTTACTTCTAAGGGCCCATTAACGCTGATCTCCAGTGTTTGGTCTTCTTCTGAATCAATCCGCAAAGCGACCTTCTTCAAGTTTAAAATAATTTGTGTAACATCTTCAAGTACACCTTTAATTGTTGAGAATTCATGAAGAACTCCATCAATTTGGATACTTGTGATTGCTGCACCAGGTAGCGAAGAAAGCAAAATTCGACGAAGAGAGTTGCCTAATGTTGTGCCGTAACCACGTTCCAGCGGTTCAACAACAAATTTGCCATAATCATGACTTTCTTCTATTTTATGAATTTTTGGTTTTTCAAATTCGATCATTCTTATCTTTACCCCTTTCAAAACGCTGCGTGCAATCTGGCGAAAACATTATGAAGATTTACCTCAAAATGAATACGATACCACATTAAACACGGCGACGCTTTGGAGGACGACATCCATTATGAGGAACAGGAGTAACGTCGCGAATAGAAGTTACTTCAAGTCCTGTTGTTTGTAATGCACGGATAGCAGCTTCGCGACCAGAGCCTGGTCCTTTAACTGCAACTTCTACACTCTTCATTCCATGTTCCATTGAACCCTTAGCGGCAGCTTCCGCAGCCATCTGAGCAGCAAATGGAGTCGATTTACGACTTCCCTTGAAGCCAAGAGAACCTGCTGATGACCATGCAATCGCATTGCCATGCACATCAGTAATCATAACTAATGTGTTATTAAACGTTGAGTGAATATGTGCAACGCCGCTTTCAATATTTTTCTTGACACGACGTTTACGTGTACCTTTCTTAACTGCCATGAATTAGCTGACCCCCTTTGTCTATTAATTTAATTATTTCTTTTTGCCAGCAATTGATGTGACTGGGCCTTTACGTGTCCGTGCATTATTCTTCGTGTTTTGTCCACGAACTGGTAAATGACGACGATGACGAAGGCCTCGGTATGAACCAATTTCTGAAAGACGCTTGATATCCAAGCTGATTCCACGGCGAAGGTCACCTTCAACCTTGTAGTTATCAACAGCAGCACGAATCTTGTCTTCTTGATCTGTTGTCAAATCACGGACACGAACGTCTGCAGAAACACCTGCTTCTGCCACAATCTTCTGTGCAGTAGTATTACCGATTCCATAAATGTAAGTTAAGCCGATTACGATTCGCTTATCGCGTGGTAAATCGACACCTGCAATACGAGCCATAACAATTACACCTCCTAATTTTTATTATCCTTGACGTTGTTTATGCTTTGGATTAGAACAAATAACCATAACACGGCCTTTGCGCTTAATTACTTTACAGTGTTCACACATTGGTTTTACTGATGGTCTTACCTTCATGAATTATACCTCCCATAGATATTTGATGAAGTACAATCTATTTAAAGCGATAGGTAATGCGACCCTTAGTCAAATCGTAAGGGGACATTTCAACCGTTACCCTGTCACCGGGTAAAATGCGAATGTAATGCATCCGGATTTTCCCAGAAACATGGGCTAAGATTTCATGCCCATTTTCGAGTTCAACTTTGAACATCGCATTGGGCAGTGTTTCTTTAATCTTGCCCTCAATTTCAATCACATCATCTTTCGCCACGCAAAAGTACCTCCTTAAATGATTTCAAAACTTCACACGTAATAATGATAGACACTTCCAACCGAAGTCTAAGTGCCCTTTTCTGCAGGAGCATCTGCCAAATGGACAGACTCCCCCTCTTGAAAAGATAAACCTGGAATATTATATCATCTTGTCTAGAAATAAGCAAGCTGAAATACTACTAAACATCGCTTACAACTTTTGCAAAATATCCTTAATATCACTAAAGACTTTACTAATTTCCTGATTACCATCAACTTGATGCAACAGTCCCTGTGTTTGATAAAAAGACAGCAACGGTGTATTCATCTTGATGTTAACCTCTAACCGATTCTTAACAGTTTCCGGCTTGTCATCTTCGCGCTGATAAAACTCATGACCTCCGCAACGATCACATGTTCCTTCAACCTTCGTTGGATTAAAAATCTTATGATAGGTTGCGCCGCAATTTCGACAAATAAATCGTCCTGTCAACCGTTCCATTAAAGAGTTCGGGTCAACATGGATATTAATAACAGCTGATAAAGGCTTTCCAAGTTCTGTGCCCATCTCTTTCAGCGCTGTAGCTTGCGCTAAATTACGTGGGAAACCATCAAGTAAGTATCCTTTTGCAGTATCATTTTCCATTAAACGTTCCTTGACGATGCCATTTGTAACCTCATCAGGGACTAACTCGCCCTTATCAATGAAACTCTTAGCCTTAAGACCCATTGGCGTGCCATTCTTAATTGCGGCCCGAAAAATATCTCCGGTCGAAATATGTGGAATTTCAAAATCAGCTACGATTCTTTCCGCCTGGGTTCCTTTACCAGCACCGGGGAGCCCCATTAACATTAGATTCTTAGCAGTCATTGCTTCGTTTACCCCCATTGAAATTTAAATAAGTTCAAATGAAAAAGCTGGCTCCGCAGACTGCAAAGCCCAACTTAATCCAGAGTATTACCTGATAAAGCCAACATATTCACGCTTCATCATCATACCTTTTAATTGCCGAATAGATTCTAGTGCAACCCCGACAACAATCAACAAGCTCGTTCCGCCCAAGCCAATCGATTCATCTAAGCCCCAAATATTTGAAGCAACTAATGGAATTAAGGAAACTAATCCCAAAAAGAGTGAACCAACGGAACTAAGACGCATCAGGAGATGGGAAACATACTTTTCAGTCTCTTTCCCAGGCCAGACACTTGGAATGTAACTCCCCTGCTTTTGCAAGTTTTCCGAGAGCTTCTCCGGATTGACTTGCACAAAAGCATAGAAAAAGGTGAAGACAACGATCAAGAACGTATAGAGAATCATTCCGCCAGTTGCCTGCATGTTAAAAATGTTAGTCAACACTTTGTACCACGTATCCTCACCATGGCTCTGGGTAAAAGCCATCAGAATTGTTTGTGGTGTCGCAATAAATGAACTTGCAAAAATAACAGGAATAACGCCCGCAACGTTGATTTTAAGCGGTAAGTACGAATTATTCGTTGCACCAGCTAACCGCCGTGTGTACTGAATTGGAATTTTATAATTCGCTTGTTGGACGTAAGTCACAAATGTCACAATGACCAAAATTGCAACCAGTAAGACCGCTACGAATAAAATTCCTTTCCAAAGTTCACCCGAGGAAGCATCTGCAAATTGTTCAGTATAAATCTGTTTAACACCTGTTGGGATTCTGGCTAAAATACCTGCCATGATAATCATCGAGATTCCGTTTCCAAAACCGCGATCAGTAATCATATCACCTAACCAGGTTGTAAACAATGACCCACCTGTTAAAACAATTCCGATACTAATATAGGTCTTAACACCTGGATTAGTAACTAAATTCAAACTGCTCAACGCATTAAAACCAGCTGTGATCCCAATTGACTGTACAAACGCAAGCACAATAGTCAAGTATCTGGTAGCCTGATTCAGCTTTCTCCGGCCAACTTCACCCTGTTTGCTCCACTCAACAAAGCGAGGCACAATATCCATTTGCAACAACTGAACAACAATTTGCGCAGTGATATAAGGCGAAACACCCATTGCAAGGATTGAGTAGTTAGTTAAACCGCCGCCGCTGAAGGTATTCAAGATACTAACTAACCCTGAAGATGCAACGCTGCTCAAGGCTTTTGCGTTGATCCCAGGGACAGTGATATATGTGCCTAAACGAAAGACAATCAAGACACCTAATGTAAATAAGATTTTATTACGGATCTCCTTTACAGCTAAGGCGTTCTTCATTGTTTTCAGCATTAGATCACCTCGGCTTGACCGCCAGCTGCTTCGATGGCTTCTTTAGCTGCAGCAGAGAATTTGTTGGCTTTAACAGTCAATTTCTTCGTCAATTCACCATTTGCTAAAACTTTGATACCATCTTTTTCGTCTTTAACAACACCATTTTCAACCAAAAGAACAGGAGTAATTTCAGTGTTATCTTCAAACTTATTAAGCGTTTCAAGATTTACCACAGCATATTCTTTACGGTTGATATTCTGGAAGCCACGTTTTGGCATCCGGCGGAACAATGGCATCTGTCCACCTTCAAATCCTAAACGAACTTTTCCACGCGCTTTTTGGCCTTTTTGACCACGGCCCGCAGTCTTACCATTACCGGATGAAGTTCCACGGCCGACACGATTGCGTGTCTGGCGTGAACCTTCACTCGCTTTTAATTCATGTAATTTCATCAGGTTGGCACCTCCTTATTAGTAATTATAGCATGACTTATTCGGCAACTGAAACAGCAACCAAATGATTAATCTTTGCAACGGCACCACGAGTTGCAGCATTGTCAGGAAGCACAACCGAACTGTTGACACGTCCCAGGCCAAGCGCCTTTACAATTTCACGCTGGTTCTGAGGACGCCCAATGACGCTGCGAGTTAATGTAATTTTTAATTCAGCCACAATTGAGTCCTCCTTATTCTGCTAAGTGCTGTGCAGAAACGCCACGGAGTGCTGCAACTTCTTCAGCACTCTTCATTTTCTGCAAGCCATCAACTGTTGCACGTACAACGTTGATTGGTGTATTTGAACCGAGTGACTTACTTGTTACATCGGCAACACCTGCTAATTCCATCACGGCACGAACTGCTCCACCGGCAGCAACACCAGAACCGGCAATTGCTGGTTTCAATAAAATACGGCTTCCGCTATATTCACCGATAACCTTATGTGGAAGAGTTTCGTTGACCATCGGTACCTTAATAAGGCTTTTGCGTGCAGCTTCAACAGCCTTACGGATAGCATCTGGAACTTCCTGTGCCTTACCAGTTCCAAAACCAACGTGTCCATTATGATCGCCAACAATTACAAGTGCAGCAAAACGCAGACGACGTCCACCTTTAACAACTTTAGTAATTCGGTTGATTGCAACCACACGATCTTCTAAATCTAACTGAGCTGGATCGATAAAAGTCATAAACTAGTTTCCCTCCCTTTCTTAAAAATCTAATCCATTTTCACGTGCAGCAGCAGCAAGAGCCTCAATGCGCCCATGATACAAGTAGCCACCACGATCAAAAATAACTTCCTTAATACCTTTTTCAACGGCACGTTTGGCAACAGTTGCACCAACGGAAGTAGCTTGTTCAATTTTTGTTTGACCACTAACTTCTTTATCTAATGTCGAGGCACTAACTAGCGTCACACCCGCTACGTCATCAATTACTTGAGCGTAGATGTTTTTATTTGAACGATAAATATTTAAGCGTGGGCGCTTAGATGTACCAGAGATCTTACCACGAACACGAGTATGGCGCTTTTGACGTGTTTTATTCTTATCTGGTTTTGAAATCACTATTTTCACCTCTTAATTTAATCTGCTAGCATTACTTAGAAAAACTGGTATTACTTACCAGTCTTACCTTCCTTACGACGAACATATTCACCAACATAGCGAATCCCTTTACCCTTGTAAGGTTCTGGAGCACGAGTCAAACGAATCCGTGCTGCTAAATCGCCAACTTCTTCTTTTGAAATTCCAGAAACAATAATTGAAGTTGCAGAAGGAGTTTCAACTTTCAATCCTTCTTCAGGTTCGAATTCAACTGGATGTGAATAACCAACACTCAAGACAAGCTTATTGCCCTTCATCTGTGCACGATATCCAACACCTTGAAGTTCTAATTCTTTTTTGAAACCTTCAGTTACGCCGAGCACCATGTTATGGAACAAAGCTCGTGTTGTACCGTGTAAAGCCTTGACTTTATTGTCATCACTTTCACGATCAAACTTAACTGTTTTGCCTTCGATTTCCATTGAAATCTTGTCAGAAAATTCTCTTGTTAATTCACCCTTTGGACCTTTAACAGTCACGGTATTGTCAGTACGTTTAACTTCAACACCTTCAGGTAAAGTAACTTCTTTAAAACCAATACGGCTCATGAATGACACCTCCTTACTTCGTTATTTTTCTACCAAACGTATGCGAGCACTTCGCCGCCGATTTTTTTAGCGCGAGCTTCTTTATCCGTCATAACCCCTTCTGAGGTTGAGAGGATTGCAATTCCTAAGCCGTTTAAAACCTTAGGAACAGCGTCAGCTCTAACGTATGAACGCAGACCTGGTTTAGAGATTCGTTTAATTCCTGTGATAACACGTTCGTTATTTTTGTTAAATTTTAAAAATACGCGAATGATTCCTTGCTTGTCATCATCTATATATTCAACATCGCGGACAAAACCTTCATTTTTAAGGATTTCAGCGATATCATGCTTGATTTTTGAAGCAGGTACTTCAAGTGATTCATGCTTAACAACATTTGCATTGCGCACACGAGTCAAGAAGTCTGCGATTGGATCAGTCATAGCCATTAATTTGCCCTCCTTTACTTTATTGGATTACCAACTAGCCTTTTTCATCCCAGGAATCTGACCTTTATGTGCAAGATCTCGAAGGCAAACACGGCATAGTTTAAACTTGCGATAAACAGAATGCGGACGACCGCAACGTGCACAGCGCGAATATTCTTGTGTCGAGAACTTAGCCTGGCGTTTATTCTTTGCAATTTGTGATTTTTTAGCCAATGTGAAACCCCCTTTATTTGGCGAATGGCATTCCTAATTGAGTCAATAATTCTTTGGATTCTTCATCACTGTTAGCTGTAGTAACAATGACGATATCCATTCCGCGAACTTTGTTAACATTATCAAAATCGATTTCAGGGAAAATCAGTTGTTCGTGAATACCTAATGTATAATTTCCGCGTCCATCAAATGCACGTTTGCTAACACCATGGAAATCACGCACACGTGGTAATGAAACTGAAACCAATTTGTCTAAAAATTCATACATCCGTTGTCCACGTAATGTAACTTTTGTTCCGATGGGCATTCCCTCACGCAAGCGGAAACCAGCAATTGACTTTTTAGCCTTTGTAATCACTGGTTTTTGACCAGCGATCAAAGTTAGTTCTTCAACTGCTTCATCTAAATTTTTAGCATTGCTAACAGCATCACCCACACCCATGTTGATCACAATTTTATCAACCTTTGGGACTTGCATGATTGAAGTATAATTAAACTTCTCCATCAATGACGGAGCAATATTCTTGTCATATTTTTCTTTTAAACGATTAACCATGAAGAAAGTAATCCTCCTTTCCTGCCTACTTGTCTAGCGCTTTACCAGTTTTTTTGGAAACTCGCACTTTTTTGCCGTCAACGATCTTGTTTGCAACACGAGTAGCCTCATCATTAGACAAGTCAACCAGCATAACATTAGAAACATGGATCGGTGCTTCAACCTCGACGATTCCACCATTTGGGTTCGCATTACTTGGCTTTTGGTGTTTTTTAATGATATTCACACCTTTTACGATCACCCGGTCTTTGCTAGCAAAAACTTTTTCGATCGTACCAGTCTTACCCTTATCTTTACCGGCAATCACTTTAACCTTATCATTCTTTTTAACGAACATTTAGATTTGCACCTCCTTGCCAACGTTGGTTTATTACAATACTTCAGGTGCCAGGGAAACAATCTTCATGAAGTTTCCATCACGCAACTCACGAGCAACTGGTCCGAAAATACGTGTGCCTTTTGGTGCTTTGTCATCACCAATTACCACAGCAGCATTTTCGTCGAATTTGATGTAAGAACCGTCTGTACGATGTGTACCAAACTTAGTACGCACAACAACGGCCTTAACAACGTCACCCTTTTTGACAACGCCACCTGGTGTTGCTTGTTTGACAGTAGCAACGATAATATCACCGATATTCGCAGTTTTTACACGGGAACCACCTAAAATTTTGATTACCAAGATTTCACGTGCTCCAGAATTATCAGCGACTTTTAAACGACTTTCTTGTTGGATCACTGTATGTGACCTCCTTTCGTTAACAAATCAGAATACGAATCAAAGTATTTTTAACTAGGAACAAAGTAACCTAGATAATAACTGCTTTTTCAACGATATCTAATAAACGGAACCGTTTCGTAGCTGACAATGGACGAGTTTCCATAATCCTGACGATGTCTCCAACCTTTGCTTCGTTGTTTTCATCATGTGCCTTAAAATTCTTGGAATACTTAACACGTTTGTTGTATGTCTTGTGAGTCTTGTAGGTTTCAACAACAACAGAGATTGTTTTGTCCATTTTGTCCGAAACAACACGTCCTTGATAGACTTTACGCTGGTTACGAGTTTCAGCCATACTTTATTTTCCTCCTTCTTCGTATTCTATTTGTTTAATTCTTGTTGACGCAATGCGGTCTTAAGACGCGCAATTGTTTTACGTACTTCTTTCAAACGAGCAGTATTTTCCAATTGTCCGGTAGCTAATTGGAAACGCAAGTTAAATAATTCTTCCTTGAACTGCTTCTCTTTTTCAAGCATTTCAGTAGTGGTTAATTCGTTAATTTCTTTAGTCTTCATTTGATTCGCCACCTACTTCCTCACGTTTTACAAACTTGGTCTTGATTGGGAGCTTGTAGGAAGCTAAACGTAATGCTTCGCGGGCAACTTCTTCAGAAACCCCACCGATTTCAAATAAAATCTTACCACGTTTGACAGGAGCTACCCAACCTTCGGGAGCACCTTTCCCAGAACCCATACGAACACCAATTGCTTTTGCTGTGTATGACTTGTGAGGGAAAATTTTAATCCAAACTTTCCCACCACGTTTCATGTAACGTGTCATTGCGACACGACAAGCTTCAATTTGACGGTTCGTGATCCAATGAGAATCAACAGCTTGCAAGCCATATTCTCCAAAGGCAATCGACTTACCACCCTTAGCTTCACCACGCATCTTGCCACGAAATTCGCGACGATGCTTTGTACGTTTTGGTACTAACATAGGTTATTTCCCTCCTTTGCTATTTTCTTTCCTAGCAGGTAAAACTTCCCCACGGTAAATCCAAACTTTAACGCCTAATTTACCATAAGTAGTCTGAGCTTCGGTCCATGCATAGTCAACATCTGCACGCAATGTGTGCAAAGGAACAGTTCCTTCAGAAAAATGTTCAACACGTGACATGTCCGCACCATTCAAACGGCCAGCAACTTGAACTTTGATGCCCTTTGCGCCGGCACGCATTGTACGTTGAATACCTTGCTTCATTGCACGACGGAATGCCACACGGTTTTCAAGCTGAACCGCAACATTTTCGCCCACAAGCTTAGCATCCAAATCAGGTTTTTTGATTTCAACAATGTTAATGTGAACTCTCTTACCTGTTAATTCGTTTAATTCTTTACGAAGCTTTTCAACCTCTGATCCGCCTTTACCGATTACCATACCAGGTTTTGCAGTATGGATTGAAATATTAACACGCTTTGCGGCACGTTCAATTTCAACGGTAGAGACAGCTGCATCGGCTAATTTAGTTGCAATATATTTACGGATGTGCAAATCTTCGTGCAAGTTTGCTGCATAATCTTTTTCAGCATACCACTTAGCATCCCAGTCACGAATGATTCCAACACGTAATCCCGTTGGATTTACTTTTTGACCCACGCATTATCCCTCCTTATTTTACGGATACAACTACAGTAATATGACTTGTACGCTTGTTGATTGGAGAAGCTGAACCCTTTGCACGGGGACGGAAACGCTTGAGCGTAGGTCCTTCGTTGACATAGGCTTCGCTTACAAACAAATCTTCAACGTCTAAATCAAAGTTATTTTCTGCATTTGCAATTGCTGATTTTAAAACTTTTTCAATGATCGGGGAGCCAGCTCTAGGAGTGAATTTTAAAATCCCTAAGGCTTCAGCTACACTCTTGCCACGAATCAAATCGATCACAAGGCGCGCTTTACGCGCAGGAATGCGAACTGTGGTGGCAATTGCCCTTGCTGATGTTACCTGTTCAGCCATTTTATTATCCTCCCTTACTTAACTGCCGTTTTCTTATCTACGTTGCCATGACCATGGAAAGTCCGTGTTGGCACAAATTCACCCAGCTTATGGCCTACCATATCTTCTTGAATATATACGGGCACATGCTTGCGACCATCATATACTGCAATTGTGTAACCAATAAAGCTTGGGAAAATTGTTGAACGACGAGACCATGTTTTGATGACGGATTTCTTTTCTTGATCTGCCTGCGCTTCGATTTTTTTCATCAAATGTGCATCAGCAAAAGGTCCTTTTTTCAAACTACGACTCAAAGTGAATCCTCCTTTCGGATCATCTGATTATTAAGCAGCTTGGTGGCTACTTATTACGTTTACGTACGATAAACTTGTCTGACTGAGCTTTCTTAGAACGTGTCTTGTAACCCATAGTTTTCTTACCCCATGGTGACATTGGGCTTGGACGTCCAACAGGAGCTTTACCTTCACCACCACCGTGTGGATGATCGTTAGGGTTCATAACAGATCCACGAACTGTAGGACGTTTGCCAGCCCAACGTGTCCGACCAGCTTTACCAATTTTAATAAGTTCATGCTGTTCATTTCCAACTGCACCAATTGTTGCACGGCAAGTTGCAAGTACCATTCGAACTTCACCCGAAGTTAAACGAACTAAAACATACTTACCTTCTTTACCAAGCAATTGAGCCGAGGTACCAGCTGAACGTACAAGTTGTCCGCCTTTTCCTGGTTTAAGTTCAATATTGTGAATCACTGTACCAACTGGAATGCTTCCCAGTGGTAGGGTGTTTCCAACCTTAATATCAACTTCTTTACCAGATTCAACAATTTGACCTACTTCAAGGCCTTTAGGTGCAAGAATATACGACTTAATTCCATCTGCATAAACCAAAAGTGCGATATTAGCAGAACGGTTTGGATCGTATTCGATTGCCTTAACTGTTGCTGGCACTTCGTCTTTAATTCGTTTGAAATCAATCAAACGATATTGACGTTTGTGGCCGCCACCACGATGACGTACAGTAATCCGGCCGTAACTATTACGTCCGGCTGTCTTACTTTGCGATTCAAGTAATGATTTTTCTGGCACTGTTTTTGTAATCTCAGAAAAATCTGAACCGGTCATGTTACGACGTCCGTTTGTGGTCGGTTTAAATTTTTTGATCCCCACGTGAATTCCCTCCTAATTAATTTTTATTTTTCGAATAATTTGATTTCTTTTGAATCAGCGCTCAAAGTAACAATCGCTTTACGACGCTTTTTGGTGTATCCAGCGTAGCGTCCCATTCGCTTCATTTTACCTTTAACGTTCATAATGTTAACTTTAACAACTTTAACATCAAAAATTTCTTCAACCGCTTTTTTAACCTGTATTTTGGTAGCAGTTACTGCTACATCAAAAGTGTAGCGTTTCGAATCCATTTGATCAGTTGAAGCTTCAGTAATAACTGGTTTTAAAATCACATCGCGTGCATCCATTATGCAAGAACCTCCTCTACTTGAGAAAGAGCTTCTTGAGTCAAGACCAACTTATCATTGTCGATAACATCTAAGACGTTCACGCCTTTTGCATCGATGACCGTAACGTTTTTCAAGTTACGCGCTGAAAGTGCAGCTAAGTCGTTACCATCTTCAAGAACTACTAATACTTTTGTCTTAACATCTAAGTTGTCCAATACTTCTGCAAAGGATTTTGTCTTTGGTTGTTCAAATGCTAATTTGTCAACCACCACTAAGCTTTCATCAAGCACCTTTTGAGAAAGGACAGATCTGATTGCTAAGCGACGAACCTTCCTTGGAAGTTTGTAGCTGTATGAACGAGGTGTCGGGCCAAAGACAGTTCCACCACCAACCCATTGTGGTGAGCGAATTGATCCTTGACGCGCACGCCCTGTTCCTTTTTGCCGCCATGGCTTCTTTCCGCCCCCGGAAACTGCACTTCTGTTTTTAACAGCATGTGTTCCCTGACGACGTGATGCACGTTGCATAACAACTGCATCAAAAACGACATTATTATTAGGTTCGATTCCAAAAATTCCTTCATTCAAAGAAACCTCACCATTTTGACTGCCATCTTGCTTATATAATGTAACTTTTGGCATTTAAAATTCCTCCTTCCTCTTTATTTTTCTTTTACGTTCCCTGTAATCGTAACTAATGACTTGTTTGCTCCTGGGACGTTACCCTTAATCAACAGAACGTTGTTTTCGGTATCAGCCTTAACGATTTCAAGATTCTTGATCGTAACCCGTTTTCCACCCATTCGGCCTGGAAGAAGTTTACCTTTGAAAACACGGTTGATAATAACACCCATTGAACCAGGACGACGATGATAACGAGAACCATGAGCCATTGGTCCGCGTGATTGTCCCCAGCGTTTAATGTTACCTTGGAAGCCATGGCCCTTTGATGTACCTGTAACACTAACGATGTCACCGGGTTCAAAGACGTCTGCCTTAACTTCATCTCCGACTTTGTAATCTCCCAGCGTTACATCGCTAATCTCACGAATGAAGCGCTTAGGAGCAGTTTTTGCTTTTGCTGCATGACCTTTAGCAGGCTTGTTTGACAAGACTTCACGTAAATCATCAAAGCCTAATTGAATTGCTTCGTAACCATCATTTTCAACGGTTTTAACTTGCAAGACAACATTTCCTCCAACTTCAACAACTGTTACGGGAACTAATTCTCCGTTTTCAGTAAAGACTTGTGTCATACCTACTTTTTTACCTAAGATTCCTTTTGTGGTCATGAGTACACCTCCAATAAATTTATTTGTTTGCACTAAAATTATAACTTGATTTCAATATCCACACCGCTAGGCAAGTCCAGTTTCATTAATGAATCAACTGTCTTTGGTGTTGGATTTACAATATCAATCAAACGTTTATGTGTCCGCATCTCGAATTGTTCACGAGAATCCTTATACTTATGCGGTGAACGAATAACCGTATATAATGTACGTTCCGTTGGTAACGGAATTGGACCCGCGATTGCTGCACCAGTTCTCTTTGCTGTCTCGACAATCTTGTCAGCTGACTGATCTAAAATGCGATGCTCGTATGCCTTCAAACGAATACGAATCTTTTGTTTTGCCATTGTGTTCCCTCCTTCGTCTATTTTAAAAACAAGACTAGCTCCGTCGAAATTCCCAACCCACCCCATGGCAAAGCTCCCGGGTGTGTCGCAACCTTCAACATCATTGCTCAGCGTTCTTCTTTTTGTGCGCACTTAATCCCTAGACAAGTACCTAACTATGATACCTTTTTTCTTCTCAGAATGCAAGGTGTTTTTTTAATTAGGTTGGACTTTGCTTTAGTCTGTGCAAACTGTTCATTTTCTTTTGAGGACTGCTGTAAGTATCAAAAAAAGGGGCAGTGACAAAAGTTGAATTTTGTCACTGCCCCTCTCTTTTATTCCGGATAAACGTGTTCCGTAAGTCAAAAGTTCTCCGTCTAACTTCGAATTACTCATAGCAAAGTACTCGCTATGTTCGTAATTTCGAGTTAGTACTCAAATTTTCCCGACTTATGTCACACTCTCTTTCCTAGTTAACCTAGTGACCGTTGTGCTTTAGAAATTTCTAAGCATTACCGCCATTTTTCTTAATGATTTCTTCTTGAATTGACTTTGGAACTGGTTCGTAATGGTCCATTGTCATTGTAAATGTCCCACGACCCTGTGTTGAAGAACGCAACACAGTCGCATAACCAAACATTTCAGCCAATGGTACAAAAGCCTTAACAACCTGAGCATTGCCATGAGCTTCCATTCCTTCAACACGTCCACGACGTGCTGTGACATGTCCCATAACATCACCTAAGTAATCTTCAGGTGTGACAATTTCAACCCGCATAATCGGTTCAAGAATCACAGCTCCGGCCTTTTTAGCAGCATTACGTAATGCCAATGATGCAGCAACTTTGAAGGCTGCTTCACTAGAATCGACATCATGGTAACTACCATCATATAACTTAGCTTTAACATCAATTAATGGGTATCCTGCAAGAACACCATTTTGCATTGATTCCTTCAAGCCTTGCTCTACTGATGGAATATATTCACGCGGAACTACCCCACCGACGATGGCATTTTCAAATTCAAAGCCTTTGCCTTCTTCGTTAGGTGTAAATTCAACCCAAACATCACCATATTGTCCTTTACCACCAGACTGACGGACAAATTTACCTTGAGTTGAAACCTGCTTGGTAAATGTTTCACGGTAAGCAACTTGAGGTTCACCCACTTTAGCTGCAACCTTGAATTCACGTCTCATACGGTCAACGATGATATCCAAATGCAATTCGCCCATTCCAGAAATCAAGGTTTCGCCTGTTTCTGGGTTAGTTTCAGCCTTGAAAGTTGGATCTTCTTCTGCAAGTTTTTGCAAAGCAACGTCCATCTTGTCTTGATCAGCTTTTGTATTTGGTTCAATTGAAACTTGAATAACTGGATCTGGGAATTCCATAGATTCAAGGATCAATGGACGCTTGACGTCCGTTAAAGAATCACCCGTAGTTGTATCCTTCAAACCAATCGCAGCAGCGATATCACCTGAAAATACTTCAGGAATTTCTTTACGGTGATTTGAATGCATTTGCAACAAACGCCCAACACGTTCACGTTTGTCTTTGGTTGCGTTCAGAACATAAGAACCTGCTTCAAGTGTTCCGGTATAGACACGTAGGTATGTTAAACGTCCAACGAATGGATCAGTTGCAATTTTGAAAGCCAGTCCAGCAAAAGGTTTGTCATCACCGGCAATCAATTCGACTTCTTCGCCGCTGTCAGGATCAGTAGCCTTATATGGCTTAACATCCAGTGGAGATGGCAGATAATCGTTAACAGCATCCAACATCATTTGGACACCTTTATTCTTAAAAGCAGAGCCTGCAAGAACTGGGAATAACTCTAAGCCCAAAGTAGCTTTACGAATCGCATTCTTAAGTTCATCGTTTGAAATTGCTTCGCCACCAAGGTATTTTTCCATAATTCCATCGTCAACATCAGCAATTGCTTCGATCATTGCTTCACGACGTGCCTGAGCGTCTTCTTTATATTCATCTGGAATGTCAACAGTATCCCATTTTGCACCCAGCTTGTCTTCATCATAAATGTCGGCCTTCATTTCGATTAAATCAATGACACCTTCGAAATTATCTTCAGCACCGATTGGCATCTGAATTGCAACCGCATTTGCCTGCAAACGATCCTTAATTGTGCTAACTGAATAGTCAAAGTTAGCCCCAATTTTATCCATTTTATTGACAAAAACAATTCTTGGTACTTCATAGGTAGTAGCTTGACGCCAAACATTTTCAGTCTGAGGTTCAACCCCGGATTGTGCATCAAGAACTACCACAGCACCATCAAGCACACGGAGTGAACGTTCAACTTCAACTGTAAAGTCAACGTGTCCTGGGGTATCGATGATGTTAATGCGATGATCTTTCCATTGAGCAGTCGTTGCTGCAGACGTAATTGTAATTCCACGTTCCTGTTCTTGCGCCATCCAGTCCATTTGTGAAGCACCTTCATGGGTTTCACCGATTTTGTGGATTTTACCAGTGTAGTACAGGATACGCTCAGTCGTCGTTGTCTTCCCAGCATCAATGTGGGCAACAATTCCGATATTACGCGTCTTTTCTAACGGAAATTCACGTTTATTAGCCATTTGAGAGTTTTCTCCTTCCAAATCTACTTAGCAGTATACGAGCATCTAACCAGCTTTCCCAAAAAAATGACTACTATAGGATTTCCTGTGGATTTCCTGAAATCATATAATAGCCATTTTTTAAAAATTACCAGCGATAATGCGCAAATGCACGGTTAGCATCCGCCATCTTGTGGGTATCTTCACGTTTTTTAACTGATGCACCAGTATTATTAGCTGCATCAACAATTTCTTTTGCCAAACGTTCTGACATTGTGTGTTCGCCACGCAGACGTGAGTAGTTAACCAACCATCTTAAAGCCAATGTAGAACGTCTTTCCGGACGAACTTCGATTGGAACCTGATAGTTTGATCCACCAACACGACGAGCCTTAACTTCAAGGACAGGCATTACATTCTTCATTGCTTCTTCGAAAACATCTAAAGGTTCATTGCCTGTTTGTTCCTTAACTTGATCAAATGCTGCGTACAAAATTTTTGAAGCCGTTCCCCGTTTTCCATCAACCATCAAACGGTTGATTAAGCGTGTGACCAATTTAGACTTGTAAATTGGATCTGGGAGTACTTCACGCTTTGAAATTGCACCTTTTCTTGGCATCTAAATAACCTCCTTAAACCAATCCAAATTTATTTCTTAGGTCTCTTGGTACCATACTTAGAACGTCCTTGTTTACGATCTGTAACACCAGCCGTATCCAAAGCACCACGCACAATATGGTAACGAACACCAGGAAGATCCTTAACACGACCTCCACGAATTAAAACAACACTATGTTCCTGTAAATTGTGACCAATTCCGGGAATATATGCTGTAACCTCAATCAGGTTTGACAAACGTACACGTGCATACTTACGCAAAGCAGAGTTAGGTTTCTTAGGTGTCATTGTGCCGACACGAGTTGCAACTCCACGTTTTTGTGGTGCAGGATTATTTGTCTGTACTCTCTTATAACTGTTATATCCGAAGTTTAAAGCTGGGGAATCAGATTTTGAACCTTTAGACTTACGCCCTTTACGAATTAATTGATTAATTGTTGGCATCTAAAGCTTCCTCCTTTCTTTGATTTACCTTTTTTAAGTACACACATCCAGGCGGACCATTTTTTCACAAAAAAATAATGCCCAAATGTTTGCAATTGTATGCTAACGCAACACAGTCAGCATGTTCCACAAACGGAAGAACTGTCTACATAAAGCACCTTTTACAGGTTACCACGCTGATGTTGTGCTGTCAACAAGTCAATAAAAAAATAATCACCTCATTTAACGTATCTTAAAACTAAGGAGGGAATTCAATGAAAACAGTCTTTCTTTTTTTGCTTATTTTTTTATTAGGGTCAAGTTGCGCGTCTTTTTCCGTTTGCTGTGGCTGGCGCTTCGCCCATTCAATTTCACTTTTTGCGCCATCTTCTTTCTGTGAACATTGCCATCATCGTCTTAAACTTTATCAACTTATTCCGCTGCTTAGCTTTTGTCTACAACGCGGTCATTGCTTTTTTTGCGGTCAGCAGATTGCGCGCACTAGTACAGTGGTAGAGCTCTTATTCGGGGGATATTCTGTACTGCTCTTTTGGCATGCAAACCCGATATCATTTCTTTTTCTATTTATAGTTGCGTTATGGTCTCTCATTTTAAGTATGCAAGATTATTACAGCCGGACAGTTTCAGCTACATTCCTCCTAGGAGGGGCCTTTTTAATGCTAAGCATTTCATTTGTCGTCCAAAAAAAGCTTTTAAATGACTGGGGGATCATTTTACCACTAGCTGCTTTGTTACTCTTACTGGTGCTGCTCAAAAAAATGGGTTCTGCTGATCTATACTACCTCTTATTTGTTATGCTCGCTTTTGGTACTCTTGCAACTCTCTTTACTTGTCTATTTGCCTCATTAGGCGCACTTTGCTTTAATTATTTTTCTTTAAAAAAAGAGGTTCCATTTATCCCGTACCTCTCGAGTGGAATCCTCCTCTTTTTCCTAATCGTTTAAGCTACTGCCAACTGACAATTAACGTTTTTCGACTGCTAACTAAAAATAAATTTTCAAGTGCTGGCTTAAAACTGTTTTAATCCCGAATTCAAAATAATTTCGGCCCGTCCAGGGCAATCATTTATTGATCATTGCTGCTAAATTCTCTGCCTGCTCGTGCTCATTTAGCTTTTAAATGTTTTCGCTGAAAGGCTGCAATTGCACTATATTCTGGGCTGACTGCATGCGCAAGCCGGATCCAAATTGGAAGTAATTCACGATAAACTGCAAAATTTTCTGCTTTAGGAGTATGTACATGCGTCACGCCCACCATTTTCTTAACTACATTCAAGCTATCTACTAACTTTAAGCTGTACATTCCTAACACTGCCGCTCCTAAGCAAGAACTCTCAAAACTTGCTGGAATTGTCACCTGCTGTTCAAACACATCTGCCAAAATTTGTCGCCATAGCTCAGATTGTGCAAACCCTCCTGTCGCCTGAATGCGGGTTGGTTTTCCACTGACTTTTTCGATCATTAACACTACCATATATAAATTGTAAACAATTCCTTCTAAAGCAGCTCTAACCAGATGTGCCCGTGTATGTTGCCGCGTCAAACCAAAAAAAGAACCACGCGCGTCAGCGTTCCACAAGGGGGCACGTTCCCCTCCTAAATAAGGATGAAAAAGTAATCCGTCAGCTCCAGCTGGAATTTTACTTGCAATCTGCGTTAAAGCTTCATAAGTAGGAACTTGAAGCTGTTTGACTGGAGCCTTTTCAGGTGCAAATAACTGATCGCGTACCCAGCGAAAAACGATCCCCCCATTATTTACGGGACCTCCAACTACCCACTTATCTTTCGTCAATGCGTAGCAAAACAGCCGTCCTTGCGGATCGACTACAGGATGATCCAGCACTGTTCGGACAGCACCACTAGTTCCAATTGTCACTGCCAAAACGCCCGGGTCAATTGCATTTACACCTAAATTTGACAAGACTCCATCGCTGGCACCGTAGATAAAAGGAACATCCGCGCTAATTCCGATAGCTTTACAATAAATTTCAGCTAGCCCTTGAATACTGGCAGTCGGTGACACCAGTTTTGGGAGCTGACTACGTTCAATTCCAGCTACTGCCAGTGCCTGTTCATCCCAATCTAAAGTAAAGATATTGAAGAGACCTGTCGCCGAGGCAAGTGAGTATTCCATCCGATAAACATGAAATAATTGATAAAAAACATAGGTCTTAATATCAATAAAATAGGCTGCTTTTTGAAAGAGATCTTTTTTTTCATTGCGCAACCAAATTATCTTTGAAAGCGGCGCCATGGGATGAATAGGCGTTCCTGTATGTGCATAAATCTGTTGCCCAACTCCTTGAGCTAATAATTCTTTGCTATATTTAGCAGCTCGATTATCAGCCCACGTGATTGCCCGTGTTAATAACTTGTTTTCATGATCAACCAAAATCAAACTGTGCATTGCAGCAGAAAAACTGATCCCTTGTAATTCACCTGGATTAAGTTTTGCACCTTGAACAACTCGCTGCAAGACTTCAATTACTGCAGCAAGTATCTCCTCTGGATCCTCTTCTGCCATTTCTGGTTCAGTTTGATACAATTGGTACTCACTGTTAGCTGACTGCTTAACGTTTCCTTTCAGATCATATAACACCGCTTTAGTACTAGTTGTGCCAATGTCAACACCAATCATATACTTCACTTTGCTTCCTCCATTCTTTAATCTCGCTTTGCCAAGTCCATTTCGTACGGTAGCAATCGCTTTTTCAGCAAGGATTTCATCTGCAACCGGACGCGCATGCATCTTCCTTCCGGCAAGCCCAGTATATAAACAAGCGTCTTTTTGTGCAAGCTGTTTAAAGCGTACCTCAATTTTTGAAAAGCTTTAACATAACCCACCAACTAGGAAATATAACCGTAGTATCGTGTCTCATCCGTCCTCCTGAGGTCACAATATCAAACCAGCTGATTCATCTTTTTCAATCTCTCATTTTGAACCAGAGAATCTTTTTAATAATGATTGCCTCCGTCAAGCAAAATCTCACCCGACGTCAATTTTCAGCGGGGCTGTGCTAGTTGTCGCAGTTGGCTTCCATCAGAGAGTATTTCACCCAATTCTAGTTTGAATTAAGGATGCTATCCTTTCATTCGAACTAGGTTATCCATCCTATTTTCGCTAAAAAAAATCTAGCTTAAAGGTCTGGTAACTAACCCTTTAAACTAGATTGCTTTTATTTAAGTCAGACTAACTGCAGTTAATGAGCATTGTCTTAAAAAATTATTTATTTGTATCTTGTGTTTGGCCTTCTTCAGCCTTCATCTTCTTTTCCAAATCGGAAATCGAATAGACATTTTCTGAAACTGCTCCGACTTCTTTAGGCTTAATTTGGCGATAAACTGGCATCCCGGTTCCTGCAGGAATAATCTTACCAATGATAACATTTTCCTTCAAACCAACCAGTGGATCATTCTTACCGCGAATAGCAGCATCGGTCAATACACGCGTTGTTTCCTGGAAGGAAGCCGCTGACAAGAAACTATTTGTTTCCAGCGATGCTTTCGTAATTCCCAGTAAGACAGGACGTGAAGTTGCTGGAATTCCACCTTTGATCAAAGTATCGTAGTTGCGATCTCTGAAATCAATAATATCCATTAAGGTTCCTGGTAAGAGATCTGTATCGCCTGGATCCATAATCCGAACTTTTCTGAGCATCTGCCGCGCCATTACCTCAACGTGCTTATCTGAAATTTCCACCCCTTGCATCCGATAAACCTTTTGAACTTCACGCAGGATATAATTTTCAGTAGAGAGCACATCACGAACTTGAATTAATTGCTTAGGATCAATTGACCCAACCGTTAATGGATCACCACGGTGAATTTTTTCTCCTTCACTAACCTTCAATACTGAAGTAAATGGCAAACTGTACGTCCGGGTATCAGTCTCACCCTTAACTGTAACTTCCTTTGTCCGTTCAGCAGGGTTTTCCTCAATTGCTTCAATTGTTCCGGTAACTTCAGAAATTTCGGCACGTCCTTTAGGGTTACGCGCTTCAAAAATTTCCTGAACACGTGGAAGACCTTGTGTAATATCGTCTCCAGCAACCCCACCAGTATGGAAGGTCCGCATCGTCAACTGAGTACCAGGCTCACCAATCGACTGAGCAGCAACTGTTCCTACTGCTTCACCAACTTCAACCTCATCCCCTGTGGCCATATTGCGACCATAACAATGTTCACAAACACCGTGACGTGTATTACATGTAAACGCAGAACGAATCGTAACCTTTTCAACTCCTGCATCCACAATCTTTTGTGCAAGATCTTCGTCAACTAAAACATTCTTAGGAGCAATGATTGCACCACTTTGAGGATCTTTTACTTCCTTAATTGTATAGCGGCCTAAGATTCGATCATACAATGGTTCGATTAGTTCGTTGCCTTCACGGATAGCAGTCACATCTAAACCACGATCGGTTCCACAATCTTTTTCGCGAATAATAACATCTTGTGCAACATCAACCAAACGACGTGTCAGATAACCGGAATCAGCAGTCTTCAACGCAGTATCAGTCATTCCTTTACGCGCCCCATGAGTTGAAATAAACATTTCCATCACAGAAAGGCCTTCACGGAAGTTCGCAATGATTGGCAGTTCCATTGTCTTGCCATTAGGAGCAGCCATTAAGCCACGCATCCCAGCAAGCTGGGTAAAGTTAGAGATATTACCACGAGCACCTGAATCTGACATCATTTGAATTGGGTTTCTTGGATTCATATTTTGAACCAGTTTCTCTTGAATCTGATCCTTAGCATTGTTCCAAATTGCAATAACCCGTTCATAGCGTTCGTCTTCTGTGATCAAACCTCTTCTGAACTGCTTAGCGACATTATCCACAGCTTTATGGGCATTGTCGATAATTTCTGGTTTTTCCTTCAAATCTGTGACATCAGCAATTCCCACTGTCAATCCTGATTTAGTAGATTCATAGTAGCCAAGGTCCTTGAGACGATCAAGCAGCTTAGAAGTTTCTGTAACTTTGAACTTCTTGTAAACTTCAGCGATAATATCACTCAAAAAACCAGCTTTAAATGGTG
Organism: Liquorilactobacillus satsumensis; assembly: GCF_964065465.1. Taxonomy (NCBI): domain Bacteria; kingdom Bacillati; phylum Bacillota; class Bacilli; order Lactobacillales; family Lactobacillaceae; genus Liquorilactobacillus; species Liquorilactobacillus satsumensis. The sequence continues at coordinate 927,199 of NZ_OZ061606.1, forward strand.
AAACCAGTTCTTGTTCAGCTAAGAATTGATGAATATCAACTCCCGGGTCAACAAAGTACTTATCCGGAATCCCACCTGTCAAGTTCGCAGCTGTAGGCTCATTCAAGTATGGAAAATCAAGCGGTAAAATTTCGTTGAAAATTGCTTTACCAACCGTTGTGACCATGATTCGTTCTTTTTGCCAATCAGTGAACGGTTTGCCAGTTGCAGCTAACGATGAAGTCTGCAGTCCAATTCGCGTATGCAAATGCACATAATTACTCAGATAAGCCGCTCTGACTTCGTTGACATCTTTGAAGATCATGCCTTCGCCTTCGCGTTTAGTCTCTTCAACGGTCATGTAGTAGTTACCAATTACCATATCCTGAGATGGTGTCACAATTGGTTTACCATCCTTAGGTGCAAGAATGTGATGAGCCGCAAGCATCAACAAACGTGCTTCAGCCTGAGCTTCGTCTGAAAGTGGCACATGGATCGCCATCTGATCACCATCAAAATCGGCATTGTAAGCTTCGCAAGCTAAAGGATGCAAGCGCATCGCTTTACCATTCACCAATGTCGGCTCAAAGGCCTGAATTCCCAGGCGATGAAGTGTAGGTGCTCGGTTTAACAGCACCGGATGCTCTTTAATGACGTCTTCAAGTACATCCCAAATATCTTCATCACGCCGATCAATTTTACGTTTGGCATTCTTGATATTTGATGCCATCTCACGTTTAACAAGTTCTTTCATCATGAATGGCTTAAAGAGCTCTAAAGCCATTTCATGTGGAATCCCCATTTGGTTCATCTTTAATTTCGGTCCGACATCAATAACTGAACGTCCAGAATAATCTACACGTTTACCCAGCAAGTTTTGACGGAAACGTCCTTGCTTTCCTTTCAGCATGTGAGACAAAGATTTCAATGGACGATTACCAGGTCCTGTGACCGGACGTCCACGACGACCATTATCAATTAAAGCATCGACAGCTTCTTGTAGCATCCGTTTTTCGTTTTGCACGATGATTCCAGGAGCATTTAAATCAAGCAGTCTCTTCAAACGATTATTACGGTTAATTACACGCCGGTACAAATCATTTAGATCGGAAGTTGCAAAACGCCCGCCTTCCAGCTGCACCATTGGACGCAAATCGGGTGGAATTACTGGAATTGCATCCATGACCATCCAAGCTGGTTCATTGCCTGACTGTAAGAAAGCTTCCAAAATATCCAGGCGGCGAACCGCACGTGTTCTTTTTTGCCCGGTAGCTTCCTTTAACTCTTCTTTTAATTCTTTACATTCTTTTTCAAGACCAACATCTTGCAACAGGGTTCTAATTGCTTCTGCACCCATTCCAGCCTTGAATTCTTGTCCATACTGTTCACGTTTTTCACGATATTCTCGCTCGGTTAACAATTGTTTCTTTTCAAGCGGAGTATTTCCTGGTTCCGTCACTACATAAGAAGCAAAATAAATGACTTCTTCCAACGCTCTAGGACTCATATCGAGCACTAAGCCCATTCTGCTAGGAATCCCCTTGAAATACCAGATATGAGTAACAGGGGCAGCAAGTTCAATGTGTCCCATTCGTTCACGCCGTACTTTTGAACGTGTAACTTCTACACCACAACGGTCACAAACAATTCCTTTATAGCGAATTCGTTTGTACTTCCCGCAGGCACATTCCCAATCTTTAGTAGGGCCAAAGATTCTTTCGTCAAATAAACCGTCTCTTTCCGGTTTAAGTGTGCGGTAGTTAATTGTCTCCGGTTTCTTTACTTCTCCATATGACCAACTGCGGATCTTGTCAGACGAAGCCAAACCGATTTGCATACTATCGAATTTATTGACATCGATCAAAAGACCGACCTCCCTTTCATCTAGTTGATTTCAGTGCGAAAAGGTCCAACGACTTGAAAAAAATTAATTTTCGGTCTTTGTTTCAGCCTTTTCCGTGTCTCCAACTGCATCTTGTGCTTTCTTTTCTGCTTGTTCTTTAGCAAGCTTACTTAATGCATCGACGTTAACAACCTCATCATCATCGTCGTCCATATCACGCAACTCGATTTCTTGTTTTTCATTGTCCAAGACTTTCATGTCCAAGCCAAGGGACTGCATTTCCTTTACTAGTACACGGAATGATTCCGGAACTCCTGGTTTTGGAATCGGTTCGCCCTTAACGATTGCTTCATAAGTCTTAACACGACCAACAACATCATCTGACTTATACGTCATGATTTCTTGCAGTGTATATGCAGCACCATATGCTTCCAAAGCCCAAACTTCCATTTCACCAAAACGCTGACCACCAAACTGAGCTTTCCCTCCTAAAGGTTGCTGAGTTACAAGTGAGTACGGTCCGATCGAACGTGCATGGATCTTATCATCAACCATATGCGCAAGCTTCATGTAGTACATCACACCTACAGCAATTCGATTATCAAAGGGTTCCCCTGTCCGACCGTCATAAAGTACTGACTTGCCATCGCTAGCCATGCCAGCTTCTTTAATAGCCGCCCAGATATCATTATCCTGTGCCCCATCAAAAACAGGAGAAGCAACATGGATTCCAAGTTTGCGTGCAGCCATTCCTAAATGCAGTTCAAGAACTTGTCCGATATTCATACGTGAAGGCACACCCATTGGGCTAAGCATAATATCAACAGGAGTTCCATCAGGCATAAATGGCATATCTTCTTCAGGAATAACGATTGAAACCGTTCCTTTATTACCATGCCGTCCGGCCATCTTGTCACCAACTTGAATCTTACGTTTTTGTGCAATATAAACACGAACCATCATATTCACACCTGGTGAAAGTTCATCTCCAGCTTCACGCGTAAAGATTTTCACGTCCTGTACAATTCCACCGCCACCATGCGGTACACGTAAGGAGGTATCCCGAACTTCGCGTGCTTTTTCACCAAAGATAGCGTGCAATAAACGTTCTTCAGCTGATAATTCAGTAACCCCTTTTGGAGTTACCTTACCGACTAGAATATCGCCATCATGAACTTCAGCCCCAATCCGTACAATTCCAAATTCATCAAGATCTTTTAGTGCATCTTCTCCGACATTAGGAATTTCACGGGTCATTTCTTCCGGCCCTAGCTTTGTATCACGTGCTTCTGATTCATGTTCTTCAATATGAATCGAAGTATAGACATCTTCTTTTACCAAACGTTCATTAATCGCAATTGCATCTTCGAAGTTGTAACCATCCCAAGTCATGAAAGCAATTAATGGATTTTGACCTAAGGCAAGCTCTCCGCCTTCCATGGATGGCCCATCTGCAAGAATTTCATCTGGATCAACATGATCGCCAACTTTAACAATCGGACGTTGGTTATAGTTCTTGCCGCCATTTGAACGCCGGAACTTCATCAGCTTGTACTTATCAAGTGAACCATCTTCGCGGCGCACACGAATTTCACGTGCATCGACATATTCAACGTTTCCAGCATGTTTGCTAATTAAAGCTACCCCGGAATCATGCGCAGTCTTATACTCAATCCCAGTTCCTACAAGTGGAGCATGTGGATCTAACAATGGAACCGCCTGACGCTGCATGTTGGCCCCCATTAACGCACGATTGGAGTCATCATTTTCCAAGAATGGAATACATGCAGTCGCAACGGCTACAACTTGTTTAGGAGAAACATCCATATAATCGACTTTGTCGACAGTAATTTCAATATTTTCACTCTTACTACGGGCCATAACAACATTATCAACAAATGAACCATCATCATTTAATGGTGAATTAGCCTGTGCAATTACATAATTATCTTCTTCATCCGCGGTCAGATAATCAATTTTATCTGTAACTTTATGCGTCGTCCATGAAACACGCCGATATGGAGTCTCAATAAACCCGTATTTGTTAACCCGTGCATATGATGACAAACTATTAATCAGTCCAATATTAGGACCTTCAGGAGTTTCAATTGGGCACATCCGACCGTAATGCGTATAATGCACATCACGAACCTCATAACCCGCACGATCACGTGTCAAGCCACCCGGTCCTAAGGCTGACAAACGCCGTTTATGCGTTAATTCACCCAACGGATTAGTCTGATCCATGAATTGTGAAAGTTGAGAACTACCAAAGAATTCTTTAATAGAAGCAACAACTGGGCGAATATTAATCAATTGCTGTGGTGTAACAGTCGAGGTATCTTGAATCGACATTCTTTCACGCACAACACGTTCCATCCGAGATAACCCAATTCTAAACTGATTTTGCAGTAATTCACCAACTGAACGAATCCGACGATTACCTAAATGATCAATATCATCAACCACGCCAATTCCTTCTTGTAAGTTGAAGAAATAATTCATTGAGGCAATAATGTCAGCCGGCAAAATGTGTTTGAATTTAAGATCAATATTTCCATTGCCAATCATATTAACTACTCTGTCAGGATCATTAGGAGAATACACTTTAATCATCTGCAGCGTCATTGGATTGGTAACCACCCCTTCTTCTGAAGGATGGAAGACAACCGTCTTAAAGTCATTCCGTTCCAAATAAGGTGCTAATTTTTCCATAACATGCTTATCCAAAACAGTATCTTTATTAACAATAATCTCGCCTGTTTCTGGATCAGCTAAGGTTTCAGCCAAAGTCAGATTCAGTAAGCGTGTTTTTAAATTCAATTTTTTATTGATCTTGTAACGCCCTACAGGTGCAAGATCATAGCGCTTTGGATCAAAGAAACGCGCAGTCAGCAAACTTCTGGAACTATCCGCTGTCTTAGGTTCACCTGGACGTAACCGTTCGTAAATGTCTTTCAAAGACTCGACTACCCGCGAATCATCGGCATTTTTATGCACATCTTTTTCAAGTGTCAACATCAAACTGTCGTTTTCACCTAACAATTTGATAATTTCGTCATCTGTGCTATAACCTAAAGCACGAATCAGCTCTGTTAGTGGAATCTTACGGGTACGGTCAATTCGCACATAGGCAATGTTTTTTGAGTCAGTTTCGTACTCAAGCCAAGCACCCCTATTAGGAATAACTGTCGTTCCGTAATTTTCGCGACCATTTTTATCAAGTTCAGAGTTGTAATAGACCCCTGGTGAACGCACTAACTGGGAAACAATTACACGTTCTGCCCCATTAATAATGAACGTTCCTTGTTCGGTCATTAACGGAAAATCACCAAAGAAAACGTCTTGGGATTTGATCTCACCAGTCTCATGATTAATCAAATTCAAAGTAACATGCAACGGTGCGGAATAATTCGCATCATGCTGCCGGGCTTCTTCGACCGTATATTTTGGCTCCAGTAATTGATAATCAACGAATTCTAGTGACAAGTTACCAGCAAAGTCTTCGATTGGCATAATGTCTTCAAACATTTCACGCAGACCTTCATCTAAGAACCATTTGTAGGAATCCGTTTGAATCTCGATCAGATTTGGTAAATCCAAAACTTCTTTGATCCGTGCGTAACTTCTACGGGTACGGTGTTTACCGTATTTTACTAAATGTCCTGCCAAGTTGTTCACCTCTCAAAATTTTTCTGCGACAGCCATCAAACAAATATTACAATTTGATTACAAATTGCAAATTTATTGTTTTTTTGGCAAAAAAAAACCAAAAACAGCACACACCTCAACGGGTGATAACCACTATTTTTGCTTCCTATCAAGACAACTATGGACAATAGATCACAGCTGTCAAATATTTCACAGTTTTGCAATTACTTACTATAACAAGCTTTTTAAAGACTGTCAAGTTTAATGTTGATTTTAAGGAGAAATCCACAGAAGTATGCCGCACTAGGACAAGCCTTGCAAAACAAAGCTAAGGGATTGGTCCAAAACTAATGTTTTGATCCACCCCCTTAGCACTTGCATGTCATAAACCGACACCCTTTTGGTGAAAAAAGCTTTATTTTATTATTTTGTCAGTTGTTTGTTGCGTCCTCTGTTAGAATCGTTATCTTCATCTTTTACCGAAAAATTAATCTTGCCTTTGCTTGCACCAATTGTAACTTTACTGCCGACTTTCACTTGCCCGGTAATCAATAACTCACTTAAACGATCCTCGACTCTTGTCTGCAATGCTCGCCGAATTGGTCTTGCACCATACTCCGGATCGAAACCAGCCTTGCCGATAACATCAATTGCAGCAGGAGTAATTTTAATCTCCACGTTTTGTTCACGCACACGATCGAGCAAATCTTTCGCCATCAATTTGACAATCTGATGCAGCTCTTCTTTCTTCAGTGGGTGGAAGATAACATTTTCATCAATTCGGTTGAGAAATTCGGGCCTAAATGTCTTTTTAAGAATCTCGCGAATTCGCTTTGACATCTCCTTAAAGTTATCTTGCACAGAGACGCTTGCAAAACCAACTTCCTTTTCATCTCTAAGTGCGGTTGCACCCAAGTTAGAGGTCATAATAATGATCGTATTTCTAAAATCAACTTGTCTGCCTTTTGAATCTGAAAGATAACCATCATCCAACACTTGCAAAAGAATATTGAAAACATCTGGATGTGCTTTTTCAATTTCATCAAATAAAACTACGGAGTAAGGATGCTGTCTAACTTTCTCAGTCAGCTGTCCGCCTTCTTCATAACCCACGTAGCCAGGAGGCGAGCCAATTAAACGACTAGTTGCGTACTTCTCCATGTACTCACTCATGTCGATTCTGATCATTGCATCATCTGAACCAAACATCGCTTGTGCCAAAGCCTTCGCTAACTCAGTCTTCCCGACACCTGTCGGTCCTAAGAAGATAAATGAGCCCACGGGCCTATCAGGATCTTTCAAACCGCTTCGTGCTCGTCTGATTGCGCGTGAAACTGCAGAAACAGCTTCATCTTGACCAATCACTCGCTTATGAAGAACTTTCTCCAAATCAAGCAAACGTTCTGATTCTTTTTTCTTCATTTGTGTCAAAGGTACACCTGTCCACTCAGAAGCGACTGCTGCTACATCTTCTTCAGTAACTTTTGTATCATACTGTCCCTTTTTTTCAGCTGCAGCTTCCGTCAGCTTGTCAAGTTGCTGTTTCGCACGTAATTCTTTCTTACGAATTGCCGCAGCTTCTTCAAATTGTTCTGCACTGAGGGCCACAATCTTTTGCCCTTCCAATTCCTTGAGTGCAGCCTGTTTGTTAGCAATCTTCTTGGATTGTCCAACATTGTCAAGCCGCACACGAGCTGCAGCTTCATCCATCAAATCGATTGCTTTGTCAGGAAGGAAACGATCCGAAATATAACGGACACTTAAACTGACCGCTGCCTCAAGTGCTTCATCTGTGATTTTGAGTTGATGATGTTCTTCATAACTCGGCCGCAATCCTTTAAGAATTGCAACTGTATCCTTAGTAGAAGGTTCTTCAACTAATATCTTGGCAAACCGCCGTTCAAGTGCAGAATCTGTTTCAATATATTTTTGAAATTCATCCAAGGTTGTTGCACCAATAACTTGAACTTCTCCTCGTGCTAATGCTGGTTTTAAAATATTAGAAGCATCAATTGCACCTTCAGCTCCACCAGCTCCAATCAAGGTATGCAACTCATCAATGAAGAGAACTACATGTCCATCAGCATAAATCTCATCAATAATTTTTTTAACACGATCTTCAAACTCACCACGATACTTTGTACCTGCAACTAATGAGCCCATATCCAACATCATCACGCGCTTGTTTTGCAATGACTCTGGAACATCACCCTTGACAATGTATTCGGCCAAACCTTCAGCAATCGCCGTTTTTCCAACTCCAGGTTCACCCAGTAAAACTGGATTATTCTTGGTTCGTCTACTTAAAACTTGGATTAAGCGTCTAACTTCTTTTTCGCGCCCAATCACGGGATCAATTTTCTTTTTACGCGCTAGCTCGGTTAAATCCCGTGCTAATGAATTCAACGTTGGTGTTCCAGCAGATTTAGTCGCCTTTTTTTCATACTTCTTCATTTGTGCTTCACTAAGACCCAATTTATGCACAATTGCTTGATACATTCTGCGAGTATCAACATTTAATCCTTGAAGAATTCGAGTTGACAGGATGTCGTTGTTTCGCAACAGGGCCAATAACAGATGCTCAGTTCCAATTTTAATTGAGTTGGTTCGCTTGGCTTCTTCACCAGCAACCGCTAAAATCTCTTTCGCCCGCGGAGAATACGGCAGATAACCCTTGCTAGTCCGTTTCAAAGTTCCATAACCAGCAAGTCGTTCGATTTCTTCGCGCACATCAGTCTCTGTCACAATGAATTGTTTTAAAACTTTTGCCGCAATCCCATTTTCCTCAAGCGTTAAAGCGAGTAGCAGATGTTCTGTCCCAATTGCCTGGTGCCGGAAATACTTTGCCTGTTCCTGTGCTAAGACCAAAACCTTTCTTGCACTGGGAGTAAATAAGTTATCCATAATTGTGCCCTCACTTTCTAATCATCGTAACGCAGACGATTTAATACATTTACAAGGATACGCGCTCGCAAAACATTTTCAAGTTTGTGGCTCTCAAATGCTAATGTTTTTCTATCAATTGACGCTAGAATAATATTTGCTTCTCTTCGTGATAAGAAACCATCCTGAAACAAGCTTTGAATAATTTGAAAAGCCTTATTCAGATCGATCTCGTCACCGATTAATGAAAGCAGATCATCTAAAACAGTGGAATCCTCAACTAAATTTACCTTTGCAATTCTGATATAACCACCGCCTCCGCGTTTGCTTCTTACTATATATCCATTTTGGATCGTAAAACGTGTGTTGATTACATAATTAATCTGAGATGGTACGCAATTAAAAAGTTGAGCAATTTCAGAACGTCTGATTTCAACTTGACGTGAATCAGCCAAGATACTTTTCAGATATTTTTCAATAATATCTGAAATATTCTGACCTTGCATGCAATCATCTCCTTGAATTTGACTAATATTGACTTTCATTATACGAAAAAATTTCTAAAAAGCAAAGTTATTAATTCGGATTTGCAAAATATTTACCACACATGGTTTTGAAGATAGTCTAGTCCCTTCTCTATTATTAGCAAAAATCCACCAACTATCTTTGGTTTAACTTCTTAATTTCATTTTATAATCTGCACATTACCATGTCCAATTATCTTTTGCCATCATTAATTTGCAGTAACTGAATTTGATCGCTGCTTTCTAACTCTTACTCTTATTAAAAAGTAAAAAGCTCTAATCTGAAAACTGACCTTCATCAATTCTCAAATTAGAGCTAACTCTAAATTGTTATATTAACATGTTTCACTGATCTAACTCATATCGGGAAAACAAGATTCGAACTTGCGACCCCTACGTCCCGAACGTAGTGCTCTACCAAGCTGAGCTACTTCCCGAAAACAATACACAAAACTGATTGTTTAAAACTGAGGATGATCGGGAAGACAGGATTCGAACCTGCGACCCCCTGGTCCCAAACCAGGTGCTCTACCAAGCTGAGCTACTTCCCGATAAATAAAACAAAAATGCACCCAGTAGGAGTCGAACCTACAACCTTCTGATTCGTAGTCAGACACTCTATCCAATTGCGCTATGGGTGCAAAAATATTTTTATAATGCCGAGGACCGGAATCGAACCGGTACGGTAATCACTTACCGCAGGATTTTAAGTCCTGTGCGTCTGCCAGTTCCGCCACCCCGGCAAAAAACGGCAATAAAAAACAATAAACAAGCGGAAGACGGGATTCGAACCCGCGACCCCCACCATGGCAAGGTGATGTTCTACCACTGAACTACTTCCGCATAAAAATGGTGCCGACTAGACGATTCGAACGCCCGACCCTCTGATTACAAATCAGATGCTCTACCAACTGAGCTAAGTCGGCAAAAATAAATGGTGCGGGTGAAGGGATTTGAACCCCCACGTCTTTCAACGCTAGAACCTAAATCTAGTGCGTCTGCCAATTCCGCCACACCCGCAAAATTGACGCATGAGTCGTGACAGGCTCGAACTGTCGACCCTCTGATTAAAAGTCAGATGCTCTACCGACTGAGCTAACGACTCGATGGAGGATACAGGGCTCGAACCTGTGACCCTCTGCTTGTAAGGCAGACGCTCTCCCAACTGAGCTAATCCTCCAACATCGCACGGCAACGACCTACCCTCGCAGGGGGCGATCCCCCAACTACTCTTGGCGCTAAGAAGCTTAACTTCTGTGTTCGAAATGGAAACAGGTGTATCCTTCCTGCCATCATCACCGCACTCTTTTGAGAAAACCTTGTTCCCTCAAAACTAGCTAATATTTCTTCTGCTTTGCGTTAACTTCCAAAAACTCCGTTTTTTTCTTTTGGTTAAGTCCTCGACCGATTAGTTTTGGTCCGCTCCATACATCACTGTACTTCCACTTCCAACCTATCTACCTGATCTTCTCTCAGGGGTCTTACTTTCCGAAGAAATGGGAAATCTTATCTCGAGGTGAGTTTCGCACTTAGATGCTTTCAGCGTTTATCTCATCCACACGTAGCTACCCAGCGATGCTCCTGGCGGAACAACTGGTACACCAGCGGTGTGTCCATCCCGGTCCTCTCGTACTAAGGACAGATCCTCTCAAATTTCCTACGCCCGCGACGGATAGGGACCGAACTGTCTCACGACGTTCTGAACCCAGCTCGCGTACCGCTTTAATGGGCGAACAGCCCAACCCTTGGGACCGACTACAGCCCCAGGATGCGATGAGCCGACATCGAGGTGCCAAACCTCCCCGTCGATGTGGACTCTTGGGGGAGATAAGCCTGTTATCCCCAGGGTAGCTTTTATCCGTTGAGCGATGGCCCTTCCATGCGGAACCACCGGATCACTAAGCCCGACTTTCGTCCCTGCTCGACTTGTCTGTCTCGCAGTCAAGCTCCCTTGTGCCTTTACACTCTGCGAATGATTTCCAACCATTCTGAGGGAACCTTTGGGCGCCTCCGTTACCTTTTAGGAGGCGACCGCCCCAGTCAAACTGCCCACCTGACACTGTCTCCCGCCACGCTTAGTGGCGCGGGTTAGAGTGTTCATACAACGAGGGTAGTATCCCACCAATGCCTCTGTCGAAACTAGCGTCCCGACTTCTATGGCTCCTACCTATCCTGTACAAGTTGTACAAACACCCAATATCAAGCTACAGTAAAGCTCCATGGGGTCTTTCCGTCCTGTCGCGGGTAACCCGCATCTTCACGGGTATTATAATTTCACCGAGTCTCTCGTTGAGACAGTGCCCAGATCGTTACGCCTTTCGTGCGGGTCGGAACTTACCCGACAAGGAATTTCGCTACCTTAGGACCGTTATAGTTACGGCCGCCGTTTACTGGGGCTTCAATTCTGAGCTTCGCCGAAGCTAACCCATCCTCTTAACCTTCCAGCACCGGGCAGGCGTCAGCCCCTATACGTCATCTTACGATTTTGCAGAAACCTGTGTTTTTGATAAACAGTCGCCTGGGCCTATTCACTGCGGCTGAGCTTACGCTCAGCACCCCTTCTCCCGAAGTTACGGGGTCATTTTGCCGAGTTCCTTAACGAGAGTTCTCTCGCTCACCTGAGGATTCTCTCCTCGACTACCTGTGTCGGTTTGCGGTACGGGTAGTTATACTCTTACTAGAAGCTTTTCTCGGCAGTGTGACATCAGAATCTTCGCTACTATAATTTCGCTCCCCGTCACAGCTTGTCCTCAGTTACAAGCATTTAACTCGTAACCAAACTTGCTGCTTGGGCACACATTTCCATCAGTGTGCATTCCTAGCCTCCTGCGTCCCTCCATCGTTCAAACAAATATAACTAGTACAGGAATCTCAACCTGTTATCCATCGCCTACGCCTTGCGGCCTCAGCTTAGGTCCCGACTAACCCTGGGAGGACGAGCCTTCCCCAGGAAACCTTAGTCATTCGGTGGACAGGATTCTCACCTGTCTTGCGCTACTCATACCGGCATTCTCACTTCTAAGCGCTCCACCAGTCCTTCCGGTCTGGCTTCTTCGCCCTTAGAACGCTCTCCTACCACGCAACCTCACGGTTGCATCCACAATTTCGGTAATATGTTTAGCCCCGGTACATTTTCGGCGCAGGGTCACTCGACTAGTGAGCTATTACGCACTCTTTAAATGGTGGCTGCTTCTGAGCCAACATCCTAGTTGTCTGTGCAACTCCACATCCTTTTCCACTTAACATATATTTAGGGACCTTAATTGGTGGTCTGGGCTGTTTCCCTTTCGACTACGGATCTTATCACTCGCAGTCTGACTCCCGGATAAAGATCAGTGGCATTCGGAGTTTATCTGAATTCAGTAACCCAAGACGGGCCCCTAGTTCAAACAGTGCTCTACCTCCACGATCCTAATTTCCGAGGCTAGCCCTAAAGCTATTTCGGAGAGAACCAGCTATCTCCAAGTTCGTTTGGAATTTCTCCGCTACCCACACCTCATCTCAGCATTTTTCAACATACATGAGTTCGGTCCTCCAGTGCGTTTTACCGCACCTTCAACCTGGACATGGGTAGGTCACCTGGTTTCGGGTCTATGTCTGCCTACTCAAACGCCCTCTTCAGACTCGCTTTCGCTACGGCTCCACCCTTGACGGCTTAACCTTGCAGACAAACATAACTCGCCGGTTCATTCTACAAAAGGCACGCTATCACCCGTTAACGGGCTCTAACTACTTGTAGGCACATGGTTTCAGGAACTGTTTCACTCCCCTTCCGGGGTGCTTTTCACCTTTCCCTCACGGTACTGGTTCACTATCGGTCACTAGGGAGTATTTAGCCTTGGGAGATGGTCCTCCCGGATTCCGACGGAATTTCACGTGTTCCGCCGTACTCAGGATCCTGAACTGAGAGTGGCCGCTTTTACCTACAGGGCTTTCACCTTCTCTGGCTGACCTTCCCAGGTCATGCGGTTAACGTCCACTTTGGTAACTCAAATGTTCAGTCCTACAACCCCAGAAAGCAAGCTTTCTGGTTTGGGCTGTTCCCCGTTCGCTCGCCGCTACTGAGGGAATCGATTTTTCTTTCTCTTCCTGCAGGTACTTAGATGTTTCAGTTCCCTGCGTGTTCCTCTGACTGATCTATGAATTCGATCAGCAGTAATAGTTGATTAAAACTATTGGGTTGCCCCATTCGGAAATCTCCGGCTCATAGCTTACTTACAGCTCCCCGAAGCATATCGGCGTTAGTCCCGTCCTTCATCGGCTCCTAGTACCAAGGCATCCACCATGCGCCCTTAATAACTTAACCTAACTTTACCTACGGTAAAGCGGCTATGAGTTTTACGTTAAAGAACTAAATCTTGTTTCAAAACTCGTTTAAAACGCGGTGTTCTCGGTTTGTTAATTTAAATCAGAAAAAATATTATCTAGTTTTCAAAGAACAAGTTATAGCAACCATATAGTTGCTAATGGAGCCTAACGGGATCGAACCGTTGACCTCCTGCGTGCAAAGCAGGCGCTCTCCCAGCTGAGCTAAGGCCCCGAAATCATAAAAAGGATGGGCCTAAATGGACTTGAACCATCGACCTCACGCTTATCAGGCGTGCGCTCTAAACCAGCTGAGCTATAGGCCCATAACATCCTTAAATGAGAGTAAACCTCTCAAAACTAAACAAAGTTTCGACGAATGTGCAGTTTCCGTAATTATCCTTAGAAAGGAGGTGATCCAGCCGCAGGTTCTCCTACGGCTACCTTGTTACGACTTCACCCCAATCATCTGTCCCACCTTAGACGGCTGGCTCCTAAAAGGTTACCGCACCGGCTTTGGGTGTTACAAACTCTCATGGTGTGACGGGCGGTGTGTACAAGGCCCGGGAACGTATTCACCGCGGCATGCTGATCCGCGATTACTAGCGATTCCGACTTCATGTAGGCGAGTTGCAGCCTACAATCCGAACTGAGAACGGTTTTAAGAGATTAGCTAAACCTCGCGGTCTTGCGACTCGTTGTACCGTCCATTGTAGCACGTGTGTAGCCCAGGTCATAAGGGGCATGATGATTTGACGTCATCCCCACCTTCCTCCGGTTTGTCACCGGCAGTCTCACTAGAGTGCCCAACTAAATGCTGGCAACTAGTAATAAGGGTTGCGCTCGTTGCGGGACTTAACCCAACATCTCACGACACGAGCTGACGACAACCATGCACCACCTGTCATTTTGTCCCCGAAGGGAACACCTGATCTCTCAGGTTAGCAAAAGATGTCAAGACCTGGTAAGGTTCTTCGCGTTGCTTCGAATTAAACCACATGCTCCACCGCTTGTGCGGGCCCCCGTCAATTCCTTTGAGTTTCAACCTTGCGGTCGTACTCCCCAGGCGGAATGCTTAATGCGTTAGCTGCAGCACTGAAGGGCGGAAACCCTCCAACACTTAGCATTCATCGTTTACAGCGTGGACTACCAGGGTATCTAATCCTGTTTGCTACCCACGCTTTCGAACCTCAGCGTCAGTTACAGACCAGAGAGCCGCTTTCGCCACTGGTGTTCTTCCATATATCTACGCATTTCACCGCTACACATGGAGTTCCACTCTCCTCTTCTGCACTCAAGTCTCCCAGTTTCCAATGCACGACTTCGGTTAAGCCGAAGGCTTTCACATCAGACTTAAAAGACCGCCTGCGTTCCCTTTACGCCCAATAAATCCGGACAACGCTTGCCACCTACGTATTACCGCGGCTGCTGGCACGTAGTTAGCCGTGGCTTTCTGGTTAGATACCGTCACTGCATGAACAGTTACTCTCACACACGTTCTTCTCTAACAACAGAGTTTTACGATCCGAAAACCTTCTTCACTCACGCGGCGTTGCTCCATCAGACTTGCGTCCATTGTGGAAGATTCCCTACTGCTGCCTCCCGTAGGAGTTTGGGCCGTGTCTCAGTCCCAATGTGGCCGATCAACCTCTCAGTTCGGCTACGTATCACTGCCTTGGTAAGCCATTACCTTACCAACTAGCTAATACGCCGCGGGTCCATCCAAAAGTGATAGCCGAAACCATCTTTTAAACAAAAACCAGGCGGTTTTTGTTGTTATGCGGTATTAGCACCTGTTTCCAAGTGTTATCCCCCTCTTTTGGGCAGGTTACCCACGTGTTACTCACCCGTTCGCCACTCAGTTTCTTCGGTGAGTGCAAGCACTCGGTGAAGAAACTGCGTACGACTTGCATGTATTAGGCACGCCGCCAGCGTTCGTCCTGAGCCAGGATCAAACTCTCATTTTAAAAGTTTGTGACTCATTAATTTAATACTAGCGAAATTGACTTCGCAAATGTTTGCTCTTGCACTGCAAGAGCCCTACACATTTGATTTGTCGAAACTTTGTTCAGTTTTCAAAGGTCTACTTGAATTATGTAACACATTTAATTATTATACTATCAATTAAATTAAAAGTCAACATAATTTTAAAACATTTTTTATACATTATCCTTTCCCGCTCTCGCCTCAAATCGACGTTAATGCCTGTTGGAAAGGGATTAACTAACAACTTTCGTCATTAGCAACAATGAATATCATACCAACTATTTGTTGCTCCGTCAATAACTTTTTTTATTTTTTTATGAGCTCAAGCTTTTAAATCCTTATAAACAACCATTCCTACTTTTTTATCCCGTGTATTCTTTGCTTTGCAGCATCCTCCCTGAGCCCTAAAAGCTTTAAACACCAGCCGTTCTCCACAATTATATAGAAATTTTCTGATACGCAGTCTTTCGCCTAGTATTCCACTAACATAAAAAAGGAAGGGGGCTGTGACAAAAGTTAACTTTTGTCACAGCCCCTCTTTTATTCCGGATAAACGTGTTCCATAAGTCAAAATCCTCCGTCTAACTTCGAATTGCTCATAGCAAAGTACTCGCTATGTTCGTAATTTCGAGTTAGCACTCAAAGTTGCCCGACTTATGTCACACTCTCTTCCTTAATCTCCTGTGATTCAATTTTTCAGATGCTAAGCCAGTTTGCTGCACTTGCTTAAACTAAACATCCAATCATCTATTTAATCAAAGTTACCCCACCCATATAAGGTCTTAAAGCTTCAGGAACTGTGACTGTCCCATCTTCATTTTGATAATTCTCAAGAATTGCAGCCACTGTTCTACCAACTGCCAAGCCTGACCCGTTAAGAGTATGGACAAAATTAAGTTTGCCATTTTCATCCCTGTACTGGATATGAGCTCTCCTAGCTTGAAAGTTTTCACAATTTGAACAACTCGAAATTTCGCGGTACGTGTTTTGCGCTGGAATCCACACTTCCAAATCATGTGTCATCGCGGCAGAGAAGCCCATATCACCAGTTGAGAGTGTAATAATGTGATATGGCAAGCCCAATTTTTCAAGAATATCTCCAGCATCTTTGGTCATTTTTTCCAATTCCGAATAAGAGTCTTCAGGTTTAGTGTACTTAACCATCTCAACTTTATTAAACTGATGCATTCTGATCAAGCCTCGCGTATCACGCCCTGCACTCCCAGCTTCCGATCTAAACGAAGGTGAAAGCGCAGTAAAGTAAACTGGTAATTTTTCAGTTGGAATAATTTCATCCCGATAGTAATTGGTTAAAGGCACTTCTGCAGTTGGAATTAATGTCAAATCCTGATCTTCAATTTGGAAAACACCTTCTTTGAACTTAGGAAACTGTCCAGTCCCATACATGGAATCTCCATTTACCAAATATGGTGGAATAACTTCTGTATAGCCCTCTTTAGCATGTTCATCCAGCATAAAGTTATAGACGGCACGCTCTAACTTCGCACCTAAACCTACATAATAGACAAACCTGCTGCCGGATACCTTTGCCCCACGTTCAAAATCCAAAATTCCCAGTTGTTCACCAATTGTCCAATGTGGTTGTGGTTTAAAATCAAACTTAGTTGGCTCTCCCACGACCTTAATTTCAACATTAGCACTCTCATCCGGTCCAACTGGAATTGTAGGATTAGGCAAATTTGGCAACCGCGCAGCGATCTTTTGAACCTCTTCTTCTACTTGCGCCAGCTTTTCATCTAATTCTTTGATTTGACCGCCGACTGTCCGCATTGCAGCAATCTGTTGGGCAGCATCTTTTTTAGCTCTCTTGGCAGTGGCAATTGCCTGTGAAACTTCATTTCTTTTTTGCTTCAACGACTCGGTTTGGACAACCAATTCACGTCTTTGCTGGTCCCACTCCATCAACTTATCAAGTGTTGCCGGTTTGACACCGCGTGTGGCCAAGCGCTGTTTAACTTCCGCCGTGTTCTGACGAATCATTTTAATATCTAACATTCAGTTTTCCTCCTAAAAAAATAAAAAAGCCTCTTCATCCCAAATATTGGGACGAAAAGACTTTTGTTTCGCGGTACCACCCATGTTCGACAATTCTGTCGCACTCAAGCAAAATAACGGTCTCCCGTGCAGCATTACCTGCCCATACTCCGAACGCTGGAATTTCGACCTCATGGTTTGCACCACCCACCATGTCTCTGACTGTCTACTTATGGCGAACTCTGATGTTTCACGATTATTATGCCATTATTTTAACCTCTTACACCAAAAATAGCAAGTTGGTTTTTTACATATCGCACACTATTCCTTATGAATATCGTGTGGTGTCAAATCAACTTCTTCTAGCGGAATTAGCTTAGTATGATACTTAATCTTATAAAATAAATAGAGAATCACAAACAACGGAATACTCATATAGCTAACCCCGATTGCCTGCCAATCCCAATTTGCAAAAGACTTCAGGTCCTGTCCGACAATTACAAGAATACATAGCACCAAAGATAATAACGGACCAAATGGAAAGAGTTTTGCACGGTACCGTAACTGCGATAACGACTTGCCTTGTTTTTTGAAAGCACGTCTGAAACGATAATGCGCAAAAGCAATCCCAAGCCAAGCAATAAATCCAGTCAATCCACTAGCACTCAACAAGAATGTATAAATGCGATTTCCATAAATACCTGCTAAAAAAGTCAACAGACCGACAAAAGTCGTCCCCAAAAGTGCAAAAACAGGAATCCCGCGGTTATTTAGCAAACCAAAGATACGTGGAGCCTTACCACCCTTTGCCAGCGAATAAAGCATTCTCGTGGATGCATACATTCCCGAATTAGCAGCTGAAATTACTGAAGTCAAAATAACAGCATTCATGACACTGGCTGCTGAGGCAAGCCCTGCACGCCGAAAAACAAGTGTAAATGGACTGATCGCAATATCTTTTGCATCCGAACCTAATAAATTATGGCTAGTATAAGGGATTAAACACGCAATCACAAAAATAGAAAGAATGTAGAACAAAAGGATTCGCCAAAAAACCTGCTTAATTGCCTTAGGAATACTCTTTTCTGGTGTCGCTGATTCCCCCGCAGTAATTCCAATCAATTCAGTCCCTTGAAACGAAAAGCCCGCGACGACAAAAACACTCAAAACAGTCGGAATTCCGCCTACAAATGGAGCCTTGTGATAGACAAAGTTCTCTAAACCAACTGCATGGCCGCCCATAATCCCAAAAATTGTCAAAAATCCAATTACTAAAAAGATAATGACAGTTACGACTTTTATCAAAGACATCCAATACTCAGCTTCTCCAAATGAAAGGACTGAGAAAGCATTGATCATAAAAATCAGCAATAAGGCAGCGGCACTAAAAATCCAAGTCGGCACTCCTGGCAACCAAAATTTCATCACCAATGCCACAGTACTAACATCAACCGCCAATGTAATAGCCCAGTTGAACCAGTAATTCCATCCCATCGCAAAACCCAAAGCTGGATCAACAAAACGTGAAGAATAGGTTGCAAATGATCCGGTCACCGGTAAATAGGTCGCCATCTCACCCAAACTAGTCATCAAGAAATACACCATAATTCCAATTCCAATATACGCAACCAATGCACCACCGGGACCAGCAGTGCTGATGGCGGACCCGCTTGCAACAAATAGTCCGGTGCCAATACTGCCGCCCAATGCAATCATCGAAAGATGACGTGTTTTGAGCGCACGTCTGATGTGGCCCTCAGGCTTAGACTTAGCTGTTGTTTCCATAAAAATCCTCCTTAAAAATAAAGAGGCCTATTGTGTTGCACTTAAGTATCTAAAAACGCAATTAACATCAAAAAGCCCTGCCAGTATATTTACCTACCGGCAGGACTCTTAATAGTCTCTAGCAACTAAAAATACAAAAGTCATACTCGATAGCGCTCCGCGAATTAACGCGACAGTCCCCATTTTATTAGAATGGGGCCCAGCTCAATGCTGTTAAAGCAGCATCTGCTTCGGCGAATTCTCCTTTTACTGTCCTTTAACAATGCTTTACCATCTGAAAACAGTTACTGATAGCTTTCGCGACCTCTCTTCGATAAAACTTATTATACCCTAAACAGTGTTCAAAAAACAAGCTGACTAGCGATCAACTTTTTAACTTAAAGCTAATGTAATTGATCCTCAAGAATTTGTTTTCCAAGTTCCTGATTAAAGCTGTAATCGACTGGAACATCGACTACTACTGGGCCCTTCGTAGCAAAAGCTTCATCTAGAACTTTTTTAAGATCTTTAGCCTTTGAAACACGCAACCCTTTAGCACCAAAACTTTCAGCATACTTGGCAAAATCAACTGGTCCAAATTTAACGCCGGCAGAAGCACCATATTTCATCTCTTCTTGGAATTTAACCATGTCATAGTTGCCATCATTCCAAATAATATGCACAATATTCAAATGCAGCCGGACTGCAGTCTCTAAGTCCTGACTAGAGAATAAGAAACCACCATCTCCAGAAACTGATACAATTTGTGTTTGTGGGCGGAGTAATGCAGCGGCAATCGCCCATGGCAAAGCAACTCCCAAGGTCTGCATCCCATTACTGAAAAGCAAATGACGCGGTGCATAACTTCTAAAGTGACGTGCCATCCAGATATAAAAGCTGCCGACATCTACCGTGACCGTCATCTCATCTTTTACATGCTCTTGCAATTCTTGAATTACACTGAGCGGATGATTAAGGATCTGATCGTCTTTTACTGCTGGAGCTTCGTCTCTTTTTTCAAGTTTGTCATGCAGTTCAGCCAAATACTTGCGTGAAGTCTGTGGGACTTCGTAACCCTTCATGTAAGGTACTAAGAAATCAAGCGTCTGTGCAATATCGCCAACGAGCTCTCTTTCTGGCTGGAAGTTCTTGTCGACTTGAGCCCTAATAGTATCAATTACTACAATATTAGCCTTTCCATCTGAATTCCAGTTACGCGGCTCATATTCAATCGGATCATATCCAATCGCAATCACTAAGTCGCTGCGCTTTAGTAACTGATCTCCAGGTTGGTTGCGGAACAATCCAACTCTTCCAAAGAAATCATCTTCCATCGCACGCGGAATAATTCCTGCACCCTGGAAGGTCTCAACAACTGGCAAATGAGTTTCTTCAATTAGTGTTCGAATTGCCTTGGTCGTTTCAGGTGAAGATGCACGCATTCCCAGTAAAAGAACAGGTAACTGTGCTGCTTTGATTCGCTGGGATAAGAGGGTTGCTTCGATGGGACTAGCCGGTCCGAGCTTAGGCGCTATTAAAGGTTTGATCACCTTGGTTTTGACTTCACTATCAATCACGTCTTGGGGAACTGAAACAAACCCTGCCCCTTGCTTGCCAGCTTCAGCTTCTTGATAAGCATTCGCAATCACTTCGGAGATATTTTCCGGATCTTGCACCTCGGCACTGAATTTGGTAATTGGTGCAAATAAAGCTGCGTTATCCATGCTTTGGTGCGTCAAACGCAGTAGATCTGTGCGCTGGACTTGTCCAGAAATCGCTAGAACTGGATCGCCCTCGGCAGTTGCTGTAACTAGGCCGGTTGCCAAGTTGCTGGCACCTGGGCCCGAAGTTGTGACTACAACTCCTGGTTTACCCGTAATTCGACCAATTCCAGCCGCCATAAAGGCTGCGTTTTGTTCATGACGCGTGAGAATCAATTTAGGTGCTTTAGGATTAACTGGTTTTTCAAGGCGCTCAAAAACCCGGTCAATCTTTGCGCCTGGAATTCCAAAGACATACTTGACATCATGATTAGCAAGGCTGTCAATAATCGCGTCGGCTCCATAATATTTTTTGCTATCTTCCATTATAAAAACTCCTCTTTACTTAAAAAAGTTGTTTCACCAATTGCACTCCGCGGGTACAACAAATACAGTCATTATGATAGCATTGCAAAAATGCAAATACTAGCGTGTTTTTTCATTGTGAATAAAGTAATTAAAGTAAGATGCCTTGCATCCTGCGCTGCCTTTGAAAGCATTCTCAGAAAAAAATTAAATTGTTAAATTCTTAACGTTGCACACAACCTTAAAATCAGCCGGTAAAATCGCGCCGATAAACGCAGGCCCTCTCCTGCTGCGCAAAATTCTTCCAAAAAGGAAGTGTGATCACGTCTTGGCATACAAATCCATTTTTCTCTAAAACGCGAGCTGATGCTGGATTGTCTAAAGCAACAAAAGCTTCAATTGTTTTCACCGTTCCTGGCGGCAAAGTTTTTAGTAATTGCTTCAAAGCTAGTGTCATTATTCCTTGATTCCAATAGTCTTTGTTAAGTGCATACCCCAAAGTCCGAGTAGTTGTGACTGGTTCACCAGCTGCATTACTACCTTCATATAAACAGATATTACCAATTACCTGTTTCTTTTTTTGCTCTTCAATCACCCATGAAAAATCATTGTCCAAAAAATGCATAAAGGAAAGTGCATCTGCTTGGTTGTTAGCACGCTTAAACCCAGCAGCTGCTGCAACTTCTTTTTGCGAACTGTATCTAAACAGCGCGCCAACATCGCTTTGAACTACCCGCCGTAAAAGAATATCCTCGTTGTTCACAGCAAACATCTTCTTTCATTTTTAAAATTGGTAAAGTACATGCTATTTTTTTAATTTTTTTTGGTACACATCTCAGAAGAAAAAGCGGTAATAAAATCCCTTAAAAAGGGCGTCATGAGGTGCTCCTTAGGCCACACAAGTGCCAGTTGCGTTTCCCAGGCGTGGCATGCAACTGGGACAACTTCATGAAGCGTATCGGTGTGCGTTACCGAAGACGGAATAAGCGCAACCCCATACCCACAATCTGCCCAACGTAAAGCAGTTCGTGCGTCATCGCAAGTTACTGCAATTTGAGGAGTAAGACCTGCTCTTAAAAAGGTTTGTTCAAATTGACTGCTAAAGCGCCGGTATGTGATTAATGGCCATTTTACAAGTTCTTGCAGCGTAATTTGCGCTTTTAAATGCGCCTGAAATTCACGTGGAAAAATGGCTGCCATCGGTTCAGACGGAAAATACTGCATCTGCAATCCGGTCCCATTAAAAGGGGTCCGAACAATTGCAATCTCAATCATTTTTTTACGTAGTTTTTCAATTACACCATATGTGTTATCCTCTATAATTTCAAATTTTAATCCAGGATAGTTAAGCTGCAAATTGCGTAGCTTTTGACTAGGTAACAGTTTGACCGAAGATGAGATCGATCCTACAACTATCGTAGCCCCGACACCCTTTTTTGCAGCCTTCAGTTTACTTTGTGCAAGTTGGGTTAGGTCAACAATTTGCAACGCATATTTACGAAACAGTTTTCCTTCTTCAGTCAACTTGATACCGCGTGAAGTTCTTTTAAATAACTCAACACCCAATTCTAATTCCAACTGCTTGATCTGATAACTCAAAGGCGGCTGTGCAATATGTAATCTTTTGGCAGCGGCTGTAATCTGGCCCTCCTCGGCAATCGTGATAAAAAAAGATAATTGTTTTAAATTCAAATGAACTTCCTCCTTACTGCTGTATTCATTAGTTAGTATATAATAATTTGATGAAAGTTATCTGAATTTGGTATTTTTCAGATAGCAGGAAGAGTGGTATTCTTAATGAGCAAATATCCTTCTTTAAAGGGGTTTCTACTATGTCAAATGATATTTTAATTTTATTGTTAATTGGTCTTTTCGCTGGCACTATGGGTGCCATTCTTGGACTTGGCGGTGGCATTATTATTACTCCAATTGTTACGCTTGCCCTTGGGCTTGAGATTAAGTATGCGATTGGTGCAAGCATTATTGCCGTAATTGCTACTAGTTCAGGTGCGACGATCGCTTTTTTAAAAGACGATGTTTTGAATCTGCGGGTTGCAATGTTCCTTGAAATTGCAACAACGATTGGTGCGATTGCCGGTGCAATTTTGACTGGAGTAATTAATTCTGGCTTTCTTTATGTACTGTTCGGTAGTTTGCTAGTTTTTTCAAGCTGGAATATGTTGCGCAAGCTACGTGCTGGGCAAGAGGTCTTGCAGCTCACTCATCCCGATAAAATTGCAACCCGCTTTAAGCTCAATGATAGTTATTATGATAAAAATCTAAAAGCTAAAATAGATTATCAAGTTGAGCATATTCCAACAGGTCTAAGTATCATGTTTGGAGCTGGTTTAGCAAGCGGGATGCTTGGAATTGGTTCAGGAGCTTTCAAAGTTATGGCGCTCGATAATGCCATGAAGATGCCCTTGAAACCTGCCAGTGCAACTAGTAATTTAATGATGGGTGTTACTGCCGCTGCCAGTGCAACAGTCTATTTTTTCAACGGTTCAATCAGACCGGATATTGCTGTCCCACTTGCACTTGGAATCCTAGTTGGTGCAACCATTGGCAGCCGCATTATGCAGTTATTACCTTCAAAAATTATTAGAGCCGTCTTTATCCCAGTGCTCCTTTATTTAGGTTTACAAATGATTCTCAAAGGAACGGGGGTGCTTTAAAATGGAAAAGAAAAAACCAACACTAGCACTTGAGATGAAGGAAATTGAACTGACAATCGGAAAAATAATGCGTGTAGGTGTTGTACTTGCAGCGGTTTTCATGTTGGTTGGAATGGGGCTTTTCTTCATAAATAAAGGGAGCGGATACCCGGGTGCAACCTTTCCAACTACGCTAACATTGATTTTTCAAGGTACGCTTCATTTTAAAGCCTATGCCTATATGATGGCCGGAATCTTTTTTTTAATTCTAACTCCTGTCCTGCGTGTTATCGTCTCAATCTATGCATTCTGGAAAGAAAAAGACTTCCTTTATGTTTATATTACCTCCGCAGTGCTTTTCATTTTAATCATTAGTTACCTCATTGGTCATCACTAAGAATTTTTGTTAGAATAGAAATGTTAAAAGGAGATGTTTGCTGTGGCTACACAAAATGAACCAGAGCAGCTGAATCGGAGTGAACGCGTTCAGCGAAGACATAAACCCACACGGCATCACAAAAAAAAGAAGCGTTTTTTTACTTTTTTGCTTGTAATCCTGTTGCTTATACTCGGTTTTATCTTATTTAGCCTAAACCGTGTATATCAAAGTGCACGTGATGCCTCAAATGCAATTTATAGCCCCAGCAAGATCACTAAAGCCCGCAACCCCCAAGCTCTTCTTAAAGAAGGTCGTCCGATTTCAATCTTGCTGCTTGGGACAGATACCGGTGCATTGGGACGCAACTTTAAAGGACGGACGGATACTATGATCGTCCTAACCCTTAACCCGACAAAGAAAAAAATGACCGTTGTCAGCCTGCCACGGGACGGTTTGGTCGCAGTCAGCGGTTATAAACAGCACTACCCAAGCAAGCTGAATTCTGCCTATGATTATGGTGGCTCTGCAACTGCTGTTAAAACTGTGCAACAGTATCTCAACGTTCCAATTGATTTTTATGCAACGATCAATATGGGGGGACTTGAGAATCTCGTTAATGCGGTTGGCGGAGTGGACCTTAAACCATTATTAACGTTCAGCTATGGCGGATATTCCTTTACTAAGGACCAGCAAACTCATATGAACGGTGCTAAGGCACTCGCATATGTCCGAATGCGCTATACTGATCCACAAGGAGACTACGGACGTCAGCAACGCCAACGTCAGGTATTAACAACAGTAGCCTTTAGCGCAACCAAGCTGCAGATCCTGCTAAGAGACCAGTTTTTCACTGAATTAAAACAACAACTAAAAACCGATCTTTCTTTTAATGATCTAGTTTTGTTAGCACTAAAATATCGTGCGGCAACCCACAACATTGCCTCCGATCATGCCCAAGGCAGCTCAGCCATGATCTCCGCTCAATCCTTTGAAGTTGTCTCAGAGACAGAAAAACAGCGAGTCACTGACCTGTTGCGCTCATCACTTGAGCTCGAAAGTGCTTCTACTGGAAATACCTTAAAGAGCTCCCAGACAATTGACACTACTGCAAAATAACATATGCTTATTAAGTTTTTACCGAAAAAATAGTTTCGCTTTACCTACAACAATTGGCCGAACCCTACTTAAATCAGCAGACTTGAGATTAAAGAACTGATCAAGATAAAAAGCGACTTTCTTCCATCACGAAGAGAGTCGCTTTTTTTGTCTTATGTACATCTATTACCGCGTAAGCTGAGCCTTCGCCTACGGAGCTTAACCGCTGGTAATCGCACTTCTTTCTTAACAATCTGCAAATCTAGAGTTGACAACTGCTAAAAAAGCAGTATATTTATACTAAAGTAAACGCTTACATTGAAGGAGGAATTATTTTATGAACGAAAACAGCTACCGCGCTTGGTTAGAAAAAACGCCGCACACTTATGAGATCGATTTCCAAAAAAGCGTCCTTGTTCCTCAAATCGAAAATTTTCCCGAGGTTCAGCAATTGGGCAACTTAGTTCAGATTCACCACAAGCATTGGTTAATTGAATCTAATATTCCGGAGCTTGACCTTTTCAGTCAATGTTTTATCGGCGTGATGAAAAAGCATCATGTTCCGACCGAAAATTACTATATCAACCAACTACAAAAAAATAGCTAAGATCAGCTTAACACCGATAATGACATTCACCGCACAGTCTAGGAGTTTGGGACAAAAGTCGCAAACTCTTTTTTTGTGTTCGTGTTTTCCAAACAGCTAGTGCTGAAACGTGCCCAAGCAAGCTAAAAAACAGTTGTTACTAAACTTACAGCCATTCAAATTTACGTTGATGCAATTCAACTACAGCATCACATTTTTTGGCGACTTCAACTTTTTTTGTTCCGACAATCACGCACCTTTGCTGCTCATAAGCAGCTGCTTGCAGCAATTCTAGAATGTCTCCGGCACCTTCTTGCCCCACTTGATTTGTCGGCTCATCAGCAACTATAATCTGCGAATCGCAACACATTGTGCGTGCAACGGCAACGCGTTGCTGTTGTTCAAGTGTCAGTTGTGTAACTCTACACTGGGCACTTCGCCTGTCAATACCACTTTGCTCAAGCTGCTGCAGTGCATATCCTTGATCTCCAGCATGATGCGCCTCCGTTATTTCCATTGCTGTCAATAAATTGTCTAAGGCTGACATGTATGAAAAAAGGTTCTCTGTTTGAAAAATCATTGAAACATGTCTTTTTCTATAATTCAACATGCCGATTTTTGCCAATCCTCGACCTTCAAATTCAATTACACCTTTGCTTGGACGCGTGAGTCCTGCTAGCAAGGAGAGAAAGGTTGTTTTCCCAACTCCACTTTTGCCGACTACTGCATAAAGGTGTCCTGCTGTAAATTCAAGATCAACGTGGTCAAATAATTTATTAGCAGCATTTCCATACCAATAGGATAGTTTCTTCGTTCTTAGCATCCTAATCCTCCTTATCTGCTCATAAAGCGGTACGGTTCCAGAAAAAGAATATGTGCTGTACCAATTAAAACCGCTAGCACAATAATTAGGCTTCCAAGTACTATCAACTTACCGTAAGTATTCCAGCTAAGATGAACTGTTAATGTTTTTAACTGTTGATTTTGCCGCAAAATTCCCTGTTGTGTTCCTGTTTGTGCTGAAACCTCCTCGGTCGTAGCATTATTTTCAGCCTGCTGATTCTGGGCAGTTCCAATTGTCAGGCTACTGGCATTCGCTGAATTTTGCTGTATTAGCTGCTTTGAGATTAAGTTTCCAAGTGTTGTACCCCCAGAAACCGCCATCACACTTGCAACTAGCCCGATTAACAATAACTCACTCCCTACTTGCGCCGCAATCTTCATTCTCTTTTCTCCTAATGAGAGTAAAATTCCAATCTCAGCACGTCTTTTGCTCATTATCGCAGCAACTATAATTGTCAAGATAATCGTTCCCAGGCTAACAGAAACCAGCAATAAACCCTTTGCAAAAGTTCTAACATTATTTAAAGGAGTTAACAATGCACGATAAACACTGTCATCTGCCGCCAAGACATATTGGGAAGAATCTAATTGCAAACTAGCCATTTTAACAAACTTCTTTGCCACTACCGCATTTTTTAAACTAAAAGTTACTGAATCCGCCATGCCGTTTGTATTTTTCAACTGATTAACGGTTTCTACTCCAGCATAAATTGTATTACTGGTATTCATCTGTCCCAATGCTAAAGAACTCGCAGGAGCTCCTCCTTGATAAATTCCCACAACCTTTAAGCTAATATTTTTCTGACTACTGCTTTTAATACTAATTTTAGACCCAACTTTTAGTTTGTTCTTCTTAGCAAGTTGCTCTTCAATAATGATGTTACGTGTGCGCCCATCGCTGGCTCTAAGAGCACGTCCTTGTGTTATTTTCGAACCTCCACTCGAAAAAGCAATCAAACTAGTAGTCCTAGTCACACCTAAAAGCGAGAGATTCTCAGTATTTTGTTTACGTCCACTGACATGTGTCGCATTTGCGTCTGCCGTTTCAGTAACTGCAGAAAAAGAGACTGCTTTAACAGTCGTCATACTTGAAACATTGTAACTTTTGACTGCTGTTGCAGCCGCTATTTTTTTAGCAACCGCAATCCTTACAGCAGGCAAAGTTAGTTGTTGCTGTGTTCCCTTAGGCTTGGTAATATTTCTGAATGCCTGTTCGCGATTAGCCGTGAGTGTAACAGTTGCATTTGCACTACTCTTTACGCGCTGAATTGCCTCCTTGGCAGTTTGTTCTAGGATCAGACCGACTAGTATAAATAAGAGGATCATTGAGAGTACTAAAAACAATCCAACACTTCGCCCTTTGTTAATCTTAACATTCAAAAATACGCGTTTCCTAAGACTCATTTTCACACCTTCTGTCCGCTCACTCTTCCGTTCAATCATTACTACTTACAGAGTAAGCAAAAAGTGTGAAAAAAAGTGGGACTTTCCGTGTTAAAAAATACAAATTATTTGTGAACTTATTGCAATTTGATATTGTTGGCACTAATTCAAAATGCAAGATCTTTTCGTGCTTCTAGTTACTAACCAACGCTCTTAATCCAGCTTACTTACCACTTGCGCGAAGGCGAAAATAAGCCCGCGCAACCAATTCAGAGATAAAAAAACCCATTGCAATAGAACCTGCAATCATTGTAACCTGCACTAAATAATCAATTGCACCTAAATCATTACCAGCTGCAAAGCTTCGGACCGCCTTATACGCTTGTCCACCTGGAACAAGTGGAACTAAACTGGGAATATTGAATAAAATCATCGGCATCTTAAGTCTGCGCGCCATCACCATTGAACTAAGTCCGATTACCAAAGCCCCAGTGACATTCGAAAGCATTGTGCCGGCGTGCAGATGCCATGCAAAAAGATAAGCCATCCAGCCTAAAACCCCTACCCAACCACAGGAATTTAATGCGCGGTGCGGAATATTTAAAATGATTCCAAATCCCAAAGTAGCTAAATAACTGCAGCTTACGTGCAATAAAATCACCATTGCTGTCACCTCTTTTACATAAATCGAAAAACAAATGCAATTCCCATTCCAATTGCACATGCACTCAGTAAAGATTCTAATGCCCGTGCCATTCCACTGAGAAAGTGCCCTGCAAAAACATCGCGAACTGCATTAGTGATCGGAACCCCAGGCACAAGCGGCATTACCCCACCAATTGTGATCATATCAATCTGATTTCCAGCTCCCCAACGCACACATAAGACCGCCGTAATGCCAATCAGAAAGGCTCCTAAAAATTCGCTAACAAAACGTACCTGCAAACGATTATTAATAAAATAATAACAGCTGTACCCGAAACCGCCTGCTAAGGCAGTTGCGAACATATCCTGCCAAGCGCCACCATACATTAACATTAAAGTCACACTGATTACTGTTGCTGCGACAAGCTGCAACCAAAACGAGAAAAAAGGGGAGGTCACATTTAATTTAATTAAACTATCTCTAAATTCCTGCAATGAAATTTGGCCCTTTTGAAACGCGCGTGACTGCTGATTGACTGACGAAACTTTTTCAAGATCAATGGTTCTTTTTTGAATCGGCTCAACTTGTGACGCCCTTTTTTCAGGAAGAGACATTAATATTCCAGTTGTCGTTTCGAAAATTTTAGGATCTTTAATTCCGGCATTTCGTGCTATTCTTGTCATCGTATCATCTACTCGTGCCATATCTGCACCATTTTCAATCATTATTTTCCCTGCCAATAACACAGTTTCAATAATTTGATCATCGCGTTCCATCACTCACCCAGCCTCCTGCTCTTTTGAGGCAAATTATCTAACAAAAAAATGTTAAATGCAATTTCTTTTTAAATTTTTTTAAACCACGTAATAATCATACTCAGTACCCCAGCAATCACTATCAAAAATGTTAACCCCTCAAATAACACCTCATACGAAGCAAATTCAATTACTACTCCACCAAGTAACGGACCAATTGCATGACCTAACGAAGCAGAGATGCTCACAAACCCTTGATATTTTCCTTTTTCCGCCTCACTGCTTAGACTAGCCACCAGTGCAGGAATTGTTGGAAATGCAATTACCTCCCCAAGGGTGACAATTACCATTGAAAGAATAAAGTGGGGATAATCCTTCGCAAAAATCAAGGAACCAAAACCAAGTATAAACAGCAAAAAACCACCGTAAACTTTGTGATACCCATTAATCTCAAAATGAAGTTCCAAATAATTAATTAGCGGTTGCCCAATCACAATAATAATGCCATTGATTGTCCATAAGTAGCTATATTTATTGAGGCCAATTCCTAACGACTGCATATAAACTGCCAAATTTGATTGCCATTGACTATACCCAAGTTCTATCATTAAATACGCAAGTAACAATCCACAGACAATCCAAACAGCAAAGACCGGCGTTTTTTTCGGCAAAAGCGGATCAGTTGCAGCGGTCTTTTCAGGTACTGCTACCTTGCGTGGAACTCGGTAGTGGCGCTGAGCAATTAACCAGAAAAATACAAACAAAATAAAGGTCACTACAAAAACATAGCGAATATTGTATTTAACAACGAAACCCACAATAAAGGTGCCTAGCACAACCCCACAGTTAGCGGCAAAATACATCATATTGAAAACATACGCAGCATCATGATGTTTAATAGTAGTTGCTAATGCATTAATAATTGTATTTGCAATTGCTCCACCAAAACCATTTACAAGCAGCAGCAGCGGATAAAGCGGCCAGCCATTAAAGAAAATCAGCAAAAACATTGAAATTAGCGAAGCTCCAATTGATCCCAGTAGCCATGGACGATAATTGAAATGATCATAAATATATCCTCCCAAGTAACTCCCGCCAATCATCAACACTGATTCAACAAATAAGACAATGCCTGCTAATGTTAGTGTCTGATGCAAATAATCGTGCATATAAACTGTTGTCAACGGCCAAATAAAACTAGTTCCAGTACTCGCAATCAGGCTTCCCAGCAGCAGCCAGCTTAATTTAAGTCTCTTTTGTGTCATCTTCTTTCCCCCAACAAAAAAACCGGAGCAAGGCTTCCGCCCTGTTCCGGTTTCTTATGACTTAATTAGTCTTTATTAACGTTAACAGCTTGTGGGCCGCGGTCGCTTTCTTCTACATCAAAAGTTACGTGTTGGCCTTCGTCTAAAGTCTTGAAGCCGTCACCTTGGATAGCTGAGAAATGTACGAATACATCGCTGCCATCTTCACGAGTAATGAAACCAAAACCCTTGTCTGCATTAAACCACTTAACTGTACCTTGTTCCATAAATAAAATCCTCCTTGTGCCTAATCTGGCACTATTTTGAAATAGTTGTAATTCTTGATCGGCACAAATGGGGAAAGTTATTTGAAACAATCTAACCACGGTAACCTATACAAAAATACAACTCATAGTATAGCATGCTTATTATAAAAAAGATAGTGTTTTCAACTATTTCACAAAAATATAATGAGCTGCTTTAAAACTAACGCTTGTTTCTTGTCCAGTCCGTGCCACTTTAATTTTAACAGGACCTTCAAAAGGAGCATGCCCTAAAATGAGTAACTTGTCACCCAACTGAAGTTCGATGTCATCAAGATAAAGTAGCAAGTCATGATTATCAATAAAACGGTCAACGATGACTTCCTGACCATCTTGCGCATCTGCCAGAACTTGGTGACTGTCCTCTTGATAATTTCCAGACTTGTCAGGAATTACCCCACCGTGTGGACAATGGGTTGGATGTCCTAAAAAGACCTCAAGATGATCCATCAAATTCTGACTTGTAATATGCTCTAACACCTCGGCATCAGTATGCACATCCTGTAACTTATATCCTAGTGCAGACACTAAGAACGTCTCCCACAGGCGATGCCGCCTCACCAATTCTTCAGCAACCTGGATTCCTTCATGGGTTAGAGAAATTCCAGCATATGGGGTGTGTTCGGCCAACCCATCTTTTACTAATTTGCTAACCATCTCAGTTACAGAACCTGCAGCCACGTTCAAGCTTAAAGAAATCTGCTTGTTGGTAACCTTCTTCTGGGTTCCGCCTAATTCAAAAATTATTTTTAAGTAATCTTCCTTTTTTGGAGTCAAGTTTTTCACCTCACTTGCCCGGTTCACTTTTAGTATAACAACTGCTTAGAAAACAATGTCTAATCTATATTATACCAAAAAAACAATTTAGGCAGTAAAAAAACACTATTTATTCTCTTTGACTAGTTAGTATGTCGAGTCCCAAATGTGAACACAAAGCCTGCATATCATCCGGTAAAGCCGCAGTGCAAGCATTTTTTTGCAATGTAAATGGATCAAGATAGCTGAGCTTAAAAGCGTGCAACGCCTGCCGCGTAATTCCCTTGTTCAAGTCTCCTCCATAAAGTTCATCACCTAAAAGCGGACAGCCAATTGCACTAAAGTGGACTCGAATTTGATGCGTTCTTCCAGTATGGAGCTTAACCTCAACTAAAGTTGTTCCAGAAGACTCATCAAGCACCCAATACTCGGTTTTTGCAAATTGTCCTGCAGCAGTCACTTCCCGCTTGATTTGCTTATCCTGACGTCCAATACAGGCTTCAATCAGCCCATGTTGCTGTGGCAACCGACCGCTTATGACTGCCAAGTATCTTTTTTGAAGCTGTTGTTTTTCGGTTTGTTTACCTATTAAGCCTTGTGCCAGTCTGTTTTTGGCAACTAAGACAATTCCACTTGTATCACGATCCAAGCGTGTGATGATGTGCGGTACAAGATCTTGCGCTCCCTGAGCCATTAAGTATCCCTTAATTCGGTTAACCAAGGTAGACTTACGATTACTTGGTCCTGGAACGCTGGTAATCCCGGCTGGTTTATCAACCACGAGCCAATTTTGATCTTCAAATAAGATTTTTAATGCTCCAACCGCTGGTAAAATAGCAGGGTTATTTTCAGGTATTAAGCCCAAAGTTACATGTTCAGCGATTGCCACCTTTTGAGTCAGGTTACTTTTCTTTCCCTCTAGCCAAACTTCACCTTCTCCACGTTTGACACGTGAAAGAATGCGGTGACTAACACCTTTGACGGTTAACAATTTTTTAATTGTGACTTCTGCTTTAAGATCGTTTATCCACGTATACTTCATTATTTACACTCTCAAAATTTCTTTTTAACTACCTTATTTTTTTCTAAAAAATCCTAGCACAAGCCCTAAGATACCGCAGCCGCTCAGCCAAACTCCTGAAACCTGCATCTGATTAAAAGCTTTCTCCAAAAGAGTCGCAACTAAGCCGCTTGCCTGTTGTGCTTGTGCAGAGACTGTCGTAATTATCCCAGAATTCCCGATTAGAAAAGCAGCCACCAAAAGCAGTAATCCACTCACTAAAGCTGCTAATCCAAGATAATGTAACCATCTCAAAAAACTGCGTTCATGAAATAACTGGAGTAGCAATAATACTATGCCTAAAATCAGGCTTCCAAACAAAAGACCACGATTAAGCTTAACAGCCGTACTTAGAGTCGTCGCCAAACGTGGTGCTGACGTTGCTGAAACTTTTTTATTCAGATATTCACCCAGTCCATCAAGGAAAGTATTTTGGGCTGACTGATAAAGTGCATTGCTGGTTGGAATTCCAACTTTTTGAGCTTTTTGTGCAATGTTTTCCCCAATTTGCTGTTTGACAGTAGTCGTCTCAATCAATTGCTGTTTGCCTGCATAGACATTGCGCGTTAAAGCCGCCAGATCGGTTTTTACCTGGGCTTTAGTCAGCAAATTCTGTGTCACTGCAGTTGGAATATTATTTTCAGCTGCCAAAGCAGCCACGACTTGATTCAAGGTCGTGGTTGCTTCGTTCACATAAACCGGTTTTGTAATTTCTGCCACCGCTACATCTGCTTTGAAAACTGTTTTATTAAGCGAAAATGTACCTACAAATATTAATAATACCAGCCCAAGGAAAAATGCCAGCCATCTACTCAGCCCAGCTCCTGGAACTCTTCTTTGCTGCAAAGAACTTCTGCGTAACCCTTCATTTCCCCTGTTCATTCTTCCACCCCTTAAATTAACCAATTCACACCATCAGTATAACCCGGGGGACGGACAGCAACAAGCGGATCATTCACTCTTGAGCTTGAAGTGTGCGATTACTATCCGGCTGCCATAACAAAAAACAATTCCTGCCAAAAGAATTACAATAAACGGTACCGTAGGGTCGAAAGAGCCTAGAGTTGCATTTCTACTAGCATCTCCCACTAAAAAATAAATTAATTTAAGTATCGAACGCGCTAAGCCAGTAAATGAATCCTGACTAGCTGAACTAGCAATGAATGACACTCCAACTACATTCAAAGTTGCAAGCGCAACAAAGATCAAAACCCGTTGTTTCCTAGTAAAAAGCGTGAAGATACTACCTACAAAAATCCCGCCAAGTGCAACAACATACGCTGCTAAAATAATAAATGCAAGTGCGGCTAAAATATTTAAAAGCGGATTGGCAAAAAATTTGCCATACATTTCCATATAAATAGAACTTCTGTTCCATGAATCTTGAAAGGGTACAAGCAATGTGAATAAAATTCCAACAATCTGACCTAAAGTACTAATTCCAAAGTAAGCCAGCAAACGTGCTTTCCAATAGGTTTTTCGTGAAATTCCATTTTGATTTAAGAGCTTAAAATCTCGATATCCAAACAGCGCTAATAATGAAATCAAGAAAAAGAGCATTTGGCCAACATGAGTATTGCGGAGCAGACCTTTAAGATCAAGCGGATTGCTGTTTATTAACGAAATTGCAGCAGGAACAAGCACAAAACCCACTATCATCCAAAATATAATATAAAGTAACTGCACTAAGGCGCGTTTGAAAAGATAGATCGTCACACTCCGTTCTTTAGCCGTCAGCATTTACTTTTCCCCCTTTTCATTGGTTAAATTGATAAATAATTTCTGCAGGTCCAGATGTTCTAATGAAACAGTGTCCGGCAAGTGGCGTTCATCATCTACTCCGCCAAAAACGTAATTACCATAAATATTCCCCAAAGATTCATGACCAATCACATTTAACCCAGCTGAATATTTGCAGACATCTTCCTTAGGCCCCGCAATTAAATACGCTTTAGCCAACACATCTTCAACTTCACCAGCTACTAAAATCTGCCCATTTTTAATAATAAAAACTCGTTCTAAAAGATTAGCGAATTCACCAATTAAGTGCGTTGAAACAATGAATGTCCGGTGTGTCTGCGCGTAATTTTCCATCAATTCACGATAAAACAACTCACGGTGATTTGCATCCAATCCCAGATCCGGTTCGTCCAAAAAAACGTAACGTGCTGGCACACAAAGAGCTACAATCAATTTAAAAATGCTACGATAGCCCGTAGATAATTTACCAAATTTTTGATTGAGATCTAACGAAAATTCAGCTGCCAGTTTGTTAGCATAAGTATAATCAAAACTGCCATAGAGCAATTCAGTCGTTTTTAATAATTTTTTTAAGCGCTCTCCTTCGGGGTAAAGATTGCGCTCACTCATTAAGTAAATTTGTTCAAGCGCACTGTCATCATCACAGACTGTTTTCCCGTCAAGCGTTACCGTACCTGCAGTTGGAAAGATCCGGGCAGCGATAATATTCAACAATGTACTCTTTCCTGCACCATTTCTGCCCAAAAGCCCATAGATTTTTCCGGGAACAAATTCTAAATTTATCCCACGTAGGACTTCATGTTTACCAAAACGCTTTTTAATATTTTTGACTTCAATTCCCATCAGTTAAAACCCCCGTTTAATTAAATCTACAAGTTCTCCCTCAGAGATTTGCAATCCCTTTGCTTCTTTAATGAGTTGAATAACCTTATCCTGATAAAAAGCTTTGCGCCGTCTATCAACTATTACAGCATGTGCACCTTCCGCAACAAACATGCCAATCCCCCTCTTCTTAACAATCAATCCCGCTTCTACCAATCGATTCATTCCTTTTAAAACTGTAGCTGGATTGATGTGGAAATCTCTTGAAATCTCTGTCGTCGAAGGAACTTGAGCCCCTTCATGATAACTTCCCGTGAAAATAGCTTCTTCTATTTGCTGTGCAACCTGCAAATAGATTGGTTCTGCACTGTTAAAGTTAAAATACACTCTTTTCACCTCATCATCTGTCACAAGTGCGCAATCCTATTATTTATTAATTTTCTTCACTCAGCACTATCTTTTGGTACAATAACACCAATCCGACATAGTACCCAAAGTATAACGCAGCAAAGAACGTAAATGGAATCCAAATTCCGTAATAAGGATTTCCCAACAAGCCTTTAAAAAGATTTAGTCCGAATAAAACATGCACCACTCCAACTAACGCAGGCAGCAAGAACAATAGCCCCACTTCCTTTTTAATTGCATTTCTAAGTAATTGAGGACGAACACCCAGCTTCCTTAACAATTCATAACGCCGTTTGTCGGCAAAAGCTCCAGAAAGCAACTTAAACATTAAACAACTGGCCAACATTGCCAAAAAAGCAATTCCCAGAAAAATCCCCATAAATTGCAGTCCTGAATAGAGTGGTTTAACAACCTTAAATGCATCATAACTACCACGAAAAGCTGCTTGGCTGGAAGCTGACATTTCCGTTGTTTTAGCAGCTTCGCTTTTTACCAACTTGTCCAATACTGCTTGCTTTGAAGTCAACCCTTCAGTTCTAAACAAGAATAAACTGCTTGTTGATCCCTCTTTTTTTGCAAAAGCGCGCTCACTAATAAAATGTGGGTGTCGTGTGGCAAACTTGGCTCCCATCGCTGTCATCAGATCTGTAGGGTCCTTTTGCAACTCAGCAACCTTCTGCCCACGATACACGCTTGTGAACGTGCTCTTTTTTGTCACTGGAATTTCAAATTTTTCCTGCTCAAACTGCTGCTTTATAAAATAAACATTCTGCTGATCGCTCTTAAAAAGATAGGTCACCTGTTTTTGCGGTCTCAATGCAGTTACAAGCTTTTTTTGCTGCGCAGTTGGTCCAACTAGACCAAGTGTATAAGCACTGCCTGCAGTAGCAGTTTTTTCAATTATATTATTAAATCCAATTCCTGTCGTAATGGCCCCCAAGGCAAGTGCAAACAGCATTGCGACTCCAGTCAAAATTTTTGTATAATCGTGTATGCGAAACTCTAACTGTCCTAATGTAAACGTGCGTAAACCCTTTTTAGCATTCTTTGTCTTTCGCAAAAAAGCTACTCCTGCTGTAATCACAGCGTTGAATAAGAAAAATGTACCAAATGAGAGCGTAAATAAACCAGTAGGAATAGTCTGCTGTTTCAAGACCAGCGGATGCATAATGAACCAATAACCTGTTCCTAACAATCCAAGTCCGCATAGCACCTGAATTATTTGTTTCCACCAAACAATTCGATGCCTGCTTATTTCTTGTGAGCTATGCAGCAGCTTCAATACCGATTTGCGCGTCATCACAAATGTATTGAAAAAAGCAGCTAACAGAAACAGCCCCAGATACATAAATAACGTCCAAATCACTGCCTTCCCCCAAAATGGGGCATAATGTTTAGCCGTCACGGAAAATAACTTCAGCACAAAGCTTTGCATTAAAGCACTCAAACCAATCCCGACAATAATCCCCAGCACCGTCGAAACTATCCCTACAAAGACTGTTTCAAGCCAAATCATTTGCCCAATCTTCTTGCGACGTGCCCCTAGAATCATAAACAAACCATAATCATGTTGACGCATGCTCAGCAGAAAACTGTTCGCATAGTTAATGTAGACAAACGTGATCAGCATTAATAAGACCGCACCAAAAGAAAAAATATACCCGATAATACTTACAAGTTGACCATTGGCATGCAGGTAAACGTTATTAGTCGCCAACGTCTCAAACAAATAGAAAATTGCACTTGAAATGATCAAACCCGAAAAAAGAATTAAATAATCTTTCCAACGGTATTTTATCGCGCTGATTGTTAATTTTCTTAGCATTCTACGCCCCCCTTACTTTTCAAAAGTTCCTAAGATATCCAATATTTCTTGGTAGAATTGTGTGCGACTAGCCTGGACCTGCTTCACCAACTCATGTTCGACCTGCCCATCTTTGATAAAAATAATTCTTTTACAAAAACTGGCCGAGAATGCATCATGTGTCACCATTAAAATTGATGTTTTCTGTTGTTCATTAACTCGGTACATCAATTCCAGTAATTCGCGTGCAGACTTGGAATCAAGTGCTCCTGTTGGTTCGTCACCAAATAAAATTGTTGGATCATGTACTAGTGCTCTTGCACAGGCTACACGTTGCTTTTGCCCTCCAGAAAGTTCACTGGGGTATTTTTCTAACAAATCAGAAATTCCTAAAGTTGCTGCAATTTTGACTACGCTATTTTCGATTGTTTTTGGTTTCACATTCTGCAGTGAAAGAGCTAACCCGATATTTTCTGCGGCAGTTAAATTCTCAAGTAAGTTAAAATCTTGAAAAATAAAACCGATCTCTTTGGCCCGGAAATCTGCTAATTGATTTCCCTTTAATCGGCTAACTTCTGTGTCATTGATTTTAACTGTTCCACTAGTGGGGTGATCAAAAGTTGCCAGCATATTAAGCAAAGTCGTTTTCCCCGAACCAGATGCCCCCATGATTCCTACAAACTCACCTTGTGCAACTTCAAAACTAATTGCTTTTAAGGCTTCATACTTTTTTTCAGTTTGCTTACCGTATACTTTTCGCAAACGTTCAACTTTAATAATTGTTTTAGCTTTCATTTCTGAACATCTTCTCCCATTCGTGGTGTAGTTAATTACTTATGTAACTAACCATATCACTGAACAACCTGAATTGCAATTAGTTTTTAATAACTTGCACAAACTCCGCAAAATCTCAGTTTGCAGTGCAAAATAAAAGGAACCAGGTCAAAAAGTATCTTTAGCCCAGTTCCTGCTTCAAATTTAAATTTCACGCAGCAAGAGTTTGGGACAAAAGGTAGTTGGCTGCACCTACCCCCGTAAGTCAGACAATTCCATCCCAAAATTTTCCGTCTTACGCTGTAATGCCCGCCAACTAAACGCCTTTTGTCCCACGCTCCACTTTTTTAATTAACTAAACATTATTAAATCCTAATTAACAGTTGCATAGTTCACTAAAATGTCAAGTTGTTCATTATAGCCACTCTTCACCTGAATCAGGATCATAATAATGCAACTTACCGTCAGCCTCTAAGACTGCATCACCCTTGACCTGAATTCCATCCGCTTTAAAGTAAAGGTGTTGACCTCTAATCGTTTGCTTACCTGTAACTGCGACTCCATTTTGATCAAGATACAACCATGAGCCATCCGGTAATTCTTTGAAATCATCTTTAACTTGGCGACCATCTGCATTGAAATACAAGGTTTGTCCGTTAATGACTTGTTTTCCCGTAACTGCAACCCCGTTTTGATCAAGGTACAACCACGAACCATCGGCTAGTTCCTTGAAATCATTCTTAACCTGACGACCGTCTGCATTAAAGTACAGGGTTTGTCCATTAATAACCTGTTTGCCAGTGACCGCTACTCCTTGATGGTCAAGATACAACCACGAACCATCACTGTCTTTACCAAACCCATCAATAACCATATCTCCTGTATTTTCAGCAAAATATCTGATGTTATTACTACTATCAATCACAGCTTTGCCCTTAACCTGAATTCCCTCAGAATCAAAGTATTGCGTTACCGTTTCACCATTTACCGCTGTAATTTGGGTCAATCCCTTTGCCATCGTGCCATCTTTGAAGAAATATCTCCAGTTGCCATCAGCTAGTAAATAATAACGATCGGCAACTTGTCGCCCGGCCTTGTTATAGTAGTAACTTTTATTACCATCTGACAAGTAAGCATCCCTTAACTCGATTCCATTAGGCAAGAAATAGTAGTTATAGCCGTTTATTTTATTAGCGCCCGTTACCATATAACCGTCATTATCAAAATAATACCAGTTATTCCCATCCTGAATAAAAGTTCCTTTAGCCTGATATCCACTGGTTGAATAAAAAGTAGTCTTATCATTCTCGGTTACAAAGCCTGTACTTGCCTTTCCTGCCAACAACTGATTAGGTAGAAAACTATTGTTGCTGGAGACACTGAAGTACTTATTCGTTGCCCAGTCTTTCAAAACATACCATGCTCCACGACCTTGAATATTAGAGCCATTGAAATATTTAGCTGACCATTCAGTGATCTTTTCATTAGGATTCATGGATTGTCCGGTTGAGATTTGCTTGGTCTTAAACAGATCTGGGTAAAGCTGTTTAATTTTATCTAAGAATGCGCCCCCATACATTGCCTGATATTGACCACCGCCAACAGTATGAGAATCATAGAGTGTATTATTAATTGCTGAATCCTGATCATAGATTCCAGCAGAATTTGTGCGTTCAGCTGTCACAATCTCCTCACCTGGAAGATTATAGATTTGATCTGGAACCCAGTCGTTAATTGCCTGAATTCCTTGGGCATGCAATGCTTTGATGGCGCTCAGAAGTTGTGCAACCGTCCCATATTTAGTTGGCGTATTGTACCCCACATCATAGCGATCAGTAAATGCATATCCATTTTGAACAACAGAGTCTAAGAAACTAGCATCCGTACTTGAGCGGTATTGCGGTGCTAACTCAAAACTTGTAATGCCTAAGTCCTTAAACAACTGTGCATTCTGCGCAATCTTGACATTGGTATACTCCGCTGTTTGTGTCGGCATTGCTTGAAAATTCGAAAATCCTTCAAAAATCACTTGTGAATCTAAAGCTGCATTAGAGTGAAATGTGCTTCCATCTGTTGAAACAGCAGTGCTGCTGGCAGTACGCGCATCTTGGGTACTGCTTGCTCCCACTGGAACCCAGGCGGCTAAGTAACCCGAAACCTGCGGATCACTGACTCCAAAAATCGAATCGCGCTTGAAGATTAACTGCCCTAAGTCGTTGGTGTACACTACCGGGGCCCCATCATCAGCAGAATAAACCTTTAGGCCTTCTTTAGTAGTCAGCAAAAGTGCGCGATAGGCTTGGTTTCGATGAGCTACACCCATGTTAACAACAACTTGATCACTTTGACTTAACTTCAAGTCTGGATTATTGCTTAAGACGACTGCCATCCCTTGAGTTCGCGTGTCAGCATCCCCGGTAGAGCTGGCAGACAGCGCATCTTTGCCGTAACGTACCGAAGTTAATACTCCACGGTAACTGCCACTGTCCATTGTGCTATCGCCTTGTACATACTCGACTCCCATATTCTGACCGCCAGAAACATATTTGACTCTGGCTTTTAACAAGGCTGTTAATGCATCGTAATATGGAGAATGCGCCGCCATATACTGACCATCATCAGTAAACAAGTCACCGTAATAGACCCGGGGAACTGTATCTTTATTCGTTAATAAAAGTGCATAAGACGAGGGAATGTTGTATGCGGTATACTTTTTATCAGCCTGTAATTCGTCTTGATTGTAAATCTTAAAGGCTTGTGCAATTTCTTCAGGGGTCACGGTCAATCCGTCAGAGTTTGGATTAATGTGATCTTTAATAATCTGTGCAATAACGGTCTGGACCTCGCTATCATGCGCCCGAATAAAAGAATAATTGGGTTGCGCTCCGCTTTCAGCTGCATTATCATTTGTACGATTAACTAAGCTGGTCGTCAGATTGGCTTCTAAGTTGCTCCGCTGACCCAGTGGCGTATTCAATGAGTATTTAAGCGCTAAGTGAATCGGAAAATCCATTGTTAATTGATTATTTCCATGTTCTTTAACATAAGCTGCGTCACTGCTCTCCCAGTCTTCTAGGATTGATAAATGACGATTGGCGTTAGCATCGTTCTGATTAGTTCCATATGCAGCTTTAAAATAATCACCTGCAATTTGTAACAAATCGGCATCAACATTATCGACTGCATCGACGCGATAACCATCAAAGTTGGCACTTGAATCATTGCCAGCAATAGTTCCGATATTCATCATATAATACAGCCAGTTCAGCTGTTCTGCCTGGACCACAGGATTTGAGTTATCAACATCGTTCGCTAAAAGCATTTCATAACCGCCTTGATTCTCGGTACTCGGAATCTGTCCTTCCTGATTCTTAGGCGTGCGGTTAAGCAATCTTGAATCCGAATTTGCAGCAGGAGTTAGGCTGCTGTTAACATACAACAAAGCCCCGCCTTGCAGATGATCGGTCCCTTTTGACTCACTTGTAATATTCCAATTAGGCTGTGCATCTACAAATTGTGTAATACTATTCTTCAACCAATCAGTACTGCCCACAGAGCTGATTTTGCTTTCGATGTTCTGTTGGACTTTGAAAGCTTCATCCGTCAATAATTGCTGATTGTCGTTACTAGCGAGCTTTACGTCAGTTCCCAATAATCCATTTTTTTGCATGTATTCCAAGTAAGCCAATTGTGTTGTTTTATCAGGCCACCATGTCATCAACAATGGTCTAAAGTCGGTTGCTGTTGAAGCCGTCCAAGTCGTCCCGCCTTTGAGAATATCTTTTGGGCGATACCAACTTTCAGCTGTCAAATATCCGTTTACCTGTGTAAAGTTGTCCGCAGATGCTGAATATGCTGCATTATGTTCATTTCCAATATTGACAAGGCCGTTCGTATATTGTTTTTCATTCGAAGTCAGTGCCCCTGTCTCATTGTCAAAATACATCACTTGTCCATTAACAACTGCAGTAAAATTTTTTTAACTTTTCCATCGTCACCCACAAAGTAGGTTTTTCCTTCGATTGTTTGAATATGTGTGTCGCCGGTAGATGATGCTGTTGTTACTGTCAAATCTGCTGTTTGTGTTGCGGTACTCGATGTTGCTGTTGGTGTGGAAATTGTTGCTGCTGTTTGTGTTGTGGTATCCGGTGTTGCTGTTGGTGTGGAATTTGTTGCTGGTGTTTGCGTTGCAGTATTCGGTGTTGCTGTTGGTGTGGAACTTATTGCTGTTTGCGTTGTGGTATCCGGTGTTGCTGTTGATGTGGAACTTGTTGCTGGTGTTTGCGTTGCAGTATTCGGTGTTGCTGTTGGTGTGGAACTTGTTGCTGTTTGCGTTGTGGTATCCGGTGTTGCTGTTGATGTGGAACTTGTTGCTGCTGTTTGCGTTGTGGTATCCGGTGTTGCTGTTTGCGTTGCAGTATTCGGTGTTGCTGTTGGTGTGGAACTTGTTACTGCTGTTTGCGTTGTGTTTTCGATTAACGGAGCTCCTAGCTGTGCCCCTGTATTCGGTGTTTGTGTTGTTTCAGGTGTCTGTGTCGTGGTTGCTGTCCCAGATTGAACCGTGTCCTTTGTGCTTGCAGTCGTTACCCCAGTCTTTTCAGCGGAATCTGGGCTGTCACTGGTTGTTTTCTCAGTAACCTGTACCTGTTTTGTTGTCATCACTGTATCAGCGTGCACATGTGCCCCAAAAGTACAATTAAGCCCCAATCCAAGTGCTAATGCAATCTCAGCCGTCACTAAGTATCGTTCAGGCTTGTTTAAAACAAGTTTTCGTTTATCTAATCTAGCCATATCCCTCATATGCCTCCCAATGGTATACAAAAATAGTTAAATTTCTGCAAAATGTGCTAAACGTTTAACACACGTCTATAAATTAGCATAGATTCTCCCTGCTTTCAATTCAATCTAAAAACATAATTACCGGTATCATGAAAAAACTAATCATATAATAAAAAATATTTAAGAACTATTTAAATAACCACATTTGTTTTCTTGGTTAATGCCTAAAACTATCATCAGATTTGCAAAATACTTTTATTACCCCATCTTTCATGTAAATTGCGAACAACCTACAGAAACATATCCTATTGT
Organism: Liquorilactobacillus satsumensis; assembly: GCF_964065465.1. NCBI lineage: Bacteria > Bacillati > Bacillota > Bacilli > Lactobacillales > Lactobacillaceae > Liquorilactobacillus > Liquorilactobacillus satsumensis. Next base: position 970,579 of record NZ_OZ061606.1, read on the forward strand.
AATTAACCCAGCCGATAAATTACAAAACGCTCCCTAACAAAAAAAGCTAGGCTAAAATTTTAACCTAGTTTTCCTTATTCTTCCTCATAGCAATCCGTCATTCACCGCTAAACCAGAGCAATTATATACTGGAATGTTCGAGCCTGCCTCATTACACAGTACTGAAACTTATTCTTCGGCAACCTTTTTTAACTTTCAATCACAAACTATCGCTAATTATTTCAGTACTAAGTTCGTCATTTCAACTTAAGCCGCAAAGCTTTTTAATAACCAACAGTTTGGCCTTTCCTAATAAATTAGGGTAAAAGGTTTTAGCAGTTAAGCTTTTACCAGACTTGCTTTTTTGACTTAACTAAAATAATTTATTGAGAGTATGATAGTCGTCGCTAGAATTTGAATATTAACGCAGAATTACAAGCCGTGCGCATTCTCTGCGCTGAGCAATGCGCAGTTAGACGGAGAATTTTGACCCAGATATGCGACTAGCCGCAAGTTATTTAATCTTTAACCCTCTGCGGAAGCTCTTGAGCATTCCAACATCATCAGTTTGCAAAATCAACCCTGAATAAAGATTCCCCACATAAACACTCAAACCAACCGTACTTGCTAATAAAAGCAAAAGTGACAATCCTACTTGCCATCCGGCTGGGTGCTCATTGATCAGCCTGATTGGCATAAAAAAGGATGACAGGAAAGGAATGAACGAAGCAACTTTTACGATTAGATTATCATCTGTCTGTCCTAAAATTAGTGCCCCAAAGAATCCTACCATTACCAAATACATTACAGGTTGAATGGCCTTTGACGTATCTTCTGGACGCACAACCAGTGATCCACAAAGTGCCGCCAAAACCGTAAAAATAATTACCCCTAATAAAACATAGAGCAGGTTCAAATTTGCAAGATTGCCAAGTACTTTAGTAATCAGCTCATGATTTTCGTTGAAAACTTTTTTGGTAATTGCAAGCTGGGGAGCCATTAAGAAGAAAGCTATCCCCCCAAGAACATAAATCAATAAGTGCGTTATAATTACGCTCAACGTTCCCAAAATCTTACCGTAAAAATAATTTCTAGCGGGCATACTAGAAAAAATCACTTCCATAATTTTAGTACCCTTTTCCGAAGCAATATCTTGTGCAACGGTTGTTGTATAAGTAAGCAAGATAAAGTACATCAAAAATAAAAGCAGCATAAACGACACTAATTTAACGGCGTCATCATTATTCTTATCTACATGTGTAACTTTTTGTCTTAACTGCGGTGTCGTCTGCAACGCTGTCAATTGTTGCTGATTCAACTTGGCTTGCTGCAAATTTAAGGATTGCTGGTAGGCTGTCAAAACTTGTAAAAAGTGGCTACTTTGCGTCTGAGATAGCTTTTCTGTCCCATGATATGTTGCCTGCAATCTTCCAGCTGTCTTTTTAACCACTAAATAACCCTTGAGATCCTTATTTGAGAGTGCTTTTTGTGCAGTCGCGACAGTTTGATACCTTGTTGTTGTGTTTTTCTGATCAACAACCAATTGCTGCGTCAGTTGTTTTGGAGCAGCAATAATTGCCACTTTTTCAGCATTGCCTTTCGTTGCAGTTGCACTTAGATAACCAACTCCAAAGGAAAGCAACAAGAAAATAAAAGGTGAAAGTACCAGTAATAAAAAGCTCCATGATTTGACTTGGCGCCGATATGTCTCCAAAACAACAATTCCGATCTGCTTCATCATTCATCACCTGCTTTCAGTTTGAAAATTTCATTAAGCGTTGGCGGTTGTTGATCAAACGTTTGCACGTAGCTTCCGCCAGTTACCTTATCAAAAATAGCAGCACCACTTTTTTCATCGTCAATTACCAGTCGATAATTACCCTGCTTGGTCACTGAGACTTCAATTACATGCGGCATCTGCTGTAGTTCTTCTAAGGGCACAGCCGTCTTTACAAAAATGCGGGTCAAACCAAAACTTTCTCGGATAAAACGAATGTCGCCATCCAAAACAACTTGTCCCGCGTTAACCATCACTAAATCATCACACAGTTCTTCAACATTGGTCATATCATGGTCTGAGAAGATAATAACTGCTCCACGCTTCTTTTCATCTAAAATAATATGCTTAAGCAAGTCTGTGTTAACTGGATCCAACCCGCTGAAGGGTTCATCTAGAATGATTAGCTTTGGCTCGTGAATCAGCGTACAAATCAATTGAACTTTTTGTTGATTTCCCTTTGAAAGACTTTTAATCTTGTCTTCACTTTTTCCTTTAACCTGCAACCTAACCAGCCATTTTTCCAGTCTTTTACGGATCTCGTGGTTAGTTAACCCCTTCAAGTTCGCTAAAAACCGCACTTGTTCAAAAACTGTTAATTTGGGCATCAGACTTCTTTCTTCTGGTAAATAGCCAATCTCTTGATACGTTTTGGCCGTGATTTTTTTATCTGCAAAGGTAATCTCCCCCTCAGATTCGACAAAATTCAAAATACTATGGAAAATAGTCGTTTTCCCGGCACCATTTTTCCCAATTAGACCGGTAATTTTCCCTGCGTTGGCCTTGAAGCTGATCCCTTTTAGAACCTTCTTAGCCCCAAAGCTTTTATGTAGTTCCTTAATTTCAAGCATTAAGCTCCCCCTTAGTCGTATTTAGCATGAACTTTAGCATCCATCATATTTATTCGTAATCAAGGTTTCTCTAATAGAATCCAAAATTTGCTGCTGTAATTTATTAAAAACGTGCGAACGGCGATAAGCGATATTCGTGACAAAAGAAGGTGCATCCGGGTCACGTAATTCAAGACGAACAACGTCTGAACGCTTTGTTTTAATTGTAGCGGTCAAAAATCCAATCCCGACTCCATCGGCAATCAAATTAATCAAGCTATGTGTCCCATTGGAACGAAAGACAACATGTGGCCGAAAATGACTCCGTTTAGCTAATAAATTAAAAGCTTGATTATGAACAAAACCATCTTTAAATAGCACAAAATCTTCAGCTTTCAAATCAGCAAAACTAACCGTCTTTTGGTGCGCTAGCGGATGCGTGCGCGCCACATAAATCACAAAAGGTTGCCGATCAAATTCCTCAGTGATGATTTCCTCATTGCTGAGCGGATCAATTGAGCCCAATAATGCAAGATCTACTTCCCCAGTCTGTAAAGCTTCCAAGGTAGTTTTAGAACCATATTCCATCGTTTGGATTTTATCCAACAATTTCTGTTCTTTCAAACGCTTCGCAATTCGTGGAAAATAATTATTTTCAATAATCGGCGGTAATCCTAATGAAAGCTTTTTCTGGTGACCTGCAAGAATTTCTCTTTGTAACCACTGATAATGCAGCATAATATCGGTAGCATGTTCAAGTAACTGCTGTCCACTTTCAGTAATAACAAGTCTTCGTTGTGCCCGATGCCTAATAATTAACTTTGCATTCAGTTCATTTTCGAGTCGTTGCAATGCAAATGTGATCGTCGGTTGACTCACCCCAAATTTTTGTGCTACTTTAGAGAAATTTTTCAGCTGTGTTAAGTTGATAAAATATTCAAGATCTTTAGTATTCAATCTGCCCACTTCCTCCCCCTAGAATCAATGTGCTCCATTTATTATAAATTATTCTTATTATTAGATACAACCGTGATTGTCAGCAACGGTTGTAAAATGTTGGAAAATACCGATTAGAAAATGTCGGTTTTCCAACATTTTTTTACGGTAAAATAAACGCATCTCAAATTTGGAGGAACTGAAATGCGTTTAGATGTTGAGCAGTGTGTCCAGCAATATATTATGAACAAAATAAAGCCCAACTTCGCTGAAATTGGTCGGCGATACGGTGTTGATCCACGAACGGTAAAAAGATACTACAATTTAGGGCTTACGCCCCCAGATGAGCAGCCACAACCCTTACGGCGGCCGAGTAAACTTGACGATTATCGAAAAACGATTGAAGAAAAGGTTCTAGAAGGCTGTTCGGCAACGGCAATTTATTACTTTATCAAAGAACGTGGCTATCAAGGAAAGCAAAGTATTCTCAGAGACTATTGTCGAACCATCAGAAAAGCCGCAACGAAAAAAGCCACTATCCGGATTGAAACCTCGCCAGGGATTTCAGCCCAGGTTGATTGGAAAGAAGATTTAACGTTGGTTTCTCGGCATGGAGAGATTGTCAAAGGCAACATCTTCTTATATGTTTTAGGGTACTCGCGAATGAAATACATGCAATTTACCTTCAGTCGCAGCCAAATTACCTTTTTTGATTGCTTAACTAATGCCTTTTGGGCAACCGGGGTGTGCCGAAAGAAATCTGGTTTGACAACCAAAAGGTTGTCGTCGATCATCATAAAAGTAATTTTGGTAAGCCGGTATTTAATGAAACCTTCGTTGAATACGCTAAGGACGCTGGTTTCAAGCCAATTGCTTGTCGACCGTTTCGGCCACAAACCAAAGGAAAGGTTGAGGCGCTGGCCAGAACTACTCAGCGAATCAAAGTTTACAACCATGAGTTTGAAGAGCCGCTAGACTTAGCCGAGATCGTCCATTTGACGTGTGATCAGCTGAATCATGAGAAGTCTCAGGCGACTCAAATTCCGCCTTATTTATTGCTTGATAAAGAAAAAGAGTATCTCCAGGATTTTGATCACGACTTACTCGATGCCTATGCCAGCCAAACCATCGCAAGGAAAGTTAGCAAGGAATCAATGATTGTCTTTCAAAATCGGAAATACTCCGTCCCCATAAGATATATTGACGAAACCGTACAAATTAAACACGATGACAATACTCTATACATTTATTATAACGGAGAATTAATTCGTTCTCACCCTATTTCACTGAAAAGATTTACTTACCTTCGCGATGACATGGAAGAGATTGTCCGATCAGACCTTTATAAGAATCGTGATGACCGAGTCATTGATGATTACGTCGACCGAAACCTGAAGATGTTTGATGAAATGGAGTGAGAAAATGGCCAATTACCAAGCTTTATACACCAACCTTAGACAATTAAAGTTAGATCGTTTCGCCGAACATTTAGGCTACCTATTGGATCATCAAGATGAAGCACCCAAGTCCTTGAGTGATGCCTTATTCGAATTGACAACGGCTGAGCTTAAATACCGGGAACAAAAAAAGATTAATTTGAGAATTAAACTAGCCCGCTTTCCATATGAAAAAACGTTAGCTGACTTTGACTTTAGTTATCAACCGGGAATTAACCAAGGGATAATTGAGGACTTGGGATCACTAAGATTCACCCAAGAGAATCAAAACGTTTTGTTTATCGGCACCTCCGGTGTCGGTAAAACTCACCTAGCCACCGCCATTGGAATTGAAGGGTGTAAACAAGGAATTTCAACGCAGTTTATTCGATGTAGCGACCTCATCAACAAGCTTCAAACAGCACAAGTTCAAGGCCGGAGCGAAGAAGTGCTACGCCGGTATGCCCGTTTTCAAATTCTAATCATTGATGAGATTGGTTATCTTCCAATTGAGTCAGTGGGCGCTAAGCTGTTTTTTCAGTTAATTGAAAGACGATACGAACGGAAATCAACCATTATCACCACTAATATTCCGCTTTCTAAGTGGGGAAACACCTTTTCAGATAAGATGTTAGCTAACGCCATTTTAGATCGCTTGGTTCATCACGCTAAAGTTATCCGAATCACTGGTCGATCATATCGAATGAAAGATCATTTAATTGAAAAGAAGGATAATTCCGGACCTGATTTATCAGGTTTCAACGCACAAAATAAAGAAAGGAGCAGTGAGACACTGTAAACTTTATCGGTAAAAAACAGCATTTTTTAATCGGCAAAAAACTACATTTTCACATCGGCGTTGACATGAATTATTAATTAGTTTTAAAATATTCTAAAGTCCTTATGGCTAACCCTTTTTCAAAAGTTTTACACCCGCGTTACTCCAATCTAGAAAGACTTCTGCATTAATAATTTTTCTAAATTAAAAGTTAGCGACAGCACTCATTATTTTTTAATATAAATGATATTTAGTTTTTTTTAAAAACTCAATTCAGCTTTTTCAATTGTTAAAAAATATTTTGTGCCACATATCCTCTGTTTCTTAACTTTTCTCAGAATCCCCTTTCAATAATTATTCTTTAATTGTATTTTATTAATCATAGCAAAATATTTGCAAAGAGCGTCCTAAATAAATTTGTCCGAATGAGGTGACAGAATGTTAATGTACCCTTACAACTTAGTAGCAGTCGGTGAACAAGCTATGAATCTTGTCTTTCCTGAAAAAATTGATGTTGCGGAAAATCAAACGATTCAAAGGATCGCTAAGGATTTGCGAACAGACCCTACGTTTGCTTTACTTGATGCAATTCCTGCTTATCACACGTTAACACTCTACTTCGACACTCAACGCATCTCCGAGGCTCAATTCAGGTCCAAATTAACCGTTTACTTACATAATTATACAGACGCAGTTGCTGTTACTCAGGAGCGCGTGCTCGAATTACCGGTGTGTTACACCCCTGAATTTGGTCCCGATCTTAAGGATGTTGCAGCTTTTGCTGGGCTTTCGATCCCGCAATTAATTCAAATGCACACCCAAAATTCTTATTTTATCTATATGATGGGCTTTTTACCGGGCTTTGCCTACATGGGATTCGTCCCTGATCAAATCGCAATGCCACGTCTCAACCGACCGCGAGCAGAGGTCCCGGCTGGCAGTGTTGGAATTGCAGGAAAACAAACTGGAATGTACCCAGTGGCCTCACCTGCCGGCTGGCGTATTATCGGACGGACGCCTTTAAAGCTTTATGATCCCCATGCCCCACTTCCAAAATACCAACCTGGAGACCGAATTCAATTTAAAGCCATTAATCGCCAAGAATACGAACGGATCAAAACCGTCGATCAGGCTGGAAAATACCACCTTAATATCAAAAAAACAAAGGAGGCGTAGCTGATGGCTCAGTTTGAAATTCTCGCAGGTGGCTTGGCAACTACTGTGCAAGATACCGGTCGTCGTGGATACCAGGCACAGGGAATTCCTGTGTCCGGGGCGACAGATCTGTTTGCACACCAGCTCGCCAATTTATTGGTTAACAATCCTGTGACTGCCGCTACCCTTGAGTTTATGCTCCTTGGTCCCAAAATAAAATTTAATTGTCATACTTTTATTGCCGTGACAGGTGGAGCCTCAAACCCTTGCCTAAATGGTAAAGACCTGAGTCGTGGCAAAGCTTATGCCGTTCATTGTGGTGACATTCTCAGCTTTTCTCCAATGGCGGCCGGTCGTTTCGGCTATTTAGCACTTGCAGCTGGAGGAATCTTAACTGCACCGCTTCTTCAAAGCCGCTCGACTACAGTGAAAATTTCTCTAGGCGGTTATCACGGACGCAAGTTAGCACAAGGTGATCTTATTCCGCACAATGAATGTTTTCAAATGCCAAGCCTGGCATTTAGACAGACTAATTTGACTGCTATTTCTCAAAATAAAACGGTCAATGTTCGTTTTATGCAGGGACCACAATGGCAGCTTTTTTCTACCGAGGCGCAGGCGGCGTTCACTACCAAACTTTTTAATATTTCTCCACAGGCCGACCGCATGGGGTATCGTCTGGCAGGTGACAACTTACCAGTTCCCAACAAAAACATGCTTTCTGAAGGTACTGTCTTGGGCAATATCCAAATTACCCGGGCAGGCGAACCCATCGTTTTATTGACAGATCGCCAAACTGCTGGTGGCTATCCCGTGATCGGAACAATTATTGCTGCAGACTTAAGTATGTTTACCCAGCTCACTAGTGAACAAAAGATTCATTTTAAGCAAGTAACCCTTGCAACTGCGACACAGGCACTTGAAAATCAACGTGCTTCTTTGAAAAAGTTAGCAGTTGAATTTAAAGAATTACGCTATCAGCAGCCTCTAGGCCCAGCCCGAAAAGCTGCACCCAAAATCACAAAATTAATCATCCAAAACCAGTGAAGGAGTTGAATTTTGATGAAAATCCCAGAATTACCCAAATTAACTAAACTATTCAATGAGGCGCAACTGACCCGCTTGGAGCTTCAAAACGAGCACGAACACATTATTTTAGAAAAAAAGCCTGCTCCCTCAATTTCACAGTTACCAAGCACTGCTCAAACTCCAACTTCCAAGCCTGGTCCGACACCTAAGCTACCTAGTACTACTCAAGTAGTCAAGGCACCCTTCATCGGAACGTTCTATGCAGCTGCCAGTCCCACAGAATCGCCCTTTGTCAAAGTTGGGACACAGGTACAAACGGGACAAGTCCTAGGAATTATCGAAACGATGAAAATGATGAATGAAATAAAAGCTCCGTGTGCTGGAACACTTGCAAAAGTTCTAGTTACAAACGAGGCAAATGTTGAATATGATCAAGAACTCTTTGTGATTGCGAAATGAGGTGCTTTTTTGAAAAAAGTTTTAATCGCAAATCGCGGTGAGATTGCAGTGCGTGTTATTCGCGCCTGTCGGCAATTAAATTTGAAAACAGTCGCAGTCTATTCGACTGCTGATCGTACTGCTCTTCATGTGCAGCTTGCTGATGAAGCTTGCTGTATCGGCCCCGCAGCACCCAAGCAGAGTTATCTAAACATGAACGCGATTATCACCGCAGCAAAATTGACTAACGCGGATGCAATTCACCCCGGTTATGGATTTCTCTCTGAAAATGCCGTCTTTGCGCAATTATGTGCGGAGCATAACCTTACCTTTATCGGACCAAGTGCACATGTGATTGCATTAATGGGAGAAAAAGCACGAGCACGAGAAACGATGCAAGCAGCAGGAGTACCTGTCGTTCCTGGTAGCAAAACAGAATTTAATGATCAGCAACAGGGGCTGCAGGCTGCAATTGCGTTGGGCTTTCCAGTCATGTTAAAAGCAAGTGCCGGCGGTGGTGGCAAAGGGATGCGTATCATTTCACATGAAGACCAGTTTAAAGAGAGTTTTACACTCGCTCAAAATGAGGCCCTGCATGCCTTTAATGACAATCATATGTACTTAGAAAAATACCTCCCTCATCCACGCCATATTGAAGTTCAGGTTTTTGCAGATAAATTCGGGAATGCAGTCGCTTTAGGCGAACGGGACTGTACACTGCAACAGCACCATCAAAAAGTAATTGAGGAAGCACCGGCAACTATTCTTAAACCGGCAACTCGAGCACAGATGTTTGCTGTTTCAGTAAAAGCCGCTCAAGAAATCGGTTATGTTGGCGCTGGAACAATGGAATTTTTGCTTGATGATCCAGACCACTTCTATTTCATGGAGATGAACACCAGAATTCAGGTCGAACATCCCGTGACAGAACTGACAAGCGGACTCGATCTGGTCACTCTCCAATTACGCATTGCTGCTGGGGAAAAATTACCTAGTACAATCAACCATAAAATTGCACAGGGTTTTGCACTTGAATGCCGCATCAATGCACGAACTGCGGGCAAAATTCAGGCGCTGCATTTGCCGGCCGGCTATGGCATTAGAACTGACAGCGCTCTTTACCAAGGATATCAAGTTCCTCCAAACTACGATTCAATGATTGCCAAGATTATTGCGTTCGGTCCAAAAAGGCAGACGGTGATCCAAATGATGTTGAATGCGCTTGACGAAACTGTCATCGCCGGCCCGCAGACAAATTTGGACTTTCTCATGCAACTACTCGCCGAACCAGCATTTTTGGCTAATACGACCGATATTAATTGGCTTGACCACTTAACCGCAAATTAAAATTAAGCGAAAGAGAGGTTTTCTAAATGGACAGCTCACTCACACAGTTATCACCGCAAAAATTGCGCCACTTGATTCGCGCAGGTAAATATACTGCTCCTACCAGCGGACTTGCTCCTGGTTATACTCAGGCAAATTTGGTAATTGTTCCCCAAGATCTTGCCTATGATTTTCTCCTATTTGCACAGCGTAACCCTAAATCATGTCCTATTCTTGAAGTCAGTGACTGCGGTAGTAAAAAGTTACACACTTTCGCACAAGATGTTGATCTTGCTGCCGATTTTCCTCGCTACCGCATCTATCGCAATGGAAAATTAGCCCAGGAAGTTACCAATGTCTCTGCATATTGGCGTGATGACCTTGTCAGCTTCCTGATTGGTTGTAGTTTCTCTTTTGAAGCAGACTTAATTGCAGCGGGAATTGAAATGCGCCACATTACTGAAGGGGTAAATGTACCAATGTATAATACAAAGATTGCATTGCAACCAGCAGGCCGCTTTTCCGGCAATATGGTTGTCAGCATGCGACCACTGCCAGCAGCACGGGTGGTGACCGCTGTTAAGATTACTGCCGCAATGCCTCGTGTTCATGGTGCCCCCATTCAAATCGGCGATCCAGCAAAACTTGGAATTACTGATCTCGCTCATCCGGATTATGGTGATGCAGTCACAGTTAATCCAGGTGAAGTCCCTGTCTTTTGGCCATGCGGAGTTACTCCGCAAAACGCCATCATGCATACTAAACCAGCGTTCGTGATCACCCATGCTCCAGGACATATGCTAGTGACTGATGTCAAGAATACAGCCTTAAAATATGAATAGGAGTTGAGTTAAATGTTAAAAATCGATTTTAATAGCGACCTTGGTGAAAGTTTTGGACATTACTCTTTAGGCAAAGATGCTGAAATCATTAAACTCGTGACTTCAGTCAACATTGCGTGTGGCTATCATGCTGGTGATCCGGATGTGATGGCCCAAACAGTTAAAAGTGCTGAGAGCGCAGGAGTCGGAATCGGTGCCCATCCCGGATATCCTGACCTTCAAGGTTTCGGTAGAAGAAAAATGCAGCTCGCTCCGCTAACTGTGCAGCACCTTGTTACTTACCAAGTAGGTGCCCTGCAATCTTTCACGTCTGCTGGTAAATTACATCACGTCAAACCTCATGGTGCGCTCTATAACATGGCCGCTGCCAACTATGAATTAGCCCTTGCGATTTGTCATGGTATCCAGGCCGTTGACCCTGCCTTGCCACTTTATGCCTTAGCTGGCAGTCAGTTAGTTAAAGCAGCTCAAGCTACCGGATTGCCCTATGCCCAAGAAGCCTTTGGTGATCGCAACTATCTTGCGGATGGTTCACTGGTTCCGCGCAACAAGGCCCATGCAGTGATCACTTCACCCGCTGAGGTTGCAGCTCATGTCCTTGAAATGGTTACAAAAAAAGCCGTGACCACCTTGGATGGTTCTTTAATTCCATTAGCAGCAGATACTATTTGTGTTCATGGAGATAATCAAGCTGCCTTAGCAATCGTTTCACATTTACAGACGACACTTTTATCCCACGGAATTTCACTGCAGCCCTTTAAAAAATAGCGGCTGCAAAAAAGAGAAGGAGACTACACTATGGCTAATAAAACAACTAAGGATTCCAAAATTACTTCCCCACTAGATGATCTGAGTGCAACTCCCCGCAATCCTCGCGGAGTCGCCATGGGTGCAGCATTTTTAATGGCGATGGCTGCTGTTGGTCCAGGTTTTTTGACTCAAACTGCAACTTTTACAGGTCAAATGGGAGCTAACTTCGGTTTCGCAATTTTAATTTGTATTATCTTCGATATTATTGTCCAAATGAACGTGTGGCGAATCATCGTTGTTAGTGGTAAGAAGGCACAAGTCATTGCCAATGACATTTTCCCTGGTTTAGGTTATTTTCTTTCATTTCTGGTTGGACTCGGTGGCCTCTTTTTTAACATTGGAAATGTTGGGGGTGCCGGTCTTGGACTCAATGTTCTTTTTGGGATTTCTCCCGAAAACGGCGCTGTGATTGCTGCTGCACTTGCAATCTTAATCTTTGTTGTTAAAAATGCGCTGACTGTTATGGACCGAACGGTACAAGTCCTTGCTTTTGTAAAAGTGGCAATCCTAGTTTATATTATTTTCATTATGGCGGTTCCTTATCACGAAGCTGTTCAGCACACTTTTTTACCGACTAAAATTGACTTTTATTCAATCGTTACAATCGTCGGCGGAACGGTTGGCGGCTATATCTCTTTTTCTGGTGGACATCGTTTAATTGAAGGCGGACTAAGAGGCAAACAAAATATCAAGTATGTCAATGAGGGGGCTTTGACTGGGATTGGAATTGCTTCAGTCATCCGCGTACTCCTCTTTCTAGCAGGTCTGGCCGTTGTAGTCGCTGGTAATCAATTAGATCCGACTAATCCGGCCGCTTCAATTTTTAAAATTGCAGCCGGTAACTTTGGCTATAAGTTCTTCGGAATTTTGCTTTTTGCAGCGGGGATGACCTCCATTCTAGGATCAACTTTCACATCCACCTCATTTTTAGACTACGCTGTCGGTTCTCAAAAGGGCGCTTTTGCAAAATATCGAAAAGCCCTCATTCTTAGCTTTATCATCGTTTCGACGGTTATCTTCTATTTCATCGGCAATCCTGCTAAAGTCTTAGTTTTTGTTGGTGCTGCTAATGGTTTTGTCTTGCCTATCTCACTAGCCATCCTATTAATTGCTGGCAGCAGTGCCAAGATAATTGGCACATACAAGCATCCAAAATGGTTGACTTATTCCGGCTGGTTGGTTGTTTTGTTTATGGCTTATGCCAGTCTTAAAACGGTTATTGGATTGTTTTAAAGAAGTGTTGACACTCAGCGTTTAGCCTCCGTCGACTAAGTCTGGCATTACAAAGTAACCCGGGTTTGGTTACGTGTAAGGCAGGCTTAGGTACAGGAGGTTGCTGGGTGGAGCACGTTAAAAAGAAGTGTGCAAAAAGGCGCTAAGTTTTGAGGTTTAGCGTCGGATCACAATGGTAACTGAACTTGTTACCGGTGTGATCCGTGCTAAACACAAAAAACTGCCTTTTGGAACACGTTAATGGAAGTGCCAACACCCTGCGTTCAACCGCCGTCGACTAAGTCTGGCATTACAAAGTAACCCGGGTTTGGTTACGTGTAAGGCAGGCTTAGGCACAGGAGGTTGCTGGGTGGAACACGTTAAGAAGAAGTGCCGACAAGCACCGTCAGACTTTGAGCACTAGCAGCAAATTGCAAAAAGAGAAGGGGCTGTGACAAAATTTAACTTTTGTCACAGCCCCTCTTTTATTCCAGATAAACGTGTTCCATAAGTCAAAATTCTCCGTCTAACTTCGAATTATCTCCGTCTAACTTCGAATTACTCATAGCAAATTACTCGCTATGTTCGTAATTTCGAGTTAGTACTCAAATTTTCCCGACTTATGTCACACTCTCTTCTCTTTATTTTGGATATCCAGATTTTCATACATCAAATCTTATTGTTCATTTTTTGCGCCTGTATGCTGCGCTGCTTAGTTAATTCTTTTTTAAATACTCACCTACTTTAAGTGAAACTTCATTGGTGAGTTCATTGACATCACGCGCAATCATTAGTTCTTCATTTGTAGGAATGACAAACAACCTTGCTTTGCTATCTTTCCCAGTAAAATCCGCTTCACGCTCATTGGCGTCTTTGTTAGCTGCCAAATCCGCAAAGATTTGCAAAGCCCCCAGCTTGGCGGTAATCCGTGCGCGCATCTTAGCGTCTCTTTCGCCAATTCCACCAGTAAAGACGAGCGCATCTGCACCACCGAGTTCCAACCAATACGCGCCAAGATAATCACAAATTTTTTTAACAAACATTTCAATTGCTAGCTGAGACTGAGGATCAGTTTTGGCTTTTTCTTCGATTTGGCGTAAATCAGCACTATGCTGTGAGATTCCTAACAAACCGGAATCATGGTTTAAAAGTGCAAGACAACTATCAATATTAGCAATCACACCCTTATGCATCAAATAGGCAAGTGCAGAAAAATCAACATCGCCTGCGCGTGAACTCATCATCAAACCAGAAACTGGAGAAAAGCCCATTGAGGTGTCAACACTTTTCCCATCTTTAATAGCTGTAATTGACGCTCCAGAACCAAGATGGAGCGTAATCAGCTTTAATTTGGACAATGGTTTGTGGAGTTTTTGCGCAGCCTGTAGCGCAACATATCGATGGCTGGTGCCGTGAGCTCCATATTTACGTACCCCATATTTTGTGTAATAAGCATAAGGTAAAGCGTAAAGAAAGTTCTTGGCGGGCATTGCTGCGTGAAAAGCAGTGTCAAAAACGGCAACTTGGGGAACTTCAGGCAAGATTTTCTGAATTGCGGCAATCCCTTTCAAATTAGCAGGATTATGCAAAGGTGCAAGTTCACTTAGTTTTTCAATTTGTGTCAATACCTCAGGCGTAATTACAACAGAATGCGTAAAGCGTTCGCCACCAGCAACAATCCGGTGACCAACACCTTTAATCTCATCTAGGGAGGAAATCACCTTGCTATTTAACAAAAGTTTGACAGCATACGCAACAGCTTCATTATAATCAAAGCCCTGTTGGAGATGCCAAATTTTTTGTTGTGTTCCCGTTTTAAGTAGAATATTGCAATGTTCACGCTTGATAGGATCAAATAAAAGGCTAGCACTTTCCCTTTCGCATGGCATTTCAAACACACGCATTTTCAAAGTTGAGCTGCCTGAATTAACGGCTAAAATTTTACGCATAGGTGAACCCCCCAAAAACTTTATATGTGATTATATTCACAAATAAAATGATAGCATTTTATTCATAAATGTCAATGCAAATTGACCATCTATCTTATATTTAAAGGAATCAATACGGATAAAGAGATATTTATAAGCTTAATCAACCTTAATTTTATTTATTTTGTGCTTATTTTCACTAAAATTGCTAATGCCAACTAAATCCTTAACAGCACTCAACCCACCTTTAAAAGCTCAACTAGTGCTAATAAAAAATCTCCCTAGGCTTGAATTTTCATGTCCAAGTTTGGGAGAAATCTTCATGAAGACCGCTACTTAGGTTCTGTAAAACAGTCGATTCAACTATCAGTTCAGACTAAGAATGCTGTGTTAGTCCAGCTCCAATCCTTTTGTTTCCTTACCTAGGAAAATAATGGCAAGCACTGCGATTAAAATTGCACCGCAAAAAATACTAAAAATAACGGCAAAGGAAGAACCTGCTGCCAACAGACTGCCGACCATTAGCGGACCAAAGATCCCGCCCAAGCGACCAATCCCACCTGCTATTCCTGAACCTGTTGCGCGTATTACAGTTGGATATTGTTCAGGTGAATAGGCATACAAAGCACCCCAAGCACCTAAATTGAAAAACGATAACAAAATTCCAGAGAGCAATAACATACTCAGGTTTGTTGCCGTTCCAAATCCTAAAGCACTTAACGCCGTACCTACTAAAAAGAGTGATAATACCCATTTACGCCCAGCCTTTTCAACCAGCCAAGCTGCCGCAAAATATCCTGGTAATTGTGCACAAGTCATTAACAAAGTGTAACCAAAACTGTGAACTAGGCTGTATCCTTTAAGTGCAATCACACTTGGCATCCACAAAAACATGCCATAATAAGAAAAGACGACCATAAACCAGACGATCCACAGCATTAAAGTTGCGCGGCGATAATTTGCTCCCCACAACGCCATTAATGACTGCAATAATTTCGGCTTTTCTTGTCTAACCCGCTGCCGATATTCTGCAGATTCGTACAAACCAGCACGTAAATACAACGCATAAAATGCCGGTAATGCCGCAATTAAGAGTGCAATTCTCCAACCCCAGCTAGGAATAACAAAATAAGAAATAAGTGCTGCAATAATCCAACCGCCTGCCCAAAAACTTTCTAATAAAACAACCGTTCTGCCACGAGTTTGTGCTGCCACATTTTCTGAAACTAGCGTTGAGGCCACTGGCAGTTCACCACCAAGTCCCGCACCCACGAAAAAGCGCAAAATTACGAATAATGTATATCCAGTCGTTAAGGCTGAAAAGCCAGTTCCAATTGAAAATAAGAGCACTGTGAAAACTAAAACATCTTTACGGCCCATACGATCAGCTAAAAAGCCGAAGAAAACGGCACCCACCGCCATCCCAATTGAGCTGACACTACCGATCCAACCCATCTGTAATTCATTAAGCTGCCACTCTTCTTTCAAAGCTGCAATTACAAAAGAAAGCATTCCCACATCCATTGCATCGAATAGCCATGCTAATCCCGTAACAAATAATAATCTCCGTGTACCAGAACTTCCCTTTTCCATTAACTTCCTCCAAAATTTTCTAAACTCCGCCAAGGTGTCAAGACACATGTGACAGCTAAAGTTTTACCATTTTTAGAGGTGTCTTGTCAACGCCTTAAACCCAAACATATTTGCAGTTTTCAGTAGCACCCTTTCGCAGCGCCCGCTCAATAAACTCCTGCAACCAGCAAAAAAGGATTGCGTCAAAATCTGCATCTGACTCAATCCTTTAATCTATTACAATTTGTAAATTAGCATCCAGCCTTATTTGCCTTGAATAGTCAATCCACTTTTAGCATCAAATAAATAAATGTTTTCTTTATGCAAGTACAACTGCAACTTTCGTTGATTACCATCATTAGGAATTCTTTTGGGGGTCTGAATCACAATATTAATCCCGTCTGCAGTTTTCAGATAGACCAGTGTATGACCGCCCATGTACTCAGCTAAATTTTTAACCGCCTCTAACACGAAATAATCCTTGCGCGGACTAGCTAACTCTGTGCTCCCACTTTTTTTCCCAGCAACTTCAACCTGTGTGACTTTTTCAGGCCGAAATCCAAGAATAATTTCGCGAGTATTTTGTGGCAATAACTCCTTGGCAACAATGTCACTTAGATCATAATCTACCCCACCGGTCGTAAAAACCCCTGTACTAGCCAATTTTCCTTTTAAGATGTTCATACTAGGCGAGCCAATGAAACGCGCTACAAAAAGATTGCGTGGTTTATCGTACAGCTCTTCTGGTTTACCGTATTGCTGTACTACTCCAGCACGCATAATCAAGATCTTATCAGCCATTGCCATTGCTTCTGCCTGATCATGTGTCACGTAAATTGAAACCGTCCCAAGCTGCCTATGTAGCTCAATGATATCTTGTCGGGTAGAAACACGCAGCTTGGCATCTAAGTTAGAGAGCGGTTCATCCATCAAAAAGATTTCAGGGTTACGGACCATGGCACGCCCCAAAGCCACTCGCTGCCGTTGTCCACCAGAAAGCTGGGCTGGTTTACGCAGCAGGTAATCAGTCAATTTCAACTTTTTAGCCGCAGCTTTGACCCTTGCATCAATCTCACTCTTAGAGAATTTACTAAGCTTTAAATTAAACGCCATATTGTTATAGACAGTCATATGCGGATAAAGCGCATAGTCTTGAAAAACCATCGCAATACTGCGCTTTTGAGGCGGAAGGTTATCAAAACGCTGTCCGTCGACCAAAATCTCGCCCTTAGTAACTTCTTCCAAGCCCGAAAAGCAGCGTAACAAAGTTGACTTGCCGCAACCTGATGGCCCAATAATTGCCACAAATTCCTTGTCATCAATTTCTAAATTGATATCTTTCAAGGTATCACTATCTGCTCCATCATATCGTTTATAAAGGTGTTCAATCTGAATCTTGCTCATGAGAAACGCCTCCTCGGGTTTATTCTTTGCTTTTGCATCTACAGTGTTTCATAATAAAAACATAAAATTTAAGTAAGAAAGAATGGTGCACTTGACAAACGGTTAAAAAACGAATTGGGGTGAAAAAGATGAAGAACAATTTTTTTAGGATTGCTGGGATAACTTTTATGTTGAGTTTATCATTATTTGTCTTAACATGTTGTAGTTTTGGCTCGCAAAAAGAACAAAATTCAAAAATTACGCTTAATTTTTTTAATCAGAAACCCGAAATTAGCACCCAGTATCAAAAGCTTGCACGACTGTATCATGCTAAACATCCAAATGTTAATATCCAAATAACAACTTCCGGTCAGGGGGGTGGTGCAGCGGCACTGCAGGCCAAATTTGCTTCAGGAGAGGCTCCCGATATTATTATGCTCGGGGGCTTGCCCGAAATTGACCGCTACAAAGAACACCTGATCAACCTTAAAAATCTCCAAGCAAGCAAAAACATAATCCCTGCTCTCGTAAGTGGAGGGCTTTCAAATAATCGTATGGTTGGAATTCCAGTTGACTTGGAAGCTTACGGATGGTCATACAATAAGGCAGTCTTTGCCAAAGCTGGAATTGATGTTTCAAAGATTACCAACTATTCTGAATTTTTGAAAGCGGTCCAAAAATTAAATGCTGAAAAAAAGCAACTCGGTTTAGAAGCCGTTTTCGGTTTCAACGGTGGTGATACTAATTCAATTGCCTCTGTTTCAGCTCAGTTTACTTCCTTGCCTTACAATAATAATTTAGTTAAAGCATTCAAAAGCACGACCTTTTCCTGGAAATATGAAAAACAAATGAAGCAATATTACGATCTTATCAAAAAATACAACGTCCAACCCATTCTGTCTGTCAAATATGATCCTTCAGTTCAGGATCTTTTCTTTAATGGCAAAGTTGCAATGATTCCCCAAGGAAATTGGATCATTCCTACCCTCGATGGCCTCGAAAAAGGGTATGTTCAAAAAAATTTAGGGATGCTGCCTTTCTTTGTTAAGAACAGCGGTAGCGCTCGAATCCTCACTGGTTCTTCATGGTATCTAGGAATTACCAATGATCATCCGCACAGAGAAAAGGCTGCTAAGGATTTCATCAATTGGATGTACACTTCTAAACAGGCCCAAAACGTCATTATCAACGAGATGCGCTTTGTGCCGGCCACTAAAAATTTTGACGTCTCACGCCTTCCAGATGATCTTTCAAAAGAAATCTATCGGATTGGTACTTCTAAAAAAGCACAAGCTCCGATTCACAAACAATATCCAAACGGCTTCACTAACCAGGCACTGGGTCCATACATGCAACGCTACTTCGTTAATCGCATCTCTTGGAGCAATCTAAAAAAAGAAGTCTCAGCTAAGTACCGACAACTTAGAGAAATTCAAAGTGGGGAGTGAGCAAAATGCTAATCAAAAAACACCAATATCTTGCTTTTGTTTTACCAGCACTTATTTTTATCTTGCTGATCATCGTTGTTCCTTTTTTGATTGGAATTTACTATTCTTTTACTGATTCCAATGGGTTACGCGCCTCCTTCATCGGCTGGAAAAACTTCGAAGTTCTCTTCCGCGACGCTACCTTCTTGCAAAGTTTCTGGCTGACAGTTAAGTTTTCTGTTGTCGCAGTTGTTTTGATTAATCTTGTAGGATTAGCTTTTGCACTGATTGTTACCACCCATAATAACCGACTAACAAAATCACTGCGTACAATCTTCTTCATGCCTAATCTGATCGGCGGGATTTTACTTGGTTTCATCTGGCAATTTATCTTTACTTCTGCTTTTCAAGCTGTAGCAACCGCTTTTGACCTTAATTTTCTAAAAGGTTGGCTCAGTGATCCAACAACCGGTTTTTGGGGAATCGTAATCTTATTTGTCTGGCAGATGAGTGGTTACATCATGCTGATCTACGTTTCTTTCCTAAATGCAATCCCTCAAAATACAATTCAAGCAGCAATTCTGGATGGGGCTAAACCGACACAGATTTTCTTTTATGTTAAGTTACCGCAATTAGCACCTGCCTTTACAATTAGCCTTTTCCTAACCTTAGCCAATTCATTTAAACTCTATGAACAAAACTTAGCCTTAACCAACGGCGGTCCGTACCGTTCTACAGAAATGGTTTCGATGTATATTTACAACACCGCTTTTGTCAACTTTCAACAAGGATATGCACAAGCTGCCGGCATTATTCTCTTTCTTTGCGTAACTTTGGTATCCTTTATCCAGTTGGCAATCTCAAGAAAACAGGAGGGATAGCTGATGAAAAAGTCACGAAAAATTTTGCTAGGTTTTCTTTTCGGACTCCTTGCCCTCGGGTGGTTTTATCCATTTATCATCGTTTTGATCAATGCCCTAAAAGGTAAACGGGGAGTCTTCCAAAACCCGCTATGGTTCACCCGTGATTTCACCTTAACTAACTTTAAAACTGCTTATCAGGCTCTTGATTTCACCAATAGCTTTGTCAATTCGGTTATTATCACCGTAGGCAGTGTGGTAATCATTACTGTAATCTCAGCTGCGGCCGCTTACGCACTTTCGCGAGTCAAAGGTCCTTTTAGTTCTGTCGTTTATTACCTCTGTGCAGGCACCATGCTGATTCCCTTTCAATCAATTATGATTCCTTTGCTTTCGCTTTTTGGCAGAGTAAATTTTCTTAATCGAACCAGCTTGATTATTATGAATACTGGCTTATCTGTCAGTCTCTCAATTATTCTATTCTATGGAGCATTTCAGGGAGTTTCCAAGAGTCTCGACGAAGCAGCTGCCCTAGATGGAGCTTATCCCTTGAAAACATTTGTCTATGTTATCTTCCCGGCAGTTAGCCCTATGACTGGGACAGTTGTCATTTTAAACGCCATGAAGATTTGGAATGATTACCTGTTGCCTTCACTAGTAGTTAACAAGGATGGTATGTATACGATCCCGTTAAAGATGTACTCATTCTTTGGTGAAACAAATAGTCAATGGCAACTGGCACTCGCTGGATTAGTGCTGTCAATGGTTCCAATCATCATTCTCTTCCTCTTGTTGCAAAAACAGGTTATGACAAGTGTGACAGAAGGTGCCATCAAATAGTAAAACTCAGCTAAGCAAAATGTGTACTTAATTTGCCGCTCAATTGTCTACCACTCCCAGCAATTCTGAAGAAAGGAATGGCAGCATATGAAAAAAGCAGTCCTGTTTAGCGGAATATTCTTGGGATGCATTGTTTTAGGAGGATTCTTGTTTTTTCTCAACTCTTCTCAAACCAACAAGGAAAAACGGCAAACGGCAAAACAAACGGTTGTGACCGGGGTGTACAAAAAAGCACAGTTAGTTGGTACTCCGATCACGGTAACCCGCAACTTGCATGCGCCTTGGGCACTCACTTACTATCGCAGCAGCTTACTAGTCAGTACGCGTGATCGCGGTGAAATTCTTGAGGTACTCACTAATGGTAAAACACGGACAATTGGGCGCATCGCTGAAGTTGAACATCAAAGCGAAGACGGCCTTCTTGGAATCACAACCCGAACCCTCAATGGTCAGTCTTACCTTTATGCCTATTACTCAACCACCCAAGATAATCGAATCGTACGTTATCAACTCACCGGCACTGAAGGTTCCTACGGGTTAAAGAACGCAGAAATTATTCTTAGTGGCATTCCCCACGCTACCAACCACAATGGCGGTCGCATCAAGTTTGGACCTGATGGAATGCTGTACGCAACTACCGGAGATGCTGGCAATCCTGAAAATGCACAAAAACTTAGCTCTCTGGCCGGTAAAATTTTGCGGATGACCCCGACAGGAAAAGTCCCAACAGACAATCCCTTTCCTAATTCGCTAGTTTATAGTTATGGACATCGTAATCCACAAGGTCTTGCATGGACAGATAAGGGAATTCTTTATGCCACCGAATTCGGTCAAAATGAATGGGATGAACTTAATAAAATTAAAGCTGGTAGCAACTATGGCTGGCCTCAGCATGAAGGCAAAACAGCAGCTAAAGGTTTCGTCTCGCCGCTTCAGCAATGGCGCCCAGCGGATGCCAGTCCAAGCGGTTTGGCTTTTTACAACGGAATTTTCTTGATTGCTAATCTTAGAGGAACTGTCTTGCGAGCTGTTGCAGCCACTGCACCACAGAGTTCCTTGACTTATTATTCAAAACAAGCTGACCGCCTGCGTGATGTCATCATTTCCCCCGATAAGAAAAAATTAATTTTTATTACCAATAATACCGATGGCCGCGGTTCTCCTGCAGCACATGACGATCAAATCTTAAGTGTTACCCTCAAGGCTAACTAAAAGTTACCGCAAAAAAAGTGTGCCCTAGCTTCAATTAAGAGACTAGTGACCCACTTTTTACTGCATAATTTTCACATTTTAAACTATAACGGCGTCGGCATCCAAGCAACCGTAAGCAAGTTCCCATCTGGATCTTTAATCTCTAACTCATACATTTGGTCTTCTGGAATATCCATTTCAACATGATAGAAATCACCGCCATTTTCTTTAGCACGTTGGGCAAACTCTTTAACTGCAGCGATACTTTCCAGGTTAAATGAAGTCATCGAACCGCTGGCTTTCTTTGTATCAGCAATCACCTGTCCCTTTAAAAACTGTTGATAAAAAGCGTGCTGCAAAAGCATCACCCAAATGCTATCTGTCCACATCATTGCTGTCCCTTTTTCGTTCGAAAATTCCATATTCTGCTTAAAACCCAGGGCTTTATAGAATTTGATTGACCGTTGCATCTCAGTTACTGGTAAGTTCACAAAAATCATTTTTTTAACCATTGTTTTGCTCCTTTATCTAGTTTGCAATCTAAGTGTGACAACTGCCAAAAAACTTCGCACACTAACATCAACTACCAGCCAGCTACCTCGATTTCATTGTCTCATGCTTCCTTGAAGGCAGCAAATGATATCGCTTACAAAAAGCATAAAGAAACAGCGCAGAGGCTGGTCACAAGTTAACCTTTGACTCAGTTCCTACTTTGTTCCAGCTAAACGAGTTTCATAAGTTAACCTTCCCTGTCTATCTGCGAATTTCTCAGTGCAAAGCACGCACTCTGTTCGTAATTTCGCATTAGTACTCAAATTTTTTCGACTTATAGCACTTGCTTTCAACTAGCGTCCGCTGTCTTGCAGATAGTTTCCCACTGCTTGTCCTGCAATCCGACCTGAATTCCAAGCAAACGCACAACTCACACCTTCAAGCGTCGGATAAGAAGTGTCATACATTCCACTGGCATTATTACCCGTTGCATAAGCTCCTTTGAGTGCTAAGCCATCCATTCCAAGGACCTCCATTTTTTCATTAACACGGACGCCGCCAATTGTTCCCAATGAAGTCGTTGTTGCCTTGACAGCGTAGAAAGGTCCCTTTTGCAAATCAAACTGCAGGTATGCCGGGTCTTTGTAAAATTGAAGGTCTGCCTTGTTTTTCACAAATCTATTGTATTCTGTGACCGTTTTAACCAACTCAGTAGCACTCATTCCCAGTTTGTCAGCCAGCACACTCAGGGTCTCCCCTACAAATGCTACCTGGTTGGCTTGTGCTTCTTGCAAATCTTCCTTGAGTTGCGCAAATGGTCCAATTTGATGCGTAACTTCTTTATGTGCCAAATTCTTAAAGGTTCTCTCGAATGAATCTGTCAAAGGAAGCGCCGTTTTAGTAATTTTAGCAACAAAAGCTTCATCAAAAAGATAGTAATAACAACCACCTGCTGCAAAGGTCGTGTTCCCCCACAGGGCAAAATCATAAACCACACCTTCATTTGTAAATCGTTTGCCTGCACGATCAACCCATAATAAAGGTAAGTTAGTTAGTGTAAAAATTGAAGGCTTGCGCCACTTAGGATCTACTTGAGAGACAACACTTGCAGCATGATTCTCAAATGCACCTTTTTTTCTAGTATCAGCCCCAATTTGAGCAATCATTCGTAACCCATCGCCAGTTGCTTTTCGTTCTCCCATGCTATAAAATTCGCGGCTGTCAGTTTCTAAAGTTGATGCCACCATTTTTTGGTTACCAACAAAGCCTCCATCTGCGGCAATTACAGCACGACAATTGATCAGTCTGCTTCTTCCCTGTTTTTCAAGAATTTGAATGCCGGTAACTCTCCCAGCATCATCTGTAACTATTTCTTTTCCGGTAGTCTCAGTCAACAAGACGCCTCCAAGTGCTTCAAAACGTGCCAGCAAACGTGCAAAGCCGTTGAATTTATCAATATACTGGTGATAAACCCTAGGATGTTTCTGATGTGCCTCTTGAGTATTTGACACCAACTCAGTTGCTAAACCATTTTCATTTAACCAGGTAATCGTGGCCGCTGATTCTGCTACAATTTTTTTTACCAAGGATTCATTGACTCGATGGTGACTATAATCTACCAGTTCCTGAAAAGCATCTTTGACGGTGTAGCTTTCACCGCTTTGTTGTTGCTGCTGACTTTCAACTGCAAACAATCCCTGCGCGCCAAACATCCCTGCTCCGCCCGGGCGATTTCCTTTTTCCAATAACAATACTGACAAATTTTGTTGTGCTGCAGTTAAAGCAGCTCCGATTCCTGACGCCCCTGCTCCAACAACGACAACCTCGAAATAATTTTGACTCATTTTTTCCGCCTCCTGACCTCTTTTGATTTTACTGGATACCTTGTGCATTATCAAACAAGATTTTTAAAATTAATCTTCAATCCAGATGCTAGTGCAACAACATTTTAAATTTACCGTTTTCCTCAAAAAGCTTGCTAATTTGCAGTAAAAGCCGCTCATTACCTTTGCGTGCAATGAATTGAATTCCAAGCGGTAATCCGCGTGCTGAAAGATATGTCGGTAGGCTAATCGCTGGTTGTCCCGTAATATTTGCGTGCTGTGTAAACGGTGTCAATGCTAAACTGCGTTCAAAAAAAGCGCTCACCAGTTGGAGACGTTCGTTCTTGTTAAGTGCCGTCACATTCTCCATCTGTGGCACCAAGTCCGCGGGAATCAAATCCTGTTTTATTTGTGGTGCTGTAGTCGCAGTCGTGGGGGTTAAATAAAGATCATATTTTTCAAACAGTTTGTCGGCCGCATAACTAATTTGATCCCACGCGCTAAGTGTCTGGCTATAATCAACCGCGCTCAACTTCAATCCGGCTTGATAAATTACCCAAGTGGTCAATTCAACTTCTGAACGTGTTACCTTTTTACCTGCCCGACGCTCAAGATCTGCAAACAAACTAGCCGTTTCACCAGCATTAATAATATAATATCCCTGCATTAAGGCACGTCCAGCGATTGAATCCGTTGTTTCTTCAACTGCGATGCCTTGTCCTTCCAAAAAAATAACCGCCTCTTCAACTGCTTTTTGAGCAGCTACACTCACCGGTGTCCCCACAGGAGAGGTTGTTGTATAGCCAATTCTTAGTTTTTGGGGTAACGGTTGGTTAATCGCTTGCAAAAATCCCGACTGTTCTAATGGCGTCTGAAAAGGTGCTGCAGGTTGCACAACTTGGAGTACATCTAGTAAAGCCGCTGTATCACGCACTGACCGTGTCAACGCAAAATCAAGCGCGGCCCCCTGCCATCCGCGCCATGAGCCAGGTCCGACTGGTACCCGTCCACGAGTTGGTTTTAATCCAATCAATCCCGTAAAAGAAGCTGGAATTCGTAAAGATCCTCCACCATCGCTTCCAGCAGCTAAAGTTACCATTCCTGCAGCTAATGCACTTGCGGCTCCACCAGAAGAGCCTCCAGGTGAATAATCAGTATTCCACGGATTACGAGCTGGTCCGTAGAGCAGCGGGTCTGTGATATTTTTGAAACCAAACTCTGGGGTGTTGGTTTGTCCGATTATAATAAAGCCCGCTTGTTGCAGTCTGCGTACAAAAAAATCAGTCTGCTGAGCAATATTGTACTGCAATAGATGTGCGCCCGCTGTGGCAGGCTCACCTGCTAAATTTTGACCTAATCCTTTCAAAAGTAAGGGCACGCCTGCAAAAAGAGCCTCCTTATTCACAGCTTTTGCTTCCAATAAAGCTTTTTTTGCTCTCGTATGAATAACCGCATTTAATTGGGGATTAAGCTGTGCACATTTTTGTAAACTTTCTTCCACCAGTTCGGAACTACTACAAATTCCAGTTTTTACAAGTTGTGCTTGCCCTAAAGCATCAATTGTCATTTTAGTCCTCCCGCTTGTTCAAATTCATTAATTGCCGTTTTGATTACCTCAACTTTAACTATTCCTCAGTATTTAAGCAATTATTTTGGCTAAAAAACTTGGTTCCAATTGACCTGCTTTCCCAAAAATACTTTATACTATAAACAACAACTTAGTGATCAAAAAATTTAAAAAATGCGCGAGGAGATTCCAATTAAAAACCTGCCTAATCTGATTACCCTTACACGGATAATTGCAGCTTGTTGTCTTCTACTAACAACACCATTTTCAATCCCGTTCTTTACGCTCTACTTTGTTTGCGGACTTAGCGATGTTTTGGATGGATATTTAGCCAGAAAAAGGCAATTGACAAGTACTTTAGGCCAAATCCTTGACAGTTGTGCCGATTTAATCTTCATCAGTTTTGTACTGCTACTTTGCTTACCTGTGCTTAAACTTTGGTGGGGACTAATTCTTTGGATTCTTGCAATTGCAGCCATCCGTTTACTTTCGTTAACAGTTGGTTATATCAGGTACCATCACTGTGCTTTTTTGCATACTTACGCTAACAAAGCAACCGGTCTAAGCTTATTTTTCTTTCCTGTTTTATTCACATTCTGGGATCAAGGAAGGGTTACTTCCACTATTTGTGCACTCGCGACAGTAGCCGCACTGGAAGAGTTGGTTATTAATCTGACCTCAAAAACATTACGCCGAGATCGCCCCTCAATCTTCAGCAAATAGTAAAGAGTTGGTTTAAAGAATACTAGTTGGGTCTGTTTTTTGTTTTTAGCAATTCAGCCTAAAAAGATTCAGCCAACACTGCTGACACATCTCTTTTTACAAGTAAATCCCGCTGTAGATCAGTTCCCATCTTAAAAACATGTTCTCCAAATTGTTTAAAACCCATTTTGTGGTAAAATCTCAAAGCCGAATTATTATGCTCCCAAACTCCAAGCCAGACATAGTCCTTACCCAGTTTTTGGGCCTGTTCAATGCCGTAATTAAGCAATTTGCTTCCCAGCCCTTGACGTTTGAACTCCTGCTTAATATAGATACGTTCAATCTCTAAAGCCTTTTTTCCCTGACTTTCCGATTGTGCTTCCCCCACATTGAGTTTTACATATCCGGCAAGTTTCCCCGCGTGAAAAATAAATTGAAATTCTGAATCAGGATTTGCTAATTCTTGCTTTAACTTTTCCAAGTTGTAGGCTGCCTGCAGGTACGCCCGCATATTTTCTACAGTATTGTCTGCTTCAAAAGTCTCATTGAAAGTTGCTATACTAAGCGTACGCAAAGTCGCCGCCTCGGTCCGCTTGACTCTTTTCATCTCATTTTCCATTTTTAATCCTCCTAATAGTTTCGCCGATTGCCTTTTTACCAATATTCATCCTTAAGTTTTCAGCAATTTTTGCTAAACGCTGTGCCACAATTTACTCCGTGGTGCTTGCCAAATGTGCACGTGCAATTGTCCCAACTTTTCTAAGCTATTTTCTGCTACTTTTCTCCCAATAATTGAAGAGCTGCTGTATCTTTCCAGCGACGACCATTCGTTAAGCTGCCCCCAGCCGGCTGACTTACTTAATCCCCTTTTTTGAAAGGATGCATGTTTTCATTATTAATGATTTTAGTTGCAACTGCAACTATGATAGTTTTTAAAACCCAAGGCCCGCCTAACTTTCAGAGGTGGCAACACATCCACATCCTAAGTGCTAATTACAGCAACTGGAACATCAGTATTTTGGTTTAAAAAAGGGACATGTTTATCTGAAAAAAATAGAAAGAGAGTGTGACATAAGTTAACTTTTGTCACAGGCCCCTCTTTTATTCCGGATAAACGTGTTCCATAAGTCAAAATTTTCCGTCTAACTTCGAATTACTCATAGCAAAGTACTCGCTATGTTCGTAATTTCGAGTTAGCACTCAAATTTTCCCGACTTATGTCACACTCTCTTTCTATATAAACTGCTTTTTAAGATCTATGTCTTCTTCAATCTTCATTTAAAAGTACGTTGTTTGTGCAACAGCCAAGTGCCGCTTAATAAGCTTAATACCGCAAGCAGGATGCCTGTCAGACTAAGCGTATTTCCAGCATCATCACCGGTTTGCGGCAGTGCTTTTGCCCACATTTCAGCTTCCTTGCGTCCTGTTTGTTCAACCGGTTGCCTAGTTTCATTTGACAGCGCATAGCTTGAGATCTCAGTCAGTTTATGTGTAGGAACAGCATAGATAATCTGTTTAGCAGTAATTCCGTCCAGTTTATGCACACGTCCACGCTCATTTACTGAAATATTTGCGGCTTTAATCCGACTGACACGTTTATTTGCATTAGCCAGCTGTGCAATTTGACTGGCAGCTGCAATCTCAATTGCTTTTTTCTGTGCAGCTAATTTTGTTTGAATATTATTTTTTTGCGTCTGATATTTGTCAGCCAAATTAATCAGTGCTTGTTGTTGAAGTGTTGCCAGCCTAGTTAATGCTGCATCTCTTTGTGTCACTAGTGCATTAAGCAAAGCAGCGTTGGTTAACTTAAGGTTTGCCTGTGCAATTAAGGCTGACGCAACGGCCTCTTTTGCAGCTGTGTATTGCTGATTAGCGCTTGCTTGCGCCTGTTTAATTCTTGCTGTTGCAGTTAATGTAATTGCTGCTTTTTGCGTAACATGCGAACTAGGTACAGCACTTGCAACTTCAAAGATAAGTTGATAAGGATAAGTCATGCTGGCGTTAGCTTGAACTGCGACCCCCATGTAATCTGCAACCACAAAATTGTGTAAATGACCATTGGCATGTGCATCATCAACATAGACCATCTCAGTAATTGCATTTAACAATGCCACCTTTAAAGCTAAGATCGTTGTTTTGCTTTCAGCTGCAGTCGCCTGTGCAACACCAAGATTCTCGCCATCAAGTTGCAATCCTTGTGCACTAAAAGCTGCTTTTTCAGTCTCATTGAAAGAAAGATGTGTAAAATCGAGCTGTTCTTGGTTCCGAATTGCTGCCTCAGCAATTGTCGCATCTTCAACGTTACTATTATACTTAAGTGTTTCTGTTCCAATTGCTGTTCGGTATGAATTAACTAGGGTTACTGCATAATCTGCTAGTTCGTACTGTTGCTGCTTTGTTAAACCAGTTGTTGAAACAACGGCAGTTTTATCGCTATTATTCGTATTAATGTATCCATAATAACCATAATCAGATGCAACATCTGATTTCTTAACAACTGGTTTAGTTAAGACAACTGGTAATTGCGCTTCAGTAGAAATCGTATGTCCCGCAGTCTTCGCATAAATTATTGGATCACTATCCAACGTCTGCTGTGCCGGCGTAGCTGTTGCAGACTCGGCAGTACTGCTCAAGGCAGCTTGGGCAGTGGCAACTTTTTGCGCAGCTGCACTCTCAGTGGCAGCATTAGTTTGCTTTTGGTTATTAATTTTTTGCGCATAAGCTGAACTAGTGGCGGCAGATTCTGCTACCTGCTGTGCTTTTGTTTGGGCTACGGCGGTAGTATACTCTGTTGCAGCTTTGCTCTCAGCACTTGCCGCCGCACTAGTAGCAGCCTCCTTTTGGGTTGCAGCAGCGGTTTTAATCGAACTAGCACTGGTAGCACTCTGTGTCGTTGCAGAAATATCACTTGCATTTGACGCAGTCGTTTGAGTACTCGAAGTCGCCGCCTTTTCTTGCAGACTACTACTTGTACTTGCTGGTTTTTCTGTAGTCTGCTGAGTTGTCACGGAAGCAGTGGTCGTAGTACTGGTCACCGCACTTGTTGTTGCAGTGGTCGCATTACTCAGCGGATTAGTGGGCGCCTGCTTAGCAGTTGCTTCATTAACCGTATCTGCATGCACATTCATAACCCCGATAGTCAATCCTGCAAATGCAGCAGTCGTTGCCATTGCAATCTTTGCTTTTCTCATATGTAACACCTTTATCATGTATTTTTTGATTTTTATTAGTTAATGCTTATTTTTGAAACTTCATAGTAATTTAATTCTAAATATGTATGAATATTTTTCTACAACAATATTTTAACACAAACTCGCTCATTAATAATAGCTACATTTA
Organism: Liquorilactobacillus satsumensis; assembly: GCF_964065465.1. Taxonomy (NCBI): domain Bacteria; kingdom Bacillati; phylum Bacillota; class Bacilli; order Lactobacillales; family Lactobacillaceae; genus Liquorilactobacillus; species Liquorilactobacillus satsumensis. The sequence continues at coordinate 1,000,251 of NZ_OZ061606.1, forward strand.
GATGTACCTTAAAGATATGCACAAAAATAGAGAGTGTGACATAAGTCGGGAAAATTTGAGTGCTAACTCGAAATTACGAACATAGCGAGTACTTTGCTATGAGTAATTCGAAGTCAGACGGAAAATTTTGACTTATGGAACACGTTTATCCGGAATAAGAGAGGGGCTGTGACAAAATTTAACTTTTGTCACAGCCCCTAACTTAATTTGTATAAACAAGATAATATGCGGTCCCTTTTCAAGGATTAGATTCCCTGATTAACTCGCATTTTTGTCACCAGTAATTATTTTTCTTACTCAAAACTAACCAGTTTGGTGTCGCAATGATCAGCGTAAAGTGTGATTTCCCGAACGCCTCTTGGCAATCTTCCGTAGCAATTGTAGCCTGTTACATTCCCGTAAGTCAGCTGTACTCCATGGAACGTTTTTTGATAGTTATTGTCGTGATCATGGCCGGCAAAAACAGCTTTAATATTTTGATTGCGCAAAAAGGCATAAAAGAGGCCTGAATTAAGTTCTGATGAACACACATCTTCGCCCTTGGTTCCGACAAAGACGGAACTTTCCGTCGTCTTGTATTCAGGTAATGGAATATGCATGAAACCTAAATCAAAATCTGCTTGCTTGCGTTCGCGTGCATTTTCAAGAAACCAATTAACTTGTTCTGGTTCAATCGCTGCATACTCAACTTCCAGGTTCCACTTTGAATAAGCACCACTATCCCATACAAAAATTCTGTTTCTGATTTCATCTGCAGCAGTTAAAACATCCAACGTATAGTTTTCACGCTCAAAAACGGTATAGACATTGCTTTTTTCTGCTGGAAATTCCAATAGCTTTTCATACGCGCGCAACTCTGCTCGGTCGTAATCACCTTCACTATCATGATTACCATAAGTAATCGCAACAGGGATCTTCGTAGCATTCAACACTGTAAATAATTTTTCCAAACTCGCTTGGGGAACAGAATTATCTTTCCCCCACAGTAGGTCACCCGTCAGCATGATTAAATTGTATTGTTTCTTTTTAAAGAGCTGCTCCAACTTAGCAAGTGTTTTTTGATCGGCCTCATTAAGCGGTGCTTTTCCCAGATGGATATCTGTTAATTGACAGATTCTAAACGGCGCATTAGCTTCCACTTTTAGTTTCAACAACACACACCTCTTTCTACAAATACATTTTTTTCTGAATATAATAATCAAATGCTTGCGCGACAGCAGCAACTGCATGCGCATCCGCACCGTACACCAATGGAATATGCTTTTTTTGTGCAGCTTTAATTAGTTCCAGCGATGGAGACGGTTCGGTCTGTGACTGTCTAGCCAAGCCCGACATGTTGCAATCTAACAAATCACCTTTTTGTGCAATTATTTCCAAGATCTTGCTTTGCAAGTTCGCTGTGGTTTGATCCTGCCAAAGAACAGTTGGTGAGAATTCATTACGCCATTTACGATACAATGTGATATGTCCATAACGTACTGGTTTATTCATGGTTTCCCATCTAATTGCATTTAAGACAGTGGTCAAGTAAGCATTGGCAACCCCGACAGGTGTCTGATATTCAGCTAAAACGCCTGCACAAAAATCAGTGTAGCTATCGTCAATCGCTCGTAGCCCTGTTTTAGTAGGTAGAAAATGTACTGATAAAATCGCATCATCAATTTCTGCACCGAATTCCAACAATTTGCTAGCGGTCCATTCCCGATATCTTTCAAAATAATCGACTTCAAATCCCACCAAGATTTTAATTTGCTCTTCATATTTTGTTTTTAAATACCGCATTTTTTCAAGATATGCTGGAAGTTCATGGCTCCTCATTGCTGCAGTATAGATGGCATGTCGCGAACCTTGTGCATCTTTATAAAATGCAGGCGGCATTGGGAAGTGTTCCGTGAACGAATATGTTTTGAAACCTGCAGCAATCGCTTTTTCTATAAACAGCTCGCTGTCTTCGCCTGACCCATGCGAACAATATTCAGTATGTGTATGTCCATTCCACGTACGCCTATCAATTTTGCTTAAATCATCTCGCCCCAACAAACTATGCTCCCACCTCCTTAACGTACTTGGAGTGCAGATACAAGGTCTCTTTTGCTCCAACCGTTAATGGTTTAGCGTGATTCAAATTCTCAACTTTCAGCATAATTCCAGGCGCGCTTTCAAACAGATATTGGACACGATCACCTAAAATAGAGGCACTTTGCACTGTTCCGGTGATTGCAACCGAATCTGAACTTTGCAAATGGTTCTCTGCTCTTTCAAACAATTCCGGACGAACAACATACTTCAATGTTCCTTGCACATTTTTCAAGCCCAGCTTAACTAATTCTTGACCACTCAAGATGTTATGATTGCCAATGAAATTAGCGACAAACAAATTCTGCGGAGCTGCATAAATTTCCATTGGGGAGCCTTGTTGCTGCACCTGACCGTCATTCATCACAATGATATCATCAGAAATTGCAATTGCTTCAGCTTGATCATGCGTCACAAAAATCATTGTGATCCCTAATTTTTCTTGGTAATGCTTAATCTGATTCCGCAACTCAACCCGAATCTTAGCATCAAGCGCACTGAAAGGTTCATCTAACAGCAGCAACTTTGGCTCCATCACCATTGCACGCGCAATCGCAACACGCTGCTTTTGCCCACCTGATAAATCGTCTGGATAAGTATCTTTTTTTTGCTCCATTCCTACTAGCGCGAGCATCTCATTCACTGCGGCATTAATTTCTGCTTGCGGCTTTTTTTGAACCTTTAAGCCATAAGCAATGTTTTCAGAAACACTTAGGTTTGGGAAAAGCGCGTAGGATTGAAAAATCATTCCAATATTTCTTTTATTCGCGGGCAAATGCGTAATGTCTTGCCCATCCAGTAAGATCTTGCCCGTAATATTCTGGTTTAAACCCGCAATTGCTCTTAGAACGGTCGTTTTCCCGCCACCACTGGGCCCCAAAATTGAAGTCAACGTGCCTTGCTTGATATTGAAGTTCATCTCTGAAATGACATTTAATTTTCCAAAATTAATACTTAAATCTTCTACGTTAACCAAATTATCCATCTTTTTACTCCTTCCGCTGATCTATTTTTTTACCGTGCACTGTTTTAATAAGTAAGAACGAAATGATCATGAGAAAACCAAAGTAGATAATCGTTAAGACACTTCCGGCATTTCCATTAACACTCATCAAACGGTACATATAGATTTTCAGTGTTTCAAACTCGCCGCCTAAGAAAATATTTGTAACGACGTACTCACTGAAAGCTCCCGTGAAGGTTAATAGCATACCTACCAGTACCCCTGATCTAATATTGGGTAAAATGACATGCATAAATGCACCAACTGGACTTTCTCCCAAAAGCTGGGCTTGTTCAAACATTGCCCGAAAATCTCTGCCCATAAAAACATTATTCAAGCTTTGATAAAAAGAAGGCAAGTTAATCGCCGTCAAAGTCAAGATCAGCACAACTATTTTAGGGATCGGCAGATTAGCATACAACTGTACTAGCCCAGTCACCAAGACAATTCCAGGAATAGTAAACGGAATAATCGTTAAGAACCGCATTTTAGCTTTCAATTTAGGTTCATATACGTTGATGTAAAAAATAACTGGTAAAAAAATTACCATTGATACTATCACTGTTGCCACACCAACTCCAAAGGAACGTAAAACTGCCGGTAAAAATGAAGGACTGCTTGTCAAAACAACATACCAGTGAAAGGTCAAGCCTGTTGGTAGAATTGTCTTTACCCATGAGGTCGAAAGCGAATAGGCCAGCGTGGCCACAATGGGTGTTAATAACATAATTGAAATCAAACTAATGGTCAATTTAGCACCAAAATTACTACTTTTTTTCAAAAAGACACCTCTTTATCGACTTCTCCTAGTAAGCCTATTACCTAAGGCAACAAGCAGCATCATAATCGCAGCAAAAATTGTTGAAAGCGCACATGCTAATGGAATATTTGCATCAAGCGAACCATTCGTCAACGCCCCGATTACAATTGGAATAGAAACAACATTATTTCCCGTTAATGCATACATAGTTTCATAAGTTCCCATCGCGTTTGCAAAAAGGATAATGAAAGTCTCAATGATATTCGGCAAAATAAGGGGCACAATGATCTTCTTTAAAAAGAACCAATTATTCGCACCCAGAACCTGCGAAGCCTCTTTCCAATCTGAGTTGATTTCCTTAATTGGTGGAAATAAAAACATTATCCCAAGCGGAACTTCAAAGAATGTATACGCTAGGATCAAGCCTGGTAAAGAATAGACATTGAATGCTCCTAAAAAACTCAGATGCGAAGCTGTCGCAATAGCCTTCAAAATTCCTGAATTACCAAACAAAATAATCAAGGAAAAAGCCAACGGAATACCAGCAAAACTTGCTGCCATATTGAACAGCGTAAGAAACGTATTTTGCGTTTTCTCAGAAAGACGCGAAATTGCCCATGCACCAAGGATTGACAAAATTTCACCAATTACTGCTGCAATCAACGAAATATATAAACTGTTCATGATTGCCTTGCGATAATAATTGTTCTTGAAAATCTCTGTATAATTTGAAATTCCAATCCCGCCATCAGTCCCCTGAAAACTGGAAAAAAACATAATAAGTACTGGAAAAACCAGTACTAGTGCAATTAATAGACTAAAGGGAAATAAAATTTTGACTTTTGTTTTCATAAAAACACCCTTTATTTTGAGCCTAGAACATCGGATTGCCATAATTGTGCCAATTTAATAGTTGTTTTGTTCCAAGTTTCATTACTCTTAACATGGTAAATCTTTTTGTAATCTTTATCTGGAAGCAGCTTGCTCTTGATAGACGCTGGAATCTTAATATCCGTTCTAATTGGTCGTGCGTAGCCCTTCGCCAAGTTGATCTGTCCTTCTTTAGACAGGATGTATGAGCGTGCCAGCTTAGCAGCATATGGATGTGCAGCATTCTTATTAATAACCTCTGCGTACCCACTCATTACAGAACCATCAGATGGAATCGTAATCTTGTAGCGACCCTTTTCATTAATCAAGTTGCTATAATTAAGTGCATTAAAGTCCCAGACAATCGAAACTTGGGTTTCGCCTTTTTTCAGATTCTCAACGCTTGAATCTACCGATGAAAGTCGATTTGCCTTTTGCAGTTTTGCAAAATATTTAATTCCTGGCATAATGTTCTTTTCATTACCGCCATTTGCGTAAGCTGCAGCTAAAACTGCATACTGTGACTGGGCACCTGTTGTAACGTCACCAACAGAAACTTTATACTTTCCAGAAGCCAGATCTTTCCATGAAGTTGGTGCATCTTTTGTACTTACATTTTTTGTATCAGTAATAAATGCAATTGTTCCTGTGTATCCTGCCGCATAGTAGCCTTTTTTGTCTTTTGCCCATGAAGGAATTTTATCCCAATATTGCGTTTTATAGGCGGTTAACAAATTCTGCTTTACAGCTGTCGGCCCAACGTTAATTCCAATATCACCAAGATCGGCTGCACTTGAACTCTTGCCAATCTTCTTAAAATTCTGTAACTCTTGCGCACTTGACATATCGGTATCAGTATGAGAAATTCCAAATTTACTCTTGATATCATTCCAAGTTCCGACCCAGTTTGCCCAAGTATCCGGCATCCCAACTGATTTAACTTTTCCTTCTTTTTTGGCCTTTTTGACAATTGTATTCCAATTGTCTGAAGTTCCTGCCGAGCTTTGAGAAGAGCACCCTACTAAAGTTGTCCCTAATAATGCAGTGATTAAAAAAATGCTAGTTTTCTTGCTGATTTTCATTAATAATATCTCCTTTCACAACAATTTCAAAGATATCATATGATTGTAAATTTTATAATCACAATAAGGTAAACTTCATGTAAATCGTCTAATATTTTTAAGGTTGCATTTAATTGCTTATTAAGATATTGTTTTTATTGTGCCGCCTAAAATTCAAGCCTTCATTATCGGGATATTTTTTTCAAAAAAAGGCTGCTATATCAGCATCTGATTGCATAATTTAAAATAAGTTAGCCTTAGCGTTCAGTCAGCGTCCTCCAATTAATTTTACAGGTCCTTTACAAAGGGCTGATTTTTATTTATAAAAGCAGATAATTAATTACCTTAATTAAAAATATTAGTTCGTTTCTTCTTTATTCTTTTTGCCCTACTCTTTATCAAAAACTTAATTTTCATTTGTAGTTTTCATATGTACTAGTCTGGTATACTTAGTCCACTTCTTCCTTTTCAAAGAGGGGCTGTGACAAAAGTTAAATTTTGTCACAGCCCCTCTTTTATTCCGGATAAACGTGTTCCATAAGTCAAAATTTGAGTGCTAACTTCGAATTACTCATAGCAAAGTACTCGCTATGTTCGTAGTTTCGAGTTAGCACTCAAATTTTTCGACTTATGTCACACTCTCTAATTTTATTTTATAATAGTTCTCCAACCAGCACTGTTACTTCACGAGTTGTGCAATCGTGTCATTCACAGCTGTCTTTTCTTCTTCAATCAAGTTGACGCGTCCTTCAATTACTTTAATATCCATTTGAATTTCACGTGTTAAGCCCGGTGTCTTAATTTTAGGTTCAAAGAACGCCTTGAATTCAGCTAAGCGCGCTGGCGTATGGAAAATACTTGCAATGACTGTAATATAGGTTGTGAACTCCATATCACCGCCAACTGTTTTTTCCAACCACTGCCACTCAGCGCGAATCCAGTCCCATGCCGCCTGTTGCCCATCATCATTGGCTAACACATTGCGGAACCAAGCACGCAAATCTTGCGGTTTAATTGTATCTGCATCTTCAAAGCGCGCAATTAGCTGTGCAATTAAGTTAGCATCAGGTGTGCTTGACAACGCAGCACATAGGTCTGACTTAAAGCTCGCATCCGTTGATTGCCGATATTGCTGCAACAACTGTTCGCATAAAGCAGCGCTGCCGAAGTGCTTAACTTCGTTGGCTAATACAAAGACCCGGATCGCAGCTGGTAAAGCTACCAATTGGTGCTTATTTTTAGTAAATAACACATGTGCAGCCTCAATTGCGGCCTGATTACGTGCATACAACGCTGCACGTAATACATACGGACGTGTCAATTGGTCGTCGTTTGTCTCATTTTCTTTTGCATTCCAGCCCAAGCGTGTGACTTGAGCTGCACTCAACTTATCATAAAATGTACGCAAATTCTGCTCTGCTATTGAGTCTGGGGTCACAAATTTTTTCAAGTTGCCAGCAACCTGATATAGCGCAGCATTCACAATTGCAAAATGGCTGTTTGCAAATTGCGTTAAAACCGGAACGATTGCAACGTAAGAAAGCAGACGTCCCTCTGCTAACAAGCGCAGATCTTGTAAAATCTGCAACTGCGAAACAGCTCCAAGGCTAGCGCTTTGATCCAAGATATCCTGTAAAAGCGTCGTGTCATATTTAACAATAAAGTGTGAATTGTTGCCGATATTCAACCGGAAAGGTTCCGCAGCCGCTGCACGTAATTTAGCATAATCACCGACGACAACCTTCTTGGTAGTCAAGATAGCTGGAACAGCTGCATAGTTGCTATTGAGTGGAATTTGCCAGTTGCGTCCTTGTTCTTCACCCGCACCAATGAAAAACTGTTGCTGTGTGAGCACTAGTTGCCCTTCTTCAACTGCTGCTGTGACTACAGGATAGCCTGGCTGTTCCAACCATGAATTCATGATTGCTCCGACATCAATTCCAGCAGCGGCTCCTAACGCTGCCCACAAATCAGCACCAGTCGCATTTCCAAACTGATGTGCCGCAAAATAGTTCTTCAATCCGGTACGAAGCGCGTCGTCACCGATCAGCGCACGGACCATCACGAGCATCCGTGCCCCCTTAGCATATACAATTGCACCATCAAAAAGCGCGTCAATTTCGGCTGGATTATTAACCTGGACATGGACTGACTGAACTCCATCAGTTGCATCTCGCTGTAAAGCTGCCGGAGCCTCTGATGTCTGGAAGCTTTCCCAAATACGCCAGTTAGGCTCCAAGGCATCAATTGCGACATATTCCATCATATTAGCAAAACTCTCGTTTAACCACAGATCATCCCACCACTTCATTGTGACCAGATCACCAAACCATTGATGTGCTAATTCATGTGCAATCACTGTTGCAACCAATTGTTTCATGTCAAGTGCTGTGTTTGCCGGATCAAGGAGCAGATATGCTTCCCGGTATGTTACCAGCCCCCAGTTTTCCATCGCGCCTGCCGAAAAATCAGGTAGGGCCAACTGCCAGGAATGCGGTAATGGATAGGGTGTTTGATAAAATTCTTCATAAAATTCGATTGAACGTTTTGCAATATCCAATGCAAAGTCAAGTTCATTAGCTTGGTGCGCTTTGGTAGCAAAAACTCCGATCTTTACGCCACTCTCAGTGGTTGTCAGCTTACTTTGCAGCTCTCCAAATGCAAAAGCCACCAAATAAGTTGACATCCGGACAGTTTTTTCAAAGTAATGCACACCATCTTCAACCCGTGCTTCCGGCATATTACTTAAAACAGTTTCACCAGGCTGCTCATCAAATTTAAGCACAAGCTCAAAAGTTGCTTTTGCTTCGGGTTCATCAATGCATGGAAATGCCTGACGCGCAAAGTTAGTCTCGAATTGCGTCCCAATAATCTGCTTTTTAACTCCATTCAACTCATAATACGAAGGATAGATCCCCATCATTGTATCCGTCAATGCTGCCTTGTAAGTAATTGTCAGTTCAACATTGCCCGTTTGCTGCAAGTCAATTCGCAGCGCATCTGCAGCTGGATCTGTTGTAAAGGGGAGTGCCTGTCCATTGGCTTGCACAGAAATAATTGTCAAATCCTTTTGATGAATAGCAATTTGAGATTCTTTGGCAGCGCCTGTAATAGTTGTCTTGCCGGTAAATTGTTTTGCCTTGCGATCAATATTTAGAAAAAGATCATAATGTTTCGGTTGGAACATCTGATAAAAGCGTGTCAATTCAGCCATAATTTCTCCTTTAGTCTCTTTAGAATTAAAACCATTATACGACTTCAGTTAAAAAGGTGCTACTATCCATGCTTTATAAATTTACTTAATCGCATTTAGCATTTGTTAAGCGTTCTACAATCTTTGCTGCTGGTTCAATCCTAGTTATCCTAGCCGCAACTTCTCCTGCCATGAAAGCTCCTCGCTCTAAGTCCCCTGCTTGAACCGCTAAGCGCAACGACATATTTTGATTCTTAACAGCAAGCTTTAAAACACGGGCTCGATAACCATTTTGGGAAATTCTAATAAGGGTGGCCTTGGGATGACTTTTAATTAACAACTGACGATAATTGGGATGAAGCTGACATTCTTGTGCTGCTAAAAAAATTGTTCCAGCTTGAATTCCTGCGGCCCCTAAGTTATACATTGCTAGTGCATCTTGATAATCATAGATCCCCCCGGCTGCTAAAATCGGTTTAGCAGTCTTTAGCGCCAATTGCTGCACCAATTCTTTTGTCTGAAAATCCCCCACATGTCCACCAGCTAGTTGTCCTTCAACAATTACACCTGCAATTGGCAATGCAAACATCTTCAGTGCAATTGTTGCAGAAGGAACAACTGGGAAAACTTGGCAACCTGCTTGGTTCAATGCTGCTAAATATAATTTGGGTGTACCTGCCCCAGTGGTGACAACCCGTACCTTCTCATAACAGATAACTTTACACAATTCTTCAATGTTATCATCCTGTAACATTAGATTTACCCCAAAGGCAGACTTCGTCAATTCTTTAACCTGCGTAATCATTTTTTGCAATTGTTGTGCCGAGCGCCCCCCACTACCAATAATTCCCAAAGCACCGCTATTTGAGACCGCCGCCACTAATTCTGGGTTACTAGCCCAAGCCATGCCACCTTGAAAAACTGGATATTTCAATCCTAATTTCTGATACCAAAGACTCATCTTTCTTCCATCCTTTGATACTGTGCTGGTAGCCAGTAACCTTGACGAGTTCCATTTACTGCCAACACCTGCCCTGTTTTTTGAGTAGAAAGGACGTGTTGTATGATAAAGTCTGCTACTTGTGCAGCCGTTCCCAACTGCCACATTGGTGGCAAACTTCCATTTTTTTGTCTAAATTTCTCTAAAACTGGCCTCGTCATTGCCGTTATAGCCGCAGGGGCGACAGCATTAACATAAATTTGTTTTCTTTTTAACTCCGCCGCTAGTGTGTACGTCATTCCAACCAAAGCGGCTTTGGCAGCACTATAATTTGCTTGTCCCGGATTACCCTTTAGACCTGCTTGTGAAGTAATATTGACAATGTGTCCTCCAGGAACAATTTTAGCGGTTAATCTTGAGGTCACATTATATACACCGGTTAAATCGGTTGCAATCACTGTATCCCATTGTTCATCCGTCATCTTTGACCACCAGTTATCAGCAATCGTCCCAGCGTTATTAACAAGGACATTTAATCGATCGATTTTCTGGAGTTCTTGCTCTAAAATTTTACGGTCACGGACATCAAAACAAACAGTTGTGCAGCGCTCTCCTTGAGGTGCCAATTCCAACTTGCGTTGCTGCAGTTCAGTAGCATTGCGCCCGTGTAAAATCACATCATATCCATATGAATATGCCTTTTGCGCAAGTGCCCAGCCAATTCCTTTGGTTGCACCTGTAATTAATATTTTCTTTGTCATCTTCCTACTCCCATGTTCCTGTAATATATTTTGAATAACCGTTTGGGTCCGTTACTTCTACTTGAGTACGCGTTATTTTAAGCTTGATAACCGTGTTAACTTTAATTACATTATGGAAAATAAGCGCCATTTTCTGTGGACTTTTACAGAACCGCGCACTGCATTCCTTTTCTAGGTACCCTAAAAGCAGATTTCCAGGAACAATCCCTTGGGCTCCCTTATGTTTAGGATTTTGGTCACCTGCAATTACCAAGTAGTCTGCAAGTATTTCCCGGGTTATTCTAAATTCTGGCTGCATTCCACGATTCCTCCGTTAATAATTTTAACTTAACTGTCCCTATTAATTGCTCCTGTTGTCTGATCTTTAGTTCAAGTGTGGGAATATATTTTCCGTGTTGCGTTTTATGTTCATTCAACAATGTCAACTCCAAGGCTAGTGCAGCATTTGAAACAAGCTTAGCACTATCCAGACTAACCTCTTCTTCTAGCAAATAAGCAGCAGCATTTTTTAAGTATTTCGGTAAACTTAATTTTTGCCAGAGCAGCGGTGCCCAGCCCAAACATCCAGTAGCTTCAAAGAACTCTTGGTAAGTTTTCAACTGTTGCTGCTCAAACTCAATTTTCTGGTTCCTCAATAACTTCAATTAAATTCACCTTCCCAAAATTGATTACCAATTAACATACTCATCCCCATTCCCCCAGCAACACAAAGTGTAACTAGTCCTAAGGCAGGACCTGATTTGCGATTTAAACTATTTAGCAAGCGTGCCATCAAAATCGCCCCCGTAGCACCATATGGATGTCCATATGCTAGTGCTCCTCCGAGTGGATTGAGTTGTTCCGCTTCAATTCCAAGTTCTTTTTGACACAAAATACTTTGAACCGCAAAGGCCTCATTCAACTCAACAACATCAAGATCAGCAATTTGGAGTTGATGCTTGGCTAATAATTTTTCAGTCGCAATAATCGGTCCCCGCAAAAACTCAACTGGGTTTAAGCCCACAATGACCTGATCAAGTAAATATCCCTGAACCTGTTTGCCTTGCTGATATTTTTCTAAGATAACGGTCGCTGCTCCATCATTAATAGGACAGCTATTCCCTGCTGTAGCTGTTCCTTCTTCCGTAAAAACTGGTTGCAATTGGCTTAACTTTGCTAGTGAAGTCTCAAATCGAGGGCTTTCATCCTGCCAAAGAGTTTTAATTTCAGTTTGAAAAGGGACAATCTCAGCTTGAATCAGTTTTTGTTCAAACGCTACTCGTGCTTTTTGCTGACTATGATAAGCGTATTCATCCTGCTGTAATCGTGAAACATGATATTTTTTGCTCATCAAATCAGCAACAACTCCCATTTCCAAGTCTGGATACCCTGCTGGAACCATCGGATAGCGCTTGAGTGGCTGTTTTGTCTGCGGATCAAGCACTGTTAGCGCTGTCGAAGTGCTTTCCACCCCACCTGCAAGAACAGCTTTGGCCGCACCACTTATAATCTGCTGTGCTCCTTGGGCAAGTGCAACTAATCCAGAAGCACACTGACAATCAACTGTCACAGCGGGAATTAATGGCGAGATTCCCGCTGCAAGCGCACAGCGACGTGCCAAGTTGCCGCCTAAGTTGGTAACATTGCCTAAAATAACCTGTTCAATTTGCGCCGCAGAAAAATTTTCTAGCTGCTGTAACTGCCCTGTAACTAATGCTTGAAACAAGTCTTCTGGCTTTTGGGCACCATATATCCCACGAATCTTTCCAATTGGCAGCCTTTTAGCACTAAGAATACTAACCAATGTTTCTTCTTTTTTCATGACCATTCTCCTTGTTGATATAAATTTACCAATTTTGTTCTTGAGATTTTTTGATTTAGTGACCGTGGGATGTGCTTCACAAATAAATATTCCTGTGGCAGCTTATAACTAGGTAAACTTCGTGCAAGCCGTGCCTGTAATTTTTTACGGGAATTTTGACCGCGGACTATTGCGACTACCTTTTCCCCATAAACCGCATCAGGTACCCCAAAAACTACCACTTCTTCAACCAGTTCAGCTATCAAGTTCTCAATTTCACGTGGGTAAAGCCGATTACCTCCATGATTAATAACTTCACTCTTACGTGCCCAGATAAAAAGACGCTCATTTTTAAAACAGCCAACATCATCGGTCTGAACAAAGTCTGTCCGTTGCCGTGTTTCACCGAGGTAACCTTGAAATACATACGGACTTTTAACCTGCACACATGTTTCTTTAAACGCAAGCTGGACTCCTGCAAACAGCTGCCCGACACATCCAGGTTGTTTTTGAAAAACAATTTTTTGCCAAGCTACTAAACTCGTTTCCGAAGAACCATAAAGTTCATAAAAATTCTGAGTAGGATGTTCAGCACGCCATTGCGTTACTAGGGTTTGAGTTAATTCTCCTCCACAAGTTACAATTCCGGCCGCAATATCGAAAAAATGTTTAGTTGTGACTTGTAAGCTGGAAGCCAGCTGTTGTGACAACATTGTTGGTACTGTAAATAGGATTAAATTTCCATCTTCTTTCGAACGATTGACAGTTGTATCCAAATAGAACTGCTTACCTAAATACAGACTTAAAATTAAAGTATGCATTCCTAGCGATGTCGTCAATGGACTAGGCGTCGCAAGACACGTATATTGGTCTAGCGCAAATACTTCACGACAGGCAGTGAACCCATGGCACCAGGAAGCCCAATCTCTTTGATATACCTTACTGTTACCGGTTGTGCCAGAAGTCATGCCTAAAAATAACAAGTTGGCAGCGCGCTTTCCCTTGGGGATTTCCCTAGTAATTGCTGCTGCGTTAAGATCATCCATGAATTGCCAGTATCCCGCAATTTTTTCCAATAGCTGCTCGATTTGCACTAGGTCATGTCGATTAACTACAATCGGAATTTTTTTAGCCACGTGAATCGCCAAAAAACGACAAATAAAATCGATACTTTGCTCTCCTACCACTACGATATAAGGTTTGACCAAGTTGGCTGTCCTTAATATTTCATGGACACGTTTTGCCAAATCAATATATCTATATTGTCTTGTAGCTCCAACAACTGCAATTTGTGTTTGATACTTTGCCAAAAGCTGTTCTGGACAAAAAAAATCCATTAATTGTAAACCTCTTTTTTAATAAGGTTAACAATTAACGGATGGAAATACAATCTCTTTTGCTTTTATTTACAACTTCAGTGCAATCAGTTGCTTAATGACTGACATGCTCCTTATACTTTTCATAGTCAATTTCTACCTGTTGCGCGTATCTAACAGCCCATTTCGCCATTAACTTGTCAAAATCAACCGTCTCTTCAAGGTATCCTTGAAGCATTGGAGCAGTTGGGCTGTGGAAGTGACTGAAAGCCAGCAAAAGGCCACAAACCTCAGCATAAAGTTTATAACCAGACCAATCCATTTTTTCAAGGTTAAATGAGCCCTTCATATCCCTGAATTGACGTACATAATAACTCCGCTGTCCGCTGCTCAGGCTGCCCAAAAAAGGATCCGAGGCTGCTTGCATTATTTTTTGCGCCTTAATAATGCGATTTCCTTCACCAATTTCGCGGTGAAGATCAAGATCCAGCTCCAACGGAATAAAGGAGTCCCTTGTTGGCAAAGCTTCCTTAACCTGCAGTACCAAATGACTTCCATCATTAGCTGTCAGTAGCAGTAAGTAACACCGCGTTCCAAAACTGCCGACACCCACACTGTGACGAATTACATCTGTAATCTGGTACTGTAATAACAGCACGCGCACGCTTTCTGGAACAGTCGCGCGATACTCACTAAAAGCCGCTTTAAATTGCTCCATCTTTTTTTCACTTACTCGAACTGAACGCGGTGCAGCTTCAATAAAGACCCTGTGTCCATCAGCATTAAGCGTCGTAAACTTACGCAAGACTTTATTCAAATCGTTTTTTGTAGCTTTCTCAATCACGCTTGTCAGCGGTTTTTCAAACTCGCCGCCCGCTTGTTCGCGTACAATTTTAGCTAACAGTTGCACTTTGGGTGAGAGGTAAAAACGGTCCATCAATTTCAGCGAACCTGAATAAGTGATAGCCGCACGATAAGCTGCACTCACCTTCTTAAGGAGCTTACTTAACTTCTTGTTTTTAAAACCATTTTCATTACCAGCTAAATAAACACTTACTAATAAGCGGCGCAAATCATTCTCCCAGTTATCAATTCTGGCTTCATCAAAATCATTAAGATCAAACAAAAGCTGGCGTTCCGGTGATGCATAAAAACCATAATTTCCTAAATGAGCATCTCCGCAAATCAAAACTGGAATGCCAGTGTGCACCTGATTTGCTAAATCAAAATCCATCAATCCTGCAGTCCCACGGTAAAAGGAAAAAGTATTCTGAAGCATGCGTTCCCTGCGCAGCGGCAACAACTCAGGAATTAAGCCAGTTTCAACAGCTTCAATTATCTTAACTGCATCACGTTTCACTTCCTGATATGCAGTTAACTTTTCAACAGAAACTGCTTGAAATTTTTGTTGACCGCTCTTAATCAGCTCTTCACGTGTCTTTGAAACACTAATCTGACCAAGGTCAAGAATTATTTTTTTTGCCATTTGCATCGCTTCCCTATTCATTGTCCGGCGTCTTCACTATTGGCATTCTCAACACCTAATGCTACCAATCTCATTCATTGTAACGCAATTTTTGTTTTTGCTGGTCAGTTTTGAGTTGAACGTTACCAGGTAATTGCTAACTGTCACAAAAAACAAATCCTTCCGCAAAGAACGCAAGGACTGATCCTACTTTTTTTCTAGCACTCCCACTTCCCACTAAAAAACTTAGTGCACGTCAAACCACGCCGTAGTGACATCTTAATTGATATAGCGATTACTAACCTAGATATACTTATGCTCAATCCTCGTTAAAAAAGCTCAAAAGCCTGGTCTAATTCCATGTTAAAGACGATCGATCCCCTTAAATACGCAGATAACGAAAAATGCTTACCCGCATCAATTTTAATCACGAATGCCAAGTCAAACAGATACTTCTACAACTTATCACAACTGTTAAATAGCTATCATTAATGCCTGACTATTAGAAACACTTTACACCACTTAGATCCTCAAAAATTCCCAAATTATGCGCCCATCAGAATGCACGATTTTTAGTGAATGGTTTTACCTCGCTGCCGCAGCAAATAAACTAAAGTGGCAACCAGTAAGACTGCTGCCCCCACGATCACGGAAATTCGCGTATCTGGATTAATGAACATAAAAATTACAATTACAATTAACATGCCGAAAGCAAAGTAATTGGAGTACGGATACAGCGGTAATTTGAAAGGATGGGCTGTCATCAATTCTGGATTTTCTCTCCGAAAACGCAATTCCGCTAAAAGAATCACAAACCACGGGATCATCCCTGGAAGAACGGAGGAACTAAAGACCACTACAAACAGCTCAGCAGTTGACTGCTTGTAAATCGTTGCAAGCATATTAATTGCAAAACCAACCAAGATACCACCAGCAATCCCTAAGATTGCAGCATCTGGAACCACTCGCTTAGATAATCGTCCAAAAATTCTGGGGGCATTTCCCTCATGTGCCAACTTAAAAAGCATCCGGCTGGAAGAATAAATTCCAGAATTGGCTCCTGACAAGGCGGCTGTCAGAACAACAAAGTTAATTATGGCAGCCGCCGCTGTAATCCCCACTTTTGCAAAAGTCGAAACAAATGGCGAGCCAACTGCACTCAATTGATTCCAAGGATAGATCGTGACAATCACAAAAATTGCACCTACATAAAAAATCAAGATACGAAGAAGCACTGATTTAACAGACTTTACAATTGCTTTTTGCGGATTGGCGACTTCTCCGGCCGAAATTCCTAATAACTCAATTCCTTGGTATGAGCCAACGATGATCGACATTGAGAAAAAGAAGCCCTTGAACCCTCCTGTAAAGAAGCCACCATGTTGCCAAAGATTGCTAAAGCCGACCGGGTGTCCTCCATTGCCAAAGCCAAAAAAGATGACCATCAATCCTAGAAGAATCATCAAGATAATCGTAATTACCTTAATCATTGCAAACCAGAACTCTAAAGAACCGTATGCTTTAGCACTGGCAAGATTCGCAAGAACTAAAAATATGATAATGATTATTCCTGCTGCAAAGGGGTTGATTTGCGGCCACCAATATTTGAGATATTCAGTTGCGGCAACAACCTCTGACATTCCAACAATTATGTATTCAAAAACATTTGCCCATTTAGCTAGATAACCGGCTAAGGGATGCACATATTCCGTGGCATAATCAGCAAATGACCCCGTTCCTGGATTAACATAGATCATCTCACCCAGCGCGCGCATCACAACATACAAAATGAGTCCCACAAATATATAAGCTAACAAAACGGATGGTCCGGTCCATTTGATCGTTGCGGCTGATCCCATAAATAAGCCGACTCCGATTGCTCCACCCAGAGAGATCATCTCCATTTGCCCGGCAGTCATGGAGCGTTGGAGTTCAGGCGCATTATTCGACTTTTGTTTCATTTGTTCTTCCTCCAAAAAAGCTGGCAGACAGTAGTTTCACTGGCTCGCCAACTGTTTCATTTTCTACATAAATTCAACTATGTACAATCATAGCACATTAAATAAAAGTGCGACTTGCAGCGTTCAGCCTACCAAGACTATGCAGCGAATTACAAAGTAACCTGGGTTGGGGTTACGCGTAATTCGAGCTTAGGCTTAGGCGGCGGCTGCTAGGAACACGTTAAATAGAAGTGCGACTTGCAGCGTTCAGCCTACCAAGACTATGCAGCGAATTACAAAGTAACCTGGGTTGGGGTTATGCGTAATTCGAGCTTAGGCTTAGGCGGCGGCTAGAAGCACTTCTAAAAAAGGGACACTGTTGATTGCCATTAGGCATTTACCCAACGATCCATCCACTTTATTTAACCGGTTTAAAACTTACACTAAAGAAAAGCTGATCGTCACGATAGCGCACACTTAGTTTTGCCTTGAAAGTCGCTATTAAGCTCTGTGCCATTGAAAGTCCGATTCCAAACCCTTTTTTCTGACTATTATGTGATTTATCGTCGCGATAAAAGCGTTCAAAAAAACGGCTGTAGTTGCTGTTCTTTCCTGCAACATAAGTGTTTCCAACCAAAAGAGTCACTCTTCTTTGCCGTTTATCAGTTGTTAAATATGCGGTAACGGTTCCTTTGTCATCACAATATTTGTTAGCGTTGTCGAGAAGAATGTTACATAGCTCGTAGAAACTGTTCTCATCAGCCCTAATTTTTAATCCCGGCATGACCTTAACTTTAAAAGTCTTATCTTCTTGCATTATAATTGCTTTAAAGCTATCTGTTGCACGTTTAAAAGTCGCGGAAGCATCGATTGTAGTTAAAGTTACTTTAGGCTGCTCTTCCATCCGTGCTAATAAAATTAGATTGTTAATCAAGCGGGTCAAGCGATCCACTTGCTGCTCGTTGCTAGTTGTCCACTCAGATTTTCCATTCATTAACTCTTGCAGCTCAGTGTTAGCCTTAATGATCGACAATGGCGTTTTCAATTCATGCCCTGCATTTGTAATAAATTCTTTCTGCCGCTTTTCGGCCTGCACAATCGGCTTAATCGCTCGTTTAGAAAACGCAATTAAGATTAAGGTAAAAAGCAATAGGCTGATCGCCCCGAGAAACAAGCCAATTTCCATAATATTATTAGTACTTTCCATAATAACTGACTCATCTAGGAAAACAATATTCGTCTTGCCGTGTTTGTGTGTAACTTTATATGAATAATTTGACATGACAGAACGAATTGTCCCGTCCTTTCGTCCACTGCGGTACACTCGGCGACCAAGATCCATAATGGTATCTCTAGAAATGCTGATAATATGGGTATCATCCAGTGCCGTTTGTTTTCCTTTTTTATCAAAAGAAACACTGAAGTAGCGGTATTGATACAAACTTTCTTGGTTAAAAGAAGGTCCAAACCGTTTTTTTACATTTTGTGTATTAATCTGTGAATTTATCTGTCCATCATTTTGAGAAAGAATAATCAGTACATTATTAATCTGTTGTTTAGCACGATATGCTGAAATACCGATTATGCTACCAATGACCGTCAATAAAACAATGAACAAAGCGGCTGTAGAAAGTCCAATAAAGCGATATCGAAATTTCTGAATCATTTAAAGCCCCCCTTTATCAGTCTTGACTAGCTGGTAAGGGCCACCCTTTTCTCCCCGAATTTCGACGTGAGCATTCACCGCACGCAGTTTTTGCCGCAGATAAGAAATATAGATCCATAACGTCTCTTGTTCAACATCTTCATCATTATCCCAAATATGCTCAATCAAAACATCGCTGGCAATTTCTTTATTGGCATTCAAAATCAGCAGATTCAACAGCCTCGTTTCTTTGGCCGAAAGACTGATAGAGTTAAAACTCTCAAGCCGCTGTTCATTACTATCAAGGGTGATGTCACCAAAGTTCAAAACATCATTGCCATAGTCTTCAGTTCTTCGCTCGAGTGAACGCAACCGCGCTAACAGTTCCTTTAGTGAAAACGGCTTAGTCAGATAATCATCCGCACCAGCATCAAGGCCAGTGACCTTATCGTCAACTTCTGACATTGCCGTTAACATGATTACATAGGTTTGATCCCCCGCAGCCCGAATCCTTTTTAACGCCTCAATCCCTGTCAAAAGCGGCATCATGATATCAAAAATCATTAAATCGTAAACACCTTGACTAGCTTTTTCAACAGCCTCTTGCCCATCATAGACAGGAACAACGCTATACCCTCTGCTGTTTAATGCTGTAACCAGCACCTTAGAAAGTTGTTTTTCGTCTTCAGCTAGTAATATTCGCATGCTAAAAGCCTCCTTAATGATTTTCATGAATCAACTGCCGAATTGTCTGCATTTGGACATCGCAAGAAGCCAGTTGATCTGCACACCGTTTTAATTCTTTAACAATTTGTTTTGAATTTTCAATCGTATGTTTATATTTCATCTCATGCTCTAAGCTAGCCCAAGAGTCCATGGCAATTGTCCGTAACTGAACCTCTACAAAGTACCCGCCAGGCGTAGCTTCAGCGATTGCTGGATACGAAGTTGCAACTTTTAAAATAAGATGATAACTCCGATATCCATTCGGTTTGGAGTGAGTGATATAGTCTTTTTCTTTGACAACTGTACACCAATCTGCAGCCTTCAAAAGTTCAATAGCACGATAAACATCATCAATAAAGTTGCAGACAATTCGGACCCCAATCGCATCTTTGCAGTCATAGAGTGCGCCTTGCGGAGACAGTGGAAAACCTTTACGCTGACACTTTTCTGTCATACTTTCTTCGGTCTTAACACGCCCAATTAAATGTTCATACAACTTTGTCTTATTATTAGCAATTTCTTTCTGGTTAAGGGCGTTTAATTTCCCCAACACATCGTCCCTTATTTTTGTGAGATAAGGTTTGAACTCCCCATATATTTCCATAATCGTCATTCCTTTAATCTATATCAATTAAACATTATAACAGTCTTCATGCCAATTGCTATCTAAACAAGGGCATTGCGTCAGAAATTAAAATTTGCTCAATTCCTCTCATGCTTACCGCTAAAAATGTTTTATACGTTAAACCTTCTCTTTTAACGCAGCTTGTAGATAACTTTCATCATTGACATTTGGAAATGTACTATCATACACCATACCAGCAAAATATTAAATTTATGTGTAAAAAGATTGAATAACAGCTAACTTAACCTTTTATTGAGAAATGCCACAGTTTTCAAACAAGTGATCTAACTACTCATTCCAAGCTAAAGTGGTGTAAAATCTAAGCATAGAATGAGTTTTTTTTAGGTAATACTTAATCTTGAGGAGGTTTAAACATGACATCTGTCTTCTTAGTTGGCGCACATGGCAAGGTTGGACGGTTGCTAGTTCCAAAGTTGATTAATCAAGGACTGACGGTCTCAGCTGGGCTGCGAGACCTCGCACAAGCGTCCGTTTTACCTGATAGCCCGCTTGTCATTCCACAGCATTTTGATTTAACAGCCTTACCCGAAACCATCGCACACCAATTCAAACAAAGCGGCGCTGATACGATCGTTTTCTCAGCCGGTTCTGGCGGCAATACGGGTGATGATCAGACACTGATTGTTGACCTAGATGGGGCAATCAAGACCATGGAAGCTGCCCAAGTTGCCGGAATTACGCGCTATATTATGGTCAGTTCTGCAGCCAGCAACCAACGTGAACTTTGGGACAAAACTGGTATTAAGCCCTATATGATCGCAAAATACTACGCTGACAAAGCGCTTATTCAAACTGACTTAGATTATACCATCGTGCGTCCAGGTCCGCTCACAGATTCTCAAGGAACTGGCAATATTAAGTTAGTTTCAAAAAATGCCGCTTTAACGGATTTAAGTATTCCTAGAGATGATGTCGCAGCGGTAATTGCTGCAATTATTAATAATCGCAATACGTTTCGTAAAAGTTACACTCTCGGCGGTGGGACCATCAGTATCAAAGATGCCTTTAAAATCTAAGTAATATCCAGCGCTTTAAGCTTAATCTCAGAAAAAACTGACATCTTCGACTCAGACTGCGTCAAAGGTGCCAGTTTTTTGTATTTTTCAATTATGAGCGTAAACTCATCATTGTGTTAAATAATTACTCCGCAGGCTCGGCGATTAAGGTTTCCGGCAAGAGTCGCTGTGCAACAGGGGAATCTTCCCCAACAAAGAAGTAACTGTTATGCGCATCACGCAGCACATAACCAATTCCACGGCCCAAGATATTTGTTCCATTTAAATACTTAGCAGACCAACTGGTAATTTTAACACTCGGATCAAGCGGCTTATGCGTTGAAGCTTGAATAGCAGTAAATAAATCTGGGTATTCGGTTTCCAGCAAGCTTAAGAAAGCACCACCGTATTGTTTTTGGTACTCTCCACCGCCAATTGTGTTGGCGACATAGAGCAAACGATGAATCTTAGAATCAGCCAGTTGATTACCGCGTTCATCGGTTCGATTAACCGTGACAAGCTCTTTTGTAGGCAGGTTATAAAGCTGATCCGGGACCCAGTCAGCAATTGCTTGAATACCGGCTGCATGCAGCGCCTTGAGTGCATTGCGCAGATCATCAACTGTCCCATATTTGGTAGGTGTACCAAAACCTAGATCATAGCGATCAGTAAATGCATACCCATTATCAATCGTCGCATCCAAGAATGTGTGATCGCCACTTGAACGATACTGTGGTGCCAGTTCGAAGCTCGTAATTCCTAACGCTTTAAATAGTGCTGTCTTCTTGGCAATCACGACATTGGCATTTTCATCATGTGTTTCTGGATAAGAAATGAAGTTCGAAAAGCCTTCAAAAATAACATTTGAATCTAACGCAGCGTTTGAATGGAAAATTTTCCCATCAGCTTGTGGAAGTGTTGTCGCAGTTGTCCGCGCATCTTGAGTCGCACTTGCACCTGCTGGCACCCAAACTGCTAGATACCCAGTCACTGCTGGATTAGCATATCCTTGAACACTCGTGTTAGCTTCGGTCTGCCCATTAACTACGAGATTCTGATTGGTAAAAATCAGATCACCTGCGTCATTAGTATAAGCTAACGGTGCACCTTCATCAGTTGGATAATTGATTACTCCAGTTTCGGTGGTCAAAACAGCTGCCCGGTAGGCTTGCTTGCGATGAGCAGCCCCCATATGCAAAATCACTTGTGCGCCATCTTTTAATTCTAAGGCAGTATTATTGCCAATCACTACTCCAATTCCTTCAGTCCGCGTTTCTGCCGTTCCCTGATCAGCGGCCGTCATCGCTCCTTTACCGAAACGTACACTGGTCAAAATATCATTGCTGTCAACAGACATCGTCTGCCCCCCAGCCACGTACTTGATTCTTGTTTTTAATAGGTTAGCAATTGTGTCATAGTAAATTGTCTTATTAGCCAGATATTGACCACCTTCCAGATACATATCACCATAATAAACTCGCGGAATTGAATCCTTGTTAGTCAAAAGCATTGCATAAGCACTTGGCATATTATAGCGATTATATTCTTTAGTGGTTGAGGCTTGATCTGCATAATAGAGTTCCAAGCCCTGTTGTAATTGTGCCCAGGTAAAGACTCCGTATTCTCCGCCAGTAGCTGCTTGAACAGCTTTTTGAATCTGGTCTTGTGAATTAGAATCATGTGCACGCACAAACGTGTAGTTTGGAATTGCAGTATTTTCAGTACTATCATTTGCCCGATTAATCAAATACCATTGTAAGAAACGTGCCATCTTGTCGTTGGCTTCAGGACCGCTTTCCAAAGAATAATTCATCTGACCGACAACATAATCGTCCATCGTTAACTGGTTAGCACCTTGATCAAAGATATACTGTGGATCATCTGAACCCCAGTCCTCTAAAATCGATAAATGTGCATTAGCCGCCTGATCATTTTGATCGACATGATAAGCGTTTTTAAAGTATTCCGCTGCGATTTGCAATAAGTCCGCGTCAACATTATCAACTGCATCTACGCGAATTCCATCAAAATTGGCGGTCGCATCATTGGCAGTGATGGTACCAAAATTCATTAAATAATGTAACCAGTTCAATTCTTCAGCCTGCACAATCGGGTTGGAATTATCAATATCGTTGGCCAAGAGAAATTCCGAGCCTTTATTTTCATTATTCTTAATATATGAAGGCACATAACCTAGAATACGAGCTTTGGAATTGGCCTTGGGAGTACGCTTACTGTTTTGATAAGCTAAGAAACCGCCCTGAAGCGACTGCAGACCATCTGAACTGACATCTTCAGAAGATTTATTCCAAATCTCTTCTGTTTTAATAAAGTTATGCAGCAATTGGCGCAACCAGTTGGCGGTTGCTGTCAGCATCAAATTCTTTTCAAATGCAATTTGTACGTTTTGCGCAGCGCTCGCGAGTACTCTGAAACTATCATTAGCTGAAAATTGCTGCTTACTTTGCACAATTCCTTGTGCAACCAGATAGTTCAAATAGTCAGCTTGAATGGCCTTACTTGGCCACCAAGCCATTAGCAGCGGGCGAAAATCAGTCTCAGTTGTTTTGACCCAACGCTGTCCATCACTTAAAATTTCTGTGGGCCGATACCATGAATCAGCTGTCAAATATCCATCAATATTCTCAAAACTCTTTGCAGTGTAAGAATAAGCAACATTATGAGCTGCAAAGGCTGCGATTGCTTTTGCTGAACTCGGCTGACTTGGAATAGTTTGTGCAACTAGTTCAACGACCTGCCCCGTTAGGACATCAGAATAATAACTTTTGCCATTAACAGTTTCGAGTGTATCTTTAGCTAAATATCCATCTTCATCAAAATAATAAGTTGCCCCCGCAATTGTTTGTAATCCAGTTACGTATGAACCAATGCTATTGAAGTAGTAGATGTGTCCATCTTGGGCGGTAAAAAATCCTGAAGCTGCTGGAGTACCATCGCTTTGATAAGCAGTTTTTTGATTGCCGACTGTCAAAACATACGGAATTGCATTACCTGAGGACTTATCAAAGTAGTAAGTCACCCCTCCAACCTTTTCAAATTCACCTTTAAGCTGTGCACCGGAAGTCTGATCAAAGTATTGTAAGTTTCCATCTACTTTGTTCAACCCCTTGAGCTTGTTTCCATGACTGTCGAGATAAAACCAGGTCCCGCTGACTTCTACATATCTGCCACCAAAAATAATGGGTACATCAGGACTATTTCCAGCAAAAACGGTTTTTGTAGAATTTTCTCGTTGCTGCCGTTTGCCAAAATGTTTATGCTCATGTGGCTGCTGACCGCTTCCGCGAGTCCTCCTTATTTTTGCGTGTACTTCATCAAACTGAGCTTGTGCTTCTATTCCTAATTGATCCATCTAAAAAACTTCCTTTCCTTTAAGATTGATTTCATCTTAAGCCCGGATTTTAAGATTATCAAACGTATGTTCGCTTTTATTTTAAAAAAAGTGAATACCAGCTTACCAACCCATTTTTGGCATGCTAATATTCACTAAATATCTGCGGTTTGATATTCAAATTAGTATTTCACTTGAATTTTCTTTTTCCTTCTAAAGGATGCTTTCTTTAGTTTCCGGATCAAAGAAATGTGATCTGTTCAAATCAAATCCTAATTCCACAATTTGATCAGGATCTAAATAATCACGTGCATCTACTTTAGAAACAAATTCACTGTCACCGACTTTGGTATATAAAATTGATTCCGATCCTAGTAATTCTGAAACGACTACTTTGGCTTTAACGGTTGCACTTGGGAAAGTTTCAATAAAAGCTCGTTCTGTGTGGATATGTTCAGGTCTAACTCCCAAAATGAGCTTCTTTCCTTCGTAACCTGCCTGTTTCAAAACCTTATTAATTCCTTCTGGAACAGCAAGGTTAAAGGTCCTTGCTTCGGTCTTGACATATCCATCTTGGAGAGTTACATCGAAGAAGTTGGTGGCCGGTGCTCCAATAAAATCAGCCACAAAAACATTGACCGGTTTTTCATAGACTTCCCGCGGTGTTCCAACCTGCTGGATCTCACCATCACGCATTACAACGATTCTATCTGCCATCGTCATTGCCTCAGTTTGATCATGAGTTACGTAGATCGTTGTTGTCTTTAGACTTCTATGCAATTTTGCAATTTCAGCGCGCATCGACACTCGTAATTTAGCATCTAAGTTGGATAAGGGTTCATCCATCAAAAAGATCGGTGCGTCCCGCACAATAGCTCTGCCTAAGGTAACTCGTTGTCGCTGTCCTCCTGATAATGCTGCTGGTTTGCGTTTTAAAAAGTCTGCTAAACCTAAGATCTGAGCGGCATTTTGCACACGTTTTTCTATTTCTACTTCACTATATTTTCTTAATTTCAATCCGAATGCCATATTATCAAAGACGGTCATATGCGGATAAAGTGCATAGTTTTGAAAAACCATTGCAATGTCGCGGTCCTTAGGTGCTTCATCGTTTACCTTTTTTTCATCAATGTACAATCCTCCCTGAGTAATTCCTTCAAGACCCGCGATCATTCTCAATGTGGTAGATTTTCCACAACCAGAAGGTCCAACAAAAACGATGAATTCTTTATCCTTTATCTTCAAGTTAAAGTCTGTTACTGAGTACCCTTTAGCACCTACATATTTTTTTGAAATATGTTCTAATTTTATTTCTACCATTCTTTCACGCCCTTTATCTTAATTGTTCTGAATCAGAAACTAGCCTCTTAATCTCTGCAATCACTTTAACAATTGCCCGATCCCAAACATCCCAAGTGTGGCTACCCTCAACTTCAATTAATAGGTTCTGGTATCCGTTTTGCTTAAGAAGTCTGCTGAAATCACAATTTTCTTGATAAAATTGATCCTCTCGTCCACATAGTTGCCAAATATATGGTTTTTCAGATTCACGATTACCGGCTCTAACCAAATTAAATAAATCGCTTTCAGAATTCTCCAACTTCTGCAAAGAGCCAAAAAGTGTTTGATACCACAGCTCACGTTCTTTGTTTTTCCGCCAGCTTCGAGGCATATCGAGTGCCGCTGACAAAAGGAAAGCGCTGTTGTATATCTCAGGATGTAGTAAAGCTGCTTGAGCGGCTCCAAACCCACCCATGGATAATCCACCAATAAAAGTCTGTTGAACATTTGCATTCAAATTAAACCACGTTCGGCATTTAACCAACAATTCTGTGCAAAGGTAGTCAAAATAGCGTTGTCCCGCTAAGTTATTTTGATAATAACTCCGCTCAGCTCGAGGCGTAATGATTACCAGCGATTGCTGGCTTGCATAACGTTCAAGTGCAGTCTGTGTAAACCAGCTATTTTCATCATCGCCTAAGCCGTGCAATAACACCAACACTGCCATGGGTTCCTTGGGTTCATCAGGTAACAGAACATTAATGCCCGTCTTCATTTGCAAACACTTAGAATAAAAATCAATGTGTGCAAGCATTTTTCATTCCTCCCAAAATTAAATTTTTAGGGAGTCCCTTCTAATCAATTTAGTTGTAACAATCTCATTTCGCGTAACATCATTTTCAATCATCTCTAAGAGAACCTCAGCTGTCTTTTTGCCCCATTGATGTTTTGAATAATCAACGGTCGCTAATTGCGGCGTCAGATATTGCCCTAAAAGATCATTATCATAACCCACGACCTTAACATCTCTTCCAGGAACAAGCTTATATTGCTTTAATCCTCTATACAAACCGAAAGCCATTTCGTCATTCAGTGCAAAAACGCCGATATCCCGACTCTTCATCTTGGCTATTTTAGCAGCTGCTTTTTCTCCACCTTCGATCGTAAAATCACACGGAATGACAACCACTGTTTGGTTATCCTTTAATTGAAATTCAGCCAAAGCTGCCTCAAGTCTTTTCTTCCCATCATAAGACGTGCTGGGCCCCGTCAAAATTGCAAATACTTCTGTCCCAGTCTCAATTAAAGCATCCACTGCTTCTTTAGCACCCTTTTCATTGTCTAAAAGAACATGGCTGACCAAGGGCAGCTCCAACTTTCTATCCATTAATACTAACTTATTGCCTTCTTCGGCCAATTCTTTGATCAAATCATTTGGAAAAGTGGGATCGAGGATAATAGCGCCATCAACTAATCCCTGTGAAATAAAAGCTCGTGATTGTTTTCCCCCTGATGCAACAATCAATTCATACCCGTTATTCTTCAGGACTTCTGCAACACCTGCCAACAGGTGGCCATAAAAGTAGCCGCCAAAATCTGGAACGTACATCTCAACTACTTTGGTTTTTTGCTTTTTCAAACTCCGACCTGCCAGATTCGGCGTATAGTGCAGTTCATCAGCTATTTTTAAAATCCGCGCACGTGTTTCTTTAGTGATTTTATCACTGTTGTTCAGAGCATATGACACTGTTGAAATCGAGACCCCCGCTTTTTCAGCTATTTCTTTAATACCTGCCATAATATCCTCTTCCTCACCCATTATTATTTATCCATTTGAATGTTAAACCCTTGTAATATATATTTCTGGAAAATTATAAAAATTATTATTATAGGAATAACCATAAAAGAAGAACCAGCCATTTGCAAACCATAATCGGAAGTATGTTGTCCCTGCAACAATTGTAACCCAACTGATAATGTATAATACTTCTGATCATTTGCAATAATCAAGGGCCACAAAAATGCGTTCCAACCGCCAATAAAGGTCAAAATTCCTTGAACCGCTAACACCGGTTTAGAGATTGGCAAAATTAAGTGAAAAAAGATATACCATTCCCCAGCTCCATCCAGTCTAGCAGCTTCAACAATCGAGTCAGGAATATTAGACATGAACTGCCTGAAAAGAAAGATGCCAAAAGCCCCAACTAATCCTGGTAAAATAATTCCCAGCAAAGTATTCGTAAGCTGCATCTGATTAAGTATCAGGTAAACAGGGATCATTGTTACTTGCCCCGGAATCATCATGGTTGCTAACACTGCCATGAACAAAAACTTGCGCCCTTTAAAATCAAACTTAGCAAAACCATAACCCGCCATGGCGTTTAGAAACAGACCGATAAATGAAGCTGCGGTAATAATCAAAGTATTTTTAACATAAATGTCAAAACTACCATTTGTAAAAAGATTCTTATAGTTGTCAATTGTCCAATGCTGCGGCCAAAAGCTCTGCGATAATGAAATTTCTGTACTAGTTTTGAACGATGACAAAAACATCCAAAGAAATGGAAGAATCATTAAAAAACCAAGGATCGTTAACACAACACCAATCAATACCTTAGAAATTTTACTTATATCCTGCATTCCAGTATCCATTCTGTTTTCCCCCTATTCTCCACGCTGTTTTTCTTGTAATTTAAACTGAATTATTGTAGCAACAATGATCGCCACAAACATTACAAAGGATCCAGCAGCAGCATAGCCAAAATTGCTATTTTGAAAACCATTTTGGTAGACAAATAGGGCAACAGAATTAGTACTATTCAATGGACCACCTTTAGTCATCACAAATGGTTCATCAAAGAACTGGAACCATGCTATCAGTGTAGTAACAGTTACAAAGAAGATTGAGAACTTAAGCGAAGGCAAGGTGATGTGGCGTGTCTGTTCCCAGTAATTTGCGCCATCAAGTTCAGCAGCTTCATATAAGGAACGTGGGACCCCTTGCAACGCAGCTAGAAAAATCAGCATATTAAGTCCGACAGCCTTCCAGACAGCTAGAATAATCAATGATAACTTAGCAACATTGGGATCTGTCAGCCAACCGATTGGAGCAATTCCAACTTTAGCCAGCAAAGTATTGAAAAGCCCTAAACTCGGATTATAAAGATAGGTCCAGACAACTGCAACTGCCACAGTATTAGTTATTGAAGGCGTATAAAAGACTAAGCGCATCATTTTGAAGAAACTATTTCTGCCACTATTAATTAGAATTGCAATCGTTAATGAAACAATAATCACCAAAGGTACCCCTACTACAACATAAACTACTGTATTTAGAATCGATTGTAGAAATGCATTATCTTGAAACAATTGTAGATAATTTGAAAGCCCGACAAACTTGATCTGTGACCAGTCGCCCAACCCAGTAATATCCAGACCTGTAAAACTAATCAGTAATGCGATGACAATTGGAACAAGCGAAAAAATTGCCAAAAGAAGCAGTGCGGGAAAAACAAATGTATATGGAACAATTTTTTTTAAAAAATTACTTTGCATCTAACTACCTCCTTTACAATGAGCCTTACCGGTAACAACTGGCAAGGCAGTTTTAAGATCTTATTTATCAATCAACTGCTGAGTTTGTTTATTAAACTTATTCATTGCTTTTTGAATATCACTGTTTTCCAGTGCCACCGGTTCCCAAGCTTTTAAGTAGTTCTGTCCAATTTCTTCCCATTGTTTTAATAATGGCATTGATTCAGAATTATTTAATTGCCTTCTGAAGACTTGAATCTTTTCGTTCTTAAGCGCACTATCAGTCCATGCAGATTTTAAAGTCGGCATTGAATTACTGTTTTTGTAATATGTGATTTGATTTTCACGCTTAGAAAGATATTTTAAAAGTTTAACCGCATTTGCCTTATTTTTACTATACTGAAAGACTGCTAAATTACCGCCTCCCGTAACTGATAAATTACTTGTTTTGCCCTTAGGCAGCTCAGCAACCGCCCATTGACTATTCTTCAATCCAGCTTCTTTTTCGATAGTTGGCAGCATCCAAGGGCCGGAGATGAACATTGGAATTGGAGCTTTTCCGCCAAATGACTGCGCAATCGTCAGCTTTTGATCTTGTTTAGGTGAAAGCCCATTTTGAATAAAACTATTTAAATATTTCAATGATCCTACCATTTCTGAACTGTTGAATTGTGTTTTTCCATTGGTTACTAATTGTGCCCCATTTTGACGTGCAAACATGAACCCAAAGGTCGGTTCGCTACTGTCGACGTTAAAGCCGTACATATTTTTGCCACGTTTTGCAAGCTTTGCAGCTACTTCATAAAGTTCACTCCAAGTCCTCGGAGCATGGTCATACCCTACACTTTGAAGAATATCTTTTCTGTAATACAAAACACGTGTTTCAACATACCATGGAACCGCGTAATATTTACCGCCAAATTTAGTTGTCTTTTCGGAACTGCTGAAATAATTATTAGGATTTAAAGTTTTGTCATTTTTAACATATTTAGAAATGTCCAACAACGACTTAGAACTGACAAAATTTGCCATCTGGGTCGTACCCATCAACATGATATCCGGGCCATTTTTAGATGAGGCCGCTGTCAATAATTTATCATTATATTGACTCCATGGAATACTTTGAATTTTAACTGAGATCCCTGTTTCCTTTGTAAATTTATTAATAATCGGCTTAACTGCCGTGTCTCCATCACCTGCATACCAAAATGTTAGAGTTTTGTTGGCAGCCGCTTTATTACTGCCACACCCTGTTAAAAATAAAAATAGTGCTAAAAGACTTCCAACCAACAGAACCGTTCTTTTTAATTTTTTCATGATAAATCCCCCTTTTGTGAAACGTTTCTATAAGAATTATAACTTTTTTGGTAGCGATTACAATACTTAAATTAAAGCATTTTAATTTATAAAAAAAGTTTTTATACTCTTTTTTTACAGGTTAAACCTTTTTATGAGTGAGCAGCTTTTTAACCGCAGCCACATAAATTCCAGGCCCACTGCTATACAACCGCCAGCCGCCTTTAACTGGGATTGTTCCATGTTTCAATTCACTAAACTCCTGTTGTGCTTGATAGCGATCAGAAAATGCAGCATCAGAACTTGAAAAATACGTATTTGCTTGTCTTAAAACCGCATTAGGAACCCGTTTCTTGATCCCAATCGGATTGATTTGTAACAGTGCATCCCAAGCTGCACGTAAATCACCACATTCAATTAGAGCTTCCGCATATCTAATATGTGCATGCACATATAACAGACCGGCCTCTCTTCCAAAAAAGGCTGATTGTTCTGCCCTTTTGAAGATCTTGCTGATCCCACCTTGATATGTCGCAGGACGATCCATCAATCTCACCCCATCAGGAAAGAGTAAGTGCTCTTTAATTAAAGAAAGTGCTCTTTGCTTTTCATGTTCATTAAATACATGACTGAGAATCCCTTGTTGTAAGGGAAGTAGTCTATATTTAATCTGTGTGATTTTGTCTTCTGGATGAATGATATAATGAATTTCATTTTTAGAATCCATGCGAATAAAGCCTGGTAAAACAGTGTCTTTCATAAAATACTTTCTAAAATCAGCATTCATCTTTTCTTTCAATTCAAAAATTTCTTGTGAAAATTCATGGTCAAAATCTGCGGTCACTTCAGCCGTTAGTCCAAGTGTTTCAAGGGTTAACTCCTGCGTCCAAGTACTTGCCATCGTCTTTTTTTGTTCACTATTAGCAGGCTGCAGCGTATCATCCCAGTCACCATCCCCATAAGCAGAAACATAGGTTTGCGGCAAAAAATGGTTTTTCAGATACTCAACTTGCCTTTTAATATGGTCGATTAATTTTTCTTTTTTTGAAGTGAATTTTTTATCTTTCAGCGACATATACCTTAAAGACGTATTCAAGATTGCTGTATCCTGTGAAGCTTTCAAATATTCAGCAACAACTTTCAACGGCCAGACAATAATATCTCCATGACTTTCTGCAGCAAATTGTTCGGCATATTCATCAAACATAAACCACTGCGGCCAATTTCCATTTTCTATAAATTGATGCTCATACATCATTTTAATAATCGTCCCCACCGGTTGAGTATCTCCCAAAGCCAAGAATAGTTCCGCTGGTCCTTGAGAAACATCTCTTGTTCCCCAAGCAGCTCCGCCATATTGTTCAAGTCCATGAGGTGACAGCAGGTGCACCAAGGCATCATGAATGTACCATTTGATGATCAATTCTGTAGGTTGCAGGTACTCAGGGAGCAGGTCTTTAGCCTGCTTTAATTCCAGCTTCCGTACAAAACTGGTAATGAATTCTTCATTTTTACGCCGCTCATTTTCAACATCTTGCATCTTAGCAGCTTGTCCTTGCAGGCCAGTGATCACACTTAAGTTTGCACAACTTTGAAATTCGGTTACCAGATACTCCTCCGTGCCATTTCTTTCAAGTCTGACATCCGGTGAGTCTGCACATTCATAAGATAACGCATATTGTAGATATGGAAGTTTCTCCGCTAATTTACCGGCAGGTTTAACTTTCACATGGGTTCCTTGAATCGTGACAACTGCATCTTTCCCAAGAGTTGCAAGCTCAAGTTGTGTCCTGATCTTAAGCTCATACTTTTTTTGGCGCAGCGAACTGAATTCAAGTTTCAATTGATCTGAATCTGCTGCGGCTTCACCTTTGATAAGTAAAAAATCATCTTCAAGTTTGTAAATCCAATCTGCTCCATTAAAGCTCATCGCAAAAAGTGAAGGCATTGTTAGCAAACGGTCTTCCCCGTTTATTTTAATTAAAATACGTGTCCCGCTGTTTTTGAAATAGTTTAAAGAATTGCGAACGTTAGTCGTTAAGATGTTCATATTGGTATTGCCAAAAACAGTTTGAGACTCAAAGATTCCGCACATATACTGAGTTGTCGCCATCACAGCTGTCCCAGGTTTAGAAGTTGCTCCAGCCATCACAATATTGCCTGTCATTCGTTCCTGCCGTTTTTCTTTTGTTGGTAAGACAATATGTCTATCTCGTTCATCGAAAAACGAGAGTAGTTCGCCTGCTTCGCTTTCTTCAACTTGCTTTTTATGTGGATAGAAATAATTAATTTCGGTAGCTGTTAAGGATTCACCCGCTAGCGGCCGCTCCATAGTATGTTGCTTGACAGAAACCTTTTCAACACGTCCTCCAAAAGAATCAGTCGCAACATATTTTTCTTTAAGTTCGTTGAGATCAAGCAAAATTGATGTATTTGCGCTCTCCCTAGAATTAACATAAGCCGCATAGAAGACCCGTGTCACTGCTTGCTTACCAATTTCAAAACTTGGTGTCCTAAGCGCCGTCAGCGTGAACTCGTACTGATAGTTGCAGGAAGGTAAATCTTTTTCGATTAAGCCCTGAGGGATATTTGTCGCTTTGTACTCAGTGCCGTAAAATTGAAAACCATCAGTCGCATAACTCGCTAGCGGTTCCAAAGAACCTTGCTGCAAATAGGGGAATTTTCCATTTTGAGATTGATTTTGCCGCGAGCAGACAGTCACGTGTGCTTCATCTTGTACTACGTAATTATCAATATATTGTGAAGAATAGGCTTCGTTAGCGGTTACAAAGGCTTCTGCTCCTAAGCCTAAATCTTGCACATAAGTTAAATCGGCATTGCAGTTAGTTTCACTTGTTAAGTTGATTTTCCAAAACCACATACTTTCAACTAGAGTAAGCGTTACTTTATATGAAACTGCAGCGTACTTTCCTTCCCAGATTGCTGTGCGCTCGCCTACAAAAAAATCACTCTTGGATTTAGGACCTGTGAGCGCTAGAAAATTAGTGCTGCCATCTTCAGCGATTAATCTCAAATATAGATTCATCAGACTGCCATCACGCGTATTTCCTTTAACCTGGTTGATCATGGTATCTTTAGCTTTAATAAGCTCAATCGAACCATTATCAAGGAAACTGATCGAAATATCCTTACTCTTTATCTCATGCATCTTCTGTTCTCCCCCAACTTAAATGATTTCAAAAGAAATCTTTTTCTGTGCATTAGCATCAAATCCTACATATAACTCGTATGCTCCACGATCAACACTGCTCGTCAAATCTTGATGCACGTACGCTAATCTAGCTGTTGGAATCCTCATTTCAACCTTCTTTACAGTCTTAGCTTTAAGTGCAATTTTTTTAAACATTTTTAACTCTCTAACAGGACGTGCAGTCTCTGCAACGCACTGATGTGTGTAGCCCTGAATAACCGTTTGTCCATCAATCTGCGATTCATTTGCGACTGTAACTTCTAAACGTAGCTCATCGTTTTTAGCTACCTGATTGTTTGCCAGAACAACTTCTTTAATTTCAAACGTGGCATAGCTTTGCCCATAGCCAAAACAATATAACGGTGAGTTTTGTTCATCAATATATTTAGACAAATATTTATTTTCTTTGTCTAGGCTATCTTCACCTGTCAATGGCCGTCCTGTACGCAGACTGTTGTAATATAAAGGAATTTGCCCAATGCTTCTTGGAAAGCTCATTGGTAATTTGCCGCTTGGATTGATTGCCCCCGCAATAATTTCGGTTATCGCTTGAGCTCCTCTGCTTCCTGGAAACCAAGGTAATAAAACCGCATCTGACAGTTTGGAAACCTCAGTAAGCACTAAGGGTCTGCCGGTAACCACGAGCGTCACCACTTTTTTGCCAATCTTTTTAAGCGCTTTCAAAAGGGCCAATTGTTCTGCCGGTAACTCAAGGTGCGTCATGCTAGTTGCTTCCCCGCTTTGATCACTCGTCAAGCCGAGCGCAACAATCACGATTTGACTTGCTGCTGTTTTTTGCGCTAAAGCAACTAAATCCAATTCTTCTGCAGTAAAACTTTCTGTAAGTACCGTCATTTTTTTAAATTTACTCTGCAAGGCAGCTGCGATCGTCATGTTTTCATGAGAATCACCTTTCCAAGACCAACTACCCAACAGGTCTTTTTCTCGTGCCAAGGGTCCCAATAACGTAATCTTAGTATTTGGTGATAGAGGCAACAGATTTTCTTTGTTTTCCAGTAACACGGTGGACTCTTCAGCAGCTTTTTGTGCAATTTCTAAATTATCTTCTGTGAAAACATTTTTTTCTTCTTTTAAAGCATCCATTCCACGGAAAGGATCCGCAAATAATCCCAGCTCTTCTTTGAGTTTCAAAACACGGTAGACTGCTTCATCAAGCAAAGTAATCAATTCTTGCGGTACATGTTCTCTTTTTTCGAGTTGTCGGCCTAGCTCACGATATGCAAACGACATCATATCAATGTCAACTCCGGCTTTCAAAGCCTTTATCGCAGCCTCAGTTTGTGAAGAAGCTACTCCATGTTCCTTAAGCTCTCCAATCGCATTCCAATCAGAGATCAAAACACCGTTAAATCCTAGTTCTTTTCTAAGAATTGAGCGCATCAAAACTTGATTAGCAGTTGCCGGAACACCAAACAAGGTATTAAAAGATGTCATCACAAGGCGGACGCCCGCTGCAAGTGCACGTTGATAGCCTTCTAGGTATTGATCTCTGAATTGCAATTCAGAAATATCTACAGTATTATATTCGCGTCCACCTTCAGCCGCACCATAAGCCGCAAAATGTTTCACACAAGCCGCAACGTGGTTTTCATCCAATAATTTCCCTCGTCCTTGAAAGCCCCTAACACTTGCTGCAGCTAAAGAACCATTCAAAAATGGATCTTCACCATTAGCTTCCATTACACGCCCCCATCGTGGATCACGAACCAAATCAACCATAGGTGCAAAAACTGCGTGTAAGCCCGAAGCTGCTGCTTCTTTGGCAGCAATTTTAGCTGCCTGTTCCACTAATTCAGGATCAAAAGAACTGGCAAGTCCCAATGGAATTGGAAAGATCGTCTTATATCCATGAACGACATCTGCCATAAATAACAACGGAATTTTCAACCGACTATGCTGCAAATAATCTGTTTGAATCTTTCGGGCCCGGTCAGCGCCGGAAATTCCCAATACTGAACCTACTGAGTACAATTCTTCAGTAGTCACCTTGGTTTTATCCGTTGGGCCGGTCAATGCAACTTCGTCTCCTTGAAAATAATCCGCACTTAGTTGCGAAAGCTGTTCAACCTTTTCCAGCAAGCTCATTTTGTCGATTAGCTCGGTAATTCTAACGGTCATAAAAAGTCTCCTTTCATTTCATTGAAACGTTTCAACAGGATTATATAGTATCTTAGTGGAACCGTCAACATCTTTTTGATAGCGCATACAGATATACGGATTCAAAAAGAGTATGCTCCATAAAGCAGTAAAACTTGAGTACTACCATGGAATTACAAACAACATGCGCCTTTTACGCTGAGTCATTCGCAGTTAAACAGAGTATTTTGACTCATGAAACACGTTTATCCGAAGTAAAATAGGGGGCTGAGTCAAAATTTAACTTTTGGCCCAGCCCCTTCACCATTTTAACCCACAACTTGTCCACATAATTATTAATTAAAAACTAAAACCTGATTATTCAGCAATGCTGATCATTTCAACCGTAATTCCTTTTTTCGTTCCAAGATCATTTTCCTAATCAAAGCCTCCGGTAACGGCTTTTGGTACGGGAATTGAACAGCTCCTTTACTGGTTTTATAGCTAACTAGCTGCGCTGCAAAGTGCTCAATTACTTTTGGTGTTGGATAAAATCCGAGATGTTTTTGCATCCCTGCAAAATGAAGCAGGTTTTCATGCTGATAAAAAGTAGGTATCCCATAACTGATCTTCTCAGTTGCTTCCGGTAATAATTCTTTTGCAAGACGATAAAGTGCTTCAAGATGCGGTTTTTGTTCTGCTGGAGCAGCCTCAATATACTCTGAAATCAGAGTCATGTTGTCCCCCCCTTTCACTGCCTAGTATACTTGATAAATCATTTTAACTGTTGCATTAAGTCCGACTGTGCTGCCTAATTGAACATTATAATTTTTAAAGCCCTTCAAATTATTCTCGACTGGCTTTATCTTCCAAGATTAACATTGAAAATACTAAAAAAAGACTCGCAGCTTGAGTCCTTTCCATGCAAACTGCAATCACAAACTTCATGGAAAAAATTCAGCTAAGAGTCATTTTCAATTTTATTGTTTTAAAAACTTTCAGGGTTACTG
Organism: Liquorilactobacillus satsumensis; assembly: GCF_964065465.1. Taxonomy (NCBI): domain Bacteria; kingdom Bacillati; phylum Bacillota; class Bacilli; order Lactobacillales; family Lactobacillaceae; genus Liquorilactobacillus; species Liquorilactobacillus satsumensis. The sequence goes on from NZ_OZ061606.1 coordinate 1,037,209, forward strand.
ACACTAAGGAGCTTAACTTACACGTTTGTGCATTGATTGTGTGTTCTCCAAAAATTGCATTATTAGTAATATTTTATTTTTCAAGGACTTCGGTTTGGGTTTGAATTGCTTTGCGTCTTGCCTCAGAAACCACGATGGAAATAATGACCAATATCAAGGCGAGCACATCTGTCACTTTTAACGCGGTGTGATAAAAAAGCACTGCGACTAATGTTGAAGCCACTGGAACAACTGCCATTGAGATGCCCGCAAAGCTTGCTGGAACCTGTGTAATTCCGATATATGTTAATAAGTATGGCAGCAAAATTGCTCCAATTCCATAATAAAACACCTGCGCCCATAACGAGAAATTCATTACACTCCAGTTGAAGGAAAAAGCCTGGTAGATCCCGATCGGAAGTGTGATGATAAAACTGATGGTGAATAAACCGGCAGTTAACGTAAACGGCGGGAGTTCGACTGAAAACCGTTTTGCATAAATAAAGAACAGCGAAACACAAACAACTGCCAAAATCATCAGCAGTAAACCGATAATGTTGCCTCCATGACTGGATGCGCCGTTTACATTCATCACAAGAACTGAAGCAACTGCAAACCCAATCGCTAATACTTTCTGCCAAATCAAAGATTCACGTAAAATAAAAAACGAAAGAATTAAGGTCACCGCTGGCGTTAAGCTGTTAATCACTGCAACAGAAACTGCACTTGAGTATTTTAATCCATATAGTAAGAACAAGGTGTACAAAACAACCCCTAACAAACTTGACATCAGAATCCCAACCATATTTTTCCGACCGATGTCAGTTAGTTTTATCCCATCTACGTGCCTTGCCAAAGGGACCATCACGATACAAGCAATCCCAAATGTCATTGCAGTAAATAGCCACACGGGAATCGTAGCCACTGAAACTTGGACAATCGGAATGCTAATCCCAAACAAAACTGCCTGCAAAATAATAAAAATATGTCCTCTGTTCATCATAATTTACATCCTTTCTTTAAGCCTGATCCAACCTTGGCTTCTGTGACGGTTGAATTTTACTGTCCACTAAATGTCACATTAAGTTACATACAACATTGAAATTATAAAAAAAAGACCCAACCAACAACTTATAGGCGTATAATAAAGCCTATAGTTCCTAGAGGGTCAAGCTTGAAAAGCAATAAACAGCATTATATGTTATATTTAGTGACATATATTTTGAAAATTAACATTTTCTCTCAAAAAAACTTAAATTCGCAACTGCTGCAAAGGAGTGGGTCACTATGAAAACTTATTTTTCAATTGGTGAAATGTCCAAAATAAATAATATTTCCATTCAAGCCTTGCGTTACTATGACCAAATTGATCTGTTTAAACCCAATTATATAAATCCTAAAAATCACTACCGCTACTATCACATCAAACAATTTTTTTATCTGGACATTATCAAGTATCTAAAGTACATTAACACCCCGCTAGCAGAGATAAAAAGCATCATTAACAGCGGCCCTGAGACTATGTATTCCTTTCTGGATGCTCAAGAAGCTGTTATTCGTGCAAAAGTCGACAAATTACAAAGAAGTCAACAACTGATCAATATGAGAAAAAGTCAGCTTGCGGCGCAATTGCTGCTAAAAAAACAAGAACTTGGGAAAGTGTATACGCGCACCATCCCAGAACGCCCGATTCTAAAAGTCGCATGCGCGCGGATTACACCTTATGATGAACCAGATCTTTATATGCATGAATTAGCAGCTTTCTTAGAAAAAACGGGTAGTCTGGTGGATAATCATTATGGCTGCATCTACCCGTTAAAACCTTATTCAAACAGTGCTGCGATCCATTACGAGGCCGTCTACACCTCAGTTGTAACCCAGCCGCTCATCCCCTTGTCTTCAAAGATTAGCAGTGGGTTGATCCCAGCCGGAAAGTATCTTTGTATTGCCTTTGAATGGTCAAGTGAGCATTACTATCGGTACTATTCCAAACTATTAACGGCTGCCAATAAAAGAAAGCTCCCCCCAAATGCACTTGTTTACGAAGTCTCCTTACCTAACAACTACAATTCCGCTCAAAAAGAAAATTTCATTACAGAATTGCAAATTTTAATAAATAATTAGCGCTCATCGGCGCCTGTTATTGCATTTCTTCTGAAACAGGATTTTTAAAATTCAAGCAAAAAAAAAGAGAACCTCCTCGGCTCCCGTTTGATTCCCAAAATTATTTTGACCGTAATTATGAATTAATTTCTTCATGAGCCCTGCGCTTAAAGAAAGAATTCATCGCAGTTGACTTGCGTCTGATGAACATCAGGTATGCGAGATTGGCAAAACCTAGTAATTCCCAGGTCCGCCAATCATCACCCGTCTCAGTGAGCTTCGTGAAAATTGCTAAATCGGCTATTATTTCTTTGACTAATGCATGCGCAAACTTATAAAAATTAAAATTCTCATTAAAATCGCCATTCAAAAACAAAGAAATCAAAAATATCAGTATCCAGCCAACTAAATACGTTCTTCCACCTCTAGCATACAATGCCTTTTGATAAGCATTCACTTCCTGTCCATTCTGATCAGTGAAAAAGTACCTGGACTCTATTTTCATTACTTTGTCTTTAAAGCTGCGACTTTGGTAAAATCCAATTCCAATGGCCAACAAAAAGATGATGATAATGCTAATAAGATCAATTATATGAGTGAAATTAAACTTAGTGATGAATTGGTATAAACAAAAAAAAGGCAGAAACAAGAATCTGATTTTGGTTACTCTGGAGAATTCGAACTGATCATACACAAAATATATAACGATTATCAAAGAGATGATTGGAGAAAATAACATTGTGGTTCCCCCTAGGCTTTTAAGTTCCTTTTATACTTTTCATTATACAGTCGGTTGTATCTTTTGGCTAAAAAAACAAAAGCTCCCACTCCTTTGCTCAGAGTCGTGGCAGCTTTTTACTTCGAGCACATTTGGGCATTAAGATTAGGCTTTAGTGAATTCAAAGTTTGACAATTTTTGATTTTTAATTGTTTTGTGCTCTTATTTGCAGTAGAATAGCACAGTTAAAATAAAATATTGGAGTATGGTACATCCTTAAACCTCCGAAAAAAAACAAAGGGAGTTTTTTTATGTCTAAAAACACTACAACACAATCCTCTCGCACTAAAACCGAATTCGGTCACGTTTCTCACCTGGGCAGCACCCACACCGCTTATGCAGCAGATTATGATCCAACGCTGCTTGAAACCTTCGTTAATAAACATCCAGAAAATGATTATTTAGTCTCATTTGATGCGTATGAATTCACCAGTCTGTGCCCTAAGACCGGTCAGCCAGACTTCGCTAAAGTCTATCTTTCATACATTCCGACACAAAACATGGTTGAAAGCAAAAGTTTAAAACTTTATTTATTCAGTTTTCGAAATCACGGTGATTTTCATGAAGACTGCATGAATATTATTTTAAATGATCTCTATCAATTAATGAATCCAAAGTATATTGAAGTTTTAGGATTATTCACGCCACGTGGCGGAATTTCAATCTATCCATTCGTAAATCGCGTTAACCCGGAGTTCGAAACCCCTGAACTTAAAGAATTAGCCTTCCAACGCAAAGTCAATGTTTTAAATCAGTTACCGCAGTATAAAAATTTTGTAAGGTAGGTCTTTTTTGATGGATGAAATTATTTTACTTTCAGGCGGATTAGACTCCGCGGTGTGTTTAGCCCAAGCAGTCACAACTCACGGAAAAGACCATGTCTTAGCGTTATCATTTGCTTATGGTCAAAAACACCAATTAGAACTGGACAACGCACGGAAAGTTGCTGCTTATTATCAAGTTGAGTATGTAGTTGCTCACATTGATCACCAGTTATTTAACGGTTCCACTTCAACACTGCTAACAGGTAATGGTGCGATCGCACAGCAGAGTTATGCCGCAATCATTGCAGAACAAGGCAGTGGCACTGTTGATACCTATGTTCCCTTTCGCAATGGGCTAATGCTGTCACAAGCTGCTGCCCTAGCTTACAGCCAACAAGCTGCCCAAGTCTGTTACGGTGCGCACGCAGATGATGCAGCTGGGCAGGCTTATCCGGATTGCACTCCCGAGTTTTATCACGCAATGAATGCCGCAATTAGCGCTGGAACAGCAGGAAAGGTTAGTCTGGCTGCACCTTTAATCAAGTTGAATAAAGCTGGAGTTGTCAAACTTGGAATCGCGTTGCACGTTCCTTTTGCCTTAACGCGTTCCTGTTATGCCGGACAACAGGCTGCTTGCGGAAAATGTGCAACTTGTCGTGATCGGATTGCTGCTTTCAAAGCTAATAATCTCAAAGATCCGATTACCTACCAAACTTCAATTACTTGGTCATAACTCACAGAGAAAAGAGATTATAAAGCATGCATAAAAATTTAAAAATATTAACTATCAATGCTGTCTTAGCCGCATGTTATGTCGTCATTACAGCTTTGTTTGCCAGTTTTTCATTTGGAGTCATTCAAGTCAGAGTCTCAACGGCGCTCTATCAACTGGTAGCCTATGACAAAAAATTCTACTGGGGAATGGTTTTAGGGGTAGTAGTTGCAAACCTGCTTTTCAGTCCATTCGGGCTGCTTGATATCTTAGTGGGCTTAGGTGTCACCGGTATTGGCTTAGCAGTCGCCATTTTAATTAATCAAAGAACCCAAAATTTACTAGTCCGGTCTGTGGTAGTCGGTCTGTGTGTCTCATGCGGGATGATTTTTGTCGCACTTGAATTGCACGCGGTCTCGCATGTTCCCTTTTGGCTTACCTATGCTTACCTGTTCGCTGGTCAATTAATTTCACAAATCATTGGCTACGTTATCTTTGCTGTCATTAATCGCAAAGTCAAACTTGTTAACCTTGTGAAACAAGCATAATTTTTATATATTTATGAAGCACTGATGAATCCGGTTGAACACGCAGCTTAGTAAGAGAAAGTATGACATCAGTCGGGAAAATTTGAGTGCTAAATCGAAATTATGAACATAGCGAGTACCTTGCTATGAGTAATTCGAAGTTAGACGGAGAATTTTGACTTATGGAACACGTTTATCCGGAATAAAAGAGGGGCTGTGACAAAATTTAACTTTTGTCACAGCCCCTCTTTTTTGGCACCTAATTATTCTTGAGAATTTAAGTGGCAAAATTGGCTTTGAGAACTCATTATATTGATGTGCGCAAGATAAAACAGTTGGACCAAAATTAACCTTTAGACTAACTTTTTCAGTTTTGTATCACTTTATGAACCATAATAACCGTCTGATGTGTCATAATGAAAGGATAACATCAGGTTCACGACAATTTATGCTTTGGGGGGTATAAAAGCTTTATGAAACAAAAGAAGTATTCCAGCCAAAAAACACGTTCACAACATACATATCAATTTTTCAAAGACCGTCGTAATGATCCCGCTTGGCACGCTGATTTTCTACGGGTCAGAACCATCCGCCGTCGTAATTTTATCCTTAAATCGGGTTTAAGTCTTCTTATATTATTAATTGGATTCACTATTTTTAAAAATTATCGGCAACCTTCAACTGATAAGGCAATTCAGACTAATAATTTAAAAGAAAGTTCAAATTCTGCAGAAACTTCCACATCAAAAATAACTGACAGTTCCAAAACAAGCAGCCAAGCTAGTACACAACAGCCAATTATTATCAAAAATTATACTCGTTACAGTAACTATTCTGGAAATTACCAAGCATCTGCTGATTCATGTTTATTAGACTTTGAAAAGGGTACGCTCACATCCACTGGTGCAACAAAACAACAAATATTTTATTTTGACAAAGTAATCTTACATCCAGACAATAGTTTAGTGATTAATATTCACGGAAACTATCACTATAATGCTGACGATGGTCAAGGTGAACGCCAAAAATTAATGCATTTAAGTATTTTACTGGCACCCGCTAATAAGAAAATTCAGCAAAATTGGCAAACTGGCACAAAGATTGAAGATACCACTGATACCTCAAAAAATCGATTAACTTTCGCTAATTCTGATGATAATGGCAAAACTTTTAATATGGAACCTGCTTATACTGTTTTTTCAGATAACTCAACAACACCTCCAGCAGGTCAGTCTAGTTATACAACACTTTATACATTCACCAATTGAAATCAAAGATACGAGGAATACATGTTCTAAACAGCGAATAAAATAATCAGGCTGGGACCAAAAGATTAACTTGATCCCAGCCTGATTATTTATTTTTTAATTGTTTTCATTAATTATTTAATATACGCATTCTTATAATTCCACTGCGTACCTGCTGTGTTATGAATAATGCCCTTAACCTTGGATTTTTGCAAATATGAAGTAACTTGCTGATAGACAGGGGTTACGCCCTGCTCTGCATTAAAAATCTTAGCAGCTGCGACCAAATCCGCCCACCGCTTATTAGGATTATTTGCATCCTCATTTTGTGCCTTCTGTATTAAAGCATCATACTGTGAGTTTGAGTAACCACCGTAATTGTAAGAAGTTCCTGTTAACGGAATTTGAAGAAATGTGATTGGATCATTGAAATCTCCGCCCCAACCAGATAAATACAAGTCAAAATTTCCTGTTTGCGCGTTTTGCAATGCATTGTTGCCTGGAATACTACGTACTGTGAGTGAAAGCCCTGGCAGTACTTTAGCATATTGTGACTGTAAATACTGTGCAACAATTTTACTGCTACTATCGTCATTTGAAGCCAACAATGTCAGTTTTAATCCTGTTAATCCTGTTTCTTTTAATCCCTGCTCCCAATACTTCCGCGCTAATTTCGCATCATAAGCGATTGTGCCCTTAACCTCTTGTTGTTTTGAAAAATCTTCACTGGTTTTAGGATCTTTTGCCAGTCCTGAAGCTACAAATCCTGTTGGAGTATACGAGCCATCGCCGAGCACTTTTTTCGTCAAGACTTGCCGATTAATGGCTAGTGACATTGCCAAGCGAATATTACGGTTATTCAAAGCTTTCCGCTTGTCCGCATCTTTATCTTTGAAGTTATATGCAACATAAGAAATGTAGGAATAGGGATAAGATTTAAACTGTGATGATCCTTGATAATTTTTAACTTGCTGATTAGCCAAAGGAGTCATATCCAATTTGTTTTGCTGGTACAATTCATGCCCAGTCGTGGGATTTTCAACCACCGTATAGTTGATTTGCTGCAATTTAACTACTTTTTTGTCCCAATAATGCTTATTTTTGACGAACTGCCATTTGTTGCCTGTGCCATTCCATGCTTTGATAACAAACGGGCCAGAATAGACCATATATTGCGAACGCGTGCCATACTTGCTACCGTATTTTTCCACGATCTTTTGTTCTTGCGGTCCAAACAGTGGATAAGCCATCAAGATTTTGAAATAGGAGATCGCCTTATCAAGCTTGATCACCACGGTCTGCTTGTCAGGTGCGCTGATTCCAATCTGAGCCGCCGACTTTTTCCCTGCAATAATTGCATCAGCGTTCTTGATGCCGCTAAACAAATAAGAATAAGGGGATTTTGTCTTAGGATTAATTGTTCTGCGCCACGAATAAACAAAGTCTTGTGCCGTAATCTGATCCCCATTGCTCCAGTAAGCTTTCCTAATTTTAAAGGTCCACGTTTTTCCATCTTTAGAGACACTACTGGATTTAGCCAAACCAGCAGTTGTTGACCCATTTTTACCTAAACGATAAAAACTCTCAAAGGTATTACCTGTTTGTCCATAACCCGTTGATTTCGAGATATCGATTGTGCTTAATGGCGCACTAGCGCTAAGATTCAAAACCTGTTTTTGCGAAGTGCTAGTCTGTTTTCCACATGCGCTCAGCCATAAGCATGCACTGATGAAGACAATTGTAGTCGCTATTTTTTTATAATTCATCTGTTACTCATCCCCAATTTACTTAATTAATCTTTTCAAAAATTGTTTAATCCCAGACAGCCTTTATCTCGATCCTTAACAAAGCAAAACGTTAATTCGCAGTTCTTAACTTTACCCTCCTTAATTGGGACCTCTAAAACTCCAAATAAAAAAGCCCCAGCAACTTAATGCAGGGACGAAAAATCGTGGTACCACCCAAAATTCACTACGGATTTGATAATTCGCAGCCTCAAAACACAGCTAATAGCTATGTTATTGACGATATCGAGTCAAAACGTGCCATCAGCTTGCACCCATGACAAAACTCCAGATTCATCTTCCCCAAATCCTCAATGCTGTTCTTTCACCGTCAACAGTCGCTTTATAGCTAGTCAATTTGGGTACTCTTTCCTTCAACATTCAAAATATTCTACTTTGTTTTAGTTAGTATAGCTTGTACTTTTATTTAAGTCAATCACTAGTTTAAATTTTTTACCTCGCCACCATTAATAACCCTTACCGCCCTTTCTAAGTTAAGCTGGTGAACTGTGCACTCTAAAATTTGGAAGCTACAGCAACATTTGTGCCCAAATTAGTTCTTAATCGCATTATAAAAATTATTTATTCTGGCTTGAGACCTAGGCTTTTGAAAGAGTTTGGCTCAATAGTTTGATAAATCATGTAACCAGAAACAACATAAATTATCGTTAATATGACTGGTGTCCAGCTAATACCGGCCATGGCAGGCTCTCCTGCTAAATTGAAAAAAAGGTCAGACCAGTCAATTAATGCATGCAAAACAATTGGGATGACAAGCGATTTTGTTTTTACATACACCATGGCGAACACAAAACCAATAGCAGCAGCGTAAATAACTTGATATAAAGTATATCCCCATTCAGCCCCACCGCCAAAAAGGGTATTACTTAAATGAACTGCACCAAAAATTACACTAGACAGTACTCCAGCAAATAAAACTGGACGGTTGGTCTTTCTAAATATGAAAAATAGGTAGTTAAAAATTACCCCACGGAAAACAGTTTCTTCAAATAATCCAATAATAATTGCTGCTAGTAAAGAAATCAGCACTGCCAACAAAATTTGCCCTCCTGGTATTTTTTGAAAAATAACAGTTAACGACTTAGAAGTCACAATATTAGCAAATACTGTGCCTAGAAGTGACACAATTGCCATAAATGGGACAAACCAGTTTTTTAAGCTAAAACTGAAGTTAAATTTCCAAATTAATTTGATTACCGCAATATAGATAAAAATAAATGGCAGTTCAAAAAGTGGAACATCTATGCTACCTAATACGTTTCCAGCAGAATTAGCAATTCCAACTGGAATTACACTTGTAATAGTTGTTCCTAATATGATGGGAATTATTACCATGATTAATAACAGTTGTTTTTTCATAAAAACTCCTTTAAGAATAACAATTATTTAAGCTCAATAACCAGACGAATCATCAAGTTATCTTGCATAATGTCTAAAACTACCTCATTGTTTAGTTACTGTCAACAATCATTATACCTAAAAATGTATGGTTACTCCGTTCGTCAAAATAATTGTTATTCTCCAAGTTTTTTTGCTTTAATAATTTGGCATAGCTCTTTGGTGCCATAAAGTGCTTACCAAGAAGGACTTCCAACCTCACCCCCCTCTAATCTTTTTCGATTTGAATGAATCGATTACTTGGAAGGGCGTTAATCGGAAAATCAAACAAATTAAACGTACCGCATATGGATATAGAAAATGGTTAAAATTGAATTTACGATTCAAATAAAAAAGAAAACCAATTCGAAAATGAACTGATTTTCTCATAAAGATTTCTCATCAACAGCGGTTTGCAAAAATCCTTTTAAAATAGCTGTCCCGTCCTTTATTTTCTATATTTCGTATAATAGATACTTGTCTTCGGTAACAAAGCAATTAATTAGTTGCTTACTCTCACTAGTAAGACTTGTTTGAGGAAAATTGGCTACTAAAGAACAAAGATATAGGTATTTAGGGCTATGGCGTTTCGAAAAATCCTTATTACCAAATTTCCCCTGTATTTTGTCAAATCGTTGCTGAATATCTCTAGTTGTATCACAGCTAACAAATTTATTTAAATAAACAAATTGGGATTTATCCGTATTGTCAATCATTGATTTAGCAGTATTAATGGTTACAAAAAGCCATTGGTTCAAATCAATTAAATTTTTAGGACGGCAGCGTAGTTCTTCTTTAGTTGATTCAAACAACGCGTTCTTCATGATAACTTTACCTTCTTGGCTGTAGATTTTCTGTCATTTCTGGTTGCTTAATTTCTGGACTTTGCTTGGCAAAATCTTGCAATTGTTGTTTGGTCCATTGACTAATTTTTTGGTCAACATCATATAGTTGCTGCTTTAACTGAGAATTTTGTGCTAGGGTGTTGGTTCCAACAATCTGTTAATTTAAGCTTTGATAGGATATATTCAATATCTTGGCCAATAACTATTCAAATTCATGCTTGGATTCTTGTTGTGCTTCCTGTAATCCCAATTGCTTGGTTAAACTCACTAAGAACAATCATTTTGTTGTTAATCTGCTTGATTTCACTTAAAATACTATGAACCATGGCTTTAACTTTGGTCCAGGTAACAGCAAGTAGTTGCCGGTATAACCCCAATATTTTGCATGACAACATGCGCGCCGGTTTGTGTTTACGCGCTTGGACGGTAATTAAAGGCTGAATTCAATCTGTGTAACTGATTATGCGCATATTCTTGGTATATTGTCTTTTCTATCTCCATCTTTAATTATATCTTAGCATTAATTGCTTAGTGTCGCTTTCTGTTTGGAATTTTGTGTTTTAGTTAACAAATAACCTTTAGTAGTTACATATCCAACATAACGAGCCTTATAAATCTTCTGACTCATCGAATCGCTTATCGCCATTGCCTTATTCCACTTATGATACCCATAAACTCCTTTAGTTAATTCGCTATACTTATCCTTAAGCAATTGATCAAACAGATCATTGCCTTCTGCACTGAACTGCGTTATTTGTGATCTGTATGCACTTAATTCATTTGGATCCCAACCATCTGAACCAAAAACCATATCTCCAGAAATATCCTCGTTCTTCATTCCATAACCATAACTTGAAGCTAATGTTAGCAGTTTAATAAAATCTGCTTTATGTTCCATTACATAATTATATAAATTAGTTTCTGCCTGTTTCGAATCAAACATGTCAATTGCTGTATATGTTACAGTTTGGCTTACAATTTTGTTTCCTGTATCATCAGTTGTATCTCTCTTTCTAATTCTGTTAAATTCTTTGAAATTAGATGCTAGCTAAAAAACAAGGAGATCAATCTTTGTTACTACATTTTATATTCATTTTTTCAATTCGAATTTATTTTGCTGCAATACCGAGTTTTTTTTAATTCATAAATATTTTTTGAGGGCATTTGTTCTTTAAGACAGTCGTCAAAAGATTCAACACTTTCTTTATGTAGAAATATAGAAGTTTTAATTATTCTTTCGCCTTTGCTAACTATTATTAAATTCCTTCTTTAATAAAAATAGGTTCGGGCTAATTTTAGCATAAACTTTAACACAAAAAAATAAGGTAATTATTATTACCTTATCGAAATTTATTTCATTTGCCAAACACACAACAATTATTTTACTTGGTAAACTTTTGGCAAACAACCATAATATTTTTTATCTTTTTAAGTTGGACGTATTCCGTTAAAGTCCTGAAATAAAGGGATTTCCCATTCAAATCCTATATAACCTTTTATTCCCACTCAATCGTTGCCGGCGGCTTCGACGTAATATCGTAGACTACGCGATTGACGTGCGCAACCTCATTTACAATGCGCACTGAGATTGCCTGGAGAACATCCCACGGAATCTTAGCGAAGTCAGCGGTCATGCCGTCAATTGAGGTTACCGCGCGAATACCGACAGTATAGTCGTATGTGCGGCCGTCTCCCATGACACCCACACTGCGAATGCCGGGAAGGACTGTGAAGTATTGCCAGATTTCGCGTTCCAGACCATGCTTGGCGATCTCTTCACGCAAAATCAGGTCGCTATCGCGCACAATTGTAAGTTTTTCTTCAGTAATCTCACCAATGACGCGAATGCCAAGTCCTGGTCCTGGGAAAGGCTGTCTCCAGACCAATTCAGACGGCATCCCTAAGCGTTCGCCCAATTCACGCGTCTCATCTTTGAAAAGTGTTCGCAATGGCTCAATCAATTTGAATTTAATGTCATCTGGCAACCCACCAACGTTATGGTGCGACTTGATTGTCTGCGCCGTATCGGTCCCCGATTCGATCACATCGGTATAAAGTGTGCCTTGAGCTAAGAAGTCAATGCCATCAAGCTTAGCAGCCTCATCGTCAAAGACACGAATGAATTCATTCCCGATAATCTTACGTTTCTTTTCCGGATCCGAAACACCGGTCAGCTTATCCATAAAACGCTTCTTGGCGTCAACTTGAATAATGTTCAGACCGAACTTACCTTTCAGGCTATCCATCACCTGTTCAACTTCGCCCTTACGCAACAGCCCATGATCAACGAAGATACTGGTAAGTTGTGTCCCGATTGCTTTATGCAACAAGACACCTACGACAGAGGAATCAACCCCTCCAGATAAGCCGAGGAGAACTTTCTTGTCGCCGACAGTTTCACGAATTTTGTGAATTTGCATCTCGATGAAGTCATCCATCGACCAGTTATCGCGCGCTTTGCAGATATCAAATGCAAAGTGGCGCAAAATATCGTTACCGTATTCTGTGTTGCGTACTTCTGGATGGAACTGCAAGCCGTAGAACTTCTTAGCTTCATTAGCCATTGCTGAAATTGGGCAGTTGCCGCTGGTCGCTGCAATCTTGAACCCATCAGGAACTTGTGTTACCAGATCGCCATGGCTCATCCAGACGGTCTGACTAGTTGGAACATCGCGGAAAAGTACCGCACCGGCATCTTGTACTCTGATTTGAGCTTTGCCGTATTCCTTATTATTTGCGCCTTCGACCTTGCCCCCAGGGAGCTCATTAGCCATCAGCTGCATTCCATAACAGATTCCCAGAATCGGGATCCCGAGTTCAAAGATTTCAGGATCCACATGGAAAGCCTGTTCGTCATACACACTATTCGGACCGCCCGAGAAAATGATTCCCTTTGGAGCCATCTTCTTAATCTCAGCCGCCGTTAAGTTATGGGAAAGTAGTTCTGAATAAATCCCAAATTCCCGGATTCTACGCGTAATCAATTGATTATACTGGCTTCCGAAATCAAGCACAATGATTTTATCAAAAGCCTGCATGTCAATGCTTGTCAAGAATGTTCACCTCATTTTGAATTATACGGTACACTTATACAGTTATTTTACAGATTGTAAGTCCCATGGTCAAATCGACCGTTTAGCCAAAACAGCTTGAAACCACGAGCCTTTAAGCTTAATACTTACGCAAAAAAAGTTCATTTACAAGATGATTTTTCGTCTTATGCAAAATTACATCCGCTCGATTCCTAGTAGGCAGAATATATTCTCTCAGATTAGGACGATTGACTGTTTGCCAGACCCTTTTTGCCATCTTGATTGCCGCATTGCGATCACCAATTGCATAAGGATAATAATAATTGGTCGGATCCCGAAAAGCGGTCTCCAGCAACAGCTTGAAGCGCTCTAGGTACCATTCTTGGATCAGCGCTTCTGTTGCATCAACATAGATCGAAAAATCAAAGAAGTCACTCACATACAACTGCTGGTTGCTGGGCAACTGTAAAACATTGATTCCTTCTACAATTAAGATATCCGGATTGTCAATCAAGTCAAATTTCCCAGGCAATATATCATAACTTTTATGTGAGTAAACGGGCGCCTTTGCTGGCAATCCGTTTTTGACATCATTGGTAAAAGTCAACAACCGGCTCATATCGTAACTCTCCGGAAAACCTTTGCGTTGCAGCAAATTCCGCCGCTTTAACTCCTGATTCGAATACAAAAAACCGTCAGTTGTTATCAGCTGCACCTTGCTCGTCGGGTAGGTTCCTTGCAGCAGCGTCTGTAGCAAGCGGGCCGTCGTGCTCTTGCCGACAGCCACACTTCCAGCAATACCCAAGATAAATGGGACGCGATGGGCTTCAATTCCCAGAAACTGCGCCTGCTTCTTAAACAACTCAGCACGTGCCTGCATATGAATCCCTAACAAATGAACCAAGGGTGCATAGACATCTCTGACATCTGTTAGTGAAATCCGATCGTTTAAAGACCTAATCTGTCCCAACTCGGCAGCAGACAGCGGTACACTATGCTCTTGATAAAGTTCCCGCCATTCATCACGCGGAATCTTGTAATAATTGATTTGGTTATACATAATCGTTCTCCAACATTCATCACACTTAATTGGCATCATTATAGCATGCTTTGCGCTGATTTTAACCTGAACTTAGGTTTTACTCTAAAAGAGTATATGAATCCTGTGCAACCCGCTTAAACAACGGCGAAAGTTGCTTCAAAGCAAAGATGCTAAGTCGGTGCATCGCACGTGAACAAATCGTATAGACTAGCTGTCGTTCATCCTCAGCCGCATAATTACGCTGACTGGCATTCCACATGATGACCGCATCGAATTCAAGTCCCTTTGCTAAAAATGCTGGGACAATGATTGTTCCGGGCGCCAAACGCTGATTTTCACTTTTAATCAGAATCGCTTTTTGGTTGGCGGCCTGCAGCTTTTCACTAATAGTCTGGCACTCTGTTAATGTCTTACAGATAATTGCGGTTGTCAGCTGCTCGCGTTCATTTTCCTTAAGCTGCTCAAGCATTCTGGCAGCCAATTCAGCCTCATTTTGCTTCACCGTAATTGTGGGCAGCTCACCTAGACGTTCAAACGCTGCCACCGCGGCTCCATTTAACAAAACCTGTTTGGTAAAGTCCGTGATCTGCTTAGTTGACCGATAAGACTTCGTCAATTGCACCACTTCGATCTTTTGCTTGGCAAAAAGCTGCCGTAATTCATCAAGCAGGGTATAGCTTTCTTTTTTCGTGAAGATTGCCTGATTCAGATCTCCCAATACGGTAAAGCGTGCCCGTGGAAAAGCGTGTTTAAGCGCTGCAAGCTGAAACGGCGTATAATCTTGAATTTCATCGATGAAGACATGCTTGATCTCATTGTCACCACGCTTGCCGGTGATCGTATCATATAAATAAAGATATGGACTGACATCTTCCAGCAGCATCCGTTGTTTTTTCAAGGTCGCAATTGTGGCTTCAATTCCCGCTTCCCATTCTGAGTTGCTCAAATCATACTTCTTGAGGTCAAGCAGCTCGGGAACACTGTGCAGAAAGTGCAGATACTGCGCATTGATATTTAAAAAGCGATTATGCACCAGATCGCTATGAATCTTTTGATAGTGCTTTATCAAGAAACGCCGTCCCAAGTAGCGCAGTTCTGCATCATTGTTTTCGAAATTGCGTGGATGCGTCCCATAAAGCTGGGCGAGTTCCTTGCTGCTGGATTCTTGCAAAATAGTCTCTACCCAGTCAGACTTCGCTTCTTTTTCAATCTTACGGTTAAGTTGCCGCAAAAGCCTTTCTTTTGTGGCATCCAGCCGATTACGTAAATGATAGTTAACGTTAAAACTGTAATAAATCTTCTCAAGTTGAGAATGCTCATAAAAGACCTTGCCATCAAGCTTAAGATCCCTAAACCGCATTCCTTTTTTCTCTAAAAATTGGGCATAGACCGTTGCAGCATTAAAGAAGGCCACGCTGTTTTTTACCTTTTGAATTTTGCGGCCCGTTTCATCGACCTGTCTTTCAAAGCGCTGCTGCAGTGTTTCAACTTTTAACTTGGGCAAACGCCTTTGCGTATATTGATAGTAGGTCATCTGCACCATGTTGTGCTCACCAAGCTCGGGGAGAACCTGGTCAACATAATCATTGAATAACTGATTGGGGGAAAAGAGAATTACCTGGCTTGAAGTCAGCTTACCACGATAGCGGTATAACAGATACGCGACACGCTGCAAGACAGCTGACGTCTTTCCTGAACCGGCAGCTCCTTGAACAAAGAGCAGATCAGCAGTCGTATTGCGAATAATCTTATTCTGCTCCTTTTGAATAGTCGTTACGATACTGCGCATTTTACTGCTGGAAGAGTCGTCCAACACATCTAACAGCATCTGGTCGCCCACTGCTTCGTCCGTGTCAAAGACCGTCTTGATCTTGCCGTCCTTCACCAGGAATTGGCGTTTCAACGTCACGTCGACAGTCTGGGTGCCCCCAGGAGTCTCATATGTCACCTGACCTAGGCCGCCATCATAGTAGACACTCGAAATCGGTGCGCGCCAATCATAAACCAAAAAATTATCCGGACGATCCGCAAAAGAACCTAGTCCGATGTAAATCGATTCTGCACGTTTTTCGCCCTTTTCCTGCAAGTCAATGCGTGCAAAATAAGGTTTCTTTTCAAGTTTTTGTAAAATGTCCAGTCTGCGAGTAGCGTGCTTCCAATTATTTTCCCGCTCCTGCAGTAACTGCTGCTGCTGCCGAATCGTGGTTGCCGTCTCAAACATTCCTGAATAAGACTCAGTATTGATCCGCAGATTATTGGAGAAATCATCCCTGATTGCGTGTGAGTCTTTTTGTGCCCGTTTAATCTCAGTGCGGCTTTTTTCCTGCGCAACCTTGATTTTACCGATCACAGCGTCCATTCTTTTTTGCTCTTTTTCTTTGGTTTTGTTGTCCATGAAATTCCCCCCGCCTCTAAACCAAGATGTCGATCATACAATTTTAACACCTTTAGTGCCTGTGCTCAATTAGGTTCACCCCTTAAAGCTTAAAAAACATTAAATAGCAATCTAAGTACTAGTATTCTGTCTTCGAAGCCACTAAAATAGATACAAATATAGTAAAGGAAGTGTTGTCTTGATTAGTCAGTTTTTATTCTATCTCACCCATTTTCACTTGTACCTGCTACCGCTAGTCGAGACACTGGGAGGCTGGATTTACGTCACACTGTTTATTCTGATCTTCATGGAAACCGGCTTGGTCGTCTTTGCCTTTCTCCCCGGGGAATCGCTGATCATCTTTACCAGTACACTCGCTGCACTCACTGGGTCAACGTTAGACATCCGTATTTTAGTCCCTGTCTTCTTCTTTGCTGCTTTGATCGGAGACACAGTTAACTATGAGATCGGCCGCAACTTGCATCGCCTGCCGTTCTTCAAACGTATTCTCCCAGCCGAAAAGCTTGAAAAAGCACATGCTTACTTTGAAAAACATGGCGGCAAAACTGTGATGTTTGGCAGATTCGTGCCTTTGATTCGTACTTTTATCCCATTAATCTCAGGGACTGCCCATATGAATTATAAAAAATTTTGTCTGTATAACCTGCTAGGCGTTTTACTTTGGGTCGCACTTGGCGCTTCACTTGGCTACTTCTTTGGTCAATTTGACTTCGTAAAACAAAACTTCTCTTTAATCTTCATTATGCTGGCACTTATCATGGCAATCCCGGGAATCGTGATCACACTTTATCGCATGCTGCGAGGCAATGTTTCACCGAGTTAAGCTTCTTGCGGATTTTTAAACACGCATCAAGTGCTGATTGCAACAAATCCATTACTTTATCTATTTTAAAATAACCTGCAAAGAGAGTGTGACATAAGTTGGGAAAATTTGAGTACTAACTCGAAATTACTCATAGCGAGTACTTTGCTATGAGTAATTCGAAGTTAGACGGAGAATTTTGACTTATGGAACACGTTTATCCGGAATAAAGAGAGAGTGTGACATAAGTCGGGAAAATTTGAGTACTAACTCGAAATTACGAACATAGCGGGTACTTTGCTATGAGTAATTCGAAGTTAGACGGAGAATTTTGACTTATGGAACACGTTTATGCAGAATAACTAGAAAAAGAGTGTGACATAAGTCGGGAAAATTTGAGTACTAACTCGAAATTACGAACATAGCGAGCACTTTGCTATGAGTAATTCGAAGTTAGACGGAGAATTTTGACTTATGGAACACGTTTATCCGGAGTAAGTATCCACCAGCATAGCTGGTGGCTTTTTATTAGCCCTAAAAGGGCTTGACCTGACACAAAAAGCCCCTTAAAGGGGCCCAGCAAAACACTACCAACCGCTACAGCATTATTTTTATTTTTGTTTTGGCTGTTTGAATGGATCAATATACTCCCGTTTACTGATACTATCGCTCAACTGATCCTCGGATTCTTGTTCTCGAATGTACTTTTGAATGGTCTTCTGATTCAAACCAACCGTGCTAACATAGTATCCGCGTGCCCAGAAACTTCGATTACCATAGTTATATTTCAAATTGGCATGTCTCTCGTGGATAATGACAGCACTGCGTCCTTTTAAATATCCCATGAATCTTGAAACACTCATTTTCGGTGGAATTCTAACTAGCATATGAATATGATCAGGCATCGCATGAGCCTCAATAATCTCAACCTCTTTTAATTCACACAATCGGCGTAAAATCCGACCAATATCTTTTTTTAATTCACCATAAATATTCCTACGCCGATACTTGGGAGTAAATACAATGTGGTACTTACAATTCCATCTTGTGTGTGCTAAGCTATTATCGTCTTTAGACAAGGCAAAAACTCCCTTTCAATTGCAGTTTTGGTTGGTAGCCGAAACTAATTATATCGAAAGGGAGTTTTTCACGCTAAAGCTTTTTTCACCCCCACAAGTAAAACTTGTGGTTTATTCGCAGATATTAAAATAAAAGCGGGGCTGTGACAAACTTTAACTTTTGTCACAGCCCCACTTTATTAATTGCGGTTAAATGGATGCCTGAAAACAAGATTTTCTTTTATCCATTTTGCAGGTTCACTACCCGTCAAAATAATCTTTCAGCTAGTACCATGCTTTAGAAGTTCCATCTATTTTGGCTAGTTTTTATAATAATTTACAAGAACCGCTTCTTAAACATCGCTTTTATATGTATACTGTTTATGTACAAAAGTGGCATTATGCTTATGCTACATCAAACTACTGGAGGGAACAGAATGTCGTTTACCGTTTATTTCGTACGCCATGGACAAACGATCTTTAACTTTTATAACCGGATGCAAGGATGGTGTGATTCACCCTTAACACAAAAGGGAATCAACGATGCACACAAAGCTGGAGCACATCTTGCTGATAAAGATTTCGCAAATATCTATCATAGTGATACAATGCGTGCCCAAAACACGTGTAAGATCATTATGAGTGAAAATCAACTGGCAGCTGACCTTCCGCAACCAGTTACACTGTCTAATTTTCGCGAACAAAGCTACGGCTACTTTGAAGGCAACGACTCTAATCAAACTTGGCTAATGGTCGGTGCTACTCGGCAGTGCAGGAATTATGAAGAAATCATTACCAGATATTCAATTAATGATTCTCGTGATTTTATGAAAGAAACTGACCCGTTCAATGATGCCGAAAATAATGCCGAGTATTGGAAAAGAATCGATGCCGGCTTTGACTACCTGAACGCACATCAAGCGCCCGGTAGTAATGCACTGGTTGTCAGCCATGGAACCACCATTCGCAGCATTGTCAGCCGTTTTGCGCCTGAAATTGATGTTGTTTCCGTTGGTCCTAAAAATGGTTCTGTTACCAAGATGATTGTTACTGGTAAAAAGGTTGAAATTGTTTATTTCAATCACTATCTCGATACTCAGGAATACTAGAACAAACAGTTGACCTTGGTAATCCTACGTTAACCCACTTGCCTAGAGAAAAAGTCAGCGTAAGTTTCCAATCTTTGAATGTTATTTTATTGAATGCACAAAACGGGGCTGTGACAAAAGTTAAATTTTGTCACAGCCCCTCTTTATTCCAGATAAACATGTTCCATAAGTCAAAATTCTCCGTCTAACTTCGAATTACTCATAGCAAAGTACTCGCTATGTTCGTAATTTCGAGTTAGCACTCAAATTTTCCCGACTTATGTCACACTCTCGTTTTTTGTTCAAAATAAATCGTATATGAGCCAACAGTTCGCCTACATTAACATTATTTAGTAAACTTAGCTGCACGTTCCTGATACATTGGTAATTCCTCATCCGTACAACGTACAAACCGTCCTGGAACCACTTCATGCAGTTTACGGGGATTTTCTGGATGATCCACCTCAACTGAGGAATCATAGGCGATCTGCTTCCGATTGCGCTCGTACTCTGGATCTGGCACTGGAACAGCAGAAATCAAGCTGGCTGTATAATCATGCAATGGATGGGCATAGATTTCATCTGAAGGCCCAACTTCTAAGAGCTTGCCATAGTGCATGACCCCAATTCTGTCCGAAATGTACTTAACCATTGAAAGATCATGGGCGATAAAAAGATAAGTTAAACCTTGATCGCGCTGCAAGTCTTTCAACAAGTTAACCACCTGTGCTTGGATAGAAACATCCAGTGCCGAGATTGGTTCATCAGCAATTATGAATTTAGGCTGCACCGCTAAGGCCCGTGCGATCCCAATTCTTTGACGCTGTCCACCAGAGAATTCATGCGGATAACGGCTGGAATGGTCTCTATTTAAACCAACCAGTTCCAAGAGATCCTCCACCATCTTGTTGCGCTGTGCACTGTCCTTTGCTAAATGATGAATGTCGATTCCTTCCGCCACAATATCTTTAATCTTCATTCGTGGGTTAAGCGAAGCATATGGATCCTGAAAGATCATTTGCATCTCTCTTCTAAAAGCAAGGATCTCTGCCTTATTTTTGAACTGATTTACATCCTGACCATCAAAAATAATTTGCCCCGCCGTTGGTTTGTACAAATGAATAATACTCCTACCGGTTGTTGTTTTACCAGAACCGGATTCGCCAACTAATCCGAATGTCTCACCTTCATAAATATCGAAACTGACATCATCAACAGCTTTGACCTCGTCGGATTTCCCCACATTGAAGTATTGTTTAAGATGCTTTACTTCTAATAGTTTCTTTTGTTTTTCTGCCATGGGATTCTCTTCCTTCCTAAGTCTAAACTGACTGATGGGTCATCTTTGCAAAAAGCTGGTGACGGCGGACTATCTCTTCCGGCGGTGTAACTTTAGGTGCATCCGGATGCAAGAGCCATGTCGCAGCATAATGTGTCTCTGAGACCTTGAAGAAAGGTGGTTGCTGCTCCACATCGATTTTCATCGCATATGGATTACGAGCAGCAAACGGATCTCCCTTTGGCGGATCTAATAAATCAGGAGGAGTTCCTGGGATAGCTTCCAGCTTTGTGCTAGTCAGTGTCGGCATTGAATTCAACAATCCCCAAGTATATGGATGCTGTGGATTGTAGAAGATCTCATCCACCGTACCATACTCAACAATTTGACCAGCATACATAACCGCCACCCGATCTGCCATTCCGGCAACAACCCCAAGATCATGGGTAATAAAGATAATCGAAGTCTCGATCTTAGCCTGAAGCTCTTTCATTAGCTGCAAAATCTGTGCCTGAATAGTTACATCAAGCGCTGTTGTCGGTTCATCTGCAATCAGAATTTCTGGATAGCAGACCAGCGCAATGGCAATCACAATTCTTTGACGCTGCCCACCGGAAAATTGATGCGGATAATCTTTGATACGTTCTTCTGCATTTGAAATTCCAACCAGTTTCAAAATATCAAGTGCTTGTGCCCATGCTTTCTTTTTCTCAACTTTTTTGTGTTTCATTAGTGGTTCGGCAATCTGTTGGCCAATCTTCATAGTTGGATCCAATGATGTCATCGGGTCTTGGAAGATCATTGCAATTTCCTTGCCGCGAATATTTTGCATTTGTTTTTCCGACTTTTTCAAAATATCTTCATCATGATACATGATTGATCCGCCGATTACCTCAGCATTATTTGCCAACAGCCCCATCAGACTTTTGGTCGTTACGGATTTACCTGAACCAGATTCACCCACAATTGCGAGTGTTTCCCCCTTATTAAGATGGAAGCTGACATCACGAATTGCCTTGACATCTCCCGCATAAGTATGGAAATTGATTTTTAAATTTTTAACATCTAAAATTCTCTCAGCCATTTTGCCACCTACCTTCTAGACTTAGGATCGAATGCATCACGCAGACCATCACCCAGCAAGTTAAATGCAATCATCAAAATACACAAGACAATCGCTGGGTACCACATCTGGTACGGCAGAAATTGGAAGTTCTTCTGCCCATCATTCAAGAGCACCCCTAAGGACGTCTCAGGCGAGCTGATTCCAATTCCGATAAAACTCAAAAAGGCTTCGAAAAAGATCGCTGTCGGGATAGTATACATTGTCTGAATAATAATCACACTCGAAAGGTTAGGCACAAGGTGCTTCCAGGCAATCTTAAATGGTGACTCACCTAAAGACCTGGCGGCCAATACATATTCTTGCGACTTAAGCTGCAGTGTTTCGGCACGAATCATCCGCGCCATGGTCGTCCAACTTGAGATCGCAATCGCTGCGATAATCGAGGTCATCCCTGGACGCAAGACAATCAACATTAAGACCACGATCACTAAACTAGGGATCGACGAGATAATCTCGATAATTCGCTGCATCACCGTATCGACTCGACCACCGCGCCAGCCTGAGATAATCCCATAAGCTACCCCGATCGTTAAATCAAAGAAAGTTGCGACCAAAGCCACAATTAATGAGATTTTAGTCCCATAAACAATTCTTTGTGCCAGTGAATGTCCCAAGTTATCAGTTCCTAAAATGAAATATTTACCAGTTGGAACATTATTTTGTTTATACTCATCGACCCATTGACCTGCCACCTTCAGTTTCCCATTAAATCCATTAATCGGAACACCCGGAATCTTAGCAGGTAGATTGGCATACTGTGGTGCTGACTTGACTAATGTGCTGTGATTGATAAAAAAGCTTGAACCAAAAGCAACAATCATCATCAAAATAATAATCCAAAATGAGATTAATGCACCTTTGTTCATCTTCAAACGACGCCAAGCATCTTGGACAAATGTTAATGACGGAGCGGCTATTTTTTCATTATCCGGTTCCTGAGCCTGAGGAAGTGCCTCAAAGCTGTCTGGACTTAACTTTAACTTTTCTTCCATTTTGCTTAATCCCCATTTCCGCTTAGTCGAATTCTTGGATCAATAATGCCGTAGATAATATCTGTCAACAGAATTACCACGACTAATCCTGCTGAAAACAGCATTGTCACACCCATGATCGTTGGATAATCATTAGTCAAAATTGACTTAACAAATTGTTCCCCAATTCCTGGAATTGAGAAAATATTTTCAATTACCAGCGAACCAGTCATTAAAGCAACTGTATACGGACCAATCAGTGTAACCAGTGGAATCAGACTGTTACGTAGCGCATGATGATAAACCACGCCATACCGACTGAGTCCTTTCGCTTTCGCAAGTTCAATATAATCCGAGTTCATCACATCGACCATGCCGGTTCTGATAAATCTAGCAGTTTCAGCCAAAGGACCAACCCCCAGCGCAATCGTTGGCAGGACTGTATAACTAAAGCTGCCCCAATCGGCAATTGGGAACCAGCCCAGCTTCAACGCAATATAATACTGCAACAAAACTGCAAGTACAAAGTTAGGAACTGACTTGCCAATAATTGACAAGACTGTACTTGTCGTATCTATCCAAGTGTTCCGGTTAATCGCAGCAATCGAGCCTACAATGATTCCGAAGAAGAGTCCGAAGACCATTGCCTGTGCCCCAAGCTGAGCAGACGGTCCGATCCGGCTAGAGATCAGATATGAAACGGGCTGGTTACTAAACTGGAAGGAAGTTCCTAAATCACCATGAAGCATTCCACCCAAGTAAATCAAATACTGCATCCAAATCGGTTTATTCAGACCATATTGTTCATTCATAATCTGAATTTGCTGTGGTGTCATCTTTTCCTGATTAGAGTACGGTGTTCCTGGCATCAGCTTCATCAAAAAAAACGTAATGGAGGCAACCAGGAATAACGTTAATATCATATAGAAGACACGCTTTAAAAGATATTTACGCATAATTTCTCCTCACAATCTATCGCACAAACTGGAATTTCTAATTTAATAAGCACAAATTACATTATAATTTATTTTTTATAATACGCAATCGGGGGGTTAACAATTTCAGTTAATCCCCCAATCAGCTTAAAATAAGATTTTAAATTTAGTTTGCAATGTAAGCATCTTTAAAGTTGTAATTTACACCAGCTGAGTTATAGATCACATCTTTAACCTTAGATTTAACTAAAGTTGAAGTTGCTTGTTGATAGATAGGTGAAATTCCCTGATCGTTTAACAAGATCTTCTGCGCTTGGACTAAATCAGCCCAACGTTTGTCTGTGTTACCTGTATCCGTTGTCTTAGAAGCTTCGATCAGCTTGTCATACTCGCTGTTCTTCCATTTTCCATCATTTTGTGAGTTATCAGAGGTAAAGAGATCCAAGAAACTGATTGGATCGGCGAAGTCAGCACCCCAGCCTGTAACAACTACATCAAAGTTTCCACTCTCTGAACGTGATAAGCGTGTCTTGAATGGCACGTTTGCAACAGATACCTTTGCTCCTGACAGGTTTTCTTCAATCTGGCTTTGCAGGAATTCAGTTGTATCTTTACCCTTATCAGTATCATCACTTAAGATTTCAAAGTTCAGGCTGCTGACACCTAATTCTTTCAAACCTTGTTGCCATAACTTCTTAGCTTCCGCTGTATTATTTGCCACTGCATCTTTTACGTAAGCTTGGTCTGCAAAGTCTTTGCCATTATTTTTAGCAAGGTCAGCAGATACATATCCTTTAGCTACAGTCGAGCCATCCCCAAGAACCTTTTTAACAAATTGTTGACGATTAATTACTAAAGAAATAGCCTTACGAATATTCTTGTTTTGGAATTCTTTTTTAGTCTGGTTGTATTGTAGGTAGAACGTTGAAGCGGCCTTACGAACAACGAGCTCTTTTGAATTTGAAAGCTGCTTAGCTTGTTCAGAACCGAGAATTGCTTCATCCAATTTACCTGATTGATATAAGTTATAGGCAGTTGAGTTACTCTTCGTAACCGTGTAGTTAATTGCAGAGAGCTTCACGTTCTTCTTATCCCAATAATTATTGTTCTTCTTTAAAGTCCAGCTTAGGTTAGAGCCTGTCCATTTGGTTAATTGGAATGGTCCATTGTACACCATGTACTTAGAAGCTGTCCCATACTTGCTACCATATTCCTTCACTGCTTTTTCACTTTGCGGGAAGAATGATGGGAAGCCCATTAAGAGTTTAAAGTATGGTAATTTCTTATCTAGGGTAACGACTAATTTATAATTGCCTTCTGCTTTAATTCCCAGATCAGAAACTGACTTCTTACCGTTCATAATATCATCGGCATTAGCAATTCCGCTGTACAAATAGGCATATTGTGAAGCAGTCTTAGGATCAACTGTTCTTTGCCAGCCATAAACAAAGTCTTTTGCAGTTACCTTATCGCCATTACTCCACTTAGCATTCTTGCGCAAGGTAAAGGTATATGTTTTCCCATCTTTTGAGACAGAGGTCTTAGTCGCAATTCCGGGTTCAATCTTGCTGTCTTTTCCTAAACGATACAGACCTTCATTAGTATTATTTAACGCATTAAAGCTTACAACATCAGTTGCTTTTGAAAGATCCATTGAAGGTAATTCAGCAGATTCATTCCAATTCAACACCTGTTTTGAAGCTTGTCCTGAGCCGCTCTTGGAGCCACATGCAGCTAAGAAAACAGCTGACAATGCAACAACTGCACCAAGTTTGGCAAATTTATGTCAGCAACGGTTGTAAAATGTTGGAAAATACCGATTAGAAAATGTCGGTTTTCCAACATTTTTTTACGGTAAAATAAACGCATCTCAAATTTGGAGGAACTGAAATGCGTTTAGATGTTGAGCAGTGTGTCCAGCAATATATTATGAACAAAATAAAGCCCAACTTCGCTGAAATTGGTCGGCGATACGGTGTTGATCCACGAACGGTAAAAAGATACTACAATTTAGGGCTTACGCCCCCAGATGAGCAGCCACAACCCTTACGGCGGCCGAGTAAACTTGACGATTATCGAAAAACGATTGAAGAAAAGGTTCTAGAAGGCTGTTCGGCAACGGCAATTTATTACTTTATCAAAGAACGTGGCTATCAAGGAAAGCAAAGTATTCTCAGAGACTATTGTCGAACCATCAGAAAAGCCGCAACGAAAAAAGCCACTATCCGGATTGAAACCTCGCCAGGGATTTCAGCCCAGGTTGATTGGAAAGAAGATTTAACGTTGGTTTCTCGGCATGGAGAGATTGTCAAAGGCAACATCTTCTTATATGTTTTAGGGTACTCGCGAATGAAATACATGCAATTTACCTTCAGTCGCAGCCAAATTACCTTTTTTGATTGCTTAACTAATGCCTTTTGGGCAACCGGGGTGTGCCGAAAGAAATCTGGTTTGACAACCAAAAGGTTGTCGTCGATCATCATAAAAGTAATTTTGGTAAGCCGGTATTTAATGAAACCTTCGTTGAATACGCTAAGGACGCTGGTTTCAAGCCAATTGCTTGTCGACCGTTTCGGCCACAAACCAAAGGAAAGGTTGAGGCGCTGGCCAGAACTACTCAGCGAATCAAAGTTTACAACCATGAGTTTGAAGAGCCGCTAGACTTAGCCGAGATCGTCCATTTGACGTGTGATCAGCTGAATCATGAGAAGTCTCAGGCGACTCAAATTCCGCCTTATTTATTGCTTGATAAAGAAAAAGAGTATCTCCAGGATTTTGATCACGACTTACTCGATGCCTATGCCAGCCAAACCATCGCAAGGAAAGTTAGCAAGGAATCAATGATTGTCTTTCAAAATCGGAAATACTCCGTCCCCATAAGATATATTGACGAAACCGTACAAATTAAACACGATGACAATACTCTATACATTTATTATAACGGAGAATTAATTCGTTCTCACCCTATTTCACTGAAAAGATTTACTTACCTTCGCGATGACATGGAAGAGATTGTCCGATCAGACCTTTATAAGAATCGTGATGACCGAGTCATTGATGATTACGTCGACCGAAACCTGAAGATGTTTGATGAAATGGAGTGAGAAAATGGCCAATTACCAAGCTTTATACACCAACCTTAGACAATTAAAGTTAGATCGTTTCGCCGAACATTTAGGCTACCTATTGGATCATCAAGATGAAGCACCCAAGTCCTTGAGTGATGCCTTATTCGAATTGACAACGGCTGAGCTTAAATACCGGGAACAAAAAAAGATTAATTTGAGAATTAAACTAGCCCGCTTTCCATATGAAAAAACGTTAGCTGACTTTGACTTTAGTTATCAACCGGGAATTAACCAAGGGATAATTGAGGACTTGGGATCACTAAGATTCACCCAAGAGAATCAAAACGTTTTGTTTATCGGCACCTCCGGTGTCGGTAAAACTCACCTAGCCACCGCCATTGGAATTGAAGGGTGTAAACAAGGAATTTCAACGCAGTTTATTCGATGTAGCGACCTCATCAACAAGCTTCAAACAGCACAAGTTCAAGGCCGGAGCGAAGAAGTGCTACGCCGGTATGCCCGTTTTCAAATTCTAATCATTGATGAGATTGGTTATCTTCCAATTGAGTCAGTGGGCGCTAAGCTGTTTTTTCAGTTAATTGAAAGACGATACGAACGGAAATCAACCATTATCACCACTAATATTCCGCTTTCTAAGTGGGGAAACACCTTTTCAGATAAGATGTTAGCTAACGCCATTTTAGATCGCTTGGTTCATCACGCTAAAGTTATCCGAATCACTGGTCGATCATATCGAATGAAAGATCATTTAATTGAAAAGAAGGATAATTCCGGACCTGATTTATCAGGTTTCAACGCACAAAATAAAGAAAGGAGCAGTGAGACACTGTAAACTTTATCGGTAAAAAACAGCATTTTTTAATCGGCAAAAAACTACATTTTCACATCGGCGTTGACAAATTTACTTAATTTCATCGCACAACTACTCCTTTTTTTTTTGCTTCTGTGAAACAAATTATTTAATACAGTAGATAAATCTTATATGAAAATTGAATTAAATACAAGTAAAGATTCTTATTTTCTTCATAAAAAAAACTTAGAAAAGCATAATTTTTTGGCTTGATGTAACTTTTATTAACGTAAGCCGCTTTTGTGGTTTAAAAAAAATAATATTTCGGCAAAAAACTTTAGAAACGAAACAAAATGAAATTTTATCTCAGATTTAAAGAAAGCCTTTTCTTTAAACTTCTCCAGCAGGCAGCAGTCAGTCACTATTTTGTGTGTCTCAACCGCTGGATCTCAAATTAATGCTATAATTAAATGAAAAGGAGGATTCCGCCATGACGCGAGCATTTATTGCGGGTATTGAGAATCAGCAAAAAAACTTCCCTTACCTGATGAAAGAATTAGCCCAACTGGTCGCAGCTAACAACCTGGAAGTCGTTGCAGATTTCAGTCAAAAGTTAACCAAACCGGTTGCCGCAACCTATTTGGGCAAGGGAAAAATTCAAGAGATCGCTGAGGCCGTAGATCATTACCAGGCTGAATATTTGATCTTAAATGATGAACTTTCACCTACTCAGATTAGGAATCTTGAAAAAGAGACTTCACTGAAGGTCTTAGACCGTACTGAACTGATCTTGGAGATTTTCTCCAATCGTGCACGGACAAAAGAGGCTCAACTGCAAGTCGAAATTGCACGGTTGAAATATCAGCTGCCGCGTTTGCGTGGTTCGATAACTGCTAGACTGGACCAGCAAAGCGCCAGCTCAACTTCTGCTAACCGTGGGGCCGGTGAAACTAAGCTTGAATTAAATCGACGCACAATTCAGCATAGAATAGATTTTTTAAGACGCGAGTTAAAATCAATTGAAAAAGAATATGATATTAAGAGTAAATCACGCAGAGCTTCAGCCATTCCCAGAGTTGCACTTGTTGGTTACACCAATGCCGGCAAATCGACAACAATGAACGGGCTGATCTCCTTATTGGCCGGTGACAAAAAGCAACTGGTGCTTGAAAAAGATATGCTCTTTGCGACACTTGATACTTCGGTGCGCCGTTTAACTTATCCAGACAACAAAACTTTTTTGCTCAGTGATACGGTTGGCTTTGTCAGCAAACTGCCACATAATTTGGTAGAAGCTTTTAAGTCTACATTAGCCGAAGTGCGCGAAGCTGATCTTCTAATTCAAGTCATTGATGTCTCTGATGAAAATTCAAAAGAGATGGTTGCAACTACTGAGCAAACCCTTGAAGAGATCGGAGCGGCAGATAAACCCATGATCTACGCTTATAACAAGGCTGATCAAGCCGGGATTACTTTTCCAAGCGTAGAAGGTCTGCAGTTAACATATAGTGCACGTGAGCATTCTTCCATCGAACAACTTGCTGCCATGATTAAGCAATTCTTATTTAAGGACTATCGGACTTTTACTTATCTAATTCCTTATACGCAAGGCAGCTATCTCGAACGGCTCAATGTGCAGGCAAATGTGCTCTCAACTGACTATACAGAAGATGGCAGTAAAGTGACGGCGGAGGTTTCTCCACGCCAGGCTGATTATTATGCACGGTTTTTGGTAAAGGGTTAACTAGAAGTGCTGAAGTCTCCGGGAGACTGTGAGCACTAAGCGACAATTGCTTTATAGTCGGTCTTTGACTAGAAGCAATTGGCAATTAGGCGCAACAGGCTGGTGAGTGATGCACGTTAACTAGAAGTGCTGAAATCTCCGGGAGACTGTGAGCACTAAGCGGCAATTGCTGTATAGTCGGTCTTTGACTAGAAGCAATTGGCAATTAGGCGCAACAGGCTGGTGAGTGATGCACATTAACTAGAAGTGCTGAAATCTCCGGGAGACTGTGAGCACTAAGCGGGGCTGTGACAAACACAGCCCCGCTTTTATTCCGAATAAACGTGTTCCATAAGTCAAAATTCTCCGTCTAACTTCAAATTACTCATAGCAAAGTGCTCGCTATGTTCGTAATTTCGAGTTAGTACTCAAATTTTCCCGACTTATGTCCCACTCTCGCTTTTATTCTGGATAAACGTGTTCCATAAGTCAAAATTCTCCGTCTAACTTCAAATTACTCATAGCAAAGTACTCGCTATGTTCGTAATTTCGAGTTAGCACTCAAATTTTCCCGACTTATGTCACACTCTCCCACAAGTAACGTAATCTAAGAAGCTAAAACTAAAAAGACTGCAGGAAAACCGGAGTTTGGCCAGCTTTCCTGCAGTCTTTTTAATT
This sequence comes from Liquorilactobacillus satsumensis, assembly GCF_964065465.1. Lineage (NCBI taxonomy): Bacteria > Bacillati > Bacillota > Bacilli > Lactobacillales > Lactobacillaceae > Liquorilactobacillus > Liquorilactobacillus satsumensis. The sequence goes on from NZ_OZ061606.1 coordinate 1,067,354, forward strand.
TTGAAATTTAAAGTAAACCGGTTGAAATGAAAACTTTCTTAACCTGCTGTTTTTTCAAGCCGAGCTGCCACCAATGAAAGCGCGTAGCAGACAACGAAATACATCACTGCGAGTGCAACAAACATCGGAATCATATAGCGTGTATTTTGCCCATAAATGATCTGGGCGCGATACAACAGTTCCGGTAAAACGATAATTGTTGCCAAGGATGTATCCTTGATCAGCGAAATAAATTGACTTACCAGTGGCGGAATCATTTTTCTCAAGGCCTGTGGTAGCACAACTACTCGTAGCGCTTGCCAATAAGTCAAACCACAAGCACGTGCCCCTTCCATCTGACCTGTATCAACAGCTTGAATCCCGCTTCTAATAATTTCAGCAATCATCGCTGATTCGAACACCGTCATCGCAGAAATTGCAGCTGCGAGTGGATCCATCCTGATTCCCACTTTCGGCAACCCAAAGTACGTAAAGAAAAGCAAAAGCAGAAGCGGTAAATTCCTAGTCAAATCAATGATAATTCCCACGATAGTTGAGATGAAAGGTGCCCGGATGTAGCGGACAATTCCTAACGCCGAACCAATGATAAAACTCAAGATGATTGAAACCAATGAAACTTCTACGGTTACCCAAAGTCCCTCAAGCAAAAAGCGAAAGTTAATCCATGTGTAAGCTTCAGCAAAACTTGACATTCAGTGCACCCCCCTAACCCATTTTTTTCTCGAGATACCGCATGTAATAGCTTAGCGGCAAAGTAATAATCAAATATAAAATTCCAACTGCAATATAGGTGTTAAACGTGTCAAACGTTGTTGACGCGATCAAGTCACCCTGATACATCAAGTCAAAGCCGGCAACAAACGCCAAGACAGAGGAATTTTTGACCATGTTAATAAACTGATTTCCTAATGGCGGAATCACATATCTGAAGGCTTGTGGCAAGACAATCTGCCACATCGCTTGCATGAAGGTAAGTCCATTAGCCCGTGCGCCTTCCATCTGACCCTCATCAACCGCTTGAATTCCAGCACGCACGGTCTCAGCAATAAATGCTGAGGTATAAAGCGTAAGCCCGATCGTCCCTGCCGTAAAGCCATTAATAGAGACCACGTATTGCGGAACCACTGCATAAAAGAACATTCCAATTACCAGCAACGGAATATTTCGGAACACTTCTATGTAGACACGTCCGAGAATATGCAAAAACCGTGAAGGTAGAACTTCAAAAATTGCGAAGGTCGACCCGATGATCAAACTGAAAAAAAGTGCAATCACACTGCACAGCAGGGTATTGCCAAACCCCACTAGCAATTCCTGCCAATGTTGTTGAAAAACACTGATCATTGTTGACTCGCCTCCTTCAAATCAAAACCAGCAACGTTTCCAAACCACTTCTGCAGCAGTTTTTGATACGTTCCGTCTTTCCGCATCTCGGCTAAGGCCGCATTAACTTTGCTGCGCATCTCGCCTTGACCTTTATCAAAAGCGATCCCGTAAGGTTCTTTTGTAAATGTTCCACCAACAACATGATACGTTGGATTTTCAGAAGCAATTCCAAATAAGATCCCGTTATCAGTTGTGAGTGCTTCGCCTTGACCAGATTTCAGCGCTGTAAACGCCTGTGCATAATCTTCAAGCTCCAAGACTTTTGCTTGAGGTGCATACTTTTTGATATTGACCGCAGAGGTTGAACCCTTAACCGCTAAAACAGTTGTTCCGGCCTTATTAAGATCGCGGACATTCTTAATTGTACTTCCCCGCTTTACCAGTAGCGACTGACCAGCGGCAAAATAAATTTTAGAAAAATCGACAATTTTCTCACGATCAGGTGTAATTGTCATGGTCGCAATAATTGCATCAATATTTTGGTTCTTTAACAACGGTATTCTAGTTTTACTAGTAACCTGTACAAACTTAGCATGCCCGTCTTTGCCCAAAACCTTCTTAGTAATCGCCTTTGCCATATCAATGTCAAATCCCTGGATCTGCCCAGACTTAATATCCATCAGTCCAAAAAGACGTGTATCTGCTTTGACACCCCAAGTAATTGTTTTGGAACTTTCAGCTCTTTGCCACGCATTTTGTTGACTGCTTTTTTTGTTCGTACAAGCACTTAAGGTTACCATCACCAAGGACAGGCACACTAAAACTAGTATGTTTCTAAGTCGTTTCATTCGTTCTCAGCCTCCCTAGTGCTTAATGATCTTACTCAAGAATTGTTGCGCGCGTTTTTCCTTTGGCGCCTTAAAGAATTCATCGGCACGATCGTTTTCTAAGATTTCTCCTTTATCCACAAAAACTACTCGATCTGCAACTTCTTGCGCAAATCCCATTTCGTGGGTAACAACGACCATTGTCATGCCTTCCTTGGCAATTTCCTTCATTGCATTCAAAACATCATCAATCATTTCTGGATCAAGTGCAGAAGTTGGCTCATCAAATAATAACGCCTTAGGCTTCATCGCAAGACTTCTTGCAATCGCCACACGCTGCTTTTGACCACCTGAAAGTTGTTTCGGATACGATTCCGTTTTATCTGCAACACCTACAGACTTCAATAATTTTAATGCAGTCTCTTTATTTTCCTGTTCGGGCCGTTTTAAAACCAAACGCGGCGCAAGCATAATATTCTCTAAAACCGTTTTATTTTCATACAAGTTAAAATGTTGAAAAACCATGCCAACATCTTTCCTAATCAGATTCAAGTCAGTCTCTTTGCTGGAAAGATCACGTCCATTAACCAGTAGCTGTCCACTGCTGATTCCTTCTAATCCGTTAATTGTCCTGATCAGGGTACTTTTTCCGGAGCCTGATGGACCGATTACCACAACCACTTCTCCTTTTTCAACCTGGAGATTAATATGTTTCAAGGCATGGAATTTACCATAATATTTCTCAACATTTTTAAATTCTATTACTGGCATTCTTGCTTCCCCCTGATAAAGATTAATTTTCAATAATAACTATTCTAATTTTTTTTTTAGCTTTGCGCAACAAATGTCACTTTTTGTGTCAGTTCAATTTTGCGTATTTTTCTTGCAAAAAACTTGCATTCCACATTAGAAAGCGCTTACTAATAATTTAAAAAATGTTTTCTGACCTTTTGGGTTTCATTTAGTAAAGATTCAAAAAAGTGGCACCCAGTTTTGGAAAATTACGCACATCCTTGTTCGATCATCTATTAGCCGGCTGGGATTAGGTACTCTTCGGATTTAACCCTCAAAAATTAAAGTGCATGTAACCCGACTGCGGCTATGTTTAACTGCAAAAAAGCCCCACATACCAAGCCATGGATTGTAGTTCCATCTATGCTTAGTATACAGGACTTTCTTGAGCTCATTTGATGCAACACTTAGGCTGGCATCAACTAGTGTGATCTTCTCGTCTGTGTTTCTGCAGGGGACTGCTTTTCGCGATAGACAAGCTGCACTCCTAATTCAAAGTCGTGTTCCTCTTGCATCAAAGTCGTTCTACCAGCAAATTTAAAGGGTCCGCCATTAATAACTGCAGTTGCAACAAAAATATCATATTGTTGCAGCGCACTTTTTACTGGCATCAAGCCCACCTTGCGTACGATTGCCAATTCTTTCTTTTGAATCGGGTTGAGTCCACCGAACAAGACCAATTCGCCAGCGCGTGGAACCAGTTCAAAGAAAGGCAAAGCAACCGGAACTTTCAGCGCATTCAGATGTTTTTTCGTTCGCCGTGTTTCCCGGAAGATTTCATCTTCACTTAACCCACCATAATCAAGTTTTAAATAGTTTTGGGCTTCGAGCTGCGCTACAACTTCTTTTAAATTACGTTTGTGTAGCGGCTTCATCTCAAGGACAGCCGGCATTAACTTTTCCTGATTAAAAAGACCATTGGTTTGGACAAACCCTGGATTTGGAGCTGCATGTTTGCCACTCACTGCCTCTTCTTTAGGCTTCATTCCGAGCTTTTTTTCTAAAAAAGGCGAAAAATCCACTCGTGAGGTTTTTTTCGTGAAATAATAAAGCACGTTTAAATAAGAAAAGTAAACTAATGCCAAAAAAGCTAAGATAAACAGCGCACCTCGAGCATAAAAACCATTCGCAAAAAAGCGGTAGGCTACATACAGTAAATAGAAATTGCCGACTGTTCCCAGGACCGTATATACTTGGTTTTTTATCTTGACGTTCATGTTGATATAGCCGAGATAACTGTTAATGATCCCAATAATACTAAACAATTCAGACCCTCCTATTCCGTCTGTGTACTTTGAGCACTCGATGAAGAACTATTAGTTTGTGTTGAACTTTGAGTGTTGTTTTGCGTTTGTGTACTGCTACTGCTGCTACTTTCTTCCTCAGCGCTGCTTGAAGTTGCCGCAGAACTTTGCGCACTGGATGAAGAAGATGCATCTGTTGCGGTTGAACTTTCATCGTCAGCAGAAGAGCTTTGCGTTTCATTTTGTGAACTACTTTGCGATTCATCAATCGTAGAGGAATCTCTTGCAGAAGCTGAACTGCTCTCACTTTTGGCAGAGGAAGCACTGCTTGAAGACTTGGCTGATGATTCGCCTGAATTTCCCGACACCGCACTGGAAGTAGTGGTCTGTTGCGTCCGTGATTGGCCCTCACTAGTATGAGTGGCGGTATTCACCGCGACGTTGGTTGCCCCTAATGCCAGAACGACCGACATTACAGCAAAAGGTGTAATAAAGGGCGGCGTACGATATGCCATTCCATCTCTTCCTTCCTAAATTTAGGTTATTCTTCCATTAAAACAAAAACCATCTAAAAAAACTACTATCTTTACTACTCTTTGCCTAATCTTATACAATCAGCACAAATTCCATAAAGCTCAAAGTGATGTTCATCAATTCGACAGCCTGGAAGCTGCTCTTCAAAGAAGTCAAGCGGACACATTTGGACCTCTTGGACTTTCCCACACTTTTTACAAACAAAATGATGATGATGTTGGTGCACAAAGTCACATTGATACTTGACCCAAGCGCTCCCATCGCGCAGCTTGTTTTCAATAATCCCAACTTCTTCAAATTCCTTAATGTTACGATAAATTGTATTATGACTCATCCCCGGATAAATTTCGTGCATATATTTGTCGACCGCGGAGACTGCCACATACTGTTCTTGAAAATGACTTAAATAATCTAAAAGGCTCCGTCTTTGTTTGGTAATTTTATAATTATTTTTTTGTAATAATTTGATAGCTACTTCAAGCATCGCACCACTCCGTTCAAACAATAATCATTACTATTCATAGTAACAGTATACCATAAGGCAAGTCCGCTCCACATCATTTTAAAAATCCATCGCGCCGTAAAAAAAGCTCAATTTCTGCCGTGGTCTTTCCCCAATCATCATTTAATAAAACTTCGCAAAACGTTCTCAATTGTTGTGGCATCTGCATGTCCCGAATTGCCTCTTTACTTTGCAATCTTCTTGCTGCTCTTTCTTTAGCTTCTCCTCTTTTCAAAAGACGCTGCCCCAAAATATTTTGGTCAGCAACCGCAATGTACCAAAAAGAAACTTGCTTGGTCCTAAGCTTTTGTTTATATGCTAGTGCACCTTTGGTATCCAACACAATCACAGCATTATCATGGTGCTGCCATGTTCGAGCAAGACTTTCTGCTGAAGAACCGTAAAAATTACCATCATACTCCATGTATTCAAAATACCTGTTGCGAAAAAAAGAAGTCTTAGTTTCGAAATAATAATCCTTTCCGTCTGTCTCTCCTTTTCGTCGCGGTCTGGTTGTATGTGTTAGTACACGTGAAAATCCATACTTTTCTTCTAAATAATGTTGAATCGTGGTTTTTCCGGTCCCAGGTCCTCCGCAAAGGACTAGCAGCTTTTTCATTGTACTTAGTTCCTCCCCAGTGCATAATAATTGAAAAAAGTATGCAAAAGCATAAAATAGAAGTTGTAAGCGTTGGGCTTATTAAATTGCTGCAACGCTACTTTTTATTATAGTTTTAAAGGAGGGGTTTGACCATGAATTTTGGTTCTTATAACAAAAAATGGTACTCCATCGAACTTAATACTGAAAAACAGCTTTTCATTGCACGTTCAAAAGAAAGACCAGACCTTTTTACTGAAGATATTACAATCCAAAAAGCCATTGCAAAACTTGAGCGCCTGGTCGCTCCTAAAACTCATGCAGTCGGCTAATGTTACTCAGCAAATTTGAAAATTTGAATGTCTAAATCCATAGTTTAAATGAAATAAGCTTGTTTTTTAATGGAGTACCTACTATTTATTACTAAGAAATATGAGCTGTCTTAGCTTCTAACTTCAAGTAACACATTAAGTAGCTTGTGTACTTAAAATTGAAACTTCAAACAGCACAGGGGCTGTGACAAAAGTTAAATTTTGTCACAGCCCCTCTTTTATTCCGGATAAACGTGTTCCATAAGTCAAAATTCTCCGTCTAACTTCGAATTACTCATAGCAAAGTACGCGCTATGTTCGTAATTTCGAGTTAGTACTCAAATTTTTTCGACTTATGTCACACTCTCTTATAACCTTTTTCTTCAACTTATTTCTAAAAGCAGTTTATTATGGCTAAGTGTAAATTTTTCCGTAGTCAGACCTAGACTATCGGTAAGCTATATTACTTTAATTAGATTAAAAAAATATCGTTTCCATTTTAATTTTCCAATTCAATTGACATCTTACTCTAATTTTGTATACTATCAAAGGCGTCTATTTAAAAATTTCTTAAGGAGCTGAGCTCGTGGATTTGTGGAAAAGAATTTTCAAGAAAGAAAGTTTGTCTCGTTATTTAGCCAAAGATAAACGGCTAGTCAAAACTATGACAGCTAAAGACTTAATTGCACTAGGAATTGGAGCTGTGATTGGAACTGGGATCTTCATTCTCCCAGGTACGGTCGCTGCCTTGCATAGTGGTCCAAGTATTATCTTGTCCTTTATATTGGCAGCCGTCGTCTGTTCAACAGCTGCTATGTGCTATGCTGAATTTTCATCGGCCTTGCCAATTGCTGGCAGTGCATATTCTTTCGGAAATGTTGTCTTTGGTGAAATCATCGGGTGGTTCTTAGGCTGGTCCTTGATCCTTGAGTATATGCTCGCCGTAGCCGCTGTCTCGACCGGCTGGGCCGCGTATTTTAATTCTTTATTGGCTGGATTCGGAATTCATCTTCCAAAAGCCCTCAGCAATTACTTCGACCCGACCCACGGAACTTATGTTAATCTTGTTGCAATTTTGATCGTCTGGCTAATTGCATTTATTCTTTCAAAGGGCGTCCGGACCTCAATCAAGTTAAACAATCTCATTGTGATCGTTAAAATTGCTATTATCCTGCTTTTTCTTGCAGTTGGCTTCTTTTATGTTAAACCGACTAATTGGCAACCCTTCTTTCCATTTGGTGGCATGGGTGTCCTTACAGGTGCTTCGCTTGTTTTCTTTGCTTATCTGGGTTTTGATGCTGTCTCGGCTTCCGCAGCAGAAGTTAAGAATCCGCGTAAAAACATGCCGATCGGAATTATTGGAACTTTGATAATTTGTACTATTTTGTACACGCTCGTTTCGATTGTGCTGACCGGAATGGTTTCTTATACAAAGTTAAATGTTGCTGATCCCGTTGCTTTTGCACTTCGGCTTGTTCACCAAAATTGGGCTGCCGGCATTATTTCATTAGGTGCGCTTGCGGGGATGTTTACAATGATGGTCACGATGATCTATAGCAGCTCACGCTTAATCTATTCAATTGGACGTGACGGCTTATTACCCAAAGCTTTAGGTAAGGTCAGTGAAAAACACCACACCCCGAATAATAGTATGCTGGTTGTCACAATCATCATTTCATTTATGGGTGGCTTTGTTTCGTTAGATCAACTGACAAGTCTGGTTAATATTGGGACTTTAATTGCTTTTACTTTCATTTCTTTGGGAATTTTACCTTTGCGTAAACGTCAAGATATCCCTAATACTGGTTTTAAAGTTCCATTCTATCCAGTTTTGCCGCTGATTTCAGTTTTCTTGTGTTTGCTAATGCTGTCTACATTGCCAGTTGAGACGTGGATTGCATCTGCAATCTGGTTTATCATTGGAATGTTTATTTACTTCACTTATGGGGTTAAGCATAGTCAATTGACTCAGGATTAGCGAAGGGTGTTAGTTAGCGTCCAAGCCTCGTAATATTATTTGTGAGGTCACAATTTATTCGACCTGGGACTTACAGGGTTACTGACTGGAATGCGTTAAAGAATATGAAAAAGTGAAGTGTCTTCAGCACAAGCTGGCTTTGAACTTAATTACAAATTGTAAAATAGTCGGTCTTTAGCGACGTTCAATTTGCGGTTAGGTACAAAAATCTGGTGCTGGGAGCACTTCTTTTTTACATGCTGCTATTAGGGTATAATCAGGAAATGAAGTACTTAAGCAGGAGGAATAATTATGCGCAATAATCAATTCGCACATCTCAAGGTACCTTATCCACAAAAACTGACTGAATTGCAAACAATTCAGTACATAGATGAAACTTTACTGGAAGAAAAAAATCTCAATCGTTGTTGGCAAAAATTACTAGAAAAAGCTTTCCCACAGGCACATTCGGCTTCAAGCAAAGCCCAAAAGCTGGCCGGTTTATTAGCAACTGCCCAAAAAGATGTCCCCACCTTCTTACAAACCGATTCACTGTCTTTGACCGTCTTTTATAACGTCGCCTTACAGTTACTCGGTTTCTTACCTGCTGAGGATTTCTCATTGGAAACCCCCTTACACGATATGGAAAAAATCGGTCTTTTTCATGCAACACAACTAGAATCAACCAAGGATCTTTTTTCTGCCTGGTACGATCTGCTTTGTACGCATACCAAAAATGGACAAGTTTTCCTTGATGACTTAGCAGCCCAAGGCTACTTTGTGCCCCTTAGCACTAACTGCACCCAACCTTTGTTTTTTAATGGCAAGGCCCAGCCAATTTTTGATACCACTAAATTAGTGCATGAAACCGCTTATGTTGAAACTGATCTGGATACTGATAATGATGGTGCTCGTGATCTTATTAAAGTTGATTTCATTCGTCCCAGCGAGACCAACCATGGTTTAAAGGTTCCTGCAGTCTATACTGCCAGTCCGTACAATCAAGGCACCAACGACCAGGCTGCAGATAAGTTAATGCATTCAATGAACACTCCGCTGGTCCATAAAACACCAACGCACTTAACTTATGAACAGCTGAGATTCAAGTCTCCTAAAACTCCTTTGCCAGAACGCAGAAAAATTAAGGGCACTACATCCGAAGCAGAAGAAACTTTTAGTTCCGAATTTACCTATTCACTAAATGACTATTTATTAGCACGTGGATTTGCGGCTGTGTATGCTTCCGGAATCGGGACCAAGGATTCTGATGGAGTTCAAACATGCGGTTCCCCTGCAGAAACTGCGGCAACAATCGCCGTCATTGAATGGTTAAACGGCAAACGCGTAGCTTTCACAAACAAAACCGATCACATTGCCCTTAAAGCATGGTGGTGTACCGGTTCGGTTGCCATGACGGGTAAATCCTACTTAGGAACACTCGCAACCGCAGCGGCTACAAGCGGAGTTGCCGGATTAAAAACGATTATCTCCGAAGCAGCAATCTCCAGTTGGTATGATTACTACCGTGAAAATGGTTTAGTAGCTTCCCCTGGCGGTTTTCCAGGAGAAGATGCTGATGTCCTTGCACTTGAATGCTTCAGTCGAAAAAAACAGCCGGGCGACTATCTCAAGGTAAAAGCTGAATTCAACCGGACACTTACTCAGATCACACATGAACAAGATCGAAAGAGCGGTAATTACAATTCTTTCTGGGATGCCCGCAACTATCTTAACAATACTAAAAATATAACTGCTGACATCTTCATGGTACATGGACTTAATGACTGGAATGTTAAACCACGCAATGTTTATCATCTTTGGCAGGCGCTTAAAGAACTCCCGGTCAGACAAAAGCTGATTCTGCACCAAGGACAGCATATCTACATCAATAATTTCCGCTCACTTGATTTTACAGATATGATTAATCTTTGGCTGACTTATAAACTTTACCAACTTGACAATCACGCGGCCGAGTTGCTGCCGACTGTGATCGTACAAGATAACCTTGAACCCGAGAAATGGACGGAATACACCGACTGGGAAAGTTCACAGGCACACAAACAGACTCTTTGGCTGCAACCACATGAATTGACCAGCACACTTTCTGCTGTTCGGCCTGGTGCTGCGACCTTTAAAGATCATTTAAATACTGAGGCTTTCAATTATTATCAAAAAAATCCGGCTATTTGGCGCAAAGACCTCTTGCTTCCAGAAAACTCACCTCTTAAAGCAAATCGGCTGTTGTTTAGAACAGCCAGTTTACAACATGAACTGCTCCTGCGGGGAACACCCGAAGTCACGGTAAAGGTTGCAGTGAACAAAGATCATGGGATGTTGAGTTTTATGCTCGTTGACTATGGTTTAGCTAAACGTTTAGGCACTACTCCTCAAGTCATCGCCCGTAAGGCCCTTGACAGAGGTTACCATTGGCAGCAAGAAGACCTGGTTGAATTTGAGCTAGAGAAAGCCACCCCTTGGAAAATGATCTCTTTAGGTCATATTAATCTCCAAAACCGCCACTTTGCTTGGCAAAATGACGAGTTAAGTCCCAATGAATTCTATCCGGTTACCCTTAAACTGCAGCCAACCTTTTACCGCCTTGCCGTGGGGCATCAGTTAGGTCTAGTTGTCTATTCCACAGATATGGGAATTACTATTCGACCGAATGAGGATCTCGCCTACTCGCTGCAATTCGGTGAAAGCTGTCTGCGGCTGCAGATGACCTCCACTCACTTAGACCAATGATTTACTGGTTTTAACGGTTGTTTAAGTGCTATGATTGAGATAACTTTTAAGAAACTAGGTGTTGATGATGAAACAAGGGACAACCATTTTAACTTTAGATAATGGTTATCATTTATGGACGCATACAGAAGGCCAGGGGAAGATCAAACTTCTCTGTCTTCACGGTGGCCCAGGCGGAAACCATGAATATTATGAAAATTTTGCAACCAAACTGGCCGATCTTGGGGTTCAGGTCTCGATGTATGATCAGCTGGGATCTTGGTATTCTGATCAACCAGACTTCAGCAAGCAAGAAAACATTGACCAATTTTTAAACATGGATTATTTCATTGATGAAGTCGAGGAAGTCCGGCAAAAACTGGGATTAGACAACTTTTATCTCATTGGACAGTCATGGGGCGGAATTCTTACACAAGAATATGCGTTAAAATACCCGCAGCACCTTAAGGGAATCATCATTTCAAGCATGACTGATAATATTGATGAGTATGTCGCCAATATCAATGCAATCCGTGAAAAAGAATTCTCAGCCGCTGAACTTGAGTTTATGAAAAAATGTGAAGCAAAAAACGATTATGCCAATGAACGTTACCAAAAATTGATTGATCTTCTCAATCGCGGCTACGTTGATCGGAAACAACCGCCGGCTATCTCTCATTTGACAGATACAATGGCTACTCCTGTCTACAATTACTTCCAAGGAGACAACGAATTTGTGGTTACAGGTAAAATGAAAGGCTGGGATCGGCGTCAGGATATCCATAAAATTAACATGCCAACCTTAATTACTTATGGGGAGCACGAAACTATGCCGCTCGCGACTGCACGCCGCATGGCCAGCGTAATTCCGCATGCACGCCTTGAAACAACGCCCAATGGTGGGCATCACCATATGATTGATAATGCACCTGTTTATTTTGCCCATCTAAAGAAATTTTTGACAGACGTCGAAACCGGAAATTTTGACGCTTAAACTGCTAATTCACTGGAAAAATCACAATTAGCTTAACTCCAAAATTACTCGACCGCATCTAAAGAGGCTGGGACTTTTTCTAAACTAGTTATTGTGAACCTGTGCCAAGCTTATGTCTTGTCGCAGGCTCCTTTTTACAACAACTATCAGATAAAGTCTCAACCTCTTTGTTCACGAAAACTATTCAAACTGATGAAAGAAGGTGCGCTCTGTGCAAAACCTTGGACGCGAATTTTACAGTTATGTACGGAAAAACATTCTGGCTTCTCTAGGCCTTTCCCTTTATGTAATTGCAGATACAATCTTCATTTCCCTTGCTGCCGGTCCCTTAGGATTAGCAGCGCTAAACATTGTGCTTCCAATTTTTAACCTGTTCAATTCAATGGGACTTCTCTTAGGCATCGGAGGAGCAACCATTTTTTCAATCAACAATTCACTGTCACAGAAAACAAATACCGCTTTGTACGGTCAGTTGCTGACCTTGGGCTTTTTCCTTGGGATTTTCTTTGCGTCCATGGCCAACCTCCTAACTGAGCCGCTTTTAACACTACTGGGGGCCAATCAGCAAACCATCGGACTGGCCAGTGCATATCTGCGGATAGTTTCTCTAGGGGCGGCCTTCTTTATTTTGAACTACATCTCTGTCAATTTTATTCGGAACGATGGCAATCCCCGCCTTACGATGCTGGCAACTTTGACGGAAACTTTCTTCGTACTCGTGATTGACTATCTATTTATCTTTATTTTCAAATGGGGCATGGTGGGTGCGGCCTGGGCAACACTTTTTGCACCCTTAGCCAGTCTTGTTGTTTTAACGCAACACCGCCACTTTACTGGACGTAAATTGCAACTTCGCCTGCAACTTCCACGCTTCAAAAACGTGCTTGCCGTAACCCGCTTAGGACTCCCCTCTTTTTTGACCGAAATGAGTACTGGGGTTAGTATCTTTGTTTATAATGTTGTTTTGTTGAAAAGTGGCGGAAATTTAGCAATCGCAGCCTATGGTGTCGTTGCTAATCTCGCATTAATTGTGCTCGCTCTTTTCAATGGGATTTCTTTTGGGATGCAACCGCTGCTTGCACGCGAATATGGCAAAAACAACTGGAAAAATGTGCGTTACATCTTGAAACTTGGCCTGTGCACCAGTCTCTTAATTGCTTTTTTGAGTTTCGGAATTTTGTTGCTTTTCAAGTACCCAATTATCGGCATTTTCAGTCGTGGCACACAAACTTTAATGGTTCATTATGCTGCTGTCGGAATTCCACTTTACTTTCTTAGCATTTTCTTTTCCGGCATCAACATTAATATCATGATGTTTCTGATCTCCATTAACCAACCTCGCTTTTCTTTTTTTATGTCTTTAATGCGCGGTTACGTTATTTTACTTCCAAGCATTGTTATCTTAGGACATTTTTGGCAAATGGAAGGAATTTGGCTCAGCGTCACTGTTACCGAATTCATCATCACCATTTTTGGACTGTTTTTTACTCGAAATATTTTCAGGCAGAGTTTCACGTGATATGCTTATTTTATTAAGGAGTGTTTCTATGAAAATTAAACGCATTGATCATATCGTCTTAACCGTCGCAGATATTCCGCGGGCGTTACGCTTTTACCATGAAGTTTTCGATATGCCGATCATCTCTCAAAAACAAACAGGCGGCTGTGTGCGTTGTGGCCACCAGCTAATTGAATTTCAAACACCAACTCAGCCGCAGTCTTTGACAGCTGCCAAGCCAACTTCCGGTTCCGCCGCAATTTGCATCGTAGCTGCTGATCCCGTCGAAAACATTCTCAATCACTTAGCAAGCTACTATATTCCGCTTGTCGCAGGTCCGCTTAAAAAAGAAGGGGCTGAAGGTCAAATGACTGCAATCTACATCAATGACTATGATCAAAATTTAGTGGAAATTGCCAGCTATAAATAACATGCTTAAGCATACACATTAAGCCAAACCCTGCACCTTAAATTTTGGAATAACTAAAGAGAGAGTGTGACATAAGTCGGGAAAATTTGAGTACTAACTCGAAATTACTCATAGCGAGTACTTTGCTATGAGTAATTCGAAGTTAGACAGAGAATTTTGACTTATGGAACACGTTTATCCGGAATAAAAGCGAGAGTGGGACATAAGTCGGGAAAATTTGAGTGCTAACTCGAAATTGCGAACATAGCGAGTACTTTGCTATGAGTAATTCGAAGTTAGACGGAACATTTTGACTTATGGAACACGTTTATCCGGAATAAAAGCGAGAGTGGGACATAAGTCGGGAAAATTTGAGTACTAACTCGAAATTACGAACATAGCGAGTACTTTGCTATGAGTAATTCGAAGTTAGACGGAAAATTCTGACTTATGGAACACGTTTATCCGGAATATAAGAGAGAGTGTGACATAAGTCGGGAAAATTTGAGTGCTAACTCGAAATTACGAACATAGCGAGTACTTTGCTATGAGTAATTCGAAGTTAGACGGAACATTTTGACTTATGGAACACGTTTATCCGAATAAAGAGGGGCTGTGACAAAATTTAACTTTTGTCACAGCCCCTAATTGTTCTTTCTCAATTATTTCACAGGAAAATTTTGTTTACATGCCTATTTTTCAAGATCAATTCTCTTACTAATGGCCCAAATAATTAACGCACCGGCAAGTACTGAAATAAACTCTCCAATTCCAACAGTCAAATACGTAGCCCAAAATGGTGCTTTACTGATGAAATAAAGCTCAAGTGCAACACTCCAAGAAGAAAAAGCACAAACTAATACGCTAATTGCTAATCTTCCAATACGGGAGTTTACATACCGACTAAGCAGATAACTAATACCTGTCATCATTAAAGTTCCCAAAGAACCAAAAATTACGTCCATTGCGCCTAGGCTTGACCACAGATTAGCAATCACACATCCAATTGTCAGTGCCCAAATATAGCGTTTGTTAAAAACGGCTAGGTTGTTCAGCATCTCCGATAACCGCAGCTGAATCGGACCATAGCTCCAAGAAGAAAAAGCAACTGTTAAAACAACATAAAGTGCCGCAACCAATCCGGACTTAACCAAACCGGCTGTTTTTTGATGAGTATTCTCCAAGTTGAAGACCTCTTTCTAGTTTTTTATTATGGTGGGATTTTCGCGAACCACCATTACACATCGCATTTGATTATATCAGATCCTAGAAAGAAGTGCGACACACTTGGAAAGCAATCCACACTACACCGCATTTTAACTTTGGTTCAATTGGGCTTAATGCTAATTACTTTTACTCAAAAGTGCTCCATTAAATGCATCAAACGTATAAGTTACGCCTTGGAGCTTCAGTTGACCATACTGCATCTGACCATTTTCATTGTAATAAACTGTTTTATGTTGATCAGCAATGTAAAAGAAGCCCGTCTGCATAGCACCATTATAGGTGTTAAAGTAATACCAGTGCCCGTTAATTTTTTGTTGCCCATATTGCATCTGACCATTTGAATTATAATAAACGGTCTTTTGCTGTGCTGGAATCTGCTGGAAACCCGTCTGCATGGCGCCATTGTAAGTATCAAAGTTATACCAGTGTCCATTAATCAGTTGCTGCCCATACTGCATCTGACCACCATTACCGTAATAAACTATTTTTTGTTGATCTGGTAAGTATTGCAGACCGAACTTTTGTGACCCAGTATAGGTATCAAAATAATACCAATGACCGTTAATTTTTTGTTGCCCATATTGCATCTGACCATTGCTTGCATAATAAACTAACTTATTTTGCGCCGCGAGGTATTGCCATCCCGTCTGCATGGCACCATTATAAGTATCGAAATAATACCACTTGCCGTTAATTTTTTGCTGGCCATACTGCATTTGACCATTGTCATTGTAATAGACTGTCTTGTTTTGCTCCGGAATCTTTTGGAAGCCAGTCTGCATGGCACCATCGTAAGTGTCAAAGTAGTACCACTTACCGTTGATGCGTTGCTGACCATACTGCATTTGACCATCTGAGTTATAGTAAACCGTCTTTTTTTGTGCTGCAATGTACTGGAAACCAGTCTGCATGGCACCATCATAAGTATCAAAGTAGTACCATTTTCCATTGATGCGTTGCTGACCGTATTGCATTTGACCGTTTGCGCTGTAGTAAACGGTTTTCTTTTGTGCTGGAATAAATTGGATCCCCGTTTTCATTGCACCATTGCTGGGATCAAAATAATACCATTGATTGTTAATCTTTTGCTGACCGTATTCCATGTTCCCTTGACTGTCATAATAGACAACCTTATTTTGAGCCGCAATAGTTACAAATGAGTTCTTGGCCTGCGCACCAGTTGTAGGATCAAAGTAGGTCCACTTGCCATTAATCAGCTGCTGGCCATAAACCATTCTTCCTTGGCTATCGTAATAAACGACCTTATTTTGCGCCGCAATCCACTTATATCCTGTTGCAGCTTTCCCGGTAGTCTCATCGTAATAGTACCAATGCCCATTAACTTCCTTTTGGCCGCTCAACTTGACCTGGTTGCCTGAAAGAATCGCCGCACCGGCGCTGTTATTTAAAAATCCGCTATATGAAATAGTCGCATCTAGATAACCATTATAGCCCGCAAGCTTAGTCTGTGAGCTATCTTGCCACGCACCATAAGACGTGTTCCTCAAATCACTTGCCTCAGGATGATATACATACTGTGCAATCCAGGTATGGTCTTTACCGACTGTCTCTGAAACTTCACTTAATTCAGGATATTCAAGACTCGCGTAAACACCATGATTAGTATAGCCAGCCTTGCTTAAAATATTCCAAAATGACTGCAATGATGTCCCTACACCTGCGTACTTAGTGGTGTCTTTTTCCATATCTGCAATAATCAACGTTAAATCTGAAAAGTTGTTGGCCGTCAAAACACTCTTTAAATAATCGGCTTCGGCCACCGCCTGAGCTGTAGAAGAAAAACGTGCAAAATGATAGACATCGACATTCAACCCTGCATTCACAGCTGCTTTAATCTGTTTAATTGCATAGGGGTTAGTGTAGTCATTGCCCTCAGTCAACTTAACAATTACTGTTGTGACACCTTTTTCTTTCAGTGTATTAAAGTTGGCTTGAGACATTTCACTTTGCCACGATGAAACATCAACCGCATCTACTCGTGGACGACTGGAATCTCCAATATTCCAACTATCAATCTCATTATCAGCAGCTAAAACTTTTAGTTTAGCGGACGTCGCTGCCTGATCCTTACTGGTTGTGTCACTAGTCTCAGTTGAAGTACTTTTATTTGTTACAGTATTAGCAGGCGTTTTCTGAGCAGCAGTCTGTTCAGTTGACGAAGAAGCTGCCACTTCGCTTTTAACAGCTGCAGGCGTTTTTTCAGCTGAACTGGAGACTGCAGGTGTATTATCTTGGACAGCTGTTGCTGAACTCGAGCTAGCGCTGGTTTTTTGCGTTACATCTGCAGCAGTCGTTTCACTTTGAGTTTGAGCTTCAACTTTAACCGCACTCGTTGTCGCTGTTGTTCCAGTTGCTGTTGTCTTGGAAGCAGCACTCGTGTCAGCGGTACTGCTACTACTGCTGCTTGTGCTATTACTTGCGCTGCTTTGGTCTGCTTGCGCACTTGTTGTCGCTTCGGCAGTTGAGCTGCTGCTGTTTGAACTTTGTGTGACGGTCGCAGCCGGTGCTGTTTGATCTGCTTGCACTGGTTGGGCGAACAATGCACCTGAAGTAAGTGCTAATGCAGTTACCCCCGAAACAACATAGCTTTTCTTACTTTTACGTGCCTTTTGTTCCCGCAGTAAGCGCTTCATCTGTTTAACTTTCAATTCTCTTCTCCCCTACCCTGTAATTTTTGAACTTTCCCTCTAGCTTGAAAGAATACCCTATAATAACTATCGGAATTTTTTTCTGTTTTTTAAGACTAAAAAAACGCCGAGTTGGATTCCCCCGACGTAATTTTAACAAAAATCAGTATAATATTTAAGCGCTTTTTAATTTTTTTATCAAGATTACACTATTTTTTTTAGAATTACTGCAAAATTTCTGTTAATTGCTGTAATTCCGCTTTCGAAAATGCTAAATTCTTAACAGCGCCTAAATCATCCTCTAGATGTTTAAGACTTGTTGTCCCAATAATCACACTCGCTACAACCTCATTGCGCAACAACCATGCCAGCGCCAATTGGGACAAGTTCTGCCCCCGTGCACTTGCAATCTTATTCAAAGCGTGCAGCTTCTGTTCGACTGCAGCAGTTCCGTTATCAAATACTGCTTGACTCGTCCGATGAATCTTGAAGTCTTCAGGAATTCTCTTCAAATAGCGTGCACTTAAAAGTCCTTCAGCCAAAGGACCATACGCAACTAAGCCTTTTTTTGCCTCTTTCAAGGTCGCTAACAAGCCATCCTTTTCAACACTCTGATTTAACATATTATAAGAAACCTGGTTCACGGTAAAAGGAGTCCCTAAGTCTTTAAAGATCTCAACTGCACGTTTAGTTTGGGCACTATCAAAATTCGAAATTCCAATATAGAGCGCCTTGCCTTCACGGACAACCTGGTCAAGTGCCTGTAGCGATTCGAAAAGATCAGTCTGCGGATCAAAACGATGTGCATAGTAAATATCGACATAATCTGTTCCCAAACGTTGCAGGCTATGTTCGACTGACTGTAGAATTGATTTACGTGAGAGAAATTCCCCAAAGGGTCCGGGACCTGTCCGAAACCCTACTTTGGTAGTAATCACCAATTCATCACGATAGGGTTTCAATTCAGCTCGCAGCAAGTTACCCAATAAGGACTCAGCTGACCCCACTTCAGGTGAACCATAACGATCAGCGCAATCAAAGCTAAAGATGCCCCTGTCAAACGCCTGTAAAATTAAGTTCTTGCGCTCATAGTAAGGACTGCTACTGTCAAAATGATGCCATAACCCTAACGAAACAACTGGTAAGACTAATCCAGTATTTCCTACGCGACGTACTGGCAAATTGGAATATCTTTTCTCATTAGCTAAATACATACACTCATTCCCTTTCTGCAATTTTCAATTCAAACCATTTGGCTACTTGATACCCCTTCACTACTTGAAATGCTTAGCTAGTATGTTTTAAAACAAATTTTTCAATCACTTCAGCCACTGCACTATGATTATTGTCGCGTTTGGCAATATAATCAGCCACATCTTTAACAAACTGGCGTCCGTTTTGCACTGACACACCTAACCCTGCTTGCTGAATCATTGCAAGGTCATTGCTATTATCTCCGATTGCAATAATTTCTGCAGGTTTAATGCCTAGGCGTGTCCCCAATGCCAAGCTTGCCTTACCCTTATCAGCAGTCACAGGGTTAAATTCTATATAACGGTCCGAAGAAAAAGTAACGTTCAGCGGGAATGAAAATTGTTCATGCACAACCTGCTCGACTTTTTTTCTTTCTGCTCGCGTAGGAACACTGAAAAGAATCTTTACCAGCCTTTGTCCTCTCAATTGCGAAATATCCGGTTTATCCAGATCGATCCAACCGTTAATTCTACCTGCCAAGTAATCGATTTCATCTTGTTGCATATTCCAAATATAGAGCTTGTCCAAGGTGTAAACATGAACACAGTACTGTGCCTGTACCCCTAACTTGAATAAAGCCTCTACTTGAGCAAAAGGCATCTCATTGACCAGCAAAATGCGATTTTGATAATTTTCTACAACCGCACCGCCATTAAAAGAAATGACGTACGCATCCTTTTTCTGATACAAGCCAAGCTGTTGCAAATTATCCTGAACTGTCAGAAAGTTACGTCCTGTATTGGGGACAAAATAAACCCCTTGTTCAACCGCCGCCTTAATTGCTGCTGTATTTTCTGCAGTAATCTGCTTACTGTCGGTCAATAAAGTCTCGTCCATGTCGCACACTATCATTTTATACATTTCTTACCGCCATTCTTCTCTAATGTCTAAGCCGATTAACAATAAAAGTTACTAAAATTGCTAGAAAAACCACACCTGCAAACAAGGGTGCCGGAATCTCAATTCCAATCATTGGAATCGACAAGAAAAGTTTAAATGCAATCAATGCAATCAACGCATATGCCATAACTTCCAATTCAGGAATAATCTCCATTAACCTGATAATGATTTCGGCAATTCCACGCATACACAAAATTCCAATCATGCCTCCAATTAAAACAATGACCGGGTTGTTAGAGATCGCCAGTGAAGCTAGCACTGAATCGATTGAAAAAACAATATCCATTAACTCAATCGAGATAACTACTGACCAAAATAAAGGTAAAATCCGCTTGCGCCGAACCTTCTTTTTGGCAGCTGCTGGATATGCCATGTGATAGAAATGCATCACCGCCAAATACAGGAGATACCCTGCTCCTAAAACTTTAATCTCCCAGAAGTTGATTAAATACGTGCCAATTCCGATAATTAAAAACCGAAAAACATATGCTCCCCAAAGACCATAAAAAAGAGATTTTTCCTGCTCCTTTTTATTTGGCAACGCTTTGGTTTGAGCTGCCAGAACAATTGCATTATCCACGGAAAGCAGACATTCGATTAGTGCCAAGGACAAGATAACGATCCAGTCACTGCCAGATTCGATCACCGTTGCCCAATTGTGAACGTCAAAAAAAGGCCCGTATAGTTTTGAAATGATACCCAAAAAAGTATCTCCCCTCTAAATCAGTTAGTTAACACTTAAATTTTAGCATACAAAATTTCGTGGTGGAACAGCTTTATTTATGAATTTTCAGTTTAACGGCAAAGTAACATCTTCATCCGTATCCGCAGCTGCGGCTGGCTGCTTTTGGGGATATTTTCCTTGCAAATATCCTTTGATCAATCCATAAATTGCAGCGCGTTCCTTCCCAGATAGCAAATGCCCTTCAAGCACAAGCTGATTATTAAGTGCAAAAACATCCGATAAATCAAGAACTTGCGAATTTCGCCCCACCATAAAATCAAGTGAGACACCAAAAAAACGAGCTAACCGATAAACATCTAAATACGAGGGTGTATTAATTCCACGCTCCCAACTACCGATCTGTGGTCCAGTATTAGGCCGCTGACTTATTTTATCGTCCATCGTGTTCAACTTTGCGGCTAACTCCGCAAGTGTTAACCCGCGGCCAGTCCGTAATGCTTTTAATTGTTCTGGAAACATTTAGGTTCCCCCTTTACTTACATTAATATCTTATATCAATTATCATACTCTGTTTGACTTTTCACACCAAAGAAACAACATGTTATAATGATGGAAAAAAGAAGGATCGATAATTTTATGACAATTAAAGAACTTAAAATTCCACTAAATAATAATACTGTGGCAACTGTGACCGCTTATTTGCGCCCGCAGCTTTACGCGGGACAGACTTTTCCTGGATTAATTATTTGTGCAGGTGGGAGTTTCACACAGCTCTCTGAACGTGAAACAGTCGCAGGCGCACTGGCATACTATGCGCGCGGTTTCAATGTTTTCGCGCTCCACTATTCATTACTCGCAGACTATACCCCGCTTTATCCGCAGCCGCTTTATGAACTCGCCGCCACAATCGCCTATTTACGCAAAAATGCTGCTAAATTCAAGCAGCAACCGCATGCAATTGCAATGCTGGGGCTGTCTGCCGGGGGCCATCTTGTTTCCGCACTTGCCGGAACCTGGGCAACTGTTAAACTTGCTGAAGAAACACAACTAGACAACGAAGCAATTCGACCCAATGCACAGTTGCTCGCTTATCCTGTCACTGACCTTACGAGTGGCTGGCCAAAAGATTTTGCAGAAGTTAAAAAAATCACTCAAACTCCTGAACTAATTAACACCCAAAAATTAGTCAATCAAGCCACCCCGCCAACCTTCATCTGGAATTCACAAACTGATGCAGCCGTAGCACCTTCTAATACGCTTAACTATGTTGCAGCACTTGCCAAAAATAAAATTTCTTTTGAAGCGCATACCTTCTCATCCGGTCTTCATGGAACAGTCTTAGCAAATGAATTGACTGCCAGACCGCAAAAAGGCGCTGCTGATATTGATCCGCATGTTGCCACTTGGTTCGAATTATCACTCCAATGGCTTGCCCAAGTACTCCCAGCCGCAAAAGAACAAGACTAAAGCGCAACTGTCTCACCAGTTGCCAGCAGATAAAGATAACGTTTAGTAACCTTTTGACCCAAGATGCTTTCAAGCGCAAGGGCATAGAGATTGAGCTGGCCGCGATAGCGTTTCACAAGGGCTGCTTTTTTGGTTTCATCACCTGCTTGCAAAAAGTCAGTCTTATAGTCAAAAACCACAATTTCCGTGGGTGTACGCGCATAGCCATCAATAATCCCATGCAGTAAAATAGCATCTTTGGTAGCCGTTACTGGAAATAATTGTTCTGCTGAAATTAAGGCTGCAAACGGGACTTCTCGCTTTACTACCGTCTGCGGTTGCAAAAGCAGTTGCCCTAATGTTGTAGTAAAGAAATGCTGGACATTTTGCAAATTTACTTTCTGTGCAACGCTTTTGGTAATATTTCCTTGCGTGACCAGTTGTCTAAGTAGCTTTTTCAGCTCTGCTGCAGTCGGAGCATGTTCAAGCGCGACCCGGCGCAAGAGTTCATGGGTCGCTGTCCCTACCTGGGCACTCGTTACAGTCTCTTTTTGCTCCATGAATTCAGGAAGTGCAAACTCACGTTGGACAATTCTGTGACCACGTGTAGGTGTCTGCAACGCCCCAAAATCGTCCAAGTGCTGCAACTGGTCTTCATCTGGATCACCAAACAGCTGTTTAATATCAGAAACAGATTGGTAGGCGGTTGTTCTGGTCAATTCGAGCTGGGGATAATTATACTCTAACAGCTGCTTAGCCTTTTCAAAGGTCGCATTTGCTTGTGCAGAAAGGACTGGTTCCTGTTTTTGGGCTAATTTTTTAAACCAATCATGGTCAGCTGCTTGACTAGTCGATTGCAGCTCATCTGCCGCAACAAAGCTAATTTTAAAGCGGGCTGCATTCTTTTCTAAAGCCGGGACTGCTTTTTGGGTAAGACTAAACTGCTCCAGGCTCTGCTGGCGGCGAATCAAACACATCCCAATCCAATCCATAAAACTCTTTGCACCTTGACGTAAACTGCTATTCAAAGTCACAGTACTACTCTGAAAAGCTTTTTGCCACTTTGAAAGTGCTTCATCCCGGCTTTGATATGCTCCCACAAGGTAAAGCTGCTGTTCAGCGCGCGTCAAAGCCACATATAGCAACCGCATCTGTTCAGCTGCATTCTTTCTTTGCTGTCGTTCGTTGATTACCAGTTTGGGCAAAGTTTCCACCTTAACGCGTTCTGTGGGAGAAAGCCACGTAATGCCAATCCCCTCAGTATCATCAAGCAGGTAATCTTCACGCAAAGCCCGTTCGTTGAATTGGTGCGTTGTATCAAGTAAAAAAACAACTGGGAATTCAAGCCCCTTACTGCCATGAATTGTCATCACTTGCACCGCATTTTGTGTAACTTTCGAATTTGCTGCTGCAAGGTCCTTTTCTCTTTTTTGCAGTTTATCAATAAAGCGAATAAATTGAAAAAGTCCCCTAAAACTCATCTTTTCATATGCACTCGCCCGTTCATAAAGTGCATGCAAATTTGCCTGTCGTTGCGCGCCCCCAGGCATACCGCCTACATAATCCAAAAATCCTGTGTCATCGTAGATTTTCCAAATCAAATCAGCCAGTTGATTCTGGTGTGCAAGCTTTCTTAACTCTGTCAACATCTCCAAAAAA
The DNA here is from genome assembly GCF_964065465.1 of Liquorilactobacillus satsumensis. NCBI lineage: Bacteria > Bacillati > Bacillota > Bacilli > Lactobacillales > Lactobacillaceae > Liquorilactobacillus > Liquorilactobacillus satsumensis. Next base: position 1,090,889 of record NZ_OZ061606.1, read on the forward strand.
CGGCTAATTTTTTCATAAACTGCATGCCCAAAGGGACCTTCTTTTTGCGGATCAAAATTAAGCCAAAAATGTTTTACTGCCTGATAATAATCACCGGTTTTTTCGTTAATTCGCAGGTAGGCTAACGCATTTTCTTTCAAACCAACAATTGGCGAGCGTAAAACACTTACTAATGGGATATCTTGATATGGATTATCAATGATCTTTAAGAAGGAAAGCATGATTTGAATTTCAGTTGTTTGAAAATAATTTTGTGCATCCTTAACATCAATCGGAATTCCAGCCTGCTGAAATTCACTCATAATTAATAAGTTATTATTACGCGTTGGTACTAGGAGCACAATATCGCTATATTGCATCAACCGTTCCTGACCCTGTTGCCGATCATAGATTGTTCTTTTTTGTGCTAACAGCTGTTTAATCTGCTGTGCTGTCAGCCTTATTTGCCCAGCCGCGGCACTCTCGGCCACAAAATGCTCGTCAAACGGCTCTAGCTCGTGGGTCGTCGTCTTCTCCTGAGTTCCTGATTCGTACAGTAAGATCTGCGTGGTCGTATTGAGTTCAGGGTAATAGGTTGCCCCATAGCGTAATTGTGCATTCTGATCGTAATCCAACCCACCGACCTGTTTGTCCATCAACTGCATAAAAATCAGGTTAGTAAATGCTGTTACATCTTTGACTGAACGGAAATTTTCTGCCAGCACAATTCGTTTTCCCTGACTATCATCATGAGCATACGCATGATATTTTTGCAAAAAGAGCGCTGGATCTGCCAACCGGAAGCCATAAATTGACTGTTTAACATCGCCCACCATGAACAGATTTCCCTTATCCGGCTTAGTTAACAACTGCAGCAAGGTTTCTTGCAGCTGATTAGTATCTTGGTATTCATCAACTAGGATTTCTGAGAATTTTTGCTGTAAATCTGCACGTACTTGGCGTGCTTCTTGTGTATTAGTCTGTAAAATCTTTAGTGCCAGATGCTCAAGATCATTGAAATCCAACAAATGTCGCTGCTTCTTTTCAGCTGCAAAGGCGCGCGCAAATGTGTGCACTACCTGACCTAGTTTAGCAATCAATTTTTTAGAATCGAGCAAGATTGCCTTAAGCTGTTCTTCTTCTAATAAAAAGTAACGCTCGCTAAGTTCACTAACGATATTTTTAGCATGTTGACGCTGCGCCAACACTTCATCTTTAGCGGCTTTTTGAACTGGCTCTAGCTTTCTTAGAACGGGTGCCCGCTTAAAAGTAAACCCTTGGAAAGCAGCGCGTAATGTATTCCACGAACTCGTTGTTAATTGAGACTGTAACTGTCCCAGCTGTTTTTGATCTGCTTCTAAAATTTCCGTAAATTTTGGCAAAGCCGCTTGTGTGACAATTTCCTGAGCGGTTTGCAGCTCTGCTACGGCCTGTTCCAATTGTTCTTTGAACACCGGCAGCAGCTTTTTTTGATACAGCTCTCCAGTTGTTAGTGCTCCTTCAGTCTGATAATCAACCGCTAATTGTTTCAGCCATTTAGACGGAGCCGCTTTGGCATTGGAAAAATCAAAGGTGCGAAAAACCAATGCAGTCAGCCCTTCATCACTACGGTCATTGGAAAAGTTCTGCGTTAGCTGTTCGAAGACAGGATCATTTTGGCTATAGAATTCCTCACGAACTGTGCCCCAAACATCCTCACGCAATAACTCACGTTCTGTTTCATCACTTAGCAAACGAAAAACAGGATCAAGCCCAATTAGATAATAGTAACGTTGAATCAAGTGCAGACAAAAAGCATGCAACGTACTAATATTAGCTGTGTTCAGTTTTGTCAGTTGTGTGACAAACCACTGTTTCTTTGCACTTGAAGCAGTCGCAATCTCCTTTTGAAGTGCTCCTTGAATGCGCTCACGCATTTCATCCGCTGCAGCATCCGTAAACGTTACAATCAGCATCCGATCAATCTCAATTCCGGTTTGAAGATGATGCAAGACCCGCTCCACCAGCACCCGGGTTTTACCTGAACCCGCCGAAGCTGAGACAAGAATGTTCGCACCCTTTTCCTGAATAGCGCTTTTTTGTGCAGGAGTAAAATTAATCTTTGCCATTTGTTCGTCCCTCTCTTTCTGCCTTCAATGCCCTTAGAATTTCCTGAGGTGTTGCTGTTGGGAGCAGCCGATAATTATTTTCCGGTAACATTGCATCGAATTGAAAAATTGATTTAAAAGGCGAATATTGCAGTGCTGTCCGTTTGTCAGGCCACTGAACAGGATTGAGTGCATTTTCTCCGGCAAAAATCCGTGCAGCTGCATGCTGAATCAAGGTTTCATTATGCTGCAACAAAAGCAGCAGCTCATCCATTGTTACCAACTGATGTCGCTGGCTGCTACTGGAGTTAAAGGCCCCCTGCTTGTTTTTCTTGAATGGATATATTTTAGAATGACCGCTGTTATCCCCATCCAAGTCTTGGTCTAATTGCTCCAAAAGTTCCGGCTGTGCTACAAGTAACCCATCATACTTATTCGCTTTTAGCCAAGCATCTGCTTGCGATTGTTTAAGCAACTGCTTCATTTGCAATTTAGGATTATACAGATGCATATAAAGTGCACCTGCGGGTTTAACATTCTGATCAGCTGCAATTAAATCAAGATTTTTCAATAAAGCATCGAGGTAGGTCAACATCTGCAGCGAAACCCCATAGAACGCATCCCGAAAATCAAATTTATGTGTACTCGACTTGTAATCAACGATTCCCAAATATAAGCCGTCTTTTGTCTTGATTTGATCAATTCGGTCTATCTTCCCACGCACGTTGACTTTCCGTGCATGCGGTAAGTCAAATTGCAACGCCCTTAAACCCTCTTCAGAACCCACGTGTCCAAATAAAACTTCAGTTTGCTGTGGTCTCATTTGACTACGCGTACTTTGTTGGCGCAGCGCCCAACTGATCTGACGCACTGTCTTTTCTAATTGGCGGCTTAAATACTGCATACGCTTTGAACTATTAAGAATCTGAAATTGCGGCAACTTTAACATCTGTTCTACAATTCCTTTAAGCTGTGTGTTCAATTCTGTTGCCGAAAGTTCTGCTAGATCAAGCTTCTTTTGATTTACTGCTTTAACTAGCGAATCGAGTGCTAAGTGAAAAAATTCGCCTGTATTGGCCGGTGACAACTCAAAAACATCACGTTCTTGCAGCTTTAATCCATACTTTAAGAAATATGCATACTCATTGGCATAAAATTCTTCCAACTTCGAAATTGAGGTGTTAATCGTCTTTCCATATAACAATTCAACCGTCTCTGGCCGCAATTTTTCGGGAACATTGCGATAATCCAAGCTGGCAAACAATTTTTTGGTCAACAGTGCACTCTGTGTGTCTGTACTTAAAAATTGATATAATTTCTGCCAAAAAGCCGGAAGAAGCTGCTGCTCTTCTTTGGCTTGGCGGCTAATATCCAATAGATAAGAGAGCGTTGTCCGTTTAGTTCCAACGTATTGCTTTAAGATTGCACTGTCTTGTTCGCTGAGCTGCGGCGGTGCTCCTAAGTGTTCATAGGATAATGCAAAATACTGCCGCAATCTTTCAAGATAGGGTGATGGTTTTAATGCACCACTACCATCGCTACTAAGCGGATAAGAAATAAAAAGCACATCGGAACTGCTCATAAACGCCAGATATGCCAAAAAAGGTTCGGCTGCTAATTGCTGTTCAGATTCCTCATTTAAAAATTGGTCTGCTGCAAGTACCGGTGCTAGAAAAAGCCGTTCATCATCAGATAGAACTGTAGTTGCACTAACTCGGTCCGGCATAACCGTATCGGTCGCTCCAATCAGAAAGGTCACCTTCCGATCATTCATTTGAACCATTCCTGTTTCAGAAACAATTACCTGATCCAAGGTCGAAGGAACTTGCCGATACTCAGCACCTTCAAAACCGCTTTGAAGCAACTCACTGAAACGTTCAATCTCAAATTTGCGGTCTCCCAAAGTCACTACATACTCATCCAAAAGCTGGCAAAAAGTATTCCAGGTCTCTTCTGGACGGGCTGCTTCTGTCAGATTACCGGCTGCCAGTTCCTGGTCACGCCACTCATAAAGCCGCTTCACTATCCCGTTTTCCACTAGGAAATTGCACAAAATAGCAGCTCCTTGGCGTCCTGTTTCAGCTGCTGCCATTTTTTTAAAAAACGGCGGTAAAATTTTCTTAATAAAATGGCGAATGCAATTTACTTTTTTAGTCTGTTCTTCTTCAAATTCTGTCCGAATTCCAGTATCAGCGGTAGAGAACCGATAGTACTCCCAATCATCTGCTTGCAACCAGCGTTTGCCTTCATAACCAAATTTTAAAATCAAATTCTCAGTTACATCAAGATAATCACGAAAACTGTTGATTGAAAGTTCCTTACCGTCTTCTTGCGGCAATAATAATTCAGTTTTTAACAACCGCATCATATCATCATAGCGATAATAACGCCGTTGTACCGCAAATAAGGCACTAATAAATTCTACCAGCGGATGATCGCGCATCTGTTTTTGAAGATCAATAAAAAATGGGATCTCAAACTGTTTGAAAACTGGACCAATTACATCCTGATACAAATCTAAATGGCGCGTTATCACTACAAAATCGTGATAGTGATACCCCTTAAAGGCAACCATTTGGCGCAAACGTGTGGCAACTGCAGCAACCTCATGATAGCGATCAGTAGCCGCACAAAAATGCAGACCAGTTGTGACAGCTTCTTTCTTCTCTTTTCTGGGAGTCATCCGGCTCGAATCAATCCAGTAGTCTTCCAGTTCACGCAGGGTAGCATTCTCAATTCTCCTTGTGCCCGCAAACTTATCCGTTAACAACGGAATCTTTTCCTTGTGAGCAAACTGTACTAATTTAAAATACAGTAACCCAGAGCGCCGAAATAACTCATAGGGCGCAGGGGGTTGTTCTACATAGGGACGATCGAGTACAAGTGAAACCAAAACCGCTCCTGCTTTTTTGGTCAAAGTCGTTACCAACCGCAACTCGCTCGCAGTAAATTGCGTAAAGCCATAAATAAAGAAGTAACTGTGCTGCAAGTCCATCTCACCCAAGGTCCGCGCTAGTTCTTCCAAGATAGCTGCATTATCTAAGTATTTTCCCATAGTTTGTTGTGTATAGTCTGCATATATTAAAGCAAGGTCGTGGAGCTTGGCTTGCAGTTCTGCTTTAGTTTGCGACTCAAACGCAAATTGGGCAACATCTTCTCCGGTGATACACCCTCTTTGGAACTCTTCTAGTTGTGTTCTTAATTGGCTTACAAAGCCTAGCTGAGCCTGTTCGCTTTTAAAGATGGTCAATTCATGCTGGTGGCGTTGGAGAATATCTTGAATAATCATATTCAAGCCAGCTTCCGAAATCCGCGGAGTTTGATAAAAAGGAGTCTCTTTAAGAAAGTACCAAGCCAAACGTGAAAACGAGAAAACTTGGACAGCATTTTCAGCAAACAATGTTGTTTGCTCTTTTTGCAAAGCCTGAAGTTGTCGCAACACCTTGACCTCGGAAGCAAATTTGATATGATTAGGCACCAAAAAGTAGAATTTTCCTTGTGGATCCTTTTTTCTTAAAGCAACTAACTGTGTGAACAACTCTTTTTGATGATCGAGCGATGCTTTCCCTAAAATAAAACCTAAACTCATCTACCAAAGCCCCCCGTTTCATTTAAACTTTGGCTTAGAACATGGCTATTTTTTAAAAACCAGCTTTAAGCCAACGAATCCCATGGTGCAAGCTCAATTTTCTTTTGTTGCAGTAACCGGCGCTGTGCGTCTTTGAGGTATTTTTGATTAACAATGACTTCATAGACATAATCGTCAAACCACTGAGCACTCATTACAAAATATCCCTGATCACCAATTTTTTCACCCCAGCTATTTTCAACCTTCCATTTAGTTGGGTGCCCCGCGATAACATCAACTCCGACAAGTGTCATTGCATGTGAAACGTGCGCTTCACCGGTCTGCAAACGCTGCGCTTTGGTCAGTTGAAGTCCAACATCAAACAAGGCTGAACGTTCATGGAAAGCAGGTGCCAGAATTCCTTGAGTCCGTTCAAGATCCTTGGTCACATCATTTCCAAACCAGACAGACTGTCCAGCTTTAAGCTGAGCGATCGCAGCTTCTTTCAACACTGCGAGTTCAGTATTAACAAACGCGATCTTTTGTCCGTTAAAAATGTAATCTTGACTTGGCAAACTGTAAACCTGCCCCAATTCATGATCTGGAGCATTTGTTAAACAAACATAATCATTGAAGTCCCATGCAACGTATTTTGCAAAAAAGCGCTGTGGAGTTAAAGCTTGATCAAGGTGATACTTATGCTCATCGTCGCGATATTCAAAATCAAAAACAGTGGGCGGTTCACCGAAGGCATAGACCAACATCCGGTAAACCTCTTCCAAAAATTGTTCTTTTGCAGCCACAATTTCCTGCTGCGCAGCTTGCGCATTAACCAACTCTCGTAGTTTCAACCCATCTTTACGTAACTTGAGGCTCAGGACGTCACTGATTTCAGCTGTTTTTTCGCTATTATACGTTTCAGGCATCACGTCTTGAGGAACCACACCATACTTCTCAATTAAAGCCGCCGCATTTGCCCACTGTCCGCCATCATCATCAGGTCCGGCAAATAAATGTTGCACAATCCGCGAAGCTAGCGGTTGGGTCGCAGTTGCCAGCACCTCTTCATAAAAATGATTAGCTTTTTCTAACCGATCGTAGAAGGAATTATAATTTTGTGAAAATTGGAAATCCTTAATCTGATATTGCTCAGCAAATTGATGCCGCAATGTGTTTAAGGTTGAAAAAAGCCAGCAACGGCCGCTTTTCTTTTGATTAGTAACTTTACCAGTGGGTAGTTCAATTGAGAAAACACGCGTCAAATCCTGCTTAGCAGCAATATTTTCACTTGCAGCGTTCACCCCGTTTTGCTGAACTGCACGGGCTACCACTGCATTAACCTTGCGCCCCTTTAATGCTGTTCGAAACCTCTCTAAGTTGGCTTGCGTAATATCTTTTTTCATTTAAAAACCTCTTTCTTCTTTGAATTAATTAATGCAAAATATAATCTTAGCGCTCCGCAAAGACCGTTTCCTCATTTTCATTTAAAGTAAAATGCTGATAAAATGGGGCAAGCTGTTCATTAAAAGTTCCTGGCTCAACTAAAAAAGCCAAGACTGACAACTGGCCAATTGCGTTTTGTTGCACGAAATGCAACTCCATAGAAGCAGTCTTGCCGTTTACAAGGTGCTCAGCCGGGAAATGAAAATGGAGTTGCTGAAACTCAAATGTTCGACCCGCAATCATGGTTTGTCCCACTCCGTTATATTGCAAATTATTTCCCTTGCCAACCACCGTTTTAAATTTATAATCTGTGGAAAAATTGATGACCTGCGCTGTTTGTTGTCGTTTTGTTGCCTGCAGTGCAGATAATTCAAGTGGTGATTGCCACTGTGAAAGATGATCTGGCCAATTGTCTTGCTCTTTATAATCTAACATAAATTCTCTTTCCCTTCTGCTTAAAATATTCCTATTAACTTATTCGCACAGGACTGAGAAAAAAGTAAATTTTGCTCAGATCCTTCATTAAGAACTGCGGATAAACGTGTTCCATCAGCCAAAGCTTTTCGTCTAACTTAGCATTACTCAGCACAAAAGATCCCCGTTGAGTAATTTCACATTAGTACTCAAATTTGATCAGCGTATGTCACACTCTAAGCTCCAGTATAAGTTAATTGAAATACTTCAAGGTAGCAAAAAGGCCTAGCGTTAAAAAGGAAATAAGGCAGCAAGAATTAGAATCTTGTCAGCGTGCAAATTTTAAGCTTAATCAGAGTTTACCGCTCTCTAGCATAAACCATTTCGCAAGCCGGACATTACAAAAAATAGCGACTTTTCCCAGAAGGGAATACAGTCGCTGTCTTTGCTCGAACCATCGAAACTCTAAAGTTCCGAGTTCTGGTTTCTAAAATTAAAGTTTGTTTTTATTGAATAATGAGTCTACAGACTTGTTGTTGTAGATTAAACTGATCGCCTTGGCAAAAGTCCGTGAAACAGAAAGAACATGCAATTTTGCAAATTGTTTTTCCGCTGGAATTTCAATCGTATCAGTTACAACCACCTCTGTGTAAGCAGAATTTTGCAGTTCTGCGACCGCATCATTTGAGAAGATGGGGTGAGTAGCACATGCGTATACTTCCCGTGCTCCTGCAGCCTTTAATGCTGCGGCTGCATCCGCCATCTTGCCACCAGTATCAATCAAGTCATCAAAGACAATGCAGCGGCGATCAGCAACATCACCAATCACCGTCATCTTTTCGTTAGCTGCTGCACGCTTAGCATCGCGTTTATCAACGATTGCAATTGGAGCCTTCAGCAAGGTTGCTAAATTACGGGCTGCCTTAACCCCATTATGATCGGGGGCAACAATTACTACGTCATTAGTAATTCCCTTTTCAATAAAGTAACGTGCTTGCACAAAGATCGCCAGCAAATGGTCAACAGGAATATTGAAAAAGCCCTGAAGCTGTCCTGCATGCAGATCCATTGTAATAACTCGATCAGCACCTGCCAGCTGAATAAAATTAGCGATCAATTTAGCAGTAATTGGTTCACGGGCACGGGCTTTACGATCAGCACGTGCATAACCATAGTATGGCAACACTACATTAATAGTACCTGCACTTGAGCGCCGCAGGGCATCGATCATGATCATCAATTCCATAAAATTCTCATTCACCGGATCAGAAACTGATTGAATGATAAAAACATCCGCCCCGCGAACACTTTCATTAATACTAATCTGAATCTCACCATCACTGAAATGTTTGACTGACGCTGCACACAATTCAACATTTAATTCCCGTGCAATCTTGTCTGCTAATTTCCTATTTGAATTCAGCGCAAACAACTTCAGCCTGCCCTGCCCATTTTTTTCGCCCATGACTGCCTCCAATTATTGTCTTTTTAACCATTATAATAAAAAATAGCCGATAATTCTATCGTTTGGACGCTACAAAATGCAAAATCAGCTTATTTTCTAATCTGCCCATTTCCACGAATTGTATACTTCGTCGTAGTAAGTGCTTGCAGACCCATCGGACCACGTGCATGGAGTTTTTGCGTCGAAATTCCAATCTCGGCGCCGAAACCAAATTCAAAGCCATCTGTGAAACGAGTTGAAGCATTCACGTAAACTGCGGCCGCATCAACCTGTGCCAAAAACTGCTGGCTTCTTTCATAGTCATTTGTAATAATTGCTTCTGAATGTTTAGTGCCATATTTATTAATATGTGCAACGGCTTCGGCAAAAGAAGGCACTACTTTGATCCCCAGAATATAATCATTGTACTCCGTATACCAATCCTGTTCAGTTGCCCGTTTAACCTTTGCTCCCAGAATTGCTTGGACCTCTTTATCACCACGCAATTCAACGTGTTGTTCCCATAAAAGCTTGGCAATCTCTGGCAGATATGCGGCAGCAACATCTTGATGAATTAACAACTTCTCAGCGGCATTGCAAACCGAAGGACGTTGACATTTAGCGTTAATAATAATTTTTTCCGCCATTTCTAAATCAGCGGTCTTATCAACATAAAGGTGACAATTGCCTGCACCAGTTTCAATTACTGGAACCTTTGCATTTTTAACAACCGCCTGAATCAAGCGGGCGCTGCCACGTGGAATCAGTACATCCAAATATTCAGTAAGCTGCATTAATTGCTGCGCAACTTCATGCGATGTATCTTTAACTACCTGCACCGCCGCAACGTCAACCTGTGCTTGCTGCAAGACCGCCTGTAAGATTTCCACCAACTTAAGATTAGTGCGGAATGCTTCCTTGCCTCCGCGTAAAATAACTGCATTGCCAGACTTAAAACACAAAGCAGCCGCATCCACCGTGACGTTGGGACGTGCTTCATAAATAATTCCAATCACTCCCAGCGGAACACGCTGTTGTGCAATTTGTAACCCGGCAGCATTCACCCAACCACCAGCGAGATTGCCTAGCGGGTCTGGAAGCTGCGCAACTTTCTCCAACCCTTGTGCCATCTGTTCAATTCTCTCTTCTGTAAGCGTCAAGCGATCCACAAAGGCCTGTGCTAAACCAGCCGCTTGCTTTAAATCAACTTTATTTTCAGCAATAATTTCAGCAGCATGCTTGCGCAGACTTGCAGCCATTGCTACCAAAAGCGCATTTTTTTTCTTAGTCTCCAATTGCGCTAATTGAAATGCTGCTTGTTGCGCTTGCTTACCCAGCATTGTCAAATCATAGGTCATTTCTGTTGCCTCCTTGTCTGTTTATTCTGTGCCCTTAAATAAAGTTCCAAGAGCGGTTCCATCAAGCAATTTAAAAATAATTGATGGATTTTCACCATTCGCAAGTAACATTGCCTTTTTAGCCTTTAACATGATCTCGGCAGCTTTTAACTTGGTAATCATTCCGCCAGTCCCCAACTTTGTTCCGCGACCACCTGCCCGCTTGAAGGTTTCCTCGCTAATTTCCGTTACCCGCTCAATCAAGACCGCATCATCGCACTTACGCGGATTCTTATCATAAAAGCCATCAATATCTGAAAGCATAATCAGCAAATCAGCATCAATTGCACGCGCTACAATCGCAGACAACTGATCATTATCACCAAACCTTGTATGATGATCCAGTTCGTCAACTGCGACCGCATCGTTTTCATTAACAATCGGAATAATATTTAACCGCAACAGATTTTCAAAAGTATTCAGCACATTTTGCCGACTGATTGGATAATCAACTACATCATGCGTTAAAAGAATCTGTCCAATCTTTTGACCATAGACTGAAAAGCGCTGCTGATAAACCGTCATTAGCTGTGTCTGTCCCACCGAAGCAACTGCTTGTTGTTCTGGAATAGACGCAGGTCGTTCGTGCAAGCGTAACAGTCCTAATCCCACGCCAATTGCCCCTGACGAAACTAACACAATCTCCTTGCCTTCGTTCACGAGGCCGCTTAACGTGTAGCAAAGCTGATCAATTGCTTGTAAATTCAATTTTCCATTGTCATGTGTCAGGGTACTCGTGCCCACCTTAATGACAATTCGTTTTGCATCCATTTGCTGCATCTACCCAGTCACTTCTCCTTTAAAATATCCAAAGCTATATTGCAATAATAATATAGCAGCCCTGCCTAATTGTCTATTTAAATAAGCAGAACAATTTACTTCTGTCCGTTAATTTCTGCAGGTTTATCTTGTGGTGCATTTTGTTCATCCGGACTGGCAGCATGCCGTCTAACTTCAAGCCAGTCAATATAATTATGGTTAAGGTCGACTACCTTCAAGTCAAACTGCCCAATCGTAATCACATCATCGCGTTTAACTTTATAATTTTCTAATAGATACCCCGCGATTGTAACACTTTCGGATTCATCAAAATTCTTGTTTTTAGTTCTAAAAAAGCGCTCGAAATCATACAAGGTTGTCTTCCCTGAAATCTTGTACGAACCATCCGCATTTTTTAAAATATATTCACTTGAGACATTGTCGATTTCATCTTTAACAACTCCAAAAAGTTCTTCGTAAATATCTTTATCCGTCACAATTCCGCTGGTTCCGCCATATTCATCCAAGACCACGACAATCGGAGTTTGTTTTTGAATCATCTGCTGTAATAGTCCTTGAATTGGAGTAACTTCCGGTACTGTTATAATTGTACGTAAAAGCTTGCTGACCAAAATTCGATCGTCAACTTGAGCTTGTCTAATCAAGTCATAAATATAGACATAACCCAATATTTTATCCTTATCATTATTCGCCACGACTGGGAAACGACTAAAGCCTTGACGCAAGTAGTAGTTAATCACAGTCTTAACAGAATCAGTAATATCTACAACTTCCAGACTAGTCCGATCCACCATAATGTCTTTGGCAATTTTATCGTTAAAATCAAACGCCCTTTGCATGTAAAGCAGATCGTTTTTATCAAGCATACCACCTGTCACAGCATTTCGTGAAAGCCGGAGAATCTCAGCTTGGGTTAGTACATCGTTACTTTCACTTGCAGGCCGCAGTCCAAACAAATGAATAATCGCTGCGGCAGAAACGTTTAACAGCCAAACAAAAGGATAAAACAGGATATGAAAATAATGCAGCGGCGTCACGACCAACATCATCATTTTCATCGGCATATCAATACTTAGGTTTTTAGGCACAATTTCCGTTAGCACGACTTCTAAATATGTGAGCAACATCACCCCGAGAATGGCCCCAATTGCGTGTAGACCAGTCTCGCTGATGGGTGCAATTCGCAGTGCATCAACGATTAGAATTTCGATCGTTCCTTCACCAATCCACCCTAAAATAATTCCTGCTAAAGTCACACCAACTTGGGTGGTCGATAAGTATTCATTTAAATTTTGAACCATTTTCAATGCTGTTTGTAACTTCCGTCGGTTGCCCTTGCCTGCCTCAAGCGCACTTTCCAATGCACTTTTTCTAGTTTGAACGAGCGCAAATTCTGTAGCAACGAAAAAAGCTGCAAAATAAAAAACAACCACCATGATGAGCAAGTTAATTGCCAACTGGCCACTTGTCAAAATCCATTCCCCATTTCAATTCTTACTTCTTACCATTATAATATCATTTTTTAAGTACTGTGAACGTACTAACCATCAATTGTTGTCCTTTAACTGCCGCATTGGTAAAACAGTTTACAAAAACAACAAAGACTGTGCCAAAACGCGTGTTCTGACGCAGTCTCCTATTTTGATAACAACGCTCAATTTTTCAATACCCTACTCTATACTTGCCTTTTTCCACTAACTTTAGCCAATTTGCAAAGAAGACTGTCTGGGTTTGTTTCCAAGAAAACCGTTCATCTTGCATTTTTTCAGGATCTGCATAGTAGTTCTCCGGTTTAGCCAAAGAGGTAACTTTTTCTGGGTATGCCTGCACTTCTCGCTGGTATTCTTTTGTTAAAGCATCTTTACCATATTCAAGATGTGCAAACAAAAAAAGTTGTGGCTTTTCGCGTGCCTCTACCAAAAAAAGCTTTTGATCCGTCGTCAATGCATCAATTTGAAGTGCCGGAACAGCGCTAATCTCTGCTTGGTTGAGCTCTGCATAACGCGCATGCGGAGCCTTAAACCCAGTTGTTAAGCCATGCAGTGCAGGAGTAGGCTGTAAAATTTGATGCTTGTAAATTCCAAAGATCTTTTGTGGCAATTGCTGTTTTCCCACTCCATAAAAATAATTTGCAGCCGCCATTGCACCCCAGCAAACATAGAGCTGCGGGATTGCTGCACCTTCCAAAAAGGAAAAAAGCCGCTTTAATTCTGGCCAATACGTTACATCCTCAAACGCCAACTTTTCAAGCGGTGCTCCAGTAATAATAAAAGCATCCATCATGGCAACACGCTTGCGTGAAAGCGGCTCAGCAGTCTGCAATAAAAATGCAGGAACACTCCTATTTTGGTAATGCATAACCGGATAAAAATAGGTAATTTGGACTGCTTGTCCAGCGGCCCCTAAAACACGTTCAAAACGTCTTTTAGTATCTTCCTTGTCATGCATGATGTTTAAAATCCCAATCTTCAATAATCCACGTTCCACCGTTCTTCTCCTCACATTTTCTAATTTTGCGAGCCGGAAAAAGCCTTTTATCAATTTTCTAATTCTAACGCACCCAGAAAGAAAGTTCTAGTATAATTAATTAACAAAGTTCAGGTGTCCACTTTTAAAACTAAAGTTGTTCAACACTAATTAAAAAAGCGAGCTCTACTAATTAATTTTAGTAGCTCGCTTTTTTAATTTCAGAGTAGCCCCTACCGAGATGCCAGCTCTATAAATTTCAAGGTCAAATTTTAATACGCATTTGTCGGTTAGCCTTGTTAAACAAAGCAATTGTTAAATTCAAAGATTCAATTGCCTCATTCGTCAAGAATTCATAATCTAATGGGTGATTAACCAGCAAGTTATGTGTCGCCAAATGGCCGATCCCTAATGATAAGACATCGATTAATGCTTGATTTTCAGTTTTATCTTTACGCGGGCCACTCTTAGCCCAGCTCAACACAAGTAAACTCAAATGCTGCGCTAATGCATTCGTCATATCAAATTCATGTTGTTCTCTAATACATTTTGTATAAAAATTTCGGTTTGCGTTTAATTCAAAAAAAGTTAGTTTAATGATGTCTTCCCATGGTAGATAATTGATGTTACTGTCAATTAACTCAGATAAGCTTTCGTGTACAAACCAGCTCAACAGATCATACTTATCAAGAAAATAATCATAGAAAGTTTGACGTCTTACTTTTGCTTTGTGCATAACAAGTGTAACCGAAAGATGCTCAAAATCCTGTTCATTGACTAGTCCCTGAAAAGAAGAAGCAATTCTTTTTTTAAGAATATCTGACATTTTTCACCCTCACAAATTCACTGGTGATCCGATCCTGTCCGCCTTTCTCTCTGTGTAAATTATAACATAGTAAAGTCTTAATGAACTCGCTTTAACTTTGAATTAGCAATCTGTTTTTATTTAGTATTATTTGTGAGCATTGTCCTCAAAAAAGAATACCCACAAGTATTTTAAAATAAACCATCTTCGTTTGTAAGGGACAAATTTTCAGAAATGCACGTTGCTTAAAGTAACCGCTTACTACACAATGTAATTGTAGTTGGTAAGCGCTGTTTTTAGTGTTAACTGGTCCACAATAATACAAGGAGGATTCGTCATGACAAATAGTGCAGAATTCAATTGGTTTGGTAGTCCAGATCATTACGTTCAAGGGAAAAATATTTTGCTTAATAGTGCGGATATTCTCAGGCCCTATGGAAAAAAGTTTTTATTATTAGCCGATAAAAGCGTTTACGCAGCCGCCGGTCAAAAATTCCAAGAATATCTAACTCACAATCAATTTACTGTTGATTATGTTGAATTTAATGGTGAGTCATCCCTTACAGAAATTGAACGGGTGACAAAGATCGCTCAAGAAAAGGGTAGCGATGTCATTATTGGTCTAGGCGGTGGAAAAACGCTTGACACCTCAAAAGGGATTGCTAATAAACTAAACATCGCAAACATTATCTGCCCGTCTGCTGCATCCTGTGATGCTTCTTGCATCAAGCTTTCAATCATCTATACAGAAAACCATGAATTTGTTAAGTACCTCTTTTATGCGCATCATCCAGTACTTATTATGGCAGACACTCAAGTGATCGCCCAAGCTCCTACCCGAACTTTGTTAGCAGGAATTGGCGATGCTTTTTCGACTTACTATGAAGGCTTAGAAGTTGCTAAAAGTCATGGTCATACTCTCGCAGGCGGTCACCCTACAGATGCAGGTCTGGCAGTTGCTAAACAATGTGCCGATACATTATGGAAATATGCCTATCAAGCTCTCGAAGCGGCTGAACATAACACCGTTACCCATGCCTTAGAAAAAGTCATTGAAGCTAACATTCTTTTGTCTGGGTTAGGAGCTGAAGGGGCTGGACTTGCAGCTGCGCATTCAATTTATGATGGTTTTAGCGTACTAAAAGGTGATCCCGCTAAATTTCGTCATGGTGAAGAAGTTGCTCTAGGCGTGATGATTCAATTGATGCTGGTTGGAACACCCCAAAAAGAATTGGATAAGTTCATCGAGTTCCTCCTAACATGCGGTTTCCCATTAACCAAAAAAGACTTCCATCTTGATCAGGTCAGCCAAGAAGATCTTGAAGCATTTGCCGAAAAAGCAACTGACAAGGGTGAAACAATCGAAAATATGTCATTCAAGGTTACACCTGCAATGATTCTAGAAGCACTTGCGGGAGCAGATGCAGCGGTCACTCATTATAAGAAGACTCATACCGTACATCCCGTTTTTGTTGACAATGTTTTTGAAAAACAGGTTGGCATGCTGGTTTAATTTCACAGCAAAAGTCATACCCACTTTAGTGTTTTAGTGACCTGAATCTCTTCTAATCAAGTCACTAAAGATTAATACTTGAAACCTCCTGTTCTAAAATTGAGCGAGCTCAGCGAAAAATAAAACGTTTTTCGCTGAGCTCGCTCTTATTTTGCCAGTTAATTAATGACAGGTTAGAGTTTCTTGAATCAGCCATATTATATATAAATATAGCTCTTCACTTTTAAGTTAGTTTAGTCGCCTGAATTGCAGCCGCAATCTGCCTAATATCTGCTGGGGTTGTACGGCAACAGCCCCCGATAATCTTGGCACCCGCATCAATCCACGTGGGCACCAGCTCTGAAAAAGTCGCAGCTTGGGGATTAGTTACCCATGTTTTCGTTTGCGGCTCATAAAGATCACCATTATTGGGGTATACAATAATCGGTTTTGTGGTCACTTGCGCAATTGTTTTAATCGCGTCCGCAATCTTGGTCATCGTGGTGCAATTGACACCAATTGCACTTATTTGTGGCTCTTTCGCAAAAAAGGCGGCTGCCTGAGCCAAAGAAGTTCCATCACAAAGGTGTGTTGCATCCTTAATGCTAAAGCTCAGCCACGCTGAATATCTACTGAATTCCGTATGTAGTAACGCCACTAAGGCCTTAGCTTCTTCGAATTGCGGTAGCGTTTCAAAAGCAAACAGATCTACACCGGCATCCGCCAATAACTGCATTCTTGAACGATGAAAATCTTGAAAAGCTTTCTGCGTCAACTTGTACGCTCCTGTATACTCACTACCATCGGCCAAGTAAGCCCCATAAGGCCCTACACTACCCGCAAGCAAAAGTTGTTGCATAGCTTTTCCTTCCAATGCTGTCTGGGCCAGAAATTCCTCGCGAGCCGCCTTAGCAAGCTCGACAGCAGTAAGAATCATCTTCTGACTTCGCGCTAGACTAAAACCAGCCCTTTTAAAAGCAGTAACATTTGCCTGATATGTATCTGTAATTGCAATTGTTGCGCCAGCTGCAAAGTATTTCAGATGCACCTGTTTGATTTTTTCAGGTGCATTAATCAATGCAGTTGCTGACCATAATTCGTTATTAGTTGCAACTCCTAATTTTTCTAATTCAGTTGCCATTGCCCCATCTAAAGCTAAAACTCCCTGTTTAGCTAATTCCTGCTTAATTGGATCGCTCATCTTTTTCCTCCTGCATCCGACTTGTATCTTTTAAAAAATTGGTGCATTCTTATAATAATGTATTTTCACCTGTAATTTTAATTATCTTAACTCATTATTAATGAAAATAAAACACTGAAGGGAAAACATTTTCATGGAAGAAGAAACAACCAAGCTGCAAAGAAAAATGGAGGCCCGCCACTTGCTGATGATCTCTTTGGGAGGCGTAATTGGCACTGGCCTCTTCTTAAGTTCAGGGTACACCATTCACGAAGCCGGTCCAGTCGGTACTATCTTGGCATATCTCGTCGGTGCCGTAATTGTATACCTCGTAATGCTATGTTTAGGCGAATTATCTGTCGCGATGCCGCAAACGGGCTCATTTCACGTTTATGCGGACAAGTTTATTGGTCCAGGAACAGGATTTACTGTTGCCATTCTCTATTGGTTAACTTGGACCGTCGCACTTGGGTCAGAATTTACCGCTGCCGGGCTGATTATGCACGATTGGTTTAAAGATTCACCCACTTGGCTTTGGAGTGTGCTTTTTATGCTCATTATTTTTATGTCGAATGCTCTTTCTGTACGTTTTTTCGCCGAAACTGAATTCTTCTTCTCAAGTATAAAGGTTGTTGCCATTATTCTTTTTATCCTTTTAGGTACACTTGCAATTTTTGGCATTATTCCGCTCAAAGGCTACTCAAGCGCTCCATTATTTCACAACCTCTTTAAAGACGGGTGGTTTCCAACCGGTTTTAAAGGCGTCTTTACTACCATGTTGACTGTTAATTATGCTTTTTCAGGAACAGAGCTCATTGGAGTTACCGCGGGGGAAACTAAAGATCCTGCCAAAAATATCCCTAAAGCCATTCATACCACTTTAATTCGCCTTTGCCTGTTCTTCATCGGAAGTATTATTGTCATGTCTGCCTTAATTCCTTGGAAAGAAGCAGGAGTTACTGAAAGTCCCTTTGTTTTAGTCCTGAATAGTCTGGGATTTCCTTTTGCTGGAGCCATTATGAATTTTGTCGTTCTAACTGCAATTTTGTCGGCAGCTAATTCCGGGCTATACGCCTCAACCAGAATGCTATGGTCATTAGCAAATGAACATATGATCCCGCAAAAATACGCGCGCACTAATAAACGGGGTATCCCAATAATTGCCTTAACCCTCAGTATGCTGGGCGGGCTGTTAGCACTCCTCTCAAGTGTGATCGCCGCCTCAACTGTCTACTTAGTCTTGGTCTCAGTTGCTGGACTGGCAGTTGTGTTCGTCTGGATGGCAATTGCTTATGCTGAAATTCAGTTCCGTAAAAATTGGCTGGCTAGTGGGCACACTGTCACAGAGCTTAAATTTAAAACTCCTTGGTATCCTGTGGTTCCTTGGTTAGCCTTTAGCTTAAGCTTGCTGTCTTGTGTTTTAATTGTCTTTGACCCCACACAGCGACCCGCTTTATTTTACATGATTCCCTTTGTAATTCTTTGCTATGTTGTTTACTATACGAAAGAAAAAATAAAGCTAAACCTGCAAAAAAAGGAGTCGGCGCAAACCGGCATAGAAGAAACATCACGAAATGATTCAAAATAAACTAAAATTTGTTCTCAAACAGTTGTAGCTTACCACGTCAAACTTGAGACTAGCTCATTAATCTGACTCAGGTAAAAAGGCACTCCTCTCAGGGGTGTTCTTTTTTGTCGCCTAACAAGACTTCAAATACCATTGTTCTTTATAGAGAACAATGGTATACTAAATTTACTATTATGAAGGAGTCCTGATTCATGAAATCAAATGCCGCGATTGTCAAACAAATGCGTGAACTTGCACAACAACAAAATATTTCAATCAGTGAACTAGCACGGCGAGTAGCAATGGCAAAATCTGCAGTTTCAAAATATTTCAATGAAACGCGGGCTTTTCCTTTAAATCGACTTGAAAGCTTTGCCAAAGCACTAGGTACCACCTCTGAACATTTACTTGGAGTTGAAGTGCCGGCTAACATGACACCCGTTTATGGAGTCGTTAAAATTCCCGTAATCGGCGTGATTGCTTGCGGAGACCCGATCACTGCCGAAGAAAATATTGAAGGTTATGTTGAAGAACCTAAAGAAACATTACCGGCAGGACAACTTTTTTATTTACGTGCAAAAGGAGATTCAATGTCGCCTACTATTCCGGATGGTTCCAACGTCTTAATTCGACAGCAACCTGAAGTTGAAGATGGTGAAATTGCAGCTGTTTTATTAACTAATGAAAATGAGGCAACTTTAAAAAGAATCAAACATACCGGCAAACTCATTTTGTTATTGCCCGATAATCCCAAATACGATCCGCTGGTTTCTTCTCCAGAAAACCCCATCAAAATATTGGGCAAAGCAATCCGCTTTGTGTCAGAACTATAAACTGGCACCCAAATTACACATAAAAAATAAGACTGACTCAAAATTTCCATTTTGGTCCGTCTCATTTTATTTACCTGCATGTGACTTAATGTGGTAAGCATCAAAACTCAGCGGTAATTATTCTTTTGTGTCCAAGTTATTCTTTACATTTTCTTCGATCAGTGCAAGCTCACGCAAAATATTTGCTGTAACCTTCTGTTCTGCAACTGTGTCATCTAAAAAAGCTGTCGTTGTTCCAAACGAGTCGATGCGCAGTCCTGAAGCATTCACATTGGCAGAGACTACTATTAGATTAGTAATTTCCTCAACTTCATCATCCAACTCAAAAAAATTATCAACACTCTTAGTATTTGCAAAGGGTAAATTGATAATGCCGCTTTCAAGCATTAACGAAGCTTGTTCTGTTCCAAGCGAAACTGGTTGTTCAACTTGGACAGTCTTGCCAGCACTCACAGCCTTTTTAAATGCCGCGAACAATGGTTGCAACTGTTTTGCCGCAAATTCCGTTGCACTCTTGCACGCAATTGCTGGTAGCACCTCTTTTTGAAAATCTCCATCTTCAATCTGCTTAATAAATTCTGCGACCTTAATCTTCATCTTCGTCTCACATCCAAACTTTCAAAATAAGCTTTTTACTAAAGATTCTTATCCATATTAAAAGTTAGCCGCGATAATGTCAAACCTTGTGTGACCAATTCGCCAATCAACTTCATTGTCAACGCTCGCATTTTAGCCACAAGTTCGTAATTACTCTGTGTTAAAGCGGCGGTAACTTCGCTTTCAGTATCCACTGCAGCGACTTTTTGATCTGCAGCCGCAATCATTTGATGCTGTAATCGCCGACATTCTTTTAGATAATCTAAGTCAGTCTGAACAAAGTGAGAATAGTGTGCTTCCACTAACATTGACAACGTACGATACATCCAATATGCACTCTTAATGTCGTATTTAAGCGGTGTTTGACTCCAGCTAGGCGCAGTGTCATTTGCATTTGTGTAAAACGGTACATAGGGACTAAATGAAGGGATTCCAAAACAAATCCACATCAGAGCGGCATTTTTAGCAGGAACAGCATTCCGCAGCTGCAAAATGTGTGAATTTTGTGTCCGGTTAAGCGCAATCGGTCGGAATTTAAGGCGATCCTCTACACTGCCATGACCAAGAGGATCATATTTAGTCTCGTTATAATGTGAACTGAGAATATATTCAAGATCCTCAACCGCTATCAAATGCTCAGCGTAGCAGATAAACGGTAACTCACTAGACATTGGAGCTTGTGGCGTACTTGGATTCAAATAACGCTGCCCGTACCAAACACGCGGTGTATTATAGTGACGGTCTTTTTCTGTATCAGTTCCAAATATACGCCGGAAGTTCCAGCCAGACTTATCTGGGTTAAGGTGATGAGCCGCTACAAATTCCTGAATTCCTGCTGACCACAAATAATTTTGCGGATCATCAAAATCAATTTGCTGCTGAGCCACTTGATTTGCAGCAATCGCATAGGCATTATCCGGAATTCGGGTTGCTGCCCAGTGATGCCCTGTCACAATCTCCATGTACCAGACTTCATCCCGATCAGCAAACAAAACCCCATTGCCTTCTGGTGAACCGTACTTTTTAATTAGCTCTCCCAAATAACGCACACCTTGGCGGGCTGAATCAATGTACGGAGCAACCATTGTCTGCAGGCTGTCTTCTGCCAAGCCATTCGGCACAAAGGGGTCATATGCGAGGGCGCGTTCATTGCCATAAACGCTTTCAGTTGCAGACATAGCTACATTTTTTTCATTAATTGAACTTTCATCAAATACACCGTTATGTTCAACATCCGCGTTTGGCGTAGCCGTTAAGCGATAGCTGTTTGCCGGCAAAGGAGCTTTAAATCCATTTTGATTAGAGACTAGCACCCGCCCTGCACTACTGCTCGCCGGTCGCATGACAAACCGCTGCGGCGTCAAAGGCAAGAAAGTATCATCGTTTCGTGCAATCATCGTCGAACCATCAATTGTTGCTTCATTCCCCACTAAAATAGTGGTACATGCTTTTTCCATTACTACTCCTCCTAAAAAATAACACTCTTGATTATAAAGCGATCTCCGCTTTCAAAAAAGCATGCTTATTAATTTCTTTTAGTTAACTTGCTTTCATGTCTTAATAAGACTGCTTTAATTTCTTGGGCAAATTCCCACCGTTTAAGCGGTCGTAACTGCTGTGTTATTCGCGGCAGAAGTTTCCGAGCAGCTGGTGTCCGCAAAATACTTCCAGACAGATTCACCAGTGGCCGCTCAGGCGCATAGATCAAACCTGGATAAACAAAAAATGCACGCGCCCCTAAACGTTTTTTAGATTGCCTTTCAAGTTCCCTTTTAGCCCGCAGATAATTATGCAACAATTTGGGTGCAGCATTTGCCGAAACAAATAGCCATTTAGTTGTAGGTGCTTCAAACTGTAAAAATTCAAGAACCTTAGTCACGGGCCTAATTGTCTTTTGTTGATAATCATTATAATTACGTGCAAATAATACTCCAATTAGGTCGATCACCCAATCAGCGTCTTTTAACGGCTGTTGCCAAGCTGGTTCAGCAACTGTCAAATTAGCTTTAACCCACTGGACTTGCGGCCAGCGCCGCCACAAGGTCTCATTACCGCCAGAACGTGAAATACTGACAACTTCAAAACGACTGTCTTGCAGAAGTTCTGCGATCACTCCCTGGCCAACAAAGCCTGAACCTCCGAGTAATACTATTTTCATCTGTCGCCCTCCCTATGTAAAACTATAGCACATTGATCCAAAGATCAAACTATGCAAGCCTGCGTAAGCAAAAACTATCAACAACTAAAAAAGCCCTGCTACAACCCAGTTTTTTAAGTCTAGGTTTTTAGCAGGTACTTTGCAAATTTTTTTTAGAAGAATTGCCGCAAAATGTCCTTTAATGGTGGCAATTCTGGAATTTTCCAGTAATTTTCCAAGTATTCTTGGCCAAATTTCATATAACCCTTAGCTTCATCCATCACGATTTTGCCTGGAAGTGGAGCATCGTCTTTAACATAAGCATTGATTAAAATTGGTTTGTCCTTAATTGTATAAGCTTGATCAAGCGCTGCCTTAAATTCATCATTTGATTTGACAGTAATTCCGACCCCGCCGCATGCCTCAGCAAATTTAGCGTAATCCACATCAGCTAGATCAATCTGATAATTTAATTGGCCTGCAGATTGTTGCTCATATTCAATAAAAGCCAACTTTTGGTTATTAATCACAATACAGATAATTGGCAACTTATACTTGACAGCTGTCACAAAGTCTTGCATTACCATCGCAAAAGCTCCATCACCATTGAGCGTCAGAACCCTGCGCTTTGGATAAGCTAGCTGCCCTGCAATTGCACCTGGAAGCCCACAGCCCATCGTACCAAGCCATGATGAAATTGCAAATTTTTGGCTCTCCTTAACATGCAGAAAACGGGCTGCCCATGAAGTTGAAGTCCCTACATCGATCGAATATACAATGTCATCTGGTGCTGTCTCATCAATGTAAGCAACCATACTTTCTGGAGAGGCCGGTGCTGTATTTAATTTGCGTTTTCCAGCCATCCACTTGTTCCAGTTAGACATACTCTTTTGACAAGCCGCTAAAAAGTTTTTATCTGCATGCAAACTTCCTTGTGCATTGAGAGCTGCAATTACTTTAGCAGTATCGCCTTGAATTGCAACGTCTACTCCATAGCGCTTTCCCAAATTTTCGGCCTTTAGATCAACTTGAATACACTTAGCTTGCCCCTTAGCCGGCAAATATGGCAAATATGGATAATTTGTGCCAAGAAGTAGCAATAAGTCTGCGTTGTGCATCGCTTCATAAGCAGGTTTTGTACCTAATTTACCCACCTGTCCCAAAGAATTAGGATGATCATCTGCAATTGTACCTTTAGCTGGTAAGGTTTCAATAAATGGCAAATTATTTTTTTCTACAAATTCCCTAATTTGGCTGCCTGCCTGTTTAGCTCCGACACCTAACAAAACAATTGGCTTCTGAGCCGCTTTAAGTAGCTGAGCTGCCTGCTCTACCTGTTGTTTTGCGACTTCCGGTGTAGCCAATGCAAAAGCACGCGCAGAAGACTTATATTCTCCCTGCATCTTTTGCTCAGGAATATCATCAGGAATCGTTAAGACAGCGACCCCTTTATTCTCATAGGCACTTCTAACAGCTTCATCCACTACTTCAGGTAAGTTATCAACTGCAGAAATTGTCCGGTTAAAGACAGCTACATCATCAAATAACTTAGCGGTATTCACTTCTTGAAAGTAGCCCTCATTTAATGAAGCAGACGTTACCTGTCCTAATAAAGCCAAAACTGGTACATGATCCATCTTAGCATCGTATAAACCGTTCAATAGATGAATTGCACCTGGTCCACCAATTGAAAGACACACGCCCAATTTTCCAGTGTACTTAGCCTCTGCTGCCGCAGCTAATGCCGCCACCTCTTCGTGGCGCACCTGTGTAAACTTTATTTTTTTCTGCTGCCGGCGCAATGCATCAACAGTTGTATCAATGGAATCACCTGGTAGACCATAAACATTCTGAACTCCCCAGTCAACTAAAACATCAACCAGCAGGTCCGATCCTTTAGTATTTGCCATAAAAAACACTCCCTAAACTATATAATAATAGCTCATCAAAATCCGGGCTCACTTTTCATTCTACTGCAAAAAGATTTTGCACAACAGTTTTTTGCTTTAAAATTTCAAGGAACCTAGGCAACAGATTCAGCCTGCACAGGTTGCACCCTACCAGCAGTCCAAAATCAGTAATTTTGACTTATGGAACACGTTTACCCGGGATAAAAAAGGGGCTGTGACAAATTTAACTTTTGTCACAGCCCCGCCTGATGCTTATTTTAATTACCACAAACTCACTGCCACAGACTGAAAAAGCAGTTATTCAATCACTAATTTTGTTCCTGCAGCAATATTTTCATAAAACCATTTAGCATCTTTAACGGATAGTCTGATACTGCCGTTAGTATCTTCTTTTTGCCCCAAATTTTGGGCTTGATCTGTTCGGTACTTGCCCTTTTCATCGGTCGGAACGGTGTGAATCATGTTCTTTCCATCACCCTTCCATGACACCCAGTATTTGGCACCTTCATTTATGGTAGGCGAATAGAAGAATGCTCCTCTTTTAGACTCAACCTTAAAAGTCCCTTTAGGAAACTTCTTTTTATTATTAGAATATCCTTCTGCGTTAGTTCCAGCAGAAATATACATTTTATAGACAGTCTTCTTACCAGACATTATGTACATTCTCTGACGCTTAAGTGAAACTTTCACCCACATCTTTGGTAGAAATTTAGCGTCTGGATAATCCTTTTTTTCAGATGATTTACGCCAGTTAATCGGATAGCGCATCTCTGGATCAGTACTTTTTTTCTTTAAAGTTGCTTCCTTTTTAGCCTGTTTAGCAATCTTAACTTGATTTTCTTTTTCTACATGGCGCACATAAACCACACTTCCGGCAGCAATGCACACAAGTACCAGTGCGACAGCCCACGCAAATATTTTCTTCTTATTCATCTGACCCATCCTTTAATTTTTATTAAGTCTGACGCTTTCAACATCAAAGATTCGGTCGACCCAGCCTTCATAAAAGGGTTCTTCATGGGAAACAAGTAACACATTCCCAGGAAAAGCAATTAACGCATCACGAAGCGCATTTTTGGTCTGTTCATCCAAGTGATTAGTCGGCTCATCCATAATCAGAAAATTACTTGGTTTAAGTTCCAGGATACACAACTTTACTTTTGTTTGTTCTCCACCACTTAACAAGCGCATCGGCTTCATGATGTTGGCTGGGCTCAAGCCTGCTCTTGCAAGCCGCTGACGCACGGTCTTGGCTTCCAAGCGCGGATAGACATCCTGCACAATTCCCAAAGGAGTCTGGTCCGGATTTTGCCACTCTAAATCTTGGGTAAAATAGTTCACTTCAGCGGCATCTACAAATTTAGCACTGCCTCCAAAAGTCGGAATTAAACCTAAGATTGATTTGATCAAGGTCGACTTTCCAACACCGTTAAATCCTTTGAGTACCACTTTTTCGCCGTGACTAAGCGAAAAAGTCACCGGTTCCAGCAAGGGCGCCTGATATCCGACTGATAGTCCTTCAACAACCAAGGTTGCCGAGGAAAGCAGCTCAATGTACGGAAATTTAAAATGCGCCTGCAAGGCATCACTAGGAGGATCAACACGTTCAAGTTTGTCCAGTCTTTTTTGCCGAGACTTAGCCATTGTAGAACGCGAACCGGCTTTATTTTTCCTAATATAAGCCTCATCTTTTTCAATTTGGCGTTGCTGTTTTTCGTATGCTTTCAATTGCACTTCTTTTTTTTGCTCTTTTTGCTTGACTGCTGCACTGAAACTGCCGGTATACTTAGTAATTTTCCCGAATGCTACATCAATAATTGTATTTGTAATCTGCTCTAAAAAATTATAATCATGCGAAATAACCATGAAGCTCCCAGAAAAATCTCTCAAATACCCAATCAACCATTCGATGTGCTCGGTATCAAGGTAATTAGTCGGCTCATCCAGCAAAAGAACATCAGGTTCCTCAAGGAGTAGTTTAGCCAGAATAATCTTAGAACGCTGTCCTCCACTACATTGATCAACTTGCCGTTCTTTGCCGATTGCGTCAATTCCTAATCCGGTCATCACTTGTGCAATCCGGGTTTCTATCTCGTAAAAACTGCCAGCCTCTAATTGCTCCTGGTAACGTCCCGCCTTTTCCAACAGCTCATCATTCATCGTCTTTGCATATTCTTCATAGCATTTAGCCTGAGCTGCACTAATTCGGTACAAATTTGCAAACGCAGATTTTAAAAAGGCAAACACTGTCAGTTCGTGTGCGTTTTGTGCATACTGATCCAAGTAACCAATTTTGACACCTTTTTGCCATTTAATACTGCCTTCATCAGGCAATTCTTGGCCAGTAATGATTTTAATCAGTGTACTTTTTCCTGCTCCATTTTGGCCAATCACGCCCATATGATCTTCTTTATTAAGTCTAAAGGCTGCATTCTGATACAGCTGTTTATCAGCAAATGAATGTGCCAGACCATCAACTTCTAAAATACTCATTATTCTCCATCCTCTTACCGGGTGATTATATCATACTCTCTTCAACAAATAATAATTTATTCCAACAAAAAAGCCAACATTAAACGTCACTGACGCCTCATGTTGGCAGATAATTTTTAAGGATAAAAAAGCTGCTATTTTGCTGCTTTTTCCAACTCTGCACGACTCTTCAAAAACTCCAAAACATTTTGATGTTGTGCACGACGTTTCTTAATATTTTTCTGATTTACAGGGCGGCGATCATTTGCAACCCCAACATGTGTGTTCTGTGACATTTGTGTAGTTTCCTCCCTTCATTTATTGCGTATCACTTTATGTTAAACTGTAATACAATTTTTTTCAAGTTCCATTTTATGCTTTCCGTCGCCGCCGTGATTTAGCCTTCTGCAAGTTGACACTCAATAATTCCTGCAAAATCGCTACATGTTGGCGATAAAGATCATCCAATCCCAACTTTTGGTAAAGTGAGAAGGTATCAGAGATAATCTTTAGCCCCTGCTCATAATCACCATCATTAATGATTTTGAGTCCCTCAAAGAAAGTTTTGTTACTCAAAGCGCTAACATTGCTTGAATCAACTTTAATTTTATTTAAGAGATTATAGTAGTAAGCTACGTGTTCTTTTTTGTTAGCCTTCATGAAGAGTAAGATTGCGTTGCACAGCGTTTTAATTTTCAGGTTTTCAAGCGTGATGTCTTGAACTTCTGCTTCAGTATCCCAATCATGATTTTGTAACAACTTTTCTGTTGAGGAACTATCAAACATAAAGATTGCATCCGAAAATAGCGAATATTCATAATAGCCCCATTTGTGACTTCTTGACAAATAGTGCATGATTTCCTTGCGCTCGCTCAAAGTACTTTCACTTGTTTTGCCTAATGTTTTCTTCATCGCATCAGCAATCACCGCCAGATTATGAAGACGTAAAAGATGTGATGCGTTGTACTCTTTTTCAATCTTTTTCTCGATGGCCTTGATCTCTGTAAGATTTCCCTGGGCGAAAGCCTGTTTCAAATCATTACGACAACTGCGATAATGGTCGTCTTTTTTTATAAACTTCCCAAAAAGCTTCATAAATTCATCGGCACCGACATTTAATCTATCCAATATATGTAAGAAAGTATCCGCGGTTGTCTCCACCAGTCCGCTTTCATATTTATAATACATTGAGCGTGACAGTAAATCGTCATAAATTGTTTTCGCTTTAATTCCTTTTGCAGTTCGAATGTTTTTAACTAGCTCTCCTGTTTTCATCTTTCCGCCCCTTTTAATATTTTATTGCACAAGTGTTTAATATATAACAGTTGTTCAAAAAATGGTCATTCTATTATATATCAGTGAAATTTGGTCTTAATACTATGCACAATCTATTTTTACGCTATTCATTGCAATAATAAAGCTTTGTGAAATATAAAATGATTTTTACAAATAATTGTTTTCCCCTTTTTTTAATACTTGGCATCCAATAAAATAATAAATTGGAAACTTTATTGTCTTCCCCAGTACCCGGTGTTACAAGTTTATGATACCAGATTATTCTCTAAAAGTAACCATTATTTCAGATTTTCCCAGCTGAATTTACCTCAATTTCCAAATAACGTTCTGCTTTTTTATATCGGTCACTCTGTTTTCAAATTTAACTTTTATTTTCAGATAAAAGTAGGAAAAAAGTGGAAAACCGCATTCTGTTGTTAAATGCACAGTTGCTCAGCAAAGTAGCAGACAAAGCCTTCACTTTATGCATTAATAACCGTGAATTGGGAGTCAAACCCTTTTTTAAACAAATTTAATGGAAGAATGAAGAAAAATGGATTGCAATAAAATTAAAAAAACAGCTTAATAAAGATTACACTTACGCACTTAAACTAAAAAAGCCATGCCAAAACTTATCAGTTTTGTCACAGCCCCTCTTTTATTCCGGATAAAAGTGTGCCATAAGTCAAAATTCTCCGTCTAACTTCGAATTACTCATAGCAAAGTACTCGCTATGTTCGTAATTTCGAGTTAGCACTCAAATTTTCCCGACCTATGTCACACTCTCCTTCATACATACAAACACCGAGTCATTTAAATTTATTCATATCGGATTGAACATAGCTTAAAACTTTCTGCTAATTTTGCTTTTTCAATAAGTCACGAATTTCTTCTAATAGTTGAACTTCAGGTGTAATTTTAACCACCTTTTTCTTATTGACTAATTTATTAACAGCTTTAACCAATAAAAAGATCACAAATGCAATAATCAAGAAGTTAATGACTGCGTTGATGAAACTTCCAAATCTGAAAGTTGCACTTCCAATTTTTAAGACCCAGTCAGAAAAATCAATGCCACCAATAAATAACCCGATTAACGGATTAATCAGGTAATTTACCAAGGCCTTCACAATTGAGGTAAATGCACCGCCGATAATAACACCAACTGCTAAGTCCATCACACTGCCACGCGAAATAAACTCTTTAAACTCTTTAATCAACTCAAACACCCCTATGTAATTAATTAGTTTTAATGTAGCAATAATTAGTAAAACATTCAACTAAACGGCCTTATAAAACAACTATTTGTCTCTTAGGTAGGTTTCTGAGTATTAAACTTCCTAAAAAGATTACCATATGCTACATTTAAGCTAGTATAAAGAAAGGATTGTCATCCAATGAAACAAACATATCACCAGCTTTCTTCCACAAAAACACTTGAGCAGCTGCAAACCGCTAAAACTGGTCTAACACCAGGTGCAGTTGACGAACGTTTGCAAAAGTATGGTCAAAATGTCTTGCGCGAACAAAAAGGAACAACGCTATTGCAGAAGTTCTTGAGTCAGTTCAAAGACTTGATGATTATTATTTTGATGGTGGCTGCTGTAATTGCCTTCTTTGCCGGTGATGCCTCGGACGCAGTTATTATCTTTTTAGTAGTGATCTTAAACGCAGTCTTCGGCGTTTTTCAAGAAGCGAAAGCTGAAAATGCGATTAATGCTCTCAAAGAAATGACGACCCCCTCTTCTCGTGTGCGCCGTGACGGGCAAGTCCAAACTGTAAAAAGCTCAGAACTCGTTCCAGGAGATATTGTTTTGCTTGAAGCAGGAGACATTGTTCCAGCCGATTTGCGGCTCCTTAAAACTGCCTCACTACAAATCGAAGAAGCGGCATTAACGGGCGAATCTGTCCCGGTCGATAAAAGTGAAGCACCGCTTGCTCAATCCAAGCTTCCTCTTGGAGACCGTAAAAACCTTGGTTATATGAATACCAACGTCACCTATGGAACTGGTGAAGGTGTTGTGATTGCCACTGGTATGGAAACTGAGGTTGGACATATTGCGACGATGCTTAACAGCGTTGATAAATCAATTACACCTCTACAAAAAAATATTATTCATCTTAGTAAAATCCTGAGTATCCTTGTTTTGCTGATTGCCGTCTTAGTTTTTGCAATTGGGATTCTCGTTGGCCGTTCCTCAGTGCTTGAGATGCTGCTAACGTCAATTTCTTTGGCTGTTGCTGCTATTCCTGAAGGATTGCCCGCCATTGTGACAATCACATTGGCATTAGGAACGCAGACAATGGCTAAACGCAATGCCTTGATCCGAAAGCTGCCCGCCGTTGAAACACTGGGAACAACAGAAATTATCGCTTCTGATAAAACTGGCACATTGACACAAAATAAAATGACGGTCGAAAAAATCTACCTCCCTGATGCCTTGCAGGATGCCGCACAAGCCTCATTAACGCTTCAGGATCGTTTGACTCAAATCATGATACTTGCAAATGATAGTCAAAAGACACCAACCGGTCTGGTCGGTGATCCCACAGAAACTGCCCTAATTCAGTATTATCTCAACAAAAAATTAGAGCTTGTGTCACTGGAAAAAGATTATCCACGCGTTGCCTCAATTCCATTTGATTCAAAGCGAAAACTAATGTCCGCACTTGTTAAGAATAACCAACAAAACTATGTGATGACAAAGGGCGCAATTGATGAGCTGCTCAAAAGAACAAATCGAATTGAAGATCACGGTCGTATCCGGAAAATAACTTCTCAGGACCGAGCGCGTATTATGGAAGTCAACCACCAACTTGCGCTGCAGGCTCTACGTGTCTTGGGGTTTGCTTATTCCCCAGTTGAAGCTATGCCAGCTTCCTTGAATTCAGAAAACCTTGAGAAAGATTTAATCTTTGTCGGCATGGTCGGCATGATTGATCCTGAGCGTCCTGAAGCTAAAAATGCCGTGACTGAAGCACGGGCAGCTGGAATTCGCCCTTTGATGATTACTGGAGACCATAAAGATACCGCAACGGCAATTGCTAAACGCTTAGGGATCTTAAAAAGCACGGACGAAGACGCCGTAATCACGGGCAGTGAACTTGACCAGCTTTCCACTCAAGACTTGAACCAAAAAATTGCCCAATACTCCGTTTTTGCGCGTGTTGCACCTGAGCATAAAGTCAGAATCGTTAAAGCTTGGCAAAATAGAGGAAAGATTGTGGCGATGACGGGGGACGGTGTCAATGATGCACCTGCACTTAAAACAGCAGACATTGGTGTTGGTATGGGAATCACTGGGACAGAAGTTTCTAAAAATGCCAGTGACATTGTACTTGCAGACGACAATTTTGCAACGATTATTGTAGCAGTTAAAGAAGGACGGAAAGTCTTTGCTAACATTCAAAAGGCAATTCAGTACTTGTTATCCGCTAACCTCGGCGAAGTTTTAACCCTTTTCTTTATGACAATGCTGGCATGGGATATCTTCGCCCCGGCACAAATTTTATGGATTAACCTTGTCACAGATACATTTCCTGCAATCGCGCTGGGAATCGAACGTGCCGAAGCGACTATCATGCAACGCAGACCGCGTGGTAAGCAATCAAACTTCTTCAGCGATGGCGTTATGTCGAGTATCCTTTATCAAGGAATCTTAGAGGGTGCGCTAACTTTAGGAGTTTACTGGTTTGCACTTCAATTCCCATTTCACCATTCTTACACATTGATTCACGCTGATGCTCTGACAATGGCATTTGCAACGCTTGGTTTAATTCAACTATTCCACGCATTCAATTCCAAGTCATTGCACGGCTCAATCTTCAGAAAAGATTTGTTTAACAATAAAATGTTTAACTGGTCGATTCTGATTTCAGGTATATTATTGTTTGCTACTATCCTAGTTCCAGCCTTTAATGCAACCTTTAAAGTTACTCCGTTAGCACCACAGCAATGGTTGCTTGTCTTCATCGGTGGCACATTAATGCTCGTGATCGTCGAAGTTGTTAAGCTGGTGCAGCGTAAGTTACTCTATAAAAAATAAAAAAGACTACAAAAGCTTTGGAATGTTAGGCTTGAATTGCAAAATAAAGAGGGACTGTGACAAAAGTTAACTTTTGTCGCAGTCTCTCTTTTATTCTGGATAAACGTGTTCCATAAGTCAAAATTCTCCGTCTAACTTCGAATTACTCATAGCAAAGCACTCGCTATGTTCGTAATTTCAAGTTAGCACTCAAATTTTCCCGACTTATGTCACACTCTTTTTCTAGTTATTCTGCATAAACGTGTTCCATAAGTCAAAATTCTCCGTCTAACTTCGAATTACTCATAGCAAAGTACTCGCTATGTTCGTAATTTCGAGTTAGTACTCTAATTTTCCCGACTTATGTCACACTCTCTTTTGTTTTACTTATATAAACTAAACTATTGCAGCTAGATGACCAGCCGTTTTGTCTTTGATCTCAAAATTCCCTGAAAAGTTTGTCAATCTGTGTATACTCTGCCGGTGTTAGTTCAACATTTAGCGCACCAACATTATTTTGAACTTGTTCAGGTTTACGTGCCCCAGGAATCACAACACTTAACGCTGGGTTTTGTAAATACCATGCCAAAATGACTTGTGCAACTGTCGCTGCATGCTTTTGAGCCAATTCTTTAACCTGTACAAGTGCCGCGATAATCTGCCTGAATTGCGCTGGTGTGAAGCGCTCAAACTTATCCCGATCTGTAGCTTGATACTTCCCCGTCAACAGTCCAGAGGCAAGCGGATAATAAGGCACAAATGAAATCTGCTGCTCCTTTAAATATGGGAAAAGTTCCTTTTCAGCTGTACGCTGTACTAAGCTATAGTTATCTTCAACAAGATCCACTTCACCATTTTTATTAGCTTCTTTTAGCTGTGCTAGCGAAAAGTTTGAAACCCCAATCGCTCTAATCTTGCCTTCTTTTTTCAAGGCTGCAAGTGCAGCCACAGCTTCATCTTTAGGCGTTGTTTTATCAGGAAAATGGATGAAAAAAATATCAATGTAATCTGTGTGAAGTCTTTTTAGTGCTTGTTCAACTGCATTCTTTAAAAATTCAGGCTCATTATTGGGCTGATAATCTTTACGAACATCTTGGGCGGCCTTAGTTGCTAAAATTACTTGCGCACGATCGTACTCTTGCAACACTTCTCCGATAATTTCTTCCGAGCGGCCTAGACCGTACATAAAAGCAGTATCCAACAGCGAAATGCCTTCATCCAATGCCGTCTTAATAACCGCCTTCCCATCAGTATCTTTAAGTCCCTTAAAAAGATTGTGGCCCCCTACCTTGTTGGTTCCAAGACCAAGCTTAGGTGCAATTAAAACATCTGTTTTACCGATTTTAACGCTTTGACTTTGATTCATTTTTATTCCTCCTTTTGCCTCAAATTCTTTTTTAATTATAAAACAGTTTATCCGAAACAGACTGCGATTCTGCTCACTTAACGTAGATTGTCATAAAATGCGGTAACCAGCTGATTTTTGCCGGTAACTGTGGCCCCTCGTCCCCATCGATTCTGACTGAGACTGCTTGCTTTGCAACTGGTTTGATGATCACCTCTTTGATATCAAAAGAGGTCAGGGTACTTGAGCGCCGTAAGTTGCCTGTTAGCGCAAAAAAGCCATAATTCAATAATTTATTAATTTTCATATTATTAAGCATCGTAACATGCAGTCCAGCAGATGTTTTCCCCAAATACTGATAACCGCCTACATAATTGGAAGTTGTCATTAGACAGACCCAAACCTTTGCACGTAAAGAAAATGTTTGATTAAAAAATAACAATTCAGCGGATTGCCTTTTTCCAAGGTGCTTAAGTGCACTCCAACCATAGACTGCCAAGCCGAACTTTTGTTTTTGCCTTTGCTGAACATCATTTGAAAGCTCAGCAAGGCTCCCAAAAAGTAATGAACTAACAATCGCTGTGCCATTGCATTCACCAATATCAACCCGGCGTTGATTTCCCCGTAAAATAAGGTCAATGGCCGCCCTTGGTTCAAGTGGAATTTGCCATTTTTGTGCAAAATTGTTAACCGTTCCCGCTAGAATCAGCCCGACAGGAACTTGGGCGTGAGCATGTACAAGAGCCGTAGCAACAATGTTCAACGTCCCATCGCCTCCAATACAGACGATCTTTGCCAACTGCTTTTGTCGCAGCATCTCCTGCAAACCTACAATTGCTTCTGCTCTAGTTTTTGTGTTTAATTCAATAATCTGTGCGCCTTTTTGTTCCAGTTTTTGCTGCATCTCGACCGCAATCTGCTGTGCTTGACCATCGCCAGCATTCGAATTGAAAAAAAGCAAAGTTTTTTTCTCCATTTTTTTCCCACCTGTCATCGTTAATTTTATTTCCTATTTTCCTTAAATTCTAATTAAGTTATAGTTTTTAGCTGCTCTTTAACTTTAACATAAGTACGCCTTGTAACTATGGAAACTGTTTCAAACCCCACCAGAATTAATATTCCTTTTTTATTTTCTAAGGTGCGCCTAAAAATTGTTTTCAATAGATTAAATTTGGTGTACAATGTGGATAGCTCAGAGATCTTTGAAAGGTGGTATTAAAAGTGAGCAGAAAGAAAAACAAACAAAACCGGCATAAATTAATCGAATATGCCAATGGGCCTTCATTGGAGGAAATTAACGGCACCGTCACAGTCCCACGGGGAAAGGGCTTTTGGAAAACACTTTTCGCATATTCTGGACCTGGTGCTTTAGTCGCCGTTGGTTATATGGACCCAGGGAATTGGTCAACATCCATTACTGGTGGACAGAATTTCCAGTATCTTTTAATGTCCGTCATCTTGATTTCAAGTTTGATCGCGATGCTGCTGCAATACATGGCTGCCAAACTTGGTATCGTGAGCCAGATGGATCTTGCACAAGCCATTCGTGCACGCACAAGCAAGGGATTAGGCATTGTTTTATGGCTGTTAACTGAATTAGCCATTATGGCAACTGATATTGCCGAAGTTATTGGTGCCGCAATTGCACTTTATCTCTTATTTCATATTCCCTTGGTGATTGCCGTTTTCATAACCGTTTTTGATGTCTTGTTATTGCTCTTATTAACTAAAATTGGTTTTAGAAAAATTGAAGCCATTGTGGTCTGCTTAATTTTGGTTATTCTTTTTATCTTCATCTATCAAGTAGCACTTTCAAATCCAGATTGGGCAAGTATGTTCAAAGGTTTTATTCCAACTGGAAAAACAATTGCCAGCTCACCTAGCGTGGGAGGGCAAACTCCTTTAACCGGCGCATTAGGAATTATCGGTGCGACTGTAATGCCGCATAATCTGTATCTGCACTCTGCAATCTCGCAAACCCGTAAAATTGATCATAGCGATGAAGAAGATGTCGCTCGCGCAGTCCGCTTTACAGCTTGGGATTCAAACATTCAGCTGACAGCTGCCTTCATCGTAAATTCTTTATTGCTAATCATGGGGGTTGCTGTTTTCAAAACCGGCGCCGTCAAGGATCCCTCCTTCTTCGGTTTGTTCCATGCACTTTCCGATACTTCGATGCTTAGTAATGGTATTTTGATTGAGGTTGCCCGTTCAGGAGTTCTTTCCACCTTGTTTGCGGTGGCATTGCTTGCTTCTGGTCAAAATTCAACTATTACAGGAACCTTAACTGGTCAAGTTATTATGGAGGGCTTTGTCCATCTAAGAATGCCGCTTTGGTTACGTCGTTTAGTCACCCGCTTAATTTCTGTTGTCCCTGTTTTGATCTGTGTCATCTTGACGAGTGGAAAAAGCGACATTGAAGAACATACTGCCCTTAATACGTTGATGAACAATTCGCAAGTTTTCCTAGCCTTTGCGTTGCCATTTTCAATGCTGCCACTTTTGATGATGACCGACAGTCGAGCTGAGATGGGCGAACGCTTCAAAAATACATTGCTTATTAAAACCTTAGGCTGGATTTCCGTAATTGGACTGACTTATCTCAATATGACGGGGTTACCCGGACAAATCCAAGACTTTTTCGGTTCTAATGCTTCTAAGACTGAAATTGCACTGGCAAATGACATTGCCTATTTCTTAATCTTCTGTGTCCTTGCGTTACTGATCTGGACAGTCATTGACCTGTACCGCGGCAACAAACGTTTTGCTGCCGGTAAGACGGCTAAGCCCTTAGAGGATGAATAATTAGTTTGCAAATGATTTGAGCGAATGGAGATGTTGTACCATTGAAAAATCTTAAAAAAATTCTAGTTGGTGTTGATGATTCTGCAGATGCGCTGTTAGCTTTTGATTATGCTATTCAACGTGCCAAAGAAGAACATGCTGAACTCATCATTACCTCTGTTCTGGAAAGCAATGAGCTAAGTGTTTATCAAGCAATGGATAAAGATTACATTCATGGCGAACGTTCAGAATTAGAAGAGCACATTTTAGATTATCGAAAACAGGCCTTGGAAGCCGGCGTCAGTGCTGTACGAACTATAATTGCTGAAGGAAATGCCGGTGAAGCGATCGTAAAAGATGTTATTCCTAATGTGAACCCCGACTTATTAATCATCGGCTCTGCATCTAAAAAAGGAATTCGGCGTCACTTTGGCAGTCAGGCTGCATACATGGCAAAGTACGCTCCCATCTCTGTCTTAGTCGTAAGATAAAACAGCGTGCTCATTTTAAAAGAAAAAAAGATTATGCAATTGCGAATATTATTTCGTCTAGAAATTGTGTAATCTTTTTTTTAATAAACAGCCTTTCACTATGTTAGAATCAAGTGTAATAACTTTAAAAAAGGGAGTTAAAATTTTATGAGCTTACTGAAACTCAGTAACATTCACAAGTCTTACTTTCTGGGGAAAGAAGAAAGCAAGGTTTTAAATGGAATTGATCTTGAGTTTAATTCTGGAGAATTTGTTTCAATCCTAGGAGAATCCGGTGGCGGGAAGTCAACCTTGATGAATATTATTGGCGGACTTGACCGTGAATTTTCTGGGGAGTTACTTCTCAATAATGAAAAACTTGATCAC
Source organism: Liquorilactobacillus satsumensis (assembly GCF_964065465.1). Taxonomy (NCBI): domain Bacteria; kingdom Bacillati; phylum Bacillota; class Bacilli; order Lactobacillales; family Lactobacillaceae; genus Liquorilactobacillus; species Liquorilactobacillus satsumensis. The sequence continues at coordinate 1,127,746 of NZ_OZ061606.1, forward strand.
CGAAAAGAAAAACAGCTAGATAACTACCGGCGAGGAACTATTGGTTATATCTATCAGTCATATAATCTTATCACCCACCTGACTGTTCTTGAAAACGTCATGGTGTCCCTTGATATGACGTCCCTTTCGCACACCGAGAGAGTCGCACGAGCTAAGCAATTGCTTGAGCAGGTTGGTCTGGGTGAACATTTAAAGAAACATCCTAATCAGCTTTCTGGTGGTCAAAAACAGCGTGTTGCAATTGCACGTGCACTCGCAAGTGACCCAGAAATTATTTTAGCTGATGAACCTACAGGAGCTTTAGATTCCAAGAATACACAAGAAGTTCTGGCAATTTTGAAAAAGATTGCTGCTGATGGCAAACTTGTTATTGCGGTGACGCACTCACAGGAAGTTGCAAATCACGGTACGCGAATTATCCATCTTGTTGACGGTCAGATTGATAGTGACGTTCGTTTAGGGGAACCTGATAGCCAAGACAAAACACCTGCAAAAATTGAGGCCCGCCCTTTACGTGCAGGTGCAAGTTACCTTTCTGCTTTTAAACACCTGCTGTATAATTTCAAACAGAATTCATTGATTATTATTGGAACGGCTATCGGCATCTTTGCGGTACTGCTCTTTTCAGGATTAGGTAATGGAATTAATTCATATATCCAAAATCAAGTCAATTCATTAGTAAATCCTCGATCAATGACTGTTTTAAGCAACCCTTCAGGCAAAAAGCTTTCAAATACAGAAGCACAGCAATCTATGCAAGAGTTCAGCCAAGATCCAACCAAATTTTTTATCTCGGATCAACAACTCACCCAGATAAAGAAAACCAAAGGCACCGCTTCAATTGAGCCAGGTTATCAGTTAGGGACCTACTCACTGAACTATCAAGGGAAAAATAGCAACTCGTCAGGAATCCAGAGCTACACTAAGGCATTTGCTGATAATAACCTAAAAAATGGTAATTGGCCTAAAAGCAACGAAATTGTAATTTCCAAACAACAAGCTGTGACACTTTTAGGGAACAACAACTATCGTTCACTAATAGGTAAAAAGATCGGGGTTGTCATCAACTGGCTTTCCGCCCAAGATACACCCGTTCAAGTAAAAACTGACCTGACTGTTTCAGGAATTACTGGTTCCAGCAGTGCCAGTGGGCAAGTTACCTTGCTTAATTACAGCAGTCTGCGTTCCTTGCTCAAAGATGCTGGGGCAAGAACCGAACCGAACTTTATTTCTGTCAACGCAAAAAATCTTGATAATGTAAACTCAGTTGCAAATAGTATTCGTAATCAAAAAATTAATGGCAAGCATGCCTTTGCAGTTATGACTGTGGGTGATTTGCTTAAAACCATTAACACCTATGTAAGTCTTGCATCAACGGTCTTGGCGGCAATCGCTGGTATCTCGCTTATCGTTTCAGTCCTCATGATTGTTGTTACAATGTACATGTCTGTAGCAGAGCGCACAAAAGAAATTGGAATCCTGCGTGCACTTGGAGAACGACGTAAGGATATTAGACGGCTCTTCACTGCAGAATCCTTAATGATTGGTTTCTTTTCAGCAATCTTTGCGCTCATAATTGCATGGCTTGCCAGTGCAGCACTTAATCACGCGCTCTATGGCTTAATCAAATTTAACATTGTGCAGATCAACTTAAGCAACGTTATCTTCGCGATCTTAGTTTCACTGTTTATTTCGTTAATTGCGGCTCTCTTGCCTGCTCGGAAAGCTTCGCGTTTGAACCCGATCGAGGCTCTGTCTGCAGAATAAAATAAACTGTTAAGTAATTCAGATAGGCAGCAATGTGCGTAATCAATGCTGTTTTTAAAGAACTTTCACGTTAATGCATTACAAAAAAGAGAGTGTGACATAAGTCGGGAAAATTTGAGTACTAACTCGAAATTACGAACATAGCGAGTACTTTGCTATGAGTAATTCGAAGTTAGACGGAGAATTTTGACTTATGGAACACGTTTATCCGAGTAAAGAGGGGCTATGACAAAATTTAACTTTTGTCACAGCCCTTTTTTGTATGGATAACCATGTTTCAACAGTCAAGATTTTCAGTCTAACTCAAATTTTGACAATTTATGTCACCCGTTTTAATTTTTTTAATAATTATTATTTATCCAGCTTCGCATAACTTCTGCTGCTTCCGCTATTTTCCACGCGAAAGGATGAAAGACACAAGCCATACCAGAATCACAGCTCCAATTATTGAAGGAATGATTGCCATTCCGGCTAATTGTGGTCCCCATGAACCAAGGATCGCTTCCCCGATTGCGGATCCTACTAAACCAGCTATAATGTTACTGATCCAGCCCATTGACTTGCCTTTACTTGTGATTGCCCCTGCAATCGCACCTATAATTGCACCTATAATCAAGACCCATAACCAATGCATACTCTAATCCCCCTAATTTCATAAAATAAACTGGCAATCTTCAAAAACGCAGATTGCTCAGTTTTAAAATTGACACATTTCAGTCAAAATAACCTTACTTTTTATCGATCTTTTTCTTTAGATCGTCGACGGTTTCTTTGACTGTGTCCTTAGCCTCTTCAAGTTTATCCTTAGCTTTGCCAAGAATTCCCTGTGCTTTTCCTTGGGCCTCACGTGTCTTGTCTCCAGTTGCCTTGCCCTCAACTTCTTTAGCTTTACCAGCAACCTGATCCTTTGTTCCCTCGACCTTGTTTTTTAAGCTCATCTTTGCATCTCCCTTCACTAATCACCTATTCAGGACATCAAGCAGGATGTTCAAAAAAGTGAGCTAATTTCCTACAACTTTAGTTTAACAAAGCACAATATTTTAAGCAATTTTTCTGCTTTTAACTTTCAAACTCCTTCAAGTTATCTTTTGTAGCCGGTTGTACTTGTTCCAACTTGCCTTGCACCATTATTCGGTTAGTTTCACCAGTGGTTGCGGTCAAACACGTCACGAGTGTCACCAGTTGCTGCTTTGGCACATCATCAATCCAGCTAACTTGATACTTATCAATCACTCTGCGCTCAACAAACCGATAACGATAAACTTTTTTGCCGTCAGTCAGCAAAATCTCCATCCCTACTTTAGCTTTTGCGAGTGGAGAAAATAAAATATCAGGGTTGCTCATATGATGTCCTGCTAATGCGTAGTTTCCTGTTCCCATTTTTTCAGCTGGTTTCATTGTCCCAGCACCACGCAGCAAGTTTTCATTATTGATGCCATAAAAGATTGGTAAACGCATTCCAATTTGTGGAATAGCAATTTTACCGATCATGCCTCCTTGAGTTTGAGCTGCTTTACTTAAGGTCGAAAGATCTGCCGCTTTAACACTTTTAAAATCAAAGTTTCCTTTCTTACGCATTTTTTTACTAATACTTTGTGGCTTTTTTTTAAGTTGACTAGTTGCTATTTCGCGAATAACAAAAGTTTTAATCTGCTCGTTAAAAATCAAAGCAATTCCAACCAGCAGCAAGCTGACTGCCAGTGCCCTTAACAATATTTTTTTATATTTTTTCAAGTTACTTCCCCGCCCATCATAGACTTCCTACTCTTACCAGTATTGTCGCACAAAAAAATATTTTTAACAAAAAAAGAGAGGGACAAAGAGCGTTTAGTTGGCTGTCTTTTGGTGCACATTTCAGCACTAGCTGTTTGGAAACAAAGAACACCAAAAAACAGGGCGCGCTTTTTGCCCCAAATCCACAACATTATCCGAATTTCCCTAAAAGCTCTTATGCTACTTGCCAACTGTTCTCAGAATCTGTTGCTAAGTAGTCGATCTTTGCATCTTAGGACTGCTAGAAAGAACACATAAAAAAGCCGCAACACTTAACTTGTTCAGTCTCAGTGCTGCGCTCTTTTTTATGATATTTTTATTACCAGACTACTTGCCCTTCAATTCTTTTCTTGCAAGAAAAGAATCATATAAGCGACTTTTTGAAAACTTAATCAGTTCCGTTACCAGTAGAATTGTAAACCCAATTCCGGCCGGCAATAACCAACCATAAAGAAAATCAATTGGTCCTGTGTGGAAAACTGCTTGCATAAAGGGAAGATAAATAATCCCTGCTTGCAATACAAGCAACAGTGCAATGATATAAAATGCCATCTTGTTTTGGAAAAAGTACTTTGAAAAAACAGGATGGTTATTCCGTAAATTGAAGAGATAGAAAATCTTACCAAAGATAATAATATTAAGCGTCATCGTACTCCCCATTACAGTGGACATTCCTTGATTCGTCAAGATTTCATAAGCAATCATCCCCATACTTGAGATCAAGACGGAAACATAAGCGATCTCGAAAACATCTGCTTTTGTCAGAATCCCACTGTTAATTGAGCGCGGTCCGCGAGCCATGATCCCGGTCTCTGCCGGTTCAAAGATAAACGCAAATTGAATCGTCAAAGCAGACACCATATTAATCCACAACAATTGTGTTGGATACAGCGGCATTGTTTGGTCCAACAGGATACTGAAAACAACGATTAGTCCTTCAGCAAAACTAGTTGGCAGCAAAAACCTAATCGTTTTTTTAATGTTGTCAAAAACATGCCGTCCTTCTTTAACTGCTGCAAGAATCGTCGTAAAGTTATCATCGGCTAATACCATATCGGCAGAACCCTTAGCAACATCAGTACCCTTAATTCCCATCGCAACCCCAATTTCTGCTTGCTTCAAGGCGGGAGCGTCATTAACACCGTCTCCGGTCATTGAAACAACATGGCCTCTTTGCTGCTGTGCTTTTACGATTTTCAGCTTATCACTCGGAGTCGTTCGGGCAAATACTGTATAACGATCAATTTGCTCTGCAAGTTCAGCTGCTGTCAATTTTTCGAGTTCCGGTCCCGTAATTGCTTTAAGATTTTCGCCCATCTCAAGCTTTTCAGCAATTGCTAGTGCTGTGTTAGGATCATCTCCGGTAATCATCTTGACTTTAATTCCAGCATAACGCAATTGTTTAATAGCATCTTTTACCTCACTGCGGGGAGGATCAATAATTCCCACCAAGCCCACAAGTTCGAAATTTTTCCCAATGTTTTCCGGAATCACTGCGGTACTATCAACCGCAACTTTCTGATAACCTAAGGCAACAACTCGTTTACCTTGTTTTGAAAGTTTTTCGATTTTGGTTTTCCAATAATCCTTATCTGGTGAAGCTCCTGCCTTTTCCATCAATTGCAGCAAAGTTTGCGGGGCACCTTTAACAAAAAGCAGTTTTTCCCCGTTTTGTGCTAGCAACCGGGCAGAGTAGCGAAAAGCAGAATCAAAAGGTAAAGAATCGACTTCATTGACCTCGGGTTCCTGACCGGTTAATTTATGGTACAACCCTGTTAAAGCTCCATCCGTTGGTTCTCCCGTCAAAATCCACTTGTTATTTTCTTGATGGAAACTTGCATCTGAGGTCTGACCTGCAATTTCAACTAACCATTTGATTGCAGGGAGCTGTTGCCACTGAACTTTTTCTCCAGCCGCATCATAGCCCACTCCTGTAACTTGATATTCTCCTTCTGGTGTGAAAATATCTGTCACGGTCATCTCGTTTTTAGTTAAAGTCCCCGTTTTATCCGTATTCACGATGTCAACTGCTCCTAAAGTTTCAACAGCTGGTAAGGTTTTGACGATCGCATTTTTTTGTGTTAGTTTGCGAGTTCCCATTGCTAAAACAACTGAGACACTTGCTGGCATTCCTTCTGGCATCGAACCTACAATCAAAGTGATAATTGAGATTAGCAGTGTTGGTAAACTGTAGATTTCAAGGTAAAAACCGAGTGCAAAAAGTAAGACTGCTAAGGCAACAATTGCCAGTGACAACGTAAGCCCTAATCGATTTAGATTATGCATCAATGGTGTAGGTCTGGTTTTAACGGTCGCCACATCTCTTTGAATCTGTCCGATCTGCGTATCCATCCCGGTCGCAACCACAACACCCATTCCAGTCCCACTTGTAACCGCAGTCGATGCAAATGCCATATTCGCTCGTTCGGCAAGCGGAACATTCTTGCCTGAGAGTGGTTCTTCAATCTTAGTTAATGGTTCCGATTCCCCTGTCAGATTTGCTTCTTGAATTTTCAAGTTATCTGCAGAAACCAGCCTCAAGTCCGCAGGAACCGCATCTCCTGCTTCTAAACTGACTAGATCTCCTGGAACAATTTGCTGCGCCGCTAATAGTTCTCTGCGACCCGAGCGCACTACATAACTGCGTGAAACCAGCAGTTCTTTAATTTTATCAAGTGCATTATCAGCAGAAATCTCTTGGAAGAAGCCGATGAAGGCATTCACAATAATCACAGCACTGATCACAATTGCATCCGGGTAGTGTTTCAGTATCAATGTCACACAGGCAGTAAGCGCCAAAATGTAAATAATACTATTGTTGAACTGCTTAAAAAACAAGATCCAATTAGAACGTTTTTGAATAAGCAACTCATTTTTACCATAACGGGTCAGCCTTTGCTGCGCTTCTTTTGCAGACAAACCCCTTTCAAGGTCCGTCTCAAACGCACGTGCTAGCTCTTGATCCGTCTTTTCCCAAAACAACGATTGCCTCTGGCCATCATTTTCACCCATGTGTTCGTGCGGTCCAGGTTTCTTCTCTTCCTGCATTCTTGTAATCATCCTTTCAATTCTTGCCTGAATATCACCAGCCGGTTGAAACACCAATTTCAACCGCGGCCTTTGTTTTTGATAATTTAATTATAGCGTATCTCTACATAACTTGAAAATTTTAGGTCGCTGATTTTCAAAATCTACTAAAATAAATAGACTAAAAGTTTACTCAATCCTTACATGGTGCATACAAACGCGTTACACTTCACGGCTATACTGAACGTGTATTTAACATAAAATTAGGGAGTGAGCAGATGGGTATTGAACTAGCTAGTCTTTCAAAGAGTTATGATGGTCAAAACTGGACATTAAAAAACATTAACGTCCAAATCAAATCAGGTGAATTTTTCACGATTGTTGGTCCTTCCGGTTGTGGAAAAAGTACTTTGTTAAGAATGATTGCCGGCCTCATCTCGATTTCTGATGGAACACTCAAAATCGATGATCAAGACGTCACTAACCTTCCTCCACAAGAACGCTCATTATCAATGGTTTTTCAAAATTATGCTTTGTTTCCCTTTCTAGATGTCAAATCAAATGTTGCTTTTGGCTTAAAAGCGCGAAAAATGCCTGCAGCTCAACTTGAACAACGTGTAGCGCACGCACTTGAACTTGTTGGTCTAAGTGAGCTAAAAGCACGTAAACCGCGCGAATTATCTGGTGGTCAACGCCAACGAGTCGCATTAGCCCGTGCAATTGCAAGTGACACAAAAATATGCCTGATGGATGAACCACTTTCGAACCTTGATGCACAGTTGCGCAGTAAAATGCGTTCAGAAATTCGTGAGTTGCAACAAAATCTTGGTATTACACTGATCTATGTGACCCATGATCAAGTCGAAGCAATGACAATGGCAGATAGAATTATGGTTCTACATGCACATGAGGTTCAACAGATCGGAACGCCTTCAGAGATTTACCAACATCCCGCAAACTCTTTTGTGGCACAATTTTTTGGCACTCCCCGAATGAACCTTCTAAGCGTACATTATTCAACAAAGAATCAACGTCATCTGCAAGTGGATCCGTTGCTTGATTATGTTTTGCCAATGGATATTGAAGAAGGAGACTACTTTGTTGGTGTTCGTCCTAATGCACTTGAGATCCACGCGACTGCGCAAGCTTCAAATGCCGCAATCAAGAACATTGAATACTTAGGTACACAGTCAATTATTCACGCATTATTGGATAACCAAGAAGAAGTTCGCATCACTACTGCCCAAAACAACACTTTCAGTCTTGGCGAACGGATTCAGATTCGTGCCACTGCTGCCTACTTTGTTTTTGATAATACGGGCAGGGCAATCTTTTTCAATAAGGGGGATGGCGAAGATGGACGCACCAATTACAAACAAACAGTCACAAACGCATTATAAGCCCAAAGGTAATAAGAAGCCTTTAACTGTTGGACTTTCGTACAAGAAAGAACTACGCGAACGTTTATATGCACTTGTTTTTTTAGGCCCTTCTTTACTCATCTTAACAATCTTTGTTTTTTTCCCAATGCTGCGCACCTTGTATCTCAGCTTTTTCTTAACCAATAGTGTTGGTAAGCCGACTGTGTTTATTGGACTCCAGAATTATTTCAGTTTATTAACTTCTACAGCTTACCTTCATAGTCTACAGGCAACTTTCATCTACGTCATTGCAGTTTCTTGTTTAACGCTCGTTTTAGGACTGCTGCTCGCACAAACAGCTTCCCAAAAAATTCGCGGGATTAGCTTTTTCCGAACTGTTTTCTCTGGAACCATGGGAGTCTCCGTTTCAGTTGCTGCCATTTTCTGGCTTTTCATGTTTAATCCTTCTGTGGGTCTTTTAGACCAACTTGCCAATCTTTTCCATCTACCCGTCATCAACTGGTTGACCCAGCCTGGGTGGGCCATGACAGCAGTCGTCATTTCGACAGTTTGGATGAATCTTGGCTTTACCTTTTTGATTTTCTTCGGAGCATTGCAATCTGTGCCCACTACCTTCTATGAAGCTGCACAAATTGAAGGAGTCTCAAAAAGATACCAGTTCTTTCACATTACACTTCCGATGATTTCACCGACACTTTTCTTTGTTTCCATTATTACTTTAATTGAATCGTTCAAAAGCTTCGGCTTAATCGATCTAATGACAGCCGGCGGTCCAGATAACGCAACCAATTTGCTTGTTTATCGTATCTATCAAGATGCTTTTTTGAGCGGTAATTACGGCCTGGCAAGCACTGAATCAGTTATTCTTGCATTGATGATTGCCTTTTTTACCTTCATCCAGTTTAAAGTCTTGGAAAAGAGAGTGAACTATTGATGAATAAAAATATTACCGGTCCTAATTTTCAGCGGCTAGGTCAACTTCTTGTCCTGATTTTATTGGCACTTTTCATTTTAATTCCGTTTCTACTTGGCTTTTGGACCAGCCTCTTACCAACAGCAGATATTTCTAAGGGTTCATTATGGAGTAGTCACATTTCATTAGACAACTACTACACCGCGATTACGCAAACTCCAATTATTCGATATCTATTCAACAGCCTTGTGATCTCATTTTTCACAATGGCTGCGCAACTGCTTTTTTGTTCAATGAGTGCCTATGCCTTTGTCTTCCTTGAATTCAAAGGGCGAAACACCCTTTTCTACGTGTTTTTAGCCACAATGATGCTGCCATTTGAAGCAGAGGTCATCCCAAACTTTGTGACAGTTCGTAATATGGGACTTTTGAATCACTATGCAGTTATGATTATTCCCTTCCTCACTTCAGCTTTCGGAACATTTATGCTACGGCAATCATTTTTACAAATTCCTGGTGAATTGAAAGAAGCATCAGAGATCGAAGGGCTGTCACACTGGCGTTTTTACGCTAGTGTAGTTATGCCTTATTCCCGGATCAGCCTTTTCACCCTTGCTGCTTACAGTTTCCTAGCCAGTTGGAACCAGTATCTCTGGCCAATGTTGACCACCTTTAGTGATGACTTTAGACCTGTCCAAGACGGTTTGCGCCAACTACAATCACAAGAATCATTCAATAACTGGGGGATGATCCAAGCAAGTGCTGCTATTGTAGTTATTCCAACTTTAATTGTGCTTTTCATTGGACAGCATTACTTTAAATCCGGTTTGAATGAAGGTGCTGTTAAATAATGAAAAAAATAAAGAATTTCCGCTACCGCCACTTGTTACTGCTTTTTTCCTTGTGTGCTGTCATCTTATCAGCGTTAACCGGCTGCACTTCTGCTAAAGCTGATAGCCGAATTCAAATCACTTTCTGGCATGAAATGACCGGCCCGGCGCAAGTTCAATTAACAAAATTTGTCAAGGAATTTAACCAGTCACAGAATAAGTATACGGTTGTTCCGCAGTTCGAAGGCAATTATAATGAAGCTGTGCAAAAGATTTTGAATACACATGGCACAAGTGCTTCTCCTGCTGTTTTTCAATCAATGGACATTTCTACCAGCCAAATTTATAGTAGTGGTTATACAACCCCAGTGCAGAAATTTATCACGGCGGATAATTATGATGTTAGTAAAATCTCGGCTGTTGCACGTGCCTTTTACTCTAAAAACGGGCAACAACTTTCAATGCCGTTTAACACTTCACAACCGGTTTTGTACTATAATGCTACGCTCTTAAAAAAATATGGGATTACACCCCCACCGGTTGATCCTAGTTATAGTGACATTACATGCGTTGCACAACAGCTCTATGAACGCTCTGGCAAAAAAGTTAAGGGACTAAGTGTTGAAATCTACGGCTGGCTTTTTGAACAATTTTTAGCTAACGCCGGAGAATCACTCGCTAACAATCAAGATGGACATGCTGGAACGCCTACCGCAGTTAACTTTACCGGAACAGCAGCCACCACAACCATGAAATGGATCCAAGAAAACATTAAACATGGTTCATTCATGAATTATGGTTCGGGTACAAGTGCATCTGCTAATGAAATGGCTGGTTTTCTTTCTGGTAAATTGGGGATGTTCCTCCAATCATCAGCTGATATTAGCCAGTTAACAGCGGGGATGAAAGATCAACTTGGGATCACCTACTATCCTCATCCAGATGGGCAAAAATCAAATGGCGTTTCCATTGGTGGTGCCTCTCTTTGGATCTCAAATGACAAATCGACCACCGTTCAACGCGGCGCGTGGGAATTTATCAAATATCTGATGAAGTCCCAAAACCAAGCAGCTTGGCAGGCAGCAACCGGCTACTTAGCGCTTAACAAGGATTCACAAAATGAACCTGTCTTGCAAAAACTCTATCAAAAAACTCCTGCAGCAAAAATTCCTAGTCAACAATTAGCACGAACCACCCCTAATAACACGAACTCAGGAATCTTTATGCAAGGCTTGATCCAGGAAAGGACCATCACTCAAACTGCGATGGAGCAAATCTACAATGGTAAAAGTGTAACTTCAGCACTGCAAGACGCTGAAAAACAGATGAATAGCTACGTTCAAACTACGAATAAGGCAAATAAATAAGCACAAAATCAATTAATAATGAGGAATGGTAAAATGACAACACAAACTTTAATTTTTGGTCACCGCGGATACCCAGCTAAATTTGCTGAGAACTCACTCGAAGGATTTCGATATGCAGTAGATCACAATATTGATGGTCTCGAATTTGACGTTCATTTAACCAAAGATAGCGTTCCTGTAGTCATTCACGATGAAACGGTTGATCGGACAACTGACGGCAAGGGAGAAATTAGAACCTTCACTTTCGCAGAGCTGCGGCAATTACATCTAACCAACGGAGAAGCCATTCCTTCACTAGAAGAACTCTTAACGACAGTAGCGACCTCAAATACTCAGCTTAATCTTGAGCTTAAAACTGACCAGATTGAGTACGAAAATATTGAAAAAATCGTGCTAGAAATGATCAGCCAAGCTCCACTTGTAAAACCTGTAATTTTTTCTTCTTTTAACCTTGAGACACTTAAAAAATGTCAAAAAATTGACGCGGCTCAACAATACTGTTGGTTAACGATGCATAAAGTTCCTGATGCTGCTACTTTTGTAAAAAAAGCAGGATTAGCGGGCTTGCATCTTCATCATCGGCAAGCTGACGAAGTGGTGCAACGTATTTGGACTATTAATGATACCTTTAAAATTCGGCATCTATTTAAACAAGGAGTTGCTGGTATTATTACCGATAATTTTGAAAAGGCCGGGAAAATTCGTGACAAGCTAATGACAAAACTAAATAGTTAGCACGCTTTCAGCTTTCTTTATGATGTCATTAGTGTGCATCACTTAGGTAATCTTTCAGTTAGTTCAAGTATTTTTGAAAAATGGCAGTCACCAAGAGAGTGTGACATAAGTCGGTAAAATCTGAGTGCTAACTCGAAATTACGAACATAGCGCGTACCTTGCTATGAGTAATTCGAAGTTAGACGGAGAATTTTGACTTATGGAACACGTTTATCTGGAATAAAAGAGAGAGTGTGACATAAGTCGGTAAAATTTGAGTGCTAACTCGAAATTACGAACATAGCGAGTACTTTGCTATGAGTAATTCGAAGTTAGACGGAGAATTTTGACTTATGGAACACGTTTATCTGGAATAAAAGAGGGACTGTGACAAAATTTAACTTTTGTCACAGTCCCTCTTTTATTACGCTTGGTTACCTTTTGGTCCGAACCTAATTTGTTTTACACATCCCAGAACGTGCCACAAGAATTCGTTCTCTTTTTCCGGCTTAAAGTAGGCTGACCGAAGTAACACAAATTTGTTTTTCATTACTTTTATGCTAATATTACTTTTAAAGTAACATCTGGAAAAGGAGGTGTCTTCTGTGGCTAATAATAGATTAAGTGACTTAATTCATATTCTCGTCTTTATCCATACCCACGAGCATCAAAAAAGCACAAGTGCATTAATCGCAAGCAGCATTAACACCAACCCAAGTTTAACCCGCCGCATGATGGGACAACTTAGAAAAGCTAGTTTGCTTGAAACTACTCAAGGAACTGCTGCACCCAGGTTAACCAAAGCTCCGGGTGAAATCACTCTTTTTGAGATTTATTTGGCTACCCAGCCCAAAGAGCCCTTATTAAAGGTTGATCACAATACTTCTAAAAAATGTGTGATTGGCAATTCAATGCCGCATGTTCTTAATAAATACTATCTGGAGGTCCAGCGAGCTGCTGAAGCACGTATGCAGCAAATTACACTTCAAGATATTATCACTGATGTCAAATCAAATATTGAATCTCAGCAACCAAAAACAGGCACCACAACTAATCCCAAAAGCAGCTTGACTTTTTAATCACCCTCTCATATAATGACATTAATTAGTTTTAGAAGGGACGGAACAGTATGGGAAAGTTCAAAATTGCCAACTTGAATAGTTCATGGCAAAGCCGGCATGGTGGATTGTAATTCGTGAAGAAACGGATACAATCTGGCAAACAGTTTGTATCTGTGCCGACTAACTTTCGTGTACATTAGGAAGTCCGCATGGGTCTAACACAGCGGGCTTCGGTTGCAAGGGCAAACCAAAACTCGTTGGTTTGCCCTTTTTATTTGCCCTCAGCTATCAGTTAAAAATAGGGGGAACACCATGAAAAGAATGTATACATTAATTGCAGCACTGATAATTTTTTTAGGAGTTGCATTTTTCACAACACAAAATGCTAGTAAAACGACTTCGTCAAATAAGGAAAAAATTCCAACAGTCGGTATCTTGCAGCTAGTCACCCACCCTGCCCTTGATCAAATTCATCAAGGTTTCGTTGCAGGCTTGAAGGAATATGGGTATGTTCCAGGGAAAAATATTAAAATCGATTTTCAAAATGCTCAAGGAGATCAGAGCAATTTGAAGACCATGAGCACAAAATTTGCAAACGAAAACGTTGATCTAGTTGCCGGAATTGCTACACCGGCGGCACAGGCACTCGCAAATTCCGTCTCTAAAAGCACTCCAGTGATTCTGGCAGGTATCACAGATCCTGCTGGCAGCGGCTTAGTAAAATCTGATAAGCATCCAGGTGGAAATGTCACCGGTACTTCTGGTGAATCTCCGCTACAAAAGCAACTGGAACTCTTAAAACAAATTGTCCCCAATGCAAAAACGATTGGAATTATCTACACTTCCTCCGACCATGGTGGCGCATATAATGCAAAGAAGTTTGCAAAACTCTGCCAACAAGCTGGTGTTAACTACAAACTATATACCATCTCTAGTACTAACGATATGCAACAAGTTGCGGAACAAATGACCTCTCAGGTTGATGCAGTCTATGCACCTCAAGATAATGGAGTTGCCTCAGCAATGAAAACATTGGTCAATGTCGCCAATCAGGCAAAGATTCCTGTAATTCCTTCCGCTGATACAATGGTCAAAGATGGCGGTCTTGCTTCATATGCAATCAGTCAAAAAGAACTTGGTAAAGTTGCGGGTGAAATGGCTGCACAGGTACTGCGAGGACGCAAAACTGCAACTTTCCCAGTTGCGTATGTTACTAAGGGGACGTATGTAATTAATCAAAAAGAAGCTAAGTTATTAGGAATTACGTTGCCAAATGAAATTGTAAAACAGGCTGAAGCGAAAGGAGAAGTCTTTAAATGAGTATGATTGTTTCAAGTATAGGTCAGGGCCTGTTGTGGGCTGTATTAGGCGTCGCATTATTTTTAACCTTCCGGATCTTGAATTTTCCAGACATGACGGTTGAAGGTACCTTTCCGTTGGGAGCGGCCACAGCAGTTGCTGCTATCAGTCATGGTGTCTCGCCACTTTTGGCAACTGCACTTGCTTTTTTAACAGGCGCACTCGCCGGACTTGTCACTGGTCTGCTCTATACTAAAGGTAAAATTCCCATTTTGTTAGCTGGAATTCTGGTAATGACTGCTTGTCTTTCCATTAACTTGCGGATTATGGGTGGTGCTAATATCTCTTTATTAGGTAAACAAACTGTTTTCAGCAACCACTTCCTCGAATCGCTACCTAAATACTTTGACAGCGTTACAGTCGGACTGATTATCATCGTGGTCGTCACAGCCGCTTTAATTCTGTTTCTTCAAACTGAACTAGGCCAAGCCTTTATTGCGACTGGTGATAATCCGATAATGGCAAATTCTCTCGGTATTAATACTGATAATATGACAATCATGGGCTTAATGGTCTCAAACGGTTTGATTGGCATGGGAGGTGCCTTCATCGCACAAAATAACGGCTACGCTGACGTCAACATGGGCATTGGGATCATCGTAATTGCTTTAGCCTCGATCATTATTGGCGAGGTTGTTTTCGGTGAATTAACACTGAATCAACGTTTAGTTGCCGTTACACTTGGAAGTATTCTCTACCGTTTCGTTTTATTGATTGTCTTGCAATTAGGCTTTAGTACCAATGATCTGAACTTATTGTCTGCCGTAATCCTCGCAATTTGTCTGATGCTTCCCAAGCTAAGTGCATTGTTAGGACTCGACCATATTATTTCTAAGGGGGCAGCAATCCATGGTTCAAAATAAACCTTTACTTTCACTAAAAGAAGTTGTCGCTTATGTTAATCCAAATACTCCTGCACAAACCGCACTGTTGAATCAGCTAAACCTTGAAATCTTTGAAGGCGACTTTATCACAGTTATTGGACCAAATGGGGCTGGAAAATCTACCTTATTCAACACTATTGCTGGTAGTATCCCGGTTGGCAGTGGTCAGCTTCTCCATCATGGTCGCAACATTGCAAAAGAAAATGTTGTCCAAAGATCACAATTCATAAGTCGTGTTTTCCAAGATCCTAAGATGGGAACAGCTCCGCGCATGACAGTTGCAGAAAATCTGAACCTTGCGGCTAAGCGCGGTGACAACCGTACGCTAAAATTGCGCGGACTTAAGAAAAAACGCCAATTATTCAAGAAACTGACAGCCTCAATGAATAATGGACTCGCAGATAAGCTTGATGTTGCTACTGAAAATCTTTCAGGCGGGCAGCGACAAGCACTTAGCTTCTTAATGGCAATTATCAAGCGCCCTGAGCTGCTCTTACTTGACGAACATACCGCTGCACTTGATCCTAAAACCAGTGCACAGTTAATGGAACAAACCAATCGGAATATCACAGAACAAAAATTAACTTGCCTGATGATTACCCATCGGATGGACGATGCCTTAAAATATGGTAATCGACTCGTTGTCCTTGATAAAGGTAAAATTACCTTTGATGTCAGCGGTGAACAAAAGAAAAAGCTAACTAAAGAAGATCTTCTCGCATTATTCAGCGAAATCGAATAGAATATATATCACATAAACATGTTCTAAGGGTAAAGCTAAGGGGCTGTGACAAAATTTAACTTTTGTCACAGCCCCTCTTTTATTCCGGATAAACGTGTTCCATAAGTCAAAATTCTCCGTCTAACTTCGAATTACTCATAGCAAAGTACTCGCTATGTTCGTAATTTCGAGTTAGCATTTAAATTTTCCCGACTTATGTCATACTCTCTTAGCTTTATCTTTAATATTTAATATCCGAATTAACAGTTACTAACGATTTTAAAATCTACCGTACTTTAACTTTATGCCAAAGCGTTAACGATTGCATTATTAAACGCAGGGATGTCATCTGGGGTACGGCTTGTGATCAAGTTGTGGTCTGTCACAACAGGCTCGTCTCTGACCACGCCGCCTGCGTAATAAAGATCAGATTGAACAGTCTGATATGCAGTTAATTCACGGCCCTTAACAAGTCCAGTTTGAATAAAGAGCTGCGGTCCATGGCAAATTGCAAAAAGTGGTTTATCTGCCAAAAGAAAGTGCTTCGTAAATGCCACAAAGGCTTCATCAGCCCGCAACTGATCAGGAGAAAAGCCCCCTGGCAATAGCAAAGCATCAAAAGCGGTCGGTTGCACTTCGTTAATGTTTTTGTCAACTTTAATCTCAGTTCCATGTTTTCCAGTAACTACTGTTTTCCCGGCGGGGCTAATTGTGGTAATTGTATGTCCTGCCTTTTTCAAAGCTTCAACCGGAGCGGTATATTCTACATCTTCCACTAAATCGGTTACTAATACTGCAACTTTACTCATTAAAATTCCTCCTTGCAGGTCTTTGTCTACGGTTACAACTATAGCAAGCAAGGTTAGTTAATTCAATTGATCAGCTTGTGCCTGAAAAAGCAATGTTTGTCAGTTCTGCAATTATAGTCTACAATGACGGTGATATCTAAAACGTTTTTAAAAATTCCGGAGGTGTTTTTAATGAAGATCGGTTTTATTGGCGGCGGACATGTTGCCCAAGTATTAGCTTCACTGTTTATTAACGCAGGACATTCTGTAGTGCTCACAAACAAACATGGCCTAGATAGGTTAAAACCAGTAATTCAACGCCTAGGTGCGCGGGCTGAGGCTGGAAATCTGGCTGAGGTTGCACGCCAAGAACTGATTGTGCTCGCACTTCCTTACAAAGCAATTTTTGAACTCGATCAAACCCTATTCAATGGGAAAGCGGTCGTAGATGCAACAAATTATTTCCCCCATCGGGATGGAGAATTTGAACAGCTTACCCGCCATCAACTTGCTAGTTCGGAGCTGGTCGCACATCATTTTAAAGGTGCTAAAATTGTCAAAGCTTTCAATACCATTCCTGTTGCTAACCTTGAAAATTTGGCTAGAAATGTTAGTGATGACAAACGCATTGCACTGCCAATTGCGGGTGATTCACAGGTTAAGGCAACTGTTTCCGACTTGATTAAGCAAATTGGCTTCACGCCCTATAATGTTGGCGATTTAAAGGATAGTTTGAAGTTTCAGGCTGATACACCGTTGTTTCTTTTTTCAGGAAATCGTAATGAGTTGACGGCAAAATTCGCAAAATAATAACTAGAAGTGCCGACAACCAGCGTTCAGCCGCCGTAGACTAAGGCCTGAATTACAAAGTAACCCGGGTTTGGTTACACGTAATTCAGGCTTAGGCACAGGAAGCTGCTGGGTGGAGCACGTTATGAAAGAAGTGCCGACAAGCATCGTTAGCCTTTGAGCACTAACAACAAATTACAAAATAGACGGGTTGTGTCTATGCGTAATTTGAAGTTAGGCGCAAAAGTCTGGTGCTTGGAGCACGTTAAGAAGAAGTGCGTAAAAAGGCGCTAGGTTTTGAGGCTTAGCGTCGGATCACAATGGTAACTGACCTTGTTACCGGTGTGATCCATGCTAAACACAAAAACCTGCCTTTTGGAGCACGTTAAAGAAGTGCCGACAAGCATCGTTAGCCTTTGAGCACTAACAACAAATTACAAAATAGACGGGTTGTGTCTATGCGTAATTTGAAGTTAGGCGCAAAAGGCTGGTGCTTGGAGCACGTTAAAGAAGTGCCGACAAGCACCGTTAGCCTTTGAGCACTAACAACAAATTACAAAATAGACGGGTTGTGTCTATGCGTAATTTGAAGTTAGGCGCAAAAGGCTGATGCTTGGAGCACGTTAAGAAGAAGTGCCGACAAGCACGTTAGCCTTTGAGCACTAACAACAAATTACAAAATAGACGGGTTGTGTCTATGCGTAATTTGAGGTTAGGCGCAAAAGTCTGGTGCTTGGAGCACATTAAGAAGAAGTGTGTAAAAAGGCGCTAGGTTTTGAGGCTTAGTGTCGGATCACAATGGTAACTGACCTTGTTACCGGTGTGATCCATGCTAAACACAAAAACCTGCCTTTTGGAGCACGTTAAAGAAGTGCCGACTTCCAGCGTTCAGCCGCCGTGGACTAAAGTCAGAATTATAAAGTAACCTGGGTTTGGTTACGCATAATTCTGGCTTAGGCACAGGAGGTTGCTGGTTGGAGCACATTAAAGAAGTGCCGACACCCTGCGCTCATTAACAGCACTGAATTCAGTTGGTGCTGCCGGCTTAAAAGTTGCATCTAAAGCTTGACTGCTCATAAATAAAGGGCTGTGACAAAAGTTAAATTTTGTCACAGCCCCTCTTTTATTCCGGATAAACGTGTTCCATAAGTCAAAATTCTCCGTCTAACTTCAAATTACTCATAGCAAAGTACTCGCTATGTTCTTAATTCGAGTTAGCACTCAAATTTTCCCGACTTATGTCACACTCTCTTATTTCGTAATATATAAATCATCGTACTCCAATATCAGTCTTTGTCAGTCAAATACGAATTTCCATAGTTAAATTCGCTTGACGTTTCTTATTCGTTGGCTTAAAATAATCCGCAATTCTTTTTATATATTTAATTAAATTTTTATTTTCTCGCAATTTCAGTGATATTTACGCATTAATTCAGCCAAATGGACCTGTTGTGTGACAAATTCATGTGTTCGACAAACATAGTCATTTTCTCTCCCAATTTTAGCAATATACCCGTTTATGTAATCTACTTCTGTGGGCCTTCCCTTGGAAAAGTCTTGGTACATTGAAGGATAGTGATATTTATACTCGTGACTAATCGTCGTAACAGAATCAATCTCTTCTTGCCTGGTTTCAATCAGATGAATCCCCGCCCGTTCACAAGCATCATAGGCTTCGTTGAAAAGTTGCTGGGCCATTTTGGGAACACCCTCATACTCAATAAATTGACCCATTTGAACTTCAAACATCGTACATAACGTGTTAACCACCGCGTTGAAAACTACTTTTGACATGCACATCCCTAAGTAATCTGCCGCAAAGATTGGTCCCAGAGAAGCTTTCTCAAAATCAGCAATTACTTTCTGCGTTACTGGGGTGGGTTCCTTTCCAGCATATTGTGCAATGTGCATTTGTTCAGTTCCCTTAGCTCCCATAAAGTCAACATTTGCGGGCCCATCAAGACGTGTTGCGATCATCGCTGTCCCACAAATAATCTTTTCAGCGGGAAAATATTGCGCAATTTTTTCAAAATGTCCCATTCCATTCATAGCAGAAAAAACAGCTTGGTCGTCATGGAATAAGCCTGCTGCTGCATCCCGCTTTAATTCATCTTCAAGTTGCATCTGCTTTTTAAAAATAATCCAAACATCAGGATGCCCTTGATACTCCTCTGGATAATAAATGTTAATCGGAACTAACCGTCTATTTTGATGATCACGTGCAACTGAGACTCCGCCCTGTTCACGCACCTTTTCAACATTGGGTTCCCATGTATCGATAAAGTCAACGTCTACCCCTGCATTTTCCTGCAGCATTACGCCATAGCGATATCCCATCGCACCTGCACCAATTACACCATATTTCATTACAAACACCCCTTTTTGTTATTTTAAAGCAAAAAGCACCCTTGGTTACTTAACCAAGGGTGCTTTGACAGCACGGTACCACCTTTTGTTTTTGACCATCTTCGCAGATCGCCACTTACTGTGTAAGATACACACGCACTTTAATGGATGCTGCCCATCTTACCTCGAAAAGTAAGATCAATGAACAAATCTTCCCTTCTTCAGTTCTGACACTTTCCCAACAAACAGTGCTTTCTTGGCAAAACTGAAAAACTACTAACTTCGTTCATAGCATGATCATTTAATGTAGCTAGTCTACACTTTTTTAGCATTTTTTGTCAACCACTTTTTAATTATTTACTAATTTTGCCAAAATTCTTTCTTTTCTTAAGCTACAGGGTTCGATTTAATAATTTTTTTCAAAAAAAAGATTGACTATTAGATTTTTAAGCGTTAAACTGCGTATAAATTAAAAACGAATGAGATAAAACGTGTGGAAAAGAACTTTTGTTACCCTGCAAATGATCAGCGAGCCTGAATTGATGAGAGCAGGTATTTGACGGTAATAAAAAATCATCTTGGAGCGATGCAGGCAAAAGCAGTATGAGTAGCTTGCGGTGGGTGCACCCATTATAGTGCTGACGAATTGATTTTGAGTTCGAAGAGGTTCACAATCGTGAATGAAAAAAGGTGGTACCACGCGTCAGCGTCCTTTAGACAATTTTATTTTGTCTAAGGGACTTTTTTATTTTTATTCGGAATAAAAATATACTTGGAGGGGTCTACTATGAAGTTTACAGTTTTAGGTGCTGGTGCAATGGGATACCGTTATGGAGTTTTATTACAAGAAGCTGGAAACCAAGTTGATTTTGTTGACACTTGGGAAAAGAACGTCGAAAAGGTGCGTGAACAAGGTGGTGTCTTAGTTGCACGTGATCATCAGGATCAGCATCTTGTCCCCGTTAATGTTTACTACCCGGAAGAATACCAGGGACATCCCGACGTTTGGGTAGTCTTTACCAAACAAATGCAGCTTGCGGACTTTTTAAAACGAACTGCGCATTGTTTTGACGAAAAACAATACGTCCTCACTTGTATGAATGGCATGGGTCACGTTGAAAAACTCTTAGAGTATTTTAAACCTGCAAAATTGATTGCTGGAACTGCTTTGGTCGCAACTGTTTTGAATGGACCTGGAGATGTTGACTTCATTGGTGCACGTGGTGCTGGCACAATGAATCTCGCCAATTATACTGAAAAGCCGGATGAAATGACGCATAAAGTTGTGACTGAACTTGAGAAAGCTCAATTCAACCCGAATCTAACCACTAACTTCATGGGTACGCTCCTCGCTAAAGTTGTCTTTAATTCTGTTGTTAACACACTGTGCACGCTCTTTGAAATCACAATGGGTGAATTTGCAAGCTATCCTGGAGCTGACGAGTTGAGCAAACAACTGATTAATGAAGCCTACGATGTCTGCGAACGTGCCGGTATCCAGATGCTTAACACCCGACAAGCAGAGCTGGAGAGCGTTAACTACGTCTCAACCGTTGCTAACCCGTTGCACTATCCTTCAATGTATCAAGATATGTCGCATAATCGTCCAACAGAAGTAGACTACATCAATGGCTACTTGGTCGAGCTGGGAAGAAAGTATCGCTATGAAGCGACTACACATGCATTCTTAACCCATCTTGTCCATCTTGCAGAACACACTCGTCAAGCTCCAAAAGAGGCTGTCTCGGAATAAGCCCTACTGAAAAGTTCCTTCTCACAGTATTACTGACTGCCTATTTAAGTCAGACATCATGTTAATTTATAAAAATAAAGAGAGTGTTCCATAAGTCGGGAAATTTCGAGTTAGCACTCAAATTTTGACTTATGGAACACGTTTATCCGGAATAAAAGAGGGGCTGTGACAAAATTTAACTTTTGTCACAGCCCCTTAGTACTATTTTAATAACATAAAGAGTTCGAAAAACGGATTTAAATAACTTTTTAGAAGCAAATCTGCTACTATCTTTTGCTATCCTTGTTCCGTGAATACTTTTGCTTGTTGTCCTGCTTGCCGACCGAAAACAATTGTTTCTGCAATTGAATTTCCGCCAATTCGATTATTTCCGTGAAGTCCGCCTGCGACTTCCCCGGCAGCGAGAAGTCCCGGAATGACATCCCCATTTCCGTCAAGCACTTGTGTCTTTTCGTTAATATGAATACCGCCCATTGTGTAATGGACAGCAGGTGCTACGTGAATTGCATAATAAGGTGCTGTGGTCAAGCCATTGCCAAAGCCAGTTGTTCTGCCGAACTGCGGATCTAAGCCGCGTTCAACCGCTTGATTCCAGGTCTTTACCGTCTCTTCCAATTTAGCTGCTTCAAAACCAACCTTTTGCGCGAGCTCTGCAATTGAAGAAGCTGTGACCACTAGACCAATTTTGAGGTAAAAATCAATTGCCTTGACCCGCTCACGAACCTGTTGATCAAAAACTAGATAGGCACTTTTTTCTGGCAGTGCAGTAATCTGATTGGAGACGATTCTACGTGTATCTAATTCATTCACAAATCGTTTTCCCTTTGAAACAAGCAGTGCGCCCTCACCTCTGACTGCTTCACCAATCAAAAAGGCATGGGGATTATCTTGTTGAACAGTAGGATGTACCTGGATCAAGTTCATCTGCATCAACTCTGCGCCAACTTGATGGGCCAGCCTAAGTCCATCCCCAGTAGCACCTGCGTGATTCGTTGTCCGATACCCTAAAAGATCCGGACGATACTTTTGCAGCAACTCTTTTGAAGCACCAAATCCACCAGTTGCTAACACCACTACTTTGCTGTGCAGCGTTTTTTTAGTTCCATCGGCGAACTTGACTTCTACTCCTTGGGTTGCTCCGCTTGTACTTCGCAAAAGACGCGTAACAGTTGTTTCAGTTACCAACGGAATCTTTTGTTGCTGTAATGCCTGCAACAAGCCTTGAATCAGAAATGCCCCAATCGGAGCAGTGCTAGCCGGTCGATGTGCACGTTTTTTGCTCATTCCACCTGTCAATGTCAAATCAGAAAGTTCAATTCCATGAGCAGACAACCAATCAAGCGCCAATACCGCATGTGTACTGAAGTAACGCAGCAGTTGTGGATCATTAAGATAACCCCCGCCATGGTATGTTTCTTGATAAAATTCAGCAAAGCTATCAACAATCCCATGCTGCAGTTGCACATTAGTTTCAGCAGCGTTCATTCCTGAAGATGCCCGGTTAGTGTTGCCGCCAATTTTAGCCATTTTTTCAACCACCAGCGGCTGCAGTCCAAGCTCATGTGCCTGCAACGCACAGGTTAAACCGGTGGCCCCTGACCCGACGATTACCACGTCATATTTATCTTGTAACTTTTCTGGTGCGGTTGTACTAAAAGAAAAAGCTCCCACTATTTTACCCCCTAAAATATTTGTGCTTGCAACCAACTTTGCCCGTTATTGTCCCTCACTATTAGTCATTTTCAATGGATCAACCCACAGATCAAATTGTTCTGCGGTGACCTTCCCCGATTTCAACGCAGCTTCTTTTAAAGTAGTTCCCTCTTTTTCAGCTTGTTGTGCAATTTTTGCACTTGCATGATACCCGATATGTGGTGAAAGTGCCGTCACCGTCATCAACGAATCTGCAACTAACTCGGACATTCTCTTTTCGTTAACTGTCAAGCCATGAATCATTTTGTCTGCAAAACCGTTCATGGTTCCTTCCAAGACTTCAACTGACTCCAAAAAGGTTTCAATAATTAAAGGTTTAAAAACGTTCATTTCAAAATTTCCTTGTGAAGCAGCCGTCGTAATCACAGTATCATTGCCCATCACTCTGAGTGCAGCCATCGTCAATGCCTCTGCTTGAGTTGGATTAATCTTGCCAGGCATGATAGATGAACCAGGCTCGTTAGCCGGAATATGCAATTCACCATAACCTGCACGCGGACCACTGGCCAAGAAACGGACATCATTCGCAATTTTCAACAAATCACTTGCGAGTGTCTTTAATGCTCCATGAACCGCGTTCAACGCAGAATGTGCACTCAGACCATAAAATTTATTGCTTTTTACAGTAAAATCACTATGATAACGCGTATTTATTCTTGTAGCTACAGCTGCAGCAAAGCCTGGGGCCGCATTCATCCCAGTACCAACTGCGGTGCCTCCAAGTGGTAGTTCCAGCAAACTAGGCCGCAATGCTTGAATGAATTGCAGATCATGCTGCAGCATGCTCACCCAACCACTGACTTCTTGTCCAAAAGTTAATGGAGTCGCATCTTGCAGATGAGTTCGACCAATTTTAACAGTTCGCCAATATTTTTTTCTTTTTTCGTCTAATTCAGCAATCAAATGCTCCAGTCCTGCAATAAGTTGCGCCAGCTCTAAATAAGCTGTGATGTTCATTGCAGTCGGAAAAATGTCATTTGAACTTTGCCCATGATTAACTTCATCATTCGGCCGTATTGTAATTGTGTTGTCCATGCGGGCAGCCAAGTTAGCAATAACCTCATTCACATTCATATTAGTCTGCGTACCCGAACCAGTTTGATAAATATGTAGCGGAAAGTCCCTTTCCAATTTCTCGTCGGTAAGCCCAAGTAGTTTATCAGCAGCTGCTACCATTATGTCAGTCTTATCACTTGTAAGTTGTCCTAGCGCACCATTAGCTTGGGCTGCGGCTTTTTTGAGCTCAATTAAAACACGGATAAGCGCCAGTGGGATCTTCTTCCCCGTTTTGAAATTATGGCGGCTGCGTTCTGTTTGCGGTCCCCACAGCGCATCTGCAGGGATTTTAACGGGTCCCAATGTATCTTCTTCAATTCGAAATGACGTCATGCTAGCTCCTCCTTGGATTGTAGTGTTGCGAAAAATTCATGCTAACTTTTCGAAAAACAGCAACAATAATCATCTTTATTATATCCTGTTTCAAAATTCAAATACAATACTCGTTAATGAAAGTACGCCCTTAACATGCAGTCGTTAAAAACTAAGGCGGTGATTAGAATATAATCAATTTTTTTGCAATCCAAATTTCAGCGCTTACAATGAAAGCAGGAACTTAATTTTTGGCTTCATTTTCGCAGCCCTGTAAACAAGCAACTAAAGGAGAATTTGGATGAAAAAATTTAAAAAACCATTTTTTATGGTAAACCCTAAAACGTATCTTTATGGGAATGATGTACTCAGATTAGCTGAGCTGACTGAAAAAGTAGCAGCAAAATACGACATTGAAAGTATTTTCACCGCACAGTTGATTGATATCCCTGAAATTAAAAAACATGCATATCCTCATTTGCTAATTACCGCACAACATATGGATACAATCCCTCCAAATAAGGGAATGGGAAGCGTTTTACCAGAAGCTTTGAAAGCCTATGGAGTAGACGCCGTCATTTTGAACCATTCTGAAAGACAGCTAACTCTTTCACAACTCGATGCCGGTATCAAGCGTGCTAAAAAAGTTGGCCTCTTAAGTATTGCTTGTGCAGACACACTTGAACAGTGTCAAGCCGTTGCACAACTGCACCCGAATGCCATGATCTGTGAACCGGCTGCATTAGTAGGTTCCGGCAAAACAAGCGGCAAAGACTATGTAACCCAGTCAATTGCTGCAGTTCATGCAGTTGATCCTGCTATTTTCGTAATCGAAGCTGCTGGTGTCAGCACTGCGGCAGATGTAACCCAAATGCTGGAATGGGGTGCAGCTGGAACTGGTGGTGCTAGTGGAATTGTCAAAGCTGAAGATTGGGAGGCCAAGCTGAACGCATTAATAGGTGCCTTAGCACACTTTAAAAAGTAACTGACTTCTGCCAAAATTTTAATACGTCAGACTATAATTAAAGGCAACTTTGCCTAATAGCTACAAGTAAGCTTTGATCTAGGCTGATACGCCGACTTACTCAAAAAGTGTCACTAGTTCCATTGCGCTCACATTACAATAAATTGCATGATTAGTGGTCCATCTCTAGCAATTTACATTGTTTGTAAAGGCATGGTATAGTGACACTTTTATTTTTAGAGCTGCTAAAAAACTATTTCAATTCATTCAGATCATTAAGTTCCTCTTCGCTCAACTCAATCTCTTGGGCCTTAAGATTCTCTAATGCGTGGACCACAGATTTGGTTCCCGGAATCGGGAGAACAACCTCGCTTGTTTTTAATAACCAAGCAAGTGCAATCTGTGCTGGTCCAACATCATATTTTGCAGCAATTTGCTGCAACCTTTGATCAGCTGCCAATTTCCCGGTTGCTAAGGGGAACCAAGGAATAAATGCCAGATGGTGCTGTTCAGCATAGTGTAAAACATCTTCATCTGCACGATCAACTAAGTTATACCGATTCTGCACTGAAACAATGGGTACAATTTTCTGAGCTTCTTCAAGTTGCTGCACACTGACCTGGCTTAATCCAATATGCTTAATCTTTCCTTCAGCCTGCATATCACGTAAAATGCCAAGTTGTTCTGCTAGCGGAACTGCTGGATCAACTCGATGCAATTGTAAAAGATCAATTTGATCCAAACCAAGCGAAAACAAATTCAGTTCAACCTGCTGTCTTAAGTACTCCGGCCGACCATTTGGAGTCCATTTATCTGGGCCTTGGCGTGTAAGCCCAACTTTGGTAGCGACCATTACTTTAGTGTGAGGCCGTTGCTGTAAGGCTTTTTTCAGATAAAGATTGGCGAATAACGGCCCATAAGCATCTGCTGTATCAATAAAATCAACTCCATTGTCTAACACTGTGGTCAGAACTTTAATGGCGTTTTGCGGATCCGTTGAAGGACCCCAAACTCCCTTTCCAGGCAGTTGCATGGTTCCATATCCTAAACGATTCACGGTTAATTCTTTGTCAAAAGAAAAAGTTTTCTTCAAAACAACACCCCTTTTCTGCACTTATCCTACTGCAACTTGTTGCTTTATGGCAAGTTATTAGAAAAAAGTGCGACACCCGGCGTCCAGCCTTTGAGCAGCAACCGTTAAATTGCAAAATAGGTTGGTTGTGACTATGTGCAATTTGCGGTTAGGCGCAAAAGGTTGCTGGGTGGAGCACGTTATGAAAGAAGTGCCGACACCCGGCGTCCAGCCTCCGTAGACTAAGTCCTGAATTACAAAGTAACCCGAACTTGGTTACGCGTAATTTAGGCTTAGGCACAGGAGGTTGCTGGGTGGAGCACGTTATGAAAGAAGTGTGCAAAAAGGCGCTAGGTTTTGAGGCTTAGCGTTGGATCACAGTGGTAACCGCACTTGTTACCGGTGTGATCCATGCTAAACACAAAAACCTGCCTTTTGGAACATGTTATAGAGAAGTGCCGACAACCGGTGTCCAGCCTCCGTAGACTAAGTCCTGAATTACAAACCTTAAAGGCGCATCGTTGTGTTACCTAGCTTACTAATCAACTTCATATTTTCACGATAATCAACAGGAACTGCGATTACATAGACACCCGTTTTAGCAGCTACTGCTTCTTGCATAAAGCGTGAAAAGTCTCCTGCTTTTTCTACTTGACGGCCATGTGCCCCAAAACTTTCCGCATATTTGACAAAATCTGGGTTGTCAAAATCAACCCCATTATGATGCTTAATTTCCATATCCATCTTCCATTTAATAAGTCCATAAGATGCGTCTTCCCAAATTACGATTATTAGATGAAGCTTCTCGCGAATTGCGGTCTCAATCTCCTGTGAGTTCATGAGAAAACTTCCATCTCCCATCACAGCAACCACCACTTTATCAGGCCGAGCAAGCTTGGCACCGATTGCCCCTGGTAAAGTCCAAGCCATTGTTGAAAGTCCATTGTCAATTAAGCAAGTATTTGAAAGATAAGTTTGATAAAGACGCGCCATCCACATCTTAACTGCCCCAGTGTCTACAAGCACTACTGCATCATCTGGTAAAACCTTACGGGTTGCATACACAACTGTTTGCGGTTTTAGCGGAACATCAAGACTCTTTTGCCCACTGATCAATTCATCATGAATCAGTTCTCGAATTTGAGCAGTTTTGTGCGAAAAATGCAGGTCCTGCAGCCGTAATGATTGTAATAACGCCTGCAAACTAGCACGAATGTTTGCAATGATGTTCAATGTAACTGGATAGTGACTATCAACGTCTTGACGGAACATGTTAATATGAATAATTTTTTTATCGCCATGTGGATTGATTCTTTGCGGATCAAATTGCTGAATGGAAAATCCAATTGAGATTATCATATCAGCACGATCAATCGCAAAATTTTCGTAATCCTTGCGCATAAAGCCAACAACCCCAAGCGCATTTTTATGTCTATCTGAGAGGACACCCTTGCTCATAAACGTGGTTACAACTGGAATGTCTAGTAACTCACTTAATTCCTGAACTTCCTGTTCCGCGTGCTTCCACAGCACACCATCCCCTGCTAAAATTATTGGATTTTTAGCGGCGGCGATTAACTTCACTGCCTTATCAATATCTGAAACAGTCGGCTGCGTCACAGAAATAGGATCAATTTTAAGAGGTTTCAACTGAGCCGTCACCGGCTTTTCTTCAACATCCTGAGGAATTGCAAGGTAAGCCGCACCTGGTCGATCTCTCTTAGCTGTTGAAAAAGCCTTGCGAATCATCTCGGGGACTGCCCGCGGTGTCAGTATCATACTGGCATATTGTGTAACCGGTTTAAACATAGAAACAAGATCTAAAACTTGATGAGATTCTTTATGCAACCTTGCCAACCCGCCTTGAGCACTTAATGCAACCAAGGGAGTCGAATTTGTCTCTGCATCAGCAACTCCCAGCATTAAATTAATCGCACCTGGTCCAAGGGTTGCCAAGCAAACCCCTGGCATCCCTGTCAACCGTCCATACGTACTTGCCATAAATGAAGCTCCTTGTTCGTGGCGTGTAAGGACAAATTCAATCGTCTTGGAATCATTAAGCGCATCAACTAAGTGGATGTTCTCTTCTCCTGGAATTCCAAAAACGTATTTTACTCCTTCACCTTCAAGACATTCTACTATTAGATGTGCCGTATCCTTCTGCGAATCTGAACTCATGTTTTCTCCTCAATTCTCTTTTTTTATAAGAGCTAACCATTAAAATCCTTTGAGCTTTTTCACAAAGTCTTAATGCTAGTTACTTTTTATTATAGTAGCACTTTACACTACTAAATTCCTCTTTAATAGTTGTTTTTACAAAATATTCATGTTATAGTTTACACGTAATATGAACATATACTCATATCTTTAATTGAATTCAGAAAGGAGGGTTCAAATTGGAACAAGCACGCTTTTCCGGTAGAAGATTTTTACTAATTACTGTGTTAAATGTCACAATCACAATTTTTGAACTTCTTGGTGGTATCGTTTCAGGTAGTTTAGCCTTAATTTCTGATGCCCTGCATAATCTCAGTGACTCTTTTTCGGTTATTCTAAGTTATATTGCTCATCGAATCGGGATGCGCAGTCCTACTCCCAAAAATACTTACGGTTATCAAAGAGCCGAAATTATTGCTGCACTCTTGAATTCATTAATTTTGGTTTTTCTTTCGGTCTATTTATTGATTGAGGCCATTAAACGCATCATGCAGCCCGAGCAAGTTAGTGGCGGTGTGATGTTTTGGACAGCCTTGATCAGTTTTGCAGCAAATCTTTTTGCAACTATCCTACTTAGCCGTGATTCAAAACATAACCTCAATTTGCGTGCAACTTATCTGCACCTCCTAAGCGACGCATTAGCTTCAGTTGGAGTTATCATCGGCTCACTTTTAATCTTTTTCTTCAAAATTTCTTGGGTGGATCCTGTGGTAACTATTTTGGTTTCTTTATACATTGCTTACGAAGCCTGGCCAATCATTCGGCAAACGCTAATGATTTTAATGGAAGGATCCCCCGCAATTGATCCGACAGAAGTCAAGAACACTATCATGACTATTCCTTCGGTACGTGGTGTCCATCATTTCCATACTTGGCTAATCAACGAAAATGAATTAGTGGCCTCTGTACATGTCAATCTGGCTAATCAGTCTTTAAGAGAGACAGAATTAATCTATTCTCAGATCGAAGAGCTACTCCAAAAGAAATACAAAATTATGCATGTCACCATTCAAGCTGAATGTACCCGCGGTCTTAAAGATAAGATGTGCTTTTCAAAAGATGATGAAAAACAGCAGCACTAAAAAAATACCTTCACATATTTTCAAAAGAAATATGTGAGGGCATTTTTTGTTTTTTATAAACATAACAATCATTTTTGCCGATTGATTAATCTAATGAACACCCTTAATGCTGTTCCAAAAAAGTTAATGCAGCTGCATAATCAGGTTCATTACTCTGTTCTCCAATCAACTCACGATAAACTATCTTTCCAGCATGATCAATAATCCAGACACTCCGGGCATCAATCCCCTTATCTGAAATGTACAGTCCAAGCTGCTTGCCAAAACTTCCTTGTGCATCAGATAAGAGCTGCATCTCTGAAACGTTTTCAGCAGCACACCAATTTTTCTGCTCATCTGCTGTATTTGTTGAAATTGTCAGAAAATCAATGTTAGGGAAATTATCCACCCTCTCGTTGAACTTCTTAGTAGAGAGGCTACATACTCTTGTGTTGATATTTGGAACAACACTAATTAACACATACTTTCCATTTAAGCCTTGTAATGTAACTCGTTGCTGACGATCATTTTCCAGACTAAATCCTGGGAAGCTTTCTCCTACAACAGGCGGTTCACTATTCGTATCAAGCGGTGCATTATGCATTGTAACTTTCACAAAATCAGCTCCTTTGATCTTCTTGTACCTCACGTATTATACAATATCTTGTTTTCAAATAAAAAAATTCTACCTCGCTGAATTTAAAAACCGATTAATTCAGATTAGTTTTGTTTTTTGCTATACTGAACCCAAATAAACGTTAGTGACTAAAAGTAAATACTTAAAAATTCCTTTGAAAGGGTGTGCTCCACTTTGAAAAAAAGAAGTGCGCGAATCGCTCATCAGAAATACTTAAGCAACATCAAACATATTCACGGCTTTAGCCGCACAGCCTCCTATGTCGGCACTGGCCTGTTACTTGGGGCCGCTACCCTACCAACGATTAGCGTTAAAGCTGCTACAACAACTACGCTTACAAGTGAAAAAAATGCAGCGTCTGAAGCCAAAGCTACGCCAAATGACACGGCTACACAAACTAGTTCTACTACACAAGCCGAAAGTAACAAAACAACCACCGCTAACGAAATAACTGAAAACTCTAGTAGTTCTGCTCCCTCCACGAACACTGCTACAAGTGCGCAAACTGCTGTCAGTTCCTCAACTCCAACAACAAAGTCCAGCAGCCAAAATACACAAACTTCAAGCAGTGCTGCTGCCACAAGTGCGGATAATCCAAGTAGCCCTACTGTGGCTAACAGTAATGTTAGCGTTGCGTCGTTCAGTGCGAATTTAAATACAAATTTGTCAGCATCCATTCCAGGTAATGTCAATTCATTTCTAAACAGCGTCGCCTCTTCTGCCCAGCAGGTCGCAATGCAATCTAATCTCTATGCATCCCTGATGATTGCTCAGGCAGCTCTTGAAAGTGGTTGGGGTGGCAGCTCGTTGGCCACGCAAGCTCACAATCTATTTGGAGTAAAGTATTCCGGCAGCGGGAATTACGTTACAATGAACACTTCAGAGTATGTTAGCGGCTCCTGGATCTATCTTCCAGCTAAATTTCAAGCCTATCATAGCTACAGTGATTCCTTTGCCGGCTATGCAGCCCTAATTAAAAATAATTTTCCGAATTCTACAAAAGCAACTGCAGCTTCTGTTGCGACCGCAGCCCAAAATCTTGCTCATGGAAAATATGGAACGTATGCAACTGCACCTAACTACGCAGCTACTTTGATAACTCTTATTAATAATTATGGTTTAACAAAGTATGACACGCCTAACAACGGTACTTCAACGCAATCGTCAAATCATAATTCAGCTTCAAATCAGAGCCCCTCTTCCAGCGGTGCGAATGCAGCCACCAATAGTTCATACACCGTTAAAAGTGGTGATACATTATGGGAAATTGCCAGCAGCCATGGTATTTCTGTTGCAAACTTGAAGAATTGGAACAGTCTGTCTTCCGACATTATTTACGTTGGACAAAAACTAAAAGTTGCCAATTCAAGCAGTTCTAATACCCAAAACACTTCTAATTCTAACTCCGCAAATCATAATTCAAGTACTCAGCAATATGCTGTCAAAGCCGGGGACTCACTCTGGGCGATTGCTAATCAACACGGTATTTCCGTTAGTGATTTGAAAAAATGGAATAATCTTTCGACTGATACCATTTATATTGGACAGAATCTCAAACTTACAAATATTAATAATACTGCTTCGTCGAACAATACTAGCAATCATAATTTCAGCAATACAAACAGTAACACAAACAGTTCTTCAACCAATAAAAATTATGCTGTTAAAGCCGGGGACTCGCTCTGGGCAATTGCGAATAGCTACGGTATCTCAGTCGCTAACTTGAAGCGCTGGAACAGTTTATCTTCTGACATTATCTTTGTTGGACAAAAATTAAAAGTTGCCAATTCGAATAATTCCAATCCGCAAAATGCTTCAAATTCTAGCTCTGCGAACAACAATTCGAAGCATAGTTCAAGTACTCAACAGTATGCTGTCAAAGCTGGCGATTCACTTTGGGCCATTGCTAATCAACATGGATTAACCGTTACTCAGCTTAAAAACCTTAACAGTCTCGGCTCTGACACTATTTACGTTGGACAAGTATTAAAAATTGCTACCAGCAGTGTGGCTCCTAAGACATCCAGTAATTCTGACCATGCCACATATACTGTCAAAGCTGGTGATTCATTGTGGCAACTTGCTGTTAAATTCGGCTTAACTGTGACACAGATCAAAGCCAATAATCACCTAACCTCTGATATCATCTATGTTGGTCAGCAATTAAAACTCTAGTAAGTCAATTATAATTTTTTCAAACTTCTTAAGCATTGATTAAACTGCAGTTGCAGCAATCAATGCTTTTTTTGAGAAAATTTAAAAATAATTGCGTATTTTATCTTTGAAAAATGTGTAGTTGCAATCAAAGATTGATACTGTTTATGCTCGTTATTTACATTTTTAAATGTTTCACTGCATCATTTTTTATGCAAAAAAAGGTAAAAAATTATTTTAAGAAACAATTGACTTCTCGCTCAAAAAATTCAATAATTAACGTATATTTATTTCATTAAAAATATTTTGCTCTAATTTGTTAGTATAATTAACTCGTTTGGCACGAAACTATTAGGATACATCAATTATATTGGGGGAACTTCTTATGATGATGCACAAAAAAATCACAAGTGTTGCAGCTACTGTATTAGCAGCTCTTATGCTCACTGGTCCGACAATCGTAACTGCTTCAACTGTTTCTGAAAACAATCCTGCAACTGCAAGCTCAAATTCAGCGGCGCAAAACTCGAGTTCAACTGAAAGTATAGTCACTGGTGCGACAGGCGACAATCCTGGTGAAGGTGACGATCCTTCCATTAACCATGACGGCACGGGCGAAGGCGCTGGTGGGGTTGGGTACGTCTCAAGCAGTACTGCAGCTGCTAGTTCGTCTGCCACAAATTCAACTGCCACTGAGGCTGCAAGCTCAGCAACTGCAAGCTCAAATTCAGCAGCACAGAACTCGAGTTCAACTGAAAGTATAGTCACTGGTGCGACAGGCGATAATCCTGGTGAAGGTGATGATCCTTCCATTAACCATGACGGCACGGGCGAAGGCGCTGGTGGGGTTGGGTACGTCTCAAGCAGTACTGCAGCTGCTAGTTCTACTGTTGCAAATTCTGCAACGTTAACTTCAAATTCTACCACAAATGCCGCTAGTTCTACTGAAAAATCTAGGACAACGGATTCTTCTTCCAGCAGTAGTGCTGCCAAAGAGCCTAACCACAATGCTACCAATATAGCTGCTACAGGGAATAATCAGACTGTTGCCACTAGGGAAAGCACCCTCACAGCACAATCATCCCCGAATCAAGTTGCTAAGACAAAAACCAGTCATGTCGCTGCTGCAGCAACCTTACCCCAAACTGGCGATAATCATCAAACTAGTGCACTGCTTTCACTCTGGGGGATTTTGTTAACTGCAGCCATGATAATGGGCTTTGGCTTTAAATATTTACACCAGTCCAAGCATTTCAAGGAATAATGATTTCAACTGCAGTAATCTTTTTAAAAAGAGGCGTCGAAGTCGCAGAACTTTGACTTATAAAACGCGTTTATTCAGCATAAATAGCGGGAGAGTGTGACATAAGTCGGGAAAATTTGAGTGCTAACTCGAAATTACGAACATCGCGAGTACTTTGCTATGAGTAATTCGAAGTTAGACGGAGAATTTTGACTTATGGAACACGTTTATCCGGAATAAAAGAGAGGTTGTGACAAAAGTTAAATTCTGGCACAGCCTCCCGCTATTTATTTTAGATATGGGCATTAACGTATCCCAATAGGTAAATATTACTAGACATTACTCTTCAAGCATGAACTGTTTCTTGCTTAAACGCCTGCCTAATGGCAATTTGCGTCTGCACTTCATCCCTCAGTCGTGCAGTAGTCTCGTCGGACCAGTCAAAATACTGTGCCATTTCAGTAATGATTGGCTCATAAACCTTTTCCAGATGCTTAAAATTGAAAAGCATTTGACTGCTCCGACGCAGAAGATAATCAATTGGGTGCAAAACCATTTCTTCTTCCAAACCATAATGCAGTTGTGCATAGTCAAGCGCTGAGAGATGTGTTTCACTTGTCTGTGCCTGCTCCAAATAACTATAAACTGCATCGACATTACGACCATAACGATGCACTAAAGACTCTGCAGCCATTTTTGAAAGTCCATGTTCTGTTCCACGTGTAACAGCTGCGTCGAAAAATTCCTTAAACCCTGCACTGCCGCTTGCGTCAGCTCCTGAAAGTGGCAAATGAACAGTTTGAGTTTCAACATAGTGGTAATCACCATATTCAGTTGCAAAGTCCTTAGCCACTTCATTCACAATCTTTTCCGCCATTTTGCGGTAACCTGTCAATTTTCCACCTGCGATTGAATATAAACCTGAATCCGAATGGAAAATCTCATCCTTGCGCGAAATCTCGGAAGGACTTTTACCCTCTTCTTGAATCAAGGGACGTACTCCTGACCAAGCAGATTCAACATCGTCGAAATGCAACGGTTTAATCGCAAACATTTGATTGACAGCACTTAAAATGTAGTGCACGTCTTTACTTGTAATAGACGGTTCTCGTGGATCTTCATTCCAGCTTGTATCTGTTGTTCCAAAATACGTTTTCCCTTCTCGCGGAATCACAAACATCATCCGCTTATCGTTAAACGGAGTATCAAAAAAGATTGCATTTTTTACAGGAAATTTGGCATTATCGACCACGAGATGCACACCCTTAGTCAAATGCAGATGTTTTCCCTTATTCGAACCATCCATTTGACGAATATCATCAACCCACGGCCCTGCCGCATTGATAATTCTTTTAGCATAGATTGTTCCGTTTGTTCCCGTGATCTGATCCTGATACTTGACTCCGCTAACTTTACCATGCTCATTATAAATTAAATCCATCACCTTCGCATAGTTGGCTAGCAATGCTCCTTGCGCGTGTGCTTCCTTGACAACTTCCATTACTAAGCGAGCATCATCTGTGCGATACTCAACATAAACACCTGTCCCTTTTAGCCCTTCTGCTTTTAAATAAGGCTCCCGTGCCAATGATTCCGCACGATCAAGCATAAATTTACGTTCACTTTTCTTAACCTTGGCTAAACGATCGTAAATATCAAGCGCAATTGCTGTCGTAAATTTACCTAAAGTTCCTCCATTGTAAAAAGGTAGCATCATTTTTACGGGCGTGGTCACATGAGGAGCATTTTCATACACAATAGCCCGTTCAGAACCGACTTCTGCAACCTCATGAAAAGCAAGTTGTTTCAGATAACGCAACCCGCCGTGAACTAACTTTGTTGAGCGGCTCGAAGTTCCAGAGGCAAAGTCTCGCATTTCAAGCAGCCCAGTTTGTAAACCGCGAGTTTGTGCATCAAGTGCAATCCCTGCACCAGTAATCCCGCCACCGATGACTAATACATCCAGCTCCTTAGCTTCCATTGTCTGAAGCTCTGCAAATCTTGTTTTGCTATTAAACTCTGTCATGGCATTCCCTCCAACTAAGCTTCTAATCAGCACAAATTATCCTTCAAAAGTTACTCTTCTTTCTTCACCTGATACTTAAACGCCATCGTGGCCTTCACTGCATGCAGCCAACCTCCATACAGCTCTTCACGCCGCGCCTCATCCATCTGAGGATCAAACCTTTTACCAACTTTGTAAATCTCCTTCAAGTCATCAACACTGTCCCAAAAACCAACTGCAAGTCCAGCCAGAAAAGCGGCCCCCATCGATGTGGTTTCAACATTAGCTGCCCGTTCAAGCGGGAGATTAAGCAAATCAGCTTGAAACTGCATCAAGTAATTATTATTTGACGCCCCACCATCCACTCGCAAGACAGGCACCTTAATCTTAGTATCCTTATACATTGTATCCACCACGTCTCGTGACTGGTAAGCCAACGACTGCAAAACCGCCTTAACAAAATCTTTTCTGTTTGTGCCACGTGTAATTCCAAAAACTGCCCCACGTGCATCTGCATCCCAATACGGTGCACCCAGCCCTGTGAATGCAGGAACCACGTAGACTTCATCTTGACTAGTTGAAGTCTGAGCAGCCTCTTCTGAAGCCGGTGCACTATCAATCAAGTGCATTGAATCACGCAACCATTGAATTGCTGAACCTGAAACAAACACCGATCCCTCGAGTGCATAATTGACTTCTCCATTTAGTCCATAGGCAATAGTTGTCAACAGATTATTAGCAGACATGATGGGCTTTTTTCCTGTATTCATCACAATAAATGAACCGGTTCCATAAGTGTTTTTAACCATTCCTGATTTAAGTGCCAATTGCCCAAACAATGCACTCTGCTGATCACCAGCCATTCCAGCAATTGGAACTGCACTCCCATAGAAGTGATAAGTAGCAGTTTTCCCATAAATCTCAGAATTTCCTTTAATCTCCGGTAACATTACACGTGGAATATTCAAAAGTTTCAGGATATCATCATCCCAGTCCAGCTTATGAATGTTGAAGAGCATTGTCCTGCTTGCATTCGTATAGTCTGTCACATGAATTTTTTCACCCGACAGCTTCCATGATAACCAAGTGTCAATGGTTCCAAAAAGCAGTTCCCCTTTTTCTGCTCTTTCCTGTGCTCCTTTGACATGATCAAGAATCCAACGTAATTTTGTTGCCGAAAAGTACGGGTCGATCACAAGCCCTGTCTTATCATGAATCATATCCGCATAACCTTTTTGTTTTAATTTTTGTGCAATTTCATTTGTCTGTCGGGATTGCCATACAATTGCATTGTAAATCGGCAAACCGGTCTGTTTATCCCAGACCACTGTCGTCTCACGTTGATTTGTAATTCCCACAGCTGCAATTTGCTTTGGCTGAATTCCCGAGGAGATAAAAGCATTGGCAATTGTTGATAACACAGCGTTCCAGATTTCATTTGCGTTGTGTTCTACCCAGCCTGGATGTGGAAAATACTGTGAAAATTCACGTTGAGAATCGGAGACTATTTTGCCATCATGATCAATGATTAATGCTCGTGTACTTGTTGTACCTTCATCAATCGTAAGTATATATTTTTTTGCCATCTTTTTCCCCTCCATTATTTGAGAAATCATCGCTTCTATTGATACCGCTTACAAAATATAGATTATACCATTTTGTAAAAAATGCAAGTAAATAGCTTATCCCTTGTGAAAGTCATCGCAATTATAAGCCTTTGTACGGCAATTTTGATTGTGAATTAATCTGGGTTGTAGTTACTTTCACGAGTTTCTTTTAGTATACCAAGCTTATTTCTCTGATCTTAAGCACCACCATGTTCCATCTATATCCCCCAGCTTGTTGTTAAATGAGCAAACTAGATTCGCATTAAATTTTGCAAAAAAAGGCTGTGACAAAAAGTTAAATTTTGTCACAGCCCCTCTTTATTCCGGATAAACGGGTTCCATAAGTCAAAATTCTCCGTCTAACTTCGAATTACTCATAGCAAAGTACTCGCTATGTTCGTAATTTCGAGTTAGCACTCAAATTTTCCCGACTTATGTCATACTCTCTTTTATTAGTTGGTTATTTACTATTTTTGTGATTCAAACGCCGACGATACAAGATTATTCCTAAAACTGCCAAAATGATCACAATCCCGATGACCGTTAAATAGCCACTGTATTGTTCTCCAGTTTGTGGCAGATTTCCCTTTGAAGTACGTTTATCTGAACTACCGGTTTGTTTATTTATTGTTGATCCAGATGTTCCAGTCCTCGGCTTACTACTACTTGATTGTGTTGGATTCTCTGGTTTTTCAGGTTGAACAGGAGTTTTCTTATCAGTTACTTGTACATTTGCTGGAATTGATTTTTCAGTCATTCGTAAAGTAATCCTGAAAGTCTGCTTGTCCTTATTCAAGTCATAACCCTTTGGAGCTTTTACCTCAACAAAGTAATATTTTCCTAGTTTCAGATTATTATATTTGACTTGACCCTTTACATCTGTTGTCAAGCCACTGGCAACTTTTGTACCATCTTTCTTATAAAGGTCAAAAACCGCACCGGACAAAGCTTTGCCCGTATCCCCATCAGTCTTAGTCAAAACAACTGAGCCTGTTTTTTCGGTATTCGTTGCCTTCACAGTA
This sequence comes from Liquorilactobacillus satsumensis, assembly GCF_964065465.1. Lineage (NCBI taxonomy): Bacteria > Bacillati > Bacillota > Bacilli > Lactobacillales > Lactobacillaceae > Liquorilactobacillus > Liquorilactobacillus satsumensis. Next base: position 1,166,283 of record NZ_OZ061606.1, read on the forward strand.
ACAGCATGTTGCTGATTAAGAACAATAGTAAAGCTATATTGCTTTTTAATATCAAAACTATAGCCGGTTGGGGCACTTGTTTCAACGAAATAATATTGGCCCGGCTTAAGTTCAGCAACTTTTATTTGACCTGCAGCGTCAGTGGTTAACCCACTCGCTACCTTAGTTCCATCTTTCTTGTAAAGATCAAAGACCGCACCAGACAATGTCTTTCCTGTATCACTATCTGTTTTGGTTAAGACAACTGAACCTGTCTTTTCGGCATTCGTTGCCGAAACTGTGGCGACCTTAACTGTTGTTTGTAGTTCAACTGTGAAGTTCAATTTGGCATCGTTTAACTCATATCCTGCGGGAGCACTTGTTTCTTTAAAGTAGTAGTCCCCTGGTTTCAGCTCAGCAACTTTGACCTGTCCAGCTGCATCGGTGGTTAAGCCACTGGCAACTTTTGTGCCATCTTTTTTGTAAAGGTCAAAGACTGCACCAGATAATGTCTTTCCTGTATCACTATCTGTTTTGGTTAAGACCACTGAACCTGTTTTTTCAGCATTCGTTGCCGAAACTGTAGCGACCTTAACTGTTGTTTGTAATTCTACTGTGAAGTTCAGTTTGGCATCGTTTAACTCATATCCTGCGGGAGCACTTGTTTCTTTAAAGTAGTAGTCCCCTGGTTTCAGCTCAGCAACTTTGACCTGTCCAGCTGCATCGGTGGTTAAGCCACTGGCAATTTTTGTACCATCTTTTTTGTAAAGGTCAAAGACTGCACCAGATAATGTCTTTCCTGTATCACTATCTGTTTTGGTTAAGACCACTGAACCTGTTTTTTCAGCATTCGTTGCCGAAACTGTAGCGACCTTAACTGTTGTTTGTAATTCTACTGTGAAGTTCAGTTTGGCATCGTTTAACTCATATCCTGCGGGAGCACTTGTTTCTTTAAAGTAGTAGTCCCCTGGTTTCAGCTCAGCAACTTTGACCTGTCCAGCTGCATCGGTGGTTAAGCCACTGGCAATTTTTGTACCATCTTTTTTGTAAAGGTCAAAGACTGCACCAGATAATGTCTTTCCTGTATCACTATCTGTTTTGGTTAAGACCACTGAACCTGTTTTTTCAGCATTCGTTGCCGAAACTGTAGCGACCTTAACTGTTGTTTGTAGTTCAACTGTGAAGTTCAATTTGGCATCGTTTAACTCGTAACCTGCAGGAGCACTTGTTTCCTTGAAGTAGTAGTCTCCTGGTTTCAGACTGCCTACTTTGACCTGTCCAGCTGCATCGGTGGTTAAGCCACTGGCAACTTTTGTACCATCTGCTTTGTACAGATCAAACGTTGCCCCAGCAAGTGCCTTTCCAGTATCTCCATCAGTCTTGGTCAGAACAACTGAGCCTGCCTTTTCGGCATTCGTTGCCGAAACTGTAGCGACCTTAACTGTTGTTTGTAGTTCAACTGTGAAGTTCAGTTTGGCATCGTTTAACTCATATCCTGCGGGAGCACTTGTTTCCTTAAAGTAGTAGTCCCCTGGTTTCAGACTGCCTACTTTGACCTGTCCAGTTGCATCGGTGGTTAAGCCACCGGCAACTTTTGTGCCATCTTTTTTGTAGAGATCAAAGACTGCGCCAGACAATGCCTTTCCTGTATCACTATCTGTTTTGGTTAAGACAACTGAACCTGTTTTTTCAGCATTCGTTGCCGAAACTGTAGCGACCTTAACTGTTGTTTGTAGTTCAACTGTGAAGTTCAATTTGGCATCATTTAACTCATATCCTGCGGGAGCACTTGTTTCCTTGAAGTAGTAGTCTCCTGGTTTCAGACTGCCTACTTTGATCTGTCCAGCTGCATCGGTGGTTAAGCCACTGGCAATTTTTGTACCATCTTTTTTGTAGAGATCAAAGACTGCGCCAGACAATGTCTTTCCTGTATCACTATCTGTTTTGGTTAAGACAACTGCACCCGTCTGCTTAACGTTAGCAGCTGAAACCGTCGCAACCTTAGTTGTGATCTGTAACTCAACTGTAAAGCTGAGCTTAGCATCATTTAATTCATACCCTGTTGGAGCCTTGGTTTCCTTAAAATAATAGTTACCTGGCTTCAAATTATCGACTTTAACCTGCCCATCTTTACCAGTCGTTAAGCCTGTTTTAATCAACTTGTCGTTACTATCGTAGAGACTAAAGACCGCGCCTGATAATACTTTACCGGTATCACCATCTGTTTTGGTTAAGACCACTGAACCAGTCTTTTCACTGTTTACCGCAGCTACCTTTGCAACTTTAGCAGTCGTTTGCAACTCAACGGTAAACCCGTAATGCGTGTCCTTATTAAAATCATAACCAGCTGGGGCTGCTGTTTCAGTGAAGTAATAATCACCAGGCTTTAATCCAGCATAAGAGATCTGCCCGTTGCTATCGGTCTTCAAATCACTAGCTACTTTTGTCCCGTCTGCTTTATACAAATCAAAAGTTGCACCCGGCAACGATTTATTAGTATCACCATCTGTTTTGGTCAAAACAACAGCACCTGTTTTTTCTGCATTATAGGCTTTAACAGTCTGTTGAATATTATCAGCGTTGACCGTAAATTTATGCTGTGTTTGATCTAAATCGTAGCCAGCTGGCGCAGTTTTCTCGACTATATAGTAATCACCGGCGTCTAATCCCGAATAGGTAACTTCTCCCTTATCATTAGATGTCAAACCACCTTTTACTAAGGAACCATCTTTCTTATAAAGATCAAAGGTTGCACCAGAAAGTGGTTTCGTAGTATCACTATCAGTTTTCTGAATAGTGACTTTGCCTTGTGTATTTTTTTCATTAATAGTTACGTTGCTGTTAGCGTCTGCGTTAGCATAACTAATCGTAATTTCCTTACCTTCAGCTAAATCTGAAGAAATCACATAACCATCGGGAGCACTCGTTTCAACCAGGATGTACTTACCAGACTTCAAGTTATTCCAACCTAATTTACCGTCAGTTCCTGTGGTACCACTACGGAGCAACTGCCCCTTTTTACCACTATTATCAGCGTAAAGTTCAAACCCAGCTCCTGCCAGGGCTTTTTTATTATCTGCATCAGTCTTATTAATTACTAAATTAGTATTCTTACCAGTTGCAGACCCACCATTATTAACAATCTGTGTCTGGGAAGTTGTTGTCTGACTAGTCTCTTTCTCACCATTACCAGCAACTGTAACTGAATTACTGAGTGTATCGTTTGCCAGCCCAGAGTTAATCAGTGAACGATAATGAACTGAATAAGCGGACGTAATTTCATTTAAGAAGCTTATTTTCAATTCCTGCTTGCCAGTCAAAGCATCCGTTGTCAAATCGACTTTATAATCTTTATTAAGCTGAAGTGGGTTAGCAGTATCCTCAGTATAATTACCCTTTGCATCTACCTTAGTTGGATAAATCACAACTGATTTTTCATCAACAATCTGATTCTCAGAGGGAGTATCATCAACAACCACATCCTTAAGTTGCGATTGAGCCTTGTTGACCATAATATTCCAAATAGCATATGCAGAGTCAGTTGGATCTTGTTGTCCGCTCTTAGTTGCTAAACTACCACTATTCGGGACTGCGACACTTGCATTTAAATTGCTAGACTTAGAATCATTAGTATAGGTGGCGGTATTATTATAAGTTTTTTGATCAATTACTTTGCCCGCCAAACTAGTTTCGTAAACCAATACATATGCTTTAGTACTGCCCTCAGGTAAAGCAGCTGTGATTGTCTTAGAATCTTTATTATAGTTGATCGTAGCATTAGTTACTTCATTGCCCTTTGTGTAAGAACCGCTTGCATTGATAGTTGCTTCATATAATTTAGCACTACCATCAACATAGTCTTGATCACCTTTGATGGGATCAGTGATTGAAGCATTCTTTAGCGTTCGTTGATTGTAGTTACCCACTACAGTCCAAGTAATGTGTTTGTTGACAGCATTGTAACTACCAGACTTACTACCATCATTTTTAAAATTAGTCTGCGGTCCAAAATCCGCACTGCCATTGTTGGTATGATCTTTTCCATCTTTATCTTTCCAAGTAGCTGTGGCAGTATTGGTCCATTTACCGTTACTTGGTAACTTATTAGTCTCAAAACTGGTTTTGTATGATAATGTATACCAATCTTTAGCACTTGTTTTCAAGTTACCTAAGAATTCAATTTTAAATCCGTTACCATCCTTAGTAATCAGGTAATCTGTGCCAGCTTTATAAGTTGTATTAGTGTCTTTATTACGTAGTACAAATGAATCATAGTCAACCGTCAAACCTTCAGGAACTGGATCTGTCAGCGACCAGTTTGACATCTCCTGACGCGCCATGTTGATGTCAAAATTCCATTGTACAGTCTTGGCATTATAATCAACATTTCCTCGGCTTTTGGTCAATCCCTGTTGTCCGACAGTCTGATTACCAGAATCAGCTGTCTTGTCTCCTCCAGAAACAGAGTTACTAATTGTTTGATTTTTATCAATTGGGTCTGTCACCTGCGACTGATACGCGATTTTAACACCTTTGTCTAACCCGTTTGTAAAGGTAATTGTCATCTTTGATTTATCAGAATTATAACTAACTTTATACAAGGATGCATCTACTTGAGTGCCGTCTTCATATTTCAATGTAGGGTCGCCACTGAACGCTTGCCCTGCTGACAATGTATCTGTCAGCGAAGTATTGGCCGGCAGCTTCTTTTCGCCATAATTATACTCAATGTGCCAATTATACTTTTGACTACCGTTGTTGTCTTGACCATCATATGTCTTATTTAAGAGTTTGCCATAATTAGCTGTCACGCTCGCCTTACCAGTTGAATCTTTCCCATTATTAGTTAATGTCGCAATATTAGTAAAATTAACACTGCCGCCGTCATCCGGTAACTTGCTGGCATCAATCTCACTTGTGTATTCAATCTTAAATGCTTGGTGTGTTTTAGCGTATTTGCCGATAAAAGTCACTTTTCCGTTTTTATCGACAGTATAGTCAGTTCCTGCAGTTAAAGGAGCCCCAGTAGCTGTCACATTACCCTTTAAATCAACTGTTAACGGATAAACAGCAGTGCTCTTTAAAGTGGTTGGTACATCTCCATTAGTACTTGTAGGCATTGGATCTGTAACTGTGGCGTTATCAAGTTCCTTCCCGTTTGTATTAACAGTGACATCCCAAGTAATTCCAGTTGGGTTTTTAGAATTAGTTTCTCCTGTCAGTTTCCCGGCCTTAGCAATATCGTTTCCGCCTGTCGGGTTCACAACAATCTGCGTTTCATGTGGGCCGTCTTTGGTTGGAATTGTGATTACCTGTTCTCCAGTTGTGGTGGAGCTACTTATGGTAGAAGTGTAATTAAAGGTTCCAGAGATGCTGTCATGGCTTTCAACCTCTTGGTTAAAAGTAAAGGTCACTTTTCCATCAGAAGAAATAGTATATGTTCCATAATCACCCAATTTCCCTGTACCAGGTTTATATTGTATCCCAGCAGGTAAATTAAAACTAAAGTAGTCTCCGGCTTTTAACTGATAACCATCTTTAAGTTCTTTTAGAATAGACCATTTATAATTCAGCTTAATATTGGTATCCGCTGTAACAGCACTAGAATCAACTGTTTTACCGTTTTGATCGGTAAATTCAATCTCAGCAGAGTCTATAATTGTCCCGTTGGAAGAATCTGGAAGGTATTTTGAAAGATCGTTACCTGTTGTTGCAGCCGCTAAGGTCTTAGTTGTTTTATTGGCTGCAGTTGAGCTCTCTTTAGCTGCAGATGATGCTGTGGCTTGACTACTTGCAGCAGATTGGCTTGAGCTACTTGAACTGCTTTTTATAACCGAAGAAGTCTTTGAAGAAGCAGAACTAGTTAATGCTGCAGACGATGAAGATGTCTGAGCAGAACTGGAAGAACTCGAACTTGATGTGCTAGCAGAGCTATTCGCAGTCTGCAGCGTTTCTGAGGTAATACTTTGACTATTCAAAGTAAATTTAAGTGTGCCGCTTGTATTACTTGTACTAGACTGAAAGGTCAGTTTAAGGATGGCATCACTATCAACCCCCGCGTTAACTGTCACGTCCAGCTGATTATCTTTGACAGTATATTGGCCAACTTCCTTATTATTTGTGTCTGTAAGCGTGGTTTCCTTGTCAGTATTTTTTAATACCAGCCCTTCATTCGAAGTAGCTTTCACTTTTGCTTGCGTTGTGGTGGATCCTGTATTCTTAGTATGTATCTTCAGTGCTAATGTTCCTTGTTGATTATCATCCTGTTTTGCATCAATTAATTTAACCGTGTCAGCATTCGTGGAAACTTGGTCATTGGCATCTATTTGAGCAATTGGTGTCAATAACTGTGCTAACAAGATCACTGCCATTATCACAGAGTATAACTTCTGAAACAATTTGTTCCTATTCATTTCTTTTCCCCTTTTTGAGTTTATTATAATATCCACTATTAATTCAGGTAAGCGGCCCCAGCAAACATGTTTGTAGTAGATTAACAAGGAAATTATATATTTTTTAACTTTTACAGTCAATTAAAAGGGTATTATATGATACTTAAATCAGAAATTATAGTATTAAAACAAAAGGATGCTTCACATCTAACATTGAATTTTCAGTTTCTTATATTAACCTAAACTACCTAAAAAACAACAATTAAGCAGTAAGTCTTAATTGTTGTATACTAGCAACATAACTAATGGAGAAAGGATCGCTGCATATGTATAAAATTGGTTTGGTTGGAGGTATGGGACCAGTCTCAACTGTCGATTATTATCAGAAGATCATTGCCGGCTTTCAGAGAAAAATGCCGCATGCCTGTCCGCCCATTGTCATTGATAGTTTAGATGTTTTTTCCCTGCTTAACCTTGAAGAAAATGGACGCAAAGCTGAATTAACTGCTCAATTGGCCGCAAGTATCACCAATCTAAAAAACGCAGGCGCCGATTTTGCGGTATTAACCGCTAATACACCACACCTTGTTTTTCCTGAATTAAAAAAATGTGCTAGCCTTCCGCTACTCAGCATTCTTGACCCAGTACAAAGGGCTATTACTTCCAAGCGCCAGCACACTGTTGGCTTGCTTGGAACCAAGATTACGATGGAAACAGACTTTTATGCTCAGAAAATGGCATCCGCTGATATCCGAGTAATCACCCCAAATTCCGAACAAATTGAACTTATCCATAAAATTATCACTAATGAGCTTGAACTTGGCGTTGTCACTCCAACCAGCAAGCAAAAAGTGCTGACCATTATCAATGCTATGCAGAATAAGTATCAGCTTGAGGGTTTAATTCTTGGTTGTACCGAACTTCCTTTAATGCTTAGTCAAAAAGATGTATCGTTGACACTTTATGACACCGTTGAACTGCATGTGAGGGCTATTTTAGAAACTGCACTTAATGAACAGTTTCCAGCATTCCAGTAAAGATAATTAAAAAAGCAGGTGTTGTGTAAGTCATCCCCTGCTTTTTAATAGCAGCAATCGTAAGCGCTATCTTTTAATCGATAACTGTTAATTCGAGTTTGAATTAACGTCTGCATAGGAGTAATTTAGAAGTGAATTAAGCGTTTTTCGTTGTCCAGTTTTTTTATGTAAGTGAAAAAGTGCACGTAGTCAGGTTTGAGATGGGAGAAGTGATTTCGTTGAAAAAGATCGGAAAAACTAGTCGAAATTACGCGCAGGCAGAACTTGCACAACTGTATCAGAAATTTGAGACGCAACCACATGGATTAACCAGTGCGCAGGCAGCCACTCGTTTGCAGCGCTTTGGCCCTAATACCATTCAACGTACTAAAAAGCAATCACAGTTTAAGCAATTTCTGAAGAATTTTACCAGTCTGATGGCAATTTTACTGTGGATCAGTGGATTGGTCGCAATTTTGACCAATACTATTGAACTGGGGATCGCCATTTGGTGTGTTAATTTAATCAATGGCTGTTTTAGCTACTACCAACAGCATGCCGCCCAAAAAGCAACAGATTCAATGTTAGCCATGCTACCAGTCTTTACGCAGGTTTACAGAGATGGTCAATTACAGCAGCTCAATGCGACAGAAATTGTCCCTGGAGATGTCTTCTCTATTCAAGCTGGAGACTCGGTGCCCGTTGATGCTCGTTTACTTTCTGCAACTACCTTCCAGGTAGATGAATCTGCACTGACAGGTGAGTCAGTTCCCGAGTCCAAAGATGTTCTTTACGAACCTGGTGAAGGTCAATTTGCAGAAACCAATATGATTTATGCCGGAACAGCTGCTGTCAGCGGTAAAGCGACCGCGCTCGTACTTGCAACTGGAATGCAGACTGAATTTGGTAAAATTGCTGCTTTGACTCACCAACAAAAAAAGACACTCAGTCCGCTGCAGCGTGAATTAAACCGTCTAACTAAACAACTTTCATTAATTGCATTTTCGATTGGGATTGTTTTTTTCATCGCCGCACTGTTCTTCGTTCACTACACCGCAGCTAAAGCTTTTATTTTTGCGCTTGGCCTGGTTGTAGCATTCATCCCAGAAGGTCTCTTGCCCACGGTAACGCTCTCACTTGCACAAGGTGTCAAACGCATGGCCAAAAAGCATGCCCTCGTCAAAGAATTGAATAGTATTGAGACCCTTGGAGAGACTACCGTAATCTGTTCCGATAAAACCGGAACTCTGACACAGAATCAAATGACTATTACACATGTCTGGACCCCGCTCCATGACTATCAAGTAACTGGACAAGGTTATCAAATTAACGGAAAAATCATGCTGGATAACCAGCCGCTTGCCTCCACGACAACCAGCGAGCTTGAGAAACTGCTGTTAACTGCCGCGCTTGATAATGACACCAAGCTAGAGCTTAATCAACAAGATCAAAGCAAAAACAAATTAATTGGGACACCGACAGAGGGTGCCTTATGCGCGTTAGTTGGCAAAGCTGGAATAAAGTTGCACACGCTCCAGCAAAAATATCCACGCTTAAAGGAATTTCCGTTTGATTCCAGGCGTAAACGGATGACGACTGTTCATCAAACAACAAATAAAACTTATCTTGTCTTAGTCAAGGGTGCATTGAGTGATTTGCTACCAAAATGTACACATCTTCAGTTCAAAGAACAAGCGATCCCCTTAGATGAGACACACAAACGCAAGATTAACACTGCTAACCAAGATTTTGCTGCGCAGGGCTTGCGTTCCTTAGGCTTTGCTTATAAGGAAATCTCACAAGACCAAGTAAATCTCAATGAATTAACATTAGATGCAGCAGAGAGCGGATTAACTTTCCTAGGATTAACTGCCATGACTGATCCGCCGCGCCCAGAAGCTTATAAAGCAGTTGAAATGTGCCGGCAAGCGCATATCAAGATTATTATGGTCACGGGTGACAGCCCACTGACTGCCAAATCCGTCGCCCAAAAGATTGGCATTACTGCTTCTGAACCAAGAATAGTTACCGGTGCGGAATTAGAAAAAATGTCTACTGACGAACTAAGTCACGCACTTAGTGGTGAAATCATTTTTGCTCGCGTGGCACCTGAACAAAAGTACCGGATCGTTTCAACGTTGCAAGACCAAGGTGAGATAGTAGCCGCGACTGGAGATGGAGTTAACGATGCGCCTGCATTGAAAAAAGCTGATATCGGAGTTGCAATGGGAAAAATGGGAACAGATGTTGCCAAGGATGCTGCCGATATCATTTTAACTGATGACAATTTTGCCTCAATTGTGGCTGCTGTTGAAGAAGGAAGAGCTGTATATAGTAATATTCAGAAGTTCTTACTGTACATCTTAAATTCAAATGTTCCAGAAGCAGTTCCGTCGCTCCTCTTTCTATTCAGCCGCGGAGCAATTCCACTTCCCCTCACAGTTATGCAAATCTTAACTGTCGATTTAGGAACGGACATGCTCCCTGCATTGGGTCTTGGTTCTGAAAGAGCCGAACCAAATGTTATGCAACAACCACCACGTGCCCGCGATGCGCATCTCTTGCGCCGCTCAATCATCTGGAAAGCTTTTGGTTGGTACGGGCTAGTTGCCAGTGCCGTTTCGGCTCTTGCCTACTTTTTTGTTAATATTCAGGCTGGATGGCCACAACAAGTACTAGCAGCAAGTGGTCCTATCTATAAAGAGGCTACAACTATGACCTTAGCCGCAATTGTCTTTTGCCAGATCGCTGCAGTTATGAATTGCCGAACACAAAAAGAATCAGTTTTTCGAATTGGGCTATTCAGTAATCATCAAATACTCATTGGAATCATTTTTGAAGTAGCCTTGCTCTCTATCCTGATCTATACCCCGATTCTACAAGAAGCTTTCAATACTGGAGCAATCGGTTGGCAAGAATGGTGCATGTTATTACTTATCCCAATTCCATTATTTCTAATCGAAGAACTGCGGAAAATGTTTAGTCGGAAATTCTTCAACTAACGTTTGATTTGCTCACGCTCTCTATACTTTGGGCCTAAAAAACAGGAGGAAAAACAATGGAAAAACACATCTTGTACACAACTGAAGCCGTTAACCAAGATGGTCTCAACGGTCAGTCATTTATTAAAACTGGTGGCTTAACAGTAACCGTTAGTAACCCCCTTAATAATAAACCGGGAACAAACCCCGAGCAATTACTAGGATTGTCCTTAAGTACTTGCATGAATGCAACCTTGCAGGCAATTGAACGTGAACACGGACTGGCACATACTGCAGAAGTCCGAGTAACTGTGACGTTAATTAAAGAAGAAAATTTTGCCTTTTTAGTTGTGGCCCGCGTCCGGATTCCAGGAGTACCTTTGAAGACTGCCACGAAGCTTGTTGCGTTGGCTAAAAAACGTTGCCCTGTTTCTAAATTGCTAAGTGGCAGCAGTTATTATCAGGTTCAGGTTGTAGAAGATTATTAAAGAAGAAGTGCCGACACTCAGCGTTTAGCCTCCGTCGACTAAGTCCTGAATTACAAAGTAACCTGAACTTGGTTACGCGTAAGACAGGCTTAGGCACAGGAGGTTGCGGGGTGGAACACGTTAAGAAGTGCGTAAAAAGGCGCTAGGTTTTTGGAGCACGTTAAGATAGAAGTGCCGACCAGCTCCGTTAGACTACCAAATTGCAAAATGAGCGGATCTTAAGACTTAATGCATATCAAAAATAAAACAAAGCGGCTGCATCCAAAACTTTAGTTTGGGACTCAGCCGCTTTGTTTTATTTTGTTACTTTTGCATTAATGTGTGCTCAGTGCTAAATCTTTGCACGCGCTACTTCATCACCTTTTCAAAAATCTGCACATCTTTTTTAACGTGAAAATTCGGCGAAACGAAAATTTTTGCCCAGCTGGTGCTTAGTTGTCGCATATTCTCTGAACTTATAAATTAGTGGATGCCATTTTTCGACATCAATGTGGGTGCTATCGTATAATAAGTCTTCCAGTACAAAAATAGCTTTAATTTGACATTCAACAATCGCAAAAGTTGCCCGCTTTGTAATTTGTAAAACCGTTGCTTCTAATTGTAATGGACATTCTTTAATTCTGACAGTCTCACCAGTTATTCCTGGTAACTTAGTAAAGTTGCCTAAACCAAATTTATCAGCACAATAGGTGTAGCCGGCCCTTTCTTTGTACCCCGGAATTTCGTGGGTCCCTGTGGTTTTCGCTACTTTTTCGACTTGCTGCCAATGCTCCCCGTCGGCAATATTAAAGGTTAAATTCGTTCCTTTAGCCAAATTCAAGTATCCTTGATTGTGCAATCCAATTCCAAAAACAATCGTCTGATCCAGCGTCCATGTAGAACTCAAAGGGGTTAAATTATCAATCCCTGTGTTAGGATTCTTGGTTGTCATTAAAACTACTGTGGCTCCATAATAAAAAGAGTCTTTAGTTAATTGTTTAAACATTACTCTCACCTCCAGAATAAGAGTATTATAAAAACAGTTCGATGTTTATCGAGATAACAAGGAGGGATCCCATGCCAGAATTACCAGACTTAACCGCCGTGACTAAGCTGCTCGCAGATGAATCCAGAGTAGCATTGCTCAGCCTTTTATTGAGCGGACGCTTTCAGACTGTTCATGAATTAGCACATGCTGTCAAGATCACTGATCAAACCGCATCATATCATCTTAAAAGAATGCAGGCCTTAGAGTGGGTCAGTTCTTATAAACAGGGAAGATCTGTTTACTATCACTTGGCCAGCGAACAGCTTGCAACCCTTTTGGAGAACCTTTTAAATATCAGCCCCCGAAAAAAGATAAACTCATTTAAAAAGAATCAAGCATTCAAAGAACTCAAAGCTGCTAGAAGTTGCTATTCACATCTAGCTGGCGCATTAGGTGTCAATTTCTTAGATTGTCTTTGTCAAAAAAATTTTGTTACTTTCCAACATGAGCAATTAGCATTAACACCCGCTGGTCAACTCTTCTTTAAAGATTTGGGGATCGATATTAACAAGTTGCCGTCAAAAGGTCCCTTGCTTAAACCTTGCTTAGATTGGACAGAACGCCGCTTCCACTTAGCTGGCACACTTGGCAGTGCATTTTTCAAAGAATGCCTACGTAGACAGTGGCTTAGATATACGCCAGCCAGTCGAGCAGTGACCTTAAGCTGGGATGGAAAATTATTTTTTGACAGCCTTAACAATCCACTAGTATAAAATACCTCTTAAGATTAATTGATAAAATGCCTGCAGTGCTTCTTTGAAACTTAGTCCTTCAGCTTTAAGATAAGCTCCATCTAGTAACTGGCGAATTTGCAATTGAATGGTACGTAATAACACCTTTTGTTCAGAAACTGTTAGCAACCTGACATTTTGGTTTTCAACCAAGAAATCAAAGACCATTTTTCCCAATTCATCAACAAAACGCTGCAACTTTTGCCATTGCTCCGGATACAGCCGCTCGAATTCCTGTGAGTAGTTCAAAATTTTGTCAAGATCGTACTTTTCAGGCAATTTGCTCAACTGAATCTGTAATAGGCGTGAAGATGATAGTTGCCTAGTTTCCTTTGGAACATGCCATCTTTTGAAAAGGTCATGAAAGAAGAAAGCCAGAGTTTTATCAATAATCTCTGCTTTCGTTGGAAACATTTTATAAAGGGTCCTTTTACTGATTCGAAGCCGTTGGGCTAATTCAGCAGTAGTAAAACAGGGACCTTTTTCTTCAAGTAAATGAAGAATAGTTTCATAAACTTTTCTGTTCGCTTCCATTTGATTTCGTCCTCATATCTTAATCTTATTTCTAATTAATTATCTAATTTTTGGATTATTCTAATAAAATGTTTAACATGTGCGCTAATTCAATTTTTAATTATTAGTTTAACAATGTAAAGCATATGTAACTGCCTTTTTGTAAAAAAAATGTAATTCTCAGGGGATTTTTCTAAATTTAGTGTAAGATAAGTTTGTAGCAACTTATTTTTTCAGAAGCATAACCCAATATAGGAGTGATTTATTTGACTGTTGAGTACGATAAAACAACGAGCATCACGAACTTAAGAGATATCGGAGGTTACACTGCTGCACAAGGACGTCTCAAGACAGGAGTCTTCTTTCGCAGCGGCGAGTTATGCAGCCTCACCAGTGCTGATGCAACTTTTTTGGAAAAGGATTTAAATCTGAAAAAAATCTATGATTTCAGACGCCCCGCGGAGATTGAAACTCGTCCAGATGTTGCCTTGCAAAACGTTGCTTATGAAAATATCAGTATCATCTCTTCACCTGGCCAAGCCAATCCGAGCCTCAAAAATATGGTTATCACAGATGATATCGAAAACTACATGCTCTCAGTTTACTCAGAACTCGTCTTAAGCCACTCAGCCCAAGACGGATATCACAAATTCTTAAATGAGCTTTTACACACACCACAACCGATCATCTTCCATTGCTTTGCAGGTAAAGATCGCACTGGATTTGCCGCTGCGTTATTATTAAAGATTGCGGGTGTCGGAACAGATGATATTTACGCTGATTATTTGAAAACTAATGAAGCCCGCAAAGCTGAAAATGCCCAAATTTTGCAGCAATTTGCGACCAAATTATCTGACACAAAACTAAAAGCGTTAGCTGTCTCCTTGAATGTCAAAGCAGAGTACCTGCAGTATGCCTTCAAATTAATCCGAGAAAAATTCGGTAATTTTGACAACTACCTTAAAGGTGGGCTTAATTTAGAAGACGGCTATGCCGAAAAGTTCAGACAATTGTATCTCAGCTAATTTTTCTGCTTCAGCGCACGTTAAAAGACACATAGTTAACACCGAGCTAATGTTTGAAAACAACTCCCAGGATGTTAAACATGTGCTGACAGCAACTTGATTCGTTGCAGACATAACTCTAAATTTTCTTATTAGTAGATTTTTATGGGCCAATTACTTTTTAATATCGGCTACTTTAGTTGATTTTAGCAGAGGCGAGACCTTAAAAACACCTTGTTGAACTCATTTTATTTTTAAATTTTCTTATTTAAGAATAAAACCATACAAAAAGTACAACACTTTCTGACTTAGACTGTTTAAACAAGCATTTGAAACATGATAAAAACTAACTGAAATTTTAAAAAGAAGAGAGTGTGACATAAGTCGGGAAAATTTGAGTGCTAACTCGAAATTGCGAACATCGTGAGTACTTTGCTATGAGTAATTCGAAGTTAGACGGAGAGTTTTGACTTATGGAACACGTTTATCCGGAATAAAAAAGGGGCTGGGTCAAAAGTCCCAAAATAAAGAGCTTCGCCAGAAAAAGTAGTAATTTTTCTGGCGAAGCTCTTCTGATATAATAGAAAATAAAAAAGCATTGGTCGCACCCAACACTTTTAAAAACAATACCCTTACGAAAGGATAATCAAAATGCACAGTAATTATAACATAAATCAGACCGTACTGAGTATTTCAACTGCTTGGGAGCCAAAAGAAAATCATCCTGCCCGGATGATTAACAAAATCGTTGAGTCACTCGAACTCAATGATCACTACCTTTTTGGACGTCCACGTAAATACGACTTGCGTGTTCTTTTAAAATTAATTATATTCGCGTATACCAAAGGAATTTTTAGTAGTCGTCAGATTACTACTCTGGCAGAGGAGAATCTCGCAGCTCGTTGGTTAACGCAGGAACAAGTGCCGGCTTACCGTACAATTTGTCGTTTCCGTGTTTCAACTGAGGTTGAAGTTTTGTTAAATCAATGTCTTCAGAAGTTAACTAAGTTTTTACGTCAACACAATTTGATTACCGAAGTAACCTTTATTGATGGAACCAAAATTCTAGCAGATGCCAATAAGTATAGTTTTGTTTGGCGTAAAAATACGGTACGGTTTGATAAACTCAATCGCGCCGCGATTGTGTCTCTTTTGCAGGAATTAAAAGTGGCGAAATTTAATTGCCAAATTCCAGCAGGAACTGAACTTAGTCTAGAAATGTTAGATGAAGTTATTCTGCGCTTAGAGAATAGCTTAGAAGATCTGGATAAAAAAATTGAAAAAGACCATATTTCCCCAAATCCTGATAAGGCCAGACGGCGAAAATTGAAATCAGTAAAGCGAAAACTTAAGTTACGTCAAGCAAAGTTACTAGAACATAAAAACCAACTTGGAATTTACGGTAAACGTAATAGTTATTCGAAGACAGATCATGATGCAACCTTTATGCGTGTTAAGGAAGATCCGATGCTTAATGGGCAGCTAAAACCTGCTTATAATCTTCAAATCGCCACGAGTGGACAGTTTGTGACTGCCTTCAGTATTTTTCAAAATCCAGGAGATACCAAAACGCTAATTCCCTTTTTGCAGCAACAAAAACAAGCTGGAACTTTAGGTAGATACGTTGTAGCTGATGCAGGATATGGTTCAGAACCAAACTACCAGTATCTTGAAGATGAGCTGCCGGAACACACGGCACTGATCCCATATGGGACAATGCTTAAAGAAAATAGTCGAAAATGGCAGAGTGATGACCGCAAGGTTATGAATTGGAAATACCATCCTAAAGATGACTATTTTATCGACCCACAAGGAGTTAGATTTAGTTTTCATGCTTATCGCAAACGCAAAGATAAGTATGGTTTTGAACGTGAATTTAAGGAATATATAGCGAATAAATACAATGATACTTTTCAAGTTGACCAACAGGCTTTCACCAGCGGTGGAAAGCTTCGTAAAATAAAGATTAATGAAACTTGGGAATATTTCAAAGCTAAAGAACGAGCATTGCTTTCAAATCCTCAAACTGGTTCCATTTATGGACAACGTAAAATTGATGTCGAATCAGTTTTTGGCGGATTGAAGGCTTGTTTAGGCTTCAAAAGATTTATGGTTAGAGGCCTCAAAAAAGTAAAAAAGGAAGTAGGAATTGCCTTGATAGCGATGAATATCAGGAAATTGGTGGCAAGAGTCACCAATTATACTTGTTTTTTAAAACCAAAGAAGAGATTGTCGAAAATCCCAGAACGATTTTCGACAATCTCTTTTATTTTAGAGGACTTTTGACCCAGCCCCCTTCTTTTTTACGTACTATCAATATTTTTCGAGTTTATATTTCATCCATCATTTATTATTACCTAGTAGAATTCCAAGACATTTACCTTTTCCAATATGTCCAAAATGATTCAGTGTAAAAACCACGTAACCAGTGGTCTGTACTGAATCCAAGCTTAAATTATTTTAGCTGTTACATGTGATAGTTTTTGATAGTTAATGTAGCGTTTGTGAAGCTGTTGTTTTCTTCTCGGTTACCTTATCTGTAGTCTGCAGTCCAATTCCCATAAACCCACTTATTAAGGAAAATACCGGGCACAACAAACTAAAAAACACGAAGGGCAAGTACTGAAGTGTCGCGACCCCGAGTGCGTTAGCGATAAATACACCGCCAACACCCCATGGAACCAAGTAATTCAAGACAGTGCCACCATCTTCCAAGACACGCCCTAAAGCAGAACTTTTTAAACCACCGTTATTAAAAGTCTGCTTAAATGAACGACCTGGAAGAATAATTGAGAGAAACTGTTCACCAACAAAAATGTTGATTCCGATGCAGGCTGCCAATGCCGCAACAATCAATTTACCATGGCTGTCTAATTTTTCGGCTAAGGGAGTCATTACGGCACTAATCAAGCCGAAATTAACCAACAGTCCCCCCAGCGATAATGTTAAAACAATTAATGCAACCGTTGGCATCATGCTGACAATTCCCCCGCGCGACAAAAGCAGATTAACTTCAGTATTAGCAGTCTTAGCCACAAACCCATCAGTAATAATTGTACTAGCCTTACGCATACTCAAGTTCGGTATCGTAAAAAACATCATTCCGGCAGACACAAAAACATTCAACAGCATCGTTGGAATGGCTGCCATTTTACATGCAGCACAGACAAATACCAAGACAATTGGAATCAGTGTTAAGAGTGAAATATTAAAATTACTGGAAAGTGCAGCGACTGTTGCATTAATTTTACCCATATTAGCCTGATTATGACCACTTCCTAAAACAGCAAAAGCAATAGTTGAAAGCCCCGCTGCTGGAAGTGTTGACCACAAAATCGTCTTCATGTGGTCAAACAAGTCGGTATCAACTACTGCAGCAGCAAGGTTATTGGTCTCTGACAGTGGTGAACACTTATCACCAAAGATCCCGCCTGCAATAATTGCACCTGCAACTAAAGCGGGTGCAAAATTCATAGTTACCCCGATACCAAAAAAAGCAATCCCGACCGTTGAGACAACTGTAAAGCAGCTGCCAACTGCCGCTCCAACTAATGAACACACCAGAAATACGGTTGGAAGGAACCATTGTGCGCTGATTGCTTTAAACCCAATTACCATTAAAGTTGGAATCGTTCCTGCTGCAATCCAAGTACTTATCATTGCACCAATCAGAATAAAAATTACAATAGGAATAATTCCCTTATCAATGCCATCTTTAATACTGGCATTAACCTCTTCCCACTGCAAACCTTTAAATCTGCCCCAGAAAATGGTCACTGTAATGGCTAATAAGACTGGAATTTGTGGTGACAATCCTAAGCCAATCACGCCGTATCCCAGAATTGCTAAAATCACGATCAAAACAATAATTGCTTCTCTTAAACTTAATTTTATTTTTTTCATTCCATTCAACCTCTTTTGTAATATATTTGTATATTTAGCAAAAGTAGTTGTTTAATAACGCACAATTCCTCCATTACTGGTTCTGATTCTATTCATCTTCTCAATTCCTTTCCAGTGAACAACAAAAAGCCGCCCCTATTGTATTATTAATCCAATAGGGGCGACTCTAGCCGTGGTACCACCCAATTTGTGCCTTAAAAAGACACCGCTCACTAGAATATAATGGATTCTAGTTATTAACCATCGTCGCTGATCTTACGGTATTTCGCACACCTTATCCTGATTAGTTCGCAGCAACCACTAACTTCCTGACACCCAGATAAGGGACTACTTCATGTAAACCGACATTAAATATAAATATTAAAGATGATTATAGAACGTGGATGTCATAAAAACAAGTCCATTTTTATTTATGCAAGCTAAATTAGCAACCAACGTACTTTCACATAGATATCTTTTAATTCAATGTTGACTTTTGTTCTAAGAAAAGGCAAATACTACTCCAACATGGAAAGCTCACCGAATTGTAAATTTCCTTCCCACATTAGTACACTACTTTTCTTAGAGTAAAATACCAACGCTATAGTGAATAATCATGGTCAATATCCCAATCAGGAGGTTACGCAAAATCGCAATTTTTACCAACCCATTTCCAAGCTTGGCACTCAAATAACCAGTCAGTGAAACTGAAAGGCAGACAGCAAAAATTGTAGCCTGCCACATATAATTAGCGGGACTAAGTGTCATCGCAGCTAAAGGAAAAACTCCGCCAAGCATCGCAGAAATCAAGGAGGCAACTGCCGCATCCCACGGGTTCATATATTGTCCAAGTTTTAGATTGTACTTAACATCTGTGAGTGTTTCAAGCGGCTTTTTTTGCATTAATTCACGTGCAATTTCAATTGCTGTTTCATGTGTAACACCTTGTTCGTGATAATAGGCCGCCACTGTCTGAACTTCTTGTGCGTAATTTTGCTTAAGTAGTCTTTGTTCTTTCATAACCGCAGCTTTTTCGGTATCTTTTTGTGTGCTAACTGAAGCAAATTCACCGGAAGCCATCGAAAAAGCACATGCTAACAAATCCGCCAACCCTGCAATAAAAATTGTAAACCGATTACTGGTAGCCACCGCAACACTAAAAAGGACACCGACAACGGTTAAAATCCCATCATTTGAGCCTAATACCCCAGCTCTCAAAGTATTGAGCTTTTGTTCAAGCGTAGTATGTTCGTGTTTCTTATTCTTTATTTTAGTTAAACTTGCCATTTCTTTCATTTTTCTATCCCCCAATCCAAGTTCCGATTAGAAACGTGACCAACATCGTTAAAATTCCTGAAATCAAATTACGCAGCACTCCTCTTTTCCAATTTGCATTTCCTAAAACTGCTGCACTGTACCCGGTAATCATCAAAGCAATGGCAACTGCAATAAATGTTGCCAAAACCCGGATCTTCAGCGGAAAAAGTGAAATTGCTGCAAGCGGTAAAATAGAACCCAAAGGAAAAGAGATCATTGATGAAAATGCCGCAGCATAAGGGTTTGTCATCTCATTAATTTCGAAACCAAAACGAGCTCTAACAGTTGTCCCAAGCGCATCCTTGGTCATCATCTCTTGCGTAGCTTGTTGAGCCAACTGTGGACTAATTCCTTTATCTAAATAACCTTGTCTGATATAGTCAAATTCTTGCTCATAGTTAAGTGCTAATGCTGTCTTTTGCTGAATTGTTGCCTTTTTCTGGGCGTCCTTTTGTGCATTTACCGAAACATATTCCCCCATCGCCATTGATACTGTGCCTGCCAACATTCCCGCGATTCCTGACAGAAAAATTGCATAATTGTTCGCAGTTGCTCCTGCAACCCCAATTACAATCCCTGCAACAGATAGAATACCGTCATTTGCTCCCATGACCGAAGCACGCATCACATTGACACGCTCAGCTAAACTTTTCTTCGCTTGCATGTTGTTCCCTCTCCCTAGTTTAGAATTATTATAACCTAGTAATCATTATATTCTATTATGAGAAAAAAGTAAAACTTCATTGCATTAACCAGCGCAAAAATTTTTTTCTTAATAAATTCGCTAAAAATTAGGTTGGAACAAAAGTTGCAAACTAAACGCCTTTTATCCCATTCTCTAAAGTTTCTGAGACCTGCTAGTTTCATTATTCTTGATATAAAAAAAGATTCAGCTCAAAAGACCGAATTTAAGCGGTATTTGCACTGAATCCAAGTTTAATTTTTTTATGTTGTACTAAACGCTTGATTGCTTCGAACTCCAACCACTCAACTTAAAGCTGGGATTCGCAAATTAATCAGGTACTTTTTTAAATTTCTCCCCCACGTGCGCGTAACACCTCGCGCCCACGCGAAGATTCTACAAAAGCAGCTACTAGTTTTTTTAACTCAGCGAGTGAGACATTGGCTCCAAAAACTGGGCTGCCAGGCTCTAACCTGATTCCTTGTTTCAGTTCGCCAGCATAGTAAGGATCAAAACCCAAAGCATCAATCAAAGCTGCAACCCTTCCTAGTCCCTGCTTGTCATTTCCTACAAATGCAATTGCTTTACGTCCCTGGGCTCCACTTGGGCGTGTTTCGTCGTATAAGTCGTGATACCCCATATGGTTAAAGGCCTTAACAACTGTGCTGTTCTTCAAATACGCCTGGACTAACTCACTGGAAGACGTACGTGCATCGTTAAGCTTTGTCTCTTTACCATCGACTTCCCACCAATAATTCATTGCATCTACCACTAATTTATTTGCTAACTGTTTGGGATCAAGCGTCTGGTATTTTCCAAGTGGAAGTGCCAGCACAATTAGTTCAGCTTGGGCAGCCACCGCAGCAGCAGATAAGGCAACCGCACCTGGAAGCAATACTTCGACCGTTAAAGCAATTTTGGCAGGATCGCCAGAACCTGCAATCAAAACCTGATATCCTGCCTTTAAGGCTAGTTGCCCCAAGACTGTGCCAAGTTTACCAGCTCCTAAAATTCCGATTGTCTTTTTCATTTTTCTGATCCTTCGCTTAATAACTTGCGCACCCGCGGGATAACTTCTTTAGCATATAATTCAATCATGTGCATGCGCGCTGGTGCGGACAGTTCACCTGCTCCATAAGCCAGCTCAACTCTTCCGACTCCTAATGTCCTAATCATTTCTGCTAATCTCTGTGCAACAGTTTCAGGGGAACCTACATAAAATGAACCACTTTTAACTTCATTTTCAAACTGTGCTCGCGACATAGGAACCCAACCGCGATCACGCCCAATTCGGACAAAACTCTTGCGTAAATGACGCCAGCCTAATTCAAACGCTTCTTCATCCGTATCTGCAATTAATCCGTGCGAATGAACAGCAATCGGATAGGCCGGTTGAGAAAACTTAGCAGCTGCTTTTTGGTAAAGCTTAATATAAGGAACAAAACGCTGCGGTGTCCCGCCAATAATTGCCAGTGTAAGTGGGAATCCATATTTTGCCGCACGTACGACCGACTCTGGCGTGCCGCCAACTGCAATTCTAGTTGCTAAACTGCCTTTTTCTGTTTGCGGGTAAATAGCTGTTTCTTTTAAGGGCGCACGCGTTTTTCCAGACCACGAAACCGGTTTCTCAGTTTTGAGTTTCGCAAATAAGGCAACTTTTTCCTCAAAAAGCAAATCATAATCTTCTAAATTATATCCATAAAGAGGAAAAGACTCCGTAAAAGAGCCACGTCCCAGTACAACCTCAGCTCTTCCATTTGAAAGCGCATCTAAAGTTGCAAAGCGTTCATAAACACGGACTGGATCATCAGAACTTAGCACGGTTACTCCCGAGGCTAGAATAATGTTTTTTGTCTGCGTCGCAATCCCTGCTAGAACTGTCTCGGGACTCGAGATTGCGTATTCTGGACGATGATGCTCACCCAGTGCAATGACATCAAGGCCCAGTTGATCAGCTAGGACCCCTTCTGCGACAACCTGGCGAATTGCTGCGGCCTGTGTAAAGAGCTGACCTTCAGCAGTTGTAGGAATATCTCCAAAAGAATCAAGTCCAAAAATTAGTTTTTTTTGCGTTGTCATCTGCTTCCTCCTTTAACTACAAAAAATATTCTTACTTTTTGTAAGCTTTATTTTATCATAATAGTCTCTTTTAGAATTGTCAATCTTCAGGTCCATTCGTTAAAATCCAAATGATCTTTAACCAAATTGGCAATTATTCATTGTATATTTTTCACACTTTTTTCAAATTTATCCCTTAATGTATAAGCATAGTCTTGATTAAGACATCCACTCCCCCAAGAGACCATATCTTTATGATAGGATGTCCATCAGGCTACTAAAATTTATCTTTTCTACTCCCTTTTCTCCGCAGTTCCCCCCAAGACTGCGGAGTTTTTTTGGCTTCGTTCGTCATAATATTGGAATTTATCATGCTAAGTGCCTAAAATAAAAATGAGGTCAGAGTATCTTATGTTGCTTTTTTTGTAACAAGTGTTATAGTTATCTTATAAATTATTTACTTACAAAAAATAAGGAGCGATGTACATGTCAAAAACAATTGGTTTAATCGTCGGTAGTCTACGTAAGGGTTCTTTCACCCGTGCAGTCGCAGAACAAATGGTAGCAACTTTGCCAGCAGGTTACACCGTAAAAAATATTGAGATCGGTAACTTAGACCTTTATAATCAGGATCTGGATGATGAGGGGAGAGCCCCACAAAGCTGGCAAGATTTCCGGGCTGCTATGAAAACCGTTGATGCTGTTGTTTTCGCAACTCCAGAATACAACCGTTCTGTTCCTGGTGTACTTAAAAACGCACTTGATGTTGGTTCACGTCCTTATGGCGCAAGCGTTTGGGATCAGAAACCAGCAATTATTTTAAGTGTCTCCCCTGGTGCAATCAGCGGATTCGGTGCTAACCATCATTTGCGCCAATCATTGGTTTTCCTTAATATGCCAACGATTCAACAGCCTGAGCTTTATATTGGCAATGTGACTGCATTATTAGATGATAATTTGAAGATCAAAAATGAAGGTACTCTCAAGTTCCTTGCAGGTGCAATGGAAACATTCACCGATTTTATTGAACGTCTGTCATAAAATAAAAGAATAGCTTAAACGTAAAGTATCTTTACACCTTAGGTAAGACTCCGAGGTGGGAGATGCTTTTTTTATTTAGATAGAAGTGCCGACAACCACCGGGAGCCTTTGAGCACTAACAACAAATTACAAAATAGACGGGCTGTGTCTATGCGTAATTTGAGGTTAGGCGCAGAAGACTGGTGGGTGGAGCACGTTATGTAGAAGTGCCGACAACCACCGTTAGCCTTTGAGCACTAACAACAAATTACAAAATAGATGGGCTGTGTCTATGCGTAATTTGAGGTTAGGCGCAAAAGGCTGGTGGATGGAGCACGTTATGATAGAAGTGCCGACAACCACCGGGAGCCTTTGAGCACTAACAACAAATTACAAAATAGACGGGCTGTGTCTATGTGTAATTTGAGGTTAGGCGCAAAAGGCTGGTGGGTGGAGCACGTTATGATAGAAGTGCCGACAACCACCGTTCAACCGCCGTAGACTAAGTCCTGAATTACAAAGTAACCTGGGTTTGGTTACGCGTAAGGCAGGCTTAGGCGCAGCCAAAAATACCCGCAATAATCGCTCTGCAACCGAGCCTATTATTTGATTGTGAAAAAGGTGCAAAGTACAATGAGGTTGAACCACAATATAGAAAGGCAGGTCTCATCAATGACAAGAACAGGAAAAACAGCTACAACACCAGATTATTCATATCCAAAAACATTGTCTCAACTCAATCAGCTTTTAGCCGATCTTGCACAGTTAAAAAATAATGTACAACAAATTCATTGGTATATGCGTGGTCATAATTTCTTTAGTTTGCATCCTCTAATGGACGATTATTCAGATCAACTTGCAGAACAAACTGATACTCTTGGTGAACGAATTATTGCTCTGGGTGGTTCACCCTTTGCTACAATTAAAGAATTCGTTGAAAATACTGGTCTCCCTGATGAGAAAATTACTTTCGATGAATTTACACTTCCAGAATTAGTTAGTCGTTTGGTCAAACAGTTCCAATATCTCCGTGACCAGTATCAGCGGGGGATTGAAATTACAGATGCTGAAGGCGATTTTCCAACTCAAGACATTTTAAACGGATATAAAAGTGATGCAGATAAGATCATTTGGATGCTTAGTGCGTATTTAGATAAGGGACCACTAGATTAGGTCCCTCCCCTCTAATTTTTTTATTTTTACAGTTGCCATCGCAGCATCCCAAAAGGAGGGGCTGTGACAAAAGTTAACTTTTGTCACAGCCCCTCTTTATTTCGGATAAACGTGTTCCATAAGTCAAAATTCTCCGTCTAACTTCGAATTACTCATAGCAAAGTACTCGCTATGTTCGTAATTTCGAGTTAGCACTCAAATTTTCCCGACTTATGTCACACTCTCCCTATTTTTATTCCGGATAAACGTATTTTATAAATCAAGGCTTGAATTGGAATTGCTGCGCCGACTTCCTAATTATCGACTCTTTTACGCTGATGTTGTAAATTGACTATTATAAAGATCTGCGTAAAATCCTTTTTTGGCCAGCAATGCTGCGTGATTTCCCGCTTCGATAATTGCCCCGTGATTCATCACAATAATTTTATCAGCATCACGAATTGTTGATAAGCGATGGGCGACAATGAAACTGGTTCTTCCTTTTAATAATTTGGCCATCGCTTTTTGAATCAGGATTTCAGTCCGCGTGTCAACTGAGCTAGTTGCTTCATCCAAAATTAGAATCTCTGGATCAGCTAAAAAGGCACGCGCAATTGTCAATAATTGCCGTTGACCCTGAGAAATATTGGAAGCTTCTTCATTTAGAATCGTCTGATACCCTTGAGGAAGTTGCCGAATAAAGGAATCTGCATGTGCTGCTTTTGCCGCTTGCAGCACTTCTTTTTCACGTGCTGTTTCACGCCCATACTTGATATTATCGTAAATTGTTCCTGTAAAAAGCCATGTATCTTGGAGAACCATCGCAAAGTGCGACCGCACCGCTTCTCTTGAAAGATTGCGTGTATCGCGCCCCGCTAACCGCAGTGTTCCGCCTTGAATATCATAAAAGCGTTCCAGCAAATTGACCAATGTTGTTTTTCCAGCACCAGTTGGTCCAACAATTGCAATCTTTTCACCCGTTGTAACTGCGAGATTTAGGTTTTTAAGCACTGGCTGTTTACTGTCATAACCAAAAGCAGCATCTTCGAACTCTATCTTATATTCAGTTTCAGCTTTATCTGGAATTGCAACATGCGTTTTTTGCATCTCTTCTTCATCCAGTACTTGAAAAATACGTTCGGCAGAAGCTACTGTAGCTTGAATCGTGTTTGCAATATTGGCAATCTGAGTAATTGGTTGTGTAAACTGATTAACATATTGTAAAAAAGCCTGCACATCCCCTAGCGATAGGTTTCCATGGGCAACTTTGATCCCACCAACAACCGCAACAAAAACATAGCCCAAATTCTTAACGAAGTTCATCACAGGCATAATCAAACCTGAAATAAACTGCGCTTTCCACGAAGATTTATAGTAAAGTTCATTTTGCTCATTGAACTTTTCCAAACTCTCTTCTTCTTTATTAAAAGTCTTGACCACCGTATGTCCTGCAAAATTTTCTTCTACTTGATCATTTAACAAGCCCAAACTCTGCTGTTGCTTAGCAAAATATTTCTGAGAACGGGGTGCAATCAAAGCTACAACTAAAATCCCTAACGGGACAGTTATACAGGCAATTAAAGTTAGTTGCCAACTGATCGTAAACATCATAATCAAGACTCCAACAAATGTCACAATGCTGGTTACCATTTGTGTAAGGCTTTGTTGCAAGGTTCCTGCAATGTTATCCATATCGTTAACAGCTCGTGACATAATATCACCATTAGAATGCGTATCGTAATAATTAATTGGCAAGCGTTGCATCTTATCTTTTAAATCTGCACGTAATTTAAAAACAATCTTTTGCGAAATGTTTGCCATAATTAGCTGTTGGAAAAAGCCGAGCAAGGCTGAAACTAGGTACATTCCTCCAACGGTCAGCAAAATTACTTTAATTTTGTCAAAATCAATCGGTAGTGCCCCCGTCCGCTTCGCTGGCTGCAATCGTTGATACTTTACTACCCCATTAAAAATCTCAGTAGTTGCTTCACCTAATACCTTGGGGGAGATAATCTGAAAAATAACTGAACCGATGGCGAAGATAAAGACAAGTGCTAGGAACCATTTCCAAGGAGCCATATATTTGCACAAACGCCAGGCAGTCTGCCAAAAATTTTTTGGCTTATCAACTGTTTTACCAATATTTCGTGCTGGTCCATGTTGCGGCATTAGAGTTCCTCCTCTCGTAGCTGAGAACGCATAATTTCCTGATAGGTTTGGTTTCCAGCCTTTAGTTGCTGATGAGTTCCTAATCCAACTACGCGTCCTGCGTCTAAGACTAGAATTTGGTCAGCTTGCGTCACAGTTGCTATTCTTTGCGCAACAATTATCACAATGCTCTTTTGCGTTTGGGGATCCGTCTTCATGGCTTGCCGTAACTGAGCATCAGTTTTAAAATCCAGTGCAGAAAAAGAGTCATCAAATACGTAGACCGCAGCCGGTTTAATTAATGCACGCGCAATTGCCAAACGTTGCTTTTGTCCACCCGAAAAATTAGCCCCATTTTGTTCAACTACCGCGTCGAGTCCTTTTTGTGTTTCCTTCACAAAATCCTTAGCTTGGGCTATCTCAAGTGCATGCCACATTTCTTGATCAGTCGCAGTTACTTTGCCAACTTGTAGGTTACTGCGAACAGTTCCTTTAAAAAGAACTGCTTTTTGTTGTACAAATGAAATCGCATTGCGCAAATCACGCTGACTGCACTTGGCAATTTCTTTTCCGTCAAGCAGAATCTGTCCGGTTTCTAGGTCATAAAGTCGTGGTAATAGATTAACAAGTGTCGACTTTCCTGAGCCTGTTCCACCCAAAATTGCAAGGGTCTGTCCCGATCTCAAATGAAAATTAACGTCTTGTAGCGCTTGATTTTCAGCATGATCATATCTAAAAGCAACCTTTTTAAACTCGAGGGTATGCGACTTTTGTACCGGTAATTTTTCCGGGTCAGCAATCTCAGTAATCGAAAAATCTGTGTCCAAGACCTCATTAATCCTAACTGCGGCGGCTTGAGCTCGGGGAATAAAGACAAAAATCATTGATAACATCATAAAACTAAATAAGATCATTGCCGCATACGTCATAAAGGACACCAAATTACCAACTTCCATCCTACTAGTAGCTATCAGTTTGCCCCCAATCCAGATAATTCCGATATTGGTCATATTAAGGATCAAAATCATTACTGGAAACATTAACGATACCAGACTAAATGCTTTGACGGCTGTCTGAGTGTACGCACGATTTACGTTTTTAAACCGCTCTTGCTCAAAATGATCCTGCCGAAAGGCGCGAATTACCCTGACTCCTGTCAAACCTTCACGAAAAACTAAATTAATGCCGTCAATTCTTTTTTGCAAACTCTTAAAAAGTGGCACCGCAAAGTACATAATACTAACAATTGCAATCATTAATACCGGAATAGAAACTAGAAATACCACTGTTAACTTTCTTTCACTAATAAATGCCATAATTCCCGCTCCCACAAGCATGATAGGGGCTTGAATCATCATTCGTAAAATCATAACCGTTACATTTTGAATCTGTAACACATCATTTGTAGTCCGTGTAATCAATGAAGAAGATCCCAAATGATCCATCTCAAAATTGCCAAAATACAAAACCTTGCGGAAAAGTTCGGCACGCAGCTTAGCTCCTAATTGTTGCGCCTGCGTAGAAGCAAAAAAAACATTCCCAGCCGCTGCCAGAACACCGATAAATGCTAACAAAAGCATCAGACTCCCGCTGCGCCAGATGTATGCCGTATTTCCAATAGCTACTCCCCGATTAATCATGTCAGAGGTTATTGTGGGCAACTGCAAATCACAAAAGACTTGGATAATCATAAAAATTGCCGCCCCCAACACCGCGGCCGTTGATAATCTGTTTCTAGCCAATCTAAACATCTAGTCACTCCTTTTTTCCAAAAAATACATGTTGCTACTAACTCCATTTTCAAGCCAATCCAGCTGCAAAAAACATTGCTGCTTTAATTGTGCCAGCGTAATTGTTTTATTTGCTTGCTGTGCACGAAAATAATGACGCATTGTTCTGAAAAAAATACTGCAAATCAACTCTAACAGCGCATTAAATTCTTCGTAACCAGCAAGTTTTAAATTTTTCATCGTGGTAACTGCGTACAGTGCTTTTGCCAGTGCACGCTGTTGGGCACACTTTTCTCGTTGCTGTTGCTGGTAAAGACGATAATCATGCGCTTCTATCATTATTTAATAATACTGAGCGTTAGGCCCTGTAAGCACATCAACTAAACTTTGTTCAAAAAACAAGCGCGCACCTGCAAAAAGATCTCCCCGCTCCTGTATGAGAAGCTTAACGAATAGCTGATTACGTTTTTTTTGGAGCTTTTCTACAAAATAAAGATAACAATCCAACTTGTCTTCAAAGTATTGATAAAAACTTCCGCGTGCAATTCCGGCAGTTTTGATAATTTCATTGATTGAAGCATCTGCAAAACTCTTATACTCAAATTCTTTTTTAAGCGCCCTGAAAAGTTGCCGTTTCTTGGTAAGCTCTAACCGATAAAAGGTTGCTTTGGGCATCTTGGAACCTCCTTTTTTAAAGCTTTTAATCGTCAATTGCTGCAGGTGCGTGTTCTGTCGAGCATCTAAGGCAAGCGCGCTAATCATAGCCCTAAGTACGATCATAAAATGACCCCCTAAGTTTGATTTTTAGTCTAACTTTAGGGGGACGCTCACATTCATATGACAAGGTGTCATTATAAATGTTTTCCACACTCAAAACAATCAATCAGTCCTTTTCAACTACCAATCAATAATTTGCTATTTGTTGTACTACCCGCTGCACACTTGCTGCATAAGTGCTGCCAAACTTATTAAGGTGAATTAGCAAATAATATAAGCGGTATAAGTCTAAGCGTTTTTCGTAACCTTGAGCAAATGGAAGCAATTTTGCATAAGCCCGATAAAATTGTTCACTAAATCCACCAAAAACCGTCGTGACTCCTAGATCAAATTCACGATCGCCATAAAAAGCTGCCGGATCAATCAAGGCTGGGCGCCCGTCAGCAAGAAAAAGATAGTTGCCGCTCCATAAGTCACCATGCAGTAAAACCGGCTGGCTTGGATGATTCTGCAATAACTGTACGATCTGCGGCCTAACTTGTTTATAACGGGCGATTGCTCGCTGATCCCATAAACCCTTATCAGCAACAGCTGTTGCCAAAACATCCAATCTTTTTTCTACAAATAACTCGACCCAAGAATCTGTCCATGTATTGTCTAAAGTAATACTGGAACCGGAGTATGGTAAAGCATACCCGAACTTGCCATTTGGACTGTGCTGCATATGCAATTTTGCAACCAACTGACCTAATTCGGCTTGTGACCCACTTCCTTGTTCCAGATAATTCAAGATTAGATAGGCATCCCCCTGAATTTCTCCATGCGCAATGACTCGCGGTGCCAAAATACCAGCTTTTTTAAAGTCTTCTAACCCCGCGATCTCAGCAGCATAAAAAGAAGCGGTCGTCTGTGGTTGGACGAGTAAAAAAAAGTTTCCTGTTGCAGTCCTTAGGCGAAAAGCTTGGTTAACATCTCCACCTCCGACAGGCTGAACGTCCAGAATCTCTTTTAAAGGTAGTGCTTGCAACCATTCCTTTTTCAAAATTGGTACCTCCCAATTAAAAATAAAAATCATCCAAAAATAATATTGACCTCATCCATTAATTATATTACTATCTGTTTGTAAACGGAATGTACTATCCCGCTACTTATATTCTATGCCTTTGCTGAACTCAGACTAATAATTTGCTTTTAAAAATTAGTTGGTCATATACTGAGGCTGGAATAAATATTCAAGGGAGGGTTTTAATAATGGCTTATAAAACTATTAATCCATATACAAATGAACTAGTTAAAGAATATCCCACAGCAACTTCTGCGGAGATTGAGGCAGCACTAGAAAAGGGCGATGCGCTCTATCACAAATGGCGCCAAGAACCAGCAGCAGGACGTGCTGCAAAGTTGCATGAAATTGCAGCCTTACTGCGCAAAAATGCTGAGGAGCTTGCTAAAGTGTTAGTTGTCGATATGGGCAAATTAATCAATGAGGCACGCGGCGAAGTTGAATTGTGTGCAATTATCGCAGACTATTTTGCAGATCACGGTGCTGAAATGCTCAAACCCACACCACTATCATCACAAGCTGGTGCTGCACGTATTGAAAAAGATGCGACCGGTGTTTTATTGATGGTTGAGCCGTGGAATTTTCCTTACTATCAAATCATGCGTGTTTTTGCTCCTAATTATATGGTCGGCAATCCCATGATTTTGAAGCATTCTTCTAATACCCCAAGTTCAGCTGTAGCATTCGAAAAAGTAGTTAATGAAGCTGGCGCACCTGCAGGAAGCCTGACCAACTTATTCCTAAGCCATGATCAGGTCACTGATGTCATTGCCGATGCACGAGTTCAAGGAGTAGCTCTAACAGGCTCAGAACAGGGTGGTAGTGTAGTTGCAGAAGCTGCTGGAAAGTATCTTAAAAAGTCTTCAATGGAGCTAGGCGGCAATGATGCTTTTGTAATTTTAGATGATGCAGATCTTGAACAGGTCTTAGAAGTTGCAAAACGTGCGCGTACGTATAATGCAGGACAAGTCTGCACTTCATCCAAGCGCTTTATTGTTGCAGATAATCTTTACGACGAATTCTTAAAACGCCTTGGTGAAGACTTTAAGCAACTCAAACCCGGTGATCCGCTTGATGAAAAAACAACCTTAGCTCCTCTTTCGACTGCGTCCGCAAAGAAGAAGATTCAAGCGCAAGTTGATGCTGCAATTAAGGCTGGTGCAACTCTTTATCAGGGTAATCAACCAATTGATCTGCCAGGACAATTCTTTGAACCAACTATTCTGACAGACATCACGCGTGACAACCCAGCCTACTATGAAGAAATGTTTGGACCAGTTGCACAAGTCTACCGAGTTTCAAGTGAGGCAGAAGCAATTGAACTTGCTAGCGATTCGCATTACGGTTTAGGCGGAATTGTCTTCTCAGGTGACGTAAAACGCGGTGAAAAAGTTGCTAGCCAGATTGAGACTGGGATGGTCTTTGTTAATACAGTGCTATACACTCTCCCAGAGCTCCCATTCGGCGGTATCAAACGTTCAGGTTATGGTCGTGAAATGAGCAGTCTGGGCTTAAATGCTTTTGTTAATGAAAAATTAATTGTGTCTGTCGCTAAACCAGACCTTGATAATGCTGCGGGTGCTTTATTTTAGAAGTGCTGACAACCACCGGTAGCCTTGAGCACTAACAACAAATTACAAAATAAACTTGGACAGCTTTGAACAACCTTAATTTATCACCAAAAATCAGCGGGGGCTGTGACAAAAGTTAACTTTTGTCACAGCCCCTCTTTTATTCCGGATAAACGTGTTCCATAAGTCAAAATTCTCCGTCTAACTTCGAATTTTCCCGACTTATGTCACACTCTCCGCTATTTGTGTACATTTATGTTTCTGAAATCAGTGCTGCTCTTTAAGTACTATAACCTTTGCTTTATATCTCCCTGTCGCAGTTTTTTCTGGGTAAACCCCTTGAATTTCAGCCGCAAAACCTGGAAAGGCCGACATTGCACCTAAAAGGACTTCAAAATACGCAATCTCTTTTTCCTGCCATCGTTCCCCTGGAGCAACTACAAATATTCCTGGGGGGTAAGGTAAAGCTCCTTCTAACGCAACCCTTCCAACCGCATTTTCTAAGGGAATCAACTCGCAGTTATTGCGCACAAACTCTGCATCTGCTTTTGCGGGTGACAACACAAAATCTTGCAAATTGCGGCTTTCAAACAAAACTTTTTGCAAGGCGAATGTCTGATGTTGCCGATAGTAAAGTTGCATATTGCTGCAAAGTTTTTGCATTGTCCAGCCAGCATAAAACTTCTGATGCTCCTTAAATAACCGTGGTAAAACCTCCTCAACAGTTGCATTTGCTTGATATAACTTCTCAAATTCAAGCAATGCTGACAGTAAGCGAGCGAGTTTTGCCTGACTTTCTCCTGGGGTCAACAAAAATAACAACGAATTTAGATCAGCCTTAGCGCACATAATGCGTCTTTCAGTTAAAAATTGCTCTACAATCGGAGCAGGAATCCCATCCGTTTGATATTGTGCC
Organism: Liquorilactobacillus satsumensis; assembly: GCF_964065465.1. Lineage (NCBI taxonomy): Bacteria > Bacillati > Bacillota > Bacilli > Lactobacillales > Lactobacillaceae > Liquorilactobacillus > Liquorilactobacillus satsumensis. The sequence goes on from NZ_OZ061606.1 coordinate 1,198,670, forward strand.
GCAGCCACATCAACTCCTGGAGTTGTAATAATCAATTTCAGCGGATCTTGCAAAACCTGCCCATCAACGACCTCTCTAAACCCATGCCACTTAGCTTGAGCATTCAATTGCCATGCAGTACGCTGGGTTGCTAATTCCTCAGTTGGAATCTGCTCCCAGGGAATCCCATTAATTTTTGCAGGAACAAAAGGTTTGAAAAAATGTGCAGACTGTAAGAGTTGCTTGCGCCATTCAATGCCCAATCTCAGCGCCCTTTGCCATACCACTGCACTAAAATTATTTGCCGCAAGTGCTGCATTGACAGTCAGTGAGGCATAAATTGGATATGAATAACTGGTTGTCACGTATTTCAAATACGCATGGTTAAAGTGCTTATGATCAATGTAGCGTGGTTGTCCCTTAAGATGTCGGTCTTTCTTCAGAATCTGTGAAGCTTGGGCAAGCCCTGCCTGTTGTTTATGGATTGACTGTGTCACCAAAATACCTGGTGCTTGCGCTGACAGCTTCAGCGAAAAAGGCGAAAGTGGACGGAGCATGGGTAGAAATTGCTCATAACCACCCCACGCACAGTCAAACAAAATATAATCACAGAGATGACCAATTTTTTTAACAAGCCGCTGTGCATCATACAGCACACCGTCATATGTTTCTAATTGAATAACTGCCAATCTGAAAGGCCGCTGCTGAGTTGCCTTAGCATGTGCCACTTTCTTTACTTGTGCCCGCAATTGCTGTTCATCTAGCGCCCGTTCATCTATTTCTCCAATCGCTCCTAAAGCATTGCGATCTGTTGGTAAATAAATTGGAATTGCTCCAGTCTCAACCAAGGCACTATTGTACAATGATTTGTGATTATTGCGATCAAAAAGAACCAAATCACCTGCAGTCAGTGCGGCTGTTGCACAAATAGTATTTGCACAGGTCGTCCCATCCGTCACAAAATAGACCTTGTCTGCATGATAGGCACGGGCAGCCTGCTGCTGAGCTGCTAATGGTGACCCGCCATGCGTCAAAGTATCTCCTAACTCTGTAACAGTATCACTAACATCACTTAGAAAAAAATTTTCGCCCATGAAATCTTTAAAGACTTTACCAGCAGGGTGCAATGCATAAAATTGTCCATTATGATGTCCTGGTGTAGTAAAACTGACAGGATGCGCACGCGCGTAAGTGATCAGATCATTCAGAAACTGCGGCACATTTTCCTGCTCATAAGCTGCAGCTTTTCGGTTAATCTCAGCACGCATTTTGGCAGACTTAACTTGCGGCTTAACCCGAATCACTGGAACTGTCAGCCCGCTTGCAGCTAACTTCTTGGCAAAGACTGGCGGTAATGTTGCACGAGCAGAAATTACCACTGCTGCCAACTCAGCTGGCAGAGATGTATTGCTGAGCAGCTCGCTTTTCCAGCCGTCTGGAATAAACTTTTCCACCTCCGCTGTTGCCGCAATTTTTAAATTTTTCATGTGAATCTTCCTTTCACTCTAAGCCTGTTAGCTTATTTCCTTTTAAAACTCTTTTGCGCAACTACCTTAGCTGCGCGTATAATGGGGCTGCGCACTTTAAAATAAGCAGTGGAGATGAATTTTTATGTTCGCTAAACTCGAAAAATGGCAACGTAATCTAATTGTCCTTTGGTTAGGTTGCTTTATTGCCGGTGTGGGCTTCAGCGAGCTCGCACCTTTTTTATCCCTTTATGTTGAAGAACTCGGTAATTTTAATAAGGGTCAACTATCCTTATACAGCGGGGTCACCTATGCGATTACCTTCCTAGTAGTAGCAATTGTCTCTCCTCTTTGGGGCAGACTTGCTGATCGCAAAGGGCGTAAATTGATGCTGTTACGTTCATCATTAGGAATGGCAATTATTATCGGTGCCTGTGGCTTCGTTCATACTATCTGGGAATTGCTGATATTACGCTTTCTTGAAGGTCTGTGTGCCGGCTATATTCCCAATGCATCGGCTTTAATTGCTGCAGAATCACCGCGCGCTAAAAGCGGTGCAGCACTTGGAATATTAACAACCGGTTATGTTTCTGGAAACCTGATTGGTCCCGTACTAGGCGGTTTCCTCGCACAGGTTTTCTCTATTAGATTAACTTTTGTTTTAACCGGCTTTTTGTTGCTCATTGTTTTTGGCCTGAGCCTTTTTTTCGTACATGAAGATTTTGTGCCTGCTTCTCAAAAGAAAAAATTCCCACACCATTCTTTCCCACTTGCTCAATTTAAAAATCCATCCGCAATTATCGTTTTGTTACTTTCAACTATGATTATTCAGATGGGTAATAATTCCATCACTCCGATAATCAGTCTGTACGTCAAAGAACTTATGCATGGTGTAGGTCCAATCACGATTGCTGCAGGAATCATCGCCGCACTTCCTGGTGTCTCAACGCTGCTGACAGCCCCGCGACTCGGTGAGCTTGGTGACAGAAAGGGACATGGCAAAATTTTGCTGTTTGGGTTTGTCTTTGCTGTAATTATGTATCTTCCCCAAGGACTAATTGCTAGTGTCTGGACCCTGGGGATTTTACGTTTTATGATCGGCATTTCTGATGGAGCTCTCTTTCCAACAGTCCAAACTCTGCTCTCAAAAGATTCCCCCTCAAGTCTTGTAGGTACCATTTTTAGTTGGAACCAATCTTTCCAAGCGCTTGGAAGTATGTTTGGTTCTTTATTAGGCGGAGTGGTTTCAAACCTGTATGGTTACAGCGGAGTTTTCATTTTTACCGCCCTATCGCTCTTTTTCAACCTGATTCTAGCACTTATTTTCATCCCAGAATTACATTTTTCTGGTAAAAATAAACAAGTTTAATGTGAGCTGCTTGTTTGGCCCGCGAGATACTCCTTTAAAGCAGCACCTGTGCGTGAATTTGGAACAGCCATTGCAGCGCGCGGTTTACCACTATACATCAGTTCACCCCCATAAAGACCGGCACCCGGACCAAGATCAATTAGCCAGTCTGCTGCCATAATGACATCCAGATTATGTTCAATCAAAATCACCGAATTGCCTTGTGCAACCAATTCGTTAAAGAGCCGCAGCAATTTCGCAATATCCTTCATATGCAGTCCTGCGGTTGGTTCGTCAAAGAGATAGACCTGTCCTTGATGGTTGAGTTCAAAGGCGAGCTTTAACCGCTGTAGCTCTCCGCCAGAAAGCGTCGTCAATGGCTGTTCCAGCTTCAGATAAGCTAAACCAACACGTTCAAGCTGGGCTAATTTTTGACTGATTTCTGGCTCAGTTGCAAAAAAAGTGTGTGCTTCTTTAACGGAAAGATGCAAAACCTCTGCTATATTTTTACCATGATAACGATACCCCAGCGCCTCTTGATTATATCTTTTTCCGTTGCACAATTCGCAAAGCTGAACGACCGGATCCATGAATGCCATATTTGTGATTGTGACCCCTTTGCCCTTGCAGCGCGGGCAAGCACCCTTGCTGTTATAACTGAAAAGCTGGGTTGAAACCTGGTTGGCTTTACCAAAAAGCTTTCGGATGGCTGGCAGAATATTAAGATAAGTTACTGGCGTAGAACGAATATTAGTTCCGACGGGTGTTTGCGAAAAATCAACGTATGGCTGCTGCAATTTTTCCTTTACAGCAGCGACCAATGAGCTCTTACCTGAACCCGCAACCCCAGAAATCACCGTCATCACACCTAAAGGAATTGCTACACTAATTGCTTTGAGATTGTGCAACTTTGCATTCTTCAACTGCAGCATTTTAGTGGCCTCTCTGCTGCCAGTAAACTGCTTTTTTTGCTGCAACCATTTTGATGTTAAACAAGATGACGCTAGCATTTCCTGGAAGGTTCCGCAAAAAGTCAGCTGACCGCCTTGAGCGCCCGCCGCAGGTCCCAATTCGACCACATAATCTGCAAAAGCAATCACTGCCGGGTTGTGTTCAACAATAATAATCGTATTTCCTTTGTTTTTAAGCTTTCTCAAGGCCTTTTCAAGCAACTTGATATCATATGGATGGAGTCCTACGCTGGGTTCATCTAGGACATAAACCAGATCTGACAGCGAACTCGTCAGGTACTTTGCGATTTTGATTCTTTGTGCTTCACCCCCAGAAAGTGTCCCAGTTTGCCGTGCAAGCGTTAAATATCCCAAGCCAATATCAATCAACGACTGGATTTTAGTCTGTAACTGCCGGACTATTTCTGCCGCAAGCGGCTCTTTAATTGTCCCCAAAAAGCGCAGTAAAGCAACTAGATCAAGCTCGGTGACTGCAGCAATATTCTTTCCGTTAATTAAACATGCCAAAGCTTCTTTTCTGAGTCTTGCACCATGACATTCTGGACAGATTTGCTGTGTCACAATTTTTGCGAGTGCCTCTTGATGATGTTTGCCTTCTTTACTATATAAAATCGAGCGTTTAATTCGAGGCACGAGGCCTTCATATTTGGCAGATTTATACCAATCGGCTGGCGGATCTTTAAGCTTCTGCTGTGGGGCATGCATTAGCAATTCATATTCGTGTTTTGAATATTCTACAAGCGGCTTGTCATTGTCAAAAAGTCCACTATTAACGTATCTTTTCCAGCGCCACGTCTGCGGACCAAAACTAACAAATGTGATTGCACCTTCATTGAGTGATTTTTGCGGGTCAATCAATTGTTGTTCATCAACCTCATCAACGTATCCTAAACCTTGACAGCGTGGGCACATTCCCTGTGGCAGATTAAAAGAAAAACTGTCTGAGTAACCTGCAAAAGGTTTCCCAATCCGCGAATAAAGCAAACGCAGCAATGAATAGATTCCAGTATATGTGGCAACTGTTGAACGTGCATTTGCAGTTAACTTTTTTTGTTCAATCACAATTGCTACGGGCAGATTAGTAATCTCTTTAACGTGCGGTTGACCATATTTAGGCAAGTACTGCTGTGTAAAACTTGGAAAAGTCTCATTCAATTCCCGGCGTGAAAGTGCCGCCAACGTATCAAAGACCAGCGATGATTTGCCTGAACCGGATAATCCAACAAAAACGCTAATTTTTTTCTTAGGGATCTTAAGACTAACGTGGTGCAAATTGTTTTGTTGTGCATCATGAATCTCAATCGAACCATTTTCAAAAACATTCTGTTTGCCCACTAGTATTCCTCCACTTTGTCAGTTATAATTTCTCTGCAAAAAACGTTACTTTAAATTACAGGCTAGTTCTATAATAAAATGCAAACTGCTTTCGAACAAGTCAGACCCTATTTTCATTATTGCAGCAGTTTCCATTAGCTCCAATTTTTCGGATTTTTTCTATCTTAACAAAAAATAAAATTTATCATCACAAATAATTCATAATTTGGCAGTAGGATGATCTTGTAACCTGATAATATATCTTTTCCTTTCCCTAGTAAGAGTTAGCTGAATTTTTACTTCCCCTAAAGATTCACTGACTTTCGGATTGAAGATGCACGTTAATTTGCTCCCCCAAGCATTTTTTACAGAGCATCTTCATCGATGAAGGGGCCGCGTCAAAACTAAAATTTTGATGCGGTCCCTTTTTTGCTTATCATAGTAAATTTAATTAAAATCAAAAAAATGCCACCCGTTAACATTTCTGTTATACTTTGTTTGGTATATGAGCACCACATCTAGACACGTGTTTTACATATTCTTGAATACTAAACCACAACGTGTATAATTAGGTGTATAAAATTAATTTTGCATAAATCAGATTACGAACTAAGGAGCTTAACCAGCATGACAAAAGCCGTTAAAATATTGACCGATTCGTCAATTCAATTAACACCTGAAGAAATCGAAAAATACAAGATCGAAATCGTCCCGCTCTCTATTGAAATTGAGGGTAAAACCTATGTTGATGGCGTCGATATTACTCGAGCGGAATTAATCAATAAGTTGCACGCCAAAAAATTCCCCAAAACCAGCCAACCAGCTCTTGGAAAATTCGTTGAAGCTTACGATCGGCTTGGAGCAGACGGCAGTGAGGTGCTGGCAATTGTTCTTTCAGATGTTCTAAGTGGGACCTTTGAAACCGCACAGACGGCTGCTAAAATGACCACTACTAAGGTAACTGTAATCAATAGCAAATCAACTGATCGCGGTCTAGCATTTCAAGTTATCGCAGCCGCACAAGACCTTGAAGCTGGTAAAACAATTCCGGAAATACAACAACATTGCCGTGAAATTTTCAAAAGAACACGCGTGAATGTTCTGATTGATACCCTTGATTACCTCGTTAAAGGTGGTCGCGTTAGTCGTTTTGCCGGTGCCGTTACCAAGCTTATCAATTTGAAGGTAATCGTTGAACTTCGTGAAGAAAGTTTGGATGTTGTTGTTAAAGGCCGCAGCCGCAAAACCTTTATCAAATTCTGTGAAAAGCTAGCGGCCTATCATAAAGAAAAGAATCCGATTCAAGAACTTGCCCTTTCCCATGCTGATGCTGCTCAAGAGTTTTTAGAGCGGATTAAAAATATTCTCCTGCCAGCAGATGGCGTACAAGTTGACTGTCTTGAAAAATTGACGAGTCCCATTATCATGACCCATACTGGTCTTTATGCTGTCGGAATCATTACGCTTTCTGAAAAAACTGAACCTGCTGAAATTTAGCTGAGCAAGCCCAAAAGCTGCACAACCTTGACAGAAATTTCAGCCCTTAATTTTGTGATTTAATTAAAAATAGTCCTAATCAGGTTGGGGCTGTGACAAAATTTAACTTTTGTCACAGCCCCTCTTTTATTCCGGATAAACGTGTTCCATAAATCAAAATCCTCCGTCTAACTTCGAATTGCTCATCGCAAAGTACTCGCTATGTTCGTAATTTCGAGTTAGCACTCAAATTTTCCCGACTTATGTCACACCTCAGCTTTTTTGGGCCTAATTATGATATTTTACTAAATCAAATTAAAAAGATCGCTTAATTTAAACACTCAAAAGTTAGAATTTCCTTGCAAATCTAATTATAAATCGAACTCAAGTTGAAAATATGGTAAAGTAGATGTACTTATAATAACTATTTTATTTCATGGTTTGTCTAGTCTCTAATCGTCGTGGGGGAGGGTTTCTCTTTTCATACCACAATAAATATTTACTTAACATGGTTATTTAAGTATTCAATAATTAGCTCTGACTACATGTGAAAACACTTTTATCTGTGTAACTCAGTACACCCTTAGACTAGGTCCAAAAGACTTCAAATAAATTTGCGCTATTGCAGCAGCAACTTTCTTAAATTAGCCTGTCCGTGGAAAATGTCTGCTTTAGCACAAATTAAAAATTGAAAGCACTTTAAATAACCTGTTGCACTGCAGCTGACTTTCAGTTTAGACAAGAGTCTGCCGGTAAGTAAACCAGATCTTAGTGTTTAAATTTCACATGTGTTGAGCTGCTCAGAATTATAGCATCATACTGGAGGCTTACAAATCATGGACAACTATGTAATTTCGATATATGACAATAAGAAAAACGATGCCGGTCCCAAAGCCAAGCAAGACATTGACAAATTCTTAACTGAAAAAGATTTTAAAATCATCAAACTTAAATTCGACTTAAACGGCTCTCTTGTCAGCAAAATGAAAAAAATTAAATATGCACTTTGGGATATTCCGCGCGCCTTTAAAAATCGCAGGATGGATACCATCGTATTACAGTATCCGCTTTATTCCCTGGTGCTCATGAAACAGTTAATCAAAAATGCACGAAAGTACTCTAACGCCAAATTGCTGTTTGTAATTCATGATGTCGAGTCATTGCGCCTTTTTAAAAACAACGCAGCGTATGTTGCCGCCGAAATTGAACTTCTGAATGTGGCAGACGGATTAATTGTACATAATGATAAAATGCTGGCATGGTTAAAACAACATGGTGTTACTACGCAAATGGTTTCTTTGCAGATTTTCGATTACGATAATACTCAGGAACTACAGCGCAGTGAAACTTTTAAAAAAGATGTCTGTTTCGCGGGTAACTTAAAGAAAGCCAAGTTTCTTGAGAAAATGACTACTCAAAATGAAGTCGATATCTATGGTCCTAATCCCGCGAAAACTTATTCAAATGGATTAGTCTACAAAGGAATCTATTCTCCTGAAGAACTCCCCAAACATCTGACACAAAACTTTGGCCTAGTCTGGGATGGAACAGCACTTTCAGCTTGCAATGGTGTTTATGGTGAGTATATGAAGTTCAACAACCCACACAAGGCTTCACTTTATCTTAGTTCTGGCATCCCTGTGATCATCTGGAAACAAGCTGCTCTGGCAGACTTCATTGAAGCAAATGGTGTGGGTATCGCCTTGGAGAGTCTTGCAGACCTAGACCATGTCTTAGCTAGTATCTCAGCTTCTGAATATAAAGAGATGCGGCAAAATGCAATTAAAGTGGGCCAGAAAATGCGTACAGGTCACTTTACTAAAACTGCATTTAGTAAGTTTCACTTTTAAGGGGCGCATCGCAAAAACTGCAACTTTTAGATCCAATCCCAAGCACTGTATTTCAGTAACTTGGCTTGGATCTTTTTATTTGCACTTAAAATATAACTATCAGTTAAACAGCGTTAACATTTTCAGCGTAAACAAAAAGATTCAGTTCGAATACTATGATGCGTATCCACGCTGAATCTAACTAAGCCTAAGTCAATTTAAAGTGGCAAAGTTATGTCCAAAGAATTTTGAAACTATGATTTTTCCTGAATATTCAGCAATGCAATCAATTTTTTTGAATGCGTACTGTCAAATTTTCTGCCAAAATGGCACTGGCTCTTACTAATATCTGGAAAGTCTTGTTCATCTAACACCGCGGGATAACTCCCGTTTTTCTTTTGCCAATTGAGATAGCGATGATTATTTTTAACAATTCTTTTCCTAAATTCGGGAGAATTCACCAGAATTGTCTGCATCCAGAACTCATCGGAAAAGCATCCTGTTTGAAATATCCTTAATAAATTAGTATGCTTATTTAAATAATCCAAACAATATTCAATTGCGTCCCGTGGCAGATCTACCCAGTTGGGGCCGTTATAGATTTCCAGAGTTATGTTGTATTTTTTAAACTTGTTAATCCGTAACAACGTCTGTGCGCCAAGCAGAAGACGATGATATATTTTTCCGAATTTACTGCGCCGATTTATCTGATCGTAGTTAAAATAATATTTTTGCCATAAGATAACCGGCTCTCCTGACTTTTTAACCTCTCGTGATCTGTGATATTCCATGTAGATTCTATCATTGTCTTCGTAAAAAGCATGGATTTGATCTAAATTTGTGACAGGCCAATCTTGACCAGAGATAACATGGCAATATGTAACCTCTGGATTCTTTAATGCTTCTTGCATCAACAAAATTGCTGCCTGTGCAATGCTCCAACTTCCCCAATGAACATTCACCTTGGAAAAATACTTCACATTGTTTTCTTTGAGCCTTTCTTTATCTGCACTCGTTAACCCTAAACTTTTGTCAAAATGCACCAAAACAAGGAATTTTCTCTTCAACAAATTTGCCAACGCAATAATTTGAGAAACATCTTTGTGTGCTAATATCAGAACAGCCTGCATTACTGTTTCACCCTTTACATCAAGAATCTATTCAAAAACCTAAACTGAGCTTTAAAACACTGCAAACCTTGCTACTCAATTTTAAGCATTATTAACTTTCCTTATCAGTGTCAAACTTTAATTGCATAAAATAAGTCTTAAGCTCCGTTCTCTAATTATACTCTGAGTCCCTTGTCAGATTCAAAAAAGTTACCAAGTTACTTACTTAAATTTTAATTTGCCAATTTTGAAAGCGGTTTTCGACGTTTAAATAAAGTGGTTACAAAAATTTGATGGTTCTTAACAGAAAAGTCAAATCTCTATGTTAACCTTAATTTTAACTTTAGAAATGAGCATAACGCTATTATAGCACAGAGTTGCACCTCCCAACTGCAGCCGGGAAAATTACTTGTCCAACATTTTTTCGCTTGACGCTCATAGTTTCACCACATTAACTCATTTTGTCAAAATTTAGGAGTAATCATATGAAAAATGACTGTGTTAGTCTAATTCTTCCAATTTATAACATCAAAGAATCGTTTTTAAAAAAGTGCGTCACTTCTCTTATAAGCCAAACTTATTCTAACATTGAAATTATTCTGGTGGACGATGGTTCTACAAATAATTCCTATGAACTGTGCACAAACTATGCGCAAAAAGATCCGCGGATAAAAATTATCCGTCAAAAAAATTCAGGAGTATCTGTTGCGCGCAATCATGGTCTTAAAAAAGCTACCGGCGATTATATTTGTTTTGTTGACCCTGATGACTGGGTTGCAAAAAATTACGTCGGCGAACTCTTGCATGCCCTTCAAACATCGGATGCAGATTTTGTAATCTCAGATTGTTTTGTCCACTATCCTCACTCTGAAAAAGAAAATCGTTTTCTTAATATTCCAGAGGGTAATTTAACCGGTAAAGCTAAAAATCTCTTGTTATATCAACTAGTGGGCAAAAAGATCTGTGCCTATTATCCTCCAGAAATTGCTGCAGGAGTCCCATGGGCTAAGATGTTTAAGCGCAGTTTCATTGAAGCCAATCAGCTTTCCTTTATTCCAGGAATGAGAAGAATGCAGGATAATATTTTCTGCTTGTATGCGATTGAATGTGCTGCCAAGATACACTATCTTCCTCAAAAACTTTATTATTACAGAAAAGAAGAAGGCTCTGCTTCGTCAAAATATTCAACCCAAATTGTAGATAATTTTGAAAAATATTTTGATGAAACCTTTAAATTTTTATCTCTTTCTCAAAGAGAAGATATTATGTATCATGCCATGTATATGAAAGAACTAACTAGCTTTAACTCTTTTCTGTATCACTACTACTTTCACCCCCGAAACCCTAATAACTACTGGGAAAGCAAAAAAGCCTTGAATACTCTTTTGAACAAAAAAAGGTATCAAACGGCTTTGGGGAAGGTCAACTATAATTTGCTAAATACGCAGGAGAAGGTTTTTGTCTTCTGTTTAAAACATCGTTTATATTTAGCATTAAAAATTTTAGTGAGACTCAGAAATAAAAGTAAAAGCTAGGCAAGAAATTTGAAGAAGTGCGACACTCACTGGGAGCCTTTGAGCACTAACAACAAATTACGCATAGACGGGTTGTGTCTATGCGTAATTTGAGGTTAGGCACAGAAGGCTGGTGGGTGGAGCACGTTATAAAAGAAGTGCCGACACTCACCGTTAGCCTTTGAGCACTAACAACAAATTACAAAATAGACGGGTTGTGTCTATGCGTAATTTGAGGTTAGGCACAAAAGGCTGGTGGGTGGAGCACGTTATAAAAGAAGTGCCGACACTCACCGTTAGCCTTTGAGCACTAACAACAAATTACAAAATAGACGGGTTGTGTCTATGCGTAATTTGAGGTTAGGCACAAAAGGCTGGTGGGTGGAGCACGTTATAAAAGAAGTGCGTAAAAAGGCGAGAGGCCTTGAAGGATTAGCGACAGGTAACATGGGTGACTGGGCTTGTTGCCGTTGTTACCTGAGCTAAGCATAAAGGGCTGCCTTTTGGAGCACGTTATGTAGAAGTGCCGACACCCGGCGTTCAGCCTCCAATGACTAAGTCCGGCATTACAAAGTAACCCGGGCTTGGTTACGCGTAAGGCAGGCTTAGGAATCGGCGGTTGCTGGGTGGAGCACGTTAAATAGAAGTGCGTAAAAAGGCGGGAGGCCTTGAAGGATTAGCGACAGGTAACATGGGTGACTGGGCTTGTTGCCGTTGTTACCTGAGCTAAGCATAAAGGGCTGCCTTTTGGAGCACGTTATGTAGAAGTGCCGACACTCACCGTTAGCCTTTGAGCACGTTATGTAGAAGTACCATCAAACTCCACACCAACGCCCTACTACACTTTTTGCACAAAAAACAATCCTATAACGAGCAAACGACAGTCGTGCAATTATCCAATGACGACTTGTCTTGTTAGAACAACGGGCACTTGAAGTTTTGAGTAAGAAACTTCAGGTGTCCGTACTGCGTTTCATGACTATTATTTTGCTGTATATTTAAAAACCAGAGCAAATCGTTCCTTTTTACAAATTATTCAGTAGGCTAGTTACTTAACTTCTACAAATAATGCTTTCTTGCGCAGTTTTGGTGAATATTTCTTTAATTGCAGCTTCTCTGGCGTATTTCGCTTATTTTTACTTGTAATATAAAGACGTTCTCCAGTTTCGACACATTCTAAGAGTATATTTGTTCGCATGTTTTCTCCTCCATATTAAATAGTAATAATTACTCTTTATAAAATAACAATGAAAAGTTACTTTGTCAACTACAGTTAAAAAGGCCTTTACAAAGTTGCCAAAAGCGCGTATCTTTTAAATAGTAATCATTATCATTTAATTACAGGGAGGTGTCACACTTTGGCTGTTCCTAAGAGAAAAACATCGAAAAGTAAAAAAAATTCACGGCGTGCCTCCAAAAAAATTTCACTTCCAAGCATCCACCTAGATAAGACCACTGGAGAGTATGTCCGCAATCATCATGTTTCGCAGCAGGGTTATTACAACGGCAAAAAAGTTCTATAAGGAGAAAAAATATGGCAAAAAAATCAAAAATCGCTAAGGAACAAAAAATCGAAGCAATGGTACAAAAATACGCGCAACGCCGGCAAGAACTACGCAAAAATCATGACTATCAAGCTCTTAGCAAGCTTCCACGCAACGCTTCGCCTACCAGAATCCATCGCCGCGACTTGCTTGATGGCAGACCACATGCCTATCTGCGTCAATTTGGAATGTCACGTATCAGGTTTCGAGAACTAGCACATCAGGGACTGCTCCCAGGTGTGCGCAAGGCAAGTTGGTAGGTGGTGTGTAAATTGACAACTAAACCTAACGTTAGCAGTGCCTATCGCCAGTTAAAAAGTCCTAACATTAAAACCCGCAAACGTGCACTTGCTCTTATTAAAGAAAGTAAAAAAAACAAGAAACAACGAACTGTTTAATCAAAATAATATAAAAATTTTCATTTATGTTCATCCCTATTTGTCGATCACAGTAGAGAGTGTGACATAAGTCAGGAAAATTTGAGTGCTAACTCGAAATTACGAACATAGCGAGTACTTTGCTATGAGTAATTCGAAGTTAGATGGACAATTTTGACTTATGTCACACGTTTATCCGGAATAAAAGAGGAGAGTGTGACATAAGTCGGGAAAATTTGAGTACTAACTCGAAATTACGAACATAGCGAGTACTTTGCTATGAGTAATTCGAAGTTAGACGGAGGATTTTGACTTATGGAACACATTTATTCGGAATAAAAGAGGGGCTGTGCCAAAATTTAACTTTTGGCACAGCTCCTCTTTTAGTTTGGCGTGTAATGTTCGGCAGCAGCGCCACAAAATTGCCGATTTATTTGGAAAAACACCCTGATAGTACTTAAAGAGGCAGGCTAAGTATTCTTGGATAAAACAAAAATTCAGTTCAGAGCTGAACCTAATCAGTACTCTGAACTGAAACTAATTCGAATTTATTTCAATTTAGGTAACGCTATTTTACTTAATCAAAAATTCATTATTTTTCAATTCAATCTGCTGATCACACCGTTGTGCAACCATTGATTCATGCGTAACTATGATAACACATTTATTTTGCTCATGTGCCACTGCTTTAAACAAATCCAACACCTCAAAGGTATTTTGTTCATCCAAATTACCAGTTGGTTCATCTGCAACTACTAATTTAGCATCACAACACATTGTTCGCGCAATAGCGACCCTTTGCTGCTGACCACCAGACAGCCGTCCGACTTTTTTCTTAGCCATTTCTTTGTTAATTCCGATCTTTTCAAGCACCTCAAACACATAATCTTTATCATGTACATGTTCTGCTTTAGTAATCGCCATGGCCGTCAAAATATTCTCAAGTGCGGACATATAGGGAAATAGGTTGTAAGATTGGAAAACCATTGAAACATCATGATTACGATAGTTTGTTAATCCAATTTTGGATAGTGGAACCCCCTGAAATTCAATTGTACCTGCACGCGGTTTATCTAGTCCACCTAACAATGAAAGAAAAGTTGTTTTGCCAGAGCCACTGCTACCAATAATCGCGTACAGTTTTCCTTCTTTAAATTCTAAATTAACATTGTCAAATAATTTATGCTCTTTTTTATCATACCAATATGCAACATTTTTTGTTTTTAGCATTTTTTCCACTTCCTCCAAACAAGATTAAGAAATCAAGATTTTCTTTGGCTGCAGTCTCAATATCCCGATTGACCCGATTAAAATTGCCAGGAGGATGATTGCTAATCCAAATGCTCCTAGCTGTACTAACGAAACAACACTGATACTGGTTGAGAGTTTCTGAAGTTGCTGCGATGATGCCTGAGTGGATTGCTGTTGTCCTCCACCGCCATTATTTGCCATCTGGGCACCGCCGCCGCCAGGTTGCCCATTTTGACTGTTGCCTGTTGTGGTATTTGTTGTTGTACTTGTAGTCGTTGTCGTTTGATTAACCAACTGCTTGCCCACGGCATCACCCACAAATTTGCCACCTGCTCCGGCAACTGCAATTGAGACTACCATAATCATTACCATTTCAGCAAAAAACTGCGCAATTACTTTCCAACGTTTTTCACCTAATGAAAGCAGCACACCAATTTCGTAGCGTCGTTCGCGAATCATTAAAACTACGATCAGAGTTAAGATAATTGTGCCTGCTACACTAACAAGGATCACAATCTTCTGAGCAAAAGATTTAACATTATTAAGCGGTGTAAGTAATGAGCGGTATGTGCTGTCATCTTTTGTCAAAGAAAGTTTTGAAGTGTTGATTGACTTCTTGGCAGCAGTTATGAATGCTGCAGCTTTTGATGGATTGCTGATTGTATAAGTAACTGATTCTGCAGACGTTGTCCCTTTAATAGAATTTACCAATGCATAGGAACTGTAGATTGTATTTGAAGGATCCGTCTGTCCCATGCCGCCTGTTTGACTACTTGTCGAACTTGACTTGTAAATCCCGACAACTTTAAATTTATGAATGTTTTTATCTGTATCTTTAACTGTGATTGTGTCTCCGACTGAAATGCTATTTTGCTTAGCTAATTCTGTCTCAATTACAACATTGTTTGTGCCTGCATCTGAAGCATTTATTCCACGACCACTTTTGATTTTACTTGTACCAGAGGTAAACGAACTAACCTGGCTCGTGGAAGTAACACCTGAAAGAGAAATATCGCCCTGACTGCTGCTACTGCTGCTGCTTGATTTTCCTCCCGGGCCGCTCATCTGATTTGATTGGCTGCTGCTTGAGGTTTTAATAGCGTCAAATGACTTTGCATTTACACTTGTAGAATTAGTGATGTTGTATGCTTTCACATAATCAGAATTACCGATCTTTTTAGCCGTTTTAACACTCACACTAGCAAGACTCAGTGTTGGATTTTTACTTTTTTGCTGCCGGAGTTTCTTAAATGCATTGCTCCTATTTGCTGATAATGTAACTGTGGCACCCGAACTCTTTTTAGCATTATTCACCGCTGTTGTTGCCGCATTTTGAATAATTATTCCAGCAAGTACAAAAAGTAGAATTGCTGAAAGCACCAGTATCAAAAGAATTGTTCGGCCTTTTTTACCCTTAACATTTAAAAAAGCCCTATAAAAAAAGTTCATAACACTGCCTCCAATATTAATAAAATATAAAACTACCTTTTCAATAATACAGAGATAATATCCCCAATTTATGAAGATACTCGGAAGTTTTATCTACTTAATATCGATCACAGTGTTATGAACCAAACTAGCAGTCTAAATGCTCTACTAGTATAAGTTTTTTAAATAATCATTATTTACTGGTTATTTGTTCTATAGTCCAAATTTTCTTAAACTGGTTAGCATCTTTATTTATCTTGCTTCGGATTCAAAATCGCATTCTGTCTAATAACGGACATCCTGCGCTTCCTAAGAAAGAGTGGCACTTTCTCAATCCGGACATCACTGAATTCCAAACCAAACCATTCCATCGGCGTCGTACTATGATTTTGCAAAAAAATGCGTCCAGAAATTAGGAAATGCCGCCAAGGTTCAATCTGGGTATTAGGTGACAGCATTTCTTGAATAAGGATAAAGCAAAAATCACCAACGATTCGATGCTTAAGTGTTGTATACTCTTGTGGCTGTTCATCAATAATTCCTTCAGACATCAGCTCTTGTACGACTTGCCGCAGATAAAGATTGACCGTATGATCAACTTTAAAACCTAAGAAAAGCTGTAAATTGACAATGTTACGCGTGCCCATCATATCTACAGTGTAGTAACTCGTGTATGGTTCGTCTGTGGTATTCACCGAAACAAACCAGTAGACTTGCGCCCGTTTAGGCTGCTTATCAAGAATTGAATATAGAATCTCCCGCTTGATTGAGTAATCGCCCTTAACCTTTGCCAGCATTACTAGGTTGCTCATAAACATTGGAATGCTCTCATCTTGTGAAAGTTTAATCAGCTGCTTACGATAGTCCAGCAGCGAAACCGTTTCTGATTCATCGGTCACATCTGCACGAACACGATTACCGAAGTACCAAACGACCATGACAGCTAGGATTATGCAGGTCAAAATAACAGTAATAAAGCCACCATGCATAAATTTCACGACACTTGAAATAAAGAAAACCATTTCGATTGCTAGGAAACCAGCGGCAAACATAATCGTCACACTATGTGGGATACGGTCCTTGATATAGAAGGTCAAGAGGATTGTGGTCATTAACATTGTTAGTGTAATCGCCAGTCCATAAGCGGCTTCCATATGTTCTGAGCTACCAAAGTACAAGACAATTAATGTAGTGGTAACACATAGTAACCAATTGACAATCGGAATATAGATTTGACCACGCGAAAGATTGGGATGCATAACATCAAAACGCGGCAAAATCTTTAGCCCAATCGCCTCTTCAACTAAAGTAAAAGAACCGGTGATTAATGCCTGAGAAGCAATAATTGCAGCTAAAGTTGCAAGCACTACTCCAGCAACACGGTAGCTTTGCGGCAGCATATCAAAAAAGGGATTAACATTGCTAACTGTCACATGCCCACTGATCTGCTTTAGCATCCAGGCACCTTGCCCAAAGTAATTTAAAATCAAACTGCCAAAAACAAATGGCCAGGTTAAGTAAATATTACGTCTACCCACATGTCCCATATCAGAATACAGCGCTTCTGCACCAGTTGTCGCTAGAAAAACACTGCCAAGAATGAAGATTCCCACCGGATTATCGTGGGAAAAAAGTAGCGCAATCCCGTATGTTGGTGACAGTGCCCGTAAGACACTCCAATCATTCATCAGATTTGCAACACCAAAAACTGTTAAAAAGCCAAACCAAATTACCATGACTGGTCCAAAAGCTTTACCAATGAAATTTGTTCCAAACTTTTGAATCAAAAATAGGACCAGTAAAATCACCAACGTCCACAAAATGACTTCGCTTTGATCAGATAGCAGCACTTCGGACCCAATTTTAACTCCTTTGAGACCTTCAATCGCACTTGTGACCGTCACAGCGGGTGTAAGTGTCCCGTCAGCCAACAAAGCTGCCCCACCTACCAAAGCTGGTAAAATTAACCAGACGCCCTTTTGACGCACTAATGCATACAATGCAAAAATACCACCTTCACCACGATTTGATGCGCGTAAAGCAATTCCCACATACTTAACCGTTGTAATCAGCATTAGGGTCCAAAAAATCAACGAAAGGCTCCCCAAAACATAGTCTGCTGTAACTTTCTTCAATCCACCTGCATCGCCCACAAGTGCATTCATTACATAAAGAGGAGATGTTCCAATGTCCCCATAAACAATTCCCAGTGTAATCAATGGTCCCAACAAGTATTTACGCTTCATCTTCACTACTGCACACCCTCACTTATAACAAATTAATTTCTACTTTTTTTAGTCTTCTTTCTCGTACATCTAAAAAGCAAGCTCAATGAAACTGCCGCAACTCCGGTAAGCAAGAATCCCTTTCCTGAAAACTGGCTTCCTCCAATATAAAGCATCGCAATAAGGGTCGTCAGTACAATCACGGTCATGCCAATCCACTGGCTGCGTGAAAAGGCTTCGCCATCACGTTTCTCCCTTTTAGTAATTAAAGGCAACAGCATTCCTAATCCAATTAGAACACCAATGGCAATCAAATTAATCAGCAGTTCATGCCACCATAACTTACTAAAAGCAGGTACATCCTGTGGGGCAATTCCAAACACCGTCGCAACCGCTGTAACTGTCAAGGCCCAAAGACCGATCCACCATGCCAAGCGGTCATTTTTAATAAAAACATATGCTGCTGGATAGACTGCACTGTTTTTGCGGACCCGCATAAAAGCATAGAAGATCCAACAGGTCACTCCTGGAGAAATAATTCCATTCAAGTTCAGTAGCCAATTAAAAATATCATTCATATTTGGTAAGAAAACACCTAAAAAAAGTATGAACCCTGACAACAGGCAAGTTAAAAGATAGCCATTAATTGGCAAACCGGCATGATTTGTTTTCCGTAAAAAACGTGGCATAAATTTTTCCCCAGTGTCTGAGATCAGCATCCGGGTCATTGCATCCAATAAAACTGCTAATAAGGCTGCTAAATAAATTACTTCAGTCCAGGCAAAAAGGTACATGAAAAGATTTCCAACATGATACTGTCTCCCTAATGCCTGAAAAGCATAATAAGAGCCGTTCATTTTAAGATCGTACGGCAAATGATGGGCATTAAAAAAGATTCCCAGTGAAAAAGAACCGAAAATAGTTAAAAAAGCTGTCATCACAACCAGCATAATCATGGATTTAGGAAATTCACGTTGTGGGTGCTTCATTTTTGTCACAAATGGTGCGATCAGTTCGCATCCATTAACTGCATAAATTAAAAGTCCCAGTGTGGTCAGATACTTTAAATCAAACTTAGGAATAATTGCCCCTAGATTAAATGGTTGCGTTGCAATCTTTCCACCTACAGCAAGAGAACCGAGCGCCATCATAACAAAAAGCACTGTCATGCCAAACATTGCAATTCCACCAAGCGAACTCAGTAGTTCCAAGGAATGCTTAAAGCGTGATTGGATTACCACAAAAAACACAAAGACAAGTAACGTCCAGAAAGCAAAATGGCTGTTCGACATCGTCTCCTGAAATTTATTATTTCCATTCAAAGCCCATCCAAGACCGACAACGACTGAATTAGCGGTATCGACAACATACGGAATCGAAGCTGCCCAATAAGTCCAAGCCGTAAAATACCCAAGAAATTCGCCATTCGTTCCTCTGATCCAAGAACTAAGCCCACCGCCTTCTTTGCTAAAGATTGAACCCAATTGCCCAACCATTAAAGAATACGGAATCACATATAAAAATAGCATCAAGACCCAAGAAGTGATCACACCCATTCCCTGATTCTTAAAATTATAAATCAGGTCATCAAAGCCAATCACTGTCACAAAGCTCATTAGCGCCAGTACAGGCCAACTAATAAAATACTTTGAATGCTTCTCACCCAACTCCCCTGTTTCCAATTCTCTCCTCCAAAGTTCAGCTAACCAATATGTAAAAGTAAAATCTACTCGCTTAGCATAGCACATCGCAAAAAATACGCAACTTACTCAGGCATGAGAAAGTTCCAACAAACGTGCGCGTAATTTTTCGTCCGCTGCAAACAGATATAGCCCTTTCCGTGCCCTGGTCAATAAAACATTCAAGGCATTCAGCATCAGCTGCTCTTTCAACTGCCGCAACTGTTCACTAGAAGCTGCCAACTGTTTGAGTCCATTAAAAGCAGCCTGATCTTCATAGCGTGCTGGATCCAGAGCGATGCAATCTTTGGACTGATTATAACGGACGCTTGGCCCTAGGATTATCCCGGCATAATTGAGATCAAACCCTTGAATTGTGTAAACAGAGCCAACTTCTGCCAGTGTTTCTCTTCTTTCTGCCCATGGCAGCTTGGTGTTTGGTTTACTTCGATCCCAACGAATTTTTAGATTCCCTGCCGTAATAAAATAATCTTTGCCATCTAAACGGTATGGGTAATCATAGGTGGCAAGCAAGCGGCTGAGACCTTCCGTGCGCTCATGTTTTTGGATCAGCTGATACATCTTGCGTGCATCATCCATGATACGGAAGTCAAATCTCTGTTTATGTGGCATCACCATAATTCGCCTTTGTACAAAAGCGGCAAGCCATCCTTGAACATCAGCCGCCGCTTGAACCCTGAACTGTGTAGTCAGCTTGAAAGTCTTTACTGTAGCTTGTCCGGTTAACTGTGCAAGCTTTTCTGGTGTCCAGTAACTCTTCCCTTTTAGGACTTGCTTAGGATCAAAGACTAAGATCACTATTCGACTAGCTTTGATGATCTCCTCAAGCTGGTTGTCCTGTTCAAAATGATTATAACGATCCTTTTTGGTTAAAAGCAGATGTGCTTCATCTACCAAAGTAATATCTGCCAGATGCTCTTTTTTTCGCATTTGATTAATAAAGGTCGTCGGTCGGGTAAAATTCTTTTGCAAAAGAACTGCAGTGTTCGCCGCCATATTTTTATAGAGTTTGAGCATCTCAGGATGATTTACCAATAAATAGTTCTCTGTTCCAAAAAGCTGAGAATCTTGGAGATGCTTAGCACGCTCCTGAATCTGAGTAAAAAGAGAGCTCATGACGAGACTCTTACCAGTGCCCGCATTGCCCTCAATTATAAAAATCCGTTTTTCTGCTGTACTTGCAGACTGTTCACAAAAATACAAGATTTGAGTTACTAGCGCTTGTTGCTCCTGTGTCAATGTGTGTATTGGTGCAATCCGCTTGACCGCTTCATTATGTTCAATCTTGGTACTCATTAGCTTAACCCTCTCATTGCCACTAAAACTGATTCTAAAGCCACTTTTCGTCTACTATGACTCGTTTTCTTGGAGAGCCGCAACGAAGCGACGCTCATAATTATCCACATAAAATTTCGCAAGTGAGTCCTTCAAAGTTGCAGGAGTGAAATTGTCTTTGTGTTGTGCAAGTAAGGTAATCTTTTCTGCTAAAGCTGCAGGCGTCATAGCGGTCAAATACCCGTTAACCCCATCAATGATAATATCTGCTGGACCAGTAGGACAATCATATGAAATACTAGGTACTCCACGTGAAATTGCCTCTAAAATAACCATCGGAAATCCTTCATAATTGGAAGAAAGCAACAGCGCATCCATTTCCTTGAGCTGTTGCCACGGATTGGTAACCCAGCCCTTCAAGTTAAAAGTGCCCCTAAAATCGCCTTGGTGCTGTTTTAAATAGGCTTGCAGGCGTTCAAAATCGACCCCAGCACCATAGAAATCCATCGTAAAAGGTTGCTGTAACAGTTTTAAGGCTGCCAACATCCCTGCAAGATTTTTTTGTTTTTCCAGTTCAATCCGCCCAATATAGCCTAAATGCAACCGCTGCGGATCACGTTCGACCACTTCCTGATGGCGTTCGATGGGATTATAGATCACAAAGATGTGCTCTGCCGGAACTCCGAGACGTTCAAGCTGCTGCTTAATCCCTGTACTGATCGCCAAGTGATAATCTGCATACTTTAAAAGCTTGGGCTTGACCGTTTCTTCATCAAACAGTGAAAAATGAATCCAAGAATAAATTTTATATGTTTTGCTAAAGAGTCTCCGTGCCAACCATGCAAGATAAAGTGGTTTGCTACTCAAACAGATAATTTTCGTTCCTTGAAAACGGCGTAATACCTGCAAAGTTCGCAATAGCGCCGCAATTTTACCGCACCGTTGACTGCCCGTAATCTTTTCAGAAAAAGCACTAAACCATTCGGAATTATCCGTACCAGCAGTAAAAAAAGCCTGACAGTCATAGGACTGTGCGATTTTCTCTGAAGTCAGTACCTTGGTCAAAACTGTCTCTGTTCCCCCATGACCGGAAAGATATGGCACTAAAAATAAAATCTTCTCTCTCATGCTCGTTAGTTCCTCCTCAGTTTTTCTCCCCGATACATACGAATGTAGAATTTTGGAAAATACTTTGCTAAGAAAAGGGCCATCCGGTATTTTCGGCTGAGCCAACGATTAGTACAACGAATTTCAGCAGAAAACTTAGAATTCAATAAAGACCGCTGCTGCTTACTGTTCCAGTCCGCATCGTACTTAATATGATGATGTACAACATGTAAGATCGTCCGACTGACAAAGGCCGCAAACATTCGCTGATCTAACGTGCCATACTGCTGTAGCCGCAGCTTAACTTTGTTGAGATAATCCAAAGCACGCTGATCAATTGTGCTATCGTAACTTGTTGTGGTTGTATTGTCGTGCTTGAAAAGCACATATAATGGCTGTTGAACATATGCAATTTCATTAGGTTTCAGCTTCAGTAGATAGTCAAAAACAAATAAACTATCTTCAAAAAAGTTGCCGTTCTCTAATTTCTGCGCACCTAGTACATCTCGGATAAACATTTTACCCCAAAGACCGACATCCATTTCCTGATTCTGGGCCAGATAACAGGCAAGCATCTGTTTTTGATCATGAGCCCCTTCTAGAATTGATTTGTCTTCAACTTCATCATGATCTTTAAAGCGTTTGATAATCCCCCCAACTGCAAACTTTTTTCCTTGTAACTGCAGCGCTTGATGCAATTTTTCGACTGCACCTGGTAAGAGAAGATCATCACTGTCAACGAACATAATGTACTTGCCACTTGCATGTTCCAAGCCATGATTGCGTGCTGCTGCTTGTTTTTGATTACTCTGCTGCAACAACAATAAGTGGGCATTTTGTTTTTGCCTTTTTTTAACCAGCGTAACCGTTTGATCAACAGATCCATCGTCGACGATGATTAGCTCTGTCTCAAAAGATGTATTTTGAGACTGAACTGCAGCTATACTCTTTTCAACGTAAGCTGCAGAATTATAGGTCGGCATAATAATACTAACTTCAACTGACATTTAGACACTCCCCAAAACGTCTACTGTTGTGGTCCAAGTCAAAACATCCGCTTTGCTCGGCCCTTTAGCTCTCTGAAAACATGCGGTTCCCCCAACAGTCCCAAACTTGCTTTCAAAATAAAACACAATTGTTTTTTTAAATTCAGAATTGGCGTAGCCGCTCCATTTACTGATAATTATAAGCCGCCTATGCCTGCAGCTGACTCTTAGTCTTCAAGCCAAATGGTTGCTTCCAGTAGCTAAGATCGGCCAATGCACCTAGAAATACAACATTGAAAGCGAGTTCCAATAAGTGCTGATCGATTACGGAACTTAGAATCATCAAAGTCATTCCAATCACCAATGAATAAGCATGTGCTTTAAAGAAACGGTGATTGATTAACAATAACAAACCAACTAATGCAAGGAACGTCAACAAACCTTCCATCATTAATACCCGAATAAAAGAGGAATCTATGTAGAAGTATTGGAACGGTGTTTTATGCACCCCGCCATTTCCCATTTGATAAACATATTGCCCGAAAAAGGGAATATTATAGTTCTGAAAAGCAAGATGCCCGTATGTCAGACGTCCTGAAAGGACCTTATTGGCAATTTCAAAGAAACGATTATTTGGGATAAAAGTATACGCTAAGAAAATATTAATAAAGACAAAGAGTGCTAAGATAACAGCTGTTAATTTACTTCCAAGGTACTCTAACAGCCGCACTACATATTTATAAAAAAGAGCAATTAGGAGAATTAGCAACATTAGATAAAAATCAAGCCGTGTATCTGTAACTGCGTAGATAAAAATTGTAATTGCTAAACAAGAAACATATTCAACAAGTTTGAAATGGAACCTTCTCAGCATCGCATAGGCCAGCAGCAGATAAAAAGCACGCGCTGCCAGATCAGTTGGGTAGATTGTCCCAAGCGCATATCTAATTGTGGCTTCCATATAACGACCGTACGTTAAATTATCAATAACCCCAAGTAATGAGGCAGCAATTGTTACCAGTAAAAAACTACCAATCGTTACTAAAAATGTCTTGATGATCCGTTCAAAGCGAACATCCTTTGCGCCAAGAATAAACAAATAGTAGTAGAAGTAGAAAAGCTCTCCCGAATTTTTACAGATTTGCCAAAAAATAATTCCAACTAAGGCAAAAATAATCAGTTTCTCTCTTTCCCAACCATCAAAAACAGCTACTTTAGCAATCACCAGTACAGCAGAAAATTCAATAATGTAATATGCAATTGGTCCCACAAGAGTACTCAACTGACCAAACATTGTACTGGTAACAAAACTAGCTAAAAGATAAACCACAAAAGAAAAGAGATATAGTTGCTCGGAAAAAGAACTTTGCTGCAGTGCAGATAATCCATTTACTTGGGCATCCAGTTTTCTTTTTATTATATTAGACATATTTCCCACCTTATTTACGTGCTCTGAAATCTTTAAGAATCACACGAATCTTTTTTAGAATTGTCGGACGCAACAGCAAAAGTGCAACTGTATAGATTACAGCCCCAATCACCGCCTGCAACAACATTGTTCCCACAGAAAATCTCTGGATACTATTGATCTTAAATACAACTAGAAACATTACAACCCCAGCAATCAGATATTTAGGAAGATTTATAAACAGTTCTCGATAATTGACCTGATTACGAATCTTCCATAACTGATAAAATGTAACTGCTAACTCAGATAAGACAGTCGCTAAAACTGCCCCTTGTAGTCCCAGAAGATAGATCAACGGTACATTGGCGATCATATTAACAATTGCTCCCATAATAACTGAGGTTGAGTAACTCTTGATCTGATTAGTCGGCAGCATATACTGTTGCCCGATAACATTGCTCCAACCAATTAGTAGAATTACCGCAGACTCTAACATCATTGCATAGCCAACAGGCTTAAACTCAGCCCCGTAAAACCAAGGAGCAAACTTAATCGCTAAGGCCGCCAACCCAAACGTTAATGGAACAGTCAGACAAGACACAAAGTCAAAGGACTCGCTTAAGTAATATTTGACACGCTTGTTATCACCCTTAGAAAAAGCATTGGCAACATGTGGCAGCATTACAGTTCCAGTGGCCGTTGCCAAGGAAAGAATCAGTTTAACAATGTTATCAGAACGATCAAAGAATCCTGAATAATCCGATCCAATCATCAATCCAAGCATTGTCTTATTAAGTACTAGATACACTTGAATCGCAATCTGTGGCACAAAAAGAATAACAGCCGGTCTTAGATGCCTGAGGATATTCAATTCGCTCCAGTCAATTGCCACCAAAGTCTTTCTCAGATAAGGCCATAAGGTTAGGTTTCCAAATAAGATTGAACCGCCCAGAATCAAAATATACGTTCCAGTATCGCTTGCACTCTTAACAAAAGTAAAAATCAGAATGACCGATAAAACCTTCACAAACGTATTCCGAATTACAGTTTTTTTAAAATCTTCAAGTCCCATAAAGAGCCATGAGATATCGACCCCCGCAGCAATAATATAAACCGACTGCAGCAACATGTAACTGCGATACTTATGATAGAAAAGTAAGAAAAGTAAAAAGGCGCCATAGGCGAGTACAACCGTCACGATCTTCAGAATTGCTACTTCCCAAAAGGTTTGCGAAAGCTTCTTCCGATCATCGCGCACAAAAGCTACCTCGCGGTTACCATAAAGACCGATTCCAATACTTCCAATTAACACAAAATACTGAATCAAAGAATTGGTAAACGAGTTGATCCCGACCCCGCTTTTACCTAGAACACGTGTAATATATGGACTAGTAATCAGCGGTAACACCATTGCCAGCACTTGATAACCGGCATTATAAAAATAATTACGAAAAACTTTCATTTAATCACCAAATTCAGATTTAACAACATTTAAAGCCGCACTAATAACTTGGTCCATATCATAATAGCGATACTGACCTAAGCGGCCGCCAAAAATCACATTTCCAGCTGTCTTATCGGCTAATTCCTTATATTGTTTGTAAAGTGCATTGTTCTCTTTGTTATTAACTGGATAATAAGGTTCATCCCCACGATGCCAGTTTTTAGGATATTCTCGTGTGATGATCGTCTTGCCTTTGTCACCCTTGCCAAATTCGA
The DNA here is from genome assembly GCF_964065465.1 of Liquorilactobacillus satsumensis. Lineage (NCBI taxonomy): Bacteria > Bacillati > Bacillota > Bacilli > Lactobacillales > Lactobacillaceae > Liquorilactobacillus > Liquorilactobacillus satsumensis. Next base: position 1,224,696 of record NZ_OZ061606.1, read on the forward strand.
AGTGCTTATGTTCGATAATCCGTGTATAAGGTGTCTGTGCATCAGTATAGTTAACAACTGCATTACCTTGATAGTTATCAACATCAAGTTCTTCTGATTCGAATTTCAAGCTCCGATACTCAAGTTCACCTAATGAATACGCAAAATATTCGTCAATCATCCCAGTAAAGATAATATGATCATATTTTTTAAGATAATCATCCTTTGCGGCAAAGAAGTCTACTCCGACTTGCACGGAAATAGCATCACTCGCCAACATCTTTTCAACAATTTGAGTATATCCTCCAATTGGAATTCCTTGATAGTTGTCATTAAAGTAATTGTTATCATAGGTTAACCTAACTGGCAGCCGCCGGATAATAAAAGCCGGCAGATCCTTAGTTGAATGACCCCATTGCTTTTCTGTATAACCCTTAATCAACTTTTCATAAATATCAGTTCCAACTAGCGAAATTGCCTGTTCTTCAAGATTTTCAGGCCGCTTGCCATTTAAAAGCGACCGCTGCTCCTCAATCTTTGCCTGCGCCTCTTGCGGCGTAACGACACCCCAGAGTTTATTGAAAGTATTCATATTGAACGGTAAATTATAAATTTCACCATGATAATTTGCAACTGGGCTGTTTGTATAGCGATTGAAAGTTGCAAAATGATTTACATAATCCCAAATTTTTTGATTGGAGGTATGGAAAATATGTGCGCCATACTGATGAACTTGAATTCCATCAATTTCTTTTGTATAGATATTTCCCGCAATGTGATTACGTCTTTCAATCACGTCAACCTGATGACCTCTTTTAGCTGCTTCATACGCAAAAGTGGCTCCAAAAAGGCCTGCTCCAACTACTAAGTATTTTGACATTCTGCTAAACCTCCATTTTTGAGTGTTGTTCACGGTTTGCAACTTTTTCCTCAAGTTGCGCAAATGCATGTTTAATATACTCGCCGGCACGCATTTTTTTACCAATCAAAACTGCATTCTTCTTCATTTCTAGATACTGCTTCGGTGACACCTGATCTAACAGCTCATCAAGCTCTGCCAAGCTATTAACTGCTAGTCCGACTCGATGCTTGACCACAAACTCAGCAACTGCCGCTTGTTGCCACACGATTACTGGAATACCTGAACTCAAATATAACGATGTCTTGTGCGGATTATTGTATTTCATATACTCCCCGAACACCCCATCGCAACTGTCAATCTGTGAGCCATCCCATACCAAGCCGAAGTTTTGTTCCAAATGCTGTGTCAGCTCATCTGGAGCATACTGCCCACAGTATGCGACGTTTCGTGCAAAATCTGGTAGTGGATTTGGCCCAAAGACATAAAACTTGGTCTTGCCGGTTAACTTAGCCAAAAATTTTGACTTATAAAGGTTACCCGCAAAACAAACTGATTTAACATACGGAACCGCTGGCTGAAACTGTTGCGGATTATCGTAATCAAAGATTTCAAGATCAACCATCGCAGTAGTCACGCCATGTTCCTTGAGCCACGCGCGCATGTAATGGTTATGTACGATTAAGCCATCCGCTAAGTTGAAAAAATTTAACTCTTTTTTTTCAGACTCCTGATTATCACAATAAAAGCGCAATGATTCCACATCGTGAATCACAAACAATAAGCGTGCATTTGTGTATTTTCTAATACAAGCAATGATCTTTTTGGTTAAGAACTTTGAGTAGAGTGGATACTGCAACACAATTATTTCAGCTTCCAAATGCTTGAAAGTTCTAGGAACGGTTGTCAAGGAATAGCCGATCCGGTCCATTTTTTTCTTTGGAATATCCAGTATCACAGATTCAAAATTCTGCTCCCCCAAAAAGTAGACAATGTCATCCTTCGCCTTACTCCCCGCAGTATTATGTCCCTTGTCTTGGACAGACACTATCAGTTTACTCATTTGTAATCTTTCTCCCATCACCAATAATGCTTTCTAAATTTTCAAAATAATTCTCACTGTAAAATTTGTTAATGCTGGAAACAACTGTCTGTGGCTCCAGCTGATTGCGGCTCAATTGCTTAAAAGCAGCCACCAGCTCTGTCAGATTACCAGTCTCATAACTATAACCGTTGACACCTTCTACCAAAACATCGTCATATCCATCAAAACGTGAAGTCACAGCTGGAATCCCCCTAGCCGCCGCTTCCAATAAAACCATCGGCAGCCCTTCATACTTCGAAGTCAAAACAACTGCCGCCGGAACAACTGCTAAATTATTCCAGGGAGCTTTGACCCAACCATGCCATTTCAACGCAGCGCTAATTCCCAACTGCGCTGCATAAGCTTGACACGCAGCGAGATCCGCACCGGTACCATAAAGATCCAAGCGAACCTTATTATTCTTTTGATACTCTGCAACTGCTGTCAATAATTCCCGAATATTTTTTTGCCCTTCAAAAATGATCCGCCCCACATAGACCAGATTCAAACTTGTATCCTTTGCTTGAACATCCTGTGTAATGACTTGCTGATGTTCGATTGGATTATAGACCAGCTTGATTTTCTCTGGAGCAACCCCCAATTCAAGCAGTTGATTCTTGATTACTGTGCTGATTGCCCAATGAGTATCTGCATACAATAGATTATGCGGATCAAACATCTTTTGATTAAGCAGTGAAAAATGAATCCATGAAATTATCTCAAAATGCCGCCGCAAGGCTCTGCGTAGCCAGTAAGCCAGCTTTATCGTATTTGCACCTAATACCACACACTTATCATTGTCGTGTATCTGCGTTAGTGCTTTTAGAAAAAACAGTAACTTGGAAACCCGTCCGCTGCGTGCCAATGTCTTAACAACTACGCGCCGATCAAGTGCAGCCATCCAAGCTTTTTCATGCGGTTCATTCGGCAAATATAAAACAACTTCATTCTTTTGACAAAGAAAGTTAAGTACTTTTATCAAAACTGTCTCAGTTCCGCCTGTACCGGACAGTGCAAAGCATAGAAAATTAATCTTCATAGGTTAACATTCACCTCATAAATACAGCAACTGCATAAGTAGCGGTTTGAGTCAACAAACCTGTTTACATGGCAAGTCAGAGAATCCTAAAACTCCCATACCACCACTGAGTAACATTTTACCAGTATAACTGCAAAAGTAAAATATAATTAAAAAAGAGCACCCCCTTTTTCATATAACTTAACTGAAAAATAAGATGCTCGCTTAATTTACTTGTGATTATTCGTATTCTACTGAGAAGTCAGCTTATAGAACTTGCGCAGCAGGCGGTTATAGTAGAACTCCGCTAGCTTTAAAAGCGATCTTCCCTGTTGTAATTTGAACTCTGCGCGTACAACCTTAACGTTGTACTTTGCAAACTTATTCTTGGCATACAGCTCACTGTATTTATCGAGAATCAGCGAAAAAGCACGAATACCTTGTGACACATTTTTGGTAATACTATCTGCCGAAATGAACTGTTCAATTAAGACTTCTGGGCAATACACAATCGGATATTTTTGGATCAGACGCAACATTAAATCCCAATCTTGCAACCGCGGCAGACTTTCATCAAATAAATTGTTTTTAAAGCAGCTGCTTGTACCCACAATCGTTTGAGTACTTGCAAAATTAATCTGGAGCAAATTGCTGAGCGTCACATCCGCCGCTGAAAATTCATCTACTGGAGTCTTGGCAATTAACTTGTCATCTTCATATGTCGCCATTTGACATAAACAAATCGCTGCAGTCGGTTCCTCTTCAAGGATCGCCACCTGTTTTGCAAGCTTGTCCGGCAGCCACTTGTCATCGCTGTCTTGAAAAGCGAGGTACTTGCCAGTCGCCAACTTAACTCCAACATTTCTCGCATGGTTAGCACCGCTATTTTGGAGCAGTTTATGATAACTAACCTTTTGGGCAATTGCCTGCTCCGTAATAAACCTTTGGACAACTGCTTCTGTCTGATCTTTTGAGCCATCATCAATAATCAACAACTCCCAGTCCGTATACGTCTGCTCCATAATACTTTTAAGAGAAGCAATAATTGTTTTTTGCCTATTATAGGTGGGCATGATGATACTGACCGTCTGTTTGCCCATCCAACCACTCCTTTTTTAAGAACTCAGTCTTTATAGTATAGATCTCTGGTATAGACCTTCGCCGCAACATCCTTGATCTGAGGTTCCATTCGATTTGCTACAATTAAATCACACTTTTCCTTGAAATCCTGCAAATTACTTGTAACTGGCAACCCGGCAAACTTTTCTTCTTTATAAGTCGGTTCAAAAATTAAAATCTTAAAACCCTTTTGCCTCAATATTGTGATAATATCTTGAATCGACGACTGGCGGTAATTATCAGAATCTGCCTTCATTGTCAGCCGGTAGACACCCACCAACTGCGGTTTGTAGCTGGCAATATGGTCTGCAATATACTTTTTCCGTGTATCATTAGCCTCTACGATCGCCTTAATAATCGTGGAAGGAACATCTTTGAAGTTCGCCAACAACTGCTTTGTATCCTTTGGAAGACAGTACCCGCCATATCCAAAGGAAGGATTATTATAGTAATCACCGATTCGAGGATCCAGACTAACACCGTCAATAATTTGCTGCGTTTGCAAGCCATGGACTTCCGCATAAGTATCAAGCTCATTGAAATATGCAACGCGCATCGCAAGGTACGTGTTAGAAAAAAGTTTGACAGATTCAGCTTCAGAATTATTTACAAACAGTGTGGGAATCACCTTTTTAACCGCTCCTTGTTGCAAAAGTTCTGCAAACTTTACGGCTTGTGGACTGTCGCTGCCCACAATTATACGCGAAGGATAAAGATTATCATATAAAGCCTTCCCTTCACGTAAAAATTCAGGCGCAAAGAAAATCTGATTAATTTTTTGCTGCTGTTTAATCTTCTCAGTAAATCCGACTGGAACAGTTGATTTCACTACAATCGTTGCTTGTGGAGCAATTGTCACAACCTCATCAATTACCTGCTCAACTTTTGAAGTATCAAAATGGTTCTTTTCCTCATCATAATTCGTAGGCGTCGCAACGATCACATAGTCCGCCTGTGTAAACGCTTCTGTGGGAGAAAGTGTGGCCTTTAAATTCAACTTTTTTTCCGTGAAAAACTTGGTAATATATTCGTCCACAATTGGTGAACGTCTTTCATTAATCGCCGCTACTTTTTCTGGAATTATATCTAATGCGCGGACTTCGTTGTGCTGGGCGAGCAGCGTGGCCAATGAGAGCCCCACATATCCAGTTCCTGCAACTGCTATCTTCATCAAAATTTCATTCCTCCATTTTTGAAAAGTGTAAACTAACCTAAGAGCAATAAAAGATCCGCTAAAGACCTGCGTAAAAACTTTTCTTTCTTAGGCAGTGCTTTTCTGATTAACCGCCAGCGTGCAGCCATCCTACCATTCAAACCATCAGCTATGATATCAATTACTTTTTTGTTAGCAGGATCCATCTGTGAGTAAAAAAGTGTGCGTAAATGGTTTACTTGTGTAACAGCTAGGGAGTCACGTTTCCAACTTTTATCATACAATTTGATTTTAACTGCCTTCTTAAGGGCTTGCTTGCTTTCAGCAGATTTGTTTTTGGAAAAAATTCCCTTTTTTAAAGCAATAAAGAAGTCTACCCCGCCAATCTGATTATTTTCATGCTGCCGATAAAGCATTAAAGGTTCAGTAAAATAATACATTTCACCTAATGCTGACGCAATTAATGCAACCCACTGATCATGAATCATCACCTTATTCAAGTCTGCCTGACACGCAAGCTTTTTCAAGTTATCATCAATCATTGTTGTACATCCAGTCACATTGTTAAAGAAGACAATCGTAGCGAGATCATGTTTTTGCTCATCATAATTGAGCTCGCCTAATAGGTTAAGTTTGCGATCCACAGCCTTATAGTTAGTGTGTACCAGATGCGGCTTTTGTGGAGTCCGTGCATGCATCTCTTCCATTTTTTCAAGCGTGGCAGCAATTTTCTGGGGAAGCCAAAAGTCATCTTGATCACAGAACATATAGTAATCCGCCTGTGCATTCTCCAACAAACTAAAGAAAGAACGCGTTACCCCCACATTTTCTACCTGTTCTTCATTAATAAACCTAATTCTCGCATCTTCAGCTGCATATTTTTTTATGAGTGCAACTGTCCCATCATTAGAACCATCATCTCTAATAAATAGCTTCCAATCAGAAAAAGTTTGTTTTTTGATTGAATCAATTTGTTCGCCTAAGTATTTCTCACCATTATAGGTTGATAGTAAAATGGCAACTTTTGTCAAAAGAATTCCTCCTAGCACCAGTCAGACCCTGCAACCACTAATTTTTCAAAGGATTACACTGGATTTAAAAATCACGATCCTTAATTAAACAGTAGTTGAAGACAGTCTATAACATAACAAGTCATTAAAAATGAATATTCATAATAATCGGTAACATCCTGAGGTTCGAGCTTACACTTAGAATTCTATCTACTCAGCTCATTTCAACTTTTAGCGATGCCGCCGATTACCAATCACCACTAATGCAATGCCGCCCTTTTTTCGAGCGGTTTCCACCAGTCTTGTTCTTTTAGATACCAGTCGATTGTTTGTCTAATTCCCTGAGCAAAGGTGTATTCTGGTTTCCATCCCAACTCGGTTTCGATCTTTGTTGGGTCAATGGCGTACCGCCTATCATGTCCTAAGCGATCAGGCACATATTCAATTAGGCTTTCATCCTTACCTAACTGGTCAATAATCAAATGTACGATCTCGTTATTTGAATGTTCATTATGCCCACCGACATTATATACTTCACCACTGCGGCCCTGTTGGAGTACAAGATCGATTGCACTGCAATGATCCGCTACATATAACCAATCGCGCACATTTTTTCCATCTCCATAGATTGGCAATTTCTTTCCCGCTAACGCGTGCGCAATCATTAATGGAATCAGTTTTTCTGGAAATTGAAACGGTCCGTAATTATTGGAACAGCGTGTAATATTTACGTTGAGTCCATATGTTTCGTAGTAGGATCTGACCAGCAGATCAGCCGCAGCTTTACTTGCAGAATAGGGCGAATTTGGCGCTAAAGCAGTCTTTTCTGTAAAATAACCGGTTGCGCCTAAGGACCCGTAGACTTCATCTGTTGAAACTTGTAAAAATTTTTTTAATCCTTTTTGCTTGGCAACATCCAATAAGTTCAATGTCCCTTGTACATTTGTTTCAACGAACACATTTGGATGCAAGATAGAACGGTCAACGTGGCTTTCAGCAGCAAAATTAACAATTGTATCAAGTTGATATTCTTCTACCAAGTGTGTCACCAGTTCACGATTGTTAATATTGCCTTTGACAAATGTATAACGTTGATCGGCCGCGATATCTGAAAGATTGTGAATATTTCCCGCGTAAGTCAAAAGATCCAGATTAACTACCCGACAATCCTGATACTTGCCTAAAAAATAGTGAATGAAATTGCTTCCAATAAATCCGGCACCACCGGTTACAAGAATGTTCATCCTACTTAGCCTCCCGATAATTAAAATTCAGATCTACATCCCGTAAGTATGGATGCTTTTTATCTTTATCAGACAGAATCAGTCGTTCTTTAGGCATTGGCCAAGCAATTCCTAAGTCTGGATCATCAAAGGCAATTCCTGCATCTGCTTGCGGTGCATAATATCCATCAACCTTGTAAGCAACATTGACATTTGGGGTCAGGGTTACAAAACCATGCGCAAATCCCTGAGGTACCAATAGTTGACGCTGATTAAATTGACTAAGCAAGTAGCCCTCCCATTGAGCATAAGTCGGTGAGCCCTTGCGCAAATCAACCAAGACATCATAGATCACACCAGTCAGCACACGTAACAATTTTGTCTGAGCATAAGGTGCTTTTTGATAATGCATACCACGCAAGACTCCTGGTTCAGCAGACAACGACTGATTATCTTGGATGAAGTTGTAGTCAATGCCAGCTTCTTTGAATTTATTTTCAGTATACGTTTCAGTAAAAAAACCGCGATGATCTCCAAAAACTGCTGTTTCTACCAATTTTACATCTTGCAATTTTGTTTCAATGACTTTCATCTTTATTCCGTCCCCTTCTTTGCCAACCGTAACAGATATTGACCATAATCATTTTTGCGCATAGCTAGGCCCAAGCTTTCCAGCTTTTCCCGCGAAATATAGCCCTTACGAAAAGCTAATTCCTCAAGACAAGCAATCTTTAAGTTCTGCCTTTTTTGAATCGTTGCGATAAAGCTTGCCGCCTGCAAGAGCGCATCGTGTGTTCCCGTGTCCAGCCAAGCATACCCTCTCCCCATCAGTTGAACATCAAGTTTGCCTTCTTTCAAGTACGTGTTGTTGATGTCCGTGATTTCTAATTCGCCACGTGCAGAAGGTTGCAATCCCTTGGCGATCTCAATCACATCGTTATCATAAAAATACAGTCCGGTAACAGCGTAATTGCTTCTGGGATGAGTAGGCTTTTCTTCTATAGAAAGTGCCTTCATTTTATCGTCAAAAGTCACTACCCCGAATCGCTCCGGGTCATTTACATGATACCCAAAAATCGTTGCGCCGTCATGTTTGTTTGCCGCTTGTACCAAAAGCTGTGTCAAACCGCTGCCGTAATAAATATTGTCTCCCAAAATTAAACACACTGAGTCTGCGCCAATAAAGTCTTCACCCAGAATAAAAGCCTCGGCCAATCCGTTTGGTTTCGGTTGTACCAGATAAGTTAAATTAACCCCAAAATCTGAACCATCCCCTAAAAGTGCCTGAAAACTGGCACAATCTCGTGCAGTCGTGATTAACAAAATATCACGAATTCCTGCCAACATTAAGGTTGAAAGTGGATAATAGATCATTGGTTTATCATAGACCGGAACCAGCTGCTTAGAAATCCCTCTGGTAATTGGATAAAGACGTGTACCGCTCCCGCCAGCTAAAATAATGCCTTTCATGCAACTTCTCCTTTCCGTACTCCCTAGAACCTGCCATCTAATAAGTTACTACTCAAATGTGAATATTTAGAGCAGATACTGTAAAAAAAATGTTACAGTAAAAATTACATAATTAACAAATTCATTCAACTAAAAAGCCCCTGTTTCTAGACACGACGTCTCAAACAGAAGCTTCATTTATTAAGCTTTATCACTCAAACCAAATTTTCTCAACAAAAACTTAGTGATTTTTCGGAACCAATGCTGCCTGCCAATAAACATTACCGGCATTTCTTTGAAACTGATTTGATTTTTCTCAAACCAGACATCCAGCAACACTTCACTGACAAAACCATAAATCCGTTTTTCATATTCAGAATACTCTGAAATATCGACCCGGTTTTCCACCTCAGCCAAAACTGCTAACAACCACTTAGTATAGTCGTCAAAGATAGCTGCACGTGTAATCAGCATATTGAACATATGTACCTTATTCCGATGCAAAACCTTGTCAAAGACAGGAAGGTAATCCGGAAATTTTTCGCTGATCACATCTCTAGCAGCCGCCAAGCCCTCGATATGGTGTGCATGCTTATAATGCGACCAAGAGCTTTCAATATAATAGTTCCTCTTTGTCGGCAAAACCGCATCATAGCTCTTTAGGATCTGTTCAAGTCTTTCAGCTGTCAACACATCATTAAGCTTTTGCGTCGTTGAACTGAAAAAATGCCTTTTGCCATTCGAAAAGTAGCGGCGATAGTGCACCAGACCCTTAACGTCTGCGCGACGATTCTTCCAAGCCCAATATTGGGCAGTCAGTTCACAGTAATTTGCATTTTTTTGTGCAATATTGTCACCTGTATTGTCACGTTCAAATCCTGCAAAATTTTCCGGGTTAGTACCTACTTGCACCGGAATATAGATCTTTTCATCTGGCAACTTGACCTTCTTATGACTAACAACATATACTTCTGCTTTCAATCGGATCCCACTTTCTTGGTATAATACTTATTTTCAGCCGACCTTTTCAATAAGCCCCGTCGCCCTTAAAAATCGCGACGATGTTCTTGAACAAGATTTTAATATCAAACAAAAATGAGGCGTGATCCACATAATACAACTCGTACTTGCACCTTTCAGGATATTCAATGTTACTTCTCCCAGAAGCTTGCCAGTAACCCATCGCACCCGGCGTCACTGAAAGAAATTTTTTGACTTGATCCCCATATTCCTTCAATTCTTCTGTAATAATTGGGCGCGGTCCGATTAGCGTCATCTCACCTTTGAAAATATTAATAAACTGCGGTAACTCATCAATTGATGACTTACGCAAAAGTCTTCCTAACCTGGTAATTCTTGGATCCATCTCCGCTGGTAATTTATAGCTGTTTTCAACATAGAGTTTATATAGCTGCTTATCACACTTAAGCTTTTCATCAGCGCCTACGATCATGGAACGAAATTTGTAAATGTAAAACTTTTTCCCGTTCTTTCCCACGCGCTCTTGCTTGTAGAATAACGGACCCTTATTTTTGCCAAAGCGATAGACAATAAGCATCACTATGAATAAGGGAAGCATTAGCAACAGAGCAAGCGATGAGATTATAATATCCAGTACTCTCTTACTGAATAAATAAACGCTTTTTCCCCCCAGCTTATTAGCTTCATGAGCCATTTTATTCTCCTCTATCATATAAATACAATTACTAAATTAAAGATTTACTTTTTTTGAGCGCTCAAAAAGCCCTCCAACAAAATTGTACATATGACGTATTATAATACGAATGCGTGATTTTAGCAATTTACAGCCTAAAAATAGCATTCCATTATCTGCATTAATTTGCTAAACTAGACCAGGAGCCTCACACAACCCGCTTAATCCTGTAAAACTTCAAATTGGAGATGATTGTTTGCTTAATTCTAAACACGCCTACCTCATTATGGCAAGCGGGAATATTCCGCAACTTAAAATTCTGCTGTCTGTACTAGATGATCCCAGAAATGATCTCTATCTTCATTTGGATCTTAAAGCCACTGGTTTCGTTGAAAAAGAACTCGCCGCGTGCTGCAGTTTTGCAACCCTTTATTTTCAACCCCGAGAAAAAATTACTTGGGGAGCTAGTTCTCAAGCAATGATGGAAATGAAACTTCTCAAAGCCGCGACACCGCGGCAATACAGTTATTATCATCTCTTGTCAGGCCTTGACCTGCCTTTGAAAGATCAAGATTACCTGCATGCCTTTTTCGCCAAAAATGCAGGTCAAGAATTCGTTGAATGCAGTGATTATCAGCGTGACCATGATAAAACCCGCTACTATTTACGTTTTCAGCAGTATCACCTGCTGCAACAATTCATTGGAAAGAAAAAGAACCTCCTGAAATATCTTGACTTTGGTTCGTGCTTTCTTCAAAAAGCACTTGGCATCAACCGTACCAAAAAATCCAAGATGACCTTTAAGTCCGGTGCTAATTGGTTCAGCATTTCAAATGATTTTGCACAATATTTAATGACACAGTTCGAACCGATCATGCACTTCTTAAAATTTACATATTGTGCTGATGAAGTCTTTCTTGCAACTTGGTTATATAATTCAAAATTCTCAAAAAACATCTATCCTGCCCAGGGAATCTATCAAGCCAATTTACGTATTTATCGCTGGGAAAACCACAATCCCAGCTATGTAACCTTAAAGGAAGCACAAGACTATGTTGCCTCACCCTTTCTATTTGCTCGAAAGTTTGACTTATCTAAAAATGAAGATGCAATTACATACTTGCGTACTCATCTAAGCACTCGCAACAAGCTTTAAACTAACATTGTCCTTAAAAATACAGCAGGGGCTGTGACAAAAGTTAACTTTTGTCACAGCCCCTCTTTTATTCCGGATAAATGTGTTCCATAAGTCAAAATTCTCCGTCTAACTTCGAGTTAGCACTCAAATTTTCCCGACTTATGTCACACTCTCCTTATTTTATTTTGTAAGATCCACCTATACTTCCGGCCTACTCTGTGTTCGGAGCGTTGTAACCTGAGGTCCTTGAGAAATACATTTCAACGCCAATACCTCGCCGGTTTCAAAATGTGCTTTCAAAGCTTGCGCAAATTCAGCGGCAGCTGGATGTGCCACAAGTGTCATGACCGTTGGACCCGCACCACTCAAGTATGTTCCATACGTTTGATATTCATGTGCTAGCGCGCGCACCTGTGCGAGTTGCGGTACTAATTTTCGCCGATACGTTTCATGAAACTGATCACTTTCCAAGAGCACCTTCACCTTATCCAGTTGCTTTGCCAGCAACGCTGCTGTCAAAGCATTAGCAACGCTACTGGCAGCAACAGCTTTTTTAAACGGCAGCCTGCGTGGCAACACTTTCCTGCTTTCAACGGTTAAAAGCGGATCAGCTGGCACATAGGCTACTAAGCTTACATCTGGAAAATCAGCTTTAATGCTGAGCGCCTGTTCTGCAATATAAGTTGAAATAACCAAGCCGCCCATGACTGCTGGTGCAACATTATCAGGGTGCCCTTCAATTTGCGCAGCAAACTGTACCTTTTCTGCTGTCGTTAACTGCAGTCCCGCCAGCTGATCCGCCAATTCAATCCCTGCTACAATGGCTGAGGAACTACTGCCCAGCCCACGTGCCAGTGGAATATCTGAAAGGACTTTAATTCGGTACGGATGCAGTGTCGGCACCAACTTTAAAGCAGTCTGGACAATCAGATTTCTTTCATCATGATAAATTTTGCCCATGTGGTGAACTAGTTCCCATTTTGAAGTTTTTTCTTCTACTATAAGTGTCAAATAACGATCCACCGCTATTCCAAGTGAATCAAACCCTGGTCCAAGGTTTGCACTCGTTGCGGGAACCTTGATCTTCAAAGCCATCCGCGTTCTTCCTACTCTCTTAATTAGTTTTCTAAAATTTTATAGGCTGCTAACACACTGATTTCTTCTAAGTCGGCAATTCCCGCAAGAATTGCACGCAGCTGCAGCTCTGAAATCTGATGCGTTGTCATTACTACACGTGCATTTTCTTCATCCAATTCACTCTGAATAATCAAATGAAAACTCGCATTTACTTCAGACATTATTTTAGTAATTTTTAGCATCTGGCCTGGACGATCCTTAACCTTTAATGAAATGTAGTACGGATAATAAATGTCCTGCTCACGCGCTGATTGGCCTTCTTGCGAAAATTCATTAAACCTGCTGCCTGTAGTCTTCATTACAATATCTTTAGTAACCGCAATAATATCACTGAGCACACTATTAGCAGTCGGCAGTTCTCCTGCTCCGGGTCCATAAAACATCGTCTCACCAACGGCTGCGCCGGTAACTAAAACTGCATTATTTTCGTTTTGGACTGCAGCTAGCGGCTGATCTGCAGGAATCAGTACCGGTCCGACAGAAACACTGATCCGTTTATCAATTAGCTTTGCAATCCCGACCAGCTTAATCTTATAACCCAATTCAGCCGCCTGCTTGATATCTTTAAGGTCGATTCCGCGAATTCCCGTAATCTTGATATCATCAAGAGTTACATTCATTCCAAACGCAAATTGTGTCAGGATAATCATCTTATATGCTGCATCGATTCCCTCTACATCATTCGTAGGATCCGCTTCTGCAAACCCTAGTTGCTGTGCAGATTTCAACGCCGCCTCGAATGGCAAATTATTTTGATTCATTTGTGTGAGAATGTAATTTGTGGTTCCATTAACGATCCCTTTGACTTCAATGATTCGATCAGCTGCAAAGGAACTTACGATTGTTCTTAAAATGGGAATTCCGCCTGCAACACTCGCTTCGTAGAAAAGATCACAGTGATTTTCGCCTGCCAGTTCTGCCAATTCAGAACCATGCGTCGCAATCAAATCTTTATTTGCAGTAATAATATGCTTTCCTGCTCGCAAAAGACGCTCGATATAATCTTTTGCAAGCTTTACAGTTCCCATTACTTCAACTACGATCTGAATATCCTGATCATTAATCAACTCGTTTACATCATCAGTGACAGTGATCCCAGAAAGATCTAGGTTTCTCTTTTTTTCAATATCATGCACAACAACTTTTTTAACAACCAGCTGGCGGCCAGTAATACTTGAAATCTTCTTTTGATGATCTCTTAATAACCGCAACACGCCGCTTCCAACTGTTCCCAACCCTAAAATCCCGATATTTATGGCCTGCATATAAGCTCCTCCAGTTTATTTATTGAAACCATTCTATCATAGAATTCTAATTTTTCGGTCATTAACTGCAAAAAAGGCATGACTTTCTAATCTTTGTGTTAATTTCAGCAACTTCAGCGACTTTTTTTTAAGGACTGTTGTGTTTTTTTGATTTATGGTATTCTTCTTGTAAGTGAGAGTTAGCTAATAGTCAAGGAGGAGAGAGTATCACATATGAAAATACTTTATCGTAGCACCCGCGGCAAAGACACAGAAGCGGTATCTGCATCGCAGGCAATTTTACAAGGCCTGAGTCCCGATGGTGGATTGTACGTTCCAACTGCGCTTCCTAAAGTTGATTTTTCCTTGGATGAGCTGCCACAATTGGGCTACCAGGAACTAGCCTATCGCATTTTGAAACTATTTTTTAATGATTTTACTGAAAGTGAACTGCGCTCTTGCATTACAGCTGCTTATGGCAAAAATTTTGACACTCCAAAAATCGCCCCGCTTTCTTATTATGACGGAAAGGGTTATCTAGAACTTTTCCATGGCCCTACAATTGCTTTTAAAGACATTGCGCTCCAACTTTTACCACACTTAATGACCACGGCTGCAGCTAAACACACTGGGAGCAAGGAAATCGTTATTTTGACGGCTACGTCCGGAGATACCGGTAAAGCAGCAATGGCTGGTTTTGCAGATGTGCCGCATACTAAAATTATCGTTTTCTACCCTAAACATGGTGTTAGTTATATTCAAGAACAGCAAATGCTAACGCAGCAAGGAAAAAACACCTTTGTTTTCGGGGTGAACGGTAATTTTGATGCTGCGCAGACAAACGTCAAAAAACTTTTTAACGATTCTCAGTTAACTCACGAATTAGCAGAAAATGGCTATCAATTCTCTTCTGCCAATTCCATCAATATTGGTCGGCTGTTCCCTCAAGTTGTTTATTACTTTTATGCATATGGTCAATTGTTGCACGCTGGCAAGATCCAGCCCGGTGAAAAAATAAACTTCAGCGTTCCAACTGGAAATTTTGGTAACATCTTAGCTGGTTTTTACGCCAAACAACTTGGATTACCGCTTAATAAGCTATTATGTGCTTCTAACAAAAATAATGTTTTAACCAAATTTTTCAATACTGGACTTTATGACAAAAATCGTCCTTTTTATGTAACTTCTTCTCCTTCAATGGATATCCTCATCTCGAGCAATTTAGAACGGCTGCTTTTTTATCTAACTGGATCCGACTCTACCAAAACAGCCGCTTTTATGAAAGAGCTTGAAGAAAAGGGAAGCTACACCATTACCACACAAATGCGTACACACTTAGACTCCTTCTATGCTAACTTTGCCAGTGAAGATAAAACTGCTGCCGAGATTGCACGGCTCTTTGCTAGTGATCAGGTTGCCCTCGATCCACATACAGCTGTTGCTTCGCGTGTTGCCAAAGTATTCCAGGAGACTACACAGGATCAGCATTTTACAGTGGTGGTCTCCACCGCAAGTCCTTACAAGTTTGCCCAAGCTGTTCTCGTTGGTTTGCATGACCCTAATGCTTTCATTCCAGGCTTAGAAGCCGTTGAAGCACTTCAAAAAAGAATTGGGGTTCCCTTGCCGCCAACGATTGCACGTCTTTTTAAGGCACCTGTCCGTACCAAAAAGATTGTGGAACCTCAGGAAATGGAAGCCGCTGTTAAGGAGATTCTTTCCATTAAATAGGACTTTCCTTCCCCTGACAGGTTGAAAAATGTGTCAAAAACAGTATTATGTTATATTATATTACGTAGAGCAGCTTGGAGGGATTCACATGGATGAGATTGATTTAAAAATAGTATCTACTTTGCAAAAAGACGCACGGATTTCCTTAAAAAAATTGGCTGATATTTGTTTTATTTCTGCCCCTGCAGTTTCAACCCGTTTATCGCACCTTGAAGAACGCGGAATTATCAATAACTATCAGACCGCAATTGATTACAAGGTCCTTGGTTTTCCTATTAAAGCATATGTTAGCTTACGCTTGTCGCCAACAGATAAAGAAGCTTTTTATCCTTATATCAAGTCAGTTGGTAATGTAATTTCTTGCGACTGTGTAACGGGAAGCTACTCGCAAATTATTACTTGTTACTTTAAGTCAACTAAGTCTTTGGATAATTTTATTAATGATATTCAACGCTTCGGTGAAACGAAAACACAAATTGTCTTTTCTACCAGCGTTGATCCACGACCGCTTGAACTCAATCCCGGGAAAAATTATTTTTAATTTGAAGCTGGACAGCAAAGGTGCCAACAGGCAGTGCTTACCTGCCGTGGATTAAATAATAAAATTATGTATAATTCAAGTTTAGCTATAACACATCATCAATTTAAACTGTCAGCTGCATGCTCAGTAAATAAAAAGAGTGTGACATAAGTCGGGAAAATTTGAGTACTAACTCGAAATTGCGAACATAGCGAGTACTTTGCTATGAGTAATTCGAAGTTAGACGGAGAATTTTGACTTATGGAACACGTTTATCCGAAATAAAAGAGGGGCTGTGACAAAAGTTAACTTTTGTCACAGCCCCAAATCTTTTTAAGACTATTTATTTGAACTTATTTTGCTTCTTTTACTTGTTTCCACATTCCTAAGATTATTCCGGAAACAATTGCACCGATTACGACTGCAAAGATGTATCCAAACGCATTTGTAGCAAGTGGCGTTACCCATAAACCACCATGAGGAGCTGGGACACTGACATGCCAGAACTGTGTCAATCCACCAGCAATCGCAGATCCTACGATACATGATCCAATAACTCGTAATGGATCAGCTGTGGCAAACGGAATTGCACCTTCGGTAATGAAGGAGAAACCTAGAACCCAGTTGGTAATTCCTGCTTTACGCTCGTCATCTGTAAACTTCTTTGGCCAAAATGCTGTGGCAATCGCTGTCGCAAATGGTGGGATCATTCCACCAGCCATTACAGCTGCCATCAAATTACCATTGTTAGTTGAAGTGAAGGCTGCAACCGCGAAGACATAAGCAGCTTTGTTGAAAGGACCGCCCATATCGATTGACATCATTCCACCAAGTACAATTCCTAAGAGAACTGCATTACCAGTTCCCATATGATTCAAGAATGCTGTTACCCAAGTATTAATAATTGCAAAGATTGGGTTGACGATAAAGAACATAATCAAAGCGACTAACAGCAAGCCAAAAATTGGGTAAAGCAACATTGGCTTCATACCTTCAAGTGACTTAGGCAGTTTAGTGAATACCTTCTTCAAAAAGATTGTCAAATAACCTGCAATGAAACCTGCTGCAATTCCGCCTAAGAAACCTGCTGCACTTTTAGCATTTGTCATCACATTCGCTGTATATGCACCACCAAAAGAACCGCTATAGACAGTTGCCATGAAGCCGCCGACAAAACCAGGCATCAATGCGGGACGATCACCGATTGATTCAGCAATATATCCAGCTAGCACTGGAATCATGAAAGCAAAGGCCAAACTACCAGCATTGTTTAGGAAGATAAAACCAGTTGACTTTGGTCCGCCAAGATATTGTTCGATCACGAACGAAAGTGCCATTAAGATCCCACCACCAACAACAAAAGGCAGCATATGAGAAATCCCGTTCATCAGATCTTTATAGATCTTACTACCAATTGAGCCAGTTGCATCATCCTCTTCTTCTGCTGCAGCTGCATCTGCATGATAAACAGGTGCATCTGCATTAACTGCCTTAGTGATTAATTCTTCAGGCTTTTTGATTCCATCAACCACTGGACGGTTAATTAAGTGTTTGCCATTAAAACGTGTCATTTCGACTTTCTTATCAGCAGCGATAATAACACCAGCCGCACGTTGAATTTCGTCAGCAGTTAATAAATGCTTGACCCCTTCAGATCCATTGGTTTCAACCTTAATGTCAACTCCCATTGCTTCAGCTTGTTTTTTCAAAGCCTCTTCAGCCATGTAAGTATGTGCAATTCCGGTTGGGCAAGCTGTAACGGCAACTACATACGGCCGATCAGATGAAGCAGGCGCTGCTGCTTGTTGTTGTTCTTTCTTTTCTTCAGCCTGATCTTTTTCCTCTTTTTGCGCCTGTGCATCTGCAAAAAGTTGATGAACTTCATCTGGTGTCTGAGCCTGTTTCAACTTAGCAACTAAAGTTGGGTCAATTAAAAGACCGGATAAAGTTGCCAAAGCTTGCAAGTGAGTATTGTTAGCACCTTCTGGAGCAGCAATCATAAAGAATAAATGAACAGGATTACCGTCTAAGGCATCATAATCAACACCCTTTTCACTTTTAGCAAACAAGACTGTTGCTCGTTGAACTGCCTTATCTTTAGCATGCGGCATTGCAATGCCATCACCAATTCCGGTAGTTGATTGTTTTTCACGCGCAACGATATCCTTTTTGTAAAGATCTTCGTCGTTGATAACACCTGTTACAAAATACTGATGTACCATCTCACTAATTGCTTCTTCTTTCGTTGAAGCCTTGAGATCCATGATCATTGCATCTTTCAATAACAATTCACGAATATCCACTGAGAACACTTCCCTTTTTAATTATTTTTAATTTTTATAACTTTCTACCTTGATTTCTGGAAGAATTTCGTCAATCTTTTTACGATCAGCTAAATCTTCTGAGAAGGCCGTTGCGCTCCCACACGCTAACCCATAATGGAAACTTTCAAGCGGATCCTTCGTGGCTGCAAATGTCCCAACAAATCCCCCGATCATGGAATCGCCAGCACCTACAGAGTTAATTACTGTTCCTTTAGGAGCCGCACTGTAGTACACCTCATTCGGCGTGATTAACAGGCCGCCATCACCTGCCATCGAGATTAGAACATGCTGTGCTCCCAAGTCTAATAACTTTTTACCATAAGTCACAATGTCGTCCATTCCATTGAACTTAACACCGAAAAGCTCAGCCAGCTCGTGGTGATTAGGTTTTACAACCAAAGGATGTTCCTTGAGCGCTTTCATCAGGCTTTCGCCAGTGGTATCGATTACGAACTCAGCACCCTTTGCACGGATGATCTTGATCAGGTCAAAGTAAAAATTCTCATTCAAACTTGGAGCAAGACTTCCTGATAGGATAACAACGTCTCCTTTGGCAAGCTTGTCAAATTCTTTTTCAAACGCTTGAACTTCATTCTCACTGATTTGTGGGCCCTTGCCGTTAATCTCAGTTTCATTTTGAGCCTTAACCTTAACGTTGATTCTTGTATCATCAGCAATTTGGGTAAAACTTGTCTTTAGCTTCTTTGCCTTCAGTGATTCTTCAACAAAACGGCCCGTAAACCCACCTAAAAAGCCAAGTGCAATATTTTCATGACCAAGTTCGCGCAAGATACGTGAAACGTTGATGCCTTTGCCTCCGGGTAATTTAGTGTCATAATCCATTCGATTGACCTCACCTAGAGTAAGTTCTTGCAATTGAACAATGTAATCAATGGAAGGATTGACTGTTACCGTGTAAATCATATTGAAACCTCCTGAATGTTTGTTTGGTTACTGTATTGATCGAGAACCTGCCGTGGTAATTTGTTCGTAATAATCGCCGCGTCGGCAATCTCTGCAACTTTGACGAAGGAAATCTGGTCAAACTTGGACTCATCTACCAGCACATAAGCCCTCTCACCTTGTGCAATCGCTGTTTGTTTCACCGCGGCCTCATCAGGATCGGGTGTGGTATACCCATACTGCAGATGTACTCCATTCATTCCCAAAAAGACTTTGTCAAAACGATACTGCTGCAGTTTTTTTACAGTTTCGACCCCAATAATCGCCTTGGTTGTATTCTTTAACTCTCCACCAACCAGAATCGTGCGAATATTTTGATCCGCAAGAGCTGATGCGTGCATCACGCCATTAGTGACAACAACTAGATTTTTGCCAGCATGCAGAAAACTGATCATTGCAAGTGTTGAAGTCCCAGCGTCAAGATAGATAACATCACCATCTTGGACTAGACTTGCGGCAAGTTTCGCAATTCCACTTTTTTGTTGCGTATTTTTGGAAAATTTGCCGCTCATATCAAGTTCCTGCTGTAGAGAATGTTTAAGCTTGGCCCCGCCATGAAAACGCAAGAGCAGCCCCTTCTCTTCTAAGACCTGTAAATCGCGTCGTGCCGATGATTCTGAGCACTCAACAGATTCACAAATATCCTGCAGTCTTACAATTCCTTTTTCTTCAAGCATCGCTAATATCATCTGTTGTCGTTCTTCTGCAAGCACTTACACTACCTCCAAAAAATATATTAACACCCTAATCACTAAAAAGCAATCAAAAAAATGCAAAAAAACTCATAATCAGCCACGAAATTAAGTATTTGTGACTGCTTTTGACCGATTGCACGCAAATATTTCAATTAAGCGCTACCATTATGCCCCAAAATAAACTTAAGCTGTCAGCTATGTTATGTAGAAGTGCGCAAAAAGGCGGGAGACCTTGAAGATTAGCGACAGGTAACGAGGTAACTGAACTTGTTACCGTTGTTACCTAAGCTAAGCATAAAGGGCTGCCTTTTGGAGCACGTTAAGATAGAAGTGCCGACGGCCACCGTTAGCCTTTGAGCATTAACAACAAATTACAAAATAGACGGGCTGTGTCTATGCGTAATTTGAGGTTAGGTGCAGGAGGCTGGTGGGTGGAGCACGTTATGAAGAAGTGCCGACAACCTGCGTTCAGCCTCCGTTGACTAAGTCCTAAATTACAAAGTAACCTGGGCTTGGTTACGCGTAATTTAGGCTTAGGCACAGGAGGTTGCGGGGTGGAGCACGTTAATAGAAGTGCCGACAACCGTCAATAACCTAAAAAAACTAAGCGCCCGGGTCAAAACATGAATCTTGACCCAAACTCTTAGTTTTAGCTGATACTGCCTGAAATAAGCCGCTCCAGGCACTAATTTCCCCTGTTCTTTATACTGCGTTTAAATTCTAAAAACTTATTAATTCATTTTTCTTCTATAGATAATGGCAGCTCATCATCTATCTTCAAAAGCTAACCTCATTTGTCTGTGCTATAGATATTTCCCAAAGGTTTAACCGGCTGAGATTGCTCAGTAGCCTTATCTCGCCAATATGAAGCCAATACTGAACCAGAAATATTATGCCAGATGCTAAAAATTGTCGACGGAATCGCAGCCGCGGGAACAAAGTACTTAATCGCTAAAGTCGCTCCCAAACTTGAATCCTGCATGCCAACTTCAAATGTAATTGCTTTTCTCTGCGGATCACGCAACCGGATCAGCTTGGAAAAAAGGTATCCCAGACCATATCCAGAAAGATTGTGCAGCATTACGACCGGAATTACAAGTGCCGTTGCTGCTGTGAACAAGTTAGCATGATTGGCAGCAATCACCGCACCGATAATCATCAAAATTGCAACCTGCGAAACTAACGGCAAGACATGGGTAATTTTCTCTATTTTTCTGCCAAAAACTGAATGTAGGATCACTCCTAAAATAATCGGGAAGAGCACAATCTTAACTGTACTCAAAAATAATGAAGTCGTAGGAATATCAACATACTCGCCGGCAAATAACAACAGTAATCCCGGGAGTGCGACTGGCGCAAGTAATGTAGACAGTGTCTCAATTGAAACATCCAAAGCAACATCACCACCTGCTAAGTAAGCCATTACACTGGAAGAAGTTCCGCTTGGACAAGACCCAACCAGAATTACACCCGCTGCTGTTGCTCCTTTTAACTGAAAAATAAGGCACAACAACCATGCCAGTGTTGGCATAATCACATAATGAGCTACGGTTCCCGCAAGAACTGGAAGCGGCTTTTTCGCAATTCTTTCGAAGTCCTCTAATTTTAACGTCAATCCCATTCCAAATAAAATAATTCCTAATAAATATGAAACATTCGGTACCAGCCACAAACTCGTCTGTGGTAGAACATAATTAAAGGCTGCCCACAATACCACTAGGAGCGTAAACCAGCGCCCAATAACTTTCCCTAATTTCTCTATTTTACTCATTTTCTCTTCCCCTTCATTTAACAAAACTGCTTAATTTTTCTGCGTATGACACTTGCAATTAGCACCGCATGTGTGCTGCTTTGTTTCTTGTTCTTCATCTTGGGCAGGTGCCGTACCGAAAAGCTCATCTGCACCTAACATAATACCGCCTGTGTTAGCAGAAGTTACCAAATATTGATAACGTGCTAAGTACCCCCTGCGCACCTTAGGCTGAAATGGTTTAAGCCCTTTTTTCCGACGTTCAAGTTCCGCTTTATCGACCGCAACATCAAGAGTTCGTTGCTCAAGATCAATCGTGATCTGGTCGCCGTCTTTAATCAAAGCAATTTCACCACCGGCAGCAGCTTCTGGCGAAACATGACCTACACAAATACCATGTGTTGCTCCTGAAAAACGACCATCTGTGATCAAAGCAACTGTCCTGCCTAGACCACGTCCAATAATATCAGAGGTTGGATTAAGCATCTCAGGCATCCCAGGCCCACCTTTAGGTCCTTCGTAGCGAATCACGACGACATCTCCGGCTTTGACAGTTCCATCATCAATTCCGGCTACAGCCTCATCATGTGAATCAAAGCAGATCGCTTTGCCAACAAACTTCTTAATATCGGGATCAACTCCAGCTACTTTGATGACAGAACCATCACGTGCAATATTGCCATACAGAATTGATAATCCACCCTGTTGTGAATAAGGATTATCAAGTGTTCTGATCACTTCCGGATTGAGTGTATGTGCTCCGGCAACATTTTCGCGAATCGTCTTTCCGGTAATTGTCGGACGATCTGGATGAAGAATTCCACCCTTTTCGATCAATTCATTCATAATTGCGGGAATCCCACCTGCATTGTGCACGTCCTCCATTGTCCAAGAAGATGAAGGCACAATCTTCGCCAAATGTGGAGTTCTCTTAGCAATTTCATTAATTTCTCTTTCACTGTAATCAATTCCCGCTTCATGTGCGATCGCCAACCCATGTAAAACGGTATTTGTTGAACCACCCATTGCCATATCAAGCGCAAAGCTATCATCAAATGCTTCTTTGGTCATAATGTCACGCGGTTTAACATTGTGCTCAACATTGTACATAACTTGACGTGCTGCTTGTCGGACCAATTCTTTTCTTTCATCAGAAACAGCTAGTGCAGTGCCATTATATGGCAGAGCCATTCCCATAGCCTCCATTAGCGAATTCATCGAATTAGCCGTATACATCCCGGCACACGAACCACATCCTGGACAAGCATTGCGTTCCAATTCAAGAAAATCATTTTTGCTCATCTTGCCGTCTTTAAAAGCTCCGACAGCCTCAAACACAGTAGAAAGGGTAGCAGCTTTTCCATTAGGATCAAGACCTGCTTTCATTGGCCCTCCCGAGACAAAAGCTGCAGGAACATTTGTCCGTGCGGCGGCCATCAACATACCTGGCGTGATCTTGTCACAGTTAGGCATGAATAATACCCCATCAAACCAGTGTGCATTGATAACTGTCTCGGCTGCATCAGCGATAATCTCACGGCTGGGCAAAGAATAGCGCATCCCAATATGTCCCATGGCAATGCCGTCATCAACTCCAATTGTATTGAATTCAAAAGGAATTCCACCAGCTTTGCGAATTTCGTCTTTAGCAATTTCGGCCAGCTTGCGCAAATGAACATGTCCTGGCACAATTTCAATATACGAATTAGCGATCGCAATGAATGGTTTCTTCATATCTGCTGGATTTTTGACCTGGCCAGTCGCATATAACAAACTTCTTCCAGGGGCCCGATCGGTTCCTTCAGTAATTGTGTCGCTTCTTTTCCTAAGTTCATCCCCGCTGATTGAAAAATTTAATGTATCACTCATTTTTTATAACTCCTCATTTCCGCTTGTGTCTTTTTTCTGGTTTCCTGCTTGAAATCTTTATTGATGCTGATGAACTGCAAAAGCTTCAATTTCGACCTTTGCATCTGCTGGAAGTGCCTGAACTCCTACAGCCGAGCGTGCCGGCAGTTGCGTCACTTCTTTGAAAAAGTCGGCATATACTTCATTCACCTTTTTGAAGTCAGTAATTTCAGTCATAAAAACTGTCATTTTAACAATCTCGGCGACCTCAAAGCCGGCAGCAGTCACAATTGCTTTTATATTTTCCAATGCTTGTTTGGCCTGTACCTCAACTTGTTCTCCAGCAAAATCCCCCGTTTGAGGATTGATTCCAACTTGACCCGAGCAGTACAGTGTTTCCGCTGCACTGACTCTGAGTCCTTGTGAGTAAGGGCCTAATGCCTGCGGTGCGCCCTGAGTTACAACTGTTTTTTTCATTCAAACATCCTCCTAGTTTGTGTTTGCTTCCGATCGCGGATAAACTAAAACTCTTTTTTTGTCATCTGTGCGCACTTCAAGTGGAGCTCCATAAAAATGAGTCAACGTTTCCTGATTCAACAATTCCTGACGTTTACCGCTGGCGTAAATCCTTCCTTTTTTCAAGAGCAACACATTATCAAAACACGGCAGCAATTCTTCGGTGTAATGGGACACTAGTAGCAATGCTGGGCTGGTTGGAGCTGCTGCAATTTCGGAAATCTTCGCAAGCAGCGCTTCTCTGGCGAACAGATCCAAACCATTACACGGTTCATCTAAAATCAATAGTTCTGGTCTAGCCATCAGTGCTCTGGCTATTAGAACTAATTGGCGCTCACCTTGTGATAGTACTCGATAAGGTTTGCCAATCAGCTTAGCTCCACCCAATTTTGTCAAACGTGCTTTAGCTTCTTCCATTTCGACAGGAGCATAGCTCTCATATAAACCAATACTTGCAAATTTGCCAGAAAGGACAATCTCTTCCACCAAATCCCCTGGGTGGAGCCAATCTTGCAGTGCAGTGCTCACCCAGCCAATCCTACGCTTTAGGGCAGGGATGTTAGTATGCCCAAAAACCCCACCTAAAACTTCAAGTGTTCCTTCTGTTGGCCACACATCCCCATGTATCATCTTCAACAAAGTTGTTTTACCAGCACCATTTAATCCTAAAACCGCCCAATTTTCCTTTTCCTTGATTGTCCAGCTAATCTTATTCAAGATCTGGCGCTCACCTTTTATCAAAGAAACATTTTCAAAAGACAAAATATTCATGCGCTGAGCTCCTTTCATTAAGCGCGCTCACCCTAAGAAACATTTCTTTCCTGCTTAAACCATCATTTCATACAGCATTTGATTTTCCTTCAGGTCAATGTAATATGGATCAAATTGACGCAGTCTTTCTTGAAGTGGCCTAATATTTTGCCTCTTTCCTAACCGAATCCCAATTAACACTGGGCCCTTGCCGCGATTGACCTTTTTGGTATATTCGAACTTGGTAATGTCATCGTCCTTATCTAGGATCTCGCTGACCATCTCACGTAATGCTCCAGGACGCTGCGGGAAATTCACAATAAAGTAGCATTGATAACCTTCGTAGACTAAAGAACGTTCCTTAATCTCTTGCATTCTTTCAATATCATTATTACCGCCGCTAATTACACAGACTACAGTTTTACCACTAATCTCAGCCTGATGTTCTTCAAGCGCCGCCACACTCAACGCACCCGCTGGTTCAGCAACAATTGCTTCCTTACTGTAAAGTTCAAGCAACGTTGTACAAACATGCCCTTCTGCAACGTTAACCAGCTGGTCCACATATTTTTTAGCATTATTATAAGTCAGTTGCCCAGCAGTTTTGACCGCTGCTCCATCTACAAACTTATCAATGTGTTCTAGGGTTACTGGATGCCCACATTTAAAGGCTGCTGCCATCGAAGCTGCCCCCGTTGGCTCAACTCCGATCACCTTAGTTGCAGAACTAACATTTTTGGTATACGCTGCAAGACCACTGATTAGACCGCCGCCGCCGATCGCAGCAAATAAATAATCAACTGTAACGTCATGTGCAGCTGTATCCTCAAAAATCTCGCAAGCAATCGTCCCTTGGCCTGCCATTGTATGTTTGTCATCAAAAGGCGCGATGAAAGTCAGTTGTTTTTCCTCACAGTAATTCGCCGCTGCTTGTGCGGCTGCATCGAATGTATCACCTGTCAATTTAATCGTCACCGCGCTTCCACCAAAAAACTTGACTTGATCAACTTTTTGGCGAGGAGTTGTCACGGGCATAAAAATCACCGCCGGAATTTTCAATTTGTGGCAAGTCCAGGCTACACCTTGCGCATGATTACCTGCACTTGCACACACCACGCCGCGCTGACGTACCGCTGCTGGAGTCTGCGAAATTGCATAGTACGCACCTCGAATCTTGAAAGAACGCACGGCTTGCAGATCTTCTCTTTTTAAGTAAACATTGCAATGGTATTTTTGGGACAAATATGTGTCATGTTGGAGAGGCGTTCGCTTAATAATCGGACGCAACACCTCATAAGCTTTCTCGATTTCTTCTTTTGTTAATAAGTCTTTTGCTGTCATTACATCCATTAGCCGAATCACCCCTTCAAGTTTTTTTCATTATGTACAGTGAAAAGCGGAAGAGCTGCTCACCAAGTCATACCTTAGTTGGAGCTCAGTTTCCCGCTATTTCTTACTGCTTACTTTTTAAATTAGTCGCTGTATTTGTCAGCTTTTGCAACAAATGGCATCTTAGTCCGTAATTCGTCGCCCACTTTTTGCAGTTCAGATTTTTCCATTTCGCTACGGTACTTGTAAAGCTTCTTGAAGCCGCCACGATATTCATCCATAAATTCTTTGGCGAAGGTTCCATCTTGAATTTCCTTCAAATTACGTTTCATTGCTTCTTTTGATTCAGCGTTGATGACACGCGGTCCTCTTGTATAAGAACCATATTCAGATGTATTTGAGCAATCATTGTACATCTTCGCAAAACCACCTTCGTAGATCAGGTCACAGATCAGCTTCATTTCATGATCAACTTCAAAGAATGCTAATTGTGGTGAATAACCTGCTTCAGTCAAGACTTCAAAACCAGTTTCGATCAGAGCAGTAATTCCACCCATTAAGACATTTTGTTCACCAAACAAATCTTCATCGGTTTCTTCTTTAAAGGTCGTTTTCAAAAGTCCGACACGTGCTGCCCCATTTGCCTTTGCAAATTCCTTAGCAAGGTCTTCTGCGTGTCCGGAAGCATCTTGATAAGTAGCATAAAGTGCTGGTACACCAGAACCTTCCATGTATGTACGCCGGCACAGGTTACCTGGTCCTTTAGGAGCCATCATTACTACATCAACATTTTCCGGTGCAACGATTTCTTTGTAGTAAACATTGAAACCATGTGAAAAACCAAGTACATTGCCAGCTTCCAAATTAGCTGCAACTTCATTTTTATAAACATCTGACATTACTTCATCAGGAGTTAGCATCTGAACCCAGTCAGCCTTCTTAGCAGCTTCTGCAACTGGATAAACTTCAAAACCGTCCTTTTTAGCTTTATCGAATGATTTTCCGGGACGAACACCAACGATGACATCCACACCTGAATCTCGCAGGTTGTTTGCCTGGGCATGTCCTTGCGCACCATAACCGATAAAAGCAACTTTCTTTCCTTTTAAATAATTCGTAGTAACATCTTTTTCGTATAACATTTCAACTGACATAATAGAGCCTCCATTTTTTTGTTTAATTTAGTAGTAAAAACACTTCAACATCGTTTTAAAAGTGTGTACAATGTAGTTAATTATTCTTTTCAATTCCAGCAACCAATAAAGCCGTCGTTTCTGCAGCTGATTCACAACTGTACCAGCTAACGCTTAAAATGTCGATTTGCTTTGCAAGGACCCGTTTTAGGTGTGTCAGGTTCTGTGCTTTTTCAGTCCGCAGCTCGACTTTAGCTTCTACTTGGTGTTTGGAAGTTGAAATAATTACTGCGTTCTCAATATTAATGTTTCGTCGTGTTAACAATCCGGTGAAGCGATTTAAAACGCCCACCCTATTTTTCATTTTGCAAACAACTATTTCGTGCATTTAATCGACCCCTAGCATCTTCTGATTAGGCTGTCCGGGGGCGACCATGGGGTAAACCTGTTCTAGAGCAGGAATCCTTGCTTCTACCAGAACACTTTCTTGGGTTGCGAAAACATCTGCCAATGTTTCGCGCCAATTCTGTGAAGCAAGCCTAAGCCCTTTGAGACCATACGCGTGTGCAAGCTTGATGAAGTCTGGTTGACCGTTGAAAACAGTTTGAGAACGTCTTTTTTTGTAGAACAGATCCTGCCATTGTCTGACCATTCCCAACGTTTGATTATTAAGTAAGATAATCTTGATATTTAGTCTGTAATCCCTAATGACATCAAGTTCCTCGCTTGTCATCTGTAAGCCGCCATCCCCTACAAACAGCACGACTTCTTTTTCCGGAACTGCTAACTTTGCGCCGATTGCGGCCGGAAGTCCAAATCCCATCGTTCCCAAACCGCCGCTCGTAATTAACTGATGCGCGCGGGTAAAAGGATAATACTGTGCTGTCCACATCTGATGTTGTCCAACATCTGTCACGATTGTTGCATCTCCAGCAGTTAGTCGACCAACTTCTGCAATCACGGCTTGGGGCTTGATTTTGCCTTTTTCTTCAACGTAATGCTGAGGATGTTCATGCTGCCATGCGCTCAGTTGCTGAAGCCATGCTTGGTGATCCCTTACTTGCGTTTTCGCTGGATGAGCTAATAACCAGTTCAGTGCCTCTTTCGCATCTGCTGCAACCGCAAAATCCGGCAAAATCATTTTCCCAAACTCGGAATCATCAATATCTATCTGTGCCACTTGGGCCTTGGGAGCAAATTGTGAAGTATTAGTTGCTAAACGATCATCGAAACGTGAACCAATATTTAAGAGAAAGTCACATTCAGAAAACGCTAGGTTAGCTTGATAACTTCCATGCATCCCGCCCATTCCCAGCGAAAACGGATCAGAAACTGGTAACGCACCTAAACTCAACAACGTTGAAA
This sequence comes from Liquorilactobacillus satsumensis, assembly GCF_964065465.1. Taxonomy (NCBI): domain Bacteria; kingdom Bacillati; phylum Bacillota; class Bacilli; order Lactobacillales; family Lactobacillaceae; genus Liquorilactobacillus; species Liquorilactobacillus satsumensis. Next base: position 1,253,684 of record NZ_OZ061606.1, read on the forward strand.
CTACCGGTAGCTTGTAGCGGTGCACGAAACGTCTGAATTCTGGAACAGCCCCAGCGGCGATCACTCCGCCACCAACAAGCAATAACGGCTTTTGGGCTCGTAAAAGTGCATCCCGTAATTGTTGCATCTTAGTAACTGCTAGTTTTCTTTGCGGATAAACCGGTGTTTTCGCTGTGAATCCACCAGCGGTTTGACTACGCTGTTGCTCATCCACGGCCATCGCGGCAACATCTTTTGGCAAATCAACTACGACCGGTCCAGGTCTGCCACTGCTAGCAACCGCAAATGCTTCTTTTACAACCTCTGCCAAACTGCCGCTATCGTGAACCTGGTAACTTTGCTTTGTGATCGCCGCCGTAATACTTAGAATATCAACTTCCTGAAAAGCATCTGTTCCAATCGCTGCACACCCAACTTGTCCTGTAAAAACAACCAATGGAATCGAATCAAGCATTGCATCTGCAATTCCTGTCACGGTATTAGTAGCTCCAGGACCGGAAGTTACAAAAACAACACCTGTTTTCCCAGTGGCTTTTGCATATCCTTCAGCCGCATGAACTGCCGCCTGCTCGTGCCGAACAAGAATATTATTAAACGCTTGTCGATATATGGCATCATACAGGGGCAAAACTGCACCTCCAGGATAACCAAATACGAGCTCAACCCCTTGTGCCTTTAAGGCTTCCAACAACAAATCGGCCCCGCTAGCAAGTGTTCTTTTCGTCTCAGTTTTTTCAGTTTCTCGTTTTATCAACATGATTTTCACCTCCTCTTAAAATTCTCGCTCCAAAAATCCCAACATTTGCCTCACACCTTGATACCATCTCCCTTCGCTTCCTTGATCCATGGCCTCACCTCCTTTAAAATCAAAAATCAGCTGCGCACACTCCTTCATTTCCAAAATAAAAAGCACCCATCTGCACGATGGATGCTAAAAAAATCCACCGCTCTAATCTCTTAGCGCGGTGTGATTAATTCCAGGTTACTAACTCAAAATAGCCCAGGCATTAAATCACACACGCGCATGATAATAATGACTAGGACGACTAGTACGATAACATTTTGGAATAAGTTTGTATCTAATTGCCACTTACTTGCACACATGTGATCTAACCCCTTTCTTTTTAATGACTATCACCATTTTATTTTTAGAAATAATACTTGCGCTTATCATGAAACCCACAAGCTGAACAGTACTCCTTACTAGGAGTGAGTGCTCCGCAGTTGACGCAGACACTAACTTCTACGTCTTCCTTCTCAGAGCTAGAAATAAATCTTGCGCCGCAACTGGAACAATACTTCCCAGAAGCAACTTTCTTTCCACAGCTCTGACAAGTAACTATATCATACGCTAACTTCATAAACATCCCTCCGAACCATTATCCAATCACAGATAATACTGACATGTTATAGAATGCTATGATAGCTGTTATTCCATTTGCAATCTGGAAAAACGGCTGACAAGTTTCCTTTTCATCAAAGCATGAATATCTTTCATGTGTGTCATACTACACTCTCGTTTTAATGATGTCAACATCTTTTTTTAATAAAAAACGCCTAGATTTTAGGTCGCACAAAACGTTTTTACTTTTTTTATTCTTTTGGATTTATTCTAAATAACCTTTTTTAGGGCTGTTTTTTCAAGCGCATATAATGTAAAGAAATAAAAAACGCTCAATTAAGATTAATGTTTTGATGATTATTTTTTTAATTTACGGTTGACAATGAAGTTCTGCACGCAGTATAGTTACAAACATATTAGAAAACACTAAGAGGCGAACGAAATGTTACTAACCAACACAAACATTCAAATTATTATTATCAGCGCGATTATTAATTGATGCGGGCTGCATTTTTAGTTGTCCGCAATTGCGGACAGTGTTGGTTAAGCCAGAAGCTGTCATTCAGCTTCTGGCTTTTTTCTTTGCTTCACTTTGGAGGTGTGATCTTGCTTAGACAGTAAAAAAGGTTCAGTTGTTTTCAAGCATATTTTTTTAACTTTTAGGAGGAGTCTCATGGATAACACAAATAATTTAAGCACCACTTTTAAGCATAAAGATACATCAGCTTTTAAACGCGATTCGGTGAAAACTGTGATGTTCGCATCGATGATCGGGACAGCAATTGAATTTTTTGATTTTTACGCCTATGGTACTGCTGCAGCAGCCTATTTCCCAAAAGTTTTCTTTCCGGAAGTTACGCCGGCTATCGCAACCATCCTGAGTTTGTTGACTTTCGGTGTTGCATTTATTGCCCGCCCGCTCGGATCATTTGTCTTTGGTCATTTTGGAGATAAAATTGGCCGCAAACGTACTCTTGTGGTCTCACTTTTACTAATGGGAATCTCAACTGTGCTGATTGGGCTGCTGCCAAGCTATGCTACGCTTGGTCTGACAGCTGTCGTCTTGTTATGTGCCTGCCGCTTCGTTCAAGGAATTGGGCTGGGCGGGGAATGGTCTGGTGCAGCTTTAGTTGCCACAGAAAATGCACCTGCAAGCAAACGAGCCTTGTATGGCGCCTTCCCTGAATTAGGTGCACCGCTTGGATTCTTCTTGAGCAATGGTTTGTTTTTCCTGCTTGAGACCTTCTTAACCCCTGCACAAATGCTTAGCTTCGGCTGGCGAGTACCCTTCTTAGCTTCTTCAATCTTGGTTCTGGTCGGTTTCTGGGTGCGCGAACGGATGCAGGAAACACCACTGTTTCGGTTGGCGCAGGAGAAAAATGAAGTTACCAAGTCACCACTCAAAGTTGTCTTTAAGACTAGCTGGCGGCAATTAATTCAAGGAACCTTGATTGTTTCTGTGACTTACACCCTCTTTTATACTTTAGCAACTTGGTCTTTGACATATGCAACCACCAAATTAGGCTTCTCTAACCAAGAATATCTTTTCATGCTGATGGGTTCAATTATCATCTTTGCATTACTAATCGTTGTCTCATCGACATTTGCAGACAAATGGGGACGTAAACGTACGTTAATGACTTCAGCTTCTGCTTTAATTGTTTTTGCATTTCTTTTCCCGTACTTATTGCAAGGCCAGCGCAACTTTGGCAGTGTTACACTTTTCCTTGTAATCGGCTTTGTCCTCATGGGGATCGCCTTTGGTCCAGTGGGTGCCCTCTTACCTGAACTCTTCTCTACAAAAGTCCGCTATTCCGGTTCAGGAATTGCTTATAATCTTGCAGCAATTGTTGGTGCAGCTTTTACCCCGACCATTGCAACTTGGCTGGCAGAAAATTGGGGAATCCGCTCTGTAGGACTATACTTAGCGGTCATGGCTATTGCGTGCTTAGTTTCTCTGTTAACAATTAAAGAGACTAAAACGGTTGACTTTTCAAAATAATGTAACTTTAAAACAACCGAATTTAGACTCTGCTTATCCCCTAATCTGTTTTGCGACATGTTCAATGTTACATTAAATAACATCTTGAATTTACACTTAAAAAAATAAAGGAACTAACTTGGGCTTTTTACGCAAGTTAGTTCCTTTATTTTTTAATTATTATCAGTATTCCTACTCAAAAATCAGCTGCTGCAACCCAGATTTTTCTAGTTCTTAAAACTATGAATGGGTGCAGGAATTAAACCACCACGAGCAATCATGGCTGCCGAAGAGGCCGCATTAACAGCCATTACTGGGGCATAGCCTAACAAGCCACCAAACTCGGCCATCTCTCCAACTTTTTTACCTTTAATTGGCAATACACGTACGGCTGTCGTTTTGTTATTGATCATTCCGATGGCCGCTTCATCAGCAATCATTGCAGAGATCGTCTCCGCCGGGGTATCACCTGGAATTGCAATCATATCAAGCCCAACCGAGCACACTGCAGTCATCGCTTCTAGCTTTTCAATATTTAAGGTGCCTGCTGTTGCAGCAGCAATCATCCCTGCATCTTCCGAAACTGGAATAAATGCTCCTGACAGACCTCCGACATGATTACAGGCCATGATACCACCTTTTTTAACCGCATCGTTCAACAATGCAAGCGCCGCTGTTGTTCCATGCGTCCCCACACTCTCTAGCCCAATTTCTTCTAGAATCTGAGCTACCGAATCCCCCGCAGCTGGTGTTGGTGCCAGTGACAAGTCAACAATTCCAAAGGGAACATGCAGTCGTTCTGATGCAAGTGTTCCAATCAGTTGTCCCATTCTGGTTACCTTAAACGCGGTTTTTTTGATTGTCTCAGCAACTGCATCCAGCGGTTGGCCTTTAACCTTTTCGAGTGCGTGTTTAACAACACCTGGGCCGCTGACACCGACATTAATGACGACATCTCTTTCACCTACACCATGGAAGGCTCCTGCCATAAATGGATTATCCTCAACGGCATTGCAGAAAACGACCATTTTGGTATTTGCCATAAAAGAACGCTCAGCAGCATCTTTGATGACCTTCCCCATTTGTGCAACTGCGTCCATATTGATACCACTTCTTGTCGAGCCAACATTTACGGAAGCACATACAAGGTCTGTTTCAGACAATACCTGCGGCAATGAGTTAATCAAACGCAGATCCCCGCTTTGGTATCCTTTTTGTACAAGCGCTGAAAATCCCCCAATGAAATTAACTCCGAGTTCTTTAGCCGCGCGGTCAAGGGTTTGTGCATACTTAAAATAGTCTTGATCTGCAGATGCCGCAGCAATAATTGAAATCGGTGTGACAGAGATCCGCTTGTTAATGATCGGAATTCCATATTCTGCCTCAAGTTGTTGTCCGACTTTAACAAGGTTCTTTGCCTTTGTCATGATCTTCCGGTAGATGCGTTCGCATGCTCGATCACTGTCGCTGTCGATACAATCTAATAAGGAGATGCCCATCGTGATCGTCCGGACATCCAATTTTTCATCGGAGATCATGTGAATCGTTTCTTTGATCTTTTCTGTTTCCATCTAACTCGTGGCCCTCCTATAATTGGTGCATGGCGTGGTAGATTTCCTCACGTCTAATTTTAATCTCGACTCCCAACTGCTTGCCTAAATCATCGAGCTCGTGTGCAAGCGCCGTGAAATCAACACTTTCATCTTTGAGCTCAACCATCATCATCATGGTAAAATTATCATCCATGATGGTCTGTGAAACATCTAAAATATTGATCTTCTTCTCAGACAAAAAAGTACTAACCCCAGCGATGATTCCAACCTGGTCCTTACCAATTGTGGTTAAAATAGCCTTCAATATAGACACCCCATTCATTTTGACTTAACTTATGCTCAAGTATAGCTTTTAAACCACCGTTGTGCAATTAGTAATTTTTACCAAGTTTTTCTTGCTTGAATTTCTACCATATTCCAATTAACATTAGAATGTCGCTTAAGTTTTAACTACATAGGAAGGAACTTCTCATGCCAACACCTTTAAGTTCAAAAAAACGGATGGTTGTGACGATACTACTTTTATTCTCAACCTTTATCTCACTTGCGAGTCAAACAATGATGATCACCGCTTTGACTGCTATTGAACATTCTTTAAATATCCCATTAACTAGTGTGCAGTGGTTGACCACTGGGTACATTCTAATTGTTGGAGTTGTAATGCCGCTTTCTTCAAATCTCTACGAAAAATTCAGTAATAGACAAGTTTTTTTGTCTACAATCAGCCTTTTCATCATCGGTAGTTTGTTAGGCGCTTTTGCCTCCAGCTTCAGTATTTTACTCCTTGCACGTTTATTGCAGGCTTGTGCTGGCGGAATCTTGATGTCATTTCAGATGACAGCTATGATTACCATCTATCCGCCTGAAAAACGAGGAACGGTTTTAGGAATGTCTGGATTAGTAATCGCCTTTGGCCCAGCGATTGGGCCGACCATCTCCGGAATTATTTTGCATTTTTTCACATGGCAATATCTGTTTATTCTAGTTTTGCCGTTCATGTTATTAATTTTGGTAGTCAGTTGCTTGACCTTCCCTAATTTCTCACAACCGCAGAAGATCAAGATTGATTTACTTTCAGTCTTTCTCTCACTGTTCGGCTCTGGTATGGCACTCGCAAGTCTGACTGTTCTGCAACAGAACATCTTGCTGGGAATCATTCTCCTCTTAGGGGGATTATTCTTGTTGTTCATCTTTACACGCCGTCAGCTGCATTTAAAGAAACCCATGCTCCGTGTGCAATTATTCAAGTTGCGTTCATTTTGCCTATTGACCTTGATTGGCATGCTTGCCTTTATGGTCTTAATTGGGACCGAACAACTTGTTCCCATCTTTGCTGAAAATGTTCTAGGTCTTAGTAGTTTACAATCTGGTTTGATTCTTCTTCCGGGGGCAATCTTGAATGCTCTCTTTGCTGCTTTGGCAGGCCGTTACTATGATCTGCACGGACCTAAACTATTGCTAACTGTGGGGGTTGCGTTAATGCTGATCGCAACTGTGCCTTTTTTGCTAATGAATGCACATACTCCAGTTTGGATAATCACTTTTGCTTACTTAGTGCGGATGATTGGCAATTCGCTGGTCTTTTCTCCGGCGATGTCCGAAGCTTTCAAAGATGTTCCGCCACTTTATGTGAGTCACGCTTCTGCACTTAACAATTCACTCAGACAGGTCGCTGCTGCTGTTTCAACAACTTTGATGATTGTTTTGGCTGATCTACCGCGCTCGCTTGTGGCAGGTTCACATCTGGCGATTAGTTTTACGGTTATCTTATTGTTGCTTACCGAATTTCTATTTTTGCGTTATGCAGCTTCTACGCAAAAATAGAAGTGCCGACAACCAGCGTTCAGCCACCGTAGACTAAGTCCGGCATTACAAAGTAACCCGGGTTTGGTTACACGTAATGCTGGCTTAGGCACAGGAGGTTGCTGGGGGAGCACGTTATGTAGAAGTGCCGACAACCACCGGAAGTCTTTGAGCACTAACACCAAATTACAAAATAGTCGGGCTGTGACTATGCGTAATTTGTGGTTAGGCGCAAAAGGCTGGTGGGGGGAGCCTGTTAAAAGAAGTGCCGACACTCAGCGTTTAACCACCGCAGGCTAAGTCTTGAATTACAAAGTAACCTGATCTTGGTTACGCGTAATTTAAGCTTAGACACAGGAGGTTGCTGGTGGAGCACGTTATGTAGAAGTGCCGACAACCACCGGAAGTCTTTGAGCACTAACACCAAATTACAAAATAGTCGGGCTGTGACTATGCGTAATTTGTGGTTAGGCGCAAAAGGCTGGTGGGGGGAGCACGTTAATAGAAGTGCCGACAACCACCGGAAGTCTTTGAGCACATTATGGGAAAAGTGCCGCCCAACACCCTAAAACAAAAACCGAGGGGCTGTGACAAAAGTTAACTTTTATCACAGCCCCTCTTTTATTCCGGATAAACGGGTTCAATAAGTAAAAATTCTCCGTCTAACTTCGAATTACTCATAGCAAAGTACTCACGATGTTCGTAATTTCGAGTTAGCACTCAAATTTTCCCGACTTATGTCACACTCTCAATCTACAGATTAACATCCCTATAATTCTAGTTACATGTGCATTTCTTAAATCTGTGCAAGTGCAGCTCCTATTCAACTTGCTCACGCTCGTCATGATAAACAAATTTGATTTCAGGGAACTCAGTGGATCCATCCTTATCCTGCATAAAAGCAAGCGCCTCACGTCTGATTTGCGCTAAATCGATTCCCTGTTGTTTAGCCGCAAAAAGACATCCACAATAACACTGCCGGTAAACATCGTATTCGCGGCACATCTCCAAAGAACGCTGATACCCACCATTTTTTTTAAAGTCACTGGGCAAATACTTAGTAGTATAAAAGTTCTGAACTTCAATCCCTACACTATTAACTACTTGTGAATTCTTATGCGGACTAATAGTCAATGCGCTACCAAAATAATCAAAATCGAGTTCCACGGCTTTTGCAGCAACAAGATCCAAGCGATATCCGAAGCAGGCGCGGCAGCGGTCTCCTCCTTCAGGTTCCTTTTCAAGTCCTCTGACTGCTTCAAAATACTGCTGTGGAGCATACGGAGCAGCTAAAAAGCGGACATTGTTCCCGGTTTTTTCATTGAAATCACGAATGAACTTTTGCTGTACATACTCACGACGTTGATATTCCGCACGCGGATGGATATTAGAATTTGCATAATAGACAGTCACATCCGCATACTTAGTCAAATATTCAAGCGTGTATGTGCTACACGGCGCACAACAGCTGTGCAATAAAATTTTAGGTCTAGTCGTTGTCAACTGCCAATTTTTGATCATTTTCTGTAAAATTTTATCATAATTAATTTTTTGATTAGGATTCAGTTTATCTAAAAATTCATGCAGATCAATCACCGGATTTTCTCCTCCCCATAAATTGTGTTGCCCCTTCTAGATCAATCACGTCACTGAAAATACTCCTAAATCAGTATATACCTTAAAAGGATCTGCAACAATCCTTCAAGCTAATTCAAGCTTGCGTACAACCTTTTCATATAATTTCGCTGCAATTTTTATGCCGCCTGCTTTACTGACATGCATATGATCCCCAAGATCGTAAGTACTGCTCAGTTGTCCTTGTGCATCTGCAACAAAATAATTATGGAAAACATAGTTCTTTGCAGTTAATAAACGATTAAATTCTCGCCGAGTTTGTTGTGCATCCTCGTAATCGGCAGTCTGCAGCTTTACCTGATTGCTGTGTCCTAGTCTAAACGGAAGAAGATCGCCCAAAAGCAATGTTCCGTTGCTTTTTGAAACCAATTGCTGCAACTCCGTGACCCCTGCCAGCAATTCCGGTGCGGTTACTTTCTGTTTCCCTGCTTGTAAACTGAGCAGCGGCAAAATAAGATCATTTCCGCCAGCTAGAACAAACACTAATTCTGGCTGGATTTCAAGCAGATCTGGCAACCTGTGCAGCAATCCTTGACCAAAAGTTTGATAAAGCAGTTCATCAGTAGGTGCATCATGCAAGAGCCGATTACCTGAAATTCCGCTGTTGAGTGTCACTACTTTCTCTGGAAAGGCGCGATTTAATAAGGCGGTTAAGCTGTCTGTTATTAATCCCATTTCAATCAGCGAATCTCCAGTAAATAAAATCGTCTTAGGTTGGGCTGCCGTCCAAAATTCGATTTGCTCAAGGCAAAACCAGCCACGACGGGCCGTAAATGATTTTCGCAAGCGGGGGAGCTTGTCGGCTTTGCGAATCATTCCAGCGTTAGTCAGCGTGGTATCATAAGTATTTGCAAAATCTAGATAATTTTGCGGTTCACTGCTACTCAACCTAAAAAACAATCTTTGCCCTGTGTGCACGGCCACTTTAAGCGGATCAGTGATCACCCTGCTGCCAGCTGGAATTTTGATGGTTGCAGTCCCGTGCAAGGTTATTTCGTGTTTCACATGAAACGTTTCATCAAATGAAAACTCCAATTTTTGAAAGACCAGTTCACTTTTGCCGTGAAGATTAGTTAAGTGCAAGCGTAAAGCAATTCCGCTAACATTTGTAGTCACTTGGACAATCTGTGTCAGTTCCTCCATCCGGAAAGGAAGTGTAGAAAAATCATTGCAATTATGTTGCCAAATTGGAACCCATTTCAAGTAATTCGCCCCCTTTTATTGCTACGCTACCAAACTCACATTTACCTCAAATTGCACAATAGTTCATCCATCCCGCTTAACTGTGCCATTCAATCCTTTTAGTCTATAAAGATTTAACTGCTGTACTTCTTGCTTAAAACTCACAAAGCGGCCAAAGTTCAGGACTTCAGTAGCAAAATTATTCTTGAAAGCCCACTTTATTAAGAAGCCTAGAATAATCGAAACTCAATGATCACTTTTTGACCTTGAGCATTTGCGCTACATTCCATTGCCAGTACTTTGCCGCTTTGTTGTATTTATTAAAAAAGGTGTTCACTCAAAAATTATCGATAATTGACGTTGCTTGAAAATACATTTTTAATGTGCCCTGCCAACAGTCTCACTTATTTAACTTAATCAGCCAGCAACCGCAGAACTTCTTTTCGTGGAATTCCCTGAAAATACTTATTCAAGTCAACATCGTGCAAAGCCGCAGCGATCTGAGGCTCATCAAAGGTACAGCCCTTAAGCACTTTTTCTAATTTTTGAACGTTGTCGGTTCCAAAAAAGTCGCCGTAGAATTTAATATTCTCAATCTTTCCTTTTTCAACCAAAATTCGTGCATCAATCGTGCCACTTGTGAAATGTTGGCGCCGCTTGACCGTAAAGTTAGGTGAATGCCCATAAACCCAGTCCCAGTTACTGTAGTATTTTTCCTCAATCTGATCGATCTTTTCTTCATCTGCAGCAGTCAGTTGATATTCATGCTGCCGTGCTTCTTCCATACTTTTAACACCCAAAACCCTCATGATCAGCAGATCACGAAACTGCTCAGTCGTGATATTTTTATATTCTGGTGCCAAATATGGTCTCAGATTAGTAACCCGACTCTTGACGGATTTAATTCCCTTGGATTTGATTTTGTCTAAAGGTACATTGAGTGCTCTAGTAACCTCGTCTGTGTCAACATCTAGCATTAATGTCCCATGTGAGAATGTTTTCCCTCCCCGAGTATACATTGCATTGCCTGAGAATTTCTTACCATCAACCACGATATCATTGCGCCCGGTTACCTCTGCTCCTTTAACACCGATCTCATGCAAAGCATTTACAATTGGCGCAACCATCGTTTTAAAGTCGCCAAATTTATTTTGATTTGCGTCCACAATAAAACTAAAGCACAGGTTCCCTAGATCTTGATACATGGCGCCACCACCTGACAAGCGTCGGGTTACTGTAACGCTGTGTTCACGGCAGTACTTCTGATCAATTTCTTCGATCGTATTTTGATTGCGCCCAACAATCACACATGACTTTTCGATATAAAACAGCATTAAGGGTAACTGTAATTCATCATTATTCATTAAATACTGCTCGGTTGCTAAATTTCTTCTGATATCAAATGTACGCATTGCCACATATTGCAATGATCACACTTCCTTTCAGCTTAAATATTGACGGGTAAACCTAATGCAAGATCGGCAGCATCCATGACTGCTTCACTGACACTTGGATGCGGGTGAATTGTCAAAGAAATATCTTCAATTGTAGAACCTGTTTCAATAGCCAAAGTTAGCTCTGTAATCAAATCACTGGCATTGGGACCCACAATCTGCGCTCCCACTAAGATATGACTTCCTTTTTCAAAGACAAGTCGCACAAAACCGTTAGTGCTGCTCAACGAGATCGCACGCCCATTTGCTGCAAATGGAAATTGGGCTTTCTTAACAGTTAACCCCTGTTCCTTGGCTTCACTCACAGTCAATCCAGTCGTAGCAATTTCACTATCTGTGTAACAAACAGCTGGCATCGCACGATAATCGATCACAGCTTTTGAACCAGAAATTGCTTCTGCTGCAATTTTGCCTTCATAACTAGCCTTATGGGCAAGGGCAGGTCCGGCAACTACATCGCCAATCGCAAAAATATTTGAAACTGCAGTCCGTCCTTGAGCATCTACGTCAATCAGTCCGCGTTTGTCAATTTTTATCCCCAAATGCTCTAGTCCCATCTCAGCAGTATTAGCACGACGACCGACACAAACAATACAATAATCCGCCTTGAGTTGTTTTTGTTTACCATCAGCTTCAAAGGTAATCGTGGTTCCATCTGCAGTTTGTTCCGCTTTTTTAGCCATTGCTTTTGTATAAATGTCAACTTTTTGGCCGCTAAAATGATTTTCGATTACGGAAACTAAATCAGGTTCGTAGTTTGCAAGAATCCGATCCGCACCTTCGAGAATTGAGACGTGTGCTCCTAAATTTGCATACGCCGAGGCAAGCTCACAGCCAATGTAGCCCCCACCGACCACTACCAATTCTTTAGGAATCTCTTCCAGTGCCAGTGCACCGGTTGAATCCAAAACACGTCCCTTGAACTTAAAGTTAGGGATTTCAATCGGATGACTACCAGTTGCAATAATTAGATTATTAAAAGTATACGTTTGAGCATGATCTTCATTGATCACCCGCAAACTATGATCGTCCTTTAAGAAAGCACTGCCCCAAATAACATCAATATGATGTTTCTTGAAGAGCCCAGCCACCCCGCCAGTTAGCTTATCCACAACATTTTCTTTTTTCCACTTTTGAGTCTGTTTAAAGTCAAGCTTAGCTCCTGTGATTCTCAGACCCATGTCAGCAGACTCTTTTGCGCGCCGATAGCGATGCGCAACTTCAATCAAGGCTTTCGAAGGAATGCAGCCCACGTTTAAACAAACACCACCGATGAACTCCCTTTCAATCACCGTAACTTTTTGTCCCTTTTCTGCCGCTCTGATGGCAGCGACATATCCACCAGGCCCTGCTCCAATAACAACTGTGTCTAAGTCAATTGCAAAATCTCCAACTACCATATTATGCTCATCCTTCCATTAGTAAGAGTTCTGGATCACTCAAAAGTTCATTCAAGCGGTTAAGTGCCCTTTGTGCTGTTGCTCCATCAATTACACGATGGTCGAATGATAACGAAAGCTTCAAAACACGTGCACTCTTAACCTGACCATCTTCAACAACTGCTTCTTGAGTGATTCGACCTAACCCCAAAATCGCAACTTCTGGCCAGTTGATTACCGGAGTAAAGAAACCGCCGCCAATTGAACCAATGTTAGTAATGGACATTCCTGTATGCTGCATGTCTGCCCCGCTTAACTTGCCGTCTTTTGCCTTTTGTGTATTCTCACTAATCAAGCGTGCAATCGCAAAAAGGCTCTTTTGATCAGCATGTTTAATATTAGGAACAAATAAACCGCGCTCGGTATCTGTCGCTACCCCCACATTAATATAGTTGCGGTAAACAATTTCGTGTTGCTCCATATCCACTTTGGAATTTAAGACTGGGAACTCACGCATTACACAGGCTAAAGCTTTGACTACATATGCCAGGAAAGTCAATTTGATTTCCCGCTCAGCTGCAAGGGTCTTGTATTTTTTGCGATGATCCCATAATTTGTCAACGATCACATCATCAAAGACCGTCACATGTGGAATCTCACTCTTGCTGCGAACCATTGCTTTGGCAGTCGCTTTACGAATTCCCGACATCTTTTCGCTGGTTTCAGGCCATTGAGCTGTTGCAGTAGCTGGTTGTGTCTGCGTCTGCTCCCCGGCTTTTTCCTCTGTCTGTTCCGCCTGTGCAGCTTGTCCGCCTCCCTTAATAAAGGCTTCAACGTCAGCTTTTGTGACATGGCCGTGACTACCAGTTCCTTTAACTTGTGCTAAGTCTACACCTTGTTCACGCGCATAAACACGCACCGCAGGCATCGCTAACACTGGTAAACTGCGATCAGGCGTGGCTGGAACGCTTGTCTTTGTTGTTTCATCCTTTTGAACTGCTCTTTTTTGATCTGCTAATGCTGCTGGATGTGCTGGATCTTGCACATTTTCTTCTGATTCAACTGGTGCTTTTTCCCGCTCTTTTGGCGTTTCTTCTGTCTTTTCGGTTGCAGCAGGTACTGCTGATTCTTCAGCATTTCCAGCACCTGCAACTTCAAATTCAACTAAAACTTGACCTACTTCAGCGGTTTCACCTTCATTAACAAGGATCTGTTTAACTTTTCCAGCTACAGGAGATGGAATCTCTTCAACTGATTTATCGTTTTCAATCTCCAGCAGATCGTCGTCTTCTTTTAATTCATCACCTGGTTTGACATACCACTGCGCAACTGTACCTTCAGAAATCCCTTCACCAATGTCTGGTAATTTGAATTGATACTTACCCATGCTGTGTGCCTCCTAATATTCCAAGATTTCATTTGCTTTTGCTACAATATCCCCCTGATTAGGCAGCCAGTCACTTTCGGCTTCACTAAATGGATAAGGGGTATTCGGAGCAGTAACCCGTCCGATTGGTGCCTTTAAATAAAGAATTCCGTCTTCAGCAATCAGCGCTGCAACTTGTGCTCCGACACCCGCTTGTTTCTGTGCCTCTTGCACGATTACCACGCGCCCGGTTTTCTTAACTGAATTCATAATTGTCTCTTCATCAAGTGGCGAAACTGTTCGTAAATCTACAACTTCTGCAGCAATATTTTGTTTTGCCAATTCTTCACTGGCCTTGAGGCTTTCTTGCAGCATTGCGCCATAAGAAATCAACGTAATGTCTTGACCCTCTTTAACGACATTCGCCTTATCTAAAGGAACCGTGTAGGCCTCATCAGGCACATCGGCTTTAATCGAACGATAAAGCTTCATGTGCTCTAAGAAAACGACGGGGTCATCCGCACGAATCGCTGAGATCAACAACCCCTTTGCATCGTACGGGTTGCTGGGGATTACGACCCGTAATCCCGGGATCTGTGCCATCAAACCTTCTAGACTGTCTGCATGTAATTCTGGGGTATGCACACCTCCGCCAAAAGGTGCCCGAATTGTAATTGGCATTTTACGCGTACTTCCCAATCTGAATCTGATTCGAGCCATCTGTCCTGCGATTTGGTCCATTGTTTCAAACACAAAACCAAAGAATTGAATCTCCGGCACAGGGCGAAATCCCTGAAGCGCAAGACCAGTCGACAACCCAATGATCCCGGATTCTGCTAATGGTGTATCAAAAACACGATCCGTCCCATGTTTTTCCTGAAGCCCTTCTGTCGCACGGAAAACACCGCCATTTTTACCTACATCTTCACCAAAAACCAACACTTTTTCATCACGGGCAAGTTCTTCATCCATTGCATCTGTGATGGCTTTGATCATTGTCTTTTTCGTCATGACTATTTGGCCTCCTTCGCTTCAAAACGCTCAATCTCTTGTTGTATGCCTGCCGGTGTAGCTGCGAATGTGTTTTTCAGATACTCACTGATTTTTTGTTTTGGCATATTTTCAACTTTATCAATTGCTTCTTTTATCTGTTCTTGAACTTCCTCAGCGTACTGGTCTTCTTTTTCCTGTGTCCAGATTCCCTTATCCGCCAAGTAATGCCGCATCCGCACCAAAGGATCTTTTTTGAGCCATGCATCATCGATCTCCTTTGTCCGGTAACGTTTTGGATCATCGCCTGACAAAGTATGCGGTCCATAGCGATACGTCAATGTTTCAATCAGAACAGGACCATTTCCTGCGAGTGCATAGTCACGTGCCTCTTTTGTAACCTCATAGACCGCCAAGGCATCCATACCATCGACTTGAATACCAGGAATACCAGCAGCTACTGCTTTTTGTGCCAAAGTTTTGGCGGCTGTCTGCTTGCTGCGTGGCACTGAGATAGCGTATCCATTGTTTTGTACAATAAAGATTGCTGGTGCCTCGAATGCGCCCGCAAAGTTAATTCCTTCATAGAAATCCCCTTGGGAAGTTCCACCATCACCCGTGTAGGTGTATGCCACATTTTTTTGCCCCTTGAGCTTAAACCCAAGTGCAACTCCAGCAGCCTGCACGAACTGTGCTCCAATAATAATTTGCGGCGGCAATGCTGGGAAGTCTGCTGGATACTTATTACCATCAACATGTCCACGAGACCATAAGAAAGCCTGATACAGTGGCAGGCCATGCAAAACAAGCTGCGGAACATCACGATAAGCAGGTAAAATAAAGTCCTGTTTGTCCATCACAAAATTGGAAGCAATCTGACTTGCCTCTTCACCCGCTGTTGGTGCATAAAACCCTAGCCGCCCCTGACGGTTTAATTTGGTAGAACGTCCATCAAGAATACGCGACCAAACCATCTGCTTAAACAATGTAAACAATTCGTCATCGCTTAAATCAGGTTGCCAACCCTTCTCAAGGATCTTTCCTTCTTCTGATAGGAGTTTAACTGTTTTGAATTCATCACCATTTTTTTTCAACTGTTCAAAATCGATAATTTTTTTGGACATTTCATGGGCCTCCTCATTAAATTAGCTCTTCGTCTCTAAACAAATGCCTTCCCAACACTCAATATGCCATAAATTCGCCTCTCTTACTAATGATATAGCTTTATAAAACGCTTACAATATAATTTTAACGCCTTTCCATCAAAAATTAAACATTGTTACTTTTTTAACTTGTCATTTTTTTTAATTACTTTCAGCTCAACATATTAAAAAAACCATCCTTTAAGCTTTCACTTTGTCTGACAAGTTAAGATCCGAACATAACTCCTTTCTTTCAACCTACAATTCGGTCTTAACCATCATAGAACAACTTGTGTCAGTAACTTTCGTCAGGTAAAAAAAATCTCTCTGCCAAAATTTCATCTTTAAAAACTTGATTGTGAACTAATGATCATCCTGGGCTGACCGCGTTTTTAACATCATTTTTTATTGCTGCAATTTTAAAATTCCGCTAAACCCTTTATTTCTCCATGTGTCTCCGCTATGCTTTAAACATGCATACCTTACTTGGAGGCTCCCATATGATCACAAAAACAAAATTATGGATTCATGCTTCACCTTTTCTCATTGTTTGCAGCATCTTCTTATTACCATTACTGTTCTTAACTATCTGGGCCTTTATGGCACAAAATCTTTTCTGGATTATTAGTTTGGTGCTGTTTGATTTTATTTATCTTAATCTAGAATCAACGTTGCTGGCATTCGTATTATTTAAGCGCAAACAGCGACGCGAGGCAGAAAAAGAGGCAACTGAGGATGATGAAAAATAAGTGCAACCCGCTGTGCAGCCGCTAGTTTTTACGTACTAACGCTGAATTACAAAACAGACGGATTATGAATATGCGCAAAAAAGTGGAATAAAAAGCGTTTAGTTGCTGATAATTAACAGCAGCAGGCGGATCATTCCGGGGTTGACTTGGCTGACTTTACAGGTTAAGAGAGTGTGACATAAGTCGGGAAAATTTGAGTGCTAACTCGAAATTACGAACATCGCGAGTACTTTGCTATGAGTAATTCGAAGTTAGACGGAGAATTTTGACTTATGGAACACGTTTATCCGGAATAAAAGCGAGGCTGTTTGGAAATAAGGACATCAAGCCAAGTGTTCGCGCCTTTTGTCCCAAATTTTATTCAAATAAAAATTGGCAGGGCACCGGTAACCCGCAGCATGGACAGCTTGAAATCCATCTTTTGGACTTCAAATGTCTGCACTACGTTCTATTACCAATTACTCTACCAATCTTTTTGATTACTTTAACTGCTTTTATAAACTACAAACACACTTAATTGCTTTCCGACATTAAAGAAAGCCTCTAATTCGCAACCGCGGCCTTTACCAAGCAGCAGTCTGACAAGACGTTGCTTTCTTTTTTCTTAGACCTTAGCAATCTTGCCCTGTTCAATATAAATTGCAAGAATAGAAAGATCAGCCGGATTCACACCACTAATACGGCTTGCCTGTGCTAGCGTTGCCGGTTGAATTTTTTCCAATTTTTGCCGGGCCTCTGTAGCCAAACCCTCAATTGCAGCGTAGTCAATCCGCGTTGGGATCTTTTTAGCTTCCATTTTTTTAAGCTTTTCTACTTTTTTATATGCTTTTTTAATATATCCATCATATTTGAATTGAATCTCAACCTGCTCTATCTCGCGCGGTTTAAGAGCTTGGTCGGGTTCGGGAATAAATTTTAGCACATCAGCATAACTAACTTCTGGTCGTTTTAAAAATTCGCTGGCAAGCACACCATCTTTCAGCGCAGCAGCTCCCTTTTCTGCCAAAAAAGCATTGACCTGTTCAGTTGGCTTAATTCTAATTTCGCTCAAACGCTGCATTTCAGCTTGAATTGCTTCCTTTTTGCACTTAAAAGCGGCAAATCTTTCTTCTGAAATTAAACCAAGTTCATGTCCGAGTGCTGTTAAGCGTAAATCAGCATTATCGTGCCGCAAAATTAAGCGGTATTCAGCACGCGATGTCAATAAGCGATAAGGCTCATTAGTTCCTTTTGTCACAAGATCGTCAACCATAACCCCGATGTAAGCATCACTTCTTTTCAGTGTCACTTGGTCTTTACCCAAAGCCTTAAGTCCCGCATTGATCCCTGCCAGCATCCCTTGACCGGCAGCTTCTTCGTATCCTGAAGTCCCATTTGTCTGTCCAGCAGTAAATAAACCCGCAATCAACTTCGTCTCCAGTGTTGGTCGTAATTGATACGGCGAAACAATATCATATTCGATTGCATACCCTGGTCGCATCATTTGAGCATGTTCAAGACCCTGAATAGAATGCACCATCTTTTGCTGAATTTCTTCAGGCATTGAAGTTGATAGGCCTTGCAAATAGAATTCGTCAGTTTCTCGTCCTTCCGGTTCAATGAAGAGCTGATGGCGCGGCTTATCTGCAAACCGGACGATTTTATCTTCAATTGAAGGACAGTACCGTGGCCCAACACCTTCAATTACACCGGAAAACATCGGTGCCCGATCCAAGTTTTCTCTGATTAATTTATGCGTAGTTTCATTTGTATATGTTAACCAGCAGGAAAGCTGCTCCTTCACACTGAGATAGTCAGCGTCAGCAGACTCGAAGCTAAAATGATTAGGTCGTGCATCACCTGGTTGCTCCTGCGTAGCCTCATAGTCAATCGTATTACCATCAACACGCGGTGGTGTCCCCGTTTTAAACCGCCGCAGCTCAAATCCAAGCCTTTCCAAGTTACCAGAAAGCTTCTTTGCAGGTTGCGTATTGTTCGGACCCGAAGAATACATTAATTCTCCGATGATAATCTTACCGCGCGCCGCAGTCCCAGTCGTTAACACCACTGTTTTGGCACCATAACGTGCCCCAGTATTAGTAATCACGCCCTTAATTGTGTTATTTTCAACTATTAAGTCGTCCACAATCCCTTGACGTAGCGTTAGATGCGGTTGTTTTTCAAGTGTATGCTTCATCTCAATTGAATAAAGTCGCTTGTCAGCCTGCGCCCGCAAAGCGCGGACGGCTGGGCCTTTGCCGGTATTCAGCATCCGCATCTGGACGTAGGTCTTATCAATATTACGTCCCATCTCACCACCCAAGGCATCGACTTCACGCACAACGATCCCCTTAGCTGGGCCGCCAATTGACGGATTGCAGGGCATAAAAGCTACCATTTCGAGATTGATTGTCATTAAAAGTGTTTCATTACCCATCCGGGCAGCTGCCAATGCAGCTTCACACCCCGCATGACCAGCTCCCACGACAATCACATCATAATTTTTACTAATATATTGCTTTACTTCCATCTCAATCTCCTATTATTACTTTCCTAAACAAAATTGGCTAAACAATTGATTTAAAAGTTCATCTTGATAACTATCACCGGTAATTTCTCCTAAAAGATCCCAGCAGTTGGTCATATCAATCTGAATTAAATCCACTGGCATCTTCGCACTAATTCCTTGTAAAACTGAAGTTAATGCTTTTTCAGCTTGGTTTAAAAGCGCAATATGCCGAGCATTTGTAACCATCACAGTCGTTTGACTATTTTCAATTCCGCCGAAAAAAAGCTCCGCAATCCTGGCTTCCAATTGCTCAAGTCCTTGGTTCTTCAAAACTGAGGTTGTCAGTATTTCTTCATCAGGTTGCAACAGCTCCTTAAGCTGCGCAACCTCAATTCCACGAGTTAAATCCATCTTATTCAAAAGAACAATTCTTTTTTTGGTAGCCGTCAGTTTCAATAACTGCCGATCTTCATTTGTTAACGGTTCACTGCCATTTAAAACTAACATTACTAAGTCCGCTTGTTCAATCGCATGCTTTGAACGCGCGACCCCAATTTTTTCAACTTTGTCAACAGTTTCGCGAATTCCGGCCGTGTCAACCAGTTTAAGTGGCACTCCGCGGACGTTAACATATTCTTCGATTACATCACGGGTCGTGCCCGCAACATCTGTTACAATTGCCTTATCTTCATGCAAAAGGTGGTTCAGTAAGCTTGATTTGCCCACATTTGGGCGGCCAACAATTGCCGTTGCCAGCCCTTCGCGCAAAACCTTACCCTGTTTAGCAGTTGACAGCAATTGTTTAATTCTTTGTCTGACTTCCAACGCCTTTTCTTTCAATAATCGGGTTGTCATTTCTTCAACGTCGTCATATTCTGGATAATCAATATTAACTTCAACCTGCGCCAAAACTCCTAAAATGTCCTGTCGTAAATTCTTGATCAGATGTGACAAGTTCCCATCAAGCTGGTTTAAGGCCACCTTCATTGAACGGTCAGTCTTGGCCCTAATGAGATCCATGACAGCTTCAGCTTGTGAAAGATCGATTCTGCCATGCAAGAAAGCCCGTTTTGTAAATTCCCCTGGTTCGGCAAGCCGTGCGCCATTACTTAATACCAACTGCAAAATGCGGTTAGTCGCAACTATTCCTCCATGACAATTAATTTCAACAACATCTTCACGCGTGAACGTCTTGGGAGCGCGCATCACCGAAACCATTACTTCATCGACTTCTTGCCTTGATTCAGGATCGACAATATGTCCATAATTGATTGTGTGACTTGAAACAAGTTGTAAATTCTGACCAGCAAAGATTTTCTGTGCGCATTGAACTGCTTCTTCCCCGCTTAGACGAACAATTGAAATTGCTCCTTCACCCGGGGGAGTAGAGATTGCGGCAATTGTATCAAATTCTGTGGCTGTTTTCACGCCTTCAAAACCTCCCTTTTAGACAATAAAAAAAGCGCCACTCCACGCGTAATACGTGGATAAAGCACTTTGACTACTTCATCAATTAAGATAAGAATGATTGTCTATAATATACTTTCTATTCAAAAAAAAGTCAATCATCGGCTGCCAACAAATTTCCTTCTAATAATTCAACGGTCCCTAACAAGTTCTTTGTGGCTTCAAAACGCTATTTTATTAACTACAGTTAGTACAACAGATAATATAATTACATTATTATTAAAAAAATGCTTGCATTTTTAATGTGAGCAGTTATAATAAAAAATATCAATTACGAGGTAACTTTAAAAAAACTGAGAGGAGTTGGGTAACATGTCATGCACAATGACCACTATGAATAGCTGTAATAATTCTAATACAACAATCCAATACCTAGTGAGCCTAGTCATTATTAACACGCGCGATGTGTTTCCCAATGTCTTGGCTGATTAGAGTGTAAAGACATTAAAACCATCGCGCTAAGGAGAACTTAGGCGATGGATTTTTTTTAGGTACCCACCGCCAGAATATCATGCGGTGGGTACCTTTTTAATTTCTTTTTAATTTCGCAGTCGCCTCGCAATTCAACTTTAAGGAGGAATCACTATGACACTTACATCAGATCCTAAAGCAAAGAACCCACAAGAATTAGATTGGAACAATCTTGGCTTCAACTACATGAACCTTCCATACAGATACCGTGCATATTGGCGTGACGGCGAATGGCGCGATGCAGGCCTAACAGAAGATGCAAATGTCACCATCAGCGAGGGCTCAACCAGCCTTCACTATGGACAAGAAGTCTTTGAAGGACTGAAAGCTTATCGATGCAAGGATGGCAGTATCAACCTTTTCCGTCCTGACCAAAATGCTAAGAGACTGCAAAAAAGTTGCGAACGTCTCATGATGCCTCAGGTCCCAGTTGACATGTTTATCAGTGCCCTTAAACAAGTTGTTAAAGCTAATGAAGATTATGTTCCTCCATATGGGACTGGAGCAACTCTTTATCTTCGTCCATATCTAATCGGTGTTGGCGGTAATATCGGTGTTCATCCAGCACAAGAATACATTTTTTCAATCTTCGCCATGCCGGTTGGCAGCTACTTCAAGGGTGGTTTAACCCCTACGAATTTCGTTGCTTCAGAATATGATCGCGCCGCACATAAAGGGACTGGGGCAAGCAAAGTCGGTGGTAACTATGCTGCTAGTCTCTTCCCTGGACAACTTGCACATGATGCAGGTTTCTCAGACTGTATCTACCTTGATCCTATCGAACACAAAAAGATTGAAGAAGTCGGTTCCGCAAACTTCTTTGGAATCACTAAAGATGGTAAGTTTGTCACACCAAAATCTCCTTCAATCTTACCAAGTGTTACAAAATATTCACTTTTGTATCTGGCTGAGAAACGTTTTGGCATGGAAACCGAGCAAGGGGATATCTACATTGATCAATTGGATCATTTCGCTGAAGCCGGTGCCTGCGGAACAGCAGCCGTAATCTCACCAATTGGCGGCTTCAAATATGGTGATCACTTCCATGTCTTCTATAGTGAAACTGAAGTTGGGCCTGTAACACATAAACTTTACGATGAATTGACCGGTATTCAGTTTGGCGATCGCAAAGCGCCAACAGGCTGGATCGAAAAAGTATAGTCGCGATTTTCAAGAGAAAGAGGAGCTGTTATTAAAATGGAGAATACAAACACGACCGCCCCAACTGTAAAAGAATATGCATACCGCATCAGTGCCGCAGTTGCCAACGCAATCTTAGTTACTTTAGGAATTGGATTATTATTGCAGACAATCGCTTCCTTTGTTCACTGGAATGCACTTTATCAAGTGGGTGTGATTGCAAATGACTTGCTTGCCCCTGCATTAGGGGTCGCAATTGCTTCACAGCTTGGAACAAACTCACTTGTAATGTTCAGTGCCATGATTTCATCAACTGTCGGGGCAAATGCAGTTCATTTTACCACTGGCGCTGTTAACGGCACTACCGCAACTGGGTCCAGTTTGATGCAGGCTGCCGGAAGTGCAACATTTGCAACCGGTCAACCTGTCAGTGCTGTTTTAGCAGGCTTAGTGGCTGCACTTGTCGGTAAATATCTTACAGGTAAAACACCACTTGATATGATGCTTGTTCCTTTCGCGGCTACCTTAACCGGTGGAATTGCAGGTTTAGGATTAGCAGCCGTAACTACACCGTTTTTATTAAATGTCAGTGCATTTATCGCACAAACGATGCAGGTTAATCCGCTGGTCGGCTCAATTTGTATCTCTGCCATCTGGGCACTTTTCTTAATGACACCCGCTTCCTCTGCTGCTCTTGCGATCGCTTTAACACTCGATCCAATTTCATCAGCTGCTGCTTTGATTGGTACAACTTCGCAGTTTGTAGCCTTCACTGCAATGTCGTTCAGACAAAATAACGCAGGTGCAAACATCGCGCAGGGAGTGATGACACCCAAGGTTCAGTTCCCTAATCTGTTAATTAACCCGTATCTTTTAGTCCCATCAATCCTCTCGGCAGTTGTCTGTGCCCCAATCGCAACTATCATGTTTGGTTTCCGTTCAACATATAAGCTTGCAGGTTTAGGCCTCAATTCATTTATTGCGCCAATTGCTTACATGGGTCAAGGCTGGGAATCCTTTGCAGTCTATGTATTTACGGGAATGTTCTTGCCAGCAGTTATTTCATTGGTAGCATACAGCATGATGAAAAAGGTTGGGTTAATCAAAGATAACCAATTACACTTGGAGATCGTTTAAGCTGAACAATAACTAATTTAATTACTTGATGGAACGGAAAGGAAATAGATGTAATGGGAAGAAAGTACGCAATTATCGGTGTTGGTCATGTTGGTGCAACAATCGCCTTTGCTCTAGTTACTAAGGGTGATGCGGATGAACTAATTTTGATTGATAAAAATGAAAAGAAAGCTCGCGCTGAACAGTTGGATCTCCAAGATGCAACCGCACGTTTGGAGACACGGCCCAAGATTAAGATTCAAGACTACAGCGAACTGGCTGATACCGATATTCTATTTGTGACAGCAGGAAATATCCATGCACTTGATCACGCAAGCGGTAATCGCTGGGCAGAATTCGAATATACCCGGGAAATAGTCAAAGACATTGCACCCAAGATCAAGAAAAGTGGCTTCCATGGCGTCCTGATAGATACAATGAATCCTTGCGATGCAATTTCTCAATATCTGCAAAAAGAAATTGGATTACCTGGTTCACAAGTTCTTGGAACTGGCACCTTCCTTGATACAGCAAGAATGCAACGTGTGGTTGCAGAAAATTTCGCTGTTGATCCTAAAAACGTAACCGGCTTTGTTTATGGCGAACATGGTGAATCCCAGTTTGTGGCTTGGTCGACAGTCAAGGTAAATGGTCTGGCTGTAAAACCTTTGGCAGCAAAAAAACAATTAGACCTTGACAAATTAGAAGCGCAAGCACGTTCTGGTGGGTGGGCAGTTCACTCTGGCAAAGGCTACACTAGCTTTGCAATCGCTACTTGTGCAGTTAAACTCAGCCGGGCAGTTTTTGATGATGCACACTTAATGTGCCCATGCTCGACTTACAATGCTAAATACGATTCCTATGTGGGCCAACCTGGAATCATCGGTAAAAACGGTGTTGAAGAAGTTGTCACGATCCCATTGCCTCCTGAAGAGGAAGCAAAACTTGCAAAGTCTGCAGCAACTATTAAAGAAAAATTTGAAACAATGTAACTAGGTACTTCTCCACGTTCAATCGCCACAGTTTCAAAGTGTTTCACAACATCCTCATCAATTTGTTGTGATTATGTGTGAACAATAAAAACTATATTATTCCAAGATTACGTTTATGATTAGTTTCCGTATTAGTGCAGTAAAATAAAAAAGTATCCTGCAGGCTTGTACTTGAGCTGCGGGATACTTTTTTAATATAGTCTTTAATATTCAATGTATTTTTAGAGCTGGCTTCAATCTTATTTGCTTTTGTTAACTGCTGTCCGTGCCATTAATACATCGCAGTTTGCATTTCTAATTATATAAGATGCTACTGAACCAACCACCAGTCGTTCAATGAAATTCTTACCTGTTGATCCGACGATAATTAAATCATTTTGATATTCTTTCTGGAAATCAAGAATAACAATTTTGGGATTTCCAAAACGAAGATGGACACGCAGAGCATCATGCTCGATTTCATTATCCTTAAGTAAGCGCTCCTTGAGCTTCAGCATGTAATCTTCATTGGCCTGCTCAATTTTATAGATCCGTTCTCCATCAAGCGCTATTCCTGCACCACCATATTCCAAAGAGTTTAAATCTAGAACTCTCAAAATATCCAGCGTAGCTCCTTGACTATGTTTCACAGATTCAATTGCCTTATTCAGGGCAACCTCAGCCCCGTCAGAACCATCAACTGCTACCAAAATATGTGCATATTTATGAGCCATTTCATCCACCCGCCTTTAACGTTAGAACTGCTTTCTATAGTGCTATCATAGCGCTGCTGCTGCAAAACTTCAAGCAATTTACGTAATAGTGCACGTCCTGGTGTTTAAACTCTTGTCAGTCCCAAACATGCCAACCCTACCACAATAAGCGTTATTATCAGCAGATACTTGCTGCCAAAAGCTGTCCGCAAATAATGGCGTCCCTCTCGATTAGCGGCCCACCACATGCGTAGTTTGCTCCAGTTACGGGCTAATATGTAAGCACCAATTATGCCGCCACCTAGAATAATGATCCCACTAAGCTGATCTGCTCGAGCAGGTGCTAGCCGACGCAACACGAACGTCAAAAAGTCTCCCAAGACAAAGTTATTAAAGATATGCAAACCAATCGACCATTTAATCCCATAGTTCAGTGCAACATAGCCAAAGACGAGTCCAACCATAAATGCAAAGGGGGTTTGCACAAAATTAGCATGATATAACCCAAACATATACGCTGAGATGATAATTGCCATCTCATTTCCATATTTTGCTAAACTTCGCAGTAAATATCCACGAAAAACAATTTCTTCTGTCAAAGGTCCTAACAAAGCTGCATATAACAACATTGAAAAGCTTTGACTGGAATGTGTCGCGGCCTCCAACTGTTGCGTGGCGCTAAAGCCAATCAAGTTGACCAATTTTTCAAATAGCGCACCATAAATACCTGCCACAATCTGCAGCGTCATCAGGATCGCCGTTAGACTGAAAAACTTTTTCCATGAAATCTGTTCTTTTCCCGCTATCCAATATTGCCTGCGCAAACGAGGTGGCGACACAGCTACAATAACTAATAAGCCGACACCGATCGCCCAAAAGTAAGGTACTCCACTTTGCTCAATTGCACTTGGCAACATATTTTTGACTGCCGAATTATTACCAATTAACAAAAAAACAGAGGCGATTAATGCGACAACTTGAAAAACCACAAAATAGATCGCTGTCACCAATAATGTTTTCCCAAGTTTTTTTTGAAACTTTTTCTTTGCAGAGTTATTAATAGCTGCCACTCCCTCTCAAAGCCTTCTTTAGCTGGGTCCAAAACTTAGTTTGTTTACACAAGTATACTGTTTTCTCTTTATGCTTGTAAATATATCCTTAGGTAAAAGAAAAGAGCCATAACAAAACTCAGTTTGTCACAACTCCGCTATTTTTTAAAACATTTTATTTGAGCAAAATCTGATGCTTTTTTTTAAGCGTTTCTATCTGTGAACTAGAAACTTTCTTAAGTTCTTGCAATTTATCCTCAATCAACTCAAGAACCTTGATTCTATCACCTAGATTCCCTACAAAGTCGTACTGATCTCCATCAAGAATCAACAACGGTGAGACGTTGTAATTATGCATCCAATCATCGTAATATTGTAACAGCTTCTTGTAATATCCGACAAGTGAAGGATCATTTTCAATAAGTTCATATTTGCGACCGCGTTTTGTAATCTGCTTGATCATTGTTTCGTAAGAGACTCTGATAGTGATCATTAAATCAGGTGCTTTCTTCTTGGCAGCATAAGGCAGCTCTTCCATCATATTATTCAACAAACTTTTATATATCTGATATTCGACATCAGTCGCATTACCCATCTCTGTATTCATCTTCATGAACAGTTCATCTTCATAAATTGACCGATCCAGAATGTTATTGTCACCTTGCATTGCCTCTTTAATCATTTTAAAACGCCTGTTTAGAAAAAATGTCTGCAATAAATAAGCATATGGATTAGTAGCTTCTTCATCCCCAGCAGCTCTTTTTTGAGCAGCGATCTCGTTTCCCTTGTAAAATAGCGGTAACACCGGGTTATCCTCCACTGGTTCGAAAAAGGCTTTGGTTCCCAATTCCTTAGCCAAAATGCCTGTTAAACTGGACTTGCCGGATCCAATAATCCCAGATAATGTAATCAAAATGATCGTTACACCCTTTCTAATTCTTCTATTCATAGTGCCGTTAGCTTTGATCTTCAAAAACCCTGTGACGGAAACAAAAAGCCTTGAAGATTAAACGCATAAATACTCTGTTACATTTAGTATACCTGCCAGTAACAGTCACTCAGTCCATCGACTCAACAAGTACCAATTACCATCATACTCGGTCTCTAAATAAAAATAAAGGATTGCTTTTACACAAGTGAATGTATTAAAATTAAATGCAACCACTGTATCTTGTAGGAAAAGTAAAAGTGAGGTCATATAAGTGAATAAAGTTTATCTTGCAGCACCATTTTTCAGCGAACCCCAAAATCAGCGAATTCAAGCAGTTAAAAAAGCATTGCAGCAAAACAAAACCATTGATAGCGGAAATATCTTTTTACCTCAAGAACATCAATTTGAAGAAGAAGAATTCGGCAGCCGTGCTTGGCAGCAATACGTTTTTGCTTCAGACATGCGTCAAGTTCACCGTGCTGATCTGCTTGTGGCAATTATCGATTATAAACTGGAAGGCGGAGAAAATGAGAGCGACTCTGGCACTATTTTTGAAATTGGGGCTGCCTTTGAAAACAAAACCCCTATTGTTATCGTACAATTTGATCCGCAAAAGAAACTTAACCTAATGATTGCACAAAGTTTGACGGCTTATTTTGATGCCAGCGGTGATGGCCTAAAGGAACTTGCAACTTATAATTTTGATGTTCTAAAATCAAAACCGGCACACCGTGAGGTCTTTTAAGTGATGATTCAGCAAATTTCAAAATAAAAACTAGGCCATCGCATATTAGCGGCCTAGTTTTTATTTTGAAATCCATAAGATCTCCACTCATTAATTTTGAGCTGCTTGTTTACCAGCTAGTCGCCCAAAAGTTTGTGCATGACTAGCCGCTGTACCCGGAACACGATCTGGGTAACTCCCAAAGAAAAAGCCGCCACTGTCATTTCCAGCTGCGTATAGATGATTGATTGGCGCATAATCCTCATCCAGAACTTCCATCTTTTTATTGACGCGCAACCCATCAAAGGTACATAGTAAGCGTCCGCCTAACATACAGCCATAGTATGGTGCTTGAGCAACCGGAGTCAGCCTGTATGCCTCTTTCCCAAAGTCTTGATCAACACCTTGTGCGGATAACTCATTAACTCGAGCTACTGTCTTTAATAAGTTTTCAACCGGTAAATGAAGTTTTTCAGCAAGCTCTTCAAGCGTTTTTGCTTTAACGATCAGTCCTTTGTCGACATACTGTTCCGTATCTGCTTTCAATTTCTCAACATTTGCCATATATCCAGGAAAACCAATTCGTGCACATCCTAAAGTATGAAATTGAGCTGCGTATTTCCCAAAATTACTGTCCCAGATCATCGCATACAAGTACCCTTTTTGTTTACTTGCTGCATTCACAATAAACTCATATGGGGTTGATTCATTTGCAAACCGTTCACCACGAACATTGACTTTCAGTAATGGATGACTTGCCAACCACAACCAGTCTTGATAAGTTTCGGTTTGAACGTACATATCTTCAGTTCGAGTCCCAATTGGTACTAATCCCCTATCAAAAGTACATCCTGCAGGCGCTTCATCTTTAATTGCTCCCACATTCATTGCAGCCATAATTCCAGCCCCATCATTACGTGGACTGTCATTATAGACATTCTTTTTTAAGGCTAATGGATTCCATTTTGATAATAACTCCTTATTCGCTGAGTAACCTCCTGTACACAGAATCACGCCTTTAGTTGCCCTAATTTTAAAGTATTTATCATCGATAAGATTCTTAGCAACAATCCCCGTGACAGTTCCATTGTCTACTTCCAACTTTACTAATGAAGTGTCAAAGAGCAGTTCAACACCCATTTCTTCGACTTTTTCTTGGAACCATTTTCCATAAGAAGCAAAAGTGTTATCATCCTTTGTTACGTCGTTTTGTGTTGGAAATGCTTTATAAATCGGATTCTTTTCTCCAATATCTGGCTCAGCGCGAAGATGTGCCCCATGCGGCTGTAACACATTATCTTCCACCCAATTGACTGCTTCAGCGCTGTTGTTTACCCAATGATAAATTAAGCCTTCATCAACATTATGCTGTGCAAAAGCAGCTAGATATTCCACTAATTCAAACTTGTTTATTTTTATGCCTGCTCGTTTCTGAGCATTAGTATCAACCCCACCTAAGCTAAGCCGTAAAAGATTAATAGTGTGTTCTTTTTCAATTACGAGCGTCTTTACCCCTTTTTCAGCAGCAGCAGCGGCCATTAATCCAGCATTACCTGCACCAATTATCAAAACTTCAGTGCTGATCAGCTTAATATCTGTGGTATTGTAGTCCTTACTATCGTCGTTTGTATTCATAAAAATGCCTCCTTTAGCTTGGCTTTTACCTTATAATAAGTGAAATTGTGAGCAAATTCAACCTATTAAAATTTTCGTGTCCCTATATTTCTTCGATATTATTTTTAAGGAGATAAACACTGCGCTGTATCCCACCTCAAAGATATAGTATTCTTATGACAAAGGGGAGGTTACAAAAGATGTTAAACAAAAATAAACTATTTTTGATTCCACTATGCTTGCTGCTCGTGGGGTGCAGCTCGCAAAAGAAACCAGGAACTGAAAAACAATCAGCAACCCGAACCGAAAAGAAAGTACAGTCAGCTGCCAAAAGTACCCAAACAAACAGCCAAAAAGCAAGTGCTAGCCAAGAAGAGTCCACTACTAGCTCTGCAGCTGCATCTTCTCAATCCGAGCAACAAGCATCCCGCCTTGCTCAACTGAATCATGAGCTCATTACACATCTGGGCACTGTTTTGTTACCACAAAATGATGGTCTCACTAGTGGTAGCGATAAACTCAATGCGCGTTATCATGGAAATGCTGCTAATTATACCGTTAGCTATAGTGTTGGGACACGTGCCAAAGATTTTAATGATTCTAGCGTCGCACAGGAAATTCCTTATGCTGAATTTACAAAGAAAACCTATTCGTCTGCCACCGAGGCTGCCCAACAAGTTACCCACCGAACTGCAAGTGATTCTCAGGGCTTACCAACAGTCGATTTGGGACATAATATTAAAGGATATCTTGATTCAGGAGCGGGACAACGGTACTTATCTTGGAACGAAGGCAACTGGTCACTGAGTGTGCATGCTGCTGCCGTAAAAAATGAGGATCCTACACAGTTAGCCAAACAAACAGTTGCAGAACTTGAGAGCTATCTTTTGCCTGCACCACAATCTTATGGTGAAATCCGCTTCAATGTCGGCTTAAGTTACGGAAGTCGGGAGCAACTCGTGCGGTGGCAAAAGGGCAACATTATTTATGAACTGGAGACACATGATCCTTCAACTGCAATAAAAATGGCAGCCAGTGTGAAATAATTCTTTTCCTTATTCGTATTGTCTTGCACCGACCGTACGCGCCTCCCATTATTTTTAAAATCGGCTTCAACTAAAAAGCAAGACTGCCACAAAGATTGGAAGATTCTCCAACTTTATCACAGTCCTGCTTTATTTTATTATCTTTTACCATACCACTTTTAAACTTTCGCCTGCTGCCACGTTAATTATTAGGCAACACCCAATAATTATCGTTATTATGCTGCTTGACATAATTCTTAAATTCCGTTGATTGATAGGCTTTTTTTACTGCCTTTGCCCAAGCAGTCTTTGCATTTTTCTTAGTGGTTACAGCTACTAAACGATACTCAGAACGTAAAGTCTCTGCTAGTAATATTTTTTTGGTAGAGATTTTTGCACTATAAGCAACCGAACCAGGTAAAACAACATATTCAAAATCTTGCTTAGACCGTGGAATGGTAGCAGAGTCCATTTCAGTAATTTTTAAATTGTACTTATTAGTAGCGATATCTTTCTTGGTTGCCTTAATCAGATCTGTCCCTTTCTTCAAGGTAATCCAGCCAGCTTTGACCAGCAAATTATACGCACGTGCAGTATTGGCAGGATCATTTGGAATTGCAATCCGGTCACCGAAAGCAACATTTTTTAATGTTATTTTTTGCGCTGGATAAATACCAGTAGGTACGGTTGGAATTGGCGTCAGTGCAACCAAATTTGCCTTCTTTTCAGTATTAAAATTCTTCATGTAGGCCGTATGCTGATCAACACTCAAATCCACTTGACCCTCGCTAAGTGCAACATCTGCGTTCAACAAATTATTGAAGGATTTATTTGTCACATGATAGCCTTCTTTTTCAAGAATTGGTTTAATTCCCTTGAGAAAAAGCTCACTGTAAGGCCCTGGAGAACTGCCTAGCAAAATTGTTTTTTGATTATTTGAACTGCTCTTTTGACCATGCAAAGTGAAAAATGCAAGTACCGCAATTAGTAAAACCACCAAAAGCGTAACACTTAATTTAAAGCGCGAACTTTTAAACAACGACTTCCCACTCCCTTTGATTACTCTATTTTTCAAAACAGAAAAGCCTGCGCTAGCGTATGGTTTGCAAACAAAGTAATTTTTTATCTAAATTAAAGCTTATCTAAAGCTTGTTTTAAATCCGCAATTAAATCATTCACATTTTCAATCCCAACCGAAATTCTAATTAAATCAGGTGTAATTCCTGTTTCCTTTAATTCTTCTGCATTCAATTGCGCATGTGTCGTTGAAGCCGGATGAATGATTAAGGATTTGGCATCTCCCACATTGGCCAACAGTGAGAAAAGCTTCAGGTTCTCAATTAAATCCTTGCCGGCCTGTTCTCCCCCAGTTAATCCTAAAGTGAAAATCGAGCCTACACCGTTAGGAAAATCGCGCACTGCTAATGTATGATACTTGCTGGACTCAAGTTCTGGATATTTGATCCAAGCCACTTTAGGGTGATCATTTAGAAAAGCAATAATTTTTCTTGTATTTGAAACATGTCGTTCAATTCGTAAAGATAGTGTTTCCAGTCCTTGCAGCAGCAGAAATGAATTAAATGGGCTGATTGCCGCCCCAGTGTCACGCAAAATTTCAGCACGGACTTTTGTGGTAAAAGCACCGCCTTGTAAATCAGCAAAAACCAATCCATTGTACTGAGCATTCGGCGTCGTAAATTCCGGATAGCGCGTACTTGCATGATAATCAAATTTCCCATTCTCAACGATCACCCCACCCATTGAGGTTCCATGCCCCCCAATGAATTTTGTCGCGGATTCGATTACAATATCGGCACCGTGTTCCAACGGCCGGTAAAGATAAGGTGAAGCAAAGGTATTATCAACGAGCACTAAAATTCCGTATTTATGCGCTGTTGCTGCGATTGCATCAATGTCGAGTAAATTGATATCAGGGTTCCCAATCGTTTCCAAATAGATTGCTTTTGTGTGCTCATTGATATATTTTTCATAATTTTCCGGCGCATCAGGATCAACAAAATGCGTAGTAATACCTAACTTAGGCAATGTCACATTCAGCAAATTATAGGTGCCACCATAAAGTGTACTGGCTGCAATTACCTCATCACCTTGTCCAGCAATATTGGTAATTGCGGCTGTAACAGCAGCAGCCCCACTTGCTAGCGTAACTCCACTGGTTCCTGCCTCAAGTGCCGCCACGCGTTCATCAACTACCGCTGTCGTTGGATTTGTAAGCCGATTATAAATATTACCGGGGTCACGCAGCGCAAAGCGATCAGCTGCCTGCTTAGCATCCTTAAAGACGTACGAAGTTGTTTGATAAATTGGAACTGCCCTAGCACCTGTTTCATCGACTGTCTGTCCTGCGTGGACCTGTAAAGTTTCAAAACTCAAATTTTTTTCACTCATGAAAATTCCTCCTTTAGAATATACGCTGTGCGACAATTTTTTATAAGATACACAAAAACGTCCCTGCAAAAATATTTGCAGGGACGTTTTCAACGTGGTACCACCCATCTTCATCAGTTCCAGAATAACTGATCTCATAGCACAGATAATGCTTGGGATTATATCGTATCCTTACGAATCATTGGCTTGCACCGCCGATTATGACTCCGAGCTCATCTTCAGCCTCATTTAACCGTACGTTTTCACCAACTCGTACTCTCTATCAGATTAAAATTAAGCCTACTCTTCTCATCAAAATCACATATCTTATTGCAAGTATCCTAACATTCGTTCATGCCAACTGTCAATACCTTTTTTTATTAATCTTCACGACTTATTTTTAAAAAAATTGAGTACAGACTTGACGTTTTGGTTAAAAAGTCATAATCTACTTATAATAATATTACGTTGATGGGATGAGTAATATATTTGCGATGATATTCAGAGAACTGGGCATGGTGCGAACCAGTTATCATCCATATGTGAAAATGGTCCCTGAGTGAAAATTGTACGAACTTTAATCTATAAAGCAAGTATAATTCGGGTGCGCCCGTTAACGCAGCAGTGTATCGCATTTTAAATGCCGTACACGTAAAGAGTAGTCATTGTTAATGACTAGTAAACGGGTGGTACCGCGACTTTTCGCCCCGCAATCCTTTGATAGGATTGCGGGGTTTTTTGTACTTGTATTAACCTTAAGGAGGTTTCAATATGTCTTGTGTCAGTATTTTGTCTGGTCTAACTAAAAATGATGTCCCGGTGGTCCCTGGTTCTTTAAAAATTCTCATCTTGAACCTAATGCCTACACGCCAAGCCACTGAAAAACAATTTACTCAACTACTTGCACAGATTCCACAAAATAGTACCGTAACTTTTTGCGTTCCAGAAACTCACCAATTTCGACATCCAGAAAAAAATTTATTTGAGAAATACGTAACATTCGCACAAATTCAACACAATCACTATGATGCTCTGATCGTCACCGGAGCCGCAATTGACCAGCTACCATTTCAGGTAATTGACTACTGGGAAGAGTTAAAAGAAATCCTAACATGGCGGCATACTCATGTTAAAACCAGTCTCTTTGTCTGCTGGGGAGCGTATGCAGCTGGGAATATTGAGCATCTTTTTACGGGACTGCAACTCAAACATAAGCTCAACGGAGTTTATACTGTTAACGGAATTACAATGCCACATTCACGCTATTTCACTATTCCATCCCAAAATGTTAACAAACGAGCCCGCGTAATAGCTGGAAATAATGAATTAGGCGCCGTTGTGATTCATGATCCCATCACCGCTTCATTATACGTCACCGGTCACCTTGAATATTCGACTGAAACTTTAGCAAAGGAATACCAGCGTGATCTCCGCCTTGACCCAACCACTCAGATTCCTTATAACTATTTTGATGAAAACTTATGCGCCCAAAACACCTGGAGAAAAAGTGCCATTAACTTTTATCGCACATGGCTCGGAAAAATTTCGAGCACCAAGAACCAGTGTCCAGCTTCTGCCGACTAAGCTTTGGATTAGAAGTGTCGACACCCGGCGTTCAGCCGCCGTTGACTAAGTCCTGAATTACAAAGTAACCTGAACTTGGTTACGCGTAATTTAGGCTTAGGTGCAGGTGGTTGCGGGGTGGAGCACGTTATGATAGAAGTGCGCAAAAAGGCGGGAGGCCTTGAAGATTAGCGATAGGTAACACAGGTAATTGGGCTTGTTACCGGTGTTACCTCAGCTAAGCATAAAGGGCTGCCTTTTGAAGCACGTTAAAAAAGTGCCACCAGTCCAAGGGACCTTCAGCACTTCCATAAAATTTTGTTTTTTTAAGAATTTTTACTTGTTGCTTTAAAGATAGACCTTGTCTCACGCCAAATCTTTTGTGCAACTGTTGCATGATTCATTGTATAAAGATGGATGCCGTCAACTCCATGTGCTACTAAATCAATAATCTGCTCGACCGCATAGGCTACCCCCGCGTCTTCCAAAGCTTCCTTATTGTTTTGGTACTTGTCTAGCATCTGGCTGTATTTATGCGGAATTGGAACCCCCGAAACTTTCGCAATTCGCTCAATTTGCTTTTTGTTAGTACAGGGCATAATCCCTGCTTCAATCGGCACGTTTATTCCCGCAATTTCAGCCTTTTCTTTAAACGTATAAAAACTTTCGTTATTGAAAAACAGCTGTGTAATGAGATGATCGCTACCAGCATCAATTTTTTTCCTCAAACAAGCAATATCTTCAACAAAACTGACCGCTTCCCGGTGCTTATCGGGATAGCACGCACTCGCAATGCTAAAAAGTGGACGTTCCTTTTTTACAAACTCTATCAGTTCATTTGCATGTGAAAAATCACCGACCGGTTTCCTGCCAGGAATGAAATCCCCCCGCAGTGCCAAAATATTAGTTACATTAATTTCTTTTAGCTGATCAAGTAATGTAAGTACCTGCTCTTGTGAAAGATATAAACACGGAACATGCACAACCGCAGGAATGTTTAATGTATTCTGAATAAAATCAGCAATCTCAAAAGTTCCTTGGTCATGACCGGTTCCGCCAGCTCCAAGTGTCACAGAAATAAAATCCGGTGCAATTTCTTGCAGACCCTCAAGTGTCGGAATGATACGCTGAGACGAAAGCTCATTTCTAGGCGGAAAAACTTCAAGTGAAAATACTGTTTTACTGTTAAAAAGCTCCGTTAGTTTCATTAACACTGCTCCTAACCTTCCGCGTGGCTTCAACAATATTTCTCAAACTTGCAAATGATTCTTCTTCCGAGCGCGTTTTTAATCCGCAATCCGGATTTATCCAGATCCTATCAAGCGGCAGTTTCTTGATGATTTGCTCAATCAAGGCTTCAACCTCTTCTTCTGCCGGAATCCGAGGTGAATGGATGTCATACACGCCGGGACCTACCTCTGTCTGGAAGTCTGCAGCCGCAAGTTGGTCGATCAACGTAAAATCAGCACGTGAGGCCTCAAACGAAATCACATCTGCATCCAGC
Source organism: Liquorilactobacillus satsumensis (assembly GCF_964065465.1). Classification (NCBI taxonomy): domain Bacteria; kingdom Bacillati; phylum Bacillota; class Bacilli; order Lactobacillales; family Lactobacillaceae; genus Liquorilactobacillus; species Liquorilactobacillus satsumensis. The sequence goes on from NZ_OZ061606.1 coordinate 1,289,424, forward strand.
TGATCAATTGCATCGATAATATCACCGAATTCACTATAGCACATATGTGTATGAATCTGCGTAGTAGGCGCAACCTTGCTGTGAACAAGTCTAAAGGCTGGAACCGCCCAGTCCAAATATTCCTGATTCCAATTTGACTTACGTAAAGGCAAATTTTCACGAAGAGCCGGCTCATCAATTTGAATAATTTTGATTCCATTTGACTCTAAGTCTAACACTTCTCCTTGAAGAGCTAGTGCAATTTGGGTTACTGTTTCTTTTGGAGCAATGTCTTCTCGTGGAAATGACCAGTTAAAAATCGTAACTGGTCCAGTCAGCATCCCTTTAACTGGCTTAGCAGTCAGATTCTTAGCAAAGACTGAAGCAGCAACCGTAATTGGGGCAGTTCGGCTGATATCCCCCCAAATAATTGGCGGTTTAACTCCACGCGTACCATAAGATTGGACCCAGCCGTTTTTTGTGAAAATAAACCCGTCTAGTTTCTCACCGAAGTACTCAACCATATCATTTCTTTCATACTCACCATGAACCAGTACATCAAGGCCAATTTCTTCTTGAATTTTAACAATTCTCGCAATTTTTTCTTCATTAAATTTATCATACTGTGCACGCGTGATCTCACCTTTGCGGAACTTAGCACGATTTTGACGCACATCTCTTGTTTGCGGAAATGATCCGATAGTTGTAGTCGGTAACAGTGGTAATTTAAATTCTTCTTTTTGCAGCTGCTGCCGTTCTTTGCGTTCAGGAGTGCGCTCATAATCGTTTGGTTGCAAATGATCACTTTGAGCATGCACAGCTGCATTGTATGGATGTTTCACGTTAGCAAATAACGCATCGTTTTTCTCCAAAAATTGCTGATTTCCAATTTTATCATGCTTAAGTGCATCCAACTCTTTCAGTTCAACTAACTTCTCTGTAGCAAAAGCCAGATGCTGCCTTACATCTGCGGGCAATTGCTCTTCAGTGGCCGCACTATATGGAACATGCAAGAGCGAAGTTGAACTATTAATTACAATTGGTGCAGCGATTGTCTGCGTCAGCTCTTTGAGCAGTTTAAGCGTGGTTACATAGTGATTTCGCCAGACATTCTTGCCATTGACCACACCTGCGAACAAAGTTTTAGTAGCCGGAAAACCATTTTTTTCAACTAACTCAGCATTATAGCTTCCTTCCAGAAAATCGAGTCCAATTCCATCAAAGGGTAAAGTTAGAGCCTCTTGATAAACATCACGTAAATCACCAAAATAGGTTTGCAATAATACTTTGGTAGTATGTTTCGGGGTAAGGATTCCAGTATAAAGTTCTTTAAACAATTCTTTTTCGGTAGCTGTTACATCCAAACAAAGTGCTGGTTCATCAATTTGGAGCCAGTCAATTTTCTTTTGATCTAAGCGCGCAATAATCTCAGCATAAGCAGCGCTCAGTGCCGGTACAAAATTCTTAGCAGTTGTATCCTCAAGAAAACGGCTAAGCTTTAGCAACGTATATGGTCCAATCACAACAGCTTTAGCATTAATTCCTTGTTTCAAGGCTTCATCAAGTTCCGCAAACAGCTTGTCACCGACTAGCTTTATGTCGGTATCTGTTGTAAATTCAGGAACGATGTAATGATAGTTGGTGTTAAACCACTTCTTCATCGGCAGTGCTTTTACAGCTACCTCCCCTTGCTGATATCCACGCGCCTGGGCAAAATATTCAGCAAGAGGCGAAAGCCCCAGCCGTTTGTAGCGCTTGGGTACAATGTTCAGCAAATTCGCAGTATCTAGAAGGTTATCAAAAAAAGAAAAGTCACCCACAGGAATCAAATCAAGTCCCGCTTCTTGCTGAACCTTCCAATGATTTTTTCTGAGCTGTGCTGCCACCTGCAGTAGTTCATTTTGAGTAAGTTGCTTCCGCCAATATTTTTCAGTTGCAAATTTTAATTCACGTTGTTGTCCAATTCTGGGAAACCCGATAATAGTTGTTGTCATGTATATCCTCCTAAAATTTTGTCCTAGTAATAAATTAAATGTTGCGTGCGAACCTTGAAAGAAGCCAAGTTTTTGAGAAGTAACGCGCGCGAATAACCCCTTTTCGCTACAAAAAAAGTCCCTCGCTCAGCATAATTGCCAAGCAAGGGACGAATTTAATCTCGTGTTACCACCCAAATTTATACTACCCTCACGGATAATATCTCTGAAAGTATCTCTCTAAATACCCGATGTTATAACGGTCATCCCCCGACATCCAAGCGTTGACCTGAATGCAACTAATCAGAGCTCATCTTCACTGACTATCAAGGTATCCTTTCACACCATCCGGATTCTCTTCCACCTCTGAAGTCAGCTACTCTTCTCCTCGCAGTTCTGTGAAAATAAAAATGTTTTTCATAGAATTATCATAATTACAATTTTTACTTTTGTCAACAGTTTGCTAACTAAAATTTAAAATCCCTCTAAAAAGCAAGTCTTAGCAAGTAATTAGACCCATTTTAGCACATAGTCTCCCCCGAAAAATTCAAAATATTTCCCGGGTAATACTGCAAACATTAGCTCATTCCAATCATTTTCTCATTTTACTTCGAAAATATTTAGCAAATCCTGGATTACGCAAAGGCCAACGCTGCCGACAATATTTAAGAAAATCTGTGTAAACTTGCGCTTTTTTAGCGTCTGGTACTTGTCTCCAAGCCACAACATCTTCCTGACCTTTTTTAACTAGATCTGCATACTGACCTACATATTCTCCTTGGGCATTTTTAACATAATAATCTTTCTCCGCCAACCAATAATTATCTTGTCCAGCCGTCGTTAACACTCGCCGCAATTTGGGGTCAGCTGGATGTCTAACATCTAATAATTGATGACTATGGTTTATGCAAAGAAGTGGATTAAAGCTTCTCCCCTTAGGAATTCCATAATTGAATGACTCAGTATTTGCAATTGCCTCAGCTTGATGCGCAGCATAGTGTCCCGGGTTCGAATCAATCTGACCAGCAGCAGTATATTTATACACTTGCCATTCTGTCACAAACTGACCAGTCCTTAAGGCAACAATAAACTCAGACATTCTACTACTTTTTGTAACCTGAATCTTCATGTTCTGTGGGTAAAGAAAAGCAGAACTTTTTAAATGGCGATTGTGATAGTTAGCATCTGTACCATAATCTAGCTTAAATTGATAGTATTGGGCATACTGCAATAATTTTTCAAAATCATTCTGGCCCACAAAGTTGGTTCGGACAAACCTAATATTATTCCTATCAAGATAGCTTCTGAAAAGATGTAATTTTTGAGCAAGCTCTGCAAGTACATCAGCGCCATTGGCATATTCTCTAAGACTCCGTTTCCGGAAAACTTGTTGCACAAGTTTTCTGAAGTACTGCAAAAAAGCTGCGTGTGGCGCCATCTGGGGATCTAAGCTATATATAGTCCCTACTTGTAAAAATCCATTGCGGTCGACTTGAGCCTGCAGTTGTTGCAATACCAAAGTGAGCTTCTGTTGGGGAGACAACCTAGCAGCTTTAAACATCTTCGTGTAGAGTTCAGAGCCAATTAATCTACTTGTTTCCGTCCATGCTTCCATCGGTTTACCCTTAGCTATTCGCTTAGCATATGCCTTGTCATAAACCTGCAAAGCGGCTTTATCCCAGCCATTTTGCTGCAACTTCGCTGCAATCTTTGCTTCGTTATTTTTTCGCTGCTTTATAAATACCACCTTCTTTTAGCCCTGATCTGCTTGCATTCGCCTCAACCAAAAAACTAGGCTAATGTCTTGCAAATCCTCTGTCGCGCAAATACCAAATATCCATCCCTAGAATTAGAATAGCACCCACATAAATCAGCAAATAAAGCGGAACTGGGTAAAGTAACTTGCTTTGCTGTCTAATCAAACTAAACAGCAAAAAACGATTTTGATAACCGTCAATCGGCGGCTGAAGAATATCTAATTTCCTTGACCGCAGGTATTGAATATTAAGCGGTTGGTTAGTACTGTTTTTTAAGGTTAAGCGATATTTTCCCTTTAAACCTGTGACCGGAACACTCTCATTTTTAGAATTTTGGAAAACTTTTAAACTGCCATTTCCCTTAAGACTCACCACTAAGCCTGATTGGACAGTTGGTAAAAAATTAGTTTGGAGTGTATTGAAGGAGCGCGCAGCCACAACTCGCTCACTGACACTTTGGCCTGGTTTAAGTTGTAACCAAGTCAGTCTAAAGAATTGCTGACTTACAATTGGTCGTTGCTCTGAAACTCTTTTTTGTGTTAACGAATAATTATACACACAGCTTCCGCTCAGAAAAATACCAACCAAGGTTAATACCACCGTCGGATATTTAAATCTGCCTGCTTTCCTTAAAAGGTTACTTTGGGCAAGGACTTCTATTCCTTGACTTGCCAAAATAAGTAAAGGCAGCATTGTAATGAAGGAATAACGGACAGCGACTTCCCACATCAGCGTATGAAAAAAGAAGATTCCGACAATATAAAGCAGTAAAAGATAGTGAATTGAAAATTTTCCGTGTCGCGCCTTTTTGAAACTGTCAATTCCCACGCAGAATGCAAAGAACCACAGAGTAATATACACTACTTGTTCAAATGCGAACAGCGGCATGCGTTGTTCCCCAAAAATGTAAGCGTAAGCATCCTTAGTGTCGTTAGTGATCCCATACCCACGATTCTCTGTTCCCACCGTTCCTAACGACCACTGAACATTGATTTTTCTTCCATATAATTGGAACAGCCCTGATGGCCCCATTTTCTGCAAGCGGGTTTTGATTAACTCCTGTGCGTGTTCTTTTCTACCCTCATATGTTTTAAATCTCGCCGTATCCGCCCAAGCATCTCCAATTGTCCCATTGAATTTAGGATTCAGCCCTGCACTAATCCAGTAGACAAAAGGAAAATTATGTGCCCGTTCAATTTTAAAATTTGTTCCATGTTCACCAGCAGTTTTTAGCTGCACCGCCCCACATAATAGTACCAGCATTGTCAGTAACAGGATCACTGTCTGCTTAACTGGATATTTATTAAAAATAATAAAAATTCCCAATGCAATCAGCGCAATAATCGCATTTGTCTTACAGTACACGGCGGCTGCGAACATCATCACAGACAGTACCAATGCTAATCCTCTGATCCAATGCGTTTGTCCTGACATAAAAAAATCAAATGCTGCAAACCCCATCATCAAAAAGGATAAAGCAATCGGATCAGTATAAGTCACCAGACAAGTCGTATATAAAGGCACAAAGAAAAATGTCAATAATAAGAAAAGTGAACTAACGCGCGGATTTGCATGCCGCCGCACGATTAACCAACTGCATAAAATTCCAATATCTAATAGAATAAAAGTGAAAGCATTGAGAACAACTGTACTATATCCCCAGCCACAAAGCAGCGAAAAGCGATACACTAATGCATACAACAAAGTTACGCCCACATTATTTGGTGCAAAAGAAAAATAGGTCGGCCAAGTTCGTGCCCCGCCTGCCAGTGCAGCCGCCTGCAGCCTGACATCAAAATCGTCAATTCCTTGACTACCCTTGAAACTGATAATCAAATATAATTGCCATAAAAATGCCAGTATAAGTATGCTCGTTAGCAAAATTCTCCTGATCGTTAGTTTCCGTAACCCGTGATAACATACCAGCAAGGTTAGAATTGCAACTAACATTAGTGCCAGATTGGTAAGTGGATCGAGCAGGTACAACTTCGCATTTTGATATTTCCCCGGTAATAAAATCGCATTATATAAAACAAATACACAAATAGCAGCAAAAATAACACTGACCATTTGCCAAACAAATACTTTTGTTCTCGGCATTTCTCAGTCTCCCCCACGTTTTGAACTACCTTCAATTATAAGTTAAAAACCTGTATTAATGTACTGCAGGTCTAACAAAGCTGCTACTTTTCATTATCTTTAATAACTCTTTGAAACTATGTGCCACTTAAAAACCTAGTGCACTAAACTTTTTGTAAGTGTTAACAACTGTTGCTGCAATAGCTTAGCCTCTGCGCTTCCCAGCGCTGACTCCATTTCTTCTTCAGTAGCTTGAAAGAAACAATGAATTTTTCCCTCTAATATTTTTGAATTGTGCGTTAAAAGAATCTGCTTCATGCGTGCATCTTTCAGTAGCGGGACACGGACCAGTAATTCCCTAGCCTCCATCAACTTCAAAGCACTTGTGGCAGTAGAACGTCGGATATTAAATTCTTTTTCGATGTCTTTTTGAAAAATTGCTCTTTCCTTTTCGTTTTGAAAAATGTAATCAATAATTCCAATCTGAACACCAGTCAAGCCCAAGCTGTGTGCAAAACTATCAGCATTTCTTGCAATTGCATTTGAAGCTTTCTTAATACTTATTCCTAATGATCTCTCCATTTGCGTGCTCCTTTAAAATTGGCCGTCTTCTAACAAACGCCAAGTTCTTTTAACCGCTAGAATAATATTATAGTTTATGATACAACTTAAGATAGATTGTTTGAAGCCTAACAGTTCAAGAAAGGGAGATTCTGTGATTAGAAAGCTTGATTCGAAATTAATTTTTGCCATTATTGCAACTGGTCTGATGTCATTTAGCGGGGTCGTGATCGAAACTGCAACTAATGTTACGTTCCCTGTACTAATGAGTACCTTCCATGTCAGTACCGCAATGGTTCAATGGATGACCACCGGCTATTTATTAGTTGCTGCGATTGTGATGCCACTTTCAGCTTTTTTCAAAAACAATTTCCCTTCAAAACATCTTTTTATCACAGCCGCAAGTCTCTTTATTCTTGGACTACTAATCGATATCTATGCCCCTAATTTTTTACTGCTTGTTCTAGGTCGTATCTGTCAGGGAATTGGGACTGGAATTGCTTTGCCACTAATGTTCAACATTATTTTGGAACAGGCACCTGTTGAAAAAATCGGCTTGCTGATGGGCATTGGCATGCTGATTACTGCGATCGCGCCGGCTTTAGGACCAACATTTGGCGGGTTAGTCGTTAATACCTTAGGCTGGAGAAATATCTTTGTCTTTATCCTCCCACTGGTCATTATGGCACTTTTACTCGGAGCTTGGGCAATTCGTCAGGGTACACCTTTAAAACCTTCCCCGTTGGATAAAACCGGTTTATTTTTTATTGCGCTTACATTTATCGGTTTAATAAGTGCCTGTGGCAATCTTTCCAAACTGACAAAAGCGCCACTTTCCTTTATTATTCCGTTGGTAATTGGAAGTGTCGGACTTTTGCTATCCGGCCGACACTCATTACGCGTTGCACATCCTTTGCTGAGTCTGCGCATTTTAAATAATCGCAAATTCACGCAACACCTCATCGCGTTTTTCTTGCTGCAATTGGCTGTTTTGGGAATTTCTTTCATACTGCCCAACTATATTCAGCTGGTTAACCATCAAACGGCACTTTTGGCAGGTTTAATTGTTTTACCCGGGGCAGCTCTTGGAGCGCTTTTCGCTCCACTGAGCGGCAGTTTGTTTGATAAATTCGGGGCCCGTCAACCAATTTTGGCTGGTATCGTTGTGGAATTACTTGCACTTTTACTCTTCGTTTTATTTGCTCGTTCCTTAAGCAATTTACTGATCGGATTTTTTTACTTATTATTTATGTGTGGTCTTAGCTTGGTAATGGGCAACACCATGACTAACGGACTGACTGCGATTCCAGCCGCACAAAAACCAGATGGAAATGCACTCTTTAACACCTTACAGCAATTTGCCGGTGCGGTCGGAACCGCACTGGTTTCAGCAATTATGCAGCTTTCACAAAATGCAAATTTTCCAGCAAGTTATGCTGCGCGAACAGCTCTAGGTGCACAATACTCTTTTTCTTTGCTTTTGCTTTTAATAGTTCTAGCAGCTGTTTTGCTGGTTTTAGGTACCCGGAAAAGAATCACCACTTAAAAAAGCCTCTCAACTTGACAAGTTCCACGTGAAACAAAAACAGATGTTCAAAAATAAAACCAATCGTGCTTATTCGAACCGATATTCCTTACTGTACTCTGGCAAAAGCGGATTAAGTTCAGTCTGCTTAAGTGCTTCGACTGCCCGCTCGGGGTGAAAAGAATGCCACATAGCGGTTTGTTTAGCATGCACCACCTGAGCAATTTTGCAGATTTCCTGTTGAGTTGCATGGCCCGAAACTCCAATATCAAGCAGTGCAGCCTGGTGGTGTGTCAAAAAAGCAGTCAGTGTGTGATAATGCGGATCATAGCTTCCCAAAGGATCGCTATTACAATGCAGGTATGTAAAATTTGAAAAACGTGCTAGAAATTGTAATCTTTCAAAACTGTTTTGCACACAAAAATAACGTTTATTATGATTTACTACTGTTGGTGTAACTGGAATTAGTCCTTCCGCTATTCTTCCGCCCCCTTTCTTATCTGCCAATACATAAATTGGAATATCTGAATAAAAATCGCGTAATACTTCGGCGTACGCAGCCTCCCAGACAATTGGTCGTTGCATCACTAACGCCGCCTGATTGAGTTCAAAAAGGCGTTCAACGTTGCGCAAATATGGACTAATCACGATTAATTCCGAAGAGTTTCGCAATGCCGTTTTAAACTTCTCCAAACAGCACTGCTCACCAGTGTTTGTTACCCCTTGTTCTACGGGATTCGTAGTGAAGCTTGTTCCTTCAAGCATAAACAAATCCAATTTCAACTGACGGAAAATATGCATCCAGTGATCGACATGACTGCGATGCGGTCCGTTGAGCCGCACATCTCCAGAATTACCGAAAAAATGTCGACCATCACTGATCAAAAGCGCGGCGGCCCCATAAACATCATGATCACTCTGATAACCAGTCACCGTCAGATCACCCACCCGGACTGGCTCTTCATAATCAAAAACTTGAAAATTAATGTTCAATGCAAGTGCCATCCCTTGGGCTGCCAAACTGCGATAAAGATGATAAGTCTGACGTGAAACATACACCGGAATATCGCTGCGCAAATACGCCAATGCAGCAGTATGATCTAGGTGAAGATGCGTGATAAAGATTGCTTCAGCTTGGTACTTTCTGTGCGCCTTCTTGCCAAACAGCTCTGGTATATCCGGTAAAATATGCTTAGCAAGCATTTCATCTGGGTCAGCAATGCTGGTATTCGCAACTAATCCGAAATCCGTAATAACTCGTGCATTTTCTGTACAGATTTCAACAATATTGCCGCCAATAGTGCGTAAACCGTTTAAAAACTTAACAGTAGTAGTCATAAAAACGCCTCTTTCCAACAAAGTCCTTTTTCTTTCTGATCATGATAACTGCTCTAGTTATCAGAAAACATCTGCTTAGCTTGCGCTTGCAATTTCGTTAAAATCGATTTAGCCGCCTTTTTTACTCAGCCTGCTATCAAAGGCGTCTGTAGCTCCAGCATAATATTGATTGAAACCCACAAAACCCTGTTGTGAAAATGACTTAGGCACTGAAGTCCCCCGCAGCCGGGTCCTCAGAATGTGCTTTGTGGAATGCTGACATTCTTTTGCTTTAACTGCTGCTGTGGAAAGCGGGATATAAACTGTAAACCCAGCCACTCAAGCATTGTTTTAAGCTCTAATAAATACTTCATAAATATCTGAACCTTTTTTGGCCTGAAAAGGTTTGTTAAACTTGCCTAGGAGAGTTAGTATACCTTAATTGCTGGTTATTAGAGTCAATCCTTCGTAAAGTTTCCGTATCAGATATGTAAATGTTTGCTACCGCTTGTTTTTGACGCTACACTCTTTTTACAGATTAAATATGCTAAGCTGATTCTTTAAGGAGGAATTTTAGATGAACTCAACATTAATCGCTGGCGATACTGTCGCACTGGTTGCAAACTCTGATCCGCTAGCCGCAACTGAAAAACCACTCGTAGCAAACTTAACCGCCTTACTGAACAGCTGGCAGCTTCAGGTCAAAACCAGTCCGCTGCTTTTTTCATCTTCTCCTAATCTCGCGGTTGCCAAAGCCCGCCTGATGAATCAGTATTTTGCAGATCATTCAGTGAAAGCCATTTTCGATCTCTCAGGTGGAAATCTTGCAAATACAATCCTACCGTTTTTAGACTATGCACTTATTCGGCAAAATCCTAAATTATTTTGCGGATACAGCGACTTAAGTACCATCTTAAATGCCTTACAGACACGCACACAGCTTCCAGTTTGCCTTTTTCAAATAAAAACACTTGTCCAAGAGGCCACTGGAAAACAACAGCAGCTCTTTTATGAAACTTTTTTCAAAAATAAAGCCAATCTTTTTCAATTCGATTATTCTTTTTTACGCGGATCCCAGCTAAATGCTGAAATCTGCGGCGGTAACTTGCGCTGCTTTTTAAAGCTTGCTGGTACCCCCTTCTTTCCTGAACTCAAAAACAAGCTGCTTTTTATTGAAAGCTACAGCGGACAGCAAGCTCTCTTGCTTTCTCAATTCAGTCAGCTTAGTCAATTGCCCCATTTCAATAGTCTTGCAGGCATTATGCTAGGAACTTTTACAAAATATGAACAGACCGTCCCTCAAATTCCTGTCGCTGAACTGCTGCTTACATCCTTGCCAGCCGGTGCCACTTTTCCTATTATCCAGACTTCACAAATTGGCCATGCTGTCACTTCAAGGGCACTTTTTATAGGCACCAGGTACGTTTTCGGGTAGTACTTAAAGTTACAATGAACGTAAAATTTAATTAGCTTCAGCGCAAGTGGCTTAACCATCTGGACACTTACCCCTGCAACACCTAATCCTTTCAAACAGTTTTCAAAATTCACTGTATTATTTTGCGCTTTTGTTTTACAATCAATTACTGTATTGACATTGTCTAATTATAATACGCGTGAGGATGGCACCAAGTGAACTTAGCACTCGAAACAACTACCCATAAGCCGCCAAACAAAAATAGTTTTATTGAAAAAGCAACACAATAAAACTATTTTTGAGGAGTTAATTATGTCTAACAACACCTTGGAACCACAAAAGCATTACATGAGCTGGGGCGTGATTGCTTTACTAGATTTTGTAACAATCATCAGCTTTGAAAATATTTTCTATCCCTTTCAAAATCAGGGCCTTTCAGTCGTAATTTCTTGGATCTTTCTATTATTTGCCTATGTTATTCCTTATGAACTAATCGTCAGTCAATTAAGTCTGACTTTCAACAACCAAAGCGGTGGCCTTGCTTCATGGGTCAGACGCAGCAGTAATGACACGCTGGGTTACTGGACTTCGTGGATGTATTGGATTCAAAGTGTCCCTTATATTGTTGATGTTTCAAACTCTGTGATTGTCTCCTTTAGTTGGATCATTCTTGGCAATAATACACTGGGGCAGCGCATGTCGACTTTTGAATTTGGCTTGCTGACTTTCATTATTATTTTGCTCTTCATTTTACTGGAGAATCTAATCAAAAATTCGTTAGAGATTTTGTCTCTAATTGGTGGCGGTGCAATGTTTATTATGTCCTGTTTGTTTGTGCTATTAGCAGGCTATGCACTGACTCATGGGACACAGATTGCGACCCAGCCATTTAATCTCCATGCCTTTTTACCGCATTTTAGTTTAAAATATTTTTCAACTACTGGATTGTTAATCTTTGCCATGTCTGGAGCAGAATTAGCTGCGCCATATATTGTACAGATGCGTGATCCTAAGCATGAATTTCCTAAGGCAATGTGGCTGTTGGCTATTATGACAGCTTTTCTGACAATCTTTGGCACACTTTCACTTGCAGTCTTCTTTAACGCCAACCACATTCCACATGATTTCAAAATGAATGGTCCTTATTACGCATTCTCTTTACTTGGGCAAGAACTGGGCTTAGGTAAAATATTGATGTATCTCTTTGCCGTTGTCCAGGCAATCTTCATGATGGCACAGTTGGCCGTCTTGTTGGATGCATCCAGTCGCGTCTTTGCCGGTGATGTGGCGGATAAGTTCATGCCACATTGGTTGACTAAGAAAAATAAACAGGGACGCCCGATTAATTCTTACCTGATGACTACCGGACTAAGTCTCTTTTTGTTGCTTCTGACTGGGACCTTGCCTAATATTAATACGATTTATAACTGGTTATTGAATATCAATGGGATCGTCTCACCGTATAAAACATGTTGGGTCTTTTTCTCCTTTGTTGCTATTCGTTGGCGTCAAAAAGAATTTCACTCAGATTATATCTTTATCAAAAATCGTACCAGCGCTCTTTTGGTTGGTGGTTGGTGTCTCATCTTTACCTTTGTGTGTGCCACGCTTGGCTTTATTCCACAAGAAGCCGCGTTTGGAACCAAGGCTTTCGATCACCAATTGCTATTAAACTTTATTACTGTCTTTATCCTGTTCGGCGTTGGTCTCCTGCTTCCGTTGCTTCGTAAGTGGGAATTAAGAAAGCAAGCTGTTCAGCTTGATAAGTAACGAAGACATTCAACTGTGTCAGTATCTTATTTAAAAACATTAAAAAAACCGCTACTTTGCGTCATGTTTTCATGTCCACAAAGCAGCGGTTCTTTTTATAGCTTAAATTTCTAAGAAATGTATAATGCTAGCAGTCAAATTGGAAAGCATCAAATTTGACTAGGCCCGTCTTCCTGCTTGAAAACCTTCTTGCACAGCATTCATGATCTTCCTTGGTTTAACCGCATCTCCAATTACTTCGACCGCTACCCCAGCATTGATCAATTGCTCCGACAACGGATCATTGGAACGCATTCCTAATGCACAGATAACTGCATCGGCTTTATATTCAACCTGCTTACCATCAAAATCAGCAGTCGGATCAGGTGGTAATTTTTCAGAGAGCGCCGCATACGGTTTTCGATTTTTATCAGCCAAACAAGTAATTTTGTCATCGTCCATTGAAAGAATCTTATTTCTCAGTTCAATCTTAATTCCGTCTTCTTTCATTTTGGCATCAAGTGCCCACCTTGCATAGTACATTACAGCCATGCCGGCTTCAGGCAAGATATCAGTCATCGTGACTTGGTAACCCTTTTCAGCCAAATACATTGAAACTTCACAGCCAACCAAACCTGCGCCGGCAACTACAAAGCTATGCGCGTCTTGCGGATATTCATCATCTAGTACATCCATTGGATTAAGAATATGGCTCTCGTGTGCGCCTGGAATATTAGGTACAAAATGTTCGGAACCTGTTGCCACAATATACTTGTCAAAATGCTGATCTTGGAGCATTTCCATGTTAAATTCCGTGTTTAACCGCACGTCAATTCTTGATTTTTCAACCATATGAATCATGTACTGGGTGTACGCTCTATAATCTGCTTTAAAATCCGGTTTGCCGACAAAATGCAGTAATCCACCCAATCGATTAGATTTTTCGAATAAAACTACCTCATGTCCACGCTTGCTGGCTGTGAGTGCAGCCTCCATTCCGGCAGGCCCAGACCCGATCACTGCAATCCGACGTTTTGTTTCTGCTGGTTTGACATCCGCAAAGTTGGAATATTCCATACTGACCTCAGGGTTTACAGAACATTGAATACTCTGCCATTCCATCCCCGAACCTTGACATTCATTGCATCTCAAACAACGTCGGATATCTTCTCCTCTGCCTTCCATTACCTTTTTAGGATAATCAGGATCTGCGATACTTTGTCGTCCTAAAGCAACAAAGTCTGCATTCCCGGCTGCAAGTGTCTTTTCTCCCATTTCAGGACTAATACTATTTACAGCAATGACTGGAATCTTAACCACTTTTTTGATTGCAGCAGCCATTGGCAATGCGCTTCCTCTGGGGCTGTAGCACGGTGGAATCCAAACAGATGAACTGACTCCTTTGGAAAGAAAGTTGCCTTCCGGTTTCTTCTTATCTCGCATCACATCCATGTAATCATCATATTTGGATTCCAAAGTCCCGATCGTTACATGAACTGCTGCTACTCCTGCTTTTTCAAAGAGCTGGCTGTATTGCTTAGCAACCTCTAGTGTAATCCCAGTCGCAAGATATTCCTCTCCGGGCAGTCTGAAAATAATTGGAAACTTGCGGCCACAGTGTTTCTGAATCGAGGCAATAATTTCAAGTGCAAACCGCGCCCGATTCTCCAAACTTCCGCCATATTCATCAGTACGCTTGTTGTAGTAGCCTGACAAAAATTCATTCACCAAATACCCATGTGCCCCATGAATCTCAACTGCATCAAAACCGCACGTTTTTGCACGTGCAGCGGCCAGCCCATAATCCTCAACTACTTGTGCAATTTCTGCTTTAGTCATCACTTTCAACTTAGCTCCAGGTAATTGAAACGTGCCAATCCCTGAAGGTGTAAATGCCGGCAAATCAGAAGTGATGTTGTGAGCAAAGACTCCCGCATGACACAATTGCAAAGATGCACGTGCACCTCCCGCATGAATCGTCCGCGCGAGTCTGCTCATCCCCGGCATATAAGAATCTTCAGCCAAGGTCAGTTCTCCCGGAAATGCCATTGTTCCTGGGGTGGTATTGATCATTTCGGTAGTAACCAAAGCCACTCCACCTTCAGCCCTGCGACCATAATAATTAACAACTTTATCGGTTACCATTCCGTCTCTGGTAGCCATCCAAGTCTCCATGGGTGGCATAATCATGCGATTTCTCAGCCGCATAGTCCCGATTCTGCCTGGCTTTACTAAGTTTTCATATCTCATTAGCTTCTTCGCTCCTTTTCTTTAATCAGTCTCTAAGACCTGCTTAACTAAACTCTGCACGGGCTTTGACTACATAAAACCTTTTATGTGAAAGAGGTTTCATTTACTCGGTTAAAAAAACCCGTCCTGTTTTAATAAACAGTTCCTATAACAAAAAAATACAGTAGTCTCCTATAACTCCGTAATACTAAATAAACGTTGCACTAAACGTGCTGTGCAGTTGAGTCGCACTTGCTACTTCATCAATCTGCTGTGCGTAAAAGATATTGTTAATCTATGAGCAATTATAGCAACAACATCTTTTATCATATTGTGAAGTATAGAACTATTCTAAGGTCAATACTTTTTTAAAAAGAATCCTCAGCACTATTTAATTGACGAGGATTTCACTGTATTCTGAATCTTGGCTTAGGTGCAGCAAGTTTTCAGCGGCTACTCAGCTAATCGATTGGCAGCCAAACTTCATAGATGCGGGTCGCACCTGAGCGCCCATAATCAAACCGGAGCATTCTGCCAATTATATCCCCAGTGAGCTTCAAATTATGCTCAGCCATCCAAGTGTAGGCAAACTTCAAAGTCTGTACATTAAGCCCCGGCTTTGCTTCTACGAGTACGTAAACGCTGCGTCTAGGCAGATATTCTATTACTTGTTGTTGCGTAGCAATCCCATACTCATCCGCTATTTTAGCATCTATGCAAAAACCATAGCTGTTTTCCCAAAGAGATCTTTCACAACATGCACGCTTGAAGGGAATAATTGCAATTGGTAAAAAAGCCGAGTAGTGCTGTAGTGCAGTTTTAAAGAATTTATTTTCAATCGACTTGGAATCAAGCTCCCCATTTCTTGTGTAACACAGAGCATAAAGATGCGGACTGTCTTGAATATAACAGACATTTTGAGACTGTGCTATCGCTGGAGCAACCGCTTGAACTCGCCTGATCTCCTGTAACATTTCCTGATAAACCCTAATTTGGTGCTCTAGTTCAGTCTCTTTATGTTCAAGCATGTCATTATAATCTGTTCGACAGACGTTGTTCATAATCGTTGTAACTTCAGCGATTGAAAAACCCATTGATTGCAGAATTTTACAATCATACAGTCTCCAGATATCTTCTTGCCGAAAACCCCGATAAGCATTCTGTGTGTCTCGTAAAGGAGTCACAATCCTTTTTTTCTCGTAAAATCGGATCGAATCTGAAGACATATTCAGTAACCTAGCCACGTGTTTGATTTTAAATAATTTTTCCATAAAAATCGCTCCAATTATCCTTGATAAAGTAAACTACCGATTATTCAGAACAGTTCATTACCCTAAATGTTGATTATTCAACTATTAGTTCAGGTAAAAGTCTCTTTCTTCAAAACAATTGAGCTTTTGCCACTGTCCATTTAGATCAATTCTAATTCAACTATTATTCTAACGCGTCCGGGTTTCGATGAGAAGCTCTATAACGGCAATAACCAGACAACTAGACAGCTTAGCATTTTTCGCTCAACCTGATTCTTTAAAAGCGATTATTTTAAATTATATGGAAGAGCTCCCACGTTTCAAATAAACGATCTTTTTAGTTCACTTACCCTTTTTGTTTTTTTAAGCATCCCTAATTTTTATTTGAAATAAGCTGAAACTGTTGTACAATGTGAATGGTCCAAATTAAGAAAGGTGGTATTACCTATGGGTAAAAAGGCGGATAGTCCGCGCAAACATCATTTAATAGAATACGCTAATGGTCCTTCACTAGAAGAGATTAACGGCACAGTAGAGGTTCCAAAAGGAAAAGGTTTCCTAAAGACTTTATTTATGTACTCCGGCCCAGGTGCCCTAGTAGCTGTGGGCTATATGGATCCTGGTAACTGGTCAACTTCAATTACTGGTGGTCAAAACTTTCAATTTCTTTTAATTTCTGTCATTTTAATGTCAAGTTTAATTGCCATGTTATTACAATATATGGCTGCTAAACTGGGCATTGTAAGTCAGATGGATTTAGCACAGGCGATTCGTGCAAGAACCGGCAAAGCCTTAGGAATTATCCTCTGGATTTTAACTGAATTAGCCATTATGGCGACCGATATTGCAGAGGTAATCGGAGCTGCGATCGCACTTTATCTTTTATTTCACATTCCTCTTGTGATTTCTGTGTTCTTAACAGTTTTTGATGTTTTATTATTACTTTTATTAACTAAAATCGGTTTTCGAAAAATCGAAGCCATTGTAGTCTGCTTAATCTTGGTGATTTTAGTAGTTTTTGTCTACCAAGTGGCACTCTCCAACCCTAATTGGGCTGCAATGTTTAAAGGTTTCATTCCTACAGGTGAAACTTTTGCCAGTTCTCCAACCGTCGGTGGAATGACGCCTATTAATGGAGCCTTGGGGATTATCGGCGCAACCGTAATGCCGCATAATCTCTACCTGCATTCAGCTATTTCTCAAACGAGAAAAATTGATCATAATGATGAAGAAGACGTGGCACGCACAGTTAGATTTTCAACTTGGGACTCAAACATTCAATTGACATTGGCCTTTGTAGTTAACTCCTTACTGTTAATCATGGGTGTGGCAGTCTTTAAATCAGGCGCAGTTAAAGATCCTTCATTCTTCGGATTATTCCAAGCATTATCAGATACTTCGGCTCTGAGTAACGGCCTCCTAATTACTGTCGCCAAGTCAGGTATCCTATCGATCTTATTTGCGGTTGCGTTGTTGGCATCCGGTCAAAACTCGACCATTACTGGAACACTAACTGGTCAGGTCATTATGGAAGGCTTTGTACATATGAAAATGCCGCTGTGGGCACGCCGCCTAGTAACCCGCCTAATTTCTGTAATTCCTGTTTTAATTTGTGTTTCTTTAACCAGCAACGAAAGTGCCATCAAACAACATGAAGCAATTAATACGTTAATGAATAACTCCCAAGTCTTCTTAGCATTTGCGCTACCTTTTTCAATGCTGCCGTTATTAATGCTCACCAATAGCGATGTTGAAATGAGCGCCCGTTTTAAGAACACTCTTTGGGTTAAAGTATTAGGTTGGATTTCCGTAATTGGGCTAACCTATTTGAACATGAAGGGCCTCCCTGGCTCAATTGAAGGTTTCTTCGGTGATAATGCAACTAAGGCCCAAATTGCACTTGCCGATAACATCGCGTATGTCTTAATTGTCTGCATCTTAATCCTTCTTATCTGGACAGTCGTTGACCTATATCGTGGTGATCAGCGTCTTAGAAAAGTCCATTTAGAAGCAGAAGCTTAAAAGTTAATTTTTTAGAGGAGAGCAAAAATGAACAAAGGAAAAATACAGAAATTTTTAGTTGGCGTGGATGACTCTGCTGACGCGTTGCTGGCCTTTGATTATGCCATTAAACGTGCTAAAGACGAAGGGGCCGAACTCATCATTACTTCAGTCTTAGAAAGTGATGAACTAAGCGTTTATCAAGCAATGGACAAAGATTATATTCATGGTAAACGTGAAGATCTTGAAGAACATATTCTTGATTATCGCCAAAGGGCCTTAGCTGCCGGAGTCACAAACGTCCGGACCATTGTTGGTGAAGGTGATGCTGGTGAAACAATCGTAAAAGAAATTATTCCCCAAGTCGATCCAGACTTGCTAATCATTGGTTCGGAATCAAAGAAGGGAATTCGACGTCATTTTGGAAGCCAAGCTGCCTATATGGCAAAGTATTCCCCCACTTCGGTTTTAGTTGTACGTTAAGTTACTGAGAAAAGTACATTATCAAGAAGTGCTGACACTCGGTTCAAGCATCAATGCAGGTTTAGCCATAGAAAACTGCTTGATGGGAACACATTAATACAAAAAAGAGTGTGTGACATAAGTCGGGAAAATTTGAGTACTAACTCGAAATTACGAACATCGTGAGTACTTTGCTATGAGTAATTCGAAGTTAGACGGAAAATTTTGACTTATGGAACACGTTTATTCGGAATAAAAAAGGGGTTGTGACAAAATTTAACTTTTGTCACAACCCCTTAACTTTACGCTGCTGTACTTAACAAGCTTAACGAAAATTTCAAAATCGATAAATTAATGTTTCTTTGCACGACTGCGTACATCTTAATATTAATTTATCCACTTTGCTGCGTTTAAATAGTACTGATATCCTGTTTTAACGCATTTAAAATATTAACAAAAGTTGCTGGCGATAAGGTTGCCTTCTCACCAACAACAACTTTAACATCGTCGATCCGTGTGCAAATAAGTTCTTTTTCCGCGGTTGTCATTTTGCCACCTCCTTTCACATCTAATCAACAACAATTGTATTTTTTACAAGAGAGACATAGATGTACTCTCCAATTTTTTCACTAATTTTCAGCGTTCTTGCATTCCGATCAGTTACTGCGATCGTTTGTTTTTGCGGATTATACTCACCAACCGTTAACGTCTGTTGGAGACTTAATCCTATATTTTGAAAATAGTTAATAGTATTTTCGGATTCAAGGTAGCTGCAAAGTCTGACCGTTTGTCCTGCTTCAAAATTAATTAACGGCTGACTTCCATCATTAACTATCTGATCGACATTTTGGATAGCCCCACCAAAAGGACTCGCCTTTGGATAATCCAGATACTGATTCAACTGTTGGACCAGCTGCGCATCATCAAAATCTGCAATTTCCCATGCTTGGTGCGGAATCGTTGTTAATGGCAGCTCAAAGTCATGCACTAACCACGCCTCGCAAAGCCGATAGCGTTGCATCAGCACTAACGCCCGCTGCATCCCCTTAGTACTCAGCATAATCGGGCCATACGGTCTCTGATATGCCAAACCATGCTGCTCCATTTTTTTAACTATTCCATTGACCGATGCTGGTGCAATTTTTAAATAACAAGCCACCTGCTTATTGGTAGTCCTTTTAGTTGACAAGCTGCATTCAAAAATTGCTTTAAGGTAATTATCTATAGCTGTTCTCATAATATGGCCCCTTGTTTTTATGGTATCCCTAAGTTATTATTTTAGACTATAAAACTTTAAGATACAAGTCACGTTGCCGTTAAAATGCGACGGCTTTGAGTAATTTTAAAAAAAGCTTCCCAAAATCAGAAAATGTGCTAACACAAAAAAAGAAAGTGCGATAACAGGCGTTTAGTTGGCGAAAATTAACAGCATAAGGCGCATAATAATTCCGCGATTGGCTTGTCTGACTTACGGGGGTAAGTGTAACCAACTGTCTTTTGGTACACGTTTCAGCACTAGTTGTTTGGAAACAAGGACGCAAAAAAAGAGTGCGCGACTTTTTGGTCCCGAACTCTTTTTGGTTTATAACATGTAAGTTGTTTCGTGGCTCAGCGTAAGGCGCCCACCACAACCGATGCGTTTGCTAATTTACATTTTTACGGTATGCTTCACCAGTCAACTGCTCGACAGGCTTGAAAGTTTTATGAAAAGCAGTTTCAAGCAACTGCGCATTTTTGTTTTGTTCATAAAACCTTGCTAAAATCAGTTGGAAAAGCGGCAGATAGAAACATACCCCTAGGACACTGAGCAACGGGCCGCCATAGATCATAATTGGTTCCCAGATATAAAAGCCAAAGTACATTACAACTCCCCAGATTGCAATCCACACTACCAAAGGAAGCGCAGCTAACAATAATTGCCCTAACAAACGCAATTTAGCCTTCTTCATAAAACGGCGACTAGCTGTTAATGCATGCCTTTGCGACTGTCCCAGAAATTGCGGTTGCTTTTCTCGGTATAAAAAGAGACTTTGCGAATATTCCAGTCTCTTCCATACAAGCACTCCAAAAGCCACGAGTTGTAACAGATAAGCTACAATTTGAATTCCACCAAATAAAGACTTCAAAATCAGCACTGGCAACAACCATAAGAAAATAAACAGCGAATTATAACAGAACAAGCGTAAAAGTTGGTTCTTATTCATCTGTTTAATTCTGCGCCATGTATCTTGAAAGCTTACTCTGGTCTGCACTCCGCGATTAACATCTTGGATGCTAAATTGAATTGCAACTGCGATATAAAAACTGAAAATTTCTAATACTACTAAGAAAAATAAGCCTAAAATAAATGCAGCAACCCCGATTAACAATGAACCATAGTTTGCACCATAAAGTAAAAGTGTAACTGCCGATGCTAAAGTGGATAAACCAAACTTCAACAAAATGCCATCAAATAGCACTAACACACACATCGTTACTGTGACAACAACATACAATAGTCCCGCAGTCAACCAATTATTTTTTATCTGTGGACCAAGTTCGCCTAGATAGCTCTTGATTGAGCCCTTTAAACTTCCCTTCACCATGAACAACCCCGATTTCGTTAATTCTTGCTCAAAACTTCAAGCAGCATCTTCATCTTAGCACAAAAGACTCTTCAATAACGTGACTGCCCAGAATGTTCAAGAAGTTGTTACATTCGATTCATCAAAAAGTCATCTTTGCGCAATTCACTTAATCCCCTTTGTCACACCTCAACAATTTAACGTTCCACGTGAAACGCTCCTATTCAGTTCACATTCCTCCCCCTTCAAAGAATTTTAACTTCTTTTACTCCTACATTAGTTTTTTAGTTCTGACAACTTTTTAAATTCTAGCTAACAAGCAGAGCTAATTTTGAGATAAAGTTCGTTTTTAACAATAAAAAAACTCTTTTTTAATGTTTTATCGTATGCTACAATCTAAATATGCTAACAATATAAATTAGTTGTGTACAACTTGTACGTGATTGTTCAAACTGAATTGCCAATTTGCTAATAAACGGGGGAAGAAAATTTGAAAACAAATCGTTATCTAGTAGCAGCTGCAGGCATCATATTCCATTTAATGATTGGTTCAGTTTATGCTTGGAGTGTTTTCACTAATCCAATTGCAAAACAAACCGGATGGGCAGAGTCGTCAGTCGCATTTGCTTTTAGTATTGCCATTTTTTTCTTAGGACTGTCAGCGGCCTTTATGGGACGAGCTGTCGAAAAGTTTGGTCCGCGTTTAACCGGTACCCTTGCTAGTTTCCTTTATGGTACTGGAACTATTATGACCGGGCTCGCTATTCATCAAAAATCTTTGTGGCTGCTCTACATTGCTTATGGTGTAATCGGTGGTCTAGGTCTGGGTTCAGGTTATGTCACACCTGTTTCAACTATTATTAAATGGTTCCCTGACAAACGTGGCTTATCAACTGGGTTGGCAATCATGGGGTTTGGTTTTGCAGCTCTGTTAACCGGCCCGATTGCACAACAGCTCATGGTCACAGTCGGACTTGAACAAACATTTTATTTGCTGGGTGCAGCGGATTTCATTGTGATGTTAGTCGCCGCACAATTTATCGTTCGTCCACGAACTACAATCGCAAATCCTGCCGGACACAAGCTCAAAAGCGGTACGCGTTTGACCACTGGACCTGAATTAACCGCCAATCAGGCCTTGAAAACAAAGTCATTTGTCTTTCTCTGGATAATGTTCTTTATTAACATTACATGCGGAATCGGCTTAGTTTCGGCAGCTTCCCCCATGGCACAAAGTATGACTGGAATGTCAGTTCAAACAGCTGCAGTCATGGTCGGTATTATCGGGCTCTTTAATGGCTTTGGCCGCCTAGTCTGGGCCACCCTTTCCGATTACATTGGCAGGCCTGCAACTTTCAGCGCCATTTTTATAATCAATGTGGCCATGCTGACACTGTTACTTTCCTTCCAATCACAAATTATTTTTGTAAGCGCACTTTGCTTGTTGCTGTCTTGCTATGGTGCTGGTTTTTCTGTCATCCCAGCTTATCTTGGTGATGTCTTTGGAACTAAGGAACTCGGTGCCGTCCATGGTTACGTTCTAACTGCTTGGGCTGCAGCTGGAATTGTTGGTCCCGTGCTCCTTTCCCTCACCCATCAACTGTTCCATAACTACACCTTGACTCTCATCGCTTTCATCGTTATTGATTTACTTGCATTAGTGGTTTCATTTCTAATTCGACGCAATTTTGCTTTAAGTACAAAGCTAGTAGACAGCGAGCTTTAAACTCTAGCACTTGGTTTTACAGGCTACGGGGTGTACCGGTAACTTAAAAGAAAGTGTGACATAAGTCGGGAAAATTTGAGTACTAACTCGAAATTACGAACATAGCGAGTACCTTGCTATGAGTAATTCGAAGTTAGACGGAGAATTTTGACTTATGGAACACGTTTATCCGGAATAAAATAGGGGCTGTGACAAAATTTAACTTTTGTCACAGCCCCTTTTTTCTACGTCTTGTCAATAAAAATATTATTAAATAAACAATTTATGCTAAAGAATAGCGGGTATTGGTTCGGAAACAAGCTTTTTCGTCCCCGAACCAATGCCCTATTCTTGTTATTTTAGTGCCCTTAATTTCCAAACAGCGAGTGCTGAAACGTGCGTCAACTAACCGCCTGTTAGCGCACTTTCTTTTATTGATTGCAAATCCGCTTGCCCACGACTTTGATCCGCTATTCCATTCTTTATGTATTAAAGATAAGCCCTGTCATCACTCCTGCAAACACAGTTTCCTAATAGTTGACTTTTAGTTCGATTAGTTGCCTAAGGCTCCATATACTTTCCTCTTTTTAGGCCGTAAAATTATTAATATACAGAAAGGAGCCCTGTAACATGCAACTTTATATTGGACCAGTTCTAACAGCTCAACGTAAGCAAAAAGGAATTACACAACAACAATTAGCTGATTTTATCGGTGTCTCCAAAGCGGCTGTTTCTAAATGGGAGACTGGACAAACCTACCCAGACATCACATTACTTCCTGCACTAGCCGCATATTTCGATTTGCGCATTGACGACTTGTTGAATTATCAACCACAGTTATCCGCGAAAGAAATTCAAACAATTTATGCCGCACTCAAAACTTCCTTTGAAACCGAAACAGCTGAGGAAGTGCTGCGCAAAATTCACAGCTTTGTTCGGCGTTACTATGCCTGTTACCCTTTTATCCAACAAATGGGATTGCTGCTACTTAATCACTACGATTTACTTCCCGGAAAAGATGAACCGGAAAAGTTGCAGCATTATGTTTCCGAAGCAAAGGACCTTTTTATTCATGTGTTTAAAAATGCTAAGGAGCTGACACTAATCAAGCAAGCTAACGACTTTGCGGGTTATGCGCAGCTGATGTTAGGAAATAATGAAGAAGTCTTCGCTTTATTAGGTAGACGTACCCCAGCCTGTCTTCCCGTAGAGAACCTGATTGCAGCAGCTTTTCAACGCCAAAACAACCTAGAAGCTGCTCAAGCAATCTATCAAAGCTCACTCTTTCAATATTTAACAATCATGGTAGGTCAATTTTGCAACTATCTGCAAGTACTGCTTAACGAGCCGAAACGTTTTGCACAAACCTATCAGCATGCACAAGATATCACCCACAGCTTTCACTTCGAGACACTTCATCCCGTAGCTATGATGAATTTACAGCTGTCCGCTGCAGCCGGATTTGCTCAGCAGCGCGAAACAACCGCGCTATTCGAAGTTCTGACTGAATTTGTGTCTATCTTCACCGCAACTAAATTTCCAGTTAAATTGCATGGGGATCGCTACTTTGATCTGATTGATGATTGGTTGGAACACTTAGACATCGGTTCACAGCTCCCACGCGATCCAGCGCAGGTTCAATCCAGTCTAAAAAATTTCGTACTTCAAGGAACCGTCTTTGCACCTTACAAAGATGACCCACGGATGATTGCACTTTGCCAACAATTAAAGGAGCAAAAAAATTATGAATAATCACTGGCAGCTTTTAATGACTAACTTACCTTTATTCATCCCGCTTGTTTTGTTAGAGGTCGGCTTGATGCTCGCAGCACTTATTCATGCTTTACGCCATTCACATTATCGCTTTGGAAATCGAGTTTTCTGGATTGTTGTAATTCTGTTTATTCAAATCGTTGGTCCCCTTACTTATTTTGTATTTGGCAGAGGTGAAAACTAATGACTGCTCTTGTAACACTCGCACATGTGCAAAAATCTTTTGGCACACACCATGTCCTGCAAGATTTGAGCTTTAGTATTCCAACTGGTTCAATCTTTGGTTTCGTAGGTGAAAATGGGGCTGGCAAAACAACCACCATGCGTCTACTACTAGGTTTGGAGAAAAGTGAGCATGGCTCGATCCTCCTCGCGGGTCAAGAAGTTACCTTTGGTGGAAATCGGACGAATTCAATCACAGGGTACTTACCAGACGTCCCGGCTTTTTATGACTACATGACTGCTACAGAGTATCTGACAATGTGCGCACGGCTTACACATGTTGCTAACCGCGAACAGCGAATTGCAGAAATGTTGAATCTCGTTGGTCTAAAAACCAAGAAACAGCGAATTCATGGTTTTTCACGTGGTATGAAGCAGCGTCTCGGGATAGCACAAGCTTTACTAAACGAACCCCAGCTCTTAATCTGCGATGAACCGACCAGTGCACTCGATCCCCTAGGACGCAACGAGTTTCTAGAACTTTTGGCAACTCTGCGCGGCAAAGTAACTGTCCTTTTCTCAACCCATATTCTTAGCGACGTAGAAAGGATTTGTGACTACGTGGGCATCCTTCATGCAGGACGCATGCAAAAATGTGCTCCCTTAAGTGATCTGCGCAACCAATATGGTCGATCACGAATCATGTTAACTTTTCCAGATACACCAACCGCGAAGCGCTGTATGCAGGTCCTCGCTCATTTTCCTGCCTATGCAGTTAAAAATACCGTAATGGTTGACTATCAGGGAAGCTACACTAATGCTGCACACCAAGTATTACAAACGCTGACAGCATCAGTAACCCCGATAGCTCTGCAACACAAG
This sequence comes from Liquorilactobacillus satsumensis, assembly GCF_964065465.1. Lineage (NCBI taxonomy): Bacteria > Bacillati > Bacillota > Bacilli > Lactobacillales > Lactobacillaceae > Liquorilactobacillus > Liquorilactobacillus satsumensis. The sequence goes on from NZ_OZ061606.1 coordinate 1,314,806, forward strand.
CGCCCCACACTTGAACAAATATTTTTGGAGGTGACTGGTAATGCGCATTCTGACAATCATGTTTGAAAAAGAACTTGTCGAAACTTGGCGCACTTATCGTTTTTTGACTCTGATAACATTTTTTTTAATCTTAGCATTGATGAGTCCACTCGTAGCAAAACTTACACCGACGATTATCAAGTTAAGCTTGAATGATACGCTCAATTTACAGCTCCCGCAACCAACTGCGTTTGATTCTTGGAAACAATTTTATAAAGGGATAACTCAGCTTGGAATCTTGGTCACTGCCATCCTTTTTGCCGGAACAATGAGTCAGGAACTGAGTAAAAATACTTTAGTTAATCTTGTAACTAAAGGACTCCCACGTTGGACAATTGTCCTGAGCAAATATTTTAGTCTGCTGTTACAATGGACCGTTGCACTCAGCCTCAGTTTGTTTGTAACTTGGGGATATACTGCCTATTATTTTCCTGCTAAAATAACTCCCGCTGCTGTTTTAGCAGGATTCCTCCCACTGCTGCTCTTTGGTATCTTCTTATTGGCATTAATTCTATTTGGTTCAACTTTAGGCCAAAATAACTATGGCGGTTTGCTGATTCCCCTCTTTATTACCGTAATCCTTTATCTAATCAATCTAGTTAAACAACTCCACAACTATAACCCACTTTCTTTGATTGGAGATAATTTAGCAATTCTTCAGGGCACAAAGCCCTTATCTCAGCTCCTGCCGGGCATGTTAGTCGCGATTGCAGCCTCTTTATTTTTACTAGGAGGAACTGTCGTTTTGCTAAATCACCGGAAAATATAAATTAAAAGCCAAGGAATTTGCTTAATCAGCTTTTTCCTTGGCTTTTAGTACAGTTCCACTATTCTATCTTAAATCAGTCACTTTATGCCGTTATTTTGCATATGCGGCTGCACTGACCAACGGCATCTGCGGCTGTTGCGTCACCACAGAAATTGCAGTCTGCTGAATTAGCGCTTGTTTAAGTAACCGGTTAATCTGCGGATAAAGCTCGGGTCCTTTCTTAGCAATTTCAGCCTCTGGTGCAACAAAAAGATAACGAATATCATGTGCATTCAGCATGTTTTGAATATTACCAAGATCCGTATACAAGTTATCCTTGAAGTCCTTGGTGACTGCTGCTACCGAGGTCTTTTTATTATCATTATCAATTCTGTCATTTACACGCTCCGCAATTTCGGCCGTTGAAAGTTTCTGAACTGACTGCTCGACCCGGACAGCTGCAATTGTTAAATTCTCATTCAGTTTTTCAAATAGGTTGATGTTTTGTGGCAATCCCATCAGAATGAACGTGCTTTTGCTTAAGGAAGACGCTTTACCCAAAAACTCAATCAGATAACGATAATAGCGTTCTTGATCAATCTGCTTTTCCTGACTGATCTCGCTATGTCCATGATAAAAGGCTTCTCCACCTCTTGCATGAAAGTTCAATTCACTCTTACTAAGCTCGCTTCCAAGTGCATCCTGCAAGCTCGTAGGATAATCTGGAATTTTTAATACTTGCACCTTCTTATTTTGCAAGCGAAACAGCTGACTGCTGTCACGATTCAATTCAATCAAAGTATAATCGCTATTAGGTGCTTCGCTTAACAACATTAAAAAGTCGATTGTCTCTCCAACGTGCACCGTCGACTCCTCAATGCTAGTACGGTCAACATAATAAACTGCGGCCGCACTGCTTTCAAAAACCACGGTGATCCCAGCATATGGTAATTGCTGTCTCACCAAGTCATTTACCTCAGTGACAAAAGAATCCGCTTCGGTCCCTAACTTGCGCCTAATCTCTTTAAGAAGATTCTTGACCCGTAACTGTTCAGCTTCATCATAAGCTAGTTTACTCAGGTTCAGGTTCAGCGTAATCACTTGCGCAGCAGTCTCAGGTATCGGTAATGCAGCTAACTCGGAAATCGTTGTTTTAATTGCCATCGTAAACACTCCTCCTAGTCTGAATACTTCAACATGTCTACGGTAAGTATAGCAAACATCGCCGTGTAAGCGCTATGAAAGTGGCTTATGGAAAAGTTACCTTGGAACCTCACTGTGTGTTCTTGTTATAAATTCAAGTGAATTAATCAGTTGTGCAATGAATATAACAATGTATATATGCAAAAAAAAGTTGTTTTAAAAAGTTCCTCAGACTTTTAGTGAACCCTTTAATGCATAAAATCTAAATGTTATGGGTTACATGTTAATAGATATTCTTTTTTAACGAGATAATATTCATCATTATTTTTTGAACTTTATAATCTCAAGTGATTCTCAAGTGTCTAACTGGTTAAAAAGTACTTTAGATGATATATTTTCTAACATCAAGTATCTGATTTGTGCTTTTCCTGCTGGGATAGCCTCAAATCGCAAAAAATAAGTATAGTAAGAAGGTAGCCCACATGAAAATTATGATTGCTGATTACGCAGCAGCTATGATGGAAGATCATACTTATGAACTTAAACTCCTAACGCAGACTCATCCTGACTGGATCGTAAAAACTATGGTATATAATCCTGAAAAATTAACTGCCTTTTACACTGAAATGTTGGATGCAGATGCACTGCTAACAGCCTTTATTCCTGTAGATGAAACCTTGCTGGCTAACGCTCCTAACCTAAAATTGATTTCAATAAATGCAATGGGCTTCAATAATATTGATCTCAAAGCCACTGCCGCCCATCAAGTTAGCGTCTGCGCAATCTCTGATTACTGCAGTACAGATGTAGCCGAGTTTACCTTTTCATTATTATTGAGCTTGACCAAGCAGTTGAAAGCTTACGATCATTTACTGACAGTTGAACATTTATGGAAATATAATGCCTTGCCACCACAAAAACGCCTAGCTGAACAGACTTTAGGAATCTGCGGTTTAGGTAAAATTGGGCAAAAAGTTGCCTATCTTGCTAAAGCATTCGGGATGAAAGTAATTGCATATGATCCTTTTTTGCCTCCTGCAGTGGCGGAAAAACTTGAGATTCCGCTAGTAACGGCATCACAAATTTACGCTGCAGCAGATATCATCACTAATCACATGCGTTTAACTGCAGCCAACCGGCACTTTTTTAATACCACGGCGTTTAAACAAATGGGGCAAGGAAAACACCCGCTTTTTATCAATGTGGCCCGTGGTGAAAGTGTTGACGAGCAAGCCTTGTTGACTGCGCTTGAAAAAAAATGGATCAAAGGTGCTGGTCTTGACGTTTTAGCCGTCGAAAACCCTGTGTTGAAAAAACATCCGCTCTTAAAGCGCACAAACGTCAGCGTGACCCCGCATGCTGCTTTTTACTCAGTTAATTCAATTACTGAACTGCAACGAATTTCATGCCAAAATATTGTTAACTTCTTTGCTGGTAATCACACCAAAGTTGATCGTTTTGTCAGCGAACCAGCCAAAGTTACAAAATAGCAGTAAAGTCAGCTTTTAAATTCTTAATTAAAACCAGTACCTCGCTCAGTTAGGGTTCAAAACCCTCGCAGCTTGCTCGTTTCAGTAACCTCAAAAAGAGAGTGTGACATAAGTTGGGAAAATTTGAGTGCTAACTCGAAATTACGAACATCGTGAGTACTTGGCTATGAGTAATTCGAAGTTAGACGGAGAATTTTGACTTATGGAACACGTTTATCCGGAATAAAAGAGGGGGCTGTGACAAAAGTTAAATTTTGTCACAGCCCCCTTTTTTAATATTCGAATTAATGGACTGTTGGAAGCAAATATAGATAAACAACAATGCTAGGCATCATTTGTGATACGGACTCCCGGCATTAATCATAAAAGCGCGATAGATCTGCTCCGTCAACACCAACCGCATTAATTGATGCGGTAAGGTGAATCGTCCGAATGACAACTGCGCATCAGCTCTTTTTAATACAGCGGGACTCAATCCCAATGAGCCACCAATGACAAATGTGAGTGCACTATGACCATAAGTTGTTAATTTTTCAAATTCCGCTGCAAATTCTTCTGAGCTGAGCTCTTTACCTTTAATTGCCAGTGCAAAAACGTATTCTCTTTCCTTAATCTTAGCCAGAATGCGTTCGCCTTCGATTTGTTTAACCTGTTGCATTTGTGCTGTACTCAACTTCTCAGGTGCCTTTTCATCGGGAACTTCTACAATTTCAAAATTACAAAATTTGCTTAAGCGTTTTGCGTATTCTGCAATTCCCTGTTTTAAGTATTTCTCCTTAAGTTTACCAACAACAATAATTTTACTGTTCATAACTACCCGCCTTTTCACAAGTTATCCACAAAGTTATCCACTTATCCACAGCTAGCATCTCTATATCTTGGCGCGAACATATTTTCGTCACAACATTTATTAATTGCAAATTTGTCAATAGTTAATCAGTTATCCACAGTTTTACACAGTCTTTACACTCCTTAATTTTAGGTAAAGAACGTTGATGCAACAGCATTTATACGCTAGATTTCAAGTGCAAAATAAAGTTAGTCACAGGCAAAAACACAATCTGTGGATAACTTTGAGAAGATGGAAAAAGCCATTTATCAACAACACTCCCTCTTTTCAACACCCACCAAGATTGCTATTCACTTTTTTATCCACAAAGCTCTTCAAAACTGTGCCTTATAATTATTGTGCACATAAAAAGAGGTATTTGACAACCGCAATTCACGGACAAATACCTCTGTAACCAAATTATAAATTATGCTTAAAATTCTAGTTTCCAGAATTCGATGAGGTGGTCGTATTTGCATCATCTGCTTCCAATGACAGTTTAATACTTGCTGTCTTAAGTTCACCATCATGGTAATACTTGATTTCCACAGTATCACCGACCTTATGCTCATAAAGCGCCTCGCGCAGTGATGAGAGCCCTTTGACCGTCTTACCACCTAGGGACGTGATCACATCATATTTCTGCAACCCCGCCTGTTTAGCTGGTGAATTCGACGAAACCTTAAGGACTACAACGCCATTATCAACACTAGTTGGTAACTTCAGCACTGATTTTCTGTCACTTGTAGAAACATAGCTTAAATCAACTAACGAAATTCCAAGCGCAGGACGCTTAATTTTGCCATTTTTAACAAGCTGATTGATGATGTTTACCACTTCATTACTTGGGATTGCAAAGCCCATCCCTTCAACACTTGTCGACGATGACGAACTAGTCGAACTTGAACTGGTAGATGCAAGCTTCATCGAGTTAATCCCGATCACTTGACCATCAAGATTGATCAACGGGCCGCCTGAATTACCAGGATTAATGGCAGCATCAGTCTGAATAACGGTAGTCTGTCCCGTACTTGCACCTGAGCTATCGGTTGTTTCAATTGTCCGTTTTTTAGCTGAAATAATTCCTTGCGTCAATGAGGTTGCATAAGTTGATCCTAGCGGTGAACCAATTGCAAGGGCTGTCTGCCCAACTTGAATATTATTTGAGTTACCAAATGATGCTACCTGTGTAACATTTGCTGCATTAATTTTCAAAACTGCTAAATCAGTTACAGAATCATGTCCAACAACTTTAGCAGTCAATTTCTTCCCACTGTTCAAGAGGACTTCGACCTTATTTGCTCCTGAAATAACATGATTATTTGTAACTACAAAGGCCGTATTACCATCCTTTTTATAAATCACACCTGAGCCTTCGCTTTCAGAAGACGAGCTACTTGAATCTGAACCTGAGCCAAAAAGACCACTCAGTGAGTTAGAAGAACTACTTGAAGAGTACGCTTCAACTGAAACCACCGCATTTTGAATCTTATTGAATGCTTTGGTAGATTGTGTACTTACGTTTACTTTTATATTACTAACACTCGTTGTCCCGCGTGAATTTGCGGTGCTCACCGCATTTTCTTGATAATGCTGGTACACGCCATAGCCGCCAAAGGCAATTCCGCCTCCTAGTAGGCCCCCAACGAGTGCTACTACAAAAATTTTACCCATTTTAGGGTGTTGATTGTCATTATTTTTTGGAGAATTAGGCTCTTTAAATTCCCCTTCAAAAGTTTTTTGTCCTTCGTTATTTCCTTCGTTATTATCCATGAGTTATGCGCTATTCAAAAAATAACGCTGACCCCCCTCCCAGAGATTTTTTCATAGCTCTTCCATGGTTACATTCTAACGACAATATTTGAAAAAAGCATGAATTAAATCCTACATTTGTTAAAAAAGTCTTTTTTTTTGAACTTCGCTCTTCACTGCTCCTTAAATTACAGCTAGCGGAGTTGCCCGTGCAGGATCTGTATCTAAAACCGCAAAATCATGCCCAACGCCTAGATCATGCTGTTCCAGTGTTGAAGAAACGGTCACATGCGCAAGTTCCTTCATATTATTGTCTTGACTAAGGTGACCAAGATAGATTTTCTTTGTCTGATTACCCAAAACATCAATTAACGTTGCCGCCCCATCATCGTTTGAGAGATGCCCTTGATCACTAAGAATTCGCTGTTTTAGTGACCACGGATACGCCCCCATCCGCAACATTTCAGTATCATGATTGCATTCAATCAGATAACCATTAGCACCTTTAATGATCCCTTCTAATCTACTAGAAACATAGCCTGTATCGGTTAAGATCACAAAGGAATGCCCGTGATGATGAAGCTCATAAAATTGCGGCTCAGCAGCATCATGCGATACGCCAAAGCTTTCAATATCAAGATCGCCAAACGACTTTGTTTTCCCCATTTCAAAGAGATGCTTTTGGGCTAATGGAATCTTACCAATTTTATGTGCCATTGCATTCCAAGTACCTTCATTAGCGTACACATCCAAGTGGTATTTGCGTGCCAGCACGCCAACTCCCTTGCAATGATCGCTGTGTTCATGTGTAACTAAAAGACTGTCCACATCACTAAGATCGCGACCAATTGAACTCATCAACCCTGCGATTTTTTTTCCGCTCAATCCTGCATCAACCAACACCTTACGTTCGGGCGTCTCAATGTATGTAACATTCCCGCTGCTACTACTTGCGAGAACACTGACTTTCATCGTATCTGTCTGTTTTTCAGAACTCTCCATTGCTCACCCTTCTATCACCTAAAATTCATAAATATCTGTTTTAATCATCCATGGTAGCTCCAGTAAAGGCATTTATGCGCCGATATTGAATATTGCCGGTTGAATTGCTCTTAACAGCAATCATCCACGTTGGAATGTAAACATGGCTGTTATTCACAGAAAGCAAGCGTGTATATCCCAAACGGACCCATTGAACACTACTGTTACTTACTAATTTATTATATTGATATAACCAGATCAACGCCCGTTTTTGACTAATAATCGGTCGCTTCTCATGCAAGGTCTCAACGTTTTCGAGCAAACCTTGCGTATATCCTGTAACATAGCCGTTTCTTGTTGTAAATCTAATTTGACCATCGGCCGTGTAGACTGGATACCCCTTTACAACCTGCGTATAAACAACCATGTTTTTGGTTGACAAACCACGGTCATACACATATTGCTGCCCTGCAATTATCTTAGTACTATCTTTAACAACAGCGTTCAGCGTTTCTTGCGGTTTGCTATCATCTTTTAATTTTATACTATTTTCAAAAGCAGCGGTTAATTTATGATCATCGTAGGACCATGACTGTCCTTGCAAAGTTGATGTCTTTTCTTTGAGCGTGTCCTTTTGCGGACTGGAAATATAAAAGCCTTCACTCTTTTTATCTGAAAGACTGCCATATGAAATCTGATCATTGCGGATGCTTTTGAGCACAGAGGTCGTGGAATCTTCAGTTGTTGAATTCGTTGTTGAAACAACAATGTCATCTTTTTGCATATATGAAACAAATAAAAAGATATCAAGCGCGATAAACGCGAGGAAAAAAATTAATTCGATCCTTTTAAAGTTCATACTTACACCACTCTTTCTTAATTTCCGCTAGCAGTCTTCTTTAACAATTCTGTATAACTTTGCCAATGGCCATTATAATTAACAAAATACGTCGGAACAAGGTCTACTACCAGTTTGGAAGACGTGTTTTGCTCCCATTGATAAGCTACTTTGATACTCTTGATTTGATTGCTGGAATAACCGGCATTCTCAAGTTCTTGATAGACAGTTTCGGTTGCAGGTAAAGTCTCTTTAGCACCGCCAGATGGAACTGGGACTTGCAAACCGTTCAACGAGAACACATACTTCTTTCCACCTGAATTTAACGGTTGAATCTTATATGTGGCGTAACTGTCTTCATTAATAATTGGAAAACCTGCAATGTAGCTGCGATAGGTAACTGTGTTGTCACTTTCACTATATTCAGCGTAACGCACATCATCTAACTGCACTCCTAGGGCATTGAGTTGTGTAAAACTCTGCTTCAAAAGATCATAGAATCCGAGTTGTTGCTCACGCACCTTCTCGTTCCCATTGTAATTGACATCAGCATAATTCTCATAGACAACTTCTCCTGTCTGATCATTGACCTCCATGCGATTATCTGTTCCATCAGAGTAGATTGTTTTATTCTTTTGAACTTTGGTAGTAATCGATGATTGTCCATTTGAGTTCAGCAATTGACTAAGGAATGGACTGATGTTGGATTTATTCACTAAATAGCTATACCGCGGCAGGCTAAAAGAACTGGTGTAGAAGGTTGTCAGATTATCACTTTCAAGTGAAAAGTAACTGATGCTCAGCTTTTGAACCCCATTCGTATTTAAAATCTGCTTAATCTTGGTATAGGAATCTTTCTTAACCGTCAGCTTATAAGCTTGGCGATTCTGATCACTGACAAGGTAAACTGCCCCTCCTTGAAGTGGGATCAAAATCCGATTGAATTTGTATTCCTGCAGCCCCTTAAGCTTTTGTGAAAAAACCTGATTAAACAATGCCGTTGTAATCGAACTGGTGTAACTTAAGAGCACCGAATCATTTTGCTGTAAAAACTCTTGATATTCAGTATCAGTCTTGTAGGTCTTAAGGGAGCCGTCTTTTAGACTCAATTTGCCTAATTGCTTCGAAAGATCCCCTGTAACATCATTCTTATCGCTAAATAAAACATAACTCTGTCCATTTTGATTTAAAGTTGTCTGCAGCGGTAAAAATACATCACTGAGCTTCTTTTTATTAACATTTTCTGAACTTTCTCCGGTACTGGTCGTTGTTTTAGAGTCACGTTGAAAAACCGCAGGATTAATCCAAATTAATGCCGAAAGAAGAACACTGATTAGAATTGTGATAATCAAGCCAGAATGTAACAGAAAATTTCTAATTTTCATCCCACAAATCCCCCTCATATTCTTCGTAAGGTAACGAAATATAGAACGTTGAGCCCTTTCCTTCGACACTATCAACCCAGATCTTACCACCGTGCATCTCAATAACCTCTTTAGAAATGGCTAAGCCTAGACCTGTTCCGCCCTGAGCTCGCGAACGTGCCTTATCTACTCGGAAGAAACGGTCAAAAATATGTGCAACATCTTTTTTAGGAATTCCCAGACCTTGATCAGAGATACTTAGGATTACGTGATTGTGTGTCTCAAGTAAGCGGCAGGTTATAACCCCGCCATCTGGAGAATATTTAATCGCGTTATTCATGATATTATCCACGACCTGCATAAACTTGTCTGTGTCAATCTCCACCCAGAGTTCACGCCGGGTAAAATCACGTTTAATAGTATAGTGCTTGGCATTACGCGCATCGTCATCATCTGTTTTCAGCATCATATCAAAACGATCAAGAATATAGTTGTAAAGTTCGTTCAAGTTAACCAGCTCAAGTTCAAGCTTAGACGTCCCAGAATCCATGCGTGACAAACTTAAGAGATCATTAATCATTCTGATCATCCGTTCAGTCTCATCTTGTGTCACTTTGATAAAATGCGGTGCCACTTTAGCATCTTTCCATGCGCCATCACTGAGCGCTTCAATATAACTGCGCATACTTGTCAAAGGTGTCCGCAATTCATGTGAGACATTCGACACAAATTCACGCCGTTCACGATCTATCCGCTGCTGTTCAGTTACATCATGCAGCACACATACCAACCCACTGATGAAACCAGATTCTCTTTGAATTAATGAAAAATAAGCATTTAAAATCTGTTCATGCTCATCATCAGAAAGATCAATCACGATTTCATCCTGATTTTCAAGCAAATCTCGCAGTGTATATCTTCCACGAATGTTAAGAATATCCAGTACAGATTGTCCATCTGCGACATCCGGATCAATATTCAAATCTTCAGAAGCTGTTTCATTCATAATAATTACGTTTCCACGGCGATCAGTCGCAATCACGCCGTCTGACATATGTGAAAGAACACTATCCAAACGTCTTTGTTCAGCCTCTGAGGATTCTTGGGCTTCTTCGACTCGGACTGAAAGGTTGTTAACCGCCTGTGCTAATTGTCCCAATTCATCTGTCCCGTAGACTTTAACTTGACCAGAATAGTCACCTTGAGCAATTCGACTAGTTTGTTTTTTCATATCATCAATTGGACGAGTAATTGCTCTTGAGATTAAGATTGCCAGCATTAGTCCAAAGACAGTTGCAATCAAAGCCGCCGTGACAAAAATCACCGTAACCTTATGAATCGAGTCATAGACCGATTCCAAGCTAGCACGCAAATAAACTGCACCCACTAGCGTATTGGTATTTCCACTGGCACTAAAAAGCGGTGTAATAGAAACATAATAGGGCTTGTTATCTGAACGGTCATACGTTGACTTGGCATATGAGCGCTCATTGTACAAGACCTGTTTGATATCACTGTTAGTTGTTTTTTGCCCGACAATTCCTTGGTTGTTAACATCACTATCTCCGCGAATTGTCCCTTTGGTATCAACCACTTGGACTTCAGTCACATTCGAGCTGTCAATATCTTCCAAAATATCACGAATATTTGAATTTGCCTTCTTGGTGTTGCTACGCGCAAGATTGTCAATTAATGAATTATCAATATAACTTGAGAGTTCCACCTGCTGTTTGAAAGTCTTGACGTTATCTTTTTTTAATTGTTGCACAAAATAGGCCCCTACGATTTGAAATGTTATTAACAATAACAAAGCAAACACAAGTGCAATCTTAAAATGAATTGATTGAAAAAAATGCAGTTTTTTATTCATTATTACTCCAAAAAGAACTAAGACTTTCTAAATTTCTATTCTGCTTCTGGATTACGCAGATAGTAACCCACACCGCGTCGTGTAATCAGCCAAATCGGACGGCTAGGATTATCTTCGACTTTTTCACGCAGGCGACGCACCGTCACATCCACCGTCCGCACATCACCAAAGTAATCATAACCCCAGACAGTTTGCAAAAGATGTTCACGTGTCATTACCTGCCCGATATGTTTTGCCAAATAGTACAGCAATTCAAACTCACGGTGTGTCAACTCAATCTTTTCGTCGCGCTTAGATACCATATACGCTTCAGGATGGATTGTAAGATCACCAATTGTGATTTCACTATTTTTTTCCTCCTCTGATTGAACTGCCGCTGCTGCGCTCGTTTGTCGCCGTAAATTTGCTTTGACACGGGCCACCAACTCACGGTTTGAAAACGGCTTTGTTACATAGTCATCGGCACCTAATTCCAGTCCAAGAACTTTGTCAATTTCCGCATCCTTAGCTGTCACCATGATAATCGGCATATCATACTTTTTACGCACTTCACGGGCAACTTCCAAGCCATCAATCTTAGGCAGCATAATATCAAGCAGGATCAGGTCCGGCACAACCTCTTCAACTTGATCCAAAGCTTCTTGACCATCATAGGCCGTGTAAACGTCAAAGCCTTCTTTAGTTAAATTGAATTTAACAATATCCGAAATTGGTTTTTCATCATCAACTACTAAAATCTTCTTCATTATGAAACTCCTTTCCTAAAGCACACACTGACGCATATCTGTTAGCTTTAGAATTATTAGTGTTTCCTGGATTTTTAAGATCTATCAGTCTCTTATTGAAAAAATCAACACAGTAAACCTCTTCTATTATAACCTATCCCATTCTGGTTGCCAAACCAGGTTTTATAACCACTCATGCCACTCGTGGTTCGTGCTATAATATGTTCACATTAAAATTATATAAAGGAGTTTAGGCCATGACAGCATCTATCTTGATTTCTCAGGATCTCTCCTGCGCCGGTCAAGTCTCAATGACCGTCGCGCTTCCGCTTCTGGGTGCACTGGGGTTCAGGCCGACCATCCTTCCCACTGCACTGCTTTCAACACATACAGGCGGCTTAGGCGCAAATACTTACCTTGATCTTAGTTCAGAAATGACTAAAATCATTGCCCATTGGGAAACATTACCCCTTTCTTTTTCTGCCATCTATTTAGGATACTTGGGAAACAAAGCTGTAGATGTTTTGCTAAAAGAACGTCTCCGCATTGGTACAGCGAAAAGCCTGTGGCTAATTGATCCCGTGATGGGCGATCACGGTCGGCTCTACCGTGGCTTCACCGCCGCTTACGTTACAAAAATGCGCAAACTAGCTGCACATGCATCTCTTTTGACGCCAAATGTAACTGAAGCCCAGCTTTTGCTAGGTCAAACATGCACCTCAGGAACTATTTCCAATGCGCAGGCACATAGCATCGTGGGTGCGCTTAAGCAAAAATTCACTGCCTCAGCAATTTTGCTTACGGGTGTCCAATTAAACAATGGTCAAATCGGAGTTTTTGGCTCTGACGCTATTTCCCGGGAAATATGGGAACTCCAACGCAAAAAACTCCCTGGCAGTTATTTTGGCACCGGGGATCTTTTTGCAAGTATTCTTTTGGCGACGCTGCTTAAGAAAAAAAAGCTTAAAACAGCTGCAACCAGTGCAATGGACTTCGTTAGCGCTTGCATTGAAAACGCACAGACAGAAAAAAACCGTGATTCGCGCTTTGGTCTTGATTATTCTCAACAATTGTCTGTATTATTAAAACAACTTACTTAAAGGAGGGAGAACATTATGCGAAAAGAACAAAATTCACTCAAAATGATTGTTTTAACCGGTCTCTTTGCAGCTATCATTTATCTTGGAATTTTTATTTTACGAATTCCGATTCCAGCCCTCGTTGGCAGACCATTTATTCATTTTGGAAATACACTCGCCGCTTTAGCTGTCCTTTTTCTCGGATTGCGCAATGGGGTTTTAGCTGGAGCAATTGGTCTTGGGGGCTTTGATATTCTTAATGGCTACGCTTTAACCTCTTGGTTGACAATTTTAGAGGTCATTATCGTTGGAATTGTGCTTAACGCTGTTTTTAAAGCATTTGGTTATCAAGACACCAAAAGAAATATTATTTTACTAGGAATTACAGCCGGTGCGACTAAAATTTTGACCTCATACTGTACCGCAATTATTGAAGCCCTGATGGTTGGAACATCTTTTAAAACAGCGATTGTCGCATCTTTCCTAAGTCTGCCGGCTACTGTGATTAATTCAATCTCAACCGCGATTTGTGTCCCGTTACTGTATTTCACTTTCAGAACTGTAATTTCAGCTACAACCCACGGATCGCGTTGACGCCGATTCCTGCCAGCCAAAAATACTTTTTAAATTTTCTATTGCATAATAGTATTAGTCATGGTAATATATTTCTTGTTGATGAGTTATTTGGGTGGCTAGCTCAGCTGGCAGAGCAACGGACTCTTAATCCGTGGGTCCAGGGTTCGATCCCCTGGCCACCCATCAGAGGTTTACTAAACCAGTAATCATTAGGTATCAAAATGCCGTGATTATTGGTTTTTTTGTATTTAAAAAAATTTGCATTGTATAGAATGTCAGTAATAATCAAAAAAGTTAGCCAAAAAAGAACTTGCGCGGGGCAGTGGCTGTTACTCAATCGAGTAGCAGTTTTTTTTAGTTAAAAAAAGCACTCCCCTTAAAAATCAACATCAATAAAATATAGAAATAGTTAATTGAACCCAACATGCACAATAATTGCACCGCAAATAAAAATATTTTAATAAAAAGAGTGGTGGATGTACCTGGCAGATATTTTCTATCTACATAGTTTGATTTACTGATATAGCTAACACCTATTAATAATACGGGCAAGAAAAAAATTGCAAACTTCCCCTTTCCCCAAAGATCCACAGAATTTAACCCAATGTGCAGCGGAATCACATCAGGCAAGTAAAAGTATATAACACATGCTAAGAAAAACTCCAAAACATAAATTACTATAAAACAGTAGAACGAGCGCTCATAAAGTTTTGAAAACCATCTCATCGTACTTCTGCTCCAATCAAATTATCTTAAAGTCTCACTTATTTCGGCTAACCAAGTCAGCTAATCTTTTAATCTTCACACCTCCGTTAGTGTAACTGGATGTTTAATATATTTGAGAAAAAGCATCAAGTTAGTTGGCGATAATACCACGCTCTCATTTGCCTGCTGTAGTTTGAGCACCACAAGTCCACTGCTCAAGACTCTGGAATCCATTATTACTTTAACCGCTGCCTGCGAATCTTCTACCAAGACTAGCGGAGTGAGTGCTTTAATCCTCCCGTTAAAAATTTCTGCACGTTGCTTGGCAGTCGCAAGGATCAGTTCCTTATCCAAGTACAACCAGTCCTTCTTTACCGTTGTTCGCAAAATATATTGCTGCGTTGCTTTCTTAAAAAAAAGTTCACTGTACAGTGTTTGCCCCAACACCTCAGCGCCTCCAGCAACGAGTTCGGCTTGTTTGGCATACTCCAGTTTAATTTTTCTAAAAATAGCCAGTACGCGCCGATCATTAATCATTTCCATCATCCTCACCGTCCCTTTTCATTTTATTTTGTAATGACAATTAGATGACCCAATCTTCGTTGCCTAAATCTGCCTACCTGTAACCCCATTAACTTTTATGTCGTTGGAACACCGGATAATCAGCACCGCTTACGGCTTTCCTCCTATTTTTATTATAGCTCTTTGCCTATCACTGAGCTAAAATGAGCTCTAGAAAAAACATGCATTAGTGGTCTACTACCCTTAGTACATTGACCAAATAAGCAATTCACTTCACATTTATTAACCAAAGTAATAAGGTGAGCCTGTAACTAATTATTTTGAGGAGGATTGATTTAATGAACGTTCCTGTTAAAACTCTGAATGACGGTCATTATATTCCAACTGTTGGGCTAGGTACCTATCAAATTCGTGGCGGTGCTGGTATTGATCAAGTTCTTGCTGCAATTCAAGATGGCTACCGTCTGCTAGATACATCTACCAATTATGATAGTGAAGGCATTGTTGGTGAAGCTATCAGAAGATCTGGGATTCCGCGTGCTGAATTCTTTGTAACTAGCAAACTCCCCGGTAAGTACCACCATTACGATGATGCGCTCATGATGCTGCAAGAGTCTCTTTGTCGCATGGGGCTTTCCTATTTTGATCTTTATTTAATTCATTGGCCCCTTCCTAAACGTGGTCTGTATGTTGAAGCTTGGAAAGCACTAATTACGGCCCAAAAGCTTGGACTGTGCCGCTCAATTGGCGTTTCTAATTTTGAGCCTGCACACCTTGATAAATTAATTTCAGAAACAGGTGTAACCCCAGCTGTAAACCAGATCGAGGTTCATCCGTACTGGGTTCAAGAAGAAAGGCTGGCTGAGGATAAGAAACGTGGAATTCTCACAGAAGCATGGAGTCCACTTGGACGAGGAAGTGCAGCACTCCAAGAGCCCCTACTTAAAGAATTGGCCCAAAAGTATCACAAAGGTGTTGGTCAAATTATTTTACGCTGGCATACACAACGTGGCATTGTTCCACTTCCAAAATCAAGCAAGCTTATCCATCAAAGAGAAAATCTCGCTCTTTTTGACTTCACTTTAACAGCAGCTGAAATTGCACAGATTAATACCTTGAATCGCGCAGATGGCAGAGTTGACGACCAAGATCCAAATGAATACGAAGAATTTGATTAATATAAATATTTATATTTTTTAGCTTTAAATAACCACCTAAGTTACCTTTGATTTATGCTCATTTTTCCACCATTGAATTTTTGCATTTTTCACAAAAAAATGTTTACAAGGATGATTATATATGATATAACTATATTTGTCTTGAAAAACATTGTAGTGTAATTGCTCAGTAGTTCAGTGGTAGAATAATTGACTGTTAATCAAGAGGTCGTAGGTTCGAATCCTACCTGAGCAGTAATTCAGAGGATTAAGCAAAACATTCGTTTTGACTTAGTCCTCTATTTTTTTATAATCTATTTTTCATCAAGTGTATCTTCAGTTTTGTCCAGTTGATACTCCTTTAATAAATTTATAGCTGTAAAAAAAGGTTCTGTTTCACGTGAAACAGAACCTTTTTAAAGTTAATCACTATTCAGTCAGTTCTTTTCGCGCTAACTGACTCAGTTTAAAGGTGGTACTGCACCTGCTAGCTAGTTCTGCTGACTAGCAGAGCATCAGTCCCCTACCTACCAGTCATGATGACTTGATAAATATTATGCTTTATTTTTCTAGGAGTCAACAATCCTTCATTCTTTTGCAGATAGTCTGTAATCATTTCCGGCATGGAGCGTGTGCACACAAACACTATCTGTTTGGGAGTATACATCCGAAATGCACCTCCCAAGGCGCGATATTGGCTGACTACCAGTCGAAATTGTTGTGTTGCTTGAACCGGCTTTCCCTGATACTTTAATTTTATTAACCGCTCCCCGACAGGCTGCGCAACATCAATCACGTAGTCAATTCCAGCATAAAGATCGTAATTATAATGCGGAATTAGTGGCCCATACGCTCCTTGGCGCACTCCAATTTTTCCTGCTTGAATATCCCAATAAGCTGCATTTTGTTCTAAGGCAGCTCGTAACTGTGCTCCCGTAATCTGTAAAACGGCTAATTTATTTTCAAAGGGATAATTGCGTTTCACATCTCTAATGGTGACCTGCTCTGAAAATCCTGTAACTGCATCACTGTAAAGTGCAACTGCTGAAATCTCAGCCCCAGTAGCCTCTAACTGAACTTGATTAAGCAAGTCTACAAAAGGATGCCCCTCTAACCGTGCCTGTGCCGGATTCTTAAGCTGAAAACCAGCTCCCAATCGAGCGAGCGGCTGCACTAACCATTTTTGTGTCCTTTGTTCGAAACACTCTAAAAGAGCACTGATCTCCTTATCAGGCTGCTCATGTGCAACCGGCAGCAGTGTAGCGTGACTTTGCTGAATCGTTTTGGATTTGCACGCTACTTCTAACTCAATCATACCTACGTACTCACCATTTTGCCCGGGTTGAATCGTTGGTACTCCATTAACATGTGTCGCAATTCTACGGTGCTGATGCCCAGTAATCAGAGCAGCTACTCCTGGAATTTTGCTTAACGCAAATGCCTCGTCAGCTCCATCTATTGGTTCCCCTGCAACTTCTGTCACTAATTCACCGTATCCTCCATGATAGGAAACTAGTACTAAATCCGCTTGCTTTTGCAAAAATGGTACATATTTTTTAGCTGTTGCAACTGCTGATTCAAAGTGTAAACCAGTAATATTTTGAGCCGGTTCCCAATGTGGAACAAATTGAGTCGTTAATCCTAAAATAGCAATTTTAACCCCCTTTTTCTCTACAATCGTATAGGCTCTGCCAAAATATGGTTGCCCCTCTTCATCAAGAATATTGGCACATAACAACGGATACTTTCTCACCTGTAATGCCTTTTCTAAGGAAAAACGGCCATAGTCGAATTCATGATTCCCCAAGACACCCGCGTCATAATGCAATAAATTAACTGCTTCAATCAGCGGTGCAACGCTTTTTTCGCATTTTTCCAAGTAGGATGTTAAGGGAGAACCCTGGAGAAGATCACCATTTTCAATCGTGATCACGATTGTATCTTTAGTCGCCTGCTTGTGAATGCGCTTAATCAAAGAAGCAGCCTTAGCAAGTCCGAGACTCTTTTGATCATGTTTTGTACAATAAAGGGTTGGAAAGACGTGACCATGAATGTCGCTTGTCACCAATATTTTTATGTGCATATATTTTCCCTCAATCAAAGGTTTTATCCCACTATATACCAAAAAGTCAGGTTTTTCATCTTAAAAATCATAAACGCTCTTCTTCCACAAATGTTCTTACTCTGCTTAAATTTCCCTCACTTATCTTACCATAAAAAAATCCGGTATCCGCTGATAGTTTGTTTAGCCTTGTTCCACGTGAAACATGGTCTTATATTATTTATAAGTCGCCAAAACTAAATAAAAATATTATGATATAGGTAGTCCACAATTAAAAGGAGGCCTCACGAGGAGCGCTGAACAAGCGCCCTCTTAAACAATATGAATTGTGCACAAACCCTTGCAGTTACTAGCCATCGAGTAATCACGAATGATCTTAATGAGCATGAGACCGTTTACGGCGGAAAATTGCTTGAAATGTTAGATGGCACGGCTTCAATCTCTGCTTCACGTTTTTGTAAGACGCAAACAGTGACAGCGGCCGTAGATCAATTTAAGTTTATCGCACCTTTCAAACTCAATGATTCATTTTGTATTGAATCTTTTGTTAGCGGCAGCGGCAAACGTTCCCTTGAAGTCTTTGCAAAAATCATTGGTGAACATTTAACAACCGGGCAACGTTTTTTAGGTGCAACAGCTTTTCTAACCTTTGTTGTTCTAAAAAAGGAGATTAAATTACCACCGCTTGTGCCACAAACACCTGAGGAAATAAGTGTTTGCCAAGCTTATTCTGTCAGACAAGCATTACGCAAACAGCAGCTACAGCAAGCCAAAAGCTTCAATCAGCAGCTTGAACTGCAGCCACGTTGGTTAAATTAAAAAAGCAGGCTTCATTAAGAAAATTAATGAATTTCCTGCTTCTTAACAATTTCGATTAAGAAGGCGATTGCCTCCTCGTACGAACATGATCTTTGCTTCATGACCGCCTTAACTGCTATCTCGGTCTCGTTTGAATCGGCCATCGTCAACACTTCCCTTTTCATTCTTGTTTACAGCACCCGTTCCTATTAATGTACTATCCTATTCTATACCGTTCTTAATAAAAAAACGAGGATTAACCCCCTCTTTTTTTTTGCAAATGCACGAATCCTTTTATACTTAAAGTTTCTGACTGTAAATTTTTTTAGCCCATCTTTCTAAAAACTGCTGTCATTTAATCTCGATATCTGGTCACATTTTGCGATCTGCAGTCTGTCTAAAAAGTGCCAAGATCAACTTTGTATAATTTATTCTGCAGCCTGTTACGGCGTCTTAACGCGCCTTTTCGAGCATATTCCGCTTAACCACAGTTATCCAAGCGTATTTTTACAACTTAGATTCAAACGCACTATGTTCATGCGTGTGTTCGCGAAGACGCTCCTCAGCAATTATGTTTTTGTTTTTTATTTAAATTTATTATATTTTAAATTTTGAGCATTGTCTGTTTAAAAACCGGTTCACGTAATTTAGATTTAGCTACAGGAAAAAGCTGAGCTGGAACACATTTATCCATAATAGTAAATAAGGGGCTGTGACAAAAGTTAAATTTTGTCACAGCCCCTCTTTTATTCCGTATAAACGTGTTCCATAAGTCAAAATTCTCCATCTAACTTCGAATTACTCATAGCAAAATACTCGCTATGTTCGTAATTTCGAGTTAGCACTCAAATTTTCCCGACTTATGTCACACTCCCCTACAAGCTGTTATTTTAGTGCTCAACTAAATTTAAAAAAGATTAAATGCGCGCCCAAATATTATCTAACACATTTGTTTGTTCACGATCCGGTCCAACAGAAAAAGTCGAAATCTTAACGCCCACTAATTCTTGGATTCGGTGAATATAGTTACGGACATTCAACGGTAAATCTTCAAGCCGTTTACAATGTGTAATGTCTTCTGTCCACCCTGGAAATGTCTCATACACTGGTTTACACTTGCTAAGCTGCTTTAAACTTGCAGGATAATGATAAATCAATTCGCCGTCAAGCTCATAAGCTGTACAAATTTTAACTTCATCCAATCCGGTTAAGACATCAACGCAATTTAAACTAAGATTTGTTAGGCCCGACACCCGTTTTGCATGCCGCATTACGACACTATCGAACCATCCGATCCGCCGTGGTCGCTTAGTAACTGTTCCGTACTCATGTCCTGCCTCACGAATAAATGACCCTGTTTCATCCTTTAATTCTGTTGGGAAAGGTCCGTCACCAACACGTGAAGTGTAAGCTTTGCAAACTCCAACAACTTTATCAATCTTTGAAGGTCCAACCCCGCTACCGATGGTGACCCCGCCTGCAACTGGATTAGACGATGTTACAAATGGATAAGTCCCCTGATCAATATCAAGCATTACTCCCTGAGCACCTTCGAATAGAACACGTTTACCACTATCAAGAGCATCATTAAGTACAACAGAGGTATCAGTTACATAGTCTTTAAATTGCTGGCCATATTCGTAATAGGCTTCAAAAATATCCTCGAATTTAAGTGGTTCATGTTCATAAAAACGTGTGAATTCACGATTTTTTTCCTCAAGATTGCGGCGCAGCTTCTCCTCAAAAATCTCTTTATCAAGCAAATCTGCAACTCTGATTCCGACACGCGCTGCCTTATCCATGTAAGCCGGTCCGATTCCTTTGTTAGTCGTCCCGATTTTCTGATCCTTTTTAGACTTTTCCTGCAAGCCATCTAACAAGATATGATACGGCAAAATCACATGTGCACGATCTGAAACGCGCAAGTTATCAGTCGAAACTCCACGACCGTTTAAGTACTTTAATTCTTCCACCAGCGACTTAGGATTCAAGACGACACCGTTACCGATTACGCTAACTTTGTCTTGGTAAAAAATCCCCGAAGGTATCAAACGCAACTTGAAAGTTTCTCCGTTAAACACGATTGTATGCCCAGCATTATCACCGCCTTGATAACGTGCAATTACTTCGGCATTTCGACTAAGAAAATCTGTTATTTTTCCCTTTCCTTCGTCGCCCCATTGACTCCCAACTACTACTACTGATGACATGAACACTCACCTCATAAAAAAAATTTGGATAAAAATTGTAATTTCACTAACCTCGATAATTGTATCAGTCGCCCACCCATCTTTCAAGTAAATCCCGAATATTTATCATGAAAATAATATTTTATCAAAAAAATAACGAACTTTAATTTTTTAAAAAGGGATTTCTTTTTATTAAGGTGAACAACTTCAAGAACTGTGTAAAAAGTGCTTGGTTTGGAGAATTGGAGCTGAATTACAAAATAACCTAAGCTTGGTTATACGCAAGACAGGCTTAGCCTACAAACAAAAAGATTCGCTGTTAAAACTGAAATTGGTCAGCTTTTGCATCGAATCTAAACCTTATTACTATTTTTTTTGACTTTCTGGAACATAGGCGACTGAAGAAAACTTATTATATGATTTAACAAATAATAACTTTACGGTTCCACGTGGTCCAGAACGGTTCTTTTCAATAATTACTTCGACTTCTCCGACATCCTGTGTCTCATCATCTTGCTGGGTATTCTCATCATCCTGATCACCCTCGGAGCGTTCATAATAATCGTCACGATAAAGAAAAGCTACAATATCAGCATCCTGTTCAATTGAACCGGATTCACGAATATCAGAGAGCACAGGTCGCTTGTCTTGTCTTTGCTCAACTCCACGTGAAAGCTGTGAAAGTGCAATAATCGGGACGGACAGTTCTTTTGCAAGTTTTTTGAGCTGTCGCGAGATTTCGGAAACTTCCTGTTGGCGGCTTTCCTTATTAGAACCTTCAATCAACTGCAAATAATCCACCACGACTAGGCCAAGGTTTCCTTGCTCTTTAGCTAAACGACGACATTTTGCGCGAATTTCAGCCATCTTTATTCCTGGTGTATCATCAATGAAGACCGCTGCTTGAGAAAGTGAACCCATAGCAACAATTAAGTTCTTCCATTCCTCATCATTCAGCTGCCCTGTGCGCAGATGATTAGCATTTATGCTTCCTTCAGCACAGAGCATTCTATTAACTAACGACTCGGCACTCATCTCAAGTGAAAAGATTGCCACTGTTTTGTCAGTTTTGGTACCCACATTTTGTGCGATATTCAAGGCAAAGGCTGTTTTCCCAACAGCCGGCCGTGCAGCTAGAATAATTAAGTTATCCGGTTGCAAGCCAGCTGTCATTTTATCCAGCTCATGATATCCGGTTGCAAGCCCGGTAATATCCTCATTTTGCTGATACAACCTATCAATATCTTCAATGGCACTATTCAAAACATCCTTAATCGGTTTAAAGCCGCTCCGATTTCGCCGCTCTGAGACGTCCATAATCTGACGTTCAGCGTCATCTAAAAGTGTGGTTACATCGTCATCTTGAGTATACGTCTGTGTAACAATATTGGTGGCTGTCGCAATCAGACGGCGCATAAGTGCTTTTTCTTCAACAATTTTGGCATAGTAAACCACGTTAGCGGCCGTTGGAACTGCTGCAGCCAACTCAGCGATGTAGCCAACCCCGCCAACATCATCTACTTGTTGGTTAGCCTTTAAGTAATTATTGACAGTCACAACATCGATAATTTCATCTTGATTATTCAATTCGATCATGGCCTGAAAAATAATTTGGTGTGCACGGCGGTAAAAATCATCCGGCTGCAAGTAGACCATTGCTTCCACTAAAGCATCTGAACGTAAAAAAATGGCCCCAAGGACAGCCTGTTCAGCTTCAATGTTTTGCGGTGGCAAACGATCAGTCAAAACATCATTACTCATAATTACTTCACCTTTCAGCTAACTTGAAACAGCTTGCCAATTTCGGCAAATTTATTTTTCAGCAACATGAACTCTAATTTTTGCAGTCACTTGATTATGCAATTTAACAGGAATATTAGTATAGCCTAACGACTTGATCGGAACTGTGAGTTCCATCTTTCTTTTATCAATTTTTAAGCCATATTGTTTTTCGAAAGCTTGGGCCACCTGCTTGCTGGTAATAGACCCAAATAACCTGCTATCCGCACCTGCTTTTGCTTTGATCTCAACGACCATTTTGCCAGATTCTAGCTTTTCTTTCAGCTCCTTAGCAGCTGCCAATTCTTCAGCATCCTTCTTCTTTTCTGCCAGTTGCTGGCCCTTGAGCTGACTGATAGCCTGTGCAGTTGCTGCCTTAGCCTTATTAGCCTTTATTAAAAAGTTAGCATAGCCATCTGCAATTTCTTTAACTTCACCACGTCTGCCCTTGCCTCTTACATCTTGTAAAAAAATAACTTTCATTTTATTACTGCCTCCTCAATATTACTATTCTTCATGCTGTTGGATTACATCTAAAAGTTGTGCGCGTGCTTCCTCAATCGTTACCTCCGAAAGTTGGGTTGCAGCATTTGATAAATGTCCACCGCCGCCTAATTGCTCCATTACAACCTGAACATTTGCTTCGCCGTTACTTCTAGCCGAGATTCCAATTCTACCATCGGCTCTTCTGGTAACAACAAACGAAGCATCCACTCCACTGACATTCAACAGTGAATCAGCTGCCTGAGCAGCAGTCACTGGATCGTAGACTTTGTCTTTTTCACCCACACAAAGTGCGACGCGATTGCCGACAAATTCAACACGATCAATTAAATGATTGCGCTGCAAGAAGTTATTTACATTTTCCTTCATGAAATGCTGCACCAGCACAGAGTCAGCCCCGACAGAGCGCAAATAACTAGCAGCATCAAACGTACGCGTCCCTGTCCGTAGTGTAAATGATTTAGTGTCAATAATAATCCCTGTTAACATTGCAGTTGCTTCGATTTTATTAATCGGTTCGCTCTCACGTGATTGATACTCAAACATCTCAGTAATTAATTCACAAGTTGAAGATGCATATGGTTCAATATACACTAAAATTGGATTTTCAGGGAATTCTTCACCCCGACGATGATGATCAATTACCATTACACGATTTGAAAGCTGCTGGTAAAGCTCTTCACTGGCTGAAATTGACGGTTTTGAATGATCAACCATAATCAGCAGACTTTGTTCAGTTGCCTTTTCTTCGGCTTCTTCCGGAGTTAAAACCGTCCCTTTTATTTCAGGATATTGCCCTAACTCATCCATTAAACGAGCAACATCTGAATGCAGCTTTTCCTGATCCAAAACAATCCAGCATTTTTTTTGATTCATTGCAGCAATTCTGCGAATCCCAAGGCATGCGCCCACAGAATCCATATCAGGTTGTTTATGACCCATCACAAAAATCTGATCAGTTTGATTCATCAACTCCTGTAAGGCCTGTGAGATCATTCGGGCACGAACCCGTGTCCGTTTTTCCATTGGGTTAGTCTTTCCGCCATAAAAGCGTGCTTCACCATCAGGGGTCTTAACGACGACCTGATCGCCTCCACGCCCCAATGCCAGATCTAAGTTACTTTGTGCAATCTTGGCTAGCAGGGCAAGATCATCATCACCATAGGAAATTCCGATACTTAATGTTAATGGCAAATTCTGTTTAGAAGTTCGTTCACGAATTCGATCCAAGATCTTAAATTTATTATCTTCCAGGCGTTTTAAAACACTTGAATATGCCAAAATAAAGAAATGATCATCATCAATTCGCTTAAGGTACATTTGATATTTTTTAGCCCAATTTGAAAGCTCGTTCGTCACATAATTACTCAAATTGGAAACAGCCTTATCGTTTAACGACTGCGTGATTTCATCATAGTTATCTAAAAAGACTTGACCAATTACAACGTTTGTATCTAAATCATGTTGTTGAATTTCGGCATAATGGGTAATGTCCATTAAGTAAATAGCATGAATATCCTTTTGAATCAGCAATTGTAATTTATATTGTCCCCATGAAACCTCAATCGGCTTTTTATTCTCTCGATTTTCTGCAACAAGCTTGGCCAGTTCCGCATCAATTTCAGCAAGAGGTTTCCCTAAGACCTCATTATTACCAAAATACTGCTGCAAATATGGATTTACCCATTCGACTTCATTACGCTCATTCAGAAAAAGAATTCCAATCGGCATCTTGATCAACGCCTCTTGTTCGCCGCGTTTGATCCGATACGATAAATCCGAAATATACTCGTTAGTATCTTCTGTAATCGCCTTAAGTGTAAAGGAAGCGACTACAACTGTTAGCACCACCATTACGAGAATAATTAATCCAAGAATCGGATTAACTAAAAAAGCCATAACAGCGCACACTAGTGACATTGCCAGCAAGAAAAAAGCGATCAACCTGATTTTACTATTCTTCATAAAGGCTGGTAAATGCCATAAATCTTTCGAAAATAACTGTTTCACTGTCTTTCTCCTCACATTCTTGCAAAGATCGCTCTCAGGATCTTCTCCTTCAGAAAAAGGTGCCCCCACCTATAACCAAAATTTTTCATATGTACTTTAGTGAAATCTTGTTTGCATACTATTTTAACACAAACAATTCATTGATACACATTTGATAAGACTGATCGCTAAAATCGTATTTTTGCAAAAGTGCGACACCCAGCGTTCAGCCGCCGTGAGCTAAGTCCTGAATTACAAAGTCACCTGGGTTTGGTTACGCGTAATTTAGGCTTAGGCACAGGTGGTTGCAGGGTGGAGCACGTTAAAAAAAGTGCCAGCCAGCTCAGCAAGCCTTCGAGCACTAACACCAAATTGCAAAATAGGCGGGTTATGATTATG
Source organism: Liquorilactobacillus satsumensis (assembly GCF_964065465.1). NCBI lineage: Bacteria > Bacillati > Bacillota > Bacilli > Lactobacillales > Lactobacillaceae > Liquorilactobacillus > Liquorilactobacillus satsumensis. The sequence continues at coordinate 1,340,344 of NZ_OZ061606.1, forward strand.
CGCAATTTGAGGTTAGACACAAAAATACCCCCCAAACCCTAGCTAATAAAACCAGAGTTTGAAAGGCACTTCGTTATTACCATCTTTTTTGTTTTGAAATCATTTTACAGCCAAGACATCATGACAATTTTAAATCTGGTGACTGGTTCTAAACCATCCGCGAGTGCTGAAAAATGCATACATATCATTCAAGAAAAACACGCTATAGCTGAAAATCAATGCAAAATTACCATCACCTTGCAACATGGTCTGAATCCATAATGCAATGGTAAAGACTGAACTGATTGTCCAAACAAAATACTGTTCTCGTTTACGATTAAGTTCAAGCAACGAGCCTGTAATTGCCATCGCAAGATTCAAACTATCAAGAAAAACACGTGGATCACTTGTTAAACTAAAAATGTAATAAATAACTCCCCAAGCAAGCACAAAGAAAATTATGTAATAAAGCCATTCACGTAAATTTTCAAATTTTTCTGCTTGAATATTATCATTCCACTTAGGATCTAAGATGCAAAAGAAATCCAGAAAAAGTAAATATCCGATCTGTTCCCATGCAGTCGCGAAATTTCCAGCCATAAAACCTACGGATGCAATACAAATTGCGCTGAATGCTCCAGCCCATCCCTGTATTCCTGAGCGGTTTGAAATTCCAATCACACAAGCAACTGAAAGATTCCCACCAATAAAGGACAGTCCTGATTGCAATGGTGCCGCATTAAATGATTGTACTAATGAAATTACCTGAAGAACAAAGTTAAAGATCAGCAAACCATAACTGAATCTCCCCCAACCACGGCACTGGTTAAACAACCAACTAAAATAATTCTTTCTAAAAACATTTTTTGAATATTTTGGCAAATTTGTCAAAACATCCACATAACGATCAAACATCCAGACATCTCCTTAATACTATCTTGCATTATCCGAATTAACATCGCTTATCAGTAATCACGTTACCTAATAAAAACTTAGTTTTCAAAATTACGCGACAAGCTGACGCTTCCTTCTCTTTTGATTATATGCGCTTAAAACTTAAATAGTAGTCTTGACTTGCAGCAATATATGTAGTATTAGATCGCTAAATTCAATACTATATATAGTATATAGAGTGTTGTAAGATAAATGCATAAACGTTACATTTAACTGAAAATGCACAAAAAAAAAGACCGTGATGGTCTTTTTTTTAAGACTACTCTTCTGTAACAAATGGAAGAAGTCCCATAATGCGTGCACGTTTAACTGCAATTGTCAAACGACGCTGATTCTTAGCGCTTGTTCCTGTTACTCGACGAGGTAAAACCTTTCCTCGTTCAGAGATAAAGCGTTTCAACAGATCTGTATCTTTATAATCGATATATTCAATGTGGTTAGCCGCAATAAAGTCTACTTTACGACGACGACGACCACCTCTACGCTGTTGTGCCATGTTGATGTTCCCTCCTTCTGTTACCTAAAAATCTAGAATGGCAGATCGTCATCAGAGATATCAATCTGTTTTCCATTATCCGCGAATGGATCGTTATTATTATTACCAGATTTAGGTGCATTGTTTTCAGTAGAATTTTTATTCACTGAATTTCCAAACGGATTGTTTTCTGAATTATTAGTTGCTGGATTCCGAGAAGAATCTGAACCTTGCGTGTCATTGCCATGTTGTTGTTGATAACGCTCAGATTGCGAACGTGACTCAAGCAACGAAAAATTGTCAACAATGACTTCTGTCACATAGACCCTATTGCCCTGTTGGTTTTCATAAGAACGTGTCTGGATACGCCCATCCACTCCAACTAGTGAACCTTTATGCGTGAAGTTTGCAAAATTTTCTGCAGACTTGCGCCAAATTACACAATTGATAAAATCAGCTTCACGTTCACCTTGCTGATTGGTAAACTGACGGTTGACAGCGACAGTAAATGTCGCAACTGCAACACCACTGGAGGTATAACGCAAATCGGGATCACGTGTTAATCGACCTACAAGAATAGCTCTATTGATCAATGTTCAGTTCCTCCTTCATGTGATTAAGCTTCGCGCTTAACGATCATATGACGTAAAATTCCATCATTAATTTTAGCAAGACGGTCAAATTCATCGATTGCTTTTGCGTCATCAGCTTTAATATTTACAATATGGTAAGTACCTTCTGTAAAACCACCGATTTCGTATGCAAAACGACGTTTAGACCAGTCTTTTGAATCTACGACTTCAGCACCGTTGTCTTTCAAAATACCATCAAAGCGTTCTACCAAAGAATTTTTTGCGGCTTCATCAATTGCTGGGCTGATAATATAAGTAACTTCGTAAGTCATGACTGTTTACACCTCCTTATGGACTATTGGCTCTTAACCTTGTTAAGAGCAAGGAAAGTAATCTAAATCTATTTCGAGTTAGATACTAACGAAGAAGAATTATATCATTTATGGCACTGTAATGCAAGGCAATCCCGAAAAGCCCTCTGCTTTTAATTACGTGATTTTGCTCAAATTAGCCGAAAATTATTCTTCTGTTTGTTCTTCGTCTGTTTCCTCACTGCTTGTTTCATCCGGCACAACCTTAGCCATTGTTGAAACTAGTGCTTCATCATCAACTCTAATCAAATGAACACCTAAAGTTGCACGCCCCGTAACTGAGACTGTCTGAATATTGAAACGAATCATTACACCCTTATTTGTAATCAGCATAATATCTTCGTCACCCTTGACTGTAGTTAACCCTGTCAGCGGTCCATTCTTAGTCGTAACGTTTGAGGTCTTGATTCCCTTGCCACCACGGCCCTTAATTGGATAATCTTTTGCAGGTGTTTGTTTGCCGTAACCATTTTCACTAACTACAAACACATGACTGTCTGGGTAAAGCACATCTACGCCAATGACATAGTCAGCTGGACGCAACCTGATTCCACGCACACCCGTAGCAGCCCTTCCCATTGAACGGACGTCTGTTTCCTTGAAACTCACAGCATAACCGAGATGAGTCCCTATAATAATATTTTGCGTGCCATCCGTAATGAGCACATTGATTAATTCATCATTATCTTTGAGCGAAACCGCCTTGAGTCCATTGCTACGAATATTGGCAAATTCTGCAACAGCCGTTCTCTTAGTAATTCCCTTTTTAGTAGTGAAGAAGAGATAGTACTCCTGTTCCTTCATTTCCCGCGAAATATTGATGACTGCTTGGATTTTTTCACCAGAAGCAATCCCCAGCAAGTTGATCACTGGAATTCCTTTAGCGGTCCGACCATATTCCGGAATTTCATACCCCTTCATGCGGTATACTTTCCCCATATTAGTGAAAAACAGCAGTTCATCATGCGTCGAAGTTGTCACTAAGTGTTCAATAAAGTCATCGGCATGAACGCCCATTCCTTGAATACCACGGCCTCCACGTCTTTGAGTTTTAAAATCGCTTGTCGGCAGACGCTTAATATACCCATTATGCGTAAGTGTCACAGCAACTTCTTCTTCCTCAATCAGATCTTCATCCTCAATACTAAGAACTTCACCAACCATTAATTCAGTTCTACGTTCGTCTCCATATTTTTCTTGGATTTCCAGCAATTCTTCATAAATAATCTTGTCAATCCGCTCAGAATGTGCCAAAATATCGCGATAATCAGCAATTGCTGCAACCAATTTTTGGTACTCGTCTTCAATTTTTTCACGTTCCAAACCAGTTAAACGAACAAGGCGCATATCCAAAATTGCTTGGGCTTGTCGATCGGACAGTTGGTAGCCCTCAATTAAGCGTTTCTTTGCAATCTCGCCACTTTTAGAACTACGAATAATATTAATAATTGCATCAATATGGTCAAGCGCGATCCGCAAACCTTCTAAGATGTGAGCTCGTGCCTGTGCCTTTTTTAATTCAAATTCTGTTCTGCGGCGAATCACGCTTTCTTGGTGCTCCAAATAATATGTCAAAATGTCTTTAAGACTCAAAATTTTGGGGGTTCCCTTTACAATTGCAAGCATATTGAACCCAAAGGTTGTTTGCATTAAAGTTAATTTGTATAAATTATTTAAAATAACTGAAGCGCTCATATCGCGTCTGACATCGATTGAAACTCGCATTCCTTCACGATCAGATTCATCTCGAATATCAGTAATTCCTTCGATTTTTTTCTCACGGGCAAGCTCGGCAATTCTTTCTATCAATTTAGCCTTATTCACCATATAAGGGAGTTCATGAATAATAATTTGTTCTCGGCCATTTGCTTGTTGTTCGATTTCCACTTTAGCCCTAATTGTCACGGTCCCTCTGCCGGTTTCATAAGCTTTGCGAATTCCAGACTTGCCGAGCACAATTCCGCCAGTTGGGAAATCTGGACCTTTAATCGCCTCCATCAAATCGGCTGTCGTGGCATCCGGATTATCCATCAAAATATGCAATCCTGAAATCACTTCTGCCAAGTTGTGCGGCGGGATATTAGTAGTCATTCCGACAGCTATTCCAGTTGCTCCATTGACAAGGAGATTGGGAAACCGCGAAGGCAAGACAACTGGCTCTCTTTCTGAACCATCGTAATTTTCTTTAAAGTCAATCGTATCTTTATTAATATCACGAAGCATCTCGGTTGCAATTTTACTCATTCTCGCTTCCGTGTAACGCATCGCAGCAGCTCCATCACCATCAACTGAGCCAAAGTTTCCATGACCATCAACCAGCATGTACCGATAACTGAAATTCTGTGCCATCCGGACCATTGACTCATAAATTGCTGAGTCACCATGGGGGTGATATTTCCCCATAACGTCTCCCACAATTCTTGCTGATTTTTTATACGGCTTGTCAGGAGTGACGCCTAATTCATTCATACCGTATAAAATACGCCGATGAACTGGTTTTAATCCATCACGAACATCTGGAAGTGCACGCGCCACAATTACGCTCATCGCGTACTCCATAAAAGATGTGCGCATTACTCCCGACAAATCAGTCTGCTTAACTCGATTCGGTAGCTCTACCAATGTCTCTGCCTCCTAAATTCTTGCAATCATGTATTATTTCCCGGGAAATAGCTTAAACGTCCAAGTTCTCAACGTAAGTTGCATTTTCTTCGATAAATTCGCGCCGTGGCTCAACCTTATCGCCCATTAACATCTCAAAAACATTATTTGCTTCTTCAGCATCAGAAAGTTCCACTTGCAACAAGCGACGATTTTCAGGATTCATTGTCGTTTCCCACAACTGCTCAGCATCCATCTCACCTAACCCTTTATAACGTTGAACAACTGGCTTAGGACTTGGTGGCAGTTGACCTAATGTCTGCTCTAACTCACTTTCAGTATCAATATACTTAATCATTTTACCTTGCCTTACCTGGTACAAGGGCGGTTGTGCAATATAAACATACCCTGCGTCAATCATTGGACGCATAAAGCGATAGAACAGTGTTAGCAACAGTGTCCTAATATGGGCGCCATCAACATCGGCATCTGTCATTATGATCAATTTATGATAATTTGCCTTAGTCACATCAAATTCCTGCCCGAATCCCGTTCCAAGTGCCGTGAACAGGGAGCGAATTTCCTCATTGGCCAGCACACGATCAAGAGACGCTTTTTCAACATTCAGGATTTTCCCACGAATTGGCAAAATTGCCTGTGTTAATCTTGATCTTCCTTGCTTAGCTGAACCACCAGCAGAATCTCCTTCGACAATAAATAATTCCGAAATTGCCGGATCTTTGCTGGTATTATCTGCTAATTTTCCTGGAAGATTACTAATCTCTAAACCGTTTTTCTTACGCGTAACTTCACGCGCACGCTTAGCAGCGACTCGTGCTTTAGAAGCCAGCATCCCTTTTTCAACAATTTTACGCGCCACCGTCGGGTTCTCAAGCATAAATTTATTAAAATGTTCCGCAAATAAGCGATCAGTAACTGTTCTTGCATCCGAATTTCCTAATTTAGTTTTTGTCTGACCCTCGAACTGTGGATTAGGATGTTTAATACTTACAACTGCAGTCATCCCTTCGCGTACATCTTCTCCAGACAAATTATCTTCATTTTCCTTTATCATGTTGCTCTTATGCGCATAATCATTGATGACACGCGTCAAAGCTGTTTTAAAACCAGCTTCATGGGTCCCGCCTTCATAAGTGTGAATATTGTTCGTAAAGGTCAGCAGGTTGGAATGAAAATCATTCGTATATTGCAAGGCCACTTCAACAATAATTCCTTTTTGCTCTCCCTCAAGATAAATAGGTTCATCAAAAAGGACTTCTTTGCCTTTATTCAAAAATTCCACGTAATGCCTAATGCCACCAACATAATGAAATTCTTTATAAGTTGGTTCCGCTGGACGCTCATCCTTAATCGTAATTTTCAAACCTTTATTTAAAAAGGCAAGTTCGCGAATTCGCGTAGTCAAAATTTTAATATCATAAACTGTTGTTTCAGTAAAAATGTCAGGATCTGGAACAAAATGTACGCGCGTGCCATGTTCATGTTCACCACAATTACCGCTGATATGCATCTCATGCTCAACTTTGCCACGCTTAAAATCCATTGCGTAGAGCTTGCCATTATGTTTAACCTGGACACTTAAGCTTGTAGAAAGAGCATTAACAACAGAGGCCCCAACACCATGAAGTCCACCAGAGACTTTGTAGCCGCCACCGCCAAATTTGCCACCGGCATGCAGGATTGTAAAGACAGTCTCAAGTGCGGGTCTGCCAGTTTTAGGCTGAATTCCGACCGGAATACCGCGACCATTATCTTTGACAGTAATGCTGTTGTCTTTTTCAACAACCACATTAATTTCATCAGCAAAGCCTGCAAGTGCCTCATCAATCCCATTATCAATGATTTCCCATACAAGATGGTGTAGTCCCTGAGAGCTTGTTGATCCAATATACATCCCAGGCCTTTTTCTAACGGCTTCGAGGCCTTCAAGGACTTGAATCTGACTGGCATCATATTCTTTAGCACGTGCTTCTTTAGCTTCCTGCATTTCTTTATCTGTCAACCTGTTTCCCTCCTGATTGTTTAGCTGCTGCAGTTGTTTCACTGTGATCCGCAAAAACTTCTCCTTGTGCGATTCTAAATACCTTTGGATCTCTAATTAATTTACGCGTTATCTCACTAATACTGGGAGTCGTCAAGAACGTCTGCACCCGATCTTGAATGGTCCGCAATAAATGCGTCTGCCGTTTCCCATCCAACTCAGAAAGAACATCATCGAGCAGTAGGATTGGATACTCGCCCGTTTCTTTCTTCATCAAATCAATTTCAGCCAACTTAAGCGCCAGTGCGGTTGTACGCTGCTGTCCTTGGGAACCATAAACATGTACATTTTTTTGATTTATTAAAAAACGCACATCATCACGATGCGGACCATAGAGCGTTGTTCCCTGCATGATTTCTTTTTCACGATTATTTTCATACAATTGCTTTAATGCTGTATACAAACTCTCTACACTTTTTGCTGTTGTCTGCGCTACACTAGTTTCATATTCAAAGCGTAATTGTTCTTTAGTTTGCGTAATTTGGTCCTGCAATTGCTGGGCATATTTCTCCAACTCTTTTAAGAAAGTAATTCTTTTAGCGATAATCTCAGCCCCAAAAGCTGCCAGTTGATCAGAAAAGACCCCTAGCAAAACAAGATCCTTAGTTTGATGCAGTTGCAATTGTTTTAAATATTGATTACGCTGCTTCAAAACTGTACGATACTGCGTCAAATTATAAAGATAACGTGCATCAATCTGCCCGAATTCCATATCAATAAAACGTCTTCTGACAGCAGGGGCGCCCTTAACAAGTGCAAGATCTTCCGGAGCAAATAAAATAACGTTCATTTGTCCGATATATTGCGATAACTTGGCCTGTTCCAAAAAATTAAGCTTGGCTTTTTTACCTTTGCGGCTAAGGATCAATTCCAAATGAATTTTTCCGGGTTGCTTTACTAATGTTCCACGTAAAGCAGCTGTGTCTTCTTTAAATTTGACTAATTCGCGTTCGTTACCTGTCCGATGACTCCGCGTCGTTGCTAAGACATAAATTGCTTCTAGTAAATTAGTCTTACCTTGTGCATTTTCACCAATCAAGATGTTGATCTGCGGTGAAAATTTTAATTTTGTCGCTGTATAATTGCGAAACTGCTTAAGTTCTAGATCTTCTAAATACATTTACCTTGCCTTTTGTGCGCGCATTACAAAGGTTCCCACTGTGGGAATCTCAACTTTGTCACCAGAATAGAGCTTGCGACCGCGTCGTTCGTCAAGTTGCTCATTAACTAGAACCTTGTTTTCTTGCAAAAACCATTTTGCTTGTCCCCCAGAAGAGATTACATCTGCAATTTTCAGCAACTGTCCGAGAGTTATATATGGTGTTTTTAGCAAAATTTCTTTACTCAACAGGCACCGCCCACTTTCTTAATTATACTTTAATTATACCCTTTTTAAATTCAAATGACAATCGTAGATAGCCCTCAGAGCTTATATAAGCGTTTTTAATATCCCTTAATGGAATTAGACTATCTACTAGGCAAAAACGCTCATTTTGAACAATACAAGGTTTAATGCGAGTTAATTTGTACAAGCTGCTTTGAACGAATTCTAAAAACAAAACATTTTGAGTATCAAAAGACATCCCTTGATAACTCTACTCAGCTTAGCAGGCTTTCTAGGCTGTTTAAGCAAAATAAACCAAAGGAAACAGAGCAAAACTTAAATTTTTACTCAGTCCCTTTGGTTTATTTTGTAGTCTGTACATAAATATACTTTACTAGCAGTTTTTACCCAACATTTTTCCGTTAAGCTAATGCTTAATTTTTTAAGAAATAAAACACTAGAATGTCCGTACAGGTGTGATTAACTGCACGAAATGTTCGTGGTCTTCACTTGGAACCAATGTAAATGGACGCAGTGGCAGCGTAAATGCCACCGTTACAGTGGTTTGGCCAAATGAACGTAATGCATCTTTCATATAATCCGGATTAAAGGATATTTCGATATCATTTCCTGTTAAATTCTGAAAATGCAGTTCTTCTTCCACATTGCCGACTTCCGGTGAATTCCCATAAATCGTAGCTTTTTGAACTGCTGTTTCCAGCACTAATTTAACAACATTATTTTGTCCTTCATGCGACAGCAAAGAGGCACGCTCGATCGCAGCTAAAAAGTCCGCAGCGTTAAATTCGATTGAAGTCTCTGCAGTTTTAGGGATCAAGCGTTCCGTATCAGGATAATTGCCTTCCAAAAGTCGTGAATAAAAAGTTGTTTTACCTAAATCAAATAAGACCTGATTTTCTGAAATGCGTAGACTGATCTTGTCAGCCTCTTCTGGAATCATTTTGGCTAACTCGTTTAAAGATCTGCCAGGAATGATGATGTCATAATTTGCATTTTGTGCAGCTGGCAGAGCAATTTTTCTTTGACTCAGGCGATGACTATCTGTAGCGACCGCTAATAATTCACCTTCTTTAATTACCAGATGGATTCCAGTTAAGATCGGGCGACTTTCTTGTGTAGAAACTGCAATTACTGTTTGCCCAATCAATTGTTTTAACAGATCACCTTTGAATTCTAATTTTTCTTCCGCATCAATTTCAGGAAGCCGTGGATAATTATCAGCATCTAATCCCTTAATCGTGAAAGAAGCTGAACCAGAAGTGATTTCTGTTTGGTAATTTTCTGTAACTTCAAAAGTCATCGTTTTTTCTGGAAGTTTTTTAACAATTTCACTAAAAATACGTGCAGCTAAGACAATTTGTCCTGGTTGTTCGATTTGTAATTCTGCATTATCATCATCTGCTGCAATAAAAGTTTCGATTGAAATGTCGGCATCACTACCAGTTAAGGTTAAGCCGCGTGCTTCTAACTTGAGTTTTAATCCTGTCAAAATTGGAATAGTTGTTTTAGTCGAAATCGCCCTTTGAACATCTGATAAACTTTTTAGGAATGCTGTCCGGTTCACCGTAAATTTCATAAGTTGCCTCCTGGTATATATAATTAAGAATAATTAAGTAAAGTAATAGTAGTAGGTCCTGTTGATACTGTGGAAAACTAAAAATAAACCCAAAAATAATAAATATCCACATGTGGATATCCTGTGTATAACTACGCTTTTTACGCACAGCTTTCCACAGGCTTTATTTTTTCAACTTTCCTTTCAAGTCACCGACTTCACGTTGTAGCTCACTATTATTGTCAAGTTCTGCTGAAATTTTTTCATGCGCGTGAATTACAGTTGTATGGTCTTTACCGCCGAATTCATGTCCGATTTTTGGTAAAGATGCGTCAGTCAGTTCACGTGCAAGGTACATTGCAACTTGGCGTGGAAGCACAATGCTTTTAACCCGCTTTTTCCCTTTAAGATCACTGATTGAAATATGATAATACTTTGCAACTTTGTCTTGGATTACTGAAATTGAAATTTCGTTGGACTTGCCATTTAATTTCAAATTTTTCAAAGCATCCGCTGCCAGACTGGTTGTAATGGGCATATGGGTCATGGATGAATAGGCTTGAACCCGCACTAAAGCACCTTCCAGTTCACGAATGTTAGAGTCGATTTGGCCCGCAATGTAGCTTAGCGTATCGTCAGGGATTGCTGAATGATCAGCATTAGCTTTATTGCGTAAGATCGCAATCCGTGTTTCTAAATCAGGGGGAGTAATATCAACTGATAACCCCCATTTGAAACGTGAAACAAGCCGTTTTTGAAGCTTAGGAATTTCATTAGGCAAACGATCAGATGAAAGTACAATTTGTTTTTTGTCATCATAAAGCGCGTTAAAAGTGTGGAAAAATTCTTCTTGCGTACCTTCCTTATCGGCAAAAAATTGAATATCATCGACTAACAAAAGGTCGACACTCCGGTATTCTTTACGGAATTCTTCTTGTCTTTTTGTCTGAATCGAGTTGATAAAATCATTTGCAAAAGCTTCGCTGGTTACATATTTGACCTTTGCATCAGGCCGATTTGTTAACATTTGATGACCAATGGCATGCATCAAATGCGTTTTACCAAGACCAACGCCACCGAAGAAGAACAACGGGTTATAGAGTGCACCAGGTTCTTCCGCCACAACTAAAGCTGCCGCATGTGCCATTTGGTTGCCTTTACCAATCACAAATGTTTCAAAGGTATATTTGTCATTTAACTTTGTTTCCCGCATAAATGTTGGCCGTGAATCAACCGCGTTTTGACCTGTAGGTTGAGAAGTGGCATAACGCGGCTTTTGCAACGGATTAGGCTCTTCCGGTAATTTTGCAATAATAGTGATTTTTTGACCAATCGAGGTTTCAATCATCGTCGCAGCCTGATTGCTTAAGTTTGCTTTCCAGTAGTCTTTATGTAATGCGGTCGGAACCTCAATTACCAATGTATTCCCAGAAAAAGCAACGGGTTTTACGGCTTTAAGCCAAGTGTTGTAGCTAATAGTTGAAAGCTTATTTTTAAATTCATCGCAGATATATTGCCATAAAGTTTCAAGATCAGGCACAAAGAGACCTCCTTTCTATAAAATGTCGCTTTACATATTCTAGCATTTTTAAAAAAAGTTTTCCACAGGTACGTGTAAAACATAAAAACAGTTTGCACAGGACTGTTAATCGTTTTTGCACAGGATGTGAAGAACTAAAAACTATGAAATTCTGCGTAGTTTTTCCACAAGCACCATGTCAACTGTTAAGCCTAATATAAAAGGATTCCAAAGACTTATGCACAGTTGAATGTAGAGCTGTGTATAAGTTGTTGACAGGGTGTGAATCTGTGTAAAGTTCTGTCGAACGTTTTGTGCACAGGGAAAAGTGTAGTTTGAGAAATCCACAGGAGAAAGCGATTTCTAATTATATCTGTGGATAAGTTTTCGGTGGTTTTTGCGGCCTGATTTTTGAAAACAGCTTTTAATACAGTTTTTTTTGTGATAACATAACTGAGTAAAACTCAACTTGACAAGAGATCTTTATTTTAATAAAATGTTAGTTATGATTGTCGAGTCCTATTACTCGATCAAGGAGGTGTAGAATCTAATGAAGAGAACATATCAACCTAAGAAACGTCATCGCCAAAGAGTGCACGGTTTCCGTAAACGTATGAGTACCAGCAACGGTCGCGCTGTTTTAGCACGTAGACGTCAAAAAGGTAGAAAAGTATTGTCTGCATAGGCCACTGACCGTCAGTGGTCTTTTCTTTTTAATACAGGAGTTTTGCAGGACACTGGGAGATGTATTATGCGAAAATCATACCGTGTCAAAAAAGAAGCTGAATTTCAGAAGGTCTTCACCCAAGGCAAGTCGTATGCAAATCGACAATTTGTTGTTTACGTGTTAAGAAAATCTGATCAGCTTCATTTTCGAGTGGGAATATCAGTAGGAAAAAAAATAGGAAATGCTGTGGCGCGTAATTGGGTTAAACGTCGAATTCGGCAAAGCCTGACAGAACTCAAGCCCAAATTGCGGCAGGAAGTTGATTTCATTGTAATCGCTCGTCCTGCAATTTCGGGTGCGTCTATGGCCGAGACTAAAAAAAATTTAATGCATGTTTTGCGGTTAGCTCACATGTTATAAATTCGGCTTTTTAAAGTGAGGGAAATGCAGTGAAAAAAGGGAAAAGAATCCTCACGCTGCTCAGTGTGATGGGACTAGTATTTATCTTATCCGGTTGCAGTACTTCAACTGTCACAGAGAACAGTTCTGGAATCTGGGATCATTACATTATTTGGAACTTCATTCAAGCGATTCAATTTTTGAGTAGACTATTTGGGAATAGCTACGGCTGGGGGATCATTATTTTTACGATCATCATCCGCGTTATTTTATTACCATTGATGTTCTACCAAACAAAGAGTATGCGCAAAACGGCTGAATTGCAGCCTAAGTTGAAGGCTTTACAAAAGAAGTATTCAACCAAAGATGCAGAAACACAGGCTAAATTGCGTGAAGAACAACAGAAGCTCTATGCACAGGCGGGTGTAAATCCTGTTGCTGGGTGCCTACCGTTGGTTGTACAGATGCCAATTTTGATTGCGCTGTATCAAGCGATTTTACGGTCGCAAGCGCTGAAGACGGGTTCGTTCTTATGGATGCAGCTTGGTGAACGCGATGCTCTCTTTGTTTTACCAATTTTAGCTGCTATCTTTACTTTCGCTACCTCTAAGTTGAGTGTCATGTCGCAGCCGGAACAAAATGGCATGACGGCAGCAATGACCTATGGGATGCCGATTTTCATTCTGTTTACAGCGATTTCTTTACCATCAGCATTGTCGCTGTACTGGGTCGTTGGAAATGCCTTTTCAGTTCTTCAAACGCTTTTACTGAACAATCCTTTTAAAATAAATAAGGAACGTGAAGAAAAAGAACAGGCGCAACGTTCGCGCAAGAAAGCTCTTGAAAAAGCGAAGCGCAGGGCCTATAAGGGTAAAAGAAAATAGAAAATATTCCTAGTTGAGGAATTAAGTCTGGTGGCAATAAGTAGATTATGTCGTTGGAATCGCGGAGTTGATTAAGATCAGCTCCTTTTTTTGACTTTAAAATATTAGATTAAGGTGCTCAGCTTGTTTTTTAACACAGATTTGCAATCAAAAAGGGGGCTGTGACAAAAGTTAAATTTTGTCACAGCCCCTCTTTTATTCCGGATAAACGTGTTCCATAAGTCAAAATTCTCCGTCTAACTTCGAATTACTCATCGCAAAGTACCCGCTATGTTCGTAATTTCGAGTTAGTACTCAAATTTTCCCGACTTATGTCACACTCTCTTTTTATTCCGGATAAACGTGTTCCATAAGTCAAAATTCTCCGTCTAACTTCGAATTACTCATAGCAAAGTACTCGCTATGTTCGTAATTTCGAGTTAGCACTCAAATTTTCCCGACTTATGTCACACTCTCTCTTTTATTCGGATAAACGTGTTCCATAAGTCAAAATTCTCCGTCTAACTTCGAATTACTCATAGCAAAGTACTTGCTATGTTCGTAATTTCGAGTTAGCACTCAAATTTTCCCGACTTATGTCACACTCTCTTTTTGTTTTACCAGATATTAACACGTTTGTCAGGCGGGAGATACATTTTATCACCTTGCTGAATATTAAAGGTGGTGTAAAAATCAGTTAAGTTTTGCGGCTGAAGATTGGCACGTAATTCATGGGGGGCATGCACGTCAATATTTAACAATAATTTTTGGCGTTCCAGCGAGGATTTAAGACACCAGACACGTGCCCAATTAATAAAGAATGCTTTAAGAGAAACATTCTTTTCACCTTTTGCGGCTTCCAGTGCACAACTTAGGCCACCGGCATCGGCAATGTTTTCTGAGACTACTAATTTGCCGTTTACCTTGCCCGCAGCAGTTTGAAGTCCATCGAATTCTGCAATCATTTTTTGAGCGAGTTTTTCAAAGTGAGCGCGATCTTCTTTTGTCCACCAATTATTGAGATTTCCCAATTCATCAAAGTGGGCCCCATTGTTATCAAAAGCATGTGAGATTTCGTGAGCAATTACGGCCCCAATTCCGCCGTAATTTTCACTTGAAGACTGCTTTAGGCTGTAGAAAGGAGCCTGCAAAATTGCTGCCGGAAAAACGATAATATTATAGGAAGGGTTATAGTAGGCGTTGACCGTATCAGCACTCATTTCCCATTTTTCTCGATCAACTTCCTTGTTCCAACGGCTGTAATGATCTTTGAGGTAGATTTTGTCAAAGTTCACACTATTGTTGAAGAGTGAATCTGATGTTACTTTGAATTTTTTATAAATTTCTTCAAGCTTATCAGGATAGCCAACTTGGATTCCAAGCTTTTCAAGTTTGACAACTGCTTTTTCTCGTGTCGGTTGGCTTAACCATTTATTTTGTTGCAGTCGCTTTTTATAAACGGTGACCATCTTGTGCACCATCTGAGTAACATCATTTTTGGCTTGTTCGCCGAAGTATTTGTGTGCGTAGTAAAGACCCACAATTTGATCAAATTGGTTGATTGCTAAGTAGTAGGCACTCTTTTGGGGATTCATGGGTTCTTTGCTGCCTGAGATTGCACGTGAATATTCACCCGAGATGATCCGAGCTTGATCTGAGAGGTAAGGGCTGACAGCCAGCAGTGACTTTGCAAGCATCCAACCACGCATGTTAGCAAACGTTTCGGGAGTTACCAAAGAATTCAAAGCGGCATAGTATTTTGGCTGAGTCACGATCACCTGATCAGGTTGTGCATCGAGAAGTTCAGTCACAAAATGCTGAATATCAAAATGATCACTTGATTTAACGAAATCAGCAAAGCTGTATTTATTGTAAGATTTTACATAATCAGCTAATTCGGTGCTGTCTTTGACATGTGGGACAAGGGTCTTATCAAATGCAAGTGTTTGGGCGATTGTTTTTTGAGTAAACTCCGCAGAATATCCAGCAAGTTTGAAGAGTTTTTCTAACATCTTGGTATAAACTTGCAATAATGCTTGTGCTGCAGGGTTATCGTCCGTATAGTATGTTTTATCCGGCAAAATCAAGTTAGGAACACCGGCTGTAAGTGCATACCGCGAAGTATTTTTCATATCAGGTTCGACATATAAAGGAATAGGGCTAGGATAGCCGCTTAAGGTTAGCGCAGCCAGTTTTTGTTCCCAATCAGTCAGATCTTTTATTTGCGCAACTGTTTCAAGGTAGTGGCGTGCAGCTTTAAAACCAACTGCATCTCTTTTAGCGAAATCATGAGCAAGGCGATAGAATTTGATGAATTCTAGGAGATAGGGATCCGTGATTTCTTGCGGGTTTTGTGCTAAGCGATCAAAGTCTTTCATTAAAAGCTTTTCAATATTTTCTGCAAGGTCCGCAAAACCGCCTGTTGAGGATTTGTCTGCTGGAATCTGAGCAGTTTTGAGCCAAGTACCATTGACTGCTTGGTACAAGTCATCTTTAATGAGTTTCTGATTAATTGTTTCAGTCATACTGAAGCCTCTCTTCCTGTGCTGATATAATTAGTATTGTAGTTCAAAGTAAAACAGGATGATACTCTAAAAAAAAATTGATGTAGCTTATAAGACTGGACTAAGGTAACATCAGTAAAAATAAAGGGGACACAATAGTCGAAAGGCTTTGAACATCAGTCCGAGTTAGCGATAGTCAAAGCACGGCTGTGTTATAACTCGGTGTTAATGTGCAAAGCCTTTGTCGTGGACCCAGATTTAAATTGTAGCCTAAAAATTGACCGTATCCGGATCAGCCGCGTAGCCAACAATCCCATCAAGTTGATCAATGGTAGTCATATCCTGTTCTGAGAGGGTAAAATCAAACAGCTTAGTATTTTCCTCAATGCGTTCTTCATGAATTGATTTCGGAAGCGGAAGAAAATGATGCTGCAAAGACCATCGCAGACAGATTTGAGCAACAGTCCGCTTGTTCTTTTTTGCGAGTGCTTGGAGGGTCTTATCTGAGAATATTTCACCAGTGCCTAATGGACTATAAGCTTCAAGCAGGATTTGGTTTTGTTGACAATATGAGATTGTTTCTGTGTCCAAATCACCCGGGCAAATTCTAATCTGATTAACCATTGGAACGACTGTTTGAGTCTCTTTTAGAATTTCAAAATGTCGCTTACGAAAATTTGAGACACCGATTGCCCTTATTTTTCCAGCACGATAAGCATCTTCAAGCGCACGCCAAGTTTCCTGTAAACGTTTCTCCCAATTATCCGTGCGGAAAGGTTTAGGATTCGGCCAATGAATCAGGAAAAGATCAAGTGTTGATAATTGGAGATCTTTGAGTGATTGCTCAATTGCAGCGGTTGCAGCCTGATAGTCGTGTGCACCATTATTAAGTTTACTTGTAATAAAGAGTGAGTGGCGGGAAATGCCGCTTTCCTTGACTGCTGCACCAACACTTTGCTCATTGCCGTACATTTCGGCGGTATCAATATGACGGTAGCCAGATGAAAGAGCTGATTTAACAGCTACTTTTGCAACTGCACCAGCGGGCGTTTGCCATGTTCCAAAACCAACAACAGGGATTTTTACGCCGTTATTCAAGGTGTAAGTATCAATTAAACTGTTCATCCAAAAACCTCGCTTCAAGTAGTTTATGATTCTCAGATTCATTTTACTACACTGAACTGAGAATTGTTAATTTCAGCGGTGCAATGTTCAAAATAGCGTTGCTGAGCTTTTTTCGCAAATGCTTTCAAAAACCGGCAAAATGGCTTGAATAAGGGATAATCACTATACTCTGAATATAAATTAAATGCTATAATACAAAGGAAACATTTTTTGGGCAAATTCAAAGGGGGAATGAAAATGACAAGGTTCAGTGATAAAACGATTGCTGCAGCAATTGCCACAGGCCTTGAAACCCTTGGAGTATCGCGAGAAAATGTCCAAATAGCGGTGATTCAAAAACATAAACGAGGCTTTTTAGGAATTGGACGTAAACTTGCGATCGTAGACTTGACAGTGAACCCACAATTGCTTGAACAAAAAAAGAAACCGGCTAAAGACCGAGTCAAGCTGTCAAAAGAAACCCCACAGCTTAAACAAGATCCACCTCAAGTTATGCTAAAACAGGCTAAAAAACAGCAGGTGCGGGATGCAGTGATTGCAGCACAATATTATTTAATTGATATCATAGAGAAAATGGGAGTAGCAGTAACGGTCCAAGTCGATTATACTAACAAAGAAGCGAAATATGTGTTAATTACTACGCAAGAAGGTCGGTTGATCGGTAAACGCGGCCGCACGCTAAATGCTTTACAGGTTTTAGTGCAGAATTATTTAGAAAAAAAAGGTGCAGCGCGAGTGAGTGTTGTTTTAGACGTTGGCAACTACAGAAAAAG
The DNA here is from genome assembly GCF_964065465.1 of Liquorilactobacillus satsumensis. Taxonomy (NCBI): domain Bacteria; kingdom Bacillati; phylum Bacillota; class Bacilli; order Lactobacillales; family Lactobacillaceae; genus Liquorilactobacillus; species Liquorilactobacillus satsumensis. Next base: position 1,358,108 of record NZ_OZ061606.1, read on the forward strand.
ACGGCGGCAGACACTCGAACGGCTTGCCGAAAATGTAGCGCTTGAAGCCATTGTTGAGCATAAAAAAATTGCATTGGATGCGATGCCGGCTTTTGAAAGAAAAATAGTGCACACTAAGTTGGCACATAATGAAAAAATTGTTACGTATTCAAGAGGTAAAGAGCCACAGCGGTATGTTGTGGTTGATGCAGAAAATAAACAAAGAAAATTTTAGGAAAGTAGGAGTGTATCATGGGATTAGAACATCGGCCTGATAAATTAGAAGATGAGCTGTGTTTTGCGATTTATACTTCACAAAAAATATATAACAAATTTTATGCGATGGCATTAAAGGAATACAAACTAACTTATCCGCAGTATATTACGTTGTTGACCCTATGGGAGAATGAAGAACCCATGATGATCAAACAAATTGGAGCGCGGCTGAACTTGGATAACGGGACCTTGACACCCTTGTTAAAGAGAATGGAAAAAGATGGCTGGATTGAACGGAAACATGGGGAAGAAGATGCCCGACGTGTGTATATCTGTTTAACACATAAGGCAAAAAGCAAGAAATATGAGATCAAAGATAAATTAACATCTTGTTTCGCGGCAGTTGATATGACGCCTGAAGAATACAAAAAAGATGTGGCCTTAATTAAAAGCATTGGCAAAAGAATTGGCGTTGAAGATGATTAACCAGGTTTGAAGACTGGTTTGGGGATTTGTTCCATGGTAATTCGGATACTTATAAAATAAAACTATGAGAGTGTGACATAAGTCGAAAAAATTTGAGTGCTAACTCGAAATTACGAACATAGCGAGTACTTTGCGATGAGTAATTCGAAGTTAGACGGAGAATTTTGACTTATGGAACACATTTATTCGGAATAAAAGAGGGGCTGTAACAAAAGTTAACTTTTGTCACAGCCCCATAGTTTTTGACTCTTTTTTAGTGGATGTGGTTGAACAGCAAGAGGTGCAATTTACTTTTTTAAAACAAAAGACGTGATACTAGAGGAACGACTGCATCCACAACAACACCGATTACAACCACCGCAATTGCAGCCATTGAGCCCTGGACAGAACCGAGTTTTAGCGCAAAGGCAGAACCGATGGTATGACCGGAAGTTCCCAACCCTAGACCAGTTCCGATTGGATCAGAGTTTAAATGGAAGAACCGAACTAACCAGTCACCTAAGGCATAGATAATAACTGCGTTTAGAATGCAGGCCATTGCGGTGATTGCTGAATTCCCCCCAATTGCACTTGAAATTGGTAAGGCGATTGCAGTGGTGGCAGCTTGAGGTAACATTGAAGCAATTCCAGTTTGGCTGAGACCCAGCAGCTTGGAGATCAAGACGATTGCAAATAATGAGAGCGTGGTGCCTACCAGGAGGCCGGCTAAAATCTCTTTCCAGTATTTTTTAATAACATCGTTTCTTTTATATAGTGGAATAGCGAAGGCAATGGTGGCAGGATTTAAGAACCAAAAAATGAGATCACCGCCGGGTTTATACGCCTGTGTGTAAAATTGAGTGACGTTTTGCTGAAAGAATTTTGCTAGTAAAACGAGTAGTGTGATTCCTAAAACCATTGCTACGAACAGCGGTTGGAAGATAAAAAGACCATGCGATTTTTTGAAGAGCCACTGACCGCAAAGATAGACCAGTAGGGATAGGCAGATGCCAAAAAATGGAGTTGTTAATAATGACATGCTACTCCTCTCCTTTCACGTGGATGTGATGTTTAATTGCAAGCGGTTGGTGGACGAATTTGTGTTTTTCAAGATGTGCTTTCCTTAACCAGATAAAGGTACGTGTTGTGTATGCGGTTACAACCAATAGAATAATGGTTGAGAAAATAATAACTAAAATTAATTGGAGGCCTGCTGTACGCATTACATCAAGGCTCGCGGTTAAGGAAATTCCAGAGGGAACAAAGAGAAAGCCGATAATACTGATTAAGAAGGCTCCTAGCGAGTCTACCCATTCAAGTTTAAGCAGGTGAGCTGATAAGAGTACGTACAATAAAATCATCCCAATTACAGGCGCTGGAACCGGAAAAGATTTGGGAAACAAGCCGGAAATTAAGTTTGAGACAAACAGGATAGTGGTGTAAATGCCCATCTGAACGAGCAAAGGAGCTGCGGCTGCACCTTTCTTTTGTTCCACGTGTGTTTTGTTCATTTTGTTGACCTTCTTTCTTAGACTTTGTTCTTGATGAATTAAGAATAGTACAATCAAAATGAAAAAAGCCGTCTTTTGCGGTTAATTGCAAAAAACGGGGGGTGAATGTTTAAAATCAGCGGGTCAAAAATCAAATTACATATTAAGTCGTGTCTTGAGAACTTTAAGATAGGAACGACCAACCGGAATTCTTTGATTATTAGTCATGATTAAGATGAAGGTGTGGTTGAACCAGGGCTGCAGTTCACGGATATTGTCAATGTTCACGATTGCACTGCGATGCACTTGAATAAAATGTTGAGCAGCAAGATGTGAACGGAGCCAAACTAATGTTTCATGTGAAACGTATTTTTTGCCATCCAATGTAAAAATTGTCAATTCGCCATTTTCAACGGTTGCTGCTAGGATTTCACGGGTTTTGATAACAACTGTCCGCTCGTCATTTGTCAGTGTAATAAATTGGTTATCTTTTTGCGGTGCAGGTGAGGACGGAGGGCCCTGGGGTAACCGAGTCGAGAGCGCCAGCTTTGCTTTTTGGAGTGCTTGATTGATGCGTTCCTGATCGAAAGGTTTTAAGACATAGTCGATAGCATTAATATCAAAAGCCTGAACGGCATATTTGTCGTAGGCAGTCGCAAAGATTACTAGTGGCGGTGTGTTTAATTGATGCAGTTCTTTTGCAAGTGTAAAACCGTTTTCTTCATTTAAAGAAATATCGAGGAACACGAGATCAATGTGGTGCGCAAAAAGAAGTGCCAAGGCCTCTTTAACGCCTTCAGCTTTAAAAACTGTATTTACGGTAATATTTTGTTGCAGCAGATAAGCAAGTTCATCACGTGCCAGCGGTTCGTCATCAACGAGCAGGACATTCATACAGCTTCCTCCAGTTTTCAATAAAAAAATATTTTTCACTGTAATTATAGTCTACTTGCTAATTAATTTGAAATTTGGAAATGAAATTGGAACAGCTGCTACTTACTAAATTACTAAGCAGTGTGAATGGCACTTGAACTTTGTTTAAATAGCGTCGCGTTTACTTTAAAAATAGTTCTGTTTTCTTATTACTGCGAATTAATGCGTAGATATGTTTTCCTTGGGTATCATTAACTTCACCTAAGTCGATTTCATAGCCGCCAGGAACAAAAGTAAAATTCTGCAGTCTTTCTTTGACGAAACCGAAAACCGCTTTTCCAAGTTTGTGATGTTCATTTGTTTTTTGAACTGCAGCACTTAGTGTGTAACCTTCTTTTAAAAAGGACTGAATCATTGCGATTTTGAGAAACATAAAGTGACTATATTTTCGGTGCTGACCTTCGTCAGAGCTATTTTCAGGGTGAATATAGCCGCGTTCTTCCCAGTAACGCAACTTTCTTTGCGAAACACCAGTGGCTTTTGAAATATCACCAATTCCGAAGAGGAAATGTTCGTTTTTTATTATATCCTTGAAACGGGTAACATACGCAGCATTGTTTTTGTCTCCCATTGAACGTTCTCCTTTGTCAATTATCATAACGTTAATTGTAACCTTTATAACATCTTTGTCAAATTATTTGACAATTAAAAAAGATGAGTATATTATTTGTCACGTTGAACTATTAGTTCACATACTTATTTTAGAATGTTAGGGAGAGAAGACAACTTGGGAAAAGCAATTGATGAGAATGGTAAAGCGTACAACAGAACGCTATTGGTCGCACTTTTACTAATAGGTTCATTTTGTACCGTTTTAAATCAGACAATTTTAACAACAGCATTTCCAACTTTGATGAAAAGTTTTGATATTAATACCTCAACTGTCCAGTGGCTCACATCGGGATTTATGATGGTAAGTGGCGTAATGATCCCGATCAGTGCCTGGCTGACAGTACGTGTGAACTCTAAGGCATTATATGAAGGCGCAATGGTCGTCTTTTTACTGGGAACAATCACGTGCTACATCGCACCTAGTTTTTCTGTCTTATTGACGGGTCGTTTAATTCAGGCACTTGGGGTAGGGGTTACCATGCCGTTGCTACAGACAATGATGTTAACGATTTTTCCGGCAAATAAACGCGGAGCTGCTATGGGAATGGCAGGCCTTGTAATTGGGGTTGCACCTGCAATTGGACCCACACTTTCAGGTTGGGTAATTGACAATTACCATTGGCGGACTCTATTCGGGATGTTGATTCCGTTTGCTGCTTTGGTGGTAATTGCGGGCTTTTGGTTAATGAAGGACGTCTTACCCACGCAAAAGGTTAAACTTGATTGGCTTTCAGCGTTACTTTCGACAATCGGTTTTGGAAGCCTGTTATACGGTTTTTCTGAAGTTGGTGAAAAAGGTTGGGGTAGCAGCATTGTAATCCTCTCAATTATTGCGGGTGTAATTTTTGTTGTCCTGTTCGGTATCCGACAGTTGCGTTTAGAAAAACCATTTTTGGACCTGCGGGTTCTTAAAAATCCAGAATTTTCAGTAGCAGCACTTTTAAGTTCGGTGCTAATGATGGCAATGATCGGTGTTGAGATGGTGCTGCCGCTTTATTTGCAGACTGTTCGCGGAGAAAGTGCATTTCATTCAGGTCTCACTCTTTTACCAGGGGCTTTAATGATGGGTGTAATCAGCCCGATTGCAGGACGTGTTTTTGACAGGATTGGAGCAAGACGAATCGCAATTACCGGTTTATTTTTATTAACTGCTGGAACGATTCCGTTTGCGTTCATTACTAGAGAGACACCATTTGTTTATCTAGTTACGTTGTATGCTCTTAGAATGGCTGGAATTGCAATGTCGATGATGACCGTGACGACTTCAGGGATGAACTCCTTGCCGCTTAAGATGATGAGTAATGGAACGGCCGTTAATAATACAATTCGACAGGTAGCGGCATCGGTTGGAACGGCAGTCTTGGTCAGCATTTTAACAAATGTTACTAAAAATGATATGCCTGGTAAGGCCATGTTGCACTCCGATCCTTTGGCATATAAGAATGCAGCTTTTCAAGCGACACTCGGTGGGTATCATGCCGCCTTTTGGGTAGCAATTGGTTTTAGTTTGGTCGGTTTAATTGTCGCCTTCTTTGTTAGTGGACGGACTCCTGGTGAAATGATGCAAAAAAGCACGGAGAATGTCGGAGGTGAACAAGCATGATTATTATTTGTTTATTGATAGCAGCAATTTTGCTTTTTACGGTCATGATAACGATTGATAAAGTGGGGTTACGCACAATCCTGAGCTTTATTTGCGTCGCGGTGATTCTCGTGTCAATGTTTTTCATGGTTAAGAACGACCGTGAGCATTTTGGGATGCATCAGGTTTCTACAGTAAAAACAAGCAAACTATATTCTGCAGCCTCGTCGTCACAGCTTAAGATGTTGCTTTATCAACAAGTCGGTACATCCGGTAAAGAAAAAGTCTATATTTATAAAACCAGTGCGGCACAAAAGAAGGTTACGACGACTAATCCGGATCCGCGCAATACTCATAGCAAAGTAGTTAAAGTTTCCGGCACAGCGGAAGTGGTCACAAAGACAACGCGTTGGGAATACAAGAATAGTTTTTATAGTTTCTGGTTTGGAATCTCAGGAAATGGGCATCAGCTGGTGCGACATTATAAGACCTTTAGGATTAATAACGCGTGGCTTGTACTAAGTACAACGCAAGCCAAGAAGCTGGCACAACTTGTTAAGCAGAACCAAAGCAAGATGAAAGAAGCCGGTAAAACGTTTGTTACAGCACAGGTCAAGCTGGCACTCACAGCGGCTTTAACGAAAAATCCAACAATGTCGCAAGCACAGCAACAAGCGTTGACTAAAAAGGTTGCCGCCCAAGCACAGGCGCAGTTTCAACAACAGGCGTTGGCGAAGCTGATTGCAGAAGTTAAAAAATAAGCATTGATTTACTGCTCGGTAAGAAAAATACAGCAAAAAATTTGAAGTTACTTAAAGCTAGAAAATTGGTCAAGATAGATGTACATTTTGACACAGTTTCCTAGCTTTTTTGCTTGCATTCTCATAGTGAGAAATGTACCAGATCACCATATATTCCAACGTGAAGATTTAAAATGCTGCTGCACGGTAACAAGTGCTTATGTTGGTCTAATAATTTTTTGAGGAGTAACATAAAAGTCGTAGACTGCTTAAAAAAGCTGATAAAAATGTCAACGCTGAGATTTTGAATAATTAAGCTAGTATTTTAACAGGATTGAGCAGATTAGAAGAGGTGAAAAAAGCAATTTCTGTGACAAGCAGTATGCTTTTTTTTAAAATCAGAGTAATGGAGCTGTATGAAAAATATGAATAAAAATACACATAACAGCCGCCTAATGATGAAACTCTTTACTTATATAATTGCTTTAGGCGGATTTTTATTTGGATATGATACCGGTGTTATTAATGGGGCTTTGGCATTTATGAGTCTTAAAGACCAATTGAATTTGAATGCTGGGACTCAAGGGATTGTGTCCAGTGCGTTGGTTCTTGGGGGTGTCCTAGGAGCAATTAGTAGCGGACGAATAGCGGATCGAATCGGGCGCAGAGCTTTATTGCGCTGGATTGCCATCTTATTTACTGCTGCGACAATCGTTTGTGCGTGGGCACCTGGGATTGGGATCCTGATTTGCGGGCGTTTTGTCCTTGGGATAGCAGTCGGGGCTGTTTCAGGATTATCGCCCATGTATCTTTCCGAAATCTCAACCCCTGAAAAAATTGATCGGAACGTTAATCGAAACGCAATTGCAATTGTTCTTGGACAGCTAGTGGCATTCACTGTAAATGCGTTTCTAGGAAATATCTGGGGCGACTGGCATGCGATTTGGCGTGTCATGATGTTAATGGCAGCATTGCCTGCGATTCTAATGTGGGTGGGCTCATATCAAATTCCAGACAGTCCTAAATGGCAGCTGCTGCACGGTAAAGAAACGGGTGCAAAGACTAGTTTCGAAAAACTGGGTTTCTCATCGGATTTAATGCAAGAAAATGTGGCGGTAGTTCAAAAGGGATTACAGGAGAACAAGGTTAAAAAAAATGTCCCTTTGCGACGAATTCTGCGCAATAAACCGTTGCTGTTTGTTTTTATCGCTGGGATCAGCATCGCGCTGATTCAACAAATCTCCGGGGTAAATACCGTGATGTATTACGGGACGGTTGTTTTGGAAGATGTTGGCTTATCAAGAGGTTCTTCGCTTTATGGAAACATCTTGATTGGGAGTGTTTCTTTTTTAGCAAGTATCGTAGGCACACGCTTAATTGCAACACATAATCATCGGAATATCTTATTAGTTGGAATTTTTGGGAATGTTGTTTTTCTAGGGATACTGTCTTTGATTTTACAGTTGCATTTGCTACCAACAGCATGGTTGAATGTTGCTGTACTAATCTTTTTAACTTTATTTTTGGCAAGTCACCAAGGAATTGTCAGTCCGGCAACTTGGCTGATGATGTCGGAAATCTTTCCGTTGCCCGTTAAGGCACGTTTCATGGCGTTCGCCACAGCAACTACGTGGTTGACAAATTTTGTGATTAGCTTGATCTATCCTACGTTAATTGCAATGTTCGGTTCAGCGCTGACCTTTATGATCTTTTCATTGACCAATGTTTTCAGTATTTTTCTAACGCTGTTCTTAATAAAGCCAGCCAAGATTCAAGCTGCAAAGCACGCACCGATTAAATAACCCTAAGGAGTGTTGATGATGGCAGATTTTTTTGTTAAAACGAGTGCACCAGTGAGTGAATTACCGCAAAATGATCGTCCTAAAATGTTTCTGTTTGGGACACCGAGCTACACAAATATGGGGGACCAAGCCGTTTCGTTAGCGATTAGAAAATATTTTGAACTTGAATTTCCGCAGTATCAATTTATTGAAATCATGGACTACGACACCCACGCTGGAATTAAAGCGGTTAAAGAAATTATTAACGCCCGTGATATTGTGGGTTACACTGGTGGCGGCAATCTGGGCAGTTTGTACACTGACATTGAGGAAGGTCGTCGGGAAGTCTTTAAGACATTTACACATAATCTGACAATTTCTTTTCCCCAGTCAATTCATTTTGAAAAAAATGACTACGGAGAAAAAGAGTTAAAACTTAGTCAAGCAGCTTATGCAAGTAATCCTAACCTAGTGTTATTTGCCCGTGATGCGCAGAGTTTTCGCCGAATGCAAAAGGCATTTGACAATCATGTCCGCTTCACCCCTGACATGGTCCTTTTTCTTGAACCACGAATTCTTAAGCTCAAACGGCAAGGAGCGCTCTTTGTGCTCCGCCATGATGGTGAAAAAGTGCTGACTGAATCCTTTATTACGACGTTAAAGGACGTGTTGGCAAAGGAAGGACCGGTAGAGCGGACCGATACAGTTTTAGAAAATCCAGCTAAAATAACACCAGTCACACGGGAACGACTTTTTGAAGAAATTCTTGAAAAAATTGCTAGTCAAGAAGTTATTGTTTCTGATCGTTTTCATGCAATGGTTTTTTCGGTGCTGACGCAAACCCCATGTCTTTTATTTGGCAATAGTTATGGCAAAGGAAAGCATGCTTATTACGACTGGCTGGAAAATGTCAAATGGATCCAGTATACTGATGAAACAGATTTGGGAAGAATTACCACTCAAATTGATGATCTTAAAAAAGCACCAGTTCACGACTTTGAGTTGCGGGCAAACTTTAAAGATCTGGACCGTTTATTGCAGGCACATACTGCTAAATTCAACTAGTAGGATATTAGTTTGACAGCGTACAACTGTTATTTTGAGCTGCGGCAACTAGAGTATGAGGTGGTCATATTTTAACGAAAGGAACGCCTTGGAAAGTTATTCTCAATTTTGCATGGCCGATTTTACTGAGTGGGCTTTTGCAACAACTTTATAATCTGGCTGATTTGATGATTGTAGGGCAACTATTAGGGGCGCAATCAGTTGCGGCAATTGGCAGCACAAGCAGTCTAGTAGGCTTTGTTTTGGGCTTTTCACAAGGAATTACAACTGGAATGGGGCTGATCATTGCGCGGCTGTTTGGTGCACGCGCTTTTAAAGATGTCAAACGCCAGTTTAGTATTAGTTGTCTGATCTGTGGAGTCATCGCCATGATATTAATGGTTTTAAGTCTGGTTTATGTCAAGCAGGTACTGCTGCTTTTGGGGACTCCGCTGGCAATTTTTAATGATGCCCGCGACTACATTTTAATGATTTTTGCAGGCATTCCAATTTCAATGGCCTTTAATCTGTGCGCTAATATGCTGCGTGCGGTAGGAAATAGTCGGACACCGTTAGTTTTCCTAGCGATTGCAGTGGTGATTAACATTGTCTTGAACTTTGTCTTTATCTTAGCGTTTGGAATGGGAACAATGGGTTCGGCGTTAGCAACTGTAATCTCGCAATTTGCAGCTGCAGTATTGTGTGGAATTCACATGTTGAAAAATGAGATGATGTTTCGCTTTAAAATGCCAACTAAGCTTAAATTTAAGGAACTAGCAGCGCAGTTAACTGTTGGGATTCCAATGGGGATGCAGTTTTCAATCATCGCAATTGGTGCTTTACTTGTACAACGTGCACTGAATGGATTGGGCACGACCGCAATTGCTTCTTCTTCCGTTGCTGCAAAGGTAGACCAGGTTGCAATGTTGCCGCTGTCTGCTCTGGGAGCAGCCTTAGGGACATATATCGCTCAAAACTATGGCAGTTTGCAGTATAAGCGGATTTTAATAGGTATTAAGCAAACAAGCTGGATATCATTAGGAATTGGCTTATTTTTAGCAGTTACGATTATTGGTTTCAGTGATTTGTTGACATACCTGTTTGTTCCGAGACCATCAGCGGGCTTGTTGCAGCTGAATCGTTTGTACTTTAGAGTCGTAACGCCATGGTATCTTTTGTTATCAGTACTTTTTATTTTACGGTTTACACTGCAGGGACTTAACTATAATTTGCTGCCCATGATTGCGGGTGTCGTCGAATTAATCATGCGCATGATCGCTGCCTTGCTTTTTGTCAATTATTGGGGTTATCTGGGAATCTGCCTGGCTGAACCATTAGCGTGGGGCGGCGGATTATGCACCCTATTACTGTGGTTCCCGACAGCAATCAGGCAGATTAAACGATTAGTGAGGATCGAAGAACCAGGCAGCGCGGGATAAAAGATTCAAGAATAGCTGTGTGTTGAGATTAAGAAGGCTGCGGCAAAAGTTTTTTACCACGGCCTTTTTTAGTATAAGCTGTTAAGCAGCTGAGACGAGGAGCGGATAAGCGTTTAGTAACAAGCGTAAATTTTCACAAATTATTGTAAATTAAACAATCTCTTGTTGCCTGTATGTCAGTTTTCTCCTATACTCGAAAGTGAAACTGCAAGTCTAAAGTTAACCAAACGTGGTAAACATGTTCACGGAACACGACATGTTGCGGAGGTTGGCGGAAAAATTGGGTTCTTTTGGGGAGAATTCCCGACGTGCTGGTTTCAAGTTAAATTAAGACCTGAGTTTTGACACAATTCTAATAAATTAAAGGGAATATGATGATGAATTTTTTTAAGTTCAAGCAAAAAAAGGGACTGTCTTTAGTAGCACTATTATTTATAGTAATACTTGTCGCCGGAGGGTTAATTTGGAGAACAGTTAAGCAACAGCAAACTGCGACGCGGCAGCGAATAGAAAGGCAAAGGGCTGCAGCTCAGGCAAGTTCTGCAGCGCAGCAGGAGTCCTCTAAAAAGACTCCCATGGTGAAAACCGAACCAACAATTGTTAAAAGCGCGGCCTTAGACAACTATTTTACCAAAAATGGTTTCATTGGAAGTGTTTTAATCGTCAAAAATAATCAGATTGTCTTGGAAAAAGGTTATGGGTATGCGAATGCAGCCCAAAAACGCAGTAATACACCTAGTTCAGTATTTTTAATCGGTTCAACGGAGAAAGCGTTAGTGGCGACGTCTATTCTCCAGCTTAAAGAACAAGGAAAGCTTAATCTTGATGATCCGATTGGTAAGTATTATGCAAATTTTCCAAATGGTCAAAAAATTAAGCTACGCAATCTGTTAACACATACCTCGGGGTTGAGAGGGCGTGCTGAAACTTTTGCTGAAAAGACACCAGCAGAACTGCTGCAAGAAATCAGCAATAATGGGATTAATACACAACCAGGGCAGTGGCACTACATGGATGATAACTACGTAGTGCTTGCTAATTTGGTTGAAAAGCTTTCAGGGCAGTCTTTGAGAGAGTACCTGCAACGGCACATTTTTCGGCCCAGCGGTCTGCAGCATACTGGTTTTGCCGATGAGAACTTTTTCAAACGCTCAGATGCAGCCAACGGATATTTGAAGCAACATTACTTGACTGATACACAAACAGAAAGATTGCCAGCATTTTCTCAGCTTTATGGGGTCGGCGACATTTACATGGATCCAGGCGACATGTATCGATTTGACCAAGCACTTACTAGCGGAAAGCTGATTTCAAAAGAAGATTTGCAGACAATGTGGACCCCAGGAAGTAGTTCTAAATATGGAATGGGATTTTACAATGATCCTGGATTAATTATTAATCGCGGGTATCTTTCTGGATTCAGTATTTCGAATGGCTTTTCCCATGATAAGAAGAACTTTATTGTGCTCTTTTCAAATGTCAAAGATAGTAATCTTTCTTTGGGGCTTTTGAATGGGCACATCTTAGCACTTTTAAATGCAGCTTAAAAAAGGAGAATTTTTTTGAAAATCGGTTTTTATTCACCATCTACTCCAATTACCAAATTAGCGCCGCTTAGGTTCCAACGGGCTAAAAGGTTTTTAACAGCTAAGGGAGTCAGTCTTGTGGCAGGGAGTTTAACCGGAAAGGGTGATTTTTACCGTTCGGGTTCTATTGCACAACGAGCAGCTGAACTCAATCAGTTAATCCATAATGATGAACTGGATGTTATTATGGCAACAATCGGAGGGACTAATAGCAATTCACTTCTGCCATACATTGATTATGAGTATTTGGAAGAACATCCAAAAACTTTCGTGGGGTATTCTGACGCCACTGCGATCTTATTGGCGATTAAGACTAAGGCACCAAGTTGTCGTGTGCTATATGGTCCGGCACTGGTCGCTTCATTTGGCGAATGGCCGCCGGATGTTGAACAGACTTGGAACTACTTTGTTCAGGTTATGAATACTCCCAAAGGGGGAGCTGTCACAATCAAGGCTCCACAGTTTTGGACGGATGAACGTGCGAACTGGGAAAGCTTCGAACATCAGAAGGCAAAAAGGGTGAACACTTGGGAGTACAATACCCCCTGTTTAACGGGTACGCTGTTAGGCGGAAACTTGAACACAATTTACGGGATTTTGGCTTCACCCTATTTTCCGCAATTGAAGACCGATACAATCCTATTGATTGAAGACGCAGAAAAAGATGCCGCAACTGTTGAAAAAAATTTTGCGATGTTGAAAAATGCGGGAATTTTTGAGCGGATCAAAGGTGTGCTGCTCGGAAAACATGCTTTGTTTGACGACCAAGGAACACAGCGACAGCCGTTTGATATTTTGCGAGAAGTTATTAATGAACCTGTGCCAGTGATTGCTGCGTATGACAGTTGCCACACGATTCCCATGATTACCACTCCGCTGGGTGCAGCGGTTCGAATTAATGCAGTTGAGATGACAATCACATTTTCACATTTTTAACTGTGTTTTCGAGTAAGTCGAACTGATAAAAATATACATAGCTTAATTTATAACTAGCGGTACTCAAAACAGGTGCTGATAAAAGTGGAAGTTTTTCCTTTTTTGTCAGCACCTGTTTTTTGCGTATGCGCTACAACTGCTAATGGTTAGGTTGAAAAACGTTTAGAAGTGCAAATACAGGGCTAGTAAGCAATATAATCATCCAATTTTTGTGCATTGGTGATAATAATCCTGCGTTTGTTATCGGAACTGTTGCCGAATTCAATAATTCCTTCGTCTTTTAATCTCCGCATCATGCGGCTGACACTTGTATGGTTGGCAATGCCGCAAAAACCTGCAATGTCTTCATTAGTAACATAAAAATCGATTAGAATTTGTGAGCTATCAGGTAAGGGTTTACCGAACTTCAATGACATATCGCGCAAAAAGTTTGCAAGTGCTCCAAGCTTTCCATTCATTGTTAGGCGTTGTAAGCGGGAGAAATTTTCAGATAAACGGTGACGATAGTATTGTTTAACGTAGTTTTGTAATTCTGGATTCGAGTTAACATACTGCCAAAATTTAACGCGATTGATCTGATAAAATGCGGCGGTTTCAGATTCAATCCGCACATTGAACGGTTGCTCGTCGTACTGAAGAGCCTCGTCATGCAGCAGTGAAATTACATCGGGCTGATTGATGTATGAGATGTTGAATTCACGCCCGTCTTGTAAGATAACCGAGGTTTTAATAATTCCTTCTTTGAGGATGAAAACACTCGCTGCTTTTAAACCATGAAATGTTAGGTAGGTGTGACATTTTTTGGTGATTGTTGGGATGTGTTTGCTTTTTAAAAAATGAACTAGGTAATCAATATCTTTGTTAGGCAACTATTTTCCTCTCTTCTACTCTTTTTCTTTTATAATATCTTAGTCATAAATAGCATATCCTTGTATTAACATTTGTCAATGTTTAATGATATCATTCTTGGCTGACTAACTTTAATAGTACTGATTGTCAATGAAAGGATTTTTCAACAGTATATCATTTTTCAATGTAAGCAAAAAAGAAAGAGGATGAATATTTAAGATGGTAGAAATAAATCTTCCATACGATCGAGGAGTTATTACTGCTAAGATTCCACAAGAAAAACTGGCAGGGACTTTGGTCTCAAAAGCAGCGACCTATAAAGCCGCATTTTCAGAAAATGAATTAGTTGAACGTTCCCTGGATAATCCGATTGGGAGTCCCTCATTAGAGAGCCTGGCGGCAGGAAAGAAAAACATTGTCATTATTAGTTCTGACCACACACGACCAGTACCGTCACATATTATTACACCAATTCTGCTGCGTCGTTTGCGTACCGCAGCACCCGAGGCACGGATTAGAATTTTAGTTGCTACTGGTTTCCATCGACCATCGACGCATGCGGAGTTGGTTGCTAAATATGGTGAACAAATTGTGGCAAACGAAGAAATTGTGATGCATATGTCTCAAAATGATGAGGACATGGTTAAAATCGGTAAATTACCTTCAGGCGGTGACTTGATTATTAATAAAGTTGCAGCTGAAGCGGACCTCTTAATCTCAGAAGGATTCATTGAATCGCACTTTTTTGCGGGCTTTTCTGGTGGACGTAAATCTGTTTTACCAGGAATCGCGTCTTATAAGACAATCATGGCAAATCATTCAGGTGAATTTATTGATGACAAGCATTCACGTACAGGAAACTTGCAACACAATCTAATTCATCATGACATGGTCTATGCAGCTAAAAAAGCTGGTCTACGATTCATTTTGAATGTTGTGTTAGACGAAGATAAGAAGATTATTGGTTCCTTTGCAGGAGATCTCGAAGCAGCACATAAAAAAGGAACGGATTTCGTAGCTGATTTAGCCGGAGTCAAAGCGGTTAAAAGCGAAATTACGATCTCTACCAATGGCGGATATCCCTTGGATCAGAACATTTACCAAGCGGTTAAGGGGATGACAGCTGCAGAAGCAACAAATAAACAAAATGGCACGATTATTATGGTTGCCGGTTGTCGTGATGGTCATGGTGGAGAAGGTTTTTATCATAATATTGCCGATGTAGCGGATCCCCAAGAATTCTTGGATGCAGCTATTAATACCCCCCGCTTGGAAACTGTTCCAGACCAGTGGACGTCTCAAATTTTAGCGCGGATTTTGGTTAACCATCATGTAATCTTTGTCTCTGACCTTGTTGATCCGGCTTTGATTACTAAAATGCACATGGAATTGGCTAAAACACTTGATGAAGCTCTGGAAAAGGCATATGAACGCGAAGGACAGGCAGCAAAAGTTACTGTTATTCCAGATGGCCTGGGCGTCATTGTAAAGGATTAATTGATGGAACAAAGTGAGATGTTGCAGTTCTTGCAACAAGTTGCCCAACAAAAGGTCTCTCCTGAAGAGGCATTGGTAAAGCTCAAGAATACAGGATTTACCGAATTAGAATATGCCAAAATTGATACTGAGCGGACCGCGCGCACGGGGTATCCAGAAGTTATCTATGGAGCAGGCAAGACAGCTGCCCAAATTGTCGGGATTGTACAGGCAATGAAACAGCAAAAACAACCAATCCTGGCTACTAGGGTAACCGCGAAAAAGGCTGCTGCTGTTTTAGCGCAGGAACCACAACTGCAATATGATCAGATTGCACAAACGCTGCGACTGCCAGCAGCCCAAATTGAGCAAAACGGTGAAATTGCAGTCGTGACGGCTGGAACGTCGGACATCAATGTTGCTGAGGAGGCTGCCGTGACCGCTGAATTTTTCGGTAACCGGGTTACACGAATTTATGATGTTGGAGTCGCAGGGATTCAACGGCTTTTCTCCAAGTTGGACCTGATTCGGCGGGCAAATGTTGTGATTGTGATTGCAGGAATGGAAGGTGCCTTGACTAGCGTAGTGGGCGGTTTGGTTGATGTTCCCGTAATTGCGGTGCCTACTAGTGTGGGTTATGGCAGCCACCTGAACGGTCTGACTCCTTTGCTTTCAATGTTGAATAGTTGTGCAGCCGGAATCAGCGTAGTCAATATCGACAATGGGTTTGGCGCGGCCTACAATGCCAGCATGATCAATCATTTAGCACAGGGGGGAAAGGACGAATGAAGACATTAGTTTTAGATGCTTTTTCAGGAATTAGCGGAGATATGTTTTTAGGAGCACTCTTTTCCTTAGGATTGTCTCAGACTGATTTGGAGAATGAACTAGCCAAATTACATGTTTCAGGATTCCATTTAACGGTTAAGCAGACTGAACGCTCAAGCATTTCAGGGGTCGATTTTGATGTTGTACTGGCTGACCACCAGCACAAGGATAACGGCGTTACTGAGCACGGACATCATCATGGCAGAAATTTTCAGATGATTCAAACATTGTTGCAAAAAAGTACCTTGAAAGAAAAGGTTAAGCAACGGGCATTGATGATGTTCAAAGAGATTGCACTGGCAGAAAGTCAGGTGCATCACAAAGACTTAAATGAAGTTCACTTTCATGAAGTAGGTGCCTTGGATTCAATTGTAGATCTTGTAGGGGCGGCAATTGCTGTCGAGCTGTTAGGGATTGATCAGATTGTGGTAAATAACTTGGCAGACGGGACAGGGACAATCAAGATTGCTCATGGCGTTGTTCCTGTACCAGTTCCAGCCGTAATGCAGATGCGTTTAGGAACGAATATCCCGGTGCAACAACGTTTCGACGTACATACGGAACTAGTGACACCTACAGGAATGGCAATTGTTAAATGCCTGGCACAGTCTTTTAATGTTACAACAACACCGGGAGTTTTAGAAAAAACTGGTTATGGCTTTGGCAAGCGCGCAACTGGCAGTTTAAATGCTTTACGTGCAAGTCTGTTCAATTCTAAACTGAGCGCTCAGGAAGTTGCACAAACTCAAGACCAGGTAATGTTGCTGGAAACTAATTTGGATGATATTACCGGTGAACAACTCGGCGATGCTATCCAGGGCTTAATGGAACTTGGCGCTAAAGATGCGTGGAGCGTGCCAATCATGATGAAAAAGGGACGTCCGGCATACAAATTATGTGTGTTGCTTGCGCCACAGCAAAAGCAACAGTTACTTGAGTATTTATTTGCACAAACTTCTGCGATCGGTGTGCGGTCCCAACTGCTCCAGCGCGAAATTATGCAACGCCAGTTAAAAACAGCTAAGACGTCTTTGGGAGAAATCAAAATTAAACAACTGAGCTACCAAGGAATCAGCAAATTTTCGCTGGAGCATGATGAGCTTTTAAGGCTGGCAGCTAAGTGGCACAGACCAGTGTTTGAGGTAGAACAGCAAATTTTAGCAGAGCTTCAAGAAAAAGTTAATTGAGGAAGGAAATCAAAATGAAGACATTAACAGAAAAAGAAAACAAGTTACAAAGTGTAATTGCAGGTTACGACCGAGTTGTAGTAGGTTTTTCAGGTGGAATTGATTCAACCGTTGTCTTAAAGGAAGCACTCAATACTTTGGGCACACAGAATGTGCTAGCAGTTGTTGCCAACTCGGAACTTTTTGCAGATGAAGAGTATCAAAAAGCTGTTAAATTGGCAAATGAGCTCGGAGCACAAGTTCAAGGAATACAACTTGACTACTTAGCAGAAGAACATGTTAAGCATAATACACCAGAATCATGGTATTACATGAAGAAGATTTTTTACCAGTCACTAAATAAAGTTGCTGCGCAGTTTTCAGCAACTGCCGCATTAGACGGGATGATTATGGATGACAATGCAGATTTTCGTCCAGGGTTGCGTGCGCGCGATGAAGAAGGTGCGGTTTCTGTTTTGCAAGTAGCTGGAATGTATAAGAAGGAAGTCCGTGAACTTGCACACGAGTTAGGACTTGAGAACTGGAACAAGGTTGCGTCTTGCTCTGTTTCTTCTCGTTTCCCATATTACACGGAATTGACAAGTACAAAAGTCCAACGTGTAATCGCAGCCGAAGGATATTTAAGAGCGCAAGGCTTTGCAACTGTCAGAGTTCGTGTGCATGAGCAAATTGCACGCATTGAAGTACCTGCAACTGATTTAGCAGCACTTATTGCAGAAAAAGCACAAATTGCTCAAAAATTACAGCAGTTGGGTTACGAGTATGTAACTGTTGATTTACAAAACTTTGAGAGCGGGCGGATGAACAAAACACTCTCAGCTACAGAAAAGAAGAAAGTATTAGTGGGGTAGAGTTGACATGCATTATTCTTTATTAGTTCGTTGTATTGCAGAATTTATTGGAACAGCCGTGATGGTTGCATTAGGCAATGGGTCAGTTGCTAATGTTGAGTTAAAAGGAACTAAAGGGTTTCACGGTGGCTGGGTGTTGATCGGCTTTGGTTATGGAATTGGAGTAATGATTCCTGCACTGATGTTTGCAACTGTTTCAGGAGCACAAATTAACCCGGCAATGACGATTGCACTTGCTGTGACAGGCGGCTTTCCTTGGAAGGAAGTCGTGCCATATGTTGTAGCGCAGTTATTAGGGGCCATCTTTGGTCAATTATTAATTGTGCTGGCATATCGACCTTATTATGCCGAAACAACTAATCCAGAGGCTATTCTAGGAACCTTCTCGACAATTGATGCAGCTAATAGTTGGCTGAATGGTTTTATTAACGAGTTTATTGGGACTTTCTTATTAGTAATGGGTGCTTTAAGCATCACAGCTGATAAGGTTGATTCTCGGGCTGATTTTATTGGATTAGGCTTTTTGGTAATGTGCTTGGTGGTTTCATTTGGAGGCCCAACTGGTCCAGCTTTGAACCCCGCACGTGATATTGGGCCCAGGTTGCTGCATGCTTTATGGCCTTTTGAATTCAAAGGCAGTTCGCAATTCAGTTATAGCTGGGTTCCGATTGTTGCACCTACAGCAGGTGCGATTGTAGCTGCAGTTATTTATCAGAGTATTTTCTAGTTTTATCGTCAAAATTTTTCAAAAACTTAAAGAGAGTGTGACATAGGTCGGGAAAATTCGAGTTAGACGGAGAATTTTGACTTATGGAACACGTTTATCCGGAATAAAAGAGGGACTGTGACAAAATTTAACTTTTGTCACAGCCCTTTTTTATAAAGTAAATACAAGATTTAGATTTTTATTAGGTATATGCAGGTTAACACTTAGTTCTCCAAACGGGGGAGTTTTTCAATAAGTGAAGCCAAGTTATTCAAATTAACATTAAAAGTATGTTTCGCAATTGGTGCCAGTAATTTTAAGGGGAGTTGGAGATTTGTTTTTTCCGGGATGTAAAGCTCTTCTTGCAAAACACTAACACCAGCAGCTGTTTCAGTTATTGTAAAAACAATTTGATATGCTAATTTGCCACCTGTACTTTGGTATCTAATATGGTTGCCGGCTGTGCTTAGTGTGATTGTTTCATGCTGATTAAGTGCAGCTTCTGCGCGCTTGATAATGAACTTAGCACCCTCTTGGTTTACTGTGGTAATTTCTGGAACCCATTCAAGTAAGTATTGGGGATGGACTAGAACTTCTTTAACCCTTTCAAGCTCTGCATTAACTGAAACAATGTTAGAAAATAATTTATATTGCATAATCAAGACCTCCTCGATTTGATGGTCTTAATATACTAAATTTCAGAAATAAGAGATAATCAGAATACTGATATTTAAAGCTCCTCATTTGTTTTTTCGCCAAAAAGATCTTTTAGAAAAAGACTGCGGCGGTGTGCTTCTAATTGTTGGTCAGCCTGACCACTTTCTTTAGCGATTTGCGCGCGTAGCTGATAACAGTTAGCCAGCATATAATGTGAGTTATGAGCGGTGATATAAGTAATCGCATCTTCCAACCACTTAAGCGCACTATTTATGTGATCAGCCTCGTAATTAATTAATGCCGCCAGATAAAAAACAATATTTAAATTTTCGACGTAATTAGCATCTTTGATTGAACTTGTGGCCTTTTTCAAAAGGTTGAAAGCAGCTTGAAGATGCCCTTGTTTAACTTTGATAAGGCCTAGAGAAATAAGACTTAAACGTTTTAAGGGTGAAGCAGTTCGACTTTCCTCAGCGCTAATCGCGAGTCTTAAATTTTGTGCTGCTTCACTTAGATTGGCGTCGAGGTGAAGCTTAGCCACCCCCAAATAATAATAATATGCTTGGGTCTGTTCAGCTGTTTGTACATGAGCAATTGTTTCAGTAGCGAGCAAGAAATTTTTCAAAGCTGCATAGTCGTGCTTGTTGCATAATTCAGTCAATTTCTGATTGAAATTTTGCTGAGTGCTAATCTCAAAATCTTTTAGCAAACTGATTTCTGTCAAGCTGATTGATAGGCGCTGGCACAAGTTGATTAATAATTTTGCACTTGGCAGATACTTGCCGTTTTCTATTGCCGACAACATTGACTGAGCACAGATCCCTTTAGCAGTTTCTTTTTGTGAAAAATTCAGCTGGTTACGTCTTTTTTTTAATGAAATTCCAAGTTGATTATGCAAGAAGGCCTCCTTATATTTAAATCCATTATAATGCGAATGAGTCTCATTTAGTAAGAGTAATTTTATTTTTGGGTCTTAATTGTGGAATACTTGCTTCAGTAAGATTACCAATAGCACACTTTAGTTTACGAGCTGAGCGTGTGTTTACCAAGATTTACACAAATCCCGCGTTTTTTAAGGTGTTTGCCGAATAATAAAGGTGATTCAGATGTACCATAGAGTTGTATTAGCGTGTGGCAAGCCATCTTTTTACTTAGCTCTAATCAATTTAATGGGCCCATGAACTGAGGATCCAAATGCTTGCTGGTAATTTTTCTTTAATTTAATACAAAAATAGGAGGAGTCCCAAATGAAAAATACCCGTTGGTGGAAAAACGAATTAGTCTATCAAGTCTATCCGCGTTCTTTTCAGGATACTAATAACGACGGAATAGGTGATTTAAGGGGCGTTATTCAACATTTAGCTTATTTTAAATCATTGGGGGTGACGATGCTTTGGATTTCGCCAGTCTATCAATCACCGATGGTTGATATGGGTTACGATATCTCGGATTACGAGGCAATTGATCCACAATTTGGAACAATGGCCGATTTTGATGAATTGCTTGAAAAGGCTCAAAAAATGAAAATCAAGCTAATTATGGATTTGGTAATTAATCACACTTCAGATCAACATGCATGGTTCAAACAAGCGCTTGCTACACCAGATAGTCCGTACAGAAATTACTATATTTTCAAAACTACAGCTAATGGGAAAGCTCCCAATAATTGGCGCAGCATTTTTGGAGGTTCAACGTGGACGGAAGTCCCGCATGAACCAGGGACCTTTTACTTTCATACTTTTGCTCCGCAGCAACCGGATCTTAACTGGGAAAATCCACAATTGCGGCAAAAAATTTATCAGATGATAAACTGGTGGCTGGATAAAGGAATTGCAGGATTCAGAATTGATGCAATTACGCATTTGAAAAAGGATCTTGACTGGGCTAGTTTGCCCGCAGATGGAGCGGACGGGCTAGTTACGGTCACTAAAAAAGGTCAGAATCGCCCAGGATTAGAGCTATTTTTGGATGAATTGAAAAAAGAAACATTTGACAAATATCACGCTGTCACGATCGGTGAAGCTTATGGTGTTCCTAAAAAGGATTTGGCAAAATTTATCGGTCCAGCAGGCTACTTTTCAATGATTTTTGATTTTAGTTACATTAACATCGATGTTGCTGATGTTGATGAGTGGGATCGCGGACATGCAAATTGGTCAGTAACTGATTTAAAGCAGATTATTTTTGAATATCATGCTGCCATTCAAGCGGTCGCTGGCTGGACAGCCAATGTGCTCGAGAACCATGATCAACCGCGGGTACTGTCAAAATTGATCAAGGATAAACGCTACCAGACGCCCACAGCAGCTAAAGCACTGGCGACAATGTATTATTTTTTGCCAGGAGTTCCATTTATTTATCAAGGGCAAGAAATTGGAATGAAGAATTTTGAGCGTCAGAGCATTAAAGAGTTTAATGACGTTTCATCACTCAATAACTATCAAGTTGCACTTGCAGCCGGCCAGGATACAAAAACAGCCTTGGCGTTAGTTAATGAACGTTCACGGGATAATGCACGGACACCAATGCAGTGGGATAGCAGCCAATATGGGGGATTTTCACAAACACAGCCATGGCTGAAAATGGGCACCGATATCCAAGGCATTAATGTGGCGGCAGAAGAAGTCGATCCGACCTCAACGTTGAATTATTATCGCCAATTGGCTAAAGTTCGGCAGGATCCGCAGTATCATGCCATTTTTATTGAGGGTTCATTGGAAGAACTGAAAGATATTCCAGCCGATGTCCTTGGCTATCAAAGAGTCTGGCAGCAGCGGGCAATTTTAGTGTTAGTTAATCTGTCTCCAAATGAACAACACGTTACAATTTCAGCAGGAAGGGTACTCATAAACAATCAAACCACGCTCGACAAAACAGCCGATACAATCAACTTAAGACCATATCAGGCTGTAGTTTTAGGATAATCGATGTGGCAGCATAATCTATGAATTCTCATAAGTATGATAGCAATCGCGGTGTTTAGAAACTTTTTTGCGTAAATTGAGCAGGTCCTGAGCTAAACTTATTTGCACAAAAAGGTTTTTTGCTGTGCAGTGATTCTTGGGTGTCGCTGTTAGGCAGGCAAAAAATATGGGGTTAAAAGGCAAATAAGCAGCAAATCTTTATAATATAGTTAAAAAAAACGTAAATAATTCTTAACATAGAGTGAAACTGTTCCTGAGGTTTAGATAATATAATAATATTAAAATAAGTTAGTTAATCAGCTTTTAGATGGATACATGTTGACCTTTGGGTTTCTACCGAAAAGGGTTGGAAGCTGGCAAGCGGGAATCAGAAAAAATCTGCATGCACTTTAATAAAGGAGCAGGCACTTTTGAGGGGTAAGATGGATGGATAAGAGTAAAAGACAGCAAAACGAACAGACAGTTAAAACAGCACGCTATCACCCTGATTATCAAACAGGATTAAGTCACGCCATGGTGGAGTCGCGTTTTGCTGAAGGGGCAGTTAATCAGACTGTTGATAGTGACTTTAAAACGAACCGACAGATTATTATAGATAACACCTTTACTTACTTTAACCTGATTTTTTTGGTTTTAGCAGTTCTTTTAGTAGTAGTCGATTCATTCAAGAACTTGACTTTTCTTCCGGTAGTGATTGCCAATACGGTGATCGGAATTGTACAAGAAATCCATGCTAAGAAAGTTTTGAATAATCTGAGTGTGATGAACGCGGCTACAGTGACAACCATTAGAAACGGAGAAGAGAAAACGACACCGTTTGAGGAATTGGTTCTTGACGATATTGTAATTCTTAAGACGGATGATCAGATTCCTGCGGATGCGGTGGTGGTAAAAGGACAGGTTCAGGTCAACGAATCCTTGTTAACCGGAGAGTCTGATGAGATTACCAAGAAAGAAAACGATGATTTACTTTCCGGCAGTTTTATCGTTGCAGGAAAATGCTATGCGCGGTTAGATAAGGTAGGTAACGACGCCTATATTTCGAAGTTAACGTTAAAGGCAAAGGCCATGGGACATGATGAACAGTCCAAGATGATTAAGTCCTTGAATAAGTTAATCAAATGGGTCGGAATTATTATTATTCCTGTAGGACTTATTTTGTTTTTCCAAAATATACTTCTTAATCATGAATCTTTAGAAAATAGTGTTATTTCAATGGAAGCTGCATTAATTGGGATGATTCCAGAAGGCTTGTATCTGCTGACAACCATTGCGCTAGCTCTGAGTGCAACTCGGTTAGCGCGGAGGCAGGTGATGCTGCACGACATGAAGAGCGTTGAGACCTTAGCAAGGGTTAATGTCCTATGCTTAGACAAAACGGGCACGATTACTGAAAATGAAATGGCAGTCCAGAAAGTAATTCCAGCCGCTGGTTACCAAGAAAAAGGACAGGTTGTTCCCATAGAAACGTTGATTGGAGATTTTGCAGCTGCCATGCCAGGTGACAACGCAACAATGAAGGCAATTAAGCATTATTTTACTAAAACAAGCGGCCGGCAAGCTCAAAGTAAAGTTCCTTTCTCCTCAGTACAAAAGTTTAGCGGTGTTAGTTTTGCTGACCAAACTTATGTATTGGGAGCGCCTGAAATGGTTTTACGTGCCAAATTTGACAGTTATCAGCCAGAATTTATTAATTATACGCAAAAGGGCTATCGTGTTCTTGTTTTTGGAGAGTATCCCAAGGAGCTACTTAAGCCTGTCTTAACAGCAGAAGTAAGACCTTTAGGTTACATTTTGATTGCTAATCCGGTGCGTAAGGAAGCTCGCAAAACATTTGCATATTTTGAAAAACAAGGCGTTGCCCTCAAAGTAATTTCTGGAGATAATCCGCTCACAGTTTCGCATGTTGCAACAGAGGCCGGAATTGCAGCTGCAGATAGATATATTGATGCCTCAAGGTTAACCCCGGAGCAATATCCTGCTGCCGTTAAAAATTATACAATTTTTGGACGTGTCAGACCTGAACAAAAGAAACAGTTTATTCAGCTGCTGAAAAAACAGGGGAGTACGGTTGCAATGACGGGTGATGGGGTAAATGACATTCTTGCGATGAAGGAAGCTGACTGCAGTATTGCGATGGCCTCCGGAAATAGTGCTGCAATGCAGGCTTCTCAAGTGGTGCTGCTAGATTCAGACTTTTCAAAGATGCCAGAAGTAGTTTTTGAGGGAAGACGGGTAGTCAATAATATTGAACGTTCTGCCGGTTTATTCCTAGTGAAAAATATTTTTTCGTTGTTGATGGCAGTCTTGGCGATGCTTTTAACCGTCTCTTACCCCTTGCAGCCAACGCAAATAACGTTGATTAGTGCTTTTACAATCGGATTGCCTTCATTTTTACTAGCATTGGAAGATAATCGAAAACGTATCAGGGGCAACTTCATTATAAATATTCTTAGTCGTTCGATTCCGGGTGGAATAACGGATTTGTTAGTAGTAGGCGCGCTCGTTATTTGCGGAATAATCCTCGATTTACACAAAGCCGATGTATCAACCGCAGCAACAATGCTCTTGATCGCAGTTGGGTTTATGGTATTGTTCAAAATTAGTCAACCCTTGAACAAGTTCAGAGTAGGTGTGATTGCAGCGAGTTTTGTGTGCACTGTTGTAGCTGCACTATTGTTTAACAATCTGTTTTCGCTCACGGCAATTTCTCCGATTTCAATTCTGTTGTTAATAATTTTATTTTTTGCCGCTGACTCTGTCTTTCGCTATTTAACTAAGGCAGTTGAAAGAGCAAGAGAAGCGTTACTGCAGCGAAGCGGACAAGAGCATCATCTTAGTTTTAAGGAGATATGGCAGTATTTAAAAAAGAAAAAAGCATAGTGTAATTTTGAGTTTGGGACAAAAGTCGCGAACTCTTTTTTGCTTTCCAAACAGCTAGTGCTGAGACATGAACCAAAAGCCAACTAAATGCCTTTTTTCACTCTCAATATTTCGCGGGAAATTTTGCAAAATAAGTAAAATTAGATTTGGGCCTAGTGAGCGTTTAACTACGGTACTAGTAGCAAGTCTTTTTTATTTAGGCTGAAAAGATCACAGATGGCAGGGAAAAATTAGAAGCAGATAGTTGAAAAACTTACGGGTACAGTAGCTGACATAATGTTAATTTTTAAAGTGCTAAAAAGTTAATGTTATATTTGAGAGTTGATGTGAAAAAACAAAGAATTTTATGAACTAGGTATACCATCTTAGTTATAATGTACTAATTATCTATGGTATCTCTCATCACAATTCCCGATAGTTCGCGGGTTCTTTCCTCACAGTTGATTGGTATCAATTAGTGGGTGTGCGTAAAGCCTTGGAGTATCAGGAATTGTTTAGAGGGTTACCACAGTATATTTTTGCTGGGATAATGATGTATTTAACAGGACATTCGTTTCCAACCTGTAGCTCTGACAATCAGATTAGAGCGTTAGTGGGTGTGCTATTTTAGATTATGATTAACGCCGCACTAAATTCACCGGGAGTTATTTTTGTGGAGAAGACACACTTTTTTGAGAAAATAATTGATTAAATAAGCATGTGCTGAAAAATAGGTCTCAGGTGATACTAAAATGCAAAAAAATAAGCCTCACTCAATTAAGAGATGAGGCCACAGAAGTGTTGTGCGAATAAGAGACTATTATTAATCCAATTAAGAATAATAGTTCCTGGTTCTCAATTAATATAACATGAAGAACAGGGGGATTCAACCCCTTTTACTTAAATTGAACTACAATTATAATTGATATTTGGTCTTAAAAAAACATTTTTCTTATATAAAATTCGCAAAAGTATCTGATTAATTGTTAGGCTGCCATACAGCAAACGGGAACACTTTAAAGAATATTTTGTTGTTCCAAATGTTCCTGGGCTTTTTGAAGGACAAGCTTGTCACCGAGAAAGTCTGCAAAGGACCACGCTTTGATCATGTACGCGAGAGCTTCTTGTGTCCAACTATCATGCTGATCACGCAGCGTGGTAGCATAGAGGAAATAGAAGGAGTCCATAAACATAGGGGTATTATGCTTTCTGGCGAATTTAATGGCGGTGGTCAAACTTTCTAAGCAGGAACTATAGTTTTCCGTGTTTGAGTAATATTTACTGAGATTATCTAACAGCATGAGATACCAAAAAACATTCTTATCGGTGTTGATTTTTGTCAGTAGGGCGGGAAGTTGTTTGAAGTAGAAGGAACTTTTATCGAGCTCCTTTTTCATTTCATAGGTAACACCTAGCTCACAAATAGCAAGGATCGTATAGATATTGGCTTTATCTGTTGATTCCTGCAAGATTTGATTGTAGCCAAAAACGGCATCATCGTAATCTTTTTTAATCCACATCGCAGCTGTAGTTTTTAAAAAGTTAAAATGTGCTTGTTGTTCAGGAACAGTTGTCTTTTTAATTTTTTTAAGTGTTGCTAATGTGTCTTCAAATTGATAATTCATGAATTGCTTATCAGCAGTATTTAAGAAACGTTGATTTTGAATCTTGGTATTTGCCACTAAAACATCGTCTAACGACAAAGAAAGTCGATCGAGAATTTTGGCGAGAATCTCACTACTAGGAGTAGTGGAATTGCGCTCCAACGCACTGATGGTCCCTTGTGTAGTGATATTATCGGCAAGATCTTTTTGGGAGATATGAAGCTTTTTGCGCTGGGTCTTTATAACATTTCCGTCTATCATTTTAATTCCACCTTATTTTTTTTAAAATTATATGTTACTATTAGTTAAAAAGGGAGATGAGTATAAATTGAAGAAAAAGTTAATTGGATTGATAGCTTTATCGGCGCTTTCGAGCGGGCTCATTGTTGACGCTGTTCAGACTACTAATATTGCAAAAGTTGCAACTAATGGTGTTCGGACCGAACAGGCAAATTCACACAGTAACTCAAATAATACGGGCACTGTTTTTGCATCGGAATTACCATACCATTAACCCAATGTTAATCTTAATTATACGTTCGCCTCTAATTTTACCATAAGGGTCACTATAATCCATAGCCGAAAATTTTAAAAAATATTGTTTCGGTTATCTGGTAAAAACAATTTCTAAGTCTAAATTATATGTATCAATAAATGACATTGTCGTGTTAATAAAATGCTCTTTTTAATTGTTGCGCAGTAAAAATAATTAAAGAGAGCGTTTTTTTGTAACTAAATATTCTAAAATTTAGCAGACTAAACTGAATTTTGTTGGTTATATTAATGAAGCGAAGCAATTGGAAATCAGTATTATTGCGGCTGCACATACACGTTATTCTTGGAATAAGTGGACTTTGCTTTCAAATATTTAGCGCGCCTTCCTAAGATAAGAGAGTATGATAGAAGGTTTTAAGATTGGAGGACTAACATGAATGCTATGAATAATTTTGAGTTGATCAGGAAATTTTGAGTATCGGACATGCTTATCCACAAAAAATAAGGGGGCTGGGCCAAAAGTGAAATTTTAGTCTAGCTCCTTTACTTATTCTGGATAGACGTGTTCCATAAGTCAAAATTTTTCGGCTAACCTCGAACTACCCAAATTTTACCGACTTATGTCACACTCTCTTTTCCTTGAAAAACGGTAATTAAGCAGTCGTGAAAGCAGATTTTACTGAATGTTGCTACTGGCCAACATAACTATTTTTAAGTGTAAAATTTTTAGAAATATGCACAGTAGGTTTTTGCGTCACGTCAGCACCATAATATTTTTTGGCGAATTTTGAAAGAGTCCCATCTTTTTTCAAGGCGGCAAGTGCAGTATTAATCTGTTTTTGAAGTTGCTTGTTATTTTTGTTAATGACAATTCCTTCACCTGTGCCATCTTCATTAGTAGTAAAGTACATGTTAGGAATAATCTTAAGTCCGCTGTTAGGAACCGCCTTGAGTGCTAATTTCTGGAGGTAATAGTCATTCATAATGAAATCGGTCTTACCATTTTTTACATCACGCAGATAGACATCGTTAGTCACATTATCGTAGTTGACAGCTTTTGCACCTAATTGTTCAGCTAGGCGTTGATAGTTTGTTCCAGATTCGCCTGCGGAGCGTTTCCCCTTGAGGTCAGCCCAACTGTGAATACCTGAATTATCGCTTGCACGAACTACGAGGCTGTTAAATGAGTGTTTAATGGATGTCGACATCAAGTAGCTCTTTTTACGGGCAGGAGAGATTGCAAAATCATTGATTGCAACTTCTGTTTTACCAGACTTCACCGCAGTTAACATCCCGTCAACATTATACTCTTTGAATACTATTTTTTTATGGAGTTTCTTAGCAACTGCTCGGATAACTTCAATATCATAGCCAGTTAATTTTTTTGTGTTTGAATCATGATACGAAGTTGGATAAAGTGTTCCTGAAGTTGCGACTGTCAGTGTGTTTTTATGACTGAGACTTTTGGTGCCAAAAATAATGAAGCCCAGAATACAGATAACTGCTAGTCCTAAAGAAATCAACCATTTTTTACGTGACATTTGTAGTTCCCCCTTGGATTGAAAGATCACTCTTGCTTCTATCATAGCCTTCAGAAAGCGATTCCACAAATAACAAGGCTGTCCTAATTAGAAGTTAACCCTTTAATATTGAAAACGATGTTCTGTCCACTGTTCAAGCAAGCTGAGGACGCAGCAGACTAACCAGTAGATGACTGCAATTACGATATAAATTGTCATGTAGTCTTGACTGGCCCCCGCAACTATTTTGGCTTTCATGAACATTTCTGACACGGTAATCATTGCAGCAAGTGAGGTTCCTTTGAACATGTCTAAGAGGACATTTCCCAAGGAAGGCAGGACAATGCGAAAGGCCTGCGGAAGAATTACATACTGCATTGTTTGAAGGCTTGAAAATCCAAGTGCGCGAGCGGCATCATATTGGGTTTGATTGATTCCAAGGAGGGCTGAGCGGTAATATTCGGCAATAAAAGCACTTGAAACTAGAGTGATTGAGAGAATCGTGGCTGAAATGGCATCCAGATTTGCCCCAAAATAAGTTAAAAACAAAACTACCAATGTTGGGACACCCCTAAAAAAAGAGATATAAAAGCGTGCTAAGAGGCTGAGCGCACGGTGCGGGTTTATGCGCAGTAGCATTATAAGAATCCCGACGACATTTGAAGTAATAAAACAAGCAACCAAAAGAGTTAGGGATAATGGCAACCCGCTGAGAATCGTGGGAAGTGAACGGAGTGCAAGTGTCGGGTTAAATAGATTCATGTTAAATTGCTCCTTATATGAGAAATCTTTTTTGAATTGACTTTCTATTATGACTATCATAGCGCTAAACTAGTGAAATTTCTTAAGGAAAAGGCTGTTTCAGCACTAGCTGCTTGGAAACAAAGGACACAACAAAAGAGTTCGCGACTTTTGTCCCAAACTCTTACTATTCATGCTGATGGATGAGGTGTTTCATAAGTCAAAATTTTCCGGTCAACTCCGAATTACTCACCTTAAAATACGCACGATGTTTGTAATTTCAAGATAACATTCAATATTTACCGACGTGTGCCACACTCTACCTCAATTTTATTTTGTAAGTTAGTTTAAAACTTGAAACCTGCCAGCAAGAGGCATGTTCAGACTAACTAGCGGACCTTAGCTGCCACCACTTCTTGTACCCAACCTTGGGGTGCAGGGCGATCTCCCAACTGGATCCCGACTAAAGCGTCATAAAGTTTTTTGGTTACAGGGCCGGGTTCAGTTTCGCTATAAAAGACATGCTTCTTATCTTGATAGGTAAGGGAACCAACCGGAGAAATGACAGCTGCAGTTCCCATCGCCCCAGCTTCTGAAAATTTAGCTAATTCACTAACTTTAAGTTGAGTCTCTTCAGGATGCAGACCTAATTCCTTAGCAATTTCCAAGATGGATTTTTTAGTGATAGACGGCAAGATTGAATTTGATTTAGGGGTTAAGAATTGGCCATCTTTGGTGATGCCATAGAAGTTCGCACCGCCAAATTCATCAATATATTTATGTTCGCGTGGATCTAAGTAAAGACAATCTGCAAATCCGGCCTTCTTTGCCAAGATTGAAGGAAACAAACTCCCGGCGTAGTTTCCGGCAGTTTTGGCTTGACCAGTTCCAGCGTAAGCGGCACGGTCATATTTGCTAACTACATATGGCATTGGAACTAATCCTTTAACATAAGCGCCAACTGGAGTGGCATAGATATGGAACTGATATTCTTCCGAAGGTGCAACACCGACAAGCGGTTGGGTTCCGATCATAAAAGGTCGAATGTAAAGTGCACCGCCTGTTCCATAGGGTGGGACAAATTCTTGATTAGCTTTGACGACAGCTTTAACAGCTGCAACAAACTTTTCCTCAGGATAGGGTTCCATGAGTAATCTTTTAGCAGAGTTTACAAATCGCTTAGCGTTCATGTCGGGGCGAAAAAGGTTGATTCCGCCATCTTTACGGCGATATGCCTTCATACCTTCAAAAACTTCTTGCCCATAGTGAAGATCTTCGGCAGCTTCTGATAAAGTTAAGGTGGAAGCAGTGGTTAGTCCACCATTTTGCCAGTTACCATCTTTAAAGTCTTCATGGTAGCTGTAGGGCAAATCCCGGTATGAGAATCCTAAATTAGACCAATCGAGGTCCGCTACATTTTGCTTTTTACTTTCTTTTGTCATTTCAAAAACGCTCCTTTTTGATTTTCGAACTAGCTACGTGTATCCCGCAATGTGAAATTTAAATTAGTTTTACAGAAAGTATTCTGCGTAAGTTGTAACACCTCCTAGAATTTGAATGCGAAAACTCATAACCCGCTAGGCAAGATTGCAAAAAAGCGTCCTTTAGCTGTTCAGTTAGAACGGCTAAAGGACGCTTTTGCGTGGTACCACCTTTATTTGTAATCTTAAGCAGACTACCTCAATTGTTTCATATGAAACAAATACACGATAATGTGTGTATGCAGTGCAACTTACTCTTGATTTTAGCTGCATGGCTCGGAGCTGATTGTCAATTATTTTTCCGGATTGCTTTTCAGCTCCCAGCAACTCTCTGAACGGAAAATGTAAAAGACACTTCTCTTCTGTGCTTTTCAAGTTTTTATAATTTTCTTATCCAAATCTAATGTTTGACAGAAGCTTACACCCGCAACCTGACGATGTCAAGTGCAAAAAAATGAGATTTTTGGTGGGCTTTAACATTTAAAAACTAACCACGAGCTAGTCCAAATGGGCAAGATGATATTGTTTAATAATTTTGCAGCTCTGGGTTGAATAATTATTTGTGTTAAATTATATGCAATTGTTTATAATAAGTAAGTGAATCTAGTATACTAGGCGGAATTTGTCAGTCTACTCTTTAATTTTTAGAAAGTTGAGAAATAAGTTGATGGAAAGTTTAAGTTCATGGTTTCTGCTTTTCCCTGCTGGTATTGTAGCTGGAATTTTGAGTACAGTTACAGGTTTGGCATCGTTAGTATCATATCCGACTTTACTCGCAGTGGGAGTTCCACCGGTCTTTGCGGATGTTACCAATACTGCTGCATTGGTTTTAACCGGTTTTGGATCTAGTATTTCTTCTCAAAGGGAATTGAAGGATCATCGGGGAGAATTGCTAAAAATTCTGCCACTCACGATTTTTGGCAGCATTTTCGGATCTATCTTGTTGCTAGTTCAACCAGCAGCATCCTTTACCCACATCGTACCTTTTTTTATTTTATTTGCAGGTTTGCTACTGTTACTCCCAATCCGACCCATTTTTACGCAAAGACAGGCGCTTAAAAAGTCTGCTTCCCGCTTTGAGAGTGGTTTGAAAAAGACAATTTATTATACTGCAATTTTTTTGGTAGGCGCTTATGCCGGTTATTTTGGTGCAGCTGGAGGAGTAATTATGCTGGCAATTTTTTCAATTGGAAGTACCACTAAGTTTACGGTCTACAATGCACTGAAGAATGTTTCTTTGGGACTTTCGAATTTAGTCGCAACGCTCATCTATGCTTTTGAGTCGCATATCTACTGGTTATTGGTGATTCCCTTGGGGGCAGGGCTTTTCTTGGGTGGTTATCTTGGACCTAAGATTGTGCGACTGATTCCTGAAAAACCATCAAAGTTATGTGTAGGAGTAGGAGCACTTATCTTAGCAATTAGTCTTTTTATTCAGGCCTACCACTAGAAGTTGTGGCATAGGACCCGATTGTGGTGAACTAAGCAGTAGACTAGGATGTTATCAAACTACAGAACTGAATCCAAAAATGAGTTTTGGTTCAGATTCTTTTATGCCCAAGTGTAAACGCTTGCATTAAAACTGAATTACGCTATAATACGAAGTGTAAGGGATTATAGCAAACGCTATAATCGAAGGTTCAGTGGCATGCTTGCATGTTGACTGGATAAAAAGAGCTGTCGCAAGACAGTTAGAAAAGAGGTTAGAGTTTGAAAATCCCTTATTTAACAGCAGTCCAGTGAGATAGTTAATCAAGTCGATGATGATATTGAAGAAATTCAAGATTGTTAAAGGCAGAGTTAGCTAGACGAAAGAAAAAAGCAAACGGATTAAAACCGGAACTTTATCTTGCTGGGCTGTTTTTTGATGACCAAAAATAAGCAAGGGCATCTATTTTACTAACCAAGTGGTTGAAAAACGGTCGTTAGCTAGTTTAAATTAGTCAGATGGTAAATAAAAGTTTTGAAATTTATCAGTTTAGCAAGCAATGAAAATAAAAATTAGAATTAAGTGATAAAAATTAAAAATTGCTATTGATTTTCTTCACAAGTGATGATACATTGATAATATCAAATTCGAAGGAGGCTACAGACATGAAAAAAGCAATGATCGAAATTAACGTTAAAGATGCGATTTTACCTGTAGCCTCACAACTTCAAGCCCTATTACTATAACGCAGGACTCTGACAATTTATGTCGAGTCCTATTTGCGTTATGAAATGGGGCTTGGCCGGCACCCCATTTCTGATGGGGTGCTTTTTTTGTTGGAAAATCAGTAATCAAAGGACAAAAATTCGAAAGGGTGGTTTGTGATGACGAAACAAATTCAATTTTTTGATACAACATTGCGTGACGGTGAACAAACGATTGGAGTTAACTTCAGTATTGAGCAGAAGGTAGAATTGGCAAAACAGCTTGAAGCATGGGGAGTTGATTGTATTGAAGCCGGGTTTCCGATTGCTTCTAAAGGTGATTTTGAGGCGGTCAGTGCGGTTGCACAAGCAGTGAAAAAGACTTGCGTCACCGGACTTGCACGAGCACGTAAAGGAGATATTGATGCTTGTGTTGCAGCGACAGCAAAAGCTGCACATAAACAGATCCATGTTTTCATTGCTACTAGTCCGGTCCATCGTGAATCTAAATTGCATATGTCCAAGGAACAGGTCCTTAAAGCAATCAAAGATTCTGTTTCATATGCGCATCAATTCTTTGAAATTGTGGAATTTTCACCCGAGGATGCCACGCGGACTGAGTATGATTACTTATGTAAAGCAATTCAAACAGCAATTGATGCAGGGGCTTCAGTCATTAATATTCCTGATACTGTGGGATATACAAATCCTGCAGAATTTGCAGAACTGTTCCAGTATATGCAAAAAAAGATCCCGTCATTTGCTGAGGTGACCTTTTCTGTACATTGCCACGATGACTTAGGCATGGCGGTTGCAAACAGTATGGCTGCAATTAAAAATGGAGCAACTCGGATTGAAGGCACCGTTAATGGAATTGGCGAACGGGCAGGCAACGCGGCACTTGAAGAGGTTGCTGCAGGTTTATACGTAAGAAAGGATTATTACGATGCAGTAGATCGGATTGATTTGAAAAAAACAAAAGCGATCAGCGAGCTGATTAGTCGTTATACAAAAATGCCTGTGCCACATAACAAAGCGGTTGTCGGAGCGAATGCTTTCGCACATGAATCTGGAATCCATCAGGATGGGATGTTAAAAAGTCCACAGACATATGAGATTTTAACCCCTGAGTCAGTCGGAGCTGCCAAAACCACGTTGCCTTTAGGTAAGCTTTCAGGATCACATGCGGTGATGACGAAGCTTAGACAGATGGGATACAGCGTTGAACGTGAAGGCATGCAGCAGATCTTTCCAATCTTCAAGAATAAAGCAGATCATACTGCGATTGTCTCAGAAGCTGATTTGCGTGAAATAATGGAAAAATTTGAAAAGGTGGTTTCATAATGCAGGGGAAGAAAAAGGTACAAATCACGGCTTTAGCAGGGGATTATATTGGGCCGGAGATTATGGCAGCCGGGCTTAAGGTCCTAGAAGTGGTTGGAGAAAATGGGCGCTTTGATTACGAACTACATGAAGTTCCCTTCGGTGGAGCTGCAATTGATCAGACGGGTGAACCGCTACCGCAAGAGACACTCAGTGCTTGTCAGCAAAGCGACGCAGTACTACTGGCGGCCATTGGTGGGCCTAAGTGGGACCACGCTGTTAAACGACCAGAGGCGGGGTTACTAGAAATTCGCAAAAAGTTAAATCTGTTCGCAAATATTCGTCCAACTGTGATTGAAGAAGCAATGCAGCAATATTCACCTTTAAAAAATGGAAAACCGGTTAATTTTGTGATTGTGCGTGAACTTACTAGTGGAATTTACTTTGGCACTCCACGCCAACTGGATGAAAATTATGCGCTTGATACAATGCGATATACCAAAGAAGAAGTTCAACGAATTACACGCAGTGCTTTTGAACTCGCACGCAAACGAAAAAAGCATGTCACGTTGGTAGATAAGGCCAATGTTCTAGCAACTAGTAAATTTTGGCGCAGAATTGTTGCCGAAATTGCCCTTACGTATCCTGATGTAGCTTATGATGCTTGTTATGTTGATGCTGCCTCGATGAAAATAATCTCTGCACCACAGCAATTTGACGTTATTTTGACCGAGAATTTATTTGGCGATATTCTCAGTGATGAAGCGGCCGAGATTACAGGTTCGCTTGGAACTATTCCTTCAATGAGCTTGGGCAGCAGCGGCCCTGCGCTCTATGAACCGATTCATGGGTCTGCACCGGATATTGCTGGTAAAGGAATTGCGGATCCGATTTCAATGATTAGATCTGTTGCAATGATGCTTGCTAATTCGTTTGACCGTGCGGACCTTGCGGCACAAATTACGACAGCTATCAACGCTGTCATTAGTAAACAAATTGTCACACCTGATCTTGGCGGCAACGCCAGCACCACAGAAGTTACTGATGCGATTATCACTACAATCAAAGAAAGTAGGAACAGCAAATGAAACAGACAATGTTTGACAAACTTTGGGATAGACACGTAATTTCTGGTGAACCAGGAGGCCCGCAACTAATTTATGTTGATCTTCACCTAGTGCATGAAGTCACCTCTCCGCAGGCCTTCGAAGGATTACGTGAAAATGGTCGTCAGGTAAGAAGAACTGACAAAACATTTGCAACGATGGATCATAATGTTCCTACGACTGATATTTTTAACGTGAAAGATGCAATTTCACGCAAACAAATCGAAACACTAGCGCGAAACGCCAAAGAATTCGGAATTCGATTAGCTGGAATGGGACACGCAGATCAGGGAATTATTCATGTGATTGGACCACAACTTGGACTGACACAGCCAGGGATGGTAGTGGTATGCGGTGATTCACATACTGCTACCCATGGAGCCTTTGGTTCAATTGCTTTTGGAATTGGAACTAGTGAAGTTGAACATGTACTTGCCACGCAGACAATTTGGCAAACCAAACCCAAGACGATGGGAATTCATGTGCATGGACGATTACCACATGGTGTCTATGCCAAGGATATCATTATGGGAATCATTGCACGTGAAGGAGTGGCCTTTGGTACCGGTTATGCCGTTGAGTTATATGGAGATACGATTGAGAACATGAGCATGGAAGAGAGAATGACCCTCTGTAATATGGGAATTGAAGGAGGGGCAAAAATGTGCAATGTTAAACCGGATCAAACGACTTTTGACTATGTTGCTGGCCGTAAATACGCACCTAAAAATATGAAGCGGGCGATTGCAGACTGGAAACAATACTATACTGATAGTCCTGAGGCATTTGACAAGGTCATTGATTTCGATGTACACAAACTTGCTCCGTTTGTTTCTTGGGGAACAAATCCTGGGATGTCAGTGCCTGTTGATGAAAAATTGCCAGAAATCAAGAACGCTGACGATCAAAAAGCTTTTGATTATGTTGGCTTGCGTCCTGGACAACCTGTTTTGGATATTCCGATTCAATATGCATTCTTTGGGTCTTGTACTAATGGGCGCTTATCAGACTTAAAAATTGCCGCAAATGTTTTGAAGGGCCACCACATTGCAGCC
The DNA here is from genome assembly GCF_964065465.1 of Liquorilactobacillus satsumensis. NCBI lineage: Bacteria > Bacillati > Bacillota > Bacilli > Lactobacillales > Lactobacillaceae > Liquorilactobacillus > Liquorilactobacillus satsumensis. The sequence continues at coordinate 1,394,709 of NZ_OZ061606.1, forward strand.
GGGGTCACCGCTTTAGTTGTTCCCGGGTCACGGGCCGTAAAAGAAGCCGCTGAAAAAATGGGGATTGATCAGATCTTTAAGAATGCTGGTTGTGAGTGGCGCGAACCCGGTTGTTCTGCTTGTTTAGGTATGAACCCGGACCAAGTGCCAGCAGGGTTGCACTGCGCTTCGACTTCTAATCGGAATTTTGAAGGACGCCAAGGCGCAGGATCACGGACACATTTGGCAAGCCCCGCAATGGTTGCGTACGCTGCAATTAATGGACATTTTGTTGATATCAGAAAGGAAGAAGTCTAATGGAACCAATTACGACGATTACTAGTACGACAATTCCGCTAATGAAGGAAAATATTGATACTGATCAAATTATTCCTAAGCAATTTTTAAAGAACATTCTAAAAGTAGGTTACGGCAAAAACTTGTTCTATGATTGGCGTTATTTAGCAGATCGGACGCCTAATCCAGAATTTATTTTGAACCAACCAGAACGCCAAGGGGCACAAATTTTAGTGACCGGTGATAATTTTGGATGCGGCTCTTCACGTGAGCATGCGGTCTGGGCTTTGAAAGATTTCGGATTTAAAGTAATTATTGCCGGTGGCTATAGCGATATTTTTTACATGAATAGTACTAAAAATGGAGTATTGGCAATTATTCTTCCAGAAGAACAGCGTCGTATTTTAGCACAAATTCCGACAGACGCTAAGATTACCGTTGATTTGCCGCAACAACAGGTACGTTATCAACACTTCAGTTTTGATTTTGACATTGATCCATTGTGGAAAAATAAGTTCATTAAGGGATTGGACGATATTGCGATCACAATGGGATACGAAGATCAAATTGCGGCTTATGAAGCAAATATCCCAAACTATAACTGAGAGGTACTTTTATGGAAATGCAAAATGTTGCAGAATTACAAAAGAGAATTGATCGGACACATGAATCGCCATTATTTTATAAGATCTTTGCACTAGTGGCAGGTGGGATGTTTTTAGATGCTGCTGATGTCTACATGGCCAGTGCAGTGGTTAGCTCAGTTTTTAAAAGCGGCTGGTCAACACTAGCACAGAATTCGTATTTTCTTTCAGGTGGATTTTTAGGATTATTTATTGGCTCTTTAATTGCAGGTTTTATCGGAGATCTTAAAGGGCGCCGTGTTGCCTATCAGGTTAACCTTTTATTATTTGGCGGATTTACCTTCCTAGCTGCATTTGCACCTAATATGTGGGTTTTGATTATTTGCCGTTTGTGCGCAAGTATTGGTCTGGGATCAGAAATTGTGACTGGATATTCAATGGTTAATGAATTTGCACCAATTCATAATCGTGGTAAGTGGTGTGCAGGTGTTTCGTTAATTGCAAACTGTGGGGCACCGTTGACCTTGCTTCTTTGTACCTTAATTATTCCACGTTTTGGTTGGCGGGTCATGTTTGCAGGGATTGGAATTGCTGCAGCAATTTTATGGTATTTACGGCGCGATATTCCTGAATCTCCGCGATGGTTAATGGTACATGGGAAAAATGAACAGGCAGAAACGGTCATTAAACAACTGGAAGTTAATGGCAGCCGAACAGCAATGCAATCAAAAAAAGCGACACCGGTGCAACACTCTTTGGGAATTAGTCTGTTCGTCGCGATTGTTGCAGTTTCGGCGGTTAACATTTGTCAGTATACATTTACCTCATGGACACCAACATTGTTGGTTAAGCGTGGAATTAACATTTCAAGTTCGTTGGGACTGTCAACGTTAATGATGCTTGGGGCACCTGTCGGCTGCGCACTTGGAGCATATTTGGTTGATCGAATCGGCCGTAAAAAAACAATTGTACCCGCCTTTTTACTGACAGCAGTTTTTGGAATGCTGTATGCGCAACAGGCAAGTACAAGTGGCGTAGTTATCGTAGGGTTCTTGTTGACAACTTGTTTTTATGTTTTGATGGCTAGTGTGGTGGCTGTTTACGTTGCAGAATTGTTCACGACGGCTTTTCGCTTCCGGGGTGCAGGAATCTCCAATGGGATTGCTAAGTTATTTACGGTTGCAATGCCCCTTGTTGTTGCATGGATGCTGCAGGTCACATCCGTCGAGATGATTTTTTGGACTATCAGTGCAATTGCATTGTTTGCCGGGGTAGTTGTTTGGACGTTAGGAACCGAGACCAATCAACGAAAGATTGGTTAGAAAGATTTAAAAGCAAAAAAACAAAGAACACACTCGGTTTAGAATTTAAATGGTAGAGATTCAATGCGCTGCAAATAACGTTGCCGTTTGGCTAGGGTGGAGTTGGTGATTCCACCACAATTAAGCCATGTTCCATGTTTGACACCGATTTGTTTTAAAGTTTTGTTGATAAAGATTTTCTGAATGCCATTGCCCATAAAGCATTTGAAATAGAAGGTTGGTGAGGTTGAGGTTGTCAGTACATAGGCATGCTTTAAATTAGTCAAGCAGCCGCGGATCCCAGTTCTGGTAACGATGTGCGAGAGTCCCTCGCCTTCTTTCATGACTTTATCAATGAATCCTTTTAACATTCCAGGAATGCTGTTCCACCAAATTGGAGTAATGAAGATGATCCCAGAAGCATTCTTTAGTTGGGTGAGGTACTTAGTGACTAACGGATCATGTGTTTTACCTGAATGGAAAAGGCGGAGTTCCTCGGCATCATAAAAAGGTTTGAAATTATCACGGTAGAGATCAATCACCGCATACGCACAATTTTGTTTTTCTAAATTACTTTTAACAGCTGTTAAAACAGCATGGTTAAAGCTTTGATTGTAGGGATGGCAGTAAACAATGAGTACTTTATTCATAGGAGCCTCCTTTTAATAGCTTATTTAGAGTTTGTTCGAGTAAATGATAATCTTTGGTTACAATCTTATTTTTTAACAAGATGCCATAACCTTGAATGAATGACCAGATTTGAATAAATAGCACGTGTTCTGGAACAGTAGTATGTTCTGTACGAGTTACCGCAGCTACAACAGTTTTTGTTAACTTTAGAAATTGAAACTTGTCACTTGTAGGACTAGCGGCTGGATAGCTAGTGCGCACGCTTGGATTGAAGAATAGAAAGTCGATAACTTGGGGTTCGTTAATGAAATAGTCCAATAACTGATCTCCGAGGATAAGAAGTGCCTTGACAGGATCTTGTGGCAAGGAGGCAACTACTGCCGGAGAAATTTCAGCATAAAGACGGTGCGAGAGTTTTTCAGAGACGACATAGAACAAGTCGTCTTTGTTTTTAAAGTGTTTATAAAAGGCACCAGTGGTGAGGTTCAATTGTTGTGAAAGGTTACGCAGTGAAAGCTGCTGCAGTTGACCCTGCTGAATTTTTTGAATGGTAAGAGCAATAATTTTTGTCCGTGTATTATTTTGATTCATGGATCTTCCTCCTCTCCAAAGGGTAACACTGTTATCCTTTGGGTTCAACTTAAATTTCGAAGATTATTTAATGGAACACGGAAACGCAGCTACTACAAAACAAAATGGAACAAAACGAGAGTGCGACATAAGTCGGGAAAATTTGAGTGCTAACTCGAAATTACGAACATCGTGAGTACTTTGCTATGAGTAATTCGAAGTTAGACGGAGAATTTTGACTTATGGAACACATTTATCCGGAATAAAAGAGGGGCTGTGGCAAAATTTAACTTTTGTCACAGCCCCGTTGGCTTTTAATTCTCCATTGATATTCAAATTTAATTGACTTATGGCACACTTTTGATGTTTAGTGCAGCTAACCGGATGCCTAATTTAAAATTCAACCATGAAATATCATATTTATAAATTAGGAATTACTATTTTTATTGTAGTGCCCGCTGCAGAACTCTTAATTTGCAGATGGCTTTCGTTACCATACAAACCAATTAAACGGCGATTTAAATTTGCCAAGGCGGTGCCGGTGCCCGTAGAAGAAGTAATTGTTTCTTGTCCTAGACGAGCAAGCAATTCTTTTTTTATGCCAATCCCATTGTCAGCCACAATAATATTTAACGCTGTGGGGTGTTGTTTAACAGTGATCTTGATGATGTTGCCTTTGCGCCGGTTAGGAAATGCATGCCGTACAGAATTTTCAACGAGGACCTGCAAGCAAAAAGGCGGGACTTGGACTTCGGGAGCAGCGTCAATTGCGTAAATCACAGTGTATTTGTCTGGAAAACGGGTCTGTTCCAATGACATATAAGAATTAACATGCTCTTTTTCTTGTTTTAATGGAATCTGTGTTTCCGTCACTCCCTGTAGACTGGAACGAAAGAAGGTACTGAGTTGAAGAAGGGCAGTCCGTGCTTGATCCACATTTGTTCTCATAAGCGCGCTGACCGTATTGATCGCATTAAAGAAAAAATGAGGATTAATCTGTGCTTGAAGTGACTTAATTTCCGCATCACTCGCTAATTTGGATTGTTCTTCCGCCATTCCTAATGCGAGCTGACTAGAAAAGATTGAGGCAAGTCCTTGCGCAAGGTTCTCTTCGACGCTAGTTAGACGTTCTGCTTTTGTAAAGTACATCTTCAAAGCACCGATTGTCTTATCATTAACGATTAATGGCAAAACAATCGCTGAGGCAAGCGGGCAGCCGGCATGCGGGCAACCGATTTCAGCTTGATGATATGCAAAACGGGCTGTGCCGCTTGCAATGACATGTTTTGAAAGATCTGTCAAAACCGCTTGACCAGCAAGATGATGATCTTCCCCCGCCCCAACATGTGCCAGAACATTTACGCGATCAGTGATCCCAACCGCATCAAAATTAGTATACTGTCTGATAATGCGGCATGCCTGTTGTGCCGAGTTAATATTTAGCCCTTGGCGAAAGTATGGCAGTGTTCGATTGGTCAGATTCAAGACATCATGTGTCTGCACAGCCTTAAGCTGTTGTTCATTTGAAAGATACGCATTTAAGATGGAGATGAAAACTGAGACTCCAATACTGTTTAACAGAATCATCGGGATGATAATCAGCTTAACAAGCGCAAGGCCGCTGAAAATACCGATAAATATCATTTGCAATGACTCAGCAAGCAAGCCAAGTGCAGCACTCATTCCCGGACTCGGATAAGAAGTATTATGTTTTAATTTTTTAGCCAAGAGTCCACTCACAAGACCAACTAAGGTTGAACTGACAATGTAAAAGTAATCAGAAAAGTTCCCTTGAATAACACGGTGCAATCCTCCTAGAAAACCAACGACACTTCCGACTAGCGGACCGCCAATAATTCCGGCAACAGTAATTACCAAAGTACGGGTATTGGCGATCGAGTCAGATTGCGGCAGGCCAGTTAAAAAGGGAGCCTGCACAAGTGAATTGTTACGTGTGATTTCAACACCCGTTAGATTGGAGATAATGGTGAAGATTGTGAAGATTGCAATTAGTGCAATGCCTGCTTTTAAGCTTTTCTGTGCGATTAATTTACGGAAAAAAGAAACATTTACGAGTAAAAAAGCCAGTACTAAGATAATCCCAAGGCGTTGCAATAAAAGAATGAAGAGTGAGAACACTTTGTCAGCTCCTTTCCGAGTTTTATGCTGCTCAATTTACATATAATGGTAGCACTTTATTTATTTAGAAACCATTTTCATTTTAATAACCTAAAGGGGCATCAGCACAGAAATTTAAAGGTCAGGGCCGACGTAATTAGTTATAATTCAAAGCAGATAAAATTATCTTGTGATAGAAAACACAGATTTTATAGTTTTTTTTTGTTAAAATATAAGATGACAATATAAAGACAGATGATATTGTAAAATAAGTTGACAAGGAATCCAAGAAAGTTAAAATTTAGTTATAAAAATAGTCCAAAAAGGATGGAGCAGATGTTAGGGGATAAATTTTCGTTAAAAGCAGATTTGATAATTGGAATCGGTGATCTCAGTAACTTAACAGGCGTTTCGGCTAGACAACTGCGGTATTGGGAAGAAAAAAAGTATATCGAATCAGTCACAGATGGAAAGAGTTCGGCACGCAAGTATAAATTTGAAATGTTCTATAAAGTTCGGGCCATCAAGCTGCTTTTGGATGAAGGCTTAACGCTTGCAAAAGCAGCTGAACAAGCTGAACAGCAACGACAGAAAGTTGAAATTTGTAAAAAATTTGTGAATGCAGTCTTCACAGATGTGGTGATTGAAGATCCGGAGAAGGTTTTAGGCAAAATCATGATGGGCTACCTTGATGAAGACCAGAAAAGAAAAGTAGTCGGAATTGTTGCTGAAGGGCGAAGCTACATTGAGGTTCAAACGAAAAAATAATGAAATGGTAGGTTAATTGATGTGAGACTAGGATTGATTCACCATATTGCTTTGATAGGACACGAACTTGAGCGGACACGCGCTTTTTATGTGGACAAGTTAGGGTTTGAAGTCATGGCACAGCATCAGCGTGCGGATAAAGGAGACATCAAATTAGATCTTGCAAAGGGGAGCATCCACTTGGAAATTTTCATTAAGCCAGCTGCGCCTCAGCGACTGACTTTTCCCGTTGGAGAGGCGACGGGGTTGCGTCACCTTGCTTTTAAAGTCGAAGATGTTGTTCAAACTGCCATGGAGTTAAAAAAATTGGGCATTGAGACAGAACCGATTAGAAAAGACACTTTTACAGGTGAAAAGATGACCTTTTTCTTTGATCCTGATGGCTTACCGCTTGAAATTCACGAATAAAAAAACAGAGGAGAGGAAACGCAAATTTGGGAGTGCTGCTTTATTATTATAAATCTGCTTAAGATCATTGGGGTGATTTTTTGACCGGAACGAAGGACAACCAACGCAGCCGTTATACTAAAAAGATGATCCGTGACAGTTTTTTTAAACTTTTGCGCATAAAAGATATCGAAGCGATCACTGTGACTGACATTTGCCGGACAGCACAGATAAATCGGGGGACATTTTATCGTTATTATCGTAATCCTTTTGATTTATTGCAGCAACAGCGTGAGCAGCTCTTTAAAGAAACCCTAGCTTTCATTAAATATCGATTTAATGAAGGGGAACATACGATTCTTCCCGCCATTTTTGAAGTTCTAAAAAAAGAAGATGCGGAAGTGGTAAAGGCTTCTTTGGATAGAAGATATGGCGGTGATTTCCTGGAAAAAATTTTTGCAAGTTGTCGTGAGACAGCACGACCTTATATAATTAGCCAGATTAAGTGGATGACAGATGAACAGTTCGAATATTTCTATGCATTTATTACAAATGGAGTTATTGGTACAATTAGTTTGTGGGTCTCGCAAGGGATGAATCCGGAAACAGGCGAGCTTGAAGCAGATATAATGACGATTGTACGCAAAAGCATTGAACAGATGTCACAGACAGCTAAGTTGAAAGAAGTTAAGGGTTAAAAGAGGCTCAGAAAATTTTTATTAAATAAGACCGAAAGCTTAAGAGCACCAGAGCTCTATTCAGGCTTTCGGTCTTTTCATGTGCTAAAATTATGGGTGTGCCATAAGCCGGTAAAATTCGAGTATTGACGCGAAGTTATGAACATCGCAGTCTTTTGTACCGAGTAATTCAAAGGTAGACAGAGAATTTTGATTTATGTCACACACTTATCTGACAAAGAAGAGGTGCAATTAAGTTTTAGCTTTTAACCCGGTTAAAAGTAATGCAGGTGTGCGGTTTATTCAGGTATTTGTTGAAGAATCAGCGTGACTATACTAAAGCTTGTAACTTGGTTACTGGGTAATTGAGTGATCTTGACTTGCCAGACTTGGGTCTTTTTCCCAAGATGAAGTGGGGACGCAACTGCCCGTAAGCTTCCTGTGGAAACGGGCAACAGGTGGTTTGTATTGAGGCTGACTCCCACTGCGATTTGGCCGGCAGGGGCTCCTGCGTTGGCAGCTAGGCTTGCGGCGGTTTCCGCTAAAATGGCATTAATGCCGCCATGGACAAGCCCATAAGGTTGTTTTAACTTTTCTCTGACAGTTACTGTAATAACAGCTTGTGCAGCAGAAACAGATTCAGTTTCAATGTCTAAAGTTTCAAGTAAATTCACAGACACATCTCCTCAGTTAGTAACGTTTAGTTCCATTTTAACAGAAAGGACATGAAATAGATGGCAACAAGGAAATGGCAAAAAGTTAAGGAATATCAAGAAATTATTTTTGAACGTAGTGGCAAGATTGCTAAATTGACAATTAATCGGCCTAAAAGGCGAAACGCATTTACACCTGTAACAATTACTGAATTACTCGAAGCATTTACAAATTGTCGGGATGACAGTTCAATCGGAGTGATTATTTTAACCGGTGCTGGGGATGAAGCCTTTAGTTCCGGCGGCGATCAGGGAGTCCGTGGTAATGGGGGCTATGTTGGTCCTGATAAAATTGCACGGCTGAATGTACTTGATCTGCAGCGGTTGATCAGGGTTATTCCGAAACCTGTGATTGCATTAGTTAAAGGCTGGTCAGTTGGTGGCGGCAATGTATTACAGTTGGTTTGTGATCTGACAATTGCAGCTGATAATGCTAAATTTGGTCAAACTGGTCCCAAAGTCGGAAGTTTTGATGCGGGTTATGGGTCCGCATACTTGGCACGTGTGATTGGACATAAACGGGCTAAAGAAGTGTGGTTTATGAATCACTGGTATACTGCTCAAGAAGCACTTGCAATGAATTGGATCAATAAGGTAGTTCCTTTAGCTCAGGTTGAGGCTGAAACATTAAAATGGTGCGATGAGTTATTGACCAAGTCGCCAACCGCATTGCGTTTCCTTAAAGCAGCGATGAATGCTGATACAGATGGCATCGCTGGGCTACAGCAGCTTGGCGGCGATGCCACAATGCTTTTTTATACTACAGACGAAGGAAAAGAAGGCCGCGATGCCTTTAATGAAAAACGGCAGCCGGATTTTGATAAATTTCCTAAATTTCCATAAGGGCATAAGGAGCGGTAAAGGTGGAAAATTGGTTAACAAAACAGGCTCAGCTAGAACCGCAAAAAATTGCACTGCTTTTTGAAGGGAAGAGCTGGACCTTCAAGCAGCTCAGAACGGCAGTAGTAAAATTTGCTGGTTGTTTAACTACGGCGGGGTTTCAAAACGAACGTAGAATAGCTCTGATTGCGGCAAACACTGCGGAAAGCTATTTTGCGCTTCTGGCATTGCAGCAGTTGGGGATTGAACCGGTTTTGCTGAACTTTCGGTTAAGTTTGCAGGAACTTAAGAGTCAGCTTGCGACTGCAGATATCCATGTTATTTTAGTTGATCCAAAACTGTCGCCGCGCATCAGCGGGATTGCTGAATTGCAGTCAAGGTGGACAGTCAGCTCCTTACAGCAGCTTGCAAAGCTAAGTCCGGTGACGCCAACTTTAGTTAAAGAGTTTGCGGAAGAAGCTACAGCATCAATTATGTATACTTCGGGTACAACGGGAGCACCACATGGTGTGATGCAAAGTTATCGCAATCATTTTTATTCGGCGGTCGGTTCTGCTTTTAACTTAGGATTGCAAGCACATGATCTTTGGCTGTGCGCCGTTCCGCTTTTTCATATTAGCGGGCTGTCAATTGTGATGCGCAGTCTGATTTATGGGATGGGAGTGCTGCTTGTACGGCATTTTGAACCTGTGCAAATCACTAAACTATTGTGTACTGCACCGGTGACTTTAATGTCAGTTGTGCCGCAAATGTTGGTACAGCTGCTGGCAGTCTTTCCAGTTGAAGGATATCAGCAGGATTTTCGCGGCTTTTTACTTGGTGGAGCTCCAATTTCACACGCGACCTTAGCGCTTTGTCAAGAACGGAAGCTGCCGGTAGTCCAATCATACGGAATGACAGAAACCTGTTCGCAAATTGTTGCTTTAAATTTTGCAGATGCACCTGATAAAATTGGGTCGGTCGGCAAGCCCTTATTTCCCGTGCAACTTCGGATTACTGGAAAGGGTACTGGAGAAGTTCAAGTCAAAGCGCCTAATGTTGTTAAAGGATATCTAAACGCTCCAGACGATTTTAAAAAGAAGCTGACGCGCGATGGCTGGTTTCGTACAGGCGACCTTGGGGTCTTGGATGCAGCCGGTTTTTTATTTATAAAGGGTCGAATTGATGAGATGTTTATTTCAGGTGGGGAGAACATTTATCCAAATGAGATTGAAGCTGTTTATGCCCAGTTTCCAGCGATTCAGGAGATTGCAGTCATTGGAGTAGCCGATCAACGCTGGGGAGCAGTACCATGTGCTTTTTACGTAGCTGACACGCAAATTAAACAAGAGCAGCTGCGCAGTTATGGGAGACAAAAACTGGCCCATTACAAAGTGCCGCGGTATTTTATTCGACTTGCTCAGCTGCCACGGACAGCTAGTGGGAAGGTGCAGCACTATCTGTTACAGCAATTTTTTAGCCAAAAGCGAAAATTAGACTAACGAACGGCCAAAGTTTGAAAACTAATGCATAATTACGAATAGCATGCGTTCTTTGCGTTGAGCAATTCGAAGTCGGTCGCGAAATTTTGACTTATGGAACACGTTTATCCGGAATAAAAGAGGGGCTGTGACAAAATTTAACTTTTGTCACAGCCCCTCTTTTATTCCGGATAAACGTGTTCCATAAGTCAAAATTCTCCGTCTAACCTCGAATTAGCACTCAAATTTTCCCGACGTATGTCACACTCTCTTTTTAATTTTGAACTACACTAAAATAACGCAACCATAAAACGCCATAAATTTTCTGGTTGCGTTATTTTGGCAAAGCCGATGCGGATACCATGAGATTTAAGCAAATGGTGTTTGGTAATCTTTAGCTTAGCTAAGTTAGCTTTGCTGTGAGTCTGCCAAAACACTAAGCGCTGCTTTTTCGAAAAAAATGGCTCCTTGCAGCACAATTTTATCATCTGCTAAGAACTGTGAGTTATGTGCACTAATTTTTTCGTTATTGCCAATATTAATATAAACTCCTGGTATTTTAGCTTGGTAGCATGCAAAATCGTCGCTTCCAAGTCTTTTTTCCTGTGGATAGATCGTGGCGCTGTTGTTTAACGCTTTTGCTAGAACTGATACAAGGTGCGGATCGTTATTAACTGAAGGATCGCCTGCATACCAATCAATTTCCGCCGTAACGCCGTATGCCTTGGCCGTATACTTAACAATTTCAAAAAAACGTTTCTTTACTTGAGTACGGACTACGGGATCAGCGGTCCGTACAGTGCCTTCGAAAAAGCTTTCTGCTGGTAAAATATTCCAAGTATTACCAGCAGCGACGTGTGTAATACTTAAGACGACGGCTGCAAAGGGATCTGTATTACGGCTGCTGATAGTTTGCAAAGCATTAATTTGCGCGCCCAAAGCAACGATGGGATCGCTCCCGTTTTGGGGGGCAGAAGCATGTGTACCTACACCATGTAAAAGGACCTTAAATTTGTCAATTGCGCCACTCACGACTCCTGCTCTAATGCCAAACTCTGTAGTTGAATAGTTGGGATTATTGTGAAAACCGATAATGGAACTGACGCCGTTGATTTGTCCATCAGCGATTACTTGTAAAGCACCTTCTTTGTCTTCTTCGGCAGGTTGAAAAATTAAGCGGACTCTTCCTGGAAGTTTTGATTCCTGTTGTTTCAGTAAAAACGCTCCTCCCAACAAAGCCGCAATGTGGGTATCATGTCCACAAGCATGCATTACATGAGGGTGCTTCGATGAAAAAGTAAGGCCCGTTGCTTCTTGAAGGGGTAAGCCATCCAGATCTGCACGTAAAGCGACAATGGGTCCTGAACCAGTGCCGATTTCAGCAAAGACCCCAGTGGGCAGAGCTGTTGGTAAGAGTCTGATGTTCCAGCTTTGCAAAATTTCTTTAATCTTTTTGGTAGTTTTAAACTCCTGCGTTGCCAGTTCAGGATATTCATGAAACCAGTGACGATAACTAATTAATTGTTTTTCAAGTTTATCGGTTACAAAGGTATGTGTCATCTAAATGCCCCTTTTAATTTATTTTGTAAAATAAAAAAGGCGTTCTTGGAAAAACTTCCAAGGACGTCTTGAGATACGTGCTGCCACCTTAAATTTATATTCGATTCACACCGAATAACTCTGCAAGTCCAACAACATTGCTGCTGTCAGACTCAAACACTGTAATGGGTGTTACCACTGGCATCTCGTACATGTACTTAATGTCAGATACTCCAAGACCATTTTCGTAAGGTCCTCAACATTCACTTTCAGCAAGGGTGAATTCTCTGGAGAAAAGGCTGCCTTACTACTTATCTTTTCATCGTTTTAACATTTATTTGTAATTTAGAGTGAATTATAATTGATTATTTGCAAATGTCAACCATCTTTATGCTCTGTTTGCGAGAGAGTGTGTATAAATTGTTAAAAGTTCGAATCGGATGGTGACCTCAGTGATTTTAAATACCACGCGTCCATCGCGCAATGAGCTGAACCTGCAATTGGAGCAGTCAATAATTTAAACCCGAATTTTTCATATAAATTACAAGCAGCTTTTAAGTTATGTGTAGTCTCTAGATAGCAGCTGGTATAGCGAGAGCGGGCAAAAGTTAGCGCGGTCTCCATTAATTTTTTGGAAATCCCAAGCCCCTGCACAGCCGGAACTAAATATAATTTTTGCAACTCACAAATTCCAAGTTCCTGATTGAAGGGTGCAATGCCAATTCCGCCTACAATTTTGCCAGCTAACTCTACTACCCAATATTGCGCATTTTCCAAGTCGCGGTAGAACTCATACAACTGCCCTAACTGGGGGTCGAAATATGCGGTTCCTTTAATTGCCAGTCCCAGCGTTTTTAGAGAATCTTGAATGATTTTTTTCACGTCTGCATTATCGGCGTGTGTTATTTCTCGAATTTTTAGCATAATTAATAATCCTTCCTGCAAGCGGATTGAAATAAAGTTGACTAAGTCCACTTAATTGACGTAAAATTATCCTAGCATTTATATTGGACTTAGTCAACTAAAGGAGAAATTATGGACAAACAAGTTATTAAGGAGATTAGACAGTTTAATCGATTCTACTCTAAAATCCTTGGATTACTGAATAGCAGACTTACAAACACAAAGTATACGTTGACCGAGAGCCGGATACTATTTGAAATCGCAGCAAAAAATAGAGCGTGCTATGCAAACGATCTTGCTACAGAGCTGAATATCGATAGAAGTTATCTGAGTCGGATTTTACGAAAGTTTCAAAAAGAAAAATTAATAACAAAACAAAAATCTTTAAATGATCACCGAAAAATTTTTCTTTATCTTACGGAGCATGGCAAACAGGTATTAGATGCAATTAATCAAGCCGCAGATAAGCAGATTATTAAAATGTTTAATAATTTGACGGATGATGAAGTAAATAACATTAAAAATTATATGGAAAAAATACAAAAAAAATTGGCTAAGTAATTATTTAGGGTACGTGGGGGCCGCAAGTTCGAGATTATAAAACAAAACAAAGAGATAGGTCTGAGTCAAAATTCAACTTTTGACTCAGACCCTCTTTTATTCCGGATAAACGGGTTCCATAAGTCAAAATTCTCCGTCTAACTTCGAATTAGCACTCAAATTTTCCCGACTTATGTCACATTCTCGCGCTATTTATTTTTAAATGGATAGCTCAATTCCATAGTTCATAAAACGGGGAATTACGCTCTAAAAATATAGAATATTGATACTGGACTATTGACAAGAAAATAAAGTTAGTGCATAATTCTTAATTGCAATTGGGTACTATAGTACCTTAAATTAAATATAAGGAGAATGCCGATGTATTCGATTTTAACTCACTCGATTTCAAAGAATTATAAAGGTTTTCAAGCGCTCAAGAATGTGAACTTAGCAGTTAAACCAGGTGAAATATACGGCTTTATCGGACTTAATGGGGCAGGAAAGACTACAATGATGCGCATGCTGCTTAATATGATTGAGCCCAGTGAGGGGCATGCCTTGATTTTAGGTCAGGAAGTCAGGCAAGTGTCACCATTATTTTGGAACAACGTGGGTTATTTGATTGAAACACCACATAGTTATCCCAACTTAACTGTTGCAGAGAACCTAGACTTATACGCAAGATTGCGGTTAATTCCAAGTTCAGTACGTGCACAACGAATTAAGGATTTAATGGATCAACTAGCACTAACTCCTTATAAAAATCGCTTAGTCAAAGAGTTGTCGCTTGGAAATAACCAGAAAATCGGGTTAATAAAGGCTTTGATTCATCGACCAAAAATTTTGTTGCTAGATGAGCCAACTAACGGGCTTGATCCGGAAGGTCTAACGCATGTCAGACAATTGCTGATCCACTTAGCAAAAGATGAGGGTGTCACAATTCTAATTTCAAGCCATATTTTGAATGAGATGGAAAAAATGTTTACTGCGATTGGTATACTGCACCACGGACAGCTGCTGCGACAGGAGAGTAGGGCAGAGTATCTGAAAAATGCACACCACCGATTATTGATTACATTTTCTTCAGTAGAAGAAGCAACTAAAGCTAAAAACATCTATGCACAAAAGCATATTGATTGGAGCGCAGGTGAGACGGTTTATCAACTGCGCTTAACAGCGCTTGAAGATTTAGCAGCTAAGCAACAGCTTTTAATAAGTAATGGAATTCTTCCGACTGAATGGCATGAAGAAGTTGAAAATATGGAAGAGTACTTTTTGTCAGTGTTAAGAAAGGCAGGTAAAAAATGAGATTTCAACAGCTTGTTAGCTTAAAAGTGATTATCTGGTTAGAGCTTAAAAAAATTATTAAAAGTCATTTGGTTGAGATGATTATCATGGGCTTGTTGTTTTTGGTATTGGTGCGCAGGGGAACTGATTGGGAAAATTACATTAATAATTCGTTGCTGTTTTTATTAGTCGTAGTCGGATCAGTTGGGTTTGGAATTTTAGCTAGTTGGGTGTTTGCTAGGGAATATACAGATGGCACATTTAAAGATCTGCTAGCACTGCCAGTTTCACGGGCAAATATCGTTTTAGGAAAATTAATCGCCATTGAAATAACAGAGTTAATGATTGTGGCTGTTTCGTTGCTACTAATTTTGATAAGCGGATATCTTATATTTGGTGTGGCACCGCGTGGCAGTTTACTGATAGCAGCATTGGCAAAGACTGAAGTGGCATTTATCTATGATGTTTTGCTAGCTTTTTTATGGCCATTGCTGGCATCACTCTTTAGAAGTGCATTATTGCCGATGTCTTTAGCTTTTATTAGTTTGATTATCGATGTAATGTTTGCCCCACAACAGATTGGTCAGTATATCCCGTGGGCTATCCCGGGTTTTTACTTGGCACATGCTGATTTGAATTTAGCCGCAAGTAAAATAATTATTTGTGCAATCGGATTTGTCGGGATTTATGGGACCATCTTTTTATGGAAACACCCACATAGAAGCTAAATTTTAGCTGCAGGTAACGAAAATAGCGCAAATTTCAGCAATAAAGAAACTGAACCATTTTACAGCTGAGTTTAAAAAAGTTAAGCTGAATAGAAAACAATTAAAAGCTAAAAGAACAGCTTTGAGGTGGAGGAATGTTGAATGGGAGAGCGCAGAAGGGGGAAAACCCTAGAAAATGCAATTCTCGCTGCAGTTTGGGTAGAATTGCAGCAGCAGGGGTATCAAAAACTGACGATCAGTGCGGTTGCAAAGCAGGCACAGACTAATAAAAATACGATTTACCGACGCTGGGAGAATAAGGTGGAATTAGTTTTTGCAGCTATTCAACAGCATGCGCCCAAGCTAACGTTGGCAACTCCTAATACAGGCAGTCTGGAGGGAGATTTAAAGCAACTGCTAGGCTTTTTGACACCTGTTTTAGAAACTGTTCCCCAAGAAACGTGGAAACAGTTGTTACCAGAAGCGCTATCAACGTTTTCCGCAGACGGTAATTACCTTAATGGACTGGTTAAGGCGATTAATGAAGACAATTTTATTACCCTTCAAGTTAAAAAAATTATTGAAAATGCTAGGAAGCGGCATGAACACGTTCGTAGCAGTGTTACGGTCGATCAACTAACCTTACCTGCATTACTGGTTGTGAATCAAATCTTGATTTCTGGGAGATTGGCTCAAAGTAAAATTGATTCTTTAGTCGATGAGATCTTGCTGCCAATTTATATAAAAGCAGCAAAATAAATTAAAACACAGATTAAAGACAGTCGTGACATATCTAATTTAATTTGGACAAAAAATTTATTTTTTTAGGATATTTATTCTTTATTTCAAAACCCATCCTTAATTTATGATTAGTTTTTTATTATTGATTGCTTATGGTTTGACTTATAATTGTGGCGCGTTACACTACTGGTAATGAAAGAGATTACAGTCGGGGTGGTCTTACTCTGAGATGAAGCTTACCGCAATCAAATCAAGGCTACAAGGAAGTAGAAAGCTGAAATGCATAGATGGGGGTCAATCTTGATGAGGGAAAAAATAAAGTATAAAAAACAAACAACTATCCGATTTACTAAATTAAAAGCGGCCGTAAGCGCTGGACTTGTGTCGGGGACACTTCTTGCTTTCTCGGGGGTGGTTAATGCTGACACAAATTGGACTGCTAATTCACCGCAACAAATTGCAAATCAAATTACCAACACACAACAAATGTATACGATCCGTGCAGGTGATACCTTATGGGGAATTTCGACAGCACTCAAGACCAAAGGCACAAGCATTAGTGTAGCTCAATTGGCGGCGCTCAATCATATTCCGAATGAGAATTTAATTTACACTGGGAATTCGCTTAAATTCGCTGGTAAAACTATTATGCTGCCGCAACAATCTGTGGCACCAACGACCAATCAAACGGATAAGTCAGCTTTGGAGGCTAAATTAAAAGTAGCTAATGAATACCTTTATACTAATGGCATATATACTGAACAATCACTTGATAATTTGAGAAATGCCGTTTATCGCGGTAACGGGGTCATTAAAGCTGCTAATCCGACCCAGCAAGATGTTGATGCGGCGATTGCCAAGATTGAGCAAGGAATTAATAATTTACAAAAAATTCAGTAAAATTACTGATTGAGACCAACTGTAGGCAAAAGTAGCGGAAGTTTAAAATAGTGACCATTTTTGCTACGCCATCATAGATGAATCAAAGTGAACAGGGGCTGTGACAAAATTTAACTTTTGTCACAGCCCCTCTTTTATTCTGGATAAACGTGTTCCATAAGTCAAAATTCTCCGTCTAACTTCGAATTACTCATAGCAAAGGACTCACGATGTTCGCAATTTCGAGTTAGCACTCAAATTTTCCCGACTTATGTCGCACTCTCAGTTTTTTTAGTATAAAGCAGATTTAAAATTAGAAATAAATTTATCGAAGAGTGAAGCTGTTAAGCCGGATTAGCAAATTGGAGCACCGTACCATCCTAATTGTGTATCAGTATCCTTAATGCCGTTTTTGCTGATTTTAGTTTTTTATTTGAACCACAATTTTTCCGCGTGCGTGATGAGTTTCGCTGCGTACGTGTGCCGCGCGCATGCCTGCAGTTGTGAATGGGAATGTTGAATCTAGCACAATTTTAATTTTTCGGTTGGCGATATAGTTTGCCAACGTTGTTAAGTCTTGACTATTTGGGGCTACCCAGCCGCTCATAACAACTTTACCAGGACTATGCTGCTGCTCTTTTGAAAGTGAGGCGGCAATCGTTAAAAAGCGTCCGCCCTTTTTTAAAATTGAAATTCCACCAGCTACATCGCCGACGGTGTCTAAAACAGCATCAAAGTCAGTTAAAACATCTTGGATGTTATTTTTGTGATAGTCAATCACTTGATCAGCACCTAGACTGATAACGAAGTCATGGTTAGCTTGGCTGGCGGTCGTGACAACGTGGGCCCCAGCTTGTTTGGCTAATTGAATAGCGTACATGCCGACCCCGCCGGCCCCTGCTTGAATTAAGACTTTTTGACCGGATTTGATTTCAAGTTTGCGCAACATTTGCAATGCTGTTTGACCAGCTAAAGGGACGGCGGATGCAGCTGCATAGCTAATATTTTGGGGCTTCAAAGCTAATTTATCGGCTTTGACTGCTGTATATTCAGCATAACTACCATTTTTACCACGGGGGTCGATATCGGGACGTGCAAAAACTGCATCCCCCACTTTGAAATTCGTAACGGCGCTGCCAATGGCAACTACTTTTCCTGCCAGATCCCAGCCTAAGATAACTGGAAATTGCCATTTAAACAGATGCTGCATTAAACCTTGACGCGCCTTATAGTCAATTGGATTAATGCTGATGGCATAATTTTCGACGAGTACCTCATCTGCTTGAATGGTGGGAGTTGGAATATTAGCAACCACTTCTAATTGATCTGCAGTACCGTATTGCTGGATAATTGCGGCTTTCATAGGGTAACGCTCCTGTCTTTTGAATTTACACACTTTAAATAAGTTAATTATACTAAGTTGAGGGTGGTTTATTCAATTATTAAGTTTGGTTAAGCCAGTCTTCTTCGAAACATCCGCACTTTTATGCTAACAAAAAACTTGCAAATAGAGTGGCATTTTCCGGGGGAAACTTTTAACCGCTGTGTGAATTGGAGTAGCCAAGCCTAAAGACTTCGCTTATCTATAGTAAGTATATATAATAGCTAATATCAAATCTATTATCAGAAAATAGGAGAAAAAAATGACAGTTATTATTCCGGATTTTCAACTATCAGCTGCTACTCACCCTAGAACCGTGGTCTTGAAAGTCTCAAATCTTGCCAAAGTAACCGACTTTTATCAGCAAGTAATCGGATTAAGGTTATTGACACGTGGCGTAACACAAAGCTTCTTGGGGGTACCGGGGAATTCGCAACCATTGTTGATTTTAAAACAGATCAACGCATCTTTAACGGTCAGTCGAAAAACAGGATTATATCATGTTGCATTTCTTTTGCCGCAGCGTAAAGCTTTAGGCAATGCTTTATTGTTTTATTTGCAGCACAAAGCTCCTTTGATTGGTGCAAGTGATCATGGATATAGCGAGGCACTTTATTTAACTGATCCTGAAGGAAATGGCATTGAAGTTTATCGTGATAAACCGCGTAGTGAATGGGATATTCTTCCTGATGGAGAAATTCGAGGAACCACCGGTGAGCTGGATGCTACTGGAGTTATTGCAGCCGCTGATCAGAAATGGGTAGGTTTTCCGAATGCAACCCAGCTTGGTCATGTACATCTTAAAGTTGCAGATTTGGACAAAACAGAATTTTTTTATACAACGATCCTTGGGATGTCGCTTAAAAATAATTTTGGGCGGCAGGCGAAGTTTTTTGCCACTGGCGATTATCACCATCACGTGGGGGCTAATATTTGGAATGGGCGTAACTTGCCTGCAATGGACGCAGGGGATGTGGGTTTGGACTATGTTAGTTTTACCGTAGAGAATCTAGCAGAACTTGAGCGGCTGGGTGCCCATTTGGAGGAAAATAATACGGCCTTTAAAACAATTGATTCTACGAGTGTAGCTTTGACGGATCCTAGCGGTATTAAGCTAAAATTTGAGGTGTAATTGGATTACGCTGGTCTTTTTTCAAGATGGAATGTGGTGTCTAGTGCTGTTTATGCTTAATGCACCCCCCTTTTTGTTTCTGAGTATTTTTGTATTAGCTGTTTTTTGTGGAAAGTAGTCTAAAATTTAAAAAAGTGGTCCTTGTTGAGCTACAATGGACATTATGAGATATAAAGAAAATCATCAAGCTAATGATTTTTTAGGGAGGTTATTTATTAATGGAACGTTGTTCTTGGGCCAATACAGGTAATGAACTTCTAAAGGAATATCATGATCAAGAGTGGGGGATGCCCTGTCATGATGAGCGCAAGTTATTTGAACTCCTGTCGCTTGAGATCATGCAAGCGGGTCTTAGTTGGCAAACTGTTTTAAATAAACGTGCAGCATTTAAAACTGCTTTTGCTGATTTTGATGTTAAACAAGTTCAAAATTTTCAAGCCAAGTTACCACAATTAATGGTTAATAAAGCTATTATCCGCAATCAGCGTAAATTGCTGGCAATCATTAATAATGCACAAGTTGTTGTTAAACTAGCTGCTGCTGGAACATGCTTTAATGATTACATGTGGCAATTTGTTGATTATCAGCCAATTGTGCATCAATATCAAACCCACACTGAAGTTCCTAGTACTAATGGTTTGGCTAAAAAGATTAGTCAGCAAATGAAACGTGATGGTTTTCAATTTGCCGGACCGGTGATTACCTATTCTTTTTTACAGGCAGCAGGGTTAATCAATGATCACGTGGTAACTTGTTTTCGGCATCAGTATTAAAAAAAGTGTGACATAAGTTGGCAACTTTTAAAGATTAACTGGAAATTGCTCAAAGCAAATGCAGAGGGATCACACTTTTTTAGAGTTAAATGTTGATCGTCACTGAAATTTCAGCAGCTTTTAATAAAATATCTAGTGAAACTTGGCAATAGCCACTTAGCTTAATCAAACTTGAAAGCTCTAGGCAGGTTTTCTCGTTTTTTTTCCTGAGTTTAAACGTAATTATGCAAAAAGTATGGTATAAGGGTTTGGGACAAAAGTCGCGCACTTTCTTTTAAGCTGTCAATGTGTGCATTAATTTTTCCCAAAATATTCGTGTACTAAGTGGGACAGCATCAGAAAAAGCATAATCAACTTGAAATTTATGTTGACGGTCAAAGCAATAATAAAAAGTAATATCTGAAAGAAAAAAATCACCGGAAACACTTTGGATACAGCCAGCTTTTTCTTTTACAAAGTCATCTTTAAGTAATGAAACGATTTCTGCTTGAGTATAAAGCTTTGAATCGTTGTGATAGTAATATTTAATTACCATGTCCAACACCTCTTTTGTACAGCGTTAATTTTAACCATAGCTATAATACAAAAGTTGGTGTTAAAACGGTGTTAATCTTTGTATGCTGGTGTTAATTCAGAAGTTAAACGAGTTCTAGCGCAGATTTTACGTCTTTTGTAGGTCAGTTTCTAAACTGCTGCATGAGATTTAGCACAGTAGCAATCAAACTGAGATAATTTATTTTTTTAAACAACGGCTTGATAAACTGGCAGTAAAATATTATCAATCAGGATCGTGAGCTGGCGTGCTGTAAAATGTTCGTTTATAAATAAATGGTAGCGTAGCCAATTAAACGGCAACAATTTAACCTCAACTGGAAATGCTACGGTAGTTACCTCACCACGTTTTTTCGCGCGTTCCAAGACATGGTCAATTGCTTTAACATCAATTGCATTTCCTTCATTGATCAGTTTTTTTACAGTGCTATTTTGTTTCTGGTTTGCAGCACCTAATAACTCAACAATGTTAGAATCTTTAAAAGTCTGCATACTGACAATAAAACGCTGCAATAATTGTAATAAATCTGCGCGTAATGATTTTCCTGTTAGAATTAATTCGTCGGTGCGCCCGCTGTTTTCTGCGATGATCTTAGCTTGAATAGCTGAAATGGCTAAGGAAAATGGAGAATCCCATCTGCGGTAGATTACTGATTTGCTGGTTTGAGCTAAAGCTGCTACCTCTGAGAAGGACAAATTGGCGACACCCTTGGTTTTTAAAAGCTCCAAGGCTGCTTGGTAGATTGCCTGTTCAAGTTCTTCGCCGCGCCGACGTTTTTGTGTCATAGAAATAATCTCCTTTAAAGATAAGGTACTAAAAGCTTATTAGCGTATTTTATTGTTATTATAACAGGTACTCAATTAAGATACTAATTGTTCTTAAACAATAAAAAATCTCCAAAATTAAAGCGAAAGCTTTAATCGTGGAGATTTTTTGTTAACTGCGATGATAAGGATCTCTTTCTCTGACATGTTCTCTGACCTGTTCAAAGATCGTGATAATATGTTGATCAGACAGCTGATAATTTATTTTTTGACCAGCACGGATACCGCGGACCAGTTCAGTTTGCCGCAACAGTTTGAGCTGATGCGAAGTTGCAGATTGTGAAATGCCGATTTCTTCGGCAATTTCATTAACTGACAGCGATTTGTCAGCCAGCAGGAAAAGAATCTTGTAGCGTGTCTGATCCCCGAAAGCTTTGAAAAGCTGTACACTTTTTTCTAATTCAAAATTGCTTGGTAATTCATGCTCGTTTGCTTTTGTCATGACTGCCACCTTTGGATAAGCTCAAGTTCAAGAAAAAGGTTCCGTGACCGCATTTGTCTTACCCAGTGTCATTTTTGTGAAGATGCAAGAAGGTAAAATGCTCGGGTTTGGAATGTTCTTTTCTCATTATACCTAAAGTAGCAGTGTTTAAAAAGAGGTGTACTCCAAAATATGAAACTCAAGGCATTATAGCGATTCTTTAATCGACTTTACGCGCTAAGCGGTCAATTAGTGCAAAAAACTTTTCGTGAGAAACGTCATAGATTAATTTAGCAGGCCGTCCGTTAGGGTCTAGGTAAGTTCTGCCATCGCTGGGACTGGAAGTATTAACAGCACACGTAATTTCTTTGGTCTTTACAATATCAGCAGCAAAGAAGTAACAGGTTGTCAGCACGTCCCATAAATAATAGGTTGAATTTGTTTCAAACAATCTTAATTCAGGGACAAGTGCGTAACTGTTTCCAATGAAATCTAGTCCGGTGAAGCGCCGCTGGGCTGCCCAATGTTGGCGGATTTCTTGTGTGAGCGGGACATTATTGGTGCTTTCAAGGCTGACCAGTTCTAATGGAATTTGAGTGTCAAAAACGGTTTTTACTGCTGCCGGGTCCCAAAAAGCATTCCATTCTTGTGTTCCATCGGAATCAGGTTCGGCGACGTTTCCGCGCTCAAGGAAGGTCCCGCCCATCCACACAAGCCGCTTAATCTTCTTTTCAATTGTAGGATCAATTTGCAAGGCACGTGCCAGATCGGTTAAAGGTCCTGTGAAAACCAAGGAAAGTGGGGTAGTTGTCTGCTGCAGTTTATGGAGCAAGTCAAGATGGGCAGGCTCTGGGCTTATCGGAGTCATGATGGTACCTGCTTCATTCAAAATTGGGAGTGCATTTTCTGAATACGCAGCCAAACGCCATTCTTTAGGGAAAGAATGAACTGCACGTGAATCGGAAATTGCGACCGCCAGTTTTTGCGCGTGACCAAACCGATCAATAATTTTTCGGCTGGCTTCAGCTGCTGGACCGACGTAACTGTCTGCGTCGACTGCTCCGACACCAACAAGTTCGACATCTTCCATTTGAAGCAAGAGGAAAAGAGAAATTAAATCGTCAACGCCGCCATCGTGGTTAAAGTACACTTTTTCTGTCATAGTCAAGTAACTCCTTAATTATAGAAGTAATAGCAATAATTATTTAGATTATACCGAATATGTTAGTGTTCGTCAAAACATGGCTAACTTTAGGATATTTACTTTTTTAGGAACCTATCTTTTTAAAAAGGCGAACGATTAAAAAAATAATTTGCAAAACATATTGATTTTAGAGTATGACTACTGTATACTTTTTCATAGTTAAAGTTTAATTAAGAATTTGGGGGCTGTATTTCAGTGAAGAAAAAAGTAATGGCATTTTTGGCAGCAACAATGATGGTCGGGACTATCCTTGTTGGTTGTGGCAATAACGCGGCAACTAATAAAGGAACAAAACACTCAGCTGCTTTAGTGACAGATGGTGGTGGAATCGATGACAAGTCTTTCAATCAATCTGCATGGGAAGGCCTACAAAGCTGGGGTAAAAGCCACAATTTACAAAAGGGTCTTAACGGTTATAATTATGCACAGTCGAGCGATGACTCTGATTTTCTGCCAAACATCAACAAGTTGATAAAGGCTAAATACGCTACTATTTTCGGAATTGGCTACAAATTAGATAATGCGATCAGTTCAGCCGCAAAAGCAAACCCAAACACTAATTTTGCAATTATTGATTCAGTCGTGACCGGACACAAGAATGTTGCTTCTGTAACCTTCAAGACGGAGCAATCATCATTTTTAGCTGGTGTTGCGGCAGCTGAGACAACTAAAACAAATAAAGTTGGTTTTGTTGGTGGGATTCAAAGTGATGTTATTAAGACCTTCGAAGCCGGTTTTAAACAAGGTGTCAAAGCCGTTAACCCTAACATTCAGGTTGATGTGAAATACGCTGGTTCATTTACTAAAGCTGACGTAGGTCAGTCTTTAGCAACTGCAATGTTCAATAATAATGAAGATGTTATTTTCCATGCAGCAGGTGGAACTGGTGCAGGAGTCTTTACGGCTGCTAAAAACTCTGCCAAGAATGGCAAGAAGGTTTGGGTAATTGGTGTTGACCAAGACCAAAAGGCTGATGGTGCTTATAAAGGTGGCAATGTTACCTTAGCATCTGCTGTTAAGAAGGTTGGCACAGCTGTTAAAGATCTTTCAAATCAGGCAATGAAGAACAAATTCCCTGGCGGCAAGGTAGTCACATATGACCTTGAAGATAACGGTGTTGGGATTGTGAACGATAATATGTCTGCGAGTGCTTGGAAAGTTGTTCAGAGTTATCAGCAAAAGATTAAAGATGGGACAATTAAGGTCGCAGCTAAATAAAGAATATTAGGTATTATGATTGTTGCGCAGTTACAAATGGTGAAGCGTTGGAGATTACGACCAATACTTCACCATTTTACTGCATGTTGCTTAACTATTGACAAAAGGAGGACCGCATGGAAGACTACGTTGTTGAAATAAAGCATATCACCAAAAAGTTTGGGGACTACAAGGCCAACGACGATATCTCGTTGCAGCTGAAGAAGGGTGAGATCCTTGCCCTATTAGGAGAAAATGGAGCTGGAAAATCGACATTAATGGGGATGCTTTCAGGATTATTGACCCCGACGGCTGGGGAAATCTTGATTAATGGGAAAAAAGCGGTCATGAGCAATCCGCGAGATGCGAAAAAATTGGGGATTGGCATGGTTCATCAGCATTTTATGCTGATTCCTGCATTTTCAGTCCTTGAGAATATTATTTTAGGTGATGAACCGACTAAAGGGTCTTTTATCAACTATCAAAAGGCTGCCGCCACTATTCAAGCATTGGCGCAAAAATATCAGCTTGATATCGATTTAAAGGCTAAAGTACGCGATATTACAGTCGGAATGCAGCAGCGTGTTGAGATCATGAAGGCCCTTTACCGTCAGGCAAATGTTTTTATTTTCGATGAACCAACTGCCGCGTTAACGCCGCAAGAGATCGATCAGTTAATCAAAATTCTGCGGGCTTTAGCGGCTGAAGGAAAAGCAGTAATTTTTATTACCCATAAGCTAAAGGAGATCAAAGAGGTTGCTGATCGTTGCGTGGTTATTCGAATGGGGAAAGTCATTGCGACTGTTGAGGTTAGCGCGACCAAGGAAGAGGCACTTGCAGAAATGATGGTTGGGCGAAAGCTTAACTTTGCGCTTGATAAACAAAAAATGGCTCAGGAAAAACCAGTTCTTGAAGTTAAGGGACTTAACGTTGAAGCGCACAAACAGCTTAAAGTTGCAGGTGTGGATTTGACAGTCCATGAAGGTGAAATTGTGGGGGTTGCAGGTGTAGATGGTAATGGTCAAAGTGAATTAATTGAAGCTCTGACTGGTCTGCGCAGGGTAAAAAAAGGCAGTATCAAGGTTAACGGCAAACAACTGCAAAATGCCTCAGCAAGAAAAATTTCAGAAGAAGGCGTGGGCTGTATTCCAGAAGATCGCCAAAATGTTGGCTTGATCTTACCATTGACAATTGCGGAAAACCTGGCACTCAAAGACTATTATCATGCACCGGCTAGTAAACACGGTTTTTTGAATTATAAGCTGATTAATCAGACTGGCAAGCAGCTGATTAAGGATTTTGATATTCGTTCTCAGAGTGAAACCGAATTTGTAGGCGATCTTTCGGGTGGGAATCAGCAAAAAGTAATTGTCGCACGTGAAATCGCTAAAAATCCTGCATTGTTGATTGCAGCGAACCCAACACGTGGAGTCGATATTGGTGCGATTGAATATATTCATGAAAAGATCATTGAGCAGCGTAATGCCGGGCGGGCTGTGTTATTGGTCAGTTTTGAACTAGATGAAATCTTGAAATTGTCTGATCGAATTGTCGTTATGCATGAAGGACAGATTGTCGGAGAGATTGATCCGCAGCACACATCTAGCGAAGAATTAGGATTAATGATGGCTGGTAAGACACCAGTTTCGCAAAACAGATAGAGAGGTAATGAGGCGTGTTTAATAAATCATTTAAAGGATTATCCACGGCATTGATCTCGATTATCGCGGGTTTTATAGTCGGCGCGATTGCGATGTTGGTGTTTGGTTACGATCCACTACAGAATTATCAAAACTTGTTGGTTGGCTCACTAGGAGATATTTATTCCATTGGTGAGACACTCCGAAACATGATTCCGTTGATTCTGACAGGGCTGGGTTTTGCAGTTGCTAGCAAGGCAGGTTTCTTTAATATTGGTGGGCCAGGGCAATATCTAATGGGTTGGTTCGGTACAATTGCTTTTGCACTTCATTTTTCACAGCTACCAGGAATTATTTTGATTATAGGAGCTTTGCTTTGTGGCGCATTGGCTGGAGGAATCTGGTCGTTGATTGCCGGAGTCTTGCGGGCATATTTTGGGACAAGCGAAGTTATTACGACGATTATGTTGAACTATATTGCACTGTATTTTGTCAACTTTGCAGTTAAAAATTGGCTAGCTGCCAAGGGGAGCGATTCTTCCCCGAATATTGCACGTAAAGCAAGTTTGAATACGCATTTTTTGCAGGAATTGACACACAATTCAACTTTTAATTGGGGCTTTTTCATTGCATTAGTAATTGTGGGACTTGTCTGGATCTACTTTAACAAGACACGTTCTGGTTTTGAGATCAAAGCTGTCGGAATTAACGAAGCGGCCTCAAAATATGCTGGTGTGAATGTCAAAAGAACAATCGTGATTGCGATGCTGCTTTCAGGTGTGCTTGCCGGCTTAGGTGGCGCAATTGACGGTTTGGGCAATTTCCAGAATATCTCAGTTTCTAATAACCTGCCTAACGTCGGGTTTAATGGAATGGCGGTTGCATTGTTGGCGGCTGAAAATCCAATTGGAATTGTTTTTGCAGCGCTGCTTTTTTCAGCATTGCAAATTGGCGGTTTGAGCATTTCCGTTTACTCAAATACTCCTAGTGAAATTGTTGAAATCGTGATTGCTGCAATCATCTTCTTTGTTGCAATTAAGTATGTTTTTGAGCGCTTTTTAAAAAAGAGTTGGCTTACCAGGAAACAACAGGCTAAGAAAGAGGGTGCGGATAAATGAGTTTAACAACAATTTTAATGACGGTTTTTTCGACAACTTTAATATACGCAGCACCCTTGATTTTTACAGCGCTTGGTGGAACCTTTTCTGAACGCAGTGGAGTAGTGAACGTTGGGTTAGAAGGAATGATGATTGTAGGTGCTTTTAGCAGTACAGTTTTCAATCTTGCATTTGCAAATGTACTTGGAAGTGCAACTCCCTGGATTTCACTGTTGGTAGGTGCTGTTTTCGGACTGCTCTTTTCGATTTTGCATGCGGTCGCAACTATTAACTTTAGAGCGGATCATATTATTAGTGGGACTGTTTTGAACTTAATGGCACCCGCACTTTGCGTCTTTTTAACCCGTATTTTTTACAGTGGAAAGGGCCAGACGCCAGTGCTTGATCAAAGCATGGGAACCTTTACTTTTCCAGTGCTGTCGCAGATTCCTTTTATAGGAAAAGTCCTTTTCACCCGGACATCATTAGTGGCTTTTTTAGCAGTTCTTGTGGGGATTGCCAGCTGGTATTTCCTTTATCGGACAAACATAGGGTTAAGATTGCGCTCAGTTGGTGAAAATCCGACTGCAGCGGATACACTCGGAATTAATGTCGGGACCTATCGTTATTTAGGAGTTCTGCTGTCAGGCTTCTTAGGCGGGATTGGTGGAGCTGTAATGGCACAATCAATTACACTGAACTTTTCTGCAAGCACAATCTCTGGTCAAGGCTTTATGTCATTGGCCGCGATGATTTTTGGAAAATGGAATCCATTAGGTGCAACCGGTGCGGCAATCTTCTTTGGGCTAGCTCAAAGTCTGCCGATTATTGGGGGCTATATTCCAGTACTTTCGCACGTGAATTCAGTTTGGTTCCAGATTGCTCCTTATGCGATTACTGTAATCGTACTAGTCTTTTTCTTGGGTAAGGCAGTTGCCCCAGCAGCCGATGGACAGAATTATATAAAAGGTAAGTAATAATTAGTGGATAAGCGTTAGGACTATTTACAATGTCGCTGTTACTAAAAAGTTCTGAATATTAATGAGAGTGTGACATAAGTCGGGAAAATTTGAGTACTAACTCGAAATTACGAATATAGCGAGTACTTTGCTATGAGTAATTCGAAGTTAGACGGAGAATTTTGACTTATGGAACACGTTTATCCGGAATAAAAGAGGGGCTGTGACAAAAGTTAAATTTTGTCACAGCCCCTAAGCTTTGTGTTGAAAAAACTCCATTTTTGTTCCTGTTTATTAATATTCCCCTTAAAGATCATGACGCAAATTGTCTATTGTTCACAAATGCAGTATTATGAAACAGTAAAACATTAATTGTTGATGAAGGAGAAAATTTTTATGCTTGACATTATTAAAGCGATTATCTTGGGAATCGTCGAAGGTGTGACTGAATTCCTGCCGATTAGTTCAACCGGGCATCTGGTACTTGTTGACGAATTCATTAAGTTGCAACAGTCCAAACAGTTTGTTGACATGTTCAATGTGGTTATTCAATTAGGAGCAATCATGGCTGTTGTTGTGATCTATTTCCACAAATTAAATCCATTGTCTCCGCGCAAGTCTGTAATTGAACGCAAGAAAACATGGACGTTATGGAAAAAAGTGATTATTGCGATTATTCCTTCGGTCATTGTTGGTTTTCCCCTGAACGACTGGATGGATGAGCATCTGATGAACTGGTTTGTTGTTTCGATGGCTTTGATCATTTATGGGGTTCTCTTCATCGTGATTGAAAATCGTAATAAAAATATTGCTCCTAAATATGATAATTTAGATACACTTACATATAAGACAGCAATTGCAATTGGACTTTTCCAAGTTCTGGCGCTAATTCCTGGAACCTCGCGTTCAGGGTCTACAATCTTAGGTGGAATTATGATTGGGACTTCCAGATTTGTTGCGACAGAGTTTTCATTTTTCTTGGCGATTCCGACAATGTTTGGAGCTTCACTCTTAAAGCTTTATAAGTACTTCAACCATGGCGGCTCTTTAGCAGGGTTACAAGGCGTTGTCTTGGCAGTTGGTGTGCTGGTTTCATTTGTGATCGCATATCTTTCAATCCGTTTCTTGTTGAACTACGTGAAGAAAAATGACTTTAAAGCTTTCGGCTGGTACCGAATTGTTTTAGGGGTGGTCGTTATCGGTTACTTTGCATTTTTCCATTAATTATTAAAAACCTTTATAAAAATGAGTTTATGGAACACGTTTATCCGGAATAAAAGGTAGGGCTGTGACAAAAGTTAACTTTTGTCACAGCCCCTTATTTAATGCAGCTAGTCATAGCCCAACTATCAAGCAATTTAACCTTAGTGCTCGAGGGCTCCCGAAAGTTGTCACATTTCTATTTTAACATGCTCCAACTATCAGCCCACTGCGCCTAACGCTAAATTGCAGCTAGTCACAGTCCGACTATCAAGCAATTTAACCTTAGTGCTCGAGGGCTCTCGAAAGTTGTCGCATTTCTATTTTAACATGCTCCAACTATCAGCCCACTGCGCCTAACGCTAAATTGCAGCTAGTCACAGTCCGACTATCAAGCAATTTAACCTTAGTGCTCGAGAGCTCCCGAAAGTTGTCACATTTTTTATTTTGTCACCGTGACATCAACATTTCCTAAACCGTGATCAAATTTAGCACTCCACCTACCAGCCGTTAATTTAGGCGGCAACACAAACGTTCCAGTCGAAACAAGTTGCCCGACTGTGAGCGGGTGTCCTTGTTGCTCTAACTTAGTAACAAGCCAATGAAGTGAGTTCAAAGGATTATCTAGTACTTCAGCAGAAACGCCTTCTTTAAGTTTACGATCATTGCAGCGCAACTCACAATGCACTTGTGCTAGCTCTTCTGGGGTCTTAAAGACATCTGTAGTTGGTTTTTCTGTTCCATAAAGGACGAGTCCGCCGACTGCAGCATCAGACATTACCAGATATTTTGAGAGGGTCGGGAACCAGTCCTTAAAACGGGAATCAGGAACTTCAAGACCTGCTGCAACAGTTGTTTTTTCCATCAACTCAGTCAGCGAATCTGTACTCTTGAGTTCCTGAACGGCTCTAAACTCAAGTTCGACTTCAACTAAGGGTTCCATTAATTCTGAAAGACTAACTTCTGTTGGTGATTGGCGTAGCCGACTTGCAACCTGTGCGCCATAAAGCGGTGAAGTCGAAGCAAACATTTTTTGTGTCTCTGCGCTTGTCAGTGAGACTTTATAAGCCGCAACTTTTTCTTCTTTGAGTTGAGTTAGCCGCTCTTGGACGAGATAGGCGGTTGCTTCGTCTTGAACTGTGCCTTCCCAGTCTGCCATATTGAGCGGAGTGCGTGTTGAATAAGCTGTAAAAAGTTCTTGTGCAAATTTTGCTTGCTTAGTTGTCAAAGATGTAGCTGCTTTAGTTTGTGTTTGGTTCATAATTAACCCCTCCATTTTTTGAGAGCGGTTCCTAAATGTTTGCCCACACTAGTGAGGAACCGCCGCAATTGTACTTCAGCTTCGAAATCTGAATATTACCATCATCGTCTCTTTGAATACCACTTTCATCATCGTGCATGATTCCTCACTTCCTTTCTATTAATAAATTCAAATAAAAAACGCCCTTTGCATAGTTTGAACTAAGCAAAGGGCGTTAAGGACGCTGTACCACCTTTTATTTGCATTCTTTTTTAAAATAAAAAGCATGCCTCTTACAAACTCTTAAAGAATTTGTGTACTCAATAATGGGAGTACCCAGCAAAGGCTAATCTCTTTCGGATTTCGCTTTGCAGCTCATAGGTGATTTTCTTTTACGTTTGTTCGCTTACCTTCCCAGCAGCGGTAAGTCTCTTTTCCACAAGCATAAAGTACTGTCCTACTCGACGCAACTCATTTGAATTTAATTTGTTATCAGTATGCTAACGCGAATATTTAGGATAGTCAAGGGCCTTTTATGATTTTTCAGCAAAAAAATTTAATTTTTACTCATTATTTTAAGATAGTTTTAATGTTGGCGAATTCACGAATCCCCAGATCACTCAACTCACGACCATAACCGGACTTTTTAACGCCTCCAAACGGAAATTCCGGATGTGACGAAAGTGGTTGATTAATTGCAATTTGCCCAGTCTCAACTTGTGAGGCAAGCTGTTGTGCATGTTGAGCATCTTGTGAATAGATTGCGCCACCCAGCCCATAATTTGAGTGGTTGGCAATCTTAAGCATCTCTGCTTCAGTGTCGACTTTGTAGATTTGGGCAACTGGACCAAAAAGTTCAGTGTCATACATTGGATTATCAAAAGTCATGCCAGTGATGATCAAAGGATTGAAGAACGCTCCTGGACCTTCGACGGGTCTTGGATCTCCCCAGAGGACTTTAGAGCCGCCTGCAAGGACATTTGCAACTTGCTTTTGCAGATTCTGTTGTGCCTTTTTTGAAGAAAGGGGAGCAAGTGTTGTCTGCTCATCCAAAGGATCGCCTAATTTTTTTTGCTTAAACTCTGCAATGATACCTGCGAGAAACTTATCGTAAATTTTACTTTGAACAAGATAACGTTTGGCGGCAGTGCAGACTTGGCCTGCATTATTAAGCCGTGCAGAAACTGCCCCGGCAATTGCAGTCTCAAGCTCGGCATCATTTAAGACAATGCAGACATCCGTACCGCCCAGCTCCATAGTTGATTTTTTAAGGTTTTTACCCGCCTCAGCGGCAAGTGTTGCTCCGGCTTTTTCAGAACCTGTCAGGGCAACCCCTTGAACACGTGGGTCTGCAATAATTTTATTGACCTGATCATAGTCGACGAAGAGGTTTTTAAAAGCTCCGGCAGGCAATCCGGCTGCATGGCAAGCATCTTCGAAAGCCTGCGCACATTCCGGCACAATGCTGGCGTGTTTGAGCAAAACTGGATTACCAAGAATGAAGTTAGGGGCAAAGACACGCATGATTTGAGTATACGGGAAGTTCCAAGGTTCAACAGAAAGAATGGCACCAATTGAGCTAAACTCAAGTTGTGCGGTTTTTCCAGCAGCGTTTGAATAGGTCTGATTTTTTAAGGCCTTCTCACCAGCATGAACATAATAATTTGCAAAGGCCGCATTTTTTTTAACTTCGCTGCGTGCCTCATCAATTCGTTTTCCCATATTTGTGGTAAGGTAACGTGCATATTTTTCAAGATGGTCTGTAAATTCAGTTGCAAGACGTGCAAGTAACGCGGCTCTTTTGGAGATAGGTTCCTTTTTAGCCGTTTGGTAGAAAAGTTCCGCATTTTTTAAAGCAGCTTCAACTTCCTGATCAGAGGTTGCAGCAAACTCACGGATTAGTTCCCCATTGTAAGGATTGATTGCTTTATATGACATTCAAACTACTCCTTTCTGATACAGGTCTAATTATAAGAGTAATCGAGATAGGATGAAAATATAATGTTTGGCTACAAAATGAGCTTGAAAGCAAGAGCCTCATATGGGCGCAGTTTAATCTGCGCAGGAACTGCTGAATAACTTGGTATTGGATAATTTGCAAGTAGCAGCTTGAACGTACCGCGTAACGCTGGAGGTAGCTTAACAACGGTTTCTTTTCCATAAAAATTAGCGAGCACAATTAGTTGTTCTTCCTCTAAGAAACGCCGATAAGCAAAAACTTGGGGATGAGTGGCAAAGAGGGCTTCAAAGTGCCCACCGGCAATGATATCTTCTGTCTTACGCAGTTTGATTAACTTTTGGTAAAACGCAAAAATTTCTCCGTCTGCCAATTCGTGGGCGACATTTATGGTTGCTTGATTTGAAGGAAGCAACCAGGGCTTAACTTGTGAAAATCCCGCGTATTTAGCGGCAGTCCACTGCATTGGAGTACGGCTGTTATCGCGTGATTTTAATGAGACAGCTTTGAAAGCTTTTTGCGCAGGATAACCTGCTTGCAAAAGCTCATGATAAGCGTTGCGGGTCTCAATGTCATGATAAGAGGAAATCTTCGAGTATGTTGGGTCGGTCATCCCGAGTTCTTCTCCTTGATAAATAAAAGGGGTTCCACGCAGCAGATGAAGTGCTAACGCCAGCATCTCAGCTGATTTTTCACGATATTTATGGACATCACCGAACCGATTTAGCGCCCGCGGTTGATCATGGTTGTTCCAAAAAAGTGCGTTCCAGCCGCCATGCAAGTCAAGCTCATGCTGCCATTCAAAGAGTAACTTTTTTAATTTCATAAAATCAAATGGAACAGTTTGCCATTTATTGCCATTTTGATAATCGACTTTTAAGTGATGAAAGGTAAAAACCATCGACAATTCATGGTTCTGGGGCTGAGTGTATGCAATTGAATTGGCGACAGTTGTGGAAGACATTTCTCCAACCGTAACAATCTCAGGGTCTTGGCCAAAGCTTGCCTGGTTAAGTTCTTTTAAATAAGTATGGACAACAGGTGTGTCGGTATAGAGCTTTTTTTCCTGCAAAGGATCGGTGGAGTCGCGCAAGATAGTCTGCTTGCCGGTGACGTTGATTACGTCAAAACGGAAACCTTTAACTCCTTTCTTGCGCCAAAAATTAACAATCTTAGCAGCCTCTTGGCGCACATCCGGGTTATGCCAATCTAGATCTGCCTGAGTAGGGTCGTAAAGATGCAGGTAATAGTCGGAACTTGTTCCAAATTTTCCCCATGCAGATCCGCCAAATTTAGATTGCCAATTTGTAGGAGCGGTACCGTCTTGTTTAGGTGGTCTGATGTAAAAGTAGGCACGATATTTTGGATCGCCCGCCAGCGCCTTTTGGAACCACGGATGAGAAGTGGAGCAGTGATTGAAAACCATATCAAGCATAATTGAAATGTTAAGTGCACTCAGCTTTTGTGCCAATTCTTCAAAATCTGCCATTGTTCCGAAAAGAGGGTCAACTTGATAGTAGTCCGCAATATCATAACCATTATCATTTTGAGGGGAGACAAAGAATGGATTGAACCAGATCATATCAATATTCAACTTTTTGAGATAAGGAATTTTGGCAATAATTCCCTGCAGATCGCCAATGCCATCGCCATTGCTATCATAAAAAGACTTCGGATAGATTTGATAGATCACTTTGCGACCTAAATTTTGTTCTTGTGCTGTGATGCTCATAATTGCGGCTTCCTTTCTTTAGTGTGAGTTAAAATTCTTTTTCTACGGGCAAAATCAGTGAATTTGAATTTATCAGGCCGATGGTAAGAGGCGGTGATTTGAAAAAGAGAGGTGTCAGCCAAATAGGTGAGGCTCCTAACGAGTACCACTAAGCCCTCACCGCTCAAATTCAGTTTTTCTCTTACAGCTGCAGGTGCACTTTCAACGGTGATCTCTTTGGTAGCATAGGAGATTTTAAAGCCTAATTCTTCTTCAAGGTAGGCATAGATAGAGTCTTCGGCGGCCTGGTAGGGTAGCTTTTCAACTGGTGGTGAAAGGAGATAATCGCGATCAAGTACATCTGGTTCACCATCGATTAGACGTAATCTTTCAAGAAAAAAAGCAGGCTGTTCGTTGGACAAGCCAACAGCCAATGACGTGGGCACCATTGTTTTTTCAAGCTGCAAGACAACAGTTTTTGCATGCATCCCAAGAGCTTGGTTCAGTTCTTTGAAGCTGGTAATTCCTGAAATTGGGAAAGTAAAACGCTGAAGATTTAATACTAAAGAACCTCTACCCTTGATTTTTTGAATCAAGCCCAATTCATTAAGTTGTTCTAGTGATTTTCGAATTGTTTCCCGCGAAGTACCATATAATTCGCAAAGTTTATGTTCACTAGGTAAAAAAGTTTGTGGAGCGTATATCTTGTGCTTAATTTTAATTGCAATATCTTGGGCAATCATATTTTGCTTATTAATGAGACTCATGGCTAACACGTCCTTTAGAAATCGTTTTCTTGAAGATATTATAACATAGCTGTATATACAGGCAAGTAATGATTTGCCACCACGTTTATAGGCTGTTTTCTGCTGTATTTTTTGGCAATAATTTGCTTGTTTTTCGTATCTGCAGGTTATTAGATAGTCAAAGCTTAATTGTAAAATTGTCGAGGTTGCTAATTGTTGACATCTGTATATACAAGTTTTATGATAAACGTGAATTATTAATGAAAGCGATTTAATTTGAACTGGATTTATAGGAGGGGTTTTAATGTTTGGATTTGGAAAGAAAAAAGCAGTCACGACGCAGGTCCTTTCACCTGCAACTGGAGAAGTTGTTGCGTTAACGGAAGTTGCTGATGCTGTTTTTTCAGGCGGAAGTATGGGTGAAGGATTCGGACTTGAGCCAACTGAAGGCGAGATTATTGCACCAGTTGCAGGCAAAATCACAATGGTTGCTGAAACGAAACACGCATTTGGAATTGAAACCGCAAATGGACTGGAGGTTTTGGTACATCTAGGAATTGACACTGTCGAATTAAAAGGTAAGCCGTTTGAGATGAATGTGGCACGTGGACAAAAAGTTAGAGCAGGGCAAGCAGTTGCCAAAATGGACCTTGCACAAATTAACCAAGCGGGGTTTAAAACAACTATTATCGTTGTGGTTACTAATTCAGCTGACACAGTTGCCGATTTTGAGGTTGATGAAGGACACAGCGGTACGGCAGGTGAGGTTGTAGGAACGATCAGATTAAAGAAAGAAGGGTAAGCTTATGGCAAAGAAAGATTATACAGGGCTGGCTAAAACAATTATTAGCGATGTTGGTGGGCCGCAAAATATTGATAACTTAATCCATTGTATTACACGGTTGCGTTTTTACCTAAAAGATGAAAGCGCTGCTAAAGACCAAGATCTAAAAGCGACTGCAGGTGTCATTGATGTTATTAAAGCTTCGGGACAATACCAAGTTGTGATTGGAAACGAGGTGGAGAATGTTTATGATGCAGTTGTGCAGGAACTTGGGCCAGCCTTTGCAGCTAAGCTTGACGGCGGAAAAGATTCGACAGGTGAGGCTGCTACAAGCCAGCAAGCGGAGCAAGGACCGTTGAGTTGGATTAATAGGTTGATTGGCGTTATTACAGGTTCCATGACTCCGGTAATTGGTGTAATTGCGGCAGCCGGAATTATTAAAGGAATATTGGCATTATTAACGTTACCGCAGTTAGGGGCGTTGCTTGACGTAAAAAGCACTCTTTATTTAACAATCAGCGCCATGGCTGATTCAGCATTTTTCTTTCTGCCGATTTTAGTCGGTTTTTCCGCTGCGCGCTACATGAAAGGGGACCCTGTAATTACGGCGGTGATTGGAGGGGTTTTAACTTATCCGCAAATTATTACATGGGGAACTAAATTCAAAACAATGTTTTCCATCGGGGGCTTTGATTTTCAATTTTTAAACTACACATATTCAATTTTTCCAATGATTTTGGCAGCTTGGTTTGCCAAAGAGATTGGTGGTTGGCTTAAGAAAAATTTGCCTAGTTATCTTCAGATGATTTTTACACCATTAATCACAGTCCTTGTTGTCAGTGCATTAACACTTGTTATCACGGGACCAATCATTCAAGGCGCAGCTAATGGGATTGCTGATTTTATTAACTGGTTAGTTCATTCTTCTGGCTGGCTTGGCGGACTGGTAATCGGTGGTTTCTATCAAATTTTAGTAATTTTTGGACTTCATTGGGGTGTAGTTCCTTTGGTGGCACAACAAATTTCTGGGAGCGGCGAAAGTGCACTGAACGCAATTATTTCGGGTACCATGGTTTCCCAAGGTGCAGCTGTTTTGGCTGTGGCAATTAAGTCTAGAAAGGAAGACCTGAAGGGCTTGGGTTTTGCTGCAGCAATTTCAGCTTTCTGTGGGGTAAC
Organism: Liquorilactobacillus satsumensis; assembly: GCF_964065465.1. Classification (NCBI taxonomy): domain Bacteria; kingdom Bacillati; phylum Bacillota; class Bacilli; order Lactobacillales; family Lactobacillaceae; genus Liquorilactobacillus; species Liquorilactobacillus satsumensis. The sequence goes on from NZ_OZ061606.1 coordinate 1,431,627, forward strand.
AGAGCCCGCAATTTATGGTGTTAATTTACGGTATCGAAAAGTTTTCATTTCTGGGTTGATCGGTTCAGCAGCTTCCGGTTTTATTACAGGTTTAATGCATGGTAACATGTTTGGATTTACGGGTTCTTTGATTGGATTTTCGTCCTTCTTTGATCCTAAGAATCTAACACAACTGACCAGTTTTTACGCCTTCTTACTTTCAAGCGTGGCCGCGATTGTCGTCAGCTTTTTAGTAACTTGGTTCTGGGGCTATAATGACAAGATGGTCATGAGTGAAAAGGTAGAAAAAAAGGAAAATCCTGCTAAGAAAGGTACTGTAAAGGCTTAGGATAATAAAGTATTAAAATGTTTCATGTGGAACAAGTTAGACTGGTTGCAGGCCGCCTTAAATTGAGTTAAATCCTGCAAACCAAACAAAGCTGGCTTTTTCTGAGCAGCATTGAAGCGACTTTTGGGTGCTTTGATGCTGCTCATTTTTTGATTTAAGAAAGTAAAAATTTCAAAGCCCAAGGGTTACTTTGTAATGCCGAACTTAGTCTACGGATGGTAAGCGCAGGGTGTCGCACTTCTACTTAACTTATCCCGCAAAGCGCGTTACAGTGGAGACGCAAGAATCTGTACCTTTTAGCCGATAATGGCTCTCAAAATTGTGAATTGTTTCATTAACTTTGTCACTTACAGGTGTGCCGCAGTGTCAGTTAGTGTGTATTGTAAATGCTTACATTTAGATTTTATAATAAGAGTGTAGAAAAAAAGGAGGTACTCCAATGGAAGCAAAAGTCTCTAAGAAGAAAACACTTAAAACTCAGATTCAGAAGTTAGGAACGAGCCTAAGTGGAATGATCATGCCGAATATTGCCGCAATTATTGCTTGGGGCTTGGTTACAGCTATTTTTATGGCAGCTGGGTGGTTCCCGAATAAACAAATTGCAACTTTGATCACCCCGATGCTTAATTATATGATTCCCCTTTTAATTGCCTATGTCGGTGGTCGAATGGTCTATGAAGAACGTGGAGCAGTGGTAGGTGCAATTGCCGTAATGGGTGTAATTGTGGGTGCTAAGGTACCAATGTTCTTAGGCGCAATGATCATGGGCCCGCTGGGTGGCTGGTGCATCAAAAAGTTTGATCAGATGTTCCAAGATAAAATCAAGTCTGGTTTTGAGATGATTTACAACAACTTCTCAAGTGGAATCCTAGGAATGATTTTAGCAATCTTTGGTGTTTTTGTAATTAACCCATTGGTAACAGCTGGCAGTACGATAATGAGCAAGGGCGTTGATTGGATTATTTCAGTTCACATGTTGCCTTTGGCTAATATCCTGATTGAACCGGCTAAGGTCTTATTCTTAAATAATGCCATTGGAAATGGGATTCTAGTTCCGCTAGGAATTCAACAGGCTGCACAGTCAGGCAAATCAGTGCTCTTCTTGCTTGAATCAAACCCTGGTCCTGGACTGGGAATCTTGTTGGCATTTATGCTCTTTGGTAAAGGCGCTGCTAAGGCTTCTGCACCAGGTGCTGCCTTGATTGAATTCTTTGGTGGAATTCATGAAATTTATTTCCCGTATGTCTTGATGAAACCAGCTTTGATTTTTGCTGCAATTGCTGGTGGTGTTAGTGGGACATTTACCTTCTCCCTGTTGGACACAGGTGTTAAAGCAGCAGCTTCTCCAGGATCAATCATTGCAATCCTTTTAATGACACCAAAAGGCAACTATCTTAAGATCTTAGCTGGAGTTTTGGTTGCCGCAATTGTTTCATTTATCGTTGCTGCGCTTATTTTGAAAGCCGATAAGTCTGACGGCAAAGCTGAAGATGAATTAGCTGAAAAGCAAGCACAAATGAGCCAAATGAAAGCTGAATCTAAAGGTGCTGCTCCAGTAGCAGGTCAAAGTGCTGAAAAAGCAGTACAGGAATATGCAGATGTCAAAAGAATTATTTTTGCCTGTGATGCCGGCATGGGTTCTTCTGCAATGGGTGCATCTTTACTGCGAGACAAAGTTAAAAAAGCAGGTATCACAGATATCCCAGTTACGAACACCGCTATTAGCCGCCTGAAAGACGAAGATGGCTTGCTGGTAATTACTCAGGAAGAATTGGCGGATCGTGCGTTGCAAAAGACACCAAACGCAATGCATATTGCTGTGGATAATTTCTTGAGCAGTCCAAAGTACGATCAAGTTGTTTTGAATCTTAAAGCATTAACACAACTTAATCCGGAAAAACAAATTCAAAAAAAGAATGAAGAAAAACCAACTAAAAATCAACGGTTAGCTGAAATTGATTATGCAGCGGTTACGGAAGTCGACTTTATCCATCATGATCAACGAGAAGGATCCGCAACAATGGCAGCATCTTTGTTCAAAGATCGGCTGAAGAAAGTCGGTAAGCAAGTACCAGTCAAAAATCTTGGGATCAATGAACTTGAAGATAGCAAACAACATTTAGTAATTGTGACCCCTGAAGCGGAGAAAAATCTGAAATTACGTTATACTGAGGTCCAGGTAGTAACTGTTAAAAATCTGCTTGAAGCTGATGAATACAGTTATATTGTAGAACGTTTAGCGTAAAGAGGATGATTTAGTTGATCTTGTTATCGGACCGTCAAAAAAAGATCTTACGTGAGCTGTGGAATAATCCAGATGGCATTCAGATGAATACACTTGAAGATGCATTGAAGATCAGCCGCCGCACGGTTTATCGTGAATTTTCAGAGTTAAAGCTTTATCTGAGTGAGCATGGTTTGAAGATTGAAAATAATGCAGCCTTGTATTTTTTGGAAGGAACGGCGGCTGCTAAAACAAAGCTTGCTGCTGAGTTGAATACGCAAAAGGGAGATACAGCTTTAACGACTAAGCAACGACAGGCAGCGATTGTCTGTTTGCTGCTACTCAATCACGAACCGGTTAAAATCTTTTCCTTAGCGGTTTCTCTCGGTGTCAGTGAAGGAACGATTCAACGCGATCTGAAAAGAGTCTCTAAGGCATTAGCCAGTTATCAAATTAAATTAGATGCTAAAAAGGCAGTGGGTATTCAGGTCGTTGGTGAAGAAGCTCAAAGAAGACTAATTTTATGCGGAACACTAACAAATGAGATTAACGAATATGAATTCTTCGAATATTTAGACGCCAATAATCATAAGCAAACACAAAGCTTTTTCTTAAGGCTGCTCCCCAAAGATGTGCTGCAACGTTGTGTGGTGGCATTAGAGGAGGCACAGATTGCTTCGCGGGCAAGATCTGACATGCAAGAAGTCCAGTTGGTTTTAATGATCGCAATCTCGCTTATCAGAATGAAGAAGGTGGTTATCAAGAAATATGCCGCTGTAGATCAGGAAAAAATTTTTCAGTATCGACAACGTGCACTGGAGATATTCACAAAATTCAGCGCACAGATCAAGGAAAAAATTACAACCGGCGAAGTTGATTTCATCGCAGTTCAACTGCAAGGGTTAGACTATCATCTGGGTGTCAGTGGATGGGCTGATAACTACGACTTGCAAGTTTCCTACAATGTCAAACAACTCATTCAGCTGATTTCAGCTGAGATTCACTGGAACTTCGGATTGGATCAAGATTTATTTTCACGGTTGGTTAGGCATATGACCCTTTTGTTGCATAGTGATTCGGCACGGCTTCCCAACGCGCGTATTGAGATTTTGAATAGTGTCGGGCAGCAGTATCCGGAGTTGTACAACGCGGTCAAGAAAGGGTTACACGAAATTTTTTCTAAGTATTCGTTTTCGGAAACAGAGGCACAACTGATCTTATTGTATTTTGCCAATAGTTATTCTAGTGGTCAGACCAGACGACAGTTGCGGGCGCTGATTGTTTGTCCAAACGGAATCGGAACAGCAAGTATCCTAAAGGGAAGACTCCACAAGGAAATTCCGGCGATTGCAGCGATTCGGATTGCAAAAGTTTCACAGTTAAATGAGCTTGATCCTGCTGAATATGATTTGATTCTTTCAACACTTGATCTTCCTGGTTTTGACTGGAAATATTACATTGTCAGCCCGTTGTTACTAGATGATGAACTTGAACGAATTAAGGCACTGATTTCAAAATATACGGTAGGCCGGCAACACCAATTGAACGTTCAAAAGCAAAATACAGGTTTTGCACAAGGACAGCAGCGCTTAGATGAGATGTTCGCTAGATTGAAAGCAAGCAAGGAATTATTGAGTCGAATTAAAGTTACGCAGGTTGCTGCTGCACCAGAGTTAGAAACAGTTTTGGAATTGATTCTGGAAAAAATTCCAACTCAGATCATTACTGATCGGGTCAAAGTCAGGCATGAGATGATTGCACGCGCTGAACTTGCTCCTGTTGGAATCCCAGATACAGGAATTGCACTGGTGCATACTACAGATGAAAGTGTTAAACGCCCTTTCTTCTCGGTTTACCAATTAGCGCGACCACTTGAAATGCTGGCAATGGACCAGACACCACTAGAGGTTGTCCGGGTGATGCTGATGGTTGGACCCGCCCCAATGAGCGATTTTCAAAATATTTTGATGGGTCTAATCAGTAGTGCAATTGTAATGAACAGTAACAATACTCACGTTTTTGAAGAAGGTACTGAAGAACAGATTAAAGACTTAATAGCAACTCAGTTTATGGATCAAATTGATTTTAAGAGAAAGAGATGATGTGTAATGGAACTGCAAAAAGATATGATTCTGCTCGGTCAACATGTAGCAACTAAGGAAGAAGCAATTAGATTAGCCGGAAAGCTACTGGTTGAAAATGGGTATGTTGAAGATGCATATATTGACTCGATGCTTGCACGTAACAATGATGTTTCAACGTATATGGGAAACTTTATTGCGATCCCACATGGTACAGAAGCAGGTAAAAAGTTCATCAAGAAAACCGGAATCTCGATTGTGCAGGTTCCAATGGGAGTTGACTTTTCCGAAGAAGCAGGTACTGAAAATATTGTGACGGTTGTTTTTGGAATTGCCGGACTTAATGGTGAGCATTTAAATATTTTGTCGCAAATTGCACTGTTTTGCAGTGATGTCAATAACGTGGTTAAGTTAGCAGACGCACAGTCCAAGGATGAGATCATTAATTTATTGAAAGAGGTTGGTAAATAATGAAAGCTGTACATTTTGGAGCAGGTAATATCGGTCGTGGATTTATTGGGGAAACTTTAGCTGAGAATGGATTTGAAATCAAATTTGTAGATGTTAATGAAACGATTATTGACGCTTTGAACGCAAGACACGGATACACGATTCAACTGGCAGATGAGTCGCAAAAAAAGATTCAGGTCGCACATGTCAGTGGAATTAATAACGGCAAGGATCCTGACAAGGTTGTTGCGGCATTGGAAGATGCTGATATTGTAACAACCGCAATTGGACCGAAAATTTTGAAGTTCATTGCGCCGCTGATTGCTGCAGGAATTCAATCCCGCAAGCAGCATCATAATGAAAAGAAAGTTGATGTGATCGCCTGTGAGAACATGATTGGCGGCAGTCAAGCGTTGAAAAAAGAGGTTTATGCTCATCTTGAACCTGCAGATCAAGAGTTTGCTGATCAAGTTATCGGCTTCCCCAATGCTGCAGTTGATCGGATTGTACCGCTGCAAAAACATGAAGACCCACTTTTTGTCTCAGTTGAACCTTTTAAAGAATGGGTTGTTGATGAAAGTCAGATGGCTGCGCCTGAATTGAAGTTGAAAAGGGTTCATTATGCACCAGACTTGGAACCATTCATCGAAAGAAAGCTCTTTTCAGTTAATACGGGACATGCAACTGTTGCTTATACTGGAAAGCACAAAGGATATGACAACATTGGAGATGCAATTGCTGACCCAGATGTCTTGCGCCAATTGAAACGGGTTTTGAAAGAAACTGGGGATCTTTTAATCGCTAAATGGGATTTTGATCGCAAAGAGCATGAAGCTTATCAAGAAAAAATTATTGGACGGTTTGAAAATAAATATCTTTCTGACGAAATTGCGCGTGTTGGCAGAACTCCAATTCGTAAGTTAGGTTATGACGAACGTTTTATTCGACCAATTCGTGAGGCTAAAGAACGTGGATTGGGGTACGCAGCACTCTTAGAAACTGTAGGTAAAATTTATACATTTAATGAACCGCAGGATGAAGAGAGTCAAAAATTGCAACAGATGCTCAAAGAAGAATCGTTGGAAGAAGTAATTCGTGAGACGACCGGTTTAAAAGATGAAGAGTTGTTACAGGCGATTGCTGCATCGTATAAAGAAGCTGCAGCAACCAAGCAAAATGCATAGGAATTGGCAACTAAGACAAAGTGGAGTTGACAAATAGCTGTTATTTTGGTTTAATAACCACTAAATACAAAGCGATGATTGGAAGAGTAACATTTAGCTGATTTTTTACAGGGAGCCGTGTTAAGTGGGAAGCGGTGAAATCATTGAGTGTGAAGGTAATCCATAAGCTGCAGTTGCGACAGAAAATGAAGTGACTGCTGGGAATGCGCCCATTATAGCAATGAAGTATCGTTATCAACGAGATAGCCGTACTTTATGAGCGTCAGCTATGCAAAGATAGCTGAAATTAAGGTGGTAACGCGTTTCAAAACGTCCTTTACTTGAATTTTTCAAGTAAAGGACGTTTTTTTATTTTTCAGCGCTGCGTTAATTTAGAGGAGGGGTTTTATGGGTAACAAAGAATTATCAAAAAAGCAGTATCTGATTTTGGCATCATTGTTGTTTGGACTTTTTTTCGGAGCAGGCAACTTGATATTTCCAATTCATCTAGGGCAATTAGCAGGTAAGGCGTGGTTTTTTGCCGCAATTGGGTTTTTGCTTTCAGCAATTTTAATGCCGCTGCTTTCGCTGTTAGCAATCAGTTTAACTAAAAGTAATAGTATGTATGATCTAGCGCTGCCAGCAGGCAAGTTTTTTTCATTATTTTTTCTGATTTTAACACATCTTTCTCTAGGGCTCTTGATTGCAGCTCCACGAACTGCCACTGTAACATTTTCGCTAGGCGTTCAACCTTTCTTACCCCAATCATGGGAGAAAATGGGTTTGTTAATTTTTTCGTTCTTGTTTTTTGGAGCTGTTTTTTTATTGGCCTACAAACAAAGTCAGATTACCAAGTATGTTGGTAAATTACTGAATCCATTGTTTGTAGTGCTGCTTGCATTTATTTTCTTGATTGCTTTTTTAATTAAGGGAGATTTGCAAGGGATAGCTTTAGGGACAACAAATAAGGCACCTGAATTAATTAATGGATTTTTGCAAGGATATAATACGATGGATGCACTGGCAGGTTTAGGTTTCGGGGTTACGATCATTTCAGCGCTTAAGTTGTTCGGTGTAAAAGAGAGCAAGGCACGTGCGCGTGCGGTAGCTAAGGTAGGTGTGATCACGATGGGATTTGAGGCAATCATTTACATTTTTTTGATTGCTTTAGGTGCCGCTAGTTTATCATATACCAAGCTGAGCAGCGAAGGTGGGACTGCGTTTTCTGAGATTATGAAGCACTATACCGGTATGGCAGGTGCTGCTTTGTTAGCAGCTCTTACATTGTTAGCTTGCTTAACGACTGCAATTGGGCTGATTACCTCTTTGTCGCAGGATTGGGGTCATCGTTTTCCTAAGCTTGGTTATCACTTCTTCTTGAGCGGTGCGACACTTGGATCATTTATGATTTCGAATTTTGGGCTAACACAGATTATTCTGTATTCTTCGCCTATTTTAAGCTTCCTTTATCCCTTGGCAATTGCATTGATTATCTTAGGCCTTTTGCAGCCCTACATTGGAAAAGAAAAGCTGATTTATAAAGCAACAATTTTGTTGACGTTGATTCCTGCAATTTTAGACTTAATTCATAACTTGCCAGCTCCTTTTTTAAAATTGCAGTTCCTGCACACAATTGACATCTGGGCGTCAGCTCATATTCCTTTATATGCAGTTGGATTAGATTTTTTACCGTTCATGATTTTAGGCTTTTTCTGTGGCATCCTGTTATTACGAATGACTAAGGGTGCTCGGACGGTTGCACCAGACAACGAATCGCAGCCTTAAAACGAGAGCACAAGTTGCTTTTCTATTGAGTAGTTTAGCGCTTAATTAGACCTAAATTTTAACCAGTGGACTAGTATTTTTATTTCAATTCCAAGTTTTTTATAATATGTATACCATTTATAGGATATTCAATTGACATGTCCTTTGTGGTGGCGTATATTTGTTGTTGGTTAAGGTATTAATTTTTATTTTTGATATAGACCAATTAAATAAAAACAAACAATAAATTAATAATAAATGCGGAAGGCTGGTTATCTTTATGTGTGGTATAGTTGGTGTTACGGGCAAACAAAATGCCGTTGAGATTCTCCTAAAGGGGTTGGAACGCCTCGAATATCGTGGTTATGATTCTGCTGGAATCTACGTAAATGACCAAGATGGCAAGGAGTATCTTGTTAAGGAAAAGGGTCGGATCTCAGAATTACGCAAAGAGGTTTCAGGCGACGTTCATGGTTCAACTGGAATTGGACATACACGTTGGGCAACTCATGGAGCACCTAGCAAGGCGAATGCACATCCGCATGTATCTGCTGACGGCCGCTATTACTTAGTACATAATGGTGTGATCGGCAACTTTGCACAATTGAAGGAAGAATACTTACAAGATGTGACCTTCAAAAGTGACACTGATACGGAAGTTGTTGTACAGCTGATTGCTAAATTTGCGCAACAAGGATTGGAAACTAAGGCAGCCTTTAAAAAGGTGTTGAGTTTAATTGATGAAAGTTCTTCGTATTCTTTCTTACTGGTTGATCATAATGAACCAGATACACTTTACGTTGCGAAGAATAAGAGCCCCTTATTGATTGGTGTAGGGCAAGGCTTTAATGTTGTCTGCAGTGATGCACTGGCAATGCTTGACCAGACACATGACTTTATTGAACTGGTGGACGGCGAAATTGTAGTCGTTAAGCCAAACAGTGTGACGATTGAAGATCCACAAGGCAAAGTGATGGAACGCAAACCATTCCACGTCAGCACAGATGCTTCAGAAGCTGATAAAGGAGCTTATCCTTACTATATGTTGAAAGAAATTGATGAGCAGCCAGGTGTCATGCGTTCATTAATTAAACATTATGTGGCAGAAGATGGAAGCATTAAAATTGCTCCGGAATTACTTACGAAATTGAATAATGCAGATCGCTTGTATATTGTTGCTGCTGGTACAAGTTACCATGCTGGACTTGTGGGTCGGGAAATTTTTGAAGGATTGACCAAAATTCCTACTGAGGTGCATGTTGCTTCAGAATTTGCCTATAATCCACCGTTACTTTCTCAAAAACCGTTCTTTATTTTCTTGACTCAAAGTGGTGAGACCGCCGATAGTCGCCAAGTACTTTCATTAGTTAATCAATGGGGCTATCAGAGTTTAACAATCACTAACGTTGAGAACTCGACGCTTTCGCGTGAAGCTACACATACCTTGCTATTATATGCAGGACCAGAAATTGCAGTTGCTTCAACTAAAGCTTATACCGGACAAATTGCATTGGAAGCTTTGTTGGCAAAAGCAATGGGTGCACAAAAGGGTCTGACAACCGCTGCTAATTTTGAAGTTGCGCAGGAACTGACAAAAGTTGCTAACGGCATGCAGGAACTGGTTGATGAAAAGGCACAGATTGAGAAAATTGCGACTGCTGCTTTGGCAACGACGCGCAATGCATTTTATATTGGACGTGCAATTGATTATGATATCGCACAAGAAGCGGCACTTAAGCTTAAGGAAGTTTCGTATGTTCAAACAGAAGGATTCGCTTCAGGTGAGTTAAAACACGGGACGATTGCTTTGATTGAAAAAGATACGCCAGTTGTGGCAATCATCACAGATGCGAAGACTGCTAAACATACACGGAGCAACGCACAGGAAGTTCTGGCCCGTGGAGCAAACGTCATTTATATCGTAAGCCGTGCTTTAGCAGAAGAAGGCGATCAGATTGTATTGCCGGATGTTCATCCATTGTTGACACCGCTACTTGCGATTGTACCGTGCCAGTTGTTGGCATACTATACAAGTCTGCAGCGCGGTTACGATGTAGATAAGCCACGTAATTTGGCAAAGAGTGTTACGGTAGAATAAAATATGTTAGATGCATCAGTCAGTATAGTTCAAGCATTTAATTTGGGTAGGTTATGCTGCAGGTGTAAAAACGAAAAATTTGTTTTTTGAGCGGAGAAATCTGCTCTTTTTATTTACATTAAAAATGAATTATATCTGCTGAAAGTTATACTGGACATGATTTAAGTAAGAGGTGAGCAAGATGCACATTATTATTATTGGTAATTGTGGCAGTGGGAAGTCGACACTTGCTAAAAAGATAAACCAAAAGATGAACTATCCGCTTTTGCATCTCGATAGCCTATGGCATAGCACTGATTATTCTGCAGCTGCTAAGGGCTGGTTTAGTGAGCAGCAACGACGCTTTATGCAACAAAAAAATTGGATTATTGAGGGTAACTATTATGACACGCTCCCCTTGCGGCTGGCGGAAGCAGATTTTATTATTTGGTTGAAAGTGGGGCGCCTGACTGCTTTATGGCGGGTTATTAAACGGTCTTTAAAATTTCACTATGATAAAAAGAGTAGAACAGAGATGCCAAGTCAGTTTAGCGAACATTTCAACCGCGAGTATTGGGATTTTTTGCGTTTTGTATATTCCTATGATGAGCACCAAACAGAGCAGTTGGTGCAAGAAAAGCGCCAAAAACACAGTGTAGTACTGATTGTTAAAAGTCAAAGAGCAAAGGATCAATTACAAGAACGCCTTCTAAGGTTAAAAAGACTACGATAACTAGCAGATTTTCAAAATTTTCTGGGGTGTAAAAATACCATATATGAGAATTAAGTGGACTTGGAGAAGGCAAGGGCATAAGGGAGTTAAAATGACAACTTAAAGATTGCAGAATTGGTAATTGAATGTCACGTTGAAATTAAAAAATTTTATAGCTAGGTTAATTAACGAGGAGATTAGAAACAAGTCATAAGCATGCGAAAAGTATTATAGTCTGAATGACCCTAACATTTTCTTTGATGAAGAGGTTGTTTTACCAGAATAAGTGGCTGCTATAAACCTACAATAATTTTTTTTAGAGATGCTACACTCAAAACCACGAGATTGTTAGTTATTTTTGAGAAAAACAGCATTTATAAGCATATAAATAGGGATATTTGCTGAATTTTAAGTCCTTTTATTTGCTAACTTTAAAATATTGAAATCTAAAATTACCATTTTATCAAGGCCTAAGCACTATTTATAAGTTTTGTTTATTACAATTTACCGGTTTGACTATAAAATCCCTCTTGGCATAAAGTAGCGGAGTAAACATAAACTAGGAGGAGAGATAATGATGGAATATACACCGGAACAATTATTGCATAACCCATTCTTGAATAAGGGGACTGCTTTCACGCATGCAGAAAGAGATCAGTATGGTCTGAACGGGATTTTGCCACCTGCTGTACAAACATTGGAGCAACAGGCTAAACAAGCTTACGCACAGTACCAACGTAAAGCAACAGCTTTAGAAAAACGCATTTTCTTAATGGAAATTTTCAATGAGAATCACGTGCTTTTTTACAAACTGTTTTCACAGCATGTTTATGAATTTATGCCGATTGTTTATGATCCTACGATTGCAGATACAATTGAAAATTACAGTGCATTATTCACTAATCCACAAAATGCCACCTATTTGTCAATCGATGAACCTGAACATATTGAAGAGGCCCTAAAACAAAGTGCTGATGGTCGCGATATTCGTTTGATCGTTGTGACAGACGGAGAAGGCATTTTAGGAATTGGCGATTGGGGAACGCAAGGCGTGGATATTGCTGTCGGTAAATTAATGGTTTATACCGCAGCCGCTGGAATTGACCCCAGCCAAGTATTGCCGGTTGTTTTAGATGCAGGGACAAACAATCAAGAATTATTAAAAGATGATCTTTATCTTGGTGTGCGTCATGAACGCATTTATGGCGAACAATATCATCATTTTGTAGATCAATTTGTTGACACTGCCGAAAAATTATTCCCAGATCTTTATCTGCATTTTGAAGACTTCGGACGCAGTAATGCTGCTACTATTTTGAACCGTTATAAGGAAAAAGTTACGGTCTTTAATGATGATATCCAAGGAACTGGGATTATTGTGCTTGCCGGAATCTTAGGTGCATTGAACATCTCGCATGAAAAAATTGCTGATCAGGTTTATATGAGTTTTGGTGCTGGAACTGCCGGCGCTGGAATTGCAAGCCGCATTTGTGAGGAATTTGTGCAGCAGGGGATGTCACCAGAAGAAGCTAAAAAACACTTCTATCTTGTCGACAAACAAGGTCTTTTATTCGATGACATGGACGACCTGACACCAGAACAAAAGCCTTTCGCACGTAAACGCAGTGAGTTTGCTAATGCTGATGAGTTAACCAGCCTTGAAGCTGCAGTTAAGGCTGTTCATCCTACAATTTTAGTAGGAACATCCACAGTTCCAGGAACCTTTACTGAAAGCATTGTAAAAGAAATGGCTTCTGCAACTGCACGTCCAATTATTTTCCCATTGTCAAATCCTACGAAATTAGCAGAGGCTAAGGCTGAAGATTTGATTCGGTGGACAGATGGTCAAGCACTGGTAGCTACTGGGATTCCAGCAGAACCAGTTGAATATAAAGGTGTTTCCTACGAGATTGGGCAGGCTAATAATGCCTTAGTTTACCCTGGATTAGGGTTAGGTACAATTGCAGCGACTGCGCGGTTGCTGACAGATGGAATGATTTCAGCAGCTGCTCACAGTTTAGGTGGAATTGTAGATCCTGCACAACCAGGTGCAGCAGTCTTACCACCAGTTTCTAAGTTGAGTGAATTTAGCCAGACAGTTGCATTCGCGACTGCTAAAGAAGCTGTGGCTGAGAAACTTAATCGAACAGAAATTAAAGATGTTAAAAAAGCAATCGACGCAGTTAAGTGGGAACCAGAATATAGCCCGCTGGCGGATGATGTAAAAGTTGTAAAGAGGGGCGAATAACAGCATGGCAGCATTATTTACTTCGGTTCAGAGTATTTTAACAATTGTTTTGATTATCGCTTTAGGCTATATTTTGCGTAAACAAGGTTGGTTTGATGACAACTTTGGTGGAACTATTTCTAAATTGCTGATGAAGGTTGCTTTACCAGCATCGATTTTCACGAGTGTTTTAAAGCGGCTTACATTGAGCAAACTATTAGGACTGTCTTCTGGGTTAGTGTTTGGTTTTGGCGGAGTCTGCTTAGGCTATATTGTGGCTTTCATCCTTGTCAAATTGCTGAAAGTTCGTCCTGGACGCCGGGGCACATTCATCAATATGTTTGTGAACGCAAATACCATCTTTATTGGACTGCCGTTAAACTTGGCTTTGTTTGGTGATAAGGCCATGGCATATTTTCTGATGTATTATGTTGTTAATACAGTTTCAACTTGGACACTCGGAGCATTCCTGATGTCATGGGATGATCCCACTAAGACTGGGGCTCAAAGTGGTAAGAGTACCTTTAATTGGAAGAAACTTTTGCCGCCACCATTAGTTGGTTTCTTAGTAGCACTGGTCTTCTTATTCCTGCCTTTCCATGTAATGCAGGTCAGTTGGTTGGCTTTTTTGATTAATGCTTTGACCTATGTAGGCAGTTTGGTTACACCACTTTCCTTGATTTACATCGGGATTGTACTTTGCAATGCAGGGCTATCCTCGATTCGCTTCGACAAAGATACAATTTTTGCACTGATTGGTCGCTTTGTGATCGCACCAGCTTTGATTGCAATGCTGATTCTTGTGGGGATGCACCGCGGTTTCAACATTCCCAGCTTAGAAGCTCAAACTTTGATTGTGCAGGCTTCGGCACCAGGCTTAGCAGTTTTGCCAATTTTAGCTAATGAAGGTCACGGCGATGTTGAATATGCAACTAACGTCGTTACAACGTCCACCGTCCTTTTTGCAATTGTTTTGCCAGTTATTATGGTATTGATTCAGAACTTCTAAATTAGAAATTATTTATTTAAGAACATGCTTCGAAACGGGGCTGTGACAAAAGTTAACTTTTGGCACAGTCCCTTTTTGATTCCGGATAAACGTGTTCCATAAGTCAAAATTCTCCGTCTAACTTCGAATTACTCATCGCAAAGTACTCGCGATGTTCGTAATTTCGAGTTAGTACTCAAATTTTCCCGACTTATGTCACACTCTCGTTTTTTTAGACCTAAGAAATAAGAGATTGACAAGGCAGGAAAGCGGGGCTTATAGTACGTGCAACCCTTCACGAGCAAGTCAACTTAACAATTGAAGGAGTAATTGATAGAAAGGAGAACTAAGATGAGAATTAGTTCAGCAGAAGAAAGAGAATTTTTAGAAGGAGTTTTTACCGCGTATTCATTTTCCAATGAGGACAGTGCCTTATTGGCAGATACACTAGTTGATGCTGATTTAAGAGGGATTGCTTCCCATGGTATTCAACGTTTAGCCTGGTATATCAGGATGATCAAAGAAGGAACAATTCAACCACAAAATAAGGTTAAGGTGCTCAAGGAGACACCGACTAGTTTGCTCGTCGATGCTAACAAGAATATGGGTCAAATTGCGTCGGCGTTTGCAATGAAAAACTTAATTAAAAAGACAAAACAGGTTGGTCTTTCAATGGCAGTTATTCGGAATTCTAATCATTTTGGAACTGCAGGATATTATTCACGGATGGCTGTTGCAGAGGGCCTGATTGGGATTGCAACCACTAATACACGTCCGTTAGTAGCCCCCACTAATGCAACCCAAGCATTTTTAGGGTCAAATGCTTTTGCTTTTACTTTCCCTGCAAGTCCACATCCTTTTGTCTTTGATGGGGCAACTTCAGTAGTTTCTGGCGGTAAAATTCAGGTACTTGCCAAAAATAATAAACCACTTCCGGGGGATTGGGCGATTGATGGTGAACGTAATGTGATTCATGATGCACAAGCTGCCGAAGATATTTTAGCCAAAGTAGCCTTTACGGAACATCAAACAGGTGGCGGCGTGCTGACGCTTGGAGGCAACTCTGAAAAGAATTCCAATTACAAAGGTTTTGGCAACTCACTGATAATTGAACTTCTGACTGGAATTCTTGCTCAAGGTTCAATCTCGGCTGATACCAACACGGGTGAACACGATTTTAGCCAGTTTTTCTTGACACTTGATCCAGCTGTTTTTGGTGATTTAGAAACGTTTGCCACGAATGCGACTGCAATGTTTACCCGCATTCGCGGACTAGAGCATACTCCTGGAACGCAAATTATGATTCCAGGGGATCGTGAATACAAAAACTACCATGAAAATCTTCAACAAGGAGTTTTACTTGACGAAAAAAGTGCTGCTGAGATAAAAGAAATTGCACAAGAATTGGAAATAACAGTCCCGAAATTTAAATAAGCAACGTGTTGGATTTTTATAAATAAGTTCTAAATAGCCGATTTTTTCTGCCTGACAGTGCATGGTTGCATGGCGAAAGAACAGCTATTTTTATTTTTTGTTAGCGCTAACAAAGATGTGCTGTTACTCAGTAATGTTCTGGGATGATTTTTATTAAAATCAGGTAAAAAAAAGACTAGAAATTAGGTTTTCTACAATGTTTTGCAGTCGGGTTAATTGATTTTAAGCGCTATAGTAGTATATTTGAATTGAATACGTTTTAAATTTTCTTGCTTGAATGCGAGTTGAAAAGTAACTTTAAATAACTAAGGGGGAGTTTTACATGAGTATCGTTTCATTAGCTCGCTTTCAATTTGCAATGACAACGATTTACCACTTTTTCTTTGTCCCATTCTCCATCGGATTGGCACTCGTCGTTGCAATTATGGAGACAGCATACATTGTGACTAAGAAAAAAGAATACCTCAAAATGACCAAGTTTTGGGGAAATATCTTTTTGCTGAGCTTTGCAGTCGGAGTTGTAACTGGTATTATTCAAGAATTCCAATTTGGGATGAACTGGTCGGATTACTCAAGGTTTGTGGGGGATATTTTTGGTGCCCCGCTTGCTTTGGAAGCTTTATTAGCTTTTTTTATGGAATCAACTTTCTTAGGTCTGTGGATCTTTACTTGGGACATGGTTAATCCAAAATTGCATGCTGTTTTCATTTGGCTAGTGACATTTGCATCAATGATTTCGGCATTGTGGATTTTAGCGGCTAATAGTTTTATGCAGCATCCAGTGGGATATTCCATTAAAAATGGGCATGCTGTGATGACAGATTTTAAAGCCTTGTTGACGAATCCGCAACTATGGTATGAATTTAGCCATGTGATTGCCGGAGCAATTGTCACGGGCGGAGCAGTTGTCGCCGGCTTGGCGGCTTTTAGATTGTTGAAGAAAAAAGTTGAGAGTCCAGCCTTTTACAAAAAGTCATTGAAAATCGGATTGGTGGTGACACTCTTCGGTTCTATCGCAGTTTTGACAGCTGGTGATCTGCAGATGAAGGCACTTGTCCGTGAACAGCCGATGAAATTTGCAGCTACTGAAGGTCTTTATAAGGATACTGGTGATCCAGCAGCGTGGACATTGATCGCTTGGGCTAATGAAAATCAGCACAAACGTATCTGGGGAGTTGATCTTCCTTATGTACTGAGTATTCTGGCATACGACAAGCCATCTGGTGCCGTCCAAGGCTTAAATAGCGTTAACAAACAGTTAGTGAAGAAGTATGGTGCACGTAATTATTATCCGCCGGTCAATGCTGTTTTTTGGAGCTTTAGAATCATGGCTGGTTTTGGCACCTTGATGTTGTTAGTCTCCTTGCTAGGACTAATCCTTGCACGAAAGAAGAAACAACTATTGTATAAACAACGCTGGATGTTGTGGGTGCTAGGATTGTGTACGTTTGCCCCTTTTTTGGCGAATACTGCGGGTTGGTTGGTAACAGAGTTAGGCCGCTATCCATGGACAGTCTATGGCTTATTCACAATTAAACAGAGTGTTTCGCCGAATGTTTCAGTTGCCTCTTTGCTGACGTCAAACATTATTTACTTCCTGCTCTTTACGGGACTTGCGATTACAATGGTTTCGTTAATCGTACGAGAAATGCGTAAGGGACCTGATCACGATGAATCACTCAGTGAACAGGAAAAAAAGGATCAGCAGGTTGATCCTTTTGATAAGGGGGCGTTTGAATAATGAGTACTTTGCAAGTTCTATGGTTTGTTTTAATCGGAGTACTTTTTTCAGGTTTTTTCTTTCTGGAGGGTTTTGACTTTGGAGTTGGAATGTCTATCCAGACTCTTGCACACAATGAAAAAGAAAAGGATCAGTTAGTTGCGACGATTGGGCCAGTATGGGATGGAAACGAAGTCTGGTTGATCACTGCAGGAGGTGCGATGTTTGCCTCCTATCCATTCTGGTACTCAACTCTTTTTAGTGGATACTATCTCATTTTATTCATTATATTGGCTGGCCTGATTATACGGGGGGTCTCTTTTGAATTTAGAAGCAAGGTGCCTGAAGGGCAGAAACAATTGTGGAACTGGGCACTTTCGCTTGGCAGTCTGCTGGTACCTTTCTTTTTTGGAATCATGTTCATCAGTTTGATTCAAGGGATGCCCATAGATGCTAGTGGGGATATGCGGGCTAGGTTTGGCGATTACTTTAATCTTTTCTCTTTGGTTGGAGGAGTTGCCTTAACCCTAATGAGTTACCTGCATGGACTGAACTACATTGCTTTAAAAACAACTGGACCCGTGCGGCAAAGAGCTAAGAATTATGCGAAGTTTTTATATGGAATTTTTTATGTTGGCTTGCTGGCATTTGCAGCATTGCTTTACTTCAAAACAGACTTTTTTGCACGGCACCTAACGACTTCAGTAATTTTTGTATTACTAATTGTTGTTTTGACATTATGTGCTAATATTGCGGTATTCAAAGGTCACGAGCTAGGCGCATTTCTTGCTAGCGGTGGGACTTTCATTGCATTAGTGGCACTTTTATTTACTGGTCTCTTTCCCCGGGTAATGATCAGTTCTGTAAGTGCTAAATACGATCTATTGATTACAACTGCTTCCTCAAGTCCATATACACTTAAGATTATGACTTACATCGCGCTTTCATTTTTACCGTTTGTACTTGCATATATCGCTTGGACATATTACATCTTTAGGAAGCGGATCAAACACACTTCAGCACTGGAGAACAAGTATTGATTGATAAGCAATTACTTTCTTTGCCCGGGATCAAAAAAATACTTGGAATTTTGACAGGCCTGGCTTTTGTACAAGGGCTTGCAATTGTTGGACAGGCGTATTTTTTAGCAAAAACGATTGTTGGATTATGGAATGGCGGGAAGTTGGGCACACAGACAGGATGGATCATCCTGTTTTTGCTGTGTTTCGGCTTACGCCACTTCATGGTTTACGGCCGGGATAAATTACTCGATGCTTTTGCTGCTAAACAGGCTGCATGGTTGCGTAAAAGATTATTAGGCAAAATTTTTCGCGTCGGTCCACAGATCGTTCAAACCAACGGGACAGGCAATGTGACTACTATGGCACTTGAAGGCATGGATCAGGTAGAAAACTATTTCCACTTGATTTTGGCAAAGGTAATCGGTCTAATGGTTGTTCCATGGTTGATTCTGCTTGCAGTTTGGTATTTTGACTGGAAATCAGGTGCTTTTTTGTTAGCAATTTTCCCCTTGATTATTGTTTTTATGGTTGTGCTAGGATATGCAGCACAAGCCAAAGCTGATCGGCAGTACAAAACATATCAGATGCTTGCTAATCATTTTGTAGACTCTTTGCGTGGGATTGATACTTTGAAATTTTTTGGGCTTAGCAAACGCTATGCGCGCAGTATTTTTAAAACTAGTGAACGTTTTCGCAAAGCAACCATTAATACACTTAAAATTGCAATTTTATCGACCTTTGCTTTGGATTTTTTTACGACACTTTCAATTGCGGTCGTTGCAGTTTTGTTGGGACTCAGACTTTTAAATGGTCAAATTTCACTTTTTCCAGCTTTGACCGTACTAATTCTCAGTCCGGAATATTTTTTGCCAATCCGGGACTTTTCTGGGGACTATCATGCCACTTTGGACGGGAAAAATGCTTTGAGTGCACTCCAAAAAATTCTGACAATTACAGAGCCGCAAATTAAGCAAATCAGTATTGAGCAGTGGCAACCGACCAGCCGCTTGGAACTCAAAGAAGCAAATTTTGCTTATGAAAAGGGGCAGCCGGCTTTGGCAGCAATTTCGCTAGACACAGTTGGCTATCAAAAAGTTGGCATTATCGGGTTGAGTGGTTCCGGAAAATCAACATTGATTAATGTGCTGAGTGGCTTTTTGCAACCGCAAAAGGGACAGGTTTCTTTTGGAGGACATCAGACAAATTCCTTTGCTCAACGGGAGTGGCAAAAGCAGTTGCTTTATTTACCGCAGAATCCTTACATTTTTAAAGCAACGCTGCGGGAAAATATCGCATTTTACAATCCTGAAGCAACCCCAACACAAATTGGACAGGCACTTAAGGTTGTTGGACTTTCACAACTGGTTGCACAATTGCCTGAAGGGTTAGAGACTGTTATTGGCGAAGGTGCTAGAGAACTGAGCGGTGGTCAAAGCCAGCGAATAGCATTGGCACGTATTTTCCTTGATCAGACACGCAAAGTACTGTTATTTGATGAACCCACAGCCCACTTGGATATTGAAACAGAGATTGAACTGAAGGAAAGAATGTTGCCGTTGATGGAGGATCACCTTGTCTTTTTTGCAACGCATCGATTGCACTGGATGCAGCAAATGGACCAAATAATTGTAATGGAAGATGGCAAAGTAGCTGAGATGGGAACTTTAGCTGATTTGCAACGAAAAAATGGTGCGTTTGTACGTTTGAGTCGTTCTTTGAGGAGGATTTGAGATGAAGATATTTAAACTTTTCAAAGAAGATACATGGGTTAGGCCTTTTTTGGGTAAATATCGCAAATCATTAGTTTTGGCTTTAGTTCTTGGCTTTTTTACCTTTTTTTGCGGTGGAGCGCTGATGTTTAATTCTGGTTATCTAATCAGTCGGTCGGCATCGCATCCTGAAAATATTTTGTTGGTTTACGTCCCAATTGTACTGACACGGGCTTTTGGTATTGGTAGGCCTGTTTTTCGCTACTTGGAGCGGTTGACAAGCCATAATTGGGTCTTAAAGTTGACCTCTGAATTAAGACTAAAGCTCTATCAAGTAATCGAAAAGGATGCTGTGTTCTTCAAAAGCAAGTACCAAACAGGGGATATCTTAGGCTTACTTTCAGAAGACATTGCGCATCTGCAAAATTTGTATCTCCAAACTGTTTTTCCGACTGTAATTGCATGGAGCCTGTACTTCTTTATTATTCTAGGATTAGGCTATTTTTCTGTTTGGTTCGCGTTAGTCATGCTTTTATTGTTGGGAATTTTGGTTTTTGTTTTTCCACTGACAGCTGTTGTTGCTAATGGTGCCAGACAAGAAAGACAAAAATTTTTACGCAACAAACTCTATGCTGAATTAACTGATAATGTGCTAGGAGTTTCAGATTGGATCTTTAGTCAAAGAGGATCAGCATATAATCAATTGCATGCACCTGCACAAAATGAGTTGCAGCAAGTTAAGCAAGCAATCAGGAATAATGATCATAAACGCGACTTTTTGGTGCAATTGTTATTTGGGGTTTTAACGGTGGTTTTGGTTTGTTGGACCAGTGCAGCCTTTCCGGGCAATCATGGCGGAGCTGCTAATTGGATTGCTGCTTTTGTATTATCAGTCTTTCCGTTAATTGATGCCTTTGCGCCTTTAGGAGCTGCTGCACAGGAGACGAATGTTTATCAAGACTCATTGGTGCGCTTGAATTCCTTACCAACTGAAAAGCTTGTCGAAAAGCCTGCGGTGCCAGCTTTAAGTGCACCTTTTCAGCTTAAAATCACCCATGTGGCTTTTCATTACGAAGATTCGCAAAATCTGGTACTAAATGAGCTTGATCTGACCATTCAAAATGGTGAACATATCGCGATTCTTGGCCGCAGCGGTTCAGGGAAAAGTACATTGGCAAGGCTTTTGCGGGGAGATCTGAGACCTACTAACGGGCGTGTAACTTTAAATGGAGTTGCGACAGCAGATTTTGGCGACAAAATTTGCCGGTATGTGGGTGTGCTTCATCAAGCGCCTTATCTGTTCAATACCACAATCAGTAATAATTTGCGGATGGGAGACGAAGATGCTACGGAAGCAGAGATGTGGACAGTGCTTGAACGAGTGGGACTAAAAAAATTAGTTGCTCAGCTGCCACAAGGACTCGAAACAATTGTGGATGAGGCTGGGTTGCGCTTTTCTGGAGGTGAGCGGCATCGGCTTGCGCTTGCTAGAATATTGTTACAAGATGTACCTCTAATTATTTTAGATGAGCCGACAGTCAGTCTTGATCCTGTGACAGAACAAGGTTTAATTGAGACGTTTATGAAACAGTTAAAAGGGAAGACGATTATTTGGATTACGCACCACTTACAGGGCCTTTCACTAATGGATAAAGTTGTCTTTATCGAGGACGGTTGTTTGGAAATGAGCGGTACCCCGCAAGAACTGGCACGTACAAATCAGCATTATCAAAAACTGTTAGCAGTTGACCACGGAGTATTGCATTAAAAAAGCCGTAACTTTTTAGCAGAAATAATTATGCTGCGCAGTTCAGCTTCTAATTTACACTCTCTAAAATTTACGTTTAAGCAAAGCGGAGGTGATTTTTTCGATTTGTGTGCGGGCGGGTGAAACAGGAAGTTCAGCAATTAAAGCGCTGGCTCTTTCAGTATAAGTACGTGCTAATTTCACGGCTGATTTAGTACCGCCGTATTTACGCACGAGTTGTCCAACCTGTTTGACCTCAGAAGTCGTAATCTTTTCTTCTTTTTGGAGTAGTGGTTCAAAACTATCAGGATGTTCGGCGTAAGCAAAAAGCAGCGGTGAAGTATAGACGCCTTCTGCGAGATCTTCAAGGACCGGTTTTTTGAGAGTACCTGCCGTTGAGGTGTAATCAAGAATGTCATCAAAAATTTGAAAAGCAATTCCGATATTTTCACCGATTTGTGCCGCTAGTTGTTGTACTTTTGGAGCGGCCTTTCCAAAGTGGGCACCTTCAAGGCAAGCTAGGCTGAAAAGTTCTGCAGTTTTGCCATTAATATTCTTCAGGTAGTCTGTGATTGTTTGGGTGCGCGAGTAACGTGTATTCATTTGTCCAAGTTCACCTAGCAGTAGTTTTTTCATTGCTGCGGCGTTACGCTGCATTAGAGTGGAACCGTTCATAGTTTCAATCAAGAGCTCAAAAAAGACGGTAAAAAGCAGGTCGCCAGCATAGACGGCAACATCTTTGCCATATTTTGACTGGATTGTGATTTCACCGTGTCGCAAGGGGGAATCATCAATAATGTCATCGTGAATTAAAGTTGCTTTATGTAATAATTCAAGCGTCGCTGCTACTTTGATAAGATGAGCTTCATCTTGGTGCTGGATGTCCCCTAAGCCGGCAAATAGAAAGAATAAGCCTGGACGTAGCATTTTTCCTTGGTCGCTAGCGCATGCGGCTAATAAAGCTTGTAGATTGTCATTATCGCTATGCAGGCGGGCGTCAATTAAATGAGTTACTGCTTGAAGTTTGGGGACGATCGTTGGATAATGTTTCCATATCTCTAGCATACTAAATTCCTTTCTGGTAACCATTGAGCATAATATGTTCTACACTATATTAAACCATAAATTCCTGTTTAGCTATAAATAAAGAAACGAGGTGCTTAAATTGACAATTCCAGTTTTCTTAGAGCTGGTTGAAATAAAGGCCAAGACCGCCAGTGTGCTCCCCTTTATTCTTGGTGCTTGTTACAGTTGGTACAATTACCATACATTGAATCTGCTTGCGCTCATTGTCTTTTTTATTGCGATGTTTATTTTCAATATGGCAGTTGATATTCTTGATAATTATAATGATTACCACCATGCTAAAGCAGGACACGATTATAAGCGAAAAACTAATATTATTGGACGCGAGAATTTATCCGTGAAAGGTATTTTTTGGTTGTTGAGCGCAATGATTGCAGTGTCTGCTGTCATGGGGTTAGTCTTAGTGTATTATACAGGGTGGCCTTTACTAGTAATGGGTGTAATTTGTTATTTAGTGGGGATCTTTTATTCATCTGGACGGCATCCGTTATCAAGTTTACCGTTAGGAGAGGTTTTTTCTGGTCCGACAATGGGCTTTTTGATTACATTAATCTGTGTGTATGTTAATACTTATCAAGTTTTTACGTGGAATTTAATGTCGTTAGGCGGAGTTTTACTAATTTCGCTGCCTAATACACTCTGGATTTCAAATCTGATGCTGGCAAACAATATTTGTGATCTGGAAGAAGATGAAAAAAATGAACGTTATACCCTAGTACACTATCTCGGAAAGGGGCGTTCTGTAAGATTATTTGTTATAATGAATGTGGTGGCAGTGATCGCTCTCGTCTGTGCAGTGGGGGTTGGAATTGCCCCTTGGACAATCCTATTTTCTTTACTGGTTCTTCCTTTGATCATCAAGCAAAATAAGCTCTTTTTGGAAAAACAGGTTAAGAAGGAAACTTTTATTTGCGCGGTTAAGATTCTTGCGGTTGGAGCGGCAAGCCAGGCAGTGACATTTTTAATGTATATGCCGTTTAGTTAATTTAAAAATATTTTGAGGAGATGTAAGAATTGAAGGAGATTGTTATTTTAGGTGCAGGATATGCTGGTTTAAGAGCGTTACACTATTTGCAAGCAGGTCACGGCGATTATCATATTACGTTGATTGATCGTAATGATTATCACTATGAAGCAACAGATTTGCATGAAGTCGCTGCTGGCACACAACCTAAGGAAAAGATTACATATCCAATTAGAGATGTGATTAAAGAAAAGGTTACAACTTTTGTACAAGCAACTGTTACGAAGATCGATCGCGAACAACAACAAGTTTTACTTGAAGATGGTAACAAGTTATCTTACGATTACCTGATTGTTTCACTTGGTTTTCGTTCAGAATCATTTGGAATTCCAGGCGTAGAAGAAAATGCGCTTGAAATGGTTGATGTGCCAACTGCTGAGAAAGTTTATCAGCATATTATTGCCCAGATGAAAGACTATGCCCAGACGAAAAAGGCTGAGGACCTTAAAATTATTGTTTGTGGTGCAGGGTTCACTGGAGTTGAATTGCTGGGGGCACTTTCTGACAAACGTGCAGATTTTGCTCAATTTGCAGGTGTCGCTAAAGAAAAAATTGAAATTTTCTGTGTAGAAGCAGTCACACGTCTCTTGCCAATGTTTGATGAGAAACTTGCAGATTACGGGATTACTAGTCTTAAAAACTGGGGAGTTAAATTCCTGACAGGTAAACCAATCAAGGAAATCAAACCCGGTGTTGTAGTTTATCAAGATGATAAAGAAACTGGTGCCACTAAAGAATTAGCGGCCAATACGATTATCTGGACAACCGGCGTTAGCGGCAGTCGCGTAATGGATGCTTCTGGTTTTTCACAAAGACGTGGGCGTGTAATGGTTGCTGCGGATCTAACAGATCCAGAATACTCAAATGTCTCCATTTTGGGTGACGTTTCTGCGGTAATGAACAAAGAGAACAATCGTCCATATCCAACTACTGCTCAGATTGCACTTAAAATGGGCGAATATGCTGCTAAGAATATTTTAACAAAGATAAATGGCGGTGGTGAAATGGCTGACTTTACTTTCAAGTCACTGGGCACAGTTGCCTCAATCGGCAATACGCATGCCTTTGGCACGGTAGGACATTCTGCGGTCAAAGGTTTCCCGGCTTCATTCCTCAAGAAAGCGATCATGGATAAATCATTATTTGAAACTGGTGGTTTTAAGGAAGTCTTTGCCAAAGGACGCTTTGATCTTTACCATTAGTATTAAGATTTAAAATAATTATCAAAAGCTGCGGCAAATTTAATATTTTGTGGCGGCTTTTTAATTTGGCAATTTTTTGAATACTGCACTGTACTGCAATGTACATAAAAACCATATTACTATTTTGCTTAATAGTGAGCAAAATGTCAATCCCAAAAGAGAAATTCAAACTGTTAAAATTTAAAAAGCTTCTATAAATATATAAAAATCAGGAAATAAAAAACTTAAATTTTCAGTTTAATATTGTGCACAATTTAATTTGTGCTGCTGTTTTTTTAAAAAGACACATGCACAAAAATGAAGCGACGATAACAGGAGTTCAAATAAAACTAGGCGACATCTTATCGATTAAAGATCGACAAAAAGTCGCCTAGAAAAAGCTACTAAAGATTTACTTATAAATATTAATTAGTCCTTGAGTTCCCTGATTTCCCAGATGTTTAACATCTACCATAACTTCATATAAACGTTTGGCGGTTGCAGTTGCTCTTAAATCAAGTCCCATGCTGTCAGCTTCTTCTAATGCAATCCGTAAATCTTTAAGAAAGTGACGGGCAAAGAAACCAGGTGTAAAGTCATCTTTCAAGATTCGCGGCACATAATTCTCCATACTCCAGTTATCTGCACCACCAGCGGACAGTGTTGCCAGTACTTTTTGTTCATCGAGACCGGCTTGGCGCGCATAGAGAAGCATTTCGGTCAGTCCCGTCATAGTCCCGGCAATCATAATCTGGTTGACCATTTTAGCATGCTGTCCTTTACCAGCGGTGCCAAAATAATTTGTTTTTTTGGCGACTAAATCAAACAAGGGGGCCACCTTTTGATAAATACTTTCTTCCCCGCCTACCATGATAGTCAGTTGAGCATTTTGTGCGCCGACATCGCCGCCTGAAACGGGGGCATCCAGTGCATGGAATTTGTGAGCAGACGCATATTCAGCAATTTTAGCCGCAAGTCGCGGTCGACTAGTTGTCATATCGACAGTAATTCCAGCGGGAGCCAACCCTTTGAAAATACCATTGTCACCAAAATAAACTTCCGCTACATCTTGAGGAAACCCGACCATTGTAAAAACAATTTCACTTTTTTGTGCGACATCTTTGGGGGTGGGAGCCCAAGTTGCTCCCTGCGCCACTAGACTATCAGTCTTGCTTTTTGTACGATTGAAAACAGTTAGTGAGTGTCCAGCAGCAAGAAAATGGCCGGCAATTGCGGCTCCCATAACTCCAGTTCCGATAAAACCGATTTTCATATTTAAACTCCCCTTCTAAGAATTACTGAAGCAGCTTGATTAAGCTAACTCCAATGATCATAATAACGATTCCGAAGATCTGTGTAAATTCAAGCGGCCTGCGTGGTGATTCAAACAGACCAAAATGATCAACTACTAGGCTTCCAATAATCATTCCTAGTAAAACGATCAGGGTAACTACTCCGGTTCCAAGCAAAGGCACCAAGTATGAATTTCCAGCTACAAACGCGGCACCCAATAAGCCACCAGACCAAGCCCACCAAGGAAAACGAACGTTGAACAAGCGCGGCAGCGTCTTTTTGCTGCTACTGCCCAACACGATGCACCAAAGGCAAAGAGAACCGACGAAAAATGAAATAAAAGCAGCATTGAGCGCTGAGTGTAAGACAGATCCTAAGTGCCCATTGATAGCTGTTTGTGTTGCGCTGAGTGCACCGGTTAAGATCCCAAAAAAACGCCACAGCCAGATCTGATTTTCGTGGTGAAGACTACTTAATTTATTTTTATGCAGTATTTCAGGTAGGGCAATGGCAAAGAATACACCTAAGACAACGATTAAGGCTCCCAAGATCCGGGTCAGTGTCAACGGATGATGTTGTGAATAGAACAAACCGAAGTTGTCAATTGTGAGGCTAGCAATAATTTGTCCCAGAATCGGCATGATTACAGTTTGGACGCCGCCTAAATGTGGGAAAAGTAAAATGTTACCAGTTAGAAAAATTACACCTAAAAGGCCGCCGACCCACAACCAAACAGGTTGAGAACTAAATAAGGCAGGTGCCGGGATTAGTGACCCTTGACTTAAAGTAACCACGACAGCCAGACAAAGAGTCCCAGTTGTAAAGGAGATCGCTGAGGCAGCAAAAGATGACCGCACTACACTACGCAAACGTGAGTTGATCGCTGTTTGGAGCGGAAGAAAAATTCCAATGACGGTTGCTAAAGCAAATAAAAACATAATGCACTTCCTTTGTTAGAAAATTTATAAAAAAGCACCTGAATTTTCAAAATGCAAAGTATAGCTGAACGGGTGGCTTGATTTAAACTCAAATTTGCCAGATGGCACAGTTAACTATACATGCAAGGTTAAAAATCTACAAACCACACCTCCCACATTGTAAGCTAACAAGCTCAGGTGAAATTGATAGAGAGTGTGACATAAGTCGGGAAAATTTGAGTACTAACTCGAAATTACGAACATAGCGAGTACCTTGCTATGAGTAATTCGAAGTTAGACGGAGAATTTTGACTTATGGAACACGTTTATGCAGAATAACTAGAAAAAGAGTGTGACATAAGTCGGGAAAATTTGAGTACTAACTCGAAATTACGAACATAGCGAGTACCTTGCTATGAGTAATTCGAAGTTAGACGGAAAATTTTGACTTATGGAACACGTTTATCCGGAATAAAAGAGGGGCTGTGACAAAATTTAACTTTTGTCACAGCCCCCTTTGATGTGAAGTGAGTTCTGTTCAATTTTTTCGCATGGCGCAAAAAATAAGAAAAAGTGGCTTTGGTGGCAAACAAGCAAGCATTAAAACAAAGCTGGTTCATAAAAATTACTTGACAAACATTCTATTTAGATTACAATGATTGCCATAGACTTTTAATTAACGATAAACATGTTGAAGAGCAGAGACGAATTTCTACTTCTCAGAGAACTTCCGGTGGGTGCGAGGGAGCGAAGCAGGTGTTCTGAAGATGGGCTCTGAATGGCACCGGTGATTTTTTAGCCGGCGACGATTTGCGCACGTTACTGCGGCAGGGTTTACAATTTTTTTGTGACCTGTTGAGGCAGTCCTTGTGAAAGTGCTGCAAATTAAGGTGGTAACACGAATCGCATTCGTCCTTTGGGATGGGTGCTTTTTTTGTGCTCAGAGTAGGCAATTCAACATGGTGTTTAATGTTTTTGGAGGAGGAGAAGAAGAAAAAGAACAAACAGGTCAGACAAGCAGTAGTAAAAAAATGGGAGTCAGCTATTATAAAGGAGAAGTTATCATGAAGAAAAAACGCAATCTTATTATTTGGTTAGTTGTTATTGTAGTGGTTATTATCGCTGGGTATTTTAGTTTTGGGGGCGGCAAATCTAGTCAGGGGCAGACGGTGACAGTTGGGATTATGTCAGGCTCAAAGCAAGATGACGCAATCTGGAAGACAGTTGCTAAAACTGCAAAAGATAAGTACAACATTACTTTGAAATTCAAAAAATTTACCGACTATTCACAGCCTAATAAAGCTTTAACCAGTGGCAACGTTGATCTGAACGCATTTCAACATTACGCATTTTTAGATGCTTGGAACAAAGCAAACAAAACAAACATTGTGTCAATTGGCAAGACAATTATTACCCCAATCCGTGTTTATTCTAAAAAGATCAAGAATATTAATCAGTTAGCAAATGGAGATACAATTGCAGTTCCAAATGACGCAACTAACGAATCACGTGCATTGTTTGTTTTGAAAAATGCGGGCTTGATTACCTTGAAACCTAATACTAAATTGGCGACTGTCAAATCAATTGAAAAGAATCCCAAAAATTTACAAATCAAAGAACTTGATGCTAGTCAGACAGCACGTTCGTTATCAGATGTCTCTGCAGCTGTGATTAATGGAAATTATGCGCAAACGGCTGGAATTAATTATAAATCTGCAATCTACGTTGAACCGGTCAACAAGGATTCTGAACAATGGATTAACATTATTGCTGCTAACAAGAAGAACAAAGATAAGAAGGCCTACAAAGAAGTAGTTAAAGCCTATCAAACAGCAGCAACTAAGAAAGCAATTCAAAAAGCTTATGGGACATCTGAATTACCGGCTTGGGATATTAAACTTAAGTAGAAACATTAAGTATGTTCACAAACCGCATTAGCAGTGTCTAGGTATTTTACTTTAAAAAGTCGTGAGGTGTGAAATGGCAGAAAACATTATTGAATTGGATAACATCGATGTTACGTTTCAACAAAAAAAACGCAAAATTGAAGCTGTTAAAGACGTCTCATTGCACGTTGAAAAAGGTGATATTTATGGAGTTGTTGGCTATTCAGGCGCAGGGAAATCAACGCTCGTACGCGTAGTTAACCTTTTACAAAAGCCAAGTGCAGGGAGAGTCAAGGTTAATGGTGATGTTTTCTATGAGAATTTAAATGGCAAGGAAACTGTGATTGATAGTAAAAAATTAAGGGAAAAACGACGGAAAATCGGGATGATCTTTCAGCGCTTTAATCTGCTGAATGAACAAACTGCGGTGGAAAATGTTGAATTTGCCTTAAAACACAGTAATTTAAAAGAAAAAGAAATCACTGAAAAAGCCTTGAAGCTGCTTGAACTAGTAGGTCTAAGTGAGCGGGCCAAGTCGTATCCGGCCCAATTATCAGGGGGCGAACAGCAGCGTGTGGCAATTGCACGTGCCCTAGCTAATGATCCTGAGATTTTGATTTCCGATGAAGCAACATCCGCACTGGATCCCAAGAACACGATTCAGATTCTTGATCTCTTAAAAAATCTAAATGCGAGATTAGGAGTGACAATCATCTTGATCACTCATGAGATGGATGCGGTCAAGCGAGTTGCTAATCGTGTAGCAGTCATGGAGCAAGGACAGATTATTGAAAAAGGAACATTGCATGAGATTTTCACGCAGCCTAAACAACAGTTGACTAAGGAATTTGTTGGCGGGTCGCTAGAAGCAATTGCAACACTTAAAACCTATCATCTAGCTAAATTGCAGGAAAATGAAAAAATTATGCAACTGATTTTTACGGGTGCCACAATTAGTGAGCCGATCACGATTAAGTTGTATCGAGATTTCAATGTTGAAGCTAACATTATCTACAGTAATATTGAAGTTTTAGGAGCTACACCCGTCGGCACGTTATTCGTGATTATCAAAGGAATTGAAAAAGATCGTCAAGCTGCAATAGCGTTCCTTAAAGAAAAGGGAATCGTCGTGCATCAGATTGGAGAGGAGGAGCTTTCAAATGATTGAGTTCTTTGCAAAGTATTTTCCTAATGTAGTTTATCAGGGATGGACTGGTGATGGCGGTTGGTTGCCAGCAATTGGCGAAACAATCTATATGACTTTTTGGTCCGCACTCTTTGGTGGAATTCTAGGCTTGATTTTTGGAATCGGCTTAGTCTTAACCGACTCGAATGGGATTCTTAGCAATCGGACAGCTTTTAACTTTTTTGACAAAATTGTTTCGTTTTTTAGGGCGATTCCATTCATTATTCTGCTGGCTTTCATTGCACCTGTCACGCAGAAGATCGTAGGAACACAGATTGGGACAACTGCAGCACTTGTGCCGCTTTCTCTGGGAGTTTTTCCGTTCTATGCTCGTCAGGTTCAGGTTGCCTTGGAAAGTGTCGATCGTGGGATCGTTGAAGCAGCACAGTCACTAGGAGCTACCTATACAGATATTATTTTTGAAGTGTATCTGAAGGAATCTCGGTCAGAATTAGTTCGAGTAACAACTGTGACTTTGATCAGTTTAATCGGGCTGACTGCAATGGCGGGTGCAATCGGCGCCGGTGGCCTAGGTAATATGGCGATTGCGTATGGCTATAATCGCTTCGCTACTGATACCACAATGGTTGCAACTTTGTTAGTTTTGATCTTTGTGTTGCTTGTCCAAGTGACAGGCGATTTCCTAGCACGAATCTTGAATCATCGGAAAAAATAAATTTTAGTGTGCATGGGCGCCAACTTTCTTTAAATGCAGGGAAGATGAAATTATGAATAAAGAAGAACGCTTAGATATTTTGAAAAAGTTGATTACCATTAATTCGGTTAACGGTAATGAGGTAGCAGTTGCACAGTACCTTGCAGACTTATTGGCTGCGTATGGCATTGAAAGCCAGCTGGACCAGTTTGGTGACGGCCGTGCAAATCTTGTGGCGCAGATTGGACAAGGCAAGGATGAACGGGTGTTATGTTTTACTGGGCATCAAGATACTGTTGCGGTTTCAAATGCACAAAAATGGGAACATCCTCCTTTTGAAGCACAAATCAGTGGTGATCAGCTTTTTGGACGAGGCGCTGCTGATATGAAGAGTGGGCTCGCAGCTGAAGTCATTACGTTGATTGAATTGGTGGCTGAGGGCAAACAGCCGCGCGGAACTGTCAAATTCGTTGCCACGGCTGGTGAGGAATACGGAACACCTGGCGCATATCGACTTGATGAGCAAGGAATCACCAAGGACATTACAGCAATGGTTGTGGGAGAACCTACCGGCGGACAAGTAGTTTATGCCCATTCTGGCAGTTTGAACTATGAGATTAAATGTTATGGCAAAGCTGCACATAGTTCCACTCCAGAAGCTGGACACAATGCGATTAACGGACTCGTAGAATACATTAATGCAGAAGCACATTTATTTGATAAGACACCAGTTGACCCCTTTTTAGGCAGCGTTAAACATAGTGTGACGCTGATCAAGGGCGGGGAACAGGTAAATATTATTCCTGATTATGCCTCTCTTTTTGGAAATGTGCGCCCAACTGCAGAGTTCAGTAATGCAAAAGTACTTGCTTTAATTAAAAATAAAGTTGACGAGTTGAACAAAAAAGGTGATACACAGTTGGAGTTTCGCTTGCTTCATAATTTTTATCCAGTGGAAACTTCGCCGGAGAATCCGTTTGTCAAGCATGCACTGCAGCTTGCACAGAGAAACTATGCGGCAGGGGCGGCGTGCTTGAGTACCATTAACGGCGCAACTGATGCAAGCGTGTTTGTCCGTAGCAATCAAGCGATGGCGGTCATTGTTTTAGGACCGGATAATTGGCAAAGTGCGCATCAGGTTGATGAACATACGACGTTATCAAGTTTCAACGCCACAATAGAGACTTATAAGCAGCTTGCACTTGATTTTTTTAAATAGAAGTGCCGACAGTCCCTGGGAGGCTTTGAGTACTAACAACAAATTGCAAAATAGGCGGTTTGTGACTATGCGCAATTTGAGGTTAGACGCAAAAGGCTGGGGATTGGAGCACGTTAAGAAAGAAGTGCCGACCATCAGCGTTTAACCCCCAGAACCTAAGTCTTAAATTACAAAGTAACCCGAACTCGGTTACACGTAATTTGAGCTTAGGTCTTGGGGGAGAGCTGGTGGGAGCACGTTAAAAAAGAAGTGCCGACAGTCTCCCTGGGAGGCTTTGAGTACTAACAACAAATTGCAAAATAGGTGGCTACCCTAAATTTATGTTTTGGGGTAGCCACCTATTTTATTCAAAAGCGTTCACACGAATGTGCGCTTTTTATTCGATTTCAATTTGATTTTTGGACGAAGAGACATTCTTTAATTTAGGCAAAGTAACTTCCAATACACCAGCAGTATACTTAGCTGTAATTCCAGTTTGATCAACGTTTGGCAGGCTATATTGACGTGTGAAACGACCATAACTGCGCTCACTAGTGATCACGTTTCCTTCCTTATCACTTTCGTCTTTAAAGGAATCCCGTTTTGCACTTACAGTAAGCTTTCCATCAGTATAAGCGAGGGAGATGTCTTTCTTAGTAACACCTGGAATATCAACCTTAACTACAAATTCCTTATCAGTTTCCTTGACGTCGGTCTTCAGGTCACGATTAAAGAAACTGTCTGAGTCAAAAAGTGAACGCCCAAGATTGTTGAAAAAGTCATCTGGTTTCATCCAATTGTTGAACCGGTTTGATAATTCATTAGCCATATTCAAAGACTTCCTTTCTTTTATTTCCTACAACTCTATGATAGCGCGCTCTTGTTAAAATGCAAGAAAAACAAACTCACGTTCCCTTGGATAATATTGACAAATCTGAAACAACATGCTAAGCTTAAGATTCTATTATACGGTGAGGCGTCTGCGACGGAAGGCAGGCGCCATTTTTGTTTTCAAAAACTATTTTTGCAGTTGAAATAAACAAGATAGTTAGGGGTAGATTACTTGTATCGAAATTTGAAAAACGTACAATTATTAATTAATTTAATGTTTAACTAAGTTAAAGTAAGTCTTTTTTGAAATTTTCTTTGCTTTCACAACAAATAAAGAAAACGGTTGCTTTTAATTTTTTTCTAATTTAAAATTAATCTCGATATTATTTTTGATTTTTGTTGTGAAAAAAGGGGATGCTTTTTATTGAAGTTTAAGAAAAAAATAGGGATCGGGCTTGCGGTCGCTTTTTGTTCGTTGGCATTGGTAGCATGTGGCAAGAGTTCAACCGGAACAAGTGGTACTTTGGCAGCTAAGCAAGTTATTAATTGGAACGAAAACTCTGAGTTGCCGACAATGGATCCTTCAACTGCAACTGATACTATCAGCTTTGATATGCTGAATAACACTGGGGAAGGTCTTTATCGGTTAGGGAAGGATAGTAAAATCGAGCCTGGAATTGCTAAAGCTACAAAAGTTTCAAATGGCGGAATGACATATACCTTTACGCTCCGCAAAAATGCCAAGTGGAGTAATGGTGACAAGTTGACTGCGAAGGATTTTGTTTATTCTTGGCAACGGACAGTCAAGCCTGCAACTGGCTCACAATATGCATACTTATTTAGTGGGATTCAAAACGCAGATGACATTACTGCTGGGAAAAAGCCAGCTTCTAGTTTAGGGATTAAGGCTGAAGGTGATTACAAATTAGTGGTCACACTTGATAAGAAGATCCCATACTTCAAGTTGCTGATGGGCTTTCCTTCTTTCTTCCCGCAAAATCAAGGAGCGGTTGAAAAATATGGCAGCAAGTATGGCACAGCTTCAAAATATATGGTGTATAGTGGACCATTTACGATGACAAAATGGACAGGCTCAAACTTGAGCTGGACTTTAAAGAAAAATAATGATTATTGGGATAAGAAAAATGTCAAACTGTCACAGCTGAATTTTCAAGTTAATAAGAGTACTACGACTAGCTACAATTTGTATCAAAGTGGGAAATTGGATGAAACACTCTTGGGGTCTGAACAGGCTAAGCAACTGTCAAGTTCAAAGGAATTCACACCACGGAGCGAAGCGCGAATCAATTATCTAGAATTTAATCAGACCCAAAAGAATTTTCAGAATAAGAAAATAAGACAGGCAATTTCACTTGCAATTAATCGCACACAGTTGGTTAAAAAGATTCTGGCAGATGGTTCATTTGCGGCTCCGGGAATTGTTTCTAAAGGGTTAGCTTCTTACAATGGAGAAGATTTCACTAAGGCCGCTGCCACTTCTGCTGGAATTACAGCCAATAAGACAGAAGCGAAAAAGCTGTGGCAAGAAGGACTTAAAGAACTGGGCGTCAACAAGTTAAGTTTTACGCTGCTTGCAGATGATACGGATGCTGCGAAGAATGTTTCTGAATACATTCAAAGCCAGCTTGAAGAAACATTACCTAATGCGCAAGTTTCTGTTTCAAATGTTCCTTTCAAAACACGATTGAGCAAGTCTGAAAATGGAGATTTTGAAGTTGTACTCTCTGGCTGGGGCGCTGATTTTTCCGATCCAATCAGTTTCTTGGACCTTTTCACTTCTGATAATTCATACAATAACGGAAAATGGAAAAATGCGCAGTATGACAAATTAATTGCGGCTTCCAAAGCAGCAGATGCAGGTTCGACCAGCAAACGTTGGAAAGATATGAGTGCTGCTTCAAAACTCCTCTTGCAAGATCAAGGAGTTGCACCACTGTATCAACAGTCACAGGCAACATTGGTTAAATCCAAGGTCAAGGGTGTCATCTATAACTCTGCAGGAGTTAATTACAACTTTAAGAATGCCTATGTCTCAAAATAATGTGATGCGTCTGAGTCTTGAAGAATGAGTAAAGCCTTAAGTGCAAAGCGGCAGGCATTTGAAACACGTTTATCTGGAATAAAATAGTAGAGGGGCTGGGCTGAAAGTGAAATTTTAGTCTAGCTCCTTTACTTATTCCGGATAAATGGTTCCATAAGTCAAAATTTTTCGTCTAACCTCGAATTGGGGCTGTGACAAAAGTTAAATTTTGTCACAGCCCCTCTTTTATTCCGTATAAACGTGTTCCATAAGTCAAAATTCTCCATCTAACTTCGAATTACTCATAGCAAAATACTCGCTATGTTCGTAATTTCGAGTTAGCACTCAAATTTTCCCGACTTATGTCACACTCCCAATTTCTTATTAGTACTCAAATTTTACCGCCTTACGGCACACTCTCTTTTCTGGTTTCCAAACAGCTAGTGCTGAAACGTGCACCCAACTAAACGCCTTTTGTCCGACTTTCCTTTGCTATGTTTATTTATTGCGGATAAATGTGAACGCTTAACCTAGCTGGGCAACATTTGCAGCTTGCGGTCGCTGCGTGGCAGTTGGTCATTGACTGGATATTTTTTAGGTGTTCCCAAAAAGTAGAAAAAATTGAAACATATTATTGTGAGTGATACACTAATGATACACAAAATAAAAAGGAGCGTTTCAAGATGACACGCCGTGAAAAGATAATTGCATATTTAACTGAGTGTAAGGCAGTGCAACAATCGACAGCGCTTACGACAAATGAAATTGCAAGCGCCCTCAATATCTATCGCTCAAATGTTAGTAAAGAACTTAATCAGCTTGTACGTGCGGGTATTGTTAGCAAACGAGCAGGTCGGCCAGTCCGTTACTGGTTGGGGGACGAACCGCGTGTTTTGCTTGACCCGTTTGAAAAGCAGAAAATTGAAGACACAAAAATTGGCTTTGCGGCACACACAAGTCTAGGTGAAAAAGCGCAAAAATTAACAGTGCCGCATACGGAAAATGCTTTTGAGAATCTAGTGGGAAGCCATGACAGCCTTAAGAATCAAGTCGAACAGGCAAAGGCGGCACTTTTGTATCCGCCGCATGGACTGAACACTTTAATTATTGGACCAACAGGTTCAGGGAAGACATTTTTCGCTAATACAATGCACCGTTTTGCGGCACATAAGAACATTATTACTAAAAAAGAATTAATCACGTTCAACTGTGCTGATTATGCGCATAATCCGCAGTTGCTGCTTTCGCATTTATTCGGCTATGTCAAAGGTGCATTTACAGGGGCTAACGAAGATCATGAAGGCCTGATTCAGCAAGCTGAAGGAGGCATGCTTTTTCTTGATGAAGTTCATCGCTTGCCGCCTGAAGGGCAGGAAATGATTTTCTATTTTATGGATCATGGGATGTATAGCCGCTTAGGAGAAACTGCCAAAATGCATCATGGGGATGTGCGTTTAATCTGTGCAACAACTGAAAATCCAGAAAGTTCATTGCTGCAGACTTTTGTTCGTCGAATTCCGATTGTTATCCAATTGCCGCCTTTTGAACAACGGACGGTGCGGGAGAAGCTACAGCTCTTAGAAAGATTACTGACACTTGAAGCAAACCGAATTCATAAAAATATTAAATTAAATGAAGATGTTGTGCAAGCGCTTTTAGGGAGTGTGACTTATGGCAATGTGGGTCAGCTGAAGTCTAACATTCAACTGGTTTGTGCCCAGGGTTTTTTGAACAGTATGCAAAATGAAGACGAAATCACTTTGAGTTTTGAGCAGTTGCCGCCAAACATTAAGGATGGATTGTCACATTTAGCCAGCGACCGGCATGAACTAGGAAAGCTGACCAGGCTACTAGAAACGACAATGATTATCAAACCGGATGCTAAACGTGGACTACCAGAAGTTGACAGTTATGAATTACCATACAACCTGTATGACATTATTGGCGACAAAGCAGCCCTGTTGAAGGATGAGGGTTTGGACCAGACTTCAATTAACAATTTCATAATGACAGACATTAATTTGCATATGAAGTCGTTCTATCAAAGAGGTAAGCTGGGCAAGACTGAGAACCGGTTGAATGAAATAGTGGATCGCGAAGTGATTGATCTAACCAAAAAAATTCGCCATTTTCTACAGGAGCAAGAAGGCTTTCTAGTGCGGGACAACTTTATCTATGCAATGAGTCTGCATATTAGTTCATTTATAAAAAGAGTTCAATCAGGCAAACCATCAAGAAAAATCTCGACAGACTTGGTTTCAATGGCACATGATTTTCCAACTGAATTAGCACTTGCCAAGAGAGTTAAAGAAATGATTGCTGCTCATTATCGTTTTCCAATTCCTGATTCAGAAAGCTATTATATGGCGATTCTGTTGGTTTCAGTACATTCTGATCCCAAAAACGGCAGAGTGGGGATTGTGGTGGCGGCGCATGGTAACAGCACGGCTTCTTCAATGGCACAGGTAGTTTCGCAGTTACTTTCAGTTGATAATATTACTTACTACGACATGCCACTCGAGATGAATCCTAAAGTTGCACTTGATGGAATCGCTACTAGGGTAAAGAAGATTGATCGTGGCAATGGGGTATTGCTGCTGGTTGATATGGGTTCTTTGAGTACTTTCAGCGCAAAACTCACTGAAAAAACTGGTGTTAAGGTTAAAACGATTGATATGGTCACGACTGCAATGGTCTTGGAGGCGGCACGCAAAACGACCTTGATTGATAGTAATCTGGCAACTGTTTACCGGGATTTACGCGAATTTGTCGGTTATTCACATTCTGGTGAAAAGCTGAAAGAAAAGCAAACGCTTATTACAAAATCAGCTACTAAACAAAAGAAAGCAATTGTGGCGATTTGTGCAACAGGTGAAGGAACTGCGCGTAAGATTAAGGAACTGCTTGATAAAATCCTGTTAGATAATTTAATTAACGATATTACCGTGATTCCGATTTCTTTAGTCAAAATGGATGAACAAATTAAAAAAATTCAGGAGAAATATCTGATTGTAGCTACAACAGGGGTTGTTAAGCCTAAAGTAGCGGCCCCTTTTGTTTCATTAAAAACTTTATTCCAAGGTGGGGCGGAAAACTTTGTGAACCTGATTGAACAGCTAGATGAAGGACAAGAAACCAATAATACCTTCTTGAAGCATTCAAAGGCGTTGACGGAAGAAACCGGACAGAAGTACCTTGCTGAGTATTTTACTTTCTTAAATCCGGGAAAAATAATTCAAGTTTTGTGGAAGTACTGTGATTTTATTAATGACAAAACCAACAATATAATGTCAAACGCTTTTCGGATTAACCTAATCTTGCATTTGGGTGGTGCACTGGAGCGTTTCTTAACCCGTTCTTCAATGAAGGTCAGACCAGAACTGTTATCACAGATGAAACGCGAGAAATTATATCCTTTGCTTGAAGAAGCAAATAAACTTGTGCAAAAAAAGTTAAATATTACATTACCGGAAGATGAAATTTACTATATTCTGGAGCTGTTTAAAACAGAGCAGCAAAAGATTGCAGACTAGAGTTGGGGTGCGGTCTAACGGCAAACTGTGTTTTAGAATTCTATGCACTGGAGATGCGTGCTGCTTAATACAGATCATCAAGGGCTGATGATACAGAAGCGATACACTTACTTTTAGTTAAGTGTATCGCTTCTTAATTTTTTCTAAAGCTTGATTTAATAGTGTTTGAAAGCGATACACAGAAGTTGGCACGCTACTTGCTTATCCTAAAGTGAGGTGTGCTGGTTGCAACAGTGCTATTAAAAGATTGGCGACTGTTGACATTCTCACTACTTTAAATGCTTTGGAACTAATCTTCAAGGAAATTTTGGTGATCTAATTGACAATAGACGTACGTTTATTAAGAATTGATAGTCGCTTGTTGCATGGTCAGGTTGCTACGAATTGGGCAAAGGTAACGAAAGTTGATCGCATCTTAGTGGTTTCTGATACGGTTGCTTGTAACCGCATTCGTAAAACGCTGCTTGTCCAAGCTGCTCCTCCGGGAATTAGGGTTAATGTATTACCCGTCGCGAAAATGGTTGAGCTTTACCATGATCCGCGAATCCTTTCCTTTCGCGCATTGTTGTTAGTCGAAAACCCTAGGGATGCACAACGTTTAATTGCTGGGGGAATCCGAATTGAGCAGGTGAATATTGGAGCGATGAGCTTTGATAGCACCAAAGTGATGGTAACTGATACGATTGCGGTTGGACAAGATGATCTTGCAGCATTTTCTTGGTTATATGCACATGGAGTCCAATTAGATGTGCGTAAGGTTTCAGGTGATAATTCAAAAAATCTCTGGAAATTCCTGAAGGACAAGAAGCTAGTTTGACGGGTGCTTCAACTTGAAAGGTGGTGGGGGACGCAGATAGCGATTTGCTACCTGAGCCAGACGCTTTGGCAAAACGGTATGTAGTGCTTTATAACTCCCAAGCAACTATGGGAAATAATTTTTAGGAGGTATTAAACATGGTAGGAATTATCTTAGCAAGCCACGGTGGTTTTGCTGAAGGCATTTTCCAATCAGGATCAATGATCTTTGGTGAACAGGAAAATGTTAAGGCAGTTACCTTAATGCCAAATGAAGGCCCTGATGATGTCAAAGCAAAGATGGAAAAAGCAATTGCATCATTTGACGACCAAGATGAGGTATTGTTCTTAATTGACCTGTGGGGCGGAACACCCTTCAATCAGGCCAATGGATTGCTTGAAGCTCACAAAGACAAGTGGGCAATTGTTGCTGGCATGAATTTGCCAATGGTCATTGAAGCATATGCTTCGCGTTTGTCGATGAACTCGGCACAAAAAATTGCTGCGCATATTATTGCAACCGCAAAAGATGGAGTCAAGGTTAAACCTGAATCTTTGCAGCCTAAAACAGCAAGTGCTGCTGCTCCAAAACGAGATGGGCAACCGAAAGGAACTTTGCCTCCGGGTACAGTAGTTGGTGACGGAAAGATCAAGTTTGCGCTTGTCAGAGTAGATTCGCGTCTGTTGCATGGACAAGTTGCAACCTCGTGGACAAAATCGACCCAGCCTAATCGAATTATTGTGGTTTCGGATGCTGTTTCTAAAGATGAACTGCGTAAGAATTTGATTGTGCAGGCAGCTCCTCCTGGTGTAAAGGCAAATGTTATTCCAATCAAAAAATTAATCGAAGTTACTAAGGATCCACGTTTTGGCAAGACAAAAGCATTGCTATTATTTGAAAATCCAGAAGATGTTTTGCGTGTAGTAGAAGCAGGGGTTGAGATTAAAGATGTTAACCTTGGATCGATGGCACATTCGGTTGGCAAAGTAGTTGTTAATAAAGTCCTTTCAATGAATGAAGCTGATGTCGAAGCCTTTGAAAAACTCAAAAAGCATGGAATTAAGATTGATGTGCGGAAGGTT
The DNA here is from genome assembly GCF_964065465.1 of Liquorilactobacillus satsumensis. Lineage (NCBI taxonomy): Bacteria > Bacillati > Bacillota > Bacilli > Lactobacillales > Lactobacillaceae > Liquorilactobacillus > Liquorilactobacillus satsumensis. Next base: position 1,471,982 of record NZ_OZ061606.1, read on the forward strand.
CCAAATGATTCTGGTGGGAACATTGACGAACTTATAAGAAAAGCAAAGGCCGAGTTGGCTGCTGTAAAACAATAAATAAAAATTTTATTCTGATATAAAAAAGGAGGATTATCATGTCTATTATATCGATGATTTTAGTAGTCATCGTCGCGTTTTTTGCGGGGATGGAAGGTATCCTAGATGAATTTCAGTTCCATCAACCTTTAGTAGCATGTACTTTAATTGGGCTTGTAACTGGTAACTTGATTCCGTGTGTTATTTTAGGTGGACAGTTGCAATTTATTGCCTTAGGCTGGGCGAATATCGGGGCTGCTGTGGCTCCCGATGCTGCCTTAGCTTCAGTCGCATCAGCTATTATTTTAGTTCAAGGTGGACAAGGTGTAAAAGGCGTAGGAACTGCGATTGCTGTTGCGATTCCTTTGGCCGTTGCTGGTTTGTTCTTAACGATGATTGCACGTACGTTAGCTGTGCCGATTGTGCATATTATGGATAAGGCTGCAGAAGAAGGAAGCTTCAGAAAAATTGAAATTTGGCAAGTTATTGCGATTTGTATGCAGGGTCTGCGAATTACAATTCCTGCTGCAGCGTTACTCTTTATTCCGAGTGGAGTCGTAAGAGGAGTTTTGGAGTCAATGCCTGCTTGGTTGACAGAAGGCATGACCATCGGTGGTGGCATGGTTGTTGCCGTTGGGTATGCAATGGTTATCAACATGATGGCTAGCCGTGAAGTTTGGCCGTTCTTCGCAATTGGTTTTGTAATTGCAGCGGTAACTGACCTTACTTTGATTGCTTTAGGTGCTTTAGGAATTTCATTTGGTCTCATTTACCTTGAGCTTAAAAAAGGTGGAAGCAACAACGGTGGCAACGGCGGCAACAGCAATACCGGTGACCCGCTCGATGATGTTCTAAACGACTATTAAGGATGAAGGAGGAATAATCAGATGGCAGAAGAAAAGATTCATTTAACTAAAAGAGATCGTTTAGCCGTTGCTTGGCGTTCTACTTTCCTTCAAGGTTCTTGGAACTATGAACGTATGCAAAACGGCGGCTGGTGTTACGCTTTAATTCCAGCAATTAAAAAATTATATAAGACAAAAGAAGCCCGTTCAGCGGCTTTGAAACGCCATATGGAGTTTTTCAATACCCATCCATATCTAGCATCTCCCGTACTAGGGGTTACGTTAGCATTGGAAGAGGAACGTGCAAACGGAGCGCCAATTGATGATACCGCAGTTCAAGGTGTTAAAGTTGGGATGATGGGGCCACTGGCTGGTGTTGGTGATCCAGTGTTCTGGTTTACCGTACGACCAATTTTAGGAGCCCTAGGAGCATCATTAGCGATGTCTGGAAATGTTTTAGGACCAATCATTTTCTTTATCGCATGGAACTTAATTCGTTGGGGATTCATGTGGTACACACAGGAGTTTGGCTATCGTGCTGGTTCCAAGATCACCGATGATCTTTCTGGTGGATTGTTACAATATGTAACGAGTCTCGCTTCTATCATGGGGATGTTCGTGTTAGGGTCGTTAATCGAACGTTGGGTAACGATTAAATTTACACCAACAGTTTCCTCGGTTAAACTCTCAAAAGGTGCCTATATTGAGTGGGACAAGTTGCCAAGTGGAGCTGCTGGGATCAAAGAAGCCTTGCTTCAGCAAAAAGATGGTTTATCCTTGACGGCCAACAAAGTAACGACGCTGCAGGATAACCTTAATTCATTAATTCCAGGATTGGCAGCATTGTTACTGACCTTCTTATGCATGTGGTTATTAAAGAAAAAAGTTTCACCAATTGTTATCATTTTAGGAATTTTCGTGGTTGGTGTATTAGGCCATGTAATTGGTATTTTGTAATTTAAAAATTCAGGTTTACTACGGGGCTAGGGCAATTAGAATTTGTCTTAATCCCGTAGTTTTATTTTAAGAATCCAAGCTGTTTAAATTAGGCTCTTAAGCGATTACTTTTAATAAAGTAGCATCGATATCTTTTTTTGGTAAAATATAGTTAGTGATAGAATTTGCCGCGATAGGGGGGAGAACAATGGTACAATCGATAAATTCAAAAGTTGATTTAGTGAAGGATGGAACTTCTTTCATGGGAATTGCTAATTATGGGAAAATAATGATTGGAAATAAGGGGTTTGAATTCTTTGATAAGCGTGATGTGCGTAAGTATATTCAAATTCCGTGGGAAGAGATTGATTATGTTGCAGCCTCTGTTATGTTTAAAGGTCGCTGGATTCCAAGATATGGGATAAAAACTAAGAAAAATGGGATGTATACATTTGCTTCCAAAGATCCTAAAGAAGTCCTACGAGCGATTAACAAGTATGTTAGTTCAGAGCACATGGTACACTCGTTGACTTTTTTTCAGGTTATAAAACGAGGATTAAAGGGACGCTTCAGCAAAAAGCGTTAAGGTTTAAGCAAAGAAAGTGGCTGAAGTATGCCATACGTGGTTTATAGATTAAAGGTTAAGGGGTTGGGTCAAAGTTGGATTTTGACCCAGTCCCCTTAGCTTTTAGCGTGGAATCGGATACTCATTACTGTGGCATCTTTTAGTGCTTGTTAAGAATTATGCTGCGGTAATTTATTTTTTAGAAATTTCCCTTGACTTCATTTTTAGAGGAGTGTATAGTTATCTTCGTTGCTTGTTTGAGTAGCAAAGGCATTTAGGAGTTTTTGGAGAAGTGCTTTTCACTTCGAATTTTATTTTTTGAAAGTTTTTGTTGACATGTAGCTTTTAAAATGATATATTATAAAAGTTGCGTTAAGCAATTAAGTAGACCTTTGAAAACTGAACAAAGTTTCGACAAATCAAATGTGTAGGGCTCTTGCAGTGCAAGAGCAAACATTTGCGAAGTCAATTTCGCTAGTATTAAATTAATGAGTCACAAACTTTTAAAATGAGAGTTTGATCCTGGCTCAGGACGAACGCTGGCGGCGTGCCTAATACATGCAAGTCGTACGCAGTTTCTTCACCGAGTGCTTGCACTCACCGAAGAAACTGAGTGGCGAACGGGTGAGTAACACGTGGGTAACCTGCCCAAAAGAGGGGGATAACACTTGGAAACAGGTGCTAATACCGCATAACAACAAAAACCGCCTGGTTTTTGTTTAAAAGATGGTTTCGGCTATCACTTTTGGATGGACCCGCGGCGTATTAGCTAGTTGGTAAGGTAATGGCTTACCAAGGCAGTGATACGTAGCCGAACTGAGAGGTTGATCGGCCACATTGGGACTGAGACACGGCCCAAACTCCTACGGGAGGCAGCAGTAGGGAATCTTCCACAATGGACGCAAGTCTGATGGAGCAACGCCGCGTGAGTGAAGAAGGTTTTCGGATCGTAAAACTCTGTTGTTAGAGAAGAACGTGTGTGAGAGTAACTGTTCATGCAGTGACGGTATCTAACCAGAAAGCCACGGCTAACTACGTGCCAGCAGCCGCGGTAATACGTAGGTGGCAAGCGTTGTCCGGATTTATTGGGCGTAAAGGGAACGCAGGCGGTCTTTTAAGTCTGATGTGAAAGCCTTCGGCTTAACCGAAGTCGTGCATTGGAAACTGGGAGACTTGAGTGCAGAAGAGGAGAGTGGAACTCCATGTGTAGCGGTGAAATGCGTAGATATATGGAAGAACACCAGTGGCGAAAGCGGCTCTCTGGTCTGTAACTGACGCTGAGGTTCGAAAGCGTGGGTAGCAAACAGGATTAGATACCCTGGTAGTCCACGCTGTAAACGATGAATGCTAAGTGTTGGAGGGTTTCCGCCCTTCAGTGCTGCAGCTAACGCATTAAGCATTCCGCCTGGGGAGTACGACCGCAAGGTTGAAACTCAAAGGAATTGACGGGGGCCCGCACAAGCGGTGGAGCATGTGGTTTAATTCGAAGCAACGCGAAGAACCTTACCAGGTCTTGACATCTTTTGCTAACCTGAGAGATCAGGCGTTCCCTTCGGGGACAAAATGACAGGTGGTGCATGGTTGTCGTCAGCTCGTGTCGTGAGATGTTGGGTTAAGTCCCGCAACGAGCGCAACCCTTATTACTAGTTGCCAGCATTTAGTTGGGCACTCTAGTGAGACTGCCGGTGACAAACCGGAGGAAGGTGGGGATGACGTCAAATCATCATGCCCCTTATGACCTGGGCTACACACGTGCTACAATGGACGGTACAACGAGTCGCAAGACCGCGAGGTTTAGCTAATCTCTTAAAACCGTTCTCAGTTCGGATTGTAGGCTGCAACTCGCCTACATGAAGTCGGAATCGCTAGTAATCGCGGATCAGCATGCCGCGGTGAATACGTTCCCGGGCCTTGTACACACCGCCCGTCACACCATGAGAGTTTGTAACACCCAAAGCCGGTGCGGTAACCTTTTAGGAGCCAGCCGTCTAAGGTGGGACAGATGATTGGGGTGAAGTCGTAACAAGGTAGCCGTAGGAGAACCTGCGGCTGGATCACCTCCTTTCTAAGGATAATTACGGAAACTGCACATTCGTCGAAACTTTGTTTAGTTTTGAGAGGTTTACTCTCAAACTTGTTCTTTGAAAACTAGATAATATTTTTTCTGATTTAAATTAACAAACCGAGAACACCGCGTTTTAAACGAGTTTTGAAACAAGATTTAGTTCTTTAACGTAAAACTCATAGCCGCTTTACCGCAGGTAAAGTTAGGTTAAGTTATTAAGGGCGCATGGTGGATGCCTTGGTACTAGGAGCCGATGAAGGACGGGACTAACGCCGATATGCTCCGGGGAGCTGTAAGTAAGCTATGAGCCGGAGATTTCCGAATGGGGCAACCCAATAGTTTTAATCAACTATTACTGCTGATCGAATTCATAGATCAGTCAGAGGAACACGCAGGGAACTGAAACATCTAAGTACCTGCAGGAAGAGAAAGAAAAATCGATTCCCTCAGTAGCGGCGAGCGAACGGGGAACAGCCCAAACCAGAAAGCTTGCTTTCTGGGGTTGTAGGACTGAACATTTGAGTTACCAAAGTGGACGTTAACCGTATGACCTGGGAAGGTCAGCCAGAGAAGGTGAAAGCCCTGTAGGTAAAAGCGGCCACTCTCAGTTCAGGATCCTGAGTACGGCGGAACACGTGAAATTCCGTCGGAATCCGGGAGGACCATCTCCCAAGGCTAAATACTCCCTAGTGACCGATAGTGAACCAGTACCGTGAGGGAAAGGTGAAAAGCACCCCGGAAGGGGAGTGAAACAGTTCCTGAAACCATGTGCCTACAAGTAGTTAGAGCCCGTTAATGGGTGATAGCGTGCCTTTTGTAGAATGAACCGGCGAGTTATGTTTGTCTGCAAGGTTAAGCCGTCAAGGGTGGAGCCGTAGCGAAAGCGAGTCTGAAGAGGGCGTTTGAGTAGGCAGACATAGACCCGAAACCAGGTGACCTACCCATGTCCAGGTTGAAGGTGCGGTAAAACGCACTGGAGGACCGAACTCATGTATGTTGAAAAATGCTGAGATGAGGTGTGGGTAGCGGAGAAATTCCAAACGAACTTGGAGATAGCTGGTTCTCTCCGAAATAGCTTTAGGGCTAGCCTCGGAAATTAGGATCGTGGAGGTAGAGCACTGTTTGAACTAGGGGCCCGTCTTGGGTTACTGAATTCAGATAAACTCCGAATGCCACTGATCTTTATCCGGGAGTCAGACTGCGAGTGATAAGATCCGTAGTCGAAAGGGAAACAGCCCAGACCACCAATTAAGGTCCCTAAATATATGTTAAGTGGAAAAGGATGTGGAGTTGCACAGACAACTAGGATGTTGGCTCAGAAGCAGCCACCATTTAAAGAGTGCGTAATAGCTCACTAGTCGAGTGACCCTGCGCCGAAAATGTACCGGGGCTAAACATATTACCGAAATTGTGGATGCAACCGTGAGGTTGCGTGGTAGGAGAGCGTTCTAAGGGCGAAGAAGCCAGACCGGAAGGACTGGTGGAGCGCTTAGAAGTGAGAATGCCGGTATGAGTAGCGCAAGATAGGTGAGAATCCTGTCCACCGAATGACTAAGGTTTCCTGGGGAAGGCTCGTCCTCCCAGGGTTAGTCGGGACCTAAGCTGAGGCCGCAAGGCGTAGGCGATGGATAACAGGTTGAGATTCCTGTACTAGTTATATTTGTTTGAACGATGGAGGGACGCAGGAGGCTAGGAATGCACACTGATGGAAATGTGTGCCCAAGCAGCAAGTTTGGTTACGAGTTAAATGCTTGTAACTGAGGACAAGCTGTGACGGGGAGCGAAATTATAGTAGCGAAGATTCTGATGTCACACTGCCGAGAAAAGCTTCTAGTAAGAGTATAACTACCCGTACCGCAAACCGACACAGGTAGTCGAGGAGAGTATCCTCAGGTGAGCGAGAGAACTCTCGTTAAGGAACTCGGCAAAATGACCCCGTAACTTCGGGAGAAGGGGTGCTGAGCGTAAGCTCAGCCGCAGTGAATAGGCCCAGGCGACTGTTTATCAAAAACACAGGTTTCTGCAAAATCGTAAGATGACGTATAGGGGCTGACGCCTGCCCGGTGCTGGAAGGTTAAGAGGATGGGTTAGCTTCGGCGAAGCTCAGAATTGAAGCCCCAGTAAACGGCGGCCGTAACTATAACGGTCCTAAGGTAGCGAAATTCCTTGTCGGGTAAGTTCCGACCCGCACGAAAGGCGTAACGATCTGGGCACTGTCTCAACGAGAGACTCGGTGAAATTATAATACCCGTGAAGATGCGGGTTACCCGCGACAGGACGGAAAGACCCCATGGAGCTTTACTGTAGCTTGATATTGGGTGTTTGTACAACTTGTACAGGATAGGTAGGAGCCATAGAAGTCGGGACGCTAGTTTCGACAGAGGCATTGGTGGGATACTACCCTCGTTGTATGAACACTCTAACCCGCGCCACTAAGCGTGGCGGGAGACAGTGTCAGGTGGGCAGTTTGACTGGGGCGGTCGCCTCCTAAAAGGTAACGGAGGCGCCCAAAGGTTCCCTCAGAATGGTTGGAAATCATTCGCAGAGTGTAAAGGCACAAGGGAGCTTGACTGCGAGACAGACAAGTCGAGCAGGGACGAAAGTCGGGCTTAGTGATCCGGTGGTTCCGCATGGAAGGGCCATCGCTCAACGGATAAAAGCTACCCTGGGGATAACAGGCTTATCTCCCCCAAGAGTCCACATCGACGGGGAGGTTTGGCACCTCGATGTCGGCTCATCGCATCCTGGGGCTGTAGTCGGTCCCAAGGGTTGGGCTGTTCGCCCATTAAAGCGGTACGCGAGCTGGGTTCAGAACGTCGTGAGACAGTTCGGTCCCTATCCGTCGCGGGCGTAGGAAATTTGAGAGGATCTGTCCTTAGTACGAGAGGACCGGGATGGACACACCGCTGGTGTACCAGTTGTTCCGCCAGGAGCATCGCTGGGTAGCTACGTGTGGATGAGATAAACGCTGAAAGCATCTAAGTGCGAAACTCACCTCGAGATAAGATTTCCCATTTCTTCGGAAAGTAAGACCCCTGAGAGAAGATCAGGTAGATAGGTTGGAAGTGGAAGTACAGTGATGTATGGAGCGGACCAAAACTAATCGGTCGAGGACTTAACCAAAAGAAAAAACGGAGTTTTTGGAAGTTAACGCAAAGCAGAAGAAATATTAGCTAGTTTTGAGGGAACAAGTTTTTCTCAAAAGAGTGCGGTGATGATGGCAGGAAGGATACACCTGTTTCCATTTCGAACACAGAAGTTAAGCTTCTTAGCGCCAAGAGTAGTTGGGGGATCGCCCCCTGCGAGGGTAGGTCGTTGCCGTGCAAACTAAGAGAGTTGAGTCAAAACACAGTTTTTGACTCAACTCTTTTTCTATATACAAGAGTGTGACATAAGTCGGTAAAATTATGGAACACGTTTATCCGGAATAAATAAAGGAGCTAGACTAAAATTTCACTTTTGACCCAGCCCTTTTTTTATATACATTAAGGAAGTGTACATAAATGAAAATTCACACAAAAAATCATATTTGTGTGAAGAGGTGAAATTTTTTAGTATAATATGCGTAAAGAAAAGGAAGGGAAGAAAGAAATGAAGACAAGAAAAGAACTTAAGGACGAGGTTAAAGCCACTTTTCGAGGTCATTGGGGACAAGCTATCAAGTTAACGTTGATACCAGTTATTTTTCAAATTCTTGCAAGTTTTGCAGTTGCAATTGGCAGTCTTGGACTTGTATGGTTTCTGACTAAGAATGGGGCAGCGTTGGATTATTCAGGAACGAGTAACGAGTCGACTTTTAGTAATGGGGGAAATCCTTTCGGAAGTTATTTCTCCGGCTTTTTAGCAACAATGATTTTAGTTGGAATTAACTTCACCTTCCTTGATTGGCTGCGCACCAAAAAAAGTGATTTTAAAGTTCTCAGAGGAGTTTTCAGTGTCTTCACTAAACGTCATTTTATAAGTGTTTTGGTATTGTATCTACTAATTTCACTCTTTACCTTTTTATGGACATTGCTATTTATTATTCCAGGAATAATTAAAGCTTTTTCTTATTCACAAACTTACTTGATTTACAAGGATCTAGCTGAGAGCCAAAAGGACACTGACGATCTTAGTTATTTAGACTATATTACTAAAAGCCGTCAGTTAATGGATGGACACAAAATGGACTTTTTCTTATTGAAATTGAGTTTTATTGGCTGGGATATTTTGGCAGTTCTAACCTTTGGGATCGGCTTTATCTGGTTAACACCCTATCAGACGGCGACATATGTTGCTTTCTATAAAGATATTGCACAGGGTCATTTTGGAAATTCCGCTACTGATGGGGATAAAGCAGCTACTGATAATAATGAAGGTTCCTTTATTGTGCGCTACTAAGCATGAAAAAATAATTTCTCAAGACAATCAAACGATAACGACTTGCTTCCAGTTGGAAAAAGTCGTTATTTTTAATTTATAGTAAAAAGCAAAGTGACGCGTACAATTCTCAAAGATTTTCAAAACTAGAATATTGTTGCGGCTAGAAGTTATGGGAGGGGCCGAAGTTTTTTACCTGAGTTTGCAGTCTAAGTGCTTCGATATATCAAAAAAGAGAGTGTGACATAAGTCGGGAAAATTTGAGTGCTAACTCGAGATTACGAACATCGTGAGTATTTTGCTATGAGTAATTCGAAGTTAGACGGAGAATTTTGACTTATGGAACACGTTTATCCAGAATAAAAGCGGGGCTGTGACAAAAGTTAACTTTTGTCACAGCCCCTTTAAACTTAGTTATTAACGCTTTAATTGCACTTCTAAGCGAGTTTTTAAGGAGAACGGGTCTTTTCTTAGCTTGATGGGTCTACGTGCCTAGAATGCCAAGCAGCTGGTTTATTAAGTATGCTGAATATAAAGCCTACAAAAAAAGCATCCATGCAGGATGCTTTTTAACTAACTCTAGTTTACGTGAACTGCAAATGATGGTTGGAAGTACTGGAAGCTCTTAAGGCTAACTGTTTCACCAGTTGTTGGAGCGGCAACATAACTAGTGCCACCAACGTAGATTCCAACATGCCATGCAGAACCGCGGCCACCCCAGAATAATAAGTCACCAGGTTGTGCAGCACTAACTGATTCGTAAGTTCCAATTGCAGATTGTGCTTCAGAAGTACGTGGAATTGAGATTCCAAAGTGAGCATAAACATACTGTGTGAACCCGGAGCAGTCAAAACCGCTAAGACTTGTACCACCTGATACGTAAGGAATGCCCATGGTTGCTAACTGTTCTGCATAACTAACAATTGAAGAAGCTGAAACTGAACTTGTTGTAGTCGAAGTACTTGATGAAGTAGCTGCAGAACTTGATGAAGTAGCTGCAGTACTTGATTGCGTAGCTTGTGAAGAACTACTTACAGCAGAGCTGGATGTTGTGTTATTTGTAGAACTGGTACCTGTTGTTGTACTTGCAGTACTTGATGATGAAGCAACTGTCGAAGTACTTGAAGCAGCTGAACTTGCAGGAGTGCTGCTAGATGCTGCTATAGTTGAACTTGTTGCTGCAGTTGTGCTTGAAGATGAAGCGGCTGTAGTAGCAGTGCTTGAAGCTGTTGAAGAACTTGAAGCAGCTGAACTTGTTGTTGCAGGTGTCTTGGTTGGATCATTAATTGTTAATGTCTGTCCCAAAACAAGTGTGCTTCCTAAAGTATTAGCAGCTCTAAGTGAAGCAACAGTTACACCATAAGCTTGAGCGATTGTGTAAAGTGTATCGCCCGATTTAACTGTGTATGTAACATGGTTAGTTGAAACAGTTACTTTTGAAGCAGTTGTAGTTGAACTTTGCGTTGCTGCAGTACTGTTTGTGTTAGCAGCTTGGGTCGTTGTATTGCTTGTTGTCGTCGTTGTCTTAGGTGTTCCTGTAACCTTAAGAGTTTGACCTGGTTGGATCAATGTTTCATCTGTAGCGATTCCGTTAAGCGAACGGAGAGTATCAACAGAAATATTGTATTCTTTAGCAATTGCCCATAAGCTATCTCCGGCCTTGACAGAAACTGAAGAAGTTGCTGTTGTCTTACTTGTGTTAGCAGTATTCTTAGCAGCTTTGTCAGGAATTTGCAATGATTGATTTTGAAGGATTAAATGTGAATTCTGATTAACATGGTTCAAAGTTTCGATTGCTTGAATTGAAACACCATATTTTTGTGAAAGTGCCCAAACAGTATCATTCTTATTAACTTTAACAGTGGTTGAAGCATTCGCAGTTGTTGTAGAAGCTAAGAATAAACCCGCCGCACCAACAGTGCCTACCAATAATGTTTTTGCTGTACGTTTCAAATTAAGTCACTCCTACTTTTTAAATTATTATTTTCTTACCAATGCTTTGATTGTAGGCTATCAATGTTGCAAGAGGGTACAAATTAAATTACAATTTGGGACTATCTGTAACATAAGTTATGTGAAGCCTTTAATAAAGGCGTTTTTTCAAAAAAAAATTTTTTTGAGTTTATTTTTGTGTTCCTTCAGAGAATTTAAAACGTTGACATATAAGGGATTATCAGGGCAAGAAAAAGGAATGTAAGTGCTTTGAATTCCTTAAGAATATTACATTAGTGTTACAAATACTTTAAGGAATCCAAATTTAATGAAAATCCTGCTTTAATTGTGGTTTTATCTTAAAAACAGTTTGAAAAATACACGAATTTCCGAGCATAATATTACAGTAATATTAAATTTATAAACTTCATTATTTTTTAATAAAAATACCAGCTAAAACCCCTTTTGAGGGAATAGTTGACGTGGTAAAAAACACTAAAATAATTTTTAACAGAAATGGTGTTTTTCTGATAGAGTCTTGACATCACCATGGGATTGCGCTACATTCGGAACATTGGGTAAAGTGGCGGGAGCACGCATCAACGTGGTGTGCTTACTTTTTACAAGCACCTTTGCTCCATTAAAAAATTCTGAAGAAAGAAGTGGGTAGCGTGACACAAGTGTATAACTTTGCGGCCGGACCAGCTGTTTTACCAGCTGAGGTTTTGCGCCAGGTTCAAAGTGAATTGATTTCTTATAAAAACAGCGGCATGAGCGTAATGGAGATCAGTCATCGCTCCTCACTTTACACAGAGATGGAAGCAGAGGCAGAAGCTGATTTAAGAAAATTGATGAGCATTCCTGAAGATTACGACGTGCTTTTTCTGCAAGGGGGTGCAACACTGCAATTTGCAATGGCGCCTCTTAATTTAGCAAATCGCACGCGGCGAATTGGCTTTGTGGACACAGGGCACTGGTCTCAAAGGGCTGAAGAAGAGGCCAAACTTGTTACAGGGATCAAGGCTGAAGTGGTTGCTTCAGGCGAAGCTTCGAATTATACTGAACTGCCGCAAGCAGTTGAACTCACAGAAAATTATGATTATTTACATCTAACGTTGAATAACACGATTGAAGGCACGATGTACAAAGAATTGCCGTACACAGGTAAAGTACCCTTAGTGGGGGATCTTTCGTCGAATATTTTAGGTCAGGAATATAATATCACTGACTTTGGCATGATTTATGCGGGCGCGCAAAAGAATATTGGTCCAGCAGGTCTGACGGTGGTAGTGGTTAAGCACTCCTTCTTTAAAGATGCCCCACAACTGCCAGCAATGTTGAGTTATGCAAAACAGGCAGCAAAACATTCTGCACTAAACACACCTCCAGTGTTTGCAATTTACGTTGCCGGCTTAGTGTTTAAGTGGTTAGTGCAACAAGGTGGTGTAGCGCAGATGCAGCAACGAAATGAAGCAAAAGCGCAATTACTATATGATTATCTGGATGCATCGCAACTCTTTAAATCACCTGTTAAAAAACAATGGCGCTCGACCACGAATGTTCCATTTATTACTGGAAATCAGGAACTCGACCAACGTTTTATTGCCCAAGCTCAATCCAACGGGTTAGTTAATCTTAAGGGCCATCGTTTAGTTGGCGGCATGCGCGCGAGTCTCTACAATGCGTTTCCCCGCACAGGCGTAGAGAAATTGGTTGAATTTATGCAAACATTTGAAGAGACAGTTAGGAGAACCAGATAATGACGATGGATATTAAAACGTATAATATGATTGCCCCAGAGGGACTGGCTGTTTTTCCGCCAGCGATGTACCGAATAAATCAAACTGATAAACCAGATGCACTACTGATTAGAAGTCAAGATATGCATAAAACTCATTTTGGAACCAGTGTTTTAGCAATTGCACGTGCAGGTGCAGGTGTCAATAATATTCCATTAGTAGAAGCTTCTTCAAATGGAACAGTAGTCTTCAATACCCCTGGATCAAATGCAAATGCGGTTAAAGAATTGATTGTTGCGATGCTTGTGATTGCGACACGTCCCATTTTTTCATCGATTACTTGGGCTAGAAAGCTCAATGGTGCGGATGTTAGTCTACAAACGGAAAAGGGTAAGAATCATTTTGCAGGCACAGAGCTAAAGGGCAAGACGATCGGTGTGATTGGACTTGGAGCTGTTGGTTCACGTGTTGCCCGTGCGGCTGCGGATATGGGGATGCATGTGATCGGTTATGACCCTTATATTAGTGTTGAGCATGCATGGCGTCTGTCTAACGATATTCCGCGTGCAGGAGAATTAGCAGAAGTTTTACGTAGTAGTGATTATGTTACGATTCACATTCCTTATACGGAAAAAAACAAGGATTTAATTACAGCAAAAGAGTTACAACAAATTAAAAAAGGTGCAATTTTGTTGAACTATTCGCGTTGGGGAATTGTGAATGAAGATGCAGTAGTAGCTGCTTTGGATAATGGACAAATAAAACAATACGTAACTGATTTCAGTTCAAGTAAGTTTATTAAGCGTGATGATGTAATTGTAACTCCACATATTGGGGGGACGACGATTGAAGCAGAGGTCTGCGGTGCCAAAATGGCAGCTCAAACATTGCGTAAGTACCTTGAAACAGGCAATATTGTTAATTCAGTGAACTTTCCGACAGTTGAAATGGAATTTGCATCGGCACTGCGTTTGACACTTATTCATCGGAATGTACCTAATATGGTTGGCCGGATCACAACGATTCTGGCACAAGAAGAGGTCAATATCGATAATATGATTAACCGCAGTCGTGATCAGATTGCATATACAATGATTGATGTTGCGGCAATTCCAGCAGAAAAGCTCAAGAATCTGCAAGCTGCATTGTTAGCGATCCCTGAAGTAATTCGTGTACGTGCCTTGCAAAAATAGCAAAATATGAGTAGAATGAGGTTCCTTGGCAGGGGCATAGTAACAAAGTGTGATCTATGGTGTTAAAGTTTGAGGACTAACTTGAAATTACGAGCGAATATACATTGCTATGAATAATGTGGAGTTAGATGGGAAAATTTTGGCTGATAGAACACGTTTATCTGGAATAAAAGAGGGACTGTGACAAAATTTAACTTTTGTCACAGCCCCTTTTTATTAATATCTGCGAATAAACCACAAGTTTTACTTGTGGGGGTGAAAAAAGCTTTAGCGTGAAAAACTCCCTTTCGATATAATTAGTTTCGGCTACCAACCAAAACTGCAATTGAAAGGGAGTTTTTGCCTTGTCTAAAGACGATAATAGCTTAGCACACACAAGATGGAATTGTAAGTACCACATTGTATTTACTTTGTAAGTTGTGCGTATGAATTACCCACGGAATTCTTACAATGATTACAGCTGCGTTGAGCGCGTGTGAGCTTGATTCTTCCCTTGCAGGTAATGAATGGAAAGTGCGATACCGTAAATGACCGCTTCGATTAAAGTAATAAAGAAGCTGACAGGCCAGTCCGTCGTGTACGCAAGGTAAAGCCCCAGCCAGATCCCAAGCAACGAGAAACCGGTGGTCAAACCAATCATTTTCCATAATGAGGTGGTAAGATATTTTGCCGCAGAAGCTGGGATAGTCAATAGGACAAAGATCAACAATGAGCCGATAATTTGTGCTGTAATACTGATTGTCAGGGCTAACAGACATAAGAAGGCAATTGAGATTAGCAGATTATTGCGCTGATTGTATTGTGAGCCAATGACATCAAACGAATTGTAAGCCAGTTGTCTAAATAAGACAGCAACCACAGCGATGATCAGCAGGCTGAGTAAAATTAATGAGTAGACATTACTGAGGGTAATACCGACAATACTGCCAAAAAGGATGTTGGTCGCATAATTTGATTGTTTATTAGAAAGTGAGAGAAAGAGAATTCCAAGACCGATAAAGATTCCGGAAAAAAGACTAATCGAAGCTTCACGTCGACTTAAGCGATCGCCTGAAATGCCGATAAATAAGCCGCTTGCCATTGTAAAAATGATCATACCAAGCAGTGGACTGATACCGGCAAAGATTCCAAAGGCAGCTCCTGAGAAGCCGATCTCTGAGAGTGTATGGGTAAAGAAAGAGGTTTGGCGTGCAACTACAAAAGTTCCCATCAAACCACAAATTAAAGAGATGAAAATTCCTGATAAAAAAGCATAACGCATAAAATCAAATTGCAGCATCAGTTGCACGCTCCCGTTCAATTAGTTTTCCTTGCTGTGCAGAAAGAATTAATTCATAGTCTGCATATCTTGCAATCAGCTCATTGTCGTGCGTAATGAAGAGCACTGTGATATCTTTTTCTGCGACCTGTTTGCTGATCAACTGGAGCAATTTGTGTTTAGCATCTTTATCTAAACTAGCTGTTGCTTCATCAAGAATTAATAATTTAGGTTCAGCACAAAGGGCCTGTGCAAGAAAGGCCCTTTGTTTTTCGCCACCGGACGCTGCTCCAAGCGCTTCTTTTTGAATATTAGCAAGCTGGGTTTCTGCTAATACTTTTTTTAAAAGCTGACGTTCATTGCGACTGTGCCACAAAAAATGTGAACGGTGCAACCCCAAGGCTACAAAATCATGAATGCTCAGCGGAAATTCATCATCAATATTACGAAGTTGTGGAACATATTGAACCTGTGTCCTTTTTACAGCGAATTTAATATGGTGGTCATCTTTGGTAAATGACCGCAGGAGATACTTTGCAAGGGTGGTTTTACCGACCCCGTTTTCACCTGTCATACAAGTTAGTTTGTTGGCGGGAACACTGAAACTAAGCTGTTTGAATAATTGTTTTTCTGGGACGCTCAGATTCAGATCCTTAACTTCGATTATTGTCTTCATGTAGTTTATTTCTCATCCTTTTGAATATTTAAAACTTGTTGATACTGTGCTTTCATCCAGTTAAAGTAATTTTTATGTGCCGGTAAGGTTTCGGTCACATTGACGACAGGAACCTGATACTGTTTGCATAATTTAACCAAGTTGTCGACCGTTTTGTCACTTGCTTGTGTATTTCTTACGAAAAATGCAATTTTACGTTGCTTGATATCGTCTTGCATGCCTTTGATATCACTAGGTGAAGGATCTGTTCCTTTTTCAACGGCATCCGAGAAGTGGGTGTTGTTGACCTGATAACCCATATCGTCCAGAGCATAATCGAAAACTGGTTCGCTCACATCAACAAGCTTATGCTTACTATTTTGTTTGATTTGGGCTGTTAATTTTGAAAGCTCGGTTAAACTGGAAATGTATTTTTGTGCATTTTTTTGATATTCTTTTTTATGTGTTGGGTCAAGCTTGCTATAGTAGTCAGCCAGGTAGTTTGCAATGCGCGGCATTGTCTTGCTATTATACCAAAGATGTTCATTATCGCCATCCTTTTTTTTCATAATATCTTCACCGACTGCAATTTTTTTAGAACCGCTCAACTTCTTTGCCCAGCCATCATAACCAATTCCGTTATACAAAAGCAGGTCACTTTTGGCAACTAGCTTGGCAACTTTAGTGGTTGGTTCGTAGTCGTGAGGATCAACGTTAGGACTGTTGATAATTGAACTGACCTGCCCGTGATTGCCTAAAACAGCTTTAGCAACTTCGCCGTAAAAATCCGTGGTGGCGACAACTTTGATTCCACTTTTTTGCGTGCTGCTTTTGGAACCAAGACTGCACCCTGTTAAAAATAACCCCAAAATAAGAAATGATAGAAAATAACTGATCTTTTTCATAACGCCCTCCGTTTTGATAAAAGTAGTAATGATTACAATTTAGGATATTAATCAAGTTAAACCCCGGTGTCAAGCGCATTTAGCGTTTAAAAAGTAATCTTTACTATTTACATGAAACGAAAATGGCATTCTGACAATCAATTTTAGATTTGAATTACACTTTACTTTTTTTCTATTTTTCTGCATTCCATTCTGCTTTAAACTCAGCTAGAAATGACAGCATTACTTGTTGACGCCCTGCTGCAATTTTTTTAGCGGTTGCGGTATTTAACAGCTCTTTTAAATTCAGTAATTTTTCATAAAAATGATTAATGATTGTTTCATTAGTTAAGTCACGGTACTCAGCTTTTGTCAGTTTTTTCCGAGGAGCAAGCTGCGGATCATAGATGGTTTCAGCATGACTGCCGCCGTAATAAATCGCTCTAGTAATTCCGATGGCTCCGATGGCATCTAGGCGATCCGCATCTTGGACGATCTTTCCAGCTGGAGAAAGCGGGTACTGGTTGGAGGTTAACGTTTTGCTGAAAGAAAGATTATTAATAATACTGTTAATTTGTGTTCGTGCTGACGACGAAAAATTTTGGTCCGCTAGAAACTTATTTAGCAGTTCGTTTTGGGCTGCAGGATCAGCAAAAAGTTTGTCATCAGAAATATCATGCAAATAAGCTGCAGTTATTGTAATCAGCCGATCTGCAGTTTCGTCTTTTAAGATTTTCTTGGTTAAATTGACTACACGTTCAATGTGGTCGAAGCCGTGGCCAGTTCGGTCTTCACCGAGTTGTTCTTTGGCAAAGTTTCGGACTGCCATGAGACGAATATCTTTTTCCGTTTGAAAGACCTCCTACTTAATAGGTAGTACTCTAAAAGTATAACAGAAAAAAGCAAATGAGTTTAGTGTATATATATACGATCATTTTGATTTTTTATTCTTGATGATGACGTAAAAATCTTGATTGCTAAAACTGATGGCCTAGTTTAACACAATTACTTAAGCTAAAAATAATTTAATCATTTTCTAATTATGAATTACAATGCATTTTGTTTCTGAAATCTTGCTTTTTATGCTAAACTTTTTCTCAAGGAAGTGTAGGCTGTTTGAGTGAGCCGATTTTAATTTGTGGAATGCTTCCTAGAAAGGTGTGGAGCATCTGTAGGAGAAGAAGAAAGGGGGCAGCTGTTTTTCAAATGAAAACCAGCGAAACTTATGAAAGTCTTAATTGCGTTAGAAAATGTAGTGATGGATGGTGTCAAACGCGCGGCCACGGTGTTAGGAAATGAGCTGAGTAAACAGCTGGATGTGGCATATTATTCTTTGAGCGAAACAGTGCCGTATTACACATTAGAGGCACCTTTAATCATTGCTAAAAGGCCGGTTTCGAGCGATATTTTAAATTACTTCGGGGATTCTCCTTATGAACGCTATGCAGATCAGATCAGCGACCTTTGTGACTATGTTGTTGAAAATGAGTATGGCTGCGTAATTTTACCGGCAGGGCTCTTGACAAGTTTTGCTCCTTTTATTAAAGAAAAAGCACCTAATGTGAATGTAATTGCGTGGATGCACAACAATTATGAAACTTATACAACTAAGTATTACGCAGGGATGCTTGCAGAGTTTGAGCGCGGACTAGCTGCTGCGGATACAGTAGTTGTCCTCACAGCGTTTGATTATGAAAGATACCGTGAGTTCAATCAAAACACGGTTAAAATCTATAATCCGCTAACACTCATTCCAGAGAAAAGAGCAGATCTGAATAGTCATTTAATTGCTTTTACCGGACGAATTGCAATTCAGCATAAGGGAATCGACCTTTTGTTGGAAGCTGCGAAATCACTTAAAGATGACTGGAAAATTGCAATTGCCGGTAGTGGTACACCGGAGGATATGGCGACTTTTAAGGCATTGGTAGCACGTTTTGGTGTCGCAGATAAAATTATTTATCGTGGAGCGCTAAAGGATAAAGCCTTGCAAGATCACTATGAGAGTGCTTCGATTTTTGTCTCAACCTCACGTTGGGAAGGAATGCCGCTTGTCATGGGAGAAGCAATGGGCTTTGGACTGCCCGTAGTCGCAATGGCTAATACAGGATCAGCAGAGTACTTGCAGGAAGATCGTTACGGAATTATGACTAAGCCACAAGATGTTGCAGATTTTGTACGGGTGTTGGATAGAATGACGGCTAGTCGTTTCCTGCGTCGCTACTATTCTGCGCGTTCTTTGGAGCGTGTTAAACACTTTGCCCCTGAGGCAGTTGTCTCACGGTGGCTTCCGGTGATTATGGAAACGAAAAGAGAAACCAAAGAAGAATTAGTTTAAAGAGTACGGGCATTGACTAAAGTTAAAAACCAGGTAGAAAAGACGGGAATTATTTAAAAATGGATACAGATAATAATGGGTAGGGCTGCGACAAAACTAAGGTTTTGTGGCAGTCCCTCTTTTATTCCGAATAAACGTGTTCCATAAGTCAAAATTCTCCGTCTAACTTCGAATTACTCATAGCAGAGTACTCGCTATGTTCGTAATTTCGAGTTAGCACTCAAATTTTCCCGACTTATGTCACACTCTCTTTAATTTTTGGGGGTATTTCACAGCCTCCCAGCAACTGTCAGCACTTCTTTTTAACGTGCTTCTAGCAGCAACCTTCCAAATCTAAGCTTGAATTACGCGTAACCAAACTCCGGTTACTTTGTAATTCAATACTTAGCTTCTGAAGGCTGGACGCTGCTTGTCAGCACTTCTTTTAACGTGCCTCAGGTACCAGTCTGTTGCGCCTAACCACAAACTACGCATAGCCAAACCCCGGCTATTTTGTAATTTGGTGTTAGAGCTCACAGCCTCCCAGCACCTGTCAGCACTTCTTTTTAGCCGTATATGTTAAAATAAAATTCGCAAGTTATGCTTAAGGGGGAAAAAGTGTTGGAAAAAATAATAATGGATTGTGATCCAGGACAAGACGATACAATTGCGTTAATAATGGCAGCGGCAGCACCTGAACTGGAATTACTCGCAGTTACGACTTCAGCAGGAAATCAGACTCCAGATAAAACTTTGAATAATGCCATGCGAGTTTTGACCTTGTTGCATAAAAGCGATGTTCCAGTTGCTTCTGGCAATCAAAAACCGCTTTTGCAAGAATTGATGATTGCTCCGCAAGTTCATGGGAAAACCGGGTTGGATGGAGCCATTTTGCCTGAACCTAACTTTGCGCCGCAACAGATGCCGGCGGTGGAGTTGATGGCACAGATACTGGAACGCCAACCAGAGCCCGTTACTTTGGTGGTAACGGGCCCGATGACAAATATTGCGCTATTTTTACAAATTTATCCGTATTTAAAAGGAAAAATCAAGCAGCTTGTCTGCATGGGAGGAGCAATGGATTATGGCAATTTTACTCCGACAACAGAGTTTAATATTGCTGTCGATCCTGAAGCAGCCAAAATTGTTTTTGAAGCGGGAATTCCACTGATAATGGCTGGCTTAGACGTTACTTATCAAGCACAAATTTATCCAGAAGAAATTGCTGAAATCAGCAAAATTAAGAATGCTGTTGCTCGGAGTGTGGCCGGACAGCTTGCTTTTTATGGCACTTTTTATGCACAAGAAAAGTGGGGGTTTAAGGGAATCCCGCTGCACGATCCGTGCACAATTGCATGGCTGCTGCACCCAGAATATTTTGAAAAAAAGCAATACCATGTTGAGGTGGAGACCAAAGGAGAGTTTACCCGCGGCCAAACAGTTGTTGATCGTTGGGACCTGTTACATAAACCACAAAATGTTGGTGTATTGACAAAAGTTAAGCGCGCGGCTTTTGTAAATTTATTACTTTCAAGTCTGCGAAAATTTTAAGAGGCTGCTAGGAATATAGAGATAATTCGTTGAATGAGGGAAGCTGAGCAATGATGACAGAGCAAAGCATATTAGAGCAAAAGCTAAGTCAAATCTTTAATGCTATTAAAAATGATCCTGCAAATGCAGTTTATACTGCACAGAAAATTGAGCCGCTTTATGCTGCAGCAGCAACGGCCAAAATTCTGCTGATTGGGCAGGCACCAGGTAAAAAAGCACAAGCTACAAAACGGTGTTGGAATGATCAAAGTGGGGTGAGGCTGCGTAAGTGGATGGGAGTTACAACTGCAGAATTTTATGACAGTACAAGCATTGCAATTCTTCCGGCAGATTTTTATTATCCAGGGAAAGGCAAGCACGGCGATTTGCCCCCGCGCAGAGGTTTTGCAGCTAAATGGCACCCGCAACTTTTAAAATTGATGCCTAACATTCAACTGAGCTTACTGATTGGCAGTTATGCGCAGCATGAGTATCTTGAATTGCCAAAAACGGTTGCCTTGACCGAGGTAGTGCATAACTATCAAAACTATTTGCCTAAGTATTTTCCGCTAGTTCATCCTTCTCCCTTGAATGGGGGCTGGCTAAAGCGCAATCCATGGTTTGAAGAAAAGGTAGTGCCGATCTTGAAAAAAAGAGTTCGGCAGATTTTAAATGAAAAAGATTAACTTACAAAATGAAAACTATTTACTGGCGCTTTTGGAATAATTAGGCTAGACTAATTGCGTTATCAGGGAAAGGAGAAAGTCATGAAAAAAGAACGTTTTAATGTCAAAGATGCACTTGTGATCGGTGGAGTAGCCGGAATTGTTTCAGGCTTTGTTAAATTAGGGTGGGAGGTACTGTTACCTCCGCGTACTCCTGAAAGAGAGCTGACCAACCCACCGCAAAAATTTATGCAGCAATTGGGTATTCCGCACAAAGTAACACATGCAACTTATACCTATTCCGGACATGAGATGCCATGGGCTAGTTTTATAATTCACTTCGGTTTTTCTGCTACTTTTGGGATGTTTTACAGTGTAGCCGGACACTATTTACCGATTATTAAAACCGGGCATGGAACGTTGTTTGGCGCAGGTGTTTGGGCTGCTACACACGTTGCACTAATGCCTAAAATGGGGACAGTACCTGCTGCCAAAGAACAACCTCTCGAAGAGCATGTTTCAGAGGCTTTGGGACATATGGCTTGGATGTGGGTCAACCATGTTGTAATTGAGGAATTAAAGAACGAAGAAAGTCAAAAATAATCATAAAGAAGGTTGCTGCGGTGGAAAATAAAGAATGGCAAACGAAGTGGACCGAACGACTTAGCTATGGAATGAGCGATGCCGCAGATAACCTGGTTTTTCAGGTAATGACGACCTACCTGCTCTATTTTTACACAGATGTTTATGGGTTGAGCGCAGGAGACGTTGCAGTCTTGTTCATAGTGGCGCGAGTTGCTGATGTGCTTGAAAGTATTTTAATTGGCTTTATGATTGATCATACACATTCTCGCTTTGGTAAGAGTCGTCCGTTCTTCTTGTGGTTCGCATTGCCCTATGTCGTTTTTGCAATTTTAACGTTTGTGACACCTGCTTTTTCGGAACAAGGGAAGTTAATTTGGGCATACATTACTTATTTGGGGCTAGGCTTTTTTTATACAGCTGTTAATTCGCCGATTACGTCGGTCCTCCCCACAATGACACAAAACGAACGTGAATTGACACTGTTGGGTGTGATTCGGCAATTTTGCGGCAGCTCGGTTCAGATTATTGTGGGAGTGTTTACTTTGCCGTTAGTTGCCTTTTTCGGTCATGGTAACAAGCAGCAGGGCTTTTTATTCACGATTATTTTGTTTGGGATCATTTCATTTATACTGATTTTAAACACTTTTTTTCATATTAGAGAAAGATTTACGATGCCTGAGATTGCGCATCAACCAATTCGTGAAGTAACGCAAATGTTAAAGCGCAATCATCCCTGGATCGTGATTTCAATCGTAATTTTTTTGTTCTGGTTAGTGACAGCTATTAAGAATCAGACAACCATCTACTACTTCAAATACACACTGAACGCCAAGGACTTGGTACCATTAGCAAATGCGTTTATGTTTTCCTCATTGTTCGGGGTCCTTTTAATTATGCGGTTGACAACTTTTTGGCATAAAAAACAAACAATGTTTGTGGGGATGCTGATTGCTCTAGGTGGTCAAATCATCTTGGCGCTAGGTGTCTATAGTAAGCTCTTACCAGTCCTATTCGGTGGAATTTTCGTTAATTCGCTCGGTCATGGAATTATCGTGGGCCTTGTTTCAATCATGATTGCCGATACAATTCGCTATGGGATGTCATTGGGAATCCAGGCAGAAGGTATTCTGGCTGCAACGGATGACTTTGGCGTCAATCTGGGTCTGGGAATTGGCGGATTGATCACGGGGGGCTTATTCCATCTTTCGGGATATTTGCCCAACCAGGCACAGAATACTCAAACCTTACAGATGATTAATCTTAATTACGTGTGGATTCCATTAGGCTTGTACCTCTTAATGATGATTGTACTGAGCTTTTATAGTGAAGAGACAATTCAAAGCAGGACACGTTCGGTAAAATGAGTGCAATAATAATTTGAGTACCTTACAGCTCTTGGATTGCTAATCTGAGATTTGAAGGTGCTTTTTTTAGCACAGTTAGTCCTAAGGGTTAACGTTTGACTTCTTTAACCTTGAATGTTACTTTAAATATAACATGAATTGACTATTAACTAGGGAGGTTTCAGAAAATGAAATATGGGGTAACAGCTGCAACAGGTAAGTTTGGGCGTACAGCGCTAACTGGTTTGATAAAGATAGTGGGCAAAGATCAAGTGGTTGCATTTGCACGGAACTTGGAAAAAGCCAAAAAGGTTTTACCGGCTGGAATCGAAGTCCGTCAGGCGGATTATACGGATGCAGCAGGCTTGCGGACTGCATTTGCAGGCATTGAGCGTCTTTTGTTTATTTCTTCTGTTCCGGGAAATGAGTATCCACGCGACAAGCAACATTTGAATGTTGTCAAGGCCGCAACGGCCGCGAAGATTGACTTTATTGCCTACACTAGTTTTCCGCATGCTGAGACCGCAAATAGTCCTTTAGCTGCCGATCATCAGAAAACTGAACACTACTTAGAAGAAAGCGGCCTTAAATATGCATTTTTGCGCAATAATTGGTATCTTGAAAACCAAGCTGGGTTGATTAAAGAAGCTCTTGCTGGCAAGCCATTTCGTTTCAGCGCAGGAGATGGAAGAGTTGGCTGGGCACTTGAGCGTGAATATGCTGAAGCGGCTGTCAAGGTTTTAACGAGCGTTGCACCTAAAAAAATTTATGAATTTGCAGGGCCTTCACGCTCATTTGGTGAATTAGCCAGTGAACTTAAACAATTTAGTGAAAAAGAATTTGAGGTTGAAAGCCTTTCAGATGCAGAATATCGTAAAACACTTGAGGCAGAAGGCTTAGGCGCTGCTGCAGATGTTATTATCATGATTCAGACTTTAATTCGAGATGGTGAATTGACAGAAGAAACAAACGATCTTCCGACAGTTTTGGGGCATGCACTTACACCGCTTGCAGAGGCTGTAAAAGAACTTTAAACAAGCCAAGTGAATTGCTTAAGTCAAAGTTATGACTAGTCGCAGTCTGACTATTTTGCTCTTTAACGTCAGTGCGCGCAGGCTTTGCGCTTCGGAGTGCGCTTCTTAATGCAACAACTTTAATCAAAAAGCTTAAATCCTCCTAGGTTATGCCGATTAAAATGATTATAAGAACATAAGAAAAATTTAAACTTTCTTCTTAATTCATATAATCTTGGTCGTAGTCGAGGAGGACTTTTTTTATGAAAAGCAAAAGCAGTATTGTTAAAGCTGTGGCGATCACCCTTGTAGCGGTGATTCTGATTCCAGTTTTGATAATTGTCACGAATTCTTATTTTAGTACTAGAAGGCTACTTGTCGGGCGTAATGACATTAATAAACAAAGTGCAGTTAATGTCTTACTGGCATCGAAACAAGGACTTTCATCTTCGACTGAGCAACAATTAAAAAAATTGGCACAACTGTCGGTTTTTGAAAATACTTTTAAGGAAGAGGATATCAAAAATACTTTGGCAACTGTCAAGCAGGGAAACTCATCCATCAAGCAAATTGCCTTTGCAACTTCGAAGGGAAAAATCACGACATTTCAAAAATTGCCGGCAGGGTTTGATCCGCGAACGCGGCCTTGGTATCAAGGAGCTGTAGCAGAAAGCGGAAGTATCTATTGGACTGAACCGTATAAAGATGTGACGAGCGGTTCCTATGTGACCACTGCAGCCCTTTCGATCCATAATAATCAAGGAGAATCAGGTGTCTTGTGTATTGACGTTTCGTATACTAATGTGCAAAACACTGCAATGGCTTTGAGTGTAGGCCGTACCGGCAGTGCCTCTTTGGTTTCGAGTTCTGGACAGATCGTTGCAACGAATGGTGAGACACGCTCAGGCGGTTATCAAGTCGGGAAAGACATTGCATCAACCGCACTCTTTAAAGCAATTAAAAAGGCAAAAAGTAATTCTGGAACACTTACACTGAAAAACTCCAATGATATCGATAAGGTTTATTTTAATAAGGGGGGTGCCGACAGCCAGACTTGGGCCTTTGCAAAAGTTGAAAAAAGTGATTTAGATCAAGAGCTGGGTTCGCTTTTAGAAACAACGCTGCTGGTAGTTCTTGTAACACTGGCATTAGGTGCTGTTTTGATTTTCTTGATTGCAAAAATGATCCGAATTTTAATGACCCACATGAGCGCTTCTTTCAAGCTTTCAAGTCAAGGCGAACTAACTCCAATTCGAGTAGAGGGCGATAATAAGAGATTCAGCATTCATGGAGTCGCTGCAAAATTGCTCGCACCTAATCCTAATGGAAATGAAATTAATCAGATTGTTGCTCAATATAACCAGATGATTATGACAATTAGTGAGGCAGTCGGCAAAGTTAAAAAAGAGGCTGCATTAGTGGCCACCAAATCAGATTCATTATTAGAATTAGGAAAACAGACAAATAAAGCCACTGAAGAAGTTGCCCAAACAATCACCGGAATTGCGGAAGTCACAGGCTCACAGGCGCAGGAGACTGAAAAGAGTGTCAATCAATTGCAAGATCTGTTGCAGATCATTAAGCATCTGCGAGCTGGATCAGGAAAAATGGCGGCGCAATCGGATGAAACTAAGCAGCTTAATCAAGAAAGTATTAAATTGACAGATGCGGCTCGTTCAAATTGGAAGAATGAATTATCCAAGATGGGCGAGTTGAATCAAGGCATGGCAATGCTAAATGAGAATGTCCAAGGAGTACATAAAATCTTAAATGTGATTGACGGTATTTCTCATAAAACTAATTTGTTGGCACTAAATGCGTCAATTGAAGCAGCAAGTGCTGGTGAAGCCGGCAAGGGATTTGCAGTGGTTGCAACCGAGATTAGAAAACTTTCGGAACAGACTAAAGCCTCTACCAAAGAAATTGAGAAACTTATTCAAGAAATCACTACCAGTTCTACGCAGATGGTGCAGCAAACAGGGGAGTCATTAGCTGGCGGTGAAAAGCAGGCGGCGTTGTTGCGCCATACCGTGACAGCTTTACAGCAGGTTTTTGACAAGAGTGACTTGATGATTGCTGGAATTCAAAAAGTTGAAAAAGCCAGTATTAAGATTGAAAAATTACAAGCCAGTATTGTCGGCAACCTCGAGAACGTGTCCGCCTCAACAGAGGAAAATGCAGCTGGAACAGAAGAAGTTTCAGCTAATTCAGAGGAAGTGTTGGCAACAATGGATGAGTTTACTAACCATGTTGCTGATTTGAGAAATGCAGCTAAAAACCTGCAAGAACAAACGAATAAATTTAAAGTCAAAAACTAAAATGCTAAGTAAAAAGCGGTCTAGGTTTGGTCTTTGAAAGTTAGTTTGTTAAGGTAACAGATTACTTAAAATAAAGCATGCTTATTTTTTAGGTGGCACAGAGTCGAGTTTTTACGATGATGTGACGCCTATTTTTTTGGAATGCAAGTTGTTTTAAGCAGATCATAACCTAGTTGTTTAAAATTAGTCGAGTAGCTCAGGCCAAAAGTTAACCTTTACTGCGGCGTGGTTGTTAACTTTGGATAAATGGAGCGCATAGATCAGAAATTTCCGGCTAACTTCAAGTTACTCAACTCAGCGCAGAACCACGTGCGCTGAGCAATGCGAAGCTAATGCTCAAAGTTACGACTGCTGATGGTATGTTTATTTTGGAAGATATAAGCCAGTACTAGATTTAGAGCTTATTTGATGAGGAATAACAGTGATGTTGAATCTTTTTATAAGTAAGCAAGCGTCAAATAAGATGGAGGCTGGTGGGAAAATTAGCTGCAGACTTATAATTAAAAAGTTACTTTACTCTACTAATTATCACCGCTAGGAGAGTGAGATTAAAGAACGACTAGGTGCAAAAAGCTAAAGCTGCGACAAAAAAAGAGGGTCATTTATTGTGATTGCGAAAAACAATAAGTGTACCCTAGAGTGAAAAGTTTTTAAGAGAGGGCTGGGCCAAAAGTGAAATTTTAGTCTAGCTTCTTTACTTATTCCGGATAGACGTGTTCCATAAGTCAAAATTTTCCGGCTAATTTCGAGTTATACAGTGCAAATTACGCGGTCTGAGTAATTTTTGTGATAGCACTCAAACTTTAGTGCTTTATGCCCCTTTGTTATTTTTCGGAGGTGGTCGCTATACGCTGAATTAGGATTTCAACGCGACGGTTTTTGGCTCGTCCAGCGGCAGTTGAGTTATTATCTTTTGGATGATTTTCTGCATAAGCTTGAATAGCGACATCTTGTTGTCTGAAAACATTGTTGGCAACAAAGTAGTTCATGACAGCAATGGCTCGTGCTGAACTGAGCTCCCAATTTGAATTATAAGTAGAATTTTTTCGGATAGGAACGTTATCTGTGTAGCCGGCAATCGTCACGGGTGTTCCTGTAACTGCACGTAAAGGGTCAGACAAAGAATTAAGGTTGCTTTCCACCTGCGAACTTAAAGCGGCGCTTCCAGAGTCAAAAAGAATGCTGCTATCCATCGTAATGAGAAGACCATCGCTTTGAAGCGCAATATTGACATTATTACTCAGACCAGCCGCTTTTAGATTTGACTGCAACTGACTCTTTACTTGCTGCAGGCGTTCATTTTCGAGTTTTTGTTGTGCTTGAGCTTCTTTTGCGCTTTGTTGAGCAGAAGTCAGACTTTGGGGCTTAATAGTACTTTGAGCGGTTGCTTGTTGGGTTGAAATGACGGTTTTTCCACCGGCACTTGAACGTACTGACAGAATCGTTCCAAATTCAGATTTGAATTCTTGGAATTTTTTATCGTTGACCTTGCTCATGGCAAATAAAACGATGAAGAGTGCCAGCAGCAAAGTTAGCATATCTGAATAAGGCAGCAGCCAGCCTTCGTCAGTGTGGTCTTCAGTCCGTTTCCTTTTGGCCATTGTTATTCCTCCCCATGATTGTCAGCCTCTTTATTGGCTGGTTTGAGATCAATCAGGCTGTAAAGCTTTTTTTCAATCGTGTTGGAAGGATTGCCGGCCTGGATTGACAGAACCCCTTCGAGCACCAGATTGAACAACTGAATTTCCTGTTCGGATTTTGAAAGCAGGCGCGAGCTGAAAGGAATTAAGAGGACATACCCAAAAAAGATGCCAAAAAGCGTTGCTACAAAAGCTGACGAGATTGATGTTCCTAGGGCAGTAATGTTATTCAAATTACCTAAAGCACCAATCAAACCGATCACGGCACCTAGAACCCCAAGTGTCGGAGAGGTCGTGCCGGCAGTTTTAAAAATTCCGGCGGCACTTCGATGTCTTTGATCAATCCCGTCAATTTCATTTTCCATAATTTCACGGATTTGCTCAGCATCAATCCCATCAATCACCATTTCAAGTCCTTCTTGTAAAAAAGGGTTCTCTAAGTCTTTGACATGTTCCTCAAGTGCCAATAGGCCATCACGGCGTGCAATATTAGACATTTCAACGATCTTTTGAATAGCCTCTTCGTAATCGTAACTTTCTTTTCTCACCAAAACACGTAAAATCTTGGGCACTCGTTTCAACTCTTTTACAGGATAGCTGTTGATTACTGCGGCAATGATGCCGACGAAAATTACGAGCATCGCTTCGGGATTAATTAAGACTGCAATACTGGCTCCCTTGAGGACCATTCCAACAGTAATAGAAATGATTCCAAGCAGGATACCCAAAAATAAAATAAGATCCATTTCGATTCCTCCTAAAGAATTGGACAATGCTTTATAAGTCCGCACATTACTTTATATCGGTAACTACTCTAAATTAATTAAATGTTCCGAGTTTTGAGCTTAAAACGTTTTTTGATGATAAAAAGAGAAAAAAATAAAAGAAAATGTGTTGCACGTTAAATGCATCCGCTTTTATGTGTAATATAATAATATAGTTATGGTAGTATTAATAGTTATGAGGATTTATTTTTTAAAATAGTCAATATAATATGCTGATCCGCAGTTTTTACACTAAAAATCGCAAGCTTTTTTAAAATGTAAATTTTGTGTCATTTTTTGATAATTACCGATTTATTGCATCTTTTGACGTTGAAAGTGAAATTTATTTCAAGTATAATGCTGAAAGCAGGATATATTTAACAGATTAAAGTGAATTTTACGTTTTTATCTAATTAATTTTTATACATATATATTTTAAATGGGGTGACGGCTGTGGAAACCTATAATATGCTCAAAGATGCGCTGGATGTTTCTGCGCAACGTTCAGATTTAATTTCAAGCAACATTGCAAATGTGAATACCGCAAACTATAAAGCCAAAAGGATCGCCTTTACAGATCAGCTCAATACGGCTTTGAAAATGACAACTACAAATAAAGAACATTTGAATGCTGCAACAACTGACGCGACAAAGGTGACAACTGATTCAACAGCAGTTAAACAAAACGGTAATAACGTTGACTTAGACGTTGAAATGGTTAATCAGGCCACAAATGGTCTGTATTACAGTGCGCTTGTTTCGCAGCTTAATGGACGGTATCAAATGATGAATTATGTACTTGAACACTAGTAAAAAGGGGGTAAGCGTGATGGGGATTTTCAACGGATTAGAGATTAATGCGAGTGGGTTAGCGTTGGAAAGATTAAAGTTGGATACAACTTCAACTAATATTGCAAACGTAAATACAACGAGGACAGCTGAAGGTGGTCCTTATAAGCGGAAGACAGTTCAATTTAGTGAAAGTTTGAAAAATGTTCAGGCAAACAGTACAGACTCACAAACACCGACAATTGGTGGTCAGGAAAGCTACGGTGTTAAAGTCACTGGGATTCAGAGTGATAACACAGAAAAAACCAGTTATGATCCCACCAACCCTGATGCTGATCAAAATGGTTATGTGCAGACTTCAAATGTCAATATGGCGGACGAAATGGTCAATATGATACAAACAATGCGGACGTATGAAGCCGATACTTCAGCGGCTGAAATGAACAAGACAATTTTGAAAAAAGCCTTGGAAATTTCTAAAAACTAATTTGGGGGTCACAAAATGGATGGATTAACAGATGTTTCCGGGATTCAAAATTATCAAGGAACGTTGCAAAAAGTTACCGGTTTGCAAGATGCTCAGACAAGCAGTACGCAAAAATCGTTTAGTTCTTACCTGAACGATGCTGTTTCGGGGTTGAATCAAAATGTGAACGCAATGAATCAAAGTACAGCAGATATGGTCAGTGGAAAAGAAAATAGCTTAGGAAATGTCATGATTAAAATGACCGAAGCCCAGCTTTCTTTGCAGACTGCAGTTCAAGTGCGTAATAAATGTCTGGATGCCTATAACGACATTAAGAATATGCAGTTTTAGGCTGGCATTGGGTTGGGGGAAAAGGTAAGTGTTAGAAAAAATGAGAGACCGGCTTGCAAGTGTTAAGGACAAATGGCAGGCGCAAAGCAGGATCAGCAGAGTTTCGTGGTCATTAGCATTAGTCAGTTTACTAGTCGTGATAGGCATAGTGGTCTACATGAATACTAGGGTACAGTATGGAGTTTTATTTTCAGGATTAAGTGATGCTGACGCAGGAACTGTTACAAAAGAGCTTAAAAGCGAAAATGTGCCTTATAAATTAACGGATGATGGCAAGACTGTCATGGTCGCACAGGATAAAGTCGATCAAACACGAATTAACTTGGCAGTGAATAACAAATTACCAAACAGTTCCACCGGGTTTGAGTTATTTGATAATACAAGTGTAATGACCACAGATGAAGATCGCAAAGTAATGTATCAACGGGCAGTCACTGGTGAACTAGAGCGGGCAATTGCTTCACTTAATGAGGTCCAAAAAGCAAAGGTCATGCTGGTAATGCCAAAGCAAAGTGTCTTTGACGATAGCAGCAGCAGTAAACAGGCCAAGGCTTCAATTGTGCTGACTCTAAAGGGCAGTGGAATTTCCACACAGGCAGTTCAAGGGATTACCGCGCTAGCAGCAGGCTCAGTGGAGAATCTTAGTCAGCAAAATGTCAAGGTAGTTGATAGCGACGGTAATGTTCTTTCAGGATCGGGCAGTGACGACAGTCAGGCCAATAGCTATAGCACCAAGTATATGGGAATTCAAAAAGCTTATGAAAAAATGTTGGCTGATAAGGTGAAAAAATTGCTACAGCCGCTTTATGGATCAAGTAAAATTCAAGTTTCAGTTAACTTAGATCTCAACTTTGATTCGATTGAACGTAAAATGACGACTTACAATAACCCTAAAATTAGAAGCGAAAATGAGCAGACCACAGGTAATACAGGGACTCAAACGGGTGAAACCAATAACAATGCCTCAAACACTACTGCTGGCAGCAGCAGTTCGAATACTGGTTCGACAAGTCGGACAGTTAACAACGAACTTGATACTGAAACTACTAAAATAATCAGCGCCCCCGGTTCAATTAAACGAATGACCAGTTCAGTACTTATTAATGGGAACTTATCGCAAGAAAACCAGGATCAGATTCGCAACCTAGTTCAAACTGCAGTGGGCTTTAATCAAGGCCGTGGTGATAGTTTGACAATTCAAGGAATTGATTTTGCGCGAAATTCTTCTTCTAGTGGGACGACGAAAACTACTAAGAAAAAGGGAAGCAATTTGTGGTTATACATTCTAGCTGCAGTCGGGGCAGTAATTTTGTTGGCGGGATTAATCTTTACATTTTTGAAGCTGCGTCGCCGCGATGATGACGACGAGGACTATGACTTAGATGTTACACAGGATGCTCCAACAACTCCAGTCGCAGAAGAACCAGTGGTCAGTCCTGCACCAAAAAAAGAACCCGCAAAAAAAGAAGAAAAAATTGATACCGCGAATGAAAAGGCAAAAGATTTTGCACAGGAGCATCCCGAAATGGTTGCCGATTTGTTGAAGGCGTGGATGAAAGAGAAAAAGTAGGGGTAGAGCAAAATGAATTCAATCGACGGTGTAAAAAAAGCAGCGATTTTATTGATTTCGCTTGGAGCAGAAACTTCTTCGAAAATCATGAAGTTGCTGCCGGATAGTTTTATTCAAAAGGTTAGTTATGAAATTGCCAATACAGATGCAGTTAGTCCTGAACAAAGGGACAGCGTCTTAGAAGAATTTGTGAATACTGCTAAGGCCAAGCAATATGTTTTAGATGGTGGGATTGACTATGCTAGAGATTTGTTGCGTCAGGCGCTTGGTCCGAAAAAGGCCAAAGAAATTATTGAACTGCTGAATCAGCTGCAATTTCGTGAACGGCCGTTCAATATTGCACGCAAGGCAGATACACTTCAACTGGCAAATGTACTTGCGGATGAACATCCACAGACGGTTGCGATGATTATGTGTTACATTCAGCCGGAAAAAGCGGCCGATATTCTTTCGCAATTTCCAAGTGATTTCCAAGTCGAGGTTGCTGAAAGAATTGGGACAATTACAAGTGTTTCACCATTAGTAATCGAGAAAATCGAAAAAGTAATTGAAAATAAATTTTCAAACTTTGTTGACAATGATTCTGAAAATATTGGCGGAGTTCATTCATTGGTTAAAATCTTGAACTCTGCGAGTCGCAGTACAGAGAAAAATATCTTGGCAGATCTTGAGAAAAGACAGCCTGAACTTTCAAGTGAGGTTAAGGCAGGCCTCTTCACGTTTGAAGATATCACGACACTTGAAAAACTGGATGTTCAAAAAGTCTTGCGTGATGTTCAAAATGATGATCTTGTCTTGGCACTTAAAGGAACAACGGATTCAATTAGAGACTTTATCTTTGATAATCTTTCAACCCGTGCAGTTGATAATCTGAAAGAAGAGCTCGAATTTATGGGACCAACCCGTTTGTCAGCAGTTGAAGAGGCACAACAACGCATTGTTGGTGTAATCAGGAAGCTTGATGAAAGTGGAGAGATTTATATCGAAAGAGGGGATCAAGATGCAGTTATCGAATAACAGCCTTGTGAAACAAACGACGACTACAGCAGGTGAGAAGCGAAAAATAGTGGTGACTAAAGCGGTTAGTCATGTTCACAGTTCACCAATTGCAGTTGATGAACTTTCACCTGACAATCCGGCGTACAAATTGCGGCAAAAGGATTTTGAAACGCTGCGGCAAAAAGTAATCGCGACTGCACAAGCAGAAGCCGCAAAAATTAAGGAAAAAGCTTATCAAGCTGGAGAACAGGAAGGCTATGCGAAGGGATACCAAGACGGCAAGCTGCAAGGAGAGTTGTTAGCGACCAAACTTGAACAAGAAGCGCAGCAAAATCTTGCTAATTCGATTTTGACTGCCAAAAAGTATATCAGCGCCAAGAAAAATGAAATTGTGGCTTTTGCAGTTGAGATGGCAGAAGCAATTGTTCAGCATCGGCTTGATGAAAAACCGGCAGAAATTCTTTCATTACTTGAACCGATTCTTTTCAAATTAGAGAAACCAGATCAAATTATTACAATTCGGGCACATGAGAAGTACCATGAGCTCTTAGCAGCGAAAATGGAGGAAAAAAAGAAAGAATTTCTCAATCTGCGGTACATCATTTTGAATGACAAGCAAATGTCACCATATGAAGTAACAGTGGAATCCAATGAATCCTTTGAAACGCTTGTTTTACAGGAGGAATTACATAAGTTTCTTGTGCGTCTTGGAGAAAAGGAGTAGCTATGAATTTTACCATTCCATGGGAGCAGCACCTTGAAAAGGTCAGAAAACATTCTTTTTTTACTTCATATGGCAAGGTCAGTGAAATTGTTGGCTTAACTATCCAGGTGGAGGGTCTTGATGTTTTCATCGGGGAAATCTGTGAGGTTCAAATTAAAAAGGGGGCACGGACTGCACTAGCTGAGGTAGTGGGTTTTGTCAAACAGACTGTCTTATTAATGCCGCTCGATGAGATGAAAGGGATCGGGCCAGGTTCACTGGTTAAAGCCACGGGACATGCCCTGACTGTTAGCGTGGGTGATCAGCTTTTGGGGCACACACTGGATGGCTTAGGACGGCCGCTTGATGGAATGGTGGCGACTAAAGAGCTGTCTGCTTATCCCGTCATGCAAGATTCACCAGATCCGTTTCAGCGCAAAAAGATTGAACATGTTATGAGTACTGGAATTCGTGCGTTAGATGGGTTGCTAACAGTTGGTGAAGGGCAGCGAATTGGGGTTTTTGCTGGAAGTGGTGTGGGCAAGAGTACGCTGCTTGGGATGATTGCGAAGTTCTGTCAAGCAGACGTGATTGTGATTGGTTTGATTGGTGAACGTGGGCGTGAAGTTCGAGAATTCATCGAAAAGGACTTGGGTGAGGAAGGTTACAAGAAAGCAGTCGTGGTCTGTGCAACTTCAGACATGCCGCCACTTGTGCGTTTAAAAGGAGCCCATGTGGCAACCGCAATTGCGGAGTACTACCGTGATCAGGGTAAAAAAGTTGTCTTAATGATGGATTCAGTCACACGTTTTGCAATGGCACAGCGCGAAATTGGACTTTCAACCGGAGAACCGCCGACCACCAAAGGATACACCCCTTCAGTCTTTGCTGAATTGCCGAAATTGCTTGAGCGGAGTGGGATGTCGGCTAAAGGCTCGATTACAGCTTTTTATACGGTTTTAGTTGAGGGTGATGATATGAACGAACCAATTGCCGATGCAGTGAGAGGGATTCTTGATGGTCATATTGTACTTTCACGTAAGATTGCGGCGCATAATCACTACCCTGCAATTTCAATTGCCGATAGCTTAAGCCGTTTGATGAAATCTCTAGTTAGCGAACAGCATGCACACGATGCAAGTGAACTGCGGGAGAGTATGTCAGTTTACAACGATGCCAAAGATTTAATTGAGATTGGTGCTTACAAGGCAGGAACTAACGCAGTGATTGACTACGCTGTTTCCTTGCACCATCCAATCACTGATTTTTTGCAACAAAGGGTTGATGAGTATTCTGATTTTGCACAGACGCGTGAGCAGTTGCACCAGCTTTTCAGTGAAAATGCAGCAGTAAATGTGCAGCGGACTTAGGAGACCAATGGGGGGTTGACAAATGAGAAGGTTCAAATTTGCATTAGCGAATATCTTAGAATATCGCAAGCAAAGTGAGCAGGAGCTAAAGCAGCAATACTTGCGTTTACGTGCGGAAGTTCAAGGCAAAGAAGTGGGGATTCGACGCTTATTGGATGAAAAAAAGGATCTAATGGAGGTCACTGAGCACACAGTTGGCAGAATGCAGGTTCAAAGAAGGTACTTGTTGGGAATTGATCAGGAAGTAACGCTACTTAAAAATGCAGAATTGGAACTTAAAAGTGCCAGCGAAATTAAGTTAAAAGAGCTGATCAAAGCGCAGCAAGAACGTAAAGTTTTAGAAAAGCTGGAAGAAAAACAAGCAGGGGAATATCGCTTGCTTGTTAAACGACAAGAACAAGCTCAGCTTGATGAGATGGCGAATCGAAACAGGAAAGCTATCTAAGGGTTATCTGAAAGGGGGTGAAAGAAAATGGAAAGAATCACTGACGCAAGTGGGGATTCGACGTCTTCTATCCGGGAGTCAGTTACAACATCTACCCAGAAATTGGCCGCCAACAAACGCTCTTTTGCACAATCATTAAAAGACAAAGGGACTGCTTTAAAAAACGAGGATACCGCAGAACAAGTTCGAGCATCCGCGGATGATGACTCAACAGCGGTTACTGATGGCTCAAAGGAGGAACAGGAAAACACTGGTCAGTTGGATGAAAGGACAGCGGTTGACTCGAAAAAAACTAAAGCTGCACCCAAAAAGGTGACAAAGCAAGCTTTGCTCAGTGCTGATGAAACACCCAAGCAGCAAGGCGACCCACCTGTTTTTTCTGAGCCGCAGCCAAAGCAAGCGGGCCAGAAAATTCTTGCAACTCAACAAACAGACGCTGCTTCCACTACTACTAAACTGGAGAATTCGCAAAACGCAAAAGAAATTAATCCGGGGCAAACAATTCCGGTGTTAATTGAGAATAGTCTTGACGATTCTAATGGGGAGCAGACTGCAAGTCAAGCTGCGGTGGCAGTTCAAACTGCGCCAACTTCTGTAATGACGCCGGCCCCAAAGACGGTAGTTGGTAAAAAGCTGGAAGTCAGTAAAGAGCAGGAAGGTGATAAAAAGCAGGAAAAAGCTGCTGAAGACGAGCTTTCAAAAAAGGTTCTGGCGGTCCCCAAACAAGTTACGCTCCAAGAAATGAAGCTACCGGTTTCGAGTGAACCAGAAAAAGAAACTCCACCAAAAAGCAACCCGCAAAAGCCTGTCGAACAAGTTGCGATAGCCGCTGCTACGCAGATTTCCAAACAGGCTGAAGCGATCCCACCGACAGCGATTCAGGCTGAAAAAGACAGTTCTAAGGTACAAAATGTTTCACAAAATATTTTGCAACAGGTCCAAAGTGAAG
This sequence comes from Liquorilactobacillus satsumensis, assembly GCF_964065465.1. Lineage (NCBI taxonomy): Bacteria > Bacillati > Bacillota > Bacilli > Lactobacillales > Lactobacillaceae > Liquorilactobacillus > Liquorilactobacillus satsumensis. The sequence goes on from NZ_OZ061606.1 coordinate 1,508,284, forward strand.
TGTCGGCCCCACAAAATGCACCACGAACTGCTGACAAAACTGAATCTGGGAAAATAAACCCAGCCAGAGTTGATTTTGCGCAAAATTTAGGGCAACAGCAGTCTTTAATCGAAAGCAGCATTACAGTAGTTGCTGCAATTGCCCAACCATCCCAAGGAAACCTTGAAGTGCAGCAAGTTCAAGGGGGGCAATCAACGACAGTTAATATGTCTGCAGGTCCAGCTGAATTACCAGCAATGGGTTCCAAGGCAGTTTCACTAACGACGGCATTGAAAACTGCAGCTCAAAGTGGAACTCAGCAGGTCATTTTGCAGTTGCAACCGGAGAACCTTGGCAAAGTTAAAATTGCGTTTAAAGTCTCACCGCAGCAGGTTCAATTAGAGTTCAAAGTAGAGACAGTCCACGCCAAACAAATGTTGGCTGGACTGACACCCAAATTTGAACAGATTTTGAAGACGCAGGATTTAGCGGGAACCGGCAATACTCAAGCGCCATTGACCACTGGGACTGAGCCGACGGATTCAACGCTCATGGGTCAGGGATCTTTTACGCAAAACCAACAGCGAAAGTTTATGCGGCAACGCTCGCTTGCATCTTATCATTCAACTTCACAGCAGGTTGGGGAGGTAGCAGCACAGCCTGATACAAAGGAACAGCCCAAAAATATTATCAGCATTTTGGCTTAATTAAGGAGGAAACAAATGGATTACGGAATTTCAGATGCTTTTCCAGGAATTGCAACGTCAACTGCATATGATACGACGAAAAATTCCTCATCAGTTTCAATGGATGATTTTTTGAAGATTCTTTCAGCGTCAATGCAAAATCCTTCGATGAGCAGCGATTCATCCAGTGGCGGCAGTAGCAGCACAGATTATGTCTCACAACTAGCGCAGTTTACGACCCTTGATCAGTTGAATAATATGGGCAAGGAATTGACAACTTCAGTGATGGCACTACAACAACAACAAGCCTATTCGCTGTTTGGTAAACAAGTGACGTTAAATAATAACGGTCAGTCGGTAACGGGAAAAGTTGACAAGGTGAGATTTGCCAATGGTTTTGCAACATTGGTAGTTAACGGCAGTGAATATAAAATGAGCGCCTTAGCGGAAGTGGGATAAATTAAATGTTAACTCGAGTTACTGGAGTTATGACTCCTGCTGTGCAGACGCCTTCAAAGACAACAAGTCTCCAACAGCAAGAATTTTCGCAAATTTTGGCAGCTAAGAAGGACCAGGTGAAGCTCTCACAACATGCTCAAAAAAGGCTAGGTGATCGTCATTTAGAACTGCAAGACAGCGATTTTGCTCAGATTTCTAAGGCGATGAACGAACTCAACGAAAAGGGCAGTCGAGAATCTTTGCTGCTATACAAGAATATGGGATTAATTGCGAACGTACACAAGCGTACGATTATTACTGCGATGGATGTCAAAGAGATCAACACAGTTACTAATATTGATAGTACAAAGTTCATTAAATAGCGGCTGGACCTTAATGGAAGCCGCGGCTCTTTCGAATGACTGAAGAAGAGCCACACAATAGGGAGGAAATCACAATGTTAAGATCACTATATTCAGGCGTTAGTGGAATGAAAAACCTGCAAACCAAAATGGATGTTGTTTCAAATAATATTGCAAATGTTAATACGATGGGCTTCAAATCCGGACGTGTTGTTTTTGAAGATCTGATCAGTCAAACCACAGGATCAGCTTCTGCTCCCGGAAATGGGAGCGGTGGTGTGAATGCTAAGCAGATCGGTCTCGGAGTCCAGACTGGTGCAGTTGATACGCTGACAACGGCGGGTGCACCTCAATCAACCGGACGTGCACTTGACTTTTATATCAATGGTGGCGGCTACTTCATTGTTCAAAATAGCAACGGCGGCGACTATTATACACGCGACGGTGCGTTTTTGCGCGATAGTAACGGAACATTAACAAATAGTGCAGGAATGCCTGTGATGGGTAGGGCAGCTACAACCCCGACAGAATATACTGACGGTCTGGATACGAATTCAGTTCTTTCAGCACAGGGAAGCTTGAAAGAAATTAACATTCCAAGTCAAATTACGGTTGGTGGGAATACTTTGAAGTATGATTCAATGTCAGTTGATAAAAATGGGCTGATTACTGCAAAGTATGGCAGTCAAAATTTTGTAATGGGTCAAGTTTCGCTAGCAACTTTCAATAACCCAGAAGGACTTCAAAAAGTGGGGGGCAACAACTATGAAGTTTCAGGCAACTCAGGTGCAGCCATTATTTCCGCACCTGGTGATGCTGGGACCGGTGCGTTGCAATCTGGGGAATTAGAGATGTCAAATGTAGATCTTTCAAATGAATTTACAGAAATGATTATCGCAAATCGTGCTTATCAAGCGAATGCACGTACGATTACGACTTCAGATGAGATGTTACAGGAACTGGTCAACCTGAAACGCTCTTAAAAGTTTTGACAGTTGGGGTTTGATTTTGATAGTAACCGGGGAGATGTTTACATGATTAAGCTACTTGCACTGGATGGCAGAAGTTTCTTTTTAAATCCGGATCTGATCTATCGGATTGAAGCAACTCCGGATACTGTAATTACACTGACAGATGGAAAAACATTGATTGTCAGGGAAACCGCAAGTGCAGTCGTTGAATTGATCATCGCATACCGCAGGAAGATCTATCAGCATAATTGGGGGTTGGACTGTGAACAAGCAGAAAAGGAATAGAGTTGGATAATTATGGCAAAAGAAAAAGATGAAGAGATGAAAAAAAGGGGAGTCAATTGGTTGGTGGTGCTCCCGATTATATTGATTTTTGCAATTGGCGGGAGTGTCGGGGGTGCCTATGTTGCAGCCAAGTTCTTTAACAACAACACTTCTGAAGCAGCAACTAAAAGTGCTGCAACGGTTTCCGAGAAACAAAAGATTGTAGGCGTTAAAAAATTTCTGATAAATCTTGCAAGCAGCAATTCAAATGAACAACAATATGCGCAATTAACGATCTCTTTATTGGTGGCAAATGAGGATGATAGTACTGCTGTGAATAAAAATGTTGCACTTGTACGTGACAGTGTGATTAACGTCTTGCGTCAAAAGAAGGCCAGCGACATTCTGGGGGCGGCAGATAGTATTCCGCGACTTAAAAATGAGTTGAAGGATACCATTAATCGTGCTTATGGTGAAAAAATTGTACAGCAGGTATATATCACAGACCTTGTCGTTCAGTAAGCAAAGAGGATCAAAGAATGGATATTTATTTTTCAGTTTTTAAAACGATCATTTTTTTGGTCGTAATCATTTATCTGATCAATATCACACTTAAATTGCTCAATCGCTACTCTAATCAACGGAATGCCACTTTTCGGATTTTACAAAAAATCTCAGTTAGCAAAACTTCTGCACTTGGAATTGTACAGATTATTGATAAGTATTATGTGATGAGCTTTTCTGAGCAGCAGAATCAGATTATCAAAGAGCTAACAGCAGAGGAGTCAGCCCGTTTCTTACGCTCAATCGCCGTGTCTCCAACTAAAAAAACGGATTTTGCAGTGGTTCTAAAAGAAATGGTGACTAAATTGCAGGCGGACAGGAAGAGGAAATGAGCATGAAGAAAAGAATTGCGCTGGTATTTGCCGGGATTAATCTTGTGTTTTGGAAAATGTTCTTTTTGCCCGGGGCAGCCTTTGCGGTTACTACCAACGATGTCACGTCAACGGTCAATAATTTATTGAGCAACGGTTCGGGTTCGGATAGTACAATCAATACTTTTTTGTTGTTGACTGTGCTGTCAGTTGCACCGATTTTGTTGGTAATGACGACTTCTTTTACGCGCATTATCATGGTCCTTTCATTTGTTCGAAGTGCCTTGGGAACCCAACAGAATCCACCCAATCAAGTCTTATTAGGATTGGCGCTTTTCTTAACTTTCTTTACAATGCGTCCTGTTTATACAGATATATATCAAGATGCAATTCAGCCATACAGCAAGCAAGAAATTAGCCAACAACAGGCATTTACACGTTCGGAAGACCGGCTTAAGCAGTTTATGTATCAGCAAACACGTAAAAAAGACATTCAGCTTTTCTTAGATGTTTCAAAAGATAAGCACAATTACAAGTCCTACAAGAAAATTCCGTTGACGGTCATCACGCCTGCCTTTATCATCAGTGAATTGCGGACGGCCTTCAGTATCGGGTTCTTATTGTTCATCCCGTTCCTGATTATTGACATGGTAGTTTCCAGTATCTTGATGTCAATGGGGATGGTTATGTTATCGCCGGTGATGATTTCTTTACCGTTTAAGATTTTATTGTTTGTAATGGTAGACGGCTGGTATCTGTTGGTTGAGTCACTAATCAAAAGTTTTTACTAACAAGAAAGTTGAGGGAAAAGGCATGTCAGTTGAAGTTGTTTTGCAGGTTATTCGGGATGCCTTCATTCGGATCATGATCATTGCGGGACCTGCCGTGGGAGTTGCAATGGTAGTGGGATTGATTATTAGTATTTTTCAGGCAACCACCCAGATTCAGGAACAGACCCTCAGCTTTGTGCCTAAGTTAATTGCAATCTTTATTACGTTGGTGCTGGCAGGAAATTTTATGCTGACCATCTTGCTGGAATTTACTAAGTCAATTTTTAAAATGATTGCGAAAATGTGAGGTGTTAGAAGATGGTTGCAGTTGAATTGGGTGCCTTGTTGCTTTGCCGCATAGCATCTTTTCTTGCAATTAGCCCAGTTTTTTCGCAGCGTGGTTTTCCTAATTTAGCCAAGATAGTGGTGGGTGGCAGTCTGGTAATTGCAGCGTATCCGGCAGTTGGTGATTTTAAAGAGATTAGCTCGCTGCTGCTTTTTGGAGTGATTGCACTTAAAGAGATTCTTTTTGGATTGGCAATGGGTTATCTCAGCCAACTGGTTTTCAGTGGAGTCATGATGGCAGGTGAGATGATCGACTTTCAAGTCGGATTTTCAATGGCGCAAGCCTATGACACAACGATGGAGGTCGCTGCTTCGCAATTTGGCAAGCTGTACTACTGGCTAACACTTGCTGTTTTTTTCATGTTGAACTTGCATCATCAATTGATCTTGGGATTGATGGAGTCGTTCAAAATCGTACCACTTGGGACTGCGGTTCTTAAAGGGACAACCGTCGAAGGAGTCGTAGAGTTATTCGAAAAAACGGTGGTGATGGCGTTGAGTTTAGCTGCACCATTGGTGATTGCAGTTTTGATAATTGATATTGTGCTGGGTGTGATTTCACGTTCAATTCCGCAGATTAATATTTTAATGCTAAGTCTCTCCATCAAAACGGCAGTTGCAATCTTGCTTTTTTTGCTGGTACTGCCTAATTTGCTTGATTTTTTGGCAAATAATATTGCAGGCGGAATTGCGAATATTTTGGACTTTGTAAAGGCATCTAGATAAATGGGGTTGAAAAAAGATGGCAGGTAAAGATGGCAAAACTGAACGTCCCACACCTAAGCGGCTACGGGATGCCCGCAAACGTGGCGAGGTTCCTAAAAGCCAAGAAGTAAGTGCGGCTGCAGCTCTGTTTGTTTTTTCGCTGGTTCTGTTGCCCTCATGGGAATTTGTGATTGAACATTACTTGCCTTACCTGACACAATTTTTGGAACAAGTCGCAGCTTTTAAGGTCCAGTATCGGGATCTGCCTAAGATTGCTGTTCAAGCAGTCCTGATGATTTTTTTCCTGGCGGCGCCCTTCATGATCTTGAGCGTGCTGGTGGCCTTTCTTGCGAATTTTGCGCAGACAGGATTCTTGTTTTCGACCAAACCATTAAAACCTGATTTTAAAAGGTTAAATCCTGTGAATGGTTTCAAACAAATGCTGGGCTTGCGCTCGGTTTTTAACATGGGGAAGACCTTAGCTAAGTTTGGAATCATTGTTTACTTTTGCTATCGCGAATTTATGGATAATATTCCAATTATGTTGAATCTCAGTAGCGTTGGAACACCCAAGGTCTTACTTTTTGTTTTGAATTTCGCCCAAGCCTTGACTTTTAAAGTAGCCCTGCTGTTACTTGTCTTAGCATTGATAGATTATTTTTATCAGCGCTATAGCTTTCGTAAAAATCTGCGAATGTCCAAAGAGGAAATTAAGGAAGAATTCAAACAACAAGAAGGGGATCCCAAGGTTAAATCACAGCGTAAAGCCCGTTATCAGGCAATGGTTCGAAATGCAATTGCTAAGGTTAAAGATGCAACAGTCTTGATCACCAATCCGACTCATTTTGCTTTAGCGATCAAGTATGATCCTCAAAAAGAAGGAATTCCTGTTCTTTTGGCAAAAGGAAAAGACGACTTGGCACAAAGAATGAAGGCTGAAGCACGCAAGGAACATGTGCCGCTGATCGAAAATCGGCCTGTTGCCCATGCAATCTACGCCCAAGTAGAACCAGGTGAATTTGTACCACCAGAGCTTTATGAATCAGTTGCGGAAATCATTGCACTTGTATATCAGTTAGACGAAAAGGAAAAGAACAAAATTTAGATGAATTATTGGGAGGAACTGCACGTATGAGCAAGGCGGTTGCAAGGAAAAGAAGTAAAAGAAAGCTGAATTATGCGGATGTGATCGTTTCATTTCTGGTTGTCAGCATCATTGGCCTGATCATTGTCCCCTTACCGGCAGTTATCTTGGATGTCTTAATCGTGATCAACTTGACGGTCGCAATCAATATTTTGCTGATTACCTTGTTCACACACTCTGTTTTAGAGTTTACGACATTTCCCACGCTTTTATTGCTGACAACAATGTTTAAGTTGGGACTCAATATGGCATCGACGCGGTTGATACTGACAGAAGGCAATGGTGGAAACGTGATTGCGGCTTTTGCCAATGTGGTAGCGGGAAGCAACTACATTGTGGGAATTATTTTGTTTGTCATTATCATGATTGTCCAATTGGTCGTTGTTACCAATGGGGCAGGACGAGTTTCTGAGGTGTCAGCTCGGTTCACCTTAGATGCAATGCCGGGAAAGCAGATGGCAATTGACTCAGATCTTAATTCGGGGTTGATTACTGAACAAGATGCCCGTAAACGCCGTAAAGATCTGCAAAGAGAGGCCGATTTTTATGGATCCATGGATGGTGCCAGTAAATTTGTAAAAGGTGATGCCATCGCCGGAATTGTGATTACGCTAGTGAATTTGATTGCAGGGACAATTATCTTTTCATTAAAAGGTGATTTAGCAATCACGGATGCGCTTTCGCAATTTGGAAAGCTTTCAATTGGTGATGGGCTGGTAAGTTCAATTCCTTCATTACTTGTGTCGATTGCATCCGGGATTATTGTGACACGCTCTGATAACAACAGTTCTTTTGGCTTGGATATCGCTAAAGATGTTGTGCGCTATCCACAGCTTTTCAGAATTGTGGGAGTTATCTTGCTGGTCTTGGCAGTTGTTCCTGGTTTTCCGTTTCTGCCATTCATCATTATCGGGGTGTTGATGTTTGGGGCAAGTACCCTTGTGACACAAAATGAGCAGAAGGTAAATATTAGACAGAAAAAAGAAGAACAGACACTGGCCTTGCAACGTAAGAAAAAGGAACAAGAAGAGGACGAATCTGTTTCATCCTTTCAAGTTGAGCCGATTGCAATTGAGATCGGCTATGGGTTGATTCCGTTGGTAGACAGTTCTGTAGACAACAGTCTGATGAACCGAATAATTGCAATTCGCAAGCAAACTGCGCGTGAATTAGGAATCCTTGTACACCCTGTCAGAATTAGAGACAATCTTTATCTTGAGTCTAATGATTATTCAATCAAGATTAGGGGAAATGAGGTTGGCAAAGGCGAAATCTACCCTGATAAATTTATGATTATCAGCCCAAACGATGAAAAATTCCCATTTAAGGGAATTCCGACAAAGGAACCAGCCTTTAAGATTGATGCGATGTGGATAGAAGAAAAAGATAAAGAAGCTGCTGATTTGCAAGGCTTTACAATTATTGAACCTTTGACGGTGATTGCAACACACTTGAAGGAAATTATCTTTGCGCATGCCCCTGAGCTCTTGGGTCGACAAGAGGTTAAAAAGTTATTGGAAGGAATTAAGGAACAAAATAATGTCGTAATTGATGAACTGATTCCCGACATTCTGCGGCTGGGTGAAGTTGAAAAGGTATTGCAAAACTTACTTGAGGAAAAAATTCCGATTAATGACTTGGCGACGATCCTAGAGACCTTAGCGGATTATGGAACAGTTACCAAGGATACTGAGCAATTGACAGAGTATGTCAGACAGGCATTGCGACGGACAATTGCAGCCAAGTATGCTGCGGATGATCGTTCTTTGAATGTTGTGACGATCCATCCTAAGGTTGAAGAATTGATCATGCAAAGCATTCAAAAGACAGCAACCGGGTCGTATCCGGTGCTCAAACCGGATGCGGTTAACCGTATTTTAGAAGCAGTTGATAAAATTCAACAAGAATTAATGATGAAAAATATTTCATTTGTTATCTTAACATCGCCGAAGATCAGGCTTGCTTTTCGCAAATTAATTTCGTTTAACTTTCCTAACATGGCAGTGCTTTCGTTAAATGAAATTCCAAATGAGCTTGCAATCGAAACAGTCGGAAACGTCAGTCTGTAAAGAGGGCGTTTAGGAGAAAGCATGCAAAGGAGGCGTTTTTGTGTACGAATTGAATCTGGAAGACGAGGTTTTAAAATATTTGCCATTAGTAGAGCGAGTAGCAAATCGAATTTCTATTAAGAATACTGAGTACGAGTATGGTGATCTCTACAACATTGGTGTGATTGGCTTAATGGATGCATTACGCAAATTCGATGCTACTAAAAAAGTACCGTTTGAAAGTTATGCGAGCATTCGGATTAAAGGCGCAATTATCGACGAGATCAGGAAACACGCTAAGATTTCGCGGTATAAGATGACGGCTATTAATCGTTTTTACCATGCAAAGCAGGAATTAGAACAAGAATTAAAGCGAGAAGCAACTGAAAAAGAACTCTGTGCCAAAATGAAGATTACGGCGCGGCAATTATCAGAGGTCTATGAAAACATTCATTTTTTGGCCAGCGTTTCACTGGAAGATACACTATTTTCCCATGAAGACGGTGGGATGGCACTCACGGACATTCTGCCTGACAATCACATTGTTAGCGGAGAAGAAAAATTACTGCGTAATGAACGCAGACAAGCCTTGATTGCAAGTATCAAGCGTTTGCCGGAACGTGAGCAATTGATTTTGAGCCTGTATTACAAAGACGAGGCAACTTTAAAAGAGATTGCACAGATCTTAGACATTTCGATCGCACGGGTTTCACAGATTCATGGCAAGGTGATTTCCAAGCTCAAAGGACTCATTAAGGAGGAATTGAAATGATACGCGGATTGGACACACTCAGACAAAATATCGATGTTTTGTTAAAAAGGCAGGAAAATGCCAGCAGTAATATCGCTAACGTTAACACAACTGGTTATCAGGCTAAAAAGCTTTTTCAATCAACGCTTAAACAAGTCCGTTTTCAGAATTATCAAGGCGGTCCAAATGTCAATCAGCGCACAGAAATTGGAGATTTTACCTTTGGAAACCAGCTTGATGGAGCTGCATTGAATCCTGAAAAGGGTGCATTTAAACAAACAGGACGTTCGACTGATTTTGCAATTCAAAATGATGGGTACTTCACTGTCAAAATGCCAAATGGCACCACTGCTTATACACGTAATGGAAATTTTAAAGTGAATGCTCAAAATGAATACGTAACTCAGGAAGGTTATCAGGTGTTGAGCGCTGCAGGAACTGCGGTGGCGGCAGGACAAAATCCAGCCTTTGGCATTGTGGCTTTTGATAACCCGCAACAATTGGAAAGTCAGGGAAATACATATTATACAACCACGCAAACACCCCATAACGTCCAAACAGCACAAGTCTTAAATGGGTATTTGGAACAGTCAAATGTAGCAACTGCTGATGAAATGGTTTCATTAATTCAGACAGGGCGCGAGTTTGAAGCCAATCAGAAGGCACTGAGCACGAACAATGAAACGCTTAATAAAGCAGTTAACGAGTTGGGGAAAATTTAGGAGGTGCGCTGAAATGAATCTTGGGGGAATTTTAACAACCAGCAGATCCGGGTTAAACGGAATGCAAAAAAGTCTTGATAATATTGCCAATAACATTGCCAATGTCGATACTGTGGGCTACAAAAGTCGTGATACTAGTTTTCGAGAACTACTGAATAATCAAGTAAATCAAAATGAAGTTGGGTTAAGCCAAAATGCAGGGCAGATTGGGTTGGATCGCGGCTTGGAAGTTGACCAGGAAACAATTAACCAAGCACAAGGTGCGCTGAAAAAAACTTCGTCGCCGTATGACTTGGCGATTACAGGTCAAGGTTATTTTGGAGTATACGATCAAAGCGGACAGTTTTATCTGACAAGGGCTGGTAATTTCCAACGGAATGCAGCAGGGGAACTGGTCAATCAAGCTGGGGACCGGTTAGCGATTACAACTACTGTCCCACAGGCACAGTGGCCTCAAGGCGACGTTAAGATTGCTGCAGATGGAACGATTAGTATCCAGCAAGGTGCCAATGCAACCACAGTCGGCAAGATTCCATTATATCAACCGCAAAATATGGAAGACCTTCAAACGGCCGGTAATAATCGTTATCGGGTTGTAAACGGGGGAACGCTGTTAGCAACCACCAACGGAGATAATCTCGGGACGATTAATCAGTATGCTTTGGAAAATTCAACAGTCGAACTTGCAGGCTCAATGGCTGATATGATTACAACTCAGCGTGCGTATGCCCTGAATGCTAAAGTATTGCAATCAACGGATGACATGTTGGGAACCGTCAACCGCTTTTCTGAATAAACAAGGATGGGTGACGAATGATTAGGCTCAAGAATGTCAGCAAGGAATTTGAGAATGGAATTACAGCGTTAGCAAAGATTTCCTTTGACGTTGCACAAGGAGAGTTTGTTTATGTTGTTGGACCAAGCGGTGCAGGTAAATCAACCCTGCTTAAACTCCTCTGGCGTGAAGAACAATTGAGTGCGGGGTCCATTGTAATGGGGAATGCGCACTTAGAAAAGATCCCGGCGCATGCACTATATAAGTTGCGGCGTCAATTAGGCATTGTCTTGCAAACCGATTTGTTTATTCCCTATTACTCAGTTTTTGAAAACATTCGTTATTGTTTGGAAGCAGTTGGTGTAAAGAAAGCTGCAATCAAGGAGCGGGCACAAGCTGTTTTAGAGCAGGTTGGGATGGAGGCCTATCAGGATCGTTTCTTAAATGAACTTTCACTAGGACAGCAAAAAAAGATTGCAATTGCCAGAGCACTTGTTAATCAGCCGCCAGTAGTTTTAGCAGATGAACCGACGGCGAATTTGGATGCCAAGTCTTCATTAGAGATCATGAAACTTTTTTTTAGAATAAATCAGTCGGGAACGACGGTGATCATGGTTACGCATGACAGTACAATGGTCAACACTGTGCGCAAACGTGTTCTTGAGTTGCGTGCAGGAAAGCTAGTCCGAGATGAAGTGCGTGGTGGCTTTACGCGTTTTGCTGATCCAAAAGATGTTTATATCTGGTAGTTTTCGTATTAAAAATTCTTACATAATTACCGATATGAAAGAAGGAGGATCACTAGCGAATAGCTCAATATAGCGTTATCAAAGCTATTTTTGACAAAACAGCTATTCGAAGAAGGGGTTCTTAAAAAATCTAATGGTTTCTTATAGCGGAAGGGGTATCAACAATGTCCAAAAAATTTTTGAAAGTGTTCCAAGGACCACGTGTCCACGTTCTTGCACCAGTCGGAATCACATTTTTAGTTTTATTAGGGACATACTTGCTTATTATCAATGGGAGCGGCAATGCAGTTGCGACACAGAAGTTTTGGATCTTTGCAGGGATCGTGTTAGTGCTGCACATAATTGCCTGTGAAACACTGGGGATGAGTCGAGGAGCATCTTACCAAGGTGCACTTGAGAAGGTTCAAAAGAATATCGCACAGGTTGTTGCGGGAGATTTATCACACCTTGATGAACTGACTCCGCAAAAGTCAGATCAAAAGGTGATTTTTAAAATTAAGGATGGCGTCAAGGGATTAGCCAACGCCTTTATTGCGATTATTGTCGGCATCAAGAGTGAAAGCGATCGGATGAGCACGATGACTGCAGCGTTAGCGCAAACCTCAAGAAAATCTAATGATTCGATTGAAAATGTTAGAGATACGATGAACAGTATCGCAGAAGCTTCTAGTTCTCAGGCGGCAGAAGCAGAACAAACTGCAAGTGATATGCAGGTTTTAGCAAAAAATATCGAGAAGATTCATCGTGAGATTGAACTGATGAATGGCTATGTTGAAGAATCGCAAAAGTCCAATGCGACTAACTCCGAAATGATGGTGCATGTTTCATCCAACTGGGAAAAAGAGCGCGGCAATCAAGCACAGCTCGTTGACGAGATGGATAAGATGAATAAAGATGTGCAAAATATTGGTAATATTGTTGAATTAATTACCGATTTGTCAGAGCAGACTAATTTGTTGGCATTAAATGCTTCCATCGAAGCTGCCCGTGCAGGAGAAGCAGGACGCGGATTTGCGATCGTGGCTGAAGAGGTTCGCAGCTTGGCAGAACAAAGCGGAGAATCCACCAAAAATATTCGTGAAATTATCGAAGCAGTTAAAAAGAAGTCGCAGCATATGGTTTCTTCCATCAATTCTTCATATGAGAGCGGTGAACGTCAGACTGAAGATCTGAAAAAGGCAATCACGTCTACCAAGAATGTTTCTGAAATTGTTGAAAAATTTGTCGACAGTATTAAAAAGATTGAAAAAAATGTCAAGGGAGTCGTTGAAGAAAAAGACATGGTCAGCCAGTCAGTTAGCAACATTTCTTCTGCTATCTCAGAAACTTCTGCTGGGACGGAAGAAGTTACTGCCAATCTTGAAGAATTTTTCGCAAGAATTAAGGAATTTGAAAAAGATGTCAAAGAAATTGAAGATATTACCAATGTATTGAAATTCCAAGTTGATAGTTTCAAGCTTTAAAAAATTCAAGAAAGGAGCCGCCTGTCATGGAACAGTATGTGATCTTTAAAAGTCATGAACAACTCTTTGCACTTCCAGTTAAAATCGTTAAAAGAGTCGTTGAAGAAGATAATTTTATTACTTTACCGGAAGTACCTGCTTTTGTGCTAGGAGCCTACGAATTCCAAAAGCATATGGTTCCTGTCATTGATCTGCGGGCCAAACTTTTTAAACAGGCAACTGCCGTTGATAATGATACTAAGGTAATCTTGTGTAATTGGAAAGAACAGTCACTAGGATTACTGGTTGAAAATATTGTGGGTATTACGGCATTAACTGAGACAAATTATGAAGATGAGCTGGCACAAGCAAATTTGAAACGCGGATACATGAGTAAGTTTTTGAAGATGGATGACAATGTGGTAGTTTCACTTGATCTTGAGTATTTGTTTGATAATCGGCAAGAAAAATCGCTGTTGCAGACCGTTGACGACATGGATAATACTGCAGATGGGGATAAGTCAACCGTTAAAAAAGGCGAAAACAGCGATGGAACCGACACAAAAAGAAATTAAGGTCAGTATTGCTGACTACAAGCTTGCAAGCTCACCGGATAAGATGCTCACAGTTGGTTTGGGTTCTTGCGTGGGAACTTTCATTTATGATGAACGGGTAGGAATCGGAGGGTTAAGCCACATTATGTTGCCAGATAGCAAACCCTTTGTGGGAAAGGGAACAATTAATCCTGCTAAATTTGCAGACCTAGCCTTACCTGCGATGGTAGCTGAACTGAAAAAAGGTGCTCCAAGCAGCAATTTGAAGGCCAAAATTGTGGGGGGAGCTAATATGTTTAACTTCAACTCGCTTTCTGCAAATGGTAATGTAGGGCAGCGCAATATTCAAGCTGTAAAAGAGATGCTGCAGGCACTGCAGATTCCATTGCTGGCAGAGCATGTCGGTGGCAAGACTGGCAGGACAATGATCGTTGATTTAAAAGATTTCAAGACGATGGTTAGGCTTGTTCATAGCCAGATAGTATATATATGAGGAGTTTCTTAGATGATGGATGTCTTGGTGGTTGATGATTCAATATTTATGCGTAAGATCGTAACGGATATTCTAGCAACTCAAGCAGATTTTAGGTTGACGGCAACTGCTAGAAATGGCAAGCAAGCGCTGGAGTTGGTTGCGCAAGCAAAGTTTGATTTGATCTTATTAGATGTTGTGATGCCCGTTTTAGGTGGGTTAGAGACCTTGGGTGAGTTAAAAAAGCGGACTGCTGCTCCCGTAATTATGCTGACAGGAGAAACTAATCAAAAAACGGTCGTAGAAGCTTTAGCGCTTGGGGCAGTAGATTTTATTGAAAAACCAACCAGTTTGATGACTGTCAAAGAAGAATGGATTAATAATTTTTGTGCTCGAATTAGAGCAGTCAGTACACATCATGAACAGTCGCACATCCAGCGTAAAACGCCTGCAGCTGTGGTGACAGCGTCGCAGTTACCTAATTTGCAGAAAAAAACCAAAGCAGTTGTGATTGGAGCTTCTACTGGTGGACCCGGTGCACTTTTGAGTTTAATTGCGATGCTACCAGATGAGTTAAAAATGCCACTTTTTATCGTACAGCATATGCCTAAGGAGTTTACTGCATCGTTTGCTGCACGGCTGAATCAAGAAACTCAAGTGACGGTTGTAGAAGCTCGCGATGGAGAAAAAATAGAAGCGCAAGTGTACCTGTGCCCAGGAAATCAGCATATGACACTTGCGGCCGGTTGCATCAAGCTTGACCAACGACCGAAGTTGCATGGGACGCGGCCAGCAGTAGATTATCTTTTTAATTCTGCCGCCGCGGCTTATGGGCCAGCATTAACGGCAATTATTTTGACAGGCATGGGTAAAGACGGAACTGCTGGGATGAAAACCATCAAGCAGGCCGGTGGTTATACAATTGCACAGGATGAAGCTTCAAGTGTAGTTTTTGGAATGCCGCGCAGTGCAATTGAAAATGAGGTCGTGGATGAAGTGCTATCTTTGGAAATGATTGGAAGAAAATTAAGGCGAATTGTTGGGTGAAAAAATGGAACTAAATTTTACTTTCTTTAACAATTGGGTACAAAAACAGTTGGGAATCGAACTTTCCGCGTATAAAGAACGGCAGATGCAACGGCGAATTGTCAATATAATGCACAAGGCGCAGGTTCAGACGTTGGAAGAGTACGCTAGATTGCTTGAAAAAGACGCGCTTGAACGCACGGCCTTTATTGAGCATTTAACAATTAATGTGACCAATTTTTACCGGAACAAAGAGATTTTTGAGACATTTGCCCAGCAGTTAAAAACAGAAATCTTTGCACGCTTTGAGGCGCCTAAGATCTGGAGTGCGGCTTGCTCAACAGGTGCAGAGCCTTATACATTGGCGATGATTGCTGCCAAGATGAATTGCCCCAATGCCCGGATCATCGCAACGGATATTGACGAGGCAATCTTACACAAGGCACGTGCGGGGCGTTATCGCGAATATGAGGTGAATGAACTTTCTAAAACTGAGCTGCAGCGTTTTTTTACAAGATTACCAGATGGCAGTTTCGAAGCCAAAAATGAGCTTAAACGTAAGGTGACCTTTAAGCGTCAGGATCTATTGCAAGATCCGTATGAACAAAGTTGTCATGCAGTCGTCTGTCGCAACGTTACAATCTACTTTAAAGCGCAAGCACGGGATGAAGTTTACCGCAAATTGGTTGCTGCGCTTGTTCCGGGGGGAATTCTTTTTACCGGTGCGACGGAAACAATTAATGCAGCCAGTCAATTAGGTCTTAAAAAACTGGATTCATTTATTTATCAAAAGGTGTAAAAGGGAAAGGAGTGAGCTTAATGGATGACAATAGTGTATATCGTGACCTTTTTTTCGAAGAAAGCGATGATCATCTGCAACAGCTAAATGATAATGTCTTGGAGCTAGAAAGCGAACCGGACAACATGGATCTCGTTAATGAGATCTTTCGCTCAGCGCATACGCTAAAAGGAATGGCGGCAACTATGGGTTATGATGTAATGACCAAGTTGACGCATAAAATGGAAAATATGTTTGATTTTTTCAAATCAGGCAAATTGAAAGTCAATAGCGATTATATCTCATTGATTTTTAAATGTTTAGATCGTCTGTCGCAACTGATTGAAGATTTACGCGATGAAAAAGAACTTAGCAATCAGCAGATTGAAGATTTACTGGCTGAACTGGAGAAAGTTGAAAGCAGTGTAACTGGTAAGAAAACGACTGCAGCGTCCCAGACAAGCACAGCACAAAGCCCGCTCACAAGTGTTCAAGAGCAACTTGAGGAGGCTGATCTGGATGTGATTCAAAAAGCTGCCGCCGAAGGATACCATGCTTACAGTATCGCCATCAGGCTGGATGCAGGAACGTTATTAAAAGGGCCCCGTGTCTTTTTAATCATGGAAAAGCTGGAACAAGAAGGCGATGTTATTCACACTGAACCGAGTGTGGATCTGCTTGAAAATGGCGACTTTGAGACAGACTTCAAATTGGTCTTTTTAACCAAGGACAACTTGGATGAGGTCAAACAAAATATTGAAGGCAACAGTGAATTGGCAGCATTTTGCGCTGAAGAATTCGCAGAACAAAAACATTACGGAGCTGCTGTAAAGTCGCAATTACAAGCGGCGAAACCGCAACCGCAAACTCAGCCTGCTGCTAAGCCAGTTGCAAAAGCGCAGCCTAAACCGGTGCAAAAACCGCGCAAAAAAGGGGAAAAACCAGCACATAATAACGCACGTAACCAATCAATCAGAGTTGATTTGACTAGGCTCGATCGCTTCTTGAATCTTGTTTCTGAATTAGTTGTTTACCGTAATCAGCTTGATGATGCTAGCAAGCGTAATAGCGAAGAAGAAGTTAAGGATTCGCTTGAACAGGTTTCACGGCTGACTTCTGAATTGCAAGAGCTGGTTTTAAAGATTCGAATGCAGCAAGTTAGTGTAGTCTTCACGCGCTTTCCACGGATGGTACGTGATCTGGCACGTGACCTAGGCAAAGAAATGGAATTAGTAATTGAAGGCGAAGAAACTGAACTTGATAAAACAGTTGTTTCAGAACTGAGCGAACCCTTGATTCACCTGCTGCGCAACTCTGCTGATCATGGGATTGAACAGCCTGACGTACGTGAGCAGATGGGCAAACCGCGCAAAGGAACAATCAAGTTATCTGCATATCAAGAAGGAAATCGAGTCAACATTACCTTAGAAGATGATGGCAAAGGGCTTGATCCGCAGGTTATGAAAGAAAGTGCCGAGAGTAAAGGCATTGACACTACTGGCATGTCCGATGATGAATTGATCCACTTGATCTTCCATCCGGGCTTTTCGACTGCTAAAAAGGTCACAAATATTTCAGGCCGTGGAGTCGGACTGGATGCAGTAATGGCTAAGATTGGAGAACTAGGCGGTTCGCTTGAGATGAAGACAGAATTGCATGTGGGGACCAAATTCATCATTAAACTACCATTGACCTTGTCAATCATTCAGGCCTTAATGGTTAAAATTGGTGCCGAAGTTTTTGCCGTTCCGCTGGATGTGGTTGAGCGCGTTGTCATGATTAATGATGAAAAAGATTTGATCAAGACTTCTGATCAAGAGGTCTATCGTTTCCAAGAAGAACTGATTCCAGTGATTCGGACTGCACACCTGCTGCAAATTCCAGATACAGCTTCTACTAAAAAATTTGCAATTATTGTTAAAAGCGATCATAGCTATCATGCTGTTTTAGTTAGCGAACTGATTGGACAACAAGAAATTGTAATTAAGAAATTGGATGCTGCCTTGCAGAAGCTGCAGAAGTATCAGGGAGCAACGATCATTGGAAATGGTGCGGTGGCGCTTATCTTGGACATAAACTCAATCTGCCAGGGTAAGAAGGAAAGTCAAAAATGAAATATACCAGCCTGCAGTTAGACGCCTTGAAAGAAGTCATTAATATTGGGGGCGGACATGCAGCTACAAGTATTTCTAAGCTTGTAGCAAGAAAAATTGAGATGGATGTTCCGGCGGTCAAGATTTTAAGTTATCATGAATTGTACCAAGATATCTTGGCTGATAATGTTGAGGTTCATGCGGTTATCAGTGGGATTGTTGGCGAATATGGTGGAATTGTTTTGTTCGTGGTGGCAGATGATGCTGTCGCTAAGTTAGCAGAGCTCATGCTAGGAAGTTCCAGCAGCGACAAAGCAGTGAAAATGTCGGCGGTCAGTGAGTTGACAAATATTATTTCAAATTCTTTCTTGGGTGCGATCGGCAAATTATTAGAGGTGCAGTTACAGTCATCCTTGCCGGTGATTCAAGATGATTATTTTGGAGCAGTTATCAGCAGTGCTTATGTAGCTTTGGATCAATATGACGATCAAATCATGGTCATCCGAAACGAATTTACGTATGCAAAAGAACGGCTGGATGCATCGTTATTTTTAATTCCTGAAACAGGAGTTATTGACCGGATCGTTAAATCTTTAGGAATCTGAGAGGGGATAATTGAATTGGGAAAAAAAGTTTTGATTGTTGACGATACTGTTTTTATGCGCATGAAATTAAAGGATATTTTGGAAAAGAACGGGTATGAAGTGGCCGATGAGGCGCAAAACGGGCAAGAAGCTATCGATAAGTATCAGGCAACTAAACCGGATTTGGTAACGATGGATATTACAATGCCCGATGTAGACGGAATTGAGGCTCTTAAAGGCATCAAGGCGTTTGATGGCGGCGCTAAGGTCGTGATGTGCAGTGCGATGGGGCAGCAAGAAATGGTGATGGAAGCCATTAAAGCCGGAGCAGTTGACTTTATTGTTAAGCCCTTTGATACGGAACGCGTTATTAAGGCGCTTGACAAGGCGCTTTCCTAAAAGTCAGGAGATGATATGATGCAGATGATTCTCTTTAAAATGAAGCAGCAGTTTTATTTAATCGCTGCTGATACTGTAGAAGAAGTAATTGACACTGTCAGAATTACGAAGGTACCGCTAGCTCCGCATTGGATTAAAGGGCTGATTAACCTTAGAGGCTCTGTCCTAACTGTTACGGGTCTTGCGGAGTTGTTGGAGATTGAAGCACCAGCAGAAAATATGAATATCCTGATTATGAAGAATCAAGAAGAACGCAAAGGGCTTTTAATTGAGGAAGTAATCAAGGTCGTCGATGTGACACCTGAAGATATTCAATTGGGAGATGCTTCAAAAGGGAAGTATTACGCTGGCATGGTGGCTGTTAAAGATGATGTGGCAAATATTGTTGATGTGAAACAATTGATTTTTTGATAAGTGAGGGATCTCTGTGGACCAAGTATTGACGCAACAAGAAATTGACTCGCTGTTGAAAGCAATGGACAACGGTGAGATCAGCCAAGAAGAAATTGAAGAAGAAAATGACGCTGTAAAGGTCAAGAGCTATGATTTCAGAAGGCCAACGAAGCTTTCGAAGGAATACGTCAATACGCTGCACATGATCTTCGAAGACTTTTCAAAAGTGAGCAGTAATACCTTTTCAACTTTGCTGCGCACCAATGCTAACTTTCAGCTCGCTTCGATTGAACAGGTCAGTTATGATGAATTCGTCCATTCGATACCGCGGGTGACTCTCATCGGGCAATTTCATTCCGAACCGCTTAAGGGTGTGCAGCTGTTGGAGATGAATCCACAATTGTGCATGTTACTGGTTGAGTTGCTGTGTGGTGGACCTGATGGTAAGAAAAATATTGGTGCTCTGGATAAGATCGATGAAAAAAAAGAGTTCACCGACATTGAGCTAGCTGTGCTTGAGGAAGTTGTGCAAGAATTTGGCAAGATCTTTCAAAATGTGTGGAGTGAAATTGTCAAGCTGGAGACAAAAGTTGAGGGACTGAGTAGCAATCCGCAATTATTGCAGAATATGTCCCCTAATGAGCCGGTGATTATGGTAACTTTTACTGCTAATATTGCCGGAGTTGCAACGTTTGTTAATCTGTGCATCCCGTACGTTTTCTTCGATGAGATCACTGATAAGCTGAGTTTTCGCAGCTGGTTTGATACCAGTCACGAATTTGATGCAAGTGAAGAAAAGAAGCTGCAAAAAGGGATGAATGACGTTAAGCTGCAGTTGGAAGTCTTGCTGGGAAATGCGCAGCTCGAATTGGCGAACCTATTACACCTAGAAGTGGGCGATGTTATCAAATTGGACCGCAAGATAACGGAACCGTTGAATTCATATATTGAAGGCAGCCCTTTTTACAGGGTTAAGCTGGGGAAGAAAAATCAACAACTAGCGGTCGAACTTATCGATAAGTTGGAGGGAGAACAAGACAATGAGTGACACTTTATCACAAGCAGAGGTCGATGCACTGATGGCTGGAAACGCGTCCGCTAAAGACGAACACCAAGACACCGGGATTGATGAAAAAGCCAAGCAGGATATTATCGGTGAAGTCGGTAATATCTCAATGTCGCAGGCAGCAACAACGCTTTCCTCGATTTTAAACCGCAGAGTCAGCATTACAACTCCGCGAGTTTCAAAATTGAAGTTTGAAGAGGTTTTAGCGGGCGTTAATGCGCCTAAAGTTGCAACAATTGTTGAATTCAAAGAAGGCCTTGCAGGCTCAAATCTGTTTTTGCTGGAGGTTAAAGACGCCGTAGTGATTGCTGATTTGATGATGGGTGGAGATGGAAATCCAACATCAGATGAGTTTGGCGAACTGCAGTTAAGTGCAGTCGCAGAGGCCATGAACCAGATGATTGGTTCTGCTTCAACTTCGATGGCAACAATGATCAACAAGAAAGTTGACATTCTGCCTCCTTCTGTGAAGCTCTGGGAAGATGCTTCAAATATCGAGTATAAAGGGATTGTCAAAGCAGAGGAAATCTATCGCATTTCATTTTCACTTTCTGTTGAAGGTCTAATTGAAAGTGAAATCATGCAAATCTTTACTGAAGATATGGTCAAAGATATCTCAAATGCATTGCTCTCTGATAAAGCAACTGTGATTGAACGTGACGATACTGCAGCAAAGACTCAGCAACCGGAAAAGAAACCGGTTCCTAAAGATGTCGCAGCCGAGGCACCTAAAAAAGCGAGCGTAACAGGACAGTCTAAGCGGGTGGTTGAAGTCAGCAAACCTGAATTTCAACAATTAGAAGAAAATAAGGCCGCAGAAGGTGACAATCTGGATCTATTGCTGGACGTGCCGCTTAATCTTAGCGTGGTTTTGGGACGCAGTGAAAAAACGATTCGTGACATTCTTTCCTTTAATTCGGGTTCAGTGATTGAACTTGATCGGTTGACTGATGAGCCCTTGGAGATTCTGTTGAATGGTAAGCCAATTGCAACAGGTGAAGTTGTAGTGATTAATGAGAACTTTGGAATTCGTATCACTAATATTCTATCACCGAGTCAACGAATTCACCGGCTTAAATAAGCAACGCGTCAATTACCTTGAGGATTAGCCACGTAAAATTGTAAAATTAAAATGAAAGTCAAAAAAAGTTATTCCTACCGGTTTAACTTTTTTTAATTCTGCCGATATGTAAAATGTGAGACTTTTTTGAAGGGAGTGGACGCGATGAAAATTGAACGCTATCAAGAAAATAATAATTATCAACAAATTGAACAAGGGCAGCAATTGAACAGCAAGAAGACCGATAAAGCTGCTAAGTCGGCTACTGCTGAACAAGTGACCTTATCAGAGAATGCACAAAAAATTAGGAAAGCAGCAAGTGCTGAAACAGGTGTTGACGTGGAAAAAGTCAACCAGTTAAAAAATGCGATTAAAAATGGCACTTACCAAGTATCAGCTGCAGAAATTGCCGATCAGATGTTGGGTTTGAATGCTGAACAAAAGGAAGATTAGAGGATGCAAGAAACTGAATTTCAAGTGCAACTGAAAAAGTTCAGTCGTATTCTTAAGCGGGAAAAGCAGTTCCTAATTAAAGATCAAGCTGAGGAATTGTTAGCATTAGTCGCACAAAAGGAGCAGTTTGTACCACTGCTGCAGAATTATGAAGGGGAAATTTCCGCTGACACACGGCAACTGTTGCGTCAAATCAAAGTACAACAAGTAGAAAATACGTTATTAACACAACAGGCGATCGGATATCAAAAGATGTTGATGGCAGCCGTCAAAGCTAATCTTAAGAATCCTGCGGGAACTTATTCTAAGAACGCAGAAGTCTTTGATACACAGCGAACAGCAATGATTGATCGTGAAGTCTAGCGTAAGGGAGGATTTTGTTGAATGGTAGGACTATTTGGAACATTGGGCACTGCGACGAGCGGAATGTCCGCTAATCAGGTTGCACTGCAGACGAGCAGCCACAATATTGCCAATACGAATACAGATGGTTACTCTCGGCAAAGAGTGCTGTTGCAGACGAGCACGCCTTATAGTCTGCCAGGAGTTGGGACTCTTGGGACGGGAGTTCAGTCTGGCGGAGTAGAGCGAATCGTTGATGATTTTGTCCGGGGACAAATTCGCGACAGCAATTCACAATATCAGTTTTCCAAGCAGAAGTCAGATACGCTCGGACAGTTGGAAGATATGTTTAATGAACCTTCGGATAATGGTTTGATGACTCAATTATCGACATTGACTAGCAGTTGGACGCAACTTGCTAATAATCCGGAACTGGGTACGGCCAAGACGCTGGTAATTCAAAATGCCAGTACATTTGCAGATACGCTGCGTGGAATGGCAACGAATATTAATCAATTGAAATCTGATACAATTCAAGATGTTGCCAAAAATGCATTAGACTTTAACGAAAAAGTCACGCAACTGAAGGACTTGAACGAACAAATCTACAAGCTGACAAGTCAAGGTGAAACACCGAATGATCTTTTGGATTCGCGTGATTCAGTATTGAAAGATCTTTCGGGACTCGCAAATATCACCACCACTACAGATAAATACGGACGCGCTTTTGTCCAAAGTGATGGGCAGGATATTTTGACTGTGGACACTCAGGCAACGTTAAGCGTAGTCGTGGGAAGCCAGACAGGGCAGAGTACAGTTGCCAAAGATGGGAATACCGTTAACGGCGAGACTACGATTACAACCGCTTATCCGGCAGGAACAATTTTATTAACAAAAGCAGGAACGACTGCTGACCAGTCGACCTACAGCCCATTGACGATTTCAACAGGAACGTTAGGTGGATTGCAGAATTCAGCCAATGAGATCCAAGATCGCTTGCAAGAATTGAATGATTTTGCAGAAACGGTTGCTAAGACCACCAATACAGTTTTTACTGATGGTAAGCAAAGCAACAGCGGCTTTTTTGAAATTGGAAATGATTCCGCCAATTATGCTGAGAATTTTAAAGTCAATGAGGCGCTGGTTAGTGATCCCACCACAATTTCTGCGGGACAGACTGCTGCAACAGGAGATGGCAGTCGCGCACTGGCAATTTCTAAGCTTGCGACTACTAAATTCGGTTATCCAGTGTCGACGACTGAGCTTGCAAGCTACGATCAGACAACAATGCAGTTTACGCAAGAAACCAGTGGTAAAACTTTTGCATCGGCTTTCAATAATATGGTTACCAAAAATGGGATTTCCAAGCAGCAAGCTGATAATACTTCTGCTGCACAGCTTTCAGTGCTTAATCAACTTGAGTATAAAAATGAATCGACTTCTGGGGTTTCTTTAAACGAAGAAATGTCGGATGTAATTCGCTTTCAACAGGGTTTTCAAGCTAATGCACGGTTACTTTCGGTTGTTTCTGAGATGTTGGATACCTTAATCAACAGAACGGGGGTTTAGAAAAAGATGAGAATCTCTAATAATATTACATACAGCGATTTTTTGCAGAATCTAAGTTCCAATTCCAGCAAGGTCCAAAAGTCAATGGATCAGTTATCAAGTTTCAAGGAGATCAGTAAATCTTCTGATAACCCGTTGCTTGCTTCGAAAATCATGGATTTAAATAACTCAGTTGCACAAAATTCGATGTACTCAACTACTATCTCGGACGCACTTTCTTGGTCTCAAGTCCAAGATTCAGCACTGAGCAGTGTCAGCAACTCGCTTTCGCGTATTCGGACGTTAGTGCAGTCATCTGCCACGGCAACTTCGGGAACTGATGAAGTCGCCGCTAATAAAGATGAGATTCAACAGAGTATTTCAGAGCTAGTTGATACTTTGAATACTAACTTTGATGGGCGCTACATTTTTGGTGGCGAAAATACCACGACGGTTCCTTTCGAGGTGCAAAAAAACAGTGCAGGTGACATTACGGGCTTGAAGTACAATGGAACATCGCAGAATCTTTCACGAGAAATCTCGAATGGAGTTTCAGTTGATCTTTTAGCAAACGGAAATACTTTAATGAACGAAACTGGCACGAGTACTCAGCCGCAAAATCTCGGAACGTATTTCAACAGTCTGATTACTGCCCTGAATTCTAATGATAAAACCGCGCTTTCAGGAAATCTTTTGCAGGGAATCGATAATTACAGCGAGAACTTTGTAACAGTGCGTTCCCGAGTTGGCGCGCTAGAGAATCGTTTAACGGCTGCGCAGTCTCGTAACACAACTGAAAAAACAAATCTGACAGAAGAACTTTCAAATAAGCAGGATGTGGATGTTGCCCAAAAGTATATGGAATATCAGAATCAAATGACTGCCTATCAAGCAACTTTGGCGATGGGCACCAAGATCATGCAGACATCGGTATTGAACTACATGAGCTAGGACGGACACCCTAGCTGAAAATTGAAGCACATAAAAAGTAAGAAGGAGAGTTTGGGACAAAAGTCGCGAACTCTTTTTTTGTCCCTTATTTCCAAACAGCTAGTGCTAAAACGTGCCCCAAAAGTCAGTTAGCTGCACTTAACCTCGTCAGATAATCCTATCCCAAAATTATTTGGTCAACGCTGTTAATGCTTGCCAACTAAACATATTTTGTTCCACTCTTATTCCTTTATTCAAGGCACGTAAACGTGTGCTCTAAGGCAAAGTGTGAATATAACTTAGGTTTTTACATGCTACGAATTAAGTGGATTTCAGCGCCAAAATTTTTTATTTCGGCGCAGTTTAGGTTCAGACGGCTATGCCATCAAATTAGCTTTAAGGTTAACTATAAATAATAATTTTAGAGGTTAAGGATAACAAAAAATAAATAATAAGAATTAGTTTTTTTAGAGAAAAAAAGCAGCTGCCATTAAAAAAATGAGAGTTTGTTCCGATTTAATAATAATGTACGTTTCTATCAAGGAAATAACGGGATGAAAGGATTGTTTACCATATTATGAAAAATAAAGATAAAAGTATCGCGAAAGTGATTATAACTGGCTTGATCGCAATGGGGTTAATTCCAATTTTGATCATGCTGGCTAGTTCTTATCACAGTACAGAACAATTATTACTGAAGCGGACGGCACAAAGCCGCAAAGCAGCTGTTGAAATGGTTCTCAAAAGCCGCGATTCGTTGAATGTCTCCGCTACAAAAGCATTGACGGGCCTGGTTCAACAAGCCGCTTTTAAGAATGATTTTAACAAAGAAGAGATCAAGCAGACGATCTCTTCAGCAGAAATCGAGAACGATATTATGGCTGATACGGTTTTTGTAATGCCAAACGGACAATCTGTGACAAATGATAAAGGTTCATTGGTCGCTAAAGATCCTACAACACAAGCTTGGTATAAAGGAGCTCTCGCACACAAGGGGAGCGTCTATTGGACCAAACCGTTTTTCGATTCTAAGACTAACAGTTATGTCGTCTTTATTGCTGAAGCGTTCAGTAATTCGAAGGGGCAAACCGGAGTCTTGGCCTTTAATGTGTTGTATGATGATGTCCAAGCGCAACTGCAAAAAATGGCAATTGGACAAACAGGGAATGCAATGCTGGTTGGCAGTAATGGGGTTGTATTAGCCGCCAAAAATCAATCCTTAGTAAATACAAATATTAGCCAGTCAGAGTTATTCAAGCAGATTAAACAGAATAAGCAAAAAGCGGGCAATATCTTATTGAAGGGTAAATCTGCGGTTGAGACAGCTACCTATGATAATGGAGATGCAGACGTCAACAATGGAATTTTTGCTGTTGCCCAGCTTAAAGCAAATGAACTGACTCCCGAGCTACAATCGTTGGTAATTTCTTCGCTGATAATTTCTGCAGTTGTGTTAGTAATAGTGATTGCAGTAGCAGTCGTTGTTACTCAGGGCGTTAAGCGGATGATCGGGACTTTGATTGACTACTTTGGAAAAGCTGAGCAGGGCAACTTATTAAAGATTAACCCGCAGCAGTTGAAGAATAAGAATTGGTTTACTAAAAAGATCAATCAGTTCATTTGGCCTTTAGCGCATGGAAACGAGACGCAGCGTCTAGCTTTCAAGTATAACAATATGATTGCAGCAGTTGGTGTGCTGGTTCAAAAAGTCCAAAAGGAAAGTGACAAAGTCGCCAATGGCTCTGATACTTTATTGGATTTGTCTAAACAGACAGCCAAGGCAATGGAAGAAGTCGCACAAACAATTACGGGGATTGCGGAGGTTACTAGTTCACAGGCTCAGGAAACTGGTGAAAGTGTCAGTCAATTGCAAGAATTATCACAGATCATTGCAGACATGCATACGCGAATTGAACAATTAAACAAACAGGCTGAAAAAGCGGATGAATTGAATAATGAAAATATAGGAATTGCGGGCAGCGTTGGTGATGGCTGGAGTGAAGAGCTGGAAAAGATGAAAGGCACGCTCGAACAAGTCCAGACGATGGACCACAAGATTCAAAATATTACCAAGATTATCAGTGTGATCAATGAGATCTCACAGCGAACTAACTTGCTGGCGTTGAATGCCTCAATTGAAGCAGCTTCAGCGGGGGATGCTGGCAAAGGGTTTGCAGTTGTTGCAACCGAGATCCGTAAATTGTCGGATCAGAGCAAGTCATCGACTAAAGAGATTGAAGAAATTGTGTTGCAGATTCGCAAACAGTCTACCCAGATGGTCACCCAAACAAACGCTTCACTCAAAGATAGTCAACGCTTAACGGATATCTTGGCACGTGCAAGTGAATCAACACGTGAAGTCACAGATAGCACCAAGCAGATTACGGAAGGGATTCAAGTCATTCACGGTGCAAGTAAGAAGATTGAGGATGTCCAAGGCAAAATTTTGAAAAATATAGAAAATATCTCGGCTTCCACTGAGGAAAATGCAGCAGGTGCTGAAGAAGTTTCGGCAAATTCCGAAGAAGTACTTGCAACAAGTGAAGAGTTTACAAATCATGTTGCGGATCTGAAGAACGTGGCTGGCGTCTTGAAAAAAGATGCGAATCGGTTTGATGTCAAGGACTAGGTGATTCAGTGCATCGTCCACAGCGATTGAATGTGAATAATAACAAGTTCAGTTACCCACGTTACCTGACGCTAATCTATAGGGCTTTGTACACTTCAGATAAAATATTGACAATTAAATTGAACAATGCTAATTTGAAAGACAGCGAGAGTTGTATTACTGGCGGAAGTGGGTAAACCACACGGAGTATAACTCTATCACGTCGACCGCCTGGGCACTTCTGCTTTTATGCTGAAGTGCCCTTTTTGCTGTAACGAGATCATGAATCAAGAAGGGGGAAGAACATGTATACAATTAGAATCAACCGCATGAAGTTTCACAGTCACATTGGTGTTTATCAAGCAGAAAAAAAATTGGGCCAAAAAATTGAGATCAATCTTGAGGTGAAATTAAACATCGATCCAGCAACTCTTGATGATCAAGTGGCAAAGACTGTTAATTATGCTGATTTTTATGCTACGATTGCACAAATTGTTAAAGACAGTCGAGTTGATTTAATCGAAACGTTAGCTTTGACAATTATCAAAGAAATTAAGAAAATTGAACGTACAAAAATTGCAACAGTCAAAGTTAGCGTAAAGAAGCTGGGTGTTCCAATTGATGGAATTTTAGATAATGTTGAAATAGAGATGGAGCAGTAAGATGGAAAGTATATATTTAAGTTTGGGCAGCAATCTGGGTGCACGACAGGAAAATATCGAAAAGGCCCTCACATATTTGGGCAATGATCACCAGATAATAATCGATCAAGTTTCTGATTATTATGAAACTTCTCCAGTTGGGGGAGTTGAACAAGGAATGTTTTTAAATGTGGCTGCTAAAATTTATACCACTTATCAGCCTGCAAAACTTTTACAAATTATTCATCAGATTGAGGCTGCGCTACAACGAGTACGGAAGGTTCATTGGGGACCGCGGACATTAGATATTGACATTATTTTTTGGGGAACTGAACGGCTTAACAGTCAAGACTTGATTGTTCCGCACAAAGAAGCTTTCAAACGTTTGTTTGTATTGCGGCCATTGCTGGATATTTATCCGCAAACTGAACCTTACTTTAAGCAGATCACAGAGAGCATTGCGGCTTTAGAACAAGCAGAACCGCAGCAAAAGGTTACCAAAGTACCTCAAAAAAAGGATAGTATGGCAGTAATTGAACAGGCCGTCACGGAGTTGTTGCAGGCAATCGGAGATGATCCGCAAAGGGCAGGGATTAAGGAGACTCCCCAACGTGTCGCTAAAATGTACCAAGAGATTTTCTCTTCGCAAAAGCAAAGTGAATTTCAAGATTACAAAATTTTTGCGACTCCTAAAAAAGACAACTCCCAAATGGTCCTTGTCAAAAATATCCCTTTTTATTCAATGTGTGAACATCATATGTTGCCCTTTTTTGGGCAAGCTCACGTTGCGTATATCCCAAGAAATGGGAAGATTATCGGATTGAGTAAAATTCCGCGGTTGGTGGATTTTGTAGCCCACAAGTTAAGCCTGCAGGAAAAGATTACGAGTGATGTGGCGGAGACTTTAACGGACATTTTAGATCCGCTGGGAGTTGCGGTGGTGGTAGATGCCCGGCACATGTGCATTGAGATGCGGGGCGTCAAAAAAAGTAATTCGACGACACGGACTACCTATTTTACCGGTAATTTTGATACAGACAATCAATTACGTGCGGAATTCTTGCGTGTTTTGAATTAAAAAATGTTAGGAAGAGATCTAAAGGATGGCGAATGATACGACCAAAAAATTGCCTAGTTTTCTCTATGGACAAGGCGATCGGATTGCATTACTAAAACGGGTGCTGCACCAATTGGGACACCCTGATGAAAAGTTTAAGATCATTCATGTTTGCGGAACGAACGGCAAAGGTTCAACTAGTACCATGATTGCAGCATTACTGCAAAAGATGGGCGAGCGCACCGGTTTGTTTACCAGTCCATTCATTGATGAGGTGACTGAGAGTATTCGCATAGATGACACCATGATTTCTGCAGCCAGTTTTGCGGGTTACGTGAAAGTGATTACAGCCGTATTGGTGAAAATGGAACTTGATCCGGCTGCGCTTTCTGCTTTCGAGATGACTTTTGTGGTGGCAATGCTTTATTTTGCAGAGCACCGGGTTGCCTATGTAGTCTTGGAGTGCGGTCTGGGTGGTGAACTAGACGCGACAAATGCAGTCAAAACGACTGCTTATTCCATATTTACTAAAATTGGATTGGATCACACGCGAATTTTAGGGACGACAATTGCGGAAATTGCAGTAACCAAGTCTAAAATTATACGTGCGCATGCAGAAGTGATTATTGCACCTAAACAGCCGCCGCAAGTTTATACAATCTTAGCACAACAAGCTCGGCGCATGGCTGCACAGGTTCATCTGGCTGCCACAGTTGAACTGCGGGTGGTTGCAACAGCGCAAACCAAAACCGTCATGCAGCTGAAAACGGCGCATGCGGAATGTACTTTTGAATATTCCTTGCTGGGAACCTATCAACAAGAGAACTTGGCGACAGTCCTGCGGTGGCTGCAAGTCTTTTTAGCCAAAGAAAAACGTAACTTTAAGTTGGAGCAGCTAATTGCTAAAACAATGCCATCCCTCTCAATTCCAGGCAGATTCGAGAAAATTAAGACAGCACCATTAATTATCTTGGATGCAGCGCACAATCTTGATGGAATCAAAGCTTTCACAGCGACCGTGAATACGTTATATCCAGAAAAACCCAAAAAAATCGTTGTTGGCTTCTTGAAAGATAAAGATTATGGACATTGTGTTGCCAAGTTGCTTGAAATCAAAAACGCCAGCTTTTATCTGACTGAACCAGAGCACCCCACGCGCAAGCTTGCAGCAGTTGAGCTGCAGCAGGTTTTTGATAAAATCAGTCGAATGCATGCTCCAGCCTTTACTGCCGCACGCCAGGCATTTAACCAAGCGGTGGCAGCAGCTAAGGAGGAAGACGGACTTATACTGGTAGTTGGTTCATTTTACTTGTTAAAAGCAGTGCGCAAGTTAATTGTGCCCAAAAATAAGGAGGGGTAATATTGATTATTCAAGCAGCCAGCTGCAAATGTAAAAGTCGCTTTTTTGACCAGTTGACAGTGGAATTTAGCGGTTCACAGGCTGAGATTACAAAGCTGTTGGGTTTGTTAAAGCAGCAAAATGTGTGTTTTTCGAGGGCAGGTAAAAAAGTTACCGCAGAATTGGCAACTGCGAGCTTGAAAAGACTGCTTGCATGCTGGAAAACAGTCTTTGGTACGCCAAGTGAAGACCTTGAAAAAATATTGCAGGACAGCCGGGTATTTTTTAAAGGACGCGATTTTTCATTTGATGTAACCACGGATCCTTTAATCTACTCGATTTTGAATATTACACCGGATTCCTTTTATGATGGAGGGGTTAACGCGGATCTTAAGACGGTTTTGCAGCGGGTAGAGCAGGAAATCAGTGCAGGAGCTGCGATTTTTGAACTTGGCGGTAAGTCCTCCAAGCCGAACTTTACTGAAATCAGCGCGGCAGAAGAATGGGCACGTATTGCTCCCTACATTAAAGAACTCAAGAAGAACTTTCCAGGAATTATCTTGGCGGTCGATTCCAATACTGATAGTGTAGTTGCACGTGCTTTAGCTGCTGGCGTGCAGATTATAAATGACATTGACGGTTTTCAATCAAAAAAGAAGTTGGAATTGGTACGTGAATACACTCCAGCAGTAGTTACAATGTTCAACGGACGCAATCAGGCGGAACAAAAGCCGACTTTTTCGACTGATCTAAAAGACTATTTCAGTAACTCCATTAAGAAGTTGCAAGCCCACGGGCTCAGTGCGGCAAATATTGTCATTGATCCCGGCGTTGGCTTTTCCAATACAAAGGTATTAGAGTTTGACCTGTTGAAAATTAGATCAGTTAATTTATTAGCGGAATTGAATACACCAATCATGATTGCTGTTTCACGTAAGAGTTTTATCAGTAAGCTACTCGCGGTGGAACCGGCAGAGCGTTTGTTGTCGACTTTATTGTTTGAAAATGAGATGCTGCAACAAGGTGGGCGAATTCTGCGGGTGCATGATGTTAAAGAAACTCAGCAGATGATTAAGGTTTATCAGCTCTGCCGCCAAACACTGGAAGTCAAGTAAGGAGGAGATGCGAAGTGGATTCCAAAAAAGAAGTTTTGGACGCAATTTTACGGTTGCGACAACAAAATAGACCTTGGTTAAATGCAGAAAAATTATCACAAATTGAACAAAAAGTTACAGCAGTTCCAAGTGCAACCTTAACGGACCGCAAAAGTGCGCTACATTTATCTGCCAGCGCAGTTGTTTTTAACCATGATAAATGTTTTTTCATCAAGCATCCATATCTGCAGCAAATCTTGTTACCCGCGGGACATGTTGAAAGCGGTGAAAGTACGCTGGAGTGCGCTTTGCGGGAATTTCACGAAGAAACCGGTCGCAGAGCACAGGCGACAGCAAGTACACCTGCTGAACTGCTTGATCTTAACTTGATTTATATTCCTAGCAATCCTGTAAAACATGAGGTCAGTCATTTTCATGTTGATGTGCGGTATCGCCTTTTTCTAGCTTCCAAGCAACCGCAGCCACCAATTGCAGAGCTGCCGGTTTATCTATTGGGAAAAGAGCAGGCGACAGCTGAATTCAAAGGTTACTATGAGCTTTTACATAAAAAAGAAAGCGGCACTTAAACTTCCAAGAACCATGGTTACAACTGAATTTAAGCCCTCCAAACCAAGTACTGATTGATACATACTTGGAGGTTATTGATTACTAAATGTCTAACTGAATCTTTCGAATTGCAACTAAGAGAGTGTGACATAAGTGAAGTGCCTTACAAAACTTGGACATGTAAATCAAGTTTTGGAGGTGCTTTTTTGACACGTAATTATACCTACAGCTTTAAGCTGAAAGTCGTTAAAGAATATTTAAATGGTGAAAATTCATTGCACACACTGTGTTTGAAGTATAAGGTGCCGAGTGATACACTGTTAGTAATTTGGGTGTCGCGTTATAAAGCTTTTGGCCCCACCGGACTTAAACAGTTTAAATGTCGTCGCTATTCTAATGATTTCAAGTTAGCGGTTATTACCTACTACTTGAACCACGCTACCAGTATTCAAAAAACAGCCATCCACTTTGATATCAGCCACACAGTCGTTTATAATTGGCTTAAATTAATGCGACAATTTGGAATTAAAGCCATAATTTTATCTAAGATAGGACGACCCAAGATGGTTAAGAAAAAGAAAGAAACATCCAAGAGAAATACTGAACAACAGCTAATTAAGCGGCAACAAAAACAAATCAAACATTTAGAACAGGAACTTTCCTATACTAAAATTGAGAATGTTTATCTAAAAAAATTGGATGCCGCAATTCGAAACAAGAAATAAACTTAAAAGTCAAAATAATTAATAAATTACGGCGTGATTACCCCTCTTTTATTCCGGATAAATGTGTTCCATAAGTCAAAATTTGAGTGCTAACTCCGAATTACTCATAGCAAAGTACTCGCTATGTTCGTAATTTCGAGTTAGCACTCAAATTTTCCCGACTTATGTCACACTCTCTTATTAAAGTTGGTCAGGATTTTGCTTGTAATGAGTGCGGCCGGCCTTCTTGTTTTAAAACCCGCTGAATGGCAGGACGTTCACGCAGATGCGCATCAAAGGCTTGGAGATTTTTAAGCTCACCAAAGGGATAGCCTAATCTTTTAAACCAGTTGGTCATTACAAATAGGTATGCATCTGGAGCAGTGAAATGCTGATTGCTTAAATAATTCTGCTGCTCAAGCGCATGCTCAACAAACTTAAGGCGTGGGAGCACCCGCTGATAGACAAGCTGCTGTGAAGCTTGAGTATTCGGCAACCAATTTCCGGGTCTAACTGGTGAAATGAAATTCTTGTGTAGTTCAGTAGCGATATAATTTAACCACATCCGCTGGTCCCAGTAAGCCGAGCTGGCATAAGGTGCTAGCAACCCTTGAGTGTCTGCTGTATTTGCAATATATTCAAGTATGACAGCACACTCAGTCAGCAGCATACCGTTTTCGGTTTGCAGCGCTGGGACGTAGGATTTAGCATTGATGAGCGCATAGTCTCCATGGCTCCAAGTTTTAGTATCAAGATTAACCTTTTCTAGCGAATAGGGCAGACCACTTTCTTCAAGCAAGATGTGCGCTGCCAGTGAGCTGGCGCCTGCAGCATAAAATAATTTCATCGTAAAGCTCCTCTTTATTTCTGTATTTATCGAAATAGCAAAACAAAGAAAAAGGATTCATAATGAATCCAGCAGTCCTGGAAGATAATTCCGAAAGGTTTCAGTATTCAAGGACAGGTACTTGGTCTGGGCCTGCTGCCGGGTTTGGGTCAGTCCAGCTTGCCGCAGTGCTTTAAAATGATAAGAAACTGTTGACGGTGCAATTTGCAGCAGACGACTAACCTCACTGCAGGTGAGTTCACGGGAACTGTCTCTCAAGATTTTAATGATCCTGATACGGTTAGGCTCGCTCAGTGCATTAAATAAAGCGGCCATTTTTTCTTCTTTGCTTATTTCGATATTCATAAAAATATAGTACCTCTTTTCTACTTTGATTGCAATTAAACACTTTAACTTTCAGGTGCCCTGCTTTTAGAAAATGTGGGTGCCACAGTGACCTACTTTGTTGACTTCATTTTTCTAGAATTAGAGAGCGCAGTCAAGATTTTGCGCTGAACTCAAATTGCTTATGCAGGGCAGATGTGCGTTGTTTGCAATTTCGTATCCGCCTCCCAAGCTGATTGTCTGTTGACACACTCAATTTTTATTTTAATTCTTTTTCAAGAAACTATTAAACATCTAAGTCCGCGACCGATAAAGATAACATAGGGGATAACCCCCCAGAAGTAAAAAATAAGAAATCTAAATGGAGGAATTCAACATGCGAATTAATACAAACGTTTCTGCAATGAACACTCTGCGCAGTTTAACAACAGCAACTAACGCTAAGAGCGATTCTTTAGCTAAGTTATCATCCGGTTCACGGATCAACAAGGCCGGCGACGATGCTGCCGGACTTGCAATTTCAGAAAAAATGAAGAACCAGATCAGTGGTTTAGGTCAAGCAACCCGTAACGCTCAAGACGGGGTTTCCTTGATTCAAACAGCTGAAGGTGCTTTGAACGAAACTCACAGCATTCTTAACCGGATGCGTGACCTTTCTGTTCAAAGTGCTAACGGCACTCTTTCAGATGATGATCGTGGTGCAATCCAAAAGGAATTTTCTGCTTTACAGACAGAAGTTACCCGGATTAGTACAGATACTCAATTCAATACAAAGAGTCTTTTAACGGGGAATGGTACTACAACTGGTAGTTCAACATTCACCTTCCAAATTGGTGCCAATGCAGGCCAAACTATGAGTGTCACAATTGGTAACATGGGGGCAGATGCTTTAGGTGTTGGTACAAGTGCAGTTTCATTGACAGCTTCGATCGATGCAACAGCTGCATCAGCTTTGACTTCTGCAGGAGCTGCATTAACAGCTGTTTTAGGATCTTCGACTTTTACTTCATCAACTGCATTAACAGATGGTGATATTACAAACTTGGGGGCTCTTGGCATTGATACTTCTAGTCTTTCTACAGCTTCTAAATGGAGTGATGTTGGAGATACGAGTTCGCTAAATGCTTTAGCTAAAGATGCAGCAGCTATCAGTACTACTGATTCAGCATCTATTAGCAAATTTAATGCAGATAAAGCGGTGGTTAACATTGATTCTGCCATCAAAAAAGTTTCTGACCAGCGTGCCCAATTAGGTGCTGCGCAAAATCGTTTGACCCATACCGTAAACAACTTGGGGACCACAGAAGAGAATCTTTCCGAAGCTAACTCACGAATTCGTGACGTTGATATGGCACAAGAAATGACGAACTTCACCAAGTCTAACATCTTGACTCAGGCTGCCACTTCAATGCTGGCACAAGCTAACTCAATGCCTAACTCAGTTTTGAGCTTATTGCAAGGTTAATTACTCACATAACTTATTTATCAATTTTTTGCGAAAGTCGATTGCCCACTGGGGACAGTCGGCTTTTGCACCATACATAATTTAATTCAATGGAAGAAGGGTTGAAATGGAGCTTAATAACATTCCACCAGTCGACAGTATTCAGAAGATACAGCCGCTGGATGCGCAATTACAGGCAGATATCGGAGACTTTGACTTTGCCAGTCTAGCAAAAGATTTGCTGGCAGATCAAGGAAAAGAACAGCCAACTCAAAATAAAGCAGTTAAAGCAACTAGCAAACAGACAAAAGCAGAAAATGTTGAATTGAGTGAAAAAGATTTACAAACGGCAGTTTCCAAGATGAACACGCGGCTGCTCAGACGCGACACTAAGCTGGCTTTTAAAATTCACAAGCGTACGGGGCGAACCTATGTGGAACTGGTTGACATGCGGACAGAAAAAGTGCTCCAAGAGATTCCTTCTTCCAAGATGCTAGATGTCATTGGTAAGATCTGGGATCAGATGGGGATTGCAATTGACAGGAAGGGATAGTGAACAGAAATGGCAAGTATTACAACTGACGGTATGAGCTCAACTTTAGGGCAATACTCTGGAATTACCGCTTCTGATATTGAACAACTGCTTGAAGCTGATTCTGCAGGGAAGACCAAAGCACAAACACAGATTACGACATTGACAAGTCAAAAGACTGCTTGGAGTGACGTTAAGACACGTTTAACGAATTTTTTAACTAAGGTCCAAGCATTAGAGTCAGATGACACCTTTAAAACTAAAAATGCAACCTCATCTAATAGCCAGATTGCAAGCATCACCGGGACAACGGCAGCTGCAGAGGGTACTTATGATCTAAAGGTTGATCAGCTTGCGAGCGCAACCAAAATTGTAGGTGCGCAAAACACTAAGGGTACAAAAACGGCGCTGGGAATTACGGGTACAGTAACCTTAAACAGTGCACAGACAAATGATGATGGCAGCAATAAGACCTTTGACCTTACGATTGAGAGCACAGATACACTAACCAATGTTGTAGATAAGGTTAACAAGCAGACGACTAATTCGCATATCAAAGCCAGTATCGTGGACAACAGACTGGTACTAACTAATACTGACATGGGTGCAAAGAGTATCAGTGTCAGCGGAACTGCAGCAGATGCGTTAGGTCTTGGTTCAAGTGCTACGACAACTACAGGAAAGAGTGCCCTCTTTGAACTCGACGGCTTGCAAATTGAACGCAATAGCAATTCTGTTAGTGATGCAATTGATGGTGTGACATTCACTCTTGGACAAGTCAGCGATACCCATGTGACACTGTCACTACAGAATAACACATCAAAAGCGGTCTCAGCAGTCAATGACTTGGTCAGTCAGTATAACAGCATGATGAGCTTGATCAGTGATGATCTGGATGTGGGCGATCCCAGCAGCTCAGATAACGTGACCGGTAAATTGGTAGGGGATGGTGAGTTGATGCGTCTGCAGTCTTCACTGCGCAGCTTGATTACCACTCCAACCGTCAGCGGCACAACCTTGAATCCAGCTTCTGTCGGGATTTCTTCTGTTGATCGGGATGGAACACTTGGTTTAGATCAAGATAAGTTAGAATCTGCACTTGCAGCTGATCCAGATGCTGTTAAGAATTTTTTCTATAATGCTACCAAGAGTGTGACCGGTACGGTGACCTCTGCAACGGGGTATGCAGCTGGACTTGATAGCTTGGCTAATAAATATCTGACAGATACGTCTACTAATAAAGGTGTGATTGCCAGCAAGACTGCGGGTTTTGATGCAAGCATTAAAGATCTTAACAGTCAGAT
This sequence comes from Liquorilactobacillus satsumensis, assembly GCF_964065465.1. NCBI lineage: Bacteria > Bacillati > Bacillota > Bacilli > Lactobacillales > Lactobacillaceae > Liquorilactobacillus > Liquorilactobacillus satsumensis. The sequence goes on from NZ_OZ061606.1 coordinate 1,545,469, forward strand.
TGATGATTTCAATACAATGCTGACCGCTAAGAAGGCCTATTATGTCGACATGTTCACCCGTTTGGATCAAGCAATCATGGAATCACAGTCACAGCTGAGCTACTTCACAAGTGCAAGCTCGACATCATCTTCCAGCTAGAATTCCAGTGAGCTAGGGAAAGGAAGCTAAGCTAATGGAACAAGAAGCAGACCAGTTTACAACACTGCAGAATTTACTACTGCTTTTGCAGTCATGGGATGGCAAGAGTCTTAAGCAGGCAGAAGAAATTTTGCAACAAGCCAAAGAACTAATTGCTTTGAACACCGGTGTTTCGGTGGCAGAAAATGATACCAAAGTGCAGCAGGTTACACAACAAATCGTTGCTGCATATGGTAAATTGACTACCCAGTTGCAGCAGCAAAAAAAAGCTGTGATGCAGCAAATTCAAAAAATGGAACGACCAGCCAGCACAGTGAGCGCTTATCTGCAGCAGGATAAAAGCGCCGCACTAATCGATGTTGATTTTTAAAGGAGATTTAAAGATGGGTTATCAAGAAGTTAGCAATAGTTATTTGAAAAATCAGGTAATGAGTGCTTCACCGCATAAATTGATTGTCTTGTTATATGAAGGGGCGATTAAGAATTTGAAAAGAGCAGAACTGTCCCTGACGAACCAAAATGCATTGCAGGCACATCAACAGTTGGTCAAGGCACAGGATATTATTAGTGAATTGAGAAGTGCGCTCAATGAAAAAATAGACAGCAAATTACCGCAAGAATTAGGACAACTCTATGATTTTATGGAGCGGCAATTGGTCCGTGCTAATGTGAACAAGGACAAGGACTTGATCGCACCGGTAATCAAGATGCTAGAAGAGCTGCTGGATGCTTGGCGGCAAATTAAAGTCAACGATTAATTAAAATCATGAATGAAAAAGGAGCAGTATAAATGGCAGTTCAGGATAGATACCGCGCACAAAATTGTGTGCTGACAATCTCATTACTTGTGTCCAACAATCTTAAGACTATCCGCAAGTGCCTTGAGTCAATCAAACCGCTGTTACAGCAGGTACCAAGCCAATTGGTGGCTGTTGATACGATAGGATCTGCGCAAAGCGACGGTTCACTTGCAGTTGCGCGAGAATACACGGATGAAATTATTCATTTTGACTGGTGCAATGACTTTGCCGCAGCACGCAACACGGGCTTAAAAGCCGCCCGGGGCGAATGGTTTCTATTTTTGGATGATGATGAGTGGTTCGACGATGTCAGCGAATTAGTGACCTTTTTCAATGATTCGCAAGCCCGCCAAAAGTATCGAACACTTTCATATTTGAAACGCGATTATCTGGACCTTGCAGGCAGGCATTTCCAAGAAAACGCCCAAATGCGTTGTGTCAGATTAACTCCTCAAACCAGCTTTCACAGCCGAGTGCATGAAGGGCTGGAACCACTGCATTTGCCATTGAAGGAAACCAAGGCCTTTGTACATCATTATGGGTATGTTGGCGGACGTGGAAAAAAGAAAGTGGCACGTAATGAACAATTATTAGAAGCAGGTTTAAAGACTGATCCGCAAGACTTTCATCTTTGGGCGCAATTGGTGGCTGGAATTGGACGGTCAACGGCGACAGACCGAAAAATGGTCAAACAAAAAGCACGCGCTGGGTTGAACAACTTTTTAGCCACGGACACTCCGCGATATGATGACTATCGAAATGCTTTTACCTTGGTAGGTTATCTTATGAGTACGGCGCTGTTGGATGAAAAGTGGACAGAAATTTTGCAGTTGCAGGCTGAATTTTTACCAAAGTTCACACTTACACAGTACGAAGCGTGCATTTTGGATGCGATGCTGTTTCAAGCACACCAAAAGTTGAAACAGCCTAACAAGGCCCAAACTTGTTTAGACGATTATTTGCTGAAATATGCTTGGCTACAAGCCCACCAGCAAGAATACAGCATGCAGCAGTCATTTTACTTCAAGACTTTAGTATCAGTGACGAACGAGGTTGGAATGCTGCGAGCATTGTTTGCAGAAGCACTCAAGGATCAGAATTATCAGCGAATCTTACACTATCTTGAGCTGATTCCGTGGGCTGAAGATGCTGGGGTAAAGCAGCAATTGTTACCATTTGTACTGCGTGCGCTTTATTTTGAGGAAAATTCACATGCTTTGCAGCAACTGCTGGGGCTGCTCCAAAATGCGGCGGGCAAGTTGCCAGTTATTTTTGGGAAAACTGTTTCTGAATTAAAGCAGCAAGATGATATCGAAGACACTAAGTTGACGCAACTGTTAGCCCGAACTGAAAGCAAGGATCCATACATTTTGGTGCAGCGTGCACTTGCCGCTCAAGGTTCTTTAGCATTTACGCAGCGTCTCAAAGATCTGCGGAAGCAAAAAGTAACCTGTGAAGTGCCGTATGAGGAATTCTTCTGGTTATTGTGCGCTAATGGAATTGACCCGGATTTTGCGGTTGCACCGCTTAATCAGGATGTGTGGGTGCTGACGGTTGCAAGTCTTGTAGGAAAATATGCTACACAAAAGGACGAATTACCCGCAGTGATTACACAAATTGAAAATGTTTGGCAGGACACTTCCCGAAAAGAATTGCTACTTGCAAGTTTGCGGCGCAGTTACATTTATCGCGAAGATACACTTTTGAGTGAATTGCTGCCGCAGTTACGGCCGTACGCGCAAAATATTTTGCATTACGCGCAAGCGCTCTACTTGCCAGAGTTGTTTGCCGGAGAACCTTCACGCTTGTTACCAGGTGAAGTGCGCTTTGGAGTTTATCTAGAACGTGCCTTGGCTGAACGGGATGCAGGCAATCTGGATCTTTATTTTGCGAATCTGCGCTGGGGACTGGATTGCTACGAAACAGCCAAAAAGTTAGTTGAACGGCTGCTAAAAGAGTATGAAGGACAGCAAGTTGAACAACAGCAGGTGAATGCGGAACTTTTACGTTTGGGCAATCAGGTTAAAGCCCAGATTCTGGAGCTGTTGAAAAACAGGCAGACGGCACAAGCACGACCCTTACTTGCTGAGCTGCAGGAACTTTTGCCCCAAGACGAAAATGTGCAGCAGTTACAAGCACTGTGCCAAGCAATTGAAGCACAAGCTTAACCATTGAACTTGAAACTGTGATTGATCATGTAAGTTAAAACTATTTAGGCCCTGTAGGTTTCCTCATTTAATGAGTGACGCTTATGGGGATTTTTTGCGATTTAGAAAGGATTGAAAGTTAGTTTGATTCAGACTGAGAAAACTTTACAATTTGGTTCTGGGTTAAACAAAAAAGATTTAGTTCAAAGAGCTGAGGTTACGCAGTTCTTTGAGCTAAATCTAAGGTTAGGTGACTTATAATTTGTGAATTATTGCGTGAACATTTTAAAAGGTTGTTTTTGAGGGATACATGTAGCAACTTATTACTAGTCCATGGCGGCTGAACGCAGGTTGTCGGCACTTTTTTCATAACGTGCTTCAAAAGGCAGGTTTTTGTGTTTAGCATGGATCACACCGGCAACAAGTGCAGTTACCATTGTGATCCGAAGCTAAGCCTCAAAACCTAGCGCCTTTTTACGCACTTCTATTAACGTGCTCCAATCACCAGCCTTCTGTGCCTAACTTCAAATTACGCATAGACACAGCCCGTCTATTTTGTAATTTGTTGTTAGTGCTCAAAGTCTCCCGACGAATGTCGGCACTTCTGGTAACGTGCTCCAAAAGGCAGGTTTTTGTGTTTAGCATGGATCACACCGGTAACAAGGTCAGTTACCATTGTGATCCGACGCTAAGCCTCAAAACCTAGCGCCTTTTTGCACACTTCTTTTTAACGTGCTCCACCCAGCAACCTCCTGTTCCTAAGCCTAAATTACGCGTAACCAAGCCCGGGTTACTTTGTAATTCAGGACTTAGTCTACGGCGGCTGAACGCTGAGTGTCGCACTCAATTTTTTCTTGGCCACAACGCAAACTTAGGCCGCGGCATCACCACTAAAGCTAACAAAACAGTGATAAAATCAAAATAACCGTTCAAGTAGGAGAGATCTGCAACATAGCGTATGGATAAAAAGGACGCGATGATCAACAATGCAATGCTCACACGTAAGTTTTTGTTCATAGTAATGACCTCCTTCACTAATTAAATGATAGCGCTTTATTTAAGCCCGAACAAATGTGAAGCACCTAATACACAGTGTTTCTTAGAAATTAAAATAAAAAGGTGTTTGTACTTAATTATTCTGATTTTAAAGCCAATTGCGCTTTTAAAAAATAAGGTGTCGAGCGGAAAGAGATTCAATGATTCTTAGGTTATTTTCTCAACTGGTGCACCCTTGTATTTGCTATCCAAATACCTTAAACTAAAGGTAGTATGTGAAACATTTTTTGTTTCACAAAATCGAGCAAGTGAAAAAAGAGGACGAAAATGACACCAGAAGAATTTAAACGAGTGTTGGCCCAAAAGGGGATCGAACTCACAGAAAAACAACAGCAACAGTTTTCCAAATACTACAAGCTGCTGGTAGCGGCTAATCAGCACGTTAATCTGACAGCAATTACCGCTGAAAAGGAAGTTTACCTGAAGCATTTTTTGGACTCACTACTGCCGGCTTTTGTAGATGAACGGCTGCGGACACAAGCATTGCAGCTTTGTGATGTTGGTGCAGGAGCCGGTTTCCCTTCGTTGCCTTTAAAGATCGTTTTTCCACAGTTGCAGATTACAATTGTTGATTCTTTGAATAAGCGAATCGCGTTCTTAGAAAAATTAGCAGATGAACTTGAACTTGAAGGTGTTTCTTTTTATCATGCACGTGCGGAAGAATTTGGCAGTGTTAAAAGTCAATTTCGTGAAAGTTTTGAGATTGTCACAGCACGGGCGGTTGCACGTTTGAATATTCTTGCTGAACTGTGTTTACCATTAGTTAAAGAAGGCGGCAGCTTTATTGCACTTAAAGCCCAAAAGGCGCAGCGCGAACTTACTGAGGCACAATTTGCGGTCAAGTTGTTGGGCGGCAGCCTGCGCAGTGATCATGAACTTACACTTCCGGAGACCGGTGACGAACGACATCTGATTATCTTTGACAAAGTTAAAGCAACACCGAATAAGTATCCGCGCAAGCCGGGAATGCCGGCTAAGAAACCACTAAAAAGTTCAGCTTCAAGGGGGTAGAGATTGTGGCATTTTCATTTTGGAATAAAAATAAGAAAAATGAGTCGGACAAACAACAAGTTACAGAAATTTTGTTGACCCAGATTGTCCCCAATCGGTTTCAGCCACGGCAGGTTTTTAATAGTGAAAAATTGGCTGAGTTAGCTGAAACACTCAAGGAACATGGTTTGTTGCAACCGATTATTGTTCGGGAATACGAACCGGAACACTATGAGATTATTGCTGGCGAGCGGCGCTTCCGAGCGGCTGGACTATTAGGCTGGGAAAAAATTCCTGCACTTGTCAAGCAGCTTTCGGATAATGAAGCAGCTTCTTTGGCAGTAGTTGAGAACTTGCAGCGTGAGGGCTTGACAGTCATTGAAGAAGCTAAAGCATACCAGGAGCTGATGCAGTTGAATAAGCTTACGCAAAATGAGCTAGCGCAAGCCATCGGCAAAAGTCAGTCTTTTGTGGCGAATAAGCTGCGTTTGCTAAAACTGTCAAATTATGTACAACAGGCCCTATTAGAGCGCAAAGTCCTTGAACGTCATGGGCGCAGTGTGCTGGGCTTGGATGAACCCGAGCAGATTGCTGTTATCAAAGAAGTGATTGCGCGGCGTTTGACAGTCAAGGAGACAGAGGCGTTAATTAAGCAACTGCAGACACAAAAGGAGCCTGTTCCTAAAAAGGCAAAGAGCAAACGGATTGCTAAAGGTGCGCTGCATGATACTCGCATTGCAGTTAATACTATTAAGAAATCTGTCAAAATGATTAGCGATAATGGAATGAAGCTTAAGACACATGAAGAAGATGTCCCAGGATTTCACCGGATTATTATTGAAATCCCAGTTGAAGAACAACCGCAGGAAAAAGAATAAGCAAGTTTGGGGGGAAAGAATTTCATGGGAACTGTAATTGCGTTGGCAAATCAAAAAGGCGGCGTTGGCAAAACCACAACCAGTGTTAATCTGGGGGCTTGCCTCGCGGATCTGGGCAAAAAGGTTTTGTTGATTGACTCTGATGCACAGGGTAATGCAACGAGTGGTGTCGGTGTACATAAGAATGAGATTGAAAAAGACGTTTACGATGTACTGGTCAATGAATATCCGCTGAAAAAAACGATTATTGCGACGACGCATGAAGGACTGGATCTGGTACCGGCAACGATTCAGCTTTCTGGAGCTGAGATCGAGCTGACCTCGCAGATGGCACGCGAATCGCGTTTGCTGGATGCGCTCAAACCAATCAAAGAACAGTACGACTATATCTTGATTGATTGCCCACCATCTTTAGGGCTGCTCACGATTAATGCATTTTGTGCGAGTGACTCAATTTTGATTCCGGTTCAAAGCGAATATTATGCGCTTGAAGGACTCAGTCAACTAATGAACACAATCAAATTAGTACAAAAGCACTTCAATCCTAGTTTGGCACTTGAGGGTGTCTTAATGACAATGCTGGATGTGCGGACTAATCTGGGCACACAGGTTGTTGCTGAAGTACAGAAGTTTTTTAAGAATAAGGTTTATCAGACGATCATTCCACGTAATGTTCGCCTTTCCGAGGCACCAAGCTATGGCATGGCAATTGTCGATTATGATCCTGCTTCACGCGGAGCAAAGGAATACAGGGCACTGGCAAAGGAGGTACTGGCTAATCATGGCGAATAAGAATAACAAGGGCTTAGGCCGCGGCATTGAAGCTCTGTTCCAAGAGTTTGAACAGCCAGAAGGAAATGAAGAAGTCGTTACAGAAATTGCTTTGAATGAAATTAGGCCTAACCCATATCAGCCGCGTAAATCATTTAATGAAGAAGCACTTGCGGAACTGAGTGCTTCGATTAAGAAGTCGGGAGTTTTTCAACCAATAATTGTGCGTAAATCAAGCGTTAAAGGCTATGAGATTATTGCAGGTGAACGGCGTTTTCGGGCCTCTAAGCTGGCAGACAAGGAAAAAATTCCAGCCATTGTGCGGCAGCTTGATGAGCCGAGTATGATGGAGATTGCAGTGCTGGAAAATCTGCAGCGTGAAGATCTGACTCCGCTTGAAGAAGCTGAAGCATATAATACCTTAATGGAGAAGTTGAGCTTGACGCAAACGCAAGTCTCAGAACGCTTGGGTAAAAGCCGCCCGTATATTGCGAATTATCTGCGCCTTTTAGGCTTACCGGCAGAAGTTAAGAAAATGCTGCAGACTCAGCAGCTTTCCATGGGACAAGCACGAACTTTGTTGGCGCTTAAGGATAAACGGCAGTTGATTCAGTTGGCTAAAAAGACGCTGGCAGAAAAATTGACGGTGCGGCAGTTGGAACAATTGATTACTAAGATGAATGGAACAGCTCCCCAAAAGAAAAAAGAGGTCAAAAAAGATATTGCGACCCTTTATTACCAGCGCAGCGAGTCTGCTTTACGTGATAAATTCGGAACAAAAGTTGCGATTAAGGGCAACTCCAAAAGTGGAAAAGGTAAAATTGAGATCGATTATTTGACGACCAATGATTTTAACCGGATTTTAGATATTTTAGGTATCACAATCGACTGATTTGAACGGAGGGAAACAGATGCAGACAGAATACGAATTGCATGATATCGTTGAGATGAAAAAGCAGCATCCTTGTGGAACTAATCGGTGGGAGATCATTCGGGTCGGGATGGATATCAAAATCAAATGTACCGGATGTGGACACCTAGTGATGATGCCGCGGCGCGATTTCAACAGAAAGTTAAAAAAGATTTTAGAACAAGCTAATTCAAAAGATCATGAGTAGGAAAGAGTGAAGTAAAAAATGTCATTAACAGCAGGAATTGTGGGTTTGCCCAATGTTGGTAAATCAACTTTGTTTAACGCGATTACAAAAGCGGGTGCAGAAATGGCGAATTATCCGTTCGCAACAATTGACCCGAATGTCGGAATGGTCGAAGTGCCCGATCAAAGACTGACACGGATTGACGAATTAATCCCAGCTAAAAAACTTGTGCATACAACCTTTGAATTTACCGATATTGCGGGAATTGTCAAAGGTGCTAGTAAAGGTGAAGGCTTGGGGAATAAGTTCTTGGAAAATATTCGTCAGGTAGATGCAATTGTGCATGTTGTCCGTGCTTTTGACGATCCCAATGTGACACATGTCAGCAACAAGGTCGACCCTTTAGATGATATCGAAACAATCAATTTAGAGCTGATTCTAGCGGATCTTGAAAGTATTAACAAACGTTATGAGCGGGTTGAAAAGGTTGCTCGCACAAAGGATAAAGAAGCAGTTGCGGAATTCAATGTTTTGAAAAAAATCAAACCAGTGTTGGAAGCGGGCAAGTCTGTCCGTTCGCTCGAATTTGATGAAGATGAACAAAAGATCGTGAAAGGGTTATTCTTATTAACCTCAAAACCAGTGCTTTATGTGGCCAATATTGCAGAAGATGATATGGCGCAACCGCAAGAATGCGAATATGTGCAACAAATTCAGCAGTATGCACAGCAGGAAGGCTCAGAGACATTAGCGGTCAGCGCTAAGACTGAAGAAGAGATTGCCCAACTTGATGAAGGCGATAAGCTGGATTTCTTAGAAGCTGAGGGTGTTGAGGAATCTGGGCTGGATCGTTTGATTAAAGCTGCTTACAAGCTTTTGGGACTAGCCACCTTCTTCACAGCTGGCGGCAAAGAAACACGTGCATGGACCTTCAAGCAAGGCATGAAGGCTCCTCAAGTTGCAGGAATTATTCATTCGGATTTTGAACGTGGTTTTATTCGTGCTGAGACGATTTCTTTCACAGACTTGGATAAGTATGGCAGCTTGGCAGCGGTACGCGAAGCAGGTCGACTACGGCTGGAAGGCAAAGAGTATGTTGTTCAAGATGGGGATATTATTGAATTTCGCTTTAATGTTTAACGAAAAAATGAAAAAAGGTGGGAGCAGTAGTGGGACAAGGCAACAGTGAAAACGAAAATAAAAAGCGCAATGAAGAAGTTGCCCAAAAGCAAACAGAAGCATTGCAAGAAAAAGCAACTGAAAAAAAAGTAGCAGTCCAAAATCAATTTGCAGGCTTGACGAAGCGCAATGAGGATTATATGTTCAGACTTAATCGGGTGCTGGAGGAACGGGATTTCCCGGCTGAAAAAAGAACAGCAGCGATCCAGGAAATGACAACGGAGTTGCTGGAAAAGCAACGCCAAGGCGTCATTGCTGCTAAGTATTACGGGACGGTTACCGAACGTGCACAGGAGATTATTGCGGGACCTAAAAAAGTTTATACACCGCCTGCATTTTGGAAAATTGCCCTTGATAACGGTTTAATGATTTTTACACTCTTTTGTGCCATGTATGCCGTTTTAAATCAATTTTCTGTTAAAGGCGGTCAGACTAATAATGGAATTTTGACGCTGCTTGTCACTTCCGCTTTTGCGGGTACTGGGATGGCTTACTTCTACCGCGTAACTGGTCAGCGTCGTAGTGGTGGCAAAAAAATGCCGTTTTGGCGTGTAATCTTGGTATCACTTGCATTCATGCTGTTGTGGGTTGCAATCTATACCTTAATTGCCCAAGTTCCATTCTTAAATCAAGGGTTATCGGTCTTTGCCTATGCAGTCTTAGCTGTTTTAGCATTTGGATTGCGGTACTTGCTGAAGAAAAAGTTAGATATTCCTGCGAGACCTTTCTAAATTTTTTGAATTTATTTTGTTTGACATTCTGAAAGTAAATCGTTAGAATGAGTAACATACTTTGAGGGTTGGTAGCTTTACCGCCTGAACGAACGACGAAGATAACTTATTTGGAGGAAAGCAGAATGACTTTTATGGCGATGGCTTGTATGTGTCAGTGTAATGAACAGAAGTATTGTTTCTTTCGCACGGACATCTCAAGTAGGACATAAAAGCACATTTTTGTTTTATTTCAGAATATCTCCAGATAATGCAGAAAGAACCCGTACTTCTATTTACTAGAAGTGCGGGTTCTTTGCATTTTCCGACTGGCTCTCTTAGAAAAAAATTTAGTCAGAAAGGTTGTGAAGCAGGAATGTGGAAGATTGTTACGGATGCGCTGCCCCAGTTGATCGTCGCGGGGCTGCAATACACGATTCCAATTGCAATTATTTCCTTTATATTTGGTCTAGGACTTGCTTTATTGACTGCTTTAGTCAGAATTTCACGCAAAAAGAGTATCTTTTTTATGGTACTTAAAGCCTTCTTCCGTTTTTATGTCTGGCTTTTTCGAAGTACGCCCTTATTAGTCCAGTTATTCATTGTATATTTTGGTTTACCTTATCTTAAAATTAGCGGGATTGCACCTGATGGAATCAAATTGACGCCGCTGGTGGCTGGAATATTAACATTTTCTCTTAATACGGGTGCTTATTGTTCAGAGACGATGCGTGCAGCAATCTTGTCAATTCCTAAAGGACAATGGGAAGCAGCTTATTCAATTGGAATGACGAGAACACTTGCATTGCGGCGGATTATTTTGCCGCAAGCGCTGCGAGTCTCTTTACCGCCGCTTGCAAATAGCTTTATCAGTTTAGTGAAAGATACTTCACTGGCAGCTTCAATTACAATTGTCGAAATGTTTGAAGTCAGTCAACAAATTGCGGCGCAAAACTTTCAGCCCTTAGTAATGTATTGTTTGGTAGCAGCACTTTATGCGGTGGCATGTACACTTCTTTCTTGGTTGCAAGGCTACCTCGAGAAGATTACGTCGCGTTATGTTTCGAATATTAATTAGGAAAGAAGGACGAATAAGTGCTAAAACTTGAGAATTTAAGCAAGACTTTTGGCGAACATCGTGTCTTGGATGGAATTTCGACGGTCTTTCCTGAGCATGAGACGACAGTTGTTCTAGGACCCTCTGGCTCAGGCAAATCAACATTGTTGCGCTCACTTAACCTGCTTGAAAGACCTGAAGCTGGTCGCTATCATTTCGATGATGAGCTCTTTGATTTTGGGAAGGGGCTTTCCAATAAAGAAATTCTCAGTATTCGTAAGCGTACGGAAATGGTTTTTCAAGAATATAATCTTTTCCCGCACCTGACAGTTTTGAAAAATATTATTGAGGGTCCAACTCAAGTCCTGCATGAGGCAAAAGATACAGCTCAAAAACGTGCCCAAGAGCTACTGGTTAAAGTTGGGTTGGGAGACAAAGCAGATGCTTATCCCAGTCAGTTATCCGGTGGGCAAGCTCAACGTGTGGCAATTGCAAGAGCACTTGCTATGCAGCCCAAGTATATTTTACTTGATGAACCAACGAGTGCGCTTGATCCAGAACTGGAGCTGGAGGTCTTGAAAGTTTTACGACAGTTGGCGCAGGAAAAGCAGACGTTGATCATTGTGACACATAACATGGCTTTTGCACGGGAAGTGGCTGCCAGAGTTTTATTCATTGAAAATGGTCAGATTTTATTTGACGGTCCAAAAGCAGAATTCTTTAACACGAAGAAACAACGAATTGTTGATTTTATTTCCGCAATGACATTTGAAAATATTTAAAAAAGGGATGGATAAAAAATGAAATTTAAGCTTAAACGGACACTGTTAGTGGCTGGAATTGCACTTTTGGGAGTTGCAGTTACAGCTTGCTCGTCTACTAAAAAAGCGAGCAATAATGATTTTCAGTCGGAGCTAAACCAAAAAGGGACCTTAACGATTGGTTTGGAGGGTACCTACTCGCCTTATTCATACAGAAAAGATGGTAAACTGACGGGGTTTGAAGTTGAGCTTGGTAAGGCGCTCGCAAAGAAAATGGGTGTTAAGGCTAAGTTTGTTCCAACTAAGTGGGACAGTTTAATTGCCGGGCTTGGAAGCAACAAGTATGATGTAGTTTTAAATAACATCACTGAGACACCTGCGCGGGCAAAAAGCTATCTTTTCTCGGATCCTTATATTTATTCACGTTCAGTCCTGATTACACGCAAGGACGAGACCGGGATTAATAAGCTAAGTGACATTAAAGGAAAGAAGTTTGCAGAGGGGACCGGAACAGATAACGAACAAACTGCTAAAAAGTATGGGGCAGAAACTGTGCCTTCCGGTGATTTTGCAACGACAGTCTCGCTGATTAAACAGGGAAGGGTTGCCGGAACGATCAACTCTAAGGAAGCTTTCTTAGCGTATCAAAAGAGCAATTCCACAGCAGGTTTGAAGTACAAGGATGTTTCAGATGAAAAAGATCCGGCTAAAATTGTAGCATTGTTTAATAAACAATCGACTAAGTTGCGGAAAAAGACTAATACAGCGCTTAAGCAATTGCGCAATGATGGGACCTTAAAGCAACTGTCTAAAAAATATTTCAGTGCGGATATTACTAAGTAATTGAGTGCTGCAATCCCAAGTTAAGCTTTGGAAACTCGGGTTCACAGCCTAGATAGTAATTTTGATTTAAGCAACACGTTTACCCATAATAATTAGAGCGAGATCGATTCAAAAGTTAACTTTTGACTTGGTCTCGCGTTTTGTGTATGTAGCAATTTATAAGCTATTAAATTAATGTGCTTTTTACAAGACATTATCGTTTTTAAAAGACCGTCGTGAGGAAAAAAGCAAAGCTAGCCGCTAGGAAAATGAAAAGTGTACCTGCTTAAAAATAGAAAAGGCGTTTAATAACGTTATGAGTCAAACTAGCAAGTTGAATTTTTATAAAATTGACAGGGAGGGGCATAGATTTAACCAAAAAAGGAGAGTGTGACATAAGTCGGGAAAATTCTCCGTCTAACTTCGAATTAGCACTCAAATTTTCCCGACTTATGTCACACTCTTGCTTGTTTTATTTTCTGCTGATTTTAAAATTTAGCTTTCAGTGTCTTATAGTGTTGCAAAGTAAAGCAGTGTCCGAATCATATTTGAGGTGAACCCGTATTCGTTATCATACCAGGCAGCAACCTTAATTAATTGTTGACCTTCACCCGCAATAATTTCTGTTTGAGTTGGGTCGAAGACTGTACCATGGGTGTCATTGATAATATCGGTAGACACCAAGCCATCACCATTGTAGCCAAATGAATCAGATTCGTACTTTTTCATAGCTGCGTTAACTTCTTCAACTGTGACATCCTTTTTCAAAACTGCAGTTAATTCGGTAATTGAACCATCATTAACAGGAACACGAATAGCTGAGCCAGTCAATTTACCATCCAATGAAGGTACAACTAAGCCGATTGCTTTTGCAGCACCAGATGAATGTGGCAACGAATTTGAAGCTGCATCACGATTTGCTTGACGTTTTGCAAAGTTGGCAGATTTGGGACTATCTTGCAAGCTTTGTGAAGCCGTGTAAGCGTGGACTGTTAACATTAGTCCAGTTTTAACACCAAATTCTTTCTCCAAAACATTTGCAATCATTCCCAGTGACTGTGTTGTACATGAACCAGCGGAAACAATTTTGTCATCTGCAGTTAAAATATCTTGATTAACACCATAAACAACAGTAGGAATTGCACCAGCTGGAGCTGAGATCAATACTTTCTTAGCACCAGCATTCAAATGCGCTTGTGATTTTTCAGCCGAAGTATAGAACCCAGTAGCCTCCAAGACGTAATCAACCCCATCATTTGCGACCCAATTCAAATTAGCAGCGTTACGTTCTGAGTAGACAGTGTAGTGTTTACCGTTAACGATAATACCATCTTGATCAGATGAAACAGTGGCATTCAAAGTACCGTGAATTGAGTCATATTTCAACATATATGCCAACATATCAGGGCTTGTCAAGTCATTAATAGCGACAACTTCGATATCGGATGCTTTGTCTGATAACTCAAGAATACGACGAAAAGCTAAACGACCAATACGTCCAAATCCGTTAATACCAATCTTAACAGTCATATGGTTTAACCTCCCAATTAGGTTTGACTTTTACTAACCACCGCCATTGTAGCACAGAGATTTTTACGGCGTACTTAAAATGCTCCGCTTAAGTTAGTCATTTTTAGCAATTATATTAAATGATGAATTGAAGGTTGACTGTGAAAAGATGGGACTTAACAAAGAGTTAAATAAGTTCACGGATTAGCTCTAAAAATCAGTTCTGTTGGCTAAGTGTAAATTGCAGATAGTCAAAATCAGAGCCGCTTTAGGGCGCAAAACTTTAATTACTTTTTAACTACTGGAATTAACATCGCTCCAGTTGCTGTTTGGGCAGCAGTCTTGCTGATCACTGCAGCATTTGGTCCGCCAACATATGCATAGTTAGGGATTTGCCCTAAGACCTGCGTAAATGCGGTGTTAGTTACGGTATCTGCGAGCGCTTTTTCTGAATTAGCAGTTCCAGGTACGACAACATATTCGCCTGCTGGAAATTCAATTCGCCGAGTTGCTTCTGGTAAAGTTTGCTTGCTGCGAACAGCAATATAGTACATCATTTTTCCGTCAACTGCTTCATTAACGATGAATAAGTCTGAGTCACTAGCGATCGCACGCAACTTTGCGAGCCGACCATCTTGATTAACCGCCTGCCAAAATACATTTTTGGCAGCCTCAATTGCAGCGTAGTCTTGAAAACCGGCTTTGAGTTGTGTTCCAATTGCAAGGATGCTGAATGCTGGTTTTGTCTCAATCGTATAGTGTGCCATAATTATGGCCTCCTTTTAATATTTGAATACTGTCATTATAAGGTATAATGGTATCGAAATTTGATACCTTTTAAGGGGATATTATGAAAAAAAATGAACGTTTAAATCTGATGATGCGTTATATTAACAATCGTGGCTTTTTCAAACTTAATGAACTTCAGCAAGAATTCCATATTTCACGAGCAACTGCTTTGCGGGATGTAGCTGATATCGAGGCAATGGGGCTACCATTAGAAGCAACTGTCGGTCGTGGAGGTGGATATGCTGTCATGCCCAACACTTTGTTGCCTACTATTCGCTTCACCCACAATCAGGTAAAGGCTTTATTTATTGCTTTTATGGCTTCGCGCAATCAGCAATTACCCTATCTAAAAAATCGCCAAGATATTGTAGAAAAATTGCTAGGCTTGATCTCCCCAGTTCAGCAAGAACAGTTGTTGCTGCTTGATAATCTTTTAGTCTTTGAGGGGACCAATCCACTGAAACCAGCTTTATTGGAACTTACTGATCAACCGCAACCGCAATTAGAAAAGCTCTTAACAGTCAGCTTATCCACACGACAATTGAAAATTAGAGCTAACGGGAAAAAGTATCAAATTTACTTAAAACATTTAGAACGTGCTAATGGAAAATGGTATCTGGATTGCCTTGACCTAAAACAGCCGCAACGCTTAATAATAGCTGTTGCTGCAATTAAGGCAGCAGTTCCGCTGCAGCCCAGTGAACAAGTTAAGACTACAACATTAGCTGCACTATTTTCAAAAACGGCGCTTAACCCTAATTTGATTTTGCGATTAGATGCTAGGGCTATTGCGCAGTACAAAAAGTTTCATCCGCTACCATATAAGCTAACTTATGTTGACCCGTTTCAGGCAAGGGCACAAATTAGCGAACATGTAGCTCCAGAAGGTGACAAAGAGCTGCTAATTAACTGGATTTTATTTCTCGGTCCTGGCTGCCATGTCGAACTGTGGCCTAAATCACTTGCACAAGCTTATAAAGCCAGGTTGAAAAATGAACTTAAACGTTAGAATCACTGGCTAAATACGTTGAAAGATGGAATTATGGGCAAAATGCTGATTGTGGCTGTTTCCGAGATATCTGCGCCACTTAATGAAATGAAATCGGCTACCAAACTTGTCATATCGTTGTATATTAAAGTGGTAAACTTGAATAAGCAAAATATTTTGGAATAAAATAATACCATTAATTGATGATTACGGTATTAACTTTTTCTCGTGAAGAGAGGAATCCACTTTGAATAACTTTTAGATAACAGGCAAAGGATAGCGATATATGTAGTGAGTAATCATTTAATATAGATTGAGGTAAAAATGATGTTCAAAATTAGCTTGAATAAAAGAATTTATTTCTGCATAGGCCTATTTATTGTGATACTTTTCTTCGCAAACAAGGTAATGTTGCAGACACCAGCAGCATGGATTGCAATTGCAGTTTTTGTTATTTTGTGCAGATTGTCAACTTATCTTGATAATTATCCAAGCAAGGGCTCAAAAATAGTTTCAAAATTAATGTGTTTAATGATTTTGCTTAGTTTGTGGTCTGTTTTTATTTATACACATGAAAATCGCTATTCTACACACGAAGTTTACGCTATTCAAATGTTTAATTCAAAAAGTTTTAAGATTAAAATACATGGTAGAAATTACGTACTTACTACTCAAAATAACAGTTTTGGTTTTTCCAGAACATATTTTTTCAATTTATACAAAAGACGCGGGATATTCTATGAACGTGTTAATAAGAAAGCATATTTTATATACACACGAAATATGCACCCGGGTAAAAGTTCTGTTTGGATTTTTAAAAATACAGTTTTGAAGGATGTTCATGTTTTACAAGTAGATCTGAAAACAGCCTTTTACTATCAACCAACAAATTGATTTTTAGCAAGTCACAATTAATTGTAGTGTTCAAAATGCATTTTTAGAATTTATCCATGTAGTGAACTTCTTTAGTTATGTTTTACTAAGCAAAATAACATTTAAAAGTATCAAGGAGGACTCGAGAGAAAAAGTTGTCTATGCACAGATAGCCTGAACATAACTTAGACTCGGAAACTAACTACACTCAAAAAAGCTGGCGTGCAAAAAAATCTTGCCGAAAAATTTTCGGGGAAGATTGGTAAAACTGCAGCAACTCTTTTTACAACAATAGTCGCAGATTTAGCGTAAAATTGTACAATTGTCTTAGTTACAATATTAGACTGTCAGGGTTAATATTAACTTACAGTCTTTTTTAGAGAGGAAATTTAATTTTTTATGTTGATTATTCTGTTAGCTGAAATAGCAATGTTTATTTTTGGAGTACTTGGGATAGTGCAGGCGATAAAACTTAATAAAACAAATAAAAAAATTCGTGTTTTTCGTATAAAAGAAAGGACCAAGTTAACTGAGAATCAAATAAAAAAGCAACAAGTCTACCTTAAAATTCATATGAGTAAATTTATTGTATTTGTCATAAATACAGCTATTATTGTTACTATTATTTTATTGGTACTTTTTGGGTATAGTCTTCGGAATCTTTTTGATAAATCAGGAAGCCTGGTATTTTTTTTGATAAGCCTATTAATGTTAACAGTTATTTTATATGCTAGTTTTGTGCAAAAGTCAGTAACAAGAGGACAAGCAATTAAGAAAAAGTATATTGCCAAGTATCCAGATAACCCTCTGAAATTTTTTATCTACCCAGATGAGTTACTCATACAGTACAGATACGTATTTAAGCGTGCGGGTATATTATTACTGATTACCAGTATTTTAGCTTTTATCATGGGCTTAATTAGTTAAATGATCTCCAGTTTATATTATACAGTGTGAGTTGCATTTTATAAGTGTGGTAATTGTTTATAACGGAGTAGAGGACTTGGACCTTTTAAGTGTATTCTAATGGTTTTTTTTATTTCGTGTTATATTTGTGCTTATAGATGTTCATTAGAACTGTCCAAAAAGAGTTGCAAAAATGGCTAAAATTACTATTCTCGCAAAAATTCATATGAAAACAGAGGCTAAAAAAAGTGCTCAATCTATTTCATCTAAAAAAAACAAAAATCACTTCTCTAAGAGATTTTGTTGACGAAAATTATATGCAGATGAAAGCCCAAAATTCGCAATCTTTTTCGCAAAAAAGGAACTCATTACAGGTTTTTCAAACTGAAAAACATAATTTTCCTTTCAAGGGACTAATTTTTGTTTTAGAACTTAATTCCTATCCGGGTTGGGAAGATCAAATTAACCTATTTTCCAAAAAAAAATAAGTATGCCCGAGAAAAAATTTAGAGCAGTAATTATTTTTTTGTTTGAAAATGAATATTACGCATTATCATATAATCGTGGTGACTTAATTCTTAAGAGTGAAACTATTGATACTTCATTTGGAATGGATATATCAAAATTACTATTATCTAAAGATCAACTAAATAATATAACCACATTTCATGCGTGGAATAATCCGCCTCTTAATTATACAGTATATTCACCTAAAAATTCTCCAATTCCTTTATACAAGCAGTCCATAAATAATGACTTCATTATAGTAAATAAGATATCTGGTAATAGTTTTATAGAAGTTCACAATAGTAATGGTGAAATATTACAGCTTAACACTAAAATTATCGGTAATACTTCACTACACCTTGAAGGTGCCACATTAATTAAAAATGACCTTTTGACTGTCTTGAAAGCTTTAAAAAATGTTATTGACTCTAAAGGAAAAGATGCGTTAACGTGGACAAGTGAAATTTCTCAATTGAAGGAAACTAAAAAATGTAACACAAAACTAAACAATAAATTGAAAAACCTGATAGACATTTTAGAAAGTAATGGAGAGTTGAAAATAAAATCCCTAAAAAATATTTGTTTTTTGGAATATCCTAATAATACAGGTTTGGAATCTACATTTACAATCCGCAATGTACGTATTGATAACAAAAAAAATTTTTATAATCTAAATGATCTTGAACATTGGCAACGTGTCATTTCTACTCTCAAAAATAAAAACGATGGTCTATCCCTCTTAGATTCTCTTTCTAAGTTAAAGCTTGTGGAATACAATGAAAATAACGATAAAGTCTCAGAAAAAAGTTTGTTTAACTTCTTGTACTTCAGTTATAAAAAAGCAGGAAATTTCTTTTTCCTGTATTCTGGAAAATGGTATTGCATCCCCACTGATTTAACTAAAAAGATTACTACTTATGTTGAATCCATTACCATTTATAAAAATGATAAGTTTCGCCCTAGAGATAAAAAAACAGATCTTGACGATAAGTCTCATCGCCCAACAGAGAACGCTTATACCAAAAAAATATGCGCCGCCAATCCTGACTTAACAAGTCTGGATAAAGCCAAATTTATACCTTCGATTAATTTACAAAACAACCACGGCAGTATTGAGATATGTGATATTTTTGAAATTAAAGATGATCGGTTAAATTTTATTTGTTTGAAACCCGGAACTTCTGGTCAGTCTTTTAGTCATCTTATTGCACAAGCCAGAAATTCTGCAATGTATTTATCAGATTTAACTAACACTGAAATTAGAGATTTCATAAACAGTAAATGCGCTAAAAAAGTAGATTTAACCTCAAAAAAAATAAATATAATTTTAGGGATTGTTAGTAATAAAATCCATGACACAAATAATATTGATTTATCTCTCTTTCCAATCATGTCTTTAATATCTATATATGTCTTAAAAAAAGACTTGGAGCAAAAAAACATTGAATTAGAGATCCTTTTGATTCCGTCAAATTAACTTATACGCTTTAGTATTCCATTTTCCGCAACAAGTGGCTGCTCTTAATTTGCTAATGACTAGAGTATCTTTTTATCGCTTTAATATGGTAGTAAGGTTACGCTTATGACTTTAAGACAACGGATAAAAGAAGAACGAGAAAAAGAAAATGGACACAGAATTATCTTGCAGAAACTCTTAATGTTTCTCGTCAAGCAATTTATAAGTGGGAAGTCGGCTGTTCTTGTCCCGATATTGATCGTTTAGTACAAATCAGCAATTTACTCGACATTACCTTAGATAGTTTGATCAAGGGCGATGATTCACTAAAAAAGCATAGTTATTACCAAAAACGCAGGGCACAAAATAATGTCTGGAAATTTATGCGCAGTACTGGTTGAATGATGGTAATTGCAATTATTTATTTAATCACTAAAATGGCCATCGTTATTTTTAGTTAAGAAATATTTAGGGTCTATAATCTTCAAATAACGTCTAACAAGAGCAAGCAATGATTCTCTGCTTGCCTTTTTCGTATTTTATAGGCACAATTATTTTGAAACTAGGAGGGCATTTATGAAATTTGGCGAGCGTCTTAAAAATGCAAGGACAGAATTGAATCTTACTCAGGAACAAGTTGCTAACGATTTCTTTATTACTAGACAAACTATTTCTAGTTGGGAAAATGAGAAAACTTATCCTGACATTTCTAGCCTAATTAAATTGAGCAACTATTACCATGTTTCACTAGATATTTTGTTAAAGGAGGATACAGGCATGCGTGAATTTTTGAAAAGGGAAGAAGTTACGAGAAAAATAAAGCCAATTTATCGCAATCTTATAGTTATTGATCTATTAGCCTGTTCATTACTACTTGGTGATTTTTTTAATCTAATACATCTAGGCATATTTATACTTCCAATATTTCTTTTAGTATTGTGCAGTGTAGCTGCATTAAACAAGTTAAGAGCTTTCGATAATTCTAGTTCTCTTGGGTTAAAATACGCTTGGCAAAAATATTTATCTGGAGAAAAAGGGCTTAAATATTCACTTATTATACCGACATTATTTATCATTTCAGGAGTTATTTTCCTTTTATTAAAAGAACAGTATATTGGTGGAATCTTCATAATAACAGGAGCTTCATTTGTATTTTTTATTTTTACGAAAACAAAACATCAATAATATCATTCATAAACCACAAGGGCTATAACTGACAAACACTTCGCCTTATATAATATACATAAAAAAGGATATCTAATTAGAAGCAATTCTGATTTGATAGCCTTTTTCGAACAGTAACTTCATGATTTCTATTTTAACAAAAAGTCCTTTCACCCTAATGGATAAGATAGCTTATGATAATTGCTACAACAAAAATAATAGTGAAAATCAAAAGTCGAGCAGTTAGTTTGTTGAAAGGGTTATGCACTTTTTGCTGACTTTCTTCATATCGGATTTCTTTGGAAAAGAAAATTAATGTTATCCCATTTAATGCAATGCTGATTAACAGTGAAACTGTACTTAATAAAGAAAGTTTGCCTAGAAATTGTTGTTGTGAGGCCATGACAATCAAAATAAGATTAAGAATGTTAGGCCCCCACATATACTTTTTTAAACTAGTTAATCTAGTTTTTTTCTCAATGTCTTTAACGATAACAGATCCTTCTACCAATAATTTATCTAAAGAAAGATGATAGAGTTGAGCCAACTTTATTAAGCTTTCAATATCAGGGAAAGTTTTACCGGTTTCCCAATTGGAAATTGTTTTAGGAGAGATAAATTATTTTTTGGCAAGTTGTTCCTGAGTAAGATGAAATTTCTGACGCTCCTGTTTCAAAATTAAATTTAGTTTTATTGGCATTCGCTCACAATCGTTTTTTTTCTTAGGTTTACTATAATTATTGGCGCAACATTCACCACCCGATATGTTACTAATTCAGTAAAAATGGGCTAGCAATCCTTTACTAGTATAGCTAGAACTGACTTTAAATCGTCAAAAACTCAAAATTTAGTTATTTAAGGGACTATAATTACCAAATAACGCATAAAAATAGCAAGCAAAGAATCATTGCTTGCTATTTTCGTATTTTATAGGCACAATTATTTTGAAATCAGGAAGGCGTTTATGAAATTTTGTGATCGTTTTAAAAATGCATGTCTAAAATATATTTGCTGATTAAGAACAAAAAAAACAAACTGATAAGTACTCCCAAAAGGCCACCCAAAATATATTGAATCCATAATTTTCGTTTGCTTATCTTATTTTCCTGAGTGTGCTTACCATTCAAATAATTCAATATCTGGTGAACATTATGCAAATTATTTTTATTGCTGAATTTGATTAAATAAAGCGTATTTTCGATTCCTAGAATAGTGAACGTAACCATGATCACTATACTAATTGATAGTGGTAGCCAATGTAAGCTAATAAAAGCTAAATAAATCAGTACTAGACAAAGAATATTAGTAATATAAAGCCAACATATCTTTCGCCGCATCATCTGATACCTAACTTGGTCTATATCACCTTTAACTAGATTATCCACTGACTTATTAACCATTTTTGACAAAATGAGTAAAGATTTTAAATCTGGGTATGTTTTATCATTTTCCCAGCTAGAAATCGTTTGCCGTGAAACGTAAAGCTGTTTGGCTAACTTTTCCTGAGATAGTGCGTGTTGCTTTCTTATAAGTATTAGTTGTTTTCCAAAATGCATGCCTTCATCTCCTTGTTGTCTATAAAGTAGCATGTTTTAAGAAATATAACCGTCAAAAGTCCTTTACATGGACTAATTTATGCACTGTTCCTGAAATTTTTATTTTTCCCTTATCAATTTGGGAATTTAATAAAGGGGCTATAATCTCCATTCAACACCCAGAACGACATATCACAGAAAAACAGTTTTAAAAAATCATGAGTAAAGTCGGTGATTTGTTAGCTATTAATTACCTAGGCACCCATACGATGCACAAAACAAATGCCTATCGAGTTTACACGCAATCTAGTTAGGTCATGCACTTGTTAAATCATTCCAGCGAAGACGTGATGCTAACTTATTTAGGCTTGGATCAAATCAGTCAAGAAGCGATGTTCAATCAAATTGATTTTGGTTAAGTTTATATTATTAAAAATGATCTTAATAGCATTAAATATAGGCAAACTTATGTTAGATTTTAATTAATTAGAAAGCTGGTGTGCCTATGGCAATTAAATACGGTAACTGCTCAGTACAGTTTTAAGAGAAGTCTGTCCTGTACTGAGCATAATCTGACAGACAAAGCTGTACTTTGATCGCGACTTGCTCGTCATTGAAAGGCAGTTAAAATGAACAAATTAAATTCATGGTATCAGGAAGAAGAACAAGGAATTACAGGCTGGAATTTTTCACATCTTGATGGTCGCTGGCAAAATGAAGTTCTTCCTTGGAATTATCGGAATCTTGTTTTAAGTTATTTAAAATCAGATATGCAACTATTAGACATGGGAACAGGCGGTGGTGAGCTGTTAAAAGCCTTTCATCACCCAAATAACAGAACTCAAGTAACCGAAGCATGGGCACCTAATATCGATCTTTTAAAACAAACGCTGGTCAAGCAAGGAATAAAGTTGCATGCTCTCCTTGAAGCTCATGAAGCTGATTTACCTGTAAAGAATAAGTCTTTAGATATCATTTTGTAATGCTTTAAATTCTTTAGAAGTAACTTCAGTTCCATCATCAAGTTCAACAGGATTTGCAATTTTAATCCAGATATGAATTGATGCAAGAGACACTGCATATTCTTCTGAAAGAGAACGAACTGGGTGCTTCTCCTCGGGTGTATTTTAATAATG
Source organism: Liquorilactobacillus satsumensis (assembly GCF_964065465.1). Lineage (NCBI taxonomy): Bacteria > Bacillati > Bacillota > Bacilli > Lactobacillales > Lactobacillaceae > Liquorilactobacillus > Liquorilactobacillus satsumensis. The sequence continues at coordinate 1,568,739 of NZ_OZ061606.1, forward strand.
TTTGCTTTAAAGTCGGCGGTATATCGTTTCATAATAAAAATTCCTGTCCTAGTTATTTTAGTATGCACACATGTCTAAACGTTAATATATTGAGGAAATTAAGAGGCGAAAATGTCTCAAATTATAGGTTGAGCAAAATAAAACGAAAATTAAGTATTTTTAGAATATATTTGAATACAAACAAAGAAAACTTTCAGTTCGATGAAACTACATTTCCTATAAAAACTGTTTTTAAATAAATTTTAATTTTAATAGACATATATAAAAACAAATTTGACATATAATTGTTTTTGGCCTAAGCTACAAAATGAATTGATTCTTAGTAATAATGGGGGAGTATAGGTGAAATTTTTTTGGCGAGTTTTTGGTGGGTATATGCTTTCAGGTCTAAATCTAAGTATCACATTATTAATAATTAATGAACGCGGTGTAGGACAGACTGCGCCACCAGAAATTAATTGGATAAATACATACTTTTGCTTAAATGCTCTCATTTTTTTCCCAATAGCTTATTTAATCCTAGTGAACTATCGCTCAAAAAAAATACATAATAAAGAGGTAAGTAACATTCAGAAAGCCTATGAAATTAATGGTGAATCATTCGCTACCTCGAACTTTATACCGGCTTACCTCTACCACGGTACGGTCGGAGGTTCAACGGCAGCTATTTTTCTTTTATATTATGTAGTTTTCATTTTCGCGATTTTTATAGATTTAGTTTATTTATTAAGAATTATTTATAAATCATCGCTGAATAAACATTCTTAATATTTGAAAAGTCTACGCTACTTTGCTCAATGATTTCCAAGCTGGTCAGCGCAACTGCACCATTTTTCAAGTTGATAAAGCTACTAAGAGTCAGTGACGTCATGTGCTTAAAACAGACTGATCATTTTAATCCGGACTGTATGATTAAAATGGAAACAATACTTACACTATCCAACCATTGCAGATTGGATAGGAAACTGCTTTATTATATTATTTGCCTTCTTTGCACGTAAGTTTATATGTTATCGAGCATGTAGTTAATTTTTAAATTGAAGAATTTCACTAATTTACTAACTACTCAATATAGTAGTATAAAATTAAGTAGTAAATGAAAGTGAAGCGAGACAATCATGGCAGTTAAGGAAAAGAAATGAGTCCAGGTTCAGATTGATAAGGACTTGGCAGACAATACCGAGGCAGTTTTAAAGAAACTGGGTTTAAACCCGACGACAGTAATTAACATGTTTTACAAACGTATTGTGGTCAACGAGGCGTTACCCTTTAAAATCGCTTTAAAAATCGCTTTAAATGAAGCAGAAAAAGCTACCGAGGATATACCGGTAACTAAGGTTTAAGATGCTAAAGCAGTTGTCGATTGGCTCAATGACCCAGATGAGGACTAATGTAGAACACGGAGGGTACGACTATATAAGTAATAAAAAAGGGTACAGTTCGAAGCTATATTATGAACATTATGTAAACAGAAAAGAATAAAATTAATAAATATGCATATTAATGTATAAAGAAGGCTAATAATTTGGATAAAAGAGAAGAAAAATATTTAAAGTCTAGACAAGCTTATTTAAAAGAGCAAAAGAAAGAATATAAAAAACGTTTTAAAAGGTATGGATTAGGTATATTATTTGTTATGTTCATCATTATTTTACTGTTAGTGCAATTTTATTATTTTGGGGTTTCTGAAGCAAAGAAAGATATTCTTAGTCCACTATTTACTATTTTAATTTCTTTGGGTATTTTAAAGGGCTTTGATATGCTTTTCCAGTGTGAAATGAAAGTTAATGATTTAGATGGTGAAATACATGATGTTGGTTTTAAGTTGGAGGCTTATACAAAAGAAATTAGTTCAAAAAGTAAAAAACACCAGGATAATTAAATCCCAGTGCTTTAATCTACTCTTTGTTAGCTCTCAAGGCTAGATAGATAATAGCTAGCTTGATTACTAAGTCAGTAGATAGATAAAGTGTTAGGTGCAAAGATTGACACCACCTAGCATACAGTTTAATTAAAGGTAATCAGCCTTGTACTGTAGCCATTAACCAGTACACCAGATACTAGACTTGGTAACTAGAGCGTGGTAACCTATAGATAGGTAAAGTGTTAAGGTGCTTAGATTGAACCATCTTTGTGGACTTAATCACTCCACACACTCATGGACTCTCAGACTTAACTCTCTGAGGGTCTTTTTAATTGCACAAAAAAGAGCCTACCTCAACTAAGGATAGACTCAATTATTTTTATCTGAATAAGGGTTACCATCTTTTGGACTCTTTACTGAAACGTTAGCCAGTTCTTAAAGGACATGCTATAATATGAGTAAGAAAAAGGAAGTCCCGCTGATAACAGGACTTCCCATACAAGCCGCTTTAAAGGCGGTGGCCTAGATTACAAAACTACATTGTCGCCCTGTAACCGACCAAAGTTACGCAGGGCGGCTTTTTTATTTGTGGTTCTTGTCGATGTAGCTGAGTAGTGCGATTAAAAACGTGCCAAACAGCTACATCAATGAGAGTGTCTGGAAGACGCTCATTGGCTGTGAAACCTTCTTGAAGATTATTCCATGTTCCCATGGGCCTCACCTCGTAAGGGAAAAGACAGCCACCGCCCTTAAAACTTCTTGCTTAATCTTATTATACAGAGAAATTAAAAATCCACCAGTCATGAAAAATTTTAAGGAGATAAACCATGAACGAATCTGAACTATCAGAAATCTTGGAATCAGATCAACACGAAACTGAAACTTACGATTTTAAAGAACAATGGGAAAACACAAATAGTGAACTGCTGAAAGATATTCTAAGCTTTGCAAACACTGCTCATCATAATGACTGTTATTTGATATATGGCGTTAATGATAACAAAAAAGTAGTTGGAGTAGCCAATACAGATAAACATCGAAAAAATCAGCAACAAATCAGTGATTTTTTAGAATCTCTTGATTTTGCTAATGTTTCATTTCCAGAAGTGAACATAAACACACTAACAGACGATGGTAAAGAAGTCGACATTCTTACTATAAAAGATAGTGATCGTGTGCCCTTCTACCTACGGAGTGACTACACAAACCATGGTCCCTCGATACGACACGGCGAAATATTATTTAGAGATAAGGATTCAGACTTTGGAAAGCAGAAAGCTCCAACTTATGCAATTGTAGAAGGTTTATGGAAAAAGCACTTTCATCTTGATCTCACTGCTGGAGAGCGATTTTATTTCATTTTAGATGACATTTGTAATTGGTCATGGCATGATGGTGAACCAGAAAAGTTTGTTTATGATATAGATCCAAATTTTTGCATTGAAATAGAAGAAAAGGAAACCCCAAAAACTTATAGACAAGTTGAAAGCTTTAGCGCAGATTTACCCAATCCCCAAATATACTTGTCTTCTGTTTCATTGAAATATAACCAACAAGATGTAATGGACCCTTTAACAGGAATGTCTTTAGATGGTGGCAGGGGATTTGCAGTTTATCCTGAATCGTCTCAAATAAATGGAGTTTATTATTATTACTATTTCATGAACAGCATTAAAGAAAAAATTGGTAAACTCGTTAACAATCAAAAGAAACCTATTACAGATCAAGGTACTGTTGATCAATATCTTAGTTCTATGGTGCTATATAGAAACGATGAGCAAAGGAAACTTACAGAATTGGAAATAGAAAGTTCAGAAACTGACTTTACTGAAACAGATGAAGAAATAAAAAATTTAAGAGGACGTTTGGTAAGTACATTCGCAAAAGAAGATGTGAAAAAATTCAATTTACCGCATATGATCAAACAGATAAATTTAATCAGATATATAGATGATAAATTAAGCAAATAAGCATTACTTGGAGTTCAAAAATGTCCATTAGTGTATACCCTAGTGGACATTATTCACCTTCATGGTAATCTAGATATTATAGATATCTACTAGATTTATCCAAAATGGAGTATTTTAAACGATCTTAATTACGGTATAATAAATGCAAAGAAAATTTGCTTATTACTAGCAAACACCTCAAATTATTTTGAGATAATACTGTTACTAATAACATCAAATCATCAATTTTTTTCTATACAGGTTAGTAGAGAATGTTGATAAATATTGGGTCTAAAGTCGATACTGATTTAGTAAACAATAAAGAGTAAAGAGAGAAGAAGAAAAAAATGGATAATATTGAAATGTGGTTAAGTATTGTTGCTTCAATTTTAGGTATTGTAGCGACAATTGTTGGATTTTTTAATCATAAGGATTTGGTCAAAATGCATAATTATTTTGGTATAGGCTCAGAAAACACGCAAAATATAAAACATGGTAATGAAAATGTTCAGCAAGCTGGCATTAGAAATCAGAATAATAAGGAGAGTAAAAGTGGCAGGTGAAAAACAAGCAATTAGGGGAAATGAAAATGTACAACAAACGGGAAATAATAATTTTAATAATTCATCTATCACCTTTGATATGAGTCAAGACCGGTTGACTCCAAGTGATGCTACAAAACTTTTAAAACTAACCCAAAAGCTAGAAAAGGGTAGCTTACACTATTCTAAGGCATTGCCTGCAGATTTTCAGGATAAGTTAGACTTTAACAAAGTTATTCGATATAAGTCAATTTATATGGGAGCCACAAATTCTGAGCAGATGAATATCATTGAAGAATCAGTTCAAGATATGGTTGATAGTCAACCATTAATTATGAGGTTGGCAAAATTGTTTGCAGATGTTTTGTTGATCAAGGATGGAAAAATTGTCCCAGGAAACGGTGATTCACAGTTAAAAATTGTTGAACAAAAACTGAACGATTCAATCTTGAATGATTCAGAATTTTGGAAACTTGGTATTTCTATTGAGGTTGTCGACCAATTCGTGATAGGTCTAGTTAGCTATGGCATACTGATTTGCAAAATTTTATTAAACCCTAATGAGGTTGGTGATTAGATGTTACTTTTAGATCAGAATAAGCAGCCCCAGAATACGGTGCTTTATTTGGCCGCAACCGTCTCTGGGTTACTTTTAAGACAAGACGGACTTGATTTCGCTGCCTTGCTCAAGCAGGTAGAAAAAGTAGTGAGTCACAAAATCAATCCGACGTTCTTAAGCCTTGCACTAAATTTTTTGTTCTTGATAGATAAATTACAACTGGATGAGAGAGGTGGCTTGCATGTTTCTAAGTCAGCTTAAGTTGATCAATGAAGATGGTGTTGTCCTAACAAATGTTGATTTTCATGAAGGTGTAAACTTTGTAGTGGATGCTGAAACTTCCTCACATCATAATAAGGTTGGTAAGACAACATTTTTAAAGTTAATAGATATTGCAATGGGCGCAAAGGATCGCAATGGTATCTATGTAGATGCAGGTACGAATAGTACAAATACGTACTTGGAACAGTATATTAAAACTAATCGTACTACCTTATGTGTAATATTACTTGATAAATTTAAAAAACCATCCATAAAACATAAACTACAAATTGAGTTATATAAGGGTGGACGTTATAAAATTGATGGAAAGAGGGTTAGTCAAGTTGCATATCGGCATCAATTAAAAAAAATTATATTTAATTTGGAAGGCAAAAATCCAACCTTTAGAGAGCTTATTAAATCATTCGTGCGTATCTCTATGACAGGCGATACAGATGCCTTCTTGCATAATCTACCACGTTCAGGAACAGCGACGTTTAGAGCAGTATATAATTTTTTGTTTGATATATCTGATCCAGATATTGATCAGCAACGTGGAGATTTAGCTAAAGAGTTACGTAGTTTGAATGAAGGAGAAAAGCAATTTAAACACTTGCAAAATATAGAAGATGTTAACCAGGTTACTCAAATCATTTCAACGCTCACAAATGAGCGAGATCGCATCCAGAAAGCGCTTAACGATATTGTGAGTCTCAAGGAATTCGAAGCTCATCGGGAACAGTGGATGAAAGCAAGAGTGCAATATCAGGAGCTTACTAAAGAACTAAGCGATCTTGACTACCAACTTGAACGTAACCAAGCTATGCAAAATCAGGTTAGGTCAGACGCACATAATGACGTGGATCATGATCTGACAGCCAAATTTTTTGCCGAGGTTCAAAAACTGCTTCCAAGCATTGATAAAAGTTATGCTGACTTAGTCAAATTCAATCAGCAGTTGTATTCAAATAAGTTGTCATATTTAAAGACTATTCGCCAGAACATTTTTGCTGAGAAAAAAATTATTCAACATCAACGTAGTGCAATTACACAAGATAATGACGTGTTATTGACTTTAGTTTCAAGTAATAAATTAGATGAATATAATAGGTTGAGCAAGAATCTTGCAAGTCGTAATTCTGATATTTCTAGGCAAAAACAATTATTGGATCAGTTGAACAAATATAGAGATGAAAAAGATAACCTTGAGGAACAAATAGCCTCCTTAAAGGATAATACTGCAAGTGATACTACCGAAATTTATAGTAGTAAGATGGCTAAATTTAATCGATATTTTACTGATTTTGCATTTCAAATTAATGAAGAACGTCCAATGTTGACGTATGTTCCTGACGTCAATAAGTTTCCTTTAAGCATAACTGATTTAAGCGGAACCAGTACTGGAACACGGAAGTCGTTAATTGCTGCTTTTGATTTAGCATATCAATATTTTGCTGCAGATGAAGAGAAGGCAATCCCCAAATTTGTAGTTCACGATTTAATTGAGACTGTTGAAGGAAGTAATGTAAAAAACACTGTAAAGATTGCTAATGCAAGCCACCTACAATATATTGTAGCTGTTCTAAAAGAAAAACTGGATTCTTCAGGATTCACAGAAGATGAACAATCTAGGTATCGTGTGATTCAGCTTTCGACGGGACATCGGTTATTTGATGAATAGATATCAACGACATGTAGATTAGTATCTGTTAATTTGACCAGTTTTAGGATAGAATTATTATCTAGGGACACTATGTTTTCCTCACTTTCGATTATGTTGTGGTGATTTAATCGTACCACGTGAGGACATACTTTTATGGTAAAGTAAGACACTAAAAAACTGGCATTGGCGTGACCACCAATACCAGAAAATTTACAGTCAAATCATTGCTAATCTTAATATTTAATCGTGTTTCAAAAGCAATTTGACTGTGTACTAATTGAAATATTCAGATATAGCGAAGCAGGCCATAACTCAACAGTTGCGTCGCTTTTTGTGCTGTAATTAGGGTAAATAAAAAAGAGGTTCAATGGCCTTTCTGGTAATTTGTTACCAATTAGTTTTTATCTCTTTGATAATTCTAGTAACATTTTGGTAAGCACGTAACAACAGACCGGCTATAACTGTGTAAAAGAGAGCAATTAAGCTCTCTTAGTTTATTTATTTGCTATCCGTTCCTTTAACAATTGCGTCACCATTACTATTTACACTCGCTGTCCCAGCAGCTTCTTTTGTATTATTTTCTACTGCCGTTCAGTATTTACAACTGCGACAATAGCTATCCAATTACCGCTAAACTTAATCTGAAAAGCTGCTAAGAGTTGTTGGATTAAAACAATTAACAATGAAGCTACACTAATAATAATTTTCCCATTTCCATTTAGTGAGCCATTTGGTTCTATAAACTTACTTTTTAAATTCTTCAATGTATGACTCTTTTCTTTAATCTAACCATTTGTGGAATTGTGCAGCAAATAGCTAATTTTAAGCAAACAAATATCGAACATATGTTTGATGATTTTGAAAACTGGTTTTATACTGAATTCATTCTTAAATGAAAGGAAGTTTTTTGAATGGATCAAATGGTGTTAGGAACACAACAGTGGTTAAACAAAACATATGGAGATGTTAGTGGGTTTCAAAAAGCTCCAGAAAATGGGCAAACAGGTTGGGCGACAATCTATAGTTTGCGTGAAGCTTTGCAGTCTGAACTGAAACTGACTGAGCTAGGGGAAGGATTTGGCGATCAAACTAAAGATGCTCTAGCAAAAGTAATTAATACTATTAAGGAAGATTCTTCAAGTAAGATCGTTAAACTGATTAAAGGGGCTTTTTGGTGCAAAGGGATTAGTCCGAATAGTTTTACGGAAAGTTATGATGAAGATCTAGCAGCAGCAATTAAAACGCTACAGAGTGATGCAGGGTTGGATCCTGATGGTGTTTTAACGGTTAATCTAATGGCTGCCTTATTTGACATGAGTGCTTTTACCTTGCTAGAGAATGGTGACGCACGGATTCGTGAAATGCAACAGGCATTGAATCAGAAATATAGTAATGATTTAGGGATTCTGCCGTGCGATGGTGTTTATCAACGGGGAACCAATACAGCGTTGATTTATGCGTTGCAGCGAGTTGAGGGGATCGATGCAACTACAGCTAATGGAAACTATGGGGCAGAAACAATTGCCAGGACACCGACTGTTTCTGAAGGAACAACTGGTGAAATTGTTCAAATTATTCAGTATGGATTGTATGTCAATGATTTTTATACAGGAACTTTTAACGGTGAGTTTAATGCAGCTGTTAGTGATGCAATTATCGCTTTCAGAGAATTTATGCACTTAGAACCCTACACTAGCACAGCAGATTTAACAGTTATTAAAGGATTATTGACCAGTAATGGAAATACGGATCGTGATTCGACCGCCTTTGATACAGCCACACAATTAACATCGGCGGCAATAACCAAATTTAAAAATGCAGGTTTTGAAATTGTCGGTCGCTATCTTACTGGAACAGTTGGGACAGGCAGCAATGAACGTCCTAAGAATTTAACAGCCGATGAAATTACGGCGATTACGTCAGCTGGTCTGAGCATTTTTCCAATTTATGAAGATGGCGGTTATGAAGAAAAATATTTTACAAACAGTCAAGGAACAATAGATGGTGGCATTGCAACTGCTGCAGCACGTAAGTTAGGTTTCCCTGAAGGAACTACTATTTACTTTGCGGTTGATGTTGACATCCAAGATGGAGATATTGATGGAACGGTTACACCGTACTTGAAGAGTGTTCTTGCTGCAGTCGCAGATTCTGGTTACGAAGTTGGGGTTTATGGAACGCGTAATGTTTGTTTACATGCAAAAGAGCTGGGGGTTAAGTACAGTTTTGTCGCTAATATGTCTTATGGCTGGAGTGGTAACCTAGGTTTCAAGATGCCTTCAAACTGGAGCTTTGATCAGTTTACAGAATATACAGCAGGTTCAACTGGGATTGATATTGATCAAGATGCTGCTTCTGGGAAAGATAAAGGTGTATCCAAATTTGACAAAGTTACAGATGTGTCAGTAAGAGCTGCTTTGAAGTCATTGTGGCCGAATTGTGAATATGACCAAGAAGTCGAATTTACAATGTTTGATATTGGTTGGATGAAGTGCACTGGTAAAGTTACTACTTCATTCAAAAAAGCGGATGGTAGCACCGTTATTACCATTAAAAACGGTAAAGTTGATGAAGCTAGTATGAATGGTTTCCTAAATTCACTGGGTGCCTCAAACAATGTAGTCAATGATCTTATTATTGATAAATTTAATACACTCAGTTTCACTAGTGAAATTAAAAATGGACAACTTTCTGTTAAATCTACAACGGGCTCCGATGGTTCATACACATTTAAAGTTGCATGGACGGCATTTGAAACTGATGAAGGTGTGCTTAATGAAGCGTTGACTATTGCATTGGAAATCAAGATTAATTTACCTGATTTTCCGAGTTGGGGAACAGTAGCTGAGACTCTAAAGGAAGTAGCTGAAGTTGTTGCTTTTGCAGCAATTATCGTTGTTATTATCGTATTTCTTGCCGTATCTTCACCAGCGGATTTTGGCGTTGCAGCCGCAACCGCAGTAGTTGCATTGTTTGTTTCATTGGCTAAGGATTTCACATAGAAAAATATTAGTCTGATTTTATTGTAGTGACAAATTTTGACTGTAAAGGTAGAATTACCTTGCAGTCTTTTTTTGAGGGAAGAGGGGGTTAATTTTGGAATATGTCCAACTAGTGCTTATAGCTAGCATGCTTTTTTTTATAGTAATGGTTATATTACAATGCTTTAAAGTTGGTAAAATAACTAAAAAAATTCGTGCCTTTAGAACAAAATCAAAAATAGAATTAACACAGAGTCAAATAAAAAAACAGAATGTTTATATTAAGAAACATATGAGTAGTATCTACTCACTTGGATTGAACATAGTGATTTTTAGCATAGTTATTTTACTAGTGATGTCGGGATATGTTTTTCGAGCACTGATAGTTGAAAAAGTATATGGGGGTCCACTGTTTCTTATATTAGGTATGCTATTATTATTAGCAGTCATTTACGCATATTTCACACAAAAAATAATGATTGAAAGTCAAAAAGTTAAGAAACAGTATCTTAATGAGAATCCAGAAAATTCTTTGAAATTATTTATTTATCCAGATGAATTAATTATGCAATATAAGGATATGAGTAAACGTACAAGTTGTTTAATGATAATCATCGGTATTTTATCGTTTAGTATAGGTATATTAAATTAGTGAGTTGCACATAGTACACTAGTTTCCTAAATTCACTAGGTGCTTCGAACAATAGCATTAATGATATTATTATCGATAAATTTAATACACTCAATTTCACCAGTGAAATTAAAAATGGACAACTTACTGTTAAATCTACAACGGGCTCGGATGGTTCATACACATTTGAAGTTGCATGGATGGCATTTAAAACTAATGAAGGTGTTCTTGATGAAGCGCTGACTATTGCATTGGAAATCAAGATTAATTTACCTGATTTTCCAAGTTGGGGGATGTTTGCCGAAGCTTTGGAGAAGATTGGTAAAATTGCCTCATTTGCTGCCATAGCTGTTGTTCTTACAGTTCTAGTTGTAGGAACATTACCAGAAGATATTGTAAGCACAGTTGTAGCTGCAGTTGCAGCAGTTTTTAAAACTATAGTTACTGGTTAGTATAAACACAGAAAATTTAAATTTAAGTTAGTGACAACATCAGACTGTAGAGGTTAGAATTACGCTACAGTCTTTTTGTGAAAGGAAAGTTAAAAAATTGATATTTATTAGTTTGTTAATTGAGAGTATAACGATTATTTTTGCAGCGTTCAGTATAATACCATTACTTAAACTTAATAAAATAAATCGAAAGATTCGTATTTTTCGTATAAAAGAAAGGGCTAAGTTAACTGAGGATCAAATAAAAAAGCAACAAGCATATCTTAAGATTCATATGAGTAATTTTATTGTATCGTCTCTAAATATATTGATTGTTTGTATCATTATTTTTTTAGTGCTTCTTGGGTACAGTCTTCATAATCTTTTTGAAGAACCAGGAAATCAGACATTTATTTTGATAAGCCTACTAGCGCTAGTAGTTATTTTATATGCTCTTTTTGCACAGAAATCAGTAACAAAAGGACAAGCAATTAGGAAAAAGTATATTGCTAAGTACCCAGATAATCCTCTGAAATTTTTTATCTATCCAGATGATTTGCTTATCCAGTATAGCTATGTATTTAAGCGTGCAGGAATATTAGTCTTGATTATTGGTATTTTGGCTTTTATCGTGGGTGTAATTGGTTAAATGATTTCAGCTGTCATCTATACAATGTAAGTTGCATTCTATGAAGTGTGGTAATTGTTTATAACGGAATAGAGGACTTGGACCTTTTAAGCGTACTCTAATTGGATGTAAGCTGATTCCTGAGACAACTTTTAAGAGAGGGTATAATAAGTCAATCGTCTCTTAAAAGAAAGGAATTTTTACATGCCAACTCGTTACGACAAAGAATTCAAACAAAACATCATCAACCTATATAAACAAGGCGAATCAGCCGCCCAACTGGCCAGAGAATATGGCATTGGCTATTCAACCGTTCATAAGTGGATCCAGGGCCAAGCCAAAACTCAATCCGGTAAATCGCCAGACGAAATTAAAGCGATGGAAAAGCGGCTGGCTTCCCTGTCTGAGGAGAACGAAATCCTAAAAAAAGCCCTGGGCTTCCTTGCGCAGAAGTAACCAATATTTTTGATTACATTCACCAAGAAAGCCATAACCACCAGGTAACTAAGATGTGCCGAATCCTCGGTGTTTCCAGAGCTCAGTATTATCGTTATCGATCCCCAAAGCCTTCAAAACGCCGGACCGAAGATGAGGACTTAAAACAACGGATTCTGCGGATCTTTGCGGAATTCAAGCAGCGATACGGCGTTATGAAGATCCACCATGAATTGAATCTGGAACTTCAACCACTGCAGCGTCGGTGCAGCCCAAGACGGATTTCCCGGCTCATGAAGGAACTGGATATCCACTCCGTTACCGTCAATAAATGGAAAGCGGCTTCGGCTTCCAAAACCAAGGTTGAACAGCGTCCCAACTTGCTTAAGCAGGATTTCTCGACCACTGGTTTAAATCAAAAATGGACCGCTGATATGACCTATATTCAAACGAAGCGTAATGGCTGGTGTTACTTATCAACCATCATGGATCTGCACTCAAGACGAATTATCGGCTATTCATTCTCAAAAAAGATAGATACTGATTTAGTCTTAAAGACCCTGGAAAGCGCGGTTAAAAATCGAACCATTACTGGGGACCTGATTATCCACACAGACTTAGGATCACAGTACACCAGCGATGATTACAAACAACGGTTAACAGAACTACATATCCGCCACTCTTACAGCCGTAAGGGGTGTCCATACGATAATGCACCAATGGAATCTTTTCATGCTTCCCTCAAAAAGGAGTGTGTTTATCCAGTGCCGGTCTTTAAGAATTATGAAACTGCCGCTGCTGTCCTTTTTGAATATGTGCATGCTTTCTACAATAGGAAGAGAATTCATAGTTCACTGGGCTACCAGACCCCCTTACAAGTTGAAATCGCAACACTTACGAGCCAAATGGCCGCCTGATTTAATGCTTTCCATGGTTCAAATAAGTTATTAATCACGATTAATGATTTATTTGAGCTGTGGAAGGTAAACGCAGTTCTGAATGTCTCTTAAAACCTGTCTCAAATATTGACTTCAATCCAAATGGTCTTTTTTAATTTCGTATTATATTTGTGCTTATAGATGTTCATTAGAACTGTCCAAATAAAGGCATCAGATATTGTTTTACCAATATTTAAAAGAAAGAAGGAATGAATATGACAGTGCGTCCAAAATTTAGTAGAAATATTAGTAGCAAGACGTTTTCTAATTTTTATTGGTATAAAGAGGAGCTGCAAAATATTTGTAGCAAATATGGCTTACCAACATATGGTACTAAAGCGGAACTAACTAAATATATTATTGCTTTCTTAAATGGTGAAACGGCCACAGAAATAAAGCCTATCAGAAAATCGAGAAGGAAAGTAGCTTCAAAGTTGACAGCCGATAAAATTACATTAAACACTAAGTTACTTGGTTCTGGTTTTTCGCTTAATCAAGAAGCAAGAACATTTTTTGCTAATTATTTTGAGGTTGAACACTTTGCCTTTCGCAAAGTCATGGGAATAAAGATGAGAGAAGTTGAAAAAGATAGTGATATAAATGCTACTGTAGCCGACCTAGTTAAGGCTTTAAAATATCCTCAATTGATCTCTTTTGACAACGATGAGGAAAAAACATACCAATGGAATAGTTTTGTACGTGCTTTCAGAAATGATTCAATTTCCAAAAAGTACGACAAACCGATGAAAGCAGCAGCAATTATTTGGAAAATAATTAAAGATTCAGATCAACCTAAAGTTTATACAAGAAAATTAGTCATTGAAAATGCTGAATTAATAAAAAATTTTCTTAAATAAGTTAAACAGCGGTAAAGAATAAAATTTTAAGGCCGAGTGGAAAAATGGAAAAAATTTGTTATGCTCGGGCAGCTCCAAAGCTCAGCACCTAAATCGGCAGTTAAATGGTTTAAAGAGTATTGATAACCGTTCACCGACAAGTTAAGCGGAGCAAATACGGATCGACCAGAGATACAAAAAATGCTGAGTTATATTTGTGAGGGCGATGTTGGTATAGTCACTGAATTGGATTGCTTAAGCAGAAACAATCATGACTTAACACGGATCATGAACATGATACAAAAGAAAGATGCCAATACCAGCAGTTTGTAATAATAGTTTTGGGATTTTTGAAATCGTTTTCAAACAATTCTAGCCGTTTAACACATATTTATGCTAAGATAGATTTAAAACTGTTCAAGCAAGAAATAGTCCGTAAAATCAAGTGCTTAATTGAAGGGAAAATTAAAAATTATGTACAAAGCCCAAAATAGATCACTTGTTCCGCGCTAATTATCGGGGCTGCTAATGATCAAGTTCTTGGTGTTGATGAGGCACGTCAATTAGCGAAGATAATTTCGAATGCAAAATACTTTGAATATCCGAATTTGGGGCATGCAGCTTACCTTGAAGCCAAAGATTTTAACAGTATAGCCTTAGAATTTTTAGAAAAAAATAAGTACTTAACATACCTTTTGTGCTAGTTAACCTAAATTCTGCTAATTCAATAGATTATTGGTCATTTAAGCAAGCTAGATCAAAATAAGATTGCTGTAATTAAAAATGTCATCACAATTTATATCAAAAATATTCATTGAAAGGCAGACGAATAATTTTTATGGAGGAAAAATATAATATTTTAAAAAACGGTTTTGAGAAAAAAGCAGATAGTGAAAAAGCGATTTCCATGTCAAAATATATGCGCAATCAATTTGATTTTTTTGGCGAGTTTTTGGTGGGTATATGCTTTCAGGTCTAAATCTAAGTATCATATTATTAATAATTAATGAACGCGGTGTAGGACAGACTGCGCCACCAGAAATTAGTTGGATAAATACATACTTTTGCTTAAATGCTCTCATTTTTTTCCCAATAGCTTATTTAATCCTAGTGAACTATCGCTCAAAAAAAATACATAATAAAGAGGTAAGTAACATTCAGAAAGCCTATGAAATTAATGGTGAATCATTCGCTACCTCGAACTTTATACCGGCTTACCTCTACCACGGTACGGTTGGAGGTTCAACGGCAGCCATTTTTAAGCTGATTTCAGCTAAAATTGTTCCAAATATTTTAAAAATAATTTCTTCAAAAATTGTTTTATAGCAATAATCGAAACGCCACTAGCCACGGTTTTCGAAACATCAATTTGCTGTGGATTACTTTTATCAGATTTTTTAGATCTTGAAATGTATAATCATTTCAGATACAAGATAACAAAAGCAGCTATATTCTCTTCGTTATTTTTTGGTGTTTTTCACATTATTAATCTGTTTGGTGATTATCTACAGAATGTATTTAAGTAAATTTTTTTGTTATGTTAAGAGAAAAAAGTATTCATTAGAAAATGAGTTAAGTCGATTAAATACTTCATATTCTTTTAAAATTGCTAGAATTGCTGACTTTACAGTAAGTCAGTTAGTAGAAGTGGAAAACATTGGTAAAGGCTATGATTTTACAAATATAGGCTCAGGTGGTCAGAAAAAAGATTATTTAGAGAAGCAACAAAATAAAATGTTGGGTAAGTTGAATAGTTGGAACAAAAATGTTAAAGATTGCTATAAGTTAAAAAGGGACTAAAAAACACCAGGATAATTAAATCCCAGTGCTTAGTAATTCTACTTTTTGTTAGTTCTCAAGACTAGATAAATAATAACTGGCTTGATTACTAATTCAGTAGTTAGGCTTAGAGTAAATACCAAGAGTTTCACCCCTTAGCGTACAGTTTATTTAAAGGTAATCAGCCTTGTACTGTAGCCATTAACCAGTATATCAGGTACTGGACAGTGTTAATGGAGCATGGTATTATGCAAATAGGCTTATAAAGTAATATCAAGGGTTAAACACCTTATAAAGTGGACTTAATCACTCCACACACTCATGGACTCTCAGACTTAACTCTCTGAGGGCCTATTTGTTTACAAAAAAATAAGTTTACCTAATTAATTAAGAATAGGCCTAAAAAATTTTGGCTCTTTGTCAAACATCCTAAAGTAAGAGAGTGTGACATAAGTCGGGAAAATTTGAGTACTAACTCGAAATTACGAACATAGCGAGTACTTTGCTATGAGTAATTCGAAGTTAGACAGAAAATTTTGACTTATGGAACACGTTTATCCGGAATAAAAGAGGGGCTGTGACAAAATTTTACTTTTGTCACAGCCCCATAGAAATATTTTGGGATGCTCTTAAGAGAGCTTTAGTAATGGTACTATTAATATAATAGAGTTTTTACCATACAGTAATAAGGGGAATTTTTATGAAAAAACAGGATTTACTCTGGGAAAAGATGAACAAATTAATCGAAAATAGCAACATACCTGAATCGGAACGAGTACTTTTTGTAAAAGCACGCGAAGAGTTAGACAAAGGAACAATCGATCAGACTGTGGCAGCACATTTAAAAAGTAAGTTATCTTTTCTGTCGTTTAAAAAACCGCTTAGTAAGGAAACTGTGGCTTTTTTCAAGGAATTGTCCCGCCTTTATCTTGGATTCGGCAGAAGAGATAACATCAGCTTTTAACAATACTTATTGTAGTTTAATTATTAACTATTTTAACCATCAAAATGAAAACTTATCGTCTGGAGTAAGGCAGAGCAAGGGAAGGGATAACCAGCAATAATGTATCTTTTTTAGCTGTTAAAAAAAGTGCAAATGTTTTTTCGCAAGGGTAGTTTCACGATGAGCGCCAAAAACTTTTTAATAGTTAACATAGATGGTGCAGAACAGGGAAAATGTTACACTAGATGATAGCTGGAAATAAAAATTAAGGTGGTGTTGAGAGTATGGGCATTTTTTCAAAAAAGAACAAATCAAAGAAAACAACTACAGCGGATGAACTATTCATTGATGTACAAAAAGCATTAGCTGGGTCACCGACTAGTGAAGAAATTCCAATCTTACAAGAAGCTGCACAGGCATTAAAAAAGAAAAGGTATTTACCAAGGATTACTGATGACTTACGTGCTGCTTTGACGCCCTTAGCAATAAAATCGGCTTTATCCTCAGATGTTAAGATAATCTATCTAAAAATCGTTGCTGAAAAATATCGTACTAGCAGTACAGGTGCAGGAATTGGCTTGACATTCGGTGGAATGCATCAATAAGTAAAAGATCACACCTAGTATTGGCAGGTGTGATCTTTTACTTATTAGCTAAATTGATATTGTTAAATCTATCTATATTCTTCTTTTCAGCCCTACGCAAAACTATAGCATTTTGCAAATTTAAAGAATACATATATAACATTCCGGGTTTGCATAACCTATCTTATAGACACTTGACCCCAATCACAAACTTACTTCCGTTTACATATGTCAACGCCGATGTGAAAATGTAGTTTTTTGCCGATTAAAAAATGCTGTTTTTTACCGATAAAGTTTACAGTGTCTCACTGCTCCTTTCTTTATTTTGTGCGTTGAAACCTGATAAATCAGGTCCGGAATTATCCTTCTTTTCAATTAAATGATCTTTCATTCGATATGATCGACCAGTGATTCGGATAACTTTAGCGTGATGAACCAAGCGATCTAAAATGGCGTTAGCTAACATCTTATCTGAAAAGGTGTTTCCCCACTTAGAAAGCGGAATATTAGTGGTGATAATGGTTGATTTCCGTTCGTATCGTCTTTCAATTAACTGAAAAAACAGCTTAGCGCCCACTGACTCAATTGGAAGATAACCAATCTCATCAATGATTAGAATTTGAAAACGGGCATACCGGCGTAGCACTTCTTCGCTCCGGCCTTGAACTTGTGCTGTTTGAAGCTTGTTGATGAGGTCGCTACATCGAATAAACTGCGTTGAAATTCCTTGTTTACACCCTTCAATTCCAATGGCGGTGGCTAGGTGAGTTTTACCGACACCGGAGGTGCCGATAAACAAAACGTTTTGATTCTCTTGGGTGAATCTTAGTGATCCCAAGTCCTCAATTATCCCTTGGTTAATTCCCGGTTGATAACTAAAGTCAAAGTCAGCTAACGTTTTTTCATATGGAAAGCGGGCTAGTTTAATTCTCAAATTAATCTTTTTTTGTTCCCGGTATTTAAGCTCAGCCGTTGTCAATTCGAATAAGGCATCACTCAAGGACTTGGGTGCTTCATCTTGATGATCCAATAGGTAGCCTAAATGTTCGGCGAAACGATCTAACTTTAATTGTCTAAGGTTGGTGTATAAAGCTTGGTAATTGGCCATTTTCTCACTCCATTTCATCAAACATCTTCAGGTTTCGGTCGACGTAATCATCAATGACTCGGTCATCACGATTCTTATAAAGGTCTGATCGGACAATCTCTTCCATGTCATCGCGAAGGTAAGTAAATCTTTTCAGTGAAATAGGGTGAGAACGAATTAATTCTCCGTTATAATAAATGTATAGAGTATTGTCATCGTGTTTAATTTGTACGGTTTCGTCAATATATCTTATGGGGACGGAGTATTTCCGATTTTGAAAGACAATCATTGATTCCTTGCTAACTTTCCTTGCGATGGTTTGGCTGGCATAGGCATCGAGTAAGTCGTGATCAAAATCCTGGAGATACTCTTTTTCTTTATCAAGCAATAAATAAGGCGGAATTTGAGTCGCCTGAGACTTCTCATGATTCAGCTGATCACACGTCAAATGGACGATCTCGGCTAAGTCTAGCGGCTCTTCAAACTCATGGTTGTAAACTTTGATTCGCTGAGTAGTTCTGGCCAGCGCCTCAACCTTTCCTTTGGTTTGTGGCCGAAACGGTCGACAAGCAATTGGCTTGAAACCAGCGTCCTTAGCGTATTCAACGAAGGTTTCATTAAATACCGGCTTACCAAAATTACTTTTATGATGATCGACGACAACCTTTTGGTTGTCAAACCAGATTTCTTTCGGCACACCCCGGTTGCCCAAAAGGCATTAGTTAAGCAATCAAAAAAGGTAATTTGGCTGCGACTGAAGGTAAATTGCATGTATTTCATTCGCGAGTACCCTAAAACATATAAGAAGATGTTGCCTTTGACAATCTCTCCATGCCGAGAAACCAACGTTAAATCTTCTTTCCAATCAACCTGGGCTGAAATCCCTGGCGAGGTTTCAATCCGGATAGTGGCTTTTTTCGTTGCGGCTTTTCTGATGGTTCGACAATAGTCTCTGAGAATACTTTGCTTTCCTTGATAGCCACGTTCTTTGATAAAGTAATAAATTGCCGTTGCCGAACAGCCTTCTAGAACCTTTTCTTCAATCGTTTTTCGATAATCGTCAAGTTTACTCGGCCGCCGTAAGGGTTGTGGCTGCTCATCTGGGGGCGTAAGCCCTAAATTGTAGTATCTTTTTACCGTTCGTGGATCAACACCGTATCGCCGACCAATTTCAGCGAAGTTGGGCTTTATTTTGTTCATAATATATTGCTGGACACACTGCTCAACATCTAAACGCATTTCAGTTCCTCCAAATTTGAGATGCGTTTATTTTACCGTAAAAAAATGTTGGAAAACCGACATTTTCTAATCGGTATTTTCCAACATTTTACAACCGTTGCTGACATACATACGGCAAATTTTTCAAAATTGCACAATCTATACCATTTACCTATGCTATAATAGCAAAATAATATTGGGGGAATAGTTATAATGAAAAACATTAAAGAACTGCACGACTATATTAAAAAGCATTACAACAATGGCGATTATCAAGAAGCTGAGCAAGCTTATAAAAATTGGAAAGATACAAATGACTATTCATACCATGATGATGTAGACGAAAGTGACGATTATACCAGAGGCTATAACCAAGCTAAAAAGGACTATCAAGAGCAGCATACATTTAAACATTTTCCAGAAAATTTAATAAACTTAGTTAACCTAATTTCAAAAAACAAAGCTTTAGAGGTTGCCAATTTTGTTGAGGGTTATAAAGCCTATGAGAAAGAAATTTCAAAATAAAAAAATATTTCACTTTACTTCTTTGCACCTCATTTTTGTTTCATGTTACAAAAATCTCATAAAAATAAATATTTTTACACCAAAGAGAGTGTGACATAAGTCGGTAAAATTTGAGTGCTAACTCGAAATTACGAATATAGCGAGTACTTTGCTATGAGTAATTCAAAGTTAGACGGAGAATTTTGAATTATGGAACACGTTTATCCGGAATAAAAGAGGGGCTAAATGTCGCCTAAAGAAACGAAACGTATACCATAGATTATGAATAGTGATAGTATAGTATCACTAAAAAAGACAATGGTCATCCAGTTACCTTGCGACTTGTTTTGACGATAACACTCAAAAAATGGTAGGTCAAAAACAAATGCTTTGGAACCGGATTTGCTGGATACTTGAGACTTATGTTAAGTTCGATAATTGGTTAAAAAATTTGGTGATCGTCTTAAAAATACAAGAATAGAAATGAATTTAATTCAAGAACAAGTGAATAATGTTTTTTATTACTAGACAAACAATTTCCAGTTGGGAAAACGAAAAAAATTAGTCTGACATTGTCAACTTAATTAAATTAAGTGATTATTGCCACATTTCACTAGGTACTTTACTAAAGAAAGTGACAGGTCTGCGTGAGTTTTTAGAGAAAAATGAAGTTACGCGAGAGATAGAGCCAATTTAGCGCGATCTTATAGTTATTGATTTACTAGTATGCTCATTACTACTTGGCGAGGTTTTTTAGCTAATACAATTGGTTTATTTATACTTCGAATACTTTTTTGTAGTGTGCAAAAGCTTCCTAATCATTTTCATGATTATTATGTTATTGGTCTTATTGAACAAGGATCACGATTACTGACGTACAATACACAAAAAGAGAGTTCGCGACTTTTGTCCCGAACCCTTAGGTGGTTAAGCATAATTAAAAACCACTTATCAAACAGCAGCGTTAAACTTTTAGTAACTGCAACCCCTTTTCGGCAAGCGGTTTAACAACAATTCCGCGAATAATATAAGCTAAGAATAATGAGCGAGCCCAAACTGTAAGTAATGAACCCATTGAAATATGAGAAATTCCTCCTCCAATCAGCATCCCAAAACTGCTCATACTCAAACACATCACAATAATCATGGAACAACTCCGAATTCTGGCACTTCGTCGTTCGATTTTAACTTGAGAAATCATCGACTTTGTAGCATGAGTAATCAAAAAATTAGTAATTTTAGAAGCGATACATACATTATAGATAAATGCAAATAAAACTGTTGGTCCCCACCAAATCCAAAAGCTAGTAAGTGCGTTTGAAGTAAATCCGGTTGCCATAAGGTTACCCGTTAAGCCCATAATAGTGCCCATGCCCAAACACATTTCGGCCGTAAAAAATAAACGTTGTTTTCGATTCATAGATTCTTCTCCTCCAATGGTTGACAAATCAACTAATATTAGCATAACCTGTTTAGTTTATTTGTCAACTGAATTTGTTTATAATAACATTTAGAAATAGAGGTCTTTTACTTGAACAATATAAAAATAAATCAGCTTGGACGATACGTAGGTATTATTCAAAGGGCATCCATGACAGCTTTGAATCATCGGTTAAATTTACCTGGGTTAACTGCCTCAAATGCTAATCTGTTACTTTTTGTAAATGAACATCAAAAAGTAACTGCTAAAATGGTGGCAACTCAACTGGCTATTAATAAAGGCTTAGTTAGTCGAGAATTTACGATTTTAACTAATAATGGATACATTAAAAAGAGTATTAATTTAAATGATCGTAGGAATACTTGGATTGTTTTAACTGTCAAAGGACAAAATGCTTGCGATGAGATTAGCCAACTGGTGACAAGCTGGTGGCAAGAACAACTTAAAAAAGCAAATTGTCAAAACCAACAAGTTCTTTATTCAGAATTAAATAAATTAGCAGCCAGTATTATTGGAACATCACTAAAATCGTAAGAGAATTTGATAACACATTGTCAGATAAATTATTTGAGCACACGAATCCTTAGCTTAGGAGCTGACAGAGGAACTCTTGTTGTCAAATTAATGGATTAAGGTTGTATTGGTATCCGAGATTAGATTAAATAAAGACTAGCTTGCTTGGTTTTCTGCTCAGCTTTGTGCTATATTGAGCATGAAGGAAGTGTATTAAAATGGCGTTAGTAAAAGCAGCTGTGATATACGGTCCAAAGAATATCCGGGTTGAAAAAAGGGACATTCCTGATCCCGGAGATGATGAAGTACAAGTTGACGTTTCATTTAACGGTATTTGTGGAAGTGATATTCATGAGTATTTAGAGGGTATGGATTTGGCAACGGTCTCCCACCCTTTAACTCATATGAAGGCACCATTAATTCCAGGTCACGAATTTTCTGGAACAATTTCTCAGGTTGGCAAACAGGTATCTCAGCTAAAAATTGGAGATAGAGTTGCGGTTGAGCCAATAATTGCTTGTGGAAAATGTCCAGAATGTCTTTCTGGACATTATAATTTATGTGAACATTCTATTGGAACTGATAATGCGGCTGGTTTTTTAGGCTTTTCTGCTAATGGTGGGTTAGCTGAAAAGTGTAATGTAAAAGCCATTTTTGCTCACCGATTACCAAGTGATTTTCCGCTTGATCTAGGTGCATTAGTTGAACCTGTGTCAGTTGCTGCACAGGCAGTATTGGAAAGTCACGTATCTACCGGTGATGATGTTTTAATTCAAGGAGCGGGGCCAATTGGATTATTTACAGCTTTAATGGTAAAAATAGCCGGAGTTCACAACATCATAATAAATGATATGTCTAAAGAACGTTTAGATTTAGCTAAAAAATTAGGTATTTTAGACACACTGCATGCAGCAAGCCCCAGAGAGCTTCATGAATTAGTTTATGCTAAGACTAATGGACGCGGTGTTGATATTGCATTTGATTGTGCTGGAGTTCAACCCACACTTGCTGGTGCAATTGAAGCCTTAAAAGTAGGTGGCAAGGTGACAGTAATCGCATTATTTGGTGAACCACCTGTTGTAGATATTAGAACTTTACTTAAAAAGGGTGGCAGCTTGTTAACATCTTATGGATATGCGAATAAGTTTGAGCGTGTAATTAATATTATTGATAATCATCGTGAGCTGTTTAAGCAAGTTATTACTAAAAAAATAAAATTAAATGGATTAGTTTCAGAGGGCATTGAAGCTTTAGCACATGATAAAAAGCAAGCTAAAATTTTAGTCGATATGAAGCCTGACTAAATAGAAAAATAGCTTACTTTGATGGTATTACATTGAAATTAAAATTTAGAAATTCTGTTCTAAGTTTTTGCTCTCATGTAAAAGAATTAGAATGAAGGCAATTATCAGGTGGGCACAGAAAAAAATAACAAATGACTTATTGTAGTCCAAACTAGTGATCAAGTATCCACCAAATAATGGTCCTAGAGCACGACCAATTGCACCAGATAGACTACCAACGGCTTGGACCGTGCCACGATTACGATCGTTAGCATAACGATTCAATAAGATTGGAATAGCAGTTAAAGCAAGCATCTCGCCTAAAGAAACAAGCGTGATTCCTGCGATAAAGCGCCAATAATTTCCAGTATTAATAATTATTAAGTATGAAAAAGCAAAAAGTAACACGCCTAAAATGACACGTAACTTATCAGCCTTGAATGTGTTAGGGAATAAGCGAATGATAAAAGGCTGTAAAACAATAATTTCTACCGTACTAATTGTAAATAGAACGCTGTATTTTTGAACAGAGATCCCATTATTAGTCATTAAAACAGAAACATTGCTGTTCCATTGTTCATAACAAGCCCAGACAACAATCATGGTTAAGCTGAGTAATAAAATATAGCCAAAGGTACGGTTGTTAGGAAGTGCGTTTTTAGTATTTTTTTCAAGCGGGTTACGCAAAGTGTCAATTGATACAAACTTAGTTTTGATAATAAACAAAGCCAGTAAAAATAAGATCACTGAACTACCAAAAACAACTCGAATATTGATACTGAAAAGGATTCCGGAAAGAAAAGTTGCAATTCCCATACCTATATTTGCAACCCAATATCCATTATTAAAGATATTACTATCGAATTTTTGCAAAAAAGCTAGATAACTATTGATTGATGCGTTTAAAACACCTAAACCAAGCCCGTAAAGAATCAACAAGATGGGATATAAGGGCCATTCGGGATAAATAGCTAGTAAAAGTAAGGAAAGAACCATGTCAATGCCACCGAGGTACATTAACGGCTTGGTTTTCCATTTATCAAATAAACGACCACCAATTAAATTTCCTAAGGCCATTGCACCAGAAAAGCCTAGAAGGGCATAGCCGGCAACAACTAAACTTTTATGCAAAGTGTTATGGATATATAAAGTGGTAATTGGCATGATGAGACCAATTCCCATATTGACTAACATGTTTGTTAATAAGACAAATTTGTTTTTCACATGACAAAATCTACCTTCCACTACACCTAAAGTGTATGATTTCAATAATTAAATGATAAGGAAAAAAAGGACAATCGGCAAGGAAAATTGTGTAAACAGGCAGAGAAACTAGTTAAAACTTAGTTCTCCGCTTTTTTGTATGCAATATTTGTGATTTTTTTCTATAATATTGATAATATATTTTTTAATTTTAATATCAGAGGCAACTAAATTGAATTTTAAAACTCATCAAAGTTGGTTAGTAGATCTTTATAAACGAAGAAATTGATATCAATATTCGCCTTTTATCAGCCTTAATTTCTTATAACGGAGGAGGTTGGGGAATTATCAAGAGCCATTCGAGCTATTGAAATTTGTCGTGACTACCTTAGAGAAGCTAAGCAAGCGTAAAAAGATTTAAAAGATAACTTAGTTGAAGAACTTGCAGACGTATTAGATCAAGTTTTAATAATGACTGACAAATTTGACATTGATCCTGAAATATTACTTAAACACAGCCAAGATAAACTATCAAAAAGATTTAATAAACAATAACTTCCCAAAGGTCAGATTGGTATGATAGCATTAATGAACTTCGCTAGATAGCCAAGTTAAAAAGATCCAACTAAAGCAACAGTTACATGATGTACATTAGGAAAATAGTCAATAATGGCAACTTATGTCTGAATCGAATACAGGTTTATTGTGATTAAGTGGATGTCATATTTTCTAAGTTATTGTATTATCAAAAGTGATTAAGACTGATTATCTAGTTTAGGCTGCAAATCTAATTTTTAAGGAGAGAGAATTATAAAGTCAAATTTATCATGGAGTATAAGAGACCAGTATCCAGAAAAAAATACTATTAGTATCAATCAATTAAAAATCAATAAAATAAAAGTATTCAAGACTATTGAGTTGTATTTTCACAATTATAGTGATATTGAACAGTTTAAAACACCGCTCAGAATAACACCTAAGTCTATTAGAATTGACTATGCTTATAAGGGAACTGTAAATTTTGAAGGCGATAAGCGAAATTTATATTTAGCACCCTTTGTATTAAAGGTTGACAAACGTTCTTTAGATTCGGAAAATTATCACTTTGTAGATGGTAGCTTTGAAGGAATTACCATTTTGATTAAGGAAGGTGAGTTAGATAGTGAGCTGAGTCAACTCGTTGGAAACTTTCAAGGGTGGACTGATTTCAATCACTCTGAAAACTATTTCTTTTTAAAAAGTAGTTTTATAGAAAATCTATTTAATGATTTGAAATCTAAAAGTATCAAAGACTCACTGCTTTTCCTTAAATTAAAAGTAGCTGAATTAATTTTGTATTTAAAGTCATCGCAAGCTCTTAAAGATTCAATAAGACCAGAGAAGTTATCAGCAACAGACAATATAATTATTAGAAATATTGCTGAATACTTAAATAACAATTTAAACAAACAGGTTAGCCTACATTTTCTATCTATAAAGTTTAACGTTAGCCAAACCAAACTTAAAACATTATTTAAGGAAAAGTACGGCAAAACATTCCATGATTACTGCACCGCGCAAAAAATGGATTATGCCGCAAAGCTACTGGTAAAAAGTGATATGAAAATTTTTCAAATAGCTAATGAAGTTGGCTATATAAGTTCAAGCAAGTTCTCTTCGGCTTTTAAAACAAAATATTTTTTGACACCACGAGATTTTAGGAAAAAGATTAGGCTAAATTCTTAGACTGTTTGGGACATTATGAACCATTTGGAGCCTAATAAGGGTTTCTTCATGTTAAAGTGTATTCATTACTTTTTAACAGGGAGGAACCCTTTATTCATGAAAAATAAATTATTTGTAGCGACCCTCATCTCATATTTAGGAATATATATAACGATGCCGGTTTTATCTGCTATTTCAACGCAAGCACATTTAGCACCAGGACAGATTGGCATAATGATCTCATTAGGAGCAATTGCGATGCTTTTATTTGCTCCAGTATGGGGGAGATTAAGTGATAAAATTGGGCGAAAACCAGTTATAGTAATTGGACTAATTGGAATGGGATTATTATTTATCTTATATATCGAGCTTTTTAAATTATCAATAGCGACCTCTAAAACTGTTGCGGCTTTAGTGGTTTGCCTTATAGGTGCAAGATTTCTGTTGGGTATTTTTATGACAACAGCTCCCACAGCAGCTAATGCATATATGGCGGATATTTCCAGCCCGGAAGAGCGAGCTAAAGACATGTCTTCATTAGGATTTGCTACTGGTCTATCAATGGTTATAGGACCAATTATTGGCGGCTGCTTATCATCAATAGGAACCCTGGCATTACCATTTTACGTATCAATTGTTTTATTAATATTGTTTGGAATTCTCATGATCTTTTTGTTGCCAAATACAAAAAATAATGTTGCTACTTTGGAATCAGCATCTAAGTCAACAACTTCTAAAAAGTTTCTTTCATTTCAACTGTTTGGATGGTTAGTAGCTGGATGTTCAGTAATGTTTGTTGTTGTGGGACTACAATTACTAACCTCACTATATTTGCACGATGCCATCGGCCAATCAATTGTTCAAAGCGCTAAAACGGCTTCTTTACTTTTTGTCATTTTAGGTGTTTCATTAATGATTATCCAAATTGCTCAAATTAAATTTTTTAACTGGACCGCTAAGCAAATGATGACTCGCTCGATTCTTCTAATTATTTTAGGCTTGCTACTAATTGTATTGACAAGGGACTTTATACTCCTGCTTATTAGCTATATTGTCATTGGAGCAGGTGCTGGGTTAGGAATGAGTTCGTTATCCGCAGGGGCTTCTCTGGTAGTCTCGCAGGACAATCAAGGTTCAGCGGCAGGGGCAGTTGCAATGACACAAGGAATTGCGGGGATAGTATCACCATTGCTGGGCTCGTTTGTATATCAAATTAATATAAAACTTCCTTTCATAATTTTTGCGCTCTTTGCCTTATTTGCTTATATCTTATTTCTATTCTCAAATAAAAAAGAAACAACAAATTGAAAATATACTTTTATGTACAAATTAAGAAAGAAATTTTCAAAAATTATAGAGGTACGCAATTGATTTAAAAGGGGAGTATAAAAGAATGAATATATTACAATTACTACCAGATACACTAAAGAAAATTGCGGTGGTTCCTTTAGATAAAAAGTACAATTCAGTTAGATCAAATTGCTTTAGAGTTGGGAGCCCAGCATTAGTTCTTACTGCAACAAATGAATTACAAATCAAAGAGACAGTCAAGTTTGTGGCATACCTGAATAAGATTGAAAATAGAAAGATCCCTTTTTCCGTTCGAAGCGGTGGTCATGGGATGATGATGACTTCTGTTAATAACGGTGGAATTATCTTGGATATTTCACAATATAATCATGTTACTATAGAAGATTCTGACAAGGGAACTGTACGTATTCAGGCAGGCGCTGTCTGGGGTGATGTGGCACAGGTATTAAGTCCTTATCAATTAGCTATTTCAAGTGGGGACTTTGGTGACACTGGTGTTGGAGGGCTTTCAATCTTTGGTGGGATTGGATTGATGGTTAGAAAGCAGGGCCTCACAATTGATCATATTATTGGAGCCCGGTTAATAACTGGAACTGGTAGCGCTCTTTGGGTCGATAAAGAACATTATTCTGATATTTTTTGGGGAATTCGGGGAGGAGGACAAATAGGAATTGTCACAGAATTTTTGTTTGAGGCATTCAAAATTCCAACTAATAGCAGGGGACTACAAACGCCCGTTGTTTCTCAAGAGATTATGTATAAAGTAAAGGATATTTGTTGTTTTATCAAAAAATGGCAAGATTGGGTTAATAACTCAACTGTTAAGTTGACAAGTAATTTAATGATTAACAAAAATTCAGATAAATATTGCCGTGTTAACGCGCACAATCTTTGGTGTGAGCAAAAATCCCGTGAAGCAACAGATATACTAGATAAGTCAAAGTTGCTCGGCCCTATTGAAGAAGAAAAAACGCAGGAGTTAAGTTATGCAAAGCTGGTTAAAGCCCCTCATATTCCTCACACCGGACAAGACAAAATGTATATAAAAAATGGTTTAGTTCAGAATTTGTCAGAAGATATAATTTCAAGCATTGTGCACCTTTTGAATAGTTCGGAAATTATGTCTATTGAAATTCGGTCAATCGGAGGTAAGTTAAATCAAAAATCAAATTCATTTAATGCTTGGTCTCATAGAAATGTAAAATGGTTTATTGCAATTTGGGGTAGTGTAGATAATGATAAAAAAATAAACAAATTAGTTAACCCATTATTAAATAAGCTAGATGGAGTTTATGGCGGCTATTCAAGTGACATTAGTTCAGAAGAAAACGAGAAGATTTGGTCCCCTACAACTCTTATTAGGTTAAAAAAGTTGCAGTTGAAAACAGATCCTCAAGGAATTTTTACATGCAGAAGATGATTGGATTGATAATCTGATTTATGGCTTTTATAGATGGAAAAATTGGATGAATTATTTGTTGAGATAAATTAATTATTTGTCAAAAGATATAACCAATACATTGGAGCACTTTCAACGACTATATGGGGAATGTTTTCTTAAACACATTACTAAAATAGTTTCAATATCTACAATTCAAACAGTGAAGTGTTTTGTTCATACAAAGCAATGTTAGCGACCTTATTCCGTTTTGGAAGAGGTCGCTGTTTTTAATTTTAATCAGCTCAACAATTAAGGTCACGATAAAGGTACCGCAAGCCAGCATTAGTTGTTAAGTATTTGACGTGGGCACTTAGGCTACGCTTTTCGTTAGGATTAAACCCTGCACATCCTCCGCTTGGACTTGATCCAGCTACACCGGAAAACGAATTTACAACCAGTCTTATCAAGGTTAAGCTATAAGCAATAGTTAGATATAAGGAGTGATTTTTTGATTAGAAATGTTAAGGAAATTGATGGAATAGCGATTCAAAGGCTTAATAAAGATCAATTGGGTTATGATTATCCTCTTAATAAAACAAACAAAAATCTAAAAAGATTATTGAATGACAGTCGACATCACTATATGTTGGTTTTTGAAGATGATAATACTAAAAAAGTTAATGGCTACGTACATGTGTCAACGCCGATGTGAAAATGTAGTTTTTTGCCGATTAAAAAATGCTGTTTTTTACCGATAAAGTTTACAGTGTCTCACTGCTCCTTTCTTTATTTTGTGCGTTGAAACCTGATAAATCAGGTCCGGAATTATCCTTCTTTTCAATTAAATGATCTTTCATTCGATATGATCGACCAGTGATTCGGATAACTTTAGCGTGATGAACCAAGCGATCTAAAATGGCGTTAGCTAACATCTTATCTGAAAAGGTGTTTCCCCACTTAGAAAGCGGAATATTAGTGGTGATAATGGTTGATTTCCGTTCGTATCGTCTTTCAATTAACTGAAAAAACAGCTTAGCGCCCACTGACTCAATTGGAAGATAACCAATCTCATCAATGATTAGAATTTGAAAACGGGCATACCGGCGTAGCACTTCTTCGCTCCGGCCTTGAACTTGTGCTGTTTGAAGCTTGTTGATGAGGTCGCTACATCGAATAAACTGCGTTGAAATTCCTTGTTTACACCCTTCAATTCCAATGGCGGTGGCTAGGTGAGTTTTACCGACACCGGAGGTGCCGATAAACAAAACGTTTTGATTCTCTTGGGTGAATCTTAGTGATCCCAAGTCCTCAATTATCCCTTGGTTAATTCCCGGTTGATAACTAAAGTCAAAGTCAGCTAACGTTTTTTCATATGGAAAGCGGGCTAGTTTAATTCTCAAATTAATCTTTTTTTGTTCCCGGTATTTAAGCTCAGCCGTTGTCAATTCGAATAAGGCATCACTCAAGGACTTGGGTGCTTCATCTTGATGATCCAATAGGTAGCCTAAATGTTCGGCGAAACGATCTAACTTTAATTGTCTAAGGTTGGTGTATAAAGCTTGGTAATTGGCCATTTTCTCACTCCATTTCATCAAACATCTTCAGGTTTCGGTCGACGTAATCATCAATGACTCGGTCATCACGATTCTTATAAAGGTCTGATCGGACAATCTCTTCCATGTCATCGCGAAGGTAAGTAAATCTTTTCAGTGAAATAGGGTGAGAACGAATTAATTCTCCGTTATAATAAATGTATAGAGTATTGTCATCGTGTTTAATTTGTACGGTTTCGTCAATATATCTTATGGGGACGGAGTATTTCCGATTTTGAAAGACAATCATTGATTCCTTGCTAACTTTCCTTGCGATGGTTTGGCTGGCATAGGCATCGAGTAAG
Organism: Liquorilactobacillus satsumensis; assembly: GCF_964065465.1. NCBI lineage: Bacteria > Bacillati > Bacillota > Bacilli > Lactobacillales > Lactobacillaceae > Liquorilactobacillus > Liquorilactobacillus satsumensis. Next base: position 1,599,305 of record NZ_OZ061606.1, read on the forward strand.
TCGTGATCAAAATCCTGGAGATACTCTTTTTCTTTATCAAGCAATAAATAAGGCGGAATTTGAGTCGCCTGAGACTTCTCATGATTCAGCTGATCACACGTCAAATGGACGATCTCGGCTAAGTCTAGCGGCTCTTCAAACTCATGGTTGTAAACTTTGATTCGCTGAGTAGTTCTGGCCAGCGCCTCAACCTTTCCTTTGGTTTGTGGCCGAAACGGTCGACAAGCAATTGGCTTGAAACCAGCGTCCTTAGCGTATTCAACGAAGGTTTCATTAAATACCGGCTTACCAAAATTACTTTTATGATGATCGACGACAACCTTTTGGTTGTCAAACCAGATTTCTTTCGGCACACCCCCGGTTGCCCAAAAGGCATTAGTTAAGCAATCAAAAAAGGTAATTTGGCTGCGACTGAAGGTAAATTGCATGTATTTCATTCGCGAGTACCCTAAAACATATAAGAAGATGTTGCCTTTGACAATCTCTCCATGCCGAGAAACCAACGTTAAATCTTCTTTCCAATCAACCTGGGCTGAAATCCCTGGCGAGGTTTCAATCCGGATAGTGGCTTTTTTCGTTGCGGCTTTTCTGATGGTTCGACAATAGTCTCTGAGAATACTTTGCTTTCCTTGATAGCCACGTTCTTTGATAAAGTAATAAATTGCCGTTGCCGAACAGCCTTCTAGAACCTTTTCTTCAATCGTTTTTCGATAATCGTCAAGTTTACTCGGCCGCCGTAAGGGTTGTGGCTGCTCATCTGGGGGCGTAAGCCCTAAATTGTAGTATCTTTTTACCGTTCGTGGATCAACACCGTATCGCCGACCAATTTCAGCGAAGTTGGGCTTTATTTTGTTCATAATATATTGCTGGACACACTGCTCAACATCTAAACGCATTTCAGTTCCTCCAAATTTGAGATGCGTTTATTTTACCGTAAAAAAATGTTGGAAAACCGACATTTTCTAATCGGTATTTTCCAACATTTTACAACCGTTGCTGACATACATGCAGAACTGTATGAAGAAACTTACTTTGATCCGATGTTTAACATCTTAGCTTTGGCAGTTGATGCTACCTCTCAAAATAAAGGGATTGGTAAACAGTTAATGCTTAAAGTTGAAAAAATAGCTAAAAATTGTGGAGTAAGTAGTATAAGGTTAAATTCAGGAGAATCTCGCTTGGGTGCTCATGAATTTTATAAAAAGTTGGGATACGTTAATAATAAAAGTCAAAAGAGATTTGAGAAAACATTAGATTAATTTTGAGCAGAATGTGTGCAATTAGGTCTGAAATGCTGTTATTTGGTGGAAATCCATCAATTTTGAGTGAGAAATCATTGAAAGCTATTGATTAATTTGTTACGGGAGACAGCGTACACCATGATTTGTGGAAAGATACCGCGAATTTTTGTAAAACGATACTGTAGTACATAGTTAGTTAGAACTTATAGTTAGTACGGCTAATTTTTATACTTGCAGACTATACACTGTTTGCAATAATATAATTTGATGTTTATTTTTTAAACAACTTTATTTTGTTATTCTGCCGAAATGAGGTTGCTTTTTTGTATGACGGATTTGCAATTGAAGTGCAACGAGTAAAAAATAAAAAAATAAATTCATAGCCTAAGTCCTGTAGAACGAAGCTACCACAACGTGAAGTGCCCCATGATTGTTAGACAGATTGAATTGTATCTCAGATGGAGAGCTTTGATTTATGAAATCCGTTTATCCAGAATAAATAGAAGGACAAGTTGAAATTTAGTTTCTGATCCAGCTCATTGCTAAATGTTATTATTATACAACTTTGCTAATCTACCTATTCTTCTTTTTAATTCTAGACGAACATGTAAGGGCTCTAAGCATTCACAACGTTCCCCGAAACTTAGAAGAATACCATAGTAATACTCGTTTTCTATGAAGGGGAAGTTAACGATATAGTAATTGTCACCAGCTGGTAAAAATTTATCCCAAGCGCAGTAATCAAGAAGTCGTTCCATAATTGATTCATGAATACGGAGCTTAGTGGTTGTCTGAAGTTTTGACAGCGTTTTTGGTGTGTTTAAAAAAGGTTGTTTATATTTTTGGGGAACAAAGTTAATTTCTTCCATTTCTAGATTTGATAAACGAGTTAATTTAAATAAGCGAAAGTCTTTTCGTTTTAAACAATAGCTTTGGAGATACCACTGACTGCTTTTTAACACAAGGCTGTAAGGCTCCACCTGGCGCTTAGTCCTGTTTCCTTTATGATTAATGTATTCAAATGAAAGTAATTTATTTTCCTGTAGAGCAATTTTTATGATATTTAAATAAGGCTCTAGGTTTCTATTTTCAATCCAATGACTAAAATCGATAGATATTTGTTCTGTTTGTAAATTAGTAGTTTCTAGCTTTTCCACAGGGATAAAACTTTGAAGTTTTGCAAGTGTGTTTGCATAATCCTTATTCTTTATTATGTTTGGAATAGTGGAAATTCCTATTAAAAGAGTAGTTATATCTGATTCGGAAAAAACCTTCTTATCAATTTTATAGGCTTCCATAATTTCAAAACCGCCACCAACACCAGAGGTAGAACGTATAGGGATACCCGCCATGTTAATTGCTTCTATATCTCGATAAATTGTACGTTTTGAGACTTCAAACATCTCCGCTAATCCTTTTGCACTTATTCGCTCTTTATCAATAAGCGTCATAATAATACTAACAAGTCTATTAACTTTCATTTAATGTCCATTCTAAAAATATTTGCCCTTGTTGCCATAATGCTGTCAACAATCACCTAGTATGATAATAACAGAACCAATAACAGGAGGAAACTTATGAAGACAATTTATATTTATGTATTAGACACGCTAGCAGATTGGGAATTAGGATATGTGACCGCAGAGTTAAATTCTAGACGCTTTTTTAAAAAAGATGCCCCCTTACTTATGATTAAAACAGTCGGTTATTCGAAAAAAGCAATTAAAACTATGGGAGGAATGAAAATTGTTCCTGATTGTTTAGTTGAAGATGTTGAAATAAATGATGGTAATGTACTTTTGTTACCAGGTGCTGATACGTGGAGTAAGCTTCAAAATGCAGCTGTGATTGAAAAAGCGAAAGCATTACTCGCTGCAGGAGGTATAGTAGGAGCTATTTGTGGGGCTACAGTGGCACTGGCAGATTTTGGACTATTAGACAATTGGTTACACACTAGCAATGGTTTGGAATTTCTTGAGATGGTTTCAGTTAATTATAGAGGTGAAAAATACTATAGAGACCAATGTTCTGTGAGCAACAATAATCTTATAACTGCAGGTTCAGCTGGGGCTTTGATGTGGACGAAGCAAATTATGGAAAGCTTAGAGGTATTTAAGAAAGATACATTAGATTTTTGGTATGCCTATTTTAGTACAGGTAATACCAAGTTCTTCTTTAAACTTATGAAAACCTTACCAGCTGAATAAAGTGATTAAATATTTTCGTTGAAATTAAGAAAGGTCTCTAGCGCATAAAGCGTGATACACCAAAAGTTAAAGTGAAATTTTAGATTCATTGTCATTGAGCGTTTTAAAAGGAGCATTGAGTTTTTCTGTAGTAGCTTTCAACGAGGCTAATAAAAAAAGAGGACGGATTGTTCATTAAAATAAGTTGCGCTAATGTACCACAAATCATCGCAAAGTTTAAAACTTCAAAGATGCCTAGTGTAATAAGTGATCTTTTTATTTAAGCATGCAACTTCCCGATCAAACGCTAAAATTAATTTAGTTCTTCCGCTGTCTATCAGGGAATCCCAGGCCTTAAAACTGTTTTTTAGAAAAAGTCAGCAGCATGTTTTTTTAAATATAAATAATAAATTGGTAGCACCAGTGCAACAATGCTAAAAAGTACCAGCAATACTAATACTATGTAAAAAGAAGCTTTAAAAGTGATTGCAGCTAAAAAAATAATTATTGGAATTGTGTTTAAGACCGGTATTTTTCGCAAAAATTTCGCAGGGTGATAGGTGTTGGTCGAAATAGCTTGCGTATTGTTGGTGCTATTCTTATGTAATTTTTTATACTGGTTTGACTTGTGTTTAAAGCTCAGGATGTTCTTGCTTAAGTTTTTTCGCATTTTAAACATTTGAAATAAAAGTATGAAAAAAGAACAGCACATATAATCATGAAGTCCAAAATAGTAAAAAATAGTTGAACTAATGACATCACACACCCCATTTGTTATTTTAACTTAGTATATCAAATAAGGATTAACTGCATCATTAATTTGTGTGTTTAAGCTGTGTCTTTCAACTCCATTTGCGAGTGGACAAGCAATCAAACATGAGTATGCAATTATTATTGCTGAAATTTTCTATAAAATTGGGACAAGAAGGACTATATCTCATTAAAGGTGCTGGTGTGGCTTCAGAAGCTGTTACTACTGGAATTGTGATGCTTACAGTGATACTAAAAGGATAAGGTAAACTGAGCTCTGATAATTTGCAGAAGCGCACCGCAAATCATAACAATATTTAAAAGTTCAAATGCTTGTAATGAATTGAAGGTTATCTTTCTGTTTAATCCTGCAATTTTTTGATCAAATTGCAGGATTAATTTATTTTTTTCATCATTACTAGAGCTAAGCTTGTTTTTTAGAAAAAACTCTGTGTCATGTTTTTTTAAATATAAATAATACACTGGTAGCAACAATGCGGCTCCAATAAAAATTATAAGCAACGCTATACTTATATAAAAAGGGACTTCCAAAAAGAATGTGCCTAATAAAATGAATGTTGGAATCATGTTTAAGCCGATTATTTTTTGCAGGGACTTCGCAGGCTGATAGTTAGCAGCTGTAATAAAGTTAATGCTTTTTGAATCAGAGATACGATGTTCATTTTTGAACTGGTTTAACGCTTGCTTGAAAATTAACATATTTTTTCTTAAGCTTTTTCGCATTTTAAACATTTGAAGTAAAAGTATAAAAAAAAGAACAGCACATATAATCATGAAGCTCAAAATAGTAAAAAATAGTTGACTTAGGGACAATGTAAACACCTCGTTTATTATTTTAAAACAGTATAGCAAATAAGTTTCGCTTTTGAAATGTAATTTGCGTGTTGATTGTTTCCTAGATTAAAGATTGCTCAACACAGAAGACTCTACGACTTGTAAAGCTTTTTGCTTTTAAAGCGTTGACAAAATTAAAACCAGAAGATTTGCGTACTAACGTGGAACTACGATCAACGTGCAGCCCTTGTCATAAGTAATGTGAAGTTAGACGAAAAATTTTGACTTATGGAACACGTTTATACGGAATAAAAGGGTGTGTGTCAAAAGTTAACTTTTGACACACACCGATGTAACTTACCATCTAAATCATCCACTGAGCGGCTAAGCTTACCGCCCACCACCACACTACTTATAGCATTTCTGATGAAAGTGGCAGCAATTATTATAAATTTTAAGATGGCTTTTTAAAACAGCTAGGTCAGCATTTCTTATCGCTTACTGGTTCGACCAAAGAAAAAGGAAACGATTAGGACCAAAATAACTGCCCCAATGATGGATGGGATCAGCGCCATTCCGGCTAACGATGGCCCCCAAGTGCCTAATAGTCCTTGACCAATCCACGCGCCGACTAAGCCAGCAACGATATTTGCAATCCAACCCATGGCTGCTCCACGATTAGTGATTGCACCAGCAATAGCGCCAATGATAGCGCCAACAATTAATGACCAAATTAATCCCATAAGATATCTTCTCCTTTAGTTAACACGACTAGGTTCATTGTCAGGCGTTACTTTATCCACGCCTTCATTTAATGTTTCCTTCGATTTCTTTGCACCCTTGCTAACTGCTTCCTTCGTTTTATCGGTAGCATCACTAACACGGTCTTGCAGAGAAACTGAGTCTTTTTCATGCTGTTCCCTTGTCTTGACATCGACAACATTCACATTGACCTCAATCACTTCTAAGTCGGTCATCCGCTTCACCTCACGGACAATGACGTCCTTGATTTGATCGTATATTTTTGAAATGTCAATGCCATATTCAGCGACAATGTCGAGATCGACAGCCACTTGTTTTTTACCAACTTCGACATCGATGCCCGCTGTAACATCGTTAGTATTGACTAATTTTTCAGCAATATTAGAGAAGAATCCCCCATCTACGGTTAGCAAGCCCTTCACTTCAGAAAGTGCGATCCCAATGATCTTTTGGATAACCTTATCTTCAAAAGTTAACTCACCTTTAATGCCTGGCTTTTTGTCGGGAATTGTTTTTGAATTAGATGTTCCATTTTGCATAATTTTTTCCTCCCTTAATTTAAATAGTTACTTGAATAGCTTTGATAAGACACCAGTTTTCTCAATGTAGTAACCAACTGCGATGCCGAGTGCAACGAAAATTAGAATCACCAAGGTTTTAAGGAAGCCAATGGTGATGATAAGAACCGCAAGGAGTAGGCCTACGAGTCCGCCAATGATGGGCCAACGATAGGCCTTGATGAGTTCGGTCACATTATCACCTCCTAAATAACGCGAGACTGTTTCATATTAGACTCAGAAGCATTAAAATTTACGAGCCGAATCGTGATCGCTTTTTGCTTTGAAATGCCAAGACAGGTGCGTAAGTCCTCCTTAAGTTGATTCAAGAAAGCCGCCGTATGTTGTTTTGCATTTATCGAATTTAGCAGGTCGCCTGAGATTTTGAGCTTAATTTTATTTTGTGACAACTTGGCAGACACCCTGGGATTTCCGATAAAAGGCTCTTGTTGCAGCGCCGAAAGAGTAAAGTTTTCAATGGCCTTTTTACTAACTGTGACCTGCCCATCAGCTTTTTGATGGAGATACAGTGAGCGCGCGCGTGGCCAAAAGAGAGTGATAAATAAGAGAAACACTAAAAATGTCGCCAGAATAACCCCACTCCAGAAGAGATATAGTGGTTCGTACTGAGTCAACCAGTCAAAGTGAAACGATATAGGAGTAGTTCCAACCGCAGCTGCCCAATTCTGCCAGATCAGTGCAATTGATAAGGGGGCCGCGAGAATGATACCTACTACTATTAGGATCTTAAATATAAGTCGCACATTATCACCACCTTTACATTTACAGTATAACAGAACACATAAAAAGCTTAGAACTATATGCATTTATATATGACAAGCGCTTACCCTCGGGCTTTTTTTTAAATAAAATATTGTTTTCTCCCATTAGAGACCTGCAAGTGAGTTAATAAATTACGTGCTTTTTTTTACATACAAGATGGTAATGAAACTATTGAAAGCAGGGGCGGGTGAATTTAGGACAAAGAGAATGTGAAGAAGAAGGAAGACCCAAGCTTATCTTGCAAACAAGCCCACAATTTAAGGTAAAATGAGGGATGAGTAGTGGGACCTATAGATTATTGTCCTAGCAACGTATTTTTTCAAATTAAGTTATTTCAAAAGTGGAGGGATAAAAATGCAGGAACGCTTTATTGCTGCTAAAGATAATATTACTTGGCACATTTATGAGGATGGAAAAGAAACAGCGCCCACAATTTTTCTGATTGCAGGTTTTCCACAAAGTGCTTATGCGTGGCGTAAAGTCTGGCCGCTTTTAGCCAAACAATATCATGTTTTAGCAATCGACTTGCCTGGTCAAGGATATTCAAGTGTTCCACGATCAGGATATGATACGAAAACAACCGCGCACAGAATACATGAATTAGTTATTCAATTAGGGCTAAAAAAAATTTTATATGTTGGTCATGATGTCGGAAGTTGGGTTGGTTTTACCTACGCACACCTATTTCCAGACGATCTTTTAGGTATTACGCTGATTGATGCAAATATTCCTGGAGTAACATTACAAAAACAAATCCCACTAGACGCAGAAAGTTGGCGAAGTTGGCATTTTCTATTTAATGTTATTCCTGATTTACCTGAAGAGTTATTAAAGGGTAAAGAACGGGTTTTACTTGAATGGTTCTTTTCTAATAAGGCACGTAATTGGCGCACTGCTTTTACAAAAGAAGATATTGCTGAATATGTACAAGAATATCGTCAATTAGGAGTTATGCGGGGAATGCTTGGGTATTATCGTGCCGTTTTGGATGATTTTAAGATTAATGAACCTTTATGCACCAAAAAAATAGTCATTCCGCTTCTTACAATTAATGGTGAATTCGGTTCATCACGGGATCTTTTTGAAAAACTAAAAACCTTAGGAAAATCAGTTAACGGAAGAACGATTAAGGAATCTGGACATTATATTCCAGAAGAGAAGCCGGCTGACTTAGCTGCACAAATTCTAGAGTTCATTAAAAGCTTAGTTTAAGGATGAAGTAGGGCTCTATGGCATACAAATCTCTCTTTAAAAATATTGAAATAGTAGCCCTCAAACATCTTAATTATAGATATTGGGGGCTACTAGTATAATTTAAATTTTTTTATTTTGGACATTTTCTTTCATATTTTTTCAAAATAAAAGATCTATGTCATTAAAAAATAACTTTCTAAGTTTGTATTGTATCACGTAACAGCTAAAATCGATTTTACAGTGCTGTATCTTAAAGCTTTTTTTCAAATCCTTCCATTGGCGCAAACGTATTTTTATAGTCTTTATAAACCGCTGGATCGTCTGTAAAATGCATAACAGAATAAAAACTTTTTCTCAAATAACTCTGCATAACAGGCGGAATATTTAATTCATCCATGTCTAGGGGACTAATTTCTGTTCGAATACTAGCTAAGTCATTTTTAGCAACTTTCTGTACCCAATTGTGGTTCTCTAATAAGTTCACGACCAACAGCGACTAAATCAGCACCTTCAGCCATTACAGCTTCAGCATCTCTAGGTGTTTCAACTGATCCAACTCCAATAAGAGGTAAAACACCTTGAGTATGTTTTGCAAACTGAGAAATTAGTGAATTTTTATTGTTTGGATTATTCAATGATGTCCGTTTATAGCTACCTATTGAGAGGTGAATATAGTCAACACTGTCTTTAATTTGGTCAACAAAAAACAGGGAGTCTTCTAATCGAATACCTGGTGTCTCAATCTCTTCTGGAGAAATTCTGTATCCTACTACAAATGGTCTCTTGCTATATTTTTTAGCAATTTCTTTTACCTTATTTATGACTTCTAGTGGAAATTTCAAACGCTTTTTCCTTGATCCACCCCATTCATCTGTTCTTTGATTAGAGTTTTCTGAATAAAATTGTTGTAATAAATACGTATTAGCTCCATGAAGTTCTACGCCGTCGAATCCAGCTTGAATAGCTCGTTTAGTAGCGGCACCAAAATCAGAGATAATTTGCTGAATTTCAGCAGCAGTGAGAGATCTTGGTACTTCAGAATTTGTTGGATAACTGGCTGCAATTGCACTAGCACTAACTGGTTGTGTGCCCCTGAGAATCGAACTATTAGCTTTACGACCTGCATGAAATATCTGTAAAATTCCTTTAGTCCCATCTTTATGAATAGCTTTTGCTAATTGTGTTAATCCCGGTATCATCTCATCGTGAGCGACCGATAGTTCACCTTCAAAACCCCTTCCATCATCACTCACATTTGCTACACCAGTCAATATCATTCCTGGTCCTCCTGCTCGAGTTGCATAGTATTTAATTTCATCGGTGGTAACCATCCCATTGTAAAAGCTTGTCATTGTTGTCATAGGTGACATTACTATATGATTTTTTAGTTCTAGCCCATTACTAAATTTAAATTGTGATAAAAATGTCTGTGTTGTCATCTAGCTAACTCCTTTAGTTTTCATTAGATTTTATTTATTACATGTGATAGTATACTTTTTACAATTATATAAACAAGTACACACAAAAAAGTATTATAGGTACTAAAAAGTTCCTATTGTGTAACAAAGGAAGGTTAATGATGGAAAAAATTTATCATATTGGGGTAGAAGCCACATTAGATGTGATTGGTGGTAAATGGAAACCAATTATATTATGTCATCTAGGCAATGGGCCTATTAGGACCGGTACGTTAAAACGCTACATTCCGAATATTACTCAAAAGATGTTGACCCAACAATTGCGGGAGTTGGAAGAAGATAGAATAATAACACGTAAAATTTACAAACAGGTTCCCCCAAAAGTTGAATATTCTTTAACCGATGAAGGCAAAACTTTGAGAGAAATACTTGTAGCAATGTCTATTTGGGGTGAAAAAAGAGTAGCAAATCTACAAGCTGAAGGTCAGTCAGTAACCTTGTTAGCTAAAGATCATAACGGATATCTAAATTTTTGAGAAAAAATAATAGAAATGTGAGTTGATAGTATTTAATGCAGCAGCACTGCTAAAAGTAATAAAAAGAGAGTGTGTGACATAAGTCGGGAAAATTTGAGTGCTAACTCGAAATTACGAACACAGCGAGTACTTTGCTATGAGTAATTCGAAGTTAGACGGAGAATTTTGACTTATGGAACACGTTTATCCGGAATAAAAGAGGGGCTGTGACAAAATTTTACTTTTGTCACAACCCCTTTTTATTTAGTCACGTTCTAATTGCAGATTAAGCTTAATGGTCCGTTAGGCGCTGTGCCACTTTTTCCCAGTTAACAATGTGCCAAAAGGCTGCAATATATTCAGGGCGTCGATTTTGGTACTTCAAATAATATGCATGTTCCCACACATCCAAACCAAGAAGCGGTTTTTTCCCGGAAGTTATTGGAGAATCCTGATTAGGCAGCCCTAGAATGCTTAAATTACCTTCTGCATCTGCGACCAGCCATGCCCAGCCAGAACCAAAAACTCCTACAGCAGCTGCGGTAAATTCTTTTTTAAATTCAGTGACACTGCCAAAAGCAGTTTCAAGCTTCGCTAAAAGAGCACCCGTGGGAGCGGTGTCAAAAGAAGGTGTTAGACTTTCCCAAAATAATGTATGGTTAGCGTGTCCCCCGCCATTGTTTCTGACTGCTGTTTTTATGTCAGCTGGCAGCTTTTCCAAGGTTTGCAGGAGTTCGGTCAGTGAATAGTCAGCAAGTTCGGGATGTCCTTCTAATGCCTTATTTAGCTTGTCCACATATGTCTGATGATGTTTGTCATGATGCAGTTGCATCGTCTTTTGATCGATATACGGTTCAAGTGCATCGTACTCGTAGGGTAAAGCAGGAACTGTAAAGGTCATTTTTAAAACCCCTTTCATTTTCCGAGAAAAGCAACTTGTTTACTTGAAGCGTAACTGAAGTGGACAACTTTTTCCATTAAAACGCTCATTTATTGCTTAACCTACGCGTAACAACACTAGGAAAACGCTCATTGTAATCACGGCTAAAAGTGTACTGACGAGTTGTGTTGAAGCCATCTCGTCTTCATGCAGATGATTTTGAATGCCTAACATACTGGGCATTGCAGCTGTAGGAATCGCCAGGGTGGCAATTACCATCTGCTGAAAGTGAAAGCTCTCATGAAAAAGTAGCATGATTCCCCATACAACTAAGGGTAGACCAATGTTTTTAAGCAAAACGTTAACCAAGACAGGAATCGTCAGATGAAATTTTTGAGTATAAAGCATAATGCCAATGGAAAAGAGCGCCACGCCCCCAGCAGCTTGACCTAACTCACTAAAGAGCGGCTGAAACCTAGTTGCAAGATGAAAGCCTGTTAAATTTAATGTAAAACCGAGGATAGGAGCCCAGACCAGCGGCTTTTTTAAAGCACTCAACAGACGTTGTTTAGCAGATGCTGCGCTGCCAAAAGTATCCTTTTTTTGTGCCTTTGCAACTGATAACAACAAAACACTCAGTGGAACTTGAACTAGATTGAGATACAGACCGCAAATTGCAACCAAAATAACACTATCTGTGCCTCCAAAAATAATTGCTAATACAGAAGTTCCCATGAACGGCACAGAGGGGCACGCAACAGAAAGCGCACGTAAGACTGCTAGCCCTAAATTGCTGCATAAATAGTTATAGAGGATAATTAAAATCACAAAAACCAGCAACATCCCGACGCCTAGCCAAAGAAATAACGGCAAGTCATGAATAATGACTTCCCGTTGAGTTGCTAACAGTCCACCGAAAAGACTCAGTGGGAGCGCGTAAGACATTACAAGATCAATGAAAAGTTGGCTAGCATTTTTATCAAACTGTTTTAGCAGTCCTGCCAGATAACCCAGTGCAAGTGTAAAAATAATCGGTGCAATCGCAACAACTAACGTAAATGACATGAGCAACATCCTCTTTATTAAAATATGATTAAAAACAGCTTACCACAAATTGGCTTTTGGAATGGTTAAAATCAGAAATGAACGGAATAAAACTGGAAATAACGCTGAAAAGTATGTTAAAGCGGATTTAAAGTTACGAAAACAAACTGGCAGTAAAGAGAACTTGCGGTGAGGATGTTGTTTGAAGTCAACTATGATTCGCGTTTTGAGATCAGTTTACCGTTGCTAAAGTAGAAATTGTAACTTTTTGTTGTAGTGGCCTTGTCTTGATAAGTCAGCACTGAATAGGAGGTTGAACTACTGCGAAGTTCGTATGCTCTGCGCGGTTCGCCCAACATCTTGATGACATCGGCGTAAGAAATTCCAGTTTGTAGTGCATCAAATTGGGTACTTGAGATTTGAGTGCCTGCAGTGATTGCACGGCTGAGCATCTTAGTTGTGATGCGCTCACCAGTAGTATAAACCGCAAGATAGGCATTTTTGAGAGGCGAGAGGTACCACAGATAGCGGGCACGTTCTTCACCAGTTGTTTTTGTTTTTTGCGAGCTGTCAGGACGTCCCAGTTCTTTAGTCAGTGCAGCGACTGTAGTTCCTGCAGTCTCAAGGCTTGAACCGGCAAGTTTGATACTGTTGAAGTCGGTAATCGAGAAAGGTTTTTGGGTCAACTGCTTTTTAGTGAATTTTTTATAGTTTTTATTTTCAACCTTCACAAATTTATTTTTCTGCAGCAGGGCTTCACTTTTTTCTAAACTGATTTGTTTATTCTTAGAACCTGAATAATACATTCCTGGAAGGCTTTTTATCTTCTGTAAATTGACCTTGGTGTAATCAATACTCAATTCTTCACGTGCATAGTACTTGTGATACGTGATTTTTTCGTGCAGCCCTTTAATTCCCTGATACTTTTGTGCGAGCGGGTTCAATATACGTTTAGCCCCTGCTTTGTTGGTAACTCCGAGTGCGGAATAAAGAATTGTACTGTTGGTGGTTTGACGTGTGACCCGATCTTTGCGAGCGTAATACGTTAAACGCAGATCAATGCCACTGCCGAAGCGTTGATAAGTAACCTGTTTTTCTTGGAAAAAACTACAGCCGGCCAATAATCCTGTCAAAAGTACGACTAACAAGATGAGCCGTGTAACCTGAAACCTTTTCATTGTGAGCTCCCCCTTTGTAGATCGCTTTTCCCCCTTTTGTTAGCCTTATTTTATCTGAGAAGTGCTGATTTTAACAAGTTAATAGCCTACAAAAGGACTGTTGTGAAACGCACAGGAGTGGGTGCAAGTTTAATTATAACTAGCGCTTTATTTTGGCAAAGGTTAGAATGAAATTGAAGGTTAAGCTGCTTAATAATTTCAAAAATTTGTGGTTGCAGATCTTTTAGCACGTTAATTAAAAAAAGAGGTCTTTTAAATGATATGGTTATGGTTACATTTAATAACATGGGGGATTTTACTGGGAGTGACATTTGGTGGCTTAACAGGATCTGCCACCAGAGCAGTGCGTTGTATAATGATTGCACGTGTCTGTTATCTGGTTGCAATTATCAGTGGTATTTTTTTATTAGAATTTACATGGCAGCGTGCTTTGTTTTTGACAATTATCAAAGTGCTTGCAGCGTTTGGCCTACTTGGATTAATTGAGGTCGCGTTTGCACGGAAGTTGCGTGGCACGCTTTCAGGCACAATGCGTTGGTTAACCTTTGGAATGTGTGTGTTGGTTGGGATAATTGGGTTGATACTGGCACACGGGCATCCCTTCATATAAGCATTAAAGAAAATAAAAGTGCAGCAGTTTTTTTGCCAGCAGGCTGCTGTGATATAAGGAGAGCAAGAAGAGATGAGACAAGGGATCCCAAAGAACCGCAAATTATGCTTACAAGCTGCCGGTATTGTTTTAGGCACACTGCTCTATGCTGTTTCGATTAATTATTTTTTGCTGCCAACACGTTTAGGAGAAGGTGGAGTTGTCGGGTTAACAACAATTGCGTACTATACACTGGGAATTGCTCCTTATCTGACGAACTTTGTCTTGAATGGCGTGCTACTGATTGCGGGATATCGTTTTTTAGATAAACGGACAACGTTTTTATCATTGTGGGCAATTTTTTGGTTGTCGGTCTTTTTAAAATTACCGGTAGTCGCCGTGTACCATACCAGCCAGACAATCATTCCAACGGTTGCGAGCGGTGTTTTGACGGGAATTGCTTTGGGAATTATTATGCGTTGTGGTGGAACGATTGCAGGTAGTACAATTCTGGCGAAGATTGCCAATCGCTATCTGGGGATTCAAACGGGAACTGCAACTTTGATTCTTGATTTGAGTGTTGCTTTGCCGATGGTTTTTATTATCGGGTTCCAAAATATGTTACTCACGGTTTTTGAACTCTATCTTTCAGACATGTTATTGAACCAGTTTATTGCACGTGTAGGGGCAAAAAAAGCAATTTTTATTGTCTCAGATGCGCATGCAGCGATTGCGGCGGAGCTTTCTGAGAGACTGCAACAGGGCATCACGGTTCTAAAAGGCGAGGGTTTCTATAGTGGCCGCGAACGCACCTTGCTGTATCTCGTTTGTACACCGGCTCAAATTGCAAAAGTTGTTCCGATTGTTGAAAAGGTGGATGCAAATGCCTTAATTGTCGTGGAACATGTTCGAAGTGCGCGTGGATTGCAGATGCATCAGTTGCTATAGCTTAAAGGAATATTTTATTAAGAAATAATTAAAAAAACGTTGACAAGTTACTGACTCACGATTATAGTTATCATCAAATTCAAATTGAAATCTCATTAACAGTATTTGATTGGCGTGCTAGTTTGTGTGCTGGATAAATACTAGCGGACTATTTCAGTTTGAAACTTTTTATCAAAATGATCAAATGAAGCAATTAATTTAATATAATTATGCGTTGATGAGAAGAGTAGGCTATCGAGTAGATTTAAAGCGAACGCCGTTAGTGAAAGGGCGGAATCAAAAAATAGTTGAAGATGAACTCGGAGTTGAACGGTTACCAGTGCAAGCTGCATACCCGTGCGGACACGATACAGTCCCAGGCATCAGCAGGTGCTGGCAAGGTATAAACAGTGATGTTTGTATAAATAACGGGTGGTACCACGAAGGTTTTCGTCCCTGTACATTTTTTTGTATAGGAGCGAAAACCTTTTTTGTTTGCGGTTAAAACAAGCAGCAAAATAGGTACGCATGAATGCATAAATTATAACAAGGTCCGGAGGTGAAACAGCAAACTGAATTTTTGAGGCAGAGATTAAAGTACAAAAATAAAGGAGTTAAAGCTTAATGGAATTTACAAGATTGTCCGGTGCAACAGGACAGGCAGCACAATTAACCGCACTATTGCATGCTGCTTACGCTGCAGATGAAGCATTACAAATTCATTTTGGAGCCGCAAAGGTTAGGGCTGAAGCCGTTGCACAACATATTGTCAATACACCGACCTTTGTGCTAACAGATGAACAGCAAAATTTGATTGCAACGGTTTCAGTCCGCTTACCTTGGGGAAATGACCCCGGGCCGTTCAAGCTTCCGCATTTGGGATGGATCGCGACTAATCCGGAATATCAGCACCATGGATATGCAAAGCAAATAATTACGCTGGTAATTGAGCAATACATCAAGGAGACGTTAAATGCTCCAGCAGTTAGTTTGGGAACGGCGCTTGAACATCCTTGGCTGCGGCAGGTTTATCAGTCGTTAGGTTTTA
Organism: Liquorilactobacillus satsumensis; assembly: GCF_964065465.1. Lineage (NCBI taxonomy): Bacteria > Bacillati > Bacillota > Bacilli > Lactobacillales > Lactobacillaceae > Liquorilactobacillus > Liquorilactobacillus satsumensis. The sequence goes on from NZ_OZ061606.1 coordinate 1,615,172, forward strand.
TACATGTTGCAACAGTGCGCAAGTTTCCAGATCATCAAACTGCATATCTTGTAAAAATTTTGAATAAAGAACAGGCACTCAAACTTAATGATTCTTATTTTCAAACCGTCCTTGCCAAACCAGTCAATAATCCGTAAAAAATGATGATCGCTAAACAATGGTCAGAAACAGGGGGCGGACTTAAAAGCTTATTTTGAAGGACGATTTGATGAGCAAAGCGTTTGCTTGAAAAGAGGAGGTATTGTGATGAAATGGAATCCAGTTCGATTGAGTCCGGCAGAATATGTGAATGAGGCAGGAATTTTAAGACAACTCAGACAGATTTTAAGTGCAAAGGGGTATCAAAAACCATTGGTGCTAACAGATCAAAGGGTTATCCAGGCTACGCGAAAGTATCTGCCTGCGGGTTTCTATGAGCAGGAACGTGTGCTTCTTTTTGCAGGAAGCTGTACTGATGCAGAAGCACAGCGGATTACGCAGTCTGTTAAAGATGAAGACGTGATAATTGCTTTAGGTGGAGGGCAACTGCTAGATACTGCAAAAATTGTCGCCGCTCAGACCAAGACAGCGCTAATTAATATTCCCACTGTTCCCTCAAATTGTGCTGCAATTACCACTAAAAGCATGATTTATACAGAAAAAGCCCATGAATTGTGCGGGCGTAAGCGACATGCAGAACCGGTTAACTTGGTCCTAGTAGATCCACTGTTGTTAAGGCATGCACCAAAGCAGTATCTATTGTCCGGCATTGGAGATACTTTAGCAAAATGGTATGAGATTCGCCGGCGTTTGAATGTTCCTGCAGCTCAAGGAGCAATTTTAGAGATTGCTAGAAAGGCAATCGAAATTACACGAGAACGGACTTTGGCGATTAGCGACTTAGATAAACTTGATGAACAGACTTTTTCAGCGCTGTTAGATACAATTTTTTTGGTAGCTGCTTCTGTAGATGGGTTCGCTGCAGCACGCGGGCGTAGTGTAGCAGCACACAGCTTTCATAACAGTTACTTAAAAGCTGTTGCTCATCCAGTTAAAACGCATGGCGAGATTGTGGCCTTTGGAGTATTGGTACAGTTAGCAATTGAAGCAGAGTACACTGAGTTAGCAGAATTATTGGAGTTTTATCAGCGCATTGGTTTGCCAACGCAGCTTGCAGAACTGAAGTTGCAACCCAAAACCGCTGTGATTCACGCAATTGCGACAGAGATGGTTGCTCCCACAAATCTTAGAATTCAGACCGTCTATCCTAACTTATCCGAGGCAAAAGTCTTTGCAGCCATCAATTCGTTGGGAGGTGCACGTGAAAATGCAATTTAAAGCATCTCAACGCATTGCACAAGTAGGGCAGAAATACTTAGCTATTCAGCAAAAACAAATCCGTTCTTTGGAAAAACAAGGAATGAAAGTCATCAATTTGGGGCGTGGAAACCCAGATCAGCCCACTTTTCCGCAAATTGTTGCGAAGGCCAAAAGCGAACTGGAACAGCCGCAAAATTACGGGTATCCACCTTATGGCGGTAATGAAAATCTGAAGGCAGCTATCCGAAAATTTTATGCGGCTGAGTATCAAGTAACCCTTGCAGCTGATGAAGTGACTGTTTTTAGCGGGTCCACAGCAGCCTTGACGGCGCTACCGATGGCTTTGGCTAACAGTGGCGATGTCATTTTGACGCCTGATCCGGCTTTTTTCGGATATCATATTGGAATCACCATGAGCGGAGCCACAGAATGGCGCATGCCGCTACTGGCAGAGAATAATTACCTGCCGGATTTGAGTTTGATTCCGCCAGAAATTGCACAAAAGGCTAAGTTAATGTTTTTGAATTATCCGCATAACCCGACTGGAGCGGGTGCTACATCAGAATTTTTCGAGCGGGTCGCAGCTTTTGGGTTGCAGCATAAGATCGCCATTGTACATGACTTTGCCTATGCTGATCTTTCATTTGCAAAACCGGCACCTAGTTTCTTGCAAAGTCGGCGGGCAAAAGAAACTGGAATTGAGATTTACACGCTATCTAAGACGTTTAACATGGCGGGTTGGCGCTGTGCCTTTGCAGTGGGGAATGCTTCAATTATTAAGTTATTGAAAACCTATATTCAAAATTCTGTCGGTGGAACCTTCAATGTTGTTCAAAATGCTGGGAGCTTTGCATTGCTTTCACAAAAGAAACAGCGGCAAAAGCTGCGTGCACTTTATTCAAAAAGGCGAAGTGTCATGCGAGTATTGGAAGAAAATGGTTTTGCTGTAGCACATTCAGCTGGAACTTTTTTTAGCTGGGTAAGACTGCCAGCAACGATCAAAGATGAGCGTCAATTTGCAGCCGAACTGCTTAAACAAAAACAGGTGGCGGTTGTTCCCGGGAGTGCCTTTGGCAAAAACGGGCAAGGGTATTTTCGAATAAGTTTAGTGACTTCAACGGCAGTTTTGCTTACAGGGTGCAAACGAATTGTTGAATTTGTAAAAGATTATCACGAAGGGAGTGGACAATTTGACTGATGTTTTGGATTCACAGCTCTTACAAAATAACTTTAGTACCGCAGCGATGAGAATAATTTGGAGCGATCAAAATAAAATAACGCAGCAGTTAAAAGTTGAGGCTGCTCTTTCAAAGATTGAAGGTCAGCTAGGAGTGATTCCGCAAACTGCCGCAAAAAAAATTGTGCAAAGTGCTAAAATTGAGAATTTTAGGATCGAAGAACTTGCAAAACAAAGTGCTGAAAAGCGGCATTCATTAATTGCCTTAATTGATCACTTGCAGGTTTTAGCAGGAACCACAGCTGGGGAATATGTGCATTATGGCGCAACGACCCAGGATATTGTTGATACTGGGACTATGCTACAGGTCAAACAGGCATATGAATTGCTGCAAAAACATAGTGTTCAACTTCTGACAGTTCTTTCTCAGCAGACAAAACGTTACCGCCACACTTTGATGATTGGGCGGACACATGGGATTCAAGCAATTCCAATCACCTTCGGCTTTAAATTAGCGATTTGGTTAGATGAGCTGCTGCGAGATCAGCAACGCCTAGACGCGCTAGCAACGAATCAGCGATTTGTAGGGAATCTCAATGGTGCTGTGGGTACGTACGCCGCTTTTGGACCTCAAGGACCAGAAATTGAACGCAGAGTATTACAGGAACTGGGACTAGACGTTCCGCTGATTTCCTGGCAACCTGCGCGTGACCGTTTCTCAGAATTTGCTGCTGTTTTAGGGATCTATTCAGGTACGTTAGGCAAAATTGGGCATGAATTATTTAATTTGATGAAAACTGAAGTTAATGAAGTCTGGGAACCATTTAAAAAAGGTGAGATTGGTTCATCGACGATGCCGCAAAAACGTAATCCGGCTTTGCTTGAAGGCTTAGCAAGCTTAACGCAACCAGTCTTTAAAGATGTTGGGCTGATGCTGGAGTCAATGCTGATTGATGGTGAACGGGACGCCATTCACTGGCGGAATGAATGGGTAGTTTTACCTGAAATTACCAACTACTTGGATGCACAGTTAGTAAATGCTACCGCGATTCTCTCTGGCCTGCAGGTTAACGCAGAGCAAATGCGCAGGAACCTTGAATTACAAAATGGGTTGCCATTTGCTGAACGGATTATGTTCCAGCTCGGGAATGCTGTGGGAAAACAAACCGCACATCAATTAGTTTATCAAAGTGCAATGAAAGCAATTGAACAGCATCTTAGTTTCATCGACGTCTTATATGCCGAAGATAAAGTAAGAACTAACTTTTCTAAAGCTGAGCTGCTTAGCTGGCTGGACGCTACGGCACAACTGGGAAGTCTAGAAGAAAAGATCACAGCGGTTTTAAAAAAGGCAGCTGCAATTACACAGCACAAGGAGGCAGAGCTAGAATGAAGCAAAAAAATGGACTTAGTTATTTAGTGTTGCTGTTGGCTTTAATTTTTGTGCTGGCAGGATGTTCAAAGGCAGCTGGTAGCCAAAAGAAGACGATCAGAATTGTGACGACCGGAGTCAGTTTTCCAGGCTCTTACAAAAAAGATAATCAACTACAAGGTTTTGACGTGGACGTTGCCAAGGCAGCGGCTAAGAAAATTGGCTATCAGGTTGAATTTAAAACAACTAGTTTTGACGGATTGTTTGGGCAACTGCAAAGCAATAAAGTAGATGCAGTTGCAAGTAATATTACGATTACGCCGGAACGCCAGCAGCAATTTTATTTTTCAAAACCATATGGCTATTTTAAATCAGCAGTAGTAGTCAGCAAGCAATCTTCATTGACAGCTTTGCAGCAATTGAAGAATAAAACGATCGCGGCGACAGTAGGCTCGATTCAAATTCAACAATTAAAAAAGCTGTCATTTCCAACAAATGTCAAAACCTATGATGATCGTGAAGGGGCTTTGAATGCCGTTATTAATCAGCAAACAGTTGGCTATTCTAATGCACGGGCGATCTTGGCGGCATTAATTAAACAAAAGAAGTTGCCGCTAAAAATTCTAAAGGGTGATTTTGCACCTGAAAGAATTGCGTTGACCTTTAATAAGAATAGCCAAGGCAAAAAGTTACAAAAGAAATTCAATCAGGCACTTGGCGAGTTACAAAAAGACGGCACGCTAGCAAGGCTTTCGAAAAAGTATTTTTCTGGTGTCGATGTGTCACATGAATAATCATAAAAAAACAGGAAGGGATGATCAGATGAGTAAGAATGCATGCGCATGGCAGCCTCAACTTGAAACAGCTGAACAGGTACGTGACAAAAGTTTTGCGACAGGTGAATTGCCGCTTGAAAAGGGACGCTATACATTAGTTTGGGGTGCCTTTTGTCCATGGGCGACTCCCGTGGCAATTTTACTGGACTTATTACACTTAGATCAGGTGATTGGCAAAAGTCCAGTGTACGCATTAAGGCATACAGGGGTTGATAATGATTGGTTTTTTGGGGAACAGGACAGTGAATTAGATCCACTGTTGCAGATTAACCGATTGTCAAAAAGTTATCAAAAAACAGAGCCAGCTTTTACTGGGCGTGCAAGTGTTCCGGCTTTGGTAGATCTTAAGACTGGAAAAGTAGTTAATCACTCTTCGGCTCAATTACTAAGCGAGTTATCCAGACAGTGGAAAAAGTTTATTCCAAAAGATGCACCAGAGCTTTTTCCAGTTAGGCTAGAGACACAGATTTTACAGACTAATCAGCAAATTATCACTAACTTAGCGCAGGTTAGCGGCCAAATCGAAGAAAGTGCCACACAGGAGGAATATGAACGTTTAGTGGATCAATACTTTGATCAATTGGCTGTTTTTGAAAAGCAGCTTGAAGCGCAACCGTATCTTTTAGGGCGTCAGCTTACTTTAAGTGATCTTCTTTTGTTTGTCCAATTAGTGCGGTTTGATGTAGTCTATTATTATAAAAATAAATTGAATAAGCAGCCTCTATCTGCTTTGCCGAATTTGTGGCATTACGCTAGGAGATTATATCACCTGCAAGCTTTTAAACAAAATACAGATTTTCTCGCAATTAAACAGCATTTTTATCAAGGGACACAAGTAGTTGCAGGCTTTTCTAATGTCTTGCCGGTTGGACCTGATGTAAGCGCGTGGGAGTCGAGATAACAATTCAAATAAGCAAGGATAAAATAAAGTTGAGCAGCTCAGACAAAACATGTGTTTTGCCCGCACTGCTCAACTTTATTTAGAAATAACATTACTAATCATTTTTTTGATTGCTAGCTTGTTGTTTATCAGCTTGGTTTTCTTCAAAATAATTTTGGAGACGTCGCAGTTCATTAACTTGCGACTCAATAGAACCCAACATCTCTGTTTGAATTTTTTGAATCTGTAAAATATTGGGCTGATCTTGCTGAATCAGGTGATCAATCTTTGAATGCAAGACTCGAATCTCTTCTTCAGACTTTAAATTGACATGATAATCGTTACGTGATTCCATCCGATCATACTTCGCAGCTCGATTTTGACTCATCATAATAAATGGAGCTTGAACCGCAGCTACCATACTTAAAAAAAGATTAAGTAAAATGAAAGGGAAGGCATCAAAATTTATGCCAAACCAATGGAACGTATTTATTAAAATCCATAAAATCATTAGTGAAACAAAAGAAATAATAAAGGGCCAACTACCCCCGAATTGGGCAACAGCGTCCGCTACCCTCTGACCAAATGTCAACGAGTTTTCCAATTGCTTCTGGACATCAACTACCTCGTAAGCGTCTTTTTCCATGACCCTCGTTAGTTTTTGATTAATCCGGCGGTTTTGCCGGTAGTCCTTTGCAATCATCTGATCCATTTTCTGCAAACGATAATGAACCAGATGCTCACTACAAATAAAGTCTTGGTTTGCTGCCTTTGGAAAGTCCCGGCGAATCAACGCTTTAATAGAACCATCCAAATCTTCCAGGAAAACGCCATCTATTAAATCATAGTTTTTATGATCTACTAGACAAAAAACTGTACGCTTTTGTTCCATGAGATAAAACACCTCAATTACTTAAAATGCGCGTACAGCAAAGCTCGCAAGTGGGTTATCTTCCCCAGCTGTTAAGCTTTGCAAATGCGCGGGACCATCGTCGTTTGAAGAACATATATGATTATCTGACATACTAACCCACCTGCCTTTCCTGGAAACCAAGTTACTTTGCAATCATATTTAGTATAAGGGATGATTATTTTAATGTCAAACGGCACACGTAGAAAGAAACCTTCAATCCGCTTAAAAATTGCTGCAATTTTATAATTTATTGTGACAAAAAAACGGTCAAACGAGAGTGTGACATAAGTCGGGAAAATTTGAGTACTAACTCGAAATTACGAACATAGCGAGTACTTTGCTATGAGTAATTCGAAGTTAGACGGAGAATTTTGACTTATGGAACACGTTTATCCGGAATAAAAGAGGAGCTGTGACAAAATTTAACTTTTGTCACAGCCCCCTTTAACCGCTTTTTAGATGTGGATTGTTTGCGCCTAACCGCAAATTACGCATAGACACAGCCCGTCTATTTTGCAATTTAACGGTTACTGCTCAAAGGCTGGAAGTTGGGTGTCGGCACTTCTTTCATAACGTGCTCCACCCCGCAACCTCCTGAGCCTAAGCCAAAATTACGCGTAACCAAACCCGGGTTACTTTGTAATTCAGGACTTAGTCTGCGGCGGTTGGACGCAGGTTGTCGGCACTTCTTCTGTTAACGTGCTCCCAAAGGCAGGTTTTTGTGTTTAGCATGGATCACACCGGTAACAAGTGCAGTTACCATTGTGATCCGACGCTAAGCCTCAAAACCTAGCGCCTTTTTATGCACTTCTATTAACGTGCTCCCCAAGGCAGGTTTTTGTGTTTAGCATGGATCACACCGGTAACAAGTGCAGTTACCATTGTGATCCGACGCTAAGCCTCAAAACCTAGCGCCTTTTTACGCACTTCTATTAACGTGCTCCAAAAGGCAGACCTTTATGCTTAGCTTAGGTAACAACGGTAACAAGCGCAGTTACCCTCGTTACCTAGCGCTAATCTTCAAGGCCTCCCGCCTTTTTACGCACTTCTTCTTTAAAGCCCCTCCCACGCAGCCGATGAAATCGTCGGGAACAGGTGAATCAACCTGCCAACCTGTGCAGGATCTAATTTGAGTTCAAGTGCCGGCAAGAGAGCATTAATCACATCTTCAGCATGTTCGCTGATTTCAGTTGCACCAACCAAATGATGTTCTTTATCAAACAGCAAGATATTCTCACCATACTGTTCACGCTCAACATGGCGATACCAATTATCCAAAACATTATGGTGCACCTGCGAAATAGCTGCGTCTTGTGCCGCTTGTACCGGTGAAAGACCAAGCCGTGCGATTCGAGGTGAAGAAAAGACCACGGAAGGAATTGCAGGGTAGTCAATTGGAGCAGTTGTTGTTCCGGCAAAGAGTTGTTGCAGGTATTTTGATTCAAAAATTGCGGTAGGTGTCAAACGCGGCTGCTTTTTCTTGATTACATCACCACTAGCGTAGATATTAGGCACTGTGGTTTGTAAGTGATCATTTACAATAATTCCAGCCTCATCATAAGCAACACCAAGTTCAGTTAAACCCAATCCCTCAGTATTGGGGTTTCTACCAGTTGCATCAAGAATCCAATCAGCCGCAACTGTCTCAGTTTGATTATAGTGCACCTGTTTGACCCCGTATTCCTCCGAAAATGAAGTTACCGTTGTGTTTTTAATAAAAGTCACACCACGTTTTTCCAAAAGTGCCAAAAGCTTTTGCACGAAAGGCTGATGGAATTTACGCAAGGCCTTATCTCCGCGCAACAAGACCGTGACCTGAGCGCCAAACGCGTTGGCAATGGTTGCAAATTCTAGACTAATATAGCCAGCCCCGATAATTACGATCCGATGTGGCAATTCCTGCAGATTCATAAATTCACGACTATCATGAGCAAGCTGTCTGCCAGGGATGTCTAGTCGATGCGGATGCAGACCGGTTGCAATCACAATTTTTTCCGCAGAAAGCTGTTGGGTTCCCACAGCGATCGTGTGCGGATCGATAAAGTGTCCGCGTCCTTTAAACAAAGTGACACCTGCATCTTTTAACAAACCAGCGATAAAACCAGGCAGATCCTTAATAACCTCGTGTTTGTGAGCAACCGTAGCATTCCAGTTGAGTTCCAGTTGTGGGGAGACGAGTCCTTGCAAAGCAGTTGCAGTTTGTTGCAGGGCAACCGGAGCATCTAAAGTGATTTTGGCATTGCATCCACGATTAGGACAAGTTCCTCCAATTAAGCCGCTTTCAACAACCGCAACCCGTTTACCAGTTGCAGCTAGCGGAATGGCACCGTCAAAGGTTCCATGACCGCTGCCTAAGTACAAGACATCGTAATCGAACTCTTTTGTTGACATCCAAAGGCCCCCTTTTGCAGAATAGTTGATTATAAGACTACAATAGCGCAGGGGAGAAAACGAAACAAAAGAAATGCCTGTAATTAATTACTGCTGAGTGCTGAAAAAAGTAGTGGCAAAATCTTTGTAGAAAGCGCAGGCTTTGAGGTAAGTTTCCAGAACAACATACTCGTTGCTTTGGTGTGAAACATTAGCTCCTGGACCGATTACAATGCTGTCAAAGTCTCCACGCGCTTGCAAGAATTCCGCACCATCATTTGCACCTAACTCGCCTGCGATCTTTGCCGGATGACCCCAATGTTTTTGATAGACTTGCTGTGCTAATTGAACCAGATTAGAATGCGGATCTCCTGGAATAGCTTCTTCTGGAAAACTATAACTGAGCGTCAGGTCATAACCAGGTTGCTGATTGAGGGCTGCAACGATTTGTTCCAACGCAGCAAAGAAGACTTGGTTGGGATATTGCGGAATTGTTCGGATGTTGCCCATTAACTCTGCATAGGAAGGGACGCTGTTAACTTGTTCACCGCCAGTAATCTTAGTAATACTGTGTGTATTTTTTCCTAAAATGGGGTCGGTTTGATCAAACGCTGCCAGTTTTTGCTTTGCCAAGCGATAAAAGGTTAATAGGTTGTCAATGGCATTAATTCCATCTTCCGGACGCGCACTATGGGCAGCCTTGCCATTTGAAGTTACCCGATAATCAATAACTCCACGGGCAGTGTAGACTATCTCCTGCATGTTATCAGTCGGTTCCGCGATTAACAGGCCTGCCAAATGATCAGCATAGCCAGCAGCTGTAAGCTGTGCTGCACCGTATTCGCCAGTCTCTTCGCCAACAGTTGCTAATAGCCGGATTCTGCCGTTTAGCTGCGTTGAGTCTTCAGCCAGCTCAAGTAAGGCAACTACCAGAGCAGCCAAGCCGCTTTTCATATCAGCAGCGCCGCGGCCATAAAGACGACCAGTTTTGATCACAGGCTGAAACGGTGGGGTTGACCAGTCACTTTCCTTACCTGGTGCAACAACATCCATGTGACCGCTAAAACCCAGCAGTGGTCCTGTATTTCCAATGGTTATCACAAGGTTATCTCTGCGAGGAGCGTAGGTAACGGTTTCACAGGTAACATGCGGTAGACCTGCAAAAAGTGATTTTATGTAGGCGGCGACTGCTGCTTCATTGTCATTGACAGAAGCAAACGTAATCAGTTTTTTAAGAATTGCTATTTTTTGTGTATCTTGCATGACTTACTCTCCTTTTACCGACGTTAAGCCGTTATTTTATCAAAGTATAGCATGCTATACTAAAAGAAAATAGCCAACTTGATAGAGTAAGCTAGGATGCAAAAGATTGCTAATGGAGTAACCAAGCGTTCAGCGCCATAATTGTATTTTAAAATGAGAGGGAAAACAAATGACTAATGACATTACTTCTGAGCTGCTTTCCTCTGTAGTAAGTGGCTTTATCGATAGAAAAACAGAACATGCAACAGAGGAGTTTTCACCGCGGCTGTTGCTGAATCAAAAGGATGACACTGTCTGGGATCATCTCAGATCCGAGTTGCAAGCTTGTTCGCAGTTTATCTTTGCCGTGGCTTTTATCACACCGGACATGTTGGTTCCGCTCAAAGTAGTGCTGGCTGATTTGGCTAAACGTGGAATCAAAGGCAAAATTCTTACCTCAGTTTATCTTTCATTTAATCGTCCGGAGGTTTTTGCTGAATTGTTAAAGATTCCCAATGTTACAGTTCGAATTTCAACACAACAAGGCTTCCATGTTAAGGGATATTTATTTGAACATCAGGGCAGCTATGATTCGCTGATAATTGGCAGTTCTAATCTGACGCGTACAGCTTTATTAGCAAATTATGAATGGAATCTGCGTTTGACGTCTCATCAAGATGGTGAACTGACGCAGCAAATTCGTCAAAAAATCAGTGAAGCCTGGCAGACAGCACTACCGCTGACTTCGGAATGGCTGGCTGATTATACATTGAATTATCAAGCACCCTTGCCTGACGCTGGGCAAGCTGGGCGCTTTTTGCAGACTGAAAGGGCAGCAGAAACAATTATCCCTAATAGAATGCAGCAGGAAGCTTTGGCAGAATTACAGCAATTACGAAATGACGGTGGGGAAAAAGGGCTGGTTATTTCGGCAACTGGAACCGGGAAGACGTACCTAGGAGCGTTTGACGTGCAACAGTTCAGACCGCGCAGAATGCTGTTTATTGTGCATCGTGAACAGATTCTAAAAAGAGCAATGCAAAGTTTTTATAAGGTGTTAGGCGGAAAAAAGAACGAGTATGGAATTCTTTCAGGCAATCATTTTGAAAGCAATGCAAAATATCTGTTTGCTACCATTCAAACGCTCTCTAAACAAGCAGTTTTAGCACAATTTAGCCGGACGGAATTTGACTATCTCCTGCTTGATGAAGCTCATCGCGCAGGGGCTCAAAGTTATCGGCGGGTTTTAAAATATTTTCAGCCTCTTTTTTGTATGGGAATGACAGCCACTCCTGAACGAACTGATGATTTTAGTATCTATGAGTTATTTGATTATAATCTTGCGTATGAGAATCGTTTACAAGATGCACTGGAGGAGAATTTGCTGTGTCCATTTCATTATGTCGGAATTCAGGACTATGAATATCAGGGGAAAGTGATTGATGAGCAGACCCCTTTGCGGCGCTTAGCCTCTAATGAACGAATTGATTATGTGTTGCAGCAGCTAGACTATTACGGATACAGCGGTCAAGCGGTTCATGGATTGATCTTTTGCAGTCGCAAAGATGAGGCCAAAGAAGTTGCACGCCTATTGAGTGCAAAGGGGCATCCTGCCACAGCTTTAAGTGGAACAGATACGATTGCACAGCGGCAAGCGGCGGTCAACCATTTGGAGCAGGGGGCACTTGAGTACTTAGTAACCGTGGATATTTTTAATGAAGGTATTGATATTCCATGCATTAACCAGGTAGTGATGATGCGCAGTACACAATCGAGTATTGTATTTATTCAACAGCTCGGACGCGGGTTGCGTAAAGCGCCAGGCAAGGAATTTGTCACAGTGATCGATTTTATTGGCAATTATAAAAACAATTATCTAATTCCGCTGGCGTTGACGGGAGATAAAACACGGAGTAAGGACAATGCACGCGAAGAGCTCGAATTGCAGCCGACTATTGGACTTTCAACCATCAATTTTACTGAAGTTGCGCGCGCACGAATATACGAGACAATTCAAGCAGTTAAGCTGGATGCACTCGCTTTTTTGCGCAAAGATTACCAGCAGCTAAAGGAAAAACTAGGCAGAATTCCATTATTGCTTGATTTCCAAAAGTTTGGGGGAACAGATGCTGCAGTGTTTGCAGATAATCACTTGCTTGCGAATTACTATCATTTTCTGTTAAAGATGAAAGAAGATGTAGTTTTAAGCAAATTTGAGGATCAGGTGCTGAGCTTTGTTACTAAAGAGTTGCTGAATGGAATGCGCCAACATGAGTTGCTTTTATTAAAGGTTTTGCTTGAACACGAAAACGTGTCACTTGCTGAATTTAAGCACTTGTTAAAAGAACATCATTGTTATTGTGACCAAGCAACTTTGCGGTCGGTGCTGCAGATCTTGAATCTAAGCTTCTTTAAAGTGAAGGCTGGCAAGCGGCTTAAAGCTGACAACTATGGTGGTAAACCAATTGTTAGCTTGAATGCTGCCGGCTACCACTTAAATTCCACAATTCGAGCTTCTTTACGCCAGCATGGCTTATTTGCACGCCTTTATAAAGACGTTTTGCAGACTGGTCTGTTAAAAGCACGGAAGTATCAGTCAGAGCAACCGTTTACGTTATTACAAAAATATACACGCAAAGATGTTTGTCGCCTTTTAAACTGGGAAAAGGATGTTAGTGCTCCGTTATACGGCTATCGTGTTGGCAAAACAGCCTGCCCACTTTTTGTAACCTATACAGCAGAAGAATCTGCCCAAAAAAGGAGTGCGAATTATGAAAATGAGTTTATCAATACTTCATTGATTCGGTGGTATACACGCAGTCCGCGGCATCTTTATTCGGATGAAGTGCAGCAATTGTTGCAAGTTGATGAACAAGGTAAAAGAGTCGTTAAACTGCACCTTTTTATGAAGAAAAGCGATGCTGAAGGAAAGAATTTCTTTTATTGTGGTGAATGTAAGATCGAGCCTGGTTCGGTTAAAGAAGAGCTGATGCAGCTGCCGCATAAAAAGCCGCGGGCAGTTGTTTCGATGTTGTTGCGGCTACAGACACCGTTGCAGTATCGCAGATTTTTATTATTAACAGGAAAAAAATAACGTGCATCTTGATATTTATATGATATCATTATGATATCGATCGAGTGTGTTTAAAGGGGTGAAACTGATGGAACAGATGACGACCTTTTTGTTGCGCTTACCACGCAAGTTGAAAAAAAGGCTTGAGGAAAGAGCGGCACAACAAAACCAAAGTGTAAATGGTTTGCTCCAGACAATGATTGAAAGTGAACTTGCAAAACAGCAGGGAACACCCGTAATTTCTTTGGAAAATCGGCAATTTATTGGACAAGTTGTTCACGGTGCGCAAGTTGATTCTGAAAATGGACTCGTGCAGGTTAAAGGAATTTTTTACCGTTATCTGATCGAAAGTAATCAGGAGTTCGATGCGCAGAAAGACTATATAGTGCTGGAGGCTAACGGGAACATTTTAACGCTTAGACCGCTGGGACACTGAAAATAGGAGGCAAAAAAATGTTTGGATTCAAAATTGTGCAACAAAATTGTCAGGGGCTTGTGGAAACGCTGGGAAAATATCGGCGAACGGTTAACGCGGGGTTGCAGTTTTATGTGCCGTTGCTGCAAAAAATTCGCACTGTCAACTTAGCAATGCGTCCCTTACAACTATCACAGTATTCTGTCATTACTAAAGATAATGCTGATATTCAAGCAAGTGTGACCCTGAATTATCATGTCACCGATGCTCAGAAGTATGTATATGAGAACACTGATTCTGTTGAGTCAATGGCACAATTGGTTCGTGGTCATTTGCGTGATATTATCGGAAGGCTTGATTTAACCGATGCACTGGGATCAACTTCAAAGATCAATGCAGACCTTGCCGCAGCAATCGGCGATTTGACGAACGTTTATGGAATAAACGTTGATCGCGTGAATATTGATGAGTTGACTCCTTCGACTGCTATCCAAGGAGCAATGGACAAGCAGTTGACAGCAGATCGTGAACGAATTGCGACAATTGCTAAGGCACAAGGTGAAGCACAGAATATTAAGTTAACTACCGATGCTCGCAACCGCGCTTTGATTGAGACCGCACAGGCTCAGGCAGAAGCAACTAAGAAGAGGGCAGATGCAGAAAGTTATCGAATTGAAAAAATTCGTAAAAGTCTTGCAAACGTGGATCCGAACTACTTTAGAGATCAAAGTATTCATGCTTTTGTCGAATTAGCCCAGTCTAATACTAATTTAGTTGTACTTTCAAAAGACGAGATGACGACTTTAGGTCAAGTTCCGGTGATCCAAAAGATGATGGAACAAGAAAATAATTAATAAGTCACTTTAAAAAAAGATTAAAATGCTGTAATGTAATTGTAATGACGAGTTGGCAGGGATGAAAGTGGAATTTCTCTACTTTACTCGCAGATTCTTAAAGTGAGCGAGGACTGAAAATGAGTAAAAAATTAAAAGTTGGAATTTTGGGGGCCACCGGGATGGTTGGTCAACGATATGTAACATTGTTAGCCGATCATCCGTGGTTTGAGGTCGTTTTGGTGGCGGCCAGCCCGCACAGTGCAGGTAAAACATACGCAGAGGCAGTTGCTGGTCGCTGGAAGATGACAGTTCCGATTCCTGCGAAAGTAAAAGAGCTGTCCGTTTTGGATGTTAACCAGGTTAACTTGATTGCAGAACAAGTCGATTTTGTTTTTTCAGCGGTTAACATGGCAAAGGATCAGATTCGAAAAATTGAAGAAGAGTATGCTAAAACAGAAACACCAGTTGTGTCTAATAATAGTGCCCACCGTTGGACCCCTGATGTTCCAATGATTGTTCCTGAAATTAATCCGGAGCATACTGAGGTTATTAAATATCAGCGGCAGCGGTTAGGGACAAGTCGCGGTTTCATTGCAGTCAAACCTAATTGCTCAATTCAAAGTTATGCCCCTGCTTTGTCGGCGTGGCAACAATTTGAACCTACTCAGGTAATTGCGACTACTTATCAGGCAATTTCTGGAGCAGGCAAAAATTTTGAGGATGCACCTGAGATTTTAAATAATGTGATTCCCTTTATTGGCGGTGAAGAAGAGAAATCTGAAAAAGAACCTTTAAAGATTTGGGGTCGAGTCGATCCAACCGACGGGGTGATTATTCCGGCAACGACACCCGTGATTACCAGCCAATGTTTACGTGTGCCGGTCTTGTATGGGCATACCGCGGCAGCTTTTGTTAACTTTAAACAAAAGGTAACCAAAGAAGAATTGATTTCTGCACTGGAGAGCTTTCGTGGGGTGCCCCAAGAGTTGCAATTACCTAGTGCACCGCAACAATTTATTCAATATTTAACAGCCGATGATCGACCACAGGTACGCTATGACGTTAACTTTGAGCATGGAATGGGAATTTCAATCGGTCGTTTGCGCCCAGATAAAATTTTTGATTGGAAATTCGTTGGTTTATCACATAATACGGCACGTGGAGCTGCCGGGGGCGCGATTTTATGTGCAGAATTATTAAAAAGCCAAGGCTACATTACAGCTAAATAGCTTAGTTTTGAAACTACTGTTAATGTGCGCTGCTTAACTTCAAGAGAGTGTGCCATAAGTCGAGAAAATTTGAGTGCTAACTTGAAATTACGAACATAGCGGGTACTTTGCGATGAGTAGTTCGAAGTTAGACGGAGGACTTATGGAACACGTTTATCCGGAATAAAAGAGGGGCTGTGACAAAATTTAACTTTTGTCACAGCCCTTTGGTGTCTGCAATCACGAACAATCTCTTTTGCAATTTAACGGTTACTGCTCAAAGGCTGAACGCAGGTTGTCGGCACTTCTTCATAACGTGCTTCAAAAGGCAGGTTTTTGTGTTTAGCATGGATCACACCGGTAACAAGTGCAGTTACCACTGTGATCCAACACTAAGCCTCAAAACCTAGCGCCTTTTTACGCACTTCTATTTAACGTGCTCCACCCCGCAACCTCCTGTGCCTAAGCCTAAATTACGCGTAACCAAGCCCAGGTTACTTTGTAATTCAGGACTTAGTCAACGGAGGCTGAACGCAGGTTGTCGGCACTTCTTTCATAACGTGCTTCAAAAGGCAGGTTTTTGTGTTTATCATGGATCACACCGGTAACAAGTGCAGTTACCATTGTGATCCGACACTAAGCCTCAAAACCTAGCGCCTTTTTACGCACTTCTATTAACGTGCTCCACCCACCAGCCTTCTGTGCCTAACTTCAAATTACGCATAGACACAGCCCGTCTATTGTGTAATTTATTGTTAGTGCTCAAAGGCTTTCGGTGAGTGTCGGCACTTCTTCCATAACGTGCTCCACCCCGCAACCTCCTGTGCCTAAGCCTAAATTACGCGTAACCAAGCCAGGTTACTTTGTAATTCAGGACTTAATCAACGGAGGCTGAACGCAGGTTGTCGGCACTTCTTCATAACGTGCTTCAAAAGGCAGGTTTTTGTGTTTAGCATGGATCACACCGGTAACAAGTGCAGTTACCATTGTGATCCGACGCTAAGCCTCAAAACCTAGCGCCTTTTTACGCACTTCTATTAACGTGCTCCACCCCGCAACCTCCTGTGCCTAAGCCTAAATTACGCGTAACCAAGCCAGGTTACTTTGTAATTCAGGACTTAATCAACGGAGGCTGAACGCAGGTTGTCGGCACTTCTTCATAACGTGCTTCAAAAGGCAGGTTTTTGTGTTTAGCATGGATCACACCGGTAACAAGTGCAGTTACCATTGTGATCCGACGCTAAGCCTCAAAACCTAGCGCCTTTTTACGCACTTCTATTAACGTGCTCCACCCCGCAACCTCCTGTGCCTAAGCCTAAATTACGCGTAACCAAGCCCAGGTTACTTTGTAATTCAGGACTTAGTCAACGGAGGCTGAACGCGGAGTGTCGCACTTCGGCATGCGATTTCTGCATTACAAATACAATTATATAGTATACTTTAATTAGAAATATTGGAACCGCTTACGATAAGGAGATGGGCTGATGACAGAACAACAATTATGGAAACATTTTATTGCGGGTGAAAAAGTTGGTTTGAGCAAACTGCCCCAAAAAATTGCCCAATCTTGGGAGCTTTGTTATAAGGAAGCGGTCAATCCCTTTTCGACGCGACCGCAAAAAATACTGACAATTGCAGCTTTGCAGACTAAACAGAAGCAAAAAAAAGAATTGATTCAAACGGTCGAGCAGCAAGTTAAAAGTTTTCAGGACAGATTTGCTTTGCAAGACTATCTTTTTATTTTAACTGACGCAACCGGGGACATTCTCTGGCGCAGTGGATGCGATGACACCCGCGACCGAGCAAATGAGATGTATTTTAGAGAAGGAACTAACTGGTCGGAAAGAAATGTCGGGACCAATGCAATTGGGCTTGCATTGCGCACCAAAAGCAATGAATATGTTGAGCTAAACGAACATTATGCTGCAACTTCACGGCAATGGAGCTGTGCCGCGGCTCCAATTAATTCCGCCGATGGTCAACTATTAGGAGTTTTGGATATTTCAACTTTTCGCAATGATTCTGTCAAGGATGCCCAATTATTGTTGAATATTGTTGCACAGCAAGTCGCTAATGTGATGACGCAAAAGAATTTAGAGAGAAAGCAAGATCTTTTTCGTTATCTACTTGCGAATCCGAACCACACGCTGCTGGTATGTGACCTTGATTTTAAAATTATCAGTCTGCCAACCAAATATGCTGACTTTTTAAAGCAAGGTGAAGACTTTAGAAAATTTTTGCAACCTGCGACCATTTATAAGACCAGCAAAATCTGTTATGAAGGGCATGTTGTAGGCTATCAAGTTGAGTTGTTCAATGAAACGACACCAGTACAGCAGACCTTTTATTATCCGGGAGTTCCCAGTCTTGATGAAAATTATCAAGATTTTTTGCATAAAACCTTGCAAGTTGCACACAGCAATCTCCCAGTGCATATTTATGGTGAATCTGGCAGCGGCAAGGAAATTATTGCGAAGACTTTGCACTATAACAGTCAAGCGAGCGCTGGACCACTGGTGACGGTCAACTGTGGTGCGATCAGTGAGAATCTGTTAGAAAGTGAGCTTTTTGGGTATGCTCCGGGTGCCTTTACCGGTGCGGCAGTTAAAGGAAGTCCAGGGAAGATTTTGCAGGCAAATAAGGGGACGCTTTTTTTGGATGAGGTTGACAGCATGCCGTTTAAAATGCAAACAGCATTGCTCCGGGTTTTAGAGGAACAAAGCGTAACCCCCCTCAATGGAAAACCGCAAAAGGTTTCTTTCCAGTTAATTACGGCAAGTAATCGTGATTTACGAAAATTGGTCGCGACAGGACATTTTAGGGCAGATCTGTTTTATCGGATATATGTTTGTCAATTGCAGATTCCGCCATTGCGAGCGCGGAAATCAGATATGAAACAGTTGCTCAAAGCCTGTTGTGAAGAAAAAAATTGGCAGATAGACTGGGGCGAGAAAATCTATACCGTCGCTGTCCAGTATCCGTGGTACGGAAATATTCGCGAGTTCAGGAATTTTTTAGAGCGGGTGTATCTTTTTTATCCCACTAATGAACCGACAAGTGAACAATTGCATGAGCTTGTTCAAGCAGGCAGTGTGATAAAAAGGCAACCAGCGCAAAATTCTGCAAGTGAACTTGCGGTGGAACAGATTCGAAGCAGACTACAGCATAATCATTATCAAATCAGTAAAACAGCAGCAGACCTAGGAATTTCACGGACAACCTTATATCGTAAAATTAAGAAATATGGGCTGTAGTATTTGGATTAGTGTAGGCTGTTGTGAAAAGAAGGTGCAAAAAAGTGTAACCTGTTAACGTAACAGGTTACACTTTTTCGCCTAACCAAAATTAAACTAAATTAAAGCTCATTAAAAATTAGTTTTTTCTTATGCATGAAAGGCGAATTTTTTTGACTAAAAAAGCCTTCAAAGCATAAAAAAGGAAGCGTTTTAATCACATTTTTCTTTTTTATTCGTGTAACTTGCAGGGGCGCTGAGCAGTCTTTTTAAATTGCCTTGGCATGTTACTTGCTAAAGATAAAGTGAGGAGGTATGAGAGAAAAATGATTTAAAAAAGGAGGGGAATCTTATATGGAAAAATACGATGTTGTCGTAATTGGTGCCGGCCCGGGCGGGTATGTTGCCGCCATTAGGGCAGCACAAAAAGGTAAAAAGGTTGCCGTAGTAGAAAAAAGGTTTATTGGAGGAACTTGTCTGAACGTTGGCTGTATACCATCTAAAAGTTACTTAAAGCACAGTCACTGGTTGTTAGAAGCACATGAAGCCGCTGCTAATGGAGTTGCAATTGAATTTGGAAAAATTGATTATCCGCGCTTAGTTAAGCGTAAAAATCAAGTGGTGGCAACCCTCCAAGGTGGTATTCGCCACCTTTTCAAGAGTAATCAGATTACTTATCTTGAAGGGACCGCTAAGTTTGAAACACAGGGCAAGCTACAAGTAGGTACTCAGACTATTATGGCTAAAGATTTTATTCTGGCAACGGGGGGACATCCTTTTGTCCCACCAATCAAGGGTCTAAACGAAGTGCCTTTTTTAACAACTGACACGTTTTTTGATCTAGAAGAATTACCACAGCAGTTGGCGATAATTGGTGGAGGTGTCATTGCAGTTGAATTGGCATTTGCGATGCAGCCGCTGGGGGTCGCAGTCACACTTTTGGAAGTTGCAGATGATATTTTATTGACAGAAGACGCGCAAGCACGGTCCATTATTAAAGAAAAACTCAAATCCTTGGGGATTGTAGTGCAGACTAAGGTAAAAATTGCTGCAGTTACTTCTGCAGCAATCAAATTGGAACATGGCACAGTCCCATTTGACCAACTACTTGTGGCAGCAGGGAGAAAAGCAAATCTGGAGTTGGCGACACAACTGGGGGTTGAACTTGATGAACGGCAGAAATTTGTCAAAGTTGATCAGGATTATCGGACTAATGTCCCGCATGTTTTTGCAATTGGAGATTTGTGCGGCGGTTATCAGCTTGCGCATGCAGCCAGTGCAGAAGGCATTCATGCTGCCGCTGTGATTTGTGGTGAAAAGCCGGATGTGTTGAAGCAAACATTGATTCCACGCTGTGTCTATACTGAACCGGAAGTTGCAAGTTTTGGGATGAATGAGCAGACAGCACAAGCAAATGGTTATCAGGTCAAAGTCAAAACAGTCCCGTTTGGAGGTAATGGACGAGCGCTTGCAAGCCTTGAGACAGAAGGATACGTAAAAATTATCAGTGAGCAAAAATATCATGAAATTTTAGGAGCGGTTGTCGTTGGTAGCGGTGCGACTGAAATGATTCACACTTTATTAGCAGTGAGTGCTGCTGAAGGAACAGTCGATGAACTAGCCAAGACTGTCTTTGCACATCCAACTTTGACGGAGACGATCGGAGAAACGGCAAATGCTTTGGTTGGAAGAGCAATTCATAATTAGTTTAACAGTCAGAATGTGAAACATGATCAAAAAGGAGGAAAAAATCATGGCAAAGTTAAATGAAGAACGTGCTACTTGGATCTATAAAAAGATGAACGATATTCGCAACTTTGAGGATCAGGTTCATCAGATCTTTGCAACTGGATCGATTCCTGGTTTTGTCCATTTATATGCGGGTGAAGAAGCAGTTGCGGTTGGGGTTTGTGCACATTTGACAGATGATGACTATATCACTAGTACACATCGCGGACATGGTCACTGTATTGCCAAAGATTGCAGCCTGGATCATATGATGGCCGAGATTTATGGCAAAGAAACCGGATTGTGCAAAGGTAAGGGCGGTTCGATGCATATTGCCGATATTGATAAAGGGATGCTTGGAGCAAACGGAATGGTTGGCGGTGGTTTCCCAATTGCAATCGGGGCAGCTTTGCGGAATCAATACTTGAAAACTAAAGATGTTGTGGTTTGTTTCTTTGGTGACGGAGCTGCTAATGAAGGAACTTTTCATGAGAGTATTAACATGGCTTCTATCTGGAAGCTACCGGTGGTATTTGTAAATGAGAATAATTCCTTCGGAGAGGCTACACCACAGTGGTACTCTTCAGGTTCTAAAAAGATTGCCGATCGCGGGTCAGCTTACGGAATTCCAAGTGAAACTGTTGACGGTAAAGATCTCATGGCAGTCTATGAAGCAGCGGGTAAAGCGATTGAACGTGCACGCAAAGGTGAAGGGCCAACCTTGGTTGAATGTCGCACGTACCGTAACTATGGTCATTTTGAAGGTGATGAACAAAAGTATAAGGCAACGACCGGAAAGGAAAGTGAATTTGCGAAACGTGATTGTATCAAAGAATTTCGTGAATATGCACTTGCACAGGGGCTCCTTTCTGAAGAAAGTGCTACTGAAATCGAAGAAAACTCAGCAGCAGATATCAAACATGCAGTTAAATTTGCTGAAGAAAGCGATATTCCCAAACCAGAAACACTGTATCAAGATGTCTTTGCAGACTAAAAAAACAGAAAGGAGCTGAAGATGTCATGGCAAGAAGAATAACTTTTATGAAAGCGATCAATGAGGCACTTGATCAGGCAATGGCAAAGGATGAACGTGTTATCTTAATGGGAGAAGATATTGCCGGAGGTGCAAAAGTTAAGCACCTCGAAGCGGAGAATCAAGATGCCTGGGGCGGTGTTTTCGGTGTTACTAAGGGTTTGATGCCTAAATACGGGCGGACACGCGTCATTGATACCCCAATTTCTGAGATGGGGTATATGGGGGCGGCAGTCGGTGCAGCTGCAACTGGCTTACGTCCGGTACCGGAGCTGATGTTTAATGACTTTATTGGCTTCAGTTTGGATACAATCTTGGCACAAGGTTCTAAAATGCGCTATATGTTCGGTGGTAAAGCACGGATTCCGATGACTGTACGGACTACACATGGAGCCGGTGCAAGTGCAGCAGCTCAGCACTCTGGATCTTACTACGGTTTATTTGGCGCAATTCCTGGAGTCAAAGTCGTGGTCCCTTCCAATCCGTACGATGCGAAGGGCTTATTATTGGCTGCGATTGAAGATGACAATCTTGTCGTTTTTTCAGAAGATAAAACATTATACGGATTAAAGGATGAAGTTCCCGCAGATTATTATAAAGTGGAGATTGGTAAGGCAAAGGTTAAACGCGAAGGAACTGATCTGACAATTGTCACAATTGGGAAGATGCTGTATGTGGCACTTGATGTGGCTGAACAACTCGAAAAAGAAGGAATTGAAGCAGAGGTAATTGATCTTGTGACAGTTGCACCTTGGGATCAAGAAACAATTATCAAATCAGTTCAAAAGACAGGCCGGTTAGTCGTAATTGATGAAGCCAACCCGCATAACAATACTGCAAAGGATATTGCAGCCGTGGTAGGTGACAAAGCATTTGATTATCTTGATGGCCCGATTAAGACAGTCTGTGCACCTAATACACCAGTACCATTTGCAACCAACCTGGAGCAGTTGTACCTACCGAATCCTAAGCGGGTACTTGAAACTGCTGCAGAACTGATTGATGACTTGAAGAAGTAGGGAGGTGTAAGCATGGCAACAGAAATAATCATGCCAAAGCTTGGTCTGACAATGACCGAGGGAACGGTTTTTGAATGGCTCAAACACGAAGGCGACGAGGTGAAAAAAGGTGAGACAGTTGCAACTATTAATTCGGAAAAGCTGACTGCCGATGTCGATGCGCCTGCGGATGGTGTTTTGCTTAAGATTGTTGTTCAAGAAGGCGAAGATGCCAAGTGCAAGGCGCCAATTGCTTATCTTGGCGAAAAAGGAGAACAAGCAGCAGACACTAAACAACCTGCTGAAACGACACAAGAAGCAACGGCAGCAGCGCCTGTTGCTGGATCTGCCCCAACTTCTCCAGCAGAAGAGAATGTTGAACAGAAAAGAAAATCACCTGCAGCAGGTGCTAGGATTTTCATTACACCACTTGCACGTAAAATTGCTGCAGAGCAAGGAATTGATTACAGCAAAATTGCAGGCAGTGGCGGCAATGGCAGGATAACGCGGCGTGATGTTGAAAGTTACGTTGCAAGCCAGCCAACAGTTGCAGCACCTGGGCAAACACAAACGGCTGGGGTGGAGGTTGGCCAAGGTTTAGCAGGGATGCGCAAAGTGATTGCACAACGAATGATGGGCAGTCTGCAGACTACAGCCCAAGTTACACTCCATGCTAAAGCGGATATCACTTCTTTGATGGCATTTAGGAAAGAACTGAAGCAAAAAGTGGCACATCCGCTGACAAGCGGACAACTGAGTCTGACTACGCTGGTTACGCGTGCCGCAATTTTGGCTTTGAAAGACACGCCAGATATGAATGCGTGGTATCAAAACGGACAGTTTACACACAATGAGGATGTTAACATCGGAATGGCAGTTGCAGTTAGTGCCGGCTTGATGGTACCAGTAGTCAAAAGGGCGCAAACAATGACCCTGACCGAATTAGGTGAAAATCTTGCTAGAGTGATAACCGGAACACGGCAGGGAACCCTGGCTGGAGACCTTTATACTGGAGGCACATTTACAATCAGTAATTTAGGCAAAAGCGGTGTGGAGTACTTTACTCCGATTATTAATACTCCAGAAACAGGAATTTTAGGAGTAGGCACACTTTTACAAGAGCTTCAATTGGATGAAACTGGGAAGTTGGTACAAGCTGTTAAATTACCACTGAGCCTAACCTTTGATCATCAGGTGATTGATGGTTCGCCTGCCGCTGATTTTTTGGCGAAGATTGTGGCATTCTTAGAGGATCCGTATACGCTGGTGTTATAAGAAATCTTAAGTTAAAGACTAAGCAGCAGAGCGTGGGGCAAAAGGCATTTAGTTGGCGAGAATTAACAGCATCAGACGGGTCATTTTGGGAGTGTGACATAAGTCGGGAAAATTTGAGTGCTAACTCGAAATCACGAACATAGCGAGTACTTTGCTATGAGTAATTCGAAGTTAGACGGAGGATTTTGGCTTATGGAACACGTTTATCCGAAATAAAAGAGGGGCTGTGACAAAATTTAACTTTTGTCACAGCCCCCTTATGATCTCCACGAACAGCAATTTAAAAATCTTTTTAAGAAACACTAGGTACAATATCCGGCTTTAAACCTGCCATTCAGATTCAAAGTGTGCATATTTAAGCCCAGAACTTAGCCGCAATTTTTTGACCTTGATCAATCTTGGCCCATTCTTGGGCACTAGTGAGCTCATTTCCAGAATCACATGAAGCAAAGCCACACTGGTGTGAGAGGAAAAGACGATCTTTACCCAAAATTGCGCTAGCTTGATCTAACAGGCGATAAACCCGATCCTCATCGTCTAAGGTGTTGGTTTTACTTGAGAGCAAACCGAGTACAACCTCAACATTTGGACGGTCTTGCAATGCTTTTAAGGCTGTAATGTCACCTGCACGTTCATCGTCCCATTCTAAGAAGAAGCGATCGTAGTGCTGATCGTGCAAGAATTTTTGCGCAATTGCAGCATAGCTACCACTAGCTGCGTGTCGACTTTCATAATTTCCGCGGCAATTGTGTGTCCAGACCTTTAATCCGAGTTGATGCCCGAAGTCAGCGATCGTGTTATTGATGTTAATAAAGTCATCAGCGAGATCAGTCAGATTACTATTTTCCTCGGAGAAGAAGCTTTGTTGATTATCATCAGCAAAGAGTTCCCACAGACAGTCGTCAAACTGAATGATTTGTCCACCAACAGCTTTATATTCTGTTAAAAATTCTTTATAGGCATTAATCAAGCCTTGTTTAAGCTCACTTGCGGTTTTGTAAACTTCGTTTGGACCATATAAATGATCAATCAAAGCTAATTCGGTAAAGGCATGAGCGGCACCCCAAACGGTTAATTTTACTTGCTGATCACCGGCAGCAGCTTTGAGGGCCTGATAGATGTCAAGGAAGTGATGATTTTTTCCTGATAACGGTGCGGTAATACGAACACCAATATCCTTGCGCGTTTCAAAGTCGCCGCCATCATGGTCCTCAAAGGTATATCCATGATCAGCAATGTAGCGTTCAACTCCGGCAAATCCCCAAATAAAGTCTAGATGCCACATTGATTTTGTGTACTCTCCGTCAGTTAGAACGTCTAGACCGTGAGCCTTTTCCTGTTCAATTACGTTCTTCACAGCTGCTGCCTCGACCGCCTGATAGCCAGGAAAGTCATTATAGAAGGGGTATTGAATATTATCACGTTTTTCAATTTCATTTTTATATGCTAGTAGGTTAGTTGGACGTAAAAGTGAACCAACAATTTGGAATCGTGTTTGTGTCATTTAGCAAGGCCTCCGTTAATCTTTGATTGAGATTAGTTTAACAACAAATGGTTAAAATAGATAATGCTTAATATCTTTACATCATTATAGGTATTACCTATAATGATGCTATTAGTTAAAAATAGGCAAGAAAGATGAGGTTATAGTGATGCGTATTCAACAATTAAGGTACTTGGAAAAAATTGCGGCTACAGGATCAATTAACGAAGCTGCCAAACAACTATTTATTAGTCAGCCATCCCTGTCGCAGGCCATGAAAGAACTTGAAAAGGAATATCAGATTCAATTACTTTACCGCAGTAAGTCAGGGATTACATTGACGGACGCTGGCCGTGAATTTATGAATTATGCGCGTGGGGTGCTCGATCAAGTTAACTTATTAGATCAGCATTTTGGTCAGGAAATTGTCCGAAAACGGGTTTTCAGTGTTTCCGCACAGCACTATGCTTTTGTGGTGCACGCCTTTGTTGAATTTGTAAAGGAAGTCGGAGGCGACGCTTACCAGTTTACTTTACGCGAGACACAGACCGAAAACGTGTTGGACGATATTCAAACGCTAAAAAGTGAGCTGGGAGTCATTTACATCAATGCATTTAATAAAACGGTTATGATGCGACTAATTTCAGACAAAAATCTAACCTTTACACCGCTGTTTGAGGTGCAGCCACACGTCTTTGTGGGACGAGATAATCCCTTGACCAAAAAGACGCATGTCACCTTAGCTGATCTAGAGGACTATCCCTATTTGTCGTATGAACAGGGGGATACGAACTCATTTTATTTTTCTGAAGAAATTCAAAGTACACTGCCTCATCGAAAACAGATTCTAATCAGTGATCGGGCGACAATCTTTAACCTGATGGTCGGTTTGAATGGATACACGATCAGTTCTGGAATTATCAGTAGCGAACTAAACGATGAAAAAATTGTAGCGATTCCTTTAGATGTAGATGACGTGATCACTTTAGGTTATTTACGTCACAGAAAAATGGATCTGAGTAGGGCAGCTCAGCTTTACCTGAAGATGTTGAAGGCGCATATTAGAGGTTACGGATTTGAGGTTAAATAAGGTCTGCAAGGTTAATGTTGAAATAATTTAATCTGCAGTTAGGAAACTTTGTAAATTGGAAGAGGAACCTACGATAGAGTATGTAGAGTATGAATATTTTTTGGGGGATGTGCTAAATTGTGCGTTACAAAATTTTGTATTTGAGGCTGAAACATAATGAATAGTACGAAGATGGCACAGCGGCTTTTGGGGGTGCTCTTTTTTGAAGTTCTATTTGAATTTCTTGGAATCAACATTCTAAAAGGAATCAATGAATCCAATAATTTGTTCTTTTTATTTTTTGATAAATGTCTATTTTTAATTTTACTAATTATTTTAAATGCTAAATTAACACGACAAAAGATTCCTTTTTCTTTGAAGCTCAACAAGGAACAACGAAACCTGGTTCTTACCCTTATAACAGCGCTAATTATAATTGGTGTTATGAATGAAAAAAATTTTTTAGCTGCGTTTACAATCGGATTAATTGCAAGTACAACTGAAGAGTATCTTTTTCGCGGCATAATTTTGGTTACCTTACTACGCTTGTTTTGGCGCTCAACAAAACAGAGTACCCGTATTTTATTTCCGGCGATAATCTCAAGTGTCTTATTTGGTTTAGAACATTTTCTTAATTTATACTCCCAAAATTTTTCTTTAACAACGATCCAGGTTTGTCAGACAATGGCGATGGGTTTTTTATTTGCTAGCCTGTTCATTAGAACAAAAAATCTGCTGTTTCCAATAATATGTCATTTTGGGATTGACTTTGTGGTAACTGCTTTTGGGGGGATGCAAAATACCAATAATGCTTCATTTGGAGGTGCGGTTAGTGTCGCAATCTTGTACATAATGATTGGTTTTATAATTTTGAGAGTGTGACATAAGTCGGGAAAATTTGAGTGCTAACGCGAAATTACGAACATCGCGAGTACTTTGCTATGAGTAATTCGAAGTTAGACGGAGAATTTTGACTTATGGAACACGTTTATCCAGCACCGAAAAAATAACAGTTTTAAAGACATCTAAACAGCAGAGACAAGGTTTATAACAATGGGAATGAGATTTTGATCTGAATTTCTTAGCCAAAGCTTTTTGCAACTTAATAAGAAATGCTCCTGTATTGATTGGAAATAAGATCAATCACAGGAGCAGTTTAAGCTTAAAAAGCTAATAAAAGATAACCATCTTTAAATGTCGCTATCAAAGTTTGTAAATTGTTAATCAACAGCCTGACGCAGGTAATTAAGAATTTGCTGTGCAATTTGATCCGGTGCTGTTTGATCAGTTGCAATCGTTAAGTCGGCGCATGCTTGGTAAGCCTGCTGCCGGCTTTGTTTGAGTGCGATCAAAGCAGTTTGATCAAGCTGATTGACCAAGGGGCGTCCTTGATCGTTGCAAACGCGCTTGAGAATTGTCGCAGCAGTTGCCTCAAGAAAAATTACGGGGACAGTTGTTTGTTTGAGAACACGCATATTTTCCGGTTGTGCAGACGTACCGCCACCGGTTGACAGAATGCCATGTTCAGCCATTTGTTGTAACAACAGCTTATGTTCAAGCTGCCGAAAATAAGCTTCACCGTGTTTG
The DNA here is from genome assembly GCF_964065465.1 of Liquorilactobacillus satsumensis. Classification (NCBI taxonomy): domain Bacteria; kingdom Bacillati; phylum Bacillota; class Bacilli; order Lactobacillales; family Lactobacillaceae; genus Liquorilactobacillus; species Liquorilactobacillus satsumensis. Next base: position 1,643,199 of record NZ_OZ061606.1, read on the forward strand.
GCAAAGATATCTTTAATTGGGATTCCAGCGGCCGCAGTAATTTGATCATCAAGATCAACATGGGGGACATTCAAGTGTTGCGCTACTAATTTTCCAATGGTAGTTTTTCCGCTGCCCATAAAACCAATTAAAATTGCTTCCATGTTAATGCTCCTTCCGTAAAACAAGATAACCTTTTTGTTGCAGCAAATCTTCAGCAAGTGAGCGGTCACGTGCACGCATAAATGTTAACTGTAAAACGCCATCAATGTCCTCGCGGATTTCTAAGATATGAATATTAACAATATTAATGTTATTTTGTGCAAGCAATTGAGTAACTGCCGCGAGCGTACCAACTTGATCAGGAATATTGATAAATAGATCGTAGAATCCAGGAAGCTCACCAACTTTGTCAGCACCAAGCTGATCGCGACTGGTTTTCGCGTTTTGGAAGAATGCATAGATCTTGTGTTGCTGTGCTTGTGCAATCTCTGTTTTGAGAGCTTCAAGGTGTGCAGTGTATTGCTCAAGCTGTTGCATAATAATGGCAGCATTAGAATTTAAAATTGCACTCCACATCAGTGGATCAGAAGAAGCAATCCGAGTGATCGATTTAAACCCACCGGCTGCTAACCGCATTCCCAGCGGAAAGTCTGCAAAAGCCTGTTGTGTCTGATTAACAAGCGCTGCAGCAATAATATGAGGCAAGTGACTGATTTGCCCGACAATTTTGTCGTGTTTAGCAGCTGTAAGTGTAAGCCACTTTACGTGGGTTGCACGCAATAACGTTTGAATGCTAGCGCATGCATGCTCGTTAGGAACGGCAGGTATCAAGAAATAAAAGGCATTTTCGAAAAGATCAGCGCGTCCAGCTGTGACACCCGACTTATGTGAACCAGCCATCGGATGACCGCCGATAAAGGTGATCCCCTGCTGTGTTAAGGCGGCAGCTGCTTGTAAGACAATTTGCTTGGTACTGCCAACATCTGTGACAATTACATTTTTCTTCAAGGGCAAGTGAGCGAGCTCTTGAAGATCCTGCACGATGGTCGTAACTGGTGCAGCTAAGATAATGAAATCAGCAGTTTCAGCGGCAGTTAAATCTGTTCCAATTCGGTCAATCAGATGATGCTGCACTGCGTAGTCACAAGCTTTTTTGTCGGAATCACATCCAATGATGACAGTTGTTGGTGCACTGAGTCGAATTGCCCTGATTAGGGAACTGCCAATTAAACCAAGTCCTTTTACGAAAACAGTGGTCATTTGGATTCCTCCTCACCTAAGGTAATTAATGATTCCAAGTCTGAAAAGAATGTTGGATAAGAAACCGCGATTGCTTCCGGCTTCTTTAACGCGAGTGCTTCTGGTGAACGCAGCGCAGCAATGGCCATCATCATTCCAATGCGATGATCTCCATGACTATCCAGTATTGGATCATTGATGTCCCATGCCGGGCGGCCATCAATGATTAAGCCATCAGGAAGTTCTTGAACCAACACCCCGAGTTTGCGGAGTTCCTGTGCAACAGTAGCAATGCGATCAGTCTCTTTGACACGTAATTCCTGCGCACCTCTTAAAATGCTGCGACCGTGCGCACATGCAGCCAACAAAGCAACCAGCGGGAGTTCGTCGATGACTGCGGGGATCTCTTTTTCGTCAAGCTGGATCGGCGAAAGCATAGCGTACTTGACACGAAGATCGGCGGCAGGTTCGGTTCCAGTTGACTTATTTTCAAGTTGAAGATTACCACCCATTTTTTGCAAGACACTTAGTATTCCAGTGCGGGTTTCATTGATATTAACATTCTTCAAAACGATTTCAGAATGTTTGCTGATTGTAGCTGCAACTATGAAAAATGCGGCAGATGAGATATCTCCAGGAACTATAACTGTCTGACCAAGTAGCCGTGGTTGTGGCTGAACTGTAATTGTTAGGTGATCTGCGGCAGTTTCGATTTGTGCACCGAATTCTTGCAGCATCCTTTCTGTATGATCGCGCGTGGGGAGCTTTTCGATAATTGTTGAAGGTGTCTTAGCCTGTAAAGCGGCTAAAATCAAAGCACTTTTAACTTGTGCACTGGCAACTTTAAGTTTAACTTGTGCACCGTGTAGCGGCTTGCCAATAACTTTGGCGGGGAGCGTACCAGTACTGGTTGTGAGAATTGAGGCCCCCATTTCGGCGAGTGGTTCGCTGACTCTGCGCATCGGTCTTTTTTGCAAAGAAGTATCGCCGAAAAGTTCAGTTTCAAAGGATTGGCCCGCAAGCAGTCCCATTAGCAAACGGGTAGTTGTGCCCGAATTACCCATGTTTAAAGGATGTTCCGGTTTTTTCAAGCCCGTTAACCCCTTGCCTTCTACGCTAACGTTGTCCCCATCACGAGTTATTTTAATTCCAAGGTCTTGCATGGCTCTGAGGGTGCTGAGACAATCAGCAGAACTTAAAAAATGTTTGATAGTCGTTGTTCCTTGAGCAATGGCGCCGAGCATCAGTGCTCTGTGAGAGATACTCTTATCTCCTGGAACAGCTAAAGCACCGTTCAAACCATGCTGCAGATGGGTAGTTAGTTTTTTTTGTTCCATAATCAATTACTCCTTAATTTGATATAAGCACCACACCATATCTGGTTTAAAGTGTGCAATGATGCGGTCATCTGAATGCAATTCTACGTTTTTTTGATTGGTTAAAACATACTGTCCATCTTGTAAGAATTGTTGGTAAGCTAGATATTTGCTGGCACAACACTTGATTTTTTGAGGAGTGACTGTTTTTGCGAGCAATTTGGCAGTTGCAGCATGAGAATAAGCAATACCCGTTAAGCGTGTTTGATTTTCGATAATAACCAGTGGGGCTAACTGATAGATAAAACAATCGATCAGCTGTAATTGGTCAAGGAGATCATAGTGTAATTCCCCCCACGAAAGTTTAAGCATCTTTGATTTGAAAGCTGCTGGCAATAACAGGTATGCCCCGCGATAAGCTGTTAACTGCGTAAGAACTTCTTCGAAACTCGCATGTAAAAAAACGTGCGCGTGTTCTTTCGGATGTGTTTGGCAGTAGTGTTGGGCCGCGGCATAACTATCAGTCTCTGCCGGACCAAGTGTGTGGATGAGCATGCAATCACCTTATCAATATTAATATTCTTTGAGTTCCTGACGGTAAGCCTGTAATTGTTCTTTGAGGCGTGCTAGGTTACTGCCGTCAAAAGTAGCAGTGATTTCTTTGGCAAGTTCGATCGCCACGACGCTTTCGATTACAAGCGAAGCGGGTACAATTGCGGTTGTGTCGGAGCGTTCAACGTTTGCTTTTTGAACTTCACGAGTCTTGAGGTTAACACTCTTTAATGCTTTATAAAGTGTTGGGATAGGTTTCATAGCAGCTTGGATGATTAACGGCATACCATTGGTCATTCCGCCTTCAAAGCCGCCCAAATGATCTGAGGATCTGCTCCAACCGCTTTCTTGGTCCCAAGTAATTGGGTCCATGACATCACTTCCAAGGTTGGTAGCAGCAGTAAAACCATCACCGATTGCGACCCCTTTCATTGCATTAACGCCCATCACAGCTGCAGCAAGCTTAGCATCTAATTTTGTGTCCCAGCTAATATAGCTGCCTAAACCGGCGGGAACATTTTCAGCAACTACTCGAATAATTCCGCCCAAAGTGTCGCCTGCTCTTTTAGTGTCGTCAATTAGTTTATGAATTGGGGTGACCTGGGCCATATCAAGGATGCGCAGATCATTTGCATGAATTTGTTGTTCAATCTGAGAAACATCAGTGGGTAAGCTCTTAGCACCAGCAAGCTTGCCGATCTGTTGGACGTAACCAACCAGTTTAATGTCCAACTGTTCAAGTAGTTGTTTACAAATTGAGCCGACAGCAACGCGCATTGCAGTCTCACGTGCCGAGGAACGCTCTAAAACGTTTCTGAGATCGGTATGTCGGTACTTCATTCCCCCTACAAGATCTGCATGACCAGGACGTGGGCGTTCAACCTTGCGTAGAGTGTTTTCCGCTGTTTCGGGGCTGGTAGGATTCATAATTTTTGACCAGTGAGCATGGTCTCTATTTTGAATTGTTAGTGCTAACGGTGAACCCAGTGTTTTGCCATGACGCAAACCTCCAGTAATTTCAACAGTATCATGTTCGATTTTTTGACGATTTCCGCGGCCGTACCCGCCTTGGCGAGCTGCAAGTGCCGCGTTAATTTTGGCGATATCAAGCTGCATTCCAGCAGGGACACCTTCAATTATTCCAGTCAATTGTGGACCATGCGATTCTCCGGCTGTTAAAAAGTACATCATAATTCCTCCAGTTAATTAATTTTCTTTTTTATTTTTCTTTTCCTGATATTTGCGTGAATTGGCCATGATATTACTGTAAATATCTTGAAGATACGGTTCTAATTGTTGATCAGGACAATGGCGCGCGATGTTTTCCAGGACTATATTTTCGCGATTGCTGTCCAGCACGGGAAGTTCATGAGTACGTTTAAAGGCAGCAACCTGATCGACTGCTTTAAAACGCTGGGCTAGCAAGCGTACAATTAAGCGATCAAGCAAGGAAATTTTGCTACGAACGGTGGTCAATGAATGAGGCTTACCTAAAGCTAAACGAATGCTTAAAGCCAGCAAAAGGCCACATAAACTGATAATTAAGTTGAATTCCAATGCTGCGGCAACCCCTTGCTGCGACAGCCATCCTGTAATCACAGGGATGCTGAAAGAGGCTAAGCTTCCGAGTGTGAAGAAAATACCGGTGGTTAACCCTTTTCTTTCAGGGGCGAGCCGCAAGAAAATATTTAAGCCGATCTGCATGACGCCACTTGCTGCGGTTAGGCCAAATAGTAAAGAAGCAATTTCTGCTAGCCACGAAACATGAATAAAACAAAGTAGCAGCAGTGCAACTAAAGAACCACAATTTAGTCCCAATAACAGTGTCAATTCTGAAAAACCACTGCGAAGTAACCAAAAGATCAGCAAAACGCCAGTAATAGAGCCAATACTGTATAGCGATAGTAAAAAATGTGCCGCAACGTTGTTCATCTGTAGCTCTTGGGTGGCATAAAGTGTAATCCACTGAGTGTATAGAATCATTAAAGCCATTGAGGTATAACCGTAAAGAGTCAGTGCAACAAATGCCAGCTTTTTGCGGAAAGAATTTGCTGTTTTCTTAGACAGCACACTTTTTTGAGGGCGATTCATCGGCGGAAATTCAAGCGGTAACAGCAGGAAAAAGTTGAAGCTTAAGACAAGTGCTGCCAAAATAAATGACCAACCGAACCACCAGTTTTGATTCTCTAAGAGTGCAACGCAGAGCGGTAAAACAAATTCACCCAAAGAGATGAAGGCTTTAAGCAAAACATTGGCGGGGCTGCTTCGATCTCCTAGTTCTGCAAAAGTAGGGTATGTGCCGGAATCAAGGGCTGAATTGGCCACACCTGCTAGGATAGCTAGGAGATAAGCAACTTGGATATTAGGGGCAAGCAGTATTCCAACAAAGAAAAGCAAATAGCTGCCCATTCCCAGAAAGACAAAGCTTTTCCGTCCGTAACGATCAGCGAGCGAACCCAAGAGCAAGTATGCCAGCAATCGTCCGATGCCGACTCCAGAAATGACATACGAGACAGTGGCCAACGGCGATTGCCAAAGGTGACCGAGGGTCTGCATGTTTTGCGCCAAAATAATGAGGCCGATCCCGTGAACAAAGTAATTCAGGTAGAGGCTCAAAGAAAGGCGTTTTTTCATATTTGTATCCATTAAGATTCCTCCTTGATTTGTGGAAATAAAAAAGCCAGTCGGACTTTTAAAATCCAACTGGTTTTAAGCTCTTAAAGGATAAAAATCGTATTAAGACCAGCTAGACTTTTACTGAGTGTCTAACTGGCAAGGGAAATAGGCCCTGCATACTTTAGACACGAACGTTGATAAACGCCCGCATCTTAGTACGGACGTCTAAATAAAGTAAGCATAGCCATAATAATATAAAGTTGTTTGAGAAACCTGTATATTATCCAAAGTTATTAATCCCTTCTGAAATTGATAATTTAGAATTATTAAAACATCATTAATAAGTAAAGTCAACAGTTAATTTGGAGTTAACATCTCATAAAATGAATAGTGCAGAATAAAACGGTTAAATTCTATAAAAGAGAGCTCTAAAGGTGCAACTCAAGATAATTTTCTGAAAAATAGATGAGAATGCTTGCATTTCAAGCCAAAATTGGGTAACTTGAAAAACAAAAATAATTTTAAAGGAGCGCATTTGTAATGTCCAATTGGGATACAAAATTTGCAAAAAAAGGATTCACGTTTGACGATGTTCTATTAATACCAGCTGAGAGTCACGTTTTACCGAATGATGTCGATTTAAGCGTACAACTTGCGAAGAATATCCGATTAAATATCCCGATTATCAGTGCAGGTATGGATACTGTCACTGAAGCTGCAACAGCGATCGCGATGGCACGCCAAGGTGGTTTAGGTGTGATTCATAAGAACATGACGATTGCAAGACAGGCCGATGAGGTTAGAAAAGTTAAACGGTCTGAAAGCGGCGTAATCATTGATCCATTCTTTTTGGCACCTGAAAATAGCGTAGCGGAAGCAGAAAATCTGATGCGTAAGTATCGAATCAGCGGGGTTCCAATTGTAGAAACATTGCAGAATCGCAAATTTGTTGGGATCATTACAAATCGTGACCTGCGTTTTGTAAATGACAATTCTGTGGCAATTTCTGCCGTTATGACCAAAGATCATCTTGTAACTGCACCGGTTGGGACTTCTTTGAAAAAGGCAGAAGCGATCTTACAAAAACATAAGATTGAAAAATTGCCAGTTGTTGATAGTGAAGGCCGGCTTTCAGGATTAATTACGATTAAAGATATCGAAAAGGTTGTTGAATTTCCACATGCTGCTAAGGACATCCATGGCCGGTTATTGGTTGCAGCTGCTGTGGGTGTAACAAGCGATACTTTTGAACGTGCCGAAGCGCTGCTTAAAGCAGGGACAGATGCAATTGTAATTGATACTGCCCATGGACATTCTGCCGGTGTAATTCGCAAGATCAAAGAAATTAGAGAAAAATTCCCAGAGGTAACACTGATTGCTGGAAATGTTGCGACAGCTGCTGCAACTAAAGCACTTTACGATGTCGGGGTTGATGTTGTTAAAGTGGGGATTGGTCCTGGTTCGATTTGTACAACGAGAATTGTTGCTGGAGTTGGCGTACCGCAATTAACTGCAATTTATGACGCAGCGAGCGTCGCACGTGAATATGGAAAAACAATTATTGCAGATGGTGGGATTAAATACTCTGGTGATATCGTCAAGGCACTGGCAGCTGGTGGTAACGCGGTAATGCTAGGCAGTATGCTTGCTGGTACAGATGAAGCACCAGGCGAGACTGAGATTTACCAAGGACGCCGCTTTAAGACCTATCGCGGAATGGGTAGTCTGGGAGCAATGGACAGCAAACATGGTTCATCTGACCGCTATTTCCAAGGAAGTGTGAACGAAGCTAACAAGCTGGTCCCAGAAGGGATTGAAGGACGTGTGGCTTACAAGGGAAGCATTGCAGATCTGGTTTATCAAATGGTTGGTGGTCTGCGTGCTGGAATGGGTTACGTCGGTGCAGGACATGTTAAAGAATTGCAAGACGATGCACAGTTTGTGCAAATCTCTAATGCTGGTTTGCGCGAATCACATCCGCATGACGTTCAAATTACAAAAGAAGCACCTAACTATAGTAAATAATGAAAAGTGGTTTCAATTGCTAAGCTGCTGTAGGATTAAGTGTAGCGTGTAAACTTAGCCAGGGCTTGATTATAAGCAATTCGTGTTTAAATGAAAAAGGAACTGAGTCAAAAGTTAACTTTTGATTCAGTTCCTTTTTATTGCGGATAAACGTGTTCCATAAGTCAAAGTTTTCTGTTTTAGTTCAAAATTATTCAAAGCTTAACAACTTATGTCAAACGCTCTTTTGAACGTATTTTTTAAAGGGTTATGGCATTTTTCGCACATTATTTAGTTGGACATCGTATAAAGCAATTTTGTAATTGATTTTTTCTAAATGTGCAATTGTTTGACTGATATTATCTTTTACTTTTTTTTGATGTTGAACCATCATGCTTTTCCTAGCGGCTAAAGTCTTAGCACCGTCTTTGTACAAGTTAGTATATAGTTTAATGTTGCTCAAAGGCATTCCAGTTTCTTTTAAACTGATAATAAAATCAATCCATGCAATACTTTCTTCTGTATAGACTCTGTGACCACTTTCATCTCTAGGTACGCTGGGAATAATACCCTCGCTTTCATAATATCTTAAAGTAGATTTCTTTAAATTCCTTAGTTTAGTGATTTCTGCTATATTCATCTTTGTTCTCCTTTTTTAAAGTTGCTTTAACTTAGCGGTCATAAAATTAACTTTATTTTAGCCTATTAAGGCTATATAACGGTAAAAGGCTAATTACTTGTGTTGAAGTATACTTTAGCTGATAAGCTTGTCCTATATTATAAAAGGAGGAATTAACAATGTCGAATATAGCGCATAAAACAGTCATTATAACAGGAGCTTCAAGCGGAATTGGGAAAGCAACCGCAATTAAATTAGCCACTAATGGTGCGAATGTTGTATTAGCTGCACGCCGTGAAAAAGCTTACAACAAATAGTGGAAAAAATTGCTGTGTCAGGTGGTCAAGCTGTTTATCAGGTAACGGACGTCACCAATGTTGCCCAAATGGAGTCTTTAGCACGGTTTGCTGTGGAGAAATTTGGCAAAGTCGATGTACTTATAAATAATGCGGGTGTAATGCCTTTGTCAAAATTGCGAAAGCGAAAAGTAGATGAGTGGAATTTAATGGTGGATGTAAATATCAAAGGTGTGTTATATGGCATTAACGCTGTATTGCCATATATGCGTAAACAAAAACAGGGGCACATTATCAATTTATCAAGTATCGCAGGGCACATTGTTTTCCCTGGCAGTGCTGTTTATTGTGCAACTAAAGCAGCAGTTAGAGCAATTAGTGAAGGGCTTCGGATGGAAGAATCTCCTGCTAGTCACATTCGTACAACAATTATTTCACCAGGTTCAATCTTGACCGAATTATCAACTCACATAACTGATCAGGAACAAAAAGATGCAATCAATCAAATAGAAAAATCGGTTGGAATTGATCCAAAGAATATTGCTGAAGCTATTTATTATGCAATTAATCAACCCGAAGAAGTCGGAGTAAATGAGATCTTGATTAGGCCAACACAGCAAGAACTTTAGTTTAATTTTAAAAATATTATGGTTAGCTTGAGCTCAAAAAGGAGTACTTTATCAAGAAAATTACTATTTTCTGATAAAGTACTCCTTTTCTTATTATGAATAAGATTAGATCTTTTTGCTTGAAGAAGTTAGCTTGGATAATAAAATAGTTTAACCTGTATAAAGTATTATTGAGGGTTAGGTTTTTGAACTGTTTTTGATCTGTCTAGAGGTGAAAAATTAATCATCGCTTAAGATAATTTTTGTAAATTGTTCATAATATTTTTTTGTGTTCTTATCTATATCTTTATTAGTAATCAAGTAGTCAATATCATATAGACTGTAAAAATTGTAAAAATCATTTTTATTTAATTTAAAATGATCCGCAACTATAATTTTTTCTTGTGCGTTATTTAAAGCAATTCTTTGAGCCTGGCCTTCTTCAGGATTAGCTGTCATCAGATTCTCATTATGAATTCCATTGACTCCTACTAGAGTTTTATTGAACCTTAACTGCTTAAGCATTGAGTTAGTTAAACTGCCTACGAAAGTATTTGAACGTTCCCGATAAGAACCACCAATGAATATGACATCAACGTTTTTTGAACGTTCTAGAATTTGAAATATTGGTAAACTATTAGTAACAACTCTTAAGTTTTTTGCATTATTGAGATATTTTGCTACCAACTCAAGTGTTGTTCCTGGACCGATATAAAGTGTGTCATTTTCTTGAATTAGAGTTGCAGCCTTGGTGGCGATCTTTATTTTTTCAGTAATATGTATTTCCCTTTTTTCAGTACGTGAAAGTTCAAAAGATCGTTCTTTATTGACACTTTGTGCTCCCCCGTGAATTCGCAACACCTTCCCGCTTTGAGAAAGTTCATCTAAATCTCGACGAATTGTCATGTTAGAAACATTTAATTTATCAACTAAATAATTTACAGTGACAACACCTTTTAAATTAACAATGTTAAGTATTCCCATTAGTCTTTCTTTTTTTAACATTTAACTGCAACTCCTTTTGAATCATAATATTAAAAGCATAATTAATGTGTTGTTCGTTATTGAACGTTAATATTAAAAAAACATTTTAGATCAAGTATAGTAATTTACATTTTATAAAAAAGTTATGTAACTATTAAAGGCCAATATTACTTATGTATCACTATATCATTTTTTGATAAAAAATGTAAAAAACAGTATTAATAAAAAATTTTAAAACGGCCTTGACATATAAAAGCGCTTACTCTATACTTTAATCGAACATAAACAAACAAATTAATGTTCTTTTTTGTCCGCAATGTTGAAATTAAGGAGGTATTAATAAAATGGCTGCTAATATTTTATTGACTAGAATCGATAATCGACTGGTACATGGCCAGGTGGGAGTCACATGGACAAGAGCTCTGGGGGCAAACTTAATTCTTGTTGCAAATGATCAAGCTTCAAAAGATACATTGCAACAAAAATTAATGGCGACAACGGCAGAATCATCTGGTGCTGAAATTCGTTTTTTCTCACTTGAAAAAACGATTGCTATTATTAACAAGGCTGCTGATCGCCAAAAAATATTTATAGTTGTAAAAACTCCTCAAGATGCACGGAAACTAGTTGAAGGGGGAGTTCCGATTAAAGAAGTTAATGTTGGAAATATGCATTTTTCTCAAGGAAAGAAAGAAATCACGAAAAAAGTGTATGTTAACGAGCAGGACAAGGAGGATCTTTTATATTTATGTCAACGCCGATGTGAAAATGTAGTTTTTTGCCGATTAAAAAATGCTGTTTTTTACCGATAAAGTTTACAGTGTCTCACTGCTCCTTTCTTTATTTTGTGCGTTGAAACCTGATAAATCAGGTCCGGAATTATCCTTCTTTTCAATTAAATGATCTTTCATTCGATATGATCGACCAGTGATTCGGATAACTTTAGCGTGATGAACCAAGCGATCTAAAATGGCGTTAGCTAACATCTTATCTGAAAAGGTGTTTCCCCACTTAGAAAGCGGAATATTAGTGGTGATAATGGTTGATTTCCGTTCGTATCGTCTTTCAATTAACTGAAAAAACAGCTTAGCGCCCACTGACTCAATTGGAAGATAACCAATCTCATCAATGATTAGAATTTGAAAACGGGCATACCGGCGTAGCACTTCTTCGCTCCGGCCTTGAACTTGTGCTGTTTGAAGCTTGTTGATGAGGTCGCTACATCGAATAAACTGCGTTGAAATTCCTTGTTTACACCCTTCAATTCCAATGGCGGTGGCTAGGTGAGTTTTACCGACACCGGAGGTGCCGATAAACAAAACGTTTTGATTCTCTTGGGTGAATCTTAGTGATCCCAAGTCCTCAATTATCCCTTGGTTAATTCCCGGTTGATAACTAAAGTCAAAGTCAGCTAACGTTTTTTCATATGGAAAGCGGGCTAGTTTAATTCTCAAATTAATCTTTTTTTGTTCCCGGTATTTAAGCTCAGCCGTTGTCAATTCGAATAAGGCATCACTCAAGGACTTGGGTGCTTCATCTTGATGATCCAATAGGTAGCCTAAATGTTCGGCGAAACGATCTAACTTTAATTGTCTAAGGTTGGTGTATAAAGCTTGGTAATTGGCCATTTTCTCACTCCATTTCATCAAACATCTTCAGGTTTCGGTCGACGTAATCATCAATGACTCGGTCATCACGATTCTTATAAAGGTCTGATCGGACAATCTCTTCCATGTCATCGCGAAGGTAAGTAAATCTTTTCAGTGAAATAGGGTGAGAACGAATTAATTCTCCGTTATAATAAATGTATAGAGTATTGTCATCGTGTTTAATTTGTACGGTTTCGTCAATATATCTTATGGGGACGGAGTATTTCCGATTTTGAAAGACAATCATTGATTCCTTGCTAACTTTCCTTGCGATGGTTTGGCTGGCATAGGCATCGAGTAAGTCGTGATCAAAATCCTGGAGATACTCTTTTTCTTTATCAAGCAATAAATAAGGCGGAATTTGAGTCGCCTGAGACTTCTCATGATTCAGCTGATCACACGTCAAATGGACGATCTCGGCTAAGTCTAGCGGCTCTTCAAACTCATGGTTGTAAACTTTGATTCGCTGAGTAGTTCTGGCCAGCGCCTCAACCTTTCCTTTGGTTTGTGGCCGAAACGGTCGACAAGCAATTGGCTTGAAACCAGCGTCCTTAGCGTATTCAACGAAGGTTTCATTAAATACCGGCTTACCAAAATTACTTTTATGATGATCGACGACAACCTTTTGGTTGTCAAACCAGATTTCTTTCGGCACACCCCGGTTGCCCAAAAGGCATTAGTTAAGCAATCAAAAAAGGTAATTTGGCTGCGACTGAAGGTAAATTGCATGTATTTCATTCGCGAGTACCCTAAAACATATAAGAAGATGTTGCCTTTGACAATCTCTCCATGCCGAGAAACCAACGTTAAATCTTCTTTCCAATCAACCTGGGCTGAAATCCCTGGCGAGGTTTCAATCCGGATAGTGGCTTTTTTCGTTGCGGCTTTTCTGATGGTTCGACAATAGTCTCTGAGAATACTTTGCTTTCCTTGATAGCCACGTTCTTTGATAAAGTAATAAATTGCCGTTGCCGAACAGCCTTCTAGAACCTTTTCTTCAATCGTTTTTCGATAATCGTCAAGTTTACTCGGCCGCCGTAAGGGTTGTGGCTGCTCATCTGGGGGCGTAAGCCCTAAATTGTAGTATCTTTTTACCGTTCGTGGATCAACACCGTATCGCCGACCAATTTCAGCGAAGTTGGGCTTTATTTTGTTCATAATATATTGCTGGACACACTGCTCAACATCTAAACGCATTTCAGTTCCTCCAAATTTGAGATGCGTTTATTTTACCGTAAAAAAATGTTGGAAAACCGACATTTTCTAATCGGTATTTTCCAACATTTTACAACCGTTGCTGACAATATTTATCCTCCCAAGACATTGATATATATATAAAGGATTATCCGGGTGAAAAAAAATATCCAATAACAGAAAAGCTTTTAAAATAGTTTATTCATAACATTTATAATGAATTAATTTAGGAGGGCAGAAGATGGATGTTACATTTATTCAAGGTTTATTGATAGCTATATGGGCAATGATTGTTGGGTTGGATTGTTGGTTACAGGCGTTCTTTATTTTTAGACCGATTATTGTTTGTACAATAACAGGTTTGATTTTAGGTGATCTGCAGTTAGGAGTAATTGCAGGTGGATTAACCGAATTGGCTTTTGCAGGATTAACTCCTGCAGGTGGTACACAGCCACCTAATACAGTTATCTGCGGAATTATGACAGTTGTAATTGCTGCTACAAACAATACTGCACCTGCCACTGCAATCGGACTTTCCTTGCCATTTGCAATGTTGATGCAATATATACTTTTATTTTTCTATTCTTCATTTTCATTATTTATGTCACGATTTGATAAATATGCAGCTGCAGGGGACACGCGGAGTTTTAAACGCCTTAATTTTATTCCACTATCTATTGTGACTCTTTCGTTTGGAATAGTAGCTTTTTTAAGTGCTTATGCTGCTCAAGGACCAATGCATACATTGGTAAGTTCCATGCCACAGTGGTTGACACATGGGTTTGAACTTGCGGGTGGGATTTTACCTGCAGTTGGTTTTGCAATGTTACTTAAAGTAATGTTGAAGTTAAATTATTTTCCGTATTTGTTGCTTGGTTTTGTGATAGCAAGTATGATACCATTCTCAAATGTTCTTCCAATTGCTTTAGTGGGTGGAGTTCTTGCTATGATTGAATACTTTAGAAGTCGAGAAACAAATAAGTTGGAGTCTGAACTTAAGAAATTAAAAAATAATACTGGTGGTGATCAAGATGGCATCTGAAAGTAAAGATGGAAAGAGGAAAAGTCTTTTCAGTAAACACGATATATCAATGTTGGGGATTCGCTCAAATCTCGTGCAAGCTTCTTTTAGTTATGAAAGAATGCATGCTCCAGGTTGGACTTGGGCACAATTACCTTATTGGGAAAAAATTTATCGTAACGATCCTAAGGGGCTGAAAAGAGTAATGGCGGATAACATGGAGTTTATTAATAGTTCACCTCCACTGTATCCAATATTAATGGGGCTTTTGTTAACGATGGAAGAAGATCATGTTGAGCCTACTACGATTAAAGGACTCAAAAATGCATTGTTTGGTCCGATGGCAGGGATTGGTGATGCTATTTTCTGGTTTACAATAATGCCAATTGTTGGTGGGATTTCTGCATCAATTGCAAAAAACGGGAACGTTTTTGGACCACTGCTATTTTTCCTAGTGTATTTGTTTCTTTTTTGGTCACGTATGCCGTTAGCACATTTAGGATATAATTTAGGAACTCGCGCAATAGACGTAATTCAAGAAAATTCAAAAGTAATTTCTCATGTAGCGTCAATTTTAGGTTTGACAGTTATTGGGGGCTTGATAGCTTCTTACGTTAAAATGGAACTTAAGTTAAAAATTGGAGCAGGAAATACGACTATTAGTCTTCAAAAACAATTATTAGATAAAATTTTTCCAAACATTTTACCCTTTGCGTTTGTTTTTTTACTTTATTGGTTGCTCAAAAAAAACGTTAACCCTATATGGCTAATTGTTTTAACATTTGCCTTTGCAATTGTTATGTCGTTGATAGGTTGGATGTAGAAGATTGAGGATGTGAAAGAACATTGAATAAAATAGAAGTTATCATAAGTGGTCATGGAAAGTTTGCTTCCGGGGTACAAGGAGCTTTGAAGTTGCTAACAAAGATACCAAAAACATGGCATTTTTGTGATTTTAAAGAAGGAATGTCAGATAGCGATTTAAAAACAATTTTTGAAGATATTATTAAAAATAATAGCAATTCTGAATGTTTGTTTTTTGCCGACCTTGTAGGGGGGACACCGTATAAAGTTGCTGCAACAATAGCATATGGAAAAAAGAAAATTACTGTTGTTGCAGGGTGTAACTTAGGATCGTTACTTGAAGCAATCTACAGTAATTTTTCGACAGCTAATGAATTTGGAGAAGCATTGGTTGAAATTTCCAAAAAAGGAACTAAGAAACTAAGTTTTAATGCATTATATAATACTGCTACTTCTAGCAAAAGTAACACAAGTGGTGGAATTTAAAAAATAAAAAAGTGAAAATAAATTATTTAAGTTAGAATCTATTGTATATATGTAATGTTAGTTTCAATACTACTGCATAGGTACAATAGATTTTATTTTAGAAAGGAATTTCAATATGGGCAATAACATTTACGTTTTCTCAATTGGAATAACTATTCTTTTAGTTATTTTGACGTGGGTTATAAATTGGTATTTTTTTTACTATGTCGGTAATTTTTATTTTAAAGTCGATAATTGTAGCTTTATAGTTCGGCTTAATCGCAAAGGCACATATTTGTTGAATGCAACTTTAAATAGTAAAAATACTGAGAAAATTAAATTTGTTGTTGAAGAGGGAAGTTATACATTTAGCAAGAATATTGTTCAAATAACAACTGAAAAAACTTTGGTCACAGAGTTTTCTAATATTAAAAGTATTCTGGAAAACAATAAGGAAAACGAGGTACAAAGATTTCGTGAAAATACAATTTTAACAAAACCTTTAAAGGCCAGAGAACATAAATTATATTATAATGAAATTTTTTTAAATAAAATAAAAAAGTCTAAGCTTGTGAATATAAAGGAATATGCAAAATAGACACAAAAGTGTACTAAAAAATGCGCGTTATGAACATTATAGAACATATATTGTTGACTATTGTTCTTTTAAGTGCTAAATTGTGTGTGCGGATGAAAAAGATTGAGTTTGTTTTTATGTTTATTTTAATATTGCTACTTTTGGTTAAATTTTAGTTTAAGCGGTTTCAATAGTGAGCTGTTAATTTTAAAGGAGAGATTAAAATGAAAGTTGCATTGGCTACGGATAAAGCAGGATTCTATTTAAAAGAACATATCAAGGAATTTTTGGAAAATAAGGGTTACGAAATCATTGATCTTACTAAACAACCGGCAGACGATTTTGTTGATTCGTCTGTTGCACTCGCAAAAACTGTCCTGAGTTTAAAGGCCGACAGGGGAATTATGTTTGATGAATATGGAACCGGTTCCGCCATGGCAAGTAACAAGATTCATGGAATGGTAACTGCAAATGTGACGGAGGAAAATACCGCTCATATGACGACACAACATAATGGAGCAAAGGCAATCGCTTTAGGCGCTGGAATAGTTGGCTTTAAACTAGCTGAAAGTATTGTTACTGCATATTTGAATGTTAATTATGCTGGTGGACGGCATCAAATCAGATTGGATATGCTCGAAAAAATGTGCTAATTGAATATTTTGAAAAATTGGAGGAATTTAAATGATTATTGCACTTGGAAACGACCATATTGTAACTAGTGTTAAAATGCAGATTTCAGATTTCTTAAAATCAAAGGGACACAAAATAATTGATGTGGGAACTTATGATAATACTAGAACACACTATCCTCTTTACGGGCTTCAAGTAGCCGACTTAGTTCGAGATGGTAAAGCAGATTTAGGTGTTGTTTTATGTGGAACAGGTGTGGGTATTTCAACAGCTGCTGATAAAAATGTGGGAATCAGAGCTGCATTGGTGGGCGATGTAGCAACTGCACGTTATGCAAAGGAAGAGCTTAATGCAAATGTGATTGCATTTGGCGGTGCAGTTGTTGGTGAACACCTTGCAGAAGATATCGTAGCGGCCTTTATTAAAGCTGAATATAAAGAAAGCGAAGAAAACGAAAAACTCATAAAAAAAATCAACGCTATTGAAGAAGATAATCCTGAACAACATGATAATAAGCATTTCTTCGATCATGAATTAAAGCTGTGGGATGAAGGTTACTACCATGACTAAGGATCTGAAAAAGGAGGAATAAGGATAATGACAATTAAATGGGCAGCTTTAGAAAAACTTGCAAATGATGAAGGTATTATTGCAGCATTGGCGATTGATCAACGTGGTTCCCTCAAAAAGATGTTAGCAAAGGCGGCAAACAAAAAAGCAAATGAGGAGGACATAGTGGAGTTTAAAAAGCTAATTTCTTCTGAATTGACGCCGTACGCCTCAGCAATTCTGCTTGATCCTGAATATGGTCTGCCGGCTGCAAAAAAACGTGCTCAAAATACAGGTTTATTAGTAGCTTATGAAAAAACTGGGTACGATACAACTGAACCTGGCAGAATGCCTGATTTGCTTCCCGATTGGTCAGCAACAAGATTAAAGGAGGCAGGAGCTGATGCAGTTAAGTTCATGCTTTATTATGATGTAGATGAGAACAACGAGATTAATAAAAAGAAACAAGTCTTTGTTGAACGTATTGGAGAAGAATGCGAGACTATTGGTCTGCCATTTTTCTTGGAACTTATGTCATATGACGCTCAGATTGTTGACACAAATAGCAGAGAATATGCCAAGGTAAAACCACACAAAGTGAATAAAATGGTTGCTGAGTTTGCTAAGCCACGTTATAGAGTCGATGTTTTGAAGGTTGAAGTTCCGGTTAATATGGCTTATGTTGAAGGTTTTTCCACCGAACATGAACCTGTTTATAGTCAGCAAGAAGCTGCTGACTTTTACAAAGAACAGAACGCATTAACAAATGGTGTTCCTTTTATCTTTTTGAGTGCAGGTGTAAGTGCGGAACTGTTTCAAAAAACACTGTTATTTGCAGCAAAAAGTGGTTCAAGTTTTAATGGAGTTCTATGTGGCCGTGCAACATGGCGTGGTGGAATTACACCTTTTGCTAAGGACGGAGAAGAAGCTGGGCGTGAATGGTTAAACACTGTTGGGAAAAATAATATTGAAGCACTCAATAAAGCACTCAAGGAGAGTGCAACTTCATTATTTACTAAGGCAAAATAAAGCTGATAATTGGCATTAATGCTAGAAAAGCAACTGAAAATTGTGAATATATCCTGGTCCTAGCTATAAACAATGCATGGTTAAATAACTAATTAAATTAGTGCTCTATGTTTGTATGCATACTACAGGACAAAATTAAGGAGGCTGGGTCAAAACGCATATTTTGTTCCAGTCTCTTAGTCTCTCCAACCAATATTTGCAACACTCGGGATCTAGCCTATTGTCACGTCCCCACTAATTTTATTAATAATTATGAAAAATAGAGGTGTTAGAGATAAATGGAAACACTTAATGAATTGAAAATTAAAAATCCGCAGTATAAAATTCAAAATATTGAAGATGCCAGTTTTAAAAGATATGGGATGTGTTATACCTGCTATGCCCTTGCAGAGATTAAGCAGTATTTTCAAAAGAAAGCAAAACTTCCTGCACAAGGAAATGAGTATAATCCTTCCAACTCAGATTTAGAAAAGATGGGGACCATTCAGCAGATAGAACGAGATGTTTTTGCTGGAATGGCAGTGAATGTAGGAGAATGTGTCGGAAGAACGACTTCCTTTTCTGCCGTGGAGTTTCATCAAGGAAGCGAAGTCAATATAATGCTGACGGACGTGGTGATGGTTTTTGGAAAAAGATCAGAAATAAAAAATGGTACTTTTAATGCAGAAAAAGATGCACAGCTGTTTTTCGTACCTGCAGGTAGTGTGATAGAAATTTTTAGTGATACTTTGCACTATAGTCCAATAATGGTTAGAAGCCCTGGCTTTAAAGTAGTGGTGATGGTGTTAAAAGGAACCAATCAGCCGCTTGAAAAAAGTTTTAAGAGTAACAATCCTTGGATAGTGAAGAAAAATAAATTTCAAGCTGCTCATTTTGTTCGTAAAGACAAGCTTGCTTCAGGGGTAGTACAGGGTGTTAGCGGTAAATTAATTAAATTGAAAGCGCTTGATATAAATTAGGTGCTAACCAGTTATTGACAAAGATAATGAACAGAACTTTTTGATCAGCTAATGGAAAGTGGGGTTTTGTTATGATCCTGACAGTTACTATGAATCCTTCAATTGATATGGCTTATTCAATTGAAGATTTAAAAGAAAATACAGTTAATCGGGTTAGTGAAGTTAGAAAAACTGCGGGTGGTAAAGGACTTAATGTTTCTAGAGTTATAAAAATGATGGGGCGTCGCATAGTTGCAACGGGTGCTCTAGGAGGAAACTTTGGGGCTTTTATTGAAGAGCAGTTGGATAAAGAAAAAATTAATCATGCTTTTATTCATATTAAGCAGGAGACAAGAAACTCAATTGCTATTTTGCATGATGGCGGAAAACAAACAGAGATATTGGAAGCTGGACCAGTTCTTACGGCACAAGATGTTTTTCGCTTTTTGGAAAATTATAAAGAGCTTTTGAGCGAAGCAGATGTGGTTACTATATCCGGAAGTCTTCCACAAGGAATAGAAAGTGACTTTTACGCTAAGCTGTCTTCACTGGCTAAGCAAAAAAAAATCAAAGTAATGCTTGATAGTTCAGGAGAATCTTTGAAGCAGACCTTATTAAATAAAGACAAACCTTATCTCATTAAGCCAAATCAAGAAGAGATTAGCGAGCTTTTAAATATTAAGCTTAATGGCAAAGAAAATTCAGAAATATTAATTAAGTACATGTCGAATAAAATTTTTCAAGATGTTGCTTGGATCGTAGTTTCACTAGGTGCAGCAGGCGCAATTGCCAAGCACAATAATAGTTTCTATCGTGTTAAGATTCCCAAGATTCACGTTGAAAATCCAGTTGGTTCTGGAGATGCAACACTTGCTGGGTTAGCGATTGCTATTTCAGAAGGAAAAGATGATGAGGAAACACTCAAAACTGCAATGACCCTAGGGATGCTGAATACTATGGAGAAACAAACTGGTTGTGTAAACAAGAAATTATTTTCGAAATATTTTGGAAAGATTTCTGTAACTAAGTTAGAAGTCGTTAATTTTTAATGATTTCGCAGTCCAGTTATCTAAATGCTGAAGCCTTTCTAAAGTTTCTAAGAGGAGAAATACATGATTCAATTAGAAAATACAAAGTATCGAGTTGGAATAAGTGAATTAGGCGCTGAAATTCAAAGTATTTATAGTTTAGAAGAAAATTTTGATTACATTTGGAATGATAATGGGTTGGGTTTTTGGAAAAGACATGCACCAATTCTTTTTCCAGCGATTGGTCGTTCTTACAATAATGCATACTTATTAAATAATGATATTTATGAAATGCCGCAACATGGTTTTGGCCGTGATCAAAGATTTATGGTTACAAACCAAAGTCATAAAAAGGTTGTATTTGAACTTGAGAATAATGAAAAGACAGAAGAATTGTATCCTTTTGATTTTAAATTGATTGTAGCATATGAACTAAAAGCGGCCGTGGTAAGGGTGACCTTTACAGTGCTTAATCTTGGAGACAAGCCGCTCCCTTTTGCACTAGGAGCACATCCAGGATTTAATGTTCCTTTCAACAACGAAGGAAATTATAGTGACTATCGAATCAGTTTTGATCCAGTACAGGAAAAGTTAAAAAAGTTTGGAATTGCCCCAATCCCATTCCGCAATGGTGAGGTAATACCCCTAAACGAAAGCCAGGATAATACAATTCCCTTGAGTCACCACTTATTTGACAAGGGCTTGATAATTTTGGCTAACCAAGGAATCAAAAATGTTATTCTTTCAAGTTCTAAAACCACACATTTGATTAAAATTACTTTGAGAGATTTTCCTTACGTCGCATTATGGAGTCTGGAAAAAGAAAAAGCCCCGTTTTTATGTATCGAACCCTTTGCAGGGTTGCCTGATATATATGGTAACGAACATGATATTTTCCAAAAGGAAGGAAATACAATTTTGGGAGTTAATGGGGAAAAAACACTCAGTTATCAAATTGCATTAAATTAGCCAATTTAATGCAACGAAGTTAGCCTTTTTGTATAATCCAAGCAAAAAATATTTTAAAAAGCGCTGCGTATTAGAATTTAAAAGAATGTTAGCAATTAAGCTAATGTTCTTTTTTTACTTTGAATTAGCGAGCAACAATTATTTTTTTGTTCGAACAACATACGAATCCATTAAGATTCGAGTCATGATTTGCAGGGGTAGTCGAGAACGAACTTCGTAATCAGGAAAGTAAGTAGTTTCTGATTTAAAACCACAGAAAAGGAGGTCAGCAAGAGTCGCAATTGATGAACTCAAATTGGTTGTGAAAACAATTTTGGTGACTTCTTTTTTCTCCAAAGTTTTTGCAGCTTCAACAAGTTCCGGTGTTTTTCCGTTTAACGAAATGAAAATTGCGACACAATTTGTCGGTATTTTTTTAGCGACTGTCTTAATGATGTTGGGATCGGTTTGTAATTCTGTATATTTGTCAACTAACTGCAATTTCATTTGCAATTCATGGCCGATCGATTCGGATAAACCACGCGCAAAAATATAGACCATCTTTGCGTTCTGAATTTGATGGATAGCATCTTCAATGACATCAATTTCTAAATTTTTGAGAGTATTGTTGAGTTCAGTTTCGTTTTTCATAATAACGGAGCGGATCACACTGTCGGCCTGTCTTAAAATGTTATATTTTGGACCATTTTTTTCTTTACTTAATAATTCATGACGAAAATCAGTATATCCTGAATATCCTTTTTTTTTCATAGTTCGTACGATTGTAGCGGTTGAAACATTGGCATATTCGCTTAATTTAACAATTGACATGTCACCAATTTGATCAATATGGTTCTGAATCAACCCCCACAAATAGTGCTCGGCGCTGCTTAATTTTTTTTCCATTATTTCCTCCTTTAAAAAAGTGTAAACGTTTTTCATAATATAGCCTACCATAATCTGTTCTTGAAAACATTTTCAAAAAAAGATATTTAAACTAAGAAGTATAAAGAAATAATTAATAAAAGAGGAGGAGATGGAAATTGATTTATACAATCACGCTAAATCCAGCGATAGATCTTTTTATTGATACAGAAAAAATGGAACCAAATATAGTTAACCGTACAAAAAAATATGATATTCAGGCCAATGGCAAGGGAATCAATGTCTCGTTTATTTTAAAAGAACTTAATGTGGCGAGTACTGCAGTAGGGGTGGGAAACGGATTTACAGTTAAATATATTCAAGATGAGCTCCAACGCAGTCAGATAGCACATTATTTTGTAGAAAGCCGAGGTATTACTAGGATCAATGTCTTTACACGAGTAAAAAAAGGAGATAAGGAATATAAGTTAGTGAACCCAGGACCAGCAGTTGAACTTGGGGAACAGAAAAAATTGTTGCAGTATTTAAAAGCTAAACTGGGAAAAAATGATGTGATTTGTATTTCTGGCAGCTTTTCGCAAGGAATTGACCCAAAAATTCTTATTAAATTTGCTGAAATCGCAGTTACTAAAAACGCTAAACTTGTTATTGACACAAGTTACCAAGAGGTAATGGATGTGCTTAAGTATCATCCTTGGATTATTAAACCGAATGTAGATGAGATTAAAAGCTGGTTTAAGATCACAGAAACTTTAAACCTTAAACAATTAGCGAAACTAGGGCAAAGATTAATTGATCAAGGAGCACAGTTAGTTTTGATTTCACTTGGAGGCGATGGTGCAATCCTAGTTTCAAGAGACAAAGTGTTTTACGGGAATGCTCCTAAAATAAAAGTTTTAAACACCGCTGGAGCTGGAGATTCAATGCTAGGCACTTTTATCGGTAATTTAAGTAAGCATATTGATACGATAACAGCATTAAAGCGGGCAATTGCAGCTGGAAGTGATGCAGCAAGACAAGAATGGATTACAGATTTTACTACAGCAGAAGAACTGGAGAATGAAATTCAGATTGAGGATATGACTCTTTAAAAAAATTTAACACGCATAAATTTATGTCGAATTAAAAAAATGAACGGAGGAGTAAATATGCCAAAGTATAACATTGTTGCAGCAACTGGCTGTGCGACTGGAATTGCTCATACCTATATGGCACAAGAAGCATTGGAACAGGCTGCTGCCGAAAAAGGTCTCACAATTAAGGTGGAGACTCATGGGCAGACTGGGGTTGAAAATCAATTAACAGCTGCTGATATTGCAGCGGCTGACGCTGTAGTAGTAGCTGCCGATATTGATGTTGATGCGGATCGTTTTGCTGGGAAAAAATTGGTACTTGTGCCCGTTGCACGCGGAATTCACGAGCCAAGCAAATTGATTGAGCGCGCACTGTCTTCAGACACACCGATTTATAAAGCCACTCAAGCAACTAAAAAAGAATCAAAGGCTAATAATTTACAGCAGGCAAATGGAAGCGCTGTTACAAAAATATATACATCGTTGATGAATGGTGTCTCACACATGCTGCCCTTAGTTGTAGCTGGAGGTGTTTTGATAGCTGTATCGTTTTTTTGGGGAATCTATTCGGCGGATCCCAAGTCATCTCAATATAATCAATTTGCATATATGCTGAACACGATTGGAAGTACAACAATGAATTTAATGGTTCCAGTCTTTTGTGCGTATATTGCTGAAGCCATCAGTAAACGTTCTGGATTAATTGTGGGATTTGCTACAGGGATGATTGCTTTCAATAACGGAACCGGTTTCCTTGGAGCAATTGTTGGAGGTTATTTGGCCGGATATACGATTATATTTTTGCAAAAAATTTTGAAACCGCTACCTGATAAAGAATTTCGTGGTCTTAAAGCGATTTTTCTTTATCCAGTATTAGGTGTTTTCATTTCGGGACTAATTATGTGGTTTATTTCAACACCAATGAAGACAATTAATGTTGGAATGATGGACTTTTTGAAGGGTATGCAAAATTCCGATCCTTTAATTTTAGGAATTATTGTTGGATGTATGGCTGCTTCAGATTTTGGCGGGCCAATTAACAAGGCTGCTTATTTAACCGGAACTGCTTTATTAGCTCAAGGCAACTATTATTTTATGGCTGGTGTTTCAGCTGCATGTATCGCTCCGCCACTTGCAACCGGTTTTGCAGTTTTAATGAATCCCAAAGCATATTCAAAAGATGAGCGCAGTGCAGGATATGTCAACTTTTTATTGGGTTCGACACATATTACTGAGGGTGCGATTCCCTTTGCTGCTAAGAATCCGTTATTGAATATTCCAGCATTCATGGTTGGAGCTTCTATTGCGGCGGTTTTATCATATATGTCAAAAATTCAAGTTCCTGCCCCACATGGTGGCTTTATTGTACTGCCGCTGGTAAATCATCCTTTTCTCTGGGTCATCTACATTGTTATAGGAGCAGCTGTTTCGGCGGTTTTACTAGCAATTATTGCCGGCCGTCAAGCTAAAAAACACGGTGGAGTTGTTGCAGGTGGAGGAATGGGAATAATCACTGGTGAAGTTGAAGAGAATAGGTCTGAATCAACTTTACAATCAGCTAAAGAAGACCAGAATCAGGAGTTTGACAATGATTTAAGCGAGATTTTAAAACCGGAGAATATTTTTTTCAATGTTTCTGTCAAAAACCAGCAAGAAGCTTTGCGTTATTTAGCAGAAAAGGCAGTTAAGAGTGGGTTGAGTAGTTCTACAGAAAGTGTATTTCAGAAGTACGTTAAACGTGAAGAGGAGGGATCAACAGGAATGGAAAATGGAATCGCAATTCCGCATGCTCAGGATGCTGCCATTAAAAGTTCAAGTATGATGATTCTTAAATTAAAAAATCCAGTTAGTTGGAATACGTTTGATGGAAAACCAGTAGATTTAATTATTTCATTTTTAATTCCTGTTCAAGATAATGGGGCACATCTGCGTTATTTATCAAGTACTGCCAAGCTGTTAATGCATCAAGATTTTGTTGCTAAGCTAAGATCTAGCAAACATAGCGATGAAATTGTGGAACTGTTTAAGAAATTTTCAGTATAAGAAGAGGGGAAAATAAAAATGAATGAAACTAAAAAAGAATGTTTAAAGAAAATAGTTAATGATGATGGGATAATCGCTGCTGTAGCAATCGACCAACGAGGTTCTTTAAAAAAGATGCTGGCTGATGCAGCAAGCAAAGAAAATAGAAAGCTGGATATTACTGAATTCAAGAAATTAATTTCAAGTGAATTAACTCCGTATGCTTCGGCAATTTTGCTTGATCCAGAATACGGATTACCAGCTTCAAAAGTGCGTGCCGCTAATGCTGGATTGCTTATAGCCTATGAAAAAACAGGGTATGATACAACGACACCTGGTAGGATGCCAGATTTGTTAGCTGAGTGGTCAGCTTTGCGTTTGAAGGAGGTAGGAGCCGATGCAATTAAATTTATGCTGTACTATGATGTGGATGAGGAAGAAAAAATTAATCGTAAAAAACGTGCCTTTGTTGAACGAATTGGGGCTGAAACTGCTAATGCCGGATTACCCTTTTTCTTAGAACTGATGTCATATGATGCAAATATCAGTGATACTAAGAGTAGTGAATATGCACGAATTAAACCGCATAAAGTAATTGAAATGGTTAAGGAGTTTGCTAACAGCCGTTATCAAGTAGATGTGCTAAAAGTTGAAGTTCCGGTAAACATGGAGTTTGTAGCTGGTTATAATGATACCAATACTCCTGTTTATACTGCTGAAGTCGCTGCTTCCTATTTTAAAAAACAAGCAGTAGCAGCTGGAAAAGTCCCATTTATTTTTCTAAGTGCGGGTGTCAGTGCACAATTATTTCAAAAGACTTTGAAATTTGCGGCTAATGCTGGTTCGAATTTTAACGGTGTCTTATGTGGAAGGGCAACTTGGAAGGGGGCAATTGAAGCATTCGCACAAGGCGGTGAGAATGCTGGAAAGCAATGGTTGCAAAGTGAAGGAAAGCAGAATATAGAAGAATTAAATGAAGTTTTAAAAAGTAACGCAACACCTTTATTTGACAAGATTAAGCTATAAAATTTAAAAAATATAAAATGCGAAATAATGAGGTTCGATTTTTACAATACAGTTTTATAAGAAGTACAGAGTTTTTGAAGGGTGTTAGTGTTTAGACAATTTAGGTTTTAAGCTAAATTTGGGAAAATATTGAATGATCGTTAAGTAAGGAAGCTGCTAGCGAAATATACTAGAAGCTTCCTTTTTAGTAGTCATGCTAAAAGAGTGGTAAAAATGGTGAATTGCGTTAAGTTGGTCTATGTTAAAAGAAGTGAATCAGCCAGTAACACTTAAAACACGGAATTTATGGGTGTAATTTATTTTTAAATTATCTGTTAGGAAAATTTTAGCACCGTCATCGATAAGCAATACTTTTAAAGGGCTACTTAAGCTGGTTTCAAAAATAAATGCTGAATTAGTTCGCAGTTTTGTTGGTCTTAAAAACCTTTTCCGTAAGGCCTATTTTTTTAGAGAAGAATAGGTATGCTAGAAGCGTAAGACAGCTAAAGCTACAAGCATAAAGAAAAGCGGTTAACTTGGTGTCAGGAATGTAAAAATGCATACTTCCCAACTTAATAAAAACGACTCCGAAGAAGAATGCCAAGTTAAACAAGCAAATTGAAAATAAAGCAGAAAAATGAATAATAAATTGTTTTCCAAGTTTGTGGTAAGTAAGCAGGCAAATCATCAAAAAAGCAACTGCAGTAGCAATAATTGCTCCCATCCCTTGCAGCCAGTAAACTAACGGAAATTGCAAAATTATTTTCACTAATAAACCGCTTAGTAGATATGTCATTGCCTTTTTACTATAATGCAGGGCCTGTAGGAGTGTTAAGCCATTAATTGCAATCGCCATAAAAACGCTTTGCCAGATATTAAAAAATAGGAAAGCAGCTCCTTGATTACTGAAAAAGTAAAACAAACCATTAATTTCTGGTGACAGCGTGCTTAGAACAATTGTGATCGGTAAAAGAATAAAAAATAAATAATTGAGATTTTCAGATAAAAGTTTTTGCACCCCTTTTTTATCGTTTATTGAGTTTTTAGCAGCTAGTAAAGGTAAGCTGCTTTCGGCTACAGCGGTCGCTAATGCGATCACCAGTGCGGTGATTTTTGCCGGATTGGCAGAAAAAGCTGTATACATATTTTGTGTATACTCGGCGGAAAAATTTAATAAATTTTGTAAAATTTGTTTGAAGAAAAGCTGATCGATTGTTTGGCAAAGATTGATTCCGGCGCCCACAACCACAAAAGGAATTGACTCATAAGCGATCAGCAATAAAATTTTTTTCAGATTATGCAGATTAGCTTTTTTACTATTTCTCTGTAATTCACGGTAATTAGGCAGCATTTTGTGGAAATGCCAAATCAAGTATGTGTAACTGGCAAGCGCGCCGATAAACGCAGCGAAAACACTAAAATAGACTGCTACAACGTAACCGACTTGAAACTTATAAATTAAAATATAAGTAGACGATAAAATGAAAATTACGCGCAAGAGTTGTTCCCATAACTGTGAAATTCCAAAAGGTTTCAGATCTTGATTGCCCTGAAACCATCCGCGCAAGACACTCATTGACGGCAAAATAGCGATGGCCGGTGTCATACTTCTGATGGCGGTAATTGAAGCTTGTTGGGAAACAACGGGGCTATTTCTTGCAAAGAAAGGGGCACTGGCGTACAAGCTGATTGCAAAAATAAAGCCTGAAAAACCCATCAAAATGAGTCCAAGCCTGAATATTTTTTTGCTATTTTCAAATTCTTGATTACCATTGTACATGGCAACTCGCCGTGCAATAGCTGAAGGAAAACCAGCCATTCCTAGCGATAAAAAAATTGCATAGATATTATAAGTAGAGTTAAAAAGTGCTTGCGCTGCATTAATATTATGTTCCGATCCCATCATGGATAACCACGGAATTAAATAAATGACTCCTAATGCTTTGGAAAAAGTACTTCCAAATGAAAGCCAAAAGGAACCTGACAAAATTTTTTTGTTCACTAAATTACACCTGTTTTTTAATTTTTATTTTTAATTTCAAGATCGCTTTTCTTAGAAAACTTGTGTTACTCAAATAATAATTTAGACTGATTTTTATTTGAGTAAATTAAGACATGAAGGCATCTAAGCATTAAAAACATTCAGTTTATTTTAGTCTGCTTAGACAAGCATGTAAAGGTCTATTGCCAGTCTTTGTCTTGGTATTGACTTGCTTCGGTGTACAATAAAGCAAGCGGACTTTGTTGAACGTCACTTATCATCAGGAAAGTAGCACAATGAGCGTACAGAAAGGTTGGTTTTGCAATTGGTTTTGACAAATAAAACACCCGAAAAACAAGTAAATTCACTGTTTGATCGAGTAGCGCCCCAGTATGATCTGATGAACGATTGGATCAGTTTAGGGACCCAAAAAAGATGGCGCGAAAAAACAATGAAAAAGATGGCAATCAAAGCTGGAGCACAGGCACTGGACTTGTGTTGCGGGACGGGTGCGTGGACTACGTTGTTAGCGCAAGCTGCGGATAAAGAAGGTCATGTGACCGGCATTGATTTTAGTGCTGAAATGCTTAAAATTGCAAAAAAAAAGATACGAGCGGCACAGTTGGAAAAACAAGTAACTTTAGTACAGGGAAACGTCATGAAATTAAATTATCCGGATAATTACTTTGACGTAGTAACAATTGGTTTTGGGTTACGCAATGTGCCGGATGCTAATCAGGTTCTGCGTGAAATGGTCAGAGTTGCGAAACCTGGGGCGATGATTGCTTGTCTAGAGACATCACATCCGACTAATCCAATTGTGACGCTTGGTTGGAAGGGGTATCTGCAGCTGGTTCCACTGATTGCCAGACTTAAAGGAAATAATTACAGTGATTATAACTATTTGCACAAAACAGCAATCGGTTTTGCAACGCCGCAGCAGTTGAAAGCAATGTTTATTGCTGCTGGGGCACAGAATGTTGAATACGAACTTTTTAATTTAGGCGCAGGCGCTTTACACATTGGATATAAGGTGCATTAAAGGTAAAAAATTGACATGATAGTGAGTCATTTTACTGTTTTATTGGGGCTGTTTATGGTAAAAATTTAGATGGAAGGATGTTTTAGATAGCATTCTTTGTAAGCGTATACTTTTACGGGCTCAAGTTTATTTAGAAGGAGTAGTGAAGGAAATGAAAAAAATTATCAACAGTCCACAAGACGTTGTTCCTGAGATGGTCGATGGGCTTGTACGCTCGTATCCAGAGTATTTGAAGCAGATTCCGGAAACAGAAGCAGTGGTTCGCAGTGACCAAGCATCAATGAAGGGAAAAGTTGGACTCGTTAGTGGCGGTGGCAGCGGACATGAACCGACACATGCAGGTTTTGTAGGCAAAGGCATGTTGAGTGCGGCAGTTTGTGGGCAGGTCTTTACCTCACCAACTCCAGATCAGATTTATGCAGCAATTAAAGCGGTTAATCAGGGTAAAGGAGTTTTTCTGGTAATCAAGAATTACTCTGGGGATGTTATGAATTTTGAAATGGCACGTGATATGGCCGAAATGGATGGAATTGCGGTCAAAGAGATCATTGTTGATGATGATATTGCCGTTGAAAACAGCTTATATACACAAGGAAAAAGAGGAGTTGCTGGCACTGTACTTATGCATAAGCTGCTAGGAGCTGCAGCAGATCAAGGTGCAAGCCTGGACGAACTTGAGACGCTGGCTAAAAAAGCTTTGCCCCATATTAGTACAATTGCGGTTGCATTATCTGCGGCAACTGTTCCGGAAGTGGGGAAGCCTGGTTTTGAGTTAGCAGACGATGAGATTGAATATGGGGTTGGAATTCATAGTGAACCTGGATATCGACGTGAAAAGATCAAGCCTTCCAAGGAGTTGGTGGCTGAACTGCTTTCTAAAATCGATGAAGTTCAGCATTTGGATGCAACCCATCAGTACGCACTTTTGATAAATGGGATGGGCGCAACACCTTTGATGGAACAATATATTTTCAGCCATGATGTTTTAAATAAATTAGCTGAAAAAAACATTACGCCGGTCTTTACCAAGGTTGGAAATTACATGACGTCAATTGATATGGCAGGGATTTCGCTGACTATTTTTGAATTATCAGAGCAAAAGTGGCTTGAATATCTGAATTATCCAGTTGCAACTGTTGCTTGGTAAACGTAGTAGGCAAAGGAGGAAGCAGGAATGCTGACAGTTGAATTAACGAAAAAATGGATGGAACTTTTTTATGCTCAAATTGATCAGGAAAAAGCGTACTTAAGTGAGTTAGATACTCCGATCGGTGACGGCGACCATGGTAACAATATGAAACGCGGCGTCGATGGCGTTAAAGACAGTTTGGCTAAACTCAAGGATCCAACGCTAAAAGAAACACTAAGAACGATTGCAATGGCATTGATTAGCAAAGTGGGTGGAGCTTCTGGGCCTTTATATGGAACGGCTTTTTTAGAAATGGCGAAAAAATGTGACGAATCACAAGAACCGGCTATCTTGTTTGCAGCTGCGTTAGAGGGAATTAAGAAACGCGGCGGGGCCAAAGAAGGCGACAAGACAATGGTTGACGTCTGGGCCCCAACTGTAAAGGCACTTACTGACGGGAGTTTTGGAACTGAACAAATTAAGCAGGCAGTTGCAAGTACAAAAGAAATGATTGCGCGTAAAGGAAGAGCATCATATTTGGGAGAACGTTCGGTGGGTCATCTTGATCCAGGGGCGATGTCGAGCGGGTATCTGTTTGAGACCTTTATCGCAGCAGGAGGTGTAAAATGACCAAAAAGATCGGAATCGTAATTGTTTCTCATGTACCAGAAATAGCGGCTGGGATTCCACGCTTGCTGGAACAAGTTGCCGCGGACGTAGCGCTTACGTTTGCAGGCGGTACTGACGCAGGAGAAGTTGGAACAAGTGCCACGAAGATTGTGACTGCTTTCGAGCAAAATGAGGCAGCTGAGTTACTGGCATTCTATGACCTTGGTAGTGCGAAGATGAACCTCGAACTTGCAATCGAAATGTCTGATAAAAAGGTTCACCTTTATGATACGGCGCTGCTTGAAGGGGCGTATACAGCTGCCACTCTCTTGCAGGCGGATGTACCGTTGACAGAGATTGAAAAGCAGTTGGCACCTTTGAAGATCAAATAAGGAGGATGGCGATATGGAAGGTTTTTGGGGAGAATTGCTGGGGACAGCAGTTTTAATAATTTTTGGTGTTGGTTGTGGCGCTGGAGTTAACTTGAAGAAGACATATGCGCATGCACAGAATTGGATGTTTATCTCACTGGCTTGGGGTATGGCAGTTACTTTTGGTGTTTACGTTGCTGGTCACTTTGGTTCGCAAGGGCACTTAAATCCTGCAGTCACAATTGGCTTTGCAGTCTTTGGCTTTTTCCCTTGGAATGAAGTTTTTCCATACCTGCTGGGTCAGTTTTTAGGTGCTTTTATTGGAGCGGTAATCGTTATTATTCAGTATTACCCGCATTTTAAAGCCACGAAAACTGCTGCAGATGGCAATATGGTTGGAATTTTTGCAACCGCTCCTGCAATTAAAAATCCAACTTTTAATTTTCTGAGTGAAGTGATCGCAACTTGTGCATTTATCTTCACCTTATTGAACCTAGGTGATTTTACGCAGGGGCTAAAACCTGTGATTGTGGGATTATTAATTACAGTGGTTGGACAAGCGCTGGGGGGCACAACCGGTTTTGCGCTTAATCCTGCACGTGACTGGGCACCACGGTTTGCCTATACAGTTTTGCCTGTACCAAATAAAACCGATCCTAACTGGTCGTATGCCTGGGTACCTTTTCTCGGACCGCTTGTGGGAGGAATTTTGGCAGCAGGATTGGAAGCTGTTTTAATTTAGAATTTAATTTTTAAGCAGTAATTTTAAAATTCGAGTGGGTCGTTCGCTTTTTTCACCTTTGCGATATTAGCGCAGGTTGAAAAAAGCGGGCGGCCTATTTGCATGTGTTTTGAAAAATTGAAAATTAGTAGGGTGCCAGCGGTTAGTTAATGATATACTTTTGAAAGTTAGTTTTTTACAAAAAATAAAAGAGCTTTAAAGCAAGGATAGGGAAATGAACAAGAAAATAGCAGTAATGCTGCTGACAATGGTTATATTTTTATCAGGAGGTTCACTTGTCAAAGCAGCTGAAAGCCAAACAACAGCACTGCAAGTGAGCTACCAAATTGAAGATTTTGACAATAAACAACACTCAGATGCAAGCAACTTTTTCACGGGGAATGCAAAAATTGTTGTTACCCAGGATCGTTATATTGTGACCTTAGATTTAAACAAAGAAGATGTGCTTTCAAGCCTGACTATTAATGGGCAACAACTGCAATTACCAGCGAAGACGGAAGCGGGACACACGCCGCAGGTTTCCTTTTTGGTCCAAGATTTCAGTGCTCCGCTTGAAGGTCAACTACAGACAAGCGTTGCAGGACAAGTAAAAAGCGTACATTTTTTAATGATTTTCGATACCACTGAATTGCCACAACCGGCTGCTGCGGCATCATCCGCGGCTGCAATTATCCCTGATAGCAGGACTACGACTGCCCCAACCAGCGACTCAACGATGCAAAGCAGTCAAGCTTCAGCTGTGCTGGAGAGTGAGAGTACAAAAAGCAGTCAGTTGACTAGCACAGTTTCTGCTACAACAGGTAGTAGCACTTTTAAAGCGACATTAGGTTCTGCGATGGCTGCAAAAGTATTTGACAAGCAGGAAGATGCGGTTGTTGCCCAAGCTGAAAGCACGCAAAAAGAAGCGCCGCAGACATTTGCAGTCACAAGTGCCAGTACGCTAGCGAAGGCTGCAGCAAGTTCGACGGGAACCAGTAGTCAAGTAGTTTCAACTAGTACCCAGCAGCGGCAGGCTCCAAAGCAAACTGATCAACAAGACGGAAAGAAACTTTTTTTTATCTTAGCAATTGTTGGCGGACTTGCAATTGGTGTACGGACGTTGTTAACAAATAAACAAAAATTCTGATTAAGCAGGATACGCAGTGTTTCCAATTCATATTACTAGCTATTAGAGATCGCTTTCACCTATAATTAGAATAGAACTTAGGGGAAAGAATGGAGGCGCAGTTGTGAAAAGAACAAGTAATCGAATTAGTTTTTGGACGAAACTGTCTTTGCTTCTTTCTCTCGGACAACTTTTGCTAGCAATTAGCAAGGAGTTAGGCGAAAGGCGCAAACGTAAAGGTCACTAAAAAATTGCGGTTACTAAGGAAAAAGGGGGAATTATTGTGGAAGCTTTGAAGGCAATTTTTAAATTTATGGTAGCAAGTACATTGATCGTGGGGGGCGTTTTGATCGGTGTGACTGTGTTTGCTTCTAAGAAGATCGACAGTTTTGGTGATAAGTTGCAAGATCTTCTTCATAAAAATAATTAGAATTTAAAAAAAGAGAATGTGACATAAGTCGGGAAAATTTGAGTACTAACTCGAAATTACGAACAGAGCGAGTACTTTGCTATGAGTAATTCGCAGTTAGACGGAGAATTTTGACTTATGGAACACGTTTATCCGGAATAAAAGAGGGGCTGCGACAAAATTTAACTTTTGTCACAGCCTTTTTGTTTGTCATAGCCCTTGCGTAAACCTCAAATTACCGTTCTTCAAAATCCGGTTATGGTACATAATTGTTGGTCCTCAAAGTTTGCTAGTCGCAGTTGCACTTCCACTTTTATTTTTATTTTAATTATGTATACTTTAAAGATAAAAGTAAGCTTGAAGAAGGGTATATGTTTTTTGACAGGAGGGTTAAAGAAGATGGGAGAAACTGAGAAGGGGTATCTGGTGGTGGCAGAAGATCTATCCGCGCTTGGTGGATTATCAACGACTGCCGCATACCCCATATTAGCTGCACAAGATGTGCCAGTTGCGCTCCTCCCAACTGGAATTATGTCAACACAAAGTGAAGGCTTTGGAGTGCCTGTAAAGCTTGCAACCGCTTCTTGGATTGCTGCCACCTTGAAACACTGGCAAGACCAGCACGTGCCATTGCATGGAGCTTTATTAGGCTATATTGACAGTGAAGAAGTTAGTAAAATTTTACATGCGTTTTTGACAAAGGTTCCCTTGAAGTTAGTTATAATCGATCCGGTGCTGGCTGATGAAGGGCTTTTTTATCCAGAATTAACAGCTAATCAAGTGCACCGCACCATTAAATTACTCAGACATGCAGATTTTAGCACTCCGAATGTAACGGAAGCATGTTTTTTAACTGGAGAAAGGTATCTGGAAAAGCCAACTGTGATACAGCAAAAGCAATTATTGCAAAAAATCCAATTGTTAATGAAACCAACTGGACGTGCAGTCATCACGGGCATTCGCACGGATGATCGGATTGGATGTGCGTGGCTTGAAAATGGTGAAGTAAAACATTTCTTTTTACCTCAGATGAAAGGTCATTTTTATGGGAGTGGGGATGCCTTTGCAGCTGTTCTAACTGGCCAGCTTTGGAATGGAGCTTCACTCACGCAAGCCGTTTGCACTGCGACTCAAGTAACCTATAATGCTTTACAACAAGTTGTACATGCAAAAAGGCCAAGGCAATATGGGTTGAAAATAGCACCGCTGATAAGGGAACTACTTACTAAAAAGCAGAAATAAGCAGTTTACATTATGTTAATTAATGCTACAATAACAGTTAAAATTACAAAATGATTAGTCTAAGATGAGAGTTGTGTTTTGTGACTAGGGGGGCCAAAAATGAAACAAAATGGATTAAAAAGAGTAATCTTGTTAGCAATTTTAATTGCAGTCAATGTGGGTATTGCGCGAATTTTTTTGATACCATTACCCATGACACATGGTAATATTAACTTATGTGATGCTGGAATTTTCATTGCTGCATTATTATTGGGGCGTTCTGCCGGTGCGCTTGTAGGCGGACTTAGCGGACTATTATTAGACTTAATCTCGGGCTTCCCGCAATATATGCTCTTTTCGCTTGTAGTTCATGGACTCGAAGGGTATTTAGCTGGAAGAATTGGAGAACGTGCGACCAAATATTCAGCATGGATTGGTTTATTTGTCGGCATAGTTGTAATGGTTGGCGGTTATCTGCTTAGTGATAGTTTGATGTATACTTTTGCTACTGGGATTGTGGGAGTTCCTTTAAACATCGTCCAAGGGTTTGCGGGCGCATTTGTAGCATTGCCGGTTTACTATCGTTTAGGCAGTCGTGTTTTTAGTAGTAGGTAGCAAATAACACTCAAAGAAATTAAGCTACGAACGTAACCTCAACAGGAAGCGTTCGTAATTTGTGCCTTTGTAATTTGAACCTTAGTCTACGGCGGCAAACGCTGACTGTCACAACTAATTGTAATCGTGTTCCAGCCAGCCCCCGCCTATGTCTAAGGCTAAATTACGTGTAACCAAGCCCGGGTTACTTTGTAATTTGAACCTTAGTTTACGGCGGCAAACGCTGACTGTCACAACTAATTGTAATCGTGTTCCAGCCAGCCCCCGCCTATGTCTAAGGCTAAATTACGTGTAACCAAGCCCGGGTTACTTTGTAATTTGAACCTTAGTCTACGGCGGCAAACGCTAGCTGTCACAACTAATCATCAGAAAGAAGCGAAAAAAATGGCAACTGAGATTGAAAAACTCGTTTTACCAGATGGAAAACTTGAAACTGAGTTAACAATTAGAAAAGAATATGGACAGAATAAATATACCCAAGAGATTATTGATGGCAATACGCCGGCTGCCGTAGTTCGTGTAAAAAGCATCGCGGATGTGCAGGCGGTTTTGCGCTATGCCAATGAACGAAGAATTGCTGTTACAGCTTTTGGAGCAGGGACCTCAATTGTTAATGGTTCAGCAGGTCAAAATGAAGGAATTGTCCTTGATCTTTCAGGTTTGAATGAAATTATTGAGATCAATATTCCAGATCAATATGCAATCGTACAAGCGGGGGTCTTGAATGGTGTACTCGATGCCCAAGTGCGGCAGCAAGGCTACTTTTTTGCACCTGATCCGGGATCGAAGCCAATCAGTTCAGTTGGTGGGAACATCGCTACTGACGCAGGCGGCATGAGTTCTTTAAAGTATGGGACTACCAAACAATCTGTCATTGGACTCAAAGTAGTACTTGCAGACGGTTCACTTGTTGAAATGGGGAGCCGCTGCTTCAAAGACAATGTTGGTTATGATTTAACCGACCTTTTTGTGGGTTCTGAAGGAACATTAGGGATTATTGTGGAAGCCACTGTCAGGATCTTACCATTGCCTTTTGGCACACCGACTACGGGTTTAGCTACTTTTGCCAGTATGAAGGAACTTAGTGTTGCAGTTGAAAAAATTTCTGCAAGCGGCTTGGCACCTTCTTTGATGGAGGCACTGAATAGTACTTCCATTGAAGCCTTGGATCGACTGGAACAAACAGATTTAGGAAAAGGGAACGCAGCAGCGTTATTAATTTTTCAACTTGATGTAACTCCCCAAGGTGCGGTTGAGGCGCTCAAAAAGATACTCCATGAAAACAATGCACTGCACGTATCGGTTACCACAGAAAAGGACTACGCCCAGAAGATTATCAAAATTCGCCAAGACTATTATCAAGCAGAGGCAGCGTATGGTCGTTTAATAGTTGAAGATGTGGCAGTTCCGCTCTCAAAATTACCGGCATTAGCTGAATTTGTTGATCAATTGACATTCCAGACACCAGTCAAGGCTTTCCTCGGCGGACATGCAGGAGACGGAAATTTTCATCCTAATATTGCTATTCCACGTGAGTTAAATGCCATTCCTGCAGATGTTAAGGCGGCTATTAAGAAAATTTTTGCCTATGTTCAGTCAATTGGAGGAACGATTTCTGCCGAACATGGAATTGGTGACCTGAAAGATGAATGGGTTTTGCCACAATTAGGACAACAGTTAGTGACATTACAAAAAAAGGTAAAGCATACGTTTGATCCTAATAATATTCTGAATCCCGGACGTAAGGTCTGAGAATTTTTGTGAAAAATTTAAAAGAATAAAAGCAGCTTGCAAAATTCGGACTCCTTGAGTCTTTAGTGATGCAAGCTGTTTTTATATGGATGGAATTATTCAAAAAAATTTGTCGGAATGAAAAGATTTCCAAGAGTTGCGGCCATAATCGCTTTAATAGCGTGCATCCGGTTTTCTGCTTCTGCGAAAACCACGGATTGAGAACTGCTGAAGACCTGGTCTGTAATTTCTAAAGCAGACAGCTTGAATTGAGCTGCCAGTTTTTTACCGACAAGCGTTTGATCGTCATGAAAGGCAGGTAGGCAGTGCATGACAATTGTTGATTCTTGACCGGTTTGCTGGAGAAGCTGCTTGTTTATTTGATATGGGAGTAGTTGTTCAATTCTTTTGGCGACATCGACTTTTTCGCCCATTGAGATCCAGACATCGGTATAAAGTGCATCTGCACCTTTAACGGCAGCAGCTGGATCAGTACTCAGCAGTAATTGGGCTCCGCTTTTAGCAGCCGCTTGGTTTGCCAAGGCCTGCACAGCTGCTGTGGGTTGCAGTGTCGCGGGAGCAGCGATGTGAACGTTCACTCCCAAAAGTGCTCCTGTTACTAAAAGGCTGTTGGCAACATTGTTGCGACCATCACCGACATAGGTCAAAGTTAATCCTTGAAGTCGTCCAAAATGTTCTTTCAGTGTCATAAAATCGGCGATCATTTGGGTAGGGTGCCACGTGTCTGTCAAGCCATTCCAAACGGGAACGCCGCTTTTAGCGGCAAGTTGTTCAACGGTCTGCTGTTTGAAACCGCGAAATTCAATTCCATCGAACATGCTTCCTAAAACAGCTGCAGTATCAGCGACAGATTCCTTACTCCCTAGTTGAATGTCATCTTTACCTAAGAATTCAGGATGTGCACCTAGGTCACAGGCTGCAACTGTAAAAGCGGAACGTGTCCTTGTCGAAGGCTTTTCGAATAAAAGAGCGATATTGCGCCCTGCTAAATAGTGATGAGAGATATTTTGTTGTTTCAAATGTTTTAAATGGATTGCAAAATCAATTAGATAATTTAGTTCTGCTGCTGAAAAATCGGTTTCTTTGAGAAATGAACTTCCAAAAAAATGATTCATATTTTTTCTCCTTACTGACTCACGGTCATATTTTGTAAAACATTCTTGATTATTTCAAGACTTTTAAGCAACTCAGAGCCAGTGATGACAAGTGGAGGCAATAAGCGAAGCGTATTATCACGGGAAGAAAGTGTTAATAATCCTGCATGTTGCAGAGCGGTAATTACATTTTCGACGGGTAATTCCTTTTTCAGGTGAATTCCTACCATGAGTCCTTTACCAGAAAGAGCAGTAACTTCGGCAAGTGGGGCAAGATCTTTTTCAAGATAGTACCAAAAGAAGCTCGCTTTTTGTTGTACTGCCTCAAGAAAAGCGGCGTCTAAAGTTTCCAAAACAGCTGCAGCTGCGGCCATTGCCAGCGGATTTCCCCCAAAAGTTGTTCCGTGGCTTCCTGGACCAAAAGCAGATGCTAAGTTTTCTTTGCCGATCATGGCACCCACCGGTAGGCCATTTGCCAGACCTTTAGCAACAGTAACGATATCGGGATCAAGCTCATAATGCTGATAGGCGAAAAGCTTACCGGTTCTGCCCATCCCACTTTGGACTTCATCGATAATCAGCAATACACCCAAGTCATGGCATTTTTGTGCAATGGCGTGCAGCCATTTTGGATTACCGTTAACAATTCCGCCTTCTCCTTGGATAACTTCTAAAATTACAGCAGCTAGATCTGAGGTGATTTGAGCTAGTGCAGCAAAATCATTATAAGTGGCAAAGGCGATATCTGGCACTAATGGACCGAAACCGGTTTTAATTGTTTCATTGCCGGTTAGCGAAAGGGAGCCATATGTCCGTCCATGAAATGAGTGGTCAAAAGCGAGCACCTTTTTTTTACCGGTGGCCTTGCGTGCTAATTTTAATGCGGCTTCATTAGCTTCGGTGCCTGAGTTGCAGAAAAAGACTTTCTTGTTGGTTCCAACTGTAAGTAATTCGGCAACCTTTTCTTGCAGGCTACTTTCATACAGATTGGAAGTATGCCAAATCTTGTCTAATTGGGAACTGACAGCTTGTTTGACTGCAGTTGCACTGTAGCCTAGATTGCAGACACCAATTCCGCTTGTCAGGTCGAGATATTCTTTGCCAGAATTGTCAGTTAGTGTGGTTTCTTGTCCTTTGACAATTTCAAAAGGAAAACGTTTATAGGTTTGAAAAAGTGAATTCATCATTGTTTACTCCCTCCTGTGTGATCTTTGTTCCAGAGTGATAAAAGTGATCGGTGATTTGAACTTGGTTTACACCAGTATCGACTGCATGAAAGGCGGCTTGAATCTTAGGTTGCATTCCCGTTGTAATGACATGTGCTGCTTGCAAGTACTGTGCAGTTTTACGATTCAGTGTCGGCAAAACTTGGCCAGCTTTGAGGACGCCTGGAACATCAGTCATTAGATAGAGTTGTTTTGCGCCCAGTAGGCTGGCAATTGCAGCCGCCGCACTGTCACCGTTGACATTTAGCCATTGGCCAGCCGTTGAAAGTGCCAGCGGAGCTAAAACACCAATTTGTTCTGCTAAGAGATGTTCCAGCAAACTTGAATTAACTTGAACGATTTTACCGACGAAGCCATAACGTTGCTTATCTAAGAAAGAACCGCGAAGCAGAAACTGGTCGGCGGCGTTTAGACCTAATGCAGGTAATGAATTTACAGCTAATTGCTGGAGCAAAAGTGGCTGTGTTCTTCCCAAGAGGACAAGACGCGTAACCTCAAGTACCTGTTCATCTGTGACGCGAATTCCATTGATTTTACGAACAGGCAGATTCAACTGATGCGATAATTCGGTGATTTTTGTACCGCCACCATGCAATAGGAGGATTTTTTTATTTTGTTTCCGCCAGCATTGAAGCTGCTGAAAAAAACTCGGCTGCAACTGCGAAAGCGTATTTCCGCCGATTTTAATCACAATTAAATTTTCCATTTTCTGCTCCTTTCTAGATAATATTTAAGATAGTGTTTAGCTGCTGTAAGAGGCATTGATTTTAACGTAATCATAGGTTAGATCACAACCCCAGGCCTGACCGCTGGCTTGGCCTGCATGCAGTTCAAGGTTAATGTAGACTTTGTCTTTTTGCAGACTCTGGCTGACAAGTTCTTTGTCAAAAGAAAGCGGCTGGCTTTGTTGGATTAAAAGATGTCCATTTAATGACAAGTCAATCTTGTCGGGTGAAAAGGACGCGGAAGTTGCCCCTAAAGTACTGATAATTCTGCCCCAGTTGGGATCTGCACCAAAAAGCGCAGCCTTAACAAGATTTGAACCTACCACTGCTTTTGCTACCGCTTGCGCTTCGGCAGCAGTTTTAGCAGAGGCTACATTTGCTTCAACTAATTTAGTTGCGCCTTCGCCATCTGCTGCGATTTGCTGGGCCAGGCTTTTTAAGACATGGTGATAAGCGGCTTTAAAGTTAGCAAAATCAGGGGATGTTGGTGTAAGGAGAGGAGTTTTGCTAGCTCCATTGGCTAAAGTGACTACCATATCGTTTGTTGAGGTATCACCATCAACAGTGATCTGGTTGAAAGTTGAAGTCGTTAATTCGCTCAGTAATGACTGCAGTGTTGCAGCTTCAATTGCAGCATCCGTTGTTATAAAGGCGAGCATGGTCGCCATCTTAGGATGAATCATACCAGAGCCTTTGGCAAAACCAGTAATTGTGCACGGCTGGCCTGCAATCTTTATCGTGACGCAACAAGTTTTGGGGTGCGTATCAGTTGTTAAGACTGCACGTGTCACAGTCGTTTTCTTGGTTAACTCAAGCTGCGTGATTCCTTGAGTAATTTTGTGGAGCGGCAAGTAAGCTCCAATTAATCCTGTAGAAGCTACTCCAACTAATTCGGGAGCAATTCCAAGTTTAGTTGCGACAGCTTGTTGTTCCGCCTGGACAGCGGCCACTCCTTGAGCACCAGTGAAGGAATTTGCGATTACACTGTTCATTAAGACACATTGAAGCAGCTGGTTTTGCGTGATGAGCTGCTTTGTAAGTTTGGTAGGGGCTGCACAAAAACGATTTGTTGTATAGACCCCGGCGGCATGTGCGGGAGTCTTCGAATAGATCCAACCCAAATCTGGGCGTCCAGTCCGCAATCCGCAATTAGTGCCATCGCTGTAAAAGTCGTGCGGCCAGGAAAATTCTTGTTCAGTAAAAGTCTTTATTTTTTGCATATGCTCATCTCTTTCTAGGGAAAACTTGGCAATTCTGGTAAACCTGCAGTTTCTGTGAAACCGGATAGTTTATTGAAATTTTGAACAGCTTGACCAGCAGCACCTTTTAAAAGGTTATCGATGGTTGCAACAACTGTGATGGTGTTGGTCTTTGGATTGTAATTGTAGCCAATATCGCAATAGTTCGAACCTTTGACATCTTGAATAGTTGGAAAGCCATGGTTACGCAGGCGAACAAAAGGACTTTGAGCAAAAACTTGTGCATAAGCCGCTTGGATTTGTGTCGCGGTTAAACCGGCTGCCGCTTTTGCGTAAATAGTGACCATGATACCGCGCGTGATCGGAATCAGCGTGGTCGTAAATTGAATGGCTGGAATTGCTGCATTCCATTGCTGCAACTGCTGCATAATTTCTGGAATATGTTGATGCTCGTTGATTTTGTATAAGCATGCATTTTCATTTATAAAAGTATAGTGACTAGTAGCGCTTAGTTTTTTACCAGCACCTGAAATTCCAGATTTTGCATCAACAATAATTGAAGTTGGTTCAATTAATTTCTTTAATGCAAGTGGTGCAAGTCCTAGCAAAGTTGCAGTTGCATAACAGCCGGGATTGGCAATGTAATGACCTGGATGAGTGAGGAACTCACTTAGCCCGTACTCAGCTTCTTTCAGTAGATGCGATGGGGCAGCTTTTTTGTGATACCATTTTTCATATTGTGTCGGATCTTTCAAACGATAATCTCCTGATAAATCGATCACAGGAAAGTTTTGTGCAATGAACGGTTCCATCAAATTTTTAGTGATCCCTGCCGGAGTTGCACAAAAGAGGCAGTCAGTTGTTGCCATAATATCTTGTGGCACAAAAGGAACGATTGGAAGTGCGGCGTTTGAAAATGCTGGGATTTCATCTGCGAGCAAGCGTCGGGCTGTACTTTGTCCTTCATGACCGTAAAGATCAATTTCTGTAACTTGAGGATGCTGCTTCAATAGCGAAAAAAGGACGGCCCCGCTATAACCGGTAGCACCTAAAATACCAACACGCATTTACTCACCTTCCAGATTCATTTTTTTTGAATAAAAATTCAATTTGTTGTTGTTTACTATAACTGATTCAAAATGTGATTTCAATACTTTTTTAATAAAAAAACGTAAAAAAGCTATTTTTATGAATAAATATGACTATATTAGTTAATTAATGTATATTAGATACGAAAAGCTTTAAGCTTAAGGTGCGGATTTATACAGCGTAATTTAAACTAGATTTCTTTTTTAAGGCAGTACAAAGTCGAGAAAATTTGAGTACTAACTCGAAATTACGAACATCGTGAGTACTTTGCTATGAGTAATTCGAAGTTAGACGGAGAATTTTGACTTATGGAACACGTTTATCCGGAATAAAAGAGGGGCTGTGACAAAAGTTAACTTTTGTCACAGCCCCTTAGTTTTAGGTTGGAGTTAATGTTTAAGGCTTGCTGTTGTAGTTCCATCCACCAGTTTTTGACGCCTAGCTAAAAATTGCGCGATGGAGGACAGAGTTTTGCAATTTGATGTTAGTGCTCAAAGTCTAACGGTGCTTGTCGGCACTTCTATCTACCCGCCTTTGAATACGTTCTGATCTCAGGTGGAACATAAGCAGCCATAAAATCAAAAATCTCAGTTAAAGAATCAGAAAACAGCAGCTTTTTTCGATCCGTTACTGTTAAAAAGTCTTTAGCCGTCATTTCATCAAACATCGCCTTCAAAGGATCATAATAACCCTGCACATTGTAAAAAACACAAGGATTAGGATTGTCTCCCAAACGTGCCCAAGAAAATGCCTCAATAATTTCTTCAAGAGTTCCTGGACCACCAGGTAAGGCCAAACAAGCATCTGCGAGTGACAACATGGTTTGTTTTCTAAGCGCCATGTTCTCAACTACTTTGAGATCCGTGAGCTTGCTAAAGGCTGCTCCACGAGCGACAAGTTCTTTGGGCATCACACCATGAACTTTACCGCCAGCATTAAGGACTTCATTTGCAAGCAATCCCATTAGACCGACCCCGCCGCCACCATATACTAATTCAAGATCATGATTTGCTAGGTAACTTCCTAGCTTGAGCGTAGCTTTTTGATATACAGGGTCATTTCCGGTTGAGGCACCACAATAAACAGCTATTTTTTTCATTAATTTTCCTTCTCACATCATGTTAATTAAGAGCACTTTTCGCGTAATGATATCATTGAGAATGCCTGTTTTGAAGTTAAAAAAAGAAGGTAAACGGCTTAAGTTTATTTTCAGAAACGAATCGATGGGTTTTAAGATTTTAATTTATGAATAGCCTTTAAGAGTATTTTCACCATCTCTGCGGGCTCTTCGGGGTCCTCTTTTGCCAGCCAAGTGTTTAAAATATTCCAAAAACCAGCGACTGAAAAACTCATAATATAGTTAATTTCTTGCGGTGTTCCTTGAATA
Source organism: Liquorilactobacillus satsumensis (assembly GCF_964065465.1). NCBI lineage: Bacteria > Bacillati > Bacillota > Bacilli > Lactobacillales > Lactobacillaceae > Liquorilactobacillus > Liquorilactobacillus satsumensis. The sequence continues at coordinate 1,686,931 of NZ_OZ061606.1, forward strand.
TGCCATGGGGCATCAAAGAGTTCATACAAGTGAAAAGACTGTGGGACGATTGTCGGCAACAGACTAATGAAAAGATTCTGTTGGATGAGCAGCTTGATTTGTTGACGTTCTTGCCACCAGAAATTAAAGAACACCCTGAGAACTTGTTCAAAAGTCAGATTAATGTCTTCATGCTGCTGCAGTGCGGCTAAGTACCGCTGCATGACATGTTCGCCATAATATTTGAGCAACTCGTCTTTATTTTTGAAAGCACGATAAAAAGTACGCCGTGAGAGCTGGGCGGTTTCTGCAATGTCCTTGACGGTGATGGCGGAGTAGTCTCGCTGTTTTAATAATTCGAATAAAGCTTCTAATAGCCATTTTCTTGACTGTGCTGCTAAGCGTGCTTGTCCATTCATTCTTAATTTCTCCTGTTGTCACAAAGGGATAGTGATTGTAGCACTTTAGGCCTAAGTCTAGTTTTATGATTCTATGACTATTATAATAGAAATTAGCCTAGGTGTCACATGTGCGCACATGTGACTCAGGTGTGTCAAAATGGTTTAGCATGCTAACCCAAAAGAATTTATTCTGGAGGGTTTTATATAATGAATAAAACAAGGTATTTTCTGCCGGTTTTATTACTGGCAAATTTGCTATGTATGATGGATGTTTCAATTATGACGATTATCTTGCCCGAAATTCAGACTGCATTTAATGAAAGTCTGACTAATTTATCATGGACGTTGAATGTTTATACGATTGTTTTTGCAACTTTAATAATTCCATTTGGTCGTTTGGCTGAAAGGCTTGGCCGTAATAAGTTTGTCTTTAGTGGATTATTAGTTTTTGGATTGGGCTCTCTTTTATCCGGTCTGGCAACTAACTTACCGTTTATGCTTGTTGCACGAGCAGTCCAAAGTATTGGTGCAGCTAGTATTGTTCCTACGAGCATGGTGATTGGTTTGGAAAAAAGTGATCAAAGCACACGCAATAAAGTTGTGGCTGCATTAGCAGGAGTTCAAGGACTCGCAGTGGCTTTGGGACCTACTATTGGTGGGATTGTTTCGCAGTATTTTGGCTGGCGCTGGGTTTTCTTAATAAACGTGCCGTTAGTCATGTTAACCTTAGTCTTATTTACCTTTGTCCTGCCACTGCGCAACGAAGCTACAAGTAAAGCAGCGATTGATTGGTTAGGGGCACTTGTGAGCATGGCCATGCTGTTTTCGTTGTCGTTGGGACTGATCGAAGGGAATCATTGGGGCTGGCAGTCGTTTTCAATAATTGGTTTACTGGTTGCAGCTGTAATATTTTTCATACTTTTTATGATTTTAGAGTATCGTCAGCAGCATCCAATGATTGAGCTGAGCCTTTTTAAGAGTCGTAACTTCAATGGTGCCGGAATTGCGTTAATTCTATGTAATTATTTTCTTGGCGGAATGGCAGTTTTGATACCAACCTTTTTAACACGTGTCTATGGTGAGAGTGAATTGAAGGCGGCGTTATTGATTACACCCTATTCAATCGCGGTAATGTTCTCGGTGATTTTAACTTCACTAGCAGTAAAAAAGGTAAATAATAAGCTATTAATTGGCGGAGGGTTTATTTTAATTGGTGTCAGCTATTATTTGCTTGCAAATTTAGATGTCAGTCCAAATTATAATGAATTAATTCTGGCTGATATTATTTTGGGAATAGGGTATGGGTTAGTTGCGGCAACGGCAAATATCCTTGCGGTTGCAGATTTTCATGGTGGACTTTTGACCGCTTCACAAAGTGTCGCAAATGTTTTGCGTCAAGTTGGGATGATTTTAGCAATCGCAATTTTTACCTCTATTTTGACTAGTAATCTGCGGTTGGCAAAAGATAATACGCTGCATTTTGCAGTCAGACAGACACAAACGCTGGCGGTCTCTGCAGCAGCAAGAACAAGAGTGCAGGCAAAAATCCAACAACGACTTAATCCGAATAGTGACAGCGTTAGTCAAACGACTAAAACTGTTAAACTACCCCAGCTCAAAATTGCAAATTCAGTTTCAGCGGCTCTAGCTCAAAAAGAATATCAAGAACAACTCACAAAAATTGCGCAGCAAAAGGGAATTCAAGCAGCCCTATTGCCAGTAGCAGTTAAAGTGAAAATTAAGACACTTGTTTCACGTGCAGTTCGACAAAAAGTACACCAAAAAGAAACTCAGATAAACACACAACTGGCAAAATTGGTAAAGCGGCTTAAGCAACACCTTAGAACACAACTAGATCAGGCATTTTTGCATGTTTATGGCAGTATGCTGTGGCTTCCATTTGGCGCTTTGTTATTATTACCAATTTTTAAGTTCCGCCGAAAAGGCCGGGAAGCAGCGTGAAAAAGTGGGAAATCTGGACTTTGCTGAAAATGGATTGAGGAAACATAAAGTGCAGAGCTTTGAGTTTAGAATTTTTTTAGTACTTTGAATAACACTGTAATTAATAGTTAAATAACTTAGATATACAAGAGAATGTGACATAAGTCGGGAAAATTTGAGTGCTAACTCGAAATTACGAACATAGCGAGTACTTTGCTATGAGTAATTCGAAGTTAGACGGAGAATTTTGACTTATGGAACACGTTTATCCGGAATGAAAGAGGGGCTGTGACAAAATTTAACTTTTGTCACAGCCCCTTCTAGTTTAAAAGGTGCGGATAGATGTGCTTCAAATAGTCAGCAACCTTCAATTATGCTCATAGACTTTAAATATTTGTGCTAGTTTTTTCTGTGGAGAAAAAACAGCTACAGACTAATTAGTCAGGTACTACCGCAAAAGCTCGTACTGGAAATCCTGGAGCTTTTTCTGCTTTAGGAACTGAAATGAAAATATATGCTCCGGTAGCTGGAACAAGATCTAAATTGTTTAATAGTTCTACTTGATAGTGTCCGTGAGAAAGGACATAGAACTCACCAACTAAACCATTTTCTTGTTTAACAGCGGTATCAGTGTCAAATGTTTCGTGACCATTGGCAGTAATACCACGTTGCTCGTAAACATATTTAAGTGCATCTAAGTCCCATGCGGGGTAATGGTCTTGTCCAGCATTGTCCTTGTTTTCAAATTTTTCTTGACTAGGCCACCTTTTTCCCCAATCAGTTCTAAGTGCAACAAATGAATTTTCTGGAATTTTTCCGTATTTCCGTTCCCATTTTTGGATGTCAGCAACCGTTAAAGAAGAATCAGGATTGTTTTTTACGTCTTGTGATTTATCAATTACTACTAGCGGAAGAACAAGGTCTTTTAGAGAAAGATCTTCAATATATTTATTTTGGTGGGCATCAAAATGAATTGGAGGATCAATATGAGTTCCAATTTGGCCTGCAAATGTATATTCTTTTACGAAAAAACCGTCTGCATGGGTAAAGATAGTTTTGAAGTTAGGTTTAGCGAACGCCGGGAATCGGGGACTTTCAGGACCAAATGAATGAGTTAAATCAATCCAGTTAAACGTTTTTAATTCAGAGACAACCTTGCTCAAGTTGCGAGAGGAGTTATCCTCTCTCGCTGTTTTTATAATTTTTGTGTTTGTAATTGTCATTTAAAATTCCTCCTAAAAACTAATTTTTGTTTGAAAAATCAAGGCTGGGTGTTTTTGTCTTAAAAAAACGAGTTTTGGTAATTAATATTCCAAGTCCTAAAAAGATCCAAATGGCGCCTAAAATTTTAGCATCAATTGACAAACTTAAAAAAATCCAAGTACTTACTGCAAAACCAATAAAAGGAGAAATGGCATATTTGATAAATGAAAGTAAAGAGCTATGGTCCCCTTTAATGTAGAATTTCCAGATAACAGATAAATTTAACAAGATAAAACCAAATAATGCACCAAAGCTTACTAGATTGGAAACAGTTGTCTGTGACAAAGTCAATGAGATTATTAAGGAAATGATTCCGACAAGTACTATGGCATTAGTTGGTGTTTTGTAATTTTTATGCAATTTAGCCAGAGAATTAGGGAGAATTCCATCCCGACCCATTGCGTACAAAATACGAGAAATTGCAGTCTGACCCTCTTGTCCACTAGCAAAACCAAAAGAGAGAATAATTGTAATATCAGCTAGCTTTACCAACCATGTGCCTCCAACTTGTTGTAGAATTCTCAAAAAGGCAGTATCAGGATTAAGATTTTGGTAAGCAGGAGCGACAAAACCGGCTAGTGTTGTGACAATTACAAATAATAGACCAATAGCGATAATTGAGAAAATAATTGCACGTCCCACCGAATGTCTGGGATTTTCAGCTTCCTCTGAAAGAGTGCTGATAGCATCAAAGCCTAGGTAACTTACAATTACGATTCCTGTTGCTTGAAGTACGCCTGAAATATTGAAATGGGTTGGATTATACCATGAAATTACGTGTGGCTGGATAGCCCCAGTAATTAACAAGCGAAGTGTTCCCAATATAAAAGCACCTAAGACGATTGCCTGAAGTCCAAATAAAATCCAACTGATCTTGGTAACAATGTTGGATCCAAGAATGTTAATCCAAGTATTGAATATTACTAATACGATAATCCAGACCCATCCAGGAACCCAAGGGAGCAATGACTCCCCAAAAGATTGGCTTATTAGATATGTGATTGCCGGAATCAGAAAGTAATCGAGGGTAATCCCCCAGCCACCAATAAAACCTAATCCAGCATTAGTTCCTTGTTGAACATAGGTATAAACAGAACCAGAATAAGGGAATGTAGACGACATAGTTGCATAGCTAAACCCTGTAAAAAGCATTGCGACCATTCCAATAAAATAGGCTAATGAAACCATGCCATTAGCAGGTTGTAAGAATGAACCATAAAAAGCTAGCGGGGCAACAGGGATCATAAAAGTGATCCCATATATTAATAAATCTTTGGTAGTTAGACTGACTTTCAATTTTGAATCAATGTTTGCTTCCATAAAACAGGCCTCATTTCTTAAAGTAGTGTTAAAAGTACTATTTTTGCCATACAGTCTGTGCGGTTTTAATGACCAATTCTATTTTTTTCCATTGGTCTTCTGTGCTTAAATGGTTTCCTTCTTCGGTCGAAGCGAACCCACATTGAGGGGATAAGTATAGATTATCCAAGTCAGCATATTCACTAGCTAATTTGATACGCTTTTCTAGTAATATTTTTTCTTCAAGTTCAGGTAACTTGGTGGTAACCAAGCCGAGGACAATTGCCTGATTCCGGTTATTAGCAGCAATTTTTTCTAAAGGTTCAAAACCACCGGAACGCTCATCATCGTATTCAAGAAAAAAACCGTCAATATGCAGTTGTGCAAGGTAATCAGCAACTGGATTATAAGCACCAGCACCAGCCCAATTTGAAGCATAGTTTCCTCGGCAAATATGCATTGTCAAAATTAAATCATCCGGTTTGTTGTCTGCAATTGCATTAATAGCACGCACTGCAGCTTCACAGAGAGGTTTCAAAGCTGGATTAATAGTTTCTTTGGAAAAACTAGCCCACATTCCCCACGAAGTATCGTCAATTTGGAGATAGCGACAACCAAGATCATAGAAATGCTGAATTGTTTTTTGGTAAGTAATAATTTCGTCTTGCAAAAAGGATTCAAAGTCATGTGCATAATGTTCATCAAAAATTTCTGCATCTTCATTAGGGAAAAGAACAGAAGGACTAGGAATAGTCTGTTTTGCAAGGACACCATCAGGAACTAGTTTGCTAAGGTATTCAAAACCAGTAAAAAAGGGATGTTTTGGATTGTAAGAAAGCTTGTCGGTGAGCCTAATACCGCCTTTGCGAGTTTCTTGACCGTTAAAGATAAAACCATGCGCTGGTTCGAAAAAGTGAGCACCATTCAAGCCATCAAAAAAATCTAAATGCCACCAACTACGGCGAAATTCACCATCAGTGACTGCTTTCAAGCCTAATGCTACTTGTGTATCGACCAAATGTTTAATTTCCTCATTCTCGATTTGAGTAAGTTCTGCACGAGTGATTTTGTTTTCTTGTAAAGCAGCACGAGCTTGCTTTAAACTTTCAGGGCGCAGATAACTGCCTACGATGTCGTACCTTGCTGGCAGCTTTACTTGATTGTTGACTGTCATAGCTTTCCTCCTTAAATTTTGTGCAAAAAAAATCCCTGGAATTGATAAATTCCAAGGACGACTGGTCGCGGTACCACCTTATTTTTTGCCTAATTCACATTAGACAACTCTGAAAGTACAGCGTGAGCTATACTCTGGTATGGTAATGTATACCAAACAACAGGTTCTTACTTAAAGCTCGAACATGAATTGCTCCAAGACCATTTTCATCATCACATTGTCATCCACTTTCATCAAAATATGGATTCTCTGAGCACAAATTTGATAACTACTTATCTTTTCATCGCATTAAAAAATTATTATTTTCTTATCATTGTTTCAACAGTTTATACTCAGAAAAAATATTTGTCAAGAGCTGAGTTGAAAAATAGTAAGATTACGGTAACTATGAAAAAACTGAAAAGATAAGAAACTATGAGGATAAAGCTATACATATTAACGTTTTTAATGAAAAAATTTTCCGATTGAAAAAGACTGCTCGTTAGCAAACCTGCTAATGGGACCGTTGTGGCAATTCGTGTTTAAACCATGTCATTGCCTCGGCAAGCGGAAGTTCATAAAAAGCAGGATGACCAATCTTTTTTAGATAGATTAAGGTGAGTTGCTGCTGTTTGAGTTTTTTGTCATGCTGCAAGGCTTGATAAAAAGCAGGTGTTTCCAATGCGGGATCAGCAAGAGGCAGTCCAAGGGCTTGCAAACGTTGGGCCAGCAAGGTAGAAGTGCCGTTTGGAGTAAGTTGCTTTTTTTCAAATAAGCGAGTAAGTTGATACAAACCGATTGCAACTGCTTCTCCATGAAAGAGGCGTCCTGCTGCCGCTATCTCGACTGCATGTCCTACCGTATGTCCTAGATTAAGCAATTGACGTTGTTGTGTTTCTGTTTCATCTGCAGTAACCACAGCGGTCTTGAAACTAACACTTGCACTGATGAGCTGCGGTGCCGCTTGCAACAGCGCAGTGCAACTTTGAATATGTGCTGTGAGGTTCCAAAAGTCGCTGCCAGCCATGATGGCACATTTTAGAATTTCGCCATAACCTTCAGCTAACAAACGCTGCGGTAAAGTCTGTAACACAGCTGGATCGATTAAAACAAAGTCAGGTTGATAGAAAGTTCCTACTAAATTTTTACCAGCAGGCAGATCAATTGCGGTTTTTCCGCCTACCGAACTGTCAACTTGTGCTAGTAACGAAGTTGGAACTTGGATAACAGCAATTCCACGCAAGTAGATTGAAGCTGCAAAACCGGCGAGATCACCGACAACTCCACCGCCCAAAGCGATAATCCCGTCTGTACGGCTCAAGTGCCAGGCTGCTAATTGGTTAACAACTTTTTCTAGTTGAGACCATGATTTGCTCTGTTCACCGGCTGGAATGGTTAAAACTTTTGTGGGATAACCGGCAGCGCTCAAGTGTGCACAAGCCTGTTGTGCATACAATGGACCAACATGCTCGTCGGTGATGATCACGATTTGGCGCTTTGACCAGACCCGACTAATATGAGTTTCTAGGTGCCTTAATCCTTGAAAGATAATTTTTACAGTATATGGATGGGAGCGGGTCTCAACTTTAATTGTTTGTGTCACAGGTACCACCTACTTCCAAGCAGCAAGAACTTGATGAACTTCTTTGGCATGTTGTGCCATTGTCAGGTATTTTCCCGGTTTAAGTGCTTGCGGACCGTCAGATAAAGCATGTTCTGGATCATCGTGAATTTCAACGAGTAGTCCGGCAGCACCTGCGGCAACTCCAGTAACAGCTAATGGTGTGACCAGATCCCAGTGACCAACTGCATGGCTGGGATCAGCAATTACTGGGTAATGAGTTAGTTGTTGTAAAACAGGAATGGCCGCGGCATCAAAAGTATTACGTGTATATTTATTAGCAAACGTTCGAATTCCTCGTTCAACCAGCATAATTTGCTGATTACCACCAGCTGCAATGTACTCAGAAGCATTCAGCAGATCATCAAGGGTTGCAGACATTCCACGTTTCAATGCAACCGGAATCTGGGTCTTTCCGACGGCTTTCAGTAAAGAGAAATTCTGCATGTTACGGGCACCGATTTGGAAAATATCAGTATACTTGGCGACCAGTTCAACATGCTCATCATCCATAACTTCTGTGATAACATCCATGCCATTTTGATCGGCTGCTTCACGCAGATATTGCAGTCCTTCTTCTTCTAACCCTTGGAAAGAGTAGGGCGAGGTCCGGGGCTTGAAGGCTCCTCCACGTAGAACGGTTGCCCCGCCTTTTTTCGCAACAGCGGCCATCTTTAAAATATGTGCACGACTCTCGACAGAACACGGACCTGCCATCAGAGTGAGACCCCCAGCTCCGATTACTGAATGTGCAGTTTTAATTACAGTATCTTCAGGATGAAAGAGGCGGCTAGCTTGAACAGCAGCGGGAGTCTTTGGAATGATTTCACTGGCTGCAGCCCGAATGTCTGCTGGTATCTCTGACGGTTCAACTGCAAGCAAAGCCACCCGATTTTTATGAACAAAAACCTGTTTCCTGTCTGCAAAGAGTTGTTGCAAGCGTGCGATATTTTCTGTGACCTTTTCTTTTAAAACGATAATCATATTGTTCTCCTCCTAATTTCTGCTAATAGAGCTTGTTTGACCGAGGTGACAGGCATTGTTTGCCCTGTCCAGAATTCAAATGCAAGTGCGCCTTGCCATAAAAGCATTCCAATACCATTGCTGCATTGACAGCCATGAGCAGCCGCTAATTTCAGCAAAGGAGTTTCTAATGGCTGATAGATAATGTCATAGACAAACTGTTTCTGCGAAAGACTGGATAGAATTGTTGCTGCAAGCGGTAAGTGCTGCTGATCCATACCGACATTTGTTGCATTCACCAGTAACTCACTTTCTTGCAGGCAGGTTGCGATTTTTTCTGAGTCTTGATAATTCAGTAATTCAAAGTCTGTTTCTGTTTGGTGCTTAAGCGTTTCTAGCCAAGCGGCTGTCTGTGCAAAGGTCTGATTCGGCCGTTTGCAGACAAACACTTTTTGCAGATTATAGTCTGCTGCCGCTGCAATAATTGCACGGCCTGCACCACCAGCACCTAAAATCATTGCAGTTTTGCCATGGGTTTTGAAGCCACGAGCTTTTAAATCTGCAAAAAGACCTGCTCCATCAGTGCTGTCGCCAGTTAGACGGCCTTGAGTATTTTTGATTGTATTGACAGCATTAATGCGCTGAGCTCGGGGAGTTAGTTCATCTAAGTAAGGGATGAACTGTTGCTTATAGGGCATCGAAACATTAGCACCACTAAGCCCCCAAGCGCGGAAACTAGCTGCAATTGTTGCAAAATTAGGTGGCTGAATATCAAATGCTAGATAGCACGCGTTTATCTTTCTTTTTTGAAAGCTTAAGTTGTGCATTAGCGGTGACAAACTATGATGTGCAGGATGTGCGATAAAACCGTAAAGTTCAGTATTGCCGTTAAATTCCATGACTAATCTCCATTTATAATTATCCAATGACTGATAACCGAATATTGCTATCAGTGTGTGTTTTTTGGTAGATCTGAATGATCCTTTCAAGCGTGAAACCAGTTGCCTGCAATAACTCTTCCATGGATCCGCTGGCACCAAAAGTATCAAGTCCGACGACTGCGCCATCAAGACCGACAAACCGTTCCCAGCCTTGGGTCGTACCGAGTTCGAGTGCAACGCGCCGCCTGACCTGAGATGGCAGCACCATTTCTTGGTATTGTCGCGTTTGGCGGACAAAGCGCTCCATTGAAGGCATGGAAACAACACTGACATCCTGTCCAAGTTGTAACAAGCTATGTTGGACACGTAAAGCCAGCGCAACTTCTGAACCAGTGGCCAGCAAAATTCCATCTGGAGTGAGCCCATGTTGCGGGGACAAGATATAGCCACCATGATCAACGCCTTGCTCAGCAGAATTCGCGGTCGTCGGTAATACAGCTAATTGCTGTCTAGATAAGACTAAAACAGTTGGATGGTCCATTGAATTGGCTGCTTGATTCCAAGCTGCCATGACTTCATTTGGATCGGCAGGACGAAAAACTTCAACGTTTGGAATTTGACGCAAGCTCATTAACTGTTCGATTGGCTGATGGGTTGGTCCGTCTTCACCGACTGCCAAGGAATCATGCGTGAAGACGTAGGTAACTGGGAGGTGCTGTAACGCCGCTAATCTAATTGCAGGACGCAAGTAGTCAGAAAAAACGAGAAAAGTCGAACCGAAAACTTGTAAGCCTCCATGTAAAGCCATTCCGTTTAAAATTGTCCCTTCCGCAAATTCACGGACACCAAAGGCAATATTTCTGCCCGTTGGGTGCTGAGGCGTCATTAAGGGGCTCTTTGCAATCGTTGTTCGGTTAGACGAAGCTAAGTCAGCAGAACCACCAACGAGATTGGTATTTTGCTGTGCCAGGTTTTGGATTGCTTTGCTACTCGTATCACGTCCAGATTCCGCACCGCTGTCATAATGTTCTAGGGTGACCCGTAAGTCAGAGACTGGGTTGCAGATCAGTTTTTTGAAATTTTCAAGATCTTCAGGATGAGTTTGGCCTAATTTGGAGATTTGCTGATGCCATTCTTGGGCTGCGCTTTGGCCGCGTTGACTCACGCGTTGCCGGGCAATTTGGGCGACTTCAGGCAAGACAGCAAACGGAGCAGCCGTCCAGTGGAGATGCTGACGTAAGCTTTTTAAGCCCGCTTCCCCAAGAGGTGTTCCGTGCACTTGGTTAGTTCCAGCATGCGGTGCACCGTAACCAATCGTCGTACGGATTTCAATTAGACTTGGGGTGGCAGTTTCCTTCGCTTTTTGGAGAGCATGATCAATGGCATCTAGATCATTTCCGTCCTCAACTAGGTGGGTATCCCACCCATAACTAGCAAAACGGGCACAAACGTCAGTTTTGAATGAGCGACTTGTAGGACCATCAAGTGAGATACCATTAGAATCGTACAAAACGATCAATTTACTGAGCTCCTGCTTTCCAGCAAAACTGGCGGCTTCATGAGAAACTCCTTCCATCAGATCACCGTCTCCAACTAACGCGTAGGTATAATGATCGACTAACTTAGCGTGCTTGTTGTATTTGGCACCTAAGTAACGTTCTGCAAGTGCCATTCCAACAGCCATCCCTAAGCCTTGACCTAAGGGACCAGTTGTAGCCTCTACACCGGGAACGATCCCATGTTCCGGATGACCGGGTGTTCGACTGCCGTATTTGCGAAAGTGCTGCAAGTCAGCAGTGGTGAGGTCAAAACCGCTGAGATGCAGCATACTGTAGAGTAAAGCAGAACCATGTCCAGCAGATAAAATAAAGCGGTCGCGATTGAACCAGCGTGGATTACTGTTATCAATTCGTAAATGGCGACTCCACAAACACCACATCATTGGTGCTGCTCCAAGCGGCAGTCCTGGATGCCCAGAGCCAGCTTTCTCGATCATCTCTACGCTAAGCATTCTTAAATTATTGATTGCTAACTGGTCAAGCCGTGTATCATGATTATTCATTGTCAATTCCTCCATTCGTCAAAGTAGTTGTTGCCAAAACAAAAGGACTCATGCAGTCAGCACTGCATGAGTCCTTTTCTCTATTTCAGCAGCAGAAATCTGCCGAATTTTGGACTGAGAAAAAGCCACACAATGCTGTTAGCATCTATGTGGCCTGCATAATTCAACGTACGAAAAATTACTGGTCACATTCGATGCGGGACGTAATGCCCGCATCAAATGTGACCCGGACATTACTCGATAAACCAGTAATAATAAAATCGATTAATGTTTGTGTGTGCTTTTCGTAAGTTCATTATGAAATCCTCCTGATAAAATTATAAAACGATGAGTTAACAATTAATGCGGCAAGTATATATTGTTATTTGGTGGTTGTCAAGCATCAATTTTCAAAGTTTAGTCTGTGACTGTAAGACGCAAGTAAACGGCGGTTGAACGCTGACTGTCGACACTTCTTTAACGTGTTACAATTAACATGACTTGAAAGTAAAAACACGGTTCGGTCGGTAGTCCGGACATAGCTCAGTGCTATCAGTAACCTGCCTCCTTGGTTGTCCAACTTTCTTTAGTAAAACTAAAGGAGGAAACTTGCTATGAATAATAATGTTGTACGTAGCCAGTTAACAATCAGTTTTGATCCACCCTTTTACAAGGCAGTCTTTGAAAGATATTCTGCAGGTCTTTATGAGATCGGACAGGTAAATTTAGGACCAACAGAACCAAAAATAACTGGACTTGCTCAGTTAATAAATGAACGCTGGGATTCAATTGATTTCTTTCAGCAAAGTACGGTTGAGACTCACCCGCAGAAAAAGATAAATCCCAAACGACTGCAACGGCTGGTCCGCAAGTCTTCAAAAAAGGGGATCGGGACAAAAGCTCAAGTTGCCTTGCAAAAACAACGAGAGCAGCAAAAAAGTGTGCATAAAAAGTGTCAGCGCAAACGCACACAGGAATTTGCGCACGCGCTGTTTATTAAAAAACAGCAAAAACGTAGATTAAAAAGGCGAGGACACTAATTGTGTAATATAATATGCTTTATTTGAAAGAAGGACGGATTTTGCAACGAAAAAAAACAGGGGTTTTGGTAACAGCATTAGCAGCTGGAGGACTTTATAGCAAGTATCAAGCACTAAAGAAAGGGCAGAGTCAACGCAGCTGGCTGCTGGAAAAAGTCTTTTGGGCCACTAAACCTTTTCCAGAAATTAATAATGAACGTGAGTATCATAAAGAAGACCTGCGCAGCCGTCAGAAATATGAACTTCCGCATAAAATTAAGACCCTTTTTGGTTTTCATCCATTAGCTGGAATGGACGATGTGCTTGAACTTTCCCGCTTTAGCAATGCAGGCGGCAGAGTTATTTTTTACGTTCATGGAGGAGCATATTGGGGACAACCAGCTTTTTTCCATTTTGAGATGCTTTATAAGTTGGCAAAGGAGCTAAATGCCAGAGTCGTCATGCCGATCTACCCTAAAGCACCAGCACATAATGCGCTTGAGGTTCACCAAATGATTCTGGGAGTCTATCGCATATTACTTGAGCAGGACCAACTTGCACCAGAACAAATTATTTTTATGGGCGACTCAGCTGGTGGGGGCTTTCTATTATCGTTTATGCAAGAACTGTATAAGCAGGGGTTATCTTTACCACAAGCCGCATTCCTGATTTCACCATGGCTAGATATTAATACCGATTTTCCGGAAATCAAGGCACTTCAGCCAAATGATCCACTGCTGTGTGCTCATGATTTAAAGCTGCGCGGAAGAAAATATGCAGGAAATTTGGCAACCACAGATCCGCTTGTCAGCCCGCTTTATGGTAATTTGGAAAATTTGCCGCCAATTTATGTTTTTACCGGAACCCATGATATTTTGCATGCGGATGCATTGCGCCTCCAAGGCCTTGCAACTGCCCAGAATTTACGAATTAAAACTTTTACATATCCGCAGATGCTGCATGTATTTCCATTGTTTCCTATTCCAGAAGCAGGAGATGCACTCAGACAAATTTCGCGGATAATACGGCATTGTGACTAGTGAAATTCATTTTCGTAAAAAAATAAAATTATATTTTTGAGAGGTGAAAGTAATGTTTTCCTATGAGGTAAGCAAAAATCTGCGGCTGGCTTTACCGCGTCCAATTAAAGATGCACCGGGATTGTTTGCACTGGTGGATGCTGATCGTGCAAACTTGCGGCGCTTTTTGCCTTGGGTTGATGCGCTAAAGAATGCACAAGACGAAGAGAATTTTTTAAAACACGTTAAGCTTAATTATGCAAAAGAAAAATCTCTAAATTTGGTTATTTGGGAACGACAAACAATTGCAGGAATGATTAGTTTTAACCAGTTTAATCAGACTAATCAGAGTGCTGATATTGGTTACTGGTTGGGCAAACCATCTCGTGGAAAGGGAATTATTACAGCTGCTGTGCAAGGAATTTGCGAACTGGGATTTTTAGAGTATGACCTTAACCGGATAATTATTCGCGCAGCTGTTGATAACCAACCGAGCAATGCAGTTGCCAAAAGGACAGGATTCAGGTTGGAGGCACGCTTAGTTCAAAATGAAAAACTGCTCGATGGTTTTCATGACGAAAACCAGTATGTGTTATTGCAGGCAGAATGGGAAAAAATGCAAAATCGCCTGCAGAAAAAAGAGTAATATAGTATCCTTTAACTGCAAATTAAAAATAAAATGGCATCTTGTGATAATTGCTACTATAATTGAAAAGAAGCTTTTTTTATTAGTTTTTATGAATGCTTTAATTAGATAGATGGAGGATTTTTTAAATGAAGATTATTAATGTTGCGTTACAGGTGGACCCAGCTAAACAAGCTGACTATGAAGCTTTTATTAACGAGCTGGTAGTTAATTCTGCCAAAGAGCCAGGGAATCTTTCTTATGGGCACTTTAAGAAGTTAAATTGTACTGCCGAATATGAAATCATTGAACACTGGAAGGATGCAGCGGCTGTGGAGGAACATAATGCGACGCCCCATTTTCAAAAGTTTTTGGCACATGTGAATGATTATTTGATACATGAGCCGGAAATAATAAGAATGACTGTTTAGGTAGTTTTAGTGAAATAAGCAAATGCAGGAGTAGCTTGAATAAATCTTATAAGCAGCGCGAGTAGGTTATTAATTCAAGGTATTGATGCAGCTGCTTTAATGGATATTTGCAAAAATAGATTTTCACTTATAAGAGTAAGAGGCTTTTTACACTAATTTTCGGCGGTCGGCTGAAACTAGTGTGAAAAGTTTTTTATTTAGGTGTGAGTATGATAGTTAGTTGCTGGTTAAAATTCGGTGGATGCGTTATTTTAAAAGAGGAGTTTTCTGAGCTTTAGATGTTGGAGGAAGAAAAAATGCAAATCAAAAAAGAACGAATATATACTAAACCAGTTGATTTAACCGGTTATCGTATTTTGGTTGACCGGCTGTGGCCCCGCGGAATTTCTAAAGTTAATGCTCATCTGGATTTGTGGTTTAAAGAAATCGCACCTTCTAATGAACTACGCAAGTGGTACGGGCATGAACCAGAGAAGTTTGCAGAATTTAAGCAGCGTTATTTAAACGAAATAGCTGAAAATCCACATAAAAATGAATTTTTAAAAATTGTGAAAGAACAAACAAAAAAACAAGATGTGATTTTGCTTTTTGGTGCCAAAGACCTTGAACATAATCAAGCAGCTGTTTTAGCGGAATATTTACAAAACATTGAATAGTACTCTGATATAATATAAAGGAACAAAGAAAGGAAGATGAATTAAATGCCATTAATGCGAGTTGATGTGCTCAAGGGGCACGATGAAGCTTATTTAAAGCAATTGCTTAAGATTGCTTATGAAGTACAAGGAGAGACACTGCATACCCCAGAAGGAGACCGTTATCAGATTCTGACACAGCATGAACCGTTTGAAATGCAGATTTTAGACACGGGTTTGGGAATCGAACGTACTAAAGATGTGGTTGTGATTAATCTGACTTCACGTCCACGCTCAACTAAAGATAAGCGTAATTTTTATCGCCGCTTAGTTGAACGTCTGCATGCAGAACTCGGTTTACGGAAAGAAGACGTTATGTTCAGTCTGGTTTCAAACAATGATGATGACTGGAGCTTTGGCAATGGTCAGACTCAATTTTTGAATGGTGAATTATAGTAACAAGACAGCCGTTAATCAAAGGCAGGTCGTCAAGGAATTTAATAACTAGGTGATAACAATTGAAAATAACGGTGATACAGCACGTAGCTTTCGAGGCACCAGGAGCAATTACAAAATGGGCGCAACTGCATAATTATCCACTTGAAGTGATCAGAATTTTTGCAGAGCAACCGTTACCACCAGCTGCAGCAGTTGATTTTTTGGTAGTCTTAGGTGGGCCGATGAGCGCCAACGATCCTGAGGAATGGCTTGTGCAGGAAAGAGCCTTAATTAAAGCAGTAGTAGCGGATAATAAACCAATGTTTGGGATCTGTCTTGGAGCACAACAGTTAGCCAAGGCTTTTCATGCACAAATTGTTTCAACTCCCAAAGAAGTCGGCTGGGGTAAGATTCAGACGACGACTTTGGGACAAGAAAGACTACAAATTGCACCACAATATGAGGTTTTACATTGGCATGGTGAAGGATTTACTTTACCGAAAAATGGCCAGCGCCTTTTTGCGAGCCAATTCTGGAAAAATCAGGGCTTTTGCTTAAAGCGTGCACTAGGATTGCAATTTCATTTGGAAACGACAAAGGAGACCTTACAAGGAGTCGTTGCCAACGATGCGGCGTTTGTCCAGGGGTCTGTCTTAAATCAGGATGCTACCCAAATTGCTTTGCAAGTTCCGCCTGTTAAAAACCAGCAACTGCTGTTTACGTTATTAGATGCATTAGTGACACCTAAATAGTGATATGGCAGCAATGGACAATTTCTAAGGATTAGGTCGAATTTTAGTTTGCGATCTAATCCTTATTTTTTAAGTATTTCCGTGTACTGCGACAATAAAATTTAATGTAATTAAACTTGTTGGTCTTTTTTTAAGAATGCAGGTAAGTTGCTTGTTTCAAACTAAAGTCAGTTGGTTTGCAATTTTGAGAAAACAGCTTTCAATCAGACGAAAGGAACATATAGATGGACAAATTTAAAGCACTTGTTTTAAATGCGCAAGAAGATCAAGTTACTTGTAGTTTAAGAACCGTTAAACTGCAAGCTCTATCAGCCGGAGAAGTATTGGTTAAAGTCGCATATTCTTCACTGAACTATAAAGACATGCTTGCTTTTCAAAAAGACGGTGGGGTAATTAAAAATTATCCGCTGATCCCTGGAATTGATCTAAGTGGTGTTGTCCTGGCTTCTGTTGATTCCAGTTTTAAACCGGGAGATCATGTTCTGGCAACCGGGTATGGACTAGGAGTCAACCATACCGGGGGCTTTGCGGAAATCGCTCGTCTTCCGGCTGCTTGGCTGCTTAAATTGCCTGATGGCTTGTCATTAAAACAAGCCATGCTTTTTGGAACTGCTGGCTTGACGGCCGCATTATCAATTAAAGAACTCTTGCATGCAGGTCTGCAACAGGATAGTAATCTTTTAATCACAGGAGCGACAGGCGGTGTCGGCAGTGTTGCAACCCGCATTTTAGCACATTTGGGATTCACTAAGCTGCATGCACTTGTCCGAAAAGATTACCAGGTTGAACTTGCAACATCTTTGGGAGCACAGCAAGTCATTAAGGCTACTGAAATTTTGAAGCACGGTTTACTTGAACGTCAAAGGTTTGACTATGTCTTGGAGACTGTCGGCGGGGAAGTGGCGGCCGCTTTACTCCCAAAGATTAGCTACAAAGGGGCAATGACTCTTTGTGGGAATGCAGGTGGAGTGGCATTAGCGACGAATGTATTACCATTTATTTTGCGTGCAGTTCGGCTAGTAGGGATTGATTCTGTTAATTATCCTCAGGTTCAACGAAGAGAAGTTTGGCAGTTGTTAGCCAATAAATGGAATGTTGCAAACCAATTGCTCTATAACGAGATTGACTTGGCTGAGGTTCCAACTGTGCTTGAGAAACTGAAACTGGGACATCATTATGGTAGAACGATTGTGGTGCTTGATCACACCTTAGATGCAGCAAAATAGTGAACTATCAAGCAGGCTTGAAGCATTTGAATCTGGCTGCAAAGGGAATGCGCTGGCTGCGATAGAATTTATAGTTTGATTTAGCTGGAAATGGGCTAATTAAACAGGTTTGGTAGCCAGCCTTTTTGCATTTAAGTGCGAGGCGTTCATATATTAGGGCTAAATTGGATTTGTAATTTACAGTTGGTATGCCAAACTTCTTGACTGGGAGGACAATTCGATGAGCGCATTCTTTTGAATAAAAAGTATTTATTTTCAGCAGTTATATAGTAAACTAACTTATTAGAGAAACAGTGCAAGGGTAATTTGAATGTTAACGCGAGCTCACGTGTGCTATGAGTAATTCGAAGTTAGGCGGAAGTTTCTCCTCAGCTCAGAACAGTTAATTACTAAAGTGTATTTTGTAAAATACTTGTAGAAGATAAGCGACATTATTAAACGATCAATGTTCAAGTTACTTTTATTTTGTAAAAAGTGTCTAATATACGTATCTAACAAGAAAGGAATAAAAAGTGAGGATCGGGTATTTACGCACAGATGCTGCTGTGGAAAAAGGAATACAGCAAAACAAATTATTAAAAAAAATAGGAGCCAAGCAATTTTACTTAGAAGCAGCAATTGTGGGGAAGTTTGAAAAAAAGTATTTACAGCAACTGTTGTTGGAGATTAAAGAAGGCGACGAACTTGTGATTGCCAGTCTTGAGCACTTAGGACAGACTCCGCGGGAACTGGTTAAAATTATTCAGGGTATTTATGAAAAGGGCGCAACTTTGGATATTCTTGACCTGCCAGCATTTAAGCAGGCCAAAGGTTCAGCGCAAAAGAGGGTTTTCACGAAGTTAGTTTTAGAAATGCAAGAATATCTTGTAGCCCAAGAACAAAAAATGCTTGAAACTAAACGGCAAGCAGGGATCGAACTTGCCAAAAAACACGGAATTTACAAGGGAAAACAGGTGGAATATGCTGCAAATGTACACAATCAGCAAAAGAGACTTGTTTTTGAACTGATTCAAAGGCTGTTAGCCAAAAAGGCACGCGGAGAAAGGATTTCTATCAGCGAAATTGCACGTAAAGCGGGTGTGACAAGACAGACAGTCTATAATATCAAACGTGATTTAACTGCTAGTATTAAAAATAAAAGAAGGTAGTTGCAGAATTACAAGAAAGTGAGTGTTGGGGTTTAATGGCAAAAAGGGGTAGGGGAAAAAGAAAAGTAAGTCTAATCAGTATGCTGATTGTCTTGATGGTCTTTGGCCTCACGCAAAATTGGCAAAAGCTTGAAAAAAGACTAGATGCATCTTTTACTATCGCGGGGACAACAGCAAAGACTGCTTCGAGCGCAAATAGCAATGAAGATACAATTAATAACACGACAGAATCCAGTTTGGTCAATCTGGATTACGTTGCTGGCAAAAGTGCGGTTATTAATGTTAATAACGATCGCAGTACTTTAAATTTTGCTGATTGGCACACTAATCAGGTTAATTATAGTAATTTAGATAATTTAAATAGAACTGCAAATGTTAATACGGCATATTTAGAAGCGCGCAATCTTGCAAATGATCTTTTGCGCGAACGGCAATATGTTCAACCAACTGGTTGGCATCAGAAGTATGTAAATAAAACTCCGATTATTAACCGTGGTCATTTAATTGCGTATTCGCTCTCAAAGGGAATTGCAAGCAATGGGCAATATGATACCAGTTTAGAAAGTGGAGATCAGAATAATCCCAAAAATTTATTTACACAAACAGCTTTTTCAAATCAAAAAATCCAAACAATTTACGAAAGCCGAATTAGAGATGCACTTAGGCGAGGGCATAAAGTGATTTTTGCCGCGCATGCAATTTTTCGAGGGAATGAACTAATGGCCCGGGGAGTTCAATTGCAGGCCATTTCAGATGATGGCAGTTTAAATTTTAATGTCTTTATTTTTAACGTTCAGCCAGGTGTGACCTTTGATTACGCAACAGGGCGTTCACGAATTGATAAACAAATGAAGGTTCCTTCACCGCCAAGTACACCGCGATTTCATAATTATTAAGCTGGAAATTTGCAATTAAAGATACAGCGTCCAGCTACTAAAACTCATTAATACGCAGATTGCAAAATAAATAGAGAGTGTGACATAAGTGAAGTGCCTTACAAAACTTGAGTGCTAACTCGAAATTACGAACATAGCGAGTACTTTGCTATGAGTAATTCGAAGTTAGACGGAGAATTTTGACTTATGGAACACGTTTAGCCGGAATAAAAGAGGAGCTGTGACAAAATTTAACTTTTGTCACAGCCCTTTTTTTATTCGACTTGTGAAATTATTCCAGCAATGTCATCTTTTGAAAAATCATGTGCACTAAACTCTGAATTGTCGACCGGCAAGTGCTGCTCAAGCGTATCGAAGGTTTGAACAAACAGAGTGCCTTCTGCAATCTTAAAATCGAGAACATGTCCGCCGATTGAATGATCTGAAGCTAAGAAATGATTGTGGTAGCCAGCAACAGCTGCTCCATTGAAAAGGGCAGGTGAATAGTAACTTAAAAAGGTACCAGTAACATCCTTGGCTTCAAAGATGCTTTGTTTTTGTGCAGTTTCGGCTAAAGTTGAAAAAGGACGTTCAGACTTAACGACTGCACGCGTCTTCATGTAACTGAACGTTCCTTTTACAAGGACAGAAAAGAAGGTGTTGGAATTAGGTCTGCCTTGGAGTGCAGCCTTTTCAAAATCTACAGGTGAAGCATTCGCAATTGTGGTTACTTTTTGATAGTCAGCGTAATGAGAGTTGGCAAAGGGCATTGTGAATTCTGGGGATACCAAGTTTACTTTTCCGGCACTATCAACTTGATATGCAATTCCGTCTAAGATAATCAATTCGCCATCAAGTCCTTCACCAGTACCAATTCCTGTATCACCATGTTTCAATAAATCTTCCATTTTTAGTGTTCCTGCAAGCAGGCCAGGGACTAGTAATGCAAGCGTCCCATGTTGGTAAAGAACATTTGTTTTTTTCATTGTTTATTCTGCCTCCTAAAAATTTTGTCTAAACGAGCAAGAAAAGTTCAGACAACTGCTACCATAAAAGATAATAACATAGTTAGTGAATTTTAAGGTATAAAAGACAAAAGTTATCTGTTTGTGATTTTTGTATGAAAAAGTTGGTAAAACCTTTTGCTATTAAGGGATACGCCTTGATTTTAAATAATTCTTTAGATACGATAAGCATGTAGTTTGTTACAATTAATAATATGAAATGTGGCAGGAAAGACTGCGACAGGGTGCTGCGTGAAATTGGTAACCGTGGCATGGAGGAAATAGAAACTTTTAAGGAGCAATTATTATGAAAATTTTGGTTGTAGATGACGATAAAGATATTGTAGAATTGCTGAGTATTTACATTAAAAATGAAGGATACGAGGTTGAAAAGGCATACAATGGTAAAGAAGCACTCACGAAAATTAACACTAACCCAGATATTGCGCTAATGATCTTAGACATTATGATGCCGCAAGTTGATGGTATTGAAGTGATTAAAGAGATTAGAAAGGATTCACAATTACCGGTTTTGATGCTTTCGGCTAAGACAAGTGACATGGACAAGATTCAAGGGTTAATTCAAGGCGCTGATGATTATGTAACTAAACCATTTAATCCGCTGGAAGTGATGGCCCGGGTCAAATCTTTGCTACGCCGTGCACAGCACGATGTTAAGAATGATGTTCCTGATATACTCGAAATTGGTCCGCTAATTATTAAGAAAGATTCACATGAAGTCGAGACAGTCGATGGCAAGTCCATTCAGTTGACTGCGCTTGAATTTGGGATTCTCTATCTTTTAGCAAGTCATCCTAACCGTGTGTTTTCTGCAGATGATATCTTTGAACGCGTTTGGCAGCAGGAGTCAGTTGTTTCTGCTAAGACTGTGATGGTACATGTCAGTCATTTGCGTGACAAGATTGAAGAAGCAACTGATGGGGAGAAGGTTATTCAAACTGTCTGGGGCGTAGGGTATAAAGTTGAATCTCACTAAGTAGATTAGAAATGGAGATAATGAAGTGAAACTCACAGCACGTGAAAAAAGTGAGCTGTTCGGCGAAGGTGTTGTGACCGTTATTCTACTCTTATTATTGAATCTATCCATTTATGTATTATTGGATCAGATGATTGAGTCCAATCCGGCGCTTGCAAATGGAATTTTTCAAATCAAGATGTCGCTTGCGTTTGGACCGAATCATATTCAATTTTGGAGTTGGGGTTGGGTATTTTTGTGTGTCATGCTGGTTGCGGATATCTTCATTGTGTACTGGAGATTAATTCGCAGATATCGGCAGATGCAGTTGCAACATGTTATTTATGAGCTGCATTATATTGCAGATGGGCATCTGGGACATCGGATTCCTTTTCAGCTTCAGGGAAATATGCAACGAGTAATTACGAGCATCAATGCACTGGTGGACAGCACGCTGCGCGCAATGGAAGATGAACGACGGATTGAACGCTCTAAGGATGAACTTGTGACAAATGTCAGTCATGATATCAGGACGCCGTTAACTTCAATCATTGGATATTTAGGGCTGATTGAGGATAAGCAGTATCATTCAGAAGAAGAGTTGCTTAAATACACGCACACCGCTTTTCTTAAGGCTAAGCAAATGAAACTGTTAGTAGAAGATCTGTTTGAATACACCAAGGTACGGCAACCTGCAACACCGCTTTCATTAACAAAGATTGATCTAAAACAATTGTTAGAACAATTGGCTGTCTCCTTTGAACTTGAAGCACATAAGAAAAAAATGGAGATTAAAACGGAAATTAGCGAAGATAAAATTATGATGGAAGCTGATGGAGAAAAATTGGTTCGAGTTTTTAATAACTTGGTTACAAATGCGCTTAAGTATGGAGTAGGTGGCAAACATATTTTTCTTAAGGCTGGTCATGTCAATGAAAGCGAACTGGTAGTGGAAGTTGCAAATGATGGCCCGGAGATTCCTAAAAAGGCGCTTTCACAGCTTTTTGACCGTTTTTATCGTGTCGAAAGTTCCCGTTCTAAGGAGACTGGTGGCAGTGGCTTAGGATTAGCAATTGCACTCAGCATAGTTGAACTGCATCACGGGTATCTTTATGTGGAATCTAACAAAAAAATGACTAGTTTCATTATGCATTTGCCTGTGAACCAAGAAGTTAAGTTAACGCGGCCTAAAAAGATAAAAAGTGCAGATTAGTCATTGTCAGACTAGTCTTTTTTCGCTATTCTAGAAGAGACTTGGAATTTTGAAAGGAAAGAAAAAAATGTTATTGAAAAAAATAAAGAAAGTTCTTTTGAGCTTAGTGGCTGCAGCCACAGTTTCAGCTACACTGACAGGGGCCTTTGGTGCAACAACCGTTAGTGCGGATACTACAAATGCACAGGAGTTGCAGCTTGATGCCAAAGCAGCAATCGCTGTCGACGCTAAAACTGGTCAAATTATTTATGGGAAAAATGAAAGTCAGTTGCTGCCAGTTGCGTCAATGACGAAGTTGGTTTCTATTTATTTAGTCTTGCAGGCTATCAAAGAAGGCAAGCTTTCATGGGATCAAAAAGTTTCCGTAGATGATGCTTCTTACCAAGTCAGCCAAAACACCTCATTATCAAACGTTCCTTTAAAGAAGGGCAATACATATACTGTTCGCCAGTTATATCAAGCTAGTCTGATCTATTCTGCAAATGGAGCGGTCATGACATTAGCTAATGCGGTTTCTGGTTCTCAAAAGGCCTTCGTTGATAAGATGCGGACATTGCTCAAGAGCTGGGGAATTAACGATGCTGAGATCTATACGGCTTCAGGTCTCGGAAATAATGAAATTGGGAACGCCAAGTATCCTGGCGCACCCACTAATGCTGAAAATAAGTTATCTGCAAAAGAGATGGCATTAGTCTCACAGAAATTATTAACTGACTATCCAGAGGTCTTGAAGACCACTAGTATTGCAAGAATGAAGTTCAATAATGGGACTAGTGAGACTGAGATGGAAAACTGGAACTGGATGCTTAAAGGACTGGCAAAAGCATACAGCGAACTGCCAGTCGATGGACTTAAGACAGGAACATCTGATAGTGCAGGAGCTGATTTTACAGGGACGGTCAATAAAGATGGACATCGGATCATCACAGTTGTTCTGGGAGCGCCTCATACAAGCGATACTGATGTTTCACGTTTCACCCAAACACAAAAGCTGATGTCATATGTCTACAACAATTTTACTTACACGACGATTAAGGCAAATCAAAGTTTCAAGGGTGCCCAACAACTGCCTGTTTATCACGGTAAAGAATTAAAAACTAAAGCTGTAACTAAAAATGCAACCGCCGTTTGGTTGAAAAACGGGCTCTCAACAGCTTCCCTGCAAGCAAGCTTGAAGGGCAATAAGAAGTTATATAAAAATGGTGGTCTTGAGGCTCCATTAGCTAAGAATAAGAATATCGGGACAATCTCCTTGCAAGTCAAGCAGCAGCCGTTAACGTACCTGAATGGAGCTACCAGCCTTAAATTGACTGCGACAAATACGCAAAAGATTGAAAAGGCAAATATTTTTGTGATTATGGGGCGGGCTATTAAAAACTTCTTTACTAATCTTTTTTAAGATTACATGAGCAAGTAAGGGTTTAGCTGCAATTCCAAAGCTTAGAATCTTCCAAGCCTGACTAGGGGCACGGTGATTCACAATAAATAAATAGGGGCTGTGACAAAATTTAACTTTTGTCACAGCTCCTATTTTATTCCGGATAAACGTGTTCCATAAGTCAAAATTCTCCGTCTAACTTCGAATTACTCATCGCAAAGTACTCGCTATGTTCGCAATTTCGAGTTAGTACTCAAATTTTCCCGACTTATGTCACACTCACTTTATTTATACTGCTGCAGCGCACTTTTAACTATTAAGCTCTGAGTGATAATTTACTAAGCTACCTGCTTTTTTACCATGGACGTAAAATAAAAGCAGCTCCAAAAAAGCTGATGATGAGAAAAAAGCACAAGCCCCATTGCCAGCGTGGCAAGCGGTCAGTAAAGGTAGTGCTGCGAGGATAGCCTTCTGAAAAGCCTTGGGAAGTCATTGCTTCAGCTAAATCGCCAGACCAATTAAGTGCCACAATGATTACACGCAGGTAAAGCGATGGTTGCCATGGGTAGTAATTTTTACCACGCATGCGGGCCGAATATTGAATCCGTTTGAATTGCAGCCGAATCCGCTCTAAAAGGTTAAAGGAGGCTAATAGGCCGTACACGAATGTCGCAGAAAGCTTGAGGTGCAGTGAGAGGCTTAATAGCAGTTCTTTAACTGAAACAGTGAGGGTAACTGCTGTTCCTAAGGTTAAGTACGCGTAGACACGAGTTCCATAGATCCAGGCATTGTGCCAGCGATCTCCGGTGCCAAACACGAGAAATGACCACCAACTTCCTAGAGCCAATGGAAATGCAATCAGGAATGTAAGGCTTAAAAGTCTGAAAGAAACGCGGCAATATATGAGATAACTCAGCCCACAGATGCAGACGACGATATTCAAGATTACACTCTGTGAAAAGGTGAGCTGTAATCCGATTCCTAGCATAATAAGAGCGAGAATAGTAGCATTCAGTCTTTTTTTATTTTTCATCAGAGTCACCTGCAAGCTGGAGCGTTTGATTCGCAAAATGAAGTTCATAATCCATGAACTCAGTCACTCCAAGACGTTGATGTGAAATTATCAAGCCACTTAGTCCAAGTGTAGTGACTGTGTCTTTGATTAAAGTCAGCAGTGTGTGCAATGATTGTGCATCAAGACCCGCGAAAGGTTCGTCGAAAAGCAAGACAGGCTGGCCCATGATTAACATTGAAAGGACTTGCAGTTTTTTTTGCTGGCCGCCCGAAAGCTGGTAGCAGACGTGGTCTTTTAAATGAGCAAGTTGCAAAGCTGTGAGTGCAGCATTAA
The DNA here is from genome assembly GCF_964065465.1 of Liquorilactobacillus satsumensis. Classification (NCBI taxonomy): domain Bacteria; kingdom Bacillati; phylum Bacillota; class Bacilli; order Lactobacillales; family Lactobacillaceae; genus Liquorilactobacillus; species Liquorilactobacillus satsumensis. The sequence goes on from NZ_OZ061606.1 coordinate 1,712,560, forward strand.
TTCTAGTAACGGTCCAATATTGTGGCCACAATGTGTTTTTACGTGAGAGTTCAAGTTCTTCATTAACATGCAGCTTAATAAATTGATCGGTGCTATTTTGAAAAATATTTGCAACCGTTTTGGCCCACTTGCGCCTACGCACGCGTGCAGCATTTTTTCCGTGATAATAGATGGTACCAGTATACTTTTTTTGCTGACCTAGAGCTGCAAAAAAAGTAGATTTTCCGACTCCGTTATCACCAGAAAGAAGGCCCAGCCGTCCTTGTGGCAGCCTGCAAGTACTATCTTTTAAGAGTAAGCGTTCTCTGGTTGCAAGCGAAAGCTTTTCCCACGAAAGCTGTCCTTGATTAAAAATCTGCGGGTCGGTAGTTACCTTTTTTTCGGTGGGTAGCGTCTGCAAGATACTCAAAGGCAATTTTTCAAGTCTAGAGGTCGGCGTTTTTAATTGATATACATGCTCAGCAATTCCAGCATACCCGGTTAACTCATGGTCAGAAAGCATGATTGTTTTATGCTGATTTTGTTGTAATTTAAGCAGCTCCTGTAATAACGTTGCTCTTCCATGAGCATCGACATTGGCAAAGGGTTCATCTAGCAGAATAATTTCACTGTCCATTGCTAGCACGGCTGCTAGTGCCACACGTTGCTGCTCGCCGCCAGAGAGTGTCAACAGCTCTCTTTTTTTGAAGGGAGTCAAGTCTAATTCCTCTAGGACCGCATTAATGCGTGTGGTAATCTGTTGTTGTGAAAATTGCAGATTTTCTAACACAAAAACAAGCTGTTCCTCCACAGTGCGCATGGCAAATTGCCTACTTGGGTTTTGAAAAAGCAGCGCAATTTTACGTGCACGTGCAAAAGGAACAACTGTGCTGACATCTTGGCCGTTTAGTAAGACTGCCCCGTTTGTTTTATAGCCACCGTATTGGGGATACAGACCCGCCATTAATTTGAAGAGCGTCGATTTACCGCTTCCAGAAGGCCCAACAAGCAAATTAAAACTGCCAGGTTCAAGCTTGAAATCTAAATTGTTAAAAAGTGCAGGTTGCTGCTGCGAATATGAAAAACTCAAAGCAGCGATCGTTAATTGTGTCATTTAGCTCATCAGTCCAGTTTTTTCAACTAATTGTTTAATCCAGTAAACTAGTACTCCCGCAAAGAAACCGATTGAGATAAAACGAATGACAAGGAGTGTCAGCAAGAGACTAACATGGTATGCACTGTAACCACTCTGAAACCAATCCCAGATAAAGGTCACAATTGTTGCTCCGATTGTTGAAAAGAGCAATCCGGTCTTATCCCAATTTTTATAGCCAGTGGCAGCAAAACCTAACTCATTACCAATTCCTTGAATAAATCCAGAGATCAAAGTTGCGGCACCCCAGCTTGAAAAAAGAAGCATTTCAACGGCTGCTGCAAGCAGTTCGCCGATTACAGTAGCCCCAATTTTTTTAAGCAAAATGCCTGCTAGTGGACCGGCCATAATCCAAACTCCCAAGGTCAGGTCATTTGCATAAGGCTTCAATGGTGTGGCCGCTAACGCATAATACGCGTAGCTCCAAACTTGATAAATAATTCCAAAGAAAATGGCAATGATAGCAAGAAAAATAACATCGCGTAATGACCATTTATTCTTTTTTCCAATAGTTTGCATGTTAAAGCTCTCCTTTTTTGATAAACAAAAAGGGTCGGTTTGGTATAAAAAAGCCACCATACTCAATGAGAATGATGGCAGCTTACGTTTGATCAAAAAGGTACTATTAATCATGTTAAGCTCCCTCCGCTGGCATTGTCCAGATCAGGTCGATGGGTAATTCTCAGCCAAAAGGCACCCCAGCTTGAATATCTTATTAATAACGATTTAAGTCTAGCAAAGATAGGCGGAAAAGTAAACCGTTATCATTATTTGGAAAAGGTCTGCTGTTAAAAGTAATCCAAGCGGTGGTTAAGTTAATAGGTTGAACGCTTGAACTTGTAGAATTAGTTGTCACTGAGCTTAAAGCTATCAGCATGATACAAGTTTGATAGCCAAAGGTGATGGGCCTTCTTTTTGATTAGTATTAAATGATAATTAGCGGTATAATACTAATGTAGTCTGCCGGCAGAGATTAGAGGTCTGTCGGCGCTTTTTGGATCAAGACTGCAGTGAAGGTTGTATCGGGGGTATTTTTAAGGAGGAGAGCTTATGAGTGAGGCACCAAAGAGCAGAGGAGCTAGGGACAAGCAAGTGATCGAGGTCAGCATCCTTGGAGAACCATTCAAAAAGAGTAGGCACGTTGCTTTTGTCTTTAACAGGCATCACTTTAAGGGAATTATTAAAAAACAGCTCAAAAACTCTGCAATCATTGATTTTGACAAAGAGTATAGTCAATCGAGTACTGCGCAAGAATTGAAACAAAAAGTTGTGATCAGTTATTCGAAGCTAAAGTTAGTTAAATAATAGATTAAAGGAAGATTATAGCAATGAAGAGTATCAGCCGAGCTTGGCTAAAGGTTCGTGAAAATACAACCCCAATTCAATTAATTGTGTGTGCGTATTTTGGGTTGATTATCATTACTTTTGCATTGTTAAGTCTTCCCTTTTTTCGCAATCCTGCGGGAGTTTCTTCCCCTTTGGATACATTTTTTATGGCGGTTTCAACGGTTAGTGTAACGGGGCTTACAACTGTCCCAATTAATGAAGTCTATAATAATTATGGCGTTGTTTTATTGGAAATTTTATTTCAGGTCGGTGGTTTAGGTGTCACGATGTTGGCAACGGTGGGGATGATCTTCACCAGACGGCGGATATCATTGCACCAACGACAGTTAATTCAGGTAGATATGAATCAGCCTAGGCTAAGTGGAACTGTCCGCTTGGTCTATTCTGTTTTTGGATTAATGATGGCTTTGCAACTATTTTTTGGAATTATTTTTGCAGGATATTTCTACCTAAAAAGTGATTTTTTAAATTTTAAAGAAGCACTTTTTGAGGGCTTCTATACATCTATTACTGCAGTGACCAATGCCGGGTTTGACATAACTGGTAGTTCGCTGCATCCATATCGCCATGATTACCTGTTTTTATTTTTTGTCATTGTATTGATTATTGTGGGTGGGATTGGCTTCCCAGTTTTAGCAGAATTGCGTGAATGGTTTTTATTTAGGTTTAATACCAAAAAAAGTGGAAGATTTCAGTTTTCCCTGTTTGTTAAACTCGCAGTTTTTTTTGCGGCACTCTTTTTTGTCTTAGGTGCGGTGCTCATCTTTCTAGCAGAACTGCAGGGAAAATTTGCAAGCCAACCACTGAGTGAAAAAGTTATGACGGCTTTATTCTATAGTGCCTCGACACGTAATGCCGGGTTGCAGTTGGATGCTTTGACTGATTTTCGTCCCGTAACATTGTTGCTTTTTTCACTGCTGATGTTCATTGGGGCAAGTCCCAGCTCAGTTGGCGGCGGAGTACGGACAACGACAATTGGGATTCTTTTATTGTATCTATATTCTTTTATTCGGGGAAGAAAGGATGTCAACATTTTTGGGCGGCGGATTGGGCATGACGATATTCAAAAAGCAGTTGTTGTGGTTAATCTTTCCTTGCTTTTGTGTGGCCTTGCAGTGTTGCTCCTTGCTGCAACAGAAAAGCAATCTTTGATAGCCTTGATTTTTGAAGTTGCGTCGGCTTTTGGAACAACGGGACTGTCTTTGGGAATTACCGGATCACTTAGTGTAGTGGGAAAGATTGTAATTATTGTATTGATGTTTATTGGGCGTGTTGGAATGTTGTATATGTTAATGTTGTTTATTTCTAAAAAGGAGCAGGAAGCTAATTATATGTATCCGGTAGAACAGGTTATTATCGGATAATGTTAACTTTAGAGAAGTGCTTTAAGAAAACAGCAAAAGTTAAAAAGTGTTAAAATGTTAATATTCGTTAATTAAGAGAGTGAAAGGCAGATGACGTTTTGCAATGCTTGATAAGATTTTTTACAAGAAGATGTTAAGTAAATCATTTAATATTCCCGTCAGAATTAATTACTGGGATGGAACAAGCGAGGAATACGGACAGGGTGAACCTGAGGTAACAATTACATTCAAAGAGGCAGTCCCCATAAAAGATCTCTTACGGAATGCTTCAATTGCTTTGGGGGAAGCTTATATGGATGGTAGAATCCAGATTGAAGGCTCAATTCAAAGACTGGTTAAATCAGCGTATGAAGCGCATGACAGTTTCTTCTACAACAGTAAATTAAAACATTTTTTGCCTAAACAATCTCATTCAGAGCGTCACAGCAAAGATGATGTGCAAAGCCATTATGATTTAGGAAATGAATTTTATCGGTTGTGGCTTGATCCCACGATGACCTATTCTTGTGCCTATTTTGAAAGTGAAAACGACACGCTTGAGCAAGCTCAGCTGAATAAGGTACATCATATTATTAAAAAACTCCATCCGCAACCCGGCAAGACGTTGTTAGACATTGGCTGTGGCTGGGGGACATTGATGCTGACTGCTGCAAAAGAATATGGATTAGATGTCTCAGGAATTACCTTAAGTGAGGAACAGTACAAATTCGTACAACAACGAATTAAGGATGAGGGACTCGAAGCTCATGCACACGTATATCTTGAAGATTATCGTGAGTTAAAGCACGGACCTTTTGACTACATTACGAGTGTCGGAATGTTTGAACATGTTGGTGAAGATAATCTGGAAACTTATTTCCAAACGGTAGCTGATTATCTCAGCGACGATGGAGTAGCGCTGATTCATGGCATTACAAGACAACAAGGTGGAGCCTATAATGGTTGGATCAATCAATACATTTTCCCAGGTGGATACATTCCAGGAATGACTGAGAATTTGGAACACATTGTAGCTGCCGGAATGCAGGTCTTTGATTTAGAGACTTTGCGGCGTCATTATCAACGCACACTAGAGATTTGGGAGCGAAATTTTAAGCAAAACATTGCTAAAATTTCAGAGAGCAAAGATCGTAAATTTATTCGCATGTGGGATCTGTATTTGCAAGCATGTGCAGCTTCTTTTGAAGCCGGGAATATTGACGTAATTCAGTATTTAATCTCTAAAGGACCAAGCGGCAAAAATCTGCCTAAAACGCGTGATTATATTTATACTAAGTAAAACAAAAAGCCTTAAGCAGGCAAGTAGCGACCAATAGCTCAAGACTGGGTAATTAAACGCTTAATGTGGAGCTTAAAAAATAAGACTAAGAGATTGGGGGCTTTGACAAAAGTTAAATTTTGTCAAAGTCCCTCTTTTATTCCGGATAAACGTGTTCCATAAGTCAAAATTCTCCGTCTAACTTCGAATTACTCATAGCAAAGTACCCGCTATGTTCGTAATTTCGAGTTAGTACTCAAATTTTCCCGACTTATGTCACACTCTTTTTCTAGTTATTCTGCATAAACGTATTCCATAAGTCAAAATTTTGCGAATAATTCCGCATGACGCATCGTCAAGACCAAAGTTTGGTTGCAAGTGCGAATTAAGCTGCAAATTTTACCGATATAACTTATTGTTTTCTTTTGCTGCGTTGAGTTATACTTTCTTACGTTTCTGGCGGTGATACCACCAAAACGCCAGAACTGCCACGAGCAAAACTATTAATAGTAGTAATTTGCCATAGCCTTCGATTGTTGTAACAATATGCGGCCAGGCATGTCCTGCAAGGCGGCCAACTAGAATCAACACAGTGTTCCAGATGAGGGTCCCTAAAGTTGAAAAGAGCAGAAACCTTCCAAGAGGATAGCCAGACATCCCGGCAGGAAGAGAAATTAAGCTGCGAATCAGGGGAATGAAGCGGCCAAAAAAGACAGCTTGCCCACCATGACGTTTGAAAAAAGCGGCTGCACGCGCTACGTCACTGGGTTTTAAATGTAGCAATTTACCGGTTCTACCTGCGAGGAGTCTTTCAAGGCGTTTGGCAGAGAGTAGACGCCCAAGGGCATAGAGAACAAGTGCACCGATTACGGCACCAATCGTTGCAGCAATGATTGTTCCGGTGACACTTAGCCGGCTTGAAAGCGTAATAAAACCTGAAAATGTGAGAATTACTTCTGAAGGAATCGGGGGAAAAATATTTTCAAGTGCAATTAAAGCGGCAATTCCAAAATAGCCATATTGATTGATGAGGTCGGTTAATGTCGCTGTATTCATCTTGTCCTCCTAAAGATTCGTTTTGCTAATTGTACCCAACTGGAGATGGAAGGGTCAAATATAATGGAAAAACTATCTGCTCCAGTTGAGAAATTAACTTTTTAATTACTAAAAAATGGTATAATATCATCTGATAGACACGAAAGCGGGGGATCGGTAAATGGGCAGGAAAGCATGGCTGATTGTTACTTTGATTATTGCAGTCATTTTCATTGGCTACGGTTATACAAAACATGTTGAAACTGCGCAGTATTATCGTGGGGCTTTTAATGCGGGTGAAAAAGCAATTGAAAGCTCTAAGTACATGCAAGCAGAGAATCATTTTCGTGATGCTTTGAAAAAAAAGCCCAACGATAAAGCAGCTAATGCACACCTGACCCAGGTCGTTAAATATCGTGCCGGCTTGAAATGGGTTAAAAAGGGAAGTTACACACGTGCACGGCAGCTGTTTCATGAGGTCACTCAAGTTGAGAATGGCTCACAAACACTGGTGAGAAGGGCGGCCTCTAACGAAACTGAGCTAAAGGAAGTTCTGCATGAACTTGACATTTTTGAAAAAAATTATCAACGAGCTAAGATTTTAGCGACTAATTATGAGTATACGGCTTCTAATACTAAATTAGCGGTTATCTTGGGCTACGGTAATATTGATCAGCATTATTATGATGAGATTCGAAAAAAGGCAAAGAAGCTGCAAAGCAGTAACGATCGAGTCTTAGCAGCACTGGGATATCATGTCACAGGAGCTGACAGTTCAAGCTCAGACACTGACGAAAATACACTTTTACCAAGAAGTCAGGGGACAACAAGTAGCGGAGTCACCTCGGCTGTTGGTAAAATCACTAAAAAACAGTTACAGCAAGCACGTCGGGATTTGGACCATGAAGGTGTTGATTCTAAAGCATTTACTGATCGGGATGTGCGCGAGGTCATTACTAGAGCACGGGAGCAAAATGTCAGTGTGCGTGAAATCGCCCGCGAATTCAAATAGGTATTGGTGGATGCATCGTTAATTGGATGCTGAAGCAGTGTTTAAAAAAAGAAAACAAATTTAGTTTGGATAATCTAAAAAATAAGGGGCTGGACCAAAAGTGAAATTTTAGTCTAGCTCCTTTACTTATTTCGGATAACCGTGTTCCATAAGTCAAAATTTTTCGTCTAACCTCGAATTACTCAAATTTTACCGACTTATGGCATACTCTCTTTGTTTGATTACAGAAAAATTATTCAGTCCAAGGCAGTTAGTTGGACACTGGTTGTCGGCATTGCGATTGCGCCTGCTGTATCTAAGCCTGTGAGTGCGCTACCAGCCATTTTCCTGCTTGTTTTTGCAATGTATGAGTTCTTTGACCAGCTCTGTTATAGTATACAAGTAATTTTGTTGCAGGCGAATATTGAAAACCGGTTTTCATTGCACCTGTTTGCTTGTCGAAATAATACCATTTGCCGTTAATCTTCTGACACCCATACTGCATCTGTCCCGCTGCATTAAAATAAGCAACTTTTTGGGTATCAGGGAGATAACGCAGACCGGTTTTTAGGGCTCCCGTTGTGTTATCAAAGAGGTACCACTGACCATCAATCTGGTGTGATCCGAACTGCATTTGTCCCTGTTTGTTAAAGTAGACAGTCTTTCTTTGAAGTTTAAGGTACTGAAATCCGGTTTGCATAACGCCACTGTGCTTATCAAAAAGATACAAGTGGCCACCAATTTTTTTGAGACCATACTGCAACTTTCCATTTTCATCAAGGTAGACAACCTGCTCAGGGGTAAGAGAATGAAAACCAGTTTGCATTATGCCGCTCTTCTTGTCGAAGAAATACCAATCATTACGCAACTTTCTCATCCCCCTTTGTAAGGAACCAGCTTGTGAAAAGTAATAGGTGGAATTGCCAATTTTTTGCAATCCAGTCAGTTGTTGCCCTTGTGAGTTATAATACTGAGTTGCACCTTGGGTTGTTTGCCAGCCACTTTGTTTTTGCCCGGTAAGGCCATTCAGTCGGTAAGTCTGATTAGCAATTTTAGCTTGAACGGCGTATGCGGGAACTTGACCGCTAATCGTGGTAATAAAACTTTCAATCTTTCCTGGAATAGTTAAGGCAGACCGCTTAGGCTTTTGAATTTGATAACCAGATGTGTTTTGGGCGTATTCTTCTTCGTTACTATTCAAGCTTTCAGCATTTTCCTCAGGAACAGCTTCTTCTTTGATAATTCTGGTTGTAATCCCATGGAACCAGTTGTTGTTGACAGTAAATCTGAAAAAAAGTTCAATGGTAGACTGTGCTTGCTGCAGTGCTGCGTTGATTTTTTGAGAACTGTCATGGATGGTCCAGGAATGATCGGACTTAAGCACACCCTTAGCGCGCATTTGATTAAGATAATCTACTTGGGTATTTTTAGTCACAACTTTATTTTCAATGACAGTTACCAAATTTTCGGCGACGGTTTCGGTCTGTTGTTGTGACGGCTTTTTTTCAGGTTCGGCTGTATTATTCAGCAAATTCCAAAAGCTTGTTGCAGGGATTGAATTTGTTGTAGCTTCATGTGTAGAGCTTGTAGAAGCAGCTGTATCAGGCGAGATCGCAGAGACGGCAGAAGCAGAAGAAACCTTTTTAACAGATTGGCTAACAGTATTTTCGGAGCTTGTTTTTGCTGAAGAAAGAGGGCTGCTGGCAACTGCTGTACTTTGAGGGATCACTGTGCTGGAACTTGTGCTCGTGATAGATGACGAGTTTGTAGCTGAACTGGTTGTGTCTTTAGTTGTCTTCTCCTTGGTACTACTAGTATTCGAACTGCTGGAGTTTGCACTTGAACTTGTACTTGAAGCATAAGTTGTATCTGCACTTGAGGTTTTAGCAGCATCACTTTTGGCCGAAGTAGCTGAATTAGAACTGACAGTACTAGCAGTCGTACTAGTTGTTTGTTTTGCTTGTTCGGCAGAATTTTTTGAAGTTGCAGAACTACTGGTTTCTGAAGTCGCAGTGCTAGTTGTTTGGGAATTTGAGTGTGAACTGCTGCTGATATCTGTTGCAGAGCTACTGTTTGTAGAACTTGAAAGGCTGCTGTTAGAACTTGTAGTTGAGTCGCTGACAAGGTCGGAATTATCAGCGTGAGCTCCTAAGTAAGCAGTAGCTAGCAAGAGAGAAAAAGCAGTTGCAAACAAAATTGAAGGACGTTCAACTCCTCTATGTCTGAGTGATTTCTTGCGGAACAACGGCATCAAATTAACTTCCCTTCTTACGTGCATTTTACTGAACACTGGACTTTAAGTTATGTTATTTGGCGTTTAAGTAAGATCATTTTGAGGGATTCCAAAACAGTTGCTTGGCAATTTTGAAATCAACTGGAGGGGATAGAAAAGACTGAAAAAACAATATTAAGGGTCATTACATAAAATTTTACACGTGAAATTCCACGTACTAGGATTATGACAGTTACTTAAGTGCATGATAGCATAATGCGCTGTGAACGGGCAAATAACTTAACTGTTAATTAAAGAAGTGCCGACACCCTGCGTTTAGCTTCCGTAGACTAAGTCCAGCATTACAAAGTAACCTGGGTTTGGTTACACGTAATGCTGGCTTAGGCATTCAGAGAGTGCTGAGAGCAGTAATCGTTAAAATGTAAAATAAAAAAGGGCTGGACCAAAAGTGAAGTTTTAGTCTAGCTCTTTTAATTATTCCGGATAAACGTGGTCCATAAGTCAAAATTTTTCGTCTAACCTCGAAGTACTCAAATTTTACCGACTTATGTCACACTCTCTGATTGTACGATTTTTAAAGAGTTTGGTTGAAGAACAAAAGCGTGCGGCTAGTTGGAGAAAGGCTAATCTTAGTTAATCCAGCATTTAAAGGTTCATTGAGACTGGTCAGATGATTGATGCCTAGGACAGCATTCAACATTAACTTGATAGTGAACCCATGGCTCGCAACTAGGAGTGTCTGTTGTGGATATGTTTGTGCAAGTTCAGTGAAGAAGCTGTCAAGCCGTGCAGTTACAGTTTGAAAATCTTCACCATGCGAAAGTTTTTCGGAACCAGGAAGCAGGTTGAATTGATCATCGAAAAATTCTGAGTATTTTCGATGGATATCGGCTTCAAGTTGCCCATCCCAGTCACCATAGTCAAATTCACGCAAGCGGGAATCGAAGATGGTTGTTGCATGCGGCGCAATGAGTTGAGCTGTTTGAGCCGCACGTAAAAGCGGACTAGCGAAGACCAGATCAAAGTGAATTGCGGTAGTGGCTGCCAATTTTTGACGGACTGTCAAAGCCTGTTGGCGGCCTTTAGCAGTCAACGGCGTGTCGATTTGACTACCTTGCAAGATTCCAGCAGCGTTTGCTTCGCTTTGACCGTGACGGATAATATAGAGAGTTGTCATGATGGACCTCCAGTAAAATTTCTGTTGTTTTTAGGATAAGCAATCCTTAGAGCAAAAGCAAATCCTTTTTTTCACAGCAGGTGTATCCTAAAAATAAATAATAAATTAGCTGGTAAATAATCACTTTTAGGAGGGGAACAAGATGCAAGAAATGAAAGCAATTTTTACAAGGATTGAAGAACAACTGAAAAAGCAACCTAGTGAGAGCCAGTTTTCTTTACCAGAATTATATGGTGAAGCGGACTGGCAGCAACTCTATATCGGCACACGTGTACAAGCAGGTAACCTTTTTCGCAGAGAAGTTCTCGCTGGACATTATCCAACGCTGCGATTATTGGCGACTAAAGATCGTAAGCAGCGAAGTTGTTATCGCAAAGTGTAAATTATAAGATCTTTTTCAAGATGCTTTAGACTGTTTGTTTTTTTCGTGTTATCCAGTAAATCAGGGTCATAACAATTAAGAAAACAAAACCAATCAATACCGAAATACGAGTTTCAGGATTAAGAAACATAAAGACTAATGTAACTAGTAAAGCAAGTAAGGCAAAATAGTTGCTGTAAGGATACAAGGGCAGTTTAAAGGGATGGTCTTGCAATTCAGCTTGATGCAACTTTCTGAACTTCAGTTGACTTAGCAAAATAACGAACCAAGGAACCATTCCGGGAAGAACGCTGGAACTATAGACGAAAACAAAAATGTTAGAGCTACTTTTAATAAAAAGCGGTAGAATCTCGTTGAGGAGCATCCCGCAAAAGATACCAATCGAAATTGTCAAAACCGGCAAAATCGGGACTCCATGACGTGATAATTTGACGAATTTATCCGAGATTTCTTTTTTGAGTCCGAGACTGTAGAGCATGCGACTAGAACTGAAAATTCCAGAATTGCAACCAGACATTGCCGCAGTTACCAGGACAAAATTAATGATGCTGGCAGCGGCTGTAATTCCAACACGCGCAAAGGTTTCAACAAAGGGCGAACCAACTTGCGCTAATTGATTCCAAGGATAAATTGTAACAATCACAAAAATTGCTCCGATATAGAAGATTAAAATCCGTGCAACAATTGATTTAATAGATTTAACAATGGTAGTTTGAGGGTCCCGAGCTTCACCCGCAGTGATCCCAATAACTTCTATCCCTTGATAGGATGCGATCACAATTGAAAGTGAAAAGACAAATCCCTTAAAACCACCAGTAAAGAAACCGCCGTGAGACCAAAGATTTGCAAAACCTAGTGGATGACCATGATTTCCAATCCCTAAAAGAATTACTAAGGCCCCAAGGATCAGCATAAAAATAATGGTAACAACTTTGATCAATGAAAACCAAGATTCAAGTTCTCCATAAGCCCTGACAGAGACAAGATTAGCAATACAGAGGGTCACGACAATAACTGTTCCGGAAATCCACCCAGGAATTCCAGGCCACCAATAATTTAGATATTGACCGACTGCGATAACTTCACTGATTCCCACAACTAGATACTGAAAAATATTACTCCAGGCCGTCAGATAACCTGCAAGCGGATGGATATATTCTGTAGCAAATTTAGCAAACGAAGCGGTGCTGGGATCAACATAGAGCATTTCCCCTAGGGCGCGCATTACCAGATACAAAATCAGGCCGGCAAGAGCATATGCAAGTAGGACAGATGGGCCTGTCCACTTAATTGTGGCAGTTGACCCCATGAAAAGTCCGACACCAATAGTTCCACCAAGGGCAATCATCTGCATGTGTCGCGACGATAGCCCGCGGTTTAATTTTCTTTTTTGTTTCAACTTCACTTTCTCCCTTCGAAATCAGACAAGTAGCAATTAAAGAAATAAAAAAGCGTCCCTGAATTTTTAAATTCAGGGGCGCTTGTAGCGTGGTACCACCCATTTTTAATCAACATACTCGATTACACTTTAAATTAATAACGATTCTCACCGACAACCATTTCGTTTTGTTAAACTACTCAAATTGCACTTGAAAGTAGTATGCTTGAATAATTTATAGCCGGTTTACACCAACCCCAGCCTCTCTTAAAAAATAACTTCAAACACGTGTCTTTCTCTTTGTTTATTCTCCCATCATAAATGAAAATTATGGGCATTTCAAGGTAATCAGCAAATATTTTTGAATTGGCGCAGTTTGACACCTTCAGCCAACTTTGTGAAAGAAGCAGGCGAGTGCGTTGCTAACTAGTTTGGCTGGGTCAATTTTTAGGGTTAGTGAAGGCCTTCCCATTTCCATGCTTCAACTTCAGGCAAATCAGTGCCTTCATCGCGAATATATTGGTGATGTTTAGCAATCACAGCATCCATTTTTGCGATGAGCTGACCATATTTCTCGGCAGCAGGTAAGCTAAGAATGATTGACTTAACAAGGTCAAAGCGATCCATTTGATTTAAGACACGCATGTCAAATGGTGTAGTAATATCACCATTTTCACGGTAGCCGTGAACGTGTAGGTTATGATTATGGCGGTCAAAGAAGAGGTCGCGAATCAAACCTTCATATCCATGAAAAGCAAAGATCACAGGTTTGTCTTTAGTAAAGAAAGCGTCGAATTCTGGATCACTCAAACCACGTGGATCATATTTTTGGCTGCGGAGTTTCAACAGATCAACGACATTAATAAAGCGGATTTTCAACTCTGGCGCAGCCTGGTGTAATAATTGAATTGCGGCTAAGCTCTCTAAGTTGGGTTCTGTTCCTGCGGCCGCTAAGACAACATCAGGCTCTTCATGTTGGTCACTTGAAGCCCAGTCAATGATTTTTAGACCATTATCAACTAATTCTTTTGCTTCTGCAGCTGAATAGAATTGTTGCCGTGGGTGTTTTGAACTCACAATCAAGTTGATCTTTTGGCGGTCATTAAGCACTTTGTCAGCAACTGCAAGCAGCGTGTTAGCATCAGCAGGTAAATATTCGCGGATGAACGCCGGTTTTTTGTCGGCTAAGTGTCCCAAAATACCAGGATCTTGGTGAGTATAACCGTTATGATCTTGCTGGAAAACAGTTGAAGAAGCAATTAAGTTCAAAGAAGGAATGTCGCTGCGCCAAGGCTGGTCAGTTGCTTTACGCAACCACTTGAAATGTTGTGTCAGCATTGAATCAACCACGCGCAAGAAAGCTTCGTAACTGGCAAAGATACCATGTCTGCCGGTTAAGACATAGCCTTCAAGCCAGCCTTCATCTTGATGTTCAGAAAGCTGAGAATCAATCACTCTTCCTGCACTTGCAAGGAATTCATCATTCGGTTCTTTGATCTGCTCAAGCCATTGGCGTTTTGTCGCCTCAAAAATCGGTGCAAGTCGATTTGACATTGTCTCATCTGGTCCGAATAAACGGAAGTTCTTATTCGACTCGTTTAGCTCGATCACATCTTTAAGGTACTTGCCCAAGACAGTCATATCCTGTGCAAAGACTTTTCCGCGTTGAGCTACATCGACTGCATATTTACGATAATCAGGCAGGATTAGATCTTTAATCAGCTTGCCGGGGTTAGTATGCGGATTTGCAGCCATACGCTGTTCACCAGTCGGGGCGATTGCAGCAATTTCAGGTTTTAAAGCACCCGCTGCAGTGAAAAGTTCTTCTGGATGGTAACTCTTCAGCCACGCGACTAATGCAGTAGCGTGTTGCATGTCATTTTGATCCACTGGAATTGGAATCTGGTGAGCGCGGAATGAATTTTCAATGGGTTCGTGATCCCATTCTTTAGGACCGGTCCAGCCTTTAGGAGCTCGGAAAATGATTAACGGCCACTGTGGTAGCGTAGGGTCGTTATTTTGACGTGCATGGGTCTGAATAGCCTTGATTTCCTCAATTGCTTGATCCATGGCTGCAGCCATCTGTGGATGCAGCTTTGCCGGGTCGTCTCCTGCAACAAACAGCGGGTGCCAGCCCATACCTTCAAAATATTTCTGCAATTCTGCATCACTTTGACGTGACAAGAGTGTCGGATTAGAAATTTTAAAACCGTTAAGATTTAAAATTGGCAAAGCAGCGCCATCATTAATTGGATTAATAAATTTATTGGATTGCCAAGAAGTTGCAAGCGGGCCGGTTTCTGCTTCTCCATCGCCAACAACGACCGCTGAAATGAGATCAGGATTGTCGAAAATAGCGCCAACACCATGCGAAAGAGAATAACCAAGTTCGCCACCTTCGTGAATCGAACCAGGGGTCTCAGGAGCAGCATGGGAAGCCACCCCACCTGGGAAAGAAAAACGCTTAAATAGTTTTTTCATTCCTGCGGCATCTTGTGTAATCTCGGGGTAAATTTCAGTATAACTACCATCAAGATAAGAATTCGAAACCATTACTTGACCACCGTGTCCTGGACCTTCAACGTACAGCATATTTAAGTTGTACTTATTGATAACACGATTCAAGTGGGCATAGATGAAATTTTGACCAGCAATTGTGCCCCAATGACCGATTGGTTTAACTTTAACATCACTGGATTTTAAAGGACGAGTCAATAGGGGATTGTCTTTTAGATACAATTGACCAACAGAAACATAGTTGGCTGCACGCCAGAAGGCATCAAGCTTTTCAAGGTATGCGGGTGAATTGTAATCTACTGTATTTGTAGCCATAATATTAAGCTCCTTTAATTGGGTTTACCTGTAATTGAACGACATAGTCTACACTATTAATAATAAGGATTATCTACTAAAAATCAACTTTTTTATTTTCTGGACCGGACCAATTTTTAAAGAAAAAAACAGGATCCTTTTTATTATACAATGGGCAAGTTTATGCAGCCTCGGTGGCGGATTTAATTCACACTGACGAAGGAATTGAATTTTAAATATTTATAATGGAATCGCATGTGTGAAAATTCAAATGGAGTCCCATCATCTAAGAAAAAGATACCCTCCATCACACCGGTGGGTTCGTTAGGCTCGAGCTTTAAAAGTTCCTGATCTTTTTTGGTAGAGGGTTCTGCAAAAACTGAAAGGAACGATTTGGTGACTGCTTGGTGATGGACTTCTTGCAGATAATTGAAGATTGATTTTTTGATAATGGAACGCGTCAATTCTGGAACAATCTTGATCGGAATAAAGCCGGTTTCAATCATGAAGGGTTTCTTTTCAAAGAGACGCAACCGAACGATTTGATAGACAAAGTCATCTGGCAGTAAAAAGAGATCTCGGCGTAATTCAGCTGTTGGTTTAATCACTTCAAAGGTCAGGACTTTTGTTTTGGGCCGTTTGCCGTTCATTTTGAAATTATCGGTCACACCTAAATTGGAGCTTTCTTCATAATTAAAAACAGATTCATTCTTTAAATAAAGCGGATTAATAAAGGTTCCTGCACCACGCTTTCTGAAGATCATGCCATCATTAGCCATGCGATTCAGCGCTCTTTTAACAGAACTGCGACTGACTTTGTAGCTTTCGCTGAGTGAACGTTCATCTGGTAGCCGAAGATCTGGGTAACTCCCAGCGAAGATTTTATGTTTCAAATCGGAAATAATCTGTTTATATACTAGCTCTGACATACGCATACCCCTCATTAATTTCTAAATTCTAGTTAAGCACAATTTTAAAAAATACACAATAAAATAAGGGAACAGCCTGCGGTGAGTCTTTGAATTAGCTTTAAATTCTATATAATCTATTACAATTAACAATTATTTGACAAAAAGAGCGCAATAACTGTTAAAATATGGTGGTTGATGCAGCAGATTTTTGTATTATTGATTTTAGTGCAAAAACTTGATAGTTGGAATCTGTTAATCCAGATGCTGCAGCACAAAGCTAATGAAACGGTGTTTGGAGATTGTTTTTCAAATACAAGTTCACATCTCAGGAGGAATGAGAATGTCAATTTTAGTTCTTGGAGGAGCTGGATACATAGGCTCTCATACAGTTGATCGTTTGGTTGAAAAAGGAACAGAGGTTGTCGTAGTCGACAGCTTGGTAACAGGTCACCGCGCAGCTGTTAATAAAAATGCAAAGTTTTATCAAGGAGACATTGCCGATCAAGATTTTATGCGGAAGGTTTTTGCTGAAAATCCAGCGATTGACGCTGTGATTCATTTTGCGGCATTTTCATTGGTAGCCGAATCTATGAAGAAACCTTTGAAGTATTTTGATAACAATACTGGTGGTATGATCAAGTTGTTGGAAGTCATGAGTGAAGTTGGAGTTAAACGCATTGTCTTTTCTTCTACCGCAGCTACTTATGGTATTCCAGAAACAATGCCGATTAAAGAAACTGATCCGCAAAAGCCAATTAATCCTTATGGTGAAAGCAAGCTTGCAATGGAAAAAATTATGCATTGGACAGATCTTGCTAATGGCATTAAATTTGTTGCTTTACGCTACTTTAACGTTGCTGGTGCAAAGCCGGATGGCAGTATTGGCGAGGATCATAACCCTGAGACACATTTATTACCGATTGTTTTGCAAGTTGCCACAGGCCAGCGTGAGAAATTGCAGATTTTCGGCGATGACTACAATACACCGGATGGAACCAATGTACGCGATTATGTTCATCCCTTTGATCTCGCAGATGCACATATTTTAGCTGTTAATTATCTGCGCGAAGGTCATGAAAGTACAGCCTTTAACTTAGGGTCATCCACTGGCTTTTCTAATATGGAGATCTTAAAAGCGGCACGTGAGGTCACTGGAAAAGAGATTCCAGCAGTGATTGCTCCACGCCGAGGCGGCGATCCAGATACTTTGATTGCAGCTTCTGATAAAGCACGCCAGATCTTAGGCTGGAAACCGCAATTTGATGATATCCATAAGATCATTGAAACTGCTTGGAAATGGCACGAAACACATCCCAATGGTTTTGACGAAAAATAATAAAAAAAGGTGTTCGAAATAAGGTACACTGTAAAAACAGAAATCAGCAAAGCTTTTTGCGCTGGTTTCTGTTTTTTTGTTGCATGCTTAATGCTTAGTAGGAATACGTTCACAAACTAACCGAAAAATAACTGATTCAATTGTTTGAAAAGTCAGATGGGGAGAACTATACTCAGTTCGAGTAAACGATTACATAAAACGCACTCATTTAGGTGTCATAGATTTATTGTAGATTGAACATAGGGAGATGTTTGTTGTGAAGGCTGCAAGAATTTACGGAAAAGAAGATGTTCGGATTGAGAATGTAGCACTTTCCGAACCGCAGGATGATCAAGTACAAATTAAGGTTAAGTATTGTGGAATTTGTGGCAGTGATCTACACGCTTATTTAGAGGGATGGGGGTTACCAACTATTCCGCATCCATTAACCGGCAAGACAGTACCGATTACACTTGGTCATGAATTTGCTGGCACAGTGGTTAAGGTCGGTGATCGAGTGAAGGATCTTAAGGTAGGCGATGCAGTTGCGGTGGAGCCACTGATTGCATGTGGAAAATGCGAGAATTGCCGCAAGGGGTTTTATAATTTTTGCAATAATGCAAGGGCAAAAGATGGTGCCGGCAATTTCCTTGGCTTTTCAGATGATGGCGGGTTTGCCGAGTATGCTAACGTAGATGAATTTTTTGCCCATAAAATGCCACAAGGTTTAGCTTATGAATTAGGAGCACTTGCTGAGCCCACTGCTGTAGTGTTTGAAGCAATCAAGAAAAGCAGCTTGCGTGCAGGTGAGGACGTTGTGGTAGAAGGTGCCGGCCCAATTGGTTTATTGACGGCGGTGTTAGCGAAATTGGCAGGTGCTAACCATGTTTTTGTGATTGATGTTTCAGAAGTGCGTTTGAATAAGGCCAAAGAATTGGGGCTGAAACGAATTTTGAATCCTAATCAGGTTGATGTTTCAAAGGAAGTTCGGAAAGAATGTCCCAATGGGGTCGATGTTTCGTTTGAGGCAGCCGGAGTTCAAGCAACCTTTGAAAATGCATTGAAGCTGACAAAGCGGACTGGCACGCTGCAGATTGTTGCGCTCTTTGGCAAACCGCTTAAAGTTGACATGACGAACGATGTTATTATGCAAGGAGTCGATATCGTGACTACATTATGCTACAACAATTCGTATCCTGAAGTACTAGGGATTCTTAATAATCATCGTGAACTTTTTAGCAAAATTGTTACCAAAAAAATTCCATTAGCGGCAGTCGTAGAAAAGGGAATTAAGGCGTTAGCGACTGAAAAAGATCAGGTGAAAATTTTGGTATCGCCTGAAGCCTAGAGGTAGAAATGAAAAAATGCTGCCAGTTGGTGAGATTTTTCAAAAACTAAGGGCAAAACTGATTGCGCTGGACAGTATTTGCTTGCTAGAAGCGTTAATTTAGAGAGTGCAAAATAAAATTAAAGAGCTTGAGAGTGTGACATAAGGCGGGAAAATTTGAGTGCTAACCCGAAATTACGAACATCGTGAGTACTTTGCTATGAGTAATTCGAAGTTAGACGGAGAATTTTGGCTTATGGAACATGTTTATCCGGAATAAAAGAGGAGAGTGCGACATAAGTCGGGAAAATTTGAGTACTAACTCGAAATTACGAACATAGCGAGTACTTTGCTATGAGTAATTCGAAGTTAAACGGAGAATTTTGACTTATGGAACACGTTTATCCGGAACAAAAGAGGGACTGTGACAAAATTTAACTTCTGTCACAGCCCCGCTCTGTTTACGTTTAGCTAAAAATTGCGCATAGTCACAGTCCGCCTATTTTGCAATTTAGTGCTAGTGCTCAAGGCCTCCCGGTGGTTTGTCGGCACTTTTTATTAACGTGCTCCAAAAGGCAGCCCTTTATGCTTAGCTTAGGTAACAACGGTAACAAGCGCAGTTACCCTCGTTACCTGTCGCTAATCTTCAAGGCCTCCCGCCTTTTTGCGCACTTCTTATTAACGTGCTCCAACCACCAGCCTTCTGTGCCTAGCTAAAAATTGCGCATAGTCAAAGACCGACTATTTTGCAATTTAGCGCTAGTGCTCGAAGTCTCCCGGCGCTTGTCGCACTTCTTCATAACGTGCTCCCCCAGCAACCTCTAATGCCTAAGCCTGCCTTACGCGTAACCAAAAGCGGGTTACTTTGTAATTTAGGTCTTAGTCTACGAAGGTTGAACACTGGGTGTCAGCACTTCTATTTCTTTTTCGATTATACTGAATCCCCCACTGCTCTAAAGAAGCAACCACAGGACGTAAAGTTTGTCCAAATTCCGTTAAAGTATAATCAGTCCTGAGCGGTATTTCCGAAAAAATAGTTTTCTTGATGATTCCATCATCTTCTAGCTCCCGTAACTGTAAGGCAAGCATTCTACGTGAACAATCTGCGATCGCTGAATGCAACTCACCAAAATGGCAAAGCTTTTGCTTGAAGAGGTGATACAGAATCACACTTTTCCACTTGCCAGAAATAATTTGCAAGGTACTCTCCACAGGACAACCTGCCTGGCAACCATAGACCTGTCTTTTCTTCATTATGATCTTCTCCTCTAAAAGTAATTCAACTATAGATTATACCTCTAATTAAAAACGTGATAGCAATAAAACTCTGCTAGTAACATTTTTTTCACGATTGCAGGATTATTAAGAAGGGCTACTATAACTGTATAGATTAACAGGGAGGAATTTGAATGAAGAAGACAATGAAGGTCATCGGTTTCAAGGAACATTTGCCATTAACTGCAGCAAACAGTCTCCAAGAATTTGAAGTACCGCGGCCACAGGTTCAAGAACATGATTTATTAGTGGAGGTTGCCGCAGTGTCAGTTAATCCCGTCGATGTTGGGGTCCGCCGCACTGGACATGGTGTTTTGCAAAAACCAAAAGTACTTGGCTGGGATGCCGTCGGAATTGTTAAGGAGATTGGTAGTGCCGTCACGCTTTTCAAACCGGGAGAACGTGTTTTTTATGCTGGCTCGTTTAAACGTCCTGGAAGTAACAGTGAGTATCAAGTGGTTGATGAACGTATCGTGGGACATGCACCTGAGAAGTTGACTGATGCTCAAGCTGCAGCAGTTCCACTTACTTCTTTAACAGCGTGGGAAGCGTTATTTGAACAGTTGGAGA
The DNA here is from genome assembly GCF_964065465.1 of Liquorilactobacillus satsumensis. NCBI lineage: Bacteria > Bacillati > Bacillota > Bacilli > Lactobacillales > Lactobacillaceae > Liquorilactobacillus > Liquorilactobacillus satsumensis. Next base: position 1,733,066 of record NZ_OZ061606.1, read on the forward strand.
TTGCACAAGGACCAGCGAAAGAACGGACAAAAACAATTTTGATTATTAATGGGGCTGGTGGAGTAGGTTCCATTGCAACTCAGTTAGCTGATTGGGCAGGCCTAAAAGTAATTGCCAGTGCTTCTCGGCGTGAGACTATCCGTTGGGTTAAACAGCATGGCGCGCAACAAACTGTTAATCATCGCAAGAATTTAGTCACAGAAGTTAGAAATCTAGGTTATCAATATGTTGATTATATTTTGGGACTTAGCGATCTTGATGGTCATTGGGCTGAAATTGCAGCATTGATTAAACCCAGCGGCAGAATTGCAGCAATCACTGAAAATAAACGACCACTTGATCTAAAAAAATTAACTAAAAAACGTGCGAAATTTGCGTGGGAGTGGATGTACACAAAGTCATATTATCAAACACCTGACATGCTTAGTCAGCATGTGATCCTTGAAAAAATGGCTGCACTTTTAGATCAGGGAATCATTAAAAGTACAGTGACACAAGAGCTTTCACCCTTTAATGTTGCCAATTTAAAAAGGGCACATGAATTAGTTGAGTCCAACCATATGATGGGTAAGGTAGTAATCTGTAAGCAATAAGCATAAGTTGATAAAACCACGCTGCTGTTTGAAATGAGGCTGACAGTTAAAGCTATTTTTCAGTTTGAACTGTCAGGAATAAGGATACAGCAAAAAATCCCGCCTAAACTTTGACAACCTGTCTAAGCTTGGCGGGACTTCAAGAATTAGGGGATTTTTATTCCAGAAAAATTTGGTAAACTCTGCGTTGATCGTGGGGATCATCATTTAGATAGACAATTCCCGCGTAAGTAAAACCGGCTTTTTCAATAATGTGCTGCATTCTTGTATTCTCAGCATGGGTGTCAATGCGCAATTCACGAAATCCTAGACGAAATGCTTCACTAAACAGATTACTGAAGAAAAAATCACTGAGATGTTGACCACGATATTGAGGTGCAACAGTGATCCGGTGAATTGTGGCATATTTACCGGTTGGATTAGTAGGTGCAGTCTGCCATTTGCCCGCGTATATTTTATGATAATTCGGTTCAGCAGTCTGAAGCAAGGTGGCCGTTCCTGAGATTTTTCCAGCGGCAAGCAGTAGATACGTGCTTTGATTGCTAATATCAGTTGTGATAGTCTCACTTGCAGGATAGTTTCCCTGCCATTGTGGAATACCATCAGCAGCTAGCAGCTTTTTACCTGAGTTAATCAAAGCAGTGATGCTATCCACGTCTTGTAAGCGTGCCTGTCTAATGAAGAGCGTTGTCATTGTTTTTCCTTCTTTCTGTTAAGTAATGCCGCTTGTTGGTTAAGCTGAGCGACGGTCTTTTCCTTTTGCCCAAGTCCCCCGGAAAGTCTTGTGACAGTTTTTCCTAATTGCTGGAAGCAGGCATAGGTGAGCGGCAGTAGTTGCTTGCCCTTTTCAGAAAGAGCAAGGTCAATTTTACGCCAACCATTTTTTTTGGTGATTAAGCCGTCAGCGGCCATTTTTTTAATAAAACGTGACATCGTGGAGGGGGCAATTCCCATTTTAGCAGCAAGTTCATGCAATGTGAGTGGACCAATTTCAGCTAGTGTCATTAAGATATAGTTATAGCTGGGACTGAGGCCGGTGGGCTTATAAGCTGCAATTGCTAGTCTTTCAGTTTCTCGTGCGAGGCGATTACTGGCAAAATATAAGCAGTTTTCGATTGCTAAAGTCATCGACATGGCTCCTTTCATCAGGTTGAGGGTAATGTGGTTAAAAGAGCATCAAAAACAGAATCTAACTTTCCTTGAATAAATAAAGCGGGTTCTTGCTGCAGCCGGAGAGGCTGATCATTGATGACTACAATGTTAGCAGCGGTCTCAGGAAAATTGTGATGAAGTTGAGTTCCGCAAATAATTACTAAATCAGCATTTTTGAGGAGGGCTCTGCCTGCCGCTACACGTTTTTTGAACGCAACCATATTACGTAACACGAAAACAGGCAGGATTAGCGAACCGTCAAATGGACAATGCGGAATAGGATGCTCTACTAGGTATTCTAACCCAAAAGAATGATGATGTGCGACACAAAAATTTTCATTAATACTGCCCCAATATTCGAGAACTTTTTTTGAACCTGCCAGTGTGTGTAGGTAGTCCAGATTAAATGTGATGATTCCGGTTATGAGACCTGCTTTTTCCAAGTGAGCAAGGGCTAAGTGGCTGCTACTTGGCAAAGCTTGCGGCCGAAAATGGGTTTTGCGATACATGCGATAAAACTCCTGCGGGTGGGATTGCGCATATCGATTAGTTAATAACTTTAAAATTGGTGCATGAAACTCAGAATCAGTTAGGGCGATTTTATTCATCGCTGCTAGTCCTGGATATCCGCAGGTAGTTGAGATCCCTGCCCCAGTAACTAGGATTGTCCGCTGGGCTTGTTCAAGCAGAGTAGTTAATTTTTTTAGTGCAATTAGCATAATAACCCTCCTCCTAAAAAGTTGACAAGCATGATTTATAGAAATACTATGTATATACATAGTACAGTGCTGTGTTACTAAATTCAACTACAAAAGAAGGAATAATTTATGTTTTTGACGGTTACACCTGCTGCTAAAAAGAAATTGAAAAAATATCTTTCACAAAACAACCTGCATTTTTTACTGAGCTTTGATGATGGGGTTGGTCTTTACTCTAAAGTGCAGGCGACTTGTAGTCTTGAAATCAACTTCGAGTTAATTGTCGTCAACCGAACTGCTGATTTAACTGACTTTGATACCACACTTGAGACAAACGTTGGTCCGTTTTTAATAAAAGGATACTCAAAAGAATTTTTGGATGAAAAGAGCAGATTAGATGTTGATAAATTCGGTGCATTGTTGCTTGCGGGGAATTACACAGGGATAATTGCTAGTAATGTTACGTTCATTGATCTATCGGCTGAAAAGCAAAGACCTCTTACTAAAATGGAGAAAATGGACGAAATTGCAAACTAAATGGAGAGTGTGACATAAGTCGAAAAAATTTGAGTACTAACTCGAAATTACGAAGATAGCGAGTACCTTGCTATGAGTAATTCGAAGTTAGACGGAGAATTTTGACTTATGGAACACGTTTATCCGGAATAAAAGAGGGGCTGTGACAAAATTTAACTTTTGTCACAGCCCCTTTAGTGGATACACAAAAGTAGTAACGGGACGCTGAACTTTTTCAAAGCTAACCAGCGAAGCCAAGTTAAACTAAATTAGACTACAACTGTTTTTTCAAAAGCACAAAATACCACGGTACAGTTTGACTAAAAGCTGCTGGACTTGCTAGGAGTCATTTTGTGTAAAAGCTCCTCCCATTGAGCAACGATTGTTGGGAGTTGAAAGGCTTGTGCACGCGTTAAGGCAAGCTTACTCCAATGTTTTCGCAAGTTGAGATCTTGTAGGAGCGGAGAAAGGTCATGCATAAAGCTGTCTACGTCATGATCGGCACTTAAAATACCATATTGTCCATTTTGCAGATACTCTTGGGCACCGGTATTCCACATGCTGGCGATTGGAAGGCCAAAATCCATTGCTTCTCCAATGACAAGCGGCAGTCCTTCCCAACGTGAGGTCATGACGAAAAGCGAGGCGCTTTGGTAATGTTTTCGGAGCTGCAGGTCATTTAAGGCACCTGTCAGCTTGATCTTTTGTGAGAGTTTTTGGTTGGTAATAGCGGTTTGAAGAGCTTCTTTTTCAGGCCCATCGCCGGCAACCTTGATTTGCCATGGTGTCGGTAACAGCGCAGCTAAATTTAATAAAAGATCTAAACCCTTATGCTGAATATCTAAGCGACAAACGGCTGCGATGGTTGGGTTGACGAGTTTTGCATGGCCATGTGCTTTTAAAGTCACCGGGTTATAAATTTTTAGGGTATGCTGATTGTGTTGTTTGAATTTTTTTAAATCATGTTCAGTTAAAGCGATCACAGTGTCAACTGCATTTAAACCGGCGATGAATTCAGGTGCCATTTGACGATAATATTTTTCCAAGTAGGTTTCATAGTTGTTGTGCAACCATGCGATCAACTTAACAGTTGGAAGCCGCTGCTTAAGCACAGGGGCAAAACTGGTAAAAAGCCCAGCGTTCAAGATTACAACTGTGATTTTGTATTTTTTGATGACGGTCAGTAAGTCGGTAATTTGTTGTGTAAAACGCTGCAAAGGTCGATCTTCTCGAAAACTTTTCCCGGTGTTTACTGGATGGACAGCATGCAGTAAAGGGGCGGCGAGTGAGAAAAAAGACGGGTCACTAGAAAGTGAGTAGTAATATACAGTATTTTTTCGGGAGAGTTCATTCCCGATCACAGTTGCTACGCGTTTAACACCATCCATAATTAAGTTCTCTGTACAGATTAAAATATTCATGATTTTCACTCCTTATTAGAGCAAGCTAGCTGGAAAGTGAAGCACAACTGATGGTTACTATAGATAATAACAGTTTTCCAAAGTAAACGCTTACTATAAGCCTTCAAGCAGCTGCTTGCAAAATAGCAGCACGTTAAAGTAGAAGTATGACAACTGCCAAATATCTGCTAAAACTTGATTAGAATGCAGGAAGTACAGTCGCCAGCGGCAAGCAGGGCTTGAATTAAGTAATTCAGAATTGATTACAAATAATTTGTGGAAGTGCTGGTGGGAGTACGTTAATCTGTAAATCACAAAATAAACTCAAAAGACTGAATCAAAATGCGAGTCTTGATTCAGTCTTTTGAGTTTATTTAAAGATGATCCATGTTGTCAGAACTTTTACTTAGCTTTAACCAGATTATAAAGTTCTTTTTTGAACATACTTATCCTTAATCAGTCCACAATTACTTTTAGCAGTTGTTTAGCATCATCAGCTGCAAGCGGCATGTAATCGGATCCGATGGCATTTTCATCTAAGACTAATTCATAGTCGTGATCTAATTCTTGCACTAAAGCCCGCAGATTATTAAGTTGTTCTGATTCAAAGCGGTTGAATGAGAAGTTACGCTGACGTTTCATTGCTTCTTCGACATCCTTACCAAAAACTACGTTGAGAAAATGTCCATTTTCTGAATTTGAGAGACGCCACTCAGTATTTTTCTCTGCGCGTGCTTCTGTTTTTTCGATCACTGTGTTATCCATGAAGAGACCTCCTTTGTATGTCCACTTGAATTAACAGGTATACATTAGCACTTAATAAAACGCTTTACAATCAAAATACCGCAAATAATTAAAAATTGGTATAATTAATTAATGTTGCAGATCTTTAAGCTGTAGTAAGCTTTATTAAGTGCTAATGCTTATCTTAATAATATTGGTATTTGTCCTTCGATGGTGTATATTTAACGTGTACCAATTTTGACGGTACCGCTAACAACTTAATGTTAATATATGCCAAGGGAGATTTCAAGTATGTCGTATACACAAGAGCTATTGCGGGAAAAATTCCCCTCAAAACAGGATGTGATTACTGAGATCACAAACTTAGAGGCAATTTTGAATTTGCCAAAAGCTACCGAACACTTTGTCAGTGATCTTCACGGCGAATATAATGCTTTTGATCATATTCTGAGGAATGGATCAGGCAACATCAAGCAAAAAATTGTTGAAAACTTAGGTGGTAGATTGACTCCCAAAAACATTCAAGAATTTGCCACGCTGATCTATTATCCAGAAGACAAGATTACCTTTCAAAAGGAAAATACCAAGGATCAAGATGACCTTGAGCAATGGTACCTCAATACAATTGCACGCTTGATTGAATTGTTGAAAATCACGGCGACAAAGTATACGCGTTCCAAGGTTAGAAAAGCCATGGATCCTAACTTCGTTTATATTACTGAAGAATTGCTGTATAACGATCAGCAAGAACCTGACAAGCGGAATTATTATAATAAGATCCTACGTAACTTAGTTGAGCTGCAGCAAGCTGATAAGTTCATTATTGCAACTTGCTATACAATTCAGCGACTGGTAGTCGATCATTTGCATGTAATTGGTGATATTTACGATCGTGGACCGCTACCGGACAAGATTATGGAGACGCTGATGGCTTATCATTCACTGGATATTCAATGGGGGAATCACGATGTTCTCTGGCTGGGAGCGGCCTCAGGGTCTGCTTTATGTTTGATGAACCTGTTGCGGATTTGTGCACGTTACAATAATTTGTCTATTATTGAAGATGCTTATGGAATTAATTTGCGACACCTTTCAATGTTTGCCGAAAAAAATTACCATGATATTCCGGCTTTTCGACCGAAGACGGTTGAGGATGCCTCGTTTATCTTGCCAGATGAGAAAAAGCAAATTACACAAATTCATCAGGCAGTGACAGTTATCCAGTTTAAGCTTGAAGGGCAGCTTTGTCAGCGCAGACCTGAACTTGAGCTTCAAAAATTGCCGTTACTTGACAAAATCGACTGGGTAAAAAAAGAAGTTACGATTGAGGGGAAAAAATACTCCCTTATAAATACTTGTTTTGGGACGGTTGATCCGAAAAATCCTTATGAATTAAACGCAGAGGAATTAGAAATTACGCGTTCATTGCTTTATTCTTTCATGCATGCGACTAAATTACGTAAGCATCTTGATTTTATGATGGATAAGGGCAGCATGTATAAATGCTATAACGGCAACCTCTTATTTCACGGATGTATCCCGGTTGAAAAAGATGGGGAATTTCAAAGTTTTGCCTATCAGGGTAAAAAATATGCTGGCCGCACCTTATTGGATTTTTGTGAAAAGGAACTGCGGACAGCGTATGCGCATCCCGAAGTTACAGATGATTTTGCGACTGATATGACTTGGTATCTGTGGCAAGGACCATTGTCGCCGTTATTTGGGAAGCATGCGATGACCACCTTTGCACGCTATTTTGTGGCTGCACCTGAGACACATACTGAACGTAAGAATGCTTATTTCGCGCTACGCAAGGAAGAATGGTTTTGCCGCAAACTCATGAGTGAATTTTCATTGGATCCCGAAACTGGTTATGTGATTAATGGACATACTCCTGTCAAAAAAGGACAGCAACCGATTTTGGCTAACAAAAAAATGATTGTGATTGACGGGGGCTACTCTAAAGCTTATCAACCAACGACTGGAATCGGGGGGTATACGTTGTTGTATAACTCTTATGGCTTGCAACTAGTTACCCATCATCCCTTCACAACAAGAGAAGATGCAATCAAAAATGGGCGTGACATTATCTCTACAAAACGAGTGGTTAACCAGGAAATCAAACGTCAAACGGTTGCAGATACGGATATTGGTAAACAAATTAAAGAAAATCTGCAATTGTTACGTGAATTGTTAGGTGAATATGATAAGTAAACAGCGCTGCCTAAAAAGCTTGAAAGCAGTCGTGATATTCAGATTGGAACCACAAATTTTGTGCGGAGCAGCTATGGCAAGTTGGAGGAAAAGTCCAATGTAGGCATAGCTTTTTTGAATTTAATAAAAAATTTAGTTTTTATAAAGTTTGGCTTTTAACTGAAGTCGAGCGGCTTTTTATGTTATTTTCAGTTACAATAAGAGTATCAATGGAAACGGGGAGTGTTTTTTTTGGGAGTATGGGAAAAGTTTTTGGCAAACATTAAACTTAGGCGGACAGTTGTATTATTGGTAGTCATCTTTGTGCTCTATGAAATGCGTGTGATGATGAACTTAATTTTATTGACGTTTATCTTTACCTTTTTAGTGGTCAGCTTAACTGCATTTATTAGAAGACATATTAAGATTCCGGCGCCGGTAATTGTCACGGTGGTCTATCTGTTGATCGTCGGGATGCTGTACTTAGCCATTACCTTTTATTTACCGAAGCTTTTTGCCCAGACAGAAGCAATGGTGCGCTATTTAATCAGCTTTTATCAACGTCCTTCAGTTGATGGCAATGCGATTTTGAAATACGTTAGTAGTATGATTAGCGACTCAACCATTGCCGCACAGATGAAAAATGGCGTGACATTGTTACTGAAATACGTCACGAGTGTTGGAACAATGGGTGTAACCTTTGTGCTATCTTTGATCCTCAGCTTTTTCTTTACGATCGAAAAAAGTAGAATGTACAGCTTTTCCAAAAGCTTTTTGAGCGGACCGAATGCATGGTTCTTCCAAGATATTTATTTTTTTGCAGACAAGTTCGTGAATACCTTTGGAATTGTCCTTGAGACGCAGTTTATGATCGCAATTGTGAATACAACGCTCACGACGATCTGTTTGGCAATTTTACAAATGCCGCAACTGTTCAGCTTATCATTGCTGATTTTTATTATGAGTCTTATTCCGGTAGCGGGTGTAATCATTTCGGCAATTCCAATGGCCATTATTGGCTATTCGGTAGGCGGTTTGCGCTATGTAGTCTACATTGTCGCAATGTTATTTGTAATTCATTCGATTGAAGCCTATGTCTTGAATCCTAAGTTAATGTCAAATAAAACTGAGCTACCAATTTTCTATACCTTTGTGGTGCTCTTTATTTCAGAGGAATTGTTCGGGGTGTGGGGGCTGATTGTTGGAATTCCAATCTTCACCTTCCTATTAGATATCTTAGGGGTCAAACCTATTAAAACGCGTAAAAATCGACTTAAGGATATCAGGAAAAAATTGAAGTCAGAGTAAGGAGAATCTTTAAATGGAACTAACTGAATTTGTGGCAAAGTATGCAGTTGAACGTCGCCATACTTCCTCAGTGAAGTGGGACGGGATGCAAGAAAAGTACGGGACAAATGATTTGTTGCCGCTGTGGGTAGCAGACACCGAGTTTAAAGTACCTGAAGCAGTTACGGAAGCACTGCAAAACAGAATTGCGCATGGTGCATACGGTTATTCACTGACACCAGAAAGTTATTACGAAGCTTATTTTAAGTGGCAGCAAACACGTTATGGAACCGAGTTAGAACATGATTGGCTGCGTTTCGGGACTGGGGTTGTTCAATCTCTCAGTACCTTGGTAACTTGTCTAACAGAACCGGGTGACGCGGTGATGATTCTCCAGCCGGTGTATGCGCCCTTTTTAAGTGTGATTACAGACAATCAGCGCATTCCTGTTATCTCAAACCTAAAACGCAATGGGACGCACTATGAAATGGATTTGGCGGATATCCAGGCTAAGCTTCAAGCCAAAGAAGTCAAGCTTTTATTGCTGTGTTCACCGCATAATCCAGTGGGGCGTGTCTGGAGCAGCACAGAATTAGCAGAGCTGCTAGAAATTTGTCGTCAGGAAAAAGTCTTGCTGGTTTCAGATGAGATTCATCATGATTTGATCGTCGGCAAGCGTCCGTTTATTTCAGCACTTTCTATTAAGGAAGGTTACTACAGAGACAATCTAGTAATGCTCGATTCTGCTTCTAAAACGTTTAACCTGGCGGCGCTGCAAAATAGCCATGTCGTGATTCCTAACCCGCAGTTGCGTGAACGTTATGATCACTGCGTTGCACGGTTACATGCGCCAAGCGGCAGCTTACTTGGTCAAGTTGCAGACGAAGCGGCCTATCGCACAGGTGCAACATGGCTTGCCGGAATGCTCGCAGTCGTGAAGCATAATTATGAGTATCTCAAAAAAACTTTGACAACCGCATTTCCACAACTGACAGTTTATGAGCTTGAAGGAACTTATCTAGCCTGGGTCGATTTGTCCCAAGTAGTGCCTGTTGACAAGCTGGAGTGGGTTATTAAGCATCAGGCGCGGCTGGCTGTCGATTTTGGCGAAGAATTTGGGCCTGTGGGTAAGGGGTTTATTCGAATTAACTTAGCGACTCCGCCAGCTAATATCGAAAAGGCTGTAGCAGCCTTATGTGCGGCTATCCAAGCGTGAAACAGCCTTGACTAGGGCTTTTCATAATTTGGTACTAGTTGTACTATGAATTTTCAGCGTTTCAGTGTAAAATGTGATGTGTAAACAAATCAAATATGAAAGAGGTTTTCGCTAACTATGACAAAATTAGTTTTTATTCGTCACGGACAAAGTGAATGGAACTTGAAAAACCTTTTCACTGGTTGGGTAGATGTTGACTTAAGTGAAAAAGGTGTAGAAGAAGCCAAAGAAGCAGGACGTAAGATTAAAGAAGCAGGTCTTGAATTTGACCAAGCTTATACATCAGTTTTGACACGTGCAATCAAGACTTTGCACTATGCTTTGGAAGAATCAGATCAACTTTGGGTTCCTGAAGTTAAGACCTGGCGTTTGAACGAACGTCATTATGGTGCATTGCAGGCCAAAAACAAAGCAAAGGCTGCTGAAAAATACGGTGACGAACAGGTTCACATCTGGCGTCGTTCTTACGATGTTTTGCCTCCATTATTGAGTGCTGATGACGAAGGTTCTGCAGCAAAGGATCGCCGTTACGCAGACTTGGATCCACGTGCAATTCCAGGTGGCGAAAACCTGAAAGTTACTTTGGAACGTGTAATCCCATTCTGGGAAGACCAAATTGCACCTAAATTGTTAGATGGCAAAAACGTTATCATCGCAGCACATGGTAACTCATTACGTGCTCTCACAAAATACATCGAAGGTATCTCAGACGAAGATATCATGGGTGTTGAAATGGCAACTGGTCAGCCAGTTGTTTATGACTTGGATGACAAGTTACAGGTTATTAAGAAAGAAAAACTTTAAAGTCAACATATCGAATATAATAAAATAAGGGGCTGGGTCAAAAGTCCCAAAATAAAGAGCTTCGCCAGAAAAAGTAGTAATTTTTCTGGCGAAGCTCTTCTGATATAATAGAAAATAAAAAAGCATTGGTCGCACCCAACACTTTTAAAAACAATACCCTTACGAAAGGATAATCAAAATGCACAGTAATTATAACATAAATCAGACCGTACTGAGTATTTCAACTGCTTGGGAGCCAAAAGAAAATCATCCTGCCCGGATGATTAACAAAATCGTTGAGTCACTCGAACTCAATGATCACTACCTTTTTGGACGTCCACGTAAATATGACTTGCGTGTTCTTTTAAAATTAATTATATTCGCGTATACCAAAGGAATTTTTAGTAGTCGTCAGATTACTACTCTGGCAGAGGAGAATCTCGCAGCTCGTTGGTTAACGCAGGAACAAGTGCCGGCTTACCGTACAATTTGTCGTTTCCGTGTTTCAACTGAGGTTGAAGTTTTGTTAAATCAATGTCTTCAGAAGCTAACTAAGTTTTTACGTCAACACAATTTGATTACCGAAGTAACCTTTATTGATGGAACCAAAATTCTAGCAGATGCCAATAAGTATAGTTTTGTTTGGCGTAAAAATACGGTACGGTTTGATAAACTCAATCGCGCCGCGATTGTGTCTCTTTTGCAGGAATTAAAAGTGGCGAAATTTAATTGCCAAATTCCAGCAGGAACTGAACTTAGTCTAGAAATGTTAGATGAAGTTATTCTGCGCTTAGAGAATAGCTTAGAAGATCTGGATAAATAAATTGAAAAAGACCATATTTCCCCAAATCCTGATAAGGCCAGACGGCGAAAATTGAAATCAGTAAAGCGAAAACTTAAGTTACGTCAAGCAAAGTTACTAGAACATAAAAACCAACTTGGAATTTACGGTAAACGTAATAGTTATTCGAAGACAGATCATGATGCAACTTTTATGCGTGTTAAGGAAGATCCGATGCTTAATGGGCAGCTAAAACCTGCTTATAATCTTCAAATCGCCACGAGTGGACAGTTTGTGACTGCCTTCAGTATTTTTCAAAATCCAGGAGATACCAAAACGCTAATTCCCTTTTTGCAGCAACAAAAACAAGCTGGAACTTTAGGTAGATACGTTGTAGCTGATGCAGGATATGGTTCAGAACCAAACTACCAGTATCTTGAAGATGAGCTGCCGGAACACACGGTACTGATCCCATATGGGACAATGCTTAAAGAAAATAGTCGAAAATGGCAGAGTGATGACCGCAAGGTTATGAATTGGAAATACCATCCTAAAGATGACTATTTTATCGACCCACAAGGAGTTAGATTTAGTTTTCATGCTTATCGCAAACGCAAAGATAAGTATGGTTTTGAACGTGAATTTAAGGAATATATAGCGAATAAATACAATGATACTTTTCAAGTTGACCAACAGGCTTTCACCAGCGGTGGAAAGCTTCGTAAAATAAAGATTAATGAAACTTGGGAATATTTCAAAGCTAAAGAACGAGCATTGTTTTCAAATCCTCAAACTGGTTCCATTTATGGACAACGTAAAATTGATGTCGAATCAGTTTTTGGCGGATTGAAGGCTTGTTTAGGCTTCAAAAGATTTATGGTTAGATGCCTCAAAAAAGTAAAAAAGGAAGTAGGAATTGCCTTGGTAGCGATGAATATCAGGAAATTGGTGGCAAGAGTCACCAATTATACTTGTTTTTTAAAACCAAAGAAGAGATTGTCGAAAATCCCAGAACGATTTTCGACAATCTCTTTTATTTTAGAGGACTTTTGACCCAGCCCCTTTTGTTGTTACACTCATTAGTACAATGCTACGATTAGTGGCTGTCTTATTATGTTGAACAGACAGTTGTGCCGTTTTTTACTAGGACCTCCAAAATAAATATAGTTATTAAGCAACAGATCGATTATTTGGATTTGTATTTGATTCATATGCCTTACGGGAATTATTATGGTAGCCGGCGCGCTATGGAAGAATTATATCGGATGGATAAAATTCACGCAATTGAAGTGTGCAACTTTCTACCAGATCAATTGGTTGACCTATTAGGGCCATTCAATGTTATTCCTGCAATTAATCAAATTGAACTTCATCTATTTTATTAGCGCAACTCTTTGCGTGAGTTGATGACTAAGTATCAGATTGTGACAAGGCATATTGATTACATCATATTACCCTTGAACAATAATTATTGATTATCATTTGGTAATAATTTTGTGAGTGTTTCTAAGAAAGCATTAGCAGCTGCAGACAGTGGATTTAGCTTTGACCAGATCAAACTTGCGTGTGCCTCAAGACGTGGTGCTAAGGGTAAAAATATTAAATCAGTATTGGCAGTATTGATAATACCTGATAAACAAATAACGGTTCCTACACCAATTGAAGCCATAACTGACGCGTTATAAAGCAAATTGTAAGTGGAGATAGGCACAAGGGTTATATCGCTACTGCCCAACCAATTTGCAAAAACATTTTGGGTTCCTTGTTGTTGAGGCATAATCAAGGTCTGATTACGTAAGTCTTCAGCCGTGATTGCTGGTTGTTGCGCTAATGGGGAATCTTTTTTAATGAGCACACCCCAAGTAGTGGTTCCAGGTAGATTTAGAAAATGATAATCGGCTTTATCAGTCTGGTCCATGACGACACCAAAATCAAAAATCCCGTTGTTCAGTCTTTGGTGAACATCATCAGCATCAGTACTATAAATATTTGCGGTTACTTTTGGTGCAATAGTCGTCAAGGTTTTAACTGCCTTTGCGATTGTCGTCATCATAGGGGCTTCGGCGCTACCAATCATAATACTACCACTGACTTCCGCAGTCTGTTGAATGTTGACTATTGTCTTATCCGCGAGTGTAATGATTTGGCGTGCTTGATTTGCAAAATAGCTACCAGCTGGTGTTAGCTCGATTGAGCGGCTACCACGTTCAAGTAAAATTACACCTAATTCATTTTCAAGATCCTTGATTTGGCGGGAAATAGTCGGTTGAGAAACATGCAATTTGTTTGCAGCCCTAGAAATATTTCGTTCATTAACAACTGTTATAAAATAACGAAGGACACGTAGTTCCATTGAAATTCCTCCCATAATAATTTTCTATAGTATAGCATTCATTATAAGCATTAGACAGAAATGCTTCCTTTGAACTATTCTTAGCTTAGAGTAAATAAACTGGTTGAGTTTAAAAACCAGTAATAAACAATAGAACTCATGATGATACATTGTTGTTGAAATTAATAAAGATTCAAGGAGGAATATATATAATGAAAGATACAATTTTTTTGAAGCCCGGCCAAGTAGTTATTGAAGACGTTGATATGCCTAAAATTCAAGCATCAGATGATGTTATCATACGTGTTGTTCGTGCCTGCGTTTGTGGTTCTGATTTATGGGGATATCGTGGTCAAGATCAAATGGCTCCCCATTCTCAAAATACAGGACATGAAGCGATTGGCATTGTCGAGCAAGTTGGTGAGGCTATTACTACACTGATACCGGGTGATTTCGTAATTGCACCATTTACCCATGGCTGTGGTCACTGTGCTGCCTGTCGAGCTGGATTTGAAGGTGGTTGCTTAAACCATGAAGATAACTTTAGTACTGGTTCTCAAGCCCAGTATATGCGTTATCAACACGGTGAATGGTCACTAATCAAAATTCCTGGAAAACCAGAAAACTATAGTGAAGAAATGTTAAAGTCTTTGCTTACGTTAGCTGATGTTATGGCAACTGGTTATCATGCTGCCAGAGTTGCGAATGTTAAACCTGGTGATACAGTTGTGGTTGTTGGTGATGGTGCAGTTGGCCTATGCGGAATTATATCTGCAAAAATGCGCGGTGCTAAGCGAATTATTGCAATGAGTCGACATGAAGATCGACAAAAACTAGCTACCGATTTCGGTGCCACAGACATTGTTGCTGAACGTGGCAATGCTGGTGTAGAAAAAGTTATGGCATTAACCAATGGTGAAGGTGCTGATGCGGTTCTTGAATGTGTTGGCACAGAGCAATCGGTGGATACTGCGATTAAATCAGGAAGACCAGGTGCTACAGTTGGTCGCGTAGGGGTACCACACAACCCAGAAATGGATCTGACACCCGTATTCTTTCGTAATACAATAATTGCTGGTGGACCAGCATCAGTCACGACTTACGATAAAAAGATATTATTAGAGGCTGTGCTTAAGGGAGAAATTCATCCAGGCAAAGTTTTTACCAAGACCTTTAAACTTGATGATATCAATGCTGCATATCAAGCAATGGATAAGCGAGAAGCTATTAAGTCTTATGTAGTTGTTGATTAAGTTAATTTAGAAAAGCTATATAGAAATGGAGGACTTGAGCAAATGGAAAAGGTAAAAGCCTTAGAAGCGACGGAATCAGATTTTAGTACCTTTCGCCACACTGTTATTCAAAGGCGACGATTGCGTCCAGATGATGTTGAGATTGACATCAAGTACTGTGGTATCTGTCATTCAGATATCTCGCAAGTGGAAATGATTAATCAAACTCGTCAACCACTAGTTCCTGGACATGAAATTACGGGAATTGTTAAGTCAGTAGGGAAATCCGTAACAAAATTTAAAGTGGGTGATCGGGTTGGAGTTGGATGCTTTGTTGATTCCTGTGGTGAATGTCAATATTGTAGATCTGGTCAGGAACAATTTTGCGAAAGGGGAGTTGTCTCAGTCTTTGTTGGTAAGGATTATGATGGCAGTCAGCGACAAGGGGGCTATTCTCAATCAATTGTTGTTAAAGATCGGTTTGTTTTA
The DNA here is from genome assembly GCF_964065465.1 of Liquorilactobacillus satsumensis. Classification (NCBI taxonomy): domain Bacteria; kingdom Bacillati; phylum Bacillota; class Bacilli; order Lactobacillales; family Lactobacillaceae; genus Liquorilactobacillus; species Liquorilactobacillus satsumensis. Next base: position 1,748,482 of record NZ_OZ061606.1, read on the forward strand.
AGTATTCCAGATAATCTAGGTTTAGCAGAAGCCAGTCCGTTATTGTGTGCAGGAATTACAACCTATAATCCGCTCAAACGTTATGGTATTGGTCATGGCTCCAAGATTGCCATAATTGGTCTGGGCGGTCTAGGACATATTGCAGTTCAATTTGCATCTAAACTCGGTGCTGATGTAACAGTATTGGGGCATTCAGAAAGTAAGCAACACGAAGCAGAACAATTTGGAGCAGCCAGTTATGAAATTTTACGAGCAACCGAAGATTTTGATCGATTAAGTAATCAATTTGATTTCATCTTAAACACTACTGCAGTGAAGCTAAATATTGACAATTACCTCAAACTTTTAACGGTTAACGGTATATTTTGCTATGTTGGCTTATCAACAGATAAACAAGAATTTCACATTCTAGGTATGTTCCTTAAACAAGAAACTATTACTGTATCTAATGTTGGAGGCATTGCCATGACGCAAGAAATGTTGGACTTTGCAGCTGCTAATAATGTTAAGCCAAAGATTGAAATGGTTGGAATTGACGAAGTACCAAATGCTTATAAACGAATACTAGATAGTGATGTTCATTATCGTTTTGTCATTGACATGTCGACACTTGAGTAGATAAAAGCAGCATTTAGCATGGGGATAGATATTAATCCACTGCTTGAGGAGATGAGTTGAATAAATGACCTTTTTAAAAAAACATCATATATCTTGGACTTTCATTGGAATAGTTACAATTTTTATTATATTGATTTGTTTTTTAATCAAATTTTTGGCTTGGGGGCAGCCGACTAATCAAGTCAACGATCGTTCCGAAAGTATTCCGACTCTTTATATGCATGGATATGGTGCGGGTGCTCGTTCAAGCAATGGCATGATAGCTTATGCTTCAAATCATCAAGGAGCCACAAAGGTATTGACAGCTAGGATAGATTCTGCCGGGCATGTGACCTTAAGTGGCAACTGGCCTAAGGGTACACGACATCCTTTAATACAGGTTCTTCAAATGGACAATACCTATTATAACTATCATGTGACCAGTAAGTGGTTTTATAATTTGATTATTTTACTTCAGCGTCGCTATCATATTCGTCGCTATAATACCGTATCACATTCAATGGGAAATATAACAACTATGTTTTACCAAGTCAAATACGGACATAACACCAAGCTTCCTAAATTAAATAAACAAGTCAATCTTGCAGGCCATTTTGATGGCATTATTGGCATTGATGATAAAGTCAACCGTAACTATTTTCTTCAAGATGGTAAGCCACGTTATATAAACAGCTACTATAAGTATCTTCTTAATCATAGGAACGGTTATCCTAGTGGAGTCAAAATTCTTAATATTTTTGGTAATTTAGAAAATGGATCAAATTCTGATGGCGATGTGACAAATATTTCAGCTCGGTCGCTCAAATACCTTTTGCGTGATAAATATACGAGTTATCAAGAGATTGAGATTAAAGGAAAAGGAGGCCAACATAGTCAACTACATGAAAATCCACAAGTAGATTATTATATTGGTAATTTCCTTTGGAAAAATAAATAGTGGTCTTATTAGGATGTTGATTTGTTTTTTTATACTGATATGTCAAACAATTGATTAGATAATCAACAATTGTTGATACTTATTAATTCAACCACCTAGTACATGTATTCTTTGAAAATACAAATAGATAGCAGGTGTTTAGTCTGCTGGGATTAACCGATTATTTATGAAATAGCCGTAATTCTTTGTAATTAAAAAGAATGTGATTAGACATTGGTTTGTCAATAGGTCTGAAAAGAATAATATTGCAAATACGAATTCAATAAATATTTGATATCAAGTTTGATGTAATAAACGATTGAGATAAAAAAATGGGAGGAATACATTTATGCAAAAAGTATTGATTTTAGGAGCTAATGGAGCCACTGCTCGCATTGTTATCAATCGATTGCTCAAAGAAACCGATGATAAATTGTCTTTATATCTTCGAAATTCTGATCGTTTAAAGGCGTATTTGAACAATGATCGTGTAACTTTGATAGATGGGAATGTTCAAGATTCAGATCTTTTGAAATCTTCAATGAAGGGCATTGATATTGTTTATTCAAATATCGGCGGTGTTGATTTAGCTGATTCGGCGAAGGTTATTTTACAAGCTATGAAGGAAACTGGCACCAAGCGCCTTATCTTCTATAGTGCTTTAGGGGCCAATCATGAAGTTCCTGGCAAGTTTGGTCAGTGGAATGAAAAAGCGATTGCTGATTATCTACCTGGTTTTCGTGAATCAGCTGAACTTATAGATAAGGAAAAAGATGTGATCACGACACAGATCCGTCCTGCTTGGTTGACTGACAAAGAGGAGATCAACTATGAAACGACTGGAACTAATGAACAGTTTAAAGGAACTGAAGTTTCTAGAAAAAGTGTTGCAGATTTTGTCGTTAAATTGATCAAAGACTCAAGTAAGTATCAAAATGAAAGTGTTGGTTTGGATAAAGCTGGAACTGATGGCGATAAACCTGCTTGGCTGTGATAAAGCTGGATGGTCTTGATTAAAGAAATAAAAGTACGGTACGGTTATTGTGATTGGCACTGTAGTCTATGGTGATAGTGGTAACAACGAAGATACCTGTAAGGTAAGTCTAATTATTACTGAGCACTGTCTCATATTTTGCTGAAACTGTTCAAAATCATGTAGCTTGATATGCAAAATTCTCGAACGTAGTATAGAAAAGTGGAGGAAGAGTAATGAATGAGCAAAAAGTGAAAGTTACTATTGGTAGTGATAATTATATTATCCAATTAGTTGGAACTAAAGCAGCCCAAGATTTTACTTCTTTTATGCCTATGACTTTGAAACTCAATAATTTTGGAAAAAATGAAAAAATTTCAGAGCTGCCTGGAAAATTAGATATAAGTGATTCACCAGCTGGAACAGATGCAAAAGTTGGTGATGTTGATATGTATGCACCTTGGGGAAATTTAGCTGTATTTATTAGGCCTATTCCATATAGTCAAGGACTGGTAAATTTGGGTCACATCGAAAAAAATGGAGCTAACTGGATTAATTATCCAGTTGGTACTGAAGTGCATTTTGAATTAACTTAATGAAATCGATTAAATTTTGAATGGAGTATCTTTTGAAAAATAGAAATAACCTAATAGTTTCAATACTAACGATCGGTGTTTTTGGAATATTGAACACTGAAATGGGAATCGTTGGTATTATACCGTTGATTGCGAGAGCTTTTAATGTCAGTGTTCCGACTGCTGGATTTTTGGTCAGTGGTTTTGCATTAGTAGTTGTTTTTTCCGGACCAACCATGCCACTTGTTTTTTCAAAGGTAAATAGGAAAACAATCATGTTGATGGCCTTAGGAATCTTTGTTATTGCTAATTTAATATCTGCTTTGACTAGTAATTTTAGTGTGCTATTGGCAGCGCGCATTATCCCAGCTATATTCCATGCCTTATATATTTCGATGGCCTTTTCTGTTGCAGCAGAGTTAGCAGAACCAGGGCAAGAAGCGCGGGCTTCTTCTAAGATTTTTATAGGTGTCTCTGCTGGAATGGTTCTGGGAGTTCCGATAACCAATCTGATCGCCCATTCGATTTCCTTTTCTGCTGCTATGTTCTTCTTTATGGTCGTTAATGCTTTTTCATTCATTGCTACCCTAATCTTCGTACCATCTATACCAGTCGAGAATGCTATTTCAAGCGGCCAACAGGTCGGAGTTTTGAAAAAGCCAGAAATGATTCAAGCACTATTTATCGTTATTTTCCTGAACGGTTCCATTTTTGGATTTTACAGTTTTTTATCTGATTTTTTGGAAAAAATCACAGGTTTAGCGCCACTTTCTGTTAGTACCTCTCTACTTATTTACGGAATCGCCAATATCATTGGTAACTTTGCTGCCGGAAGAGCTTTGGCGAAGAATGACAGAGCGACTGTTAAGATATTGCCCTTTGCCTTGATGATTTCATATTTGTTATTGTTCTTTTTCGGATCGTTCAACTTGTTATCGTTTGTTTGGGTTACGTTTATTGGCTTTTTTGCTGGTATAAATTCCAACATGAACCAATACATCGTTACCCAAGCCGGCAAAGAAGCAATCGTCTTTTCAAATGGTATGTATTTGACGGCTGCTAATTTAGGTACCACCGTTGGTACTTACATTTGTGGTTTGTTTATTGATTCAATTGGAACGCGTTATTCATTAATTGGTACTTTCATCTTCATAATTTTGGGTCTAGTCTTTATTTTGTTCAGAAAAAAAGAAGCTTAGGAAGATTTATTTATAAATCAAAAGGAGCTTGAAATGGATATAAAATTTGATGATAAGGTCGTTTTGGTTACAGGTGCAAGCATTGGTAGCGGTGAGGTGACTACAAAAATGTTTGTCGAGTCTGTTGAGAAGAATTTCTTGAAAAATAACTGATGACATAAAAAAATCTGGTCACAAAGCATCTTATTTTGTTTGCGACGTGACAGATGAAAAACAAGTCAAAAAAATGATCGATCAAAACGACCATAATTATTGAAAATTAGATTTTGACTTCAATAACCAGGATCATGCTTGACAATGTTGAAACCGCAGATGTGTAGTTGTCAGAATTTGATCAGGTCATCAATGTCGATTTGTGAAGTGTCTTCACCTCTATGAAAAACGAGTTGAAAGAAATGCTCAAGCAAGGTGAGAATATAGAACGTGCGCTCGTCAACTGGTGACTTGATTGGTATGCCGAAGGTCTGCTTATCATGCTTCTAAGCATGCTGTGAACGGTCTGACCAAAAGCTCAGCTACTAGACACATTCCAACGCCGTTTGTCCAGCAACGATCGCAACCCCGATGGTTGATAGAATGAAGGAATCTGGTGCGATCACAGACATTATCGAACCAATCGGCAGAGTTGGCTACCCAGAAGAAGTGGGTTCAGCTGTTCTTGGCTTTACATTAATGGGTGCAGGCTATGGTTACTGGTCAATCAATAGCAGTTGATAGTGGATATAGGATTCAATAAAAAATAAAAAGAGGATGCTTATGACTGTTGAAAATAAAGTTATAGTTGTTACAGGTGCTTCTAGCGGGATCGGTGCTTCGACCGTTAAGCTTTTAGTTAAAGGCGGTGCCAAAGTCGTTTTTGGTGCCCGCCGTCAAGAAAAACTCGAAGAAGTGGCTAGTCGTTTTGATCCTGATCAGATCGCCTTTCAAAAAACCGATGTTACTGATTATCAGCAAGTAAAAAGTCTTGTTCAGCTGGCGGTCGACCGTTTCAGCAAAGTTGATGCTTTGTTCAATAATGCCGGTATCATGCCGATGGCAGCTTTGTCCGAGGATAGACGTGACGAATGGCAACAAATGCTGAATATAAATGTCATGGGTGTACTTAATGGTATTTCAGCGATTTTGCCAATCATGCATAAACAGGGGTATGGTCATATTCTAGCGACTGATTCTCTAGCTGGATATAAGGTTTATCCTAATTTGGCTGTATATTGCGGGACTAAGTTTGCTGTTCGCGCTATCTTAGAGGGTGTTCGTCAAGAAGAGATTAAAAATAAGATCAGAACAACATTGATCGCACCAGGAATGGTCGAAACAGAGCTTTATAAATCTATTAGTGATCCGAAGACGGCTAAAAATTTAGTAGATACTTGGCACAAAGCAAACCATGCATTAAGGGCTGAAGATATTGCTGATCTGGTCGTTTATGCGATCGGTCTTCCAAATTATGTTTCGATCAATGAGGTGAAGATCCGACCTTCTGTTGAATTGTAAGTAATTAACTTTGGAGTTTTAAAATGTCGAAATTCATGATGATATACAAAAAAGATTGACAAGGCTTGAAGATATCCAAAAAATCAAAGATCTCAAATCTCAAATCAAAATATGCACAGTTTCTTGATAACGGCTATAATCTGATGGTATCGCTGGACTATTTGCAGAAGACGGCAAGTGGATCATAGAAAACAAAGAAATAACCGGTAAAGATGCTGTCAAAGAACAATGCCGTAAGTTGATAAAGTCACAGCCATGGTCTTTTCATAATATAACACCTTATGATATTCATATAGATGCAGATGGTGATCATGCTAGAGAAAATTTTTATATTATCGCTCTTTTGACGATCAGAAATAAGAATGGTGAAGATGGTGCCTATATTCTGTCCGGCGTGTTCAATGACGAATTTGTTAAAAAAAGCGATCAATGGCTTTTCTCAAAAGTGGAAGCTTTTATCAAGCAATCAGCACCTTGGACTGAAGGATGGGTCCGAGGCGGATTTTCTAAAGGCTTCTTCGATCTTGATAAATGATTATTATTTAGCTATAGGTTGTTTTAAAAAAATAGGAGGTTATTATGCAATACAAAAATCTTGGACGTACCGGCCTAAAAGTCAGCAGACTGGTATTGGGAACGATGAATTTTGGTGAGCTGACCGACGAAAAAACTGCTTTTAAGATAATGGATCGGGCTTTAGAAGCAGGGATCAATACTTTTGACACAGCCGATGTTTATGGCGGACCACAAAGTCCGGACATGGAAAAGGGCTATGGAAAGTCTGAAGAAATAGTCGGTCGCTGGCTTGCCAAGACTGGAAATCGAGACAAGATCGTTTTGGCCACGAAAGTTTATCAGCCAATGGGAACCGGACCAAACGATCGTGGATTATCTGCTTACCATATCAGAAGAGCTGCCGAAGCTAGTTTGAAGCGCTTGCAAACTGATCATATCGATCTTTATCAGATGCATCATATTGATTCTAATACTCCTTGGGCTGAGGTTTGGCAGGCAATGGGGCAATTGATCCGTGAAGGCAAGATAACTTATGTCGGCAGTAGTAATTTTGCCGGCTGGAATATCGCAACTGCTCAAAAAGAAGCTGAAGAGCGGCATATGTTTGGATTAGCTTCCGAACAAAGTTTGTATAATTTGAGCAATCGTGCTTTGGAATTAGAAGTTATTCCGGCACTCAGGTATTATAATGTCGGTTTGATTGTTTGGAGCCCGATCGGTATGGGCTTACTAGCTGGCGATTTCGATGAATTTTCTAAGGGACGCCGTCACACAGCTGATTTGGAAAACAGAATCCAACAGCACAGAAAGCAGCTGGAAAAATATCAAGATTTCTGCAAAGAAATTGGTGAAGAACCATCAGTGGTTGCGTTAGCCTGGTTGTTGCATAATCCAGTCGTTACTGCACCTATTACTGGTCCTCGTACTGTTGAACAATTGGATAAGAGTTTGAATGCTCTTGATGTAAGCCTTTCTGAAGATGTTTTAAAGCGACTTGATGAGATTTGGCCAGGGCCTGGTGGAGAAGCCCCTAAAGCTTATGCATGGTAATTTTTAATTATACCAAAAGAATCTGTGTAAACTGATTTAGGGTTCTTAGGGCAAATAGGGTATACTTTTCAATTCATCTCTGATGTGTAATTTAGTCTTTCCTTCCAAATTTTTGAAATGAAGACATAATTAATTTTAGTGAGCTAAAGTGCCTTTTCATAACGTTTTGTACCTTTATTTTGACGAAATCTGGTCCAAGTTGTCAACTTAATATTTAATGAAAAATAGCGGTGTTATAGGTTTTGTTAGCTCTTTTAGGACCCATTCTGGGAAGACCAATTGCACCTAAATTATTAGATGGCAAAAACGTTATCATCGCAGCACATGGTAACTCACTTCGTGCCCTCACAAAATACATCGAAGGTATCTCAGACGAAGATATCATGGGTGTTGAAATGGCAACTGGTCAGCCAGTTGTTTATGACTTGGATGACAAGTTGAACGTTGTTAAGAAAGAAAAGCTTTAAGCTTAAATAAAGTGAAGATGAATGGGGCTGTGACAAAATTTAACTTTTGTCACAGCCTCTCTTTTATTCCGTATAAACGTGTTCCATAAGTCAAAATTCTTCGTCTAACTTCGAATTACTCATAGCAAAGTACTCGCTATGTTCGTAATTTCGAGTTAGCACTCAAATTTTCCCGACTTATGTCACACTCTCTATTTTGGATGGTTGTTAATTGACAGGTATTTAAAAGGACTCTTTGTCAGCCGCTTTTGATGAGAAATTTTTATGAGAAAATCAATTCATTTTCGAATTGGTTTTCTTTTTTATTTGAATCGTAAATTCAATTCTAATTCGAGTGTAAAAATGTGACCAGTTTTTGTATCCATGTGCGGTACGTTTAATTTGTTTAATTTTTCGGTTAGCATCTTCTAGTGGTCTCGATGAACTCAAACTAATATAGGAAGAATAAATTCTTGAGTGCGGAAGCCTTTTGTGAAATATTCGTCGGAATTATTTTGAGCTTGCGAGATTATGAAAAATAACTGTAATTTTAATATTTTTTAGAGCGTCAAATAAATTGAAAGTCTTCCCTTTTGTACATTATGTAATTTCTTTATTTGTGAGACCATATGTTTACTAATTTGAATGGAGGAACGAGTAATGGGTAAAGCATTGGGGAGATTGAGCGACTTGATTTTTAAGCACGCAAAGTTAACATTGTTACTGGTAATTGCTGTCATAGCTATTCTTGGAGGAATTGCGATCAGTAAAGGCGCTGACTTTAGTGAAGCGGGTTTAGAGATGCATGGGACCGAAGCGCAAACCGCTTTGAATATCGTAAAGAAAGATTTTAGTTCCGTGTCGAGCGACAAGGCGACTGAGAAGGTTGTATTTAAAGTAAAAGACGGGAAATTATCTGACGCAAAAAAAGCACAGGTCATCGAGCAGTTTGTGAAAAGCGCTGCAGCAGATAAGCATGTTAAAATGGTGGTAACACCTGCACAACAAAGAAACATGGTCAAAAAAGACACAATTGGGTATGCAACCATCGTGTACAAACAAAAAAAAGCGGATATCAAACAATCCTCGGTTGATCATTTAGTGAAGTCAACTAAAATTACTAAAGCAGCAGGTATTCAAACTGAATTAACTGGCGATTTAACAGTTAATCAAATGGATACGGGAGAAAGATCTGAAGTTTACGGGTTAATTGCAGCGGTTATCATTTTGGCAGTTACTTTTGCCTCACTGGCAATGGCTGGAATGCCAATTATTTCAGCAATTCTTGGTCTGGCTATGAGTGTGATGAGCGTAATGATCTTATCACATTATATTACGTTTGTTTCTGCTGATTTATCGTTAAGCGGAATGATTGGTTTGGCAGTTGGCATTGATTATGGCTTATTTATCATTTCTAGGTATCAGCAAGAGATCAAGCAAGGACTAGCTAGAAAAGCAGCTTTGTCTAAAGCGATGACGACGGCGGGTAAATCAGTGATTTTTGCGGGTGTCACAGTTATTGTAGCCCTGCTTGCGATGAGTGTTTTGGGAATTGACTTCTTGTCTATCATGGGGATTGCAGGTGCGATTTCTGTAGTAACAGCACTCTTTACTTCATTGACATTTATTCCAGCAGTCATTGTGTTACTTGGTAGCTTTGCTACAGGTGAAAAACCCAATAGTGTACTTAGCTTATTTGCTAAAGCTAAGCAAGATTATGGTTGGGGAAGATTTGTACAGAAATATAAGATTTTGCTGGGACTTACAGCTATTGTGCTTTTGCTTGTAGCGGCGGTTCCATTTAAGCATATTAATTTGGGCTTACCGAATGATGGTAATAAAAGTACAGAATTGACTGAGCGTAGAGCTTATGACTTAATGAAGGAAGGCTATGGTGCAGGAAACGATGCAACCTTGGTCGTATTGGTGCATACTAAAGATCAGGCAAAAGCAGTTACGGCCTTCAATAAAATTAAGGTTGACAAAAACGTTGCTACAGCAATGCCACCGATGCCTGGGAATGGTAAATCAGGAAATTACTTCATGATGACTGTAACACCTAAAACAAACGGAAATGCAGTTGCAACTAAGAAATTGGTAAACAAGATTCGCTCACAATCAGAAAAAGCTGGGTTACCCAAGTTGTTAGTAACCGGTTCTACTGCCATTAACATTGATATGTCAACAGCATTGATGAACGCCTTACCAAAATTTGCTGCGATCATTGTAATCTTTGCTTTTGGATTATTACTGTTGATCTTTAGGTCATTGTTGATTCCGCTTGTTGCTGTCGGCGGATTTGTGTTATCGTTGTTGGCAACATTAGGAACACTGGTGTTTATTGTGCAGGATGGGCACATGCAGGACTTGATCGGATTGACTGGAAAAAGTGCAATTTTGAATTTTGCACCAGTGTTGGTTATTGGAATTTTGTTCGGACTTGCGATGGACTATGAAGTCTTTCTTGTTAGTCGAATTCGTGAGGTTTACGAAGAAACTCAAGATAATAAGACAGCACTTTTGGAAGGACTTAAAGGAAGTGGGAAAGCGGTTTTTGCAGCTGCTTTGATTATGACTGCAGTTTTCATGGGCTTTGTTTTTGCAGGAGATGCCACCGTTAAATCAATTGGAATTGTGTTGACCCTTGGAATCTTGTTTGATGCCTTCATTGTACGTATGGTTCTGGTGCCTGCAATGATTGCACTTTTTGGTAAGGCAAATTGGTACTTGCCAAAGTGGTTAAATAAAATCTTGCCGCATGTGGATGTTGAGTAGTTATTTGAGGGGAGAATCCCCTCTTTTTTAGCAGAGGAGGGATTCGGTGAAAGCGCAAATAAATAGATTGAAAATCAAGGATAATTTTTTTGTGAGGGGAAAGTGGTTAATCTTATTGTGGATTTGCTTTAACTATATTTTTTCTTTATACCTTTCATATCCTAAAATTGCAGAAGCAACTTATATGGCAGGTTTCATAGTTTTTTTGCACCTGATAACTGTTTTGAAAGCGCGCCAGTTGCTACAACTTTGGGGGGATTGGGCAATTAAGGTTATCCTGACGTTCCAGATTGTTTTAACTTTCAGTATGGGCTTGTTAATGTTAAAAAACGAGACCTCGGCATTTTCATTTTTAGTTGGGTTTATCCCAGTCATAGTAATTGAAGAGATAACCTTTGGTAATGATAAAAAAATAGTAACGCCTTTTGCATTGGGGTACAGCGTTGTCACATTGGGTACAGGGAGCTTGACTAAAAGTTTAGCAACAGAATTTTTCATGTTTCAAGCAATCGTAGCGCTTATCTTTGTTTCAAAATATTATTATTCGCTAATTTATAATAATCATAAAAAAAATGCTGAATTACAGCGCTTGAATACTGAATTAAGTGATGCTTATAAGGAAGTTACAAGATTAACAACGCAAGCAGTTAAACAAAAGATTGCTAGGGACTTACATGATACTTTGGTTCAGGATCTAATCGGAATTAATTTGCAACTGGCTACAATTGATAACTATTTAAAAAATAAAAATTTTGCTGACGCAATTCGCAGGCTTGAGAACACCCAGAAATTGACCCAAGAAGCAATCACAACTTCACGTAAGACTATTACAGAGTACAGGCAAATGCAAGCCAAAAACGTCAAAATTATTTTAAGAGATAAAGTTGTGGAGAAGGTTCAACTTTTAAAAGCGCGCTATGGGTTAGATACTAGTGTGCATATTGCAGCCGAGCTTGAATTGCCCGGCGAACTTTTAACGGATGTGCTTCGAATGATCAATGAAGCGCTAGTAAATGTGATCAAGCATGCAAATATTAGTAAGGCGACTGTGACAGCACAGATAGTGCATGAAAAAAAGCTAGTTATAAAAATTATGAATAACGGAATCCCTTTCCCAGAGAAGTATCAGCAACGACATGATCATTATGGATTGATCGGGATGAGAGAAAGAGCTAAAGCACATGGCGGTGATCTTAAAATATGGAGTACTCCTGAAGAAGGAACGATTGTTTTGATTGAAGTTGCACTAACTCAGTAGGGGGGATAAAATGTACAAAATTATGGTTGTTGACGATCATCCGATTGTGCGTAATGGATTAGTGAATGTTATTGAAACTAAGCAAAACATGAAGGTAGTTGCGTGTGCCGCTAATGGTGCTGAGGCCTTAAAATTAGTTAAAGATACTAAGAAAAACCCACCAGATTTGATTTTGCTGGATATTTTAATGCCAAAAATGAACGGGATCGAATTTATTAAGACCGCCAAGACGGTATCTAAGATTGTGATTTTATCTACCGAAATAGACCGCTATACGGTGATGAACATGTTAAACTTGGAGATCAATGGGTATATCTTAAAAGATGAAGCTCCAAATAATATTCTGCGATTTATTGAAAAAGTTCTTGAAAATGATGACTATGTGGCTTTGAGTAATGAAGTGCTTGCTGAAATTAAGAAGAACAAATCAAAAAGGCAACTAAATTTAACCGAGACGCAAGTTAGAATAATGCAAATGATTTCCAGTGGTCAAACTAATCGTGAAATTAGCCAAGAGCTGTTTATCACGGAACGCACTGTAAAAGCTTATCTGACTAAGATTTATACTCTTTTACAGGTCTCAAACAGGGCACAGGCAATCGCAGTTGCAATTAAAAATGAACTAATCTAGATTCAATGAACGGCTGCAATCAGTTTTTTATTAATAATGGGTTTGGACCAAAGCCGAAGTTACTGTAACACCACTTTGAATTAGTTGGTGAAAGAGTCATCGATTTTGACAGGTACCGTTTTATCAGCAATTACAGTTTCTACGCTGTATCGGGCCCATTTTGAGAGAGCTTCAATAAATTCTGCGAGTGTATTCCCGGCAAAATGGCTTACAAGCAGATAGCAGGCTTGACCAGAGACTTTATAGACAGCGGCGACTTCCTGATAGGCATTAGCAAAGTGTTCAAAGTCTTTGTATTTATTTGAATCCATAAAAACTCTAATAAATTGTGTTTGAGAGTACTTGATTTCAATCTTAAAGCGTTGAATGGTCCCGTTTTGTTGTAAATGGGCGATCCTGTTACCTACAGCTTGCCCTGTCAGGTGAATGAGTGCACCAATTTCTTTATTGGTAAGTTTGCTGTTTTGACTGAGAATTGTCAAAATCTGTCTGTCAATCTTGTCCATAGAATCTCCTTTTTCAGCATCAAAGTTTTAGTGTGTTTTTTCTTTCAGCAAGTTGTTTATTGCTGACAGATCTCTTCTGTATACTTAACTATAGCAAATCTTAAAGAGAAAAGGTGATTTTGTGAGACAAGCATTAATAGTGATCGACGTGCAAAATGATTATTTTGAAAATGGCAAGATGGAGTTGGAGGCACCGCAAGAAGCATTGCAACAGATCAAACGCGTGCTAACTTTTTTTAAGACTGCTGAATTGCCAATTATTTATATTCAGCATATAAAGGAAGGTACCACGGCTGATTTCTTTGGACGTGGCACAAAGGGCGCACAGTTGCATACGGATTTAGAAGTCGATAGTTCAGCGATTGTCATCGAAAAACAATTTCCAAATTCATTTGTTAAAACCAAGCTGGAGGAGACCTTAAAGTCGCTGCAGGTTGAGCAAGTGGTAATTACTGGAATGATGACACAGATGTGTGTTGACTCAACTACGCGTGCCAGCCGCGAGTTAGGTTACAACCCGATTTTATTGGCGGATGCAACTGCAACTAAAGCACTTAGCTTTGGTACTAATAAGGTCGCGGCTAAGGATGTTCAGTATGCCTTTTTAGCAGCATTACAGAGTTTTGCGCAAGTTCTTTCTACGACAACTTATTTGAACCGCTTTAACAAATAAAGGAAACAGGTTATTTATAGTTGTCAGAAATTGTAAAAATATGCTTGACAGAGTTTGTGTGAGAGATTAGAATGCAAGATAAGTTATTAATCAAATTTTAATCAATTGATCTTTTGAAAAGAAGAGTAACGGACATTGATTGAGCACAGAGAACCTAATTTAGCTGAAAATAGGTCTTAATTGAGTCGGTGAAGATGAACTTGGAAATAGAAGTATTTGGTGAAAGCCAACTATTCGGTAGGAACCGTTAATTTCCCGGATATTTATGCGTAGTAAGTATCGCTGAGGCATTTTTAACAATGCAAATTAGGGTGGTACCGCGATTTATTCGTCCCTTTATTTACTAGAATTTTAGTGAATAAAGGGCTTTTTTTATGGATTTTGTGACTGGTAGCGGCGACAATATGATGTATCTAAGTAAAGTGCTTGTTAGCTTTTAAAAACATGCAAAAATTAATAAAGTATAAAAAGATGAGTAGTTTGACACAATTATTTACAGAGAAGGCTAACTGGATGAGAATAGCCGATGAGAGTACAAATGAAGATGGTCTTTTGTTGGAATCTGACGTGAATTTAGTTAGCGTCAGACAGGGATGCCTGTTACAGCATCAGGGTTTTGAAATGCATTCATGACCTAATGAGGATAATTGAAGTGATTTGATTATCGAATAACGAGTGGTAAAGCGATAACACGCCTCGTAGTCAGCAATGACTGCGGGGTGTTTTTTTTTTAATGAAATTTGTGGAAAAGGTCGATTTTAATATAAGGAGTGATCAAGATGACTAGAAAGGTTGTTTTAAGAGTCGGTAATAACTTCAAACCAATTGAAGTGAAACGAAATTGGATTTATGCACTGTTCATTGTAGGGCTCTCAAATAATTTAGGCGAACACTAAGGACAAAGTTTAAAAGTAAGTTACCGCGCTAAGAGTATTTTTTAGTAAAGCTGATAAGCAGTTCTGCTTGTTATGAGTAAAAAGGATGGGAATGAAGACAACCATGGCTAAAAGTGAAGTTGAAGTTAATCAAGATGGCACTGTCCGGGGGCTTTCGAACTTAGCAGTCCAAATGATTGCTTTGGGAGGATCAATTGGAACCGGCTTGTTTTTGGGGGCAGGGAGTACCATTCATCGTACTGGGCCAGCAATTTTATTTGTTTATTTAATGATCGGAATTTTTTTCTTTTTGATGATGCGTGCGATTGGTGAGATGATGTATGCTGATCCTCAACAGCACACTTTTGTTTCCTTTATCGGAAAATATGTCAGCCCGCAGTTGGGATATTTTGCAGCTTGGAGTTATTGGTTAGAGCTCGTTTTAGCAGGGATGGCAGAGCTTACTGCACTTTCAACCTATGTTAAATATTGGTTTCCGGGGACTTCTTCTTGGATGGTTCAAATAGTCTTTTTGTTAATATTGACAGCTGTTAATTTGGCAATGGTCAGCTCTTTTGGAAAATCTGAAATTCTTTTATCTGGGATAAAGATTTTGACGATTTTGGTTTTAATTATAATTGGTGTTTTTTTAGTAACAACGAATCATCATAATCCAGCCGGTACCCAAGCTTCTTGGGGAAACGTTTTTGCACATTTTGAACTTTTCCCGCATGGTTTTCACCAATTTATTAACGCTTTTCCAATGGTTTTCTTTGCTTTCCAAGGGATGGAATTCGTCGGGATTACAACTGCCGAGACCAAAAATCCACGAAAAGTACTACCACATGCGGTTAATCAGATTATCAGCCGGATTCTCCTCTTTTATATTGGGTCGTTGTTAGTAATCATGGCGATTACACCGTGGAAGACCCTTAATCCGAATGAGAGCCCTTTTGTTCAAATTTTTAAATTAGCTGGACTACCAGCAGCTGCACAGGTGATTAACTTGGTCGTGATTGTAGCAGCTTGTTCAACCTTGAACAGTGCGATTTTTTCAACCGGGCGCCATCTATACCAATTGGCAGAGGAATCATCGTCAAAGAGCATGTCCTTTTTCACACAGGTTTCTAAAAATGGAATTCCAGTTGCTAGTGTGCTTTTTTCAGCGTTGATCATGGTTTTAGCACCTATTATTAGTGCATTTAATTCATTAGGAACGGCATTTTCGTTCATTGCGTCTGTCTCAAGTGATATCTATATTTTGGTCTGTATTTTAACAATGAGCGCCCATTATAGGTATCGGCATTCAGTAGATTTTAAGGTTGATGGATTTAAAATGCCGCAATATCGCTGGGCTAATCCGCTCACAGTTATTTTCTTTTTTGCAATTTTTGTTAGTTTGTTATTTAATCAAGCATCAATTTTTCCAGCACTCGGTGCACTGGCTTGGGCACTTGGCTTTAACTTACTATTGCTTTATCGCCAGAAGAAATTGAAGCGAGTTGATGCTCAAGGTTCTTAATAGGGGGTTTTTAAATGAGTTTAAGTGATCTAAAAAATGAACTAATTTACCATAAACTGGAAGATCGTTATCTTGTTTTGCCTGCGACTGGGGCAACGGTTGGAGAAGCAGCCAAAGTATTGCAGGTTGATCCAGATGCAATTGCTAAATCCTTAGTTCTAAATGTTAACGAACAGCCGACAGTGCTTGTGTTGAGTGGCAATGCACGGTTGGATAATCATCATTTTAAAGAAGAATTTCGGGTGCGTCCGCGCTTGCTGCCTGCAACTGAGGCACAAAAGACTGGTGAGCGGAACACGTTAATAAGAAGTGCTGACAATCACCGGGAGGTTTCAAGCGTAACCTCGAATTAACCTGATTACTATAATTCAAAAGAACGACTTCATCCCTCATAGTAGGAATAAAGGCGCTCTTTTAAATTTAACGAAATGCTTGGACTTCGCTTGCAGTAATTGCATTTTGAATACTTTTAGCCAGCTTGGGAATTCCAAGTTCAATTTGTTTTTCGGTTACACCTGAAAAATTTAAACGCATTCCGTTTTTCTTATTTTTATGTGCATAGAAAACTTTTCCAGGGACAAAGCTAATCCGGTCAGTGGGAATACAGGTCTCACTTAGTAACTTTTGAGTATCAAGGACTTCCGGCAAGGTTAGCCAAATGAAGAAGCCGCCTTCTGGTTGGGTGTAATGAACATCTGCCGGCATTGTTTCACTAAGAACGGTAAGCATCGTATCTAAACGGCTTTGATAAGTTGCCAGCATCCCTGTGATATGTTGCTCTAAATTATTGTTTTCCAAGTACTGATTGAGTGCTGCTAAAACAATACTGGGCGTTTCTAAGTCGCTGCTGGTTTTTAATTTACGCAGATGGCAAATGGTTGCTTGATCTGCCACGATCCAGCCGACTCTCAATCCTGGCATTAGAATTTTGGAAAAGCTGCTGACGAATATAACATGTCCATGGCGATCAAACGATTTAAGCGCAGGAAGCTTTGCGCCCTTATAACGTAAGTCGCGATAAGGTGTATCTTCAAGAATGAAAAAGTCATATTTTTCAGCCAATTCAACCAATTTTTGGCGTTTACTCAATGAAAGTGTTACACCTGTAGGATTATGAAAATCAGGAACGGTATATAACAATTTGATATTCGGATGCGTTTGCAATACCAGCTCAAGCTGCTCGAGATTTAAACCGTCTTCTTCAAGTGCCACGTCGTAATAACAAGGATCATATTGATCAAAGGCTGACAAGGCGCCAACATAAGTAGGTGCTTCAACAACAACTCCATCTCCAGCATTCAACAATAACTTGCCGATCAAGTCTAGCGCTTGTTGACCGCCTTGGGTGATTAAAATATTTTCACGGTCAGCTTTAATACCTGCTGTTTGACCAGCTCGGTGTGCTAGACGTTCGCGTAATTTTTCAAAACCATTAACAGTATTATATTCAAAAATTTGGTTGCCTGCTTTATCAATTGCTTGGTTGAAAGCCCGTTTCATTTGTGTGATTGGGAAAAGGTCAGGATTAGGGTTCCCCGCAGAGAATTTGATACCATCCTCACCTAAACTGCCGCCAAACATTTCAGCTAAGCGGTCTTCCGAACCCAGCATAACACGATCTGCAAAGATATCATTCATGTATACTTTTCTCCTTAAACTTTATTTTCTGTTTCTCTTTTTACGTTGGTTTTAGTATATCCTGTTTTTTTGAATAAATAAAATTCAACTTTTTCATTAAAGAGTGAATTTTATTCATCTATGTTCAAAAAGCTATTTTAGGCAGTTTTAACAGCTTGATTGTTCAAATGTGCATCACGAGCATTGCGCGACATAATTTTGATACAAAAAAAGCAGCACAATGTGTGTTTAGCTTTCGAAGGCAAAGCCTAGGGAAGACGCCCACAGTCCATTTTAGTGCTACTAATTGCCTATTTTTAGATTGTTGTGTTTAAATTGTGCTAGCAAATGTGTCCAGGATTACCAACAATTGTTTTTCCTGCTGGTACATCATGCAAGACAACGGCGGCAGCACCGACTTTAACGTCGTCATTGATTGTAACTGCGCCTAAAATAGTTGCCCCAGCCCCAATGAACACACGATTACCGATTTTAGGGTGTCGGCTGGAACCGTGATTGGCAATACTTCCTAGAGTTACACCATGGTAGAGCACGACATCATTACCAATTTTTGCAGTTTCTCCAATTACAATTCCTGTACCATGATCAATTAAGAGGCGTTTGCCGATCTTAGCACCCGGATGAATCTCAACCCCTGTAAATAAGCGTGAAATTTGAGTTACCAGCTGTGCACTTAAGCAATGATGACGGCACCATAGATGATGCGATAAACGGTATAGCCACACCGCATGTAGCCCGGAATAGGTCAAAAGAACTTCCGCAGTGGAGGTTACAGCAGGGTCGTAAGCGCGAATCATTTTAACTTCTTCTCTAAGCAAGCGGATTTTTTTAAAAGAGCATTTGTGTTTAAGGTAAGTTTTGAATTCCATTGGACTCAGCTCCTAAGCTATAATTGTGCTTCAACTTCTGTAATGGCTTGATCTAAAATCTGCAGTCCGACTGTTAACTCTGCGTAACTAACTGTTAATGGAGGCGCAATTCTGAAAACTCCGCCCATTCCTGGAAGACAAACAATATTCATGTGCAGCCCTAACTGAAAACAGCGTGTTGTGATTGAGTTACCTAATTCTGCAGCCCGTTCCTTAGTAGTAGAATCTTTAATAATCTCAATTCCTTGCAGCAAACCGCGACCGCGGGCATCACCGACAATTTCGTGTGTCGCTACCAGCTGCTGGAGTCCTTTGTGTAAAAACTGTCCCTTTTCAAGGGCTTGCGCTGCCAACTGGTCACGGTCAATAATGTCCATCACGGTACAGCCAACCGCGGCTACCAAAGGATCGTTAACATGCGAAGTATAGAAAATAAAACCATTAGCGTAAGCTGCTTGTTCAAGTTGAGCCGTCGTCACCAAGGCAGCAAGCGGAAGACCTGCTCCCAAAGTTTTAGAAAGCGTCAAAATATCAGGAGTGACTTCTTCATGTTGGAAGGCATACCAATCGCCAGTCCGAGCAAAGCCGGTTTGCGCTTCGTCAAAGATTAGCAGCATTCCACGCTCATGACATTTGCGTTTTAAAGCTGCAAGGTATCCTGGAGGCGGAACTAAGATGCCACCGCCAGAAACGATTGGTTCAACAATACAGGCCGCTAAGCTGCCCACAGACTGAGCATCAACCATTGAAAAACCATAATCCAATTGTTTCTGCCAGTCTAAGCTGCCAGCAGCATTAACAAAGTCAGGTCGATAAGAGTATGGTGTAGGGATAGATAGCTGACCGGGAGAGCCGGGAACTCCGAGCTTGCGCGCTGCAGAATAAGTTGCCCCAGCACTGGCTTCCGTAACTCCATGCCAGGAACGATTAAAAGAGACAACTTCAAATTTTCCGGTAACCGCTTTTGCAAGTCTTAGAGCGGCTTCATTAACCTCTGAGCCGGTGGTCAAAGGGATAACCTTAGGGAGTAAATCAGCAGTACTGTGAGCAATCTTGGTACATAGATTAATACTAGGTCGGGACAGCATTCCACTGAATAAATGGTCTAGGCGACCGCTAGCTTGTTGAATTGTTTGGACAACTTCCGGATTCGAATGGCCCAGCGTTGAACTCATTTGTCCAGAAGTAAAGTCTAAGATCTTACGGCCGCTTTCTGTATAAATATAGCTACCGCTGGCATGATCGATTATTTCAGGAATAAAAAATGGTGCACCGTAGCGTCCGACATGTTGTTCAACATCTTTCCAAGGATCAGTACGTTTTTCAAAGGCAGTTTTCATAGAATTCACCCCATACTTGAATTGTTAATTGCTCTGCTGTAGCTTAATGTTTATTATGATTAAAGTATTAAGTAAAAACAATCAATAAAATATAAACGGTTTGTTCAAAAAAACTAAAGGATGGTGCAGATGTTAAATACTTGGCGTCTTCAATTGCTGGTACAACTCAGTAAGTTGGGGACAATGCGACTTGTGGCCGAGGCGATGCTGATCAGTCCTGCCACAGTTTCAATGCAGTTAAAAATACTTGAAACAGAAACAAGTACCGTGCTTTTAGAAAAAATAGGACGTAACGTTAAGTTAACAGCGGCAGGACAGAGGTTGGTTAAAGAAGTCAGTCCCATTTTGAATCAGTTGGAAAGTGTAACCAATGAATTGCAAGATTCTGCCCAAGAGGTTCAAGGAACAGTCAGAATTGCTGCTTTTTCAAGCGCTTTGCGTGCACTAGTGCTTCCCGCAGTCGCACAGGTAAATGATTTTTATCCGCAAATCAAGATTATTTTAAGCGAAATGGAGCCTGATCAAAGTCTGCCGGGACTTCAAGCGCACCAATTTGATATCGCGTTAATTGCTCAGTTGGGAACTGGGAACGCTTTGACAGATCCAGAGTACCAATTAATTAACCTTGGGGCTGATCAACTTCAAGTGCTCGTTAATCAAGCCAGTCCTTTGGCCAAAAATGAGAGTATTTCAATCGATTTACTAAAAGAACAGGCTTGGATGTTAGAGCCGGATACTGCATATTTGACTAAAGCTGTGCGGCGCCTTTGCCAGCAAGCAGGTTTTAGTCCAAATGTCAGCGGAATCTGCCAAAGTTATACTACGTTGCAGGCCGCAGTTAGTCATAATTGGGCGATTGGTGTGCTGCCGACGTTAGCAGTGACGCAGACAGCGAATGTTAAGCTGCTTAACTTACAGCCGGCTACTTTGCGACAGATTTTTTTAGCCGTGCGCAAACCGCAGGCAAGAGTCCGTGCAATTCAGATTGTTGTTCAAGCAATTCAGAAACAAGCAGCAGCGCTTTTCTAAATTCAGGATCATGCTTTTCAATGAGCAAACTATTCTTTTCAAGGCGAAAACAAATTGTAAATACCAAAAAATAAGCTTAAGTGCAGCTTTATTTTTGAATACTAGATTTTATCGCTTGTGTGTGATAAAAAGTAACATAAGAATTTGAAGGGTGGTATACTAAGCCCAAGTTATGATAAAAAGATTAATAACAGCTTTGGAGATTTTCATTTTAAGGAGGGGCTTTTATGAAAGAGCGGGAGACAACCAACCAAGACGGTACAAAACGTGCTTTAAGCAACCGCCATGTGCAGATGATTGCAATTGGTGGAACGATTGGAACTGGTCTGTTTTTAGGAGCAGGCAGCACAATTTCAAAGACAGGTCCTTCAGTTATGTTAGTTTATTTGGTGCTCGGATTGTTTTTCTTTTTCATGATGAGAGCAATTGGGGAGATGTTTTACTCGGATCCTTCACAGCATACCTTTGTTTCATTTATTTCACGTTATCTTGGAGCAGCAGTTGGTCATTTTACCGGGTGGACTTATTGGATTGGTTTAGTCTTTGTATGTATGGCCGAACTAACTGCGGTTGCAGCATATGTTAAATTCTGGTTTCCAGCGATACCATCATGGATAGTTGAGTTAGTCTTCTTAGGGGTTTTGGCTTGTGTGAACCTGATTGCAGCCCGTTTATTCGGCGAAGCTGAATTCTGGTTTGCAATGATTAAAATTATTGCCATTATTGCTTTGATTGTGACAGGAATTTTTATGGTGTTTAGTCATTCTGCAACTCCTTTGGGACACGCTTCTGTGGGAAACATTTTCCATGATTACACGTTATTTCCACATGGCACTTTTAATTTTATCGCTGCTTTTCCAATGGTCTTCTTCGCTTTTCAGGGAATCGAATTCGTTAGTATTACGATCGGCGAGGCTAAAGCACCCCATCTGATTATTAAAAAAGCAGTTAATGAAACTTTAGTAAGAATTCTTTTGTTTTACATTGGGGCTTTAGTTGTCATTATGGGAATTATTCCGTGGACCTCTTTATCTGCTGACAGTAGCCCGTTTGTGCAAGTCTTTAAATTAGCCGGCTTTCCAGCGGCTGCGGCGATCATTAATTTCGTGGTTTTAACGTCAGCAGCATCGGCACTCAATAGTTGTATTTTTTCAGCTGGGCGCCATTTCTATCAATTGGCCACGGAGGTGCCTAAGGAAAGCTTTATGGCTCGAAAATTTGCGCGAATTTCTAAGAGTGGGGTACCTGCACCCGCAATTCTACTTTCCGCAGGATTAGTTCTAATTACACCAATTATGAGTTTGACTAATGCAACGACATCTGTCTTTACAATTGTGACTGGGGCATCAAGTGATATGTATATTATTGTTTATATCTTGGCGATGCTTGCTCATCGTAAGTACCGTGAATCAAATGACTTTTTGCCAGACGGGTTCAAAATGCCGGCGTACAAAATCACCAGTCCATTAACAATTGCATTTTTCCTAATCATTTTCATGAGTTTGTTCTTTATTCCAGAAGATATTATCGGTGCTGTTGGCGCAATTGCTTGGACGCTGATCTTTGGAGGAGCAATGTACTTTCATGAAAATGCCGTTTCAAATGAACAGATCTGAGGCAATCTATATTTAAAAGCGTAAAAATTTGTCAAAAGATGCAGTGCCCCAAGTTAAACACAAAGGCACTGCATCTTTTGGCTGATCTTAAAAAATGGGTGTCTTTTCACAGGTGAGCAGGCTGCGTTCCAAAAATGTCACACTTGACTTTAATACAGCGAGTGTGACTATTTTATTGTAATTAATGATAGCGCATTCACATTTGGGTATAATAAAAGTGAATTTTAATAAAGAAGGGAAGGATCTTTATGACTTTTTCAATACCTAAAGATTTTCTTTGGGGCGGAGCGGTTGCAGCTCATCAGTTAGAAGGAGCCTGGCAAGCAGGCGGCAAGGGTGTCAGTCTTGCAGATGTGATGACAGCGGGGGCTAATGGAATTCCGCGACAAATTACGGCGGAAGTTGAACCTGATAAATTCTATCCCAACCATGAAGCAATTGATTTTTACCATCATTATAAAGCCGATCTTAAGTTATTTGCTGAGATGGGATTCAAATGTTTTCGTACTTCGATTGCTTGGACACGGATTTTTCCGTTGGGAGACGAGCAAGAACCTAATGAAGCGGGATTACGCTTTTATGATGATTTGTTTGCTGAGTGTCATAAGTATGGCATTGAGCCTGTGATCACGCTTTCACATTTTGAGATTCCTAATCATTTGATAAGAAAGTATGGAGGGTGGCGTGATCGCCGGTTAATTGACTTCTTCGTGCATTTTGCAACTGTTGTTTTTAAACGCTACCGGAAACAAGTTAAATACTGGATGACCTTTAATGAAATCAACAATCAAACAAATTACAAGGAACAGTTTTTACTGGCAACGGACTCAGGACTGGTACTTGACGCTGACGATCCGCAAAGTGAAGCTTTAATGTATCAAGCGGCGCACTATGAATTAGTTGCTAGTGCACTGGCAGTGAAGGTTGGGCGGCAAATTAACCCAGACTTTAAGCTTGGATGTATGCTTAACGTGTCACCGTTATATCCTGCAACTTGCAAACCAGCGGATGCTTTTCAAGCGTTAAAAGCGATGCAGCGCCGGTATTGGTTTGCCGATGTGCAGACGCTTGGAAAATATCCGCGGCATATGGAAGCCTTTTTCAAAGCAAATGGGCTGCGAACCGATATTACGTTAGAAGATCGTATTGTATTGGAAGAAGGGACAGTTGATTATCTGGGGTTTAGCTACTACAATTCCTTAACCGTTGCGGCTCAAAGTGACAATCCGGAGTATCATTTTGTCGGACCAGAAGCGGCAGTTGCTAATTCTTATCTAGCAACCAGTGACTGGGGTTGGCCGATCGATCCTTTGGGCTTGCGCTATTCATTAAATTGGCTTGCAGATCATTACCATAAACCGCTGATGATTGTTGAAAATGGGTTGGGTGCGCGCGATGAGATTGCAGCTGATGGTCAAATTCACGATGATTATCGGATAGCATATCTGAGAGCGCACATTCAGGCGATGAAAACTGCGATTGAAAAAGATGGTGTCGAAGTAATTGGATACACACCATGGGGCTGTATTGATTTAGTCTCAGCTGGGACGGGGCAGATGTCTAAACGTTATGGCTTTATTTATGTTGATCGCGATGATCAAGGTAATGGGAGTCTTGCGCGGATGAAAAAGGATTCGTTTTATTGGTATCAAAAGGTAATTAAAAGTAATGGACAAGACCTGTCATAAGTAAGAAGCGCGATTGTGGGTTCTTTTAGTTATTATGTGATGGGTCATAAGATCAAGTTAAGGGATTGGGTTAAACGCTAAATTTTGCCCTGTCCCTTATTTATTTGTGGACAAATGTGTTCCCTAAGTCAAAATGTGCTGTCAAATTCTGAGTTACTTGTAACAACGGTCACACTGTATTTGTAATTTCACGGTAGTATGCAAATTTTAACAACTTAGTTTACATTTTTTTGTACACTGACTCAATGCGGGCGACTCTGATGGAATTTTTCTACTTTGGTGGGATTTTTACCAATATTACGAGCTAATGATTCTAGAATAAAAATTACTGGAATTTGAGTAGTAATGTTTAAAGTCTCATTGATAACTTCTGGTTTGACATTATATGAAAAATTAACGTCGGATAATCTGGCCAGAGTGCAGTAGCTATTGTTAGTGATGCTCACAATGTGGAACTTTTGTTCTTTTAACTTGACTGCTTCCTTAATAACCTCGGCAGTTTCGCCACTGACTGACAGTAAAATTGCAATTTGATTCGAATCGCGGTCGAGATCATAGGGAAGTGGGTAAAATGGATCTACATTATAAAAAGCATTGATCCTGAAATTCGAAAATTGCCGGGCACCATATTGTGCCAAAGTGCCGGAAGTCCCGATTCCAAAGAAGAGAATCTTATTAGTATCTTTGACAAGCTTTTTAAAGGCATTGAGTTCGTGTGAATACTGTTGTAACAGCGGACGGTCGAAATATTCTGTACCTAAATCAAAAATTTCTGTATTAAAAGTTCCAGCGAGCTCCTTGTCTTGCAGGGCTAGCTTTTTTTGCTTAAGGCTAAATTTAAATTCATAGAAGCTATCATAATTCATTTTCTTAATACATCTCATAATTGAAGCCGATGAAACATGAATAGTAACGGCTAATTGGCGGATGCTCAAATGCATGACTTCATCAGAATGAGAAATTAAATAGTTATAAACTAAAATTTCTGTCGGTGTAAAATTTTTTAAATCAACCATAAGTTTGTCCTCCGCTTTCTCTCTACTGCAATCGCTAGTTAGATTATATAATGAAACGCTACCAAATTCCAAAATTAGCCAATGTTTCTTTTTTTGAAATATGTAACCGTTTATAGTAACTATCTAGTAACCACCAATGGTTTCTTGTATTATGAAGGCGTAAGAAAGAAAACAGCTATTCTGAATTTTAGTAAGCGGTTACATTGATGCTGATAAACAGTTAGCGGTTTTTACATTTTGGAATGATAACTAAAAATTGGAGGGGAAAGTCATGAGTACAGATGAGCAAAAAGTAACAATTATGTTGTGTTGTGCAGCAGGGATGAGCACGAGTATTTTGGTCAAAAACATGCAGGCAGCAGCTAAAGATGAAGGTGTTAATGCCAAAATATTTGCAGTTCCAGCGGCTGAAGCTAATGAAAAACTTGCACAAGAAAAGATTGATTGTATCTTACTAGGTCCGCAAGTGCGTTATATGCTGGGGTCCTTTAAAGAAAAAGTTGCTGCGCAAAACATTCCAGTGGATGTCATTAATATGCAGGACTATGGAATGGTAAAAGGTGATCGCGTACTGCAACAAGGGCTTAAGCTGATCAAGTGAATTTTCAAAGGAGGCAGAAGGAACATGAATGATAAAGTTGAAGATGAACAAGCTTTAATGCAGGCTATGGGACTGATTAGTAACGCAGGTAACGCTAAATCTTTAGCGATTGAAGCTGTTCATGCTGCAAAGAGTAATGATTTTTCACAGGCGCAAGCTAAATTGAAAGAAGCTAACGAATCTTTAATTCAAGCGCATAACACACAAACGAAGATGTTAACGAAAGAGGCTAATGGAGAGCATGCCAAATTGACTTTATTGACAGTCCATTCACAAGATCATTTGATGACCGCGATTACTTTTATTGATCTTGCGACAGAACTGATTAGTGTTTATCACAGATTAAGTCAAATTGAGCAGCGTCAAGGCTAGTTTGGAAGGAGTGTTATTCTGATGAACAATTCAGATACTTTTAAAGAAAAAATGACTTCTTGGGTAGGAAAATTTGCGGGATCAAGATTTGTTAGGGCAATCATGGAAGCTGGGTATAGTGTAATTGCATTTTCAATTATTGGTGCGGTTTTCCTAATTCTGCAAGTTTTACCACAAGCTTTTCAAATTCCTGGTTTTGCAAGTCTTTATGCAAATACGCTGGGACGCTTTGCCAATTTGTTTCAAGTTGCATATAACTCAACAATGGGACTGCTTGCGCTGATATTTGCAGGAACGTTTACCTACAGCTACACTAAAATATATCGTGATGAGGAACATCTGAATTTAAACCCGCTCAATAGTTTGTTGATGTTTTTAATGGCGATGTTTATTACAGTACCACAATTAGTGTGGAAAAATGGTTCAGTGCAGTTTGTGCAGTCACTAAACAAGGACAATATTATTGGTGGCGGGTATTCAGTTTCAGTTTCTGGAATAACAAGAATAGCGGCGGTCGGGATCTTTACCGGCTTAGTGGTTGGTTGGCTTACGGTTCAAATCTATCGCTTTACTATAAAACACAATTGGTCAATTAGAATGCCCGATGCGGTACCAGCAGGTGTTGCCAATTCGTTCAGTGCTTTGATTCCTGGCTTTTGTGTCGCAACGGTGGTTTCATTACTCAACTTACTGCTTGTGATCGGAGGCACCGATATCTTTAAGATTCTTTATATTCCATTCTCTTTTGTAAGCAGCATCGCTGACACCTGGTGGGGCTTCCTAGTAATTATTTTCTTAATTCATTTCTTATGGTGGTTTGGTATTCACGGAGCCACAATAATGAGCTCATTTTATACTCCGATAGTTCTCGCAAATATGGCTGCAAATGTCAAAGGAGCAAATAATTTCTTTGCGGGTGATCCGATGAATGCGTTTGTTATTATCGGCGGTTCTGGGGCAACACTCGGGATGGCAATCTGGTTGGCCTCAAAAGCTAAATCAGTTCAATTAAAAGAAATTGGCAAAGCCGAACTTGTGCCAGCAATTTTTAATATTAATGAGCCAATCATATTTGGATTGCCAATTGTGTATAATGTCAGGCTTTTCATTCCATTCGTATGTGCGCCACTTGCTTCAGGAATTGTGGGTTATTTTGCAGTCACTTCGCATTTCGTACACAAAATAATTGTACAGCAGCCTTGGCCGACACCGGTTGGTTTAGGCGGTGCGATCGCAACGACTAGTTGGGAAGGTGCAGTGTTGGCAATCATTTGTGCCTTGGTCGCCTTTGTAGTCTGGTATCCATTCATTAGACAATACGACCGCGAGTTGTTGAAAAAGGAACAGGCTGCTGAGCAAAAATAAATGCAAGTTTAGCGCAAGGAAATTGTGATCACAGCACACCAACTTTTTCCGACTCCTTAATTCACAGAGGTAAAATAGAACGATTTGAATTGAGATTCAGTTCAAAGTACGCATTAATTGCGGTATTGCGAACTGGATCTTTTTAGCGTGTTGAATAGGTTAAAAATAGTCGAATCCCGAAAAGTTCGAATGCAGCTTTAAAAAGACAGAGTGTCATTAGATGGAGAGTGATTTTATGGAAAAAGGATTTGCTGGTGGAAAAGATGAACAAGCGGTTGCGGTACATTTAAAAAGTGCGCTATCCCTTATAGCGTTGAAAACTCTGCTAAGTAAAAAACTTGCTTTGAGGACCGCTTTATTCCATCAGTTTATAATAGGATGGCTATTTTGGAGTGTTGTCCTAAGCTTTGTGTCCCTTGAAATAAAAGAAAAGTTCAGCCAGCGAGGACCATATTTATAGATTGTTACTAAGGTTCTCATCACTGGAATTGGCGCTGCTTGAGAAAGTTGCACGGCTAGCAATAATTAGGGCGTTGTTTAATCACTTTTTCAATGATAAGCTAGGGGCTGTGACAAAAGTTAAATTTTGGCACAGCCTCGCTTTTATTCTGGATAAACGTGTGCCATAAGTCAAAATTCTCCGTCTAACTTCGAATTATTCATAGCAAGGTACTCGCTATGTTCATAATTTCGAGTTAGCACTCAAATTTTCCCGACTTATGTCACACTCTCTTTTGGAATAAGAATAGCAATAAATTAAGAGATTTTGGTGGCAGGGGGAAGAGCAAATGACACTTGAAAAACATCAACAATGGCTAAAACGATTTTATGAACGGCGTGGCTGGTATGAATATTCACCGTTTGTGCATGCCAATTTTTTGAACGAAGAAACCGGCGAATTAGCGCGCGCGATTAGAGCAATTGAAATCGGACGTGATCATCCCGGTGAAGATAAGGCTTCAGTGACGGCACTAAGAAGCAACTTAGAAGAAGAACTTGCGGATGTTTTGGATCAGGTAGTAATTATTAGTAGCAAATATGAAATTGATGCCCGTTCCTTGCTAGCAGCCAGTGAAGCCAAGCTTAAAGAACGCTTTGATGACGAGCAATAAAACTTAAAGGAGTAGCTTGTTGATGATTACTTATACTAATAAAGAAAAAATAGCAGCAACTGATTTGGCACAGCTTTTTGAAGCGGCTGGTATTCATAGACCTATCAAGGATTTACCGCGCTTGAAGTTGATGCTGGATAATGCAGATATTATTTGGACTGCTTGGGATGCCGGAAAATTAGTAGGGATTGCGCGTGCGTTGACAGATTTTAGTTATGCGTGCTACTTATCAGATTTAGCAGTTGCTAAAAAATATCAAAAGCAGGGAATTGGGAAAAATCTAGTTGAGCGAGTCCATACTCAAATCGGCCCTGATGTAGCACTGCTTCTTTTAGCATCACCTGCAGCTCAAGGTTATTATCCTAAATTAAAATTTGAAAATATTGAGAATGCATTTTTAAAAAAAAGGCGTCCATTTGCATAAATTTTTAGGATAGCAATTAGCGCACGTGTGTAGCTGCAATAAGAAATAAGATGGGTGTGACATAAGGCGATATAATTTGAGTACTAATACGAATTACGAATACAGCACATATTTTGCGATGAGTAATCCGATTTAAACGGAGAATTTTGAATTATGGAACACTTTATCAGAAATAAAAAGAGCAATTTGATCAAAAGTTAGTTTTTGATCAAACTGCTCTTTTTTGTGCTACAAGATGAAAAACGCTGTAATTCAGGACTTAGACTACGGCGGTTAAACGCTGTGTATCGCACTGCTAACTTAATGTCACAAAACATATCAACAAAAAGATACCTTAAGTGAGCAGAAGCCGCTGAATTACTTGCGATAATAAATGTCAAAAAATAATGCTGAATATTACATGACCAATAAAGAATATCTATTAACATGTAACCAGTAACATTTTGTTTTTATACATTATTGTGACTGTAGAAGTGGTAACCAGCTTTTGAAAACAACAAATTTCCAGAGATATACAATGTTATATTTATTGACATTACATGTATAAATGAATTATGGTCTTATTAAGCTTTAATTTGCTTTTAATGTTGGGAGTGGTGAGTTTGTATCAGAAACTGGTAAAAATGTCAGATGCACAAAGAATTGAGGCCATTACACGTAAACTGGTTAGCGTCAAGAGTGTTAATGGGACTGGTGGGGAAGTTTCAATTGTTGAGACAGTAGAAGAAATTTTACGTAGTTTTCCTATTTTTCAAATGCATCCTGAGTGGGTCTGGACTCAAAAACTTCCAGGTGATTCGTTGCAGCGAAAAAATGTTTTTGCTTTCATAAATAAGGAAAATGCCACTAGAACAGTTATTTATCATTCTCATCTGGACACGGTTGGAATTGATGACTTCGGTGCAATAAAGCAAGCTGCACTAAATTCTGACGAGTTGACCGCGTATTTTAAAAATTACAGTGCAGACTCAGATATTCAAAAAGATGCTCTTTCCGGAGACTGGCTTTTTGGGCGTGGGGCCTTGGATATGAAAAGCGGGGATGCCGTTAATCTGGTTAACTTGTTGTACTACAGTGAGCACCCTGAAGAAATGAGCGGTAATCTGCTTTTTATGGGCAATTGCGTTGAAGAAAATGATCACAGTGGTGCGATCGCTGCATTAGCTGAGCTGGAAAAGTTAAAAAAACAGCAGCATTTAAGTTACGAAGTTGCCGTTAATACGGATTTTATCAGTCCAAAATATGCCGGTGATCAGCAGAAATATATCTATTATGGAGCTGCAGGCAAAGCTTTAACGTGTTTTTATATTAAAGGAATTGAGACGCATGTGGGAAATACTTATGCGGGGATTGATTCAACTTTAGTTGCCAGTCGGATCAATACTCTAATTAACAATAATCCAGAATTTGTTGAAGAAATTCCAGGAGAAGAAATCTTGCCCTCCTCGTGTTTGTTATTGCGGGACCAAAAGGACTTTTACAATGTTCAAACAGCTAAAGTCACACATCTGTATTTCAACACGTTTACGTATCAACGCCCAGTGTATCAGATTTTGCAACAGTTAAAAGAAGCCGTTCAAAGTGACTGCGCAGAACTGGTTGCAGAGTTGATAAAAAAACAAGCTGCCTATCTGAATAAGCTGTCATTCCCGGCAACTGAAGACAAACGTCAACTTAAGGTTTTTACTTTTACTGAATATTTGCAGTCCTTGCGGCAAGCCGGCGTTCAAGTTGAACAATTGATGCATGACTTTTGGGAAGCACATGCAGATATGGATAAACGTGAAGTTGGTTTTGCCCTAATTGATTATTTAGATAAGCAAGTTAATGATAGTACAGCAAAAGTTGTTTTGTTCTTAGCACCTCCTTTTTGCCCACATAATAGTGTTGCAAAAGACTCAGCAGTTTATCAAAAACTGCAGGCAACATTAACCGCTTATGGGCAAACCGAGAACTTTAAAATGAAACAATTTTTCCCGTATTTATCGGATAGCAGCTATTTGGCAATTGATGAAAATGAAGAAGAAATCGGTAAACTGGCTGAGAACTTTCCACTGGCTGAGCAGATTTATCCCTTACCTTATGCCAAGATGCGCGCGCTAAACATTCCAGCTGTTGATATTGGGGTTTTTGGCAAGGGAGCACATACTTGGAAAGAGCGCGTTTATAAGCCCTATTCATTTGAAATTTTACCAAAAATAATCCGTGATTTTACAACCAAAGTCTGGAAGGAATAAGGAGAAAAAATAATGTTTGTACGTAATGGCACTTCAAAATTAAAGAAAGTCCTGCTTTGTCCACCGACGTATTTGAATGAGGCAGCTCCAATTAATGAAATTTCTAAAAAATATGCAGGTCAACCGTTGAATAAAGAAAAATTAACTACTGAATTCGAACAAATCGTGTCAGCTTATCAGTCAGCGGGAATTGAAGTTGAATTGCAGACGCCCACACCGGAGATGACAAATGCGGTTTTTGCACGTGATTTTGGAGGGTGTGTCAAAGAAGGTTACATTTTAGGCAGATTCAAAAAGGAGCTGCGCTTTCCTGAAAGAAAGGCATATGCAGATAAGTTGCGGGAATTGGGAATTCCTAAGATTGCTGAAGTTAAAGAAGGTTATTTTGAAGGTGGAGATTTTGCCTTTTTAACGGAAAAAGAGATTGCGGTAGGAATTATTGATCGCACCAATCAGAGGGGGTTTGAAGAACTCAGGGCTGCTTTGACACCACTTGGATATCGAGTTTATCCGGTACCAGCTGATCCACGGTATCTGCATCTCGACATGTGTTTTAATCTTGTAGCTGATCATTTGGCAGTTGCTTACCGTGAAGGGCTGCCAGCCGCTTTCTTGGAATTACTGAAGAAGCTTGAAATTGAAATCATTCCAGTTCCGGAAGAGGCCATTTTCAAACATGGGTGTAATCTTGAAAGCCTAGGAGAAAAGCGAGTTTTATCGCTTAAACAAAATCAAACAGTTAATACACAACTGCGCGAACATGGAATGGAAGTAATTGAATTAGATATTACAGAAACGTTGAAAGCTGGGGGCGGTCCGCACTGCATGACCTTTCCACTAGCGCGGGGCTAACAAAAAAATGGAGGAATAATTATGAAAAAGACTTTCAAAAAAGCTTTGGGGATTTTTGGAGCAGCACTAGCACTTAGCTTGGTGCTTGCAGGATGCAGCAGTCAAAGTCAGGATAATAGTGTTAAAAAGATTCAGGACAAGAAGACATTAGTCGTTGGGACATCAGCAGATTATGCACCTTTTGAATTTCCAATTATGCAAAATGGCAGTAAAAAAATTGTCGGATATGACATGATGATTGCACAAAAAATTGCAGATGATTTAGGAGTCAAACTTAAAATTGAAAACACAGAGTTCCCCTCACTGATTTCTGAACTGAAGAATAACAAGGTTGACTTGATTATGGCAGGGATGGTTTCAACCAGTCAACGTAAGAAAGTTGTTGCCTTTTCAAAATCATACTATACAGTTCAAAATGTGTTGTTGGTGCAAAAGAAAGATGCAGATAAATTCAATAGTGTAGCTGATGTCAAAGATAAACAAATCGGCGCACAGCAGACTACAACTCAGGAATCAATTGCTAAGTCGCAGTTGAAAGGCAGTAATGTTGTTACGGAAGGTGTGCTAACGAGCTTAACAACTGAATTATCGCAAGGTAAGTTGAGTGGGGTT
Source organism: Liquorilactobacillus satsumensis (assembly GCF_964065465.1). Taxonomy (NCBI): domain Bacteria; kingdom Bacillati; phylum Bacillota; class Bacilli; order Lactobacillales; family Lactobacillaceae; genus Liquorilactobacillus; species Liquorilactobacillus satsumensis. Next base: position 1,781,280 of record NZ_OZ061606.1, read on the forward strand.
GTTGTCGAAAATGAAATTGCAAATAATTATATTAAACGTTACCCGGACAAGTACGCGATCGCCAAAGTTAAGTTGACCACACCAAAGGATCAGCGGTCAATTAATATTGCTGTCCGTAAATCAGACAAAGCATTACTAAAACGTGTTAATCAACAATTAACCAAGTTAGAGAAGAATGGACAGTTAGACAAGATGTTCAAGCAGGCACAAGAATTACAGTTGAAGAGTGGAAAATAGGCAAATCAAGTAAAGGGTGAAGTAAATGTTCGATTTTTTAAAACAGTACTATCCCGTTTTTGTTGAAGGAACTGCACAAACCATTATTATTTCTATTATTGGGATCTTAATTGGAATTTTGCTGGGATTGATCTTTGTAATGATGCGGCTATCTAAAATAAAGGTTCTCTCCTACATTGCACGTGTTTATATTGCAATTGTTAGGGGAACACCAGCAATGATTCAAGTTATGCTGATTTATTATACGCTATCTAAAGTTTTAGAGGTACCTCAGATTCAATTTCTCGGATCTGGTCTTGATCGTGTAATTCCAGGATCAATTGCTTTGGGGATTAATTCGGGAGCATATACTGCTGAAATTTTCCGCTCTGGAATTATTTCGATTCCTAAAGGCCAGACAGAAGCTGGGCTTTCATTAGGTTTGAGTGACAGAACTACTATGTTTTCAATTGTGTTACCGCAAGCTGTCCGCAATATTTTACCAGCACTTGGGAATGAATTTATCTCACTAGTTAAGGAATCTTCAGTGCTATTTTACATCGGTGTTCAAGAAGTTACCGCTCAGGCGTTAGGTGTTGGTGGAACATTGTACGATTTTGTACCACCATTAATAGTTGCAGCATTAATCTACTTTGTCTTGACCTTTATTCTGTCACAGCTAATGCAGCTTTTGGAAAAGAAGATGGGCCGCAAGTACTTGCAGAGTAACTAAAGGAGGCTGAGAAGATGAGTGCTGAAGAGAAGATTATTGAAGTTGACAATCTAAAAAAGTCGTTCGGTGAAAATATAGTTTTAAAAGATATCTCGTTCAATGTTAAAAAATCTGAAAAAGTTGTCTTGATTGGTCCTTCTGGCGGCGGAAAAAGTACGTTGCTGCGTTGTTTAAACCGACTAGAAGATGATTATGAAGGAAAGGTCCTCTTTGAGGGTGAAAACGTTAATGGTGCAAGCAAGGAGAAGTTGCGTGTATTAAGACAGAAAATGGGAATGGTTTTTCAGCAGTTTAATCTTTTTCCACATAAAACAGTCTTAGAAAACATCACCTTCTCTCCAATTAAGTTGAAATTAGAAGCACCTAAAATTGCAGTTGCTCATGCCCATGAGCTGCTCAAACAAGTCGGATTATCAGAAAAAGCCGCAGCTTATCCGCAATCCTTATCAGGTGGACAGCAACAGCGAGTCGCAATTGCACGCGCTTTGGCAATGAGACCAGAAGTCATGCTCTTTGATGAACCGACCTCGGCACTTGATCCAGAAATGGTGGGGGATGTTTTAGATGTGATGGAGGGGCTGGCCAAAGATGGTATGACGATGATTATCGTGACACATGAGATGTCGTTTGCCCAAAATATTGCGGACAAGGTTTTATTTATGAACGACGGGATGATCGCAGATAGCGGCACCGCTGAGTATATTTTTAAAAAGACTAATAATACACGGACACGTGCATTTCTATCTAAAGTAATGTAACTGTCTGCAAGGAGTGAAGTACAGTGAAGTCATTATATGAGCGTTCGCTTGCTGTGTTGCCACCGGTAGCTAAGCGTGCGACACAACTTGGAGTCGTTGCAGGTCACGGAGCCTATTTGACTGATGAAAAAGGTGAAGAGTACCTTGATTTTGCAGCTGGGGTTGGAGTTGTTAACTGTGGTCATAATAATCCAATAGTAGTTGCGGCGGTTGAAAAACAGCTACATGCCTTGGTTCATGGTGGTCACAATGTTGTTTATTACCCTTCTTATATTGAGTTGGCAGAAAAACTCGTCAAGCGTGTTGGTCCGGACTATAAGGTCTACTTTTCCAACAGTGGGGCTGAGGCTAACGAAGGTGCAGTCAAACTGGCACTGAGTGTTACTCAACGAAGCGGGATCATTGCTTTTACCCATTCTTTTCACGGGCGCACTTTGCTGACGGCCTCAATGACGGCTTCAAATGCACAATATCGTAAAAATTATGCCGGAGTTTTACCGCCCGTATATCATGTTGATTTCCCAGATATTTACAATACGAGTTTAACGCCAGATCAAGAGATCACTCGCTGTCTAGAGCAATTAGAGCAGCTTTTTCATAATGTTTTAGCGCCTTCACAGGTTGCCTGTATTGTGGTAGAGCCCGTCCAAGGTGAAGGTGGATATGTGCCAGCTCCACAGAAATTTTTAGTTGAATTACGGGCAATTTGTGACCGTTTTGGGATTCTTTTGATTTTTGACGAAGTTCAAAGTGGTTATGGACGTACCGGACACTTATTTGCAAAAGACTATTATGGCGTTGAGCCGGATGTATTAACCTCCGCCAAAGGAATCGCAAATGGAATACCGCTAAGTGCTGTGCTGGGTAAGCGAAAGTATATGGATCGCTGGGAACCAGGAGCACATGGGGGAACATTTGGCGGCAATCCACTTGCTTGTGCGGCAGGCTCAGCAGTGCTGGACATCATGGATGAGGAATTTTTGCAGCATGTACAAGCAACTGGTGCTTATTTTACGGCTAAGTTGCGCCAATTACAGGAAAAATACTCTGTGATCAGCAGTGTCCGTGGACTAGGGCTAATGATCGGAGTTGAGTTTAGGAATGAGACTGGAAAACCAGCTACTGAATTAGTAGCGGCAATTCGCAAAGAGGCTTTAAATCAACATTTGATTCTCTTGAACTGCGGCGTTTTCCACAATGTCATTAGGTTTATTCCCCCTTTGATAATCGGCAAGAAAGAAGTTGACAAAGCGGTTGAAATTTTTGCTAAAAGTCTTGCTGTGAGCTTGAAAGAGGTGGGTGAAAATTAATGGGCTATACTGTGACTAATCCGTATACAGGAGAAACATTGAAACAGTTTACTACTGCAGACGATGCAGCAGTGGAAGAGGCTTTAACACAAGCCGCACAATTTTATCAGCAGCAAAAATCAATTTCGGTAGCTTCTAGGGCAAAGAAGCTACAGCGCTTTGCCAAAATTTTGCAGGAGCATAAAGAGGAGTTAGCACATGAGGCTGCCTTGAATATGGGAAAACGGCTGATTGAAGGTCGAGGAGAAGTTGAATTATGCGCCCAACTTGCAGAATACTATGCAGCACATCTCGATTTACTAGATGCGAAGCCATATACGTACGGAACAGGTAAAAAGGCACTTTTGGAATACCACTCGCTTGGAATTATTATGAGTATTGAGCCATGGAATTTCCCATATTCACAGGTTGTACGGGTCCTCGCACCTAACTACTTAATTGGTAATCCAGTAGTGTTAAAACACGCAGGAATTGTTGCAGGATGTGCGGACTTGCTAGAAAAAATGGTGCAAGCAGCCGGTTGGGAAGCAGGAGCATTTAAAAACCTGTTTGTATCTCATGCACAAGTAGCTCAAATAATTGCTGATCAACGGGTGCAGGGAGTTGCATTGACGGGTTCGGAAGAAGTTGGCAGCACAATTGCAGGTGCAGCGGGGAAAAATCTGGTTAAATCAACGATGGAATTAGGGGGCAGTGATGTTTTTGTGATTCTAAATGATGCAGATGTGCAATTAGCAATTGCAGACGCAACCGCTGCACGTTTGCGTAACAGTGGGCAGGTTTGTACTTCGGCCAAACGCTATATTGTTGAAAAAGAAGTTGCTGCAGCATTTATTGCTGGAATCCAAAAGACTTTTAGTGCTCAAAAAATGGGGGATCCACTTGATGAAACAACTGAATTAGCACCACTTTCCTCGCATAACGCGGCAGTTGAGCTGCAAAAACAAGTTGAGATTGCAATTGCACATGGAGCTAAAGTTTTGGTGGCAGGTGGGATTGTCGCTGGTCAGGGGAACTTTTTTAAACCGGTTGTTTTGACGGATATTACACCTGCCAACCCAGCCTATTATCAGGAATTTTTCGGCCCAGTGGCACAAGTTTTTATTGCGGAAAACGATGCAGCAGTTGTGGCTTTAGCAAATGATTCGCACTATGGATTAGCAGGTGCGGTCTATGGAAAAGATGAAGTACGCGCTCATCGAGTAGCCTCACAGCTTGAAACAGGGCAGGTCTTTATTAACAGACCTTCAGGTGCGCATCCTGAATTACCGTTTGGAGGTATCAAGCATTCTGGTTATGGAAGAGAAATGAGTGATCTAGGATTATATGAGTTTACTAATCAAAAGATTATTGTCTTTAAGTAGCCGCATGATAAGGCAAAGCTGGCTAGAACCAGAGAGGTTATGCTTTTAAAGAACAGTGAATATTTTTATTAATTAAAAGACGAGGTGACTGGATGTCAGAGTTGAATTTTCGCAGACAAGTAGACGATTGCCAACCTTATATTGCAGGCGAGACTGAGGCTGCAGTACTGAAAAAGTATCACTTAGAATCGGTGGTTAAATTAGGATCAAACGAGAATCCTTATGGCCCATACACTAACGCACGTGCAGCACTGCAAGAAAGCTTACAATATCTTAACCGGTATCCGGAAGATGACTATGTTGATTTGATTGCAACGATTGCGGCCAAGAATGGACTCACAAGTCAAAATGTTGCTTTGGGGGGTGGAGCTGGAAATGTGATTGAAACGACTTCCCGTTTGTTTTTAGATGCAGGTGATGAAGTCTTAATTGCTACACCAACTTATCGGCTCTATCGTGAAGTCTCGTTGCTGATGGGGGCAAGTGTCAAAGAAGTCCCGGTCAGGTCTGATTTTACAGCCGATTTTGAAGCTTTTAAAGCTGCCATTACGCCAAAGACAAAGCTGATTTGGTTGTGCAATCCTAATAATCCTACTGGGGTGGTCAATGACCCACAGGAACTTACACGTTTTATCGATGAAGTCGGCGATCATGTTTGGATAGTTTTGGATGAAGCTTATGCAGACTTTATTCAAGCCGGACAGCGTGCCCAATTGACGGACAAACTTGAGCAGAAAAAATTAGTAATCATTCGCACCTTTTCTAAGTACTATGGGCTTGCAGGCGCGCGGGTCGGATATATCTTGGCCCGACAAAAAGTAATTTCAGCATATGACACAATTACTGAACCATTTTGTGTTAACCGTCCTGGACTCTTTGCTGCACGTGCATCCTTATTGCTTGATCAGACAGAGGCCAGTGAAATCAAGGAAAAAATATTGCAGCAAAAACAGCGAGTGGTTAATGAATTAGCACAACTTGAGGTTGAAGCAGTGCCATCGCAAGCTAATTTTATTTTTGTTAAATTGCCGGGAAAGATTGCTGCTGGACAAATTGCAGCGCAGTTGATGGCACAAGGAGTAATTGTGCGTGAATGTGGTGCGTGGGGATATCCACAGTATCTTAGAATTACAATTGGCAAAGCTGCTGAAAATCAACGCCTTATAACTGAGCTCAAGCAATTATTACGCGTCAAGGTTAAAGAACAGTAAAGACGATTTTGACAGTATTACGTTCAAGTTTGTGTTTAGACCCTGAGCTGGGAATTTGAAAAATGGAGAGATGAAAATCGAAATAGCAAAATTCGGTGTTGAAGAATGGCTGAATACTTGGGAAAAGAAAGCTGATTTTGATATTGCCCAAAGTTCAATTGCAGCCTTGAAATTCTCAGAATTGACAGCCTTAGCTGGAAAAAGTCCAGCAGCTTTTATGCAAAGCATCGCGGAACAGGAATTGGATTATGGTTGGATTGAGGGTTCACCAACATTCAAAAAATTAGTTAGTGAGTTATATCAGCATGTTGACCCGGAACATATTTTACAGACTAATGGAGCAACTGGGGCGAATTTATTAGTGATGTATGCTTTGCTGGAGCCAGGAGATCATGTTGTGACCATGTTTCCAACTTACCAACAACTTTATGATATTCCCCGTTCTCTTGGTGCAAAAGTAGATTTTGTAACGCTGACAGCAGAGCACAACTGGAAACTTGAGATGGAGCAACTGGCAGCTGCCATTACGCCGGCTACCAAAATGATCTGTCTGAATAATGCTAATAATCCGACAGGAACACTGTTGACTAAACGAGAATTGACGCAGATCGCTGGACTTGCACGTGAGGTAGGGGCCTATGTTTTAGTTGACGAAGTTTACGCCCCCTTGCGTGCAGAACAGCAGTTTACCTCGATTGCCGACATCTATGAAAAAGGGATTGCTACTAATTCTTTGTCAAAAACTTATTCACTTCCGGGACTTAGAATTGGCTGGGTTGCTGCACCAAGTGATAAAATAATTGAACTTTTGCGCAAATATCGAGATTATACGTTAATCAGCAGTGGAGTACTGGGAGATGAATTAGCTATTCTTGCATTACGACATCAAAAAGATATTTTGGCACGTAATCGTAAAATTGTTAGTGAGAACTTAGCTATTTTGAAAAAGTGGGTTAAATCAGAGCCACGTGTCAGCTTAGTTTTGCCTAATTATGTTTCAACATCATTTATCAGACTAGATATTCCAGAAGGTGATTATCCATTTTGTGTCTCTTTGTTGCAAGCAACGGGTGTGCTCTTGGTACCTGGAAGTGCTTTTGGAATGCCACAATACGCTCGTTTAGGCTATTGTTGTGAAAAACACATTTTGGTGCAAGGATTGACATTGCTTTCGCAGTATCTGAAGAAATTTGAACAGCCAAAGTAAAGTTCATGCAGCCGATATGAAGACTGCTAGCGAGTTAAAAAGTGCGGGAACTAAAAGTCTGCAACAAAGATAGGTTAAGCGTCTTTTGCAGATTATTTCAGGAAGCTCAAAAACGTAGAACTTTGTTTAGATTAGCAGCAAGCGCGACCCAATTCCGGGATGGAAGGGTCGCTATTTTTGTTTGAAGCTTCGTGTGAACTTGACGATCAAATTAAAAAAAGTTAAAATCAGTTACATTTGTAACAAAACTAAATTATAATATATTTTAGTTTAGGATTTATAGAAAAATTGCTGAGATCAGGTGGAGCGACAATGAATAAAAAAAGTGCCAATACACAGCATCAAGTAGAACAAGCCTTGTTCCAACTTATGCAAGCGGAAAAGTTTGATAATATTTCAATTACAACGATTTCTGAAAAAGCTAAGGTTTCACGAATGAGCTTTTACCGTAACTATACTAGCAAGGAGGATATTTTAAACAAATTTTTGGCTCGTTTATATGATAAGTTTCTCTTTGATGTTGCGGCGCAAAAATTAACACAGGTTACGCAATTACTAGATATTTACTTTTCTTATTTCCAGGAAAATCCGCAAATTATCAGAGCAATTACAAATGCAGGAGTTGAGGGGCTGGCTTTGAGGATGCAGACAGCCTTTTTTAGGGATTTTTTTGAAAAGCGATTTGGTGAAAAGCAGGTAATTTCGCTTTATGATGTTTCTTATTATTCTGGAGCGGTTTTTTCAGTCCTCATTTTGTGGAATCAAGAAAATTATCAAAAACCGTTAACAGAGCTGGTGGCACAGACTAGCAAGATAATGAGTAAAGAATTGGAAAATTATCCGGACACCAATCATTAAGCTAAAAAATATGTAAAAGATAACTAAACAGTTTTCAACTTAAAAAAAATATTGCGGTACAGGGATGACTTGGACCGCTACTTGGCGTGGGGGAAAATAATGCATTTTTTGAAAAAAGTACTTAGTATAGCTGTTTTTTTGGTCTCTTTTTTTTCGATAGTTTTAGCTGTCAAAGCAGATAATTTAACAGCAAGTCAATTTGAACAAGGCTATCATTACAACGTACCGCGTGGCTTTATGAACGATGTGCAAACAATTTGGAAGGGTCAAGATGGATACTATCACTTATTGTATTTGTACAATCCTCAATATAAGCATACAGGTGATGGAACTGTCTGGTATCATGTTAAAACTCGAGACTTCATTCATTATGAGAATGTCGGGATCTCGATTCCTAAATTTAATGGAGTGTGGTACTCCATGGCTACGGGATCAGTCATTCATAATACAAATCATTTTTTTAAAGATCTGCCTAGTTCGGCGTTGATTGCATATTTTACCAGTTATATCGATGGAGTGCAGCAACAATTTGTAGCTTATTCAACGGATGAAGGGCAAAGCTTTACCCCGTATAAAAAAACACCAATTATGAGCGCAAAAAGTACGACTAGCGATGCAAGAGATCCATATATGCGTTATAACAGCAAGACAAGTAAATTGAATATGTATCTTGCAGAAGGCGATAAAGTTGGTGTGTACGAGAGTGATAACGGAGTGGATTTTAAATACATTGGGGCTACGAGTCTAAATCAAGCTGCATTATTAGGAAAAGATCTGGGAACGATTGAATGTCCGAATTTAAAACAGATCTATGATCCTGATACTAAGGAGTTAAAAGCGGTTTTGTTTTTTGGCGCAAATGGCTATCGTTACGGACAAACAACCGGTTCTTATTACATGGTAGGACACTTGGAAGAAAATGGGATCTTTATTGCTGAGCAGCAGCCCAAACGCGTGGATGATGGTTCTGATTACTATGGGGCCAATTATATGCAAGTTGATGCTGACAGCATTATTTCGGTGTCATGGTTGGGGAACTGGGGGTATTCTGCAGCCTGTATCTGTGATGAGTATGGGGAATGTAATAAGCTCGGCTCCTTAAGTTGTGCTCATCAGCTGACTTTGAGTGGGACAAGCGGAGATTATACTGTGGCAAACAAAATAATTGAACCGACTGCATTGTTTAGCAATACGGTCAGTGGCAACCGTAAAGTGAATGATGTGGAAAAAAATGAGGGTTATGCACAACTTTTAGATTTAAAGCGGTGGTCACGGCAAAATATTTATCTGCAATTTAGCAACAATGATATTACAAAAAGTGTTAACAAGCATATTAGGATAAATTTAAAGCAGGCTGACGCTTGGGTAAGAATTGACTATAACGCAGATAATGGCGCTTATATGGTTTCCAGAGCTAGTGAACGTTTAAAAGATACAACGGCTAAGAGTAATTATGAAAAAGCGTATGTTGAAGCAAGCGGGGTGATTTCTCCACATGATTTAAAACTGCATCTCATTGAAGATCAAAGCAGCCTTGAATTTTATTTTGAAGGCCAAAATAAGACCTACTCGCTGTTAAAATATTCAACTGACAGTTCAACAAAAATCAATGTTGAGACCAACGGAAACAACAATTTATTTTATTCTCTAGATAATATTGAATAGATGCCAAATTCTCTGGGTAACTTCTACTCATAGTAAAGTACGCGTGCTATTCATAATTTTGCGTTGGTATTTAAGTTTTATCGACTTATGCCATATTGTTTTTTGTGGATGCCTGAAGTCTTAGAAAAACTGGTTCAGTATTTTGACATTCTTTTGCATATCATCTGCTTCAAAATTGAAGTTATGCTAAAATCGAACTAGCTTAAAGCGATTATAAAAAAGTTAACTATGTGAAGGAAAAATGATTGTGAAAATCTATTACACTGTGACTAAAGTACCGCATTTAGCGTTGCCGACTTTATTAAAATGTGCACAAAACCATGATCCAGTCTTCTTTTTCCATAATCCAGACACGCAGCAGGTTCGACTTGCATATGGCGCACTGGCAGAATGTACTTTTGAAAAAGACCAGAATCTTTTCTTACAACTCAAAGAATGGTATGAACAACTGGCTGCAAGACTAGTTTGTGTGCCTGCTGGTGAAAAAAGACAAGAAATTCAACCGGAAATTGTTGGCGGACTCGGGTTTACTAATTCAAAGCAGTCTGCTGACCAGATCTGGGGAAAGCTAAGAAATGGATATTACTTCTTACCGCAGACATTAATTGTACAAGGCAAGGCTGGCGCATATGTGGTTGCTTGCAGTTTTCGCCCAATTGAATTGAAGCCAATTACAACTGCTGTTAGAAAAGAGCTGCAGGCCGCAGCATTAAGCGACTGTAAGCTTCCTTCTATGGGGCATTTGAAGGTAAGTGCCACAGATGTTGCAGTTTGGAAAAGAAATGTTGCCCATGTCGTTGCTCAGATTAAACAGCAGCACTTGAGCAAGGTAGTGCTGGCACGTTATTTAATCGTTGAGGCGCAAACGCAGCTTGATACTTATGTTACTTTGCAGCGCTTGTTAAAAACACAGCCCGAAACATACCACTTATTATTGAAAAAGTCAGGGACTGCATTTGTAAGTGCAACTCCGGAGCGGTTTGCTAAATTCAAGCAACATGAATTTCAAACAGCCGCACTGGCGGGAACAACTGCACGTGGACAAGATACGCTAGCAGATCAACGCTTAGGGCAATTATTGCTCAATGATCACAAGAATCGGCAGGAACATCGGTTTGTGGTCAAAAGAATTGCTGCTTTATTAGCACAGCAACGGCTAAAGTTAACGATTCCCGCGTCCCCACAGTTGCTGAAGAATAAGCAAGTTCAGCATTTGTATACTCCAATTAAAGGGACTGGACCTTATCAGCTATTTGAATTACTTGCGCAACTGCACCCAACACCTGCATTGGGTGGACTTCCTAAGCAGGCTGCGCTGCAGCAAATTGAAAAAGTCGAACAGCGGTCACGGGGGCTTTTCGGCGCACCGCTTGGTTATCTTGACTTTAATTGCCGTGGGGAGCTAGTGGTTGGAATTCGGGCGGCTGTTTTAAAAGAGAATCAGGCTTACTTATTTGCCGGTGCAGGAATTGTAGCGGAATCTTCTCCTGACAAAGAGGTTCATGAAACGCACTTGAAGTTTCAGCCGTTATTGCAAGCTTTAGGAGGAAATGATGAGTAGTAATCAAGCAATTACCCAACAAGTAAACACTATTTTGGAAGCACTGCGATACCAGGGAATCACAACAGCAGTTCTAGCACCTGGTTCGCGCTCCACGCCAGTTGCATTATTGCTGGCACAACTAGAACACCAAGGAAGACTTGACCTATATGTAGATGTTGATGAACGTTCAGCGGGCTTTTTTGCGCTTGGAATTGTTAAGCAGACTAAGCGTCCAGTCCTGTTGGTCTGTACCTCAGGAACGGCCGCCGCTAATTTTTATCCTGCAGTGTGTGAAGCTAAAAGCGCACACCTGCCATTGGTAATTTTGACAACTGATCGTCCTCCAGAACTGACCAATATTGGAGCGCCGCAAGCTTTGGATCAAATTCATTTTTACGGGCAACAGGTGAAACATTTCTGTGAATTGCCATTAGCCTCAGCTAGTTCAGCTGAGCTTGAATATCTTAATTTTAATGTACAGCGAATGGTCGTTGCAGCTAAAACACGACCGTGTGGCCCGGTTCATTTTAATTTGCCATTACGCAAGCCATTGCTACCCCAACTGAGTCCGGCTAAGGCTATTTATCCCAAAATTGAATTTGAAACAGCGGCTTTAAAGTTAGCCGCATTCGATCTTAAACAGCTGCAACAAACCTTCGCTAATAAACGAGGGTTGATAATTGCAGGACCTGAGATGCAACCTCCTCAGCATGCGGCACTCCTAAAATGGGCACGTGCTTCGGCCTGGCCGATTTTAGCAGATTCATTAAGTCAACTGCGAGGAAATGCGAGTGAAAATGTAATCACAGGTTATGAACTGTTTATGGGAATTCCTGAGGTGCGTGAAAAACTCAAGCCGGAGGTGATCATTAGAAGCGGTGGCACTTTGGTGTCAGCGCAACTGGCTGCCTGGTTAAAAGAGTTACAGATTCCGCTTTACTATCTTGATCCTGATCAAGAAGTTAATGATCATACCAAAACTGCTACACATGTTTTACCAGTGGAAGAAGCAAATTTTTTTGCAGCTTTAAGACCAGTCACGACACCTGCAGACTGGTTGCATAAATGGACTGGAGTGCAGAATAAGACACTTAAAAGTTTAACTGCGTATGATTTTACGCAGAAATTCTGCGAACCGGCAATTGCGGTGGCACTTGCGCAGCAGCTTCCCGCACGCGCCAATTTGTTTGTTAGTAATTCAATGCCAATCAGAGACATTGAACGTTTCTTTTTAACGGCCAGGGAAAAGATTAAAATTGCTTGTAATCGAGGAGCAAACGGAATTGATGGAATTATCTCAAGTGCATTAGGGATGAGTGCTCAAGTACAAGACAAGCAAACTGCTAATTTTTTGCTGATCGGGGATCTTGCTTTTTTCCATGATATGAATGGTTTGATGATGGCGGTGCGCTATCAATTACAATTGCGAATTATTGTTGTGAATAACAATGGGGGCGGGATTTTTTCTTTTCTGCCGCAAGCACAGGTAGCCGATTTTGAAGAATTATTTGGAACTGCTCAAAATCTGGAAATAGCCAAAGTAGCCGCACTGTATCATGCAACTTATCAAAAAATTGAATCATTTACCGCTTTGCAGCAGGTTTTAGCGACTCCAGTCCATTCTTTAGAAATAATTGAGGTTGTGACTAAGCGCTCCGAAAATGTTGCACAGCATCAGCAGCTGCAACAAGCTGTTAAAGATGGAATTTTAAGGATGTTAATTAATGAAAATCAAGCTTAATGATGAGGAATATTATTTTCAAACGATGGAACAAAAACGGCAGGGTGCTGAGCAATGGATCCTGTTACACGGATTTATGGGAAGTGCGGCCGATTTTCAACAGATTGCACCTGCACTGGCAGGAAGTTGTATTATTCCAGATTTATTGGGACATGGGCATTCACTGACAGCAGCACCTGCCAGCCGCTTTTCGATTGAACGGCAGGTTGCTGATATGGCGGCTTTGATTACGCGTAAACTGGTACCGCCAGTGAACGTCTGGGGTTACTCAATGGGCGGTCGGTTAGCACTGCAACTTACATTGACCTACCCACATTTGGTGAAATTCTTAGTACTGGAAAGTGCAACAGCTGGAATTACTGCGCCGGCAGCACGACGGTTACGCCAACAACATGATGCACAACTGGCACTTAAGCTTCAGCGTGAACCGTTAGCGAACTTTGTCGCGGCATGGGAAAAGTTGCCGTTATTTGCTTCACAACAAAAATTACCTTTTGCTAAGCAGGCTTTTGTGCATAAACAGCGAATGGGGCAGCACGCAAATTGTCTAGCTGCTAGTCTGCGAGGCATGGGAACGGGGCAAATGCCTGACTTATGGCCAGAGCTAAGCAAAATCAAAGTACCAGTTTTGCTGCTTTGTGGTGAATATGACAGTAAGTACCAGTACTTAACTGCAAAACTGCAGCATGAAATTCCAAATGCCTTTAGGGAAGTAATCCCCAAAGCTGGACATAACGTACATCTTGAGCAGCCTCAAGCAGTTTTGCAGGCGCTTGGAAGGATTGAAGCACATGAAAATAATTGATGTTAGGCTATTGCCATATACTTTGAGACTTAAGTATCCTTTTCGTTCTGCACATGAGACAGTTACACAGCGGCAGATTACGATTGTAGCGTTACGTGCTGCTGAGGGGCAATGGGGCTATGGGGAACTTGAAGCTTTTGAACGACCTAACTATACACCGGAGTTTCAAGCTGGGGCGCGGCTTTTTCTGCAACGCTTTTTAATTCCCAGCTTAAAAGGAAGGACCTTTGAGCAGCCAGAAGAAATGACAATGTTGTTTAGCAAATTTCAGGGAAATCAGATGGCAAAAGCTGCCTTAGAAACGGCTGTTTGGGATTTATTTGCCAAACAACGTCAAACTTCATTGGCTGGTCTTTTAGGGCAAAAAAGTGGATTAGAGGTACGGAAACAATTTGCTGTCGGAATCAGCCTAGGCGCACAAAAAAGTGGGGAAATACTTTTCCAAAACGTGAAAACAGCGGTTGCGGCCGGTTATCAGCGCATCAAGATTAAAATTACCACAAGGACTGAGGCAGCTAACTGCCTTCCAATCTTTCAGCAATTTCCGCAAGTGCATTTTATGCTGGATGCCAACTCTGCCTTTACTTACGAACAAGCAGCAGTTATTTTTAAGAATTTCACAGGAACAACATTAACAATGTTAGAACAACCTTTAGGCGTTAATGATTTTACAGAACATGCTCGTTTACAGAGCCAACTCACCGTGCCACTTTGTTTAGATGAAAATATTTTTTCAATTGATGATGTTAAAACTGCCTATCAGTTAAAAAGCTGTCGGGCAATTAATCTAAAACTGGCACGTGTAGGTGGCTTTACGCCTGCTTTAGCGCTTATTCGGTTTTGTCTTGAGCATCAGCTTAACGTATGGTGTGGAGGAATGCTTGAAAGCGGACTCGGAAGAACTGCCAATTTAGCACTTGCGAGTCTTGCACCATTGACTTTTCCTGGCGATCTTGCGCCTGCGACACAGTTGTATACTAATGATACACTCACAAAAAGCTTTGAACTTGAAAATGGGAAGCTGAGTCTTCCGGAGGGCAATGGGCTGGGGGTGCAGCTTAAAGCAAATATTTTAAAGCAACTGCAGGCACAGCCTAATCTAATGAAAGATTAAGTTAATCAGCTAATTTCAACAAATTATTGATATGATTTTAGGTGACATCCTATGTTACAATTAACCGGCTATCCTTTAAGCGAAATCAATTATTCAGCTTGTTAAATCGAGCATTTGAATAAGAGGAAGACGCTTTTTTTTTGGATAAATTAATAATATTTTTAGGAGGATTCATGAAGAACGTATTTAAAAAAGAAACAGTCAGTACATACTTGAAGGCCGATGCACGCCTGACCAAGAGTCTGCGTGCACGCGATCTCTTAGCGCTTGGAATTGGAGCAGTGATTGGGACTGGAATTTTTATTTTACCGGGGCATGAAGCTGCACTGCATGCCGGTCCAGCAGTAGCAATTGCTTTTTTGCTAGCAGCAATTGTTTCTGGAATTGTTGGGATGGCGTACGCCGAATTTTCATCGGCGATGCCGGTGGCTGGTTCAGCATACTCATTCGGTTCCGTAGTGTACGGGGAAATTATCGGTTGGATTTTAGGTTGGTCATTAATTTTGGAATATTTTCTTGCAGTATCAGCTGAGGCAACAGGTTTTGCTGCCTATTTCAATAATAATATCTTGGAATCATTTGGCTTGAATTTGCCCAAAGCTTTACAGGCAGGTCCATTAGAAGGTGGTGTGATTAATCTTTCAGCTGTGCTAATTGTGTTAGTAGTCGCACTTATTATTTTACATGGTGCCAGCCTTTCTAAAAAAGTAGAAAATGTGGCGGTCGTCATCAAAGTTGCAATTATTATTATTTTCATTGCCGTTGGCGCTTTTTATATCAAAACAAGCAATTATGTGCCATTTTATCCGCAACAGTTCCAGACATCACCTTTGGGTCTGGGTGGAATTTCAACTGCTGCTGCAACGGTCTTTTTTGCTTTTATCGGGTTCGATGCCTTGGCCGCTAATTCTGCAGAAACAATTAACCCAGAAAAAAATGTCGTAAAGGGGATTCTAGGTACTGTGGGTGTGTCAGTTGTATTATATGTTGCATTTTCATTTGTGCTTACCGGAATAGTACATTATTCTAAATTAAATGTAGACGATCCTGCAGCTTATGCGCTCCAAGTTATTCATCTAAATACGTGGAATAAGCTAATTACAATTGGGGCATTAATCGGAATTTTTACATCATTGATTACAATGTTTTTTGGAGGCTCACGGCTGGTCTATGCACTGGGACGGGATGGTTTATTACCTGCTAAAATGGGAGTTGTCAGCACAAAACATGTTGTTCCTAAAAACGCCATTCTTGTCGCAACGATTGTACAGGCCTTTTTTGCTGGTTTGGTACCATTAACAGAACTTGCTTCATTAATCAATGCGGGCACACTTTTGGCGTTTGCGTTTATTTCTTTTGGAGTTATTCCATTGCGTAAGCGGCACGATATTCAAAATAAGGGCTTTAAAATGCCGTTGTATCCGGTTCTACCATGTATTGCGGGGAGCTTAAGCGTTTATTTCATTATTATGTTGCCGAATATTACCAAGATTTCGGTGGGCCTATGGTTAGTATTAGGCTTAGTGGTCTATTTTGGATACGGATTGCGGCATTCAAAGCTACAGAATAAGTAAGTTGAAGCTGAAAACTGGTAATTTCTTCAGGAGTGTATTAGTTAATTAAAGTGAAAGAGTGGGTCCTATGCCTTATTTTGAAGTTTAATTTCAGTATCAAAGAAGGACACAATGTTTGTTTAAAAGTCTCAAATTCTTTTGTAATTTAAGCTTGAAAGGAGCTGCAGTTGACAAGAAAAGAAATCATTGTTATCTTTAAATAGTAATCGTTACTGTTTGATTGAAGGATCTTGATTTTAAAGAGCTTTGAATGTTGTTAGCTGCAATGATTAATTATAAAAGAGGCGCGTAGATGAATATTATTTATCCTCCACTAGTTGAACAAGCCTTTAGTTATTTTAGTAAAAGTAATTCTGAATTGACAAAGGCCGAAACTTATCTTTTTTTAATAGATAAAAAAATTATTAATACTTTAGGAATGCCAACTAAAGAGGCTTTAAGTAAAGGCTGGGTAACGAAGATCGAAGAAGAACAAGATCTGACTTTTTCCCAGTTTTTGGAAATCTATCCTGTATTTTCTCATTATGAACGTAAGTTTTTTAAAAAGATAGCTGGTTTTTGGGAAGTTAAACTTTCGTTGCAAGCGGAATTATTGCGTGCATTAACAAGTTCCACGCTTAGTGAAGAAGAAAAAGAACAGTTAGAAATCTTTTTTAGTGGGCGTGAGGTAACTGAAGTAGAAAATAAAAAAAACAATCGCGATTGACGGCTGGAACGGAATGTTTATTCGCAACAAACTAAGAGAGTGTGACATAAGTCGGGAAAATTTTCCCGGCTTATGTCACACTCTCCTTAGTTTACCCAGACTACTGCATAATTTGGACCTAGTCCCTAGCGGCTAATCGCTGAAGATGGCACTGCTTTCGTTTTACGAAACCGCATTACTAACAAAATGCCGTAAATCCGTTCCCTTTTTTTGACTGCTAAGCGCCACCAGCAGCTTGATCCGTGCCTTTTGGCCATTCAATCCCTGACAGAGAATTAAGCCCATTTTTTCAAGTTGAATTCCACCACCAGCATAATCATAAATCTTTTGTGCAACTCCGTTATAACAGCGTGACACGAGCACAATTGGAATCTGATGCCGCAATAATTGTTGAATAGCAGGAATGGTTTGCGGTGGCAAGTTTCCTGCCCCAAGTCCTTCAATAACAATCCCATGTGTCTTTTTGTTGTCTAAAGCTGAGAAAAGGTCACCATCCATTCCAGCATACGCTTTTAACAAGTAGACTCCTGAAATAACATGATCAATTTCGCAAACATCCGTGCGAATTAGTTCTTGAAAATACTTAGCTTTATGCTGTGTGACAATCCCAATTGGTCCAAAAGTCGGAGTGCGGAAGGTATCGACATTAGTAGTATGTGTCTTAGTAACAAAACGGGCAGTATGGATCTCGTCGTTCATTGCCACCAAGACACCTTTACCGTAAGATTCAGGAGTAGCAGCGACTGAAATTGCATTTTGAAAATTATACAGGCCATCGGAACCAATTTCATTTGAGGAACGCATTGCACCAGTTAAAACAACTGGAATTGTGTTGGGCAAAGTCAGATCCAAGAAATAAGCGGTCTCTTCTAGAGTATCTGTTCCATGGGTAATGACAACCCCATCAACTCCTTTTTCAATCGCCTGCAGAATACGCTGCTTAAGTGCCAGCATTATTTGCGGAGTAATATGCGGAGAAGGAAGGTTAAAGAGATTATCTGTAATAAGATTTATCTGGCCCTTTAGAATTACCTGTTCTTTAGCAAGCGGATTTTCATCGTTGGGGACCACCTCGCCGTTTTCATTTTGAGACATTGAGATCGTTCCACCGGTATGAATTGCCAAAATAGTTTTCATTGCTGAGCCTCCACGAAGTTTAGATGATATTTTCATCTTAAACCGTGGGGCTTCTTTTGAAAAGTGTATTTGAGAATTTCGGAGTTTAAAAGGATCGCTGGAGGTTAGTCAGTCATACTTAGTTAGCTGAGCAATTAAGACACTGATAAATTTGCTGATGACGACTAGCTCTGCTGCTGAAAAGTTAGACAAGAGTTCAGCATACTGAGTTAGTGCCTTTTGGTGCAATAAATCATGCATCTGGACCAGTTTTCTGCCAGAATCTGTGAGTACAAACGTTTTTTTATTAGATGGGGATTAATTTCAATAAGCTTTTGAGCAGTTAGCTTTGTAGTTACTGGTTTTAGCATCAGTTATTTGTAGAGAATCTTTGCTATGAGTAATTCGAAGTTAGATGGAGAATTTTGACTTATGTAACACGTTTATCCGGAATAAAAGCGGGGCTGTGACATAACTTAACTTTTGTCACAGCCCCCTTTAATAATTAATTACCATTTTTAGCTATCCTTCTTAGCTGGAGCATAGAGCTCATGCTGCGCTTGAGCAATTCGTAATAACAGTTTTTTATCAGCCGAATTATCAGTCTGCTCAGCAAATTGGAGTAAGAAATCGTAGTTAACATGTGCATCAGTAATCTCGCCGCAAATTGCTTGGATTTTTTTAGCCTGTTTTTGAACTTTAACGGCTTTTTGAGGAGCCAGTTTGGCAAAGTAGGTTGCAGAATAGCGCAAAGTTTTAGCGCGCTTGCGAATCTGGTGAACGCGGGTATAGTCTTTGAAATCCAACTGATTGAAAGCCTTATCCAGACTGTTTTTGCGTCGCTTAAGTTCCTGAGCGACCTGCTTAGACCAATCAGTTTTTTTGTCAAAACGCAAAATTCCTAATTGATCTCGCACACCCGCAAGGTAGTCGGTCAATTCTTGTTGAACTTTTGGTGCCATAATTCTTTCCATTTCCTGCTGGCGCCGGTGATGAAAATCCTGAAAGAAATGGCGGTAATTGGTGTGTTCTTCTGGATGTGTGTAAGCAAATTCACTGGATTTGGCAATTAAAACATCCAATTCACGTAAAGTTCCAAAAATTTTAGCAGCTTCACTAAGATTCTTATCCACAACTGCAAAAGCAGCTTGTGGAATTTCACGTTTTAGAAATTTGAAGAGTCCTCTAAGGGTACGAATTGCAACTCGCAGATCATGTGTCCGTTCAACATCAAAGGGATTATTACGGTAACGAATCAGCTCTGTCTCAATCAAATCAAATTGACGCTGCAAAATAGTTAGGATTGACATCATAAACTTGCCTCTTTTCAAGATTGAAGAAGTTAAAGACAACAACAAAGTAACTATATACACTCCTAAACTACCATAAGGAGGAAGTTAATTGCTAGGAAAACGATTACATTTATGGATAGCTGCGTCGCTTTAGCAGTTCCTGATAACAGCAAGCCAACTAAGCTTAAACCGGATATGGTTGCGCGGATAAAATAAACGAGATTAAGTTTTGAAAAAATAGTTACATTTGTAACGAAACGAAGTATAATACCTTTTGGGTATTCTTTAGCTGAAACTTTCCTAGAAAGGGGGATTAATTTATGAATAAGAGAAGTGTTGATACGCAAAAGCAGATTGAGACTGCTCTTTTTCAATTAATGCAAGTTGAAAAATTTGATAGTATCTCGCTCACGCAGATTGCAAAACGAGCTGAAGTCTCACGGATGAGTTTGTATCGCAATTATAAAAGCAAAGAGGACATCTTGAAGGTGATCTTTCAACGGTTATCGGGGCAGTTCAAGTTAGAGATGACAGCTAATAACTTAACTTGTTTATCGCAATTGCTGCAGGGGTATTTCAACTATTTTAGAAAGAATCCGCAAGTTGTAGCAGCAATTACTAATGCTGGAGTTGAAGGATTAGTTTTAAAAGCACAGACGGAGGATTTGAGTGCTTGTTTTGAATATTTTTTAAAGTGCGGCCAGCAGCCTTCTCCTTATGCGGTTTCCTACTATTCAGGTGCAGTATTTGCTGTGCTAATCTTGTGGAATCAGCAAAATTACGAGAAACCTGTGGCTGAAATTGTAGCACGACTTGCCAGAATAATTGGGAAGGAATTGAACGAGTTTAAGCTAATTGGTTAATTCCATCGTTTTAAGGAAATTAGAAGTAATCAAAATGGTATGGGAGTGGGAACAGTGAACATGATTAAGGAAGAATTTAAAAATATTGGTAGGCACAAAATCTTAGTTGCAACGATTTTTGCTGTCATGATTGTCCCTTTTTTATATTCTGTCTTTTTTTTAAAGTCAGTCTGGGATCCTTATGGCAATACAGGTTCGTTACCGGTGGCACTTGTTAATCAAGATCGAGCAGTTAAGTATCAAGGAAAGAAACTGCAAGTTGGGCATGATTTGGTCAAGCAACTGCGGAAAAATGATGATTTGGAATGGCACTTTGTTTCGAAAAAGCAAGCAGCTTATGGGTTAGCTCACAAGAAGTACTATACGGTCATTACAATTCCTAAGCAATTTTCCAAAAATGCAACGACTGTTCTTGACAAAGAACCGCGCAAAATGAAGTTGAAGTACGAAACAAATGATTCGCTGAATTATATTGGAAAAGTGATCAGCGAAGAAGGCGTGAAGCAGCTTAATAATCAAGTACGGAAATCGGTTACAAAGGCGTACGCAAGTGCAATGTTTGCAACGCTAAAAAAAATCGGTGGTGGATTTTCCAAAGCGGCAAGCGGAGCGGGAAAATTAAAGCAAGGCACAACTACCTTATCCAATGGAATTAATACTTATACAGCAGGTGTTTCAAAGCTAAATGATGGTGTTATTCAGCTCCAGACAGGGGTTGTTCCCTTGGGACAGGGTGTAATTAAGTTGACGACTGGCGCAACTGCATTGAAAAAAGGAGTTGCTCAATATACGACAGGAGTTGCCCAAGTGAATGCAGGTACTCAGCAGTTGAACAATAGTACAGGCACACTGGCAACTGGGGTGCAACAGCTTGCGACGGGGTCAAAGAGTTTAACGGCAGGAATTAATCAGTATACTGGTGGAGTTAATCAGGCTAATAGTGGTGTGCAAACTCTGAATGCTAAGACCGGCACATTGGCGAGCGGAGTGCAGCAGCTTGCAACCGGATCAAGCACTTTGACCGGCGGTGTGACCCAATATACGGCAGGGGTAAGCAGCGTTACCCAGAATTTAAACAAACTTGCAGGCAAATCACAGACTTTGAATGCGGGAGCAAGTCAGCTTGTTCAAGCAACCAGTCAATTGCCCCAGGCAACGGCGGGACTATATGTGCTGAACTCTGTCATTGAACAGAACACCCAAAAAATTGTTAGCCAAATTACAAGCAATCAAGAAAAGCTTACTCAAATGAAAACACAGATGAAAAATGTTTCAACACAAACTACCAAAGTGCAAAGTGAAATGGACGCTTTATCTGATGATTTGGCATTACTGCAATCCTTAAGCAAGAGTTTAAATGCGATTGCACCCACTATCTCGCAGTTAGATAGTCAATTAAGTCAAGCGCAAACTGCACAGACAACTTTTACAAATAAGTTGGCAACAAGTTTGTCGCAGATCGGCAGTAATTCGACAGCAATTAGCAAATTGGCGGGAGAAGTTGCTAATAGCAGTACTAATACGGATGAAAAAGAAAAAATGCAACAAATCATTGCATTATCAACAGGCAATGATAACAGCAATGCTAAAGAAGCTGCGGCATTGGGAACGGCTGCACAAGAATTTAAACAAAGTGTTAATTTGAGTGCATTCAGTACAACATTTAACAATGTCAAAGCTAACTTGAGTTCTTCCAAAATCCAGCAGTTAACGAGTGCTACGGATAAGTTGACAAGCTTGATGACTGATTCGAAAAACTTATTAGCGACAAGTCAAGGAATGACTAATGACAGTGCACAAGCCCAACTGGATAACCTGTTGACACTCACAAACAAAGCCACAGAATTTCAGCAATTAACTAGTAAAGCAGCAGCGGCGGCAACACAATTGTATACAGGGGTGAATGGAAGTGCGCCTACTTTGGATGCCAACCAGCTGCAGACTGAAGCCCAGTTGAGCGCTAAAGTTAACGAATTATCGCAAAATTCTAAGACCACCGCTGCGGTTAAAGCATTAGCAGCAGGAATTAATAGCTATACAGCTGGAGCAAATCAACTTTCTGCTGGTGCAGGAAAGCTCAATGCAAATTCGTCAGCTTTAGTCAGCGGCACCAACCAGCTTGCAACTGGCCTGGGAACACTAAATAACAATGTCCCAGCCCTGACTTCTGGGATTACACAACTAGCAAATGGGACTGGCAAATTAGCTGCTAAGAGTGGCACTCTTAATCAAGGAGCGGTCCAGTTGACGACTGGTCTAGGAACATTGAACAGCAATGTCCCGGCTTTAACTGCTGGAATTGCGCAATTAGCTAGTGGGACAAAACAATTAAATGATAACAGCCAAAGCCTGAATACTGGAGCCACACAATTGGCAACCGGTCTGGGTCAATTAAACAGCAAGGTTCCCACTTTGACTACCGGTGTTTCTCAACTGGCAAGTGGAACTTCCCAGTTGAAGAATAATTCACCGAAGTTACAAACAGGTGCAACCCAGCTTGCAGCCGGAAATAAAGCATTGGCTAAAGCACTTGCTCAAGGTGCCCGACAGGTAAATGGAGTAAAGACCTCTGCGCAGACAGCAGACATGTTTGCAGCACCTTCCAACTTAGTACACAAAAATTACAGCAAGGTTCCCAATTATGGTTATGCACTTGCGCCATATATGTTGTCAGTTGCTTTGTATGTAGGAGCCCTTGTCTTCAACCTGGTATATCCAGTCAGAAGACTAGCATCACCGAGTGGGACTGGGACGGATTGGTTCTTCAGCAAAGTTACAATTGGAGGATTAGTTGCAACTGGAAACGCACTAGTCGAGACGCTCTTAATGATGGCTGCTGGCTTGACACCGGATCACCCGCTCCAACTGGTGCTGAATGCGTTGGTATTTTCTTTAACGGCAATGTATCTGATAATGTTCCTATCAGTCGCAGGTTCAAATCCGGGACGGTTTGCTGCGATGATCCTGCTGGTGATTCAGTTGGGAGCTTCTGGAGGATCATTTCCAATTGAGATTACCAAGGGAATGAATGGATTTTTCCAAGCAATCAATCCATTTTTACCAATGACATATTCGATATATGGATTTAGAGAAGCCTTAACGTCTGGTTTAGGGACTAGTCAGGTGGGTGTTTCAATCGGAATGATGCTGCTCTTTATGATTACGGCATTGGGATTACTCTGGGTGTCAATGCTTTATTTGAGAAGAAGTGGTGCAGTTACTTACGTTGAAACAGCTAAGGAAGAGTAAAAATTAGGTAGACCGAGCTTGTTTCCTGTATAATTCAAAAAGTGCACTAGTAGGCGAGCGTCTTTAGGCACAGATGATGTCAAAACAATTACTAAATATTGCGGAGGTCACAAGATGAATTATCAAGCGCTTAATTTTAACGAAAAGCTAAACAAATTTTCTGAGCAATGGTCACCTAAAGTTATTGCTCAGATGAACAATTATCAGTTTAAAGTTGTTAAAATTCAAAATGATTTTGTGTGGCACAAACACGATACAACCGATGAAGTTTTTATTATTCTCACAGGTAATGTTAGAATCG
Organism: Liquorilactobacillus satsumensis; assembly: GCF_964065465.1. Classification (NCBI taxonomy): domain Bacteria; kingdom Bacillati; phylum Bacillota; class Bacilli; order Lactobacillales; family Lactobacillaceae; genus Liquorilactobacillus; species Liquorilactobacillus satsumensis. Next base: position 1,804,906 of record NZ_OZ061606.1, read on the forward strand.
ATTTTCGGGATGGCAACGTTAACTTAGCGGCAGGCGAAATGTTCGTTATTCCAAAAGGAAAAGAGCATAAGCCATATGCAAAAGAAGAAGCCCAAATTTTGTTGATTGAACCAGAGGGCGTATTGAACACTGGAGATACAACCGGATCTTTGACCGCGGAAAATGATGTTTGGATTTAATTGCTAGCTGAATTTACCTAGTTTAAATGTCCATTTTAGGAATTAGAGAGACAGTCAGATTGAAGATGCAAACGCAATTTTCAGTCTGACTGTTTTTTGACGTTAAATGGCATTGTATCACGATACTAGGCTTAATAAGTCACTAAGCTTGTTAGATAAAGTAAAGCTAAAAAAGGTGCACAGCCATTTTAAAAGTGAAACTTAGCTAAGTCTCTTAAAAAAGTTCTTAAAATGCCCCATAGCGCTAGTTAGGGTTAAGATAGTAAAAGTAAAGAACAGAATTAGTGGGGTGTGAATAATGCAGACTCATTTTTTTGCAAATACCTTTGCGGCACTTAGATCGCGAAATTTTCGCTATTTTTGGACTGGACAGTGTATTTCAGTTATGGGCACTTGGATTCAACGAACTTCTCAGACTTGGTTGGTTTATCAAATGACCAAATCTGCATTTTTAGTGGGTTTGCTGGCAGCTTGTCAATTTTTACCGCTGCTTGGATTAACTTTAATAGCGGGGACGCTGATTGATCGTTTTCCCAAACGGACGCTTTTGCTGATAACTCAGTGTGGCTTTTTAGTTTTAGGAGCTTTAATGACTTTGATCGTCTATTTTAAAGTAGTACAGTACTGGCAAATTCTGGCAATTGCATTTGGGATGGGAATTTTACAAAGCTTTGACACACCAACGAGGCAGTCATTCGTAGTTGAATTAGTGGGCAAAAAAGATTTGTTAAATGGAATTTCGCTGAATTCGTCGATTTTTAATTTGGCAAAAATTGCCGGTCCAGCTCTTGCTGGAATTTTGATGGTGCAGTTTGGAATCACGTGGTGTTTTTTTATTAATACCGTGAGTTATCTAGCTGTTATTTTTGGGTTAGCGCGCATCGAGAATATTCCTGCAGTTATTCAGACACATAAAAGGCCTCAAATGCTACGTGATATTTTGGCAGGAATTCACTATGTCCTTTCGCATTCGGAGCTCAAATTAGTTGCGACTATGATGTTGATTATCAGCACGTTGAATTTCAACAACAACGTAATCATTCCAATCTATGCTGAAGAAGTGCTGCACGCTGGGTCACAAACCTATGCCAACTTGCTTTCTGCGACTGGAATCGGTTCACTTGCGGCCGCTTTTATTATGAGTTATTTAGCGCGGTATGGACTTAATCGCCGCCTCTACCTAGTTGTTTCGTTTGGAACAATGCTTTTGCAATCCTTGATGCTGTTTGTCCGGAGCTTTTGGCTGGCAAGCGTGATAATGATCTTAGTCGGTTTTTGTAATATGATTTTCTTAAATCAATCCAATGCTTCATTTCAAGTTGGAATTCCGCATGAACTTCGTGGGCGGATTATGAGTGTTTATGTCTTATTGAATCAAGGAACAACCCCACTTGGAAGTTTGTATGTTGGCGCAGTAATGGACTTAGCTGCTGGTAGTTGGGGATTTCCGGCATGTGGGCTTTTAGCGCTATTTTTAGTGAGTGTGGTGCTGCTTGTGCAACGTAAAATAATTGCTAACTGGATATTTCCAGCAAAAGCTAAATGATTATTTTAGAAAGTGACGCTTGCAAATCTGAATTTTAGTGATATTATCAATGATAATCTTAATAGTTGAGTTATGCAGAGAAGAGTAGCAGGACTTGTTCTTTTAAAGAGAGCTGTTGTGCGGTGAAAGACAGTTAGGAACGGTGTTGTGAAGATGAACTCTGAACGAATTGGTTAGTGTTAACGCAGTGATCACGGAAGGATCCGTTATCATCCCTGGCATCAAAGGTGTCGTTGAGGTAATTCATGTGAGTGGGTTATGATTCTAGGGTGGTAACACGAAAGCTTTCGTCCCTTGACTAGCAATTCAGCAGTCAAGGCCGGAAGCTTTTTATTTTGAAAGAATGCCAGTGGGTGCATAAGCAAAAAAGTGCTTTAGTAAAACAGATATCGCGAAATTCAAGGAGGTGGTTGTAATAACAAGTGGTACACCCAAAGATTCTTTGCTGGGTACTAGAAGAAGGTTATGGTTGATGTTTTTGAAGTTCTTTACAATCTAGAAGATTAAAATGAATTGGGAGGTCTGATGCATGACGATTTCACTCTATGCTTTTGGCGGCGGACAAATGGTTGAAGCGATTATCCGTGCTGCCTTAAAGAACAAGGCACTTGCACCTGAAACAACTTTTGTAACTGATATAAATGAACAACGGGTGACTTACTTACAGCAAAAATACAATATCACAGCGGCGGTGACGACAACCCAAGCTTTGCAGCAAGCAGAAATCATTTTACTGGGAGTTCGTCCACAAGATGACTGGAATGCAATTTTAAAAACAATTGTCAAAGAAAATCCTAGAGCTCAAGTGATTTCAATTATTGCCGGAGTCACTTTACAGCAACTTGCAGCGGCAACTAAGGTTCAGTTAGCCTTGACGCGGATTATTCCTAATACATTGACAGAAACAGGTTTTGGATACAGCGGGGTCACCCGCTCTGCACGCGCAAATCAAAAAATAATCGAACCATTTTTAACGAGCTTTGGCAAAGTCGATTACATTCCGGAAGAACAGCTCGATATTTATACAGGGTATGGAGTTGCAGGACCGAATTACGTTTATAACTTTTTTATTGCATTGACCAATGCAGGTGTTCTAGGCGGATTATCGCGAAAACAGGCCAATGCAGTCGCATTAGAGAATCTCAAAGGAGCGGCCCGGATGCTTGAAATCAGTGGCAAACATCCTTATGAACTGTTAGATATTAACAACTCTGCTGGTGGGGTTGGGATCGCGGCGCAGCATGAATTGGATGCAAGTGACTTTGCAGCTGGAGTTCAAAATGCAGTTTTAGCGGCGATTCAACGGACAACAGACTTAGGAGGGAAACATTAATAATGGAGCACTTGAACTGGGATCATTCAATGATTAATGTACAGTCGCTGGACGAAGCAGTCCAACTTTTTGCTAAGCACGGAATTATCTTTCAGCGCGGAGGGAAGCATCAAGCATGGGGCACTGCTAACGCATTAGGGTATTTTGGGATTAATTATATTGAACTGATCAGTGTTTTTGACCAAGAGCAGGCTGATTCTTTCACCCGCAGTGAAGCGGCTGCCGTTTATGATGCAGTGCAAGACTTCAAGCAGCAGCGACAACGGTTGAATACGGTTGCGATTCGCAGCACTGATTTGCAAGCTACGTGGCACCGGCTAAAAGCTGCTGGAATTCCAGTCAGTCCTATTGAACAAGGCGAACGTTTGGATGAGCAGCAGCGATTAATTAGGTGGAAAATTTTCTTTATTGATGGTCAAATTGAAGGAATGCCTTATCCATTTTTTATTGATTGGCAAAGTCCAGACACCGCAAGGATTGCACAGTTAAGGGAGCAAAAATTAATCCAAAGTCATCCAGCAGGCGACTTGAAAGTGGTGGCGGCGACCTTTACAGTTACGCGGCCGCAAGAAGTTGCACAAAAATGGGCCACATTGTTGGCAAGTTCTGTTGTCAAAGGTTCAGCGGGCTTTGAAGTTCCAGTCCAAGAAAGAACTTTTGAATTTGTTGCGGGAACAGCTAATCATTTGAGTACACTTCATTTTACAGGTGCGCAGGGTAAGTTAAAAGGGCAGTCAATTAAATTAGGAGAGGCACAATTGTTTTTTGAGTAATTACTGAATAATTGAACAAAAGGATTCGTGAATTTGGGAATAACAGAGCGTTGTGTTATTTCTAAAGGCGCGGTCTTTTTTAGTATATTTTCTTATTTGGACGCCTACAGCTTTATTTTTGAAATTTTTACTTTTTAATTGCAGCACGAGAATTAACGCTGTTTACTACTTTCATAGTAAAGCTTTTCCTTGAATGTAATTAGCAATTTTTTCGTTTTCAGGAAGCAGATTGCCACCTGTGGCCCAGACAATATGAGTTGTATCTGGGGTATTGAATGCAGAGACATTTTTGGTAATCGTAGGAATTGCGGTGAAACCCGCAGCAGCTGAAGGTTCAACCGCGATTTGCTGCGTATCCATCAACTGTGCGACGTAACGAAAGATATCAGGCTCTGCAAATGTGACGCTGCCGAAAAGCAGGGTTCGCATGATGTTGCCAGCTAAGCGTGAAGGTCGGCTAACGGCTAAACCGTCAGCAGCAGTTAAGCCATCCAGACCAATATCTTGCACGCAGATTTGATCATTCAGCTTAGTCATCATTCCTAAAGTGACAGAAGGAACGTGGGTTGGTTCACAAAAGACCGCATGAATATTGGGCCCAATGATGGTTTTTAAACCAAAGGTGACTCCACTCGGACTACCGCCGACACCAGCGGGCAGATAGACGACAACTGGGTGAGTTGAGTCAACTTTAATATGGTGTTGCTGGAGCTGCTTTTGCAAATGAACAGCTGCAACGGCGTATCCTAAGAAAAGGTCAGCTGAACCTTCATCATCGACGAAGTGAATTCGCGGATCACGGCTGGCATCTGCTCTGGCTTGGGTAATGACGTGGGAAAAATCTGTTGTGAATTCCTTGACTGTGACTCCATTTGCGCGTAATTTGTCCTTTTTCCATTGGCGAGCATCATGTGACATATAAACAGTAGTTTTGAAGCCAAAAGCAGCTGCTACGATACCGACGCCTAGTGCAAGGTTTCCAGTTGAAGTGACAATTACGCCGTAGTTTGCGAAAAGTTTGCGATATTTAGCAGAAGCTAAGATTTGATAATTGTCCTGATAGACGAGATCTGCTTCAACCATAGCAATCTGTTCAGCAAATTTTAAAATCTCATAGATTCCACCACGAGATTTGATTGACCCAGAAATCGGTAGCTGATTGTCAGCCTTGAGAAAAAGTTTTCCGTTTAGTCCCAAGGAATTGAGCTCGGTCCAGCTTTCCTGCAGGTGCTCAAGTCGAATTAAGGGTGACTCAATGATTCCATGTGTTGCAATTGTTTCTGGAAAAGTTCTTTCTAGATAAGGAGCAAAGCGTTCCCAGCGTGCAACTGCATCAAAAAGATCTGCTTGAGAGAATGGCAAAGCAGCTTGCTGTCCGTAATCAGGGTTACGCCAAAAAAGCGGATTTTTATTCATTAGAGCACGTACTTGTGGGTATTTTTTAATTAGTGATCGCGTATCCATCATTACCGAATCCTCTCTCTTGCTTGATTTTAAAACCAGTACTTTTCAGCCGCCTGATGGCGTAATGGTTGTACACAGTTAATATACGCTGAAATATACTGAAGAACCACGATAAGGCTTTTTTTCTGAATTGTTAGACTTATTTAAAATCAACTTTGATAACTTGGAAAGTGGCAACGGCGGGTATGTTTGCATAATAGCTTAAAGATTTATAAAATAATGCAAATCTGTTTAAGAAACCTTAGTAATTACCTGATTGTGGCGGTCATTAGGTTACAATGAGACTGCATAAGGGGGAAGAAACAATGAATTTTTTACAAACAATTATTTTAGCGATCGTGCAGGGAATTTCAGAACTTTTTCCAATCAGCAGTGTCGCACATTCAGTGATCGTACCGTACATATTTGGTTGGAATCTTAGTGAAGAGTTTTTGAAGAATAACTTCTTGGAGTTTGTCGTAATGATGCATGTGGGGACTACGCTTGCATTATTATTGTATTTTCGAAAAGACTGGTATCAGATTATTCGTTCACTTTTTACACGGGATTCAAAAAAGACACTGATGTTAATCGTTGTGGGAACAATTCCGGCGGTTATTTTAGGTGCATTGTTTGAAAAGAGGATTACCGAAGCCTTTAGTAATGTTGGACTTGCAGCGAGTTTCTTAATAGTGAATGGGGTCCTGTTATTTTTGGGAGAACGTTTTCGACAAAAAGGAACCAAGAAGCTGGAAGAGTTGACCTGGTGGCAAGCAGTTATCGTGGGCATCTTTCAATCTTTTGCATTGATTCCAGGATTTTCACGCTCGGGTTCTAGCATGACAGCCGGATTTTGGCTGGGGCTTTCAAATGAAGAATCTGCTAGATTTTCAATGTTACTGGCAACACCAGTGATTGCCGGGGCAGCAGTGTTAGAGATTCCTAAACTAATTCAACATCATCCGGCGGGACTATTAGGACTTTCGGTGACGGGTGGCGTTGTCGCAGGCTTTTTTGCATTTTTAAGTGTTTACTTTCTGATGCATTGGTTCAACCGCAAAGAAATCAATACGATGGGGCCTTTTTCGCTATATTGTATTGTGATGGGTGCCGGAGTCTTGTTATTTAAGTCTTTGGCATAAAAGTAATTAAGGCGAATTTGAGTAAAAAAACTGCATGTGCAATCTTTGGTACAAACCAAAGTGCACATGCAGCTTTTTATGTTAAAGACGGGATTCCTTTAAAAATCTTGTGTGATGATTTTGTGCAACTGCGAACGTTCAAGGACGATTTCATCATTGTAATTTTGCAATACATCATCATAAAGAACCGTGTCTTTTCCTTGAAGCTGTAAATAACGGACTTGTTTTTTAGCATTAAAATTACTTTTCATAGCCAACCCAATACTAATCATATCGGTTTTACTCATATTAGTGGCAACAAGAAATTGTGAAATTGAACTGACGAGTGCTGGGACTTTGAAAGCGTTAAGCGGATCGCTGATCTTATTTCCAATCCCAAGCAGGGCAGCTTCTTGAAGGCGTTGACGTCCAAAATCTGTTCCAGGTACCGAATCGCGTTCATGAACAATTTCGGTGACCATCTTAGCAGTTAATTTGTGATTTCCAGCAGTAATCAACTTATTATAATCTTCAGCATACCATGGATGCGTGAGAGTGACATTGAAAGGCACATTCATGGTAATTCCCCCAACTGCGTGAACCATAGAACGAAAACCCGTATAATTAGTTTCTAAATAATAATTCACAGGAACATCTAGATAACTTGAAATTGCTTGGACAGCCCGAAAAGCACCTTGTTTAGCACCATACTTTGCTTGATAGACAGCTTGTACGCTAGTTAATTTTGTATACCCAAAGTTATTTAAGTAGATGCGTGAGTCACGTGGAATACTCATAATGGTGTAGTGCTTTTTAGTTAGATCAGCATGGACTAACAACATGGAATCGGTATGGCCGCTAACTTGATTTTTCCGTTCATCAGATCCAATTACCAAGATATTAAAGGTCCCTTTGGCCTGATGGACCTGAGTGTGATTGTGCGCGACCGTTTTTAGATTATTGAAATGGGTTTTAGGATTTAATTGGTGCCACACCAGCATACCAGCCGCCACCATGAGTAATAAAGTTACTAATAAACCACACCACAGTGCTGCATGCTTGTGCAGGAACTGGTGTGTGCGCTGTAATTCTTTTTTTCTTTGCTGCAATTTTCTGCCCCCAAAATAGACCTTTTACGCTTATCCTAGAACTAATCCTTACTTTTGATGGATACAGATCATTTTATTTAAAAAAAAGCATGTTTCTTTACGCTTATTTAAATAAATAATTTTGAATTTTATCCGCATAGGTTGGTGAAATGCTGAGCAAATTGAAATTCTATCAGTTGCAAGATATACTTGAAAGAGTTGGAAAAGCAAACTAAACAGACTAGAAAGAGCAGTTGGCAGTTTGCAAAGAAGGAGTAGGGAGAATAAATTGAGGCGGATTAAACAGATCGGAGACTGGGTGATTCCCATTTTAGTTGGACTGGTGATGGCATTGATCATTAACCAATTCTTTGGGATGCAGGTAATCGCTGGAAGTTCAATGAGTCCTACATTGAGAAACGATGAAGTTGTCTATCGCCTGAATAAAGCAAAAGTCAGGCATAATACAGTGATTTCTTTTTATGCACAGGGAATTGAAAAAAATCAAGCTACTACTGCAAAAACGATCTATGTTAAGCGGGTAATTGGGCTGCCAGGCGAGCTATCCGGAAGCTGCCGGAGTTAAAATTTTTGAAAATAAGGAATTTACAGTTCCTAAAAATAGCTATTTTGTCTTAGGCGATAATCGAAATATTTCTAATGACAGTCGTTATTACGGTTTTGTTCCAGAAAAGAAGGTAATTGGGGTGGTGCGAGCCCCATTTTGGGCAGCAAAGCAGGTGCAGGTAAATGCAGCGGAAGTTGATTAAGGGGGAAAATTCAAAGAAGCAAGTTTAAAGAAGTGAAGATGTTGAAAAGCACATTTAAAGTAAGCTAAAATGAATACATGGAGCTGCGTTACTGAAGTTAAAAGTTATTTGACATAGAAGGAAGACGACAATGGATAAAAATTACATAGCAAGAATGCGTGAAAAAGTGGGTCATGAAGGAATGATCTTTGTTTCGGCTTACGGTGTTTTGTGGAATGAAGCACATGATGCAATTTTACTGGAGAAACGTTGGGATTCTGAAGTTGGTTGGGGGTTTCCAGGTGGATATTTAGAGTATGGTGATTCTCCTACCCAAGCAGTAATTCGCGAATTTAAAGAAGAAACTAATCTGGATGTTGAGGTCACACGTGTTTTGGGCATCTCGACCAATATCACCCAAAAGAATTCTTGGGGCGATGCACAAGAAACGATTGGGGTTGGTTTTGAAGTTAGAAAAGTTGGTGGAGTATTGCGCAAAGATGGGACAGAAACACTTGATCTGCAGTTTGTGCCGGTGAATCCTGAACCCAAAATGTTTGTACCCCAAGCGCAAAAGACAATGCACCGAATTTTAACTGAAAATGAAACCAGCGCGCAGCCTTGGTTGCGTGAACCAGGGGATTAGACAGCATATGACGGTGTAGATTATAAAATAAAATTAAAAGAGAGTGTGACATAAGTCGGGAAAATTTGAGTACTAACTCGAAATTACGAAGATAGCGAGTACTTTGCTATGAGTAATTCGAGGTTAGACGGAGAATTTTGGGTTATGGAACACGTTTATACGGAATAAAAGAGGGACTGTGACAAAAGTTAAATTTTGTCACAGCCCCGTTTTATTATGGGGGAAATGGTTTCCATCAGCTACCTTCCTTCATTAATTTTAGTTTTGTAGTGTGATGATACAGATATTCAAAAAAAGGCTTTTTTTACGATACACTATCTTTAAAATAATACACTGAACAGGATAACTAGCACACTTATTAAATTAGCCAGGTTACCGCATAATTCCGACCTTAGTTCACGGATGTTAGACGCTGCAGCTCGCACTTTTTTGAACGTGTTCCCTGCAGCAGCCTCCTAAGACTAAGTTAGAATTACTTGTAACCAATCCCAGGTTACCGCATAATTCTGACCTTAGTCTACGGAGACTAGACGCTGCAGCTCACACTCCTTTATATTTGGCGCCAAATTTGCTTACATCTATAGTAGTGTATCTGTTATTTCATAATTAAGCATTCAAGTGATACAGTCTTGAGTTAAAAGCAGCGCTTGAATGAAAATTTATCTTATGAGGAGGAAAATTAAACTTAGAATTGTGAAGTAACTGAAGGGCAAAAGAAGGGAACGGGTTTGAAATCGTAAACATTATTGGGGGAATGTGTAATGCTTAGAACTAAAAAGTATTATAAATTTTTGTTTGTTTGGGGGATGACAATTTTAGCAACTTTTATGTGTTTATCTAAGACAGCTAAGGCTGCTGATTATACCGGGCATAATTCATGGGATCAACTGACAACCTCAAATGGAATCAGTGCAGGGATATATTCGCAGTCACAAAGAAAAATGACTAGATTTCAGCATCATATTTTTTCACACGAAAAAGAAGGCAGTACGACTCCTAATTATCTGTATGATGCCTATTTTGGCTTTAAAACTGATAACAATAAACCGACTTGGCTCGATCAAGTTGCTGTAAATAAAGCCGAATACGTAAACGGAACGAATATTATTCACGCGGCACAAAGTAGCGGTAATTTCTCCTTTGACAGTTATTATTTTACGCCCTTTTCCGGCACAGATGATGGCAGCTCATCATTAGTCTATCTGCTGTTAAAGGTTACAAATAACGGTCCAACGAGCAAACTTGGAGTCTTCTCGCAGCAAAATATGCATATGGGCAGTGATTACGGCACAAAAAATGAAGAAACTTCCTATAATACTTCAAATAATTATCTTAAAGAGTTTAATAATACAACCGGCAGCTTTGCGATTTATAAGAATTTGGTTGCGCAAAATCAAGCGTATCAAGCTGGCAACGGCACAAATGTACCGCGGACATTTTTAGATAACAATGCGGATTTGAACAACACTGCCCAGCAGACCGGAGATGACCTAGTTGCAGGTTTTGAGAACAAAGATGTGACCTTAGCGACTGGGCAAAGCAAATGGTTTGGTGTTGTGATTGGACTAAGAGAAGACGGCAATGAAGCTGCCCTAGCTCAGACGGTGGATGCCAATGCACAAACCGCTTTACAACAAGGACCAGAAGCCTTACTGAAGCAAGAAGAGACTTGGTGGCAGAATTGGCATGCGCATGAACAGATGCCAGCCGGGATGACTGCTCAAGAACAGGCTACTTATCGCCAATCAACTGCTGTTTTGAAAATGTCTCAGGTTAGAGAAAAAGGGACAGGAAATGGGCAAGTCTTGGCGAGTTTGATTCCTGGGGAGTGGAGTACCGCCTGGGTACGTGATGGTTCGTATTCAATTAAAGCACTGATTGATTCAGGACATTATCAAGAGGCAAAAGCAGCTTTGAATTTCTTCTTGAATGCGGCGATGCGTAAAGATTCAAGCGGTGATAATTATTACCAGAAGAACTATCTTGAGAATTCGAATCAAGCTGCGCCGACCTATGGGTTGAATACAAAGTTAAGTGCAAATTATTTGTTATCGGTGTGCCGTTATTTCGGAGATGGGTCAGAGGACTCAGACTACAATGATCAAGGACCGAATATAGAATTTGATGGCTGGGGACTGGTCTTGTGGGTCCTGAATGATTATGTCAAAAAGACCGGAGATTACAGCTTTTTGCTGAATAATCCGCAAGTTTTAAGTGCGCAAAAGTGGATTGATCGCAAACAGCAAATTGTGAACGATGCTCAAAGTAAATTAGAGCAGGCACAAAATCAAGTAGATGCCAAAAAGACAGCCGATACTCAGCAAAAAGATAAACAAACGGCACTTATTACAAGTGAAAAAGCCAAGCTCAAAGCGGCACAGGGCTGGATTGAGCGGAAAAAAGAGATTGTTAAGACTGCTAAAGTAAAATTAAAGCAGGCTCAGACACAGGTAGACAAAGAAAAGGCACGGGCTTGGTTACAGGCCAAGAAAAATGAACTTACACAGGAATTAAATAAACAAAATCAGGTTATTGCAACTGCTAAACAGCAAATTGAGGCAGCCAAGCAGCAAATCAAGCAGGCTCAGACTGAGCTGGCCACCGCAGTTCAGAATAAGACGAATGCAGCAACGTGGCTAGCTGCGAAAAAAGCCGAATTGACTAAGGAGAAAAACAAGCAAGAGCCGATTATTCAAGCAGGTATCAAAAATACAAATTGGGGTAAGATTACTGCCCAAGACGCGGACTTGTTAACAGAATTAGTTGATAAAAAGACTGGATTAATTCAACCGGATTCGTCAATTTGGGAGGAACACTGGACGCCCTTTACGGTATTAAAGAATGCGCCAGCCCGGCAGCAATTTGCCTTTACGAACATTACCACATGGGCGGGATTGAATTCCGCAGCTGAAATGGCCAAGGGATTGGGACTGACAGATTACTATCATAAGTATACTGCAGCAGCTGATAGTCTCAAGACAGCAGTCACGAAGAACTTGGTGGTTACAGAGAATGGAAAGCAAATAATTGCTTCATCACTTGAAAGAAAGGGAGATAGTGCTCATCAAAATGATGGATCAACTGTCGAGGCAATCAATACTGGAATGGTAGCACCAAATTCGACGTTAGCCCAAGGGATGATCACCGCTTTTAATGCTAACCTGCGAATTAAAACAGGGAGTACCCCAGGTTATATGCGAGATCAAGATGGAGATTTGTACGATTCAAGAGAATGGGGTTTTATTGACTTAAGGATTGCTGGTGCACTGGCTAAAATGGGTCAAAAGTCACAAGCCAAGGTGCTGCTTGATTGGATGACCAGTCAGGCTCAGGCCAATTATGAACTGATCCCGGAACTGCTGGATTATAACACGCAAGATTATGCCGGTTCAGTCCCGATGGGTGGCTTTGGTTCGGGTTCATATGTGTTGGCACTTAATGATTATTATAGTAATTAGGACGAATCTTATAGATAATGGATAGAATTAAGTAGGCGGAATTGACCCCAGAAACTCTTTTTTATTGTGCATCTTAGGTTATTCCTGCTTTGGCGGAGAATGTGTCATCAGTTAATCAAGTTTGAAATTAACGCGAAATTGCGAACAGCGGGCGTCCTTTGGAATGAATGTGTAATTCAAGGGTAGTCTCAAACAAGGGTTTTTGACTTATGAAACTTGCTTGTTCAGCATAAAATAGCGAGGAGCTGGGCTAAAAGTGAAATTTTAGTCTAGCTCCTTTACTTATTCCGGATTACTTTTAAGGTGCTTTGCAAATCAACTTTTTACCTATACAATAAACACTAGCATAAATTGAAAAGAGAAATTTAGCAAATGAAAGCACTGTGGACCTTATTTCATGCCAAACCGCCTAACCTGAAGTTTAAGTGTGCCTACAAACTTTAATCTTTCAGGAGGAGTAATAAGACAATATGAATTTTTTAGCTACTAAGAGCCATTATATAAGTTGGCCTGTGATTGCTTTTTTGGATTTCGTGACGATTATCGGGTTTGATGATCTGCTTTATCCGTTGCAAAATCAAGGCTTATCAGTTGTTTTTACATGGGTATTTATGGTCTTGACGTTCGTGATTCCCTATGAGATGTCCGTTAGTCAATTAGGTGCAACCTTTACTGAACAAGAAGATGGTGGGCTTTCTTCTTGGGTACGTCATAGTACTACAGATACTTTGGGATACTGGACAGCTTGGATGTATTGGGCAGCTAGCCTGCCTTATATTGTGGATGTTGCAAATTCAGTGGTTGTTTCCTTTGGATGGATGATAACAGGTGACAATTCTTTAGGAAAACAGATGTCGAATTTTACGTTTGGCTTGTTGACTTTTATCATTATCCTGATTTTTATTTTGTTACAGAATTTTTTTAAACATTCGATGGAAGTCATGGCGACAATTGGCGGAGGTGCCATGTTTTTGATGACAGTTCTTTTTGTGGTCATGACTGGTTATTCTTTGTTGCATGGCGGTAAAATTGCGACGCAACCTTTTAATCTAGGCTCTTTTATCCCCCACTTTAGTATGCAGTATTTCTCTACAACCGGTCTTTTAATGTTTGCAGTGTGTGGGGCGGAGCTTGTTGCCCCCTATTTGATTCGCATGCGCAACCCTAAAGGAGACTTTCCCAAAGCAATGTGGTTAGTTGCAATTATGACCGCCTTTTTGACGGTTTTTGGAACACTCTCGCTTGCAATTTTCTTCAACGCCAACAACTTGCCACACGACCTTAAAATGAATGGTTCATATTATGCTTTTCAATTACTGGGTCAACGTTTAGGGCTGGGGAACTTTTTATTAGCTATTTTCGCGATTGTGCAGGCGATTTATATGATGGCACAATTAGCTGTACTGCTTGATGCGGCCAGCTGGGTAATTGCTGGTGATACTGCGGCAGACTTCATGCCTCGCTGGATGAGTAAACGCAATAAAAACGGACGCCCAATCAATAGTTATGTTTTAACTAGCGGGTTGTGTCTTTTCCTGTTATTGATGAGTGGAACCTTGCCTGATATCAATTCAATCTTCAACTGGCTGCTCAATTTGAACGGAATTGTGTTTCCTTTTAAAAATTGCTGGGTCTTTTTAGCTTTTATTGCGGTAAGATTGCAGGCTGATAAATTTGATGCGGCGTTTGTATTCATTAAAAATAAAACAGTCGCAGTAGCTGTGGGCAGTTGGTGCTTTGTGTTCTCACTGGTCTGTGCCCTGCTGAGCTTCATTCCTCAGGATGTCAAATTCGCCACGGCAGCATACGACCAACAATTACTGATGAATCTTTTTTCAGTATTTGTGCTGTTTGGAGCAGGCTTAATTATGCCGCTGTGGGCACGGTTAGAGCGGCGAAAGTTGCGTAGTGAAGGGGATCAATACTCTGCTGAGAAATAAATATTTTTAAGATGGAATTTAAAAAGCTTTTGTCCTTAGATTGATTGATAAATTATAGGATGAAGGCTTTTTTTATGATAAAACTGTATAAATATGTATACTACATTCGTAATTTTTGGACGCAGTTACCATTTAAAAAAAATACCAGGGGACGATCACAGAGATTAAGTGGCAGCAGCAATTTAAAAATTCGGAGGAGGTCGGATTAAAAAGGTGGTCAAACAGGGAGAATTAATGAAATTCATTAAAGCGGACTATTAAGCTGCTTTGATGGATTTTTGCGTATTAAGATCTTTATTAATAGAAATTTAGCGCTGAAAATAGCGATCGCGGAAAGAAACCTAAAATCTTATTCAACTAATATGCTTTACAAACTAGCTGAATACGAGTATTATCTAGTTTGTAAAACATGTTAGTGAGGTGAGATAGTGGCTAAAGATAACGATACACAAATGTTAAAAGGAATTCTTCAAGGCTGCATGCTGTTTTTGCTTGCTGAAAATGAACTGTACGGTTACGCAATTGGAGAAGCTCTTTCCAAATATGGATTTGATGAGATCCCCAAAGGCACGATTTATCCACTGCTCATGACAATGGAAAAGAAAGGATTGCTTAATAGTCGGATGAAATCGTCACCAGATGGTCCTAACCGAAAATATTATTCTTTGACTGCAGCTGGAGTGGTGGCAAAACAAACTTTTGCAAATCAATGGCATGTTCTCTCTCAAAGTGTGGAACGGCTAATTCAGGAGGAAAATAATGAAAGCTGACAAAATAATTGCTGACAATAAGCAACAACGTGCCAAGCTATCAACGGGAAATAAAGCCTATTATGAGAATTTAACCCTTTTTATGCGCGGACACGGTACCTTAAAAAATGATATGGTGCTTGAGTCAAGTCTACTTGAGATTTTAAATGATTTAATACAAGCTCAAAGAAATGGGATCAGCGCGCGTGAGTATTATGGTAAAACGCCACAAGCTCAGGCCCAAGAATTGCTAGCAGCAATGCCCAATGATATCAAAGGTTTTATTGTATTTGTATTTGGCTTATTGTTTGAACTGATTGGCATGTTTACCCTAAATGACCTTGTTTTGCCTGGGAGCAGCCTAGATGTCGGGCGCTTGTTGTTGCAAGCAGCTGTTATGGTTCCTTTTCCGTTTATGATTCTGTGGTGTGTTGGAAGTGCTGCATTAAAAGCTACCGGAAAGCTCGAAGCTGTATTCAATGGGATCATCTATGGTGGGATTATGCTGGCACTTGGAATTGTCATGCTGTTAAATTTAGTACATACATCGCTAATTGTGAGACCAGCGGACCATGTGGTGCTGCTAGTTGCTGGCAGTTTGCTTATCGGCGGTCTGATCTGGATTAGCATTCAGCGTCCCAAATTACCGTTTATTTTTATAACGATCTATCTGATGCTTCAACTGTTATTAGCAATGTTGTATCGAATTCCTGCGACAAAAAATATTATGACCGCCAAATTAGACTTGGGTGTGTGGACTTGGCCCCTTGTGCTGCTCATCGGAATGCTGCTTGTGTGTCTTGTGGGTTTGTTTATATGGAAACATAAAAAGTAGCAGGTTAAAAAGTTCAGCAGGCGACTAAGCAGTTGATAATTAAATATTTCTGATTTTTAAAACTGATATAAAATTAAAAGCATTCATTTGAGTTAAAAAAATTGAAGCTGTTGGAACAGACAAACTTAAAAAAGAGAGTGAGACAAAGGGTATTTAGTTAGCGAGCATTAACAGCGTCAGACGGATAATTTCGGGATGGAAAAGCTGACGTACGGGATTAAGTGTAGCTAATTGCCTTTTGGTCCACGTTTCAGGGAAACCGAGTAAATCAAAAAAGGGGCTGTGACAAAAGTTAACTTTTGTCACAGCCCCGCTTTTATTCGGATAAACGTGTTCCATAAGTCAAAATTCTCCGTCTAACTTCAAATTACTCATCGCAAAGTACTCGCTATGTTCGTAATTTCGAGTTAGCACTCAAATTTTCCCGACTTATGTCACACTCTCTTTTTTATGTTAAACAAACAGGCTGCATAAGTTAAAAGTTTCGGTTAGCTTTGAATTACACAGCTTTATAGCTGTTGCAGATAAAGAGTGCGGCAGTTGCTGCAAAAAGTTCAACTAACTGTTATTTAAGCTCGACATTTCTATAAAACAGTACCGTTCCATAAGGTGAAATCTGCAAGCCTTTAACTTTGTTCTTCAGGAGATACGACATTCCGCCTTGATAGACCGGAGCAGTGAATGCATCTGTTTGCAGCAGTTGCTTTTCTGCTTGGATCAAGGTGTTCCAACGTTTGGCTGGATCGGTGGCGTAGGTCGTAGCAGCTTGATTTAACAACTTGCGGAAGTTGCTGTTTTGATAGTCATCATTTAAATGATACTGACCACCATCACTGATAAAGTTGACTGGATCTGCATAATCAGGCTGCCATGTGCCGTAAACAATGTCAAAGTTATAAGCTGAAGTAGCAGCTAAGCGGGATTTCAGCGGAATTGAACGAACTTCAACGGTTAAACCAGGTAAATTTGTCTCTAATTGACTTTGTAAGTACTCACCGATCTGTTTAGAATCAGCAGTATCGGAAGTCAGCAATTGAATTGTAAACTTATCTTTGCCAAGTTCCTGCTTGGCTTGTGCCCATTGCGCGCGTGCGGCTTTTAAATTATAGCTCAGCAGATTTCCAGCATTTTGTCGATAATCATCACCAGTTTTAGAGTTGTAGACAAAGTTCTTGGGAACAATTCCATTTAACGGTGAGCCAACCTGCAAAATGTTGTTGGCCAATGTCTTTTTGTTAAAGCTCATGGCAATTGCTTTGCGAAAATGCACGTTTGCAGTTGCACTGCGATGCGTGTTGAATGACAAATAGCCAATCAACGGAATCGGCTTCGAATGGTAGCCGGAGGTACGCTGATATTGCTTGATGTAATCAGTCGTCAGCATTACATAATCGAGCTTGTTGGTGCGATAGAGATTCCCACCGGTTGCAGCATCTTTAACCACTTGCACATTAACCTTTTTTAATTTGATAGCTTTTTTGTCCCAGTAGTTTTGATTGCGCACATAGTTCCATTTTAAGTTGGTGCCGGTCCAGTTAGTTACGACGAAAGGACCATTATAGACTGCTTTAGCTGACGTAGTTCCATAACTACTGCCGTATTTTTTAGCAACTTTTTCATCTTGCGGATAGAAGGGGGCTCCGGTCATTAACTCAGAAAAATAACTGATGGGAGATTCCAAAGTAATCTGCAGTTTATATTTTCCCAGCGCCTGAATTCCGAGTTTGTCAGGTGTAAGTTTACCGGCAGCAATTTGGGTTCCGTTTTTAATCGGTTCAAAGCGCTGAGAATTAGGTGAGGCTGAGGCAGGATCAACCATCTTACGCCAAGCATAGACATAATCTGCTGCCGTGACAGGGTCACCGTTTGACCATTTGGCATTTTTCCGCAGGTTAAAAGTATAAGTTTTTTGATCCTTGCTGACAGTAACGCTGGACGCACCAGCTAGGACTGGTTTGTTTTTTGAATTGAACCGATAGAGACCTTCAAATGAGTTCTGTAAAGCCTCCAAACTGGTGGTGTCACTGTATTTGACGGTATTAAGTGTTGCCATTTCGGCACTTGTCGCGACGTTCAAGACCTGTTGCGTTCCGTTAGTTGAATTGCTCTTTCCACAAGCCGATAAAAGTGCGACACTCGTGATTACAATACTCGCTAATATTAATAGCCCTTTTTTCATGATACTCCCCCTCTGATTGAACCTCTGATTATCAAGTAAACTAAAAAGCCCTCAGTCTGTCCGTGACTGAAGGCTTTATTACGGCGAAAAATAAAAAATTTTTCTAGTAAATAACGGCGTTTCGCTTCACGAACTGCAATTCAAATAACATGTTATGCATTCCACAACATGGACAACAACTAGCAGTTAAGAAATCGTGTTTACAGTTCATTAGCGCAAGCCCCTTCCAGATTTGTTGATAATATCTTTAGAATAATTGTTTGCTTACAATCTGTCAATCATTAACCGACTGTCCTTAAAACTATTAGCGGGATACAAGTTATTAATTAAGCGGGGGTAGCTTGTATCTCACACAGAAGATTGCTATAGTACTAAGTACGATGAAAATTAGAGTTTTACGGTGCATTAGCAGGTAAAAATAACGGTGCAAGAGGACTTTAAGTGCGGTGCTGATTAATGCTTAAGGTTTAGTTTTGCATAGACGGTGATTTTTTAGAAAGAATGGATGAGTTTTTATGAGCAATCAAGTTGTAGTAGGTATTCCTGCCGGAGTAGTAAACGTTAAGGGAACGGCCCGTTATTACATTAATGAAGCTGATGTCAAGGGAATTATTAAAGCTGGCGGAATTCCAGTGATGATCCCTAGCCAGGCGCGGGATTTTGTGGATTATTATGTAGAGAGTTGCGACGGTTTTTTCTTTACTGGCGGACCAGATGTGTTGCCTTCTTTTTATGGAGAAGAGCCACATGTGAAAATGGGTTTCAGCGACATTCAGCGTGATCGCTTAGAGTTGAGTTTGGCAAAAAAGGCATTGGCTGCTGGTAAAAAAACATTGGGAATTTGCCGCGGTTTGCAGGTTTTAAACGTTGCCTTGGGTGGGACTTTGTATCAAGACTTAGAGAGTGAGTATGAAAAGACGACGCACCCGTTGATCAGGCATTTTCAGGCTGCTCCAACGACGGAACCCACTCATTATGTGCAGATTGAAGACAAGACGCGACTGCACAATTTATTTGGTTCTCGTTGGCTGGTCAATAGCCACCATCATCAAGCGGTGCGTCAAGTTGCCGCGGGGTTAAAAATCACAGCACGCGCTCAAGATGGTGTAATCGAAGGCTTGGAGAGTCAGGTTAATGATCAAGTGCTTGCTGTGCAGTGGCATCCAGAAATACAGGTTGTTACTGACTCTAAGATGCAGAAAATCTTTGATAACTTTGTAGAGCACCTGCGGGCATAGTTGCGTAACTAAGGTGAGAACTTTAGCAAGCTAACGGTGTCCTTTTAAAAATTAAGCAAGGCGAAAGGAAGATCAAAGCGCGATGGAGATCACAGCAGTCCGACTTACAGAAATTGAGCAAGTTATGGCAATTGAACTGGCGGGCTTTTCTGCCGCAGAAGCCGGCACGCGGACACAGTATTTGGAGCGAATTGCACAGTTTACGGATACCTTTTTGGTGGCACGTGCTGGTGAAAAGGTAATTGGATTTATTTGCGGTCCAGCAGTCGCGGAAAATGAGCTGGCAGATTGGATGTATGAACGTGCTCCCAAGAACTTGCCAGTTGGTGGAAATCAGATGATTTTAACAATTGCGGTTGCGCCTCAGTGGCAAAAAAGGCATGTCGGTAGTCAGTTGCTGCTTGCTTTGGAAGAAGTGGCACGACAAAAAGAGCGGCAGCAGATAATCTTGACATGCTTAGCGTCACGAATTTCTTTTTATAAGCGCAACGGCTATTATAACGCGGGTGTTTCTGCTTCGCAGCATGCAGGAGAACGTTGGTACACAATGAAGAAAGACCTGAATCTTTTGCAAAGTGTACGTGAAGTTGCAAGCATGCAACCAAAAAAAGATTGACAATTGCAGTTGGAAGAATTATAATTCCGATAATAATAAATGAACGTGAAGATGAGTAAGTTAGGATGCTGTTTTTAGAGAGTCGTCGTTAGGTGTAAGACGGTAACAGCGATTAACCGAAGATGGTCTTTAATTAGGGTTCTTACTGCCGAGCGTGTGTTAGGCAGTTACGGGTACTCCCGTTACAGGGTTAGGGTATGAAAGTAGTAGTACTTTATTTTGCTGATTATTTGAGTACCTAAAGAGTTGCGACTCGTGAGGGTTGCTTGAATTAAGGTGGTACCGCGGAAAAGCACTTTCGTCCTTTATCTAATGATAGATAGAGGACGAAAGTGCTTTTTTGTTCTTTCAGAAAGGTTGAGTTGATGACTGCAAAAGCGAAAAATTATGCCCTGCTTATTCAACAGGCACACAGCCTGCTCGCAGGTGAGACGGACTTGATTGCCAATATGAGCAATCTGGTTGCACTTCTTTTTCATGGTCTGCCCAATTTAAATGGAGTGGCCTATTATCGGTTTAAAGAAGGCGAATTAATTCTTGGACCTTTTCAAGGGAAACCAGCCTGCATGCATATTCAAGTGGGACGTGGGGTCTGCGGGACCGTTGCTCAGACTCAAAAAACTGAAATTGTGGCAAACGTACATGAATTTGCAGGCCACATTGCATGTGATGCGGCTTCAAAATCAGAAATTGTTGTCCCTGTTTTTAAGGATACAAAGTTCTGGGGAGTCTTAGATTTGGATAGCCCAGCATATGGAACTTTTGATGAGGTTGATAAAAAATATTTGTTAGAACTTGCGCCTGTTATTTTCGGCGAAACAGCAAATTTAAGACAAGAAACGCAGCACCACTAGTGCTAGAAATTAATTACTGCAGGAGCGATTAACCGCGATTGCACGGATAACATGTTAGAGCAGTTAAGATAAGTGACTAGTGCAGCAGCGCTTAATCGTTATAGAAAGTTGTCTAAAAGACAAGCAAACAAATTGAAGGAGTCGGATAAATGACAAAATTAGCAATCGTAACAGGCGCGGGACAGGGAATTGGCGAAGCGATCGCCGTGCGGTTAGCACATGATGGGTACGCGCTTGCAGTTGCAGATATTAACCTTGAAACGGCAGAAAAAGTAGCGCAAAAATTGAGTTCCGCTGGTTACACCGCTAAAGCGTATTATGTTGATGTTGCCAAGCGTTCAGAAGTCTTTGCTTTAGTGGAACAAGCAGTGCACGAATTAGGTGAATTGGCGGTTTTTGTCAATAATGCCGGAATTGCATTCATTGACAAGTTTGTGGATTCAGACTCTGTGAAGGTTGAGCGCCTGCTTGATGTCAATCTCAAAGGGACATATTGGGGAATTCAAGCCGCTGCACAGCAATTTATCAAGCAAGGTCATGGCGGACGTATTGTTAATGCAGCTTCACTGGCTGGAGTCGAGGCTTCAGCGTTGCAGAGTGCTTATTCGGCATCTAAGTTTGGAATTCGCGGCTTAACTCAGAGTGCAGCCAAAGAGCTTGCACAGGATCATATCACAGTCAACGCTTACAATCCGGGTGTTGTGAGGACGCCTTTGCGTGATGGGATTGATAAGCGAACGGCGCAACTTAAGAATGTCTCGCTTGCACAGCAACAAGCCAATGTCTTAACTGAGATTGCCAACGGACGCGAGGCTACGCCTACAGATGTTGCAAATGTAGTAGCTTGGTTTGTTTCACCTGAAGCTGCATATATTACAGGACAATCATTGCTGGTAGATGGCGGGATGCGTTATCAATAAAGTTAGGTGCAAACGATGATCCTTAAGGAAGGAAGATATTGGGCATGACGGGCAAGAATATGATTGCTTTACAAGACATCTCAGTTCAATTCAAGCAGCGCAACGAGAGCATCCAAGCAGTCCAACATGTGGATTTGACGATTGCTAAAGGCGATATTTATGGAATAATCGGGTACTCTGGGGCGGGCAAAAGTACGTTGGTACGTGTCATAAACTTATTGCAAAAGCCTAGTTCCGGGAAGGTTATTTTTGGGACTCAGGATCTAGGTCAATTAGATGCAGCCGGATTGCGGAAAGCCCGGCGGAAGATTGGCATGATTTTTCAGCATTTTAATTTGATGAAGTCAAGAACTGTCTTGGGCAATGTCGAGTATCCGTTACTAGGGTTGAAAATAACGAAAGAAGCACGTCAACAAAAAGCATTAAAGCTCCTCGAATTGGTGGGCTTAAAAGAATATGCTGCCGCCTACCCTAAGCAACTGTCTGGTGGACAAAAGCAGCGTGTTGCGATTGCACGTGCGTTGGCAAATGATCCGGAAGTCCTAATTTCAGATGAAGCCACTTCTGCGCTAGATCCTAAGACAACCAAATCGATTTTGGCATTGTTGAGGCAAGTCAATCAGAAATTGGGAATCACGATTGTGTTGATAACGCACGAGATGCAAGTTATTTCTAGCATTTGTCATAACGTCGCCGTGATGGACGCGGGTAAAATTATTGAGCGTGGTCCCGTTACGAAAATTTTTGCAAGGCCGCAACAGAAATTAACTGCGGACTTTGTAGAAACGGCTACGAATGTCAAGGAAGCATTAACGCGTATTTTAAAGCAAAACAGCGTTTCAGAACGCAAACTACTCATCTACTTGAAATTTATTGGGAACACCGCGCAAGAAAGTATTATTTCCAGTATTTCGCGTGATTTCAACTTGGATATTAATATTTTGTTTGCCAATATTGACCAAATCGATGGGGTGAACATTGGGTATTTGATTGCGGATTTCATTGGAGCACGGTCAGTAATTCTCACGGTGACTGAAAAGTTGAAAGCTGCCGGGATTGCTGTCAAAATTCTTGATAATGCTGAAGGGCAGGTGCAACTTTAATGGCAAACCTAATTCCAAATGTATTACAGATGAAAGCAGAATTTGTACAAGCCATCTGGGAGACACTTTATATGACATTTGCTGCGGCAATTGTGGCGGCAATTCTTGGACTTCTTCTGGGCGTGGCACTTGTAGTTACACAAGCAGGTGGAATCTTAGAGGATCGATTACTATATTCACTTTTTGATAAGGTTACTAATTTGTTAAGATCAATTCCCTTTATTATTTTGTTAGCCGTGATTTCACCACTCACACTTTTTTTAGTTGGAACGACGGTTGGAACGACAGCTTCTTTAGTCCCTTTAGTAATTGGAATTTTCCCTTTTTATGCACGTCAGGTGCAAAATGCACTGCTAGACGTTGATCAGGGTGTGATTGAAGCAGCTCAGGCAATGGGGTCAAGTCCAACCGAGATTATTTTCCGGGTATATCTGCGTGAAGGATTGCCAGATATTATCAGAGTCTCAACTTTGACGATTATTAGTTTGATCGGGTTAACAACGATGGCAGGTGCAATTGGCGCAGGTGGATTGGGTGATGTTGCAATTTCAATTGGCTATGCACGTTTTGAAAATGATGTCACTTTTGCAGCCATGATTATTATTTTAATTTTTGTATTTACGTTTCAATTAATTGGTGATCGGCTGGCAAAAGTTTTTGAACATTAGTGGATAATTGAGGAGAAAAAAATGAAAAAAAGTTATTTATGGTTGTTGGGAATAGTGCTTGTAATTGTCTTAGGCGCATTGGGGTTGCATCAGGTTAACAGCCAGCAGACCAAGTCGGCTACTATCACGGTGGGGTCAATGGGCTCGGATTATGCCATTTGGCAACACATTGCTAAGAGTGCTGAAGCCAAGAAACTCGGGCTAAAAATTAAGGTCAAGCAGGTCACCGATGGAGTGCAGTTAAATAAAGCAACAGCAGAGGGCAGTATTGATGTCAATGCTTTTCAATCATGGACTTACTACGTTGCATTTAATAAACAGAGCAAATCCAGCAAGTTGGCAGCTTTAGGAACAACCTATATGGAGCCAATGGGAATTTATTCTAAAAAATATCAAAAGGTCAAAGATATTCCAGACGGCGCTACGATCGCGGTTGCAGATAATCCTTCGCAGCAAGCACGTGGGCTAGTTCTTTTACAAAAAGCTGGGTTGATTAAACTGAAAAAGAATTTTGATGTTGCGTTAGGTTCAATCAACGATATCGCCAGCAATCCCAAAAAGTTGAAATTTAAACAAATTGATGACACTACTGGGCCGCGTGTCCTGCATACCGTTGATGCAGTGTTGATTTCAAACACGGTTGCGCTGGAAGGCCACCTTCACGTGCTCAGCGATTCTATCTATCATGAAGCTGTTGATCAATCAACTAAAGCAAATATTAACATCTTGGCAACTGCAAAGAAAAATAAAAATAATGAAAATTACAAAAAACTAGTAACCTTGTATCATGAAAAATCGATTCAAAAATATATTAAAGATAAGTATTATGGAACTAAGGTCAATGTAGCTAAACCGTTATCTTATATCGAGAAATAAAGAACATTTAAAATAGATTAATGTCAATCTTGCAAAATAAAACACAGAAGAGAGTGTGACATAAGTCGGGAAAATTTGAATGCTAACTCGAAATTACGAAGATAGCGAGTACTTTGCGATGAGTAATTCGAAGTTAGACGGAGGATTTTGACTTATGGAACACGTTTATCCGGAATAAAAGCGGGGCTGTGACAAAAGTTAACTTTTGTCACAGCCCCTTCTTGTGTGTTCCTTGTTTCCAAACAGCTAGTACTACAACGCCTTTTGTCCCACATGCCTTCTATTTACTTTGGCAAAATTAAAGTTGAAACGCAAGCTGACTACTTGTGGCTTTAAAGTGCGGTTTTAGCAGGTTGACTGATGGAATTGGTATGCAAACAGCCTAACAAGGACTCTGGTGCCAATAAGTTCTCAATTTCAGTTGCCGAAAGTTTAAGGTGTTCTTTTAAGACTTTCCTAATTGACACCTTTTGTTGGAGTGCGGTTTTGACCAACAGAGTTGCCTGCACATAACCAATTTTTGGTGCCAGGACAGTTGCAATTTCTGCTGATTCTTCAATCTGATGTGCACAGTGTGCTTGATTGACTTTAAGGTGTGTAAGGCAGCCATCTTTAAGCATTTTAAGTCCCTTTTGCAGGAGTTCAGCAGCACTAAAAAGATCGCGGAACATTACTGGTTCAAAAGCATTTAACTCCAATTGTCCTGCCTCGCTGCACATTGTAATTGTGGCATTATAACCACAGACTTGAAAAGCAATTTGGTTAATTGCCTCGGGGATTACAGGGTTGACTTTCCCAGGCATAATGGAAGAACCTGCCTGTACTTTAGGTAAAGCTAACTCACCTAAGCCTGCGCGCGGACCACTTCCTAAAAGACGTAAGTCATTACACATTTTTGAAAGCGCAACTGCCAAGTTTTTGAAGGCATCAGCTGCCATCAAAAAACAGTCAGTATTTTGAATAGCATCACTCAAATTGTCTGCTTGTTTAAGTGGCAACCCTACAATTTTGGATAGCAGCGGAACAACATTTTTAAGATATTCAGGATTAGCCGTGATCCCTGTTCCAATTGCTGTTCCGCCTAAAGGAAGTACTAACAAAGAATTATGGACCTGCTTGATACGTTGGAGAGCGCGGGTAAAGAGGTGTGCATAGGCATTGAAGCTTGTACCATAGGTAGTTGGAACGGCATCTTCAAGTTGAGTCCGACCTAGTTTAAGTGTGTTTTGATATTTATCTGAGAGCTGTTTGAGGACTACAATCACTTTTTCTAGTTCTATGGCTAACATTTGATTAAGTTGCAATAACGCAAGGTGAGCTCCGGTTGGATAAACATCATTCGTAGACTGACCACGGTTAACATCATCATTTGGATGGAGTGCGGCGTAGTCTCCTTTGGAATGTCCCAACAACTCTAAAGCGCGGTTAGCAATGACTTCGTTGACATTCATATTAGTGCTAGTACCTGCGCCTCCTTGAATCGCTGGAGTGATAAATTCAGCCTGATAGTCTGGAAAAGTAGTATAGATCTGGGCCCCTGCGGTTGTAATCGCATGGTATTTTTTATAAGACAGATTGTGTGCTTGGTAATTAGCCTGAGCACAAGCAATTTTAACTAAAAGTAAGTTTTTTAACAGTAATGGGTGAACTTTTTCATCAGTAATAGGAAAATTCAGTTGTGCTCTTTTGGAGTGGATTCCAAAATATGCTTTATCTGGAATTTCTACTGTACCAATTGAGTCTTTTTCAATACGCATTGTTTTAATTGCCCTCTTTATTGAAATATTTTTCTATGTGCAATAATTTATCACATATACCAATTTTAAGATAGAGGGTTGAAAAAGAATATCTGTTAGCAAAGAATTGCGGGCACCAAACTTAAGGTTGTTAGGGTTTGGGTTTAAGATTGTTTAACTATCCGAAGTTGTGATGTTTTAAAATGAGCAGATTTTAATAAAAAGCAGCAAAAAGGATCGTTGAAAAAAGATTTACTTATGACTTATAATAAATTATACTTGATTATAAATAATTATAAAAATCTAAAATTGAAAGAAGAGATCTTAATTAATGAGAACCAATACAAAGTTATTACACGGCTATACAGTTGTCGATTCCTATACAGGAGCTTCGTCTGTTCCTAAGTATCAGACTTCGACATTTAAACAAAATGAATTATATGGAGAGACTCAGAAATACTCTTATACTAGATTCGGTAATCCTACAGTTGCAGCTCTAGAAGAGGGTTTTTGTACAATTGAAGATTCAAAATATGCGCTTGCCTATTCTTCTGGAATGGCTGCAATTTCAAATGTTCTAATGTTATTGAATGCAGGAGATCACGTGATTTTGCCACTTGAAGTGTATGGTGGAACTTGTCAGTTTGCATCAGAGATTCTACCTAAATATCAGATAGAAACTTCGTTTGTAGATATGGCTGATCTAGCTAAGGTAGAAGCTGCAATCAAACCGAATACTCGACTACTTTACCTTGAAACTCCATCCAATCCTTTATTGAAGGTCTGCGATATTGCAAAGATAGTTGATTTGACCAGAAATAAGCAAATTTTAACAGTGGCTGATAACACTTTCATGACAGCTTTAGAGCAACAACCCTTAGCTTTAGGAGTTGATCTTGTGTTGGAGAGTGTTACTAAATTCATTAACGGACATAGTGATGTGGTTGCTGGTTTGGTGGCAACTAATCAGCCGGAATTGGCCTCGCAACTACGACTGTTGCAAAAGAACTTTGGAGCAATTTTAGGAATTGAAGAAGCCTGGTTAGTGTTACGTGGTATGAAGACAATGGGGTTAAGAATGGAAAAATCAGTTCAAAATGCACAAGTACTTGCTGAATTTTTACAGAATAATCCTAAAATTAAGCATGTTTATTATCCAGGTTTGAAAAATCATCCGCTAGCAGATGTACAGCGACAGCAGGCTAAAAGTGGTGGCGCTGTACTTTCATTTGAAGTATACGATAAAGCAACATTATTGAAGTTAACACAAAAAATAAATTTGCCAATTTTGGCAGTTAGTCTTGGTGGTGTGGAATCGATTCTTTCACATCCAGCGACAATGTCACATGCCTGTTTGACACCTGAAGAACGGAGAAAGCAAGGAGTCACAGACGAGCTCTTACGGCTGTCTTGTGGAATTGAAGATACCGCTGATTTACTGGCCGACTTTAAACAAGCATTGCTTTAAAATGAGCAGTAGTTAAAGAAGTTTAACATGTTATCTTTGGAGGAATTGAGCAAAAAATGAAATTAGTCTCCTCGTATATACCACTGGTTGATTTTTTAGCAGCGGTTTTGGGACCGCATACGGAAATTGTATTGCAGGATATTTCGCAAGGCCTCGGATCTTCAGTTATCTATATTAGAAATGGAATTTCGGGTAGAAAGGTTGGTTCTCCTGCAACTGATTTTCTTTTAGAAGTTTTGCGCGGAAAAATTTATCAACAAAAAGATTATATTACGAATTACCGCAGCCAAACAGATGAAGGTACTGTCTTATACTCATCCAGCTTCTTTATTAAGGATGAAACTGGGGCATTAAGTGGAATGTTGTGTATTAATTCAGATAAATCAATGTACTTAGAGTTGGAACAAACACTAGAAAAAAGTCTGTTTCAAGTAAAAAAAGTGCTACATGTGGCTGAAAAGTCAAATAATGCCGAGGAAAATAAGTTGGTTGAAAGCTTACACACGACGGTAGAAGAAGCTGCTAAGAAAGTAATCTATAAATATACACAGCATGAGGATTTGTCTGAGATTAGCTTGGACAAATCAGTAAAGATGCAGATCGTTGCGGACTTGCTTGAACAGGGATTCTTTTTATTCAAACTAGCAATTCCAGAGTTATCAAAGTTGTTTAATATGTCGGAAGTCAGTATTTATAAATATTTACAAGAATTAAAAAGCAAGTAGTTCAGCTTGGAAATTTGCTAGAGACTGTTAAGCAGCATAACTTAATGGAGGGCTGACAAGATTCTGAAAGACATAGCGGGGCCACTAATAATATGGTTAAATAAAAGAAGGATTACTCAAACCACTTTCGAGGAGGAATCACATTGTCAGATCAGAGCACACTAGCTTTTATCAAAGAGCTGCCCAAAGCAGAACTGCATGTTCATATTGAAGGAACCTTGGAACCTGAATTAAAGATTAAGCTGGCACAAAGAAATGGGGTTGAATTACCGCAAAAAACCATTGCACAGATTAAAGCAAGCTATCAATTCAACGACCTAGCTTCTTTCTTAGCTGTCTATTATTCCGGTATGAGCGTCTTGCAAAAAGAAGAAGACTTTTATGAATTAGCTAAGGAGTACCTTCAAAGAGCAAGTGCACAGGGAGTCCGCTACGCTGAGATTTTCTTTGACCCGCAGGCACATACAAGTCGTGGAATTAGTTTTGAGACGGTCATTAAAGGGTTGCTGCGTGCGATTGCGGAAGCCAAAGCTGAAATTCAAGCCGATTTAGTAATGTGCTTTTTACGTGATTTTTCTAAAGAGTCAGCCCGACAGACATTGCTGGCGGCGCGGCCTTTTAGCGCTCAGATTCTAGGTGTAGGGTTAGATTCAGATGAACATCATAATCCACCTTTAAAATTTATGACACATTTTGAAGAAGCAGTTGCACAAGGCTACCACACAACGATGCACTGTGATATTGATCAGATTGATTCAGTGGCGCACATTAAACAAGCGCTAGAGGTCATTGAAGTTGAACGCTTGGACCATGGAAC
The DNA here is from genome assembly GCF_964065465.1 of Liquorilactobacillus satsumensis. Lineage (NCBI taxonomy): Bacteria > Bacillati > Bacillota > Bacilli > Lactobacillales > Lactobacillaceae > Liquorilactobacillus > Liquorilactobacillus satsumensis. The sequence goes on from NZ_OZ061606.1 coordinate 1,833,966, forward strand.
TAATATTATTGAAGATCCGGATTTGGTGGCAATGGTAAAAGCTAAACAAATCGGTCTAACAGTTTGTCCGCTTTCAAATGGGTTTGTCTGCCCAGATATGAAAGCTCCAGTGATGAAGGAATTGCTGCATGCAGGTGTTAAAATTAGTGTTAATTCGGATGATCCGGCATATTTTAATGGATATATTGCTGACAATTACTTAGCTTTAGCACAGAAATATAATTTTACTAAGGACGAGCTTGTTCAGATTGCCAAGAATTCTTTTACGACATCTTGGTTGACTGCGCAGCAAAAAGAAAGCTTTCTAGGCGAAATTGCAGAGTATTTAAAACAAGACTAAGTTAAAAAATACTGCTAAACATAGTAATGCTGAATTTAACGATTATTAACTCGGCAGTAAGAAGAACTTGCCAACTTTGTTCAGCTTGAATGCTGATCATTAATACTAAAAACTCTAGTTTGAGAACCGCGATTAAGCGAGGCTCAGACTAGAGTTTTTTAGAACTAGTAGAAAAGATGAAACTAAATTGTTAATCATCATTTACTTTGCGAATATATAGATAGTGGCGTTTAGCGAGTGCAGTAATTATTTTCCAGACGTTATTTTTGTGGGTTACCTCTATATACTCATTTGAATGTCAGCAACGGTTGTAAAATGTTGGAAAATACCGATTAGAAAATGTCGGTTTTCCAACATTTTTTTACGGTAAAATAAACGCATCTCAAATTTGGAGGAACTGAAATGCGTTTAGATGTTGAGCAGTGTGTCCAGCAATATATTATGAACAAAATAAAGCCCAACTTCGCTGAAATTGGTCGGCGATACGGTGTTGATCCACGAACGGTAAAAAGATACTACAATTTAGGGCTTACGCCCCCAGATGAGCAGCCACAACCCTTACGGCGGCCGAGTAAACTTGACGATTATCGAAAAACGATTGAAGAAAAGGTTCTAGAAGGCTGTTCGGCAACGGCAATTTATTACTTTATCAAAGAACGTGGCTATCAAGGAAAGCAAAGTATTCTCAGAGACTATTGTCGAACCATCAGAAAAGCCGCAACGAAAAAAGCCACTATCCGGATTGAAACCTCGCCAGGGATTTCAGCCCAGGTTGATTGGAAAGAAGATTTAACGTTGGTTTCTCGGCATGGAGAGATTGTCAAAGGCAACATCTTCTTATATGTTTTAGGGTACTCGCGAATGAAATACATGCAATTTACCTTCAGTCGCAGCCAAATTACCTTTTTTGATTGCTTAACTAATGCCTTTTGGGCAACCGGGGTGTGCCGAAAGAAATCTGGTTTGACAACCAAAAGGTTGTCGTCGATCATCATAAAAGTAATTTTGGTAAGCCGGTATTTAATGAAACCTTCGTTGAATACGCTAAGGACGCTGGTTTCAAGCCAATTGCTTGTCGACCGTTTCGGCCACAAACCAAAGGAAAGGTTGAGGCGCTGGCCAGAACTACTCAGCGAATCAAAGTTTACAACCATGAGTTTGAAGAGCCGCTAGACTTAGCCGAGATCGTCCATTTGACGTGTGATCAGCTGAATCATGAGAAGTCTCAGGCGACTCAAATTCCGCCTTATTTATTGCTTGATAAAGAAAAAGAGTATCTCCAGGATTTTGATCACGACTTACTCGATGCCTATGCCAGCCAAACCATCGCAAGGAAAGTTAGCAAGGAATCAATGATTGTCTTTCAAAATCGGAAATACTCCGTCCCCATAAGATATATTGACGAAACCGTACAAATTAAACACGATGACAATACTCTATACATTTATTATAACGGAGAATTAATTCGTTCTCACCCTATTTCACTGAAAAGATTTACTTACCTTCGCGATGACATGGAAGAGATTGTCCGATCAGACCTTTATAAGAATCGTGATGACCGAGTCATTGATGATTACGTCGACCGAAACCTGAAGATGTTTGATGAAATGGAGTGAGAAAATGGCCAATTACCAAGCTTTATACACCAACCTTAGACAATTAAAGTTAGATCGTTTCGCCGAACATTTAGGCTACCTATTGGATCATCAAGATGAAGCACCCAAGTCCTTGAGTGATGCCTTATTCGAATTGACAACGGCTGAGCTTAAATACCGGGAACAAAAAAAGATTAATTTGAGAATTAAACTAGCCCGCTTTCCATATGAAAAAACGTTAGCTGACTTTGACTTTAGTTATCAACCGGGAATTAACCAAGGGATAATTGAGGACTTGGGATCACTAAGATTCACCCAAGAGAATCAAAACGTTTTGTTTATCGGCACCTCCGGTGTCGGTAAAACTCACCTAGCCACCGCCATTGGAATTGAAGGGTGTAAACAAGGAATTTCAACGCAGTTTATTCGATGTAGCGACCTCATCAACAAGCTTCAAACAGCACAAGTTCAAGGCCGGAGCGAAGAAGTGCTACGCCGGTATGCCCGTTTTCAAATTCTAATCATTGATGAGATTGGTTATCTTCCAATTGAGTCAGTGGGCGCTAAGCTGTTTTTTCAGTTAATTGAAAGACGATACGAACGGAAATCAACCATTATCACCACTAATATTCCGCTTTCTAAGTGGGGAAACACCTTTTCAGATAAGATGTTAGCTAACGCCATTTTAGATCGCTTGGTTCATCACGCTAAAGTTATCCGAATCACTGGTCGATCATATCGAATGAAAGATCATTTAATTGAAAAGAAGGATAATTCCGGACCTGATTTATCAGGTTTCAACGCACAAAATAAAGAAAGGAGCAGTGAGACACTGTAAACTTTATCGGTAAAAAACAGCATTTTTTAATCGGCAAAAAACTACATTTTCACATCGGCGTTGACATTTGAAGAGAGCGCATAAGTTTGCAATATTAAGTATGTGTAGTTTTTGCTAGATAATTTTTGAAATTCAATTCCTAAGTCAAATTTTTTATCAGCACGTGAAAAATAACGTAAAACTTTGCCCTGGATTGAATGCCCTGCGACACTTAAAGTAATGCTAGCATTCACGGGATTATTAAGTGGGTGATCAATAACAAAGTTTGCGCCGAGTTCGTTCCAATCAGTTATTAACCCTGGGATGGTTAATTTTGTAGCTGACGGGAATGAAATTTTTGCGGGTTTATTTGCTAAAAAACGTTCTGCTTTGCGCAGCCGAGGACGTTCGAAAGGAATAAAAGAAGCAATCAGAAGTGCAAACAAATTGTAACTGATCCAAAAGAGATTGATGTAAAGTGAATTTAGTGGTTGGGCAAAAGGAATGAAGGAACCTAAAATCAGTAATGATTTTATAAAAGATGCCAGTGACAAAATTAACAAAACAAGAATTGGGGCAGCTAATTTAAGATTGTAATATGTTTTTTTAGAATTGAATCCTTTACGGGTGACTGCAAATTTTTTTTGGGTTTTTAAAAGCAGTTCACTGAGCACTGCTGCTGACATGTAAGGAGCCATCACAGTTTCATAAATATTTGTCAGTAAAACATTTTGTTTGCCACCACTGACGGTATTGAATGTTAGTTGTGAAGCCAAAAACGCTGGGAACCAGAAAAATAAGATTCCTTGAAGCGATGCGTTTAGACTATAAATACCAAACAAAAGAAAGAAAAGCGGTGCAAGTAGGTAGATCATTTTGTAGATACTTGATATCCAATAGTGGATACCATCTAAATAAATGATTTTCTGAATTATCTTTAAGCCCTTTACTCGGAGTGGATTCCATTTGCGGGCAACTTGGATATTGCCCCTTGCCCAACGGTCACGTTGTTTAATTAGATCAGCAAAAGTTTCAGGTGCAAGTCCACTTGCAAGGTTTTCGTTTACAAAACGTGAACGCCATCCTTTGGCCTGAATGAGCATTCCTGTTGCCATGTCTTCTGTGATGACCCCTGTGGAAAAACCGCCAATCTCTTCCAAAGCGGTTCGTCTAAAAACTGCATTGGACCCAATATACATTGTTGCATTGAAACGATCTTTTTGTTCTTCAATATTGCGCATGAAGAAATCTTGGTCATTACCTAGATTATCAGGAGAAAAAAGATTGAATTGATAGGGATCATGATTGAAGAAAGTTTGTGGCGACTGAATAAAACCAAATTTAGGATCTGCAAAGTATCCGATAGTTTGTTCTAAAAAATTGGTTCTGACGACCATATCTGCATCTAGTGTGACAATCAAATCTCCAGTTGTTTGTGCAAGTGCATTATTTAAGTTGCCAGCTTTAGCATGTTCATGAGTTTCTCTTTTCAAATAATGAGCACCGAGATTTGCAGTCAGCTTTTGAATATTTTTTCGGCTTCCGTCATCAAGCACATAGACTGCCAACTTTGATTTTTCGGGATAACACAAATTTTGCGCTGCTACGATTGCACGACGCAAAATGGTCTCATCTTCATTATATGTAGCAATATAGATATCAACTGAAGGATACTGACCCTTTAAATTAGCAAGACTGTGCTTGGGGCGTGTATTTTTTTGCAAAAAAAGCAGATAGAAGATTAATGCGAGAGCGAAGCCGCCGATTTCAGCTGCTAAAAGTAAGATACTAAAAACCAAATTAAGGATGCCGTGAAACGGAATTGTATAGAGAATACGCCATCCCAAATAAATTAACGTCAGCAGGATATAAGTAATGATAAGGACCTTTTTAAAAAAAATTCTTTTTTTAGCCAAGTAAAAGGTAATCAGCAAAAGAATACTGACTATCAGATCAAAATATAATACTTTATTCATTATCTTCCCCCATGTTTTCCAAACTAAAGGCAGACAAAACCTGTAATGTGTCTGCATAATAATTTCCGGTTAGTTTATCATTTAAAACAGATTTTTTAGTTGCCGCTGACAGCGCAGCAAATTGTTTTGAGTTCTGCATTGCTGCAACAGCAATCGGTGCAGTAAAAGCCATTGAAGAATAGGGTACCAATGGCTTGCCGCTCAACGTGTAGCCAGCATGAATAGTTGATTGTTTGGCAAAAAAAGAGAGCAGCTTTTTATTTATTTTCTGAAGGACTTGTGAATTGTTCAAAGCTAATCTCCAAGGTATGCGTGTAGCATTCCAAGCATAGTTATCATCATTTGCACCCTCCAAAGAATAGGGTGTAGCACTGGAAACCGTGTTAAGATGACTGTACGCAAAATCAGGCAGCAAACCAGTTTTATTCTGTGCGCTTAGAGTATTCAGAACAGCTACAGATTTTTTTGCAATTAATTTCCAGGACTGATTTTTTGTTTTACGATAAAAATATTGATAGTAGGCAGGAATCAAATCTGATGTCCGAATGAGCTTGGAATATTGAGGTGAATTTAAAGCCCAATCTCCTACAGTCAGCAAATTAGTTTCACGTTGATATGTATAACGCAAAAGGGAATTCAGTATTTTATGTGCAAGTTGCTGATAATTAACTTTACCAGTGCTTCCCAAAAATGAATCAGCCTGAAGTAAAGAATAGGCAATATCTAAATCACCATCGGTTGCACTAACATTATTTTTGGCAGCTGTAACCATTGAATTTCCTTCTTTAGTTTGTTTCCACGCCATTAGATGATTTTGTGCATTGATTTGATGGTTTAGATAGTATGTAACAAGTCGATTGAAATCGTGCTGAGTGGCCCATCCTTTTTGAGCTGCTTGGATTGTTACAAGCATTCCGTATCCTTGAGATTCTGACAAAGCGGTTGCTTTCTTTTGGGGCAATGCACCATTCACGTAATTCCCATTTGCAGTTGCTTTGATATATTTTGAATGCCACTGTTCGAAGAGTGAATGAACTTTTGGCACAGCTGGATTTTCATGCATATATAAAACTCCACAACCTAGTATAATGAAAGACAAAATAATTAATGCAACAAAAGGGGCCCCCTTATTTTTAAGCACGACAAAACTCCTTTTTTTGAAATCAAATTAATAAATTATGTAATATTTGTATTTAATAAATCAGATGTACAGCGCTAAAATGAAATCTGATAGTTTTTAAGTATTTTTATAAATTGATGATAGCACAAAGGAAGATTAGGCAAGAAAGGCATCTGGTTTTAGGGGGGGAATGTAAGAGCTTTTTTGTGCGAGTTAATAAACTTTACGATTAATTATTAAGAAATAGTTAAAATGATTTTTCAAAGATATTTGCCAATATTTTAATTAAAATGTACGTAAAAAACTCTAGTTTGAGAACCGCGACTAAGCGAGACTCGGACTAGAGTTTTTGAATTTAAAATTTGAATCAGTTTTGAAGTTAATCAAAGTTAGCTAGTTGATTGGGTGCCAGCGAACGGCTGGTATTAATAATTCTGGCAATTTCTGTTGGTGACTCGGGGTCTTTTTTATTGATCCAGATCATGAAGATATCAAATAAGCTATTACAGATTAACGCCTCGGCATAGTCTGCTGGAATTAAATTTGTCAGATAACCATTGTTTAATTTAAGCCGAGAGTGAAATTCATTTTTAACTGCCATTCGTCCATTTTGAAGAAAACTGGGGTCCCCCTTTTCAGATGCTAGCGCCTTAAAAGTCGCTCGTTCCCTTGCAAGATAGGCAAAAGTAGTTGAAAAAAGGCGCTCGGCTTGAGCTTTTTGCTGTGGAATAGTGGAAGAAATGTTAGCATAATCTTTTTTTAAGACGACGCGCAGATTGGCAAGAATATTAAGCTCGACCTTTTTTAGCAAATCATATTTATCAAGATAATGAATATAAAAGGTGCCCCGGTTAATACCTGCTGTCCGCGAAATATCTGAGACAGTCAGATTATTGAACCCCTTGCTGTTAATTAATGTAATTAGTGCTTGTTTGAGCTGAAATTCGGTGCGAATGTTACGAATGTCTTTGTTCATTGATGCACCAGCCTCCTCTAGTAGTTAGTGAACAGATTGTTCAAAATTGATGATTGTAAACTGTCCTAGTTTTCCATATTATAAAGTCTGCAGAATTAATTATCAACACGATGTGCATTTTCTAAAGAGGAGAAAACGATGATAAAAGCAGAGTGGAACTATTTACGCAAACACAAACTAGTACTGGCAGTCTTATCAGTGATTATGCTGATTCCAACAATTTATGCAGTGACCTTTTTGTCTTCGCTGTGGGATCCATATAGCAAGATGGACAAATTACCGGTAGCAGTTGTCAATCAAGATCAAGCAGTTCAATACAATCAAAAAAAGATAGCAATTGGTAAACAATTGACTGACAAGTTAAAGACCTCGAAGGCTTTAGATTTTAAAATTGTGAAAACCAAAAAGAAAGCAGATCAAGGATTAAAAAAAGGTAAATACTACATGGTAGTAACTTTTCCAGAGAAGTTCTCGAAGAATGCAGTTAGCTTATTGAAAAAAAAGCCACAAAAAATGGTGGTGCATTATCGGACAACTTCAGGCTTAGGTTTTACGGCTAGCAAATTATCTCAAGGCGCCGTTAAAGCGTTGGCACAGTCAGTCTCTGCGCAGGTCACACAGCTGTATTCCAGAATTATGTTTAATAATATTAAGGAACTTGGAAAGGGAATGCGCCAAGCTGGGGCAGGAAATAGTCAGTTGGCAAAGGGTGGCAGTCAGCTTAATAAAGCTAATGCACAAATTACCAGTAATTTGAATACACTTGCAGCTAGTTCACTGACTTTTTCAAGTGGCGCTGCAACTTTAAATAAGGGGCTCAGTACTTACATTAACGGGGTTTCACAATTAGAGACCGGAAGTGCCAAGCTGACGACCGGCTTAAATCAGGTCAGCAATCAATTGCCTAAGCTTGCTAATGGGGTGAATAAGTTGACCACTGGCTCCAATAGTCTTGCAACGGGAATGAGTAAGTATGCAAGTGGTGTTAGTAAGGTTAATACCGGAGCAGTTTCTTTGAATAGCGGTGCACAAAAGTTAAATGCAGCTGGTAGTCAGCTAAATAAAGGTGTCAATCAGCTAGCGCAGGGTTCTTCCAAACTTAAGACTGGCGTGCAAAGTTATACCGCGGGAACAAGTACAGCGTATACTGGCAGTCAAAAAATTGCTGCTGGTTTAAATCAACTTGATACGGCTTTGAACAGCAATTCCGCAAAAGATAAAGTGCAGCAACTGAAAACGGGACTCAGCAAATTCGAAGCTGGTTTGAATCAATTAAAAACCGCAGTTGATAGTAGTTCATCAAACACAGAGACAGTTGATACACTAACGACAGAAATGAAAAGTTTGGCTAGTGAGCTAACAGTTATGACAAATTATGAAACCAGTATCAACACCAAAGTTGAGCAAGTTGCCGTAGAACAGAAATTAACTAGTGAACAGACTGCTGCCATTGAAGCGGCTTTAACTCCAGATGAAACGGTTAAAACAGCACTGAGTGCAGCAACTACAAATTTGCAAAGTTTGCAGACACAGTTGACGACACTCTCAAAAAGTGCGACAGCCGCAACAAACCTCAAAAATGGCATTACACAATTGCAGAATAGTTATGGCACAAGTGCAGACAGCACTACTGCTAATACGCTCTATGGCGGCTTAAACGGTTTAACGGCGGCACTCACAAATGCTGGGACGAGTATTTCACAGTTGAATATCGGAACCAAAAGTTTGACGAACGGACTATCAACATTGAATGGTCAAGCAAGCACTTTGGTACAAGGAGCAACTCAATTGCAAAGCGGCTTAGGTACACTAGCCACGCAAGTACCACAGCTAACTACAGGAATTGCAACCCTTGCAAGTGGTAGTCAGCAACTTTCAACTGGAACGAATCAATTGGCAGCAAGTGGTTCGCAATTAACGACAGGTGCAACCCAATTGAGCAGTGGTTTAGGGAACTTAGACACTAAATTACCAACTCTGACAACTGGAGTATCTAAGCTGGCAACTGGCAGTCAAACGGTTACTGGAGGTTTGAGTAAGTTGGCGGCTAATAGTGGCAAGTTGCTCAGCGGCACTGCCCAACTCAGGACTGGGGCCGAGAAGATCAGCACTGGTGCTGGTAAATTAGCAACTGGATCAGGTCAAGTCGGCACTGCCTTGACTAAAGTTCAGCAGGGCAATCAAGTGCTTGGTAACAAGCTACAGTCTGCGGGAAACAAAGTTGGTCAGTTGAATGTTTCGAAATTGACATATGCACAGGTTGCTAAACCCGTCACCACTCAGCACACAGATACGGATAGAACACCTAATAACGGAACTGGGATGACCCCCTATATGTTATCTGTCTACCTTTTCGTTGGAACATTATCATTAAGTATGATGTTTGATTTAGTGACACCGCGAAAATATCCGAGAAGCGGGACCCAATGGTGGCTTGGAAAGATGTCAGTTGTGGGGACCTTTGCGATTTTACAGGCTTTGTGTGCTTACTTTGCACTGATCGTCTTTTTGGGACTGTCACCATTACATTTGGGAGCAGGTTTGCTGGTTGCAATCACAGCTTCATTTGCCTTTTGCAGCATAATGACCTTTTTTGTGGTTGCCTTTGGTCCGCTTGGTTCTTTCTTAGGCTTGTTGGCAATGGTCTTTCAGTTGGCGGGTTCTGGTGGAACCTACCCGATCCAATTATCAAATGGCTTTTTTGAGACAATTCATCCATTTTTACCAATCACTTATTCAATTCATGGATTGCGTGAAGCTATTTCGGTTGGTGGAACGGCTGTACCGGATATTTTCGTATTATTGCTGATTGCAGCCCTATTTGCAGCCTTAGCGATGGTTGCATACCGTATGAAGATGAAAAACTTAGATAAAGATAAGATTGCAGCTCTTAGCGAGTAGTTCAAAAAAGTTACGGTCATGAATGAAATGTTGTGTGTAATTGGAAGATCAGACTGCTTTGCGGATAAACAAAAGAGCGTCTGCATGGACAGCATAAAACAATAAGAGGCTGGATCAAAAGATGGATGATCCAACCTCAGCATAACCTAAGCAAACAATTTGCCAAAAAAAGAATATTCATTTTTAAGCTTATTTTAAAATGCGTAGTTTGGAATTAGTTAATAATCTGTGAAAAACTTGCAACAGGATTCCTAAATTGCTGATGCCCCTCTTTAAGCGCTTTTCCAGCAGGGAGCAGCAGTATTGGGGACCATTCTGAGGGAAGCTGCAGGAATTGCATTACTTTGTCGAAATCTACCCCACGCATTGGAACTGAATCGTAACCATAAGCACGTAAAACATGCATTAGGTTCATCGCAAATAAACCGACATCTAAGCGGAGTCCTTCTTCTTGGCGATCCTCAGGATGGAGCGCGAAATAAAGCTCAATACGTTTACGTTTTTCTGCAACTTGAGAAGCTTTAAGTATATGATGTTTAAGATTGAATTGCAGTATTTTTTCGATATTATAACCTTCCTGAGTACCTAAAAGTAAGAAGACCGCTGCTGCAGAGGCAACTTGCTGTTGACCAGCTGCCAGGGTTTGCAGTTTCTGCTGAATTTTTTTATTTTTGATAACGATCACACGCCAGGGTTGAAAATTATTGTTGGAAGGAGCTTTAGCCGCATGCGCAAGAATTTCAGTGATTTCAGCATCACTAATGGAAGAAGTTGCTTGGTCAAAATGACGGACTGCTTTTCGACCGTCTAGGTAATCTAAAAAGTTCATGGGATTCCTCTTTTCTTTCAATGATGTTTTCACTATAATGAATTAGATCTCTAAATACTAGTACGCACATTTTTGTAACTTGATAGGAAGGTGGTGTCATGGTGCAATCAACCTCAAATTGGAGTTGCGGAGTTGCTAGTGTGATGGATATTTTTGGTGGCAAGTGGAAATTGAATATTCTCTGGAGAATCTCACAGCATGAAGGGCTTGGTTTTAATCAACTTAAACGAGAAGTTGAGGGAATTACCAACATTATGTTGACAAGAGCAATTAAAACCCTAGTTGCGGAAAATTTGATTATTCGTAAAGAACTAAAGGTTACGCCGCCGCGGACAGAGTATTATCTGACTGCAAGTGCGAAGAGTTTGTTACCAATTATGGCAGCCTTGAATGAGTGGGGAAAAGATAACTTGTAGGTCTGCTTTATACAGCTCGTAAATAAATTGGTAAATCTGGCTATTTTAAAGGCATCCTGAAAGACTTGATCAAAAATTACATTTTGACTAGTCTTTCAGGGTGCTTTTTAATTTAGGTATTAAGCTGTTTGAGGGTGTTGGGAAGTTATGGAGTCACTTTTTTGAGTTTCACAAGTGCTTATAAAAAAATGCAAGTAAGTACTTGCTTTTTTTAGAGAATAGTTTATGATACACAGTGAAATCAAATTTTATTAACGTGGAGGTTTTTAGATGACAGTTTTAGAGAGTGAAATTCTTAGACGAATTAATAATGTGCAGCAAAAAATGGCAGCGTCAGCGCTAGATGCGTATGTAATCACCGATGCAGAAGATATCTGGTATTTGACTAATATTAACTATAGTCCTGAACAGCGTCCGTTCTTTTTTATTTTATTTCAAAATAGAAAGCCTTTGTTTATTGTGCCTAAGTTGGAGGAAGCACATGTTGAAGTTCCATATTTTGAATATGAGATTGAACCATATTTTGATGTGACTGCGCGCGCAGGTGAGAACTGGTTTGAAGTTCTAGCTAAGAGACTTGCTAACGAAAAACAAGTTGGAATTGAAGATAACGCCCAACTTTTTATTACGCAACAAGTGGCCGCGCCCAAGTGGAGCGCAAAGAGCTTTGTAAAACAGACGCGTGAAATTAAAAGCGAATATGAGCTTGAAAAGATTAAGGTTACGGCTCAGTTATGCAGTGATGTGCTTAACAAAACGCTTCAGATCGCTAAAACGGGAACGACGATTGCGGAAGTCTACATGTTGCCATATCAGTTAAAGGGCGCTGTAATTAAGCAAAATTTCAGTATTACTAATCGAATCACGAACTGTGTATGGAATGCAGACTACAGCTTTATGCCACATAGTATTCCTGCTATGGATTCAGTGATTAAGGCCGGTCCGAATATTGATATTTCAATCTTCAAATTAGCAGGTTACGCAGCAGAATGTGAACGGACATTCTTTACTGAAGAACCTAGTGCACAAGAAAAAGAGCATTTTGAACAGATGATGGCAGCCAGAAAAGTAATGCTGCAAATGTTACGACCAGGTGTCAAGGCGGCTGCAATCGAAGAAGCGGTGCTGAATTCATTGAAAGCAGATGGTGTAGCTGAACGTGTCTTGCATCGACCAGGACACGGAATTGGTTTGAATAATCATGAAGAACCAACCTTATCTTTGGGCAATGAGACCGAACTAAAAGAGAATATGGTTGTTTCTGTTGAACCGGGAATCTACTTTGATGGTCAAGGCGGTTATCGTCATTCAGATACGGTTAGAATTACAAAAGATGGATATGAGTTTTATACGCAGGCTCCTACTGAATTGAAAGATTTAATATTAAAATAATTTTTGGGCTTTATTAACAATTACGAGTACACATTGTGTATAAATTGAGGTATGGAAGATGGGTAAGGCAAAGAAAAAGCTTTTAAAAATAACAGTAGCTATTTTATATGGTCTGTTGTCTGCTGTGGGAATCAACATATTTTTGCTGCCGGCAAATTCTTATTCAATTGGGATTCCTGGAATTGCACAGTTGTTACACGCAATTCTAAAGTTGGGTGCAATTGATCTTAGCATTAGTGATTTAGTGATTTTACTAAATATTCCGTTATTCGTGATTGCGTGGAAACTTTTTGGACGGGAATATACGACCTATTCGCTCTTGGCGGTCGCTGCAAATGTTGTTTTTTTAAAAATGGTGCCAAATGTGGTTATTTTAAAAGAACCGTTGACTAATTCGGTTATTGGAGGATTAATAATCGGAATTGGGATCGGTCTGTGTTTTCGGAGTGATTTTTCAACTGGCGGTACGGATGTAATTGTGACTTATTTGCAAAAAAGATTTAAACTCAAAATTGGGAGTATCAACAATTATATCAATGGGTGTATTTTGATTACTGCAGCGCTTTTCTTTGGCTTTTCTGGAGCAATTTACAGTTTTATTAGTATGGTTGTGACGAGCCTAGCCATGGATTATGTTTATATTCAACAAAAAAGTACGATGCTTTTGATTTTCACAAAAGAACCTGTTATTTTGGAAGAAAGTTTGCGGAAGCTCGGCTATGGCGCTACTATCTTTAAAGGAAGAGGAATTTATAGTCAAAGCGAGACAGATTTGATAGTGCTGATGACTAAGAACAGTCAGCTGTCTTCGTTAAAGAAAATGATTAAGTTATGTGATCCTAAGTCCTTTGTCAGCATTCAAAAAGCTGATTCGATTTTAGGAAACTATTATCAAATTAATCGCGCAAAATAAAAAATGTTGAATTACTGGAGAGGGTACGATGGGCAAACAAGACACTAAGTTAAAATTATTGCAGGCTTTCACTGAACTCGTAGTTGAGAACGGTTATCAGGCTGCTACAACAATCAAAATTGCGCAACTTGCGGGAGTTAATGAAAGTTCGCTGTTCCGACTATTCGGGAATAAAAAGGGACTACTGCTTGCACTGATTACGCAATGTGTACACGACATTGATAATTTACAAAATGAACAGCTAGAGCAATTGGAGCTTAGTGAATGCTTGTTTCAAGTTGCCCAGCAGTACCAGACTTTTATGCGGACACATGAGGCTTTGGTCATGGTGGGACTGAAAGAATCACTGCAGTTGGAGGAAGTTAAAGAAGCAACTAATAAATTGGCAGTTCACTTCAAAAAAGTTGTTGAGACTATCCTTATCCAGAGAATTCAGACAGGAGAAATTACTAAGAAAATAAATCCTAAAATACAGGCTGATAACTTTAACTGGCTTAATTTTGGCTATTTTCTAACACAGCATAACGCGCATAATTCTAAGGTGTCAGAACCTAAACGCACCGACTTTTTACGTGAACACATTCATGAGTATTTACGGGGAATATTATAAAAATTAAAGATAGCGTTTTAAGATTAGATTCAGTTCAAAGTACTGATTAAATTCAGTCTTTTGCACTGAATCTTTTTGATTATATTGGAAATAAGTAATTGTACTTTAACTATATTGCAGAAGGTGCAATAGGCAATATTGATTAGAAACCAAAAAGCTAGGCAGTCCGCAGCACTCAAAAATCGGCTTCGAACAACCTAGAGATAATTTATCTTATCCAAACCTAGAATATGTTTTAGGCAAGAATCTTAGTATTTAGAATACCGCTACTTGTTGAAGAGCGAGTTTAAAAAGCATACTGGTTGATGAGATCTTATGTCCCCTTAAAGTCGTGAATAAAGGAACCGCTTGTTCATATACAGAACCATGTGTCCGGATATCTTTAACAAATAATTCTGCTTGTGGTTGATTACCAAAGACCGTAAATTTATCACCTAAAACAACGAGATCACCAATTGTGTGGGTAGATAAGTGATAGACGTCTGCCGCTTCTTTATTGGTTAATACCGCTTCAACTCCTGAAATATGGCAGATAGTTTTTGCAATCTCTGCTATTTCAGCTGATTTTTGACAAAATAAATAGGCAATTCCGCCTTCTTGATATGGATGATTTGCGAGATAACGATCAGCCATCGGTAACACACAGGTTGCCTGATAGCCCGCTGTATCTAAGGTAGGTTGGAGATTTATTAAATGGTTTTTGGCATTCATTCCGTGATCGGCAGTCACGAAAATAATCCGATCTGGTTCTAATGCGTGAATTTTAGCAATTTCAGCATCAATGGCCTGTAAGTATTCATTGGCTGCAACAGAATTAGGAGCAAAATGATGCATCACATAGTCATTTGTAGTGCAATAAACCAGATCTGGAGAATACCGTGATATCATTTTGAGAGCTGAGTTGAAAATCCAAGCACCACTTGCCGGATCATTTATGTGCGGAGGTGGGGTTTGGTTAATAGCTGCTAGTGCTTTGGCAGTAGGAGTTTCAGCATTAATCTTCCAAGTTGCATCATCGCCGAAGACTTCCATAACTTTGCCCTTGACCGTCAACAGCGCACTGGTTAATCCTAATTTTTCATATTCTTTGAAAAGAGTTGCTTTTTTTAAATATGTTGAAGATTGAATGAATTTACTAGTAGCAGTTGCTCTATCGTAAAAGGTATTGCCATTAATGCCATTTTCTTCCGGCCAAGAGCCAGTTAGTATTCTTGCATGATTTACATTTGTGACAGTCGGGACAGTTGCCAGTGCTGTTTGAAGTTGTCCACTACCATCTTGAATTAGTTTGAAAAGATGTGGGGTAGACTGTGGACTTAAATATGCGGTGGCACAGCCATCAATGACTGCTATTAAAATTTTTTTCTTAAGTGGCATGTTTTTAACTCCAATCGTTTGTCAAAAATTTTGTCTGAACCAGCAATTGCTTGTTAGGATACCGTTATTTTATTCAGCAAGATACTTTTATATATTTCCAATAGTTCTGAATATCCTAAGCGCAATGGATTGTTATTTAAACGCTGAATATTAACTGAATGTGCTAAAATTTTAAGTTCATTATTATTATGCAAGGTAGGTGGTTCAATCTGGATAGAATGCATTAGGTTAATCAGAGTTGTAATGGCTTCTTGAGGAGTGTTACATTCTAGTAATTCAGCCAATTCTTGAAAAGATTCACTTACAGCAGTCGGGGTTAGGCTGGGTTGCGTCAATTCCAGATGATTAAGCATGTATTGCCAAACATGAGGTAGGCAAATGCCAACTGCGTGCCCGTGTGCAATCTGGTACATTGAAGTTAACTTATAGCTCATCGCATGTGCTGCGGTTGTTGTGGTAATATTGATCGCTTGACCAGCGAGATTAGCAGCTTTCATTAATTGGCAATTACCTGCAGAAGTATTTTGGAGAAAAGCAGGATAATTATTTAAGATAATGGTAATTGCCTGGCGTGAACAGGTTCGGCTTGCAGCGTTGGCCTGTAAAGACCAATAGGATTCAATTGCTTGGCACAGTGCATCGAGCATCCCTGCTTTACGCTGATAAAGAGGCAGGGAAACCAGTAATGCAGGCGTAAATAAGACATAGTTTGGAAGCAATTGCTCATGCGAAATAGATTGCTTTTTATTTTGATAATAAACAACGGCAAAATGGGTTGATTCACTGCCAGTTCCAGCCGTTGTAGGAATTGCGAGTTGTGGAATATTACTTGGGTTAATTTTTTCTTCAAAATAAAGTTCTGCGGTTGGAGCATTTAAAACTGCCTTAATGCTTTTACCAACATCGATTGAGCTGCCACCACCAATCGAGATAATGAAGTCGCAGTGATTTTCCTTAAAGACCTGAATGCCTTTAATCACAGCAGTGAAAGTAGGATTCGGTTCGTATTCATGAAAACTCGTGATCTTAAAATCTAATTTAGCGATTAACGTTTTAAAAAATTCACTGCTTAATAAAAATTCATCACAAACTACTAAAGGTCGATGAGCGTTTGCATGGGTGAGAATTTCAGTGATTTCACGTAATGGAACTGCTTCATTGGACCAAGTTTTAAGTTGTTTATTCATAAAGAGTTCACTCCAATTGATAGTTACTGGTTGCTAGTTTTGGGTTGATTTCTAAGCAGATAGTCTTTTATAGTGCGCAATAAGCGAGCAATATCTTTCGAATATACTGCACCAATGTTGCCAATTCTGAAACTAGCTACTTCTGTAATTTTACCGGGATAAATAATAAAGCCGTGATTTTTTAAGTAAAGATAGAAGTTATCAAAATTAAAGCTTGAAGAAGGATATTTGAAAGAAGTAATAACTGGCGACTGGTATTTTGCAGCAATTAAAGGTTCAAAGCCAAGTGTTTTTAAACCATTTCGCAATTGTTGCTCTAACTGTGAATAACGCAGATAGCGTGCTTTTACCCCACCTTCGTCCTGCAGTTCTAAGAGTGCTTCATAAAAAGCAAAGACTACATGTGTCGGTGAAGTAAAACGCCATTTGCCAGCATTGTTTTCAAAGCAAAGATACTGTTGATAAAGATCAAGAGACAAGGAAGCTGAATTTCCAGCTGTATTTGCGAGCACCTTCTTGTTAGCGATAATGAAGGCAAAGCCCGGAGCACCTTGAACACACTTGTTTGAACTACTAATGAGATAGTCAGGCTTTAATTCATTAAGATCGAGTGGAATGCCACCAAAGCTTGACATAGCATCTACTATGGTAATAATTCCCAAAGAGTGCAGTTTAGGCAGCAGATTTGAGAGCGGGTTTACAATTCCAGTTGTAGTTTCATTATGAACGAGTGCAAAGTGTGTGATCTCCGAGTGCTTTTTGATCATTTCAAGTACTATCTTTTCATCGATAGGTTCAGTGTCTTTGAAACAAATGTCTAAATGACTAATTCCGGCGTAATCTGCAATTTCGCTCATTCGTCTGCCATATGCCCCATTTGCGGCAATTAAAACTGTATCTGTTCCTCTTGAAATTGCAGTCGATAGAGTTGCTTCCACGCCATAAGTACCACTCCCTTGCAAAAGAATACTAGTATATTTATCTTCCGCGGCATGCCCGATTTTTAAGAGTGCAGTTCTAATTTTTTGAGTTACGTCCTTATACTCACTGTCCCAGGTACCGTGATCAATGGTCATGGCCTGTTTGACAGTATTACTGAGAGTTGCTGGTCCTGGTGTTAACAGGAGAGTCCGTTTATTCAGATTCTCAATAATATCACTCAGTTCACTGAGATTGTTAATAATGTAATCTGGATTCGCCTCTTTCAGCTGGGCAAAGATGTTATCTTTATCTTTCTGGCGTTCTTCAGGAGATAAAGAATAGTACTCATCTTCTGTAAGACCGCTTAAATTCCCACCTTCAATCAAAGCCACAGAAATTGTGCCAGCATTTCGAGCCTCTAAAATATCATTTACTGTATCTCCAACTTTTATAACCTGACTGTGATCATGGATTTGAAGCTTATTTATTGCGAGATTTAACATATCGGGATAAGGTCTTCCAATATGCAATGTTTGATCTGCAGTAATGTTAAATAGAGGATTGAATCCTTGTTTTTTAGCTAACGGAATAAGCGTAGTAAGCATTTTTTGACTGTAGCCACTTGTTGTCGCACTCCGAATTCCATTTTCTTCCAGATAGGCTATCAACTGGGACATACCAGGCTTCAGCGTTGAGGTAACTGTTAGGATATTTGGGATGAGTTCTTCTAACTTTGTATAAATTTTGTCAAGCATGTCTTGGTCAGAAAGATGTGGATATATTTCTTTCCAGATTTTTTTTTCATCAGGATCGTCTAAAATTAATTTGGTCTGTTCATACTTTTCACGACCGATATACTTTCTAATAAGTGAAACAGTGATTGGAATATTAAAGTAAGAAAAAACTTCTTGGTATGCAAGAATAGGTGCTCTGCTACCATAATCAATGGTAGTTCCGGCCCAATCAAAAACAACTGCTTTTACTGTCATAAAAAGTCTCCTAGTCTTGGTTTGAGTGATTGAGTTTTTCAATAATTGCGATGAGATCGTCTAGATTGTCTATTACATAATCTGCGCCGGCCTTTTCAAATTGAATTCTGACGTCGTGCTTACGCTTAGCACGTTCTTGGTTGGTTAGTGAGAGAAATTCAGTAACACTTAAACCCATTAGATTGCTACCTTCAACAACCCCTACAGAAATGCAATGAGCATTTTTTCCTTCCAAAATATCGTTCAAAGTATCACCGACTTTAATGACTTGTGCTGCTGAGGTGAGTCCTAATTTTGTAATAGCCATTTGGAGCATTGCAGGAGCTGGTCTGCCGATACCTGCTGTATCTTCTGCAGTAATATTTATCTCCGGATGGTATCCTTGGTCGGCGGCTAACGGGATAATCTGGTTAAGCATTGACTTATAGTAGCCGGATGTTGTAGCCATTTTGATATTATGTTCTTTAAAATACACCATTAATTTGTAGAGTCCAGGTTTAAGATAGGAAGTTGCCTTTAGTTGAGCAGAAATTAGGTCGTTAAATTTTGTGTAGACCGTCTCTGTTGCGAAGTTCAGGTCAAACGGCTGATTAAATTCTTTCTTCCAAGCGTTTTGAGCAGCTGAATCCTGAAAAATTTTTTTTATATGTTCAAGCTTGCTAAGACCGATATCTTTTCTTATTTGTTCTTCAGAAATTGAAATTCCGTATGTTTTAAAAGCACTTGAAAAAGCTACGATTGGAGCCTTGCTGCCATAGTCAACTGTGGTTCCAGCCCAATCAAAAACAACTGCTGCAATTGTCATAGTATTCACTCTTCTTTTCTTAATAATTATTTATTGAATCGCGTTCTAAGCTGATATGATAAAAATTCTAAGATAACAGCAAAGGCTAAAACAAAATAGACTAAAAAACCAACTTCATGGAAATCAAAGTACATGGTACTGGACATAAACAGTTGGTAACCAATGCCGCCAGCTCCTGCTGCTGCGCCCACAGCAATGGCATCACCAAAGTTGATCTCGAAACGGATGAAGGTCCAACTGAGCATCCGACGATAACTAGTTGGGATGATGACTTGCATGATAATTGTGCCGAGATTAATACCCATTGCTCTCAAAGAATCAATTACTTCAGGAGCAATGTCTTCAAAGCTATCAGCATAGACCTTGGTAAGGTAAGCTACACTGTGGAACAACAGTCCCAGCACAGCAGCATTTGAACCTAGGCCAAGTGAAATACTGTAGATTAGTACCCAGATAATTGTAGGAATTGCCCGAATAAAAGCCATCAGACTCTGGACGCCTAACGAAAGCCATACAGGCGATAAATTGCGTGCGGCTAGCAGCGAAAGAAAAAAGGCAATCAGTGCCCCAAGAATAGTTGTCAGAATTGCCAAAGCAATACTTTGGAGCAGTGCGTAAAACACAGCTTTTAAAGAATCATTTCCTAAGTGGGGTTGAAGAAACATAGTTTGTAAATTAGCAAAAAAGCTGCTGAAAGCGGGAGAAAATTTGAAATTAGCTGGTACTATTGTTGGCATTGATAAAAAAGTGATGAGCGCTAAACATAGTACCAGCAAGTAAACACCAAGTCTTTGACGATCATGTAGTTTGATTTTTACAAGTGAGATGTTCTTCATGCTTGTGTAATCAGAAGATATCCCTTGAGTAGATACTTTTTTCCTAGACATTATTTTTCTATCCACCTCTTTATTTGAATTGACAAAAGTTCCCATGTGATTACGAGGACAATAATTCCTAGAATAACTAAACCTGCAGCGTGGTAGCGAAGACTTTTAAAGTAAAGATCAAATAAAAACCCTACACCTGAGCCCGTTAGTAATCCGACCAAAACTGCGTCCCGAATATTGTTTTCGAGCATATAAAGAACCCATTCTAGAAGAGGAGTCGTTAGTTCAGGAAGCATAGCTTGAAAGACGATTTGAGGATAACTTGCACCGGTAACCTGCAGGGCAGTAATCTTCTCACTGCCATAATCTTCAATCGTTTCAATAAATGCACGAGTTAGAAAACCTAGTGCCATAAATAAGAGAGTTAAAAAACCGGTAAAATTATTTTGTTTAAAGGAAAATACTAGGATCAAAGCCCAAGCTGTCAATGGAATATTTCTTAAGATTGATGCGAATCCTTTAATAAGGATGCCGAAAATTACAGGCAAACCTGCAGACTTTACTCCTAAAATTGCTAGAATTAAAGCAAGAAATGCGGCACATGATGTTGCTGCAACAGCTATTAAAAATGTTTTAAAAATCTGAGATATAATTGTTGCAAGTATAGCAGTTGACTGGTGGTCAGGAATGAAATATTTAAATAACCAGGTCCAGCCATCACTTAAAGTGCTTAAAGAAGAAAGATCATAGTCCAGAAAAAAAGCGGCCATCAAGTAAAAAAGTGCAAGGATCCCAACAATTGTCACTTTTTTTAGATGTTTGTTCTTAAAAAATTGAGATATTGATTGCTTTTTTGTTTTCATTTTGCTTCATCCTAACTTACTGGCTTGTTAGCTTGAAATTCAACTGTAGATTAAGTTAATAGCTGCGGTATTCAATTTTTCAGACCGATCATCAAAAACAACTTTGCCTTTGTTTAAGCCAATAATGTGATCTGCATAAACTTTTGCAATCTCTACTTGATGGAGATTGATCAACACGATTATTTTTTTTTCAATTGCTAACTTGCGTAAAATATTCATAACCAAAGTTGTTGATTTAGGATCAAGCGATGCAATTGGTTCATCACAGAGAATTATTTTTGGATGCTGCATCAGTGCACGCGCAATTCCGACACGTTGCTTCTGGCCTCCGCTTAAATCACTGCAGCGTTTAAAAGCAAAGTCCTTAAGTCCCATTTGTTCAAGTAATGTTAAAGCCTCTTTTTTTTCGGCAGCGGTGTAAAGCGAAAACATGCCCGCAAAAGTTGACTTCGCGCCCAGTCGGCCATGTAACACATTTTCAATAGCTGTCAAAGGGTCAATTAAATTGTAGTTTTGGAAAATCATTCCAATCTTATGACGAACTTTTTTTAATGTCTTGCGGTTTAGTTGTCGAATATCGAGATCGTCCAATTTGATTTGACCGTCGTCATCACTAATTAACTGGTTGATACTACGCAAAATGGTTGTTTTACCAGCACCAGAAGGTCCAATAATGACAGAAACTTCACCTGGTCTAGCTGCAAAAGAGACATTCTCCAAGGAACGTTTTTGTCCAGAATAGGATTTGGTAAGATTTTTAATAACTAGCACGGTCGTACCTCCTTAAACACGAGTGAATATATTTTGTTATTCACCTAAAATTTTGTGAGTTGGCTTGTACCAACTGTCATCCACTGCAATGAAACGAGTCTTCCCATCTTTTGTAAATAGTCCACGAGTCTTGGCATTTGAGGGTGCAAAAAAATGAGTATCTTGGCTAACACTATTGGCTGTAAGTGCTTTTTGAATTTTTTTGACATCTGTTTGGCTAACCTTAGCACGATTAACTACAATTGGTTCACTCTGTACTTTGTATGCAGCAAGTGCGACACTGACTTGATTTGGAACAGTGTTGAAAGGTGCCGGAGCATTTTGTTTAACGGTGAAGGTAATTCCTGGTTTTGTATCGGTACTTGAGAAAGAACCATACGGTGTCAAATCGTGATCATCGAAAGCAGCTACATCAACGTCATCTTTCATTAGATTCAGAGCAGAGCCTTGGTGTGAGCCTCCAAAAACTACTTTGGAGAAAAATTGACCACTTTGAGATAATTGATCGGTACTTTTCAAATTAAATTTTGTTTTTAAAGCTCCTGCTGGAATTGCAAATCCTGATGTGGAAGTATTCGCAACAAAAGACATTCTCTTACCCTTGACTTTATTTAAATCATATTTTCCATTAGTCAGATAATTCTGTTCTTTATTTTTTTTAACCATGATGTAGCTATGATAGTAAGCATCTTTTAAAGTACCGGATTTGCCCGAATACGTTAGGATTGGAACTACTTTGTTGTTTTGCTTGTGTGCTTGAATATAACCATCTGCTCCTAGCAATGCGATTTGTGCTTTACCAGAAGAAATTGCTTGAATTGCAATATTATAATCGGTAGTTGTTTGAATTTTGACTTTTTTACCAGTTGCTTTACTGATTTTTTGGGAAAGTGCTTTTCGGGCCGGTTCAACTTCCTTTACAGAATCGTTGGGAATAAAAACAACGGATAGTGTTTTTGAATTGTCTGCTGCAGAATTTTTACATCCGGCTAATAAGGTGAAAAAAAGTAGGAACATAGTTGAAAAGAGAAATAACTTTTTGAATCGATGCATCATATAGGCCTCCATTTATTATAATTTTTTGTGATACCTAATATAGCAGGTAACAATTGATATTATGACTGTCCTTTGTAAAAACACTACATAGATTAGTGTTTTATTTGTGTAAAGGCTATTGTTTTATTGAATATTATTATTATAATTATTAATAACTGTGAGGTGGTTTTATGGATTTCAAACAGCTTAAAACTTTTACGGCGTTAGCCAAATATAAAAGTTACTCAACTACGGCAAGAAAATTACATGTTAGTCAACCGACTGTTACGGCACACATCCAAAATTTAGAAGAGGAGTTTAAAGTTAGACTAGTTACTAAGGCTCATAACGGGTATGTTCCGACTGACTCAGGGTATATTTTATTGAGTTATGCCGAAAATATGCTGAATTTATATGAAAAATGCTCTGATGCTCTCAAACCAAAAAACGAGGTTTTAAAAAAATCAATTCGAATTGGGACAACTTCAATCGATACCTACATGTTGGCAACGATTGCACGAGATTTTCGTTTCAGGTACCCTAATATCCACTCCTTTTTTTCAATAACTAATACTGAAGATGCTTTTAAAGGGTTGGAATCTGGGTTAGTAGATATTATTTTGGTGCCGTTGCCTGAGCAGCATAAAGAAGACGGACGTTTTGTTGTAGTAGATGAGGTTGGAATTGAAAGACTGTATTTAGTGGCTAATGAAAATAATCCATTAACAAAAATGAGAGAAATCCCGTTAGATAGCTTGAAAAAAGAGAAGTTTATTATACGAGAAAAAGGTTCAGATACTGGGAGGATTTTAATGAATTGGCTGCGTCAAAATAAAATTGATACGGGGAATTTTATTCGAATGCAGCAATATGACAATATTAAAAAGGGAATTTCTGAAGAAATTGGAATCTCAATTCTGCCAGATACTTTTTTTAATGCGGAGAGTAGTTCTTTAAAACCGTTAGATGTGTCATCGTTTCCTATTAAACGTAAATTTTACGTCATGACAACCAAAGATAAAGCAAGAATTGATGCAGTTTTAAGCTTTGCTGAATTAGCTAAACAAGCTTGGTTTTAAAAGTTAAAAATGATGGTATTTAATTTATGGAACACGTTTATACGGAATAAAAGAGGGGCTGTGACAAAAGTTAAATTTTGTCACAGCCCAATTTTAGGTTGCATTATGATAAAATAGTTAATTTTTTATGATCCTTCAAAGGAATATCCAAATAGTGGTTTGGAGCGACTTTAATTTAGAATACTTTGAAGTGGATCGTCTAATGAAGCAAACTTCAGTTTACAAAAACGGATGTTGATTAAGCATTTGTAGCTTTAGGCTGAGCACTTTTCTGATATTCAGCCAATGCTAGCGCCAAGGATCCCATGATTGCAGAACCGTTATGGGGAACTTTCGGAGTTACAATATATTGCTCAAGATCGCCCACTGCTACATAGTCGTTTAAGAGTTTTTTGAAATGGAGCCGCACCTTTTTTAAGAAGGCTTCACTGGAGACGCCACCGCCGATTACAATCTTGCTAGGACGTAAAGCGAGGGTAGCCTGCATGACTCCTTGAGCCACATAATAAGCAATGATATCCCAAGTAGGATCAGTTAGTGGAACATCTTGACCAGCAATGCCTAAACGCGCTTTAAAGGTCGGACCGGAAGCTAAGCCTTCAAGACAATCACCATGATAAGGACAGATTCCCTTAAAATTAAGATCAGCAGAATGCCGCTTTAGATAGACATGTCCAAGCTCTGGGTGACCTTCGCTTCCAACAAGTTTGCCATCAGTGACTATTCCAGCACCGATTCCTGTGCCAACTGTATAGTAGGCGAGGGATGAAAGCTGAAGTCCTGCTTTTTTATAAGCAATATATTCACCATATGCCGAGCCGTTAACATCGGTAGTCCAGGCAATTGGAACTGGAAAGGAAGCTTGGAGTTTATTGACAAAATCAGTATCTTTCCAGCCAGGTTTAGGCGTATTTGTAATGTAGCCATATTTGGGTGAACTTTTGCGGATCTCAATTGGTCCAAAAGATGAAACTCCGATAGCCTTTAGATCCGCAAATTTTTTGAAGAAAGCGAGCGTTTTACGCAATGTTTCTTCTGGGGTAGTGGTAGGGAAGGTGACTGATTCTTGCACCTTGAAATCTTCATTGCCTACAGCACAAACAAATTTTGTACCTCCGGCTTCTACGCTTCCTAGTAACATCTGTAAGTCCTCCATATTTTGGAATTATTTTATTTAAAGTTAAAGATTGCTTGAAGGCAAATATTTTTTGATAACCTACTCTTCAAAAGGGAAAGTTGAGCGGTTACGCAATAGCTTGACTGGTAGGACATAGCGCATTTGTTCAAGGGGTTTATCGGGTTGATCAATCCGTTGCACTAAAATGCTGACCAGTAATGATGCAATGTCGTGAATCGGTTGAACAATCGTCGACAACTCTGGATTATATTCTTGAACAAACGAAGTCCCATCAAAGCCGATTACTTTTAGTTCTTGTGGAACAGAGATTTTGAGTTCTTGAGCTGCTCTTAAGACTAAGATGGCAGTTAAATCATCCGTACAGACGATTCCATCGGCATAACGTTTGGCCAACAATTTTTTGATCGAGAGTGATTTAAGTGTTGGAGATTCTGTAAAATTGATGGTATGCACGTGTGCTGTTAACTGAAGCTTAGCGATGGTTTTTTGATAACCTTGCAGGCGCAAATCTGTCGGATTACCAGTTTGATGCGGATCACCGAGAAAATAAATATGGCGTGCGCCTGCTTGATAAAGTTCTTTGGTGGCGAGAGCTGCTCCCCGAAAGTTGTCGCTGCTAACGATGGGAATTTTATCTGAAAACAAACGATCGAATGAGACAATTGGCAAACCTACACGGTTATACTCATCAATTCCAAGGTTATGCGCACCTGCAATAATGCCGTCAACTTGATTAGCAATTAGCATGCGCAAATAGTCGCGTTCTTTTTCCCGATTATCAGCACTATTACATAAGATGATCTTATATCCTGAATTAAATAAGCGATTTTCAATTTGTTCTACTAATTCTGCAAAAAAAGGATTAACGATTGAAGGAAAAATCACTCCGATCAAATGAGTTTTCTTTCCATGCAAGGACCGCGCCAGCGAATTGGGCTGGTAATTCAGCTCTTTCATTGCACGAAAGACCTTATCCTTAGTTCCTTGGCTTAAGTACCCGTAATTATTGATCACGCGGGAAACTGTCGTCACTGAAACACCTGCTTTTGCAGCAACATCATTCAGTTTTGGACGCACTTGCAAGTCTCCTTTAGCTGTTAGTTTTGGTTAAGTTCCACCAAGAACCATTATAGGTGATTTGCGCTTGTCCTGCCAGAGTGATTGCGGTCTCATCTTTGGTGGGAAAGACCCGCATGCTCAAGACCCTTTGACCATTGTTGATAAAAATCTCACAGACTGAATAATCTACAAAAACATCCAGTACAAGCTTTTGGTGCGCTTCAAGTGGCACGCGCCGAGTTGTACCATATTTTTGCGCGAAGGCAAGACCTGCTTGACTGCGATCAACTGTTAAAGAAGCATTTTCACCGCTTGAAAAATCAATTTTTAAGCCATGCTTTTTCTGTATATCTCTAAAGAGGTATAAAGTACCTGTTTGATCAGCTGAAAATGTGAGTTCTAATTCATAGTGTTTTCCTGGTGCACTGGTAAGAATTGTTTCAGACGCAGCCGTGCGTCCCGTTAATGGCTGCGGTTGTTGGCGTAAAGCTCGAATTGCAGGAACAGGTTGTTGATAAAGTTGCCCATTTTCCAAAGAAAGCTGTTTAACCTGTGTTAAGCAATGTGCCCAGTTTTCAGAATCAGTTGGATATTCAATTTCAGGCAATCCAAGCCAACTGATCAAGTAACTTTGTCCATCAGGAGCTGTAAATGCTTGGCTGGCATAAACGTCAAAACCATAATCTAGCTGAGATAACGGCGCTGCGGGTGTAAATTCACCTTTTTCAAGATTACAGTTGCTGCCGATCAAATACATGTTAGGATAAATATTTTGGTAAGCCGCAATTTCTGGATCCAGACCTTGCGGACAAAAGATCAAGACAGGCTGTTGTGCAACAAATACAAGGTTAGGACATTCAATCATATAGCCTAAACTTTTTTGCGCGAAGTTGAGATAACCAAGATCTTTCCAATCGTGTAAATTGGTTGAAGAAAAAACTGCAATCTGACCACTCTGAGTTGCCGCATCTTGAGCTCCAATCAGTGCATAATATTTGTCATCCTTTTGGAGTAATTGCGGATCCCGGAAATGATCAGTTGTATGTTGAGGCTGGGTAATTAAGGGCTTTTCTAATTTGGTCAGTTGATTATTCTGATTGAGCCAAGCTCCGTTTTGATATGGTGAGCGAATCCAGTCAGAATCGCGCACGTTTCCAGTGTACATTAAGAATAACTTGTCACCAATCACGCTTGCTGAACCAGAGTAGACCCCGTGACTATCGAATTGCGTACTCGGTTTCAGTGCGGTTCCCAAATTTTGCCAATGAACTAAGTCAGTGGAGACCAGATGAACCCATGATTTAAGCCCATGGACCGGTCCAAAAGGAAAAGATTGGTAAAAGAGGTGCCATTGACCGTTAAAAAATGAAAAACCGTTGGGATCATTTAAAAGGCCAGAAGTTGGGGCAATGTGATAACTCGGACGATATGCCGAAGCGGCAGTTTGAGCCTGCAATTTCAGCAGATACTCGGCGTCCCACTTGTTATACGGCAAATAACGTTTACTGCGTGTCCATTCCATAATAACAACTCCCTAAATTGAAAACGTTGTCTTTTTTTCTTTTATAATTGTACTCTGCCTGTTTTTTTGTGTCAAACGAATATCATCAAATAATCTTTTACTGTTGAATTATTTTTTGCTGAGATAAAAATATGTGATAAACGATTGACATGTGTGAAATATTAGGTATGATATAAACAGTAATTATATAAAACGTTTTCAAAAGGAGCTGTTAACTATGGATTACAAAAAAGTAGCAATCGACATTATTAAAGCAATTGATCAAGATAATATCATTGCTGCAGCCCATTGTGCTACCCGTCTACGGTTGGTCTTAAAAGATGATACTAAGATTGACCAGGCGGCTTTGGATAATAACCCGGGAGTCAAAGGAACCTTCAAGACTAACGGGCAGTATCAAGTAATTATTGGACCTGGCGACGTTAACTTTGTTTATGATGAATTAATTAAGTTGACTGGATTAAGTGAAGTTTCAACGGAGGATTTGAAGAAGGTCGCAGAAAACGGGAAACGCTTTAATCCTGTAATGGCTTTTATTAAACTCTTATCTGATATTTTTGTGCCGATTATTCCAGCGTTAGTGGCTGGTGGTTTATTAATGGCTTTAAATAATATTCTGACTGCGCAAGGACTTTTTGGTGCAAAATCTGTGATTCAGATGTATCCGCAATTTAAAGGCTTGGCAGATATTATCAATATGATGTCAGGAGCTCCCTTTACCTTTATGCCAATTTTGGTAGGGGTTTCTGCTGCCAAACGTTTCGGTGGAAATCAGTATCTGGGTGCGGCAATGGGAATGATTATGTGTGCACCATCGCTAATTACTTCCGGTGATGCAGCTGCGACAATGGCAGCTGGGAAGATGGCATATTGGCATATCTTTGGGTTGAATATTGCTCAAATCGGGTACCAAAATTCTGTGATTCCGACTTTGGCAGCTGTTTATCTTTTAGCTAATTTAGAAAAATTCTTCCATAAAAAACTACCAAGTGCATTGGACTTTACTTTCACACCATTACTTGCAATTATTATTGCCGGTTTGTTGACTTTTATCCTTGTTGGACCCGTGATGCGTAGTGTGAGTGATGGGATTACTAATGGAATTGTATGGCTTTATAATATTGGCGGTTTTGTTGGAACTGGTATTTTTGGATTGCTCTATTCGCCAATTGTACTAACAGGACTGCATCAAAGTTTTCCAGCAATTGAAACACAGCTGATTTCGAATATTGGAAAAACAGGTGGAGATTTTATTTTTGTAATTGCTTCAATGGCAAATGTTGCTCAAGGTGCCGCTTGTCTGGCTGTTTATCGATTGTCAAAAAATCAGAAAATGCGGGGGTTAGCCTCTTCA
The DNA here is from genome assembly GCF_964065465.1 of Liquorilactobacillus satsumensis. Taxonomy (NCBI): domain Bacteria; kingdom Bacillati; phylum Bacillota; class Bacilli; order Lactobacillales; family Lactobacillaceae; genus Liquorilactobacillus; species Liquorilactobacillus satsumensis. The sequence continues at coordinate 1,862,778 of NZ_OZ061606.1, forward strand.
GCTAGTGCTTCAGCATTACTGGGGATTACGGAACCAGCGATGTTCGGGGTTAACCTTAAACTAAAATTCCCATTCTTTTGTGCAATTATCGCAGCGGGAGTTGCCTCAGCTTTTGCGGGCTTCTTCCAAGTATTGGCACGTTCTTTAGGATCGGCTGGTTTTATTGGTTTCTTATCGGTCGATGTGAAGTCGATTCCAATGTATATCGTGGCAGAATTACTTAGTTTTGTCGTGGCATTTGTTTTAACGTATCTTTACGGAAAGAAAAATGCACACTTAGTTGATCCGGTTCCTGTAGCAAGTGCTTCTGATCAAACGAAGGTGGAGCAAAAAGCAGCTACGCTAGCAACCAAGGAATTAAAACTAAATGATGAAGTAATTGGCGCTCCGCTTACTGGGAAGGCAGAATCTCTGACAGAGGTTAATGACAAGGTCTTTTCAGCAAAACTAATGGGAAGTGGCGCAGCAATTGTGCCTGCAAGCGGTGAGATCTTTGCGCCTGTCGCTGGTACGATTACTGTTGCCTATGAAACTAAGCACGCCTATGGAATTAAATCTGATAATGGTGCAGAAGTCTTGTTGCATATTGGAATTGATACTGTTGAACTTAAAGGAAAGTTCTTCGAAACAGAAGTAACTCAAGGGCAAAAAGTGACTAAGAATCAAAAACTAGGGAGTTTTGATCTTGAAGGGATTAAGCAGGCTGGGTTTGATCCAACTGTCATGATAGTTGTTACTAACACTAATGATTATGCAAGTGTCGAAAGAATTAAAACGCAGGAAGTCACGCAGGGGGATCAATTGGTTTCTGTAACAGTTCGCAACTAAGGAATCAAGCATGCATGCGACTCACTAATTTACTTTGAGTTAAAATAATTTTAATTTAGACGTCTGAATAAGGCATGAAATAATGATAGGGCTGGGTCAAAAATTAACTTTTGATCCAGCCCCTCTTTTATTCTGGATAAACGTGTTCCATAAGTCAAAATTTTCAGCTAACTTTAAATTATGCATAGCTAAGTATGCAATGGAGATCCCTGAGTGACTTTTAAAAAGCTAAGGTGTCAGAAGAGGCGATCATTTTAAGAGCTTATTTTTGAATCCTGGATTATATTAATTATTGTAAGGGCTTTAATGAGGGACTAGGAGTAGCTGGGGGGAGTTTGGATGTTAACACATACCTATTATGGATTGGGGACTGTAATTAACTTAAGTGTTGCGGCACCTGCAAATGAAACTGATATTGAAGCGGGATATGAGCTGATTAGAAAATTTGAAAAAAAGTTGACAGTAAATCGTGAGTACTCAGAAGTGGTCGCGATTAATAATGCGGCCGGGAAACATGCCGTGATGGTCTCTAAAAGTACCTATGAATTAATCAAGCTAGCTGTGCATGCTAGCCAATTGCAAATGGGGTTCAATGTTGCGCTTGGACCACTTGTTAAATTATGGGGAATTGGTTTTAATGACGCCCAGCTTCCTGAAGCGGCGGATATTAAAAAGCTCCTGCATGTCTTGTCGCCGACTAAGATCAAGTTGGATGATGCGACCCAGAGCGTTTTCTTGTTGGAACCCCAGATGCAGCTTGATCTTGGGGGAATTGCGAAGGGCTATATTGCGGATGCTGTTGGGATCTTATGGCGGCTTCGCGGCGTTCAACAGGGGATCATCGATCTGGGTGGAAATCTTTTATTGGTTGGTGAGGGACCGCATCTAGGTCGCTGGCACATTGGAATTCAAGATCCGCTCAGAAAAAGGAATATCCCAATAGGAAGACTTACAGTACATGCGGGAGCGGTGGTTACCGCTGGAATATACGAACGTGTTTTAAAAGCACACGGGAAAGAATATCATCATATTTTTAACGCCCAAACAGGATATCCGGTCACAAATGGTCTTTCAAGTGTAACCCTTGTTAGTCCACATTCGGTAGATGGAGACTTATGGACTACCTTAGCATTTTGTCAAGGTGCTACACGCGGTAGACGTTTAATTGAGGATCAACCTGAGTTAGAAGGTGTTTTTATACAGCAAAACGGAGAAGTTACGCTGACAAGCGGATTGAAAGAAAGCTACCGCGCATTTAATTACTGAATTTTTATAAAATGAATACCTGTCTTTGAGTTGAGTATTTCAATATATGTGATATTATGAGCATGTAAGCGGTTGCTGCGGTGTGTTTAGAATGGAGGAATAGTTGATGAAATTGCTGACAATTGTTGGTAGCAATGCTAGTGTTTCGTATAACCGACTCTTATTGAAGTATCTGCAACGTCACTTTGCGGATCAAGCGGATTTTGAATTGCAGGAAATTAGAGATTTGCCGTTGTTTAATGAGGATTTACTGCAAGCTTTTCCTCAAGATATCAAAAAATTAATCACTAAAGTTGAAACTGCGGATGGGTTAATTATTGCAACTCCGGAATATGATCACTCGATGACAGCTGCATTAAAAAGTGTGCTTGAATGGCTTTCAGCTAGTTATCATACTTTGAGAGGAAAACCGGTAATGATTGTGGGCGCATCTTATGGGGCACAAGGTACTGTGCGTGCGCAGATGGATTTGCGACATGTACTAGATTCTCCTGGAGTTGATGCATATGTCCTTCCCGGAAATGAGTTTATGCTGCCTAATTGTAAAACCGCTTTTGATAGTAACCAGAATCTCAAGGAACAAAAGACGATTGAATTTTTAGAAAAATGTTTTCACAACTTTGTCAAATACGTGCAGTTAGTTAACAGTACTAAAGAGGAGGCTAAGACAATGCCTGTTGCCAAAAATATTAGGTGGGATGCCACTTACGATGTGATTGTGCTGGGCTTTGGTGGAGCGGGAGCGACTGCGGCCCGTTTTGCTGCAGATGCAGGGGCAAATGTTTTGTTGGTCGATTCGGCGCCTGAGGGTCATGAAGGTGGAAATACACGGTATGCTGGCCAATTAGTAGGCGCTGGCGATGATTTTGATGCTTTAAAGCGTTACTACCAGAATTTAACGGCGCAATTTGCTTTGGATGAAGAACTGGTCAACACTTATGTTGAAGGTATGGTTAACATGCGAGCGTATTTTAGAAAGTATTTAGGGGTGGAACCCTTCAGTGTTGCTCATGATTGGGATCATAATAAACTTGATCTGTCGGAAATGGTTCATGAATTCCCAGAATATCCTGGAAATCAAGCTTATGACATGTTGTTGGTGCATGATGGGATGCTTGATAGTGCATTATGGAAAAACTTGCGCCAACAAGTTATTGCGCGCGCAGATAGGATTACAGTTTGGTTCAGTTCACCAGGCAAACATCTGATTCAAGCTGAGAAAACTAAAACTGTTCTAGGCGTCCAAATTGAACGTGACCATGTTTTAGTAAATATTCAGGCTAAAAATGGAGTAGTCATGGCTGTCGGCGGATTTGAAAATAATCAGCAGATGGTTCAGGATTATCTAGGAGCACCGCGGTTAACACCATTAGGCTCAATGTATAACAAGGGTGACGGCATCAAAATGGGCTTAGAGGCAGGCGCTGATTTATGGCACATGCACAACTATGAGTCCTTAGGAATCTATCATGGAATGTGCGTTAGTGTTCCCAAAGGCGAACGAGGTCAGCTTTTACTAGCCCCTTGGAAGGAGCTTTTTACCGGAAGTATTTTTGTAATTGGTGACGATGGCACGCGTTATTTCAATGAGGCAGAGGCTAATCGCCACGGGCATATTTATGATCATGGGACTTGGCGAGTACCTGCAGCCAATGCGCATCCTTATGCAATCTTTGATCAATCACAGCTGGAGATCTTCAAAAAAATGAAAAAGCTGCCAGTTGCTAATTTTTATGAAATGATTATTAAGGGTGATTCATTGGCAGAGTTAGCTAAGTTAATAAAAGTTGATGCGGCTAAATTGAAACAGACACGTGCAGACTTTGATCACTTAGTAACAATTGGGTATGATTTTGCTAATCACCGCGAAATTAAAACAATGCAACCTTTTGGAGAAGGTCCATACTATGCATTGCCGCTTACGCAAACTATGTTAAATACGCAAGGCGGACCGCGGCACAACTCTAGATGTGAAGTCCTTGATCCCTGGGGGAAACCTGTGCCGCATCTGTATGCTGCGGGTGAACTTGGTGGCATTAATACTAATCAGTATCAAGGGGGGAACAATCTGGCAGAGTGTTTAATCTTTGGCAAGATTGCAGGTGAAAATGCCGCACGTCCTAAAGAAATAAGTAGGTCTACTCCAGCAACCAAGGAGGATGAGGTTTCACTGACAAATTCGTCTGTTTCAAGCTTGGAAGACGTGTCTGATGTGACGCAACAGGAGGAACATTATGTTGTGGGGGCACACCAATATCTTGGTAAAAGTGACGCCGGAATGGGAAATGAAGTAGTTGTGCGAGTCACTTATGATGCTGGAAAAATCGAAGAAATCGAGATCCTTAAGCAAAGTGAAAGTGGTGATGTCGGAGCAAAAGCACTCCAAGAATTACCGCGAACAATGATTAGGGAAAATTCCTATGCAGTCGACAGCCTTTCAGGGGCTTCCTTGTCAAGCAGTGCGTTAAAAGCTGCGGTCAAACAAGCAATTGACAAAGCCAAAAAAGCAGAACACACACAAATTAAGACACACTAATTAGTTATATTTTAACGAGTAATGCGATGCGCGTGCAGCGGGGGATGAGTCAGCCCGAGGCACGCTTTTTGGTTACAAAATTGTGTTCAACTTAAATCAGGTTTTTCGCGTAAAGCTATTGTTTAGTCCTTAGAAGTTGGACATGGATGTTCGCATTTTTACCAGCTGTTAATCGTGGTTTGGATGCCAGCATCTTCCAAAACAGTCTTATAATCTGTTAGGTCACTAGCCTGAAGCTGAGGTTGCTTTTTCAGTGCATACTGACGGTGAAGATCTGCATATTTTTTTAATCCAAATTGATGGAAGGGTAAAAGTTCAACGGCATTAACGCCAATCTTATTGAATAATCTGCCAAATTGGGCAGCATCCTTTAAGGTGTAATTGAAGCCAGGAATAACAGGGATGCGGACATGGACATTTATTCCGGCAGCGACGGCGGTTGCCAAATTATTTAAAATTACTTTGTTTGTACCACCGGTTCCAGCACGGTGTTTTGTAGGATCCCATTGCTTACAATCGTAATACATAAAGTCGATGTACTGCATAAACTCTTTAAATATTTGCGGACGTGCATCACCAGTTGTTTCACAGGCAAGGTGCAAATGTGCAGCCTTAATAGCTTTTGAAAGTTCAATCGCAAATGGTGCTTGAAAAAGGACTTCTCCTCCTGAAAGAGTTACACCACCGTGAGATTCTGCATAAAATGCTTTATCCTGCAAAATGATCTTCATGAGGTCATCCACTGTCCAGTATTTACCGACAGTAATATTTTGCTGCTTACTTTCATCATACATAGATTCTGGATGTCGTGCTTGTGATTCTGGATTTGAACACCACTTGCAACGTAAGGGACAACCTTTGAAAAAAATAACGGTTCTAATTCCTGGACCATCATTTAAACTGAATTTTTGGATATTAAAGATTAGTCCTTTATGAAGCGCTTTCTTTTGATCAAGATGTAGTGTTTGGACAGTTTTAGCCATGATAAATGTTCCCCCATTTCTTTTTGTTTATTTTTTCACTAGTTGATTATAGCACCTTTTATTTCTAACGCAACTTATTATGGTTTCTTTAGGAAATGGAATTGGTGCTGAAAAAAGGGTAGAATACAAAGTGAGAAAATTGTTTTGGAGGGAAACTATGAATCAATCGCGAATGGATTACTTATTAAAAATTGTGAATGAGCAAAAAAAAATAGAGGTTAGTAAACTCGCAGGGCTACTAGGCGTTTCTAAGGTAACAATGCGTAAGGATCTAAGTGAATTGGAAAGGAGAGGTTTGTTACGAAGGCAACATGGATACGCCATTATCAACAATAGTGATGATCTCAGCTATAGATTGGCACAGCGATATGAGATCAAACTACGCATTGCAAAAGCTGCTGCAGAACTTGTATCAGAACAAGAAACCATCATGATCGAGTCGGGGTCAACGTGTGCACTCTTAGCTGAACAATTGGGTAAGCAAGGGAAAAACGTTACAATTATCACAATTTCATACTTTATTGCAAATTATATTTCTCAATATAACAATTTACATGTCATTATGTTGGGCGGAAATTATCAACCTGACTCGCAAGTAGTTGTTGGTCCGCTTGTCAAACAAACGCTTCAAGGATTACGAGTTCAACGGTTGTTTGCTGGCACGGACGGTTTTGACGCTCATCAAGGCTTCTTTGGTAATGACATTATGCGCACAGAGACGGTTAAAGCAATGGCTCAAAGGGCACAACAACTAGTGATTTTAACAGATGCCAGTAAATTTATTAAAGCGAGTTTAGTGCAGCAATTTTCGTTAGATGAAGTTGACCTTGTAGTGACGGATAAAGGGATTACTCAACTGGCAAAAGACAGCCTGAGTAGTCATAAGATTCAAGTATCTGAAGTTTAAACTAAAATGATCAATTTAAAGATAGATGTGCTTTAAGAATTTTTGAATGAAAACCCTTGCATTTTATTGTGAAATTGTTATTATGATTTCGTAAGGAACTATTTTTAATTTCAAATGAAAGAAGAGGACGTGGATGCAGGCGAAAACGATGACGGGGTTACAAGCAAAAACCGGAACGCACACTGAGGAACATTTTGGTAAGTTAACAGCAAAAATGAAGCGATATCGTAACGCTATTTTGGATGCAAAACCTTATGTTGATGCACAACGAGCAGTCCTTGCAACTGAAGCCTACAAGGCACATCGGCATGAACAACTTGATATTTTACGTGCCAATGTTTTGAAACACATTCTTGAGCATATGACTATTTATATTGAACCTGACACTTTTTTGGCAGGAAATCAGGCGCGGGCAAATCGTTGGGCTCCAGTTTTTCCTGAGTATTCAATGAACTGGGTAATTGATGAACTGGAGACTTTTGAAAAGAGACCAGGTGATGTTTTTTATATTACGGAACAGACAAAAAAGGAGTTACGAGAAATTGCTCCTTTTTGGAAAAATAATACGCTTGAGGATCGAGGATTAGCGGCTTTTCCTTCTAAAAGCCGGGTCTTTTATGACTTGGGTATTATTGGAGCAGATGGCAACATTACTTCTGGGGATGGGCATATTGCCGTTGATTATCAAGCAATATTGCAACATGGTTTAGAGTGGTATGAAGAACGTGCTCAAACCGAACTGGAAAAACTTGATCTGACAGATTATGAACAGCAAAAGAAGTCATATTTTTACGAAGCAAGTCTGATCACGCTTGATGCTGTAAAAGAATTTGCGCAACGTTACGTAAAACTTGCAAGACAAGAAGCACATCAGATGACTAACAAGATGCGAAAGAAAGAATTAGAACAGATTGCTGCTGCATTAGAACGAGTTCCTTATGCACCTGCACGTAATTTTAGAGAGGCTGTTCAATCTGTTTGGTTTATCCATAATATTCTTCAGATTGAATCAAATGGACATTCCGTGTCCTATGGTCGGATGGATCAATATCTGGACCCTTACTACGAAAAAGACTTGAAAGCAGAAAAAATTACACCAGAGCAAGCAACAGAGCTGCTTACAAATTTATGTTTGAAGACTCTCACAATTAATAAAATTCGTTCTTGGGCACATACGGAATTTTCGGCAGGAAGTCCTTTGTATCAAAACATTACTATTGGTGGGCAAAATGCTGCGGGGAAAGATGCAACAAACAAAGTCTCATATCTGATTCTACGTGCAATTGTGCAAGCACATTTACCACAACCGAATTTGACAGTGCGCTATTTTCATGGCTTGAGTGACCAATTCATGCGAGAATGCGTGGAGGTTGTCAAACAAGGAATCGGAATGCCAGCCTTTAACAACGATGAAGTTATTATTCCTTCTTTTATTGCTCGCGGTGTAAAAAAGGAAGATGCATATAATTATAGTGCAATTGGGTGTGTAGAAACTGCGGTTCCTGGAAAGTGGGGGTATCGTTGCACTGGTATGAGTTTTGTCAACTTTCCAAGGACGTTGTTGATTGTTATGAATGGGGGCATTGATCCTGAATCAGGTAAAAAATTATTACCAGACTATGGACACTTTGTTCAGATGACATCATATGAACAATTATTGACTGCTTGGGATAAATCTTTGCGTGAAATTACACGTCAAAGCGTAATCATTGAAAATACATGTGACATGGTGTTGGAGCAAGGCTATCCAGACATTTTGTGTTCGACACTGACCGCTGATTGTCTCGGACGTGGGAAGACTATCAAGGAAGGTGGTGCAATCTATGATTTTATTAGCGGTTTGCAGGTTGGAATTGCAAACTTGGCTGATTCGCTTGCAGCTATTAAACTGTTAGTTTTTGAGAAACATCAATTGACACCTAAACAGCTCTGGACTGCTTTGCAAAATGATTTTGCAGGTGAAAAAGGAGAGCAGATTCGTCAATTATTGATTAATGAGGCACCCAAGTATGGAAACGATGATGACCGCGTTGACCAATTGTTAGTTCAAGCATATCAGCCCTATATTGATGAGATTTCTAAATATCACAATACACGTTATGGGCGTGGGCCAATTGGAGGAGGACGCTATGCAGGAACCTCATCAATCTCAGCTAACGTGGGTCAAGGTCATAGTACGCTTGCAACTCCAGACGGACGGCATGCGCGTACGCCACTGGCAGAGGGATGTTCACCTGAACATGCACTTGATATTAATGGACCAACAGCAGTCTTTAAGAGCGTAGCTAAACTGCATACTAAGGAAATTACAGGAGGAGTGTTATTAAATCAAAAAATGTCTCCTCAAATTCTGCGCAGCGAAGAAAATTGCATGAAACTGGTGGCTTTACTACGCGCGTTTTTTAACCGCCTGCATGGATATCATGTCCAATACAACATTGTTTCACGTGCAACTTTGATTGATGCACAAAAGTACCCTGAAAAGCATCGCGATTTAATTGTACGCGTGGCGGGGTATTCAGCCTTTTTTGTAGGACTTTCTAAAGAAACACAGGATGATATTATTGCACGGACTGAACAAAATCTTTAATGCAAGAAAGCAGGGTAAAAAAATGGAATTTCTATTAGATACAATTGATTTAGCTGCTATCAAGAAATACACTGCAGCGCTACCAATTACAGGAGTAACTTCAAATCCAACAATTGTTAAGAAACAAGGGAAGATTGATTTTTTTGCACATATGAAAAAGGTCAAAAAATTATTGGATGAAGATGCCACCTTGCATATTCAGCTAGTTGGACAAACTGTCGAGACTATGTTGGCTGATGCGGCCGCTATTTTTGAACAAGTCGGACCTGAGACTTATGTCAAAGTGCCGACGACATTGACTGGCTTGAAGGTGATCAAACAGTTAAAGGCCGCGGGGCATAATGTAACTGCGACTGCGATCTATACTAAATTTCAAGGATTATTGGCTATTGCTGCTGGAGCGGATTATATTGCCCCTTATTATAATCGGATGCAGAATATGGATCTTGCTGCAGCCCAGGTAATCACTGAGTTAGCACAAGCAATTGAAAAAGAACATGCTGATACAAAGATTCTAGCAGCCAGTTTTCATAATGTAGACCAAGTTGTAACTGCATTGGCACATGGAGCCCAGGCCGTTACACTGGGACCAGAGATCATTGCAGCGGGGTTGGATCATCCTGCAATTCACCAAGCAGTGACGAATTTTACTGCTGATTGGGAAAGCCTCTTTGGAAAAGGCCAAACGGTCGCAGGTTTGCTACATTCCACTGTGAAATAGGGCCTGACACGGATGTATTCTGAGGTCAAAGTTTTCCATCTAACTTAGTAAAGCACGCGTGATATTCATAATTTCGCATTATGACATAAAGTGTAGCAACTAGTGTCAGACACCCTTCAAATATTAACGGCGTAGTTATAGTAAAATGCACATCCGCGTACAAAAAAGTGGAGAGTGTGACATAAGTCGGGAAAATTTGAGTACTAACGCGAAATTACGAACATAGCGAGTAATTTGCTAGGAGTAATTCGAAGTTAGACGGAGAATTTTGACTTATGGAACACGTTTATACGGAATAAAAGCGGGGCTGTGACAAAATTTAACTTTTGTCACAGCCCCTTTTTCATGTCTCCACAAGTTGGAAGGTGAACATCAAGGGCACGTGTAGTCGTCTGAATTTAAATAATTAAAAAGGGTCCCTGGAATGCACTGCTTTGTAAGCAGAGTTGTCGCTTGTTTTGCGTACTTGTGCGTGGTGTTTAAGCATGCAAGGCATACTTTTTAATTGCAACAGCCACACCGTCGTGATCGCAGTCTGTCGTGATCGCTTGTGCGACCTCTTTTAATTCTGGAATGGCATTGCCCATGGCCACACCCAAACCAGCAAATTCTAGCATACTTAAATCATTTCCCCCGTCTCCAATTGCCATTAGGTTCGCAGCAGTCATATCGAGCAAGGTGCAGAGTTTCTTGAGGGCACTTCCTTTGGTGACACCTTTAGCGTTGGCTTCATAATAAAATGGGGTGCTCCGGGTGAAAGTTACACGGTCGGTCAATTGTGCAAAGTCACTATAGTTTTTGAGGGCAGCATCGAGGACTGCGGGTTCGTCAATGAACATTGCCTTAATCAGTTTGATATGCTGCATTTCCGCAGGTGTTCGGTATGAGATTCCAAGTGATACTAGCCTTGACTCATAAACAGTATATTTGCCCAGATCGCGATCAGCTGTATAGATTCGATCTTTGCTGATTGCATGAAAATGCAGTCCTTTTTTGCGTGCTAAGTATTCCAGGTCAACATAATCAGAATAGCTTAGCGGAGCAGCAGAAAGAACTTTGCCACTTGTAGTTTGAACCAAAGCACCTCCAAAGCCCACAACATATTGATCATCTTGTTCTTCCAATCCTAGCTGGTGTAATAAAGACACAACTCCTGACAAAGGACGCCCGGTACAGATCACAACCTTAATTCCGCTCTTTTTAGCTTGGGCGATGGCTTGCTTAACTGCGGGAGTCAACTTCTTTTCTGAATTAACCAAGGTGTCATCAATGTCAATTGCAATCATTTTAATAGCGATAGTAATTCCTCCTCAAAAGATCTCTAAGGATTTTAAGACAGTACAGCTAAACTTTAAGAACTCAGTTTCGCTGTAGTATATCCCTATTTTAATAGTAGGTTAAATCCTTAAGCTCATTTTTCTTCAATCTTACCATAAAAAAAAGCTGCATTAGCTGATCAGAATAAAAACATAATAGTAAAAATTGTTTATTTTGTAGACAAACTTAAATTAATTCGCCTTAAAGAAAACCCTTACATTAATGACAAAAAAGATCCCTTTTTTTTGTGTATTAGAACCATATCTATTTTGTAATTCAAGTGTAAAAATACTAATTAGAGATAGCGTTAATAATTTATTAAACTTAGAGGTGTTCAAGTTGAAAGTTTTAATTACTCCACGAGGATTTGCAAATAATGGATTGGATCAGATTAGAAGGATGGAAGACAAAGGATTATCAGTTGATTACAATGATACAGGTTTGCAATATAGTTCACAAACATTTTTAAACAAAGCTAGAAATTCTGATGCAATTATTGTTGGTGTCGATAAAATTGACAAGAATATAATAGATAGTTGTCCAAATTTGAAAGTCATTTGTAAATTTGGTGTTGGTACCGATAATATTGACATGGATTATGCAAAAAGGAAAAAGATAATTGTTTGTAAAACTATAGGTTCAAATTCCAACGCTGTTGCTGAGCATGTGATGGCATTAATATATTGTTGGTCAAAAAATCTTTATACAACAATAAATAGTGTTAAGAAAAGCAGCTGGACTAAATTAACAGGTACAGAAATAAGAGGAAAAACTTTAGGAATATTGGGTTTCGGAGAAATTGGAAAACAGCTTGCACGGCAAGCTGACGGTATAGGTATGAATGTTTTGGTTAACGATGTATGCAAAATTCCAATTGAAATTGTTAATAAATATCATGTAAAGGAGGTCTCGAAAAATGATATATATAGAAATGCTGATTATATAAGTCTGCACTTACCTTTGTTGGATACTACTAAGAATATGATATCTACTCAACAGTTAAAAGAAATGAAAAAATCAGCTGTTCTTGTAAATGCTGCGCGTGGAGGAATAGTTGATGAGAAGGCACTTTATGTAGCCTTAAAAAATCATGAGATTCAAGCGGCTTGTTTTGATGTGTTTTCAGTCGAGCCACCTGCTCAGAATGAACCACTGTTAAAGCTTAGTAATTTTTTGTTAACATCACATACTGCTGCACGTACAGTCGAAGCTGATCAAAGAACTTGTGTTATTTCTACGAATGCGGTTTTGAAACACCTTAGGATTATTTGAAAGTGAGGAATTTTATGGCAGAAATAAATATCGTAATTGCTACGCACGGTAATTTTGGAATCGAACTTCTGAATTCAGCTGAGATGATAATTGGTAAAACAGATAATGTTTACAATGTATCTCTGGAACCAGGGATGTCTTTTGAAAATTTTACGAGTATTGCACAAAAGTTATTGGACAGTTTAAGTGGCCCTATTTTAACTTTAGTAGATCTATTTGGTGGTACTCCGTCAAATGTAATGACTTTTCTATCACGTAAGCGTAGTCAAAAAATTATTGCTGGTGTTAATCTTCCAATGTTTATAGATCTGTATTTAAAATTATCTAATAATGAAGTATTTGACATCAATAAATTAACAGAAGGATATCTGCAAATTTATAGAAGATCAATCATGCTAACAAACAAAGAAGGAAATGATATTAATATTTAATCGAGTGAATAGAACTTTATTCTTTAGGGGTTTACGTTAATAAAAATGGAGGACATCTTAGCCTTTAGCCGAAACAGTGTATTATAAAATAGTGGAGAATACTGTAGAAGCAAAGAAATTGAGGTGAAAATATTGCAGTTGAAAGAAATATTTAAAAAATTCGTTCATATTGCTCGAGAAAATCCTAACTATCTGGTTGCTCTACTAGATACGAATCACTGTGTAACCGAGGCTAGTGATGAAAATGTTTGCGGAGAAATAATTTCACAAGATATGGATCCGGCAAGGAATCGGCAGTTTGAAATTAAAATTAATAATCAACTTGAAGGCTACCTTTGGATTCATATACATGAGCAAGATAATGTAATCGGAATGGTAAGTAAGCTTTTTTATGACTCGTTACGAACACGTATTGCACATGAATTGGAACAGGAAAATTCCCTAGAAAAATTATCATTGGAGGATCAACTGGTAAATGAACTAGTGATTAAAAAAAGTGCAGATTCTGTTTATGTACGAGATTTGATGAATAAGCTTAAGTTGGATGATACCATTCCTCGAACAGCAATATACGTATTGAAAAATGATGTATTTGACAGACAAGAAGTAACAAATCTCAAGTATAGAATAAGTGATCAAAATACATTTTATTCATTAATTAATGAGCATACGTTAAAAATTTTTAAACCACAAAGTAAAAGTAAGACTAACATTGATATGCGAAGGGATTTGATGATCTTTGTTTCTGAACTTGTAGAATGGGGATTAACTAATTGCTATTATGCAATTGGTACACCACAGTATCAAGTAAGATTATATGTTAATAGTTACTCTAGTTGTCAGTGGGTAATGAAAAATGTTGTTATGGTGAAGGATAAACCATACTTCTTCACAGACCATATTTTTGGCTATTTCTGTAGCAGATTAGATGCTGGTAAATTGGATAACTTATTTGATTATTATTATCAAAAAGTTATTAATATGGATGCGGAAGAAATGGTAGAAATTGCCGAAGTGTCAACGCCGATGTGAAAATGTAGTTTTTTGCCGATTAAAAAATGCTGTTTTTTACCGATAAAGTTTACAGTGTCTCACTGCTCCTTTCTTTATTTTGTGCGTTGAAACCTGATAAATCAGGTCCGGAATTATCCTTCTTTTCAATTAAATGATCTTTCATTCGATATGATCGACCAGTGATTCGGATAACTTTAGCGTGATGAACCAAGCGATCTAAAATGGCGTTAGCTAACATCTTATCTGAAAAGGTGTTTCCCCACTTAGAAAGCGGAATATTAGTGGTGATAATGGTTGATTTCCGTTCGTATCGTCTTTCAATTAACTGAAAAAACAGCTTAGCGCCCACTGACTCAATTGGAAGATAACCAATCTCATCAATGATTAGAATTTGAAAACGGGCATACCGGCGTAGCACTTCTTCGCTCCGGCCTTGAACTTGTGCTGTTTGAAGCTTGTTGATGAGGTCGCTACATCGAATAAACTGCGTTGAAATTCCTTGTTTACACCCTTCAATTCCAATGGCGGTGGCTAGGTGAGTTTTACCGACACCGGAGGTGCCGATAAACAAAACGTTTTGATTCTCTTGGGTGAATCTTAGTGATCCCAAGTCCTCAATTATCCCTTGGTTAATTCCCGGTTGATAACTAAAGTCAAAGTCAGCTAACGTTTTTTCATATGGAAAGCGGGCTAGTTTAATTCTCAAATTAATCTTTTTTTGTTCCCGGTATTTAAGCTCAGCCGTTGTCAATTCGAATAAGGCATCACTCAAGGACTTGGGTGCTTCATCTTGATGATCCAATAGGTAGCCTAAATGTTCGGCGAAACGATCTAACTTTAATTGTCTAAGGTTGGTGTATAAAGCTTGGTAATTGGCCATTTTCTCACTCCATTTCATCAAACATCTTCAGGTTTCGGTCGACGTAATCATCAATGACTCGGTCATCACGATTCTTATAAAGGTCTGATCGGACAATCTCTTCCATGTCATCGCGAAGGTAAGTAAATCTTTTCAGTGAAATAGGGTGAGAACGAATTAATTCTCCGTTATAATAAATGTATAGAGTATTGTCATCGTGTTTAATTTGTACGGTTTCGTCAATATATCTTATGGGGACGGAGTATTTCCGATTTTGAAAGACAATCATTGATTCCTTGCTAACTTTCCTTGCGATGGTTTGGCTGGCATAGGCATCGAGTAAGTCGTGATCAAAATCCTGGAGATACTCTTTTTCTTTATCAAGCAATAAATAAGGCGGAATTTGAGTCGCCTGAGACTTCTCATGATTCAGCTGATCACACGTCAAATGGACGATCTCGGCTAAGTCTAGCGGCTCTTCAAACTCATGGTTGTAAACTTTGATTCGCTGAGTAGTTCTGGCCAGCGCCTCAACCTTTCCTTTGGTTTGTGGCCGAAACGGTCGACAAGCAATTGGCTTGAAACCAGCGTCCTTAGCGTATTCAACGAAGGTTTCATTAAATACCGGCTTACCAAAATTACTTTTATGATGATCGACGACAACCTTTTGGTTGTCAAACCAGATTTCTTTCGGCACACCCCCGGTTGCCCAAAAGGCATTAGTTAAGCAATCAAAAAAGGTAATTTGGCTGCGACTGAAGGTAAATTGCATGTATTTCATTCGCGAGTACCCTAAAACATATAAGAAGATGTTGCCTTTGACAATCTCTCCATGCCGAGAAACCAACGTTAAATCTTCTTTCCAATCAACCTGGGCTGAAATCCCTGGCGAGGTTTCAATCCGGATAGTGGCTTTTTTCGTTGCGGCTTTTCTGATGGTTCGACAATAGTCTCTGAGAATACTTTACTTTCCTTGATAGCCACGTTCTTTGATAAAGTAATAAATTGCCGTTGCCGAACAGCCTTCTAGAACCTTTTCTTCAATCGTTTTTCGATAATCGTCAAGTTTACTCGGCCGCCGTAAGGGTTGTGGCTGCTCATCTGGGGGCGTAAGCCCTAAATTGTAGTATCTTTTTACCGTTCGTGGATCAACACCGTATCGCCGACCAATTTCAGCGAAGTTGGGCTTTATTTTGTTCATAATATATTGCTGGACACACTGCTCAACATCTAAACGCATTTCAGTTCCTCCAAATTTGAGATGCGTTTATTTTACCGTAAAAAAATGTTGGAAAACCGACATTTTCTAATCGGTATTTTCCAACATTTTACAACCGTTGCTGACACTTATTATGTAAGCTTATTTGGAACGTATACATTATCAATGACATATGCTGAAACTTCAGTTTTGAATGGCTTTGAACGATATATGTCGAGCATTGTAAACTTAAATATTCTTCTTGGTAGCATGGCCTTTGTAATTGTACTAGATTATTCTTTTCAGGAGCAACAAATTATAAATAGAAGTATATATTCTTTTAGTTCATTTCCAATGAAAAGCATATATCAGATGTCGACATTCATTATTATAGTTTTTTCGACTATACTTATGCTTTCTGAGACAAATGGGATAGCGTATAACACTTCAGATATAAATAAAAAAGCTCTTCCAGTTCAGTTGGAGAAATTTTCACCGCAAAATTTTCAGTATAATCATAAAAAAATATTATTAGTGGATCCTATAAAGAGTGACGTTTCTGACAATTATGCATACTACGTTGGGCGCTATTATTATTTTTCCGATCAAATTGCTGTAAGGGAAGCTTTTCATATGTCTTCAATGCATTTTAAAAAATTGATTGAAAGATATAGTTATGTGGTTATTCCAGAATACCATTTCACATTTTCAATTATGGCTAAGAAAGTTTACCATCAAAGTATTGTAGCTGGAATATACCGTGTTACTAAGAATGGGTTGATAAAGGTAAAGAAAATATAACTTTGTTTGGCAAGGAGAATTCAAATAACAAGTGATTTAATAGAGCGAATTAGGATATTAGTCTTAATCTTTACGCAAAAGTTGATCCTACTAATTATTATCAGGCGACGATAGTGACGCTAACTGCCATTGCCGGGTTATAGCATCTGATTACAGTACTTGTAATAATTGCTTTTGCAATAGGGAAATTATTTCGACTTGCTGGGCGCGCGATGAATCTGGGCTGTGCAGAGAAAAACGCATAGATGCTAATGCGAACTCTGCATATAGTTGTGCCATGAATTCGTTAGTAAAACGATACTTTTTAGGTGAGGTCTTAAAATAGTTCAGCGCTGCCTGATATAAAATTGCAGAATAATTTGCTGCCAAGTCTGCATTGGAAAGGTGGACCTTAAAAAGTGCATTAATTCTGTCTTGATCATGACTGATAGTTGCAATAATTTGCTCCATGATTTTTGGAGTAGTGTGTGTTGCAATTGATGCAAAGCGCTGCTCAATTAAGCGGGTAAAATTTTCTGAGTATCTCGCAACTATTTTTTCAACTAAGTCATATTTATCGAGGTAATGATCGTAAAAAGTTGACTTACTAATTAGTGCAACTGTGCTAATTTCTTTGATTGTGATTTTACTAAAGTCCTTTTTCTGCAGTAGGGTAAAAAAAGCACTGATAATCACTTTACGGGTTTTGAGAATACGTTTATCTTCGGGCATTTGAATTCCTCCTTAAGGTAGCTTAACGGACACTTTACTTTAAAGGGTAGCATATCCTTTACTTTGCTGCAGATTGTTTATTGTAACGTTTGTTTTCTTCATTAAAATTAAATGTAGTTAGATGAAGGAGGATGAGCTAAATGTTTAAACATTATAGTGATAATGAACAATTTAATTTGCAGATCAATCGTTTCATTAATGATGAATATGAAGATGAACAGAGTGTTCAAGACGATGTGGCAGAGATTGTCGGTCAACTGAAAGATACTGAAACCTGGTATCAGGCTTGGCTTGAAAAGGCCCAGGAACGCGAGGAAAAAGGTGACTGGGAGATTGCATCCACTTATTATCAAGCTGCCGAATTTTATCTGGGATTGGATGATCCACGATCTAAAACTATCTATGACAAGTATCGTGAGACTTTTTATAAAGGTTATCATGATTTTAAGTATGAACAATTCAAAGTGCCATACGAACAGAGTTATCTTCCAGTGACTAAGTTAATTAATCCGGGGGCCAAAAAAGATCTGCTGCTTTTTGCCGGTTATGATTCCTATATGGAAGAAATGGTCAAAATGTCCAAATATCTAAAAGGAATTGATTATAATATTTATGTTTTAGATGGCCCTGGCCAAGGAACGGCGCTTAGAAACGGACTCAAGTTGATTCATAATTGGGAAAAACCGATTTCGACTATAATTAATTATTTTGAGATGAAAAATGTTAGTGTAATTGGAATGTCATTAGGGGGCTACTTAGTCATGAGAGCCGCAGCTTTTGATAAACGAATTACCAAAATTGCAGCTTTTGATATTTTTTATAGTTTTATGGATGCGTTGCGGCTACGATTACCTTATCAGACAATGACTAAAATTGAACAGATGCTCAAAAAAAATGAACGTGAGAAGTTAAATGCACTATTTCAGAAAATGATGTCAGTGAACTTGGATTTAAATTGGAAAATTAATAAGGGAATTGAAAATACAGGGGTCCGTGATCCTTTTACGCTCTTAAAAGAATTTCAAAAATATAATGTGAAGTCGATTTTACCGTTTATTAATCAAGATGTCTTGCTGTTAGTTGGGGAAGACGATCAATATGTACCAAGTACACGCTTGCCTGAAATCGAGGAAGGCCTTATCAATGCAGGTAAAGTCAAAACGGTAATTTTTACAAAGGAAACTGGAGGAGAGCAGCACTGTCAAGCTGGTCACCGCGAATTAGGGTTCAATGCAATCAAAGAATTCTTGGCATAAGCAGAAAAAGGCTATGGATTGAAGCTCTTTGAAATTACAAATTTCGCCAAAGGGCAAGAATGCTGTGTTTAATTGTAATGAATAGAGTGAGAGTGTGACATAAGTCGGGAAAATTTGAGTACTAACTTGAAATTACGAACATAGCGAGTACTTTGCTATGAGTAATTCGAAGTTAGACGGAGAATTTTGACTTATGGAACACGTTTATCCGGAATAAAAGCGGGGCTGTGACAAAAGTTAACTTTTGTCACAGCCCTTTATTTATGAGCAGTCAAGCTTTAGATGCAACTTTTAAGCCGGTAGCACCAACTGAATTTAGTGCTGTTAATGAACGCAGGGTGTCGGCATCTCTTTAACGTGCTCCAACCAGCAACCTCCTGTGCCTAAGCCAGAATTATGCGTAACCAAACCCAGGTTACTTTATAATTCTGACTTTAGTCCACGGCGGCTGAACGCTGGAAGTCGGCACTTCTATTTAACGTGCTCCAAAAGGCAGGTTTTTGTGTTTAGCATGGATCACACCGGTAACAAGTGCAGTTACCCGTGTGATCCGACACTAAGCCTCAAAACCTAGCGCCTTTTTACGCACTTCTACATAACGTGCTCCAATCACCAGCCCCCTGCGCCTAAGCCAGCATTCCGCGTAACCAAACTCGGGTTACTTTGTAATGCCGGACTTAGTCTACGGCGGCAGAACGCTGAGTGTCGCACTTCTATAATTAATGTGAATGACGTCACATTAATTATAGATGGAATATCATTATTATATATTATCAAAATTCAAAACATAGATGCTAATTATTCAACAAAGAAAGCGCTACGATCATTATTTTTAAATTTAATGAAATAAGTGTTGCAATTCATAATAAATAAGGATATGATTACCTATAGAAACACAAGTTAATTATTTCACAAACTTTTAAACAGATACAAAGGGAGGAAGTTTACATGACTACTATTACTAAAACAGTGAAGAAGACTCTTTCACCTGAGGAAAAAGCAAAGCAATATGAGAAAGCCGAAGCTTATACCAATGGATTGGTTCAAAAAGCGCTTGCGGCAGAGCAAAGATATGCAACCTTTAGTCAGGAAGCTGTTGACAAGATTGTTGCAGCAGCGGCTTTGGCAGGTTCAGAAGCTGCACTGACATTGGCACATGAGGCAGTTGATGAAACACAACGCGGAGTGGTTGAGGATAAAGATACTAAAAATCGGTTCGCAACTGAAAACGTATACAATTTAATTAAAAACGATAAAACTGTCGGAATTATTGGTGAAGATAAAGTAGCTGGCAAAGTCGAAATTGCTGCTCCTTTAGGGGTTCTAGCTGGAATTGTGCCAACTACAAACCCAACTTCAACAGCAATGTTTAAAACTTTGTTAGCGCTTAAGACGCGGAATGCAATCGTTTTTGCTTTCCATCCCCAAGCTCAGAACTGTTCAGTACATGCAGCTAAAATACTATATGATGCAGCAGTAGCAGCAGGTGCACCAAAAGATATTGTGCAATGGGTAGAAAAGCCAAGTTTGGATAAAACAACGGCTTTGATTCGTAACCCCAAGATTGCTTCGATTTTAGCAACTGGTGGACCTGGGATGGTAAATGCGGCATTGAAGTCCGGGAACCCTTCGATGGGGGTAGGCGCAGGCAATGGTGCAGTCTTTGTAGATCATACGGCTGACTTGGATCGTGCAGTTGAAGACTTACTATTGTCAAAACGTTTTGATAATGGCATGATTTGTGCGACTGAAAATTCAGTAGTGGTTGAAGAGCCTGTCTATGCTGCTTGGATGGAGAAAATGCTATCCAAAGGTGCATATCTTGTTCCCAAGAGTGATTATGGTAAAATTGAGGACTTTGTGTTTAATGATCGTCACGGAGTAAATGGACCGGTTGCGGGGAAACCGGCTGCTTGGATTGCCAGCAAAGCAGGTCTTAAACTTCCAGCAGATAAAGATGTAATGCTTTTTGAATTGAATCCTAAGAATATCGGAGAAAAATTATCTTCTGAAAAGTTGTCACCACTGCTGTCTGTTTATAAGGCAAAAGATCGTCAAGACGGAATTAAGATTGTGGCCGCTTTACTTGATTATCAAGGCGCTGGTCATAATGCAGCTATTCAAATCGGTTCACAGTCAGATCCATTTATTGATGAATATGCTGATCAGACCAAAGCTGCCCGCATTCTTGTCAATCAACCGGATTCAATCGGAGGAATTGGTGACATTTATACTGATGCATTGCGCCCAAGTATGACATTAGGAACAGGATCATGGGGGAAGAATTCATTGTCACATAACTTATCCACACAAGATTTGTTGAATGTTAAAACAGTAGCTAAACGGCGTAACCGTCCACAGTGGGTACGATTGCCAGAGAAGATTTACTATGAAAAAAATGCAATTTCTTATCTACAAGATGCAGTGGAAAATATTGACCGTGCATTTATTGTTGCCGACCCAGGAATGGTTCAATTTGGTTTTGTAGAGAAGATCTATGATCAACTCGCTTTACGTGAGGATCCTGTAAAAACATCAATTTACGGCACGGTTCAACCTGATCCGACATTAGGGCAAACAATTGAAATTGCAAAACAGATGGCACAATTCAAGCCAGATACTGTGATTGCAATTGGTGGGGGATCTGCATTGGATGCAGCCAAGATTGCTCGTTTTATTTACGAATACTCATTGGAACAAGAATCCGGATTCCTTGATAGTTATGCAAAAGTGAGTGAACTCTTTACCCGTCTGCAACAAAAATTCATTGATATTCGGAAGAGAATTGTTAAATTTCATCATCAACTCGAGACACAACTTGTGACTATCCCGACGACCTCAGGGACAGGTTCCGAAGTGACACCATATGCTGTTATCACAGACGATCATACGCATGTCAAGTATCCACTGACTGATTATGAGTTAACTCCACAAGTAGCAATTGTTGATCCTGAGTTTGTGATGACGGTTCCCAAAAGAACGGTTGCATGGTCTGGGTTAGACTCGCTTTCTCATGCGCTTGAATCCTTTGTCTCAGTGATGGCTTCTGATTTTACCCGTCCATGGTCATTGCAGGCAATTAAATTAGTATTTGAGAATTTGGAAGAATCTTACAAGTTTGATCCGAAACATCCAACTCTGAAAGGTGAAAAAGCGCGTGAAAAGATGCATTATGCCGCAACTTTGGCCGGGATGGCTTTTGCGAACGCCTTCTTAGGAATTAATCATTCATTGGCACATAAAACTGGTGGAGAATTTGGGTTACCACACGGATTGGCAATTTCAATTGCAATGCAACATGTTATTCGGTTTAACGGAGTTGCAGGTAAGGTAAAACGGACCCCATTCCCACGTTATGAAGTATACCGTGGTCAAAAGGATTATGCTCAGATTGCCCGCTTTATCGGCTTGCAGGGTAAGGATGATACTGAGCTGATTGAACAGCTTTGCCAAAAAATTGACCAATTGATGAAGGCTGTGGGAGTTACGCCTAAGTTATCTGCCAATGGAGTGACTAAGGAACATTTTGAAGAAGCACTCGATAAGTTGGTGGACTTGGTTTATAACGATCAATGCACACCTGCTAACCCACGGCAGCCAAGTTTGGTTGAAATTCGGCAGTTATTGATTGATCAGTTCTAAAAAGCTAGTTGGAGATTATAGAACTGCCAGTTAGCTAATAAAAAGGACGAAGTATTTCAAAAAAAGAGCTATGACAAAACGAGAAGTTTGTTCAAGTTTTGTTATAGGCTCTTTTTGTGGGTAAAAAATGGTAAGCATGTTTTTGAAGATCACGGATGGGGGCAAAGAAACAGCTTTAAAAACTCACGATTGGAGGAATTTGGTAAAAAAAAGCACTTAAAGATTAAATTTTAATTTTATTTCATGATAGTTATTTTTTTCACAATTTCAAAACAGCACGCTTATTGTAAGCGATTACTTTTATCAATATTTTGTCCCATAATTTCTTTTAAAAATAATGCCTTTTTTAAATTTGGAAATTTTTTACAAATTAACAGCTTTATAAAAGGCTTTTTATCTCAAAAAAGTAAAAATAAAAAGCGGTTTAGATAATAAAGTTGAAAAGCACACAAATGTGTTATCTTTTTCACAGTAAGCGTTTACGCATTTTGGAAATGGTGTTATACTTAAACTGTTCTTAAGGAAAGGAGGTTAATTATTTTCTATGAAATATTTATTACTTGTGAGTCATGGAGGATTTGCAGAAGGGTTAAAAACTTCACTCGCCATGTTTGTGGGCGAAAAAAGTGAGCGTGTCCTAGCCATTGGTTTGAAGGATGGTGAGTCTAGTACCAATTTTGGTAAGCGCTTTAAAGAAAGCCTTAGCAAGTTCTCTACTGATGATACTTTTGTAGTTTTAGGCGACATTATTGGGGGAAGCCCGTTAACTACGGTCTGTAAACTACTTGCAGAAAGTGGCAGAGCTGACTCGCTGATACTGGGTGGAATGAACTTACCGTTGGCGATCAATGTTGTTTTGCAAATGGATGACCTGCCGGCAGCTAAGTTGGCTGAAATTGCGATCACTGAAGGGAGGAATGCACTCAAACGAATGGAATTGACGGCTTCAGATGATGATGACGAAGATGAAGAGATTTAGATTAGGGGGTAGTCAAGATGGCAGTAAGTTTTGTTAGAATTGATGATCGGATGATCCACGGACAGACTGTAACACGGTGGGCAACTGAGAAAAAATGTGATGGGCTGATCGCTGTTAACGATCAGGTCGCTAATAATCCGGTGCTAAAAAGTGCCTACAAGGGGGCTTCTGATAAAAAAACTTTTGTTTGGACTTTGGACCATTTTCAGGAAAAGGCACAGCAAGTCTTAGAATCAAAACGCAATTATTTTCTTATTACCAAAAACCCAATTGATATGAAAAAAATATTAGTCGATATGGGCTTTATTCCAGATGATATTAAGACTATCATTGTCGGACCTGCAAATGATCGTCCAGGTGCTACCAAGCTAGGAAACAATCAGTCAATTACACAAGAAGAAGCGCAAGCAATTGAAGATATCGAAAAAGCCGGTTACAAGGTTAAATTTCAATTGCTGCCAGATGTTTCGATTGGATATTGGGATAGTTTCAAAGGTAAGTTTGGCTTTTAAAATAAAAAAAGGTGGTCATAAATATGACAATTAGTTGGCTTCAAGCTGCTATACTTGGGATCTTTGCGTGTTTGTCATCCATGCCTGGTATGGCCGGTTCATCAATTGGTAATTATACTTTAGGACGTCCTTTAGTTGGAGGACTTGTTTGTGGACTTGTTTTAGGAGATATCAAGACAGGAATTGCCTGTGGGGTGGCAATGCAGCTTGTTTATATCGCTTTGGTTACACCAGGGGGAACTGTTTCCGCTGATGTGCGTGCTGTCTCCTACATCGGAATTCCACTTGCTATGGTTGCAATTCATTCTCAAGGATTAGTTGCAACTTCAGGAACTGCAGCTAACTTAGCAAAATCAATGGGGACTTTGGTTGGGACAGTTGGAACTGTACTTTTTTATGGAACCGCAACCATGAACTTGTTATGGCAACATTATGGTTGGAAACAAATTGACAAGGGTAATTTTAAGAGTCTTTATTTTGTTGATTGGGGCTTGCCATGGATATCGCATTTGGTCTTTTCGTTCTTGCCAACCTTGATTATGTGTAAATTAGGGGCAAGTGCGGTAACTGCATTAAAATCAGCATTACCGATGGACGGAATCGCAATGAAGACTTTGTTTACTGTAGGTGCAATGCTTCCATGTGTCGGGATTGCAATTTTGCTTAAACAAATCGTTGAAAAACCAACTGATTTTATTCCATTTTTCGTTGGTTTTACTCTTGCAGCTTCACTAAAACTCAACTTAGTTTCATGTGCGGTCATTTCCTTGATATTTGCCTTAATCTTCTATGAACTGGAATTGGTATTGAATAAGCGGAGTGAGGCTCCGGTCACTGATGGAGCAAACGACGACGATGATGAGGAGGATATTTAAAATGCAAGAAACGGTAAATAAAAGAATTTCTAAAAGAACATTAACTAAGTCTTTTCATCATTGGTTCTACGGCCATTTGACATGTTTCTCACAAGAACATATGCAGACATTTGGGTATCTGACCTCAATGTTGCCGATCGTTGAAGAATTATATCCGAATAAGGAAGATCAAAAGGAAGCACTGAAAACCTATACAGCATTTTTTAACACCGAACCGCAACTTGGCTCTGTTGTAATTGGGATTACAGCCGGACTTGAAGAAGCACGTGCAAATGGCAAAGATGTCGACGGTGAAACAATTAATGGCTTGCGTGCTGGTTTGATGGGTCCTCTAGCCGGAATTGGAGATTCAATGGTTGTTGGAACCTTAATTCCAGTAATTTTGGGAATTTCCTTAGGGTTATCGACTGGTGGTTCACCGGTTGGCGCCATTTTCTACATTATTGTTTGGAACTTGCTGGCCTATTTTGGAATGCGGTTTGCCTATTTCAAAGGTTATGAAATGGGAGATAAAGCGGTTGAGTTTCTTGTGGGTGCTCAAGGCAAAGCAATTCGTAAAGCAATTTCTATTATTGGCGGAACTGTGGTCGGAAGTGTTGCTGCAACTTGGGTTTCAGTTACAACTGCATTTAAGTTAAGAAATTCTTCAGGAAAAGTTTTCTTGAATCTGCAAGATAAATTAGACTCTGTTTATCCTGGCCTTTTGACAGCCGGTTTCATCCTGATGTGTTGGTGGTTGATGGCTAAAAAGAATGTTTCAGCCGGGAAAACGATGATTTTGTTGGTAATCATTGCCTTTATAGGTGTTTTGGTTGGTTTCTTCAATCCTGGTCTTTCTTACTAGTCAAATAAAGTGTGTAAACATTAGAGAATATTCAGCACGATCAGGTTACCGTTTTTGAGGCAGGTTGGTGACTGATGAAAAGCGAGGTAAAACTAATGACAGCAGAACGGAAAATATCGTTTCAAGAAATATCCGCAGCGTATCGAAAGGAAGTACAGTATCAACGCAAGATGATGTTTAATCTGCAATTATGGCTTACCCTATTCTTTTTGATTGCTGGCTCCTCTGTAGTAGTTATTTATTATGCCAAAGCTTTGAGTCTTGGATTGGTAATTGCTGCTTATGTAGCCTTAGTTATCAGTATCTGCTTAATTTTGTTATTGGGGTATATTTTGTATAAGGGCAGACAAAATGTTGAGCGCTTAATTGCAAATTTTCGTGATAATCTTCATGAAGCGGGGTTAAGCACCAAGGATTATGACGTCAAGTAAGGTTATTCGGAGCTAGGACAGTTGGATGGTTTGTCTTAGCTCCCTTTTGTTGCAAAAATTTTGCTGGACGTCGTGGGGAAATTGCAGCAAAAAAATTGGGGGATAGTTAGATGAGCACAAAATACAGTCAAAAAGAGCATTATAAAATGTATAAAAAAGGGAAAAAATGGGCATTTGCAATTATTTTTATTGGAGGTGGATTTCTTTTAACTGATTCTCAAGAAAATAGCGTCAAGGCGCAGGAAACTTCAACTGTTGTGGCAGTGGATAGCAGTAGTCAAGCAAATTCAACTGGACAGTCAACTAGCGCAACAGCCGTTAATGCAGCAAACACAAGTAGCACTGGAAGTTCGAGCAGCGCTGACTCAAGTACTGTCAGTATGACCGAGCAAAAGAGCAGCGCTGAAACCACGCATACCTCGAGTACAGCTACAAGTGTGTCCCAAGTAGATCACACCGAGTCGCAGACTTCAACTGCAGAGCAAGTAAGCAGTACCACTAGTACAAGTTCAAGTACGCCAAATGCAGCCTTTGGGGAAAGCAGTGCTGATGCGACATCAATTAGTAGGAGCAGTACAACTACTAGTGAAACAAGCAGCACCACTGATGAAAAGCGAACAGGTGCGACGACTACAGATGTTACCGAAAATAATGAAAGCGCTATCTTGAAAAAGAATACAACGTCCGTTGCAACTTCAAATAGTAATCCGGTCCTCAATAATTCGACAAAGGTTGAGGCGCCACAATATGATGAGGAATATCGAAATCAATTTCATTATTCGCCTGCCAAGAATTGGATGAATGACCCAAATGGATTATTTTACGATAAAGAAACAGGACTTTATAATTTGTACTATCAATATAATCCTGAAGGCAATGTTTGGGGAAACATGTCTTGGGGACATGCGGTCAGTAAAGATTTGATTAATTGGACGCAAGAGAAAGTTGCAATTTCAACATTGACGAATCAATCTTGGGAAGACTTCACGTACACCAATACAACCGGGAATTTAGCAAAAGATGGAGAAGTCCGTTATGTTGGGGTTCCGACTACTAACTGGGGAGACGCCAATGGTAAAAAAGATATCTTTAGTGGGAGTATTTTTGTTGATACAAATAATGTCAGTGGATTAGGAAAGGGAGCAATCTTGGCTTTTTATACGGCTGATTATCAAATTGCTACCCGGATAAATGATGGTCAAGACGGTGGCTGGGGAACTTGGATTGGCTTATCTGAGATTCAAGAACAACATCTTGCGTATAGCTTAGACGGCGGTAAAACTTTTGTCCAATATTCAGCAGATGGCAACTCTGCTAATCCACAGCCATTGATTCCGGTTACAGCCTCGCGTGGAGGTGATTCTGCTAATTTTCGAGATCCGAATGTAGTCTATGATGCACAGCATAAGCAATTTTTAATGACGGTGGTCTCAGGGCAAGAAGCACTTATCTATAAATCAAAGAATTTATTGCAATGGGAATATGCTTCGAGTATTCAAAGGCAAAGTAATGTTGGAAAAGGTGCTTGGGAGTGCCCGGCACTGATTCCAATGCAAGTTTCCGGAACTAATGAAATTAAGTGGGTCTTTAGTGTCAGTGTGCAGCAAGGTGCGCATGCCACTGGTTCAGGGATGGAATACTTTGTGGGTTCAATGGATGCAAATGGTAAATGGACACCAGAAAGTTCGACCACGTTATCTCAGCCACAGACGCTAGATTATGGTGAGGATTTTTATGCAGGTATAACTTTTGCAAATTTAGCCGCTGAGCGGACGGTAATGCTGGGATGGGAGTCAAACTGGTCATACACGACTGAAGCTAAAACAACCCCTTGGTATGGTAATATGACACTTCCACGAGAACTGACATTGGTTAAAAGTTCCACCGCAGTTGACGGGTACCTGTTGAAAAATAAAGTTGTCTCTGAAATTGAAAATAATGAGAAAGATAATGTAATCTCCCCTACTGAGATGACTACTGTGGTTAAAAATAGCGAACACAAGATTGCATATACAGGAGAAACTTATAAAGTTGCGGCGAAATTTTCTTGGGATGTTAAAAACCCTCCAAAAACTGTTGGATTCAAAGTCCGGATGTCCGCTGATGGGCAATATTATATGACTGTCGGTTATGATCTGAAAACAAAACTCTTTTTCGTACAACGCTTAAAAAGTGGGGAACCGGAAATGGGGAGTCCGCGCGATCAGATGAATGCAAGTGTTGAGACGAACAATGGCACAATTACATTGACAGTCTATGTTGATGAGACAAGCATTGAGGCTTTTGCAAACGATGGTGAAAAGTCGATTACACAAAATTTCTTTATGCGTCCTGAGTATCTTGGGTCTCAAAGTACAACTGGTCTGGTAGTCTTTGCGCAAGGCGGGACAGTCAATGTGACGGAACTGGCGGTAAATCCAATTGAGAGTATCTGGAATAATCGTGCAAAATTAACGGTCAACTATTTGGATACTGCTGGGAAACCGCTCGCTGTTGCTGAGCAGTTCAGTGGCAAGATCGGGGAAAGTTATCAAGCAAAAGCTGCTCAGATAGCGGGTTACTATTTAATTGGGAGTGAGACGCAAAATAAAAATACCAGTAATCTTTATACTGCTAAGGATCAGGTAATTAACTATCTGTATCAAAAGGTTCAGACTGCAATTACTGTCAAAAATACCACATTAATTGCGGGACCATGGACAACTTGGACAGCAGCTGATAACTTCATTGAAGCAACTGATATCAAAGGAAATGCAGTGCCATTAAGCGCGGTGAGTGTCAGTGGCAGTGTTGATCCAACTAAGGTTGGCAGTTACAAAGTAACTTACAGTTATACAGACAGCCAGAAGAAGACAGTCAATCAGGTAGCCATAGTGACAGTGAGACCTAGCTTGGCGGCAATTGACGCCCAAGATGGGACATTGAATGCAGGTTCACAGACTAAGTGGACACCTGCTGATAATTTTAACGCAGCTAGTGGGAGTATGGGACAAAAGATTTCGTTGCAAGCTGTGACTGTTAGTGGCAATGTCGATCCTACTAAACCTGGTAAATACAAAATCAAGTATAGCTACACAGATGCACAGGGTAATGTAATTACAAAAATTGTCTATGTCACGGTAAGAGCACAAGCTGCAGTTGATTATGGTAAACAATCTGGGACAAACAGTGCGCAAGCAGCGCCAAAAATAAACGGCAGCACTAATTGGAACCCGCACAGCCAAAGCCAACGCAAAACTGACAAGCTGGCTTTCAAAATGTTTAGATCCGAGCAAGGTAAGCGTGCAATTCAAGCAACGCGGCAGAATAGACAGCTGCTGAACAAACAAAAACAATTGCCGCAGACAAGTGAAAGGCAATCTAAAATATTAATCCTGTGGGGATTATGCGCCAGTATTCTTGGCAGTGTGGGGGTCTTTTTTGGAATTAGAAAAAGAAAAAGCAAATAAAAGTTAAACATAGTCACGAGGGAGCTGGGCCAAAAGTGAAATTTTAGTCTAGCTCCTTTACTTATCCCGGATAAACGTGTTCCATAAAGCAAAATTTTACCGCCTGAAATGTTGTTCTCTAGCGTAGCTGGTTCAAAATATGCTGTAGTCGGACCAAAAGGCGCTAGAGAATGGCTTACTTGCTGGACTAATGGTCCTAAAAGTGATTAAAGGGTTTTCATTGGATGCAAGTCGTGTTATTTTGCAGGTAAGAGTAACAAATTATATTTAGGAGGGAACAGCAATGAAACAAAGACTGCAAAAACAATTTCCAAAGAATTTCTTCTGGGGTGGGGCGTTGGCGGCTAGTCAAGTTGAAGGTGCGGCTACTGCAGATGGAAAGGGATTAACGACTGCAGATGCACTGCCACATGGAGTTTTTGGAAAAGTGGAGATTCCACCGCAAGGCGATTATTTGAAGAAAATTGCGGTGGACTTCTATCACCGGTATCCTGAAGATCTTTCTTTGTTTGCAGAAATGAAATTAAAGATGTTACGGATTTCAATTTCATGGGCTCGAATTTTTCCTAACGGCGATGATGAAACACCAAATGAAAAAGGGCTTGCATTTTATGATGATTTAATTGAAACGTTGAGGCGCAAAGGAATTGAAGTAATGGTCACACTAGAGCATTTTGAATTCCCACTGCACTTAGTGACGCACTATGGTGGTTGGAAAAACCCTAAATTGATTGATTTATACATGCGTTTTGTCAAACTTTTATTTAAACGCTATCAAGGCAAAGTTAAGTACTGGTTGACTTTTAATGAAATTAATGTGACCTTAGAAGCTCCTTTCAATGGCGTGGGCATTAATCGTTCACTAGACCAGATTGATCAGACTGAAATGTATCAGGCGATTCATCATCAATTGGTTGCAAGTGCCTTGGCTGTCAAGGCTGGACATGAAATTGATTCGAATTTTATGATCGGAAACATGGTAGCATATAGCCCTTATTATCCGCTTACACCGAAACCAGAAGATGTGTTAGAAGCAATCCAAGAGAATCGTAAAACTTTCTTTTTTACAGATGTCCAAGCTCGCGGAACGTATCCGGCGTATATGCAGCGCTATTTTAAGGACAATGGAATTAATCTTAAAATTACTAAAGCAGAACAGCAGTTGTTACAAGAAAATACAGTTGATTTTATTTCATTTAGTTATTATATGAGTTACTGCGCGAGTGCTAATAAAGAAGGCCTTGAAAAAATCAGAGGTAATGTGATCTCTGCAGTCGCCAATCCCTATCTTAAAAAATCTGATTGGGGCTGGCAGATTGATCCTGTGGGTCTGAGGATTGCATTGAATACTTTGTACGATCGCTATCAAAAACCACTGTTTATTGTTGAAAACGGAATTGGTGCTAATGATGATCTGATTGAAGTCGCTGGTCAAAAAACGGTGCAAGATGATTATCGAATTGCGTATCATAAAGCACATCTGCAACAGGCCTGGGAAGCAATTCAAGATGGTGTCGACTTGCGCGGCTATACTGCCTGGACACCGCTGGACATCGTTAGCAATGGGGTAGCGGAAATGAAGAAAAGGTATGGCTTTATTTATGTTGATCGTAATAATGACGGGACAGGTACTTTGAAGCGTTATAAGAAAAAAAGTTTTTACTGGTATCGGGATGTAATCGAAAGCAACGGCAGCGCTTTATTTGCAGAAGATCAATCAGCAAATTAAGATCAAGCTGAAATTGAATAAGCTTGGCTTGCTACCAATGATAAAGTGTCGCATACTTATTTTGAAAAATGATTTTCATTTTGGTTTTAAAAGGCCAATCGGCTATTTAGGATAGAAGATTACCGAACCTAGTATTCCTTGAAAATTTGTATTTTGAAATGAGGGCCAAGTAATGTTATTGGATGAACTTGAGAAAACAGAGAAAATGACTACGGCGGAGCAAAAAGTAGCACGCTTTTTGTTAGCAAACCCAGAAGCGGCTTTGCATATGACTGCAGCCCAGATTGGTAAAAGAACTTTTACAAGTAAAACGACTGTTCTGCGCTTGTGCCAAAAAATTGGTTTTGCGGGTTTTACAGAGGTTCAAAAAAAGTTAGTAATTGAAGCTGCTGCCAAAAAGCAGCTGCTAGAAGCTTCAAAACAGCGTCCCATTAATCAAGATACACAGTTTGATCAAGTGGCGAATAATGTTAAGGCAATGTATGATAAGATCCTTACCCGAAGCTGTCTTGAAGTAAACCCGCATATTTTGCAGCGTGTTGTCAAGCGTTTGAAAAACACTACAATGATTGATGTTTATAGTACAGGAATTACTGAAAGCTGTGCGGCTGCAGCTGCATTTAAATTACGGACTTTAGGAATTCAAAGTGCGGTTCAAACAAATATTAATGAGCACTATCTTGCAGCAACTAGAAAGGAACAGCAACGCGCAGCAATTCTCCTTTCTTTTACTGGTGGGAATCCAATGATGGTTGAAACGGCTAGTTACTTGAAAAAGATGGACATCTATTTGATTGGCATTGGCGGTCTGGCCGACTTGGCACTTAGTCAGCTTACAAATGAATATTTCGTGATTCCAACGACTGATCAAACTTTAAATATGGAGGCGGTTAATGCCGTCGCGGCAGTAAACTATATGGTGGATGTTTTGTTTGCAGCCTTGACAGTCAGTCGTTATGAGCAAGTTGTTAAAAACTCCGTTAAGCTGATTGAAAGAAGAAAAGGCCCAAAATAAAAAATCGCAAAAGCAGCTTGGAATTTTTAATTTATTTAATTGACATTGATTGCTAAAAGAATTAGTATTTTCAGTAATAATTTAATTGAATTTAATTTTTATGCAATGAAGAGAAGAGTAAAGAAAAGATTGAGTTGAACAGAGACCATTATTGCTGAGAAGATGGGGCTCATATTTTCTTGAAGATGAACTCTGAGCAGTAACTGCAAGTGCAAGCTTAAAGTACGCGTGAAACACGATAACGTTTCGAAGAAGTTAAGACAAAAGCAGTGTTTGAGTTAGGAGATTACGTCTAAGCTAGGTTTAGGCATGGAATGGAATCCGGCTGCAACTACTTCAGAGGAAAGTTTCGGGGCTAGGTCAAAATGACCCATGCTCTTTTTATTTGCTCAAATTAACAGTTAGGGAGATGATGCAAAAGCAGATCTACTAAAAAATACGGTAAAGTGGGATTATTTGACACTTAGAGTTCAAGATGGGGAGTGTTTTTTTGAAGAGCAAGCTAAAAGTATTTAGTCTGGTTACTGTCTTTTTGGGACTTATTATTTTTTTGACCGGATGTGGTCAGCAAAGTACTAAAATTGTGCGAATCGGAGTAGTGGGAACCCAAGACGAGAGCATTTGGAAAGAAGTTGCTACAAGCGTTAAGCAAAAAGATAACATAACATTGAAAATAACTACATTTACTGATTATAATCAGCCTAATCGAGCCTTGGCAAGTCATGATATTGATTTGAATGCTTTTCAAAGCTACAATTTTCAAGATAATTGGAATAAGGAACATCAGACAGCGATTGTTGCTTTAGGCAGAACTTATTTTCAACCGCTGGGGATCTATTCTAAGAAGATTAGTAAATTATCCGCTTTAAAAGTCAATGACAGCATTGCAATTCCAAATGATGCACCCAATGAAACTCGCAGCTTGAATCTGCTCCAAAGTGCAGGACTTATCAAGCTTAATACATCTGGTTTGGCAACTGCTAAAAATATTGTGAAGAATCGCTTAAAACTGAAAATTGTGACGGTTGATGCTGCACAAACACCGCGGGCTTTAACAAGTGTTGCTGCAGCTGTCATAAATGGAAATTATGCATCTGCAGCTAATATTCCTTTAAGTCAGGCATTGTACAGAGAACACCTTAAAAACGGTGGTCAGTATATCAACTTGATTTCTGTGCTTAAAAAGAATAAAGCAAATACAACCTACAAGAAAATTGTTAAAGCGTATCAAACTACTGCAACTAAAAAAGCAATTAAGAAGCTCTATAAAGGAAGTACACTGCCGGCATGGTAGATGCAAATTGAGCGCTTAGGGTTAGGTCAATTGTTTTTGCAGTTAGGTTGACAATGTTTTACTTTCTAGTGTAAAATTACTGCAACATAATAAGAATTTTAACTTTGATAAGATGAGTAACGATGAGAGACTATTTACAGAAAAACCGGGGATGCTGAGAACGGGGATAGGATGTCATTGTGAAGATGGTCTTGGAGTGGTTGGACAGCGAGTTTTTAATGAACTGTTCATGGGCGCGCCCATTACAGCAACTAGGTATGTTTGTACCTGTAAGGATAGAACTGTGAAGTACTGTTAAAATTGGGTGGTACCACGAAAATAACTATTATTTCGTCCCTCTTAAGCTTTTTAAGCTTGAGAGGGTTTTTTGTCTTTATTAGAATTAAATTCTTGTTTAAGAAGGGGAGTTTTTTAGTGAACAAGTTATTTAAATTGGGGACTGTTGCGTTAGCAGCAGGCATTTTTCTGACTGCTTGTGGGAATTCAAGTAGCAGTCAAAGCGGTAAGAACGGAAAATATGCAGCAAAGCAGACATTGAACTGGACAGAAAGTTCAATGTTAGCGACTGCCGATTTAGCGAAAGCTACCGATACATTAAGTTTTAATACACTCTTGAATACACAAGAAGGGCTTTACCGTTTAGATAAAAATGGAGTTCCACAGAATGCATTGGCTACGAAAACTGTTATTTCGAATGACGGAAAAACATATACCTTTGATTTACGGAAGAATGTTAAGTGGTCTAACGGAGAAGAAGTTACTGCCAAGGACTTTGTTTATTCTTGGCAACGAACAGTTGATCCTAAGACCACCTCACAAGATGCTTTTTATCTTGATCAAGTCAAAAATGCT
Source organism: Liquorilactobacillus satsumensis (assembly GCF_964065465.1). Taxonomy (NCBI): domain Bacteria; kingdom Bacillati; phylum Bacillota; class Bacilli; order Lactobacillales; family Lactobacillaceae; genus Liquorilactobacillus; species Liquorilactobacillus satsumensis. The sequence continues at coordinate 1,897,090 of NZ_OZ061606.1, forward strand.
GCGGAGATCAGTAATGGTAAAAAAGGGGTAGATAGCCTGGGAATAAAGGCACTTGGCAAGTATAAATTACAAGTGCAGCTAACCAAACCAGTCAGTTACTTCAAAAAACTACTGGCATGGCCGCTCTTTTTCCCAGTCAACAAAACAGCAGTTGATAAGTTTGGATCTAAGTATGGGACACAAGCGCGCTATACAGTTTCGAACGGGCCGTATAAACTAACGAAATGGACCGGGACAAATAAAAAATGGACACTCGTTAAGAATAAGACTTACTGGGACAGAAGAAATGTACATTTAAAAGAAATCAATGAATTGGTCACGGAAAGTACGACAACGAGTTATGAACTTTATTCTGGTAAAAAAGTTGATGAAACTTTATTAAGTGGACAACAGGTTAAAAATAACACTAACAACAAGGATTTTGTCAAAAGACTCCCAACGGCCACAACTCGCTTGGATCTGAATCAAAATAAAGTTGCGGCTTTCAAGAATCTTAAGATTCGCAAAGCAATTTCTTTAGCAACTAATCGGAAAGCATTGACACAAAATGTATTGCAAGATGGTTCTGTAGCTCTTAAAGGTTTTGTCCCCGCAGGAATGGGGAATAATCCCAAAACTAAAAAAGCTTTTGATGAGGAATCATACGTAAAAGCGGCAACTGCTTATAATTTAACGGAAGCTAAAAAACTTTTAAAACAAGGTTACCAAGAAACTGGAACTCACGAATTGAAATTTACAATCTTAACAGCAGATACTGATAGCAGTAAGCAAGCGGTAGAGTACTTGCAAAGTGCTTTGGCAAAATTGCCGGGAGTGACAGTCGATGTGTCAACAATTCCTTTTGTGCAGTTGATTGCAAAACAGCGTACGGGCAACTATGATGCATCTGTGAAAACCTGGCAGTCAGTTTTTGCTGACCCAATTAATTTCCTAGATGTTTACGAAAGCGACTCATCTTATAACACAGCCGGCTGGAAGAATAGCAGCTTTGATCAGTTGATCAATGAGGCTGAGAATACTTATGGTAATCAACCTGAAAAACGGTGGGAAAAATTAATTGAGGCCGAAAAATTGTTAATGGACCAACAAGGAACGATCCCGTTGTATCAAGTTGCAAAATCACAGCTCTTGCGTTCAAACGTTAAAAACGTGGTCTATAATCCGGCGGGAGTTCCTTATGATTGGAAAACGACGTATCTTGCAAATTAGGTGAGGAAGTTGAAGCATGAATGATAAAAAGTACCTGAAATTTATTGAACAAACTTTTATTAAATATGCACAGATTAATACTAGATCAGATGAAAACAGCGAGCGTGTGCCTACAACTACAGGGCAAGTTAGGTTAGCTAAATTAATCGTAGCCGATTTAAAAGCTTTGGGCCTAGAAAATGTCATTTACGACGAGCAAGATGGTTACGTTGTAGCTGCACTGCAAGGAAATACGGATGAATCGGTTGACCCGATCGGCTTCATTGCTCACTTAGATACTGCCGATTTTGCTGCTGAAAATATTCAACCGCAGGTACATGCTAATTATGATGGACAAGATGTAGTCCTCAATCAGGCAAAGGGGATTATGATGCGTGTAAGTGAATTCCCTAATCTGCGCAAGTATCGTGGGCAAAGATTAATTACTAGTGATGGGACTACTTTGTTGGGAGTAGATGACAAGGCGGGAATTGCCGCAATTGTGACTGCACTCAAATATCTGTTGGAGCATCCCGAAATTAAGCATGGGCCTGTCAGTGTAGCTTTTGGACCAGATGAGGAAATCGGTTTAGGAGCGAAGCGGTTCGATATTAGTAAGTTTAATGTGAAATTTGCCTATACGCTGGATAATGGTCTTCCGGGTCAGTTAGAAGATGAAACCTTTAATGCAGCACAAGCTAAAATAACAATTAGAGGAACAGCAGTTCATCCTGGCGACGGTTATGGTTTGCTGGTAAATGCAGCTACTCTTGCAAATCGCTTGCTTTCACACTTACCATCAGATGAAGTCCCTGAATTGAGCAAAGAACGAGGAGGCTTTTTGCTAGTCACTGAAGTTAAGGCGACAATTGCGGCAGCACAAATAAATATTATTATTAGGGATTTTGAGCACCAGCAGTTTTTAGCTAAAAAGAAACTGTTGCGAGAAATTGTTACACAACTTAACCAAGAATTTACTGAACCACGAATTAAATTGGACATCAAAGACCAATATTATAATATCAAAGAGGTTATTAAGCAACATCCTTATATCACACAGTTGGTGCTGGAAACCTATCGGCAACTCGGCTTGAAGCCAATCGTTCACCCTTTTCGGGGAGGAACGGATGGAAATGCGCTGACAGAAAAAGGCATTCCAACTCCCAATCTCTTTAATGGTGGTGAAAACTTTCATGGACCGTTTGAATTCGTGACAACTGAAGCTATGTTGTTGACTAGCCGCACGGTTGTCGCACTTTTAGGTGAGCATCTGCGTCAGAGTAGGGCATGAGCAGATTAAGCAAATGAACTGAGAACTAGTGTTTAACCACTAGAACTAAGTGCTGGAAGATAAGTAATTCAAATTTAGCCTGAGGATATTGTTTGAAACACCTTGATCTGCTGGTTAAAAAAACGAAGGGGCTGTGACAAAAGTTAACTTTTGTCACAGCCCCTCTTTATTCGGATAAACGTGTTCCATAAGTCAAAATTCTCCGTCTAACTTCGAATTACTCATAGCAAAGTACTCGCTATGTTCGTAATTTCGAGTTAGCACTCAAATTTTCCCGACTTATGTCACACTCTCTTTATGATTTTCGAATTAAAAACAATGGAATACTAGTAAGCAACTTTAGCAGCTTGACTAATCTTCAAGTTGATACATATATTTACGAGTCAATGGCAGTCCTGTTCCACTGGGTGCTTTAGTAAGCAGATACTGCATGACATCAATATTGCCAGCCTCAAAAGAAGCAGCACAGGCTTGCAAATACAAGGACCACATTCTTGCAAAGGGTTCGCCATATTTTTCTTGAACCTGATCAATGACTGCCGTGTAGTTGGTGTACCAGATTTCAAGCGTCTTTTGATAATGTCTGCGTAACGGTTCCAAGTCAGCCAGTTGCAGGTTGGCATTCATAATATGTGTCAGGTTTTCAGCTACATTTGGGATATAACCTCCCGGAAAGATGTACTGATTGATGAAGGGATCAACCCCAGCACCTTGATGCTGACCAGTGATCCCATGAATCAAGGCACGTCCGTTAGGTACAAGCACTTCCTGCACTTTTTTGAAATACAGCGCCAGGTTTTCCTGACCGACGTGTTCGAACATTCCTACAGAAGTTACATAATCATAAGTTTTTTTGATTTCGCGGTAGTCCGTCAACAAAACTGTAACTTTACCAGCAAGCCCTTTTTCTTTAATCTTTTGCTGCGTATACTGATATTGTTCCTTACTTAAGGTGACACCAGTTGCCTCTAAACCGAATTCCTCTGCAGCTACAAAGAGAAGTGTTCCCCAACCACTGCCAATGTCTAGCAGTTTTTTGCCGGGTTCAGGTTTCAATTTGTTTAGAATATGTCTGACCTTATTCAGCTGAGCTTGATCTAGCGAATCATCCGGATGCTCAAAATAGGCGCAAGAATAAGTCATTGTTTTACCTAACCAAAGCTGATAGAAGTCATTACCAATATCATAATGATGTTGGACATCTTGTTTACTCTCTTTTTCTGAATGAGAGATCTTAGGCAAGTGTTTTAAAAATGGATTATTAGTTAAGAAACTTCCTGCTTGGCGATAAGCAGACGCGATTAATTCCTGTAAGTTTCCGATCACATCAATAACACCGTTCATGTATGCTTCACCAAGAACAAGTGTTGGTTGTGATGTCATGGCTTTTAAAGGAATTTCTTGTTTGAGGTTAATTTTAACCTCAGGTGTACCAGTTCCATATGACTCTGTTTTGCCGTCCCAATAAGTAACTTTGATGGGAATATCAAAGGCTTTACTTAGTAACTGGCGATACACTGTTTTTTCCAACATTGAAAAGAACCCCCCTGATTCAAGACTGAATATCCTACTTTTTGGAAATCTGCTTCAGTGCGTGTGTTGTTTTCGTAGTTGAAGCCAGAATCTAACATACCAATTATTTTTATTATAAACCAACGAAAAGCACTTTAAAATCAATAAATCCAAGTAAGCGCATGCTTTTTTTAAATCTGCACTTAAAATGTGACTTGGAATAAATTTTAGAAGTGGCATTAACCGATTATGACTGAAAAATGACCAATTAGGCATGAAAGATAGTTCTGATTAAGAAATTTGTTTAAGCTAAATTTGAAAGGAGGGAAGAAAATGCTGATACGGTTTAATCTATTAAAAGAATGTGTAGCTCCCTTTATTGCAATTAACGCCAAACAAAAGACAGATGAATTAATTACATTGGCTGGGGTGCTTGATCGCTTAGTGAACGACAAAACCGTGGTGGGTTATCAAAATGGTCGTCGTAAAGCAATTCCGTTCTATCAAATTGTAAGTGTGCATACTGCTGGAAAGAAGATAGTTTGTGAAACGGAAACGGGTGTTTATCGGTTGAAGGAAAGGATTTATGAACTAATCGAATTATTACCGGCGGAATTATTCATTCAAGTGTCAAGCGCGGAAATTGTGAGTATTGCTCAAATCAAAGATTTTTCGTTGAGCAAAACTGGGATTTATCAAGTTAACTTAATCAACGGGAGACAGACGTATACTTCAAGAAGATACACTAAAAAAATTAGGAGGGCTTTGTTAAAATGAAAAAAATAATTAAGTACACCTTGGTAGGAATTCCTACTGGAGTTTTTATCGGGTTCATGATAGCGCTCATCTTTTCGTTTATTTATCGGACTAATAATTTTGTTCCTTCGGCGCCAACTTTTGTGAGTTACTTTTCATCTAATACGATGGCAACGGCCGCTTCAGCCTTGCTATGGGCCGGAATGGGAATTGTATTTAGTGTTTCGAGTTTAATTTTTGAAAAAGAACGCTGGAGTGTTACACGGCAGACCACTATTCATTTTTGTGTCAGTTACGTTGGATTTACCCCCCTTGCAATTTTGGCGGGATGGTTTCCGTTAAATGCAGCGTGGTTAGGCGGTTACACATTAATCTTTAGCGGTGTCTATCTTATAATGTGGTGTGTCTTTATGTTAGCCGCTAAAAATGCAATTTTTGAACTCAATCAGTTGGTTGCGCAAAAAAATAATTTGGAGAAGTAAGACAAAGCTGATTTTTGATTAATGTAGGCTATTTTTAGTTTGAATCAGTATGTTTTAACAGTAACTTTTTTGAAAAATTCAGGGTGAACTAATTAAAATAATATCAATAAAAGAGGCTTGTATAATAGCCTCTTTTTTATGATATTTAGTGAAGTAGAACGCAGATTCATACATTGGAGTGATTACTAGGGAGCGTTTTTCTAATAATTTGACCATTACTTGTGTAACTTTTTGAGAGCGGCTTCAAGCATCAGGAGCTATTCATGCTTTGATTCAGCCCTGATTTGACCAGGCCGCATATTTTTAACACGCGCAGTAATTTCTTTATGTCTGCCATGCACCATTGGACGCTGTTGTGGATTTCCTAGATAACCACAGGTTCTTTTGACAACATCACAGGTTTTCGGATCACGGTTGCCACAGGTTGGACATTCGAAGCCGCGAGCCGTGGGTTTGAAATCACCGCTGAAGCCACATTGGTAGCAATGATCAATCGGAGTGTTGGTTCCGAGGTAGCCCACGTGATCATAAGCCCAATCCCAAACATCTTCCAAAGCTTTAGGGTTTTGTTTTAGATTAGGATATTCACAGTAATGAATGAAACCACCAGAGGCGTATTTAGGATAATCTTCTTCAAAAGTAAGTTTTTCAAAAGGAGTTGGATGTTTGCGAACATCATAATGAAAACTGTTTGTGTAGTATTCCTTAGCCGTAATGTCCTTGATTTTGCCAAATTTTGCGGTATCTAAGGCACAAAAGGTGTCGGTTAAAGACTCTGCTGGGGTTGAGTAGACACTAAAGTGGTAGTCATATTGTTTTTCCCAGGTAACACAGTGATCATGCAAACACTTTACAATCGCAACGGTGAAGTCATGTGCCTTTTTGTTATGTTCCCAGCGGGGGCCATAGAAAACTGTCCCGACTTCATAGAGACCAATATAACCTAGGGAAACAGTTGCTCGGCGGTGTTTGAATAACTGATCGACATCCTCGTTTTCTTTCAGCCGTTTTCCAAATGCACCATATTCATATAAGATTGGCGCATTTTGCGGCTGGGCCTGTTTACAGCGGGCAATTTTATTCAATAATCCTTTTTTGGCAACTTCCAAACGCTCATTGAGAATCTCCCAGAAGAGTTGTTGGTTACCTTGAGCCTGGAGCGCGATGCGGGGTAAGTTAAGCGTGACAACTCCGAGATTCATGCGTCCAGAGTTAACTTCCTGACCATGTTCGTCTTTCCAGCCCTGCAAAAAGCTGCGGCAGCCCATTGGTACCTTGAAACTACCAGTGAGTTCTTTAATCTTATCGTACATTAGGATATCTGGATACATCCGTTTAGTAGCACATTCCACGGCTAATTGTTTAACGTCATAATTAGGATCACCCGGCTTTAAATTCAATCCGCGTTTGAGTGTGAACACGAGTTTAGGAAAAATAGCTGTTCGATGTTGTTGACCGAGACCTTTAATTCTGATTTTTAAAATTGCTTTTTGAATTTCACGCTCAATCCAAGAAGTTCCCAGCCCAAAGCCTACTGTAGTAAAGGGCGTCTGACCATTTGAAGAAAATAAGGTATTAATTTCGTATTCTAAGGCCTGCATGGCATCATAGATATCTTTTTTAGTTTTTTCTTGAGCATAGCTTAATCTTTTTTCAGGAAGGCACCACTTTTCAGCAGCGCGCAAATGTTTCCGATAATTAAGCAGCGCATATGGTGCAAGTAATTCATCAGTGCGATCAGAAGAACAGCCGCCATATTGACTAGAAGCAACGTTTGCAATAATTTGCGACATCTGCGCAGTGGCAGTTTGAATCGATTTGGGTGATTCCACGCTTGCATTGCCAATTTTAAAGCCATCTCTAAGCATCCCTTTAAAGTCAATCAGGCAGCAATTTGTCATCTCGGTCAAGGGTGAGTAATCCAGATCATGGTAATGAATTTCACCACGTAAATGTGCTTTGGCAACTGTTTCGGGCATCATTTTCAAGCCTAATGATTTGCCAACCATTCCAGCAGTCAAATCCCGTTGTGTGCTAAAAAGTTCACTGTCCTTGTTAGCATTCTCATGCACAATTTTATCTTTGCTGCCAAAAAGCTGCGCTAATTTGACTTGCGGATTTGTGGCAGTTTCCCAGCGTTCTAAATCTTTTTGACGATAGTCGTTATAAGCTGTGGCAAGTTCGGAGTGTCCAGTATCTAATAAGGCTGTGACAATAATTTCCCGAATTTTGCTGGTTTTGATTTCGTGTGTATAATTAGTGATCTCATTGAAAATTTGCGCTTCTAATTGAGCCCTTAAATGAATATCAGGCGTTAAGGCCTGGAGAACCAAACTGATTTTATAAGCATAAAATTTGCTGTGTTCACCATCGGCTTTAATGACCGCCAGTGTAGTCGAAAGTGTGCGGTTAAGACGGGCTGTGGGCGCTGTTTTGATCTCGTTCATAGTTATCACTCCAATATGATTTCAACTTCTATTCTAATTATTTTGCGGCGTTCGTCAACCATATGTTGTACACGATATCATTTTATTTACTATATATTGTGATTGAACTTTAAACCTGCCCCAATTCCTGCTAAGATATTCAATTAAATAAGTCAGTTAATGGAGTTGGTCAAAATGCAGTCAAATGTCACTCATGGAATCAAGAAGTCCGCACAGGTATTACCGTCAGCAGAGAAAAAACACGCCAAATATCGCTGGTTGAAAATTTGGGGTCCGGGATTGATCGTTATGTTAGCAGATACTGACGCAGGTTGCCTGATTACAGCAGCACAGTCAGGAACGCAGTGGGGGTATACAATGCTCTTGCCCCAATTATTGTTAATTCCAATTCTCTATATGGCTCAAGAAATGACAGTTCGTTTGGGCATTGTGACCCGCAAAGGACATGGTGAATTAATCCGCGAAAATTTTGGAACTGGTTGGGCGTGGCTTTCAGCAGGAACGTTGGCAGTTTCTGCGATTGGAGCTTTGTTGACTGAGTTTGTGGGGGTTGCAGGAGTCGGTGAACTTTTTGGAATTTCTAAATGGATTACAGTACCTTTAGCAACATTCCTGTTAGTGGGGATTGCTTTTAGCGGAAGTTACCGACGGGTTGAACGAATCGGGGTTGCGCTCGGATTAGCTGAACTAGCGTTTATCATCGCTGTGATAATGATTCGACCGAATATCGCTCAAATGGCACAAGGATTAGTGACAATTCCATGGAGACATTCTTCTTACATATACTTAGTAGCTGCCAATGTTGGTGCTGTTATTATGCCCTGGATGATTTTTTATCAGCAAGGGGCGGTAGTTGATAAAAAATTAAGTACGAATGCAATCCCACAGGAACGGCGTGACACGTTGGTTGGAACTTTTATTACACAGGGAATTATGTTAATTTTTGTGATCGCTTTTGCGGCCACGGTTGGAAATACAACAAATCCGAAGTCTTTAAATACGGTTGGGGATCTGGCAGGTGCATTGACTCCTTTTATTGGAGGAACAGCTGCTAATTTGCTGATTGGTGCCAGTATTTTAGGTGGGGCGCTAGTGGCTGCTTTGGTAGTGGCATTAGCTGGTACTTGGGGAATCACTGAGGTTTTAAATTGGAAGCATAGTTTAAATGAGCCCTTAAGTCGTAAAAATAGCGGGTTTTATGCTATGTATACTTTGGCGCATGTAATTGGTGCAATTTTGGTGTTAGCCAATTTTGATTTAGTCAATATTGCAATTGCAGTTGAAGTTATGAACGCACTTTTGTTGCCAATTGTTCTGGGATTCTTACTTGCATTGGAGGCTAAAGTATTGCCAAAAGAGTATCGCATGCACGGCTGCTATAAGTGGATCGTAACGTTTCTTTGTCTCCTTGTGATGGCCTTTGGAGTTTATATGGTGGGACCAACAGTGGGAATTTGGTAAGCAGCGTATGATTTAGGCAAAGTAATAAAGAACCCGTGCATGCAGTTGAAATACGCGGGTTGAGTTAATAAAATATGTTTATCCGGAATAAATAGTGGGAATTTGGGACAAAAGTCGCGAACTTTTTTATACCCTTTGTTTCCAAATATCTAATGTTGAAACGGGGCTGTGACAAAAGTTAAATTTTGTCACAGCCCCTCTTTTATTCCGGATAAACGGGTTCCATAAGTCAAAATTCTCCGTCTAACTTCGAATTACTCATAGCATAGTACTCGCTATGTTCGTAATTTCGAGTTAGTACTCAAATTCTCCCGACTTATGTCACACTCTCTCTTTTTTAGTTGTTATTTGTGAAATGCATGAGCAGCATTGAAACGATTGCGAAATGAACTAGGGGTGGTTCCTGTAGCAGTTTTAAAAATTTTATAGAAACTAGTAGGATCAGCGTATCCAATTTCTGTACTGATTTCAGTGACACTTTTTCTGGTTAATGAGAGCATTCTGCAAGCAAGCTCAAGTCTAATTTCGGTTACTTTTTCAGAAAAATTCGCTTTAAAAACTTTCTTACAGAGACGTGAAAAGTAATTATGCGAATATCCAAAATGGTGAGCCGCCTCTTTGACAGAGATATTTTGAATATGATCGACGATATATTGAAAAATAATCCCGGCTTGTGTTTCGGCAGAAGCATGGTGGATATTCTGATCTGGAAATTGTGAGTCTGTGAGTGAGACAGTTTTTTGATAATTGCGAATTAGTTCAGCTAAAAGCAAACCGATTAAGGTGGTTTTTTCAAATGTAATTGTAGGATCCGCGACCGTGTTTTGGTTCTCCAAGTTGGCTAAAAGGTTGTAGTAGGAACGAATAATTTGAGCGGGTAAATGGCGAAAAACAATATAGACACTTTTAGTCGGGTTGGTGTTATGCATCATATCGTGAATTAGTGGTGAACCACCCATTGTGACAAAGTCGAAGGGATAAGATGCGGAATAGCTTTCAAGTAGGATTTGCAGCGCAGATTTTTTGGAAAGTGACTGTAACGTTAAAGAATTGATTTTTTTGATTAAAATGACTTCATTTGGTTTTAGAAGTAATTTTTGACCATCGATTTTCAGCAAGCACGTTGTAAGTGCTCTCAATAAAAAAATGTGAAACTTTGAGCTATTTTTAGACATCATCGTACTTTGGTGTGTTAAAAGTGCTTTATAAGGGATTATCTTACTATTATTAAGCGGTTTAGATGTGATTGTAAGGAACATTTAATTAACCCTCCAATCTTAAAAAGATAGATTTGACAATTAAAATAGGTTATTTAGAACATATGCTTGTTCAATAGATAACATTATACTAGAACTGTCAAAGAAAAGAAATTAAAGACAGCATAAAATTAGCAAAGGAGCAAATATTATGGAAAAAAAGGTAATAATGACCGAGCTTGTTGTCGCTGGTTCAGGGGGTACAGGGTTGGCAGCTGCATATGCTGCAGCTAAGGCGGGCCTAAAAGTAATTGTTTTAGAAAAATTGCAGCAAATTGGAGGCAATACTCGTATTTCGAGCGGCTTTTTTGCAATTAATTCTAGAGAACAAAAAGCGGCTGGTTTGCAGCTTTCAAAAGCAACCGCTGTGCAACGTTTGCTGAATTATAATCATTTTTTGGCTAATGGACCATTGATTCACAAAATTGTAAATAGCGCTGCAGAAGCTTTGGAAACATTAGAGCAGATGGGCATGAAGATTAAATTGAATCCAACAGCTGCGACAACTCAATTTGCTCATCGTGAAGATGATTACAAGGGTGGATCTTATCACATGTACCAAGATAAAGCGCAAGGATATCAGAAAATTCAACAGACTTTAGAGCGTGCAGGAGTGGAATTCAAGTTTGGAATCACGATGCAGGAACTGTTAAGCAGTGAAGGCCAGATTACAGGAATTAGTGCAGTGAATGAAGCGGGGGAGCGGTTTGAAGTTCATGCTCAAGCAGTGGTTGTTGCCACAGGTGGTTTTGGAGGAGACAAAAAAAGAGTTGCGACGGTTATGCAGACGCCCTATTTACGTACGATTGGTGTGCCAAACATGGGTGAAGGCTTGGATGCAATGGTCAAAGCGGGAGGAAAAAATATTGATGCAACGGCATTAATTCATGCAGCCCAATTAGCAAAATCGAAAATTACGCGCAAAACTTCGAAGCAGCACTTAGCTGGATTTGCGAAAAATCCATTGACACAATTATTACTAACTCCACTTTTTTGGGTAAATATGAATGGGGAGCGTTTTACGAATGAGGATGTAGTTTATGACACAGTCGAGTGGGCAAATGCAGGCTGGTCAGTTGGAGGCCAATATTATTTTGTTGTGGATACTGCAACTTTAAATGATTTCACGGAGCATGGTGGAAAATTGGAAGTCTCACAGGCTGGACCTGGCGCGGATACAACAACCGGTAATTTTGTAGAACTTGCAGAAGCAGCAGTAAAAGATGGGACGGCTTATAAAGGCAATACACTTGCTGAACTAGCACAAAATGCTCATTTTGAGACGGCACAATTTTATGAAGCTGTTAAAAAATATAACGACAGTGTGCAGTTGCGTGTCGATCAACAGTTTGGAAAGTCGAAAAAGTCCTTAGTTTATGCAATTAAAAAGGCCCCTTTCTACGCTTTTACAACTCAAGTAGCACACCTAGGAACAATTGGTGGAGTGCGCGTGGATGAACACTTGCGCGTACTGGATGCTGAAATGCGGCCAATCCCAGGACTTTATACTGGAGGTGCGAATGCAGGCGGCTACTATGAGGGTCACAGTTATCCGGCATATGAAGGGTTAGCCTCGGGGTTTGCTTGGACATCAGGCCGAATTGCCGGTCTAAGTGCAGCAAAGTACGTTAAAAACAAGCAGACTTTGCCAAGCCAGCCAGCTAAAAACGTTTATAAATAGGGGGACAGTTTATGAAAACTTTAACGAAAACACATAGTTGGCTTTTTAAGTTGTCACTGCTTTCAATCTCAATATTAGCAATGACAGCTCCCTCAATTGCGGTAGCTAATCCATTATTAGAAAAAACATTTGCGCAAGAATCTACTGCAAAAATTGAGATGATAGCAACTCTACCCAATTTAGGTGTGCTCTTGATGATTATGTTTTCAACGGTGATTGCTAAAAAATTGGGAGTTAAAAGGACTATTATGTTAGGATTAAGCCTTTATTTAGTGGGCGGATTAGTGCCTATCCTTATTCCGAATTATGTAGCAATTGTCGTTTTTCGCTTCTTAATGGGATGCGGAATTGGGTTATTCAATCCTTTTTCGGTGAGTTTAATGTATCTGTTTTATCAAAAACAAGAATTGGCGGATATGCTTGGATATCAAAATACCGCGCAGAACTTAGGCAACGCCGGTTTTGGACTTTTACTTGGGATTTTAGTGTTGTTTGGTTGGAAAGCAGCCTTTAGTGGATACTTAATAGCCTTGATTCCGCTTATTTTGTTTGGCATGTTTGTTAAAATACCAAAAGAACACGCACAACGAACAGGAGAAAAAACAGTAAAGCAACATGTAAATGGGCAAGTATTTCTGCTGGCTTTGCTGTTATTGTTAGTGTTTGGCATGTTTATGATGATTACAATCAAGTTGGCAAGCTTTGTAACTATTCAAAATATTACAACACCGGCAGTAGCCTCGGTTATTTTGGCAGTTATGGGAGCCACTTCAATGTTTTCCAGTATCGTGTTTGGCAGACTTAGTCGTGCAATCGGGAATTATGTCATGCCCTTAGCGTTTATTGGAATCGCTGTCGGTTTTTTCATTATTGCGTACTCCACGTCAGTTGTTTCGGTAACGATGGGAGTAGTCATTGCAGGTCTTTTCTTTGGTTGGGTCTTTCCGCAGGCTTTTTTCCGAATGGCACAAATTGCGCCTGCGAATTCTGAAAATTTATCAACATCTGTTATTTTGATGGGAATTAACCTGGGTGCATTTTTATCGCCCACAATTGTTAATGCAATTGCCAAAATGTTGGGTAATGATCGTCCGCAGGCCGTTTTGATAATGTGCGGCATTGGGTTTGTAGTCTTGACTTTTGTCGATGCAGTCTATACGCTAATCGACACCAAAAATCATCCACATAATTTAACTAAAGGAGTTGTGAAGCATGACAATTAAACTGATTGGCCTAGTTGGTAATAATGCACCTTTTTCTTACAATCGCTTATTGCTGCGCTACATGAAAGAACGTTATCAAAATATTAATGTCCGACTGACAGTCCAAGAGATCACAGAAATTCCATTGTTTAGTGAACAACTTTTAGAAACGGTCCCAGAAGTTGTAAAACAATTAGCTGCAGATATTAAGCAGGCAGATGGACTTATTATTGCAACTCCCGAATATGATCATGCCATTCCAGCCAGCCTCAAGAGTACGTTAGAATGGTTATCCTGTTATGGAAATGCGCTCACAACTAAGCCGGTTATGATTGTGGGAACTTCACTTGGGGTCCAGGGAACTTCCAGAGCCCAAGATAATTTGCGACAGATTCTTAATTCTCCAGGAATCAATGCATTTGTACTCCCTGGATACGAGTTTTTACTTGGACTTGCAAAAGAAAAATTCGATAGTGAAGGTCAATTGACAGATCAAGCAACACTGAGTTTTTTAGACGAGTGTTTTAAGCATTTTCAACAATTTGTATTGGACAATCAAAGAAATTTGATTGCAGTTCGCGAATAAGGATGCAATTGTGCTGCCATTCTTTGTAAAAAGTTGTGTGGCTTAATTTAAAAATTAGTTGACAATTTTGAAAGTAGGGTTTAATCTATTGTTAATTTAATACTCATTCATGAAACCGTTGAAGTGGAGATCAAAATCATCGTGCACGCCAAGAGAGTTGCCGCTGCTGTGAGTGCAATCGGACGCAGATGATTAAATGGACCACTGAGGGTTCCCCTGAATTATAGTATGGGGAAACGTCAAGACATACGTCAGTTGTCAGGAAGATGTTGGTCTTCTATAGAGAGTGATTGATTAGCAAAAAAGATGTAAAAAAGAAGTCTTTTTTTGGAGTAGTCTAATTAATTGAACTAAGGTGGCACCACGGAGCAGTCCGTCCTTAACTAGTTACTAGTTGAGGGCGGATTTTTTGTCGTAAAATTATTTGCAGCGGAAGGGAAGAAGTGTAATGGAGCAAAATTGTTTGTGGTTAAGATTAAAAAGACGTATTCAAATCCATTATACGGGAGTTAAGCGATGGCAGCTCGGGATTTGATTAAATGAGCGTAACTTTGGTTTAACGTAAAAAATGGAGGATTCAAAATGATAAAAGAAGCTGTTAATAAAATTGTTGCCCACCATGACCTGACCTTTGAAGAAAGTAAAAGCATCCTAAATGAGATTATGAGTGGCAAGACCTCAGATGCGGAAACAGCCAGCCTATTAACTGCATTAGCATTTAAAGAACCGACGATTAACGAGATTGCAGGTGCTGCAACTGCAATGCGCGAACATGCACTAGCATTTCCAAAAGTAGAAAATGTCCTTGAAATCGTAGGTACTGGCGGCGACAAAGCCGGGACTTTCAATATTTCAACGACAAGTGCGCTTGTAGCTGCGGCGACAGGAACAAAAGTAGTTAAACATGGTAATCGGGCTGCTTCGTCTAAAAGCGGTGCAGCTGATGTGCTTGAAGCTTTAGGCTTGGATATTCAAGAACAACCGGCAGTGAGTTACCAGAGTTTGCAGGCAAATAACTTGGCATTTTTATTTGCTCAGGAATACCACAAGTCAATGAAGTATGTGGCTCCGGTAAGAAAGCAGTTAGGATTTCGCACGTTATTTAACCTTCTAGGTCCGCTTGTCAATCCAGCCCGACCAGCTTACCAATTACTGGGGGTCTATGATGAACAATTGCTCGAACCGTTGGCTAATGTATTGAAGAAAATGGGGGTTGCGACTGCTATGGTAGTTCATGGACGTGACGGCTTAGACGAGCTGACAACTGCCGCGGAAACTGCAGTAGTTGAGTTAAAGGAGCACAAGTTAACGAAATATACGATAACCCCTGCGCAGTTTGGACTTAAGCAATGCAGCGCTGCTGATTTGCTGGGAGGCGATCCAAACGAAAATGCTCAAATTACCCGTGCAGTATTACAGGGGCAAAAAGGACCTAAACGAGATGTTGTGCTTTTAAATACTGGCGCAGCATTGCATTTAGCACATCCAGCGCTTTCAATTCAAGCAGGCATTGAACTTGCGGCTAAAACAATTGATAGCGGTGCAGCTTTAGCTGAATTAAATAAATTAATTGAGTTTTCACGGCAAAATCAAAGCTCACAGGATGTGATTGCATGATTCTCGATGAATTAGTGACGGCAACGCATAATCGGTTGGAACGACAGCGAGAAAAAGTTTCGCTGCCTAAATTGAAGCAAGAGGTTGCTAAATTGAATGCAACTGCTAAACCTGATTTTTTAGCGGTGTTACAACGGCCAGGAATCCATGTGATTGCGGAGGTTAAAAAAGCTTCGCCCTCCAAGGGGACAATTGTAACCGATTTTCCTTACCTGCAGGTGGCGCGGACATACGAGCAAGCGGGGGCAGACGCAATCTCAGTGCTGACTGAGCCCGACTATTTTAAGGGAAAATTGCGCTATTTGAATGAAATTAGTGCAGCAACTTCAATTCCGACCTTGCGCAAAGATTTTACAATTGATCCATACATGGTTTACGAGGCTAAATTGAATGGAGCAGCAATCATTTTGCTGATTGTTGCAATTTTGACTGATGAACAGCTGTGTAATCTGCGAAAATTAGCTGAAAGTCTTGGCATGCAAGCAATTGTTGAAGCTTATACTGAGACTGAAGTTACCAGAGCGGTTCGTTCTGGCGCGAAAATCATCGGCATTAATAACCGAAACTTAAAGAATTTTGCAGTTGATTTTGGACATAGCTTTAAAATGCGGTCACTGGTTCCAGCGAAAATTCCAGTAATAGCCGAAAGTGGAATCAGTGGTCCAGCTGATGTTAAGCGACTTGCACAAGCGGATTTCAAAGGTGTCCTAGTAGGTGAAGCCTTGATGAAAGCCACCAATAAGCGGGAAATGATTCGGGCATTTAAGGAGTTTTAAAATGGTAAAAGTAAAGATCTGCGGATTAATGAATATGGCTGACATTCAGGCAGTCAACGATGCGCAGCCTGATTTTGCAGGCTTTGTGTTTGCTAGTGGCAGACATCAAATAAAACTGGTACAGGCCCTTGCGTTGGGCAAACGGCTCGACAGGCATATCAAAAGAGTTGGTGTTTTTGTGAATGAACCGGTAGCAAACATTTTACAAATCTATCATGCAGGTGCAATTACAGTGGCACAATTGCATGGCACTTATTCTGAGACCGCAAGTGCAATTTTAGCAAGTGCAGGACTTGAAACAATCAGAGTTTTTGATTATCAGCATTTTGACCCATATTTTACTGCAGATTATTTGATGCTTGATGCAAGTCACGGTAAAGGAAAGTTAGTGGACTTGCGGAAGATTCCCCAGACTGAGCGTCCCTTAGTCTTGGCGGGAGGCCTAACACCACAGAACGTACGGGTTGCGATCGATCAGGTTCAACCGGCAGTAGTGGATGTTTCAAGTGGTGTTGAAATTCATGGACAAAAAGATGCTGAAAAGATTCAACAGTTTGTAAAAAATGTAAGGGAAGTGCAAAAATTATGAAATTAAAGAACGAGCAGGAACAAAAAGTAAAAGCTGGACGTTATGGGAAAAATTTTGGTGGACAATATGTACCTGAAACATTGATGACTGAGCTTGAAAAAGTTAACAAGGTATTCAATGAACTCAAAGATGATGCTGCTTTTAAAGCTGAATTGCATGAATTATTGAATAACTATGCGAATAGACCCTCATTGCTGTATTATGCTAAAAATATGACAGAAGATCTTGGTGGCGCAAAAATCTATCTGAAACGTGAAGATTTAAATCATACTGGTGCGCATAAAATTAACAATGTTATTGGACAAGTATTACTAGCTAAGCATCTTGGGAAAAAAAGATTGATTTGTGAGACGGGTGCGGGTCAGCATGGAGTTGCCACTGCAACAATTGCGACGCTGATGGGGATGGAATGTGAAGTCTTCATGGGTGAAGAAGATACAAAACGTCAGCGGCTGAATGTCTACCGGATGAATTTATTGGGAGCCAAAGTGAAGGCTGTTACGACAGGTTCGCGTGTCTTAAAAGATGCGGTTAACGCAGCTTTGCAGGATTGGGCCAGCCGCAGTGAAGATACCTTTTATGTAATGGGCTCGGCGGTGGGACCAGCTCCGTTCCCAGAAATGGTTAAACATTTTCAAAGTGTGATCTCAAAAGAATCAAAAAAGCAACTCCAAGAACAAGCAGGTCGTTTACCTGACATGGTTGTGGCATGTGTTGGCGGTGGGAGCAACGCGATTGGCAGCTTTGCAGCTTACATTCAGGATCCAACTGTCAAGCTGGTTGGAGTCGAAGCTGCAGGTAAAGGAGTTCAGACTGACAAGACGGCTGCAACCATCGAGCGTGGAACCGTTGGGATTTTTCATGGAATGAAATCCATGTTTATGCAAAATGAAGATGGACAAATTAATCCAGTCTATTCGATTTCGGCGGGGCTTGACTATCCAGGTGTTGGACCGGAGCATGCGGCGCTGGCAGAATGCAATCGCGCACAATATGTCGGGATTACAGATGATGAGGCAGTTGCTGCTTTTGATTATATTGCAAAAGAAGAAGGCATCGTTGCTGCGATTGAAAGCTGTCATGCAGTGGCCTACGTGCAAAAGATTGCACCGACAATGGCAAAGGACCAAATCATTATTTGTACACTTTCAGGGCGTGGAGATAAAGATGTTGCCAGTATTGCCAAATATAAAGGAGTGCAGATTGATGAGTAATTTAGCCCAAATTTTTAAAAACCAAAAAGTATTTATCCCTTTTATTGTTGCAGACGATCCAGATTTTGAGACGACAGTTAAAAATATCACAGCTTTAGCTAAAGGCGGGGCAGATATTGTTGAATTAGGAATTCCATTTTCGGATCCAGTTGCAGATGGGGCTGTCATTCAACAAGCTGATTTGCGGGCCTTTGAAGCTGGAGTTACTACCCAAACTGTTTTTGAGATTGTTGCGGCTGCACGCAAGGAAACAGATGTACCGCTTGTCTTTTTGACTTATTTGAATATTGTGTTTAAGTACGGTTATGCACGTTTTTTGAAAAAATGTCAGCAATTAGGAGTTTCCGGACTGGTGATTCCTGATCTACCGTATGAGAATCGAGATGAAATTGTTCCGCTAGCAGCTAAATATGATGTGGACATTATTCCTCTCATAACGCCGACTTCTGGACAAAGAATTCAAAGAATAGCAAAAGCAGCTTCAGGTTTTATCTATGTAGTTTCTTCAGTAGGAATCACAGGAGAACGCGACAGCTTCTTTGCCGGCTTAAGCAATTTAGTTGCTGAAATTAAGGAATATACAGATGTACCGACAGCAATTGGTTTTGGAATCCATACGGCACAACAAGCGGCTGAAATGGCAAAGATTGCCGATGGTGTCATCATCGGGAGCGCAATTGTAGATATTGTGGCAAAGGAAAAAACAAATGCTCCGCAGGCTCTTGAGAAGTACACTCAGGAAATTTGTACGGCGCTCAGAACAAAGGTAGAGCAATAAATTGGCATAAAACTGTTTAAGTCCAAATTACGCATAGACACAGCCCGTCTATTTTGTAATTTGTTGTTAGTGCTCAAAGTCTCCCGGCGGTTGTCGGCACTTCTATTTAACGTGCTCCAATCACCAGCCTTTTGCGCCTAACCTCAAATTACGCATAGACACAGCCCGTCTATTTTGTAATTTGGTGTTAGTGCTCAAAGTCTCCCGGCGGTTGTCGGCACTTCTTATTTAACGTGCTCCACCCAGCACCCCCCGATGCCTAAGCCTAAATTACGCGTAACCAAACCCGAGTTACTTTGTAATTCATTGCTTAGTCCACGGCGGTTGAACGCTGAGTGTCGGCACTTCACTTTTTGCGCACTTCTTATTTTAACCAACGTTCATAATCTTGCTTAAAATAGCTTCCCTTAGGATAGACTAAGTAAAGATCATGCGTCGTGCGCCCATTTGCCAGCGGTAATTCAACGAGTTCTCCTTGGGCAAGCTGCCTTCCAATTAGAGAATGATACAAGAAACTGACGCCAACATTTTGCAGCAGTAATTGACGAATCAAGACAGGCTCAGAGACCGTGATAATTTGAGTGAAATCATGTAGACTAATGTTTTCTGCGTAAGCTAAGCTGGCTAGAATCTCGCGAGAACCGGAGCCCGTTTCTCTGACAATTAACGGAACATGCAGCAACTCCGACCAAGACAAGGACTTTCTTTTGGCTAAGGGATGGAGTTTAGACACGACTGCACTGAAAGGTTCTGAACGAATAACCTGGTAGTCAAACTCGCTTTTGTCAAAATTACCTTCAATCAGGGCGAATTGACTTTGTCCTTTCTTAATTGCAGCCAGAGATTGTTGTGTATTTCCGACGCGACAGTTTATTTTGGTAAAATCACCTTGTGCTGACATTTTCTTGATGATTTCAGGAACCAAGAATTCACTTAAAGAAAGTGTGGCACTAAAGGTGATTTTTTGCGCTTTTTTAGGTGTTTGCAGCTGCTGTAAGAGTTGCTCAGCTTGAACATTGGTTCTTTGGAGAAAATCAGCCAGTTGCAGCCCTGCAGGAGTAATCAGTAAATGCGGACGATGATACTCAACTAACTTTAGCTTCAACTCGCTTTCTAAACGTTGAATTTGCTGAGAAACTGCGGGTTGAGTGATGAATAAATGTTGCGCCGTTTGAGTATATGAAAGAGTTTGTGTCAGTGATAAAAATGTAATGTAGGGTTGAGTAAGCATTTAATCAATTCCTTTATATAAGTGTAAATTATTATGCAATAATAAACTATTATTTTAAGTTATGCAAGATGGCGGGTATACTTTAAGTATTGCTTAAGGGAGGAAGTATCATGACAATAATTAGTATCTTTAAAAAAAGCGGGTTTTGGCTTTCATTTGGGTTGACACTCGTCTGTGCATTCGCTGGTTCTTTTTTAGCTCAGCTACCGTATTTATCGCTAGTAGGTGCGTTAGTTCTTGCATTGCTGTTAGGAATGTTACTGCACACTAGTCCAGTTTTATTGAGTGGAGCGCAGGATGGGACCGGATTTATCTCGAATAAATTTTTACGTCTTGGAATTATTCTGTTGGGATTTAAGTTAAATCTGATTCAACTGGCTCAAGCAGGAGTTAAGTCAATTTTATTAGCTATCTGTATTGTTGCTGGAATGATTACCTTGACTTATTGGGTTTCACGCAAATTCGGGGTAGAAAAAGAGCTTGCAATTCTTGCTGCGACAGGTTCAAGTATTTGCGGTGCTGCTGCAATTATGGGTGTTTCCCCACAGATCAAAGTGCCAGCAGAAAAAAGAGAAAGACAAGCGGAAAATGAAGTTTTAGCAGTTGCAATCGTTTGTATTTTGGGAACTGTTTTTACATTAATTGAAATTGGATTAAAACCATTAATACATATGACACCTACACAATTCGGAGTGTTAACTGGGGGTTCATTGCATGAGATAGCGCATGCAGTTGCTGCTGGAAGTGCAGCTGGTCCAGTTGCTTTGGATACCGCAATTATTACTAAACTTTCACGTGTTCTCTTGCTGGCTCCGGTTGCACTTTTAGTTGGTATTTGGTATCAAAGAACAACTAAAGGTACTTCTGCACAAACTGGTGAGAAGGCTAAACTACCAATTCCTTGGTTTATGGTAGGCTTTATCTTGACAAGTATCTTAGGCACTTTTTTGCCGTTTTCTGCAGCTATGCTGGCTGGATTAGTTCAATTAGCCTACATTTTACTCGGAATGGCAATGGCTGCTTTAGGAATGAGTGTTAATTTTAAAGTGATTGTTCAGCGGGGTGGTAAAGCATTCTTAGCAGCTTTTCTATCTTCTTGTGTCCTGATGGTCGCAGTCGTGCTTGCCAGCAAATTCTTGTTCTAGCTTTTTGCTTTAAAATGAGAACTATTTAATTTAATAAAAATTTAAATTGAAAGCCAACTGTTAGCTACCCGATCAAACTGTATGACTAATTAGGTAAAAGAAAAGTGACAAGTCATGGTTTAGCAGGAATTATACTTTAGAACAACTGGGGAAATTGCTTGCAGCTTAAAAAAATAAAATTATGGTTGACGAACATTTATTATTATGTTTTAATTTAGCCATTGAGTAAATGAAAGGAATTTAATTATGACAAAATTTGTCCAACAACTTAATGCGTATTATTACGGTTATGCCTGGTTTAGGTAGCGCCTGCTGAGATGCGGGCGCCCACGCGTTCGCGTCTAACAGGAGCTAACCGTTACCTTTGGTTGTTGCCAGCTAGACGTCTGAGTCTAGTTGGATAAGTTAATTCTTTTACGTATGTAGTAAAGAATTGCCAACTGGATTCTTAGTCCAGTTGGCTTTTTTTGTACTTTACATTTAGGAGGAATTTATTTGATGGCAACGACACGCAGCAATCAGCGCAGATTAGCTTTAAGCTTATACTTGAATTACTTAGTTCACGGAATTGGGTTAATTATTTTAACACAAAACATGCAGTCTTTAGAAAAATTTTGGAATGTACCACTTGCGACCGTTTCATATGTAGTTTCTGGAATTGGCATTGGGCGCTTGCTTTCATATTTTTTGTTTGGCTACCTTTCAGATCGCTTTGGACGTAAACAATTAATTTCCTTGGGAATTTTAAGCTACATGATTTTCTTTATTGGAATTCCGTTTACACATAGTATTCAAGTTGCATACTTGTTGACAATTTTGGCAGGGGTCGCGAATTCAGCATTAGATTCGGGAACTTATCCGACATTTGTGGAGATGGGCGGTAATTCAGATGCTTCAAGTGTCTTTATTAAAGCTTTCGTTGCCGTTGGTGAGTTTATTCTACCGTTGTTCATTGTTTTCCTAGATATACACGCATTATGGTACGGTTGGTCATTTATGATTGTTGCGGTGATACTGTTGTTCAATTTCTTTTTATTAGCTGGGACCAAATTTCCAGCCCAAAATAGTGAACAGCCTGCAGAACTTGAAGAGCAGCAGCCAGTTTCAAAAGCACGGCGTATTGCGGCTACAATTGCATTGTCGATTTATGGTTATACTACGATGGCATTGATGATTCTGTTCACTCAATGGATCAGTCTTTTTGCTACAAAAGAGCTGGGCTATTCAGGTCTAGCTGCACATGCATTGCTGTCGCTTTACAGTACAGGTTCAATTACTGGGGTCTTGGTAATCTTCACGTTATTAAAATTCAACGTTTCCAAAAACAAGATTCTGGTTGCAATGAATGTGCTTTCTTTACTGGCATTGTTAGTAGTTATCCATGCATCTGTTGTGTGGGTCACATCGCTTGCGGCGTTTATTTTTGGCTTTTCGGCTGCAGGTGGAGTACTCCAAGTTGCATTGAACTTGTTGTTGCAGATGTTTCCAAAACATAAGGGCGTTATCACAGGGTTATATTTTATGTTTGGCAGTGTTGCGGCATTTACAATTCCACTAGTAACAGGGATGTTGTCTAAGATTAATTTATATGCAGTAATGAACTTTGATGTCTTGGTAGGTGCGCTTGGGGCGGTCTTGGTGATTGTGACTGCACTTTTACTGGAGACTTCAAAGGTTGCCAGCTTCTTACGTCAGACAGTCAATAGGCGCTTGCCTACAAATATTAAATAAAGATCGCACTTCTATTTAGCCGAAAGCATTTCTAGTGCTTTGCGTAACGTAGCAGCAGTTAGTTGCCCGGGGGCAGAAGCTTCTCCAACACTGGCAAATGAAAGAACAGAACCAAAGAGTGAACCCGAAATGCGGGAAAGTTTACCTAATTGCCCCATTGCCATCGTGATAAGTGGAATACTAATTTGCTGATCTGCGTGATAGGTGGCGTTTAACAATGTTAGTACATCAGCTGCGTTTTTGGGCATAACCGCAATTTTAGCAATATCTGCATGCATTGTGGCCATCTGCTGCAAACGTGTGATAATTTCTTCTTCAGACGGAGTTTGCTGAAATTCATGGTTGCTGATAATAATTTTCAAGCCGGCACGATGGGCAGCAGAAATAATTGGAATGGTTTGTGATGCATCACGGTTAAGCTCTAGGTCAAGGAGGTCGGTCAGTTGATTTAAGCTGATCCATTGCATCAGTTTAAAATACTGTTCATCGCTGAGCGGTGCAACTCCACCTTCATGTTGCGTTCTGAAGGTTGTTAGCAAGGGGATTTTCCCTAAGATGTGGATTAACTGCTGTTGTGTGTTGCGGTATTCTTGCTGATCCAATACATTTTTATAAAAATCGATTCGCCACTCGATTACATCTGGCTTTGCAGCAACAGCTTTCCTTGCTTCTTCAAGCAGTTTTTTGGGGGTTGGTGCTGTCAAAGGAACGGCAATTTTGGTTTCACCGGATTTGAAAAGTGTTTGTTTGACTTGGAGTTTTTTGAGCATTATAGGACATCCTCTTTCTGTTGTATTTTATTTAGTGTAACAACAGGCTGAAGCAAAAAGCAATGGGGTTTTGCTAGTCCACCATTGCTTAAATCAAACTAAAATATTTGTTTTAATATTAATTATAAATTCAAAAGGAGTTTTTTTTAATGAAAGATCGACTTGATGGACATACGCTTTTAATCGGTTTAATGGCGGATCCAATTCGGCATTCGCTGTCGCCAACAATGCATAATAGTGCCTTTGCAAAACTAGGTTTGAACTATGCATACTTAGTTTTTGAAATTGACAATGAAAAACTTACCGGCGCAGTTGACGCTATCCGGACACTTGAGATGCGCGGCTCAAATGTATCGATGCCAAATAAGCAAAAGGTGCTTCCGCTGTTAGATAAATTAGATCCGGCAGCGGAATTAATCGGTGCAGTTAATACAATTGTGAATGATCATGGCGTATTGACCGGATATACAACGGACGGAATTGGCTTTATGCAATCCTTGGCCAATGCAGGACTAGATATTCGTGGCGAAAAAATGACGTTGGCAGGTGCCGGGGGTGCGGGAACGGCGATTGGAATTCAAGCTGCCTTAGATGGTGTAAAAGAAATTTCGATTTTCAATCGTCATGATCAAACTTGGAAGAATGCACAACGAATGACTGCCACTATCAATCAAAAAACCGACTGTCATGCTGTTTTATTTGAGATTACTGAGCAGAATGCTTTTAAACAAGAGATTGCTTCTTCAATGATCTACTGTGATGCTACAGGTGTAGGGATGAAACCACTAGAAGATAAAACATTAGTTAGTGATCCAGCTTGGTTTCGCAAAGATATGATTGTTTACGACACTGTCTATGCTCCGCGCGTAACAAAATTGATGACTGTCGCGCACGCAGCGGGAGTCAAGCATGTTTTTAATGGCTTGGAGATGATGCTTGAACAAGGGGCAGCAGCATTTAATTTATGGACGGGTGCAAAAATGCCAGTAGATTATATTAGAAAACTGTTGTTTTAAGTTCAGGTGAAGAACTCTAAATTTTTAAAGACTGCACGCCATAGCTGTCGAGGAAAGCGTTGCATTGGTACTTCTATTAACGTGCTCCAATCACCAGCCTTCTGCGCCTAACAACAAATTACGCATAGACACAGCCCGTCTATTTTGTAATTTGTTGTTAGTGCTCAAAGGCTCCCAGTGGTTGTCGCACTTGCTGCTTAATCATCCGTTTGAATCGTTAGTGCATAATTCTCATTGAAAGAGTCCTGCATAGCCTGAAGCTTCTCCAGTGCACGAATATACGCGTCTTGACCTAATAATAAGTGCAAAGGGGCTTTGGAGGATTCTTCAGTCAACGCATAAATGATTTTCGCTGCCTTTGCGGGATTTCCAGGTTGATTACCAGACAACTTTTTAAGATTTGCAATGTTTTGTCCAGCAGTTGCGGCATAATCAGCAAGTGGTTTGGGATTTTCTTTTGCCGAACGGCTTGCAAAATCAGTTTTGAAATCGCCAGGTTCCACCAAGGTCACTTGAATTCCTAAAGGGGCAACTTCTAGAGATAAACTTTCAGAAAGACCTTCGAGTGCGAATTTAGAGGCATGATAGTAGCCAAAACCCGCAAAGGCTCGTAATCCACCGAGTGAGGAAACATTCAGGATATGTCCGCTTTTATGTTGGCGCATGATTGGTAGTATAGCATCCAGCATTTTTTTTACACCCCACAAGTTAACTTTAAACATTGCGGCAATTTCATTTTCAGCAGCTCCTTCCACCGGTGAGAAATAGGCATAACCGGCATTGTTTACAAGTACGTCAATTGTGTGCCATTTTTCAAGGGACTTTTGAACCGCATTTTTTATTTGATGTGGATCTGTGATGTCCAATGTTAGTAGCAACAGATTATCAAGCGCTTGCCAATTTGGCAAATACTCTTTAATGGTAGCAATATTTCTGGCAGTCGCAACGACATTGCATTTTTGCTGTACAAGGTATTTAACAAGCTCTTTGCCAAGACCGGTTGAAGTTCCAGTCACAAACCATACTTTCTTTTTCATTGTTTATTTCCTCCTCTTATTGAATAATAGTTACTATAAATCCTGAGAGTAACTCTCAGTCAAGAGGAGGAGCACAATGTATACAATTCAAAAAGTAGCAGAAATTGTACAGCTATCACCTCACACAGTCAGATTTTACGCTAAAAAAGGACTCTTTCCGAGAATTACACGTGACCAACACAATGTACGTTTGTTTTCAAACAAAGATTTGGAATATGTTGAAATTGTCAAGGCGCTACGTACGACTGGCATGTCCTTAAGAGACATTAAAAAGTATATTGATTTGTGCGAACAAGGTGAAGCGACAGTTGAACAACGCTATCAGATTATGAAAGCGGAAGTTGATAAATCAGCTGCGAAGCTCGCAGAAAGTCACAGACAACATGAGCTGTTAGCGGAAAAATTAAAGTACTATCAACAAGCACGACTCAAGGGAGAAAAACAGATCATGTGGGCACCGCAGCATAGGTGGACCGTGTTTAACGAAGACTAAAACTAATTTTGCTGCTTTTTAGCTGGCTGGTTTTCAATATCTTTGGCAACATAAAGTGTTGCTGAGGTTAGGTGTGATTTCAATTTTATCAATTGCGACAGACACTGTTATTTAATGTTTTAGCACCGGCGTACGTTATTAAATTGCTACATGCCAAGAGTACAGTCTATGATTTTGCTAATATGAGCTATGGATGTGGCGGATTGTTTTGGAGTATGACAGCTTTGAAAAATGGTGAAAAGGTTAATATATAACACGTTTTTTTGAGTGGAGTTTAAATTAAAATTTGTTTTATCTTAGAAGATTTTTGGGTATAATAACAGTGAACAGAAATAGATTTTGTAGTATGCTGTATAATGTTATACTTAACGTAGTAGTTGAATTCGAAAAAGTGTGGTGCAGTTGGTATTTAGCTGCATAACATTAACTGATAGAACTTAATCAAGTGAAGATAGGTAATTCGGGGTGACTATAAAGTCGGGGGACTTTTTAATTCCTGTAGTTCTTTTTGTATAAAGAGACCCTGCTGTAATTGTTTTACAACAGAGTCTCCCTCACAGGAATATAGGATAGTTTAAAAGTCGATATGTACTTTTAAACAAGATAAGGATAACACCACAATTCGAATTTATTTTGAATTTAGTGTTAAACAAATGTACCGATAAAATCAGGAGGTAGAAATGCTTTTCTTATTTGCTTCAATTTCTGTTGTAGTATTTTTGGCAGCAATCATATTTCTCTATACAGCATTATCCACCAAAACTTCTTGGAAGCCTTT
This sequence comes from Liquorilactobacillus satsumensis, assembly GCF_964065465.1. Taxonomy (NCBI): domain Bacteria; kingdom Bacillati; phylum Bacillota; class Bacilli; order Lactobacillales; family Lactobacillaceae; genus Liquorilactobacillus; species Liquorilactobacillus satsumensis. The sequence continues at coordinate 1,924,127 of NZ_OZ061606.1, forward strand.
TGTTTTGTGTGTTGTTGCTGTGTGCGTAATTTTTTCAGGTTCGCTCCTTTTTACGAATTTCAGCCAACCGCGAAAATACAGTGGAGCGCAGCTTAAAAATATTCAGACTGTTAAAACAGTTACAAAAAAGGCTCAAAAAGTTAGCGCTGGTGCGAGCAGCAGTGCTGCTAAGCCGGCTCAGACAGCTGCCCCGCGTCCAGTTCCTTTGGCATTCCATAATGCACCGGGACAACAACATAAAGCCGGGGAGCAGCCTTGCAGTGACGGTGTTATTCTAAAAGTTACTCTTAAAAAGAAATAGCTAAATCAACTGCAGGATTTCAAACGGGTGCATCTTTAGTTTGGAATCCTGTTTTATTGTGTTTAATTGTAAATCAAATAGAGGTGTTTTAATGAATAAATACTTGATTATAATTCGTGGAAATTCAGGAAGCGGTAAAACCACGCTAGCACAAAAACTACAAACATATTTTGGCAGTCAAAAGTGTTTATTGTTACAACAGGATGTCTTACGCCGTGATTTCTTGCATACCAATGATCATCTAGGGACTCCTGCAGTTGATCTGCTTGAAACTCTAATACATTTTGGCGAGTCCCACTACCAGATTACAATTTTAGAGGGGATTTTGCGGCGCGACGTTTATGGAAAGATGCTACAGCGGGTTTGCCGAATTTTTGCGGGGAATGTTTGTATGTATTATCTTGATGTTCCTTTTGAGGTGACACTCCAGCATAACAATGAAAAGCCGCAACCTTTTACAGCTGAGCTTTTGCAAAGTTGGTGGAGAGAAAAAGATTATTTAAACAGCGCTGAGCGGAGGTTATCTAAGGGCGGAACCAATACTTTTTTTGCAACAATCACTAGTGAGATTGTACAAGCACATGATGACTTTTAGGGTGCGGGAGTGTTTTTGCTGAAGGGTGGGTAATTTCTAATTACTAGCTAAGATGATATTTACTAGTAAAGTGCGGTCACGTTTGTTTATGGAGGAGATAGAAATGATACATATTATCACCGATTCAACAGCCCAATTATCAGAACAAGAAGTTGAAAAGTATCAAATAACCGTCATTCCACTTCAAGTTTCGCTTGCAGGAAAGTCAGGGTTAGATGGTCAAGACATTTCACGGCAATCCTTTTCGAAAGCACTAGCTGTTAGTGATGATGTGCCTCAGACTAGCCAACCGGCACTAGGACAATTTTTACAGGTCTATGATAGTTTGGGACAACAAGCAGCACCGCTTTTATCCATTCATTTAACTGAAACTTTGAGTGGTACGGTGAAAACGGCCCGAATTGCTGCTGCCCAAACTAAGGCTGCAGTGACAGTCCTGGACAGTAATTTCACTGACCGCGCGTTAGGCCTGATTGTCATTAAAGCAGCCGAACTTGGACGAAAGACAACTGATGTGAATCTGCTTGTTAAAGAAATTCATCAATATGCAAAGAAAATTAGACTTGACTGTTTTATTAACAACCTTGATTATCTTGTCAAGAACGGACGTGCTAGTCGGGCAACCGGTTTTATTGCATCTGCGATAAAGCTAAAGCTTTTGGTGACCTTGGAAGAAGGCAAGTTTAAAGTTATCGGAAAATCACATGGACAAAAGAGATTTAATTTGAAAATTAATGAGATTGTTAAGCAGATTATTGCCGATCGCAGTATTTCTCAAGTGGGTCTTTCGTACGTTGACGAAGAAACAACGGTTCTTGACATTAAAAGGCAACTTGAACAGGCGCGGCCTGAACTTAAAATTTTTTGTGCACTAACTAGTCCGGTGATCATGGCGCATGTTGGTCATGCGGGCTTTGCAATTATTACTGTTTGATTAAATGGGAAAGATTGACTTATGGAACACGTCTATCCGGAATAAAAGAGGTGCTGTGACAAAAGTTAACTTTTGTCACAGCACCTCTTATTTGTAATTTAAGCCTTAGTCTACGGCGGCTAAGCGCTGGTTGTCGACACTTCTATTAAAGGCAGGCTTTTGTGTTTAGCATAGATCACACCGGTAACAAGTTCAGTTACCACTGCGATCCGACGCTAAGCCTCAAAACCTAGCGCCTTTTTGCACACTTCTTTATTGTGTTACATACGCATTCTTAAAGTTAAAAGCAACTCCAGCCGTATTATAAACCACACCTTTAACCTTGGATTTTAACATCTGCGCCTGTGCAACTTGATAAAGTGGTGCAACTCCTTGTTCCGTACTCAGCAATTTAGCGGCTTGGACCAAATCATTCCAGCGTTGAGTATCGTGATTAACGTCAGTAGTTTTTGAAGCTGTGACCAACTTGTCATATTGTGCATTACTCCATTTACCAAAGTTATACGAATTGTCTTTAGTAAAGAGATCTAAGAAGCTGATTGGATCTGAAAAATCAGCTGCCCAGCCGGAGATTACAACATCGAATTGACCAGTAGTTGAGCGTGTGATTCTTGTTTTTTTAGGAAGATTCAACACGGAAACTTGGGCGCCAGGTAAATTTGTTTCTAATTGACTTTGAAGATAAGTAGAAACGGATTTGCTAACATCGTCATCATCACCCAGTAATGAAAAACTTAATGATTTAACGCCTAATTCTTGAAGACCTTCTTTCCATAACTTTTGTGCCTTTTCCTTATTGTAGGTGACACCAGCTGTAGTGGCAGCTGTGTCTGCAAAGTCTTTGCCATTGTGAAGGGCCAGGTCCTTTGAAACGATGCTTTTAGCAGGAAGTGAACCATTGCCAAGGACTTTATTGACCAGTTGCTGTCGATTAACAGCATAAGAGAGTGCCTCACGAATTTTTTTGTTTTGGAACTCCTTTTTGGTTTGATTAAATTCTAAGTATGTTGTTCGTGCTTGCTTTAAGGATACATATTCTTTATTGGTGTTTAATTGTTTTGCTTGTTCAGCATTTAAATATGTTTCATCCAATTTGTTATCTTGATAAAGATTGTACGAGGTTGTAGGACTCTTGGTTACCTGGAACGAAATGTCGGTAAGTTTAACATGCTTTTTATCCCAATACTGATTGTTTTTGACCAAGTTCCATTTCAGATTTGAGCCGGACCAACCAGTCATTTTATACGGACCATTGTAGACCATATATTTTGCAGCTGTGCCATATTTTGAACCATACTTTTCAACTGCTCTTTGATTCTGTGGGAAGAAGGGGGTGAACCCCATCAACAGCTTGAAGTAGGGAATGTTACGCTCTAGGGTCACAACAAGTTGATATTTTCCGACAGCTTGTACACCAAGATCTGAGACGGGTTTTTGTCCTGCTGTGATTGCAGCCGCATTCTTGATGCCTTCGAAAATATAAGCATATTCCGATGCAGTTTTAGGAGCCACGGTTCTACGCCAAGAATAGACGAAATCTGCGGCAGTGACTGGATCCCCATTAGACCACTTACTATTTTTACGCAGTGTGAAGGTGTATTTAAGACCGTTATCTGAGACTTTGACTTTAGTAGCAATTCCTGGTTGAACTTTACTGTTTTTCCCAAGACGATAAAGACCTTCATTACTGTTGCTGATCATATCGGAACTTACAGTATCAACGACTTTAGAAGGATCTAAAGTTTGCATTTCGGATGGCTCCGACCAACGTAAGACCTGTTTGCTAGCAGTTTGTGCTGAGCTTTTTGCGCTCCCACAACTGGCGAGCAGTAGACCACTAGCTGTGACTACTAGTGATGCCGATAAAAATTTTTTCCAATTCATAAAAAATTCCCCCTTGGAAGCACGCTCAACTTTTCAGAAGAAAACAAAAATACCCGCCTGCTATGGACTAGCAGGTGGGTTAGTTAAAGAAATAAAATAACCATTAACTCACCAGCTAGGAAAAACATTTACGCATGGTGAGCTCTAATTTGAATTCTCTAAAAAGCCGAGACATTAGATAACACACCATGCGTGCTAATAATGACTAGGCTAATAATTAAAATTGCTAATAAATTAATGGCTTTTCGAATATGTAAACATGGCATCGTTATCTAACCTCCCTTTATTTTTTGCCGCAAAGCAGCTTTTTTAACGAATGACTCAATTATAGCGGGTTATCTAAAAAAAGCAATGACTAATTTTAAAAAATAAATGCTGGATTTTAAGCAATAAATTAGCATTGACAACTTAAAAGTTTTTTTTTACAATTATTAAAAATATAATTTAAAAGCGCTGTGAAAAAGTTGAGTACGATGCAAAAAGTATTAAGCGAGCTTTGTTTGGTGAGAGAAAGCATAACTTTTGCATTAGGAAAATCCCTTTTGAGCGATGTTCTGAATTTTAGTAAAGTACATTGGTGACACCCATTATAGTGTTAGCGTATCGTCTTTGACTGTACGTGAAGTGGCAACAGTTTTTGAAATGCAGGTAATTGTTGCAAATACGAGGTGGTACCGTGCAAAAAGCACCCTCTGATTCATTTGAATCAGAGGGTGCTTTTTATTTTAAAGGAGGTGGGTACATGGAACCCCAGATTAGAAATAAAAGCAGTAGTATCAATACTAAGTGAACCTTAAAAAAAGTGGGAGTGTAGTTAATATGCAAAAGATGCGTGATTTAAATGATAAACCATTATCAAAAAAAGATTATTTAGTTGTTAGTTCGTTATTATTCGGACTATTTTTTGGGGCAGGCAACTTGATTTTTCCAATTCATCTAGGACAGTTGGCAGGTTCACATTGGGGATGGGCAACAGTTGGTTTTCTTTTAACAGCTGTCCTTTTGCCCTTGCTGTCAGTATTAGCGATTAGTGTGACTAGAGCAGAAGGGGTTTACGACATTGGTAAACCGCTGGGTTCAGTTTTTGCATTAACCTTTATGGTTTTGATCCATGCTACCATCGGTCCTCTTTTTGGAACTCCTAGGACCGCGACTGTGCCATTTACTGTCGGAGTCCAGCCACTGTTACCTGCTTCATGGGGATCTGCTGGTTTGTTGATCTTCACGGCATTATTCTTTGGATTTGCCTTTTTCATTTCTTATCGCGAATCGAATATTATGGCCAGCATTGGTAAGATTTTGAATCCACTATTTTTATTGCTATTATTTGGAATCTTTTTGCTTGCTTTTTCCAGCCCATTAGGCAAAGCAGCAAGTGCAACAGTCAGTGTTGCCTATCAACATGATTCTTTTTTTAATGGATTTTTACAAGGATACAATACAATGGATGCACTGGCCGGTTTGGCTTTTGGAGTAACAGTTGTGAGTGCGGTCAGGCAACTGGGTAAAACCACTCCAAGCAGCAATGCAAAGGTAACTGCGCGTGCCGGGCTATTGGCGACAAGTGCAATTGGACTAATTTATATCGTGCTGATCTGGATAGGCGCAACCTCATTAACAGTTTACAAATTATCAGATAATGGTGGAGTTGCATTTAATCAATTAGTAACATATTATCTTGGCGGATTTGGACATGCACTTTTAGCAACGTTATTGACTGTTACCTGTCTGGCAACTGCTGTTGGGTTAGTGGCAGCCTTTGCACAAGATTTTCACAAACATTTTGCTAAAATTAGTTACCGTGTTTGGTTAGGCTTGATGTGTTTGGCTTCTTTTATCACCGCAAATTTTGGCTTGGATACTATTATCGCATGGTCGACACCAATGTTGATGTTCCTCTATCCTTTTGCAATGGTTTTGATTTTATTGTCGGTTTGTTCACCGTTGTTTAAACGCGATCCGCATGTCTATGCCTTCGTAGTTGCTTTTACCGTTCTGCCGGCTTTCTTAGATATGATAGCTGCATTTCCACCAGTCGTGAGTCAAAGCGCATTTGGTAAAGCTGCTGCAGCCTTGCAACATAGCTTTTTGCCTTTTGCAGCGTTAGGGATGGATTGGGTAGTGCCAGCTTTACTCGGGACAATATTGGGGCTTGGCTACCATGTTTTTGCACCATTTTTTTCCAGTGTTAAGGCTACTGCGAGTTATAAAAGACAAGATGAAAAAAGCAGGTAGTTAGTGCTACCTAGTACGTGTCTGTTTTTCGATTTTTTTAGCGGCTTCGATTACGATTGTCGGAATGAAAAGTACGAAAATAACAATTAGCCATTCAAGTAGATTCAGCGAGGAGAGCTGAAAAACTTTTGCTAAAGGTTCAAAAAGTACAATGACAATGATACTTAAAAAAGTGAGCACAAGGCTGCTATTTAGAGCGGGGTTATTGAGATAAGCATGTTTTGAAAGAGCTTGACGAGTTTTGATTGGGTAGATATCTAGCATTGAACCAAGTGCAAGAACCAGAAATAACATTGTCATACCAACTCCTGGAGTATCATTGTTTAGTCCAAAACGTCCAAGAGCATAAATTCCCAAAATTATGATCATATAGGTGATTGTCCGTACAACCACCCGTTTACCTAAGCCTCGTGCCCAGATGCTAGCAGCCCTTGTGAGTGGGGGCTGCCGCATAATACCTGGTTCCGCGACTTCACGGCTGAGAAAGAAGCCAGGGATTCCATCTGCTAAGACGTTGACAATCAATAATTGCTCTGGGGTCATTGGAGCTCCCCAACCTAATGTGATGGCAATAATCATGGTGAAAATCTGGGCGAAGTTGACAGAAATCAAAAATTCAACTGCTTTTAAAATATTTTCGTAAACTGTGCGTCCCTGTTTAACAGCTGCAATGATTGTTGCGAAGTTGTCGTCGGCTAAAATCATGTCGGCGGCATTTTTTGAAACTTCCGTGCCAGTAACGCCCATTGCAATTCCAACATTAGCAGCTTTCAATGCTGGTGCATCATTGACACCGTCACCTGTCATAGCAACGATTGCCCCTTTTTGCTGCCAAGCTTTTACAATACGAATTTTATCTGAAGGAGTCGTTCGAGCATACACGCGAATAGTATCAATTTTAGCGGCGAGTTCCGACGCACTCATGTCATTTAACTGTTTTCCTGTAAGTGCAACTTGTCCAGGTTGTAAAATTCCAATCTCGTGTGCAATCGCTTTGGCTGTTTCCAGATGATCTCCTGTAATCATAACTGTTGTAATTCCGCCTTTTTTAGCGGCGGTAATTGCAGGAATAACCTCTGGGCGCGGAGGGTCGATAATACCAATTAAGCCTAAAGGTTGAAGATTTGTTAAAGCTGTCTCATCCTTTTTTAGTGGTTCAGTTTCAAAAACTTGGAAGCCAGCAGCTAGGACGCGAAGTGCCTCAGCAGCAAATTGATCATGGAAATAGTCTAATTCTGTGTGATCTACATTGGTAGCAAAGGGGAGCCGATCAATAGCGCCCTTAATAATTGCAATCCACTTACCAGAAGGGGTTCGATGCCACGTTGTCATTGTCTTTTTGTCTGAGTCAAACGGGTTTTCGGCAATTCGCGGATATTTTTTTTCACTTTTTGAACGCGTCATGCCAAAATGTGCAAGCAAGCTAACAATTGCCAGTTCAGTAGGGTCTCCGATATCAGCTAGCCCTTTAGCTGTGAGTTCTGCATTGGTTGCTAGCCCTAAATAAGTTAGAAAGCGAGTATCTTGAACGGGTAGCTGTTCTTTAGTTAAATTACTGACAACTCGTGGTTCCCCGGTTCCAGGCCAGTACTTAGTGATTGTCATTTTATTTTGGGTTAATGTACCCGTTTTGTCAGAAGCAATTACATTGACGTTACCAATAGTTTCAACGGCAGTGACTTGACGAATAATTGCCTTCTTTTTAGCCATCTTTTGGATCCCATAAGCCATGCTAAGTGTGACAATTACAGGAAGCGTTTCTGGAACAGCAGCAATTGCAAGACTTACACCGACCATTAGGCTTTCAGTAAAGGTTTCATGGTGGAAAAGCGTTGAAATTAAAATTGTTGTGACGCCCCCTAAGATGGCTACAAGCGAGAGTCTTTTTGTTAAAGAATTCAAACGACGAGATAAAGGGGTTTGCTGTTTTTCTGTCGTATTGAGCAATGTTGCAATTTTTCCAAGTTCAGTTTTCATACCGATTGCAGTGACGATTGCAGTACAGCTTCCTTGGGTAAGTGCTGTTCCAGAAAAAAGCATATTTTGTGAATCTCCAAGACTTTCTGGAATGTGAGGCATGGCAGCTGCCGTTTTTACAACAGATAAACTTTCTCCTGTTAGAATAGCTTCATCGGCTGAGAGTGAAACGGCCTTGATCAGACGTGAATCAGCTGGTACCACGTCTCCAGCTTTTAGACTAAGTAAATCACCAGGAACTAGGTTACTTGCAGGGGTAATTTGTTTTTTTCCAGAGCGAATAACGGTAACAGTCTGTTCAGTCATTGATTTGAGAGCAGAAAGTGCTCTTTCAGCGCTGTGTTCCTGAAAGAGGGCAATACCAACATTTAAAATGACAATGCCCCCAATTACGCTAGCCTTTGTCCAGTCGCTAGCAGTAGTAAGTGCTAGATATATTGAAAGCGCAACTGCAAATAATAGAATGAGTGAAGTGATATCGCTGAGGTGATGCAGAATCTGCATGATTAAGTTGGGCTTTTTGGCTTCAACCAATGCGTTAGCGCCGTACTTATGCTGGCGCATTTTTACTGTAGACAATGTTAAGCCGTGTGTCCCAGAAGTTTCACAAAGCTGTGTGACCTCTGAAGGGGAAAGCTGGGTTAAAGCGGCTGCTTCCTTTTTCATTTGATAACCTCCTTAATTGTATTTTAAAGAATATTAAAAATATTAGTCAAATATTAGGCATAGTTCAGCAATTGAGGTATTAAAAAAGTTAAGTTTGAATTAGAGCGCAGTTTGATGAGATCTACAAATAATTTAAGATAAATAAATTATTTTTTTATTATTGTTTTTTAAAAATGCTGTTTTAGCGGTATTTTAAAGCAGTAAAAAAGCTATAATCCCAAAATTTCAAAAAATTGTATTGACATCTGCAAATTATTTAGTTATTGTTCATTACAGTAGTTTAATTGAAATTTAATAATAATGTGATGAAGAGAAGAGTAAGTGAGTCAATTGGATTAAAGAGACTATCTGAATTGGTGAAAAGATAGACCTAGAAGGCTTCCTGAAGATGAACTCAGAGCAATGTTGCAGGTGCAAGCCTAGCAATACGTGGGGACACGTTATAGTTTCCGGACATGTTTGTGTCTTTGAGGTATAGTTTTTGGCAACGGCTATACAAAAAAGGGTGGTAACACGATTAAAATCGTCCCTGTGCAGGATTTTTCTGCGCAGGGGCTTTTTTTATTTTAGAAAGCGAGGAAAAGTAAGCATGACTGAATTTGAAACCAAATTAGTGCACGGAATACCGCAAAATGATAATCAAACAGGTGCTGTTAATGTACCTGTCTATAATTCATCAACATACATCTTTCCAAAAGTAGCAGCAAAGATTAGGTGGGATTACGCCCGTTCAGGGAATCCAACGCGAAATTATTTGGAGGATCAGCTTGCTGCTCTTGAAGGCGGCGCTCAAGGGTTTGCTTTTTCTTCGGGATTAGCTGCAATTCACGCAGTGCTATCAATTTTTTCACCGGGTGACCATTTAGTAATCGGTAATACGATTTACGGGGGGACTTTTAGGCTGATTAATCAATTTTTTAAACGCTGGCAGCTGGAATTTACAGCAGTTGATACGCAGGACCCACGACAAGTAGAAGCTGCAGTACAAGAAAATACTAAAGCAATTTACTTTGAAACCTTTACTAATCCGCTACTAAAAGTGACAAGTGTCAAACAGATTGCACAGCTTGCGCGCAAGCATAATTTGTTGACGATCGTGGATAATACATTTCTAACACCTTATCTGCAACAACCACTTGCTTTGGGGGCCGATATCGTGATTCATTCAGCTACAAAGTATTTGGGAGGGCATTCAGACACAGTTGCTGGAATTGCAGTGGCAAAAAGTGCAACACTCGCGCAGCAAATTTATTTTAATCAAAATGGAATTGGTGCAGTGTTATCTCCTGAAAATGCAAATTTGATTCGCAGAGGGATTCAAACGTTAGCGTTAAGAATGGAAAAACATACTAGTAATGCCGCCAAAGTGGTCTCTTTTTTGCAAAAACAAGCACAAGTTACGCATGTTTATTATCCCGGGATTCCGGGTACACGGGATTATGAGATTGCAACGGCAGAGGCAAAGGGATACGGCGGTGTTCTTTCCTTTGAACTGCGTCAGGATCTTGATGCACAGCGCTTTGTCGAGAAACTAAAACTGATCAAATTAGCGGTTAGCCTCGGCGCAGTTGAGAGTTTAATTGAGTTGCCCGCTAAGATGACGCATGCTGAACTTTCTCCCAAAGAGCAACTGGCAGTGGGGATTACACCTCAATTGGTCAGATTGGCAGTGGGAATTGAAGACCCGCGGGACTTGATTGCAGATTTAGCCCAAGCGCTTGGGGAATAGGTCAAAAAATACATGAAATCTGAAAAAACAATTTGGAAATTTTAATAATAAAGGTGCATTGAACAGATGAGTAGGTAAGTTGTTACTCCAACAGAGAGCTCTGCTTGGTGAAAAAGAGCGAGTAAGACTTAGTGAAGATGGTCTGGGAGCATGAAGAATATCGAATAATTAGATATTGTCGGCAACCGCCGTTACACGGTGAAGAAAGATTTTCTTAATGAGAAATATTTTGTGAAAAATATTTAAAAGAAGGTGGTACCACGTTACTTAACGTCCTGATGAATGAGGGCGTTTTTTGTTTGGGTTAGAAAATAAAAACGCTGAATTTTTAAAATTGTGAGGTGAATAACAGTGAGGATCGCAGCAAATTATATGCAGAGTTTCATCGCAAATATTTTTAAACGAGAAGGTTTCTCGCAGGCCGAAAGCAGCGTGATTGCGGCAACACTAATTGATGCTGATTTGCGAGGAATTAGTTCTCATGGGGTACAACGGCTGGAAATGTATACACAAAAAATAGCAGCTGGAAAAGTTGTCCCTGGGAGTCACTGGCACATTTTGCAAGAGACAAAGACAAGTGTACTGATAGACGCGCAACGGACGTCGGGACAACTAGTAGCGGTATTTACGCTGCAGCAATTAATTCAAAAGGCACATAAAAATGGAATTGCAATTGGTGTTGTCAGAAACGCTACTCATTTTGGAGCAGCAGGATATTATGCAAGAATGGCTGCTAACGCTGGATTAGTCGGAATTTCAGCGACCAATACTAATCCACTACTGGTTCCTCCGCATGCAAGGGTGCCTTTTTTGGGCAGCAACCCATTTGCATTTGCTTTTCCAACAACAACGGAACCGTTTGTTTTTGATGCAGCGACTTCAACTGTTTCACTCGGAAAGATCGAGGTTTTGCTCAAGAATAAAAAGAAAGTTCCAGGAGAATGGGCAATAGACGCACATGGAAAAATTGAAAAAGATCCACAAGCAATCTTGGCAGAATTATCCCAAGAAAAACGCAGTGGGGGTATTTTACCACTAGGTGGGAAGGATGAAGCAAATGGGAATTATAAGGGCTTCGGGAATGCCTTAGTAATAGAATGTTTAACCGCATTGTTAGCCCAGGGTTCGTTTTCAGCTGATCTTGGCAATGGAAATTACGATATCAGTCATTTTTTTCTAGTTTTTGATCCTGCCTTATTTGGAGAACTTACGCTCCTTGAAAAAAACTTGGAATCGATGTTGGCACGAATTAGAGCGCTGCAGCAGAATGAAGCTGCCCCTGGATTAGTTCCGGGTGATAAGGAAAATCAGAATTATTTGAAGAATCTTACGGCAGGAATTGTAATTGACGATACGACATATGCTGAAATTAATAAAATAGCTGCTAAGTTGGGACTTCCAAGCTTAGCAATTACTGAAAAAAGGGAAGAGGATGGCTTAAATGACAAACTATAAATTTAATACGGCTCGGATTCATGGTGGCTATATACCTGAAGAGCATCAGAACGCAGCGGAAGTTCCAATTTATCAAAATGTGGCATTTACTTTAGGCGATGCTGAACATGCCGAAAAAATTGCACGTGGAAATGTTCCAAATGCTTACACATATTCACGGGTTGGCAATCCGACAGTCGCTGTTTTGGAAAAAAGAATTGCCATCTTGGATGGTGGTATCGAGGCAGTTGCAGTTAGTTCAGGGATGGCTGCAATTACTTACAGTATTTTGAATGTTGCAGAAGGTGGTGGGAGAATTATCGCCCCCTTTGATCTTTATGGTGCTGCACTTGATGAATTTAAAACGTTGTTTCCAAAATACGGGATCGAATTTGATCTTGTTGCGGATATCAATGATTTAGCAGCAATTAAGCGCCTCATTAAACCAGAGACAAAAGCCATCTATACAGAAAGCATTTCAAATCCAACTACCAAGATTTCAGATGTTGCTGGTTTAGCAGCTGTGGCACATCAAGCTGGAGTTCCGTTGATTGTTGACAATACCTTCCCAACGCCGTATCTATTTCAGCCGCTTAAATATGGAGCAGATATTGTCTTATATTCATCTACAAAAGGAATTAACGGACATGGAAATGCGGTTTCCGGCTTAATTGTTGATGGCGGCAAATTTAATTGGAATAATGGAAAGTTTCCGCAGTTTCAAGAAAAAGAATTTATTTTAAAAGAGGTTGCAGCTAAAGAAGATTACAGTTATGCAGGTGTTTTCGGGAATGCTGCCTTTATCAAACGGATCAAAATGAAGTATTTGCGTTTAATGGGAGCTGTTTTAGGACCTTTTGAAGCTTACCTGGAGCTGCTTGGATTAGAGACTATCTCTGAGCGACTTGATAAAGAAGTTGCAACTAGTCTTAAAATCGCACACTACTTAAAGCAAGAGCCACATGTTAAAAACGTCTATTACACAGGTTTAGAAGATGCGCCGCAAGCTGAATTACGCAAAAAATATTTTCCAAAGGGAATTGGGACAATTCTTTCTTTTGAAATTGCAGGGACCGCCGCACAAACCAAAAAGGTGGTTGATGCAGTCAAATTATTTCTATATTTACCAAATGTCGGTGATAGTCGTTCCTTGATTGTTAATCCAAATAAGATTACGCACCGGGAAGTCCCGGTGGAATATCAGGCCGCTGGACACTTAACTGACCAATTGCTGCGTTTGTCAATTGGGTTGGAGGATAGTGAAGATCTGATTTCGGATTTAAAGTCAGCTATTGCACAAGCTTTTGAGGAGGAGACCGATGACAAAAACCAAGGATGAAGTTCTAGCAGAAATGATAACCTTGCGACATCAGTTTCATCAACATCCAGAACTTTCTAATCAGGAATTTGCAACTACCGAAAAAATCAAACAGATTCTTACGGAATGGGGAATTTCAATTATTCCCACGACTTTGAAGACGGGGCTGTTAGCCGAAATCCAAGGAGGAAAACCAGGAGCTGTTATTGCACTTCGCGCAGATCTTGATGCTTTACCAGTGGCTGAACAAACGGACCTGCCTTTTAAGTCACAGCACAAAGGAATTATGCATGCTTGTGGTCATGATCTTCATTTTTCTAGTCTGCTGGGTGCAGCGTATCTCTTGCATGCAGAAAAAGAGCATTTAAAAGGGACTGTCCGCTTGTTATTTCAACCGGCAGAAGAAGCTGGGCACGGTGGAGATCAGGTATTAGAAAAACATGTTTTAGATGGAGTACAAGGAATTGTCGGGTTTCATAATAATCCTAATTTGCCAGTTGGACAGGTTGCAGTCCAAGCTGGTCCCTTGATGGCAGGGTGTTATAAATTTGAGGTGACGATTCATGGTTCCGGTTCACATGGAGCCCGTCCAGAGAAGGGAAAGGATCCAATTGTCGCACAGGCTGCAATTATTACGCAGCTGCAGACAATTGTTAGCCGCAGTATTCGGCCGCTGGATGCAGTCGTTGTCAGTGTGACTAAGGTTCAAGCTGGGCAAACATGGAATGTTTTACCGGCAACAGCGACTTTTGAAGGAACGGTCCGTACCTTTACCACTGAAAGCACCGCCTTAGTTAAAAAAAGGTTCTATGAAATTGTGAAAAGGGTGGCGGCTGCGTTTGAACAGACTGTTGACATTGATTGGAGTGTTGGAGCTTATCCCATTCATAATGATCCGGAATTAACGGCTGCTGTGATTCATGGATTAAGAACACAGGTAGCAGTTCCAGAGCTGACGATGGCAGGAGAAGATTTTGCCACCTTTGAAAATGAGATTCCGGGAGTATTTGCATTTATCGGATCAAACGGAGCTGTTGGAGCAGCAGATTGGCATGAGCCTGGTTACGTAGGAAAAGATGGTACGATTGCTGCCGGGATTGACTACTTTATTGAGAGTGCGCACAGTCTTTTAGAGTATTTTGAGACAAAGCAAGGTGAGCAGCATGTCAGAAATTAAACTTACCCCATTACTTAAGCGAAGTTTGCAGCAATTGACGCCCTCTTTGATTCGGACTTTAAGTGAGAAATACAGTAAAATTCCAGGAATAATAAATCTAACAATTGGTGAACCTGATTTTGCAACGCCTACGGATGTCAAGTTGGCTGCGATTAAAAGTATTTTAGCCGATCATACACATTATGCGCCTAATAAAGGAACACCGCAGCTGCTGCAAGCGATTAGTGACTATTTACTAAAACATTTTGAGTTACAGTATGATCCGCAGACGCAAATCATTACGACTAATGGAGCAAGTGAAGCAATTAGCACAGTAATTAATGGACTTATTGAACCGGGAGATATTGTATTGCTAGTGGAACCGGCTTTTAGCTTATATCGTACTTTGACATTGGCTAACAATGGTATTCCGATTACGCTCAATGCAGCGCATGAGCACTTTAAGCTGACGCCAAGTGTCCTAAAACAATCCTTGGAGCATTACGGCAAGCGGACCAAGCTCGTGGTACTTAATTATCCTAATAATCCGACTGGAGTTACTTATACTGCTGCAGAACTTGAAGCTTTGGCAGCGGTTTTGCGTGAATATCAGGTAGCGGTTTTGAGTGACGAGGTTTATAGCGAATTGACGTATTTTCAGCAACATGTTTCCTTGGCACGCTATCTGCCTGAGCAGGTTTTACTAGTAAATAGCGTGTCTAAAGCTTATGCAATGACTGGTTGGAGAATTGGGTACCTTTGCGGCAGTGCAGCGATTATTAAAGAACTGGCCAAAGTTCACCAAGCTAATGTTGCTACGGTGGGAACACCTAACATGGACGCTGCAACTGCAGCTTTGCAGCATGGCGATCTTGCTATTAATGAAATGAAGAAAGTTTATCTGCAAAAAAGAAAATATCTCTGTAAAGAACTGCAAAAGATCGGCCTAGAGTTTGTTCCACCACAAGGAACTTTTTATGTCTATGTACGTATTCCGACGACATTTGAAAAAGATGCTGCAGTTTATGCAGATAAATTAGCACATGAAGCTTTAATTGCAGTTATTCCAGGTTCAGCATTTGAGGCTGCTGGGTCGCGTTATTTTAGAATTAGTTACGCTGTCAGTATGGAAAAGTTACAGCTAGCAGTACAAAGATTGACAGTCTTTGTACACAACACAGCTGCTGACAAGAGTCACATTCAGGAGGTCCGTAAATGACTAAGATATTAGTGTATCATGTCCGTGATGATGAACAGCCTTTGATTGATGAGTGGTCAAAAGAGCATGCAATTCAGGTTGACAGTGTTCCTGATGAATTGCATGCAGACACGGTTTCATGGGCAAAGGGCTATGACGGGGTGGTTTACAAACAACGCAGTGTTTTGAGTAAAGATGTGCAGTTTTATGAACAATTACGTGCTTTGGGGATCAAACAATTGGCATGTCGCTCTGCAGGGATTGATTCGGTTAACTTGGAATGGGCACAACAAAATGGAATTACCGTGACAAATGTTCCGTCATATTCTCCCACAGCCGTTGCGGAACTGGTTTTAGCTCAAACACTGCAATTAGTAAGACAGCTGCCGCAATTTGAAAGCAGGATAAATGAGAATAATTATTGCGTTAACGGCCTGCGAGCGCGTGAATTATCAGAATTGACGATTGGAATTATTGGGGTTGGCAGAATTGGCGGAACCGTGGCGAAGATTTTTCATGCTCTAGGAGCAACCGTTTTGGGAAATGATATCGCCCAACCCCGAGCTGAGCTTGAAGGAATTTTGCGCTACACCACAAAAGAAGAACTGTTACGGCAAGCAGACATAGTGACAGTGCATGTTTATTATAATTCGCAGAACCAGCATTTAATTTCTGAAGAACAATTCGCTTTAATGAAAAATTCAGCATATTTTATAAATGATTCACGTGGACCAGTTGTTGATACCGAGGATTTGCTGAGAGCTTTAAAAAATGAACAAATTGCAGCGTGCGCGCTGGATGTAGTCGAAGGTGAAACCCAGATCTTCAACTTGAAGTTTGCGCAAGAAACACCAGTGGCTAATTACAACGAGTTAAAAAAGTTACCTAATGTTTTGTTAACCCCGCATATCGGATTCTTTACAGATATTGCGGTTGAAAATATGGTCAAACAAGCACTTGATGATGCATTGACAATTATTATGGGACACACTAGTGCACATGAAATTAATTTTAAAAAGGTGGCAGCGAGCAAAAATGGTAGAAATACGTGAAATGACAACGCAAGATTATCAGCAAGCATATGCTCTGTGGGAAAGCGTCCCTGGAATGCATCTTAGCTCACTGGATAATAGCTTTGCAGGAATTGCCCGTGTAATCGCGGCAAACCCAACATTGTGTCTGGTTGCAGTTGCGCAGGGTGAAGTTGTTGCGACTGCCTTAGGTGCAACTGATGGTAGAAAAGGTTATCTGTATCACGTCGCGGTGGCAAAGAAACAACGTGGTCAAGGACTTGCTAAAACACTGGTTCACACCATTACTGCACGTTTGAAACACAGAAAGATTAACAAGTTGGGACTTTTTGTGGTCGCTGATAATCAAGCAGGACAGGAATTTTGGGTACATCAGGGTTTCAAAGAAAGAGCTGACATTAAGTATTTAGATTTGGATCTGTGAATTGGATGGGACAACTTAAAAGGAGGAGTTAGCAATGAAAAAGCATCATTATGGGTTATGGATCATTGGTGTGGTAGTTTTACTTTTGATTATTGGGGGAGGGTTTTTCTTAACTAAAGGTCAGGCAGCGCAAAGTGCAGCTACTACGAAAACAATTAAGATTGCAACGGCTGGAACGATTTTTCCGAATGCATACAAGCAAAACAATAAACTGACGGGATATGATGTTGAGGTTGCTAATGCAGCAGCTAAAACGCAGGGCTACACCGTTAAATATGTAACCACCGATTTTGACGGTATTTTCGGACAGCTTGATGCGGGAAGAGTTGATACGATTGCTAATGATATTGGAGCAACCGCGCAACGCAAAGAAAAATATCTTTTTTCAACACCGTATAATAATGAAACAACTAACATTGCGGTTAGAAAGAATGCAAGTTATCAACAATTGAAGGATTTGGAAGGCAAGACAGTTGCTACAAGTGGTGCTGGGAATAATTTCATTACTTCTTTGCAAAAATATGACCCTAAGATTAATATCAAAGTATTTGAAACCCGGGACCAAGCTATTCAAGCTTTAAAGACTGGAAGAGTTGAAGGACTGCTTTATTCTCGCGGCACGCTTAGTGCAATTGCCAAGTACCAGCACCTTGATTGGAGAGTAGTTAAGGGGGATGCAGCCTCAGCATTAGTGGCTTTTCCATTTAAAAACAGTCAGGAAGGAAAGAAGACACAGGAAATTTTTAATCGGGGTCTGAAAAAGATAAAAAGCAATGGACAATTAGACAAGATTTCCACTAAATACTTTGGGTATGCAATTACTAATGTAATTTCAAAGTCAGGAGGACAATAAATGAAATTTGATTGGAGTTATTTTCTAAACTTGTTTCCGCAACTGATTCCATATATTCCGCTGACCATTTTGATGGCAATTGCAGCAATGGTGCTGGCAGTTGTTCTAGGGGCTGCGTTGACCCTTGTTTATCTGTACGCACTCAAACCGTTTCAGGGATTAGTAAAACTGTATGTTTCCTTTTTTAGAGGAGTTCCAACACTGGTTCTTTTGTTTATTATTTATTACGGATTGCCGGAAATCTTTCCCGTTTTTAAAGGAGTTCCTGCGACGGCAGCTGCGATTGCAGGTCTAGGGGTCAAGGAATCAGCTTATTTGATTGAGATCTTTAGAGCAGGGATTACTTCTGTCGATCAAGGACAGATTGAAGCAGGTGAATCATTAAACTTCAGTTATGCTAAAATCTTTTGCAACATTGTGTTGCCACAAGCTGCATTGAATGCACTGCCTGCAACTGGGAACACTTTCGTTTCATTGTTAAAGGAAACTTCATTGGCATTTACGCTGGGAGTCACCGAAATTTTTGCTGATGGCAAGCTGCTTGCAAGTGCATCGCTACGTTTTTTTGAGGTCTATGTTGCGGTGGGATTAATTTACTGGTTTTTGATTGTGCTCTATTCATGGGCGCAGCGCAGTGTTGAGAATATTTTAGAAGCACCTTATAGGAGGGTTGAAAATGCCATTGATAAAAGTGAAGAACCTCGCAGTGCAGTTTGGAAAGAAGAAGGTCTTAAACAACATTAATTTAGAGATCCCAGAAGGGTCAGTTACTGCGATTGTTGGACCGAGTGGATCAGGAAAAACAACGTTATTAAGAACTTTAAATTTATTGCAGTTACCAAGCGATGGGAGCATTGCGATTGATGATGCCCAAATAGATGCACAACACATTGAACGTGCAAAGATTAAACAAATCAGAACAAAGTCAACCATGGTTTTTCAGCAGTTCAATCTTTTTAAAAATTTAACGGCGCTTGAAAATGTAATGTCACCATTAGTTTATAATAAAAAAACGAAGCTAAATGAGGCGCGTAAAACGGCTCTAGCTGTGCTAAAGGATTTTGGGTTGGAAAAAATTGCTGCACAATATCCGGTTACACTTTCAGGCGGGCAGCAGCAACGAGTTTCAATTGCCCGTGCGATTGTGGCTAAACCGAAAGTCGTGTTATTTGATGAGCCCACCTCTGCATTAGATCCTGAACTGGTTGCAGGCGTTTTAAATGCAATTGCCAAGCTAGCTGAACAAGATATTACGATGGTCATAGTTACTCATGAGATTGAATTTGCACGACAAATTGCGGATCAAGCAATTTTTGTCGAAGATGGTGAAATCGTTGACCAAGGTGTTGCCAAGGAACTACTTTCAACTCAAGGAAACGGACGCATTGCTAATTTTGTCAATTCCTTGGTTAATCGAGGACAAATAAAAGTTGCCGGAATACAAGCAAAAGCTGCAGGCAATTAGAATTTAAAGTTTGAAAATGCAAGCGTTGCGGGCAAAAATTTGTAAATTACTAAAAATAACACAGTTTATTTTCTTTATTTTCTGGGCTACCGAATTGCAGCAGCTGTCGGTGATTACCGCATTTCAAAATTCGCTTACTTGAACTGGATTGTTGTTTTGAAGTGTCTAGAGTTGACAGCCATGTCTATTTTAACTGATTGCAGTCTTTGACTGTGGTATTGTTACTATATAGATTTTTTAAATGCTGAAAAGAGGTTAACGGCAGTGAAGAAATATGACTGTGTTTTATTTGATATGGATGGAACGCTGGTGGAATCTGAAAGTATCTATCTACAGCTTTGGGTTGAAGTATTGGCAAAACATGGCTTTCAAGTTGAAGTAGACGCGCTGGCAAAGATGAAAGGGCGAGATGCGCAGACTAATAATCAGCTGATTGCAGAAATTATTCAAAATAAAGCACCGGTTCAAGCATTGCGTAAAGAGCGCGAGCAACTGGTGAATGAGGCCATTGATACTGGACGGATTCATTTAAAAAAAGGAATGCAGGAACTACTCACTTTTTTACGAACTGATGGCTATAATTTGGGAGTTGCAACAATGTCCAGCAAAAAACGGGCAGAACATATTCTTAAAAGTAACGGCGTTAGAGATTATTTTGCTGAATTGGTTACAGTTGAAACTGTCAAACACCCCAAGCCAGCGCCGGATATTTATCTAAATGCTTTAAAATCACCCTTGTTTAATGAAAAAACTGCACTTGCACTTGAAGATACCACGTTGGGCTGTCAAGCTGCACTTGCAGCTGGAATTCCAGTAATTTTGATAAGTGCTGCAAAGAAAAAGCTTGCGCAAACGTTTCAGTGTCAGGATGGTTTTGGAGTGATCGATTTTTTAAGACAATCGTAAAGTTCAACAACAGGGTTAAAAGTCTAATTTTTTAAAAAGTCGATGGGGTACGAACCTAACATATGATACAATTCAAACAAAGCAGACAAAAGGGGTGAGCAGATGGATTACAAAGATTATGATCCCGAACTATGGACGGCGATTGAAAATGAAGCAGAACGGCAACAAAATAATTTAGAATTAATTGCATCTGAAAATATTGTTTCGAAGGGTGTTTTAGCTGCGCAAGGCAGTGTTTTGACGAACAAGTACGCAGAAGGCTACCCTGGTAAACGTTATTATGGTGGGTGCGAATTTGTCGATGTTGTTGAAAACCTGGCGCTTGAAAGAGCAAAGCGTCTTTTTGGTGCCAAATATGCAAATGTACAACCGCATTCTGGCTCTCAGGCAAACCAGGTTGCTTATCTGGCTTTGATAAAACCAGGTGATACTGTTTTAGGGATGGATTTAGCTGCAGGTGGTCATTTGACACATGGTGCAGCGGTTAACTTTAGTGGTAAAACTTATCATTTTATTGGTTACGGGGTTGATCAAAAAAGCGAGCAACTTGATTATCAGGCGATTCTTGAATTAGCACGTCAGCAGCAGCCTAAGTTAATTGTGGCAGGGGCGAGTGCCTATTCACATCAAATCGATTTTGCTAAATTCAGAGAAATTGCCGATGAAGTCGGTGCAAAATTAATGGTTGATATGGCGCATATCGCCGGGCTGGTGGCAGCTGGGCTTCATCCGAGCCCTGTTCCCTATGCAGATATCACCACAACAACGACACATAAAACACTGCGCGGACCACGCGGTGGGATGGTCTTGACCAACGACGAGCAATTGGCTAAAAAAATTAATAGTGCGCTTTTCCCGGGAACTCAGGGTGGACCGCTAGAGCACGTAATTGCTGGGAAGGCGGTTGCGCTCAAAGAAGCACTTAGCCCAGACTTTAAAGTGTATTGTCAACAAGTGATTACGAATGCCCAGGCAATGGCACAGGTCTTTTCACAAAGTGATAAGGCTCGATTGGTGGCAGGTGGAACAGAGAATCATCTTCTTTTGGTTGACGTTCGTGGCTTTGGCATCAATGGCAAGCAAGCTGAAAAGTTGCTTGATAGTGTCAATATTACAGTCAATAAAAATGCAATTCCTTTCGAGACACTTAGTCCATTTAAGACGAGTGGTATTCGGATTGGAACGCCAGCGATTACAAGCCGTGGTTTTGATGCAGCCGATGCGCGCAAAGTAGCGCAACTAATCTTAGAGGTGCTGGGGTGTGCTGGAGAACCTGCATGCTTAGAAAAAGTTAAAGCAGAAGTTGGTAAATTAACTCAAGCTCATCCGGTATATGCACCTGAGTCGGTTAGATAGTAATTTAATTGAGTTGAAACAAAAAGGTTTGAAGGAATTTAACAGTTCACTGCAGGTCCTTGGCAATGAACTATTTTTGTGCATTAGCGTTTTTATTTGCGGCTTGTGAAAGGAGCATCCAATTTGGAGGAAAAGGATTGTATTTTTTGTAAGAAAGATCAAAATGAATATATTTTAGAAAATGAACTGGTTGCGGCATTTTGGGATCTTAATCCAGTTAGTCAGGGGCATTTGCTGTTTATTCCAAAGGTGCACCGAGAAACTTTTTTTGAACTCAGTGATGTCGAAATCCTGGCAATGAAACAATTATTGCATGCTGGTAGAAGAATGCTAACTAAAAAATTCAATCCAGCGGGTTTTAACATCGGTGTTAATGTTGGAGAGGCTGGTGGACAAACAGTGATGCATTGTCATTTTCACTTGATTCCACGTTATCTTGGGGATGATCCCAATCCAGCTGGCGGGATTCGTAAATTATTACCAGCAGATCACAAGAAGAACAGTTAAGCTGCTGGATTAAGCACTGAGAGGTTTTGTGCTGGGCTCATAGAGTATTAACGTTGTGATATACGCTAGACACAGAAAAATAATTTTTTCAAAGATGTTAATTACTGTTTTTTAAGTATTAAACTAAAAGGGACTGAGAGTGTGACATAAGTCGGAAAAATTTGAGTGCTAACTCGAAATTACGAACATAATGAGTACTTTACTATGAGTAATTCGAAGGTAGACGGAGAATTTTGACTTATGGAACACGTTTATCCAGAATAAAAGCGGGGCTGTGACAAAAGTTAACTTTTGTCACAGCCCCAGTTCTTCTATTATTTTCGAATTAAAGTTTTACATGCTGAGAAATAGCTTGGGTGTCTTTGATAAAAAAGACAAGGACTAGTGCAATGGTTTCCAGTATTAAAAATGTGAAGAAAACGCCAGTGAAATTACGCGTGCCTAAAATTACGGTAGCAAGTACGATTGCAGCTGAACCCATGACCTGGCGGAAAGTTGCAATGATTGAAGAGCCATGCGGGATCAAGTCATCGTTCAAGGAATTTGCTCCTAGTGTAGTTGCAGGCATCATTGCAAAAGCATTTCCAGCTTCAATTAACATTGAACAGATAATCGTCATCCAGACATTTGCAAATGAGGCCCAGAGGAGAAGCATTCCCCAGCCAACGATAAAGAGTACAAAGCCGCTCATGATGACAGGTTTGAAGCCGATGCGATCCGCTAATAATCCGCTGCGTCGGTTTAGCCATGAAAGCAAAGCGGCTGCGGGAACGAGTGCAAGGCCAGACCACAGGGGCGACATTTTTAAAACTTGCTGATAGTATAATGGCATAATAATAGTGACAGTAATCAACGACATATAAGAGAGAAAGGTGAGTGCAACTCCAAGATCAAAATTAGGAATTTTCAAAATATCCAGTCTTAATAGAGGTTCTGGCAGCTGCAATTGTCTTTTTACAAACAACACAAGTAAGATAACTGAGACTACTAGGATTAGCCAATTGACGTAGTTGTTTGCCGACATATGAGCGAGCTCGTTGATAAAATATAACAGTCCGATTATTCCAAGGGACATGAAGACTGAGATAAAATCAAAAGGAGTCTTCTTTTTTTTAAGTGGGCTAGGCACGGTTTTAAGCGCAACTATGAAGACGCCGACAAGTATTATGAGAAATAAAAAGAAAATTGCCTGCCAATCAAGAAATTGAAGGACAATTCCTGAAATGATGGGGCCAACGGCAAGTGCAGAGCCCATTACTAAACCGACTGTTCCCATAATCCCACCACGTTGTGTGTGAGCTGTAATTTCCAAGATAATGGATTGATAAGATGGGAAAAGAATTCCGACACTAACGCCTTCTAACAACCTCCCAAACATCATAATCGGAAAGTTGGGGGCCAAAATAATAATGATTGTGCCACCAACAAAAAGCGTAAGTAGAGTTAGATAGAGCGGCCTGAATCTAAAATTATTCATCAACCAGGGCGATAAGGGCATAACCACTGACATAATCAGCATAAAGCCGGTTGTAAGCCATGAGATTGTGCTTGCTGGCAGATTGAAATATTTCATAAAGGTCGGATAGGCGGTTGACAGTGAAGATTGACTAATTGACATTGTAAAAGTTCCCAGTAAAAGTGTAGCAATAAACCACTTGCGCTTGCTTTCGCTGAGATGTGCTGTTGTAAGTTGCATTATTTAATTATCCCCCTCTAATGCGCTGGTATACCATTTGTGTATTCCTCTCTTCTATTCTAGTTCATTCAAGGGGGATTTTAATAAGGATAAGGCTCTAAACTTAAAAAATTATTATCTAGCTTTTATTATTATCCAATAAAAATAAAAAATAGTGTAAAAGTCGCTCAGTTAAGTCAATTTTTTTGGAAATTAGAATTTGAAAGACTAAGATAACTCTAAAATGCAGTCACCAAAGAAGGGTAAACTAAAAAAGGGCACACAAAAACAGCCCAGCAAGATAAATTTCTTTCACTAACAAGCTACTTAAACTCTATCTTTTTTGATCTAACCAATCTAACCATCGACTTTTTTGTTTCCGCTAAAATCGACAACTCTATCAATTATCTCACTGGACTGCTGAAGAATAAGGGATTGCCAAACTCTAACCTCTTTTCTAACTGCCTTGCGACAGCTCTTTTTGTTCGACCAATCTGCAAGCAGATCGCCGAACCTTCGATTATAGCGTTTGCTATAATCCCTTACACTCTGTATTATACACATAATAGAAGCGCTTTCAATAGCTAGCAACTTCTTTTAGGATGAAACTGTGAAAATTAAGTTATATGATGATTAAGTGCTAGTTACTTAATTATTTTGCGGGAACAGCTTTGTTTTTGAAAGCTTATTTTTTGAGCCAAGGCTAATTTTTAAAAATAACCCACGAAGTTATTAGAATCAGGTGCAGACTAGCGGAATTTAAGGAAGTGAAAACGGTGATGACAAGCATCTCTTTTTTTAGTCAGCGTTCTACAGCAGTGATTGCACAAGATCTGCTAGGACGGAAATTGACTTATGCGAGTAGTGAAGGAATCGTGGGTGGTTATATTGTTGAAACAGAGGCTTATCTTGGTGAAGAAGATTCAACGGCACATGCTTTTAAGGGACGCAGAAGTTCTTTTAATGAGGCACTTTATGGACCACCTGGAACAATTTATATCTATACTTTGCGCGGCTTGTATTTATTTAATCTTGTGGCGCAAGAAAAAGATGTGCCACAAGGAATTTTGATTCGTGCGGTTGAACCCTGCTGTGGGAGAGACTTGATGGAGCGGCACCGGCCTAAAAGTGGTTTTGAATTGACTAATGGACCAGCTAAATTTATGGAAGCCTGGGGGATTAGAGATAAAAAACTTAATGGGACGCTTATCGGTACAGGACCATTGTCGCTGACATTAAGGCAGCGCAGACAACCTCAGCAAATAATAGCTGGACCAAGGATTGGTGTTAGTCAACGAGGGACAGCGACTTTTGCTCCCTTACGCTTTTATGTTGCAGGAAATCCATATGTGTCTAATTTGAGAAAAAGGGAAATGCAGCTCACCGATTATGGTTGGAAAAAATAGTATAGAAGAGAGAGTGTGACATAAGTCGGGAAAATTTGAGTGCTAACTCGAAATTACGAACATAGCGAGTACTTTGCTATGAGTAATTCGAAGTTAGACGGAGAATTTTGACTTATGGAACACGTTTATCCGGAATAAACTTGGGGCTGTGACAAAAGTTAACTTTTGTCACAGCCCCATTGATATTTAAAATTAGCCGCATTCTTAAGACAATTTTTACTTTTTGAGAGTTAAAATCGGGTACAATTTAATCACAGCCTGGGTCAAAAGTAGAGGTGGAAAGATGAAGTTTTTTAGATTCACAAAACTGTTACTGTTAGGAATTGCCGTTGTCATGCTGGTCAAGAATCCTGAATATGTGGCACTGGGTAAGGAGTGGACTTTTGCAAAGATCAAACAGGTTTCAACTTTGCTGCAAAGTTCGGTGCAGACTGCCACTCAACAACCAGCGACACAAAGCACAACGACCGCTGATTCGAGTTCGGAGTCAACGAGGTGGAATGACACATCCCAAAGCAGTTCAGCGTCGTCTGCTGAGACCTCTTCAGCGACAACCTCTGCTGCAACTAAGAGCGCACAAAAGACAGCGCAGGCGGTCTGGTCGAAAAAAACAGCGACTGTGTACTTGGAGATTCCAAATAATGTATCCGCCCAATACCGTGAAGCTTGGCAAGCGGCTATCACTAATTGGAATAAGTACAAGGTCTTCAAGTTAGTCACAACGACAGATAAAAATAAGGCAGAGATTGTTTTAACTGTTGAAAACCAGAGTAATACCTCCATGGCAGGGGTAACTGAAACTAAAACACTCTTTAGTGGTCTAAATGGCAGTCAAACGCTGATCCATGCTACCGCAAAGTTAAATATGTATTACCTTGACAATTATTCAATGCAGCGCAAGGTAAATACTGCGGAACATGAATTGGGACATGCAATGGGGCTTTCACATGATGACGCAGAAACTTCTGTAATGCAGTCACAAGGGTCAGAGTATGGAATTCAAGAGACTGATGTGCAGCACCTTAAAGCATTATATCCATAGAAAGGTTAACATAAATAAGTTGTGTATGTAGTGTAAAGAGGAAATAACCAGCTGCTGCGTTGCTTTAAGTATCCAGAATCCGAGAAAGAGGCAACGAATTAAGCATGTTACCCAGGCTGGTTGCAAGAAGGTCTAGTAGATCTAGGTGAATGGAACATAGCCGGCAGAAAAAAGCTTGAAGAGGCTGCAGCCAAGGCAATGAATTTGGTCTTGGCGGGCCTCTTTAATTTTGCCTAGAAATGCGTTAATTTAGTTACTGCAAAAGTAGGTTACTGGAGCAGGTCAACTTGTACCAAGAGAGCACTCATTATTTTTAAAGTGCAAATTTTACTATTTTGGGGACTTGTTTTTTAAGGGTTAATCAGGATAGTCGAATACTGGATCTAATTCCCCTTTTTGTGCAATAAGATGTTAAAATAAAACTGGATTGATAGTTGCTCGTTTACAACGTAATACAGCTAAAATGGGCTATGAGAGTCCTTTTTTATTTTAGAAAACAAGCACGAAGCAATCTTGATTGCTACAAACATTAAGGAAGGTTTGCAATGACAGAACGTTTAACAAGGTATTTAATCAAGATTAATGATTTTGCGGAACATCAAGTCTATCTCCGCGTAATCCGAGAAACCCTTACGTTATTATTTCCATTCGTATTAGTAGGGACGTACGTGGATTTTTTGAGCCAAGCTATTTTTCAAAAGAATGGTTTTCTCAATAGTATTTATCATATTAGCCATTGGCTGCCAGGATTTAAAATTGTTGCCAAATATTTGACTCTTTTAGATCTAAGTATTAATGGAGTAGTTGCAATTGCGGTTGTCTTCTTAGCTGCAAATCTTGCGACGCGCACGTCAACGCGCTATAATCTGGCAGCAAGTCTGACGGCTGTCTTTGCTTTTATGATCATGAATTTTAATGGCAGCTTTTTAGCACATACAGGACGGCAGCAGGTTGGCAAATTCTTAGAAAACAATCTGAGTTATAGCGGCTGTTTTTTAGCACTGATTGTTGGTCTTGTGACTGGTTGGTTTTTTAATCGGTTGGGGAAACATATGAAAGAGCGTGATCCAAATTTAAATACGCAATTAACGGTGTGGGCACGTTATAATGTTTTGCCGATTGCCGTAACGCTCTTATTTTTTGGACTTTTCAGTTATCTCGTCAGTTTTTTCAGCAGAACTGGGGTTAATGGCTTGGTATCAAGTCTTTATCAGCTTTCATTTAGCAATTACGAATGGATTTTACTGGCTGCAATTTTAGCCGCGATTTTAAATAATGGTTTTTGGTTTTTGGGGATTATCGGTTCATTTGACTTTAGCGGTAGTAATTCAGGGAGCACAGTTCAAAATTTAGAGTATGCTATCCAACATGGTTCACCATGGGGGGCGCCTAATCCAATTACAATTCATACCCTTTTTGATAGCTTTGCTAACATTGGTGGTCCTGGAATGGCATTATCTTTGCTAATAGCGATTCTGTGGCGTTCACGCAATCCAAACTTTCAGTTAGCAGCCAAGACCAGCCTAGTCCCAAGTATCTTTAATGTTAGCCAGTCACTGCTGATTGGGTTACCGGTTCTTTATAATCCGTTGCTAGTCATTCCCTTTTTGCTGTCACCTGTGGCAAGCATCTTAATTACTTGGATTGCACTCAAATTTAATTTTATGCCACCGACTGTGTATCCTGTCAGCAGCACTGCACCAGGTTTTATGGTCGGATGGCTTGGTACAGGAGGAACATGGCAGGCTTTGTTAGTTAGTGTGCTTAACGTTGCGGTTGGGACGTTGATTTACCTTCCCTTTATTTTGTTAAATAATCGCATTCAGGAACTAAGAGAAAGGAGTGCAGCACATGAAAAGTAAACTGCTGCGCTGGTTGCTAGTTAGTATTTTATTGCTGGCGGTCTGCATACCGGCCTATAAATGGAATCGTAGTAATATTACACGGTTGCGAAATGCCGGAAAAACACAAATGGCACCTATAATAATGGTTCCCGGCTCAAGTGCGACTCAAAATAGATTTGATAGCTTAATTGCGGAACTAGGACAAGAAGCACCTGATCATCATAGTGTTTTGAAGGTCGTGGTTAAGACGGATGGAAAAATAACTACCAGTGGAGTGGTGCGGCACAACGATAATCAGCCGTTCATTGTTGTCAGTTTTGAGAATAACAAAGATGGCAAAGAAAATATCGACAAGCAAGCGTTGTGGCTGAATCTGGCCTTCAAACAACTTGTCAGCACGTACCATTTTAATCATTTTTCTGCTTTAGGCCATTCCAATGGAGGACTAATTTTATCGCTATTTTTTGAGCGTTATCTACAACAAACACCTTCAGTCAGAGTTGATAAATTCATGACAATCGCAACTCCTTACAATGGGACCTCAACAAGTACAAGTTATAAAACTGCAATTTTTAAGGAACTCTACGATTATCGTGAAGGGTTACCCGAATCGTTAACGATGTATTCTGTTGCGGGGACTGAAAATTATACGAGCGATGGAACGGTACCTTACAACAGCGTAAATTTTGCAAAGTATATTTTCCAAGGTGAAATTAAAAGCTTTACTGAGATAACCGTTACAGGTGCTAATACAGCCCATTCGGATTTGCCGCAAAATAAGCAAATTGTGTCATTGATTGGACAATATATATTAAGAGAAAACTTTCCGCGAGGCGGGGGGCAAAATCGGACAAGATAGATAAAAGTAAGTTTTTTGTGTTTACAGTTGTCGACGATCAGGCTATAATGAACTTATAAGTTAAAAGTGGTTATAGTTTGAAATACCATTTATTTGTTACTGTAGATTAACTTGAGTAAAGTTGCAGATAAATGGTTTTATTTACAGCATATAATCTACAACTGTAGATTTAATGGAGGATAAAATGGAAAGTGGAAAAGTATCAGCAATTTCAGGTTCCGAGTGGGAAGTTATGCGTGTCATTTGGACATTGAAAAATGTAACAAGTCATCAGTTAGTCGAGATTATGCAGCAAAAAAGGCAGTGGTCAGTCTCCACTGTCAAGACTTTGTTAAGCCGGTTGGTAGCCAAAAAAATGCTGGCTACACGTAAAGATGGGCGCCAGTTTGTCTATCAACCGTTAGTAACGGAGATGTTTGCAATGAGTCAAACTTCCCTAGCACTTTTTCAAGATATGTGTGCGATGAAGGTGGGTAAAGCTTTGCTTGCAGATATCAAGGAATTAACTTTGAGCAAAAATGACATCGATGATCTTATGCAAATGTTGCAAGCAAAAAGAAAAACAGCACCAAGTGAAATTGCGTGTAATTGTTTACCACGTGAGCACTGCTGTGAAGGGGAGCAATAAAAATGGCTTATAAAAAAAATGAAGATACTGAAAGACAACAGTGTATGATGTGTGAAGCGCATGCTGCCAAAAAAGCATCTGAAAAGGAATGTTGTCATGGCTCACTGCAGACTGAACACGACTGCAAGCTGCACATGAATCACGGACAAAAGGATCATGGACACATGGATCATGGACAGATGAATCATGAACAGATGGATCATGGACACATGGATCATGAACACATGGATCATGGACAGATGAATCACGAACACATGAATCATGGACAGATGGATCACGGACAGATGGATCACGGACATATGAATCATGGACAGATGGATCACGGACATATGAATCATGGACAGATGGATCATGCACACATGAATCATGATCAGATGATGCATGGTGGGCATATGATGCATATGGGGAATTTAAAACAAAAATTCTGGGTTTCGTTGATACTCACAATTCCAGTCATTATAATGTCACCTATGATGGGGGTTAAATTACCCTTTCAAATTACATTTGCTGGGTCGGATTGGATCGTGGCGTTGTTAGGCACAATCCTTTTCTTTTATGGTGGAAAACCATTCTTTAACGGTGCTAAGGGTGAATTGGCAGAGAAGAAACCTGCGATGATGACCTTGATTACACTTGGAATTTCAGTGGCTTATATTTACAGTGTTTATGCAGTAATTGCGAATAATATTTTGGGTGCGATGCCGCATGTAATGGACTTTTTCTGGGAACTGGCGACTTTAATTGTCATTATGTTGCTAGGACACTGGATTGAAATGAATGCGGTGATGAATGCTGGCTCGGCAGTTGATCAGTTGGCGAAGTTACTACCAAATTCAGCTCACTTAGTTAAGCAGACTGGCGCAGTGGTAGACGTGCCGGTAACAGAACTTAAAAAAGAACAAGAATTACAAGTTCGTGCTGGTGAACAAGTTCCGGCTGATGGAATAATCATTAGTGGTCAAAGCAGTTTAAATGAGTCGTTAGTAACGGGAGAAGCCAGTGCGGTTGCTAAAAAGCAAGGAGATCAGGTAATTGGCGGGACACTCAATGGTAATGGAACTTTTAATTTGAGAGTTACAGGGACTGGTGAAACAGGTTATCTCGCCAAGGTGGTAAAACTGGTTCAAGCTGCACAGCAAAACAAGTCACAAACTGAGACTATGGCTGATAAGGTTGCAGGATATCTCTTTTATGCAGCGTTAAGTATTGGAATCATTTCCTTTATTGCCTGGCTCAGCCTGGATAGCCTGGCATTTGCACTTTCAACTGCGGTGACGGTGTTTATTATTGCCTGTCCACACGCACTAGGCTTGGCAATTCCACTGGTGGCTGCACGCAGTACATCAATTGCTGCTGCAAATGGTTTACTGATTAGAAATCGCAGTGCTTTAGAACAAGTGAAAAGGGTACGCTATGTTTTGATGGATAAGACGGGGACGCTGACTGAAGGGATTTTTAAAGTTAATGCAATCAAAACATTGGTAGCTGATTATGATGAAAAACAAATCTTACAGCTTTTTGCTAGTTTAGAAAGCCAGTCAACGCATCCACTAGCTACAGGGATATTAAAAGCGGCTAAGGACAAAAAACTTACTTTTGAAAAGTCAACTGCAATTCAGCAGCAGACAGGTGTTGGTTTGAGTGGGAAAATTGCAGGTACTGACTATGCAATTGTTTCTTTAGGATATGTAGAAAAACAACAGCTTAAATTTCCACGTGCGGTTACAGAAAAACTAGCAGCAGCTGGAAATACTATTAGTTTCTTATTGCAAGGTGAGCATTTGATTGGGATGGTTGCTCAAGGGGATCGCATCAAACCACAGGCAAAAAAGATGGTGCAGCAGCTTTTGGATCAGGGATTGACGCCTGTTATGTTAACAGGTGATAATCAGGCTACAGCCGAAAAGGTCGCTAACCAACTGGGGATTAGAGCTTTTAAAGCACAATTACTACCTGAAGATAAAGAAAAGCAAGTGCAACTTTATCAAGAAAAAGGTAAGGTATTGTTTGTTGGCGACGGTGTTAATGATGCTCCCAGCTTGGCACGGGCTGACATCGGAGTTGCAATTGGTTCGGGGACAGATGTCGCGGTTGACTCTGCAGATGTTGTGTTAGTTGAATCTAACCCAAATGACATTGTTAAACTTCTGCAAATTGCCCGCTTAACAATCCGGAAAATGACACAAAATTTGTGGTGGGCGAGTGGTTATAATATTGTTGCTCTTCCGCTGGCAGCCGGAATCTTGGCACATTGGGGAATCGTCTTAGATCCAATGGTAGGTGCGATTGTAATGTCACTTAGTACTATTATTGTTGCACTTAATGCAATGACGTTGAATGAGGAAAAAATCCGCTAAGCAATAATGATAATATAATTACTGAACAAATTTAAAATAGTAAGCTTAAAAGGGCGTATACATTTATAGAAAGAGTTGTTTGTTTTGTCGGCGACTAATTCAGATTGAAAAATAGTATTAGCGAGCGGCTGGGTCAAAAGTTAAATTTTGACGCGGCCGCTTTATTTATTCCAGATAACGAGTTTCATAAGTCAAAAGGCTCCGGCTAACTGAACTGCAAATTAGTCAGCGCAAAGTACGGATGACTTCATAATTTAGCGTTAGTAAGCAAGTTTGATTGCTTTATCTTTTTTAGTTGGCGTAGGCCAAATGATGCTAAATGTTAATTGTGGGTAGTCTTTGATGGCTTTACTGTCTTAAAGAGCTTTGATTACTATCGCATTCAGCTTTTTTTTACGTTATTATGCTAATAAGAGAATATAAACTAATGGGGAAACAAACGAGGAGAAAAAATGATTTTATTAAGTGCCTGTCTTGCAGGTTTTAATGTTCGCTATAATGGAACCAATGCTCAAAATGATCTGGCAAAATGGCTGCTGCTCAACGGGCAAGCAATTACAATGTGTCCTGAAATTCTGGCAGGTTTTAGTATTCCAAGGGCATCAGCAGAAATAAATGGTGGCACAGCCGCAGATATCTTAAACCAAGTAGAAAAAGTGCGAGTACTTGAAGAAAATGGCAGGGATGTTACGTCACAATTTGTACATGGGGTGGAGCTAGGGATGAAGATTGTAGCTGAAAATGATATTCAAGTGGCTTTTTTGAAAGATGGAAGTCCGACATGTGGTGTGGATAAAGTATACACTGGAAATTTTGATGGAAAGAAAAAAGATGGGATGGGAGTTTTCGCACAATCTTTACAACAACAAGGTATCCCAGTTTTTTCTGACCAGCAATTACAGGTCGCAAATGTAAAACCTTTTATAACACCCACTTTGACTGCAAAGCTGGAAAAGCGATTTTGCTAAGTGCAGTTTAAAGGAGTTTTGGGAGCAAGTAAATGGGCAACCTACAATAGATATTGCAGCAGAATTTATGCCAAATAGGCTAAGAGTGTGGGAATACTCATAAATATTCATTAGCAAATTGCACTGGTGTACGCCTTTGATAGCGGATCTAGGGATTGTGTAAAGAAAAGAGGAGGAAGGATGACAAAAATTGTTGAGCTTAAGGAACTAACTAAAAAATTTCCGGATGGTAAAATTGCAGTTGATAATTTATCGTTGACAGTTGAAAAGGGTGATATTATCGGCTTTTTAGGTCCGAATGGAGCAGGCAAGTCAACTACAATCAACATGATGATGGACTTAATCGGGATTACAAGCGGCACGATCACACTTTTTGGGGAAAGTGCACGGCATAAAAGTAATCGAATTCGCAGTAAGATTGGCATGATTCCGCAAGAGATCGCAATTTATGAGGACTTAACAGCTTTCGAAAACGTTGCTTTTTTTGGGGGATTGTACGGTTTAAGGGGAAAAATGTTAAAAGCGGCAAGTTTGCGGGCATTGCGTTATGTGGCACTTGAAAAAAATGCAAAGGAGAAGGCGGAGAATTTTTCGGGTGGAATGAAACGCAGACTGAACATTGCTTGTGCGCTTGTGCATGAACCGGAGCTAATTATTATGGATGAACCAACCGTCGGAATTGATCCGCAATCACGCAATTTTATTTTGGGGGTTATAGAAACACTGAATAAGAAAGGAATCACAATTATTTATTCAACCCATTACATGGAAGAGGTCGAACGTATCAGCAACAAAATCGCGATTATTGATCATGGTAAGCTGATTGCATGCGGGAGTGAAGCGGAGCTAATCAACTTAGTTACGAATACTCAAAATTTCAGTATTGAGGTTCTTTATCCAGAAAAAGTAGAGCTGCAAAAACTTCGAGCGCTTAACGGAGTCCAACAGGTCCAGTTAGAGGGGCAGATATTACATATTATCGCTAATGCTGAAAAAAATCCTTTAGATGATGTTTTGAAAATACTGATTGCTGCTGAAGTTGCTGTTAAGGCAGTTGACCAGGATAAAATCAACTTAGAAACTGTTTTTTTAATGTTGACCGGACGTAAGCTTAGGGATGCAAAGTAGGTGATGTGATGAATTGGGGGATTATAAAAAAGCAGTTGCTCGTTGAGTTGCGCACTTTTGGAACTTATATTTGGTTAATCCTTTTTCCGTTGGCAATGATCATGGTTTTAGGAAATGTTTTGACTAATGTCTTCAATAAAACTGTGCTAAAGACTGAAAAGGTTACGGTGATCTATCAGCTACCTGAAAAACAACAGCCGCTTGCAGCTGCTTTTGCCAACTTTGCTCAGAATGCGGGCTCACGTTATATTACATTTAAACAAATTTCGAATAAAGAAGTCGCATTAAAGAAAGTTCAACGTGGTTCTAAGACGGCGGCAGCGATTATTGATAACGGGCGAATCATTGTTTATACGCATAACCCAGATGTGTTGCAGAGCAGTATCCTTGCTGCACATTTCCAAGGGTTTGCAAAAGAATATGCTATTAGTGCGACTCTGGCACAAAGCGGGACTGCTACCGCACAATTAAATGATAAAGTTCCAGACTACACCAAACAGGTCAAAGTTGAAAAAAATAATGGAGTTAAACAGCCAAGTGCTTTTCAGTACTATGCAATTTCAATGATCACAATGAGCTGTTTGATCACGATGATCATTGGTGCTCGTTTATTTTCCATGGAGCGTCAAAGAAGAACGTTAGCCCGAATGTATATTGCGCCTGTGCCTAAATTTCAGATTATAATTAGTAATTTTTTAGGTTCATTTATACTGCGTGCCTGTTCATTACTTTTATTAATGTTTGTGGTCAGCAAATTTTTTGCAGTGAATTGGGGTTCAAATGTGATTTTGATTTTTGTGACTTTTTTGAGCTTAATCATGTTTGCTATGTTACTGGGAATTGCAATCGATATTTTGGCTAAGGGTGCACGCGGAGTTACCACAATTACGAGTATAGTAATGCAGCTTTTTCTTTTCTTTGGGGGGGCATACTTTCCTGTGTCACATAATCAGGCAATGTTTTCACCTGCAGGATGGGTCCTAATTGCTGTGCGTGAGGCAGTGTACGCTAAACAAGTAACAACTATTGCTTGGGTTCCTGGAATACTACTGTTACTTTCAAGCCTGTTGGTAATAGTATGTGTAGCATTCAGTCGTAGAAGAGGGGGCGTCGCATGAAAAATTTTCTGTGGGTACTCAGATTAAGAATGTTGTTATGGGAAAAACATCCTATTAGACTATTTTTTGTGGTAGCTATTCCATTTATCTCAATTTTTATTTATTTTTCCAGCTACCAAGATTCTGCTGCTTATACGGACAATGTTTCATTTGGGGTAGTCAATCACGATCGAGGAACTTACACCAAAGCACTTGAGTTTTTTTTGAGCGGAAATGTAAAATTAAAAAGCTATTCTTCAAGCAGAGCTGCCACTGATGGTTTAATAAATAATGATGTTAGTACGGTTGTTTATCTAAAAAAGGGAAGTAATGAAGGACTACGAAAATTGCGACCAACTAATATTTCAATTAGAAGTCTGCAGGGAAAATTGCTGGAGAAACAAAGTAAAACATTAGTTGCTACAGCGATCGCGAATGTAGTCAGATTGCAACGCGCGAGCCTTAAAGACAGGGTGTTTCAAAGAAATATGCGCACATTGTATACCAAGCGGATAACGATAGATCAGCGTGACACTAACAGTCAAGCCAATAAAAATATGTTAACGACTCAAATTATTGGTTTTTTAATGATGATGATGCTCTATAGCATTACAAGTTTTGCTGGCGACGTAATTCAAGATGAACGTATAAATCATGTCTATGACCGTCTATTAACTACTCCGCTAACACAAAATGAATATCTTTGGGGGACTGCTGTAACAGCATTTTTCATTGGAACATTTGAAACTGGATTAACGATGATGTTAATGAAGTATTTTTTTATGATCAATGCAGGAATTTCATATTTAAAGCTTTTCGGGATTTTAGAACTTTTTGCTTTAATGGCCGTTATTGTCTCGCTGTTGATTGGGCTGGCGGTTAATCGAAAAGGAACTGGAGACGCGTTACAGACATTATTATATACATTGACTTCGTTATTATCTGGCACGGTTATTCCATTGTCAGTGATGCCAACTTTTATGCAGCAGCTTGCAAAATTTATGCCACAGTATTGGGTTGTCGAAACGATCTCAAGTGTCCAAAAATTAAAGGAACCCCAGCTTATTTTAATGAACTTAGCGATTTTGGCAGTATTTGTTATTTTCTTTTTCTGTGCGACTTTATTTGTGGCTAAGCGAAAGAAGAAGATACAGTTTATTTAACTAATAATCAAAGTTTGAGAGCTGTAGTTGGGAGTTTTTCTTGGTATTTAACTGCAGGAGCATAACAAAACTGAGTACCTGCCGCTAATTATGAACATGCCTTTGGGCAGGAAAGAATAATTAGCGGTGGGTACTCAAAATTTTGTTCTATTGAAATTTTAGGGGGTGTTTGTGCTGAGGCCTAAAGGTTCATTTGTGTGCAACATCAACATCTTCGATATTCAAGGCAGTATCTGGGCTGGCAATTACGGCAGCAAGTTCTGTTTGAGCGGAACTGGTGCTGTTGGCAACTGTTTCGAATTTGGTATTAGTTTGCCTCGAAATCCGAATTAATGCGGAAAAGGAACTGGCAGGAACATCCCCATTGATTAGTAGCTGATATTCGGGGTGTTGCACAAGTTCTTTGCGCACTCTTTCTAAGTAATCAGAATTTTTAACTTCTTCGAAATCAAGAGTTAGTGCAACACGTTCACGGAAGGTACCGAGATAGTGGCGTTGTTCATCTGGTTTTAGTTGGGGAGTTCCGTAAATTCCCTGATCTAAACGATTTTCTAGTTCATTATTTGAAGCCATGCTTTCTCTTCCTTTCTTCTTCACATTCCAAAGGCGAGTTTGGGACAAAAGTCGCGAACTTTTTTGGTTTCCAAACAGCTAGTGCTGAAACGTGGACTAAAAGGCAGTTGGCTGCACTTAACCTCGTAAGGCAGACAATTCCACCCCAAAATAAGCTGACTTACGCTGTTAATGTTCGCCCACTAAACTCCTTTTGTCCTACTCTCAACACTCTATTTCATAAGATAACATATCTGAAGGCATGGATAAATACTTTAAATGAGGTTGCCAAGTTGGAAAAATGAAGTGGCTAGTTGAGCGTGAAGAAAATAATTAATTTTAGTAAGCGCTTGCATTATTTTAAAATATGTGTATAATACAGAGTGTAAGGGGTTATAGCAAACGCTATAATCGAAGGTTCGGCGATCTGCTTGCAGATTGGTCGAACAAAAAGAGCTGTCGCAAGGCAGTTAGAAAAGAGGTTAGAGTTTGGCAATCCCTTATTCTTCAGCAGTCCAGTGAGATAATTGATAGAGTTGTCGATTTTAGCGGAAACAAAAAAGTCGATGGTTAGATTGGTTAGATCAAAAAAGATAGAGTTTAAGTAGCTTGTTAGTGAAAGAAATTTATCTTGCTGGGCTGTTTTTGTGTGTCTTTTTTTTTAGTTTAAGCGCCTCTTTTGTGACCGCGGGCAAAAATTATGACAGCTTCAAGCTTTTGTGCTGTCTAGAAAAGTTCAGTTTGTTCAGGTGGAAGCGGACCAAGTCCTTGAAATTCGATGCCGAGTTGTCTTTTAAGTTCAAGTGCATTTGGAGCGGCATCTTGACCAGAATTGTTATTGAAGATAACACAGACTTCCGTGACTCTTCCAGCCAAAGCTTCAATATGGTGTTTAAAGAAGGTTAATTCTGCTGAATTATAGCGATAAAGCGTTCGTTGTTTGCGCCACTCTTTTCCCGGATTAAACCAGCCTTTTTGATTTCTGCCATGTAAGCGTAGAATCAAAAGAGAGGGAGTGGTTACTTCCGGCATAAACGGGACTGAACCGATTTCTTGTGTTGGTTCATCAGCCGCAACGAGCGTGTAAGCTTGTTGCTGGCAAAAAGATATTAATGAGTTTCGGGTCTGGGCTGTGTACCAGCTCTGGTTGCGGAATTCCAAGGCTAATGGCAATTGTTCAAGTTGTTGCCGTAAAAAGCGGAGGTAAGCAACATTTTTTTTGTTCGCCGTGAAAAAGGGCGGAAACTGACACAGGACACTCTTTAATTGGTGGGTCTCAACTAGGGGCTCGATAGCTGCGGTAAATTGTTTGAAGTGATCTTTTAACTGCATTAAAGTAGGGGCTGTCTCAGTATGGCCTGTTAGGAGACGATTTGCTTTAATAATAAATTGAAAAGAAGGTGGCACTTGCTGCTGCCACCTCAAAATTGTCGCTTTTTGCGGGATACCATAAAAGGATGTATCTACTTCAACAACGGGAAAATGAGCCGCGTATTCTCTAAGCGTTACAGAGCGATTTTGCTCTTTGATAAGTGCTTGATGTTCGCTCCATGTCGTTAGTCCAATCGTAATCATCTGTAAAATCCGCTCCTTTTCAACATTATAGCATCTTAGTTAAATTATAATAAAAGGATTGTTTTGCCAAGCTGCTATTAACTAATTAATTTGGCTACAAGAGCAGATCAAAGATGAGATTAGAGAGTGTGACATAAGTCGGGAAAATTTGAGTGCTAACTCGAAATTACGAAGATAGCGAGTAATTTGCGATGAGTAATTCGAAGTTAGACGGAGAATTTTGACTTATGGAACACGTTTATCCAGAATAACTAGAAAGAGAGTGTGACATAAGTCGGGAAAATTTGAGTACTAACTCGAAATTACGAACATAGCGAGTGCTTTGCTATGAGTAATTCGAAGTTAGACGGAGAATTTTGACTTATGGAACACGTTTATGCGGAATAAAAGAGTGGCTGTGACAAAAGTTAACTTTTGTCACAGCCCCATGACTTGAAGTAGGATACATTTGTAGTTGTTTGTTAGTCAAAAGGATAACGCATGCCCCACTGTGTACGGACATTATCCAGAATGTGGGTTACGTCGTGGGATAAGGACAACTGACCATCATCGTGACCGCTTTCGATATACCGTTGCATATCTTCTACCTCGTAGCAGAGGGCTTCATCTGCATTTCCGGCCGTTAGGACTTCGGAGTGCTGGGAGTGCGCATCTGCGGTGTATGTGATTTTGGCAGCAGTTGCACGCGGATAATTTTCAATTTCGATGTAACCTTTTGTACCTGAGATAACTCCCCGTTTAGGCTGCTTTGCACGCATTGAAAGGGCCATTACTACAAGTTGTTCTTGCGAATTCTTCAGAATGATTCCGGACTGTTCATCAACTCCTGTTTCGAAAAATTTGACAGTTGTCAGTGAAACATTGGGTTGTGAGGACAGAAATGTACGGGCAAAAGCAGTTGCATAACCACCAATATCTAGTAAAGCTCCACCTGCCAGGTCTTTGTTGAAGAAACGGTTGCTGGGATCATAATCTTTAAGGCTTCCAAAATTGACTTGGACGAGTTTTGTTTCACCAATCTTTCCAGCTTTAATTAGTTTTTTGATTTTGGTGAAAAGTGGCATGTGATAAAGCGTAAAACCCTCTGTTAAAATGAGTCCTTTTTCCGCAGCAAGTTGTTGAACTTCATCAAATTGGCGTGCGTTTACAGTGATGGCCTTCTCACAAAAAACATGTTTTCCAGCGTTCAAGGCTTTTTTAATGTACTCGTAATGATAGGTATGGGGCGTAGCAATATAAATGATGTCCACCTGAGGATCATTGATCAGCGCTGTCGCGTCCGTATACTGTTTTTGGATATGTTTTGAGGACGCGAATTCTGCCAATTTTTCTTGATTAATATCGGCAACTGCATAGATTTCGCCATTAACGGTGTTCAAAGCATCTGCCATCTCATGTGCAATCCAACCTGTACCAATCATGCCCCAATTATATTTTCTCATTTGAACTCATCCTTTCTGATTTCTTTGACGG
Organism: Liquorilactobacillus satsumensis; assembly: GCF_964065465.1. Taxonomy (NCBI): domain Bacteria; kingdom Bacillati; phylum Bacillota; class Bacilli; order Lactobacillales; family Lactobacillaceae; genus Liquorilactobacillus; species Liquorilactobacillus satsumensis. Next base: position 1,963,863 of record NZ_OZ061606.1, read on the forward strand.
AATTATCTGCTTCAAGTGCTAGAACATTAGTGACATAATCTTCAAAAAAAGAAGTTCCAATAACACCATTTAAACTAGCCGCTTTATGCGCAAAAGTGGTAATTTCATGCCAGTTTTGTGCGTAGCAATCCAAAAGACAATTGCCGCTTGGAGTACGAGCAAAGCTGGCAACCGTACTTGCTAAGCGTTGCTGAATTTGAATACCAGGAGCACTTAGCAGGGAGCTGACTGTTGAAACAGCAGGACTGATGACTTCAAGGGTTAGCGGAATAGCTGGATTTAATTGTAGTGTCAAACGCTCACTCTTTGTTAAAATAATATAAACTTGTGCTTTTTGGGCACAAATTTTTTCTAGTGTGTGGATGCCACCGTTGCTTTTAAGCGCACGCAGCTGGTAATCAAGACTGTCACAGCCATCGAATGCTAAATCGAGGTCTTTGATTTGCGTCAATGTGGTCATTTTAAGCCCAAGTTTCAAGCAAGCCTGGTAAGTTAATTCAGAAGGGGTGCAAAGTGTAAGCTTTAGTTGTGGTTTTGTCGCCAAAGCAACGGCCAAGTCGTGCACATTGCTGCCTCCGCCTAAGCTAATCGTCATTCCGGGCTTGATGAATTCTAAGGCTCTCTCAGTAATTGCAGTAATAATTCTCACCTTCTTGTAATTTATTTTCTTAAAAAATAAATTAATGAAATTAATTTACAAGAAAAGGATACAGCGCACGGGTCTCTTTGTCAACTCATAAGAATTTTGTGGGATGAGTAGTCAAAGAGGAGGCACAATCAGTGGAAAGGACTGGTAAATAAAGATCTGCTAAGGTAAAGTGACAGATGGCAGGTTAATTTTTGAGTCACGCTGTGAATTGAAAATAATTGTAATGTGGTTAGACACGATCATTGGCGTACTCAAAACAAAGGAGAAAAACCATGGAGGATAATAAAAACATAGTTGATGTTTTATACAGTAGTGTCAATAAGATGACACAGTCTGACAAAAAAATTACGCAGGTTATTTTGCAAAATCCTGCAGCAGTTGTTAATTACACTATTTCAGAACTTGCAACGCAAGCACAGGTTAGTGAAGCATCGGTTTCTAGGTTTTGCAAGAATTTGTCGTTATCAGGATTTCATCAATTAAAGATTGATTTAGCTAAGGTAGTAAGTGATGACACTAGTTATTACAAAAATGTGGATTACGATGATTTGCAAGCAGCCTTGGCGAGTATCAAGGACAATAAGGTCGCTGAGATCAAGAACACTTTAACAAAGATACCTACAAAAAATGTCGAAAAGATCCTGAAATTAATTGAAAACGCACGAATATTACAGGTCGCAGCAGAAGGCAATACCTTTCCGGTTGCAGCCGATGCCGCTTATCGTTTTAACCAGCTGGGTATTCTAACAATTAGCGCAGAGTCTTGGCAAACAGCAATTGCACAAACGCTTAACTTACAAGCCAATGATGTTTTGCTGGTGATCTCGAATTCAGGGGAATCGCGTGCGCTGCTTAAGCAAGTTAAAGTTGCTCATCAGGGCGGGTTGAAAGTGATTGCGCTGACTAACCGTGCGGATTCACCATTGGGGCTTGCGGCAGATTTACACTTAACAACTGCAGTGCGCCAACGAGTATTGCAATCTGAGTATTATTTTTCGCGTGTAGCTGCAATGACTGCGGTTGAAGCACTTTTCTTACTGCTCCTAGCAAAGAATAAGAAACGGTTGGAGAATATCAAACAACATGAGAATTTGATTTCGGATGAAAAGCTTTGAAAAACGGTTGGGAATAGCTGCACTAAATGTGGTAAGAAATTAGTTGAAATGCTAATTATGGACAGGTTGAACTATTTTTTGGCATAGGGTACCAAATGGAGTTGCTGTGCTTTATATTCACCTAAATAAACATCACTGAGTTCTTGATAACCCTGTCTATGAATTTCGTGTTCCAGCCAGTGAGTGTCTTTGTTTAAAAGTTCAAGGACATCTGGATTGACTTGTCCGTCTACAATCAAAGGATAGCGAATATTTTCTGCGCCATACTCGATGACAACGAGTTGACCGTTTTGTTCTAAAATGCCGCTCTTAACTTTGCTTAGTTCATAGACGCCATGTGCACGCAAACGAAACATCAATTCATTTGCGGAAATTCCACGACGCAGGCACTCTGATACATTAACGCGACCATCTCTAATTAGCACATGCGGTTTACCGTCAATAATATTTTTAAGATAACGATTATGTTCTTTTAGAAACTTCGTGATTAAAACGAGCAATGTCCAAATAAGCAAAACCATTACAAATTGCAAAGTAGTAATCTCGTTATTATAGATGACGCCACCAATAATGCCTCCCAGAACATAATTTTGAACTTGATCTAAAGCGGTGGTAGGGGCTAAATTACCTTTTCCAAGTAGATTGATTTGTAAAATTAAGCACAAAATTCCTAAAGATAACTTGGATTGAAGTCAATATTTGAGACAGGTTTTAAGAGACATTCAGAACTGCGTTTACCTTCCACAGCTCAAATAAATCATTAATCGTGATTAATAACTTATTTGAACCATGGAAAGCATTAAATCAGGCGGCCATTTGGCTCGTAAGTGTTGCGATTTCAACTTGTAAGGGGGTCTGGTAGCCCAGTGAACTATGAATTCTCTTCCTATTGTAGAAAGCATGCACATATTCAAAAAGGACAGCAGCGGCAGTTTCATAATTCTTAAAGACCGGCACTGGATAAACACACTCCTTTTTGAGGGAAGCATGAAAAGATTCCATTGGTGCATTATCGTATGGACACCCCTTACGGCTGTAAGAGTGGCGGATATGTAGTTCTGTTAACCGTTGTTTGTAATCATCGCTGGTGTACTGTGATCCTAAGTCTGTGTGGATAATCAGGTCCCCAGTAATGGTTCGATTTTTAACCGCGCTTTCCAGGGTCTTTAAGACTAAATCAGTATCTATCTTTTTTGAGAATGAATAGCCGATAATTCGTCTTGAGTGCAGATCCATGATGGTTGATAAGTAACACCAGCCATTACGCTTCGTTTGAATATAGGTCATATCAGCGGTCCATTTTTGATTTAAACCAGTGGTCGAGAAATCCTGCTTAAGCAAGTTGGGACGCTGTTCAACCTTGGTTTTGGAAGCCGAAGCCGCTTTCCATTTATTGACGGTAACGGAGTGGATATCCAGTTCCTTCATGAGCCGGGAAATCCGTCTTGGGCTGCACCGACGCTGCAGTGGTTGAAGTTCCAGATTCAATTCATGGTGGATCTTCATAACGCCGTATCGCTGCTTGAATTCCGCAAAGATCCGCAGAATCCGTTGTTTTAAGTCCTCATCTTCGGTCCGGCGTTTTGAAGGCTTTGGGGATCGATAACGATAATACTGAGCTCTGGAAACACCGAGGATTCGGCACATCTTAGTTACCTGGTGGTTATGGCTTTCTTGGTGAATGTAATCAAAAATATTGGTTACTTCTGCGCAAGGAAGCCCAGGGCTTTTTTTAGGATTTCGTTCTCCTCAGACAGGGAAGCCAGCCGCTTTTCCATCGCTTTAATTTCGTCTGGCGATTTACCGGATTGAGTTTTGGCTTGGCCCTGGATCCACTTATGAACGGTTGAATAGCCAATGCCATATTCTCTGGCCAGTTGGGCGGCTGATTCGCCTTGTTTATATAGGTTGATGATGTTTTGTTTGAATTCTTTGTCGTAACGAGTTGGCATGTAAAAATTCCTTTCTTTTAAGAGACGATTGACTTATTATACCCTCTCTTAAAAGTTGTCTCAGGAATCAGCTTACATCCAACTTGATAATAATTGGGTTATATAAGTCCATTGTGATCTCCTATTTTTTAATATTAATTTGACTGTCAATCAGGTGCGTTCTGGTCAGTGTATAATCAGTTTGATTTGCATTTAGATTTACCCGGTAGTAAGCATTTTTGAGCTTAACTACGATCCCATCGCTAAGCTGCGTTGAATTAACGAATATTGTCTTTTTACGAACATGTTTTTCCTGTGCAATTTGGGTAATGAAGGTGACCATCTGGAAAGATTGGGCATGCTGATTTTTGGCCTGTGTGTAATCTGAATATTGTAATCCAAGCATAAAAAGCAACAGTAAAAAAACAATAATACTCAAGTCGCGATACTTAACTTGAATCCGATGTCGCAGATAAAGAGTGATTGCAATTATTAAAGCAAGCACTAGCAATCCCGTTACAAAATATTTAATGAAATTACTTAAATGTAATTGGTTTTCTATGAAGTTAATGCCAAAGAATGTCAATGTTTCACTTCCCTAATTAGTTTAGACTATATAGTATTTTACGCTTTATTAATTAAGATTCAAAAGAATTATATAATATTTTAAGCAACCTTTGTGATCATTCAAGGGACCGCTTTTTCTGTGCATTAATTACAGTCATACACTGGCGCACAAAAGCAGGACCATAGTGATTTTTAACATTTTTCAACCAATTTACAGGGGGCGACTCGGCAGCTAGAATAGGTTGCAACCATTGATTAGTAGGCATAAGTTTCAGCAGTTGTTGTTTTGTAAATTGACCAAAAAAAGGTTAGCTCCAAAGTAAGCTGCAAGTCTAGTTTGGAATGCAGACTGTTCAATCTGATGCAGCAAGAGGTTAACGTTGTTCCGGTCCCCCAGTAGCATTTTGAATGAAAGAAATTCATTTTTAAGGTCAAATGGAATTTTCTTGTGACCGCCAGCAATCAGATGGCATTTTGATCACCCCAACTAAACGTGAGTATTCCAGGTGAAGTAATAGTTTTAATAATGAAAGGTCCTCTCCAGACAGCTTTTATTTTGATCCTTAACAAAGCAAAACGTTAATTCGCAGTTCTTAACTTTACTCCCCCTTAATTGAGACCTCTAAAACTCCAAATAAAAAAGCCCCAGCAACTTAATGCAGGGACGAAAAAGCGTGGTACCATCCAAAATTCACTACGGATTTAGTAATTCGCAGCCTCAAAACACAGCTAATAGCTATGTTATTGACGATATCGAGTCAAAACGTGCCATCAGCTTGCACCCATGACAAAACCTTAAATTTATCTTCCCCAAATCTTCAATGCTGTTCTTTCACCGTCAACAGTCGCTTTATAGCTAGTCAATTTGGGTACTCTTTCCTTCAACATTCAAAATATTCTACTTTGTTTTAGTTGGCATAGCTTGTACTTTTATTTAATTCAATCACTAGTTTAAATTTTTTACCTTGCCACCATTAATAACCCTTACCGCTCTTTCTAAGTTAAGCTGGTGGACTGTGCACTCTAAAATTTGGAAGCTCAAAAACTTCATCCCGCTGATCACTGAATTTGGGTAAAGAATTTCCAACTAATCTTAACGTGTCTCGTGAAGCTATATATGATTGAGGTATGAAAGATTATCTGCTAATTTTTTTATAATTAATTTCTTTAATCTAGTCGGTTTGATTGCTGTAATTTCTTTTCCATAAGATAAAAAGTAATTTGAAATAAAATTCTCTTCATCCTTGTTATAGTAACCTTTAATAATCGGAGTTTTTTTAGTATAAATCAATGTCATTGATGGATAGTTTTCTTTGATAAAGATATCAACTCCCTTATCGGTTATTGCTACCTCAAAATCAGTCGCATTATCATTTTTGAATTTCTTCTTAAGAATTTTTTTTGCTTTTTCAGTCTTAATAGGACGTATCTTTTCATTGACAGACAACGAAAAGATTTTATCACACCTAAATACTTGAAGTTTTTCACTCTTATGATTATATGCCGTTACATACCATTGTCCAAAAGAACTAGATGTCAACGCCGATGTGAAAATGTAGTTTTTTGCCGATTAAAAAATGCTGTTTTTTACCGATAAAGTTTACAGTGTCTCACTGCTCCTTTCTTTATTTTGTGCGTTGAAACCTGATAAATCAGGTCCGGAATTATCCTTCTTTTCAATTAAATGATCTTTCATTCGATATGATCGACCAGTGATTCGGATAACTTTAGCGTGATGAACCAAGCGATCTAAAATGGCGTTAGCTAACATCTTATCTGAAAAGGTGTTTCCCCACTTAGAAAGCGGAATATTAGTGGTGATAATGGTTGATTTCCGTTCGTATCGTCTTTCAATTAACTGAAAAAACAGCTTAGCGCCCACTGACTCAATTGGAAGATAACCAATCTCATCAATGATTAGAATTTGAAAACGGGCATACCGGCGTAGCACTTCTTCGCTCCGGCCTTGAACTTGTGCTGTTTGAAGCTTGTTGATGAGGTCGCTACATCGAATAAACTGCGTTGAAATTCCTTGTTTACACCCTTCAATTCCAATGGCGGTGGCTAGGTGAGTTTTACCGACACCGGAGGTGCCGATAAACAAAACGTTTTGATTCTCTTGGGTGAATCTTAGTGATCCCAAGTCCTCAATTATCCCTTGGTTAATTCCCGGTTGATAACTAAAGTCAAAGTCAGCTAACGTTTTTTCATATGGAAAGCGGGCTAGTTTAATTCTCAAATTAATCTTTTTTTGTTCCCGGTATTTAAGCTCAGCCGTTGTCAATTCGAATAAGGCATCACTCAAGGACTTGGGTGCTTCATCTTGATGATCCAATAGGTAGCCTAAATGTTCGGCGAAACGATCTAACTTTAATTGTCTAAGGTTGGTGTATAAAGCTTGGTAATTGGCCATTTTCTCACTCCATTTCATCAAACATCTTCAGGTTTCGGTCGACGTAATCATCAATGACTCGGTCATCACGATTCTTATAAAGGTCTGATCGGACAATCTCTTCCATGTCATCGCGAAGGTAAGTAAATCTTTTCAGTGAAATAGGGTGAGAACGAATTAATTCTCCGTTATAATAAATGTATAGAGTATTGTCATCGTGTTTAATTTGTACGGTTTCGTCAATATATCTTATGGGGACGGAGTATTTCCGATTTTGAAAGACAATCATTGATTCCTTGCTAACTTTCCTTGCGATGGTTTGGCTGGCATAGGCATCGAGTAAGTCGTGATCAAAATCCTGGAGATACTCTTTTTCTTTATCAAGCAATAAATAAGGCGGAATTTGAGTCGCCTGAGACTTCTCATGATTCAGCTGATCACACGTCAAATGGACGATCTCGGCTAAGTCTAGCGGCTCTTCAAACTCATGGTTGTAAACTTTGATTCGCTGAGTAGTTCTGGCCAGCGCCTCAACCTTTCCTTTGGTTTGTGGCCGAAACGGTCGACAAGCAATTGGCTTGAAACCAGCGTCCTTAGCGTATTCAACGAAGGTTTCATTAAATACCGGCTTACCAAAATTACTTTTATGATGATCGACGACAACCTTTTGGTTGTCAAACCAGATTTCTTTCGGCACACCCCCGGTTGCCCAAAAGGCATTAGTTAAGCAATCAAAAAAGGTAATTTGGCTGCGACTGAAGGTAAATTGCATGTATTTCATTCGCGAGTACCCTAAAACATATAAGAAGATGTTGCCTTTGACAATCTCTCCATGCCGAGAAACCAACGTTAAATCTTCTTTCCAATCAACCTGGGCTGAAATCCCTGGCGAGGTTTCAATCCGGATAGTGGCTTTTTTCGTTGCGGCTTTTCTGATGGTTCGACAATAGTCTCTGAGAATACTTTGCTTTCCTTGATAGCCACGTTCTTTGATAAAGTAATAAATTGCCGTTGCCGAACAGCCTTCTAGAACCTTTTCTTCAATCGTTTTTCGATAATCGTCAAGTTTACTCGGCCGCCGTAAGGGTTGTGGCTGCTCATCTGGGGGCGTAAGCCCTAAATTGTAGTATCTTTTTACCGTTCGTGGATCAACACCGTATCGCCGACCAATTTCAGCGAAGTTGGGCTTTATTTTGTTCATAATATATTGCTGGACACACTGCTCAACATCTAAACGCATTTCAGTTCCTCCAAATTTGAGATGCGTTTATTTTACCGTAAAAAAATGTTGGAAAACCGACATTTTCTAATCGGTATTTTCCAACATTTTACAACCGTTGCTGACACTAGATACCTTTAAGAATTGAACAGTGTATAAATAATTGATATTTGCACGTTTATAGTTAATATCATTTACAGTATTACTTATTGCAGAATATAAGATATCTTTCAAAAGCGGGCATTCATTCACTTGTTTTGCGGAAAAAAAATTGAGCACTGTTTCCATTCTGGCTAAATTTGATTTATGCTTTTTAGAAATACAAGCTTCAAATTTTTGATTTAATTTTTGCAAATCCAAATCAAACGGAGTAGCTTGAAATCCTTTTAATGTAAGCATTGAGAAATACATAGCATACATTTCGTCAATGGAAAAGATAATCGGGGATAATAATCGATTCCCCAAAATACCATATCTTCCGTATCTCCCGTGCTCAGCAAAGATAGGCATCCCAATCATTTCCAATGACTGGATATCTCTAAGCGCAGTGCTTTTAGAAATATTGTACTTTTCCATTAAATCACTTAAGTTAAAATAGCTCTTATTATTCAGATATATCAGCATAGCATTAAGACGTTCTGATTTGTTCATAATACAATTCCTTTCTGCAATAAAGGTATCATACTTTGAAACCTTTATCTAGTACCCTATAAATACAGTAGAAGAAGATAAAAATAAGTTCTACTGATAAAAAGGAGCATTACTTATGAGTACAGAGTTGGTAAGTTTTTTGTCAATGAACGGAGCTGGAAATGAGGCAATCAGTTTTTATGAAAAATATTTGGGTGCTACCTGTGTTTTTAAAGAGACCTATCAAGATCATCTTATTTCTCACTCTGTCTTACAATTAAAAACTGGTGGAATTTTGATGATTAACGAAGAACCATTAGATAACAAAGAATATACCTCAGGAAATGGACAAAGTATTTGTATTCAATCCTCAAATTTAGAAGATACAAAAAATTTGTTTAACGGTTTAACAAGCGCTAAGGGCACCCAAGTAATTCAAAAATTAGCCGAAGTGCCCTTCAGTCCCTTATTTAGAAAGTTTAAAAAATTTGTTCCTAAAATTACCAGAGAATTCGTGGTTCAGTAGTTCAGCTAATCTTGTCAAACCAGTGTCTTTTTGCCAAAAAATGGTGATTTGAACTGCGTGCAACAGCCAAGTTAGGTGGGGTGCAATTCGGAGCGTTGCCCAGGTCACATTATTTTTTTCCTGTTGTTTTAACAGCCAATAAGAACTCGCACTAGCTGCAGCTAGATTGCAAGCCATCAGTGTTACTCCTTGCGGCAACACACTTTGAATTGTTTGCGCGCTTGGATCTTTTAGTAAATCGCTGACTGTCATATTAGTTTCCCCCATTGTTTTTGGTTACAGTTACACTTTTGTCGTAAATGGGCAAATCTCTTTTAATTTAGTATACAGTGTCATAGCATATAAATATAAAGAAGGGTGGAGAAAATTTGTCAACTTTAGTAAATACACTCGTAGAACGGCACGCACAGCTACTTAATGCGACTTTTCAGCATCTAAATATCTCGCTGTTAGCATTATTGTTAGCTGCCATAATTGCAATGCCACTTGCCTATTGGACAGCAGATCATCAGAGAACAGCCTCCGTGCTGCTGCAGGTTGCTGGGGTCTTGCAAACGATTCCTTCGCTAGCACTCTTAGGATTATTGATTCCGTTAGTAGGAATTGGCACGGTGCCTACAATAATTGCATTAGTAATCTATGCACTTTTGCCAATCTATCAAAACACGTACATAGGACTTACAAATATTGATCCTTCATTAATTGAAGCCGCAGATGCTTTTGGAATGACACGCAGCAAAAAATTAGTTAAGGTTCAGCTGCCACTTGCTGCCCCAGCTATTCTTGGTGGAATTCGCACAGCCTTGGTGTTAATAATCGGCACAGCGACACTGGCAGCTTTGATCGGTGCAGGCGGTTTAGGCTCCTTTATTTTATTAGGAATTGACCGTAATAATGTCAACTTGATTTTAATTGGTGCACTTTCAGCCGCACTCTTAGCCATTATACTTAGCAGCTTGGTGGCTTGGCTGGCACGGCATCGTTGGCAGTGGACTGCTGGTCTAGCTGCACTTTTAATTGTCGGATTTGGCGCTAATCAACTGTTTGCAATGACACAACGTACAGAAACAGTTACCATTGCTGGTAAATTAGGCAGTGAACCTGATATTTTGATCAATATGTACAAGGAGCTAATTGAGCAAGATAATCCTAAGATTCAGGTACAATTGAAATCGAATTTTGGGAAAACTACCTTTTTGTTTAATGCTTTAAAAGCTAAAGATATTGATATCTATCCTGAATTCACAGGAACGGTGCTTGAAACACTTGTTAAAGTACCTAAAAAACAACAAAACGAAAAGCGAACACCACAACAGACTTACAGTACAGCTAAGCGGCTGCTTTTACAGCAGGATCAGTTGGCATACTTGAAGCCGATGCAGTATGAGAATACATACGCGCTTGCCGTGCCAGAAACACTGGCTAAGGAAAATCAACTTACAAAAATCTCTGATTTAACTAAGATACAAGCTAAAATAAATGCGGGTTTTACACTTGAATTTTTAGATCGCCCGGATGGTTACCGCGGGATTAAAAAGGCCTATGATTTGAGTTTTAAAACACGTTCTTTTGAACCATCGTTACGCTATGCTGCAATTCACGACGGTCGTGTTAATCTGGTGGATGCTTTTTCGACCGATTCAGAGCTAGTTCAGTACCATCTTAAGGTCTTACAAGATGACAAACATCTTTTCCCTTCATATCGGGGAGCACCTTTAATGACCCAAAAATTTGCAAAAGAACATCCTGGGATTGTAAAGAGTCTAAATAAATTAGCTGGAAAAATTTCAGCTACTCAGATGCAAAAAATGAACTATGCGGTCAATGTTGAAAAAAAGGACCCTGCTACAGTTGCACATGCGTATCTTGTTAAACACAACTTGCTAAAAAGGGGGAATTAAGATGACAAAACAGGGGGAAATAGCCATTGAATTCACCCATGTACAAAAGAAGTTTAGCGGCAAGGCAGTTATTAAGGATTTGAATCTTGCTGTTCCTGCAAATCAGATCTTCGTGCTGGTCGGTCCTTCTGGAAGCGGGAAAACAACTATTTTAAAAATGATTAATGCTCTTATTCAACCCAATGGCGGTAAGATTACCATTAATGGCAAGAAAATCACAGAGTATCGGGTACAAGATCTGCGCTGGCAGATGGGATATGTGCTGCAACAAATTGCCTTATTTCCTAATATGACAGTTGCCCAAAATATTGCAGTGATTCCTGAAATGAAAAAAATGCCTAAGAAAAAAATCAAAGAGCGCATAGAAACCTTGTTAGCGCAGGTAGATCTGCCGGCTGCTAAATATGCTGAGCGTTATCCACGTGAACTTTCAGGGGGTGAGGCTCAGCGAGTTGGGATTGTGCGTGCACTGGCAGCTGATCCACCGCTGATTTTAATGGATGAACCTTTCAGCGCGTTGGATCCACTTTCACGCACGCAATTGCAAAAATTGGTGTTAAGGTTACAGGCTCAACTGCATAAAACAGTGGTCTTTGTTACTCACGATATGAATGAAGCTTTGAAGATGGGGGATGCAATTGCTGTTGTTCATCATGGAAAGATTCAACAGGTGGGCACTCCGCGAGAAGTTCAACTGCATCCTGCAACTGAGTACGTTGCTCGCTTTTTTGCAGATACTCAAAAAAGAGATCTTTTAGGAGCAACATTAGCTGAAATAATTACAACTCAAGCTGCTCAGAAAATTGAAGCTACGCCAGCAAAACCGGTTGCTGCACAGGCAACTATTTTAGATGTCAGCGGGCAGCTTTCTATGGGAAAGGTTATTTATACTCAAGACGAACATGGTAATTACTGGGAGATTACGGCTGCAACTGTCTTGCAGTTTTTGACGCTGGAGGAAAGGAAGGATCAGATAGATGTCAGAAAAGAAAAGGTTTGACACAATTATAATTGGTGCCGGTCCAGGGGGCTTGGCAGCGGCTTATAAGCTTGCACAAAAGCAGCGTGTATTAGTGATCGAGAAGGGCCTTTGGGGCGGAACTTGTCCTAATTGCGGCTGTGACCCGAAAAAGATGTTGTATGGTGTAGTCGAGACTAAACGGCAGGCACAGCTTTTTGCCCAGACTGGGTTAGAGGGAAGTCTGGCAATCGATTGGTCCGCACTAATGGCTTTTAAAAAAAGTTACACAGATTCGATTCCTGCAGGGACAGAGCAGGGATTGGCTCATGCTGGAATTGCACACCTTCACGGAACAGCACATTTCCTTGATCTGAATACGATTGAAGTCGACCACACTAGCTATCAGGCAAGAAACATTGTGATTGCAACGGGGGCCCAACCTTTTATTCCTGAGATTCCAGGCAAAGAGTACTTGCAGACTAGCACTGACTTTCTTTCACTGGAACATCTGCCAGCCGAGATTGCTTTTATTGGAGCGGGGTATGTGGCGGTGGAATTAGCAAATATCGCTGCTCAAGCCGGCGCGAAGGTGCATCTTATTCAGCATAACAAACGAATATTACGTGGCTTTCCTGCAGAGTATGGCGAAAAAATAATTGCAGCGTTAACAGCTAAAAAGGTTACCTTCCATTGGAATTGTGAAGTTGCGAAAGTTACTAAAGAACAACATCATTTATCCATTAAAGGGACTCACGGAGAACAAATTGTAGTCGATAATGTTTTTGCAGCAACAGGACGACCAGCAGCACTCGACGATTTACAGCTAGCCCATGTTGGAATTGAAAGTGATCAGCGGGGGGTCAAAGTGAATGACCATCTCCAAACGACCAAGGCGAATGTTTACGCAATCGGGGATGCAGTTTCTAAGTCACTACCTAAATTAACACCAGTTTCTGGATTTGAAGGAAACTATGTCGCAGAGACAATTTTAGGAGCTACTGCGCCCATCAATTATCCCGTCATAGCGCACACGGTTTTTGCAGGTCCAGAATTGTCACAAGTGGGAGTTTCTCTTGCTTGGGCACAAAAACATCCTGCAGATTACAGTATTAATACGCAAGCAGTTGGGAGCTGGTATACTTATCAACGTCTGCGGGATAATGATGCACAGGTAACTACGATTGTGACTAAAAAAGCAAATCACTTAGTTGGAGCGGTTGTCTATGCTGCAAATGCGGAAGAATTAATTAATTATTTGACGGCATTAATTACGCAACAGCTCCCTGCCACAGCCTTAGCAAATTGGATGCCGGTTTATCCGAGCGCTGCTAGTGATTTAAAGTATTTATATTCATAGGAAGAGTGTGACATAAGTCGGGAAAATTTGAGTGCTAACTCGAAATTACGAACATAGCGAGTACTTTGCTATGAGTAATTCGAAGTTAGACGGAGAATTTTGACTTATGGAACACGTTTATCGGAATAAAAGCGGGGCTATGTCAAAAATTAATTTTTGACAGGCCCCGCTTAATTTTACGTTGAATACTTTTAATCTAGATTGCTTATTTCTTATTTTTGGACGGGTTGTCCACTGTAGATCTCGAAACCAGTTGAAACTGGAATGTTTTGACCTGTAATTGCATTGGAATCTTCGGAAGCTAGAAAATAGATTACTTTGGCGATTTCTTCAGGTTCTGCTAGCCGCCCAAGTGGACTGGCTGCTTCAAATTGTTTGATAACTTCCGGCGGATTAGCTTGGAACATCGGTGTATTCGTAGGACCTGGAGCAACGTTATTTACACGAATATTGTATTTACCATAATCCAGCGCCATTGCGCGGACAAGATTAACCACTGCACCCTTAGCAGCATTATAAGCAGCCATATTGTAATCACCGGTCAATCCGGAAATTGAGGCAGTGTTGACGATGGTACCCGACTTTTGTGCAATCATGTCCGGGACAAAATATTTAGCTGTTAAAAAAATTGATTTGACATCAACTGCCATAATACGATCCCAAGCGTCTTCGGCAACTTCATGCAATGCACCTTTAGTAAAGATTCCGGCATTGTTTACGAGACTGTCAACGCGGCCAAAAGCCTTTGTAGTAGCTTCCTTTAGTGCTTTAACAGATGCAGCAGAAGCTACATTGGTTTTTTGAAAGACAACCTGATTTGCAGAGTATTTTTGTGCAAGTTGTGCGGCAACTTTTTCGCCTGCTTCTTGATTAAAATCGGCCATCATAACATTCCAATTTTTCGATAAAAATAGTTTGGTGGCGCTTAGTCCCATTCCAGAAGCTGCACCAGTGATCATAACTGTTTTCATAGCAATTCCTCCATTCCAAATTACCTTAAGTGTAACATTTTTTAAGAATTAAAAGGCTGAATTTTACAGCTTTTTATCTTTATTAAGATTCATTTGTGCATAGTATTAATGCTCAAAGTTAAATAGTCCTTGAAACGCTAATACTTGGAGAAGGTCAGTGGTTTTTAATCAGTTTTGAGGGCCTGCTCAAATTCAGTTTGACGCGTGTTTAGATGAGCATAGACTTTTTGGACATCTTTAGGAGTTCCACGCAGCTCGAATAAATCAAGGAGTGGGAAACCAAAGTGAGCCGCATACTGTTTAGCCGTTAAACCAAATTGGGCATTAAAGTTACGATTACCGCTGCCAACAACACCGTAACAATTTTTATAGTTATCAAAATCTGTTAGTGTATCATATAACTCCGTTGTCAAAATTTCATTATTTCCATTATTAATACCATTCCCACCGCCTAAATAAGTTGGCACAAAGACTGCAAAGGGGCCCTGAATCTCTAAGGGTGCGCTAGCTTCGGAGACCTCATCGAGGGTCACTAGACGGTTGCGTGCATTCTGCGCATGCATTTCCTGTGCATATTTTTGCATTTTCTGTACAAATGCGCGTGTATTTCCTTCGATACTGATATATACAATGTGGAGTGTTGGTTGAGCTGATTTTTCGTTTGTCATATTAACACCTTTCATAAAAGAGCTGGTTTGTTGGGAAAAGAAGGAAACGAGTTACTTTTTAATTCAATGTGTCCGTTCAGGCTAAGTAGCGGCACTTCTACATAACGTGCTCCCAGCACCAGCCTCCTGCGCCTAACCGCAAATTACGCATAGACACAGCCCGTCTATTTTGCAATTTGATGTTAGTGCTCGAAGGCTAACGGTGCTTGTCGGCACTTCTACATAACGTGCTCCACCCCGCAGCCTCCTGTGCCTAAGCCAGCATTACGTGTAACCAAACCCAGGTTACTTTGTAATGCAGACCTAGTCTACGGATGCTGAGCGCAGGGTGTCGGCACTTCTTTCTTAACGTGCTCCCAGCACCAGCCTCCTGCGCCTAACCGCAAATTACGCATAGACAGCCCGTCTATTTTGTAATTTGTTGTTAATGCTCAAAGGCTAACGGTGCTTGTCGGCACTTCTATCATTGCATTCCCACTATATATAGTATTACTTATTTTTAAAATGCACAATCAATAGTTGCAACTAGTTTTAGGCTTAAAAATACAACAAATCTATTTTTTTTAAAATCCAGGTACCATTTAGAGTTACGTCAAAAAGTTCGCACTTTATTTTTTAAAATCTTGATTTTTGTTGATAAAGCCTAGTTTATGAGCAATTTGCTAATGATTTTTCTACGAATATTTTATAATGAAACGTGTGATGCCCGTATTATAGAGCTAACTAAATATTTTAAGTGAAACTTTGTCAGAAAGAGGGAATTAGCATGGCGCAGGACAGTAAACATTTTAAGTATCTTTTGATTGGTGGCGGTATGGCAGCTGACAAAGCTGCAGCAGGAATTCGTACTGTGGATCAAACTGGCACTTTAGGTATCATCTCTGCAGATTCTGACGCTCCTTATGCACGACCAGCACTCAGCAAAAAGCTATGGGTAGATCCAGATTTTAAAGAAACAGACACTGATTTTAAAACAGCAGCTGAGTATAAAACTGAAATCTTTTTGAATACCACAGTTACGGCAATTGATCCCCAAGCACATACTGTAACAACAGCTGATGGGACACATTTTAGCTATGATAAATTGCTACTGGCCACTGGAAGCCAAGCATTGCAGATTCCAGGTCCTGCGAGTGATTTGGCAATTGCTTTACGCTCAAAAGCAGATTATCGCAAGATCCGTGCGTTCAGCGGGCAACACAAACAAGTGTTGGTTGTCGGCAGCGGGTATGTTGGGAGTGAAATTGCAGCTGGGCTTATTCAAAACGATACACAAGTCACAATGGTAATCAGCGGTAAGCGAATTTATGAAGATCGTTTTCCAGGCTATTTAAGTGAGGCGTACCAACAAAAATACCTTGATGCTGGCATAAAAATTTTGACAACAGCATATGCTAAGAACTACGAAGTGAAAGATGGAAAGGTTGAACTCCATTTAGCAAGTGGTAAGACACTTGTAGGTGATGGCCTTGTTCTTGGTATCGGTGGCCGCTCTAATTTTAAGTTGGGGAAAGCTGCAGGTTTGGCGACTGATCACGATGGGATTATAGTTGATGAACAGTTAAAAACTTCGGCACCAGACATTTGGGCTGCTGGAGATATTATCTCATATCCGGACAAGATTCTTGGACGGCAAAGCTCAGCACATGTTAATCATGCGGTTAAGTCCGGGATGATTGCTGGTAAGTCAATGGCAGGAGCAGCAGTAACATATGATTACACACCATCTTTTTACAGCTGGGTCTTCGATATTTCTTGGGATGCACTTGGTCATATTAGTTCGCAAATGCAGATGTATGCGGAAAAACTACCGGGTAACAAGAGTGTTGTTTATTACTTTGATGAACATGGGCTTATTCAAGGGATTCTTTCTTGGAATTCTAAAGTTAGTCTGAATCATCTACGGCACTTACTTAAGAAAAAGCCCACGCTGTCACAATTACAGCAAGTTTTGCCTTTAGAAAAAGTTGAATAGCTTTTAGACTGAGAGTGTGACATAAGTCGGGAAATTTTGAGTGCTAACTCGAGATTACGAACATCGTGAGTACTTTGCTATGAGTAATTCGAAGTTAGACGGAGAATTTTGACTTATGGAACACGTTTATCCGGAATAAAAGAGGGGCTGTGACAAAGTTTAACTTTTGTCACAGCCCCAAGTTATAATAAAGTATCCAAGTTATAATAAAGTATTCAAGTTAAAGGGGAGTAGACAATGTTAGCTTGGCAAGAATCTTGGGCAGAACATAAGTATTGGGTCATGTCGCGCTCGCAGCAATTCTATAATGAAATCAGAATGATGGCAGCTAATAATGATTGGACAGAAACTAAGGAAAAAAAGTATCAAGAGTTGTTGCAACAAGCAGAGGCGCTAAAACCGACAACAGCAACTCTCACAACTGCGTATCAGCATGTCTGGGGATATTTTAAAAAATGTGCAGACAGCACTGAAAAGAAAAAATACCTTGACTATCTAAATGTGCTGACTCCTGAAAATGATCAACTTGGACCATTTTTGACAAAGCTAACTTTCAAGTATCATGTGGCATATCTTGAAAAAGCGCGCTTAATCCTGCAATTTAAAGAGGTGAAATAGATGCGCTTATGGCATCAAAGTTTGATTTCAAGTTTGCCACGCCAACAACTTTTAGGTCAGCATCGAGAAGTAGCTGCACTTCGCGGAAACGGGTGGGGACGACCACATGCAACTGTTAATTATGTGTTCCAGTATTCACCTTATAAATTATATCAGTTCCATTTAATAGTACTAAATGAGATGTTGCGCCGCGGTTATCATCCAAATCAGACATGGTTTACTGCAGAATATCGGGGAACCAGTTGCCCAGCTTACAGCCAGTTGCAAGCTGTCGCGCTGACTTCTCCCATCTACCCTGAGCATAATGCAGCTTATTTAAAAGAATGTCTAGATAATTTGGCAGCTAAGGGAATTAATTTAAAAGAAAAAGGATAGCAACATTTCTTTTAGAAAGTAATCTAAGTTGACTTTTTACAAGAATTGGCTTAGCATAACCTCAATTAAATTAATAAAAACAATGAACAGATGAGTAAAACGAGTGTTCCATTCAAGAGAACTTCTGGGTGCTGAAAAGAAGTAATGAACCTCGCTTGAAGATGGTCTGGAAGTGAGAACACCGAATAGTTAAGTGTTCATGGGTGCGCCCATTAGCGCGTAAGGGTAGGTAAAGACCCTAAGAGGGGAACAGTGTGAACTGTTCTTAAACTAAGGTGGCAACACGTCAAGAACGTCCTTATTTTTGCAATAAAGCAAAAGGAGGACGTTTTTTATTTTTTGATTACAATTTTAGGAGGAACAGCGATGACAACACAGAATGAAACAAAGGTCGGGCCATTTCGTTATGATATTGTGGGGAGTTTTTTGCGCACACCTGCGCTTAAGGATGCTTTGGCCAAAAGAAGGACAGGCAGTTTAACTGAGGACGCTTTTTTGACGATTCGGCAGGAACAGATTAAAAAGTTAGTTGAAAAAGAAGCTGCACATGGATTGAAAGCAGTAACAGATGGAGAATTCAGTCGGAGTTGGTGGCATCTAGATTTCCTATGGGGCCTGAAAGGAGTCGCAAAATACGACTATCAAAAAAGTTATCAATTTAAAGGAGCAAAGACACGAACAGATAATGCTGAACTTGCAGGCAAGGTAGCTTATAATCCAAAGCATCCCTTTTTTGATGCGTTTAAAACACTGCAAGCAGCTGTGCCTGCAGGGGTAGTGCCTAAACAGACAATCCCCTCACCCACAATGCTTTTTAGAGACAATCGCTCGGACAATTGGCCGCATTTCTACGAACAACGCAGCGCTTATTTACATGACTTGGCGACAGCTTACCGACAAACTATTTTGCATTTCTACGAATTAGGTGCGCGTTATCTTCAAATTGATGATACAACGTGGGCTTTTTTGATCAGTAAATTGAATGAATCTAAGCATCAACCCCAAGAATATGCTAAGTACGTCACACTTGCCCAAGAGTCCGTTGCTGTAATTAATGAGCTTTTGACCGGTCTGCCAGCAGATCTGACAGTCACCACACATATTTGTCGCGGTAATTTTAAATCGACCTTCTTGTTTGCAGGTGGCTATGATGTCGTTGCTAAGTATTTAGCACAATTGAATTACGACGGTTTCTTCTTAGAATATGATAATGAACGTTCCGGTGATTTTGCCCCGCTTAAGACGATCTTTAATGGACGAAAAGAAAAAAGAATTGTTTTAGGACTTGTTACTTCTAAAGATGGAACGCTTGAAGATGAACAGAGTTTGATTGCACGACTCAAAGAAGCAGCTGAATATGTTCCGCTTACGAATCTAGCACTTTCAACCCAGTGCGGATTTGCTTCGACGGAAGAAGGCAATGTGTTAACTGAAGAACAGCAATGGGCCAAGATTGACTTGGTTAAAAGAGTGGCTGACAAGGTCTGGTAAAAAAATCAGGAATTGATTAATAATAAAAGAGCGACTTTTTTCCAAACGGATGAAGTCGCTCTTTTATTATTTCAGTAATTGCTAGTGGCAGTTAAGCCTTGCTTAGATTTAGAAGGGATTTTCGCCTAAAGCATGTTGTGCTGCCAGGTTTAATAAGCTCCATTGACGGTCAAATCCAGGTTGGAAGAAGAAATCTGCTTCTGCAAGCTCTTCAAGACGAAGGTGCTGTTGAATTGCTAAAGCGATGACATTACCTTGTGCAGTAATATCGTACTTAGAAAGAACAGCTCCGCCAACAATCCGATGAGACAAGGGCTCAAAAGCTAATTTAACGAAAACTGGCACGTTTCCTTTATTTGTCGGGACATATTGTGGGCGCAGATTGTCACGATAGAAGGAAGTTTTAATATCTAAACCGACACGTTTGGCAGTAGTTTGATTTAAACCAGCGGTTGCAAAATGATAATCAAAAACACTCAATGCAGATGAACCCACGACACCCTTAAAAGGACGTGCTGGCTTTTTATCGAAAAGATGCTGCACAAGATAGCGTGCTTCACGACGAGCTACGGTTGCTAATGCAATTGGAATTTGCGCATTGGCTGCCACAGAATGTGCAAGTGTCGCATCGCCTAGAGCATATACATCGGACAAATTAGTACGCAAATATTCATCTGTTTTAATGAATCCATGATCATCTAAGGCAACAGTTCCTTTTAACCAGGCTGTGTTTGGTTTAATACCCGCGGCCTGAATCACAAGATCACTAGGATATTCACCATTTTCCGTTTTGACCGCTGCGACTTTATTCGTACCCGTAAATGCGGTAATCTTGGCATTCATGACAACATTGACACCTTGAGTTTTGAGCTCTTTTTCAAGAATTGAAGTCATTTCTGGATCAAGATAGGTTCCCAAAGGACGCGGGATTACGTCTAACAAAGTTACGTTTTTGCCAGCTTTGCGACTTGCTTCGGCAGCTTCGATTCCGATGTATCCAGCACCGATTACTGTTATGTTTTTGACAGCAGGATCTTCCAATTTTTGTTTAATGTTGGTAGCCCAGTCATAACCGCGCATTAAGTAAACATTTTCGAGATCTTTACCAGGGACGGGGAGCTCTTTTGGAACTACCCCTGAGCTTAAGATCAATTTATCATATGCGACTTCTTCTGTCTTGGCGGTGCGTGTATCTTTAACAGTGACAGTCTTGTCGTCTGCGTTAATCTTCGTTACTTCATGGTTGTTTAGAATATGCACGCCCTGCTTAGTGAATTGCTGTGGTTCAAAGTTGCGCACATCAGTTACATCAGTAACGCTATTTTCAAGATATAACTGCATCCCACAGGACATAAATGAAACGAAATCTCCTGCCTCAAACATTGTGATCTCGACATCTGTATAACGTTGTAACAATTCAAGAATTGATTGATGTCCGCCGTGTGATGCTCCGACGATTACTACCTTTGTTTTAGCCATTAAAACAACCTCCTGTAATGTTGGTTATTGAATAACTGCTAGGAACTAGTTATCCGTCCACTGTGCATTTTAGAATAATTCTAAATTACAGTCAAACAAAACACTTTTCTTTTTTAAAAATAAAATTTAATTTTTTAGCGAAAGTTGCAGAAAAAAACAACAGCACATTTTTTTGTGAAATATGGTTGACATTTATCAGTAAATGAACAATAATGTGAACACTATATAAATGAAATAAGCTGCAAGATGAGTACGTGTGGAGCTGCTGTCAGAGAGTCGTTGGTTGGTGAAAAGCGATGGGCTGGTGAAACGCTGAAGATGGTCTTGGATGGAGCTTTACTGTTAAGTTGTTTTTACAATGAGACAGTAACGGGAACTCCCGTTAAAGGGTCGAAGTATCAATTTACAATTTGTAATGGCGTACTTCTTGAGGAGTGATTTGTGAGAATTACTCAAACTAAGGTGGTAGCACGGAAAGCATTTCCGTCCTTGTTCGTAAGAACTTGGATGGGAATGCTTTTTTTTATGGGAAGGGGTAATTTATAATGGCAGGTTTTAATACGCAGTTGGTGCATGGCAAAGAAATTAAGGATAATAACACAGGGGCAGTCAATATCCCAGTCTACAATTCTTCTACTTATCAGTATCCTAAAGTTGGTGAAAATGTTAGGTGGGACTATGCACGTTCAGGCAATCCCACACGTGAATTTTTAGAAAAGCAAATTGCGCAACTTGAGCATGGAGCTTGTGGGTTTGCTTTTGCATCTGGAATGGCTGCCATTCATGCTGCCTTTGCAATTTTTAGGCCTGGAGATCATATTTTGATAGGCGACCAACTATATGGTGGTACGTATCGTTTGCTTAATCAGTACTTTAAGCTGCAAGGGATTGCATTTACGACGGTTGATACGCGGAATTTAGAGAAGGTTGAAGCAGCGATTCAAAACAATACCAAGGCGATTTATTTTGAGCCTGTTACTAATCCATTGCTGCAAGTCACAAGTGTTAGGGAGATTGCAACCATTGCCAAAAGGCATAACTTGTTAACAATTGTTGATAATACTTTTTTGACACCTTATCTGCAACGTCCATTGGAACTCGGGGCTGACCTAGTAGTACATTCTGCAACTAAGTACTTGAGCGGTCATTCTGATGTAATTGCTGGTTTAGTAGTTGCTAAGACGGCTGCATTGGGACAAAAAATTTATTTTGTACAGAATGCACTTGGAGGTGTGCTCTCACCAGAAAGTGCTAATTTGGTAAGACGTGGAATTCAAACACTCGGGGTGAGGATGGAACGTGAACAACAAAATGTGGCTGCTTTGATTGAGTTTTTACAGCAGCGCCCAGAAGTTGTGCAGCTTAATTATCCGGGCATTGCAGGGACAAAGGATCATGCAATTGCCGCACGTGAATGTCGGGGGTACGGAGGAGTTTTCTCTTTCGTACTTGATGCCAACACGGATGCAACTACTTTTGTAAATAACTTACACTTATTGAAACTGGCGGTTAGTCTAGGGGCGGTCGAAAGTCTGGTAGAACTTCCGTACGAGATGAGCCATGCAGAGCTACCGCCGCAAGAAAGAATTCAAGCAGGAATTACTCCACAATTAATTAGATGTGCAATCGGGATTGAAGATTGCGAGGACCTTATTGCCGATATTAGAGCCGCTCTGGCAGTTGCAAGAAAGAAAACGGCAGCCTCAGTTTAAATTTTGCATCATTTTTAAAAAAAAATTTTTGTAAAGCAGTGGTCTATGTGATAACTAACATTAAAGTGGAAGCACACTGCGAACTAAATGTTGTTTATTTAATAAATTGATTTCCTTTACAATCGCCGCCAAACAAGGATTTTAGGCTTGGAAAAGTTGACTTTGAGCTTAGGCTGAAGTAATCTTAGAACTGTCATAATTATGAGATATAGGTGATAAAATTAGAAACGGTATTGTTTATAATTAAAAAATGAATAAACAATTAAGGGTAAAGCTAATGCTGCTCAAAATAACCTGTTTAAGATTTTTTCAGCTAGCGACCGACAATCAATTAGATTTTGGATCAACTGAATAAGTTAGTGATTAATTTAAAAAGAATAGAGATGGAAGGAAGACAAGATGGATTTAAGTATTATGCAACAAGCAATTCCGCAATTTGTTAAGGCCTTTGAACTGACGCTTTGGCTTTCCTTTGTTGGCATATTAGGGGCTTTGCTAGTTGGAGTTTGTTGCAGTCTCTTGCAGTATTTTAAAGTGCCATTTTTAGGTAAAGTTGCTTCTGTATACGTGGAGCTTTTCCGCAATACTCCGCTATTAATCCAATTATTCTTTTTATACTATGCCTTTCCTGTAATTGGCATTAAATTGCCTGCGCAGGTTTGTGGAATTATTGGTTTGGCTTTTCTGGGTGGAAGTTATATGGCAGAAGGTTTTACAGGCGGTTTCAACGGGGTTTCACAGAGCCAATTGGATGCAGGTAAAGCAATTGGACTGAATAAGTTTCAACTTGCCCGTTACGTTGTTTTTCCACAGGGTTTTACGCTCAGTGTTCCGGCCCTGGCAGCCAATGTTATTTTTTTAATCAAGGAGACCTCAATTTTTTCAGTAATTGCAATTCCAGAATTGACAAATACCGCACTTGATTTGGTTGGGTTGTATTATCGCAGTAATGAGTATCTTTTCATGCTAGTACTTGCTTATGCAATCATTTTGATTCCGTTATCAATTATTTTAACAATCCTAGAGCGGAAAGTGAGGTATGGTTCATTTGGGAACTAATATTTTGTTTGCCGGAAATAATTTTGTCCGGTTACTTGAAGGGCTCTGGACGACAGTTTGGATTGCAATCTGTGCGCTTATTATTGGGCTAATTCTTGGGACTGGATTGGGTATTTTACGAACTTCTAAGAATCGGCCAGTGAGAATTTTGTTACGGCTTTATCTTGAGTTTTTTCGAATAGTACCCACGGTTGTGCTGCTTTTCTTATTTTATTATATTTTGCCCCGTCAGCTGAATCTTAATTTGCCGGCTGAGCAAATGGCAGTACTGGCTTTTGCCTTATGGGTAGCGGCTGAATTCAGTGATATCGTTCGGGGAGCCTTGATTTCTGTACCGCAGCACCAAAAAGAATCGGGGCTGGCACTTGGCCTAAATGGCTGGCAGTTGTTTAGGTATGTGTTATTACCGCAAGCACTTGTTTTGGAACTGCCTGCCACAATTAATCTTGCAACACGTGTTGTTAAGACCACTTCGCTTTTAATGCTTATCAGTGTGATGGATGTCATTAATATTGGACAGCAGATCATTGAGGCAAATCGACAGACATATCCAAATGGAATCTTCTGGATATATGGAATCATCTTTTTGTTTTATTTTATCGTCGATTATCCACTTTCTTTGTGGGCTCGCCGTTTAGCTGCAAAACAGCATTAATTATGGAGGAAACAGAGATGCCAGAACAAATTTTGAAGATTGATAAGTTGAATAAATATTATGGGCAGCATCAGGTACTATACGATATTAGTTTTGAGATTCAAAAAGGTGAGGTAGTAGCGCTGTTAGGTCCTTCCGGTTCAGGAAAGAGCACCTTAATTCGTTGTCTAAATGGATTGGAACAATTTCAGTCGGGTTTTTTATTTTTCGGTGGTAAACAAATTACACCACAAGAAAAGAATTGGCCGCAGCTACGGCAAAAAATTGGAATGGTCTTTCAAAGTTATGATCTTTTCCCCAATCTAAGCGTCCTTGATAATATTCTTTTGGGACCGTTAAAAGTGCAAAAACGACAACGTGCTGAAGCAACTGCTGAAGCCTTAAAATTGTTGCAGCGTGTAGGATTAGAGAAATATGCTGAGGTGTATCCGCGGCAGCTTTCGGGCGGTCAGAAACAAAGAGTTGCAATTGTTCGCGCTCTTGCCTTGCATCCTGAACTAATGCTATTTGACGAAGTGACAGCTTCGTTAGATCCCGAAATGGTTCGTGGGATTTTGGAGATTATTCGAGAGCTATCAGAGCGTGACAACATGACAATGATTATTGTTACGCATGAAATGAATTTTGCAGCACAAATTGCAGATCGAATTCTTTTTCTGGAAGAAGGACGGATTTTGGAACAAACCCCTGGAAAAGAATTTTTCCAACACGCAAAAACACAAAGAGCACGGGAATTTCTGGAAAGTATGACATTTTAATAGGTAAATTATGTCTGCTGTTTTTTTTAAGGTTATCAACGCATTAAAATATAGTAGTAACTGGATAAGGGGAGGATTTTTATGCGAAAAAAAGTTTTTTTTAGAAAATTATTTTTAGGAGTGGTGGCATCTTTGGGGCTGATATTTTTACTGGCTGGATGTGGCAATAGTTCCAGCAGTTCCAATAATCAGAGTTCTGTAAGTGCCATTAAAAAGCGTGGTGTTTTGCGGGTAGCAGTTTTTGGTGACCTTAAGCCTTATGGTTGGGTTAATCAAGATGGCAAACGCGTCGGGTATGACGTCACTTTAGCGCGACAGCTTGCCAAAGACTTGAATGTTAAGGTTAAATTTACGCAGGTGAATGCTAACAACCGGGTAGATGCTTTGAACTCCAATA
This sequence comes from Liquorilactobacillus satsumensis, assembly GCF_964065465.1. Taxonomy (NCBI): domain Bacteria; kingdom Bacillati; phylum Bacillota; class Bacilli; order Lactobacillales; family Lactobacillaceae; genus Liquorilactobacillus; species Liquorilactobacillus satsumensis. The sequence goes on from NZ_OZ061606.1 coordinate 1,989,269, forward strand.
AAGTTGATCTTGTTTTGGCTAACTTTACTGTGACTAGTGACCGTAAAAAAGTCGTTGATTTTGCGGAACCATATATGAAAGTTTCAGTCGGGGTAGTCTCGCCAAAAGAATCACGGATTAGTGATGTGGCTCAGTTAAAGGGGAAGACAGTGATTGTTAGCAAAGGAACAACTGCTGAGACATATTTTACAGAAAAACAAAAAGATGTTAACCTTCTGAAGTTTGATTCCAAAACACAGCAGTTCAATGCATTGAAGAACAAGCGTGGGGTTGCTTTAGCGGATGATAATTCTTATCTGTATGCTTGGGTTAAGAATCATCCAGATTATTCAGTTGGAATCAAGACTTTAGGGCCTAGTTCGGCTATTGCTCCGGCAGTTAAGAAGGGGAATAGTTCATTGTTGAATTGGACTAATAAGGATATAAAGAAATTGCGTCAAAATGGTTTCTTTGAAAAAGCATATAATTCAGATTTGAAACCATACTTTAGTTCTGAGGTAAATTCTGCAGATATTTTGATAAATAAGTAGCTGGGCTTTAGAATAAAAAGTTCAGTTCAACGGCAGGTTAATGAATAAATTACTAAATAAGCCCGGGAAGTTAAGCCAAAAACAGATAGTTTTGGCCGCATTCCTGAGCTTATTTTAGTATTTGTAATACTGGACTTAGTCCACGGCGGGGTGTCGGCACTTCTATTAAACGTGTTCCAAAAGACAGGTTTCTGTGTTTAGAGTGAATCACATCGGTAACAAGTGCAGTTACCACTGTGATTCAACTCTAAGCCTCAAAACCTAGCGTCTTTTTACGCACTTCGGTCATAACGTGCTCCACCCAGCAACCTCCTGTGCCTAAGCCAGCATTACGCGTAACCAAACCCGGGTTACTTTGTAATGCCAGACTTAGTCCACGGCGGTTGGACGCAGGGTGTCGGCACTTCTATAATAAACGTGCTTCAAAAGACAGGTTTCTGTGTTTAGAGTGAATCACATCGGTAACAAGTGCAGTTACCACTGTGATTCAACTCTAAGCCTCAAAACCTAGCGTCTTTTTACGCACTTCGGTCATAACGTGCTCCAATCACCAGCCTTTTGCGCCTAACCGCAAATTGTGCATAGTCATAGGCCGACTATTTTGTAATTTGGCGTTAGTGCTCAAAGTCTGACGGTGCTTGTCGACACTTCGGTCATAACGTGCTCCACCCAGCAACCTCCTGTGCCTAAGCCAGCATTACGTGTAACCAAGTTCGGGTTACTTTGTAATACTGGACTTAGTCTACGGCGGCTGAACGCAGGGTGTCGGCACTTCTTCTAATCATTCTTTACCATAAATAATTCATTGAGAGCATTCATCGCTGCCTGAAGCTGTGTCGCCGTATTTCTAAGTGTATTGTAGGAATCCGCACTAGTTTTCATCGCCGTCTGCGTAGAAGTGGTTACCTGCAGAATCGCTTCCGAGCTATTCAAGATTGCATCAACTTGTTCTGTAATATTACCAATATGATCTTGGATTCCTGAAGCCTCCGCCCGAACCTGGGTTGAAAGCTTCCGAATCTCTTTAGCTACGATCGCAAAACCGCGCCCAAGTTCACCTGCACGTGCTGCTTCAATAGAAGCATTAACAGCCAACATATTAGTCTGTTTAGAGATTCCATGAATAGTTTTGACGATGTCGTTTGTTTGTTCAGAACGATTTGATAAAAATTTGCTGCTTTTTTTGTTGGCAGTTGAAGAAGTTTCAATTTGTGCAATGTTATTGCGCAAAGAACCAAGGTTTTTTTGTCCATTTTCTGAAATTTTGTTCATTTTTTCTGAAATATCAAGAACTACCTTGAGTGAAGCTTCTAACTGTTTAGTTCTCTCAGTAATATCAAAGCAGACTTTCATAACAGCAATGACTGCCCCTTTTTCATCTTGCACAGGGAAGTAATTGGCTTCAAAAAAAACTTGTTGTGCGTTTTTGTCTTTTCGAATAACTCGATCTTGATAACTGTGTCCTTGTAAAAGCAGATTCCAAAATTTTTGATAATTTTCACTTTTTACAAAATCTGAAAAACAAAGATCATAATGGTAGAGATTTTTGAGTTCAGCAAGTGAATATTTAAGTGTCTGTGCGAATAAAGGTGTCGCATAGATAATTTTTTTATTGGTGTCAAAGATCACGATTGCCATTTCTCGCGAAAAAGCAGTATTAACAGCGCGTTTGATGATTTGGTCTGTTTCCATCTTTACCTCCCGAGGATACGTGTTTGTTTTTAGCTTCACTTGTTATTATCGACTAAAATATTTAATTTTTTAGTTCCTTTTTGAAATAAGCAAGGCGTACGGTTAGAAAGCCACAGTATAAAAATAAACTAACGATTAATGCGGGTAAAACGGCGGCTAACGGGCTTTAACCTAATGCAGTTATCATCGAAAGGGGCTTTTATGGTAGTATTACAAAATAGGAGCTACATTAATGAAGCAAGCTTGAGTGACAGCGCGTGAATAGCCACATTCCAAGTGATTGTTGAAAAGAGTTAAAATACATTACAGTAGACTAAAATAAGCAGCTGGCCAAAAAATATGTTTTGACGCAGTCCCAGTTGTGAAAGGAACGGTTAAGGTAACTAATGAATAAATATGTTATTTCTATGTACGATAAGGGTCAAAATGAGGCAGGACCTAAAGCAAAAGTTGATGTAGTTCGCTTCTTGCAAAATGATGGCTTTACCGGAATTGAATTCTATTTTAATGGAAGACGTAAGGCAGAATTAATGAGTATTATTCAGACGTTATGGGATATTCCACACCGTTTGCGTCCACTTCCACTAGAGGTTGTCTTATTTCAATATCCAGCTTTTAATGAACGTACAAATAAGAAAATTGTGACGCAGGTTAGAAAACAAGCGAATAGCAAATTATTTTATTTGCTGCATGACGTTGAAGCATTACGGTTGCGTAGAAATGATAAGCTATTTTTGCAAAAAGAAATTAATTTTTTTAATCAAAGTGACGGATTAATTGTACATAATGATAAGATGCTGGGATGGTTAAAAGAAAATGGAGTAGTCAAACCAATGGTCAGCCTTCAGCTTTTTGATTATGATAACCCGCAACCGTTGCTTGAAGGACGCCCTTTTGACAGAAGTATGTGCTTTGCTGGTAATTTAGGGAAAGCGAGTTTTTTGAATAAATTACAGCTTAATCATAGTTTGGAATTATTCGGTCCAAATCAGCAGGCTAGCTACCAGCAAAATATTCATTACTGTGGTTCGTATTCACCTGAAGTACTACCGCAGAAGTTAACGCAAAATTTTGGTTTGATTTGGGATGGTTCCAGTCTGGAAAAATGTGATGGCGTGTTCGGAGAATATCTAAGGTATAATGATCCGCACAAAGCTTCTTTGTATCTTAGCTCAGGGTTACCTGTTATTATTTGGAAAGAAGCTGCCTTAGCTGAGTTTGTGCGCCGGCACGGCCTTGGACTTGTGATTTCAAATCTGCATGAATTGGATGCGAGCTTGGAGGCTGTTTCCCAAGATGAGTATCAAAGATTGTGTGCAAATGTGCGTAAGATTGCACAAAAATTACGTACGGGTCAATTCATCCGACAAGCTTGGCATGAACTGATGAGCAAAGAACAGGAGAATAAAAAATGATACCCAAAAAAATCCATTATTGCTGGTTTGGTGGCGGGCAATTGCCTGAACAATACCAAGAGTATCTTGCGGGGTGGCAGCGACTTTGCCCCGACTATGAAATTATTTGTTGGAACGAAAAAAACTATGACGTTAATAAAAATAAATATATGGCACAAGCATCTCAGCAGCAAAAATGGAGCTTTGTTTCTGATTATGCCGGTTTTGATGTAGTGTACGAGTATGGCGGTATTTATCTTGATACCGATGTTGAGTTAGTTAAAAATCTGGATGAGTTGCTAGACCAGCAGGCTTTTTTTGGGATGGAGTCGAACGAAGAAGGAATCGCAGTTGCGCCGGGATTGGGATTTGGCGCCGAAAAAGGCAATCCGATCATTGGTGGTCTAAGGGATATGTATGAGGGACTTAGTTTTATCAAGGATAATGGTGAACTTAATATTGTTGCAATTCCGGTCTATGCAACTCAATATCTGGCACAACGCGGATTTCAAAAAACTGATAGACTGCAAAACGTGGCGGGGGCAACAATTTATCCGACTGATTATTTTGCTCCGCTTGATTTTTTGACGGGAGAAGTTAAGTTGACGGCAAATACGTATAGTATTCACCATTACAGCGCATTATGGCAGGATGAAAGAAGTCGGCGTCATACGCAAATTATCCGGAAGGTGAACCAACGTTTAGGAAAAAAATGGGGGATGAAGGTTAATTGGTTTTTACGAGCAGGTTGGGGAATCTGGCGCCGCTTACGAGCATTGATTTCTCACCAGTCTTGACCATTTTTGAGCGCTAATACCGAATTGAACAGACTAGGTACGAAAGAAAAAGAGAGATAATAATGATGACAAAAATTAGTGTAGTTGTTCCAGTCTATAATGTGGCTGAATATTTACAGCGTTGCATTGAGAGTTTACGTAAACAAACAATGACTGCTTTTGAAATTATTCTAGTTGATGACGGAAGTACGGATTCGTCTGGCAGTATTTGTCAAAGCTACTCACAAAAGTATCCACAGTTAATTAAGTACTATAAAAAGAAAAATGGCGGGTTATCTGATGCCCGCAATTACGGAATGCAGTTTGCAACAGGACAATACTTACTGTTCATTGATTCTGACGATTATGTAGAACCGCAGATGCTGGCAAACATGTATCAGCAGAGCGCTCAGGGGACAAAAAAAATCGTTGAATGCAACTTTGTTTGGGAAAATGGTGCTCAGCGCAAACCGGATCAGGCGGTTGTCTACGATTCGATTGCAACTTATCTGGTTAAGGGACGAGTGGTTGCCTGGAATAAGCTGTATCGCAGAGATTGGTTGACTGAGATTGGAGTTACTTTCCCAGTTGGTAAGCTGTATGAAGACCAAGCATTTTTCTTTAAGACTGCTGCATTTTTGAATAATGTGACAGAAATTGCAGTTGATCGAAACTGTGAGGTCCATTATGTCCAGCGAGCTTCCTCAATTTCATATGCTCAAAATACTAAAGTTGCGGACATTTTTTGGATTTATCAGGACATTTTGAATTTTTATCATACACGAGGTTGTTATCCTGAGTATGCACAAGAACTCGAATATCGTTTCTGTCGTAATTTATTTGGGAATGTGCTGATCCGCAAGGTACGAAAGATTAAGAATAAAGAATTAAAAAAGCAGTTATTAGATCAAATTTGGGAATGGACCCAAAAATGGTTTCCGCATTGGAAAAAAAATCGATATCTGCTTGAAAAAAATAAAGTTAATTACTATTTAAGAAGCCTGAACAAACTGAATTACCGCTTCTTTTATCTGTGATAAAAAACTGAGCTTGTTGCAGTTTTGAGATCTATAAAATTCTGGTTTTCATTTGTGCGGAAATCAGAGTGTGTGGAGGGGTTTCAATGTTCTTGGCCATTAGAGAGATGAAACATGATAAAGTTCGTTATGGGTTGGTTATTAGCTTGATTTTTTTGGTGAGCTACTTAGTATTTATTTTGCCTGGCCTGGCTACTGGACTTTCTGATCTGAACAAGTCTGCCATTGAGCAGTGGAATGCCGCAGAAATTGTTCTTGATAAAGACGCTCAAGGAAGGTTGCCGCAATCGTATCTTAGTGCGCACGATCTGCGCCAGATTGGCAAAAAAGGTGCACAGCTTGCGCAATTTTCAACGCTTGTTAAAAGTCATAATTATAAGGAAAATGCACAATTATTGGCAATTAAACGGCAAGAATTTATTTACAAAAAACTGCCTTTGCAGGAAGGAAAAAAATTTGGTGCTGCTCGAACTGTGGTTGTTTCTGCTAAATTCAAGCAAGACGGTTTCAAATTGGGAGATTCTTTAACAATTCCAAATTCCAAAGTGCACTTGAAGATTGTCGGTTTCATCACGGCATCTTCGTTGAATGTTGCTCCAGTGATGTACACCTCATTTGAAACGCTGAAAGAAGTCACCAAAACTAGGAGTATTAACGGTGTGGTCTTTCAACATTCCGGAGATAAGCAGTTAAAATTGAAGGACAGTCGAAGATACTCAATTGCGCAGTTTATAGAGCAATTGCCCGGATATAGTGCACAACAGTTAACCTTTAATTTTATGATTGGTTTTTTGTTTGTGATTATTTTAATTGTAATTTCAATTTTTTTATATATTTTAACGCTTCAAAAGCTGCCAAATTTTGGTGTGATGAAGGCACAAGGAATTCCTACCGGCTTTTTGATTCGGAATACACTTGTTCAAACATTGCTAATGTCCATCTTGGGGGTTGCAGTTGCACTTGGATTAGCGTTCGTGACCGCGCTGATACTACCGACACAAGTGCCCATTAAATTAGACTGGAATGAAATTGGAATTGCGGGCATGGGTATCATTGTAATGTCTTTGGCAGGGGCGCTAATCCCAATTCGGCAAATAATCAAGGTTGATCCGATACAGATGATTGGAGGTTGATGCACGGATGCAGGGATTAAAATTAAGTGCGGTGAGCAAGTTCTATGGTACAGGCACTGGTAAAACGATCGCGCTGGAACAAGCGAATTTTGAAGTTGGCAAAGGAGAGTTAGTGCTTGTTGTGGGACCTTCAGGTTCTGGTAAAACGACTTTTTTGACAATTGCGGGGGGACTTCAAACTCCCAGTAAAGGCAAGGTAATGATTAATGGTCGGGATACTGCCACATTAACTGCAAAGGAACGCACAAAATTACGACTAACGACAATTGGATTTGTGCTGCAATCCTATAATTTGGTGCCTTTTTTAACAGTTGAAGAGCAATTCGAGCTGGTGACGAAGGTTAAAGGACACAACCTTGCACCTGCAAGGTTTAATAAATTACTGAATGATTTGGGTTTAAAGCAATTACTGCGCAAATATCCCAGCGAGTTGTCGGGAGGACAGCAACAACGAGTTGCGCTTGCTCGGGCCTTATTTGCCGATCCTGAATATGTGCTGGCAGATGAGCCAACAGCAGCACTGGATACGGAACGTACATTGCAAATCATTAAACTATTAAAAAAATTGGCACATGAGAATCAGAAAACGATTATTGTGGTTACCCATGATCTGCGCTTAGAAGCAGTGGCAGATCAAGTCTATCAGATAATAGACGGCAAACTTTCAAAGCAGTAACACTGATTGTTAGAAAAAAAGCAACCAGTTTAACTAGGAGGTAGCGCAGATGTGTACGAGTATTTTCCAAATCAGTATAGATGGTAGCCATGTGTTATCACGAACAATGGATTGGCACGCGTTGGTTGCCGGTCCTGTTTTTGTGCCACGTGGGTTTCGCTGGCATTCGTCATTCGACGGGGCATCCTATGTGAATCGGTTTGCAATCATTGGAACAGGGCGGCAACGGACCGCGGAGATTGATATTTCTGACGGAGTTAATGAGTGTGGCCTCAGCGTTCAGAAGTTGACATTTAAGCACGGGACACATTTGCTTTCCGAGGCTTCTAATGCCTATACTTGTCTAGCTCCTTTCGAACTGCCATGTTATTTGTTAGCTAACTATCGCTCAGTGGCTGAAATTGAAGACCACTTGCCTGAGATCCGCTTGTTAAGTGGGGAAAATGCACGGGAAAATTATGGTTACCCTGAATTGCACTATGTTGTGGCTGACCGTAGCGGTAGAGTGGTAATTATTGAACCGACAACACAACCGCTACAAATCATTGACAATCCGCTTGGAGTAGTGACAAATGCATATGACTTTCAAAAGCAATTATCTAAATTAAAAGATTATCTGAATTTTACTCCAGAATTTAGTGCTGGGAAACAACTTAAAAATGTTGCCAAGGTAAGTACTGGAAGTTTTGCAGGTAAAAAGGTACCTTCGAGTTCGTATACACCGAGTGGGCGTTTCATTCGTGCTGCGTATTACAAAGAAAGAGCTGATCAGCCACAAAACGAGCGGGAGAATGTGAGCAGCAGTTTTCAATTACTAAATAGCGTAAGTGTTCCTAAGAGTAGTGCCTATCAAAAGACCTACTCAGTTTATCGGGCAGCTTATTGTTTAGAGTCACTCCAATATTACTTTGAACCTGCTGCACGTTTAGGGCTTGTACGGCTGCAGTTGACTTCAGAAATGCTCACTTTTAAGCAGGCGCATTTTTTCAGTGTTAAAAATGAACTCAGTGCGGTCACGTTAAAAATGTAACACGAAAGCCGATTGGCCTGAGAGAAAGTCGATTAGACAAAAGCTTCCTTAATTTAAGTACTCCTTGAAATTTATAATTAGCTGTAGTTAGATAATCAGTTTAGGGCTGGGTCAAAAGTTAAATTTTGACGTGGCCTTTTTAGTTATGCTGGATAAAGGTGATTCATAAATCAAAATTCTGCGATTAACTTCGAATTATTAAGCGCAAAGGACACATGGTATTCATATTTTTGCGTTCATACTCAAGTTTTAGCAAATTATAACTATCCCTCTTTTTAGTGAAGTTGCTGGAAATTGCTGCAGGATAAGGTTAAAAACTATTTTACATAAGACTTACAAAAAAATGTGCGATTCCTTACATTGACCTACTATACTGGGGTAGTCGTGCGAAATAGTGATCGTTTGTCTGGCAGTCTTAGGACTGCTTTTCAGATAAAAACCTGCTTTAAGTAAGGAGTTGCTTGAAGATTTCAGGTCAAATGTGGCAGCTTTTTTTGGGATTTTCAACTTTCGGGGGGAAGTATTCTGTTAGCAATTGGCTGATGAATAGGGTTTTTATCAGGGCATTATTTTGCACGATAAAATATGCAATTATTTAGGGGGAGTAGCAAAATGAAATTTTGGAGAAGATCCTTTGCTGTAATTTCAATGTTATTTTGTGCTTTTATACTGGCTGCTTGTGGCAAATCTTCCGCAAATGGAAGTACGTATGAACCGAAGGAATTAAAGATTCAATTTGTCCCTTCGTCAAATGCAACGACTATTGAAGCAAAGGCTAAACCGCTTGAAGGGTTATTGAAAAAAGAACTAGGAATTCCAGTTAAGGTCAGTGTTTCAACTGATTACAATACAATTGTTGAAGCCATGGGTTCTAAAAAAGTTGATGTCGGCTTTTTACCGCCAGATGCCTATGTGCTTGCACATAAGCAATATGGATCCAAGGTATTACTACAAGCCGAACGTTTTGGTGTAAAAGAACCCAATGATCAAGCAACTAGCGAGATGGTTAACTTTTATCGTTCACAGATTTTGGTGCGTAAAAACAGTGGGATTACCAAATTATCAGATCTGAAGGGCAAAAAAATTGCAGTGCAGGACACAACTTCAACCGCTGGGTGGATTTTCCCAATTGTCTCGCTTTACAAGCAAGGGATTAATATTAACAAAGACAACATCAAAACGGTCCAAGTCAAAGGACATGACCAAGGGGTTTTAGCCGTGTATAACGGGAATGCTGATGCTGCTTTTGTTTTCCAAGGAGCACGTAAGATTGTCACCAAGGATGCACCAGATGTGATGGATAAAGTGGTACCTTTGTATACCACCGCTAAGATTCCTAATGATACTATCACCGTTCGTAAAGATCTGAGTGAAAAATGGCAAAAGAAACTCAAGCAAGCATTTAAAAATATTGCAAAATCAAAAGAGGGTCATGAAATCATTGCAAGCGTCTATTCGCACCAAGGTTACGCCGATTCTAAGGACAGTAACTTTGATATCATTCGCGAATATGATAAGATCGCGGAAAAATTAAATAAGTAATTATAATTTCAATTGTGAGTGAAATGAGGGTCATCTCTTGATGGCCTTTTTTGATAGAAGGGTGGAATTTTTTGATGGTCAGCGAACAACCGGTAATTTCTTTTAGAAAGGTTTCTAAAATCTACCAGAATGGAACTGTCGGTTTGAAGGATATTGAATTGGACATTCAAGCCGGAGAGTTTGTGGTGATTGTGGGTCTTTCAGGAGCAGGTAAAAGCACATTACTGCGCACAATTAACAAAATGCATGAGATTTCCAGCGGAGAGCTGCTCGTAAACGGAGTCTCACTCGCACCATTAAGAGGAAAAAAGCTACGTGCACTTAGACGCGAGATTGGCATGATTTTTCAGAATTTTAATCTTGTTAAACGTGTTAGTGTCCAACGAAATGTTCTAAGCGGTCGCGTGGGTTACTATCCAACTTGGAAAAGTGTTCTGGGACTTTTTAATTCAGCAGATAAAAAAAGAGCGGTTGCAGCTTTGCAGCGTGTTAATTTAGCTGAAAAAATATATGCACGTGCGGACGAACTTTCAGGCGGGCAGCAACAGCGTGTAGCCGTAGCACGTGCTTTTATGCAGCAACCACGCATTATTCTTGCGGATGAACCGGTGGCATCATTAGATCCATTGACAACCACCGCTGTGATGGATGATCTTAAAAATCTGAACCAGGAATTTAAAATTACGACAATTGTAAATTTGCATTCGGTTCCGCTAGCATTAAAGTATGCCGACCGGATTATTGGTTTGCGTGCAGGCAGGCTGGTCTATAATAAACCGATCGATCAAGTTGCCACCCAAGATTTTGCTGCTATTTATCAGGAAGAGGAGAAGTGAGATGAATCAGGTACCTGAACGAACATTTATGCAAAAGTATCATCTCAAAGGGATCGGTTGGACAATTATCTTTATTCTCTTGCTGTTTCTTTCTTCAGTTATGACGGAAGTCAATTGGGGGGAATTTTTTAGTAACCTGGGACAATTCTTTGCTTTGTTAGGAAGAATGGCCAATCCTGATTGGCAATATACCAATATTGTTGTGCAACCCATTATTGAGACAATTCAAATGGCACTTTTAGGAACTACACTTGGAACACTAGTAGCAGTTCCCTTCGCTTTTTTAGCGGCACGTAATTTGGTTAAGAGTCCGCTGGTACGCGGTGGAATTCGCTTTTTCCTTAATTTAGTTCGGACCTTGCCTGACCTGCTGCTGGCTGCTTTATTTGTTGCAATTGTTGGGATTGGACCAACTGCTGGAGTCTGGACGCTTGCAGTTTTTTCCTTTGGAATGATTTCAAAGCTTTTTTACGAAACAGTTGAAACAATTGATTCAGGTCCGATTGAGGCTTTGCAAGCGGCTGGTGCAAACCGGGTACAAATTATTGCTTTTGCAGTAGTGCCACAAGTAGTGAACAATTTTGTCAGCTATTTTCTCTACACATTTGAGATTAATGTACGGGCCTCAACTGTCCTAGGGTACCTAGGCGCTGGGGGAATTGGTGTCTTTTTGCAAAGATCTTTATCTTCTTTTAGATATGATCAAACGGCAGTTATTATTATCGCTATTTTGTTAGTTGTCGTTGTTATTGATGGTTTGAGTAATATTTTAAGGGAGAAGTTATTATGATGGGAAAAAGTCAAAGGAGAACTCTTGGGGGAAAATATGGCTGGCTTTTCTGGGCATTAATGCTCTTGTTTATCTATCTGTGGACAATTACAGGTCTTTCTTTTTCTGGAATCCAGGCTTCTGCTGGAGAGGTGACACGTTCGATTATTAATGGCTTATTTCATCCAGACTGGGCATATGTTTATGATGGTTCGGGTGAAGATTTACTTTCTTTAATTCTGCAGACTTTGGCGATTGCTTTTTTAGGAACCTTCGTATCTGCGATCTTAAGCGTTCCATTTGCATTTTGGGCAGCAAGAGAGCGTCTGAAAAATAAAATGCATTGGCGTTCAACCAGTGGAAAATTCATGTTGGTGTTTATTCGAACCTTTCCGGAATTAGTACTCGCTATTATGTTTATTAAAGCGGTTGGACCGGGGTCCTTTGCTGGTGTACTAGCAGTGTCAATTCATTCGATTGGAATGCTGGGCAAGCTGTTTAGCGAGGCTGTTGAGAATATGGATCGGGGTGTGGATGAAGCTTTAACGGCTGCAGGGGGAGGTCGAGTTGATGTGCTTTGTTTAGCGACACTGCCGACAGTAATGCCTGAGTTTCTGTCATTTACGCTTTATCGGTTTGAAATCGCAGTTCGTTCCGCCTCCATTTTAGGAATGGTTGGGGCAGGAGGGATCGGAACCCCACTATTATTTGCAATCCAAACCCGTTCATGGTCAAGAGTGGGAATAATTCTATTAGGAATAATCATTATGGTGACAGCCATTGATTGGCTTTCAGGAACACTCAGAAAGAAGTTGGTGTAAATGAAAATTCAAATCTTATCAACAAGCGATGTGCATGGATTTATTTTTCCAACTAACTTTAGTACTCGAAATGATTACCATCCTTGGGGGTATCTAAAAGCTGCACAGGTGATCAAAGAGCAACGTGCAGCAGCAGACGTGACTTTTTATATTGAAAATGGAGATTTTTTGGAAGGTTCTCCGATGGCGGCGTTTGCGCATCAAACTATGCAACACCACGCCTACTTTAAAGAATTTGGCGAGCTGCTGAATAAATTTCAGGTGGATTGTGGAGTTTTAGGAAATCATGAATTTAACTACGGGGAAGACTATCTTACAAAAGTGCTCGCTGACAGAAATTATCCGATTTTGGGAGCAAATTTGGATAAAGAGGGCAATCAAATTCTTGATGCACCTTATCAAATAATCACTAAAAAGGGAGTTAGTGTCGCTTTTTTGGGATTGACAACGCAATATATCCCACACTGGGAACAGCCGAAAAATATTAAAGGATGGCACTTTGAAGCGGCCGTTACAGCTGCTAAAAAATGGGTCCCGTTTTTACAGACACAAGCCGATCTTGTTGTAGTGGCATATCATGGTGGGATAGAATGTGATCCAGTTACGGGGGCTGCAACTGAACCACAAACTGGCGAGAATGAAGGGTATCGGTTGCTAGCTGAAGTTCCCGGAATAGATGCGCTAGTGACAGGACATCAACATCGACAGCTTGCAACTCATATTCTGGGTGTTCCAGTTACCCAACCGGGTTATCGTGGCGAGCGTGTGGGCTGTATTACACTAGACTTGGATGAGGGCGGACGGATTGCACACAGTCAAGCGCAATTGCTAAGTACGGCAACAGCCGCCTTGGATGCTGAAACCACCACTGCACTGAGGTCTTGGTATTACGCGACACAAGACTGGCTAGATCAGCCGCTTGCGAAGATCGAGGGCAATATGCGGCTTAAGGATCATTTGCAGGCTCGGTTAGCTGGCCATCCTTATCTTGAATTTGTTAATCAAGTCCAAATGGAGGCTACTGGGACGAAGATCGCAGCGACTGCTCTTTTTTCAGATGAAGTCCAAGGTTTCAATAACCTAGTTACAATCCGTGATGTGCTCAATAGCTATATTTTTCCCAACACTTTAGTAGTAGAAGAGGTTTCAGGTGAAGAGTTGACTCAAGCACTTGAACGTTGTGCTGCTTTTTTTGAACTTCGCAATGATGGGAGTGTAGGCATTGCGGCTAATTTCTTGGAGCCCAAACAGCAGTTATTTAACTATGATTATTACAGTGGCATTGACTATACTTTTGATTTAACCCAACCGGTTGGTAAAAGAGTTAAAAATTTAGTGTTCCATGGAAAAAAAGTCAACAAAGAAACTCGGTTGAAAGTCACCTTGAATCAGTATCGAGGTGTCGGTGGGGGAGACTATCCGATGTTTGCGGCTAATAAAATTATCGCTAGTGATGAGCATGAAGTTGCACAACTGCTGATTGCTTATTTACAACGGCATCCTAAATACATAGCAGTGACACCACATAATCTTCATGTCATTACCAAGTAGATGTTAAGTTAAAAATCTTCACTGCTGCACTAAACTACCCATCAGGCAACCAAAAAACAGGACAATAGCATGCAGCGTAAGCGTTAATTTGAACTGCTTAATAAGCTCAAATTAAGCTGACTGCTATTGTCCTGTTTATTTGCTTTTAAAAATACGCGGCGTATCCAGGTTTTATTTTGGAGATTAATACAGGCGATTTCTGGTTAGTAGAAGATACTGTGCTCTAGTTGCGTAATTTTTAGGTGAATAATTTTTTAAAAGTGCCATAACCCGCTGCTTGTAGTTGAGAAACCGGGATGAAACGTAACGCAGCTGAGTTAATGCAATACCGCAACCCGCCTTTGTCTTGCGGACCATCCGTGAAAACATGCCCTAAATGAGAATTGGCATCTTGACTGCGAACTTCGGTGCGCTGCATTCCAAGTGACCAGTCGGCACCTTCTTTAATTGCGTTGCCTGCTAGCGGTTTTGTGAAGGATGGCCAGCCACAGCCAGCATCATACTTGTCTTTTGAGCTAAAGAGCGGTTCACCGCTGACGATGTCAACATAAATTCCCTCTTCGTAAAAATCATCATATTTACCGGAGAATGGCTGTTCAGTTGCTGCTTCTTGGGTTACTGCAAATTCTTCAGGTGAAAGACGTTTGCGTAATGCCTCTTTGCTTTCTTTCATTTTAATAACCTCACTTTTTAAGCAGACGTGTACATTTCAAACAAAATTCAAACGACCACCAGTACCAGACTTAAGGCTTGCTATTTTAACTTTTCAGCGAGTGGCATGCCCAATTCAAGCTCCAGCAACTGGGCTTTTTTGGCGAGTCCGGCAGCATAGCCGGTAAGTTTTCCGGTGCTGCCAATAATCCGGTGACAAGGAATTAAAAGTGCAATCGGATTGTGTCCCACCGCACCGCCGACTGCTTGGGCAGAGAGCGAACGACGGTGTAGCCGCGTAGCTAACGTTTGTGCAATTTGACCATAAGTTCGTGTCTGACCATATGGAACTTCTTGTAAGACAGCAAGAACAGCCCTTCGAAAAGCAGTTACTTGGGGGAAGAGTGGAATTTCAGCTGGACTTGGATTTTTAGATAAAAAATACGCATCAAGCCAGCGGGTAACTTGCTTTAAGACGGAAGTTTCTTGAAGCTGAACTGGTTGTCCAGTAATCGTTGCCTGATAATATTTTTGTCCTTTAAACCATAAGCCAACTAAAGCAGTTTCGTTGCTGACAAGTGTGAGCTCACCTAGGGGAGAGTGGTATGATTGTTGGTAGAGCATATGCAACCTCCTTGAGAAGAATTTTAAATGGGTACTGTTCACTTTCTAATTAAATCCGATTAAGCATTAACTTGCAATTGATATGCTATTATTAAAAAGAAGCGCTATGTTTAAAGCGTCTTTTAGACAACTGAAAATTTGCGCAAGCTGCTGGGAGTAAGCAAAAATGCAGTTTGATTTTAGCGCACAAAAAAATCCGCACGTAATCAAAGTTACACTGCGGAGAAAATTTAAATGGATCATGCCGGACTTGAACCGGCGACCTCCTACATGCGAAGCAGGCGCTCTCCCAACTGAGCTAATGACCCAAACAATGTACAATGATACCACATTTGGGAAAATATACAATATCACGTTGATAATTTGGGACATTACAAAATAAATTAATAAATAACACGGATATTTGAAAAAGGGGAAAAGATTTATGGAGGTTATTTACACAATTTTATTACTGATTTTTGGAGTGATTATCGCTAACTTCCTAGCACAGCGCTGGAACTTTTTTCCACGTGCTATCTGGCAAATCTTAGCTGGGGTTTTAATTGCACTGGTTCCTGCTTTTTCCGGTTTAGAAGTGAAACTAGACCCAGAATGGTTCATGGCACTCATAGTTGCACCACTTCTTTTTTGCGAGGGGCAACAGACTAATGGACGGGTCTTTTCTAAAAATTTTAGAACGATTCTGAGTTTAGCTGGAGTTTTAGCAGTATTAGTAATGACACTACTGACCTTAACAATGAAGCTTACACTTGCTTGGAGTTGGGGCGCTGCCCTTGCGCTAGCTGCAATTATTACCCCAACGGATGCGACTGCTCTTGGATCTGTTAAGAATGGCTTTGAAATGCCCTTGAAAGTGGAACATCGATTGACACTAGAGTCAATGTTTAATGATGCAACCGGATTAGTGGGCCTGCAGTTGGCAAGCGTGGTGGTCTTAACGGGTCATTTATCACCGTTGATGAGCGTGGGCAATTTTCTAATGGTTTCTATCGGCGGCGGAATTTTTGGAATCGGCGTGACCTTTTTGTTGATTCAAATGCGAAAGGGGTTATTAAAGAGGCGTTATGATGATATTACCAGTCATGTTTTACTACAACTTTTTACACCATTAGTGATTTATGTAGCTGCTGAAAACTTGCACTTATCAGGTGTGATTGCTGTTGTCATGGCAGGTATTTTCCATCATGAAGAACAAGAAAGAACTTTGTTGGTAGCAGCGCAGATGAACAACTTGCTACAACAACTTTGGAGTTTATTAACGGAGCTGCTCAATGGAATTGTTTTTGTAATTTTGGGTGTTAGTCTTGTCCCAATCTTTAGCAGGAACCTTGTACAACGGCAGTGGCTGCTTTTTCTTGGATTGAGTATGGGTTTATACCTGTTAATGACATTTATTCGTTTTGTTTTTGAATTATGCACACTTTCGAAAAAAAAGGCTGCCAGAATTAAAAATTCTTTGATTTTTGCGCTTGGAGGAGTTCATGGGACAGTTACATTAGCAATGGCATTGACCGTGCCATTAATGTTAAAAACAAGCAAAAGCACCACTTGGTATGACAATCTAGTCACGCTTGCAGCTTTAGTAATCCTAATAAGCTTATTCGTCCCCCTTATTTTTCTGCGTTTCTTACTGAAGAAAGAGGCACAGGCGTACACTGAGGCGGAACTTGCTCAAGCCCGTACAGAAATTGTGAACGCCGCCTTTTCGTATATCAATGAGTTGGAGACTACTGGGGCAACTAAAGAACGTTTACGCTGGCGGGTAAAAACGCAATTAGGCTACGATGCGCAAAAATTCCCAGAACAGCGGCAGTGGCAGCAGATGTTAGGTGAGCTACAACGGCAGCGGGACACGGCTGTACAACAGGCAGTTGATGCTGGAAGCTTAAACGAAGACGGACTTGTTTTATGGAATAAGCTAAAGCAATTCAATCTTGCGCTGCAAGGAAAAGAACGTATCGAAAAAGGATTTTTGAAACGTTTTTTAATTAGGAACAAAAGATGGCTTGTTAGAATTTTTTTGCGCTGGACGCTGAATTTTGAAAAA
Source organism: Liquorilactobacillus satsumensis (assembly GCF_964065465.1). Classification (NCBI taxonomy): domain Bacteria; kingdom Bacillati; phylum Bacillota; class Bacilli; order Lactobacillales; family Lactobacillaceae; genus Liquorilactobacillus; species Liquorilactobacillus satsumensis. The sequence continues at coordinate 2,006,378 of NZ_OZ061606.1, forward strand.
GACTATCCACGCTTGCAGGCAAAGCTAGCACGACTTGAACACCAGGTGAATAGAACAACTAGTGTACGAAGAAAACACAAACTGCAATTAAAGATTGAGAAGTATGCTAAAAAGATAGCTTTTTATAAGAAATATACAGATCGTAATAGAACTGAACAGTGGCGCAGTAACTTACAGCAACTGCAGCAGATTTTAGCACCGGTAGATAACAATTTTATTGCTGCAAAGGAACAAGCTGGGACAGATCAACAGCTGCTGATTGCACTTAAGCAGCTGGTAGGACATGAAGCAACTGCATTACAGCAGCAATTTGAAGCCCCAGTCCAAGAGAATACTGAGTTGCTTAAAGTTTTAAACTTTGAATTAGCCTTTCTCAACGAAGCACGCACAAATGAGTCTGGAATTAATCCAGCGGTGATAAAACATTTGGCTGATGAACTTATTTCCGCACAAAGTATTTTAATAGCGGTGTGACGGGTTCAATGCGGTAACCAAGATTAAGGTAAACTGATTAGTTAAAAAATTGGAGTAACACATTGCTGGGGAGAACCCGTAAGCACTGTGATACTCCAATCTTATTTTATAGACTGAAAATTTAACCGAGAGTCTAATCACTTGTTTGTGGACTGAGTTTGCGTTGAATAAAGCCAAGCAGCAAGTCTGAAATAATGGTCATTAAAGCGGTTGGTAGCGCACCAGCAAGAATAATGGCACCACCATTTGTAGCATTGGTTCCGCGGATAATGATATCGCCTAAACCTCCTGCACCCACGAATGCCCCAATTGCTGTAATTCCGATTGCAATTACCAACGCATTTCGAATGCCACCCATAATTACTGAAAAAGACAGTGGAAGTTCAATCAAGTAAAGAATCTGAAATTTTGTCATCCCCATTCCCCTACCAGAATCAAGGACATTTGCATCAACGCCTTGCATGCCGGCATAGGTATTTTTGATGATCGGAAGTAAGGAGTAGAGAAAGACGGTGGCAATGACGGTATTTACCCCAAGTCCTAAACCTAACATGATGATTGAGAGCATTGCGAGTGATGGAATTGTCTGGATTACATTGGCAATTCCAATCACAGTATCACTGAGTTTTTTTCTGCGTGCAATCAAAATACCAAGAGGAATACCTACAATCGCTGCAAAGAGCACACCATAAACTGAAATTAAGAAATGACGGGTGAACTGTTGTAAAACGAAAAAGCCGTTATGAGCAAAGTAATACCAAAATTGATCCCATGTACTCAGGCCTGTCATTAATTGTCATCTCCTTTAAAGTAATTGTGTTTTTCAAGAAATTGTTGGGCAACTACTGAAGGCTCCAACAAGTTATTATCAACCTCATAATTTAAGGTTTGCATTGTCTTTAAATTTATTTTTCCATCTAAACGGTGCAATACTGGCGCAAGTTTAGGATATTTCTTGAGTAAAGAGTCATTGACGACCATTGAGCAATTATAGGGTGGAAAGAAACGTTTATCATCTTTCAGAATTTTCAGATGATAGCTTTTAATTCTGCCATCGGTGGAGTAGCCAAGTACGGTTTCCATTTTACCCGCTTCAACAGCATCATAGACTAGCCCGATTTGCATCGGATATACGCGGCCAAAGCTAAAACCATAGTATTTGGTGAAGTCCTGATAGCCATCACCCTTACGATTCATCCAAGAAGTATCGACACCGGCATTCAAACTGCTGGAAATTTTTTGCAGATCAGAAATATTGTTTAATTGGTGTTTTTGCGCAAAGGCTTGTGTGGTCATAAAAGCATAAGTATCCGCAAATCCGTATGAAGGGAACCAAGTTTGATGGTAGCGCTGCTTGAATTCTCGTTTTACAAGCCTTGAGGCTTTAGCAGGATCTTTAATGTTTGAAAGCTGTAAAACCCCGGTCAAATCGGTACCAGTATAGCGGGTTGCTGAAATATCGGCATCATGGCGCAGCATTGCTTGATGTGCAACCGTTGAAGAACCCAGATTGTTGACTAACGAAATTTTATAGCCCAGTTCATGATTAATCAACTGACCTACGATATTGGCAATGATCTGTGATTCGGTGGAACTTTGAGAAGCAATTTTAATTGTATTTTTATCAGAACCACTTACGCCGGGAAGACCACAGCTAGTTAACAACATTGGACAAATGGCGAGAAAGAAGACTAACATGATTTTTTTTAAATATTTGGACATCTTCTCACCCTCCTTAGGTCCTTTGATTAATTGGAGTTAAGGTCTTCTCCAATTTACCGAGTGAAAAATCAACGACGATTGCCATGATCGCAACTGGAATGGTCCCACCAATAATCAAATCAGGTTGAAAGAGGTTCAAGCCATTAAAAATCAAGTCACCTAAACCGCCGCCACCAATGTAAGAAGCCAACGTTGCCCATGAAATCACATAAACTGCTGACAAACGAATCCCCGCCATAATAACTGGCATCGCAATCGGAATTTCGACATGTCTGATTGACTGCAAATTAGTCATCCCCATTCCTTTGACACTGTCTTTAAGCTGGGGATCAACTTTTTCCATTCCAATGTAAGTATTTCTAAGAATCGGTAAGAGTGAATAAATGAAAAGAGCAACGATGGCCGGTAGTTTGCCAATTCCAAAAAGAGGAATCATTAGTGCCAGCAAGGCTAGAGAAGGGACTGTCTGAAGCATACCGGCAATTCCAATGACTATTTTGGCTGTTCGCGGAGCTCGCGTAAGTAAGACACCTAAGGGCACTGCAACAGCTATTCCAAAGAAAAGAGCGAGTGCCGAGGTATAGAATTGTTCCCAGGTCTTAAAAATAAGCTGACTGCCGTATTCATTCAAAAAATCAAGCATCCTGAGCACCTCCCTGTTTTAATGCAGGACTCGTGGGAGCTGCAGTGTCATTTTTTTCACCCCAGATAATGTCATAGACCATGTCAACCAGAGCTGAGCGGGTCACAATTCCACATAATTTGTTATTTTGATCAACGACTGGAACGTATTTAAGTCCTTGTTTTAAAATCCGATCAGCGCTATTACGAATCAAAGTAGTTGTAGTAATTCGAAAAATTTTAGTATTTAGAATATCAGATACACTAGTTGCGCGACGATTGCTTGAATCAAGAGCGAGTGATTCGAGATCGATATAGCCTTTTAAGTGGTCTTCATCATCTGTAACTAAGAGCGTATCAACGCGACGTTCGCGCATTAGCTGAATGGCACTCCTTAACGAGCGGCCTAAGGTGATTGAAACTGGATCTTTCAGCATAATTTGAGCCGCAGTAGTGACGTCTGCACGTGCTTGCAGCATTCTTTCTTCACCAATCAGTTTTCTGACAAATTCATTTGCTGGATGACGCAGTAATTCTTGTGGAGAAGCTGCTTGGACAATCTTTCCTTCGTCCATGACAACAATGTTAGTGGCAAGTTTGAGTGCTTCGTCCATGTCATGAGTTACAAAAACGATTGTTTTTTTTAGATCTTCTTGCAGACTCTTGACAAGTTCCTGCAGGCCTTCACGTGTGATCGGATCTAAGGCACCAAAAGGTTCATCCATTAAGATTAAGTCTTGATCAGCTGCTAGTGCACGAATAACACCGATTCGCTGCTGCTGTCCACCGGAAAGTTCAGCAGGATAACGTTCTAAGAAATTTTCAGGTAATTCCACGAGCTTAATCAGCTCACGTGCTTTAGCTTGCTTTTTATTTTCCGGCCATTTTAGCAGTTTAGGTACAATAGTAACGTTTTCATAAATGTTCATATGTGGAATCAACCCGATATTTTGAATAACATAACCAATTTTTTTACGGAGTTTAACGGGATCGATTTTGTGAATATTCTGTCCTTTATAAATAATTTCTCCGCTGGTCGGCTCAATCATGCGGTTCAGAGTTCGCATCGTAGTAGTCTTACCTGATCCTGAAGTTCCGATTAGACAGATAAAGTCGCCCTTATTAATAGTCAGGTTGATGTTGCTAATCGCAGCATTGCCACCTTTATAAATTTTACTAACGTCTTTTAAGATGAGGAGCGGTTCTTCTTTTGCCATCTTGATCCTCCTTGAATAAGGTTGAAACCAGAGTATGGTAGTGGCTTCCAACCTTGAATTTTGTATGAATCGAACTTGCAATTCAGCTGCAGGTATTTAGCTATTCAAACTTCATTAATTATTTTAAGGTTAGCATAAAAAGAGAAGTGCGCCTAAAGATACGAATTTACTGAGAATATATTAGCGAAATAGTTTTATTGTAAATTTCTTTGAAAAGAGCGTGCACGGTTAATAAAAAAGCAAAAACTGTGTCGGAGCACTGCAGTTTTTGCTGAACTTTCGACTAGAGCGAAGAAAGTGGGACATCATGAGCCCGTTGATTATCAGCGGCGATGAACGTATAAATATGTTGAATTCTTTTAATGTAACGCGAAATATCAAATTTTAAGACCGTCTTTTTAACGGTGCTGTGGGCATAACGTCCGCGCAGATAATAGAGCTGTTTGCAGGCTGTACCAAAGGCCTGTTGGTCATTCATGGGAGTTAAGATCCCGTTATCTTTGTTGATAATATCAGCCGGTCCAGTGGGACAATCGGTTGAAATAATTGGTAAACCGTATGAGGCAGCCTCAATTATGACCATCGGGAACCCTTCGTACTTTGAACAGAGTAAGAGGCAATCAGCTTCAGTGATGAAATCCCATGGGTTAGGGACCCAACCGCGCCAATTAATGTGAGGTGCAATCTGAAGTTGTTTTGCGAGTGCTTTAGCTGCTGGTAGATCTTGACCTTTTCCAAAAATATCGAGCTTCCATGGGATATCTAAGTGAGCCATTGTCTCAAGGAGCATGCGAACATTTTTTTGGTCGTCTAACAATATTCTACCGATAAAGACTGCATGAAAGGGCTTCTGAGCAGCAGGAGTTTGAATAGTTTTTTTATTGACCGTTCGGATTGGATTATAGATTAAGAAGATTTTATGTGCTGGAACTCCCAGTGCCAGCAGTTGTTTTTGGATCCCGGTGCTGATCGCTAAATGGTATTCAGAAAAAGCGAGTTCTCTGCGTGCAAAAATATTTGACTCTGAGATTGACGTGTGTCCCCACGAGACTATTTTATAAGTCAAACTATATTTTTGCTTGAGCTCATACGCTAATTCGCATGCTTTCCCTTCAAGGCCGAGGACAATGTCTGGGTTACTGGCAAGTAAATTGGTTGTGACAAAGTCTCTTTGTATCTGGCGATTTTTTGAATGACAGATTTTGAGTTCATAACCAGAATCACGTGTGATCCATTGCAGCCATTCAGGGTTGCCACTTTCGGGAATCAAGACTTGATAATTATTTTCGAGATCTTCGTTTACAAGATGTGAAATCACCCTTTCAGTTCCCCCATGGCCTTCGAGGTACTGTGTTATTAATGTTATTTTCACGGTAATTCATCCTTTCGTTTTATGAAACCAACATTAATCTAAGATACTGAAGTGTTATTCTGTGATAATAATTGCAAATTGAAGCATAGCGTTTTCGCGCTTACTGCTCACCTTGCAGACTGAGATAGCTACAAGGACCGTTATTGCTATGAATAAGAATTATGTTATTTTGATAATAAAAAAATAACGCTTTAATAAGCTACAACAAAACAGATTTAAGCTGTTGTGCAAGCAGTCTTTTTACCAAAAGACATATTATACGTGCCCCCATTCAACACTTATTATAGTTCCAAGCAAGATCGGAATACAAATGGTTGCATTCTACTTTATAATATGAGGTTAAAAATAGAACTATATTTGTGGCTTTAAGGCTGTTGTTTTAGCGCTTTGCAAACTTTTAGATTTTTTTAAGACTAATAAAAGTAATAGGTCGGAAAAAAATAAGAGCAATAATTTATTGGATTGTGATTTTTTATACAATTTCAAAAGAAAATTTTCAGACTGAAAGTTGTAATCTTAGGAAATTATTATTAAGATGAACTAAATGGATTTCTCATTCTAGAAGGGATGAACAGCTATGAAAGCAGTTATTGGGGTACCGAGTGATCAACTCGTTGAGAATCAACCAAAAATACCTGGAAATTATCCGGTGTATGCACCGCATGATATCAAAGAAGCAGTTTTTGCCGCTGGTGGGCTTCCGCTGATTCTTCCGTTTCCAGATAAGCGAGAAGTGGCGGCTGAAACTGCTAAAGAATTGAGTACGTTGCTGGATGGACTACTTTTAGCTGGGGGCCCCGACGTTGATCCGCTCTTTTTTGATGAAGAACCACTTCCAGCGTTAGGGATGACATTGGCTGCCAAAGATTGGTTTGAGGGTGCGCTAATCAAAGAAATGCTGGCTGCCCATAAGCCGATCTTGGGAATCTGCCGTGGCATTCAAATCCTGAATGCTACTTTGGGTGGTACACTTTATCAGGATTTAAAAACGCAATACTCGGGGTATGCTGTCCAACATCGTCAAGCAGCACTGGGCCATTTGCCAACACATCATGTCTCTGTGGTACCTCAGAGTTATCTAGGCAAATTGTTAGGAACTAAATTGGTAGTCAACTCGCGCCACCATCAGGCAATCCGCACACTGGCACCTGGACTTAGTGCCACAGCGTTTGCAACTGATGGAGTGATCGAAGCATTGGAGTCAAAAGGACAAGAGGTCCTTGCAGTTCAGTGGCATCCCGAGAATCTGTGGCAAAACGATCCAGTTGAATTCAGATTGTTTACTGATTTTGTTAAGCGCGCTCAAAAAGACTGAAGCTAAAAAGAAGAATATGATGGTGATTAAAAAAGTGTCCAGAAAGGTGACTGATACAGATGAAAATCGGAGTAATCGGGTTGGGGGACAATGTCCAAAAGGCGTACTTGCCGACATTTGTCAAGATGTATAATACTGCTGAATTTATTTTTGCCAGTGATAATGCGCAGGTCCGCAGTGAATTAATGTCTAAGTATCATCTTTTAAAGATGGTCAGCAGCTTGGATGAATTGTTTGCTGCTGGCATAGAAGCGTGCTTTATTCATGTTCCTGCGCCATTGCGTTGCGAATTGACTCGGCGGTGTCTTGAAAAAGACATTCATGTTTTTGTGGACGGACCGCTTAGAAAACAACCGACAGAAGTCAAGCAGCTTCAAGAATTAGCATTGGCACATTCTAAAATATTTATGATTGGGTTTAATCGCAGATTTGCTCCACTTGTTGAGAGATTAAAGGAAACTCCAGCTAAACAAAGCCTTTTTTTGCAAAAAAATATTACCGTGAAGAGCCGAAATGTCGAAGAATTATTTTATAATGATTTTTTGCCGGTGCTGGATGCTGCGATCTATCTCTTGGATAGTGAGCTTAAGCGAACAATTCCCGTAATTAAGCAACGCGCAGGAAAATTGGAATCTGCAACTTTAATTCTTGAAACGGCTGCTACAACGGCAATTCTGACCATGAATTTTCAAAGTAAAGTTGCTTCAGAAATCTATGAGGTGACTAGCGAAAATGGAATCTCTATTTTAAATGAATTGACTTCCTTACGCCTGCTGCATGCAGAAAATGAGGAGCTTTTAGGCTTTGGCGATTGGGATTCTCCGCTTAAAAAAAGAGGTTATGAGCAGATGGTGCGGCTGTTTGTCAATGCAGTTAAAAGTGAGACTTCTACTAATTTACGCCAAAAGAATATTCTGTTGAGTTACAAGTTATGTGCAGAAATGTTGCAAGAATATCAGCAACAAATTAAGTAGTTTTCACTGCCTAAGCGTCAGCCAGGCTCGAAATATTCAGGTATTAGAATAGTCTTTCCAGTAAACAGTTTTAATTTTATCTTTTTTTTGAGATAATTAGTAAAAGAAAAGGGTCTGGGGAGGTTATTTTTGTGCAAAAAAGAAATTGGTTTTTAATGATGTTTGCATTTGCAATTGGAATTTTTGTTTTTCCTGCGTTGTCAGTGCAAGCAGACAGCTATAAAATCAGTCATTATCATGCGCAAGTGGATATTCAAAAAAACGGAGATGCGGTGTTAACTCAGCGGGTCACGTACAATTTTAGCGGTAGTTTTCATGGAGTATATTATAATCAAGAACTTAAGGGCAATGCCGCTGTTTCAGATTTAAGGGTTGCGATCCAAGCTGGAACGCAGCAGCAAGTTTTACAGCAAGCTGAAAATGGCGAAAATAACACGTATCAAGCGACAAGTTCGAAAAATGAATTGAAATTAAAAATTTACCATACGGTTAAAAATCAGGAAGTTACCTTCATTTACCGCTATCGCTTGCATCAAGTGATTACTAATTATCGTGACACGGCAGAGCTGAACTGGAAGATAGTCGGTTCAAAGTGGGACACGGAATTAAATGACGTGCAACTTTTGATTCAATTACCCGCAACTAATGTGGAACAACTGCAGGCGTGGACACATGGTAATCTTGCTGGGACAACAACCGTGCAAAAAGACAAGGGCAGAGTTTTGATAAAACTTGCACAAAATCCCGCGGGACAGTACATTGAAAGCCATTTACTGTTTCCAACTGCTGTGACGTCACAAAATACAAATGTAGTTGATCAAAATGCTAAAACAAGAATTCAAAAGCAAGAAGCCCAACTGGCACAAGCTGCAAATAAAAAGCGTGCAGCCACTAAACGGCAAACGGCCTTAGTTCGAAATATTGTGCTGTTAGTGTATGCTTGCTTGTTTGTAGGCTGGCTAGTTTGGTTGGCAAGGCGCCGCGGGAATTTACGTGCTAAACTGGCACCAATTGTACATTCCTATGCGGTCCCACTATTTTCTGCAGAAGTAGCGCAAACAATTTTAAAAAAGAAAGCTCCGGATTCGGCTGCATTTAGTGCCTACTTACTGGAGCTTGCAGCTGCAAAGAAAATTGCAATTAAACCAATTAAGACTAAGAAAGAGGACTATGCAGTTGAGTTGCTGGATAAAACTCTTTTAGACCGTTATGACTTACTTCAGCTTCTTTTTAATGATGTCGGCGACGGGCAGCAGTTTCTTTTAAGTAAGTTGAAAAAATTCGGTAAGGGGCAATTAGCAGGACAAAAATTACAAGCAGCTTTTTCTGCTTGGCAAACAAAAGTCAGCTCTCAAGCTGAAGAGTTTGGTTTTAAGGATTTGGAGAATATTAAAGTGCGCAATTACATGTGGGCTTGGATGATTGGACTTTCACTTGTTGCCGTCCTAGCAGGCTTTTTAACATGGGGAACATGGGCAATTGGCGGAATTTTGCTCTCACTGGCAGCAGCTTATGTGCTGAGCTTTTTCTATGTCAAGCGGCGACCACCTTATTCACAAACTGGTTGGCGTGCGTATTATCAATTGTTATGTTTTCAAAAGATGCTTAAAGATATTGGCCGGTTTAATTTAAAAGAAGTTGGCGAATTGATTCTGTGGGAACAAATTTTACCTTATGCGGTTGCTTTTGGGCTTGCGGACAAAGTGATTGCAGCCTTGAAAACAAACTTCAATACCGCTGAATTGGAAACTGGATTTGGAATCTATTACCCGATAATTATTGCAGGAAATACTAACTTTGGGAGTGCTTTTAATACTAACTTTACGAGTGCTGTTGGGAATTACTCCTCTGCGACTGGTGGAACTGGCGGTTTTAGCGGTGGGTCTTCCGGTGGTTTTGGCGGCGGTTCCGGTGGCGGAGCATTTTAAAGCGAGCTTTAAGTAAAAATAGGAATTTAAAGTAAGCATTAAATTTGTTTAAATAAATAAGCTTAATGAACCCAAAGCAAAATAATTATTGTAAAGTCAAAGTAGCTTCTTTTACTTTTTTAGAAATAAAAAAACTGAGCAATGTTCAGCTAGTTGATTATGGGGCACGCAGTCTCTTTGTAAGCCGGGAATGCCTATCTTTTTGGCATTTTTTATATTAAAATACTCAGGTGTGGTCAAAGTGGGGCATGAATGAAAGAATTCACAAATTAACGAAAGAGAGTCAGAAATGTGTGGAAAACACGGAGGCGCTAATGATTAAAATAATGAACTTGTATGAGAAGTATAAAGCTGTGATTGCCTATCTTTTCTGGGGCGGAGTTACAACTGTTGTTAACATCGGAATCTTTGAAAGCTGGGTTTCTATGGGACTTAATTATCAGCTGGGAAACGTGGTGGCATGGTTTTTTTCTGTCCTAGTCGCCTATATTTCGAATAAGATCTGGGTCTTTACAACACCTTTTCGCAATATCCGGAGTTTGCTCAGTGAAATGTCATCTTTTTTCTTCTTTCGTTTATTGACATTAGTACTAGATGTGATCATTACAGGAATTGGAATTTCTTTGTTGAAGTGGGACACACTTCTCGTTAAAGTTTTAGATAATGTGATTGTAATTGTTGCAAACTATTTCTTTAGTAAATGGTATATTTTCAAGAAAACAGAATAAGCAAGCGGCGTTCTCACTGCTTGGAACTTGGGGTACACGCAACTAGAACGCTAATCTTAAGGGAATCGGATCAAGGGTTTAGACCCTGATCTGGTTCTTTTTTATTTGCCGATTTTTGCAATAATTAAGGCAATTATATGATTCTTGGTAGCTATTAGTAACGGGACGCAGTTATTTTGCAAGTCAAAAATAATTTTTCAAATACAAAAATGGTTTATGGTAGCTTGACCATGCCAGTAGTAGTTTATTTTAGTGCCTAAAGAAATTAGGACTAACAATAGTGCAAATTTGCTGGTTGCGGCATAATTTCGATTGAAGTATCTTTTTTCAAGTCAGCCTGAAAAAAGATGACTTAATAAATGATAACGATTACATTATTCTGGAGTTGTAAATAAATGATATGGAGGGTGTTTAGGATGACAGAAACGTGGTTAGGATTATCTAAGAAAGTATTTATTGTTACAGGGGGTTCTTCCGGAATTGGAGCAGCAATTGTGGATAAACTTTTGAGTTTAGGTGCAATTGTCTACAATGCTGATTTGAAAAATAATGAAAAAAAAGATGACGCTCTTTTCTTTGTACAAACAGATGTAACTGACGCCGAGGAAGTTAATGATTTGGTAGCTAAAGTGATTGCAACACAAGGAAGAATTGATGGCTTGGTAAACAATGCAGGAATAAATTTGCCACGGCTATTAGTAGATGCCCAGCAACCTCACAGCAAATTTGAATTTACGACTGCCGATTTTAACAAGATGTTTAGTGTAAATGTTAAAAGTGTTTTTTTAGTAGCTCAAGCAGTTGCACGTCAACTTGTAAAACAAAAAGAAGGCGTGATTGTCAATCTATCTTCTGAAGCAGGACTTGAAGGATCACAAGGTCAGAGCATTTATTCCGCGACTAAAGGAGCAATTAATGGATTAACCCGTTCTTGGGCTAAAGAGTTGGGTGAGTTCAATGTCCGGGTAGTAGGTGTTGCGCCTGGAATAATGGAAGCTACAGGGTTACGGACACTGGCATACGAAGAAGCGTTGGCTTATACTCGCCATAAAACAGTAGCCCAAATAAGAGCAGGCTACCGCAGTACGACAACAACACCTTTAGGCAGAAGTGGACATCTTTATGAAGTTGCGGATTTGGTAGCTTATTATCTGTCTAAAAGAGCGAGTTATATTACAGGTGTAACGACTAATGTTGCAGGAGGAAAGTCAAGAGGTTAAGGGATTGATGAGATGAACGGAAGAGAATATCTGTTATTGAAGTATTTTATCGTTAATGATTCTGTATCTTTTTCAGAGTTGATTGCACAATTTCATGTGTCAAAGCGGACGATGCTGAAGTATATTGCCAGCTTAAATGACAATTTGCAGGAAATAGCCGAGGTCAGGAATAATCAAGGACGCTATTATCTGAAAGTCAAAGATTACCAGCGACTAACTTCCTTACAGACCTCTTTTCTGAAATTATCATTGGACCTGAATGACCCAGTTAAGCGGTGTGCATATATTACTTATCAACTAATCAAAGCAGATGGATACATTGTGCTTGAAGAGCTTGCAGATCAGCTTGCAATTAGCAAAGGAACTTTAGTTAAGGATCTTAGCAACCTTAAAGCGAGTTTAGCGGAATATAGAGCAGAGATCTTGTCTGCAACGAATAAGGGAATTAAATTGGTTGTGAAAAAGGATTACGTGTATGGGTTGTTACTGGCAGGTTTAGTCTGTGATTATTACCCGCTGCCGGAAGCAAGCGTTCAGACAGAGCAAACAAAATTAACCGCATTGATTGGAAAAATTGATCCAAGTGAAAAAACACAAGTTCTGGTAAAAAGAAATCTAGCGATTGTATTGAACTTGATTAGCCATGGGCATCGGATGACAGATAAAATTCCTTGCTATCAAAATCTTTTTGCCACTGATACAATGGCTGACTTATGGACTTACTTGAAGCAGATATCTCGGCAAAAACCATTTACGTCAACCGAATTGCAGTTTATCTGTTATCCATTCAATATTAAATTCAACGCAAAAATGGATCCACAGTTACTTTCAGCAAACTTAGACCAAATTGAGGATGTTTATCACAAAGCAGAAGAAACAATTAAAGCTAAAGTCGATGTTGAGCTTGATTTCCAGCATTTCTTTCTGCAAACCAGGTATCATTTGCTTTTTATGTTGAATCGGGTCGTCTTTAAAACAGAAGCTGAGAATTTGTTAAGTGATGAAGCGATTGAAAAATATCCGGTAGCACTTGAGCTTTCACTAGCGACAGTGGCATTTTTTGAAAATTACACTTTTTTTAGGATTTCCAAAAGTGAAGTTAACTATTTAACAATCTATTATCAAATGGAGCTCGAAGAAGGTCGTGGAAAGCAGGTCGTCTTCAAAGCAGCAATCATTGGTGCAGTGAGTCGCAGTATTAAAAAATTAATTGTTCAACAGTTAAATGAAATAATTCTAGATTATGTTGAGGTTGATTCTTTCGATACAATCGAAGAACTCAAAAGGTCAAACGAGAAATACCTGATCATTTTTTCGAGTTACCCAGTAGGCTATGAGAATCAACGAGTACCAGTTGTACGTTTAAATAGTGTTTTTAGGACTGAAGAATTAACCAGCAAGATCAGAATTTCTTTTGTTGAAGATGCAATTCTCGAAAAAAAATGTATTTTGCGTGTGACGAGGTTAGATGCAAGCAAAGGGTATTTGCAGGAAACGCAAAGAATGATTCAACAAGAGATTACCATTGGACAGTTGAATCCAAGTTTCCGCAAAGCTTGGATTCAAAGAGAAAGACAGGCAAGTAATGTTTTTGAAAATGGAATTTCGATTCCACATATCGTAATGATTCAGGACATAAGCGGATTTTATTAACGATTGGTATTTTTAATGAAGACACTTTCTATCAAAATAGGAAGGTTAGACTTGTTTTTTTGATTGGAATTCCCAAGAAGTTAGAACCGGTTTTGAGCAAGACGCTTTCGGAGGTGTATGATCTCATTTTTTCAATTTCACGTCATAGTGGTCTGTATAACAATTTATTGAATTACAAGCAGACACAGCCATTTTCACAGATTGCGGAGGGGATTTAGATGCTGATTATTATGGGACTTTTGCTGGCGGGTGCATTTATTTTACAAGGCTTGTTCGGCTTTTTCCAAATTAAAAATTTTACCAGAAATTATCACGAGTTACGTAAACAAGGAAAAGTCTTGATTGGGCGTAATCCTAAGAAGTTCAGGGCAGGCAGTTTGATATTAATGGCACTTGATGGCACAGGCAAAATCAAGGAAGCACGTATTATGAAAGGAGTTACTGTTTTTGCCAAGTTCAAAAAAATTGGTCGATTGCACGAAAAACAGCTGCAAGAAGTTGCTGCGGATTATGATTATCTAGCTGGATTTGACCGATTAACACGCAGATGTATACTAGATGCTTATCGGAATTATATTAATTTTCAAACTGGAAAAATGGAAGCTGGGGCATTTAACACTTCTGTTAACCTCTTTTCGTTGCCCCTGTTGGCACGCTTAAATGAAATTAAAAACAAGGTTTTGTTGAAGTTAGGCAGTTAAATTAAAGGAGTTGAAGACTATGGAGTATCTAACGAATTTTGCATCCGGTTTTATGAAACTATTTCAGACAGGTGGAAAAACTTTTATTGGATGGATGTCATCTATCATTCCAGTTGTTTTGTTATTGCTGGTTCTAATGAACGCAATTATTGCCTTTGTGGGAGATAAAAAAATGGCCAAGCTAGCGCGGGCTTCTTCTAAGAATCCAATTACGCGTTACTTGATTTTGCCATTCGTTTCAGCTTTTATGCTGGGAAACCCAATGGCGCACTCAATGGGACGTTTTTTACCGGAGTATTATAAACCAAGCTGGTATGCTTCAATTGCACAATTTTGTCATACAAGTAACGGAGTTTTCCCACACATTAACCCTTCGGAATACTTCATTTGGCTAGGAATTGCACAGGGAATTCAGAAGTTGGGCTTGAATACGATGGATTTAGCCATTCGTTACTTGCTCGTTGGCTTAATAATGAACTTTATTGGTGGCTGGATCACAGATTTTACGACGGCTTATGTGTGCAAGCAACAGGGAATTACACTTTCTAAGCAAGTCGACATTAATTAAGTAAAATAAAGGACGGGGTGATTGAAATGGCAAAAAAGTATCGGAGTATTAAAGTTGTTAAAGGAGCTGGCGGCTGGGGTGGGCCCTTGACGATCACACCAACAGCACAGAAACACAAATTTATTTATGTAACTGGTGGTAACAAACCACCGATCGTGGACAAAATCGCTAAATTAACGGGGATGGAAGCGGTCAATGGTTTTAAAACCTCCATTCCAGATGAGGAAACTGCACTAGCGATTGTCGATTGTGGCGGTACGCTACGTTGTGGAATTTATCCTAAAAAGGGGATTCCAACGATTAACGTGTTACCGACTGGGAAAAGCGGACCATTAGCGCAATTTATGACAGAAAGTAACTATGTATCTAATGTTACTGTTGCACAAGTTATGTTAGCTGATGAGGCTGAAGTTGACCATGCAGCGACTGTAACTAGTGAGGACGGAGACAGTATTCCAATAAAACAGGAAAGTACAAAATTTGACAGTACTCAGACGTTGACACAACAGACACAAAATCCAGGACTACTTACTAAAATTGGCATTGGAGCTGGACGAGTAGTTGCAACGTTCAATCAGGCTGCTAAAGATGCCGTGCAGACGGTTATTAATACGATTATACCGTTCATGGCTTTCGTTGCATTATTAATTGGCATTATTAACGGTTCCGGAATTGGTAAGCTATTTGCAAGTGTTATGGAGCCTTTAGCGGGAAATATTTGGGGGTTAATGATTCTTGGTTTTATCTGCTCTTTGCCTTTTTTGTCCCCATTATTGGGTCCGGGAGCAGTGATTGGTCAAGTTATCGGAACTTTGATCGGAGTTGAGATTAGCAAGGGAAATATTCCACCGCAATACGCTCTTCCGGCTTTATTTGCAATTAATACCCAAAATGGCTGTGATTTTATTCCAGTTGGACTAGGCTTAGCAGAAGCAGATGCTAAAACAGTTGAAGTTGGAGTGCCTTCTGTGCTGTATAGTCGCTTTATTAATGGTGTTCCGCGTGTATTTATTGCATGGCTTGCAAGTTTTGGATTATATTCAGGAAAATAAGCTATTCTCGGGGTGAATTCTAATGAGTGAGAAAAAAATTTTTGAAACGAATGTTGTTGAAATTGGGGAGGAAGCACGCGAATTCAAGGAAATTAAGATGCTGATTTTGTTTGGAGACCAAGCACCTGACGCCTTACGCCCTTCTTGTTATTTAATCAACGTTGAACCTGTTCAGGGAAAGATTGAACCTGACATGTTTTTAAAGATTGATACTAATAAGTACAGGATTACCGCTGTAGGGCAAGAAGTACAATCTAATCTTGCAAATTTAGGGCATATTGCGATTAGTTTTACAGGCGAAAAGCAGGCGAAGCTACCGGGGACACTGTATGTTGAGAAAAATGAGTATCCTGTGCTTGCAGTCAATTCAAAAATTATGATTGAAAAAGAATGAAATCTGCCGCAATTTAGGCAAGTGTAATGAACATAATTAACTTAAAAAGTTGGGTTACGTAACCCGACTTTTTTTGTTTGGAAATATTTACATAAAAATTACATAAAATTGGCATGATAGTAGTGAAAGGCACTTAATGAAGAACCGATATTAGCTAGTGGAAGTGTGAAATCTATGCTGGTATAAGGAGAATCAATTTTATGTGGGTAAAATTAGAAAAGCTCAAGAATAGTTGTTGGCAAAGATTCAGAAGGAAGAAGCACAAACTGAACTTTTTTTCAAAAGTCCGCTTTAAGATTAGCGGGAAAAGCATCGGGACCTATGTTGCACTGTTAATTATTGCAGTAGCTTTTATTTCTATTCTAGGAATGTTACTCAGTTCATATTTAAATACGACGAATATTCTAATTTCACGTAACAACGCTAGCAAAAAATCAGCGGTTGAGGTAATCAATACTGAACAACAGTCAATTCATGATACTGCACAAAAAGCACTTGTAGGCATGCTGCAACAACCGGAATTTAAAGAGGAGTTCAAGCTGGATGCAATTTATGCATTAATACGTGCGGCGGAGAATGAGAACGGGGTAATAAAAAATGCCATCTTTACAACTGCAGACGGTAAATATGTGACTAATAACGATAAATTGGACGTGCATTATGCGCCGACAAAGCAAACGTGGTATCAAGAGGCTGTGAAAAAAGAGGGGGTTTTGAGTTGGAGTAGTCCTTATAAGGATCCGACTAGCCAACAATATGTAACCAGTGTTTCCGAAGCTGTCAGAGATGCAACTGGCAAACTCGGGGTATTATCGTTTAACATTTCCTATAATGACATTCAGGCGAACTTGGATCAGATGCAGATTGGACGCACTGGCACTGCAACCTTGATCTCAAAAAAAGGGATTGTGCTAGCAGCAACTGATCACAAGCTGGTAGGCAAAAATATCAGCTCAATGGCAGTCTTTAAGGCAATAGCACACAATAAAGCAAATGCGGGAAATGTCCTTCCCAAAGGAGGTTCACGAGTTGAAACCATTTATTATACTAAAGGAAATGGAGCTCAAATGTGGACGTTGGCTCAGGTACAAAGGGACGAATTAACGCCTGAAATAATGTCTTTAATAAGTGAGTCTTTGATTGCAGCCTTAGTCGTGTTGCTGATCGGGATTGGAATTGCAACGGCGGTAACGCGCTTGTTAAAGATAACCGCTGCGATCTTTGTGCATTTTTTGGCAGAAGCTGGCAACGGGCACTTGGTAAAAATAGAAGAGCATAAAGTTCCACGTAAGAAAAGAGTTGGAAAATTGACTGCACACCTGATAAAAAGCGATGCTGCTGGTAACGAATTACAGCAAGTTATTTTTCATTACAACAAAATGATTATGACAATTGGAGCTTTGATCTTAGGTATTCAAAAAGAAGGAGCTAATGTCTCACAAAGAACAGCTGCGTTAGTAGCATTATCACAACAGACAAACGCTGCAACTGAAGAAGTTACCAAGACAATTACTGCGGTTGCACAAACAACCAGTGAACAGGCTAAGAAAACGCAGCGCAGCGGAGAACAGATCCAACAGCTTTCTCAAGTCGTAAATGCACTGGAAGGGAAGATGGCGACGATGAAGCACCAGTCAGCATTAACCACGCATGTTAATCAAGAAAATGTCAATGTAATGACGCGAGTAGAGCAAAATTGGGAGCAACAAATAGCCAGTCTTGAAACTCAGGTGCATGACATTAACAAGATGGATGCAAGTATTCAAGATATTAATAAGATTATCGGAGTAATTAACCGAATCACTGCCAAGACCAATCTACTAGCATTGAACGCTTCAATTGAAGCAGCCAGCGCAGGAGATGCAGGGCGCGGCTTTGCTGTGGTAGCAACTGAGATCAGAAAGTTAGCAGAGCAAAGTAAAGCATCGACCAAAGAGATTGCAACTAATGTTGAAAGTATTCAAGCACGTTCAAAACAGGTTGTCGCTGGTACGGCCAAAGCGCTCGCAGGTGGGGAGGTACAAACTGATTTAATCGGACAAGCGATCACTTCTTCGAACAAAGTGGTTACGACAATTGAACAGCTTTTGGCGGGAATTGCAGCGACTGCAACGCTAACCCAAAAAATCATTGACATTCAAAAGCAGGTTTCAGCTAATCTTGCTGATATTTCGGCTGCAACTGAAGAAAATGCGGCGGGGACACAGGAAGTTTCGACTAATGCTGAAGAGGTCTTAGCAACGATGCAAGAATTTACCAAGCATGTCGCAGAATTACAGAAAATTGCAGCAAAACTAAAACAAAATTTAGTAGAAGGTTTTGTTGTTTAAGTGAAAGCCAATTACTAAATTACTAAATGCCAAGACGTCCACCGTGCACCTTGACCACATGGGATGTAATAATAAAAGCATCAGGATCAATATCGTGGATGGCACTCAACAAAGGCCCATAGCTTTGATTATCGACGACTAATAAGAGGAGCTCCTTTTGATTAGCACTGTATCCCCCGTGCACATCGTAAACAGTCAGACTCTGATCTGCAGCGAGCAGCATTTCTTGAAGTTCTGCAGTTTTAGTTTGGCTCATAATTTGGATCTGATATTTATGATCAAGGCCGGCCTCAATGTAGCGCATCACTAAAGAAGTAATTACAAGTGAAAAAACAGCCATAAAAAAGGCATTTAGACCTGAAACGAAAATATTGAAAAAAGTGACAACAAAATCAATTGCAAGTAACGAGATTGCCGTATTGATGTGGAAATATTTTTTTAAAATCAAAGGTGCGACAGTAGTTCCACCACTTGAGGCACTGATTCTGTATAACATTGCAATTCCAACTGCAAAAATCGCCCCGCCTGCAATAACAGCTAATAAAGGATCTGCGACAATCTTGAAACTCGGAGTGAGGTAAAGCAAGAGGGGAAGTAAGAAACTGCCTAAAGCGATTTTTTGGACCACTTGTCTGTCAAGAAAGACAGCCGCAAGAATAACCATTAGGGCATTGATAATCAGGACTGAAAAAGCAGGTGGAATTTTAAAGGAGGCATGCAATAAGATCGCAATTCCGGTTGATCCTCCAGCTGCGATGTTAATAGGTGAGTAGAAGAAGTTAATTGAAAGAGTAATAATTTCTAATGCAAGTAGTAAGATTCCTAATTGATACAGTGGATTTTTTGTTAACCTTCTTTTCATAATGAACTCCTTTCGACGTGGCTCATACAATTAAGTTTAACAAACCAGACCGTTTTGTTCTAATTATTAGACTAAAAAACTGACAACATTTTCACGACCTTTGAGAGTAAAAATGTTGTCAGTTTTTATTTTTATTAATGAGTTGCTTTAATCAAGCGTGCAATATTTTCCGCAGTCTGTGCGATGTCTGCGCGCCCATCGGCAAATGCAGCGGAAAGACTTTTGGCGCCAGAAACAGTTGCAAAAATTGCGGTGAAAATTCCTTTTTGATAAAGGACATCGACTTTTTCACCAACATTACCTGCTAAGGCAATGACTGGAGCATTCGGGGCCACGGTTCGAGTTGCAAGTGCGACTCCGAAGGGCGTTTTACCATATTGTGTCTGAAAGTCAATACCACCTTCACCAGTAAAAACGAAATCCGCATCAACTGCTTTTTCCTTTAAATGCGTGTAGTCCACGACAATTTCGATTCCCTTTTTTAGCTTGGCGTTTGTAAATGCTAACAAGCCAGCACCTAATCCACCAGCTGCGCCAGCCCCAGGGAATGCGGCTAGGTCTTTACCGGTTGCTTCTTGTACGATGCGAGCATAATGTGCCAGATTGTGATCTAATTGTGCTACCATGGCTGGTGTTGCTCCTTTTTGGGGACCAAAGACAGCAGAGGCACCTTGAGGCCCTACAAGTGGGTTTACTACGTCTGAAGCAATCAAAATATTGGTTGCCGCAATACGTGGGTCACGTTGACTAAGATCAATTGTGTGGAGTTTTTGGAGTGCACCTCCACCAAATTGAAGCGGCTGGCCATTGACATCAAGTAATTTAATCCCTAATGCTTGGGCCATTCCGGCACCACCATCATTTGTAGCACTGCCGCCGATCCCTAAGATGATTTTCGAAACTTGATGATCTAGTGCATCAAGGATAAGTTCTCCCGTGCCAAAAGTAGTCGCACGGAGCGGGTCACGAGTTTGTTCGGTGACATATCCAATCCCACTGGCTTCAGCCATTTCAATTACGGCGGTATTTCCATCTCCTAGTAAACCATAAGTTGCATTGACCTGCTTGCCCAGCGGACCAGTCACTTTTTTGGTGATCAAAGTTCCTTGACTGGCATCCACTAATGATTGAACGGTTCCTTCACCACCATCTGCCATTGGAACTTTAACAAAATTAGCGGTAGGGAAGACTTTTTGAATGCCGTTTTGAATTGCATCAGCGACTTCTTTTGCTGTTAGGCTTCCTTTGAAAGAATCTGGGGCGATAACGAATTTCATTTACTAATCCTCCATTAAAAGTATTTTAAAGGTGTAAGAAACCATACATTACTGTGGCCACCACCATTGCAGTTCCACCTACTAAAAATTCATAAAAGATTCCGCGTGAACGTTCTTTTAGATCCATATGCATGGCATTGGCTGTGACGTGAAAATAGTTACCATGTGGAAGCTGATCCAAAACGATTCCGCCAGTGTGGACCATCGCAGCGGCTGCTAATGGAGTGACTCCAAACCCAAGAATTGCTTTTGAAAAAGATCCGGTTGCAAGGATTACTCCAGTTGAAGTTGAAGCCGAAGCAGCAGCCATGAGCAGGCCGGATAACGGAGCAAGTAAGACACCGGAAATATGTGAAAGCTGAATTAATGAAATGATCTCAGCAGGTAAATTTGATGAAGTGATGGTTGCACCAATTGCACCTGCGCCTATCAAAATTAAGACGACGTCAGTCATTCTGCTGACACCGGCTTTGGCATAATTACGCAGCTGGTGTCCCTGTTTCATTGCAAGGGCACCCACGACTGCTGCAAAAGGAAGGACGTAAAGCGCGTCAAGGTTGAAACTCGTTAAAAAGGTCAGATGAAAAATTGATCCAAGCGGGTTGAGCAATAAAAGAACAATTGCCACAACGGGTGTGACTAGTGCTGATCCTAAAGAAGGCAAATCCTTATCTTTGCCAGCGGCAGTAAGATTTAAAAGATCATCTTCACGAACTTGACTACCTTTTTGCTTGATCAAATTAGCAATTAAGATTGTGACAGCTAAGGCAAAGAGAGCCGGAATGAAATCAGCGATCATTACTTGACTGAGTTCAACATTAAATCCCTTTGCAGCGGCAATCGTGTTGGGATTGGGCGAAATGATATTACCGGCTTTACCACCGCCTGAAAGGGCAACAAGTAAAGCTAATTTTGAAATTTTCATTCTTTGTCCAACTTCAAGCGCAATTGGTGCCACAATTAGAACTGCAACTGGAATGAAAACACCGACTGCTGTAATAACCATGGTTGCCAGTGCCAGTGCCAAAATTGCAAAATGGTCCCCCAACTTATTTACGATTGTGCGGGCAAGGGTATCAGCTGCGCCGGATTCCATCATGACACCTGCCAGCATTCCAGCAGCCAAGACACGTAAAACGGTGCCCATAACACTTTGAGAACCTTTAATTAAAATATCGAGTGTTTGAACAAGATTGGCGCCCCCCAGCAAGGAACCGCAAATTGCACCCAATAGCAGTGAGTAAACCGGGTTTAGTTTCTTTAAAATTAAGATAATAGCGACTGCTAGACCGCATAGAGCAGCCCACCAGGAAATAACAAGTGATGAATCCATAATAACCTCCAATTAATTGTGAAAAAATTAATAAATCGCACAACAACCATTGTAAAGAAAGTTGGTTTTAATTTCAATCTTTCTTTTAAATTAAATTTATTAATGGCTTAAAATACTTTTAAATCAAGATTATTCAAGAAAAAAGCAGGTTATCTGAAACTATCTTCCTTAAAAAAACTTAAAGTTCATTATTTCACACTTTTAAAAAATTAGGGAAATAAAATTGGTTCTGGTGCAAAAATTTTCAGACAACTCTATTTCGAGTATAACTAGCCTAAAAAGCGAGGTAGTTATGATGAAAAATTATTTTAAAGAGCGGCATTTCCAGAAAAGACATTATTTTGGTAGCCGTTGGCTGCTATTTCAGATTTTCATTGAGCTATCGTGATATTGTTGAAATATTACGTGACCGTGGGATTACCATTCATCATACAACCATTATGCGCTGGGTTCACCATTACGGGCCACTATTCAAATTATTATGGCGGAACGTTAAAAGCCATTAAACAAGTGATTAAGGATGGATTATTGCCAACGGAGAATCACAAGTGCTCTAAATATCGTAATAAGTTGATTGAACAAGATCATCGGCTAATTAAACATGTCTTGGTAAAATCAAGTGACTTTCAATCGCTACGAACGGCTTTAAAAACCCTAAGTGGGATTGAAGTCATGCATCAGCTACATAAAACAAGCCAAAGAGAGCCTAATATCTTTGGTTTTTCGGCATTACAATCGTTAACCGAATTAGTAGCAAACTAGTATAGTAATGACTGTCAAAATGTGGTAAACAGGTTTCTTTATTATTTTTGCACCGGAACCATAAAATTTAGCTTGTACCTGATAGGCACGAAATTCGGCCACTTGCGCAATTTTGGTTTACTATAAAACAAAGCTATGTTCTACTAAAAGTACGGAAGGAATAATTATGAAAATCAGAGTTGAAATTAATCGCAGCCTTGATGATACAGAGGTTATTATCCATGCTCCGTCAGATAATAAAGCTCATGAAATCTATCAGCTACTGCAAAAAAAGACCAAGCTGCAAACGTTAAAACTTTATGCGGCGACAACTGAATATTATCTGAGTGTTACTGAAATTCTCTTTTTTGAGACTGATGGTCGTCAAATCAGTGCCCATACTGCCGAACAAAGTTATACAACGCATTATCGTTTATATGAATTGGAAGAACTTTTACCCCAGATGTTTATGCGTGTTTCTAAATCCACGATTTTGAATACGGAGAAAATTTTTTCATTAACACATTCAATCTCGAGTTACTTGGTGTGTTTTCAAAATTCATATAAACAAGTTTATGTATCGCGGAAATATTATAAAGAACTCAAGCAGCGACTTGAAGAAAGGGAGTAAGTATGATGAAACGGCAAAGATGGTTTTGGGGAGTTTTTTTCCTGTTGTGCGGATTACTTTTAATTGCAAGCAAAGTTGGATGGCTAGGAGGAAGTCTTGGATTTTGGAGTATTATTTTTACCGTGTTCTTTATTGCAGGTTTAGTTGAAGGACTGGTTCATTTCAACATCCCGGTGATTGTGTTTTCGGTGGCCTTTTTACTAATTGTCTATGCCAAACAACTTGGAATTACACAGCTAGTGCCATGGACAATTTTAGGTGCAGCAGTTTTTATTTCAGTCGGGTTGTCACTTCTTTTTCATGCTCGCTTCATTCATCTTAATCACTTGCGTTTGACCACTCCTTCCTCAGGTAAAGCGAGTTCAGCACAAGTAAAAATTGATGCTAAAATGGTGTCTACAATTCGCTATGTTAGATCTGAGGATTTTAAAGAAGCAGCGATCACGGCTTCAATGGCCAGTTTGAAAGTTTATTTCGATGATACGCTGATTAAAGGTGATTCTGCAGTCATTAATATTCATGGGTCACTTAGTGGAATTGAACTTTATGTACCTAAAACTTGGGATATTATAGTGCAAGTTGAACCTGTTTTAAGTGGAATTGAAGAAAAAGGTGGCGGTGTGACTGTTGCAGAAACTGCACGACCACGCGTGTATCTTAAGGGCGACTTGAATCTTTCGGGGCTTGAAATTAACTATATTTTTTGAAAAATTTAGTGAAAGATTAAGAGTATTCTAAGAGAATTGAAAAAGGGAGTATTTAGAAAAATAAGTTTAGGAGAAGAGTAGAGATGGATATTTTAAAACCGCATTTTAAGCAAAATGTTGGCATGATTATCGGCGCGGTGGTCGCAGTCGTTATTTTAGCAGCAAGTTCGTTATGGCAGCCGCGGCTTTTGCAGGATATTATGAATGCAATTATTGCTGATCGAAAAGAACGTGTGCTTGTTTATGGCATACAACTAATTGTTTTAGCGCTAATCGGAATTGCAGCGGGGATTGCAAGTACCTTTTTTGCGGCTAAAGTTGCACAGGCAGTTGCTACTGATTTACGGGCACAGACTTATCAGAAGATTCAGACCTTCTCATTTGGAAACATTGAGCGTTTTTCTGCAGGCAGCCTAGTAGTACGTCTGATTAACGATATTAATCAGGTTTTGAACTTGGTAATGATGCTTCTAACACAATTATTACGTTTACCAATTTTATTTTTAGGAGCGTTTATTTTAGGAATTTTGACAATTCCACGTTTGTGGTGGATCGAACTTTTAATGGTTGTCTTGGTTCTGGGACTTACCAGTCTGGTTTTTTCGCGCATGAGTAACCTTTTCATGCGTTTCCAGAAATGGGTGGACAATTTGAACTCGGTTGCAAAAGAATCAATGCAGGGAATCAGAGTGATTAAATCTTTTAATCAGGAACAAAGTGAAATTAAAAAGTTTGCAGGAGCAGCTGGTGAACTACGCGGACTCAACTTAACGATTGGTTATCTTTTTGCACTCTTAATTCCTTGTTTTATGCTAATTTCCAATTTGATGATTTTACTGGCAGTTTATTTGGTCGGAACAGGCATTACGGCTCACCCGGGTGAATTAGCAGCGATTGCTTCATATATTTCCTATTTGATGCAACTAATGCTTGCGATTATTATTGGGGCAATGACAATGACGATGTCTTCACGCGGGATGATTTCCTTAAGGAGAATAAAAGAAGTCCTAAAAACGAAACCCGATGTTCAGTTTGATCCAAAGGCTCCTGTTCAAGATCTGGCTGGAAGTGTGGAATTCAAGCAAGTCACATTTTCTTATCCTGGAGCCAAAACACCTGCATTACGCGCTGTCAGTTTTAAGGTCAAAGCTGGGAATTTCGTAGGAATAGTCGGTTCGACAGGTTCTGGGAAATCAACTTTAGCACAATTAATGGCGCGTTTATATGACCCTTCAGCTGGAGAGGTTGAAATTGGGGGGCAGAATTTGCGCAAGGTCAATGAAAAATCATTGCGCAAAGCAGTCAGCTTTGTTTTACAAAAAGCGATCCTTTTTTCAGGCTCAATTGCTGATAATTTAAAGCAGGGCAAAGCTGATGCAACCGAAAAAGAGCTTAGTTGGGCGGCACATATAGCCCAGGCAACTGAATTTGTCGAAAAGTACACTGAAGGATTTGCACATCATGTTGAGGAACGCTCTTCCAATTATTCAGGTGGGCAGAAGCAGCGTTTGTCAATTGCACGAGGAGTTGTGGGTCGTCCCAATATTCTAATCTTGGATGATTCAACATCTGCATTGGATGCCAAGTCAGAAAAATTGGTGCAAGAGGCTTTAGCACATGAACTTGCACAAACAACGGTGTTCATGATTGCCGAAAAAATTTCTTCAGTTATCAAAGCTGATCAGATCTTAGTTCTAGATCAAGGCAAGTTAGTTGGGAGTGGAACACATAGTCAACTGCTCCAAGATTCACAAATATATCGCGAAATTTATGCGGCGCAATTATCTAAAACAAAAAAGGGGTGAGCATGCCAAATGAAAGGGTTAAAAGATTCATTGGGGTATTTTAAACATTATTTACAGCCATACTGGAAAGGTTTGGTGTTTGTTGTCGGACTAACAGTGCTGTCAACCTGGGCACAGATTGAAGCACCGATTTATTTAGGAAAAGCAATTACAGCTTTAAGCCGTTATTTAATTGCGTATAGCAATCCACTCACACGTCCGCATGCGTCACTTTCAAGTTTTCATAATGCGATCTGGTTAATTTTGATTTTCTTCATTTTAACGGTAGTTACGATGTTGATTTCAAGTCTGTGGATTTCTTATATTAATGGTTATTCAACGAATAATATGCAACGTGGGCTTTTCAAGAAGCTACAAAAAATGACGGTGCGGTATTTTGATAGTCATCAGGACGGGAAAATCCTGTCACTTTTTACGTCTGATTTGGATAATATTTTCAATGCAATGAACCAGGCTGTTTTCGAATTGATTTCACAAATAATTTTGTATATCGGTGTCTTGTGGATTATGTTCTCGTTGAACGTTAAATTGGCGTTTGCAACTGTGGCTTCCACGCCGTTTGTCATCTTGATTGCCTATATTATCATTAGAAAGGCACGTTTCTATATTGATAAGCAACAAGATGAAATCAGTGGCCTCAATGGCTATATCAATGAACAAATTAACGGACAAAAAATTATTATTACAAATGGACTTCAAAAAAAGTCTGTTGCGGAATTTAATGTCTTGAATGAACGTGTGCGCCATGCAACTTTCAAAGGACAACTATATTCAGGATTACTCTTTCCAGTGATGCAAGGTCTCTCATTGTTAAACCTTGCAATTGTAATTGCGTATGGTTCTTGGATGGTGGTCAGTGGCGATCTTGGAAAAGCTGTTGGCATCGGTTTAATAGTTACTTTTGTACAATATTCACAACAATATTTTCAACCAATTACACAGATCACATCGATGTACTCAATGATTCAGCTTGCATTGACAGGTGCTAAGCGGTTGGCACATGTGCTTAAGCAACCTGAAGAAGAACGGAATGCAAATGGCAGTGAGCTTAAGGAGATTAGGGAAGGCGTTGAGCTTCAAGACGTACATTTCGGATATGATCCTGACAAAGAAATTTTGCATGGAATCAATATCAAGGTTGAAAAGGGTAAGATGATTGCGCTGGTTGGCCCTACCGGCTCGGGAAAGACAACAGTTATGAACTTATTGAACCGTTTCTATGATGTGACTTCTGGAAAAGTTCTCTTTGATGGTCAGGATACACGTGAGTTCTCATTATTTTCTTTACGGCAAAATATTGGGATTGTTTTACAGGACTCAATTTTATTTACTGGTACAATAGCCGACAATATCAAATTTGGAAAGCCAAATGCCACTGATCAACAAATGATTGCGGCGGCAAAACAGGCTCATATTCATGATTATATTGAAAGTTTGCCAGATGGTTATCAGACAAAGGTCGATGATGAAAATTCTGTTTTATCGGTTGGTCAAAAACAGTTACTGAGCATTGCACGCACATTATTAACCGACCCAGCCTTTTTAATTCTTGATGAGGCGACTTCAAATGTTGATATGGTTACAGAAGAAAAAATCAAGCTGGCAATGGATAATGTGATTGCTGGACGAACAAGTTTTGTAATTGCACATCGTTTAAAAACGATTGTTGGGGCCGATCAAATTATTGTTTTAAAAGATGGTCAAGTCATTGAACAAGGTAAGCATGAACAGTTGTTAACACAAAAGGGCTTTTATTATAATCTTTACACTAACCAGATGGTATTTGAATAAAAGTGTGCAAAAAGGTGTTAGGTTTTAAGGCTTAGAGTTCGAGCACATTAAGAAAGAAGTGCCGACAAACAGCGTTTAGTCTCCGTGGACTAAGGTCTGAGTTACAAGGTAACCCGGACTTGGTTACGCGTAAGGCAGACTTAGTCACAGGAGATTGCTGGGTGGAGCATGTTAAGAAAGAAGTGCCGACAAACAGCGTTTAGTCTCCGTGGACTAAGGTCTGAGTTACAAGGTAACCCGGACTTGATTACGTACAAAATAAAGGAGAGTGTGACATAAGTCGGGAAAATTTGAGTACTAACTCGAAATTACGAACATAGCGAGTACTTTGCTATGAGTAATTCGAAGTTAGACGGAGAATTTTGACTTATGGAACACGTTTATCCGGAATAAAGAGGGACCGTGACAAAAGTTAAATTTTGTCACAGCCCCTTTATTTTTATACACTAGGCAGTGTTCCCCTTAATCAGTTGTTAAGTTGCCATCGTCTGACTAAAAGTTGCCAACCAATTGCTGCTAGGAAACAGAACAAGCCGAAAAGACTAATTTTTGCACCTAATCGCAAGCCTGGGGTCCGATAGGAAAACTCGACTTGATGGCTGCCAGCTTTTAAGGGAATTCCTAAGAAGCCGGTATTGGTCTGATAGGGTTTAACTGTGCGGCCATCGACACGCGCACTCCAGCCTTTTGAGTAAGGAATCGACGAAGTTAGAATTCCCTTTGTTTTCGTCGTAATTGTCCCGCTTAGATGATTAGCTGTGAATTTAAGCTGCTTGAGACGCTGTTTTTGCAGTTGCTTAACTTCTTTAAAATACTGGTTATCGATTTGGGTTGCTGTGATCTTCAACTTAAAACGATATGTCCCCAATTTTGACGGAGAAATTGTCAAAGAAGCAGGCAGCTGTGAAAAGAAGCCGAGATTCATTAAACCATAATTGACAGTTTTATAAAAAGAAAGTTCATCTTGGTTAGGCTGTGTGATTTTCTCAGTTCCTTTACTGGAAGAAACACTCAAAGAATAGCTCTTGTCAGGTGTTCCCTTAAGCACGTGTGCACGCAAATAGCTATAATAGCTCAACCGTTGATTGAGTGAGAGTAAACCTGAATTTGAAGTTGTTTCGTGCGAAACATCCAATTGTAACTGCTTTTTAAGTGAAAATGGAGTGTAGTCCAAGTTCTCAAAATCTAAATGCAATTCGCTATTGCGGTATTTTTCAGGATTTTTCAAGATAATGGTGTAAGTTTCAGCACGATCTTCACGGGTAATTTTTTGCGTAGAGATTAGATTGCCACGGCTCGAAATAATAGTGTAAGGAACAGTTACAACATTCTTGGCTAAGGTTGCATGCTGGTATCCTTTACTGCTGTGGTTGCCAAGATAAACACCGCTAGCAAGTGCCCGCTCCTTTTCAGAGGCTGAAAGGTGACGATAGGTATGCGCGCTGATGACGGTATTTTGCCAATAAAGTAATGGAAAAGCATACTTGGTACGATAACGCAGTGTTTGTTGATCGTTTGTTGAATGTTGATTAGCATCAAGATTTCTGGTTGCAGCTTTGTCTAAAGTATAACCGGCAGGGATTTTAGTATCGTTAGGCTGGTTAGCTTGAACGAAGAGATACCGGACTCCTAAGAAGTTGTTTAAAATAGTACGGTCGTCCATTTGCCCAAGCGGAATATTAGCTTCAAATTGAGAATTATGCATACTGCTTGCAAAGTTCCCAATATTTTTATTTTGCAATGAGTAATAGGAGCTGATTGAATTAAGCTTGCTAGGTTGGGTATTGTACATGTGAATTCCTGCACCCAGACTGTAATTTTGACTAATAGTTGAAACTCGGTATTGATTGTGTGGTTTTAATTGACGATCTAAGCCGGCATAGCGTAAAGCGGTCCATTTTTCGAAGGCTTTTTGCGGCAGCATCTCGTTTGAGTAACCTCCGTTGTAAGGTGCTGCAAAGTAAACGGCATTAAGTGCGGTATTTGAGATTAGCAGGAGCATAAATATTAATTGCCAGTGACGGTTTTTCGAAGTTCGATAAAAGACAATCAGGCCATAGCTAATAAAAAGGAAGATCACCGGGATAAATAATTTTTCGTTATTCTGAAAGAAATAATTGATTAAGAGCAACAAACTGTAGCCTAGAAGGCAAAATGTAAATGCCCGCAGCATTCGAGGTGAGATTAGCTTGATATGATTAATCAGCACACAGGTTGCAAGCGCAAGTGGCAGCACCAGTAACAGTGTCCAGCGATTGGAAGGCGAGGTCATTCCGTTAAAAAAAGCACCACAGGCAGGAAATAACAGCATAATTCCCCCTAGGATAAAACTTGTGCTCAAAATTGGATAATTGCGATGTTTTGCAATGATATAAAGCAATGCAAAGAAACTCAGACTTGCAAAACCGAGTGCACTCCAGAAGTAAAAATCACGATTACCACCGTTAATTAACTGGGAAGGAAGCGCAAGATAATAATAGAGTGGGTATAATTTTAAACCATTTGCAAAAGAACCTGAACTGCGCGTGGAGTTAAAGACGGCATAAATTTCAGGGAGTAATAAAACAGCGGTTAACAGGAGGCCCAAAAGCGTACTGCTGCCCAACTTTAAAACTGTTTTTTTAAAGATGCCCTGATGGCGATAGTAAAAGAAGTAACGTAAAATTAAAAAGATAAAGGTTCCAATGCCTAAGATATAAGCAAAGTAAAAGTTGTTAAACAGCATCCAACTGAACATCAAAGTTAGTGGTAGGTTTGAGTAGCCCTGTAAGACACGTTCGACACACAGAATTAATAGTGGAAACAAGATGAAAGGGAGTGTGAAAAAGGGTTGGGCAATATTTGAGTAGAGCAAAAAAGCATTAAAAAGATAAACAAGACTACCACTGATGATGACTTGGTTATGAAATTTAAAGTGAGCTGCAAAGTAGCAAAATGAAAGTCCGGCACAATAAAGCCGCAAAACAATCAGAATTTGGTAACCCAGAACAACTTTTGTGGCCGGAAATAATAGGATTAAATAGTTGAAGAGATCACCAATGATGTAATAAGAATTAATTTGAAAAAGATCTCCCCCTAGACCTAATTTCCAAGACCATTGCGGAAGTGAAGTGGTCGGATGATTAAGCATGGAAAGAAGTGTTTTTCGAAATTCGCTTAGGAGCGGCAAATGCTGTTGTGCCCCATCCAAACGCCAGATTAATGAATGTCCGGTAGCCAGATATGTACCATAAACAAAGAGTGCTACCACGAAAAAAACTGCAGTATACTGCAGATAAAGGTTAAAATTATTTTTTTTATCAAAAGAAAATTGCACAAAAAAAGCCTCCTGCCTACTCTCAAGTATTGTACATTAATTCCTTGAAAGTTGCGAAGGCAGGGGACAAATTTTAAGAAGTTGTTATTTTTCTTCTTTAACAATGTAAAGCGGACGGTGCTTGACTTCCAGAAAAATTTTTCCAATATATTTGCCTACGATACCAAGGCAAAAGAGCTGGATACCACTAACAAACAAAATGATGCAAACTAGTGAAGGCCAGCCGCTAGTGGGGTCACCGAAGAGAATGGCACGAATGATAATCCAAATAATTGCGATGCCGGCGCCAATAAAGGAAAAAAGTCCGGTGAAAGCCGCGATATTCAGGGGCACATCTGAGAAGGCTACAATGCCATCAATCGAATATTGCAACAAATTCCAAAAACTCCAGCTGGTCGTACCAGCAGTTCGTTCTTTATTCGGATACTCAAGATATTTTGTTTTGAAACCGACCCAGCTGAACACGCCCTTTGAAAAACGGTTGTATTCCTTAACTGCTAGAATTGCGTCGATCATCTGCCGAGTCATCATCCGAAAATCACGTGCTCCATCCACGATAGTAGTGTCTGAGATGCGATTGATCAATTTGTAAAAGAGATGTGCAAAAAAGGAACGAATCGGGGGTTCACCCGCGCGATCTGCGCGGCGTGTGCCGATACAATCGTATTCGCCTTCACTCAAAAGTTGATGCATCTTGGGTAAAAGTTCAGGTGGATCTTGTAAATCAACGTCCATTACTACGACATAATCGCCAGTTGCACGTTGTAACCCGCAAAAAAGTCCAGCTTCTTTACCAAAATTACGTGAAAAGGAGACGAAATGGACGTGTTGTGGATCCTGTGCGTGCAAATTACGCAATTCCTGTAAGGTATTATCTGAGGAACCATCATTGATAAACCAGTATTCAAATTCAACATCCGGCATTTTCTCTTTTGTTTTTTCAACTTCAGGATAAAAAAGTGGAATCGATTCTTCCTCGTTGTAACAAGGGACAATGATTGACAATTTGCTGCTCATTTTTAAGTCACTCCATCTATGAAAGTATTTGACGAATAAGGCAGCTGTTACTGCTTCTTCTTTGCGGCTGATGCGATTAAGGCGTCAACGAATTTTTCTAAGCTGGCAAGATCCTCAGCAGTGTCCGGGGCAAGATTGATCTTTACGCTTGCAGCACCTTTTGTAGCGCCAGTCTGTTTGAATGCTTCTTCAAATTGATCAACGGCAACACAATAGTATTCACCGTAAAAAGTGTCACCTGACCCAGCAACTCCAAAGACTTTGCCAGTTAGGTCAAGTTCTTGAAGATCTTCAAAAAAGTCCATTCCTTCATCTGGAAGAGCGCCCTCATCGTAAGTATAAGGAGTCACAATACAGATATCGACATCTTCAAAATCAGAAGCATCGCACTGGGAAATTTCTTCCGTATCGACCTCAACGCCCTTATTTTCGAGGGCCTCTGAGACAATATCGGCAACATCTTCATTATTTCCGGTGATCGAAGCAAATACAACTTTAGCTTTTGTCATTAAGTAAACTACCTTCTTTCAACTATCTGCTGTGCCTCATTATAGCAGATAATCGGTAAATACTGAAAACAACATTTAAAGGCTCGTTTGTGTAACACTAAATGTGTCGCTGCCAATAACGAATTTTTAGGTTATAATAAAAGAGTAAATTAAATTGGAGGCAGCTATCGATAATGATTACATTAAAGTCACCGCGAGAAATTCGTGAGATGGAAAGGTCAGGGGCAATTCTTGCAGGAATGCACTTGGGCTTGAGAAAGATTATTAAACCAGGAATTTCAAGTTGGGAAATTGAAAAATTTGCGCGTAAGTTTTTTAAAGAACACGATGCAATTCCGGAACAAATTGGATTTGAAGGTTATAAATACGCAACCTGTGTCAGTGTGAATGATGAAATTTGTCATGGTTTTCCCCGCAAAGACTTGATTTTGAAGGATGGGGACTTAGTTAAAGTTGATACAGTTGTGAATTATCATGGTGCGATGAGTGACTCGTGCTGGAGCTATGCAGTCGGAAAGGTAACCCCAGAAATTGACCGCTTAATGAAAGTCACAAAAGAAGCGCTCTATTTGGGCATTGATCAGGCTCAGGTGGGCAATCGAATTGGCGATATTGGAGCTGCAATTCAGCATTACACCGAAGAAGTTAACGATTATGGTGATGTTCGCGAGTTTATTGGGCATGGAATTGGACCGACGATGCATGAAAGCCCTAATGTGCCTCACTATGGTCAAGCCGGAAAAGGTCTGCGTTTGCGTCCCGGAATGACGATTACAATCGAACCGATGATTAATACAGGGACTTGGAAAGCAGTTATGGATGATCCTAATGGTTGGACGGCCAGGACTGCAGATGGCGGCTTTTCGTGCCAGTATGAACATACTCTCGTGATTACGACTGCGGGGCCTAAAATTTTGACATCGCAGGATCCAGAGCAGGATAAAAAATATTTACTTGATTAAAGCCGACTTTATTCATAAAATGTAACTGGTGTTAAGATATTTTTTTAATTTTTCACCAAAAGTATGCCCATGCTGCTAGAATGCAGCTTTAGCTGTTTATCATCTAGAAGACTGGTGCTATAATGAGGGATGTATTTTGACAACGCTAACAGATAAAGGAGCTCGCATGATGAAAGTTAGAAAAGCTGTGATTCCGGCCGCAGGTTTAGGAACACGTTTCCTGCCAGCAACTAAGGCCCTGGCAAAAGAGATGCTGCCAATTATTGATAAACCAACGATTCAGTACATTGTGGAAGAAGCAAAAAAATCAGGTATTGAAGATATCTTGGTGGTTACTGGTAAAGGCAAGCGCCCAATTGAAGATCATTTCGATTCAGTTCCGGAATTGGAACAGAATTTAAAAGAAAAGGGAAAGACGGATCTGCTCAAACTAGTTGAACAGACAACCGATATTAACTTATACTTCATTCGGCAGTCGCATCCTCGAGGACTTGGTGATGCCGTCTTGATGGCAAAGGACTTTGTAGGCAACGAGCCTTTTGTTGTAATGCTTGGCGATGACTTGATGAGAGATAAGGTTCCGCTGACTAAGCAGTTAATTGATCGTTACGACCAAACCCACGCTTCAACTTTAGCGGTAATGAAGGTTCCGCATAAAGAAGTTTACAAATATGGTGTCATTGATCCAGGTTCTGAAACAAGTGCAGGGCTTTATGATGTCAAAAAGTTTGTTGAAAAGCCTGCAGTTGATAAGGCACCTAGCGATTTAGCAATTATCGGTAGATACTTATTGACACCTGAGATTTTTGGTATGTTAGAGACACAAAAACCAGGTGCAGGCAATGAGGTTCAGTTAACCGATGCAATTGATCGCTTAAATAAAATTCAACGTGTTTTTGCACATGAATTTAAAGGTGAGCGCTTTGATGTTGGCTATAAATTTGGCTATTTGAAGACTTCTATTCAATTTGGTTTGGAACATCCAGAAGTCAAAGATGACTTGAGAGCATATATCAAGGAATTGTCCAAAAATTTGAAATAAGCAGTGAGTAATGTGGTTTGCCTAATTTAAGGTTAATTAAATTCCAATTGTGTTTTTGGAATCGGACACGTTAATTGGCAAATCTAAAAAAATAACGAGATGGGGCTGTGGCAAAAGTTAAATTTTGTCACAGCCCCTCTTTTATTCCGGATAAACGTGTTCCATAAGTCAAAATTCTCCGCCTAACTTCGAATTACTCATCGCAAAGTACCCGCTATGTTCGTAATTTCGAGTTAGTACTCAAATTTTCCCGACTTATGTCACACTCTCGTCACGTTATTTATTTCGCTTAAATGTATTTCATTAAGTTAAAGATTTGCGGCTAACTTTGAATTACACGAAGCGATCTGCGTTGCAGGTTTAAATAAAGACACAAATTCGTTGGAAGCGATCCATGCTGTCTTAGTTTTGTTTTGGAAGAAAGTGCCAGTGCTTGCCTTTTGTGCAAATGAGTCATGCGCTTGAATATTTTTGGGGGAAGACTTAATAGTTTTTATTGAAATTATTTAAGTTATATCTGATAATTACTAGGGAAGAGTTTTAATTTTATGAATTAAAATAAGGGGAGACAAAAATGACACGTAAAAGAAGTCAAAAGAAGAATCTAAAATGGTTATGGGGAGTGGTATTAGCAGTTGTTGTAGTTGCAGTGGCTTTTCTAGGGTTACGCAGCAATGTGGTCCGTGCGCATCTGCAAAATTCTTTTGGGGACACGGCACAGCATCAAAAGTCTGAATATAAAAAACAACAAAGTCTCGCACGGAAAAAATATGGAACGCAACAAATAGCAACTTCAGCTAGCACCAGCAGTTCTGCGCAAAATAAGCAAGCAAGTAAGGCAAAGACAGTTACAACTGCTTCAAGTAGTAGTGCTAAACAAGCATCCACGCAAAAGAGCCAGTACCAATACTATGTAGTGCACGCAGGAGACACCTTATCGGCAATTGCAACGAAATATCAAACAACTACTTCAGAATTAATGCAGCTTAATAGTCTCGAAGATGGGACGATTTCTAGCGGGACCACTCTGAAGGTTCCAACGACTAGTACAACAGCTGCCACAGGTGAGCAATCCAGTAGTAATTAGCTGTAGAATTTAAGGTGTCATGGTATAATTTATGCTGAACAGATTAGGAGGTGGCAGAGATTAAAAAGGGGAGCGTTAACTTTGCTACGATCAAAGATGTAGGTTCAGCAATGCTGCAACGAAGTGCAGGCGTCAATCTTAACAACACTGCAATTGTAATTGCATATTATTCTTTATTGGCAATTTTTCCAACGATTATTTTACTGGGAAACTTGATGCCGCTTTTGAATTTGAATGCAGCAACAATCTTGAATTACCTGCAGACTGCAGTTCCTGGGACAATCTATAATACCTTGCGCCCTTTAGTAACTTCGTTTTTACAAAAGGGAAATGGGGGCGTAATTTCAATCAGCGCACTTGTGGCTTTATGGGCGGCTAGCAGGGGAGTTAATGCACTCAAGCTGGCTATGAATAATGCTTATGGGGTCAAAAATTCACAAAGTGCGATTGTCGTGCGGCTGGCTTCATTTTTTTTAACGCTCGTATTTGTAGTTTTAATGGTGATCATCATTACATTGTTTAGTTTTGGACAGCTGGTTTTAGATTACTTAACGCCGCTGCTGCATCTTCCAACGGATTTAATCAGTCTTTTTGGAACATTCAAGTGGCCGGTAACGGTTGTGGCTTTGTTCTTTATTATTAGTTTAATGTACTATTTTTTACCAAATGCCCACATTCACTTGCACTTGATTTTTCCAGGAGCTTTTTTGGCAACGGCAGGTTGGGTTTTACTTGCACAAGGTTTTTCGATCTATGTGCGTTATTTTGCACGTTCTGTTTTAAGCTATGGGACAATTGGAACTTTTATCGTGTTGTTGTTTTGGTTGAACTATGCAGGTTGGGCGATTATGCTAGGAGCTGTGCTTAATGCAACTTTAGAAGAAAAAAAGTATCATAAAATTGAACCAAAATCAGGTAAAATTCGGCATTACATTGAAAAATATCGTCCGGATCATGAAAATAAAGATTAAAAAGGGAGCGGGTGACATAAGTCGGGAAAATTTGAGTGCTAACTCGAAATTACGAACATAGCGAGTAATTTGCGATGAGTAATTCGAAGTTAGACGGAGAATTTTGACTTATGGAACACGTTTATCCGGAATAAAAGAGGGACTGTGCCAAAATTTAACTTTTGTCACAGCCCCTTGAACGTACCAGCATATTGCCAGGTAAACTAGTTTAAAAATTAGGTTGGGTTTGAAGACTGATTAAATTCAGTTTTTCTAACCGAACCTTTTTATTTGCCTTAAAATGCCGACCGGACTTTTAACTATGACTGAATTTCTTTGTCTAAAAGTTGTTCGATGTCCGTCAGAGCGAATCCCTTGCGATAGAGTGTTTGTTTGATTTTAAACTTTTTTTCTTGAGAAGTTAACAAATGATACTTTTTGGCAGCTTTTTCGAATTGCAAGGTGAGCGCTTCTTTCTCAGATTGGAGATCGTTTGTTAAATCAAGCGTTGCAAGTGCAGTGGTAATCTCATCAAATGAAAATCCTTTGGAGAGCAGCCGCTGCTTTATTTTTTGCAAACGAAGCTTGCTGGATTGATTGTGATATTGTTTTGCAAGTTTGAGACAGAGCTTTTGGAGATTAGCAGTTGCTGTTGCTTCATCGTACTCACTGGCAGCTGCTGTAATTGTTTCTGCTGGAATCCCTTTTTGTCTTAATTGCTGTTGAATCACTTTGAATCCTTTATCAGAGGTTTTCAACATTGTTCTAATGTAACTTTCAGCAAATTTCTGATCATCCACTAAGCCTTCTAAGCGCAGTTTTTGCTGCACTTTAGCAATCACTTCCGGGTCAGCTTCATATTTACGTAAATAAGTATAGATCTCTTTTTCGCTCCGTAATTGATAGCTAAGGTAATTTAGGGCTTTTTCGTAAAACTGTGAAAAACTGTCTTCAGTACTTAAAATTTGCTTTAGTTGTGCAGTGATTTCCTGTCCCTTGTAAAGTTGGTGTTTAATCAGCACGCTTTCACTGACAGAAAAGCTATAATGTCCATCAAGATAAATATTATAGCGTCCTTTTTTTCTTTGGGTTTTAATCATAGTTATTTTTTGTGGCATAAGCGAACCTCCAGCAGTATTTTCATTTTTTATTATACATGACTAACTGCCGGCAAAAAAAGAGAATTGCAGTGTTATAATTAACTATCACAAAAACTAAGGAGTTTACTGCATGCAATACGAGAAAAACAGGAGCGTAAAAGGAGTTGCACTGACTAGTGGGCAGCGTTTTCCTTTAACAATCAAAAGGTTAGGAATTAACGGTGAAGGAATTGGTTACTTTAAACACAAGGTTGTGTTTGTGCCAAATGCTTTACCGGCAGAAGTGATCGTTGCTGAAGTGGTCCGTGATAATCCGCATTATGCAACGGCTAAGGTGCATAAGATCCGCGAAAAAAGTCCGCACCGGGTTGCAAAAAGGGATGACTACGATGTCGGCGGGATTGAACTTGAACAGCTCGCTTATGAAAAACAACTAGAGTTTAAACGTGATATTATTATGCAGTCACTTGAAAAGTTTAAGCCGCGCGGATACCGGCATTTTATTTTGAAGCAGACCCTCGGGATGAAAGTCCCTTATGAATATCGAAATAAGGCTCAGTTTCAAGTGCGTCAAAATGAACGTGGAGAAGTTGTAGCGGGATTATATAAAAGAGGCACACATGAGCTAGTTGCACTGCCAACTTTCAGTACCCAGCGTCCACTGACAATGAAAATCATGCGGATAGTTTGCAGTCTCTTACAAAAGTATGAAGTTCCCATTTACAATGAGCAGCAAAACTCCGGAATTGTCAAGACATTGGTGGTTAGAGAGTCAGTTGCAACGGGTCAGGCACAGCTTGTTTTTGTTACAAATTCACCTAAATTTCCACATAAAAAACCGCTGTTAGCTGAGTTGCAGCAGGCTGTTCCACAGTTAAGCTCGGTCATGCAGAATATTAATATGAACCAGGACGCGCTTATTTGGGGAGCAGAAACTAATTTGCTTGCAGGACAAGACTTTATTGTCGATCAACTGGGTACAGTTAAGTTCAAGCTTTCTGCACGTGCCTTCTTCCAGTTAAATCCTTCTCAGACTGAAGTAATGTATCGTAAAGTAGAAGAGGCACTTGCCTTAGAAAAAGGAGAAACCTTGATTGATGCTTACTGTGGAGTGGGGACAATCGGTCTTTTTGTGGGTCAAAATGCAAGTGAAGTCAGAGGGATGGATATTACACCTGCCGCAATTACGGATGCACGTGCAAATGCACAGTTAAACAAACGCACAAACACTCGGTATGAATGTGGAAAAGCTGAAGAAGTTATCCCGCAATGGATAAAAGAGGGTTTTGTAGCGGATGCGCTGGTAGTTGATCCTCCTAGAACTGGATTGGACTCAGAATTGCTTAAAACGATTATTACGGTTCGCCCACGCAAATTTGTCTATGTTTCTTGCAATCCGGCAACATTGGCTCGTGATTTGAAAGAATTGGTTAAGGTTTATCAGGTCGAGTATATCCAGCCAATTGATATGTTTCCGCAGACAGCAAGAAGTGAAGCAATTGTGAAGTTAACTCTGCGGTAGGTGGTGTTGAAGACTGTTGTTTAAGAGGTTATTTATGAATAAGAAAAAATTTTTGGGAGGCTTGTGTTTCTTTTTGTTGGTAGGTTGCCTGCTAGTTGGAAGCCTCACCTTATCTCAAGAAACACAGCATACACGACAAAAAATTGAACAAAAAAGTCATAAAAAGCTGAGTGTTAAAGAACGTAAATACTTGAAAAAAGTTAAGGCCATCAGCGAGTATACGGAGCATCGTCTGCAAAAATCCGGTTTTACAGGTGAAGCGTTGTTGATTAAGGATGGCAAGGTGGTTTATCAGCAAGGTTATGGATATGCAGATGTAGATAATCAGGTACCAAACGGCAGTAAAACAACGTATCAAATTGCTTCGTTGCAAAAATCAGCTACTGCAATGATGATTATGCTGTTAGCTAATAAAGGCAAGCTTTCCTTAAATGATCATTTGGCAAAGTATTATCCAAATATCAAAAATGGCAACTTAGTGACACTCAGACAAATGCTAAACATGACGTCTGGAACTAATTTAGCGACCATGCCGCGGAATGTCTTAACAGCGACCGCGTTAGTCAATTATGTCAGTCATAAAATTCAGATTAACGTTAAACAGATTGGACATCAAAGCTACCAGCCCGCTAATTATGTGCTTTTGGCCGGAATCTTGCAAAAGATTACACAACACAGCTATGAAGACTCCTTTAACACAATGATACGTAAACCATTAAAGCTCAAGAACACTTATTTTTTTAATGAAGAACAGGCTCAAAGTCAAAAAGCGCTTGCATATACACAAGTTAAAGGTAAGCAGTTGCGGAGGATAAAAGAGCAGGCTTTTCAATATTCTAATGAATTAGGGACTGGAAACTTGTATATGAGCACACCGGACCTTTACAAGATGCTTAGTTCATTCTTAGACGGAAAGTTTTTAACGCAAACTGAGACGCGGCTTTTATATACCACCTTCCCCCCACGAAATAATTATAGTGCGGGGTTGTATCATTTGGCGCAACTGCCAGAATTTAAAAAACTAGGGATCACATCAGGGTATCATGTACATGGCTATGAATATGGTTATGAGACGGTTGGCGACTTGTCCGCTAATGGAAAAGATGCTGTGATTTTACAGACGAATGTCGCAAATTTGCATAAACCCTTTAATTTGGTGCTTGACGCGGATCTTTACCATGCACTCTTGCAGACCTTCAAAAAATAAGCTTAAACCAAATAATTTTTGGGATTTCTGGCACAAGTTTGCTATAATAGTTATGATATCGGTGTAAAATTACACCTGTGTTTATAGAAGGCAGGTTTTTCCATGCGGCAGTCAAAAGAACCAAGGGAAGGTGACTTCATCACCATCAAAAGTTATAAACACGATGGCAGTTTACATCGAACGTGGCGAGATACGATGGTACTAAAGACAAGCGAAAATGCCCTGATAGGCTGCAATGACCATACTTTGGTTACAGAAGCAGATGGGCGTCGTTGGGTTACCAGAGAACCGGCTTTGATTTATTTTCATAAGCATTACTGGTTCAACATTGTCACAATGATCCGTGATAATGGAGTTTCGTATTATTGTAACCTTGCGTCACCAGCGGTCTTGGACAGAGAAGCGCTAAAGTATATCGATTATGATCTGGATGTTAAGGTTTTTCCAAATGGTGAAAAACGCTTGTTGGATGTCGATGAGTATGAGGAGCATGCTGCAAAATGGAATTACTCCCAGGAAACGGACAAAATCCTGAAACATAATGTGCTTACACTTGTCGATTGGATTGAACACAAGAAGGGGCCTTTCTCGAAGGAATATGTCGATATTTGGTACAATCGGTATTTAGAATTGTCACGACGTTTGTAAATGATGTGTTTGTAGAAGTATTAGGGGGCTGTTTCGGTACGGCCCCCTAATACTATCTTATGCTGGAAGCGAGCAGTTGTCTTAAAACCGGCTTTACGCCTAGAGGACGTGTTTATTCATTTCACGAGTAGCTGACCATTTTGGTTACTTTTTAACATCAATTACAGGTGTGGTATTATTTAATCAGAAATAAGTGAGGACTGACCTGAGAATGTTTGATAAATTAAAAAATTCAAAGTTGATGTATATTACGGTAGAGGCTTTGCTAGTTGCAACGCTGGTTTGGGTCTGTACTCAGATCAGCTTTATCTTTAATCCGGTAGGGACATTCATTTCAACACTTTTTGTCCCGGTTATTATTTCTGGTTTTCTGTACTATCTTTTCAGACCGGTAGTTTCTTTTCTCATGAAAATACATCTCGGTCGTTTTAGAATTAACCGGACCTTAGCAGTGTCTTTGGTTTTTTTAATGTTGTTAGGAATTATTACTTTAGCGCTGACCTTTATGATTCCGCTGTTGATTTCACAAGTTGGACAATTGGTGGTTAAAACGCCTGATTATATCAGTGCTGTTCAAAAAGTGACTAACCATTTCTACAATGATCTCAGTGATCATCAATGGATGCGCCAATTAGATGTTCAAAGCTATATTAGTAAGCTTGAGAAAAATGTGATGGGTTCAGTTGAGGTTTTCTTGGGTTCGTTAACGAAAAGTTTAGGAACAGTAATCGGGATGATTACCAGCATTACAGTGACAATCATCACAGTCCCTTTTATGTTATTTTACATGCTGAAAGATGGGCATCGCTTGATTCCCAACATTCAAAAGATGATGCCTAGCAAAAGGGCTGAACAAGTAGAAGAACTTTTGACTAAAATGGGAGATACAATCTCAAAATATATTGCAGGGCAAGTAATTGAATGTACTTTCATTGCGACTTTCATTTCCTTGGGATATTGGGCAATTGGGATGCCTTATGCGCTTTTGCTGGGTGTTTTAGCAGGAACGACAAACATCATCCCTTATCTTGGACCTTATATTGGAGTCTTGCCCGCACTGATTTTGGCTTTTTCCGTTTCAACTAAAATGGTTATTTTGGTAATTATTGTTTGCACGGTTGTGCAGCAAGTTGACGGAAACTTAGTGTATCCAAATGTAATTGGTAAATCACTCGATATTCATCCGCTGACTATTATTATGCTACTGTTAGTTGCAGGTAACCTGGCTGGTTTAATGGGAATGATTCTTGGTATTCCAACCTATGCAGTCTTAAAGGTGATTGTGAAGTATTTCCACGATATATACCTGTTAAATAATGAGAAAAACGGGCAGTGAATTGCTGATAAAAAAGCGGATGCGCGGAGTTCGTTAAGTAGAGCTATCCGCGCTAATTGAAGTAAGTCAGCTAATTGACTGAAAATAATCTATCTTGTAATATTGTTGGTAGTAAATTGCAAAGCATAATAGGTGAAATTCATGAAAAAAATGGAAATAAAATATATTACGAAATGTGCACCATTGTTACCGGAGAAGAAAGACTTGGTCAAGGCTAAGCTTCCGGTTGCAGAGACTAAAAATTTTTGGGAATTGCGAGGTATTTCTTTAGCGATCAACCAAGGTGAAGGAATTGGACTGCTAGGAACTAATGGATCTGGTAAGTCTGCGTTAATTAATATTCTTGCCGGGCATGAAAAACAAACGACAGGTTTTATCACGATGGAAGCTAAAGTAAACTTAGCCAGTATTCATTCTATTTCTGATGTTAATCTGACCGGACTTGAGAATATTAAACAGGCAGTGTTTGCGGCCAAACTTGATGAGTTTAAAGCTAACCACTTGATTAATGCGATTATTAATTTTAGTGAGTTAGGCGAATGGTTATATCGACCAGTGAAGACATACTCACTAGGAGTAACAGCGCGTTTAGCACTTTCACTTGCACTTTATGTAGAGCCGCAACTGGTATTGATTGACAGTCTTTTGGGAGCCATTAATTTGTCGTTTTTTAAAAAAGTCGCGCAAAGAATTGATAACCTGAAGGACCGAGGGGTTTCGTTTGTCATTGCGGATACCAATGTGATCAATATCGAACGTTTTTGCGAACGGACATTGTGGTTACAATTCGGACAAGCCCAAGATTTTGGAGCTACACGAGATGTAATGGTTCAGTTTGAATATTTTTCCAGCTGGTACCAAGCACTAGCACTTCCAGAAAAGAATGAATATCTTGCACAAAAAGAACACGAACGGCAAACTTTTGATGTTGGGACTGTTTATGAGGAGTTCAAGGTAGAACAATTTAAGCATGGTTTTACACGCAAAGATGAACCACGGATGCGTAAGGCCTTTTACAAGGATCGGGGGGCTGATCCGGTTAATCTGGCAGTTACTGAAGAGACAAAAAAGGCTGCGCCAACTGCGCATAAAACCAAAAAAAAGCAGCGCAGAAAATTAAAAACGTTCATTGTTAGCGGAGTGCTTGTATTAGTTTTAATATTCTTGTGGGCGGCACTCAGTCATAAAGCTGCGGTTGCACGAACATGGGAGAGCGTGCAAAGTACATTTGGTAAAAAACAAGCACAAACAAGCAGTTCAAGTAAAAAGAATTCGTTGGCACAAAGTCAAAAAAATGCAAGCGCGGCAGCTAAAACAAGTGCAGCTCAAGCATCTTCAAAAGCACAGGCATCTTCTGCGAAAGCAGCTAGTGAATCAAGTGCTAAAGCGCAGTCTGCTAGTGCTTCAAGTGCAAAGGCAGCCAGTGAAAGTCAACAAGCTTTGCTGAAAAATACTCAAACAATTAATGTTCAATCCGGTGATACTTTGGAAGCTTTAGCAGAAAAATATGCAACAACGGTCGATAAGCTTAAAGCAATCAATAAATTGAGCTCTGATAGTGATTTAAAGGCCGGCGATGTTATCCATGTCCCACAGTAAGTTGAGTGGAATTACTCAGTTTATTTTGGTATTGTATAGTCAAGAACTAATCTCAAGTTTTTAACAATTGGAGAGAATAAAAAGATGAACTCAGACCCCGGACTTGCTGAAATATTACTTATAGGATTATGTCTAGTTGCCTTAGGAAGTGCTAGTGTGATTAGAAGTGCGTTACTGGCATATCATTCATATCATGAAGCTAAAAGTGCTGTGTTTGAAACACTTCAAAAGCATGAACGAGCGGTTAATTTTGCACAGTTTTTTGGCTGCTTGTTCAGTATTGTGTGTGCTGCTGAACTTTTTCTGGCTAATGGAACTCTTTTTTCCGTTCAAAATTTAGTCTTACTCGTGGTAATTTTTGTAATTATTTTGACGATTAGTGCAATTTTGGCCGAGTCTTTACAGAAAG
The DNA here is from genome assembly GCF_964065465.1 of Liquorilactobacillus satsumensis. NCBI lineage: Bacteria > Bacillati > Bacillota > Bacilli > Lactobacillales > Lactobacillaceae > Liquorilactobacillus > Liquorilactobacillus satsumensis. The sequence goes on from NZ_OZ061606.1 coordinate 2,050,498, forward strand.
CTATTCGTAAAAGCAATACGGGAACTCTTTTAAGAGGAGTTTGTCGCTTCGCTAGTTTTTGTGGTGTACTATTTATCCCAATGGAATTTTTGCTTAATGTTATAAATCGCAGCAGGACAGCCAATAGTGCCATTGAGGATGGTAAAGTACCTGCAAATCCCATTGTGGCATTGATAACGGAACAACGTAATGAAGGTCGGCTGAATCCTGAAGCCTTTGAAATGATCGAAGGGGTTATCTCGATGCATGAAAAAATGGCTCGCGAAGTGATGGTTGCACGAACTGATGCCTTTATGGTAGATATTCAAAATGACAACGATCGCAATATAGACGCCATCTTACAAATGCCTTATTCACGTGTGCCTGTCTTTAATGAAAACAAAGATAATATTGTTGGAATTGTGCATATTAAAAATATCTTACGCACCGCCCGTAAGGATGGTTTTGATCATGTAACAATCAGGAGAGTTATGCAACCAGCACTCTTTATTCCAGAGACAATGCCAATTGATGAAGTAATGTTTGAAATGCAAAAAACCAAGAATCAAATTGCAATTCTCTTTGATGAATATGGCGGAGTTGTCGGGTTAGTAACGCTTGAAGATCTACTAGAAGAAATTGTTGGCGAGATTGAGGATGAATCGGATCACCCTGATCGCGGTTATCAAAAGATTTCTGATAATGAGTTTATTGTGCAAGGAAAACTAGCACTCGATGATTTTAATGATGAGTTTGGGACTGCTTTGGAAATGAATGAGGTAGACACAATTGCGGGCTATATGATTGCTAAGCTGGGCTTTATTCCTGAAGACGGCAGCAAGGTGGAGTTTGAGACTCCAGAGCATGTTGTTTTGGTTACAGAGCAGGTTGATGATTCTAGAATCATGGCGCTTAGGATTACACTGCCACCTGCTTTGACTATTGCACATGTCCGGCGTGAAAAAAGCCAAGCAAATAAAGGGTAAGCTTGAGTTAGAGCAAAAAATGTTTTTTATTAGAATAGATGAAAGAGGTTAATTATGAAAAGTGAAAGTTTGGCTGAGGCCGTCAACAAAAGACGGACCTTTGCGATTATTTCTCATCCAGATGCCGGAAAAACAACAATTACGGAGCAACTCTTATTATTTGGCGGTGTCGTGCGTAAAGCGGGAACTGTCAAAGCAAAGAAATCAGGAAGTTTTGCGAAGTCTGACTGGATGGAGATTGAAAAAAAGCGCGGGATTTCTGTTACTAGCTCTGTAATGCAGTTTGATTATGCTGGTAAACGAGTAAATATTCTTGATACTCCCGGGCATGAGGATTTTTCTGAGGATACATACAGGACGTTGATGGCTGTCGATGCTGCTGTGATGGTGATTGATTCTGCTAAGGGAATTGAACCACAGACTAAAAAGTTATTCCAAGTATGTAAAATGCGTGGAATTCCAATTTTTACATTTATTAATAAGTTGGATCGTGATGGGCGTGAACCACTTGATCTTGTTACTGAGCTGGAAGAAGTTTTAGGGATCGCTGCGTATCCTATGAATTGGCCAATTGGAATGGGTAAGGGGCTCAAGGGAATCTATGATCTTTTTAATCACCGCGTTGAGCTTTACCGGCGAGAGGATCAAGCTGAGAGCTTGATTGCACTTAATGATCAAGGTGAGATTTCGGATGCCGAACCTTTAGCTGAAGAGAGTATTTATCAGCAAGTTTTAGACGAAGTTCGCTTACTGCATGATGCCGGCAATCAGTTTGATGCAGCTAAGATCGCACAAGGCAAACTAACACCTGTTTTTTTTGGATCAGCATTAACAAACTTTGGGGTCAAAACTTTTCTCGATGCTTTCTTGCAATTTGCACCTGCACCTGCAGCGCATACATTAGCTGACGGGCAAAAAATTGAACCTGTCGCAACTGACTTTTCGGGCTTTATTTTTAAAATACAGGCTAACATGAATCCTAATCATCGGGATCGGATTGCTTTTGTCAGAATTTGTTCGGGTGAGTTTAAGCGTGGAATGGATGTGACATTAACGCGCAACCTGAAAAAATTACGCTTGTCGAACTCTACTCAATTTATGGCGGAAACACGTGAAACACTTGAAACAGCAGTTGCTGGCGATATTATCGGTTTGTATGATACGGGTAACTTTCAAATTGGTGATACTATTTTTTCAGGTAAAAATAAAATACAATTTGCAAAATTACCACAGTTTACGCCTGAAATTTTTGTAAAGGTAACCGCAAAGAATGTCATGAAACAAAAATCATTTCATAAAGGAATTGCACAACTTGTCCAAGAAGGAGCAGTGCAACTGTATCAAAGCTATAGTACCGGGGAGTATATTCTAGGAGCTGTGGGACAATTGCAATTTGAGGTTTTCCAATTCAGAATGTTAAATGAATATCATTCTGAGGTTATAATGACTCCGATGGGTAAGAAAATTGCCCGGTGGATTGAACCAGAACAGTTAGATGAAAAGATGTCGTCATCGCGTAATTTATTAGTTAAAGATCGTCAAGGAAATCCACTGTTCCTTTTTGAAAATGCATTTTCTGAACGTTGGTTTAAAGATAAATATCCACAGGTTAAATTAACAGCTAAATTGTAAGTTAACCCAAATAAAGGGGGCTGTGACAAAAGTTAAATTTTGTCACAGCCCCTCTTTTATTCCGGATAAATGTGTTCCATAAGTCAAAATTTTCCGTCTAACTTCGAAGTACTCATAGCAAAGGACTCGCTAGGTTCGTAATTTCGAGTTAGCACTCAAATTTTCCCGATTTATGTCACACTCTCCTTTATTTTCGGGTACAAGTCGAAATTAAGTGCTTCAACCATGGAACACGGTTAACTCAGACGCTTAAAGCTTAGTTTTGTTAAAGGCAAGGTAAGGTTGCTGAACCCAACCGTAATTTGCGAGTTGGTACCATATCACACCATCCACAGTGCTTTTGGCAATTGCTAGTACTTGTTTTCCGTGTTCAACAGAAGTACAAATTCTACCATTAGGATTGTCAAACAGACTGACCGCTTTTTGTGGTACAAATGAGATGCTTGCTGGCTGCTTCAGCGGCTCTGTGGGATAGCTTTTTTTTGAAACTGTTTTTGTATCGCCTAGAAAAGATGACTCTGCAGTAACGAATTTGACTTCTAAGTCATTAAATCTAAGCCAAAGTGCGCCTCCAAGGCAGTACCAAGTCTGGTCAAGATGTGTTTTGACTTTAGTAAAGGTTCGCCAAACAGAGTTAATTGGGAGTTGGAGTGTAAGTTTGTTGCCATTTGGTGCGTCAAAACAGACTGGCGTCTTTAAGATTTTGAGAAAGACTTTCTGAGGAATCACGCTCAGCCATGAGTCTTTCCGATAATAAAGAAGCAACTGCTGCGCGGCCAAGGAAAACTCACCCTTGATTTGACCCGCAACACTCATAAGATGATACCCGTGAAATGAAGGCGAATAGACTTGAAATGTATCTCCAATCTTTCCGCGAAGTAGCTGCGGTTCACCCAGCAGCGTTTGTTGATCAAAATCGCGACTGATAATCCAAATAGACCCAGCTTCTTTTCTCAGATATGTTAGTGTTAATAGTGCGTAGGGAGCGGCAAAGTAACTTGTAAAGCCTTTAATGTCAACGAGATCATAATTTTCAAAGGCCTTCAATCTGAAATTGACTTGTTCGCCGAGCTTTCCGCTGACTATTTCTGGTGCTGCCAGTTCTTTTCCGGTCAAATCACGATACATAATCAGCAATAATGCAGTTTGGCGTTCTTTGACACTTTTGGGCTGAGGTTGCAGTTGGGCATCCTTGTTTGTGACAGTTTCTTTATCAGCGACAGCGGTGGAAGCTGCCGCTTTTTTTTTTGTAATATACGCAGGAACAGTTCGCGGCGGTCTAGCATTGCTTTTTGAGTGTTTAGGAACGATACTGCGCAAAATTATTTTTTTTAGAAAACTCGAAAATGACAAGCTAACACCACCTTAGGAATTAGAACTAGAATATTTTTGGTCAACAGTACAAGTTAATATCTAACCAAGCTGGATATCAACAGTATTTTGGGTCCGCGTAATTTCGCTGGAGGAGCGTGTTTCATTAGTCAATTTTTGGAGGACGAAATCAATTTCTTCGTCTGTGACGCGTCGTGTTTTATTGGAAAGCACGATTTCTTCATGATTGGCTTTTTTCTTAAAAACCACCCGAGTATTGCCAAGAGTATAAATTTTGATAAAGTGGGTATCAGAATGGGTTAGTTCGCGTTGAATCCTTCTTGAATAACTATTACTGACGTCAATTAAATGCATAATTAAATCCCCCTCTTCTTTTCTGCTACCTTCATTATAATATAAAATCTTCCTTGAAACGTAGAAAAAAGTTAGTTTGTTAATAATTTACAAAAAAACATCGAGAAAATATTGCCAGTTAGATTCAAGCAGACTTGATTTTGAAAAAAGAGCTGCGGCAACGCTGAAATTTACTCCAGTATTGTCACAGCCCTTTTTTATTCAGCTTAGTAACCTTCAGCTTAAAGCTGTTACTTAAGGTTGTTATTAGCAGAATTGATTACTGCAGCTGTTGTAATTTTAATTTGTCCATCATCTAATTGTGCTTCGAAATTTTTAATCTCAGGATGTTCGAGATAGTAATCTGCAATGTTATCTTCAATTTGTTCCTGGATAACTCTGCGTAAAGGACGTGCTCCCATCTTAGGATCATAACCTAAGTCTACCAGCTTTTCTTTGGCTGCATCCGTAATACTCAATGTCAGATTTTGGTGTGCAAGCATTGCGCGTACATCATGAAGCATTAATGAAACAATTGAAAGCAGATCTTTCTTGCTTAATGGATTAAACTCAACAATGTCATCAAAACGGTTCAAGAATTCAGGTTTGAAGTATTTTGAAAGTGTGTCAAGTACGGAATGTGTCTGACCTGACGCTGCTGCGCCAAAGCCAACGTTTGCAACGGAATCACCGCTACCAGCATTCGAGGTCATGATAATGATAGTATCTTTAAAACTGACTGTCCTTCCTTGGGAATCGGTTAACCGGCCATCATCAAGAATTTGCAGGAACATGTGCATTACATCTGGATGTGCTTTTTCGATTTCGTCTAAAAGTACAAGACTGTAAGGATGGCGACGAACTTGTTCAGTTAATTGTCCTGCCTCTTCATAGCCAACATAACCAGGAGGTGAACCAATTAATTTTGAAACCGAGTGTTTTTCCATATATTCACTCATATCAAAGCGGATCATTGAATCTTCTGTGCCAAAAAGTTCTTTTGCAAGTTGGCGTGCGGTCTCGGTCTTTCCTACACCAGTCGGACCAACGAATAGAAATGAACCGATTGGACGCCCTGATTTATTAAAGCCGATGCGATTACGCCGAATTGCGCGTGCCACCTTGTCAACGGCCTCATTTTGACCAATCACATGTTTTTCAAGTGAAGAAGCTAAATCTTTAAGCTGTTGCTGTTCTTTTTGTTGTAATTCACCAACAGGGATATTAGTTTTTTCTTCGATAATTTTTTCCATGTCTTTTTCGGTAATTTCAGGAGTATCTTCCGTTTCAATTTTTGAATTCTTTAATTGAGAGAATTTATTTTCCTGATCGCGATAGTAGGCAGCTTTTTCGTAGTCTTCCTTTTGTAAAGCATCCTTTTTTTGTTCCTCAGCTTTTTTGATTTTTTCTTCGATAACTTGAGGATCAACAGCTTGAATCGTCAAATTCTTACGTGAACCAGATTCATCCAATAAATCAATTGCTTTATCTGGCAAGAAGCGGTCTTGAATGTAGCGATTGGATAATTCAACAGCTGCCTTAATTGCTTGAGGAGTGTAACGAACATGATGGTAAGCCTCGTATTTTTTCTGAATCCCCTTCAAGATCGCGATTGTTTCAGCAGTAGTTGGTTCGTTGACCTGAACAGGTTGGAGTCTACGTGCAAGTGCTGCATCTTTTTCGATTGCACGGTATTCGTTCATCGTAGTAGCCCCGACTAATTGAAGTTCTCCACGTGCTAGGGCGGGCTTCAAAACGTTTCCAGCATCCATCCCGCCTTCCGCATTGCCTGCACCAACAATTTCGTGAATTTCATCAATAAAGAGAATGATGTCCTGATTTTGCTTTAATTCAGTCATTAATTGCTGCATTCGCTGCTCGAATTGTCCACGAATACCGGTTCCCTGAACTAATGAAACCACATCTAAGCGGATTACTCGTTTATTGAGTAACTTTTGCGGAACATCACCATTTACAATTTTTTGTGCTAGTCCTTCAACAACAGCTGTCTTACCCACACCAGCTTCACCAATTAGCACTGGATTATTCTTTGTTCGTCTATTAAGGATCTCAGTGACACGTGCGATCTCTTTATCACGGCCGATCACTGGATCAATTTTATTGTTCTTTGCTTCAGCAGTGAGGTCCAGGCCATATTGTGCCAATATTCCGCCACCACGATTGCCGCGGCCACCATTGCCAGCAAATTGCTGTTGATTTTCCGCTCTGTTTTGGTACTGTGGATTATTTGGTGCCTCGTTACCCATCGAACGGAAAATGTCGTTCAAGCTTCCGAATCCGAAGGGATCTTGGGTTGAATCTTGCAAGTTATTTCCTTGGGCTCTTTCTTTCATTGCGCGATAACAGCTTTGACAAAGATCGATTGATGTTTGTCTGCCATTAATACTAGTGGAAAGATGAATAGTAGCAGGATTTTGATGGCAATTTTGACATATCATCGTCGTTTCACGACCTTCCTTTTTTAGTAATCAAAGATAGTTTGACTTTCTTTGACCTTTCACGGGAAAGTATACTCAGTTTGTGCGACAAGTGCAAGCCTAATGCTCGGATATTTGTGTTTTTTTTAATATTCGGATATCATTAAGCGCAAGGAAAAGAGGGTGAATGGCATGGAAGAAGAATATCAGCGTTCTTTAGAAGATTTGGTTGCTGGCAAGCTCGATAAATTAGAAGTTACTGCAGCCGATTTTATGAAATTTCAACCAGTTTTGATGAATTTTCAACAGCGTAAAAGAATTGTCGGCATTGCTCAACGAAATGGTGTAATCACCTATCACTATGAAAATTAAGCGGGCACAACTTAATTAGATATAAGTAGAAAGGGGGTTGTCTTGGAATTTGATTCATGCTACCATTTACTCTGGTGGGGAGAGTCGCGCTATTTATTAATGAAAACGTGTTCTTAAAATATTTTCATTAGTCAAATGCGTTACAGTCCTTAAAAATACTTATAGAATGCAAAGGAGCTCGATTCAACTATGGAAAAGAAAGAATTTCACATCATCGCAGAAACAGGTATTCATGCTCGTCCAGCAACACTTTTGGTGCAAGCTGCTAGCAAATTTAACGCAGATGTAACTTTGTCTTATAATGGCAAATCAGTTAACTTGAAATCAATTATGGGTGTGATGTCATTAGGCGTAGGCCAAAATGCTGACGTTACAATTGCTGCTGACGGTGCAGATGAAGCTGACGCAGTTGCTGCAATTGCAGACACAATGAAAAAGGAAGGACTTGCTGAATAATGACGGAAAAGTTAAAGGGGATTGCAGCCAGTGATGGAATTGCTGCTGCAAAAGCATATATGCTTGTACAACCCGACTTATCATTTTCCGAAACAGCGGTTGATGACCCTGAAGCTGAAATTAAACGGTTAGGTAAAGCGGTTGACGAAGCAAAAGCTGAATTAAAGATCATCAAGGAAAAAGCAACAGCAAATCTTGGAGCTGAAGAAGCTGAGGTTTTCGAAGCGCATCTGACCATTTTGTCTGATCCAGAACTCATTGGAAACATTGAGAAAAAGATCAAAGAAGACAAGGTAAATGCTGAAAAAGCGTTAAAAGATGTTACTGATACTTTTATTGCCATGTTTGAAGGCATGACAGACAATGCATACATGCAGGAACGTGCTGGTGATATTCGCGATGTTACAAAGCGGGTTCTCAGTCATTTGTTGGGTGTTACTTTGCCTAATCCAGCTTTGATTAATGATGAAGTTGTGATTATTGCGCACGATTTAACTCCTTCAGATACAGCACAGTTGGATCGCAAATTTGTCAAGGGCTTTATTACTGATATTGGCGGCAGAACTTCTCATTCTGCAATTATGTCACGCACACTTGAAATTCCTGCGATTGTTGGTTCCGGCAATGCAACAGCAAGTATTAAAGAAGGCCAAGAGGTAATTGTTGATGGAACTGCCGGGATTGCACTTGTAGATCCATCAGCTAGCGAACTTAAAGAATATCAGCAAAAAGCAACTGCTTTTGCAAAACAAAAAGCTGAATGGAAGCAACTAAAAGATGCTAAGTCTGTTACGGCAGATGGAAAGCAATTTATTTTAGGTGCTAATATTGGAACTCCTAAAGATGTTGAGGGCGCAAATGACAACGGGGCAGAAGCTGTTGGACTTTTCCGTTCTGAATTTCTGTATATGGATTCTAGTGAACTTCCAAGTGAAGAAGACCAATTTAAAGCTTACAAACAAGCTGTCGAAGGCCTAAGCGGCAGGCAGGTTGTAGTTCGGACAATGGATATCGGTGGGGACAAAGAATTACCATATCTGCCATTGCCAGAAGAAATGAATCCATTCTTGGGTTACCGTGCGATTCGAATTAGTCTTGATAAACAAGATATTTTCAGAACGCAATTACGTGCCTTGCTACGGGCTTCACACTATGGTCAGTTGGCGATTATGTTCCCAATGATTGCGACTGTTAAAGAATTTAAGGCTGCAAAAGCAATTTATGAGGAAGAAAGAGCCAAATTAATTGCTGCTGGGACACCAGTTGCAGATCATATCGAAGTTGGGATGATGATGGAAATTCCTGCTGCAGCAATGATTGCGGATAAGTTGGCTAAATATTCCGATTTCTTCAGTATCGGAACCAATGACTTGATCCAATATTCAATGGCAGCTGATCGTGGTAATGAACATGTTTCTTACCTCTATCAACCTTACAATCCGTCAATCCTACGCTTGATTAAGAACATCATTGATGCTTCTCATGCTGAAGGCAAATGGACAGGAATGTGCGGTGAAATGGCTGGAGATCAAGTTGCAGTGCCGATTTTAACCGGTCTTGGACTTGATGAATTCTCTATGAGTGCAACGTCTATTCTGAAAACACGGAGTTTGATGAAGAAGCTTGACACAACTAAAATGAGTGAATTGGCTCAAAAAGCTGTAACAGAATGCGAAACAACTGAAGAAGTGGTCGCACTTGTTAAGGAATACACCAAATAAGCATACAATAAAATATAAATTCTAAGATAATTAAGAGGTTGCGACCAAGACATGAGTTTGGGCGTAACCTCTTTTTTTAGTGAAGATTCATTAAAAACCTAAGCTAATGTTATAAGCTAAATTAAAAAAAGATTAGGATGAATTTGTCGTATTTTTAAAGGATCAGCAGATTGGCAAAATTCCAGTTCCAACGTGAGCTTGAGCCTTTTTTCGAAGAAGAGAGTGTGGCAGCAGATTAATATTTTTGTTAAGATTTGTAATGATTAAGAGGTAACATTCTATGAATCATTGCAATAGAACGCTTGAAACAATATAATTAACAATGACTAATTAATGTTAAGGGGGATGCTCGTGAATATCGGTATTTTTACAGATACGTACTATCCACAGGTTAGTGGCGTGGCTACCTCTATTAAAACACTGCGTGAACAGCTTGAAAGTCGTGGTCATAATGTTTATATTTTTACGACGACAGATCCTAATGTTGAGCCAAGTCAGTATGAAAGAAATATTTATCGTTTTACCAGTATACCTTTTATTTCTTTCACTGATAGGCGAATAGCAGTCAGAGGTTTGTTTAGAGCATATCAGGTTGCCAAAGAACTCGAATTGGATATTGTTCACACTCAGACCGAGTTTTCGATGGGCTGGATTGGCAAGTTTGTTGCAAAGAATCTTAAAATTCCTTGTATTCATACTTACCATACGATGTATGAAGATTATTTGCATTATGTTGCAAAGGGAAAGCTGCTTAAGCCTTATCATGTTAAACAGATGTCGCGGACCTTTTGTTATCATATGAATGGTGTGGTAGCTCCGAGTGAACGCGTCTTAAACACGCTTAAACGGTATGGAATTAAGAGCCCAATCTCGATTATTCCAACAGGAGTCGATGTTGCTAAATTTGAATACCATACTAAGGATGATTTACGTGCTCAATATGGTATCTCAGAGGATGCACCATTACTGTTAACATTGAGCCGGCTTGCTTATGAAAAGAATATTGATAAATTAATCAGCGTGATGCCTTTGATCCTGCAAAAAAGTCCGCAGACAAAATTGCTGGTTGTGGGCGATGGACCTGCGATGGACAGTCTAAGACAACAGACAAAGGAACTTGGATTAGAAAATGCAGTTATTTTTGCTGGTGAAATTGACAATGATCAGGTAGCTGCCTACTATCAGATGGCGGATCTATTTGTTTCAACTTCTGTTTCTGAGTCACAAGGACTGACCTACATCGAGGCGTTGGCTTCAGGAGTACGTGTTGTCGCTACTCATAGTCCTTATACTGATGAACTGCTCGAAGACACTGATTTTGGCTGCACTTTTAGCAATCAAGCTGAGTTAGTGACCGTTATCTGTCATTATTTAAAACTTAGAGGAGTCAAGATTGCACCCGACAAGTTGGCGGCAAAACGAGAAAGCGTTTCTGCGGATAACTTTGGGGAACGGATTCTTGGATTCTACAAGGTTTGTCAGGAACTTTATAATAAGCAAAGAGCAACTAGTCATTCTGGAGAAATCAGCTGATTAGCTGATATTTTAGAGGAGTTTTTATATGTTGAGGATCCACATGTTTTCTTCTGCAACAAAGATTAAGGGTCAAGGTGTAGGAAGTGCTTATACTGAATTAATCAAATTGCTGCAAAAGCATTTTGCAGATAAAATACAGGTCTCCATTAATAAGTTAGGTGTTGCTGATATCAGCCATTATCACACAATAGATTTTAAATTCTTTTTAAGCACTTTCCTACCTGGAAGAGGTCGAAAGATTGGCTATGTTCATTTCCTGCCGGAGACTTTGGAGGGTAGTTTAAAGATTCCGCAACCTTTTAAACAGATCTTTTTTTGGTATTTAATTACTTTCTATAAGCGGATGGACCATTTAGTGGTTGTTAATCCATGTTTTATCAAAGACCTAGAAAGATATGGGATTGCACGGGAAAATATTACGTATATTCCAAATTTTGTTTCCAAAACTGAATTCCATGAGTTGACTCCTGCAAGAAAGAAAGCGTTACGTCAAAAGTATGGGATTGCACAAGGACGCTTTACAATCATTGGAACCGGTCAGGTACAAGAACGTAAGGGGGTGCCTGATTTTATTGAGTTGGCACGAAGATTACCGCAATTTCAATTTGTGTGGGTCGGAGGCTTCTCATTTGGGAAGATGACTGACGGGTATACACAACTGAAAAAAGTGGTTGCAGACCCGCCCACAAATTTGCTTTTTCCTGGCATCGTTGAGCGTGAACAGATGAACGCCTTTTATAATTTAGCTGATGTTTTCTTACTGCCCTCATTTAATGAGCTGTTCCCAATGAGTGTTTTGGAAGCTTTCAGTTGTGGAGTGCCAGTTGTTTTAAGAGATCTTGAATTGTACCGCGCAATTATTGCAGGTCATTATTTGGCTGGCAAAAATGTTGCGGAATTCGAAATGTGCTTAAAAAAGTTGGCAGACCAGCCGCAATTATTAAAACAGCTCCATGAAAAATCACTGGAAGAAGCCAAATATTATTCTGAGGACAATTTGGCAGCTATTTGGTATGATTTTTACCGTGAGCAGACTGAGACGGTGTGATATGACAAAAAAAAATAAGCTCGTTTTCTTACTGATGTTGGTTTTGGGAATTGCAATTTTTTTGTTTTCCGTCAGAAATGTTTCATTTTCAGCATTAGTAGTTGACATTCAGCACCTTCACTGGGGATGGCTAATCGTTGCCTTTTGCAGTATGTTTTTTTCTTTTTTTCTGGAAGCGATAGTGGTCAAGGCGTTGTTACATAAAGAGACGATGACACTGCGCTGGCGTGATGCGCTCAGAATTCCCCTCATTGAACAACTTTTTAACGGGATTACGCCGTTTTCTTCTGGCGGGCAACCAGCACAGTTGTTTGCCATGCTTCAGTCTGGGGCTGATGCAGGGCGCGCAACTTCAGTGTTGTTAATGAAATTTGTTGTTTATCAGTCAATGATCGTCGTCAATTTTATTTTTGCTTTATTAACCGGTTTTCATTTTGTGGCAGATAAAATGCAGGTGCTTTCATTGCTATTTGTTTTGGGCTTTGTGGTTCATCTTTGCGTGATTATGGCATTATTAATGATTATGTATTGGTACAGTTTCACTAAAAGGCTTGTCAAAGCTTTCTTTAAACCACTTAGATGGCTTTCAAAATCAAATCGGTATGAAAAACTGGAAGAAAAAGTTGATGTAAAAATCGATAATTTCTATGAAGAAAGTTTGCGCTTGAAAAGAGATGGCTGGTTGCTTTTTAAAATCAGTTGTTTGACGCTTGTGCAACTCTTCTTTTATTATATTATTCCTTATTTCATTTTATTAGGATTAGGAGTTTCAGGCGTAAATTTCTGGATGATTACTACTATGCATATTTTAATCGTCATGGTAATCTCTTTATTTCCAATTCCTGGAGGCTCAGGTGGAGCTGAATACAGCTTTTCAACCATTTTTTCGAGCTTTATTACGAATTCAAGTAAATTAATTCTTGCAATGATTTTGTGGCGGATTATTACTTATTATTTTGGAATGTTTTTAGGGATGATTGCGCTGGTAATTCCCCCGCAAAAAATGAAGAAAATTGATAAATAAAAAAGAGCTGCGCCGTTAGTTGGTAAAAGTCTATTTTACAAACATAGATGTATTTTGCTGTGATTAAGCTGAAGTTATGTGATATATTTTTATCGGTAATAAAGGGGGGGTTGTGACAAAAGTTAACTTTTGTCACAACCCCTCTTTTATTCCGGATAAACGTGTTCCATAAGTCAAAATTCTCCGTCTAACTTCGAATTACTCATAGCAAAGTACTCGCTCTGTTCGTAATTTCGAATTAGCACTCAAATTTTACCGACTGATGTCACACTCTCTTTTTAATTTTATTTTACAACCTGTGAATTAACGAGTTCCATCCAGCAATGGGTGCTGCCAGGCCCAAAATAAGCGCAGCTAAATCTGGATTATTTATAAGCAAACATGAGATTCAAGTAATTTTTAGCACAGGATTGTCATGATTGGGTTCTCTTTTTTTAGTTTTTACTAAATAACGATGGCAAAAAAGTTAAATTTCGTGTATATTGTTTTTTTATCAGAGTAATGCGCAATATAATAGAGGATATAAAACTGTAAAGAAGGAAAATTGAATTATGGAAAAATCACAATTAGCAGGAATTATTTCAAGGTTAGAAGCAATGGTCGCTGAGGACAACCCAGCTCAAGAGCAGCAGCGGCGTTTTGAAAAGAATGGACAAGAGCGTGGTGTAGTAACGTATGATAAAGAAAGTGCAACGTTTATTCTTGAAGAATTACCTGATAAACAAAGGTTTGAGTTTGACAATGTTGATCTGGCAGCAATTGAGATCTATGAATTATTAAATGACTAAAGTTATTAAATAAGTGTGAAGATCGGGTTTTTTAGTTTTCAAAATTTTTGGGGAAAGGCTATAATGTTTTATTAAAAGGGATTTTAAAATGGAGGCAGTTAAATGGGGTCAGTCTTAAAAAAAATTAGGAATGTCCTGAATACAAAAAGCGGTTTTTTTGTGTTGGTGCTCTTTTGCTTTTGGCTAAAGACCTACCTCACATACCAAACAAAGTTTAACCTAGGAGTAAGTGGTAGTGTGCAGCAGATTTTATTGATGCTGAATCCTCTACCAATTGGGATCTTGCTCTTTGGGATTGCACTTTATTTCAGGGGACGCAAGTCATATTGGATTATGATGATTGTTAGTCTACTTGAATCAATGTGGTTGTTTGCTAATATTTTGTATTATCGGGAATTCTCTGATTTTCTTTCATTAGGTATTATCAAATCTTCGGGTTCAGTTTCGAACAATCTTGGTTTGAGTATTGTTGAAATTATTCATCCGACTGATTTCTTAGTTTTTTTGGATGTTATAATCTTAGGCTTATTGCTGGTCTTTAAGGTAATCAAGGTTGATAGACGCAGGATTCGGATTAGAAGTGCAGTTTTGGTTTCTACTTTAGCAGTTGTGCTTTTCGGAGTTAATTTGTCTGCTTCTGAGAAAAATAGACCACAATTATTAACCCGGACGTTTGATAATAACTATATTGTAAAGTACTTGGGAATTAACTTTTATGCAGGTTACAATGCTTATCAGACTTATAAAGAAAGTTCAACTAGGGCTAATGCAAGCAGTAGCGATTTGAATGAAGTTTTAAATTACCTGAAAACTAATCGTGCCGCTGCTAATGTTTCTTACTACGGCAAAGCCAAAGGGAAAAACGTCTTTATTTTCCATCTTGAAAGTTTTCAGCAATTCTTGATTAATTATAAAGTTAATGGGCAAGAGGTTACGCCTAATGTAAACAAGTTCTATAGCGACAGCAATACACTTTCTTTTGATAACTTCTTTAATCAAGTAGGCCAGGGGAAAACTTCTGATGCTGAAACGATGCTTGAAAATTCGTTGTTTGGTTTACCGTCAGGGTCGGTGATGACCTCTTATGGGACTTCTAATACCTTCCAAGCACTTCCCGCTATGCTCGACCAAAAGGGATATTCAACGGCTGCTTTTCACGGGGACGTTGGTAGTTTTTGGAATAGAAATAATACTTACAAGTCTTGGGGATATCAATATTTCTTCAATGATGATTACTACAAGCAAAAAACAAATTATAGTGTCGGTTATGGGCTCAAGGATAAAATCTTTCTTAAACAAGCAACACAGTATCTTGAACAACTACCGCAGCCGTTTTATGCGAAGCTGATTACGGTGACAAACCATTATCCGTATGAATTGGATAAAGAAAATCAAAGCATTCAGAAAACGACTACCGGTGATTCAACCGTTGATGGGTACGTACAGACTGCGCATTATCTGGATCAGGCTTTTGGTGAATTCATTAGTTATCTGAAAAAGTCTGGATTATATGATAATTCAATGATTGTGGTTTATGGTGATCACTATGGAATCTCGAATAATCACAAAAAAGCAATTGCGCAATTGTTGGGCAAGAGTTCTATTTCAAGCTATGACTTGGCGATGTTCCAAAAGGTTCCGTTCATGATTCATTCGAATGGCTTAAAGGGCGGGGTTAACCATACCTATGGCGGAGAGATCGATGTTATGCCAACCTTAATGGACTTATTGGGGTTGAAAAATACCGATACCATTCAATTGGGAAATGATTTACTCTCAGAAAATAGAAATCAAACAGTGGCATTTAGAAATGGGGATTTTGTCTCTCCTACCTATTCTAAAATTGGCAGCAAGGTTTATGATAGTAATGGACAGGTTGCATCTAATCTAACAACTGAGCAAAAGAAGAGTGTTGATGGGATGCAAGCTAGAACTAATAAGGTGCTTTCCTTGTCAGACAAAATTGTGACGGGTGACTTGCTACGCTTCTATACTCCGTCAGGATTTAAAAAAGTTGATAAGCGGCAGTACAGTTATAAGTATTCTGACGGGATTAAGCTCTTGAAGAAACAACAGCAGACCTCCAAGAGCAGTTTAATTCAACAAAAAGGTGGTCATTCTACGACTGATTTATTTACAACGGATGCACCTGAATTGAAATGATCTTTGGAATAATCTTTAATAAGCTAAAATAACTTTCTAATATTTGTGAGGAGTTGTGTTTAAACGTAAAGTTTGACACAGCTCCTTTATTTTTATCTTCTATATCTTATGAATTAGGATGATTCGTTAGCAACTTTCTATGGTTCAGGTTATATTATAGGCAATTCCATTTTATTTTACAGGTGGTAGTCTCTTAAATGCTTAGTCACGCAATAGTGCATGCTTCTAGGCGGATTTTGGTAGTTAGAGTCAATTACAACAGTAACAAGGATAATCTGATGCTATTAAGTTGTACAGTTGCTATATGGTATGATCATCTTCAGTATTTTTGGCGGTTAACTACGAATTGAAATTAGGCAGAAGTGGACTACTATATAGTATATGAATGAAAACTTCTTGAGAATAATTGTTAAGCAGGGGTTGGACTAATTGCTACTAACCTCTGGATCGAATGATTCAAAAGTATGTGTTAGCAAATGAGACAGCTTTTTTATAAAACGGCAAATAAAATTAACGCTGGGTCGCGGAATTTATTAAGCATGGAAACTATTTTGACTGTGGTAGTTAAGATTAGGTGGTAAAGCGGCAGTTATGGTTTTGCAAAAACTACGAAATTAAATGGTGAATCTTCAAGTTAAAAGTAAGAAAAGACGAATATTTAGTAATGAGTTTCATTGAATATATGCATAAAAAAAAACTGCATAAAAAGCTTGACGTGGTATTAATTACTTGGTATTATATTCATTGTCGTTGAGTTAAGCAGCAAGCACTTTGCTACTTAGCTGATGCGGCAATTGCAATTTTTACAAGCTGTATAAATACAAACTTTTCGAATATTTATTCAAAAAAAGTTGTTGACAGTGTTGGAAATTGATGTTATTATTAAATAGTTGCGTTAAGCAATTAAGTAGACCTTTGAAAACTGAACAAAGTTTCGACAAATCAAATGTGTAGGGCTCTTGCAGTGCAAGAGCAAACATTTGCGAAGTCAATTTCGCTAGTATTAAATTAATGAGTCACAAACTTTTAAAATGAGAGTTTGATCCTGGCTCAGGACGAACGCTGGCGGCGTGCCTAATACATGCAAGTCGTACGCAGTTTCTTCACCGAGTGCTTGCACTCACCGAAGAAACTGAGTGGCGAACGGGTGAGTAACACGTGGGTAACCTGCCCAAAAGAGGGGGATAACACTTGGAAACAGGTGCTAATACCGCATAACAACAAAAACCGCCTGGTTTTTGTTTAAAAGATGGTTTCGGCTATCACTTTTGGATGGACCCGCGGCGTATTAGCTAGTTGGTAAGGTAATGGCTTACCAAGGCAGTGATACGTAGCCGAACTGAGAGGTTGATCGGCCACATTGGGACTGAGACACGGCCCAAACTCCTACGGGAGGCAGCAGTAGGGAATCTTCCACAATGGACGCAAGTCTGATGGAGCAACGCCGCGTGAGTGAAGAAGGTTTTCGGATCGTAAAACTCTGTTGTTAGAGAAGAACGTGTGTGAGAGTAACTGTTCATGCAGTGACGGTATCTAACCAGAAAGCCACGGCTAACTACGTGCCAGCAGCCGCGGTAATACGTAGGTGGCAAGCGTTGTCCGGATTTATTGGGCGTAAAGGGAACGCAGGCGGTCTTTTAAGTCTGATGTGAAAGCCTTCGGCTTAACCGAAGTCGTGCATTGGAAACTGGGAGACTTGAGTGCAGAAGAGGAGAGTGGAACTCCATGTGTAGCGGTGAAATGCGTAGATATATGGAAGAACACCAGTGGCGAAAGCGGCTCTCTGGTCTGTAACTGACGCTGAGGTTCGAAAGCGTGGGTAGCAAACAGGATTAGATACCCTGGTAGTCCACGCTGTAAACGATGAATGCTAAGTGTTGGAGGGTTTCCGCCCTTCAGTGCTGCAGCTAACGCATTAAGCATTCCGCCTGGGGAGTACGACCGCAAGGTTGAAACTCAAAGGAATTGACGGGGGCCCGCACAAGCGGTGGAGCATGTGGTTTAATTCGAAGCAACGCGAAGAACCTTACCAGGTCTTGACATCTTTTGCTAACCTGAGAGATCAGGTGTTCCCTTCGGGGACAAAATGACAGGTGGTGCATGGTTGTCGTCAGCTCGTGTCGTGAGATGTTGGGTTAAGTCCCGCAACGAGCGCAACCCTTATTACTAGTTGCCAGCATTTAGTTGGGCACTCTAGTGAGACTGCCGGTGACAAACCGGAGGAAGGTGGGGATGACGTCAAATCATCATGCCCCTTATGACCTGGGCTACACACGTGCTACAATGGACGGTACAACGAGTCGCAAGACCGCGAGGTTTAGCTAATCTCTTAAAACCGTTCTCAGTTCGGATTGTAGGCTGCAACTCGCCTACATGAAGTCGGAATCGCTAGTAATCGCGGATCAGCATGCCGCGGTGAATACGTTCCCGGGCCTTGTACACACCGCCCGTCACACCATGAGAGTTTGTAACACCCAAAGCCGGTGCGGTAACCTTTTAGGAGCCAGCCGTCTAAGGTGGGACAGATGATTGGGGTGAAGTCGTAACAAGGTAGCCGTAGGAGAACCTGCGGCTGGATCACCTCCTTTCTAAGGATAATTACGGAAACTGCACATTCGTCGAAACTTTGTTTAGTTTTGAGAGGTTTACTCTCATTTAAGGATGTTATGGGCCTATAGCTCAGCTGGTTTAGAGCGCACGCCTGATAAGCGTGAGGTCGATGGTTCAAGTCCATTTAGGCCCATCCTTTTTATGATTTCGGGGCCTTAGCTCAGCTGGGAGAGCGCCTGCTTTGCACGCAGGAGGTCAACGGTTCGATCCCGTTAGGCTCCATTAGCAACTATATGGTTGCTATAACTTGTTCTTTGAAAACTAGATAATATTTTTTCTGATTTAAATTAACAAACCGAGAACACCGCGTTTTAAACGAGTTTTGAAACAAGATTTAGTTCTTTAACGTAAAACTCATAGCCGCTTTACCGTAGGTAAAGTTAGGTTAAGTTATTAAGGGCGCATGGTGGATGCCTTGGTACTAGGAGCCGATGAAGGACGGGACTAACGCCGATATGCTTCGGGGAGCTGTAAGTAAGCTATGAGCCGGAGATTTCCGAATGGGGCAACCCAATAGTTTTAATCAACTATTACTGCTGATCGAATTCATAGATCAGTCAGAGGAACACGCAGGGAACTGAAACATCTAAGTACCTGCAGGAAGAGAAAGAAAAATCGATTCCCTCAGTAGCGGCGAGCGAACGGGGAACAGCCCAAACCAGAAAGCTTGCTTTCTGGGGTTGTAGGACTGAACATTTGAGTTACCAAAGTGGACGTTAACCGCATGACCTGGGAAGGTCAGCCAGAGAAGGTGAAAGCCCTGTAGGTAAAAGCGGCCACTCTCAGTTCAGGATCCTGAGTACGGCGGAACACGTGAAATTCCGTCGGAATCCGGGAGGACCATCTCCCAAGGCTAAATACTCCCTAGTGACCGATAGTGAACCAGTACCGTGAGGGAAAGGTGAAAAGCACCCCGGAAGGGGAGTGAAACAGTTCCTGAAACCATGTGCCTACAAGTAGTTAGAGCCCGTTAACGGGTGATAGCGTGCCTTTTGTAGAATGAACCGGCGAGTTATGTTTGTCTGCAAGGTTAAGCCGTCAAGGGTGGAGCCGTAGCGAAAGCGAGTCTGAAGAGGGCGTTTGAGTAGGCAGACATAGACCCGAAACCAGGTGACCTACCCATGTCCAGGTTGAAGGTGCGGTAAAACGCACTGGAGGACCGAACTCATGTATGTTGAAAAATGCTGAGATGAGGTGTGGGTAGCGGAGAAATTCCAAACGAACTTGGAGATAGCTGGTTCTCTCCGAAATAGCTTTAGGGCTAGCCTCGGAAATTAGGATCGTGGAGGTAGAGCACTGTTTGAACTAGGGGCCCGTCTTGGGTTACTGAATTCAGATAAACTCCGAATGCCACTGATCTTTATCCGGGAGTCAGACTGCGAGTGATAAGATCCGTAGTCGAAAGGGAAACAGCCCAGACCACCAATTAAGGTCCCTAAATATATGTTAAGTGGAAAAGGATGTGGAGTTGCACAGACAACTAGGATGTTGGCTCAGAAGCAGCCACCATTTAAAGAGTGCGTAATAGCTCACTAGTCGAGTGACCCTGCGCCGAAAATGTACCGGGGCTAAACATATTACCGAAATTGTGGATGCAACCGTGAGGTTGCGTGGTAGGAGAGCGTTCTAAGGGCGAAGAAGCCAGACCGGAAGGACTGGTGGAGCGCTTAGAAGTGAGAATGCCGGTATGAGTAGCGCAAGACAGGTGAGAATCCTGTCCACCGAATGACTAAGGTTTCCTGGGGAAGGCTCGTCCTCCCAGGGTTAGTCGGGACCTAAGCTGAGGCCGCAAGGCGTAGGCGATGGATAACAGGTTGAGATTCCTGTACTAGTTATATTTGTTTGAACGATGGAGGGACGCAGGAGGCTAGGAATGCACACTGATGGAAATGTGTGCCCAAGCAGCAAGTTTGGTTACGAGTTAAATGCTTGTAACTGAGGACAAGCTGTGACGGGGAGCGAAATTATAGTAGCGAAGATTCTGATGTCACACTGCCGAGAAAAGCTTCTAGTAAGAGTATAACTACCCGTACCGCAAACCGACACAGGTAGTCGAGGAGAGAATCCTCAGGTGAGCGAGAGAACTCTCGTTAAGGAACTCGGCAAAATGACCCCGTAACTTCGGGAGAAGGGGTGCTGAGCGTAAGCTCAGCCGCAGTGAATAGGCCCAGGCGACTGTTTATCAAAAACACAGGTTTCTGCAAAATCGTAAGATGACGTATAGGGGCTGACGCCTGCCCGGTGCTGGAAGGTTAAGAGGATGGGTTAGCTTCGGCGAAGCTCAGAATTGAAGCCCCAGTAAACGGCGGCCGTAACTATAACGGTCCTAAGGTAGCGAAATTCCTTGTCGGGTAAGTTCCGACCCGCACGAAAGGCGTAACGATCTGGGCACTGTCTCAACGAGAGACTCGGTGAAATTATAATACCCGTGAAGATGCGGGTTACCCGCGACAGGACGGAAAGACCCCATGGAGCTTTACTGTAGCTTGATATTGGGTGTTTGTACAACTTGTACAGGATAGGTAGGAGCCATAGAAGTCGGGACGCTAGTTTCGACAGAGGCATTGGTGGGATACTACCCTCGTTGTATGAACACTCTAACCCGCGCCACTAAGCGTGGCGGGAGACAGTGTCAGGTGGGCAGTTTGACTGGGGCGGTCGCCTCCTAAAAGGTAACGGAGGCGCCCAAAGGTTCCCTCAGAATGGTTGGAAATCATTCGCAGAGTGTAAAGGCACAAGGGAGCTTGACTGCGAGACAGACAAGTCGAGCAGGGACGAAAGTCGGGCTTAGTGATCCGGTGGTTCCGCATGGAAGGGCCATCGCTCAACGGATAAAAGCTACCCTGGGGATAACAGGCTTATCTCCCCCAAGAGTCCACATCGACGGGGAGGTTTGGCACCTCGATGTCGGCTCATCGCATCCTGGGGCTGTAGTCGGTCCCAAGGGTTGGGCTGTTCGCCCATTAAAGCGGTACGCGAGCTGGGTTCAGAACGTCGTGAGACAGTTCGGTCCCTATCCGTCGCGGGCGTAGGAAATTTGAGAGGATCTGTCCTTAGTACGAGAGGACCGGGATGGACACACCGCTGGTGTACCAGTTGTTCCGCCAGGAGCATCGCTGGGTAGCTACGTGTGGATGAGATAAACGCTGAAAGCATCTAAGTGCGAAACTCACCTCGAGATAAGATTTCCCATTTCTTCGGAAAGTAAGACCCCTGAGAGAAGATCAGGTAGATAGGTTGGAAGTGGAAGTACAGTGATGTATGGAGCGGACCAAAACTAATCGGTCGAGGACTTAACCAAAAGAAAAAAACGGAGTTTTTGGAAGTTAACGCAAAGCAGAAGAAATATTAGCTAGTTTTGAGGGAACAAGTTTTTCTCAAAAGAGTGCGGTGATGATGGCAGGAAGGATACACCTGTTTCCATTTCGAACACAGAAGTTAAGCTTCTTAGCGCCAAGAGTAGTTGGGGGATCGCCCCCTGCGAGGGTAGGTCGTTGCCGTGCATCTAATTCCGGCATAGCTCAGTTGGTAGAGCACCTGACTGTTAATCAGGTTGTCGACGGTTCGAGCCCGCCTGCCGGAGTTTTGCATCATTGCTGGAGAGTTGTCCGAGTTGGCCGAAGGAGCATGATTGGAAATCATGTAAACGGGTAATGACCTGTTTCAAGGGTTCGAATCCCTTACTCTCCGTAGCAAGATGACCCGTTGGTCAAGTGGTTAAGACACCGCCCTTTCACGGCGGTAACATGGGTTCAAATCCCGTACGGGTCATATATTGGAGGATTAGCTCAGTTGGGAGAGCGTCTGCCTTACAAGCAGAGGGTCACAGGTTCGAGCCCTGTATCCTCCATAGTATCACGGTCCTATGGTGTAGGGGTCTAACACGCCTGCCTGTCACGCAGGAGATCGTCGGTTCAAATCCGTCTAGGACCGTTTTATATTTTAATATTTATGATGGCTCGGTAGCTCAGTCGGTAGAGCAATGGATTGAAGCTCCATGTGTCGGCAGTTCGATTCTGTCCCGCGCCACCATGGAAGGGTAGCGAAGTCTGGCTAAACGCGGCGGACTGTAAATCCGCTCCTTCGGGTTCGGTGGTTCGAATCCACTCCCTTCCATTTTTATTATAGGGGTATAGTTTAACGGTAGAACTACGGTCTCCAAAACCGTCAGTGTGGGTTCAAGTCCTACTACCCCTGCCATTTATGGCGATAGTGGCGAAGTGGTTAACGCACCGGATTGTGGCTCCGGCACGCGTGGGTTCGATTCCCACCTATCGCCTTTGTAATTGGGTTATAGCCAAGCGGTAAGGCAAGGGACTTTGACTCCCTCATGCGCTGGTTCGAATCCAGCTAACCCAGTTAGGGATTTGTTCTTTTAACTGGCGGTATAGCCAAGTGGTAAGGCAGAGGTCTGCAAAACCTTCATCACCGGTTCAAATCCGGTTACCGCCTTTAGTTGCTTTTAGGCGCTAACTGTAGTAAAATTTATTAGTAATGTTTGTTATGCCGGTGTGGCGGAATTGGCAGACGCGCTGGACTCAAAATCCAGTGCCCGTTGAGGGCGTATCGGTTCGACCCCGATCACCGGTATTATAAGTAATAAGGAGAAGGACAGAAGCAATTAGCTTCTGTCCTTTTTTGTTTATATTACGGATAAACGTGTTCCATAAGTCAAAATTCTTCGTCTAACTTTGAATTATGCAGCCAAGTTTTGTAAGGCACTTCACTTATGTCACACTCTCTTTTTTGTTTATATACGCTAGAAAAAGTAACAAATTAAAGTAAATACAAATGTTATGTTAGATATTATTACTTTTAGTCCTATTTTTCCGTTGATAATTAAGATCTTAAATTAAAGTAAAGGAAACTATAGACAAGTATAGAGTTTGAATGTTACAATTTGTGACATTAAATAGGGAGGGATCTTATGAACGCTGCAAATTCAACTTTTTTGATTATTTCAAGCGTTTTAGTTTTCTTTATGACACCTGGGTTGGCTTTTTTCTATGGTGGCTTAGTTTCAAAGAAAAATGTTGTCAATACAATGCTTTCAGTTTTTTTTATTTGTGGAATAGCGGTTGTCTTGTACGCCGCAGTTGGTTATGAGTTGTCTTTTAATGGAGATATCGGCGGAATAATAGGGCAAGTCAAGCATTTCTTTTTGAGCGGTGTTGATTTAGCTGCACTTCAATCTAAGGAACTTGGAATCAATGTAGGAACCTATCTTATTTTTCAAATGATGTTTGCAATTATCACTCCTGCATTATTTGTGGGTGCAATTGTTGGGAGAATGCGCTTTAACTTTTTACTGTTGTTCATCGTTTTTTGGTCAATTCTTGTTTATTACCCAATGGTACATATTGTCTGGAGTGCCAAAGGGATGCTGGCTTCATATGGAGTCTTGGATTTTGCTGGAGGGACAGTTGTTCATATTAATGCAGGAATCACTGCACTTGTACTTTCAGTTTTTCTTGGGAAAAGAATTGATTTTAACAAAAAAAGAGAACATTACAATATGCCCTGGGTATTGTTGGGGACAACAATTCTGTGGATCGGTTGGTATGGGTTTAATGCCGGTTCAGCTCTTGGAATGAACGAAGTCGCGGTTCAAGCATTTCTGACAACAACTGTTGCAACTGCTGCGGCTTTAGTTATCTGGATGGTTTTAGACATGCTGATTGTGGGTAAGCCAACTTTAGAAGGGGTTTGTACCGGAACAATTTGCGGACTGGTTGGAATTACTCCAGCAGCAGGTTTTGTGACCGCTGCAGGGGCTTTCTGGATTGGAGCTTGCAGTACCCTCGTTAGTTTCTGTTTCATAACTTACATTAAGCCTAAATTGAAATATGATGATCCACTCGATGCATTTGGATGCCATGGGGTTTCAGGAATAGTTGGTTCTATCTTAACTGGGGCTTTTGCAACTAAAGCTGCAAACTCTTCTTTAACACAAAATGGTTTGTTCTATGGCGGTGGGTGGCATCAATTGCTTGTCCAGTTAGTTGGAACACTTTTTACAATCGTGTTTGTAACGGTCGTTGTATGTATCATTGTGGTCGCCATGAAACTGTTTGTTAAAATTCGGGTTGATGAAAAAGAAGAACTGGTGGGACTTGACCAGGGAGAACATGGTGAGTTTGCTGATTATACAGTTGCGCCTAAATTAACAGATATCGAAAAATATGGTGAAGAATTTCAGGGTCAGTTGGCACATTTAAACAATCCTAAATCTTAAAAAGAGTTCAATGCCGTTAGACGTTAAATTCAGTAGCTACAAAATAATTTGCCAGCGAGACTATGACAAGCTTTGTTGACTGTGCAAAGGGCGTGAACAAAAGAAGATACCTAGCTATTGAAATACGAATTTGTATAAAAATAAGGACCTAGAGTAAAGTAAATGTTTCGCTCTAGGTCCTTTTGATTTGTTATTGTTACATTGACATACTGCAATAGTCGCTGTTTAGGTTTCCAAAGTTAAAACGATTTGATAAAGGAGTTCAAATTATTATTACCAAAATGTGAAAGCTGATATAAAAGGATATCGGCACAAGCCCGACTATCATCCAAAGCATTATGATGGTGTTCAAGCTTGATATTAAGATTTTGGCAAATTGTATTTAATTTGTAATTTTGAAGGCCCTTGAAGTAGGAGCGACTAGTTGCTAGGGTATCAAGTACTAAAAAATTTGGTTGTGGGATGTTATAAAGTGCAAGACTGTGTTTTAAAACACTGCAATCAAAACGTGCATTATGCGCAACTACTAATTTGTCAGGTGAAAAAAAGGGAAGGATATGGGGCCACAGTTCAGAAAAAGTTGGGGCCTCAGCGACATCTTGCGTTCTTAAGCCATGGATTTGCGTGTTTCGCCAATGAAAAGGGGCTTGGGGATTGATTAATGAGTATAGCTCATCAACAATCTGGTCATTGCGAACAACTGTTAATGCAAGTGAACAGGCGCTATTTCTTTTTGCATTTGCAGTTTCAAAGTCAATTGAAACAAAGTTCATAATTGATTCTCCTTTTTAATATCTAACTATAGCGTAAATTGGTTAATAAACTAACGGATGGCGGGTCTGCTTAACCGAAAATTTATGTCTTTGTTCCTAATGAATTATCTGTAACTCATTTTAACAGGTGTCTTTAAAAAAAACTACCAACAAAGACTGCTGAAAGTGTTAGAATTAAGTCAGAATGAGTGAATGCGAGGATGAATATGATGTTACAAGCACAAGAAACTTTTGCGGAATTTTTCTCTGAAAGCCAAGTATTAGTGAATGAACCGTTAGCGAAATATACTAATACCAAAACTGGGGGACCGGCTGAGCTAGTCGCATTTCCGAGAAGTTATGCTGAGATAAAAGCAATGGTCTTAACCGCCAATAAAATCGGGCTGCCACTGACAGTGATTGGAAATGCAAGTAATTTGATTGTAAGAGATGGCGGCATTCGCGGATTAGTTCTGATTTTAAATAAGATGAAAACACTTAAAGTTGAAGCTAATGAGCTCACAGCTGCCGCAGGGGCTGCAATGATTGACACGACTGAATCCGCATATCAAGCTGGATTAGCTGGGCTTGAGTTTGCAGCTGGAATCCCCGGAAGCGTTGGCGGTGCGATTTTCATGAATGCGGGCGCGTATGGAGGGGAAGTTTGCGAGTGTGTAGAGTCGGTTGACGTTCTAACACGTACTGGTGAATTTAAGACATATTCTAATGAGGCGATGGACTTTGGTTATCGCCACAGTCGTATTCAGCAAAGCGGTGAGATCGTTTTGGCGGCACGTTTTAAATTAGAACCAGGGTCAAAAAAAGTAATTCGTGCTAAAATGGATGAATTCAATTTTTTGCGTGCTTCGAAACAACCGCTCGAGTATCCTTCTTGTGGAAGTGTTTTCAAACGACCTGTGGGACATTATACGGGAAAACTTATTCATGATGCAGGATTACAAGGTTATCAGGTTGGCGGTGCGCAAATTTCCTTGAAACATGCGGGCTTTATTGTTAATCGTGGAAATGCAACAGCTAGTGATTACTTGGCAGTGATTAAACATGTGCAAGCGGTCATTAAACGCCTGTTTGATGTCGAGTTGGAAACAGAAGTACGTATAATTGGTGAAAAAAAGTAATTTAGGCAAAGAACTTGGTTTGAGATTAAGCGAAGTTCTTTTTTTTTTTAGCTTTTTTTGTAATAATTAATCATGGAGGTGTCTGCTGGATGACAATTATTGAGACTGTTATTGGCTTAGTCTTACTTGTTTTACTATCTAATTTGATCAATCATTATTTTAAATTTATTCCAGTAAGCCTTATTCAGATCTTTCTGGGGACCTGTTGTGCACTGTTATTTAAGTTGAAAATTGACTTAGATTCCAGCTGGTTTTTATTATTGTTTATTGCGCCTTTACTTTATAATGACGGCCGTAAATTTCCCAAAGAGGAGTTATGGAAGTTAAAGGGTGCAATCTTTAATAATGCAATTATTCTGGTTTTTATCACTATGTTGCTTGGAGGCTATTTGATTCATTTAGTGATCCCAAACATGCCACTTGCGGTAGGGGTTTCACTGGCTGCAATTTTGGCCCCAACTGATCCTGTCGCAGTGCATTCAATTTCAAAACAGGTTAAATTACCCCCGAAAATTCTGCACTTAGTAAGTGGTGAAAGTTTAATTAACGACGCAAGTGGACTAATTGGTTTTAAATATGCGTTGGCTGTTGCAATCACAGGATATTTTTCCTTAACAACTGCTGTGGGCGACCTGCTTTATTTTGGAATGTTTGGTCTTGTTTTAGGATTCGTGTTAATTAGTCTAGTCATTTTCATGATTGAATGGTTGATTACTAAAGGTTTTAACGATGTCGTTTTCAACACTGTCTTGCAACTTTGTGTTCCCTTTATCATTTACATCGTGACTGAAGAAACTTTTCATGCATCAGGTGTTATTGCGGTTGTTGTGGCGGGCGTTATTTTTGCTTCAAAAAGATATTCATTTATCCGTATTCAACCTGAAATTAATTTAGTTAGCGAAAGAACTTGGGATCTTCTAATTTATTTACTAAATGGGATCATGTTCACTATCCTAGGAGTCGAATTGCCTGTGGCGATGCGTGGAACTATTGAGAGTGAGAATGTTGATACATTAAGTGCAATTTTGTTCGTCTTTGTGATGTGGGGAATTCTCCTCTTGATTCGGGTAGTTTGGACATATTGTTATCAGTTATTTACGCGTGATTACCAGCGGATATCTGCTAAAAAAAGATTAAAAATTGCTTTTTTATCTGGAATCTCTGGTGTCAGAGGTGCAATTACGATGGCCGCAGTTTTAACTATTCCAACGGAAACTGCAACAGGGGATCCATTTCCTGAGAGATCGCTTGTATTATTTGTTGCTGCGGGTGTTATTATTCTTAGTATGGTTGTGGCTGTCGTTGTGTTGCCATTTATTGTACATGACCCAACTGAATTAAAAACACGTGGGGTGTTGGAGCCGTTTAATGAAGACGATGATGAAGCCGGTGATGCCCCTGAAATGGCGCAGATCAGTAATACACGTGCCAAATTGTATATTTTAAAAAGTGCTGTTCGTAGTCTGGAAGAACAGCGTAGACAAGCTAATCAATTAGCCGTCTATCATCTAATTTTAGAATATCAATTCATGATTAAACGGCTCGAAGCTGTTGAACAAGGACAAAGTGCAAGTGATGCGGCGACAGCTGATCAGATTAAATTGCAAAGAGTCGCCTTGAAGGGGCAACTGGCAGAGCTAGAACGCTTGCATAATACTAATCAGATTCGTGAGAAAGTCTATTTCAAGTTCAATCGTTCTTTACAAAATCAATTACGGAATGCTAAACATAAAGCTAAGCTGCGTCAAGAGTGGCCTTTCCCCACAGTTAGTGAGTCTGTTAGACGTTTCTGGCGAATTTTCTCCCTTTGGGTGGGGATCAAAAGGGATGAAAATTACGGAACGGAATTTCGATACGCAGAAAGAATGCTTGCCAAAGCTGCAATTAGTTCTTTGTCAGCTTATTTGAAAAATCCTGAAGTCAATGAAAAAGAATTAAACCGGGAAGTACTTTACCATCTAATTATTACGTATCGCAGTGTAATTGAAAAACAAAAGAGTCTAGATTCACTAGGAAAACAAGAATACCAAGAACAGGTCAGAAAGTTGCGGTTCAAATCAATTGCAGCGCAAAGACTGGCTTTGCAGTATCTGGTTGAACAGGGTTATGTAACCCACCAGTCTGCGATCAACTTGCAGCAGTACATTAATCACGAAGAAAGTTTGAACCTGCGAGCAAGTGTTGTTGCTGATTAAAGCGCTGAAGAAATACGAGCGATTTTGACCTATGACATACATTTAGCTGCAATTATTAGAAAGGGGGCTGTGACAAAAGTTAACTTCTGTCACAGCCCCTTTTATTCCGGATAAACGTGTTCCATAAGTCAAAATTCTCCATCTAACTTCGAATTACTCATCGCAAAGTACTCGCGATGTTCGTAATTTCGAGTTAGTACTCAAATTTTCCCGACTTATGTCACACTCTCTTTTTTATTCCGGATAAACGTGTTCCATAAGTCAAAATTCTCCGTCTAACTTCGAATTACTCATCGCAAAGTACTCGCGATGTTCGTAATTTCGAGTTAGCACTCAAATTTTTCCGACTTATGTCACACTCTCCTTGAAGTATTAGTTTGAATGTTTAGCAAGTTTTGTGTGAGTATGACAAAAAGATTGGAATTATTCCTTGGGTTGCGCAGCTTTTTTAATCGCTTCTTCGCTACTATCAAGAGAAGCACGCGTGATTGTGACTGTGACCCACATAATTACTTGAATAATCGTCATAAAAATTACAAAGATCAACATGCGCGTATTCCACATTTCCAAGAGTTGCTGGACAACCCACTGGGGATTTAAAAATAAATAAGCGGTGTGCAGACGCAAAAAGCGACCAATATAAATTCCAACAGAGGAAATTAAAATCAAAGCAATCGTTAAAATGTTTTTATTAACCCTGTTCCAAATGTTGAAGTGTGCCAGCAAAGAGTTTGCAACATGTTCCAAACTCCAAAGCCCCATGAGTGAACAAGCTAAAGCACTGGCAACTAAATTTGTGAAATTTAACCACAGATGCAAATTGAACTCCATCAGCCCAGTTGCGCTATTATATGGATCGAGCATAGCTAAGTGAAAGAGATCAGTCAAAACATAGGGTGCATTTGGATAAAAAAGCATCCACAAAAAGGTTAGTATGAACAGAACAAAATTGTTTTGGCGGGGTTTGATCTGCAATGCAAATTCGAGCGGAATGTATCCCAAGATAGTATTCAAAAACAAGAAACTATAAATTCCATCACGAGAGCTGATTGTAAAGTAAACATAGCCCAAGAAAAGTGCAAAAGAGATTCGAACAAGCCACCGATTTTTTGAAGACATGAATATCACCCAATTTCTATTACTATATATTGTAACAAAATTTTGGGTGAAATAGACAAAATATCAAAGGCTTGAGAAGTTTTTAATCTTTTATAGAGGACATCGGTAAATTAAAATCATCCGTGATATAATTAATTTAAATATATTAGGAGGTAAAGGAATGGGCATTGCTTGGGAAAGCCTATTTTCGTGGCAACACTTAGTCAATTTAGTAGACATCTTAGTTGTGTGGTACGTGATTTACAAACTGATGATGTTGTTACGCGGAACAAAAGCGGTTCAGCTTTTTAGGGGCGTCATCATTATTGTTTTAATCAAGTTTGTTAGTTGGTTTTTTGACCTTCAGACTGTTTCTTGGATTACGAACCAGATTATCAATTGGGGATTTATCGCGATCATCATTATTTTTCAGCCTGAAATCAGGCGTGGTCTGGAGCATCTCGGCAGAGGATCACTTTTTGTGCACAATAAAAAGCAAAACGAAGACGAGCTGCGAATGATCAAAGCACTTGATCAAGCGATTCAGTATATGTCAAAAAGAAGAATTGGCGCTTTGATTACTATTCAAAGGGAAACCGGACTTGAAGACTATATTGAGACCGGAATTGGGATAGATGCTGAAATTACGGGCGCTCTTTTAATCAATATTTTTATTCCTAATACACCGTTGCATGACGGGGCAGTTATTATTAAAAATAACAAAATAGCAGTCGCAGCTGCCTATTTACCGCTTTCGGAAAGTAATTTGATTCCGAAGGCATTGGGAACACGGCATCGTGCAGCTGTTGGAATTAGTGAAGTGACAGATGCATTAACAATTGTGGTTTCAGAGGAGACTGGCGGAGTCACAGTTACGGAAAATAATGAGTTGTTGCGCGATTTGACACGTGAAGATTATTTGAAGCTTCTGAAAAAGGAATTGATCGCACCCGCGACAAACAAAAATGCGAGTGCAGTCAGCAGTTTCTTTACCGAACTATTTAAGGGAGGGCGAAAGCATTGAAGTTTAATTTCAATAAATTCATTGAAAGCCGCCTTTTTTATCAGATAGTAGCGCTGGTCTTGGCGCTGTTTTTGTTTGGGTATGCCAATTCAGACAAATTGAGTACGACTAGAAATAACTCAAGTAACAGTGATGAGTCTGCGATTCTTTCAAACAATACTGAAACGATGAGTGTCTCACTGCAACTGGATGTTAACAATGATAAGTACTTTGTGACAGGCTATCCATCGAAAGTGAAGGTTAAAATCACGGGTCCAAGTGCGTTAGTCACGACCACAGCAAATACACGCAATTTTAGAATCTATGCGGATCTTAGTAATTTAAAACCGGGAACACACGAAGTCAAACTTAAGCAGTCAGGGTTGAATAAAGAATTAGATTATACGATCAACCCTAAAACAATTAAGGTAACAATCAGTTCGAGAAAAACTGCGACTTTCCCAGTTCAGTTTAAATATGATAAAGATAAAATTGCTGATAATTATGGGATCGGACGTGTCAGCGCGGACCCTCAAGTCGTCAGTGTGACAGGGGCCCGAAAAGATGTTAATGATATTGCGGAAGTTCTTGCAGAAGTAGATTTGTCTAACAATACCAAAGCAACCGTTAGTCGTTCTGTACTGTTGCAAGCTGTGAACAATAGGGGTAAAATTTTGAACGTAGTCATTACGCCACAAACTGCAAGAATTCGAATACCTGTATATAGTGCGACAACAACCAAAAAAGTAAGTTTGGATTTTTCAGCGAGTGGAAGTGGGGTTAGCGGAAAAAGTTACCGCTTTTCAAGTAGTACTAAAGAGGTCACGTTAAGTGGAACTAAAAGTGCACTGGATAAGGTTAGTAAAATAACTGTGCCGGTCCCTGTTTCTGGGGTCAGTAGTTCGGAAACACAGACAATTAGTTTACAAGCACCGGTGAGTGGAATTTCTGCGATTCAACCCCAAAGTATTAAAGTAAAAGTTGATGTGACATCCAGTCAATCGTCAAGCTCTGCAACTTCTTCGACTGGAGAATCGACTAGCGAGACCGAGGAGACGTCTGCCAGCAGTGCGAGTAGTACTACGACGTCTAGTTCTGTAGAAAGTAGCAGCAGTGAAACATCATCAACGACGACATCGTCGACCTCAACTTCGAGTTCGGCTACAACGTCAACTTCAACTTCGAGTAGTGAAAGTGATTAATTAAATTTGTTGTGGAAACGAGGATTAAAACTAATGAAATATTTTGGAACTGATGGAGTTAGAGGAATTGCAAATGAAAGTCTTAGCCCAGAACTGGCTTTTAAGCTGGGACGCTGCGGTGGCTTTGTTTTAACTAAGCATGCAGAAGATCAAGGTAAACCAGCGAGGGTCTTGGTCGCACGTGATACCCGAATTTCTGGTCAAATGCTGGAGCATGCTTTGATCGCGGGATTGTTGTCAGTTGGAATTGAGGTATTTTCGCTGGGGGTTATTACGACCCCAGGTGTTGCTTATTTAGTGCGGGTTCAAGATGCAGATGCCGGAGTGATGATCTCAGCATCGCATAATCCGGTGGAAGATAATGGAATAAAATTTTTTGGTGGCGATGGCTTTAAGTTGTCTGATGAAAAAGAAGAGGAAATTGAAGCTTTATTAGAAAGCTCAAAGGATGATTTACCACGACCAGCAGCTAAGGGTTTAGGAACACTCAGTGAATATCGTGAAGGAATCCTAAAATATACGCAATTTTTAGAACAAACACTTCCAGATGATTTGGAGGGGTTAAAAGTTGCAGTTGATGGAGCTAACGGAGCGACCAGCGGTGCAGTTTCAAGACTTTTTGCGGATCTTGGGATTGATTTTACCACCATTGCAACAGAACCAGATGGCCTAAATATCAACAAAAATGTCGGTTCAACTCATCCGGAAGCTTTAGCACGTTTTGTTGTTGAGCAAGGGGCACAACTAGGGGTTGCATTTGATGGTGATGGTGATCGGTGTATTGCAGTTGATGAGTTAGGTAATATTATTGATGGCGATAAGATTATGTACATCTGTGGAAAATATCTCAGTGAACGTGGGCGGTTAAAGAAGGATACGATTGTAACTACTGTAATGAGCAATATTGGGCTGTACAAAGCAATGGAGGCACATGGTCTTAATTCTGTTAAAACGCAGGTTGGGGATCGTTATGTGGTTGAGGAAATGCGTAAAAACGGTTATAACCTTGGAGGAGAACAGTCTGGGCATGTTGTCTTTTTGGATTTCAATACAACTGGAGACGGAATGCTGACAGCTTTACAGCTGATGAATGTTGTTAAACAAACAGGTAAAAAATTATCAGAACTGGCTGCAGAGGTTACTACCTACCCACAAGAACTTGTGAATGTTAAAGTGCAAGATAAAAAGGCCGCATTAGGAAACGAAGCCGTTCAAGCAGTTATTCAAAAGGTCGAAGATGAGATGGGGACAGATGGACGTGTATTAGTTAGACCTAGTGGAACAGAGGAGCTGCTGCGAGTAATGGCAGAGGCTAAAACAAAGGAACAGGTTCACGAATATGTGACTAAAATTGCGGCTGTTGTCCAAAAAGAATTGGGGATTAACGAAGCCGAATAAGGGCGAAAATACAGGCTAAGTTGTAGCTTAGCAAGTGAAAAGCAAGAGAGTGTGACATAAGTCGGGAAAATTTGAGTACTAACTCGAAATTACGAACATAGCGAGTACTTTGCTATGAGTAATTCGGAGTTAGACGGAGAATTTTGACTTATGGAACACGTTTATCCGAAATAAAAAGGGGCTGTGACAAAAATTAACTTTTGTCACAGCCCCTTGCTTTTTATTGTGGTTAAATGAGTTCTATACTCTTAGCCTTCAGCAAGAGACTTGAAAGACTACCGCATGAGTTGAACAAAAAAATTTACAATTCTAAAAAGGATGTAGTAACACAAGCTAATAAAAAAGTAAGTCAGCAGTAATATCAGTGGAGGAAGGAACCAATATGAGGTCTGCAACAGTGTAAAAGTTGTATTTAGCAGCTCCACTGCGTCAGAATAATGAGTGAATAGTGAAAAAAGGCACTTTAATAAAAGTGTAATGAAGCCAAGTAACATGCTAAGCGTAAACTGTTTTGAATTAATCATAATAATAACCTCACATTTTATCAATAGATCTAGTATAGACGAAAGTTGAAAAGAAGAAAAATAAAAAGTAAATTCCACAATATTCTTGACAGCGTTTCCAGAAAGCGCTATTATCTAGAAGTAAGGTAATCAAAAGTTACCTTCTAATCAATTCTCTTTCTCTCTTATGCCAACCACCGCATTCGTGCGGTGGTTTTGCTTTTGCATAAAGTATGCAGCCAGGCCTTCGAGCTAAGCAGTTTTGGACAATTAATTGAAAAAGCGAGGGTATCTGCCTGCTTTAAGCGGTTAATTGACACTATGAATGAATGTTTTCTATAATGGCTAAAAGGAAGGTGAAGAGATGAAGAGTCATGAAACACTAACTTTAATTGAGGAAATTACACGCAATGACGGGACCAAATACTTTGAAATTTCAAATATCACCCAAAATGGACGTGCAGAATTAGCAGCACAACGCGGATTGATTAAAGAGGTTAGAATATTGCAGTTGAACATTCCGCGGTCTGGAAGTGTTATCGAATACGAAAATTATGTTAATGAACATTTTGAAATGCCAGCTGAAAATTTCACACACTTTACGGAATGGGATAAGACACCCCAGATTCAAAAAGTAGTCGCGCAAATTTTAAGAGAAAATCATATCGCTTGAACTTGTGAAGTAATAATGAAAGAAATTCAAAGAAGTGGCAAGCAAATATGGATATTAAATTCTTATTTTCTTAAGAAAATAAGAATTTTTTCTTTCTTTACACAAACGTTACAAAAAGGTGTATTCATTCTTTACATTAACAATATAAAATACAGCTTGTAACAAGGAAAGGAAGAAGTTAAAAAATGAAAAATCTCACCAAGATTGCTACAGTCATCATTGCAAGTACAGCTTTACTTGTAGGATGTGGAAATTCAAACTCCAGTTCTTCATCGTCCTCATCCACTTCAAGCAAGGCAGTTTCAGGAAAAATTACAATCGTAGGATCAACAGCTTTACAACCATTAGTTGAAAAAGCTGCTGAAAATTTCCAGGCGGACAATTCTAAAGTTAATATCACCGTTCAAGGTGGTGGTTCCGGTACAGGTTTGAGCCAAGTTCAATCTGGTGCCGTAACAATCGGTAACTCTGATATTTTTGCTGAAAAGCAAAGTGGAATTAAAGCTGAAAACCTTGTAGATCATCAAGTTGCTGTTGTTGGAATGACCCCTGTTGTCAACAAAGATGCTGGCGTAAAGAACCTCAAAATGAGTCAATTACGTGAAATCTTTACTGGTAAGATCACAAACTGGAACCAGGTTGGCGGCAAGAATGAAAAAATTGTTTTGATCAACCGTCCTTCAGGCAGTGGTACACGTGCCACTTTTGAAGGTGCAGTTATGAATGGGGAAACAGCTGCAAAATCTCAGGAGCAGGATTCTAATGGGACTGTTCAAAAGATGATTGCACAAACTCCAGGTTCAATTAGTTACTTAGCATTTTCATATGTTAAATCTGATGTTCAAGCACTTTCAATTGATGGAGTTGCACCAACAGATGATAATGTAACAACAAACAAGTGGAAAATCTGGTCATACGAACATATGTATACAAAAGGCAAACCAGATACAACTACTAAGGCTTTCTTGAACTATATGACTTCATCAAAGGTTCAAAAGAGTTTGGTTAAGGATCTTGGATACATTTCTATTAGCAATATGAAGGTTCAAAAGGACGCAAACGGTAAAGTTACTGATAAGTAATTGGCTTAAGTGGGGTATCCTTTAGTGAAAAAGCTCAGCGAAGTTTTCCTTACTCAAATCAGGGTGTCTCATTTTTGTAAATATACTTTTAAAAACTTGTTTGGGACCTTTGAGGCTCCAGCAACAAACGAATTTCAGCTAGCAATTATGAACTTGATTGTTAGATTATAACTTATGGGGGCAAACAGGCTGATCAAAATGAGTCTTGTTTACTCCCAAATTTTGGTAGAAAGGTGTTTTTCAAATGGAAGATCCTATCAAAAGTAAAATTCAAAGCACCTCGAAAGAGACCAGACAGGATATTCTGGGGCGCTGTTTGACTTACTTATGTATCGGTTTAATCGTAGCTATTGTCCTCTCTATTTTTATTTTCGTAGCTTCAAAAGGGATTGCAACCTTCACTGTTAATAAAGCAAGTTTATGGGAATTTTTGACTGGTAAAAACTGGAATCCAACTGTCACAGACGCAAGTGGTAAACCACAATTAGGGGCACTGCCAATGATTACGGGTTCCTTCGGAGTTACGATTTTGGCGGTAATTTTTGCAACTCCATTTGCAATCGGGACAGCTTTGTATATGACAGAAGTTTCTTCCAAAAAAGGTGAGAAGATTCTGCAAAGTGTAATTGAACTTCTGGTGGGAATTCCCTCAGTTGTTTATGGATTTATTGGTTTATCAGTTATCGTGCCTTTTGTCAGAACCCATTTTGGTGGTTCTGGCTACGGAATTCTTTCTGGTTCATTTGTCTTATTTGTCATGGTTCTTCCCACAGTAACATCAATGACAGTTGACAGTCTGCGCGCGGTACCACGTTATTACAAAGAAGCTTCTTTAGCGCTCGGGGCGACGAGATGGCAGACGATTTACAAAGTACTCTTACGGTCGGCAACTTCAGGAATTTTGACTGCAATTATTTTTGGAATGGCACGTGCATTCGGTGAAGCCTTGGCTGTTCAAATGGTGATTGGGAATGCTGCTATCATGCCAAAAGGCCTCCTGTCTTCAGCATCGACTTTAACGAGTGTATTGACAATGGGAATTGGCAATACAGTTATGGGGACAGTTGGAAACAATGCTCTTTGGTCACTAGCCTTGATCCTCTTGTTGATGTCGCTGATTTTCAATATCGTTGTTCGCCTTATCGGACGTAAAGGGAGAATGGATTAATATGGGAACAAAATTACAAAATAATATTGCTATCACAATTATTCGCGTGATCGCAGCACTGGTGGTTTTGATCCTAGTATTGTTGCTGGGTAAAATTTTGATTGCTGGTGTTCCACATATTTCGTGGCATTTTTTGACGGCTCCTTCGCAGTCGTTTGAAAGTGGCGGTGGAATTGGGGTCCAATTATTTAACTCAATTTATCTTTTAGTGCTGACACTAATTATCTCATTTCCAATTTCGTTAGGAGCTGGAATCTTTTTATCAGAGTATGCGCCTAAAAACTTTTTTACAGCTGTTGTGAGAATGTCAATTGAGGTTTTAAGTTCTTTACCTTCAGTTGTAGTTGGTTTGTTTGGCTTCTTGCTGTTTGTGGTCCAATTTCAGATGGGCTTTTCAATTCTTTCTGGAGCGGTTGCATTGACTTTCTTCAACCTACCGTTGCTGACAAGAAATATTGAAGAGTCTTTGCGAGCAGTTCCAAATTTACAACGCGAGGCTGGGATGGCCTTAGGACTTTCAAAATGGAGAACTGTTACTAAAATTATTTTACCGGAAGCACTTCCTGGAATTATCACGGGTGTGGTTTTAGGTGCCGGACGTGTCTTTGGAGAAGCTGCTGCACTGATTTATACGGCTGGTCAAAGTGCGACTAACATTGACTTTGGGAATTGGAACCCATTTAATTCAGCTAGTCCCCTTAATTTGTTACGCCCTGCAGAAACACTTGCAGTTCACATTTGGAAAATTAACTCTGAAGGAGTTATGCCCGATGCAGCTGCTGTTTCAGCAGGCTCCTCCGCAGTTTTGATAATTGCCGTTTTAATTTTCAACTTGTTGGCACGTGTCCTTGGAAATAGTCTTTACCGCAAGTTGACGGCTACTAAGTAGGAGGATTAATTATGAGTATTGGTAAGTATGATTTTAACGAAAAAAGTATCCTTAAGTTTGAGCCACAAGAACACGAAATTGCGATTGAAACTAAAAATTTGCAAGTTTATTATGGTAATAACCATGCCCTTTTTGATGGAAACTTGCAGTTTGAACGTTACAAAATCACATCGTTAATTGGTGCTTCCGGTTCTGGCAAATCAACATACTTGCGTTCACTTAATAGAATGAACGATAATGTAGCTAGAGTTGACGGGCAGATTATGTATCGCGGTTTAGATGTTAATACCTCAAAGATTAATGTCTATGAAATGCGTAAACATATTGGAATGGTTTTCCAACGACCAAATCCTTTCTCAAAGTCGATTCGCGAAAATATTACTTTTGCTTTGAAGGAGCAGGGGTTAAAAAATAAAAATAAGCTTAATCAAATTGTTGAACAAAGCCTTCGTGATGCTGCGCTTTGGGATGAAGTTAAGGATGATCTTGATAAAAGTGCTTGGTCACTCTCAGGTGGACAGCAACAACGGCTGTGTATTGCACGGACGATTGCAATGAAACCCGATATTTTATTGCTTGACGAGCCAGCAAGTGCCTTGGATCCGATTTCAACAAGTAAGATTGAAGAGACGCTTGTGGAACTGAAGAAGCGATATACAATCATCATTGTGACCCATAATATGCAACAAGCTTCTAGAATAAGTGACTTTACAGCATTTTTCCATCTTGGACATATTCTCGAATATGATAAAACAAAGCATATTTTCACAATGCCAAAGGTTACGGCGACTAATGATTATATTTCCGGGAATTTCGGCTAGGAGGAGCAGGCATGGACGATTTTATTACAACAAAGGATGTACATCTTTACTATGGTGAAAAGGAAGCTCTAAAGGGAATTACTCTTTCTTTTCCAAATAAAGGGATCAATGCATTAATTGGTCCTTCAGGTTGCGGGAAGTCAACCTATCTGCGGACTTTAAACCGGATGAATGATCTGATCCCTGGAGTTAAGATCACTGGAAGCATTATGATCAATGGGCAGGATATTTATAGTCCTAAGACAGATACAGTTGATTTACGGAAAAAAGTTGGGATGGTTTTTCAACAACCAAATCCATTTCCGTTTTCAATTTATGAAAATGTCACTTATGGGCTGCGGATTGCGGGCGTCAAAGACAAGCAGATTCTTGATGAACGAGTTGAACAAAGTTTGAAACAAGCAGCTGTCTGGGATGAAGTCAAAGATGATTTGCGCAAAAGTGCGCTTTCACTTTCAGGTGGACAACAGCAACGTGTTTGTATCGCGCGTGTTTTAGCTGTTCAACCGGATGTTGTTTTACTTGACGAACCGACCAGTGCCCTAGATCCTGTTTCAAGTGGACTGATTGAAGATATGCTGTTAACGATCCGTGATAAATATACAATTGTAATTGTGACGCATAACCTGCAGCAGGCATCTCGTATCTCTGATAAAACCGCATTCTTTCTTAACGGTGAGCTGATTGAAGCAGGTAAGACGAAAAACTTATTCTTGAATCCAGAGCGTCAGGAAACGGACGACTATATCAGTGGACGGTTTGGTTAAGCGGGAGGAGAAAAGAAATGCGAAAAATTTTAGAGGAACAACTTAGTGATCTACATGAAGATTTTGCACAGATGGGCAGAGAAGTTGCACAAGCAATTGAAAATGCAACTAAAGTTTTTCAGAGTCATGATAAAGAACTTGCAAACAAAGTTGGTGAGAATGATAATCGCATCAATGAAAGTGAAATTTATCTTGAAAGAAAAACAGCTCAGGTCATTGCACTACAACAACCAGTTGCGAGTGATTTACGTGTACTAATTACAATTTTAAAGGCAAGCTCAGACCTTGAAAGAATCGGGGATCATGCAGTTAGTGTTGCTCACGCGGCGATGCGAATTGGTGATCAAAGAAGAAACAAGGAGATTGAGGATACACTTGTGGGGCTTAGCAAACATGTTCATCAGATGCTGGTGGCGATTATCAAAGCTTATGTTGATAATAATGAAGAAGATGCACGCCAGGTTGCTAAATTGGACTCCGAAAGTGATGAATATTTACGTGATGTTAGAAGATTAGCAGTCGAGGAAATGCAAAGCGATCCAGAATTTGTAACTGTTGGATCTGAATACTTAGTGGTAGGGACACATCTTGAGCGGATTGGTGACTACGTCACTAATGTCGCAGAATGGATTGTATACACAAACACAGGTCGAATTGTTGAATTAGGTCCGATTTCTTCTTACAAAAAGGAATAATTTAAGGCTAAAGGTAGGATAATCTTTGCAGTACAATAAATTTAGGAAATGCGCAGAAATCGGTAAAATTTGAGTACTAACTCGAAATTACGAACATAGCGAGTACTTTGCTATGAGTAATTCGAAGTTAGACGGAGAATTTTGACTTATGGAACACGTTTATCCGGAATGAAAGAGGGGCTGTGACAAAATTTAACTTTTGTCACAGCCCCTTTTGTGGTTTATTCGGAATAATAGTATAAAAAAATCTAGCGGCGTTAAGGTCTGCTGCAGCTTTAAAATTT
This sequence comes from Liquorilactobacillus satsumensis, assembly GCF_964065465.1. NCBI lineage: Bacteria > Bacillati > Bacillota > Bacilli > Lactobacillales > Lactobacillaceae > Liquorilactobacillus > Liquorilactobacillus satsumensis. The sequence continues at coordinate 2,090,820 of NZ_OZ061606.1, forward strand.
TTCCACAAAAATGCTTGGAACTACAAACTCGTAACTGTTTAACAAATTAAAGATTGAACAAGCATCAAAAGTGTGCTAATTTTAAGTAAATGAAAATATTCTCATTTATTTGGAAGTGAATAACATGGAAAGCTTAGCACGAGTAAACCAAAAAGGAAAATATATTGTAACAGATATTTTAGGCAATCCCCGTTTTGTAAGGCGTCTTAATGAAATTGGAATGGTAGTAGGTGTTAATCTGACTGTGATTTCAACTTCTCAAGGTGAGAGCGGGATGGTAATCTACTTGCGCGGTCAAAGACTAGCCTTGAATCATTCAGTGGCGGCTTTAATTGTAGTCCGACAGTTGGATGAGGCAGGCACTCAAGATTATAAGGCACTTTCTGCAGTAGCAGTGGGTGCTGAAGCAATTGTTGCCAAAGTAGTTGGTGATAAAAGAATTAGAAAACGCCTATTGGATATGGGACTTACAAAAAATACTGTGGTGAAAATTAATCAAACAGCTCCGCTAGGTGATCCGCTGGAATTGCTATTACGCGGGTATAAGTTGAGTTTACGTAAGCAGGAAGCAGATTATGTACTGGTAACGGAGGTGGAGCAATGACAGTTGTTGCCTTAGCTGGAAATCCCAATGGGGGGAAAACAACTCTTTTTAATCGCTTGACAGGCGCACATCAAACAGTGGGCAATTGGCCTGGGGTTACTGTTGAGAGCAAAAGTGGTTATTTAAGGGGAGAAAATAGTGTTATTATTCAAGATCTCCCAGGTACATATTCTCTTTCGCCGTATACTAGCGAGGAGTTGATTACACGTAAGTTTTTAATTGAAGCAGAGCCTGATCTAGTGGTTGATGTTGTCGATGCGACAAATCTTGAACGAAATCTTTATTTAACTTTGCAATTGATGGAAACAGGATTACCGCTGATTGTGGCACTCAATATGATTGATGTAGTTAAAAATTCAGGCAGAAGAATTAACATTAACAAGTTAGCTTACTTACTTGGTATTCCGGTAATTGGAATTAGTGCATTGAAAAATACAAATATTGCCAAATTAAAGGGCAAAATTGCAGAAAATGTTGATCCTCAAACAACTCCATATGCAGTGCCAGAGTACGACGAACGCTTAGAGAGTGCCTTGGCGATGATTGCCAAGGACTTAACGGGGGTTGTTTCACCAGAAGATCTGCGCTGGTACGCAATTAAATTTTTTGAAAGAGACGAAGAGGTCTGGGAAAACACTGTACTTGATGCAACCAGAAGAGAAGATATTGAAAATATTATCAGCACGGCGGAAAAGCTTTTTGCGGACAGTAGCGATAGTATTATTGTGAATGCACGGTATGAATATATTGCTAGAGTGGCCGGGATGTGTGTAATTGAAAAAGATGATTTTACCATGAGCCTAAGCGATAAAGTCGACCGGGTGGTTACTAATCGTTGGTTGGCATTTCCAATTTTTATCTTTGTGATGTGGCTGGTCTATTACCTCTCGATTCAAACGATTGGAACAATGGGTTCTGATTGGGTGAATGATGTCTTATTTGGAAAATGGATCCCAGATGCAGCAACAACGCTTTTGAATTCATGGCATGTTGCTGCTTGGATGAAAGGATTGATCATCGATGGGATTATTGGGGGCTTAGGCTCAGTCTTGGGTTTTGTACCGCAAATTATGATGCTGTTCTTGTGCTTAGGAATTCTGGAGGATTGCGGGTACATGGCTAGAATTGCCTTTGTGATGGACCGCATCTTCCATCGGTTCAACCTTTCTGGAAAATCTTTTATCCCAATGTTAATTTCTACTGGTTGTGGAGTTCCAGGAATCATGTCGACAAGAACGATTGAGAATGATCGTGATCGTAAAATGACGATTATGTTGACAACTTTTATGCCATGTTCAGCAAAATTAACGGTAATTGCACTGATTTCAGGGACTTTCTTTCCGCAGCAAAGTTGGGTTGCACCTTCAGCATACTTTTTGGGAATGCTGGCGGTGATTGGGTCAGGTATTTTCCTGAAAAAAACAGCACTTTTTGCCGGTCCACCAGTACCTTTTGTTATGGAGCTGCCAGCTTATCATTTTCCTAAATTCAGCAACGTGATGAAACAAGTTTCAAACCGCGCCCGAAGCTTTGTACGTAAAGCTGGAACCATTATCTTTGCTTCGTGCGTAATTATCTGGTTCCTCTCCAGTTTCAATTTCAGAATGCAGATGGTCGCTGAAAATCAAAGTATGCTGCGTTATCTGGGTTCGGCGCTGGCACCGGTCTTTAGTCCATTAGGCTTTGGTGATTGGCACGCAACTGTGGCAGTCATTGCAGGATTAATAGCTAAGGAGAATTGTGTCGGAACTTTACGGATTACCTTTGGCGGTGGCAGCGCGACTTCTTTTGCGCACATCTTGCAGCAGGCTTACACACCGATGGCTGGTTATGCTTTTCTAGCATTTAACTTGTTGTGTGCACCTTGTTTTGCAGCAATTGGCACAATGCATAAAGAGTACGGTGATTTGGGTTGGACACTGCGTGCATTAGTTTATCAAACCGGGTTAGCCTATTTAATTGCTACATTAATTTACCAAACTTCGGAATTAGTGCAACATAAAGTCACAGGTGTAGGTGTGGCATGGATTGTTTTGATCTTAGCATTGTTTGCGTATGGTTTATTCTTCAAGCGGGATAAAAGCAACGAGCTTTATGAAATTAAAGAAGTTACAGAAGGGAGTGATTTATTGTGATTGCAACGATTGTACTTGCAGTTATTATTTTTTCAGGTGTCGGTTATGTTGTTTATACACGGTTTTTCAAGCATGGCGGGGCACAAGGCTGCCATAATTGTGATGATGTTGGCTGTCCTTTAGTAGATCCCACTAAATTACGCAAAAAATAATTGAATTAATGACGGAAAGATAAAAGTCTTTTCAAGGAACTAGTGAAAAAACTTTCAAATAAAGATAAGAATTGCCTCTGTTTTGTGTTAGAATATAGACGTACTCAAAAGAGTAATATAATTTAGGAGGCTGTTTTATGTCAATCGTAAACGGTAACGAAATCTTTGCTGCTGCACGCAAAGGTCATTATGCAGTTGGGGCATTTAATATCAATAACTTGGAATGGACTCGTGCTATTTTAGCTGCTGCACAAGAAACAAACACACCAATTTTGGTGCAAACTTCAATGGGCGCTGCTAAGTACATGGGCGGTTATGAACTTTGCCTTAACTTGGTTCAACAAGAAATCAAGGCAATGGGAATCACAGTTCCAGTTGTGATGCATCTTGATCATGGGAACTACGAAGCTGCTAAGGAATGTATCAAGGTTGGTTACACATCTGTTATGTTTGATGGTCATGATCTTCCTTTCGAAGAAAACTTGGAAAAGACAAAGGAAATTGTTTCATTGGCACATGCTAAGAACATTTCTGTCGAAGCTGAAGTTGGTTCTATCGGTGGCGAAGAAGACGGGATCATCGGCGAAGGTGAATTAGCTGACGTTGAAGAAGCAAAGAAGATCGCTGCTACAGGTGTTGATTACTTGGCATGTGGAATTGGTAACATTCATGGCAAATATCCAGCAAACTGGAAGGGACTTCACTTTGACCGTTTGCAAGAACTTGCAGACGTGATTGCTACTCCACTTGTATTACATGGTGGTTCAGGTATTCCTAAGGAACAGATCCAAAAGGCTATCTCAATGGGTGTTTCAAAGGTTAATGTTAATACTGAATGTCAGTTGGCATTTGCTGCTGCAACACGTAAGTACATTGAAGCTGGTAAAGATCAAGAAGGTAAAGGATACGACCCACGTAAATTGCTCGCACCCGGTGCACAAGCAATTACAGATGTTGTTAAGGAACGTATCGATTGGTTCGGCACACCTTCTGTTAAATAAGACAGTTAATAATTATTAATAGTTGGCTATAACTAAAGGGGCTGTGACAAAAGTTAAATTTTGTCACAGCCCCTCTTTTATTCCGGATAAACGTGTTCCATAAGTCAAAATTTTCCGTCTAACTGCGAATTACTCATAGCAAAGTATTTGCTATGAGTAATTTCGAGTTAGTACTCAAATTTTCCCGACTTATGTCACACTCTCTTTTAGTTCAGCATTCAAAGTTGGTGATTATGTCAATTAAGCCGCAAGCATATTTGCAGTTTAACGGCACTTAATGCACCAATTGTAAAAAACTAAAAAAGCGATTAAGACGCAGATTGGGGCAAGTTTCAGCTTATTTTTTTGAAGTAAGCTGAATTTCAACCAATTTTTGACCAATCAATTTGTAAATCAGTGAATGGATTGCAAATTGTTCTGTAAGCTTCATCAAATTATCCTCATAAGAGAAATTGAGCATGGCTTTGTCTTCATCAACTAAACTGATAGTATGGTTAAAAAGTTCTGCAAAATAATTATATGATTCCGCAACTGAGTCGGTTTTAAGTGCTTGTTGCAAACCGCTTTTAATTGTTTCTAAAGGATAGATTGACTTCAAGAGGCTAATTACAACTAGTTCCGCAACGTTTGCAGGGGCATACTTCTTTTTGGCAGGCCGCTGCATCAGTCCCTTTTTAACGTAGCTATTGATCATTGAAGGTGTGATTTCGCTTTCAAGTAGTTTTTCAAGGTAACGATTTCCCAAATTTACAAGTTGATCCATATAGAGCTCAAAATCGGGAAATTCATTCCAAAGAGGCAACCGGACGGCACTGAAATCATTAAGCCATGCTTTAAATTCTTCATTATCCATATTCATACTTAAACCTCACTCGGAAAAAAATATAATGTAAACATGAAACATAAATCAAGTATAACATACAAACTAATTTTTAAAATTCTATTTAGTTATTGTAAATTATTAAAACTTGTTACCTAGGATGGCATTCTATGTTATATTAACAGTAAGGTTATGTCATAGGAGGATCAGCATGAATAAAAAAGAAATTTTGCTTAATGAAATTTGGAGCGGTATTACGCATGGAATTGGGTTACTTCTCAGTATTGTGGCATTTGTTTTTTTGCTTATCAAAGCTTTTAACAGTGGCAGCATACTCGTTATTAGCGGTTCTTTAATTTATGGGGCCTCACTGTTAATGCTGTTTACTTCGTCAACTCTCTTTCACTGCCTGTACTTCACCAGAGCCAAAAAAGTTTTTCAAGCGCTTGATCATTGCAGTATCTTTATCTTAATTGCAGGGACCTACACTCCATATTGCTTACTGGGAATTAGAGGAAAGACCGGGCTGGTGATTCTGCTGTTAATTTGGTTCTTAACAATCTCAGGAATTCTTTTTCATCTGTTGGTCCATAAAAAATTGCAATGGATCGAAACCACTGCATATGTCTTTATGGGGTGGTTATGCCTCTTAGGGGCTAAGGAGTTACTGACATCACTTGGAATCAAGGGCTTTTTGCTGTTGGTTTTAGGCGGATTAATGTTTACGTTGGGAGCTTTGGTGTATAGTATCAAAGGTCTAAAATACACACATGTTTATTGGCATGTTTTAGTGATTTTTGGTGCTGCGTTTATGTTTTTTTCAATCTACCTTTATTTGTAGAAAGATACTATCTGAATAATAGTTTCGTGTTACTTTATGTATTATAATTAACACATCAAGTAATTGGAGGGATTGGTGATCGCTTATCGATATTATGTTGTCGCTAAAGGCAAAAAACCAGGAATTTATCATTCATGGGCTGAATGTCAGCGTGAGGTGAATGGTTTCAGGAACCCCCTTTTTAAGGGATTTAACGAACTTAAGAGGGCACAGGAGTGGCTGGCGCATCCAACTTTGGCTAAAACGCAGCAAAAATCTAGTGCAAAACAAAAGCGTGTTAAAGATAATGGTACTAATTTTGCGGTGTATTTGTGGACAGATGGCGGTTCGCGTAATCACGGTAATCAAAAAGGACAACATGTAAAGCCCGATGACAAGGCAGCCTGGGCTTACCTAATAATTAGTGGAACACAGCGTTTTTCGGCAGCTGGTGGTGAATATGGTGCTACGAATAATCGGATGGAAGTTATGGCGCTGTTGCAGGCTTTGAAAAAAGTTAAGCAGTTAGGTAAAAATAATGCTAAAATCTGTGCAACGCTTGATTCACGGTATGTACTTGACGCTATTCAAAAAGGGTGGTTGGCTGCTTGGCAAAGGCGGGGCTGGAAAACTGCAAGTGGAACTCAAGTTGCCAATCAAGCACTTTGGGAGGAATTGGCGCAGGTATTGCCGGACTTTTCACAGCTATATTTTGAGTGGACCAAAGGACATCGGGATAATCAGGGCAATGTTTTTGTTGACGAATTACTCAATAAAGAGATGGATCAACTATAAAAAGGGGGATTTGGGTTGAAAACAATTGTCATCGTAGCGCATCCCACAGTGAATTCCTCTGGAACGCAGCAATTTCTCAAAGAAGCTTTGCAGTCTGCGCAAGAGGTAAAATGGCATCCACTTTCTTGGGCACTCATGCAAGATGCTAGCACAATTGTGCAGGAAAGACGCATGCTCCATTCTTATACGCGGATTATCTTTCAATTTCCTTTGTATTGGCATCAAGCACCTGCACTGTTGCATTTTTGGCTAGAAAAGGTGTTACAGACAACCGATGGAGAATGGCTAGCAGGCAAGGAACTTGGACTTGTGGTCAGCTTAGGGCGTCCGTTAAGCGTTTATCGTCAGGGAGGGTCAGTCGGAGTTTCACTTTCAGAGCTGTTGAGCCCCTTTAGTGCGATTGCGCATCAATTGCAGCTCAAGTTGTTACCATTTTTTGAGATCACCCAATTTTACTATTTAAGTGCTGTGCAAAAACAGTGTTTGCTGATTAAGTACTTACAATATCTTGAATTGGAACAGCCAGCAACTTTTGCACAGCAAGAAGAATGGTTTGTGAAACGCTTTCGAAAAATGCTCCAAGAACAAGGCGACACGGAAGTGACTTTGCCGCAAAAGGAACTTGTAAAACTTTTTCAAGAACGTGCTGAAGAACTTGCCGAGCTTAAGGCAGAGCTGGCGCTGATGAAGGAGGAGGATGAAGATTAGGGAAAAAGATGATTGGCTGATCAACCAACTGGATTTGTTAGCCACCCAGAGTAAAAGATATGAAACACGTGCCTTTTTTATGTGTATGAGTGAGTGTGCTGCAGAGCAAAAAAAGCGGTTGGAACAAGCTAAAGGTGAATTAGATGGGCGCTTATGGAGTCCTAAAAATTGGTAGGAGGAATGAAGATGGCAATTGATGAAAAAGCACTTGATTTTGAAATCAGCGAAAAACCGTTCAAAAGAATATTAGTTGCTGTGGATGAAGATGACTCAGATTCTTCAATCCGTGCGTTTCAGTTTGCGGTGACGATGGCTAAACGCAATCAAGCCGTCTTGGGAATCGTGTCTGTTCTTGAATTACAAGATCTCAATGTTTTCGAGACACTCAGTCCTGAGAAAATTAATAAATTAAGACAAAACTTAGCGAACGATGTAAATGTCTATGCTAGACAAGCGCAGAAACATGGTGTCGCTGAAATTGTACAATTAACTGCAGAAGGGAGACCCGGAGCAGCGATTATTGGGGAAGTTATACCAGAGTTTAAGCCTGATATTCTGATTTGTGGATCTAAGAGTAAACCAGTAAATAGTCGTCAAAGAATTTTTATTGGTTCGCAAGCAAGTTACATGGCACAAAATGCACCATGTTCAGTTCTTGTTATTCGTAAATGAAATTTTACGGTGGAAACTATTTTAGGATTAACAAGCGGTATAATTCGCTTTTTGGCGTAAATAATGACTTTGAAATTAAAGTATTATTATTTATCTGCCTAAAAGCGAATTTTTTTGCTATAATGAAGATATTCTGAATTTGAGAGGAAGTTTTTTAATCATGAAACGTTTCTTCAAGCTTGAAGAAAATGGGACTAACGTGACAACGGAAGTTCTGGCTGGTTTAACGACTTTTTTTGCCATGTCCTATATTTTATTCGTAGCACCAAATATTTTAGGCTCTACGGGCATGCCAACACAGGCAATTTTTTTGGCTACAATTATTTCATCTGTAGTGAGCACTTTGATTATGGCATTATTCGCAAATGTTCCTTATGTTCAGGCTCCTGGATTAGGTTTAGCAACTTTTTTTGCCTATACGGTGGTTTTGCAACTTGGTTTTTCGTGGCAGCAGGCATTAGCATTGGTTTTTCTTTGTGGAATTATTAATGTAGTTGTCACTGTAACTAAAATTAGAAGATTGATTATTAAATCGATTCCGGAAGTATTACAGCATGCTATCGGAGGCGGAATTGGAATCTTCGTGGCTTATATCGGAATTAAAAATGCGGGATTTTTAAAATTCATTACGGATAAAAGTGGGATTTTATCAATTAATGGAACTGCGTATAATGCAGCGACCACTCATTTTAAAGGCGGAATTTCTGCGATTGTTTCTAACAGCAGTGTGACTCCTGCATTGATTAATTTTAATCAGGCAGCTCCCTTAGTTGCACTTGTGGGATTGATCTTGATGATTTTTATGGTGGTAAGAAATTACAGGGCCGCAATTTTGATTGGAATTGTGTTGACGACGCTGATTGGAATTCCATTTGGAGTAACTCATCTCGAAATGGCGAGTGGTAATTCGCTGGGAGCCTCCTTTGTAGAATTAAAAACAACTGTTGGTGCGGCTTTTGGACCTAAAGGAATGGGCTCTTTATTTAATGAACCTGGCAGAATCTTGTTAGGGGTTATGACAATCTTTGCTTTTAGTTTAACTGATATTTTTGACACAATTGGAACTTTCATCGGCACAGGTAAAAGAACAGGCATTTTTTCAAAAGAAGATGAAAAAGAATTCTTTAATGGTCATGGGTTCAAATCTAAAATGGATCGTTCGCTTTTTTCAGATGCAATTGGTTCAGTTATTTCTGCAATTTTCGGAACTTCAAATGTAACGACCTTTGTTGAGAGTGCATCTGGAATCAGTGTTGGCGGGCGGACGGGGTTAACCAGTTTGACGGCTGCGGCAATGTTTGCAGTCAGCAGTTTGTTAGCACCTGTAATTGCAATTATTCCCGATGCTGCAACTGCACCAGCCTTGATTGTTGTTGGAATTATGATGATGGGTGCATTTAGGAACATTGATTGGAGCAATCTTGAAGATGCAGTCCCAGCGTTTTTTGCTTCGGTATTTATGGCAATGTGTTACAGCATTTCGTACGGAATTGCGGCCGGTTTTATTTTTTACATGGCAGTCAAGCTTGCCAAAAACAAGTTTAAGGAAGTTCATCCGATGATGATTGTCTGCACATTGTTATTTGTAATTAATTTTGTGGTTTTGGCATTAATTGAATAGGTCAAATGACCGAGATTAAATAAATTTTAGCTGAATTGGAATGATTGCTGTCTAATCTTCCGGGACTGATTTTAAAAGTAAAGTTACGCACTCAGGCAAAAAAAGTGATCTTTGAGCCTAGTGCGTAATTTTGTTATTATAGTGATTTATGATGTAAACTTTAGCCGTGAAAAATGGAATTGACGGTTAAAAGAAGCAATTTTATTAAAAATTAAGAATTGCGCTAGGGTACCATTAGAACTCTTGTTCAATAACCTTAAGCTGGTTTTTTAGTAGTGTAAAAGCATGCTGACTTGAAGAAAGAGGATAATTTAGTTAACCTTTAAAAGAAAGTGTGCTATCGTATACGTTATACGTTTTTTATCTGGATGAGATTCGATGCAGATGACGGGGTGGTTAAAATCAAACACAAAATAATTATTATGGTCTGTGCTGTCTTTATTCTGGCAGCTTGCGCCGGTGGATATACCTATTACCGCATGACCCATTTCAACAAGCATGTGGAAATCAACGGGATTAATGTTGGTGCAATGAGTGCAGACAACGCAGTCAATCATTTAAAAAAACGCAGTGTTAGCAATAATGTTTATTTGAACAACAAATTATTTTTCCACGGTAAAAAGACAGCCTCTGGTTTCACGGCTGCAGATACGGCGAAAATTAAAAAACTTGTTCAAAAACAATGGACGTGGTTTCCTTCTAAGAAAACAGTCAGCTACCAGATTGTGCCTTCTAAGATGAGTAATTACAGACAAAAGGTCGTGCGGCAAAAGGTAAAAGAGTTGCTGACGCAAAAAAATTTAACGCGCCAGCAGGCAGTTGATGCAGCAGCAACGCTTGAATATGGCAAGATCAGTGTTTCAGCTCCCAAAAGTGGAAAACAATACGATGTGAACGCGATTATGCGTGAGTTTGACAAAAAGCAGGAATTAGCTTCAATTAAGCTGACGGGAACCATCAAACAGCCCTTAACTGCACAGAGTAAAAAAGTGACTGAAGAAAAGACCAAGCTAAACAGTCTTGCTCAGCGGTCAGTAGCATACAAGGTGCAGCAGACAACCTACAATCTGGCAGCAAAGGATGTCTTGAGTAAGGTAACCTATTCAAATGGCAAATATCAAATTGAACAGGCGGGAATCCTGAAAGAAGTTGATCAAATTAACCAGAAACAAGCGACACTGAAGAAAAGCATCAGTTTTAAAACGCATGCTGGTAAACAGGTTACGGTTGCAGGAGGCACTTACGGTTGGGCACTCAAAGCAAGTGACGCGGTTAAGAGTATTACCACGGCCTTTGTCAAGGATACAAAGCAAATTGATGCTAGTTCAGATATTTATGGAGTAGGGTATTTGACATATGGAACGGGTTACTCTAATACGGCAAACAATGGTCTTGGAACAACCTATGCTGAGGTTTCTATTTCCGATCAACATGCCTGGTTCTATAAAGATGGCAAAGAAGTTTATTCGACTGAGATAGTTACAGGTAAACACAGTACAAATGAAGATACACCAACAGGACTCTGGTATGTGATGTATAAGCAGTCACCTTCAACGCTCAAGGGAAGCGAGGCTGGGAATTCCAACTATTCTGTTAAGGTGAACTACTGGGCGCAGTTTACTAATAGCGGGTGCGGTTTCCATGATGCGAGTTGGAGAACTGATTGGTCTAGCACGGCGTATTTGAAAAATGGGTCAGGAGGCTGTGTGAATACACCAAGTGATCACATGGAAAGTGTCTATAATAATCTTTCGCAAGGTGAACCAGTAGTCGTTTACTAGTATTTGCAAAGAACTTGGGTCTAATGAAGTTCTATGTTACAATATGGCTATGGGGATGTTCTGGATTCGACAGGTATAGGTCGAGCTTGAATTGCATCTCGTAGTTGCGCGACGTAAAGACGCTCAGTTAAAATATAACTGCAAAAAATAATAACAATTCTTACGCTTTAGCTGCCTAAGTAGCTGAGTGTAGATCCGCCTAACATCGTCCATGTGTTGGTCACGGGTCTCAAATTTAGTGGACTTACGCCTGCTAGTTCCCACCTGAAGCTAAGGGAAGAGATTAATCAGGTTAGTTGTCAGCGTTAGCCCTGTCATATGGCGCAGCAGACAATGAAAATCCAAGTAGTATGACTATGGATGTAGAGATTTAAGTGGCGATATGCTTGGACGCGGGTTCGATCCCCGCCATCTCCATAAAAAAGAGAGTGTGACATAAGTTGGTAAAATTTGAGTGCTAACTCGAAATTACGAACATCGTGAGTACTTGGCTATGAGTAATTCGAAGCTAGACGGAGAATTTTGACTTATGGAACACGTTTATTCGGAATAAAAGAGGGGCTGTGACAAAAGTTAAATTTTGTCACAGCCCCTCTTTCTGATACTTGCCCAGCACGGAGCTAGAGCAAAAGTTTAATTTTGACGAGATGTGGGTAAGTTATGTTACGCAGCAATGTTCAGCAACTTACGTGGTAAAAAATTTTCTAGTTTTTTGAAAAAGATCACTTCTTTTTTTCATAAAATTCAAATAAAAATAATATTTTAAATGTATGGTATTATGTGAGAAGATAAAAAGTTCTACGAAAAGGGATGTGTGACCTGATGAAGTTATTGATGATTGAAGATAACAAGTCTGTATCGGAAATGATGTCAATGTTTTTTAAGAAGGAAAATTGGGAAGTCCATTATGCATATGATGGTCTTGAGGCACTTGAGAAGTTTAAGGAAAGTCCTCAATCTTGGGATATGATTACACTTGATCTTAATTTACCAGGAATGGATGGAATTCAAGTAAATAATGAAATTCGGTCAATTTCTACCACCGTGCCGATCATTATTTTGACGGCCCGCGATTCAGAAAGTGATCAAGTGCTGGGACTTGAGATGGGGGCCGATGATTATGTTGTTAAACCCTTCAGTCCAATTACGCTGATTGCACGTATCAAAGCTTTGCATCGCCGTGCTGGTCTGGGAGGCAGCGCTGAAAAAGAGGAAGAAACCGAATCTTCTTTTGATGTTGTAACTGAACATTTTAAGCTGAACACGAAGACAAGGGAGGCTTATTTATTGAATAAACCAATTGAGGATTTGACCCCTAAGGAGTTCGATCTCTTGAAGACTTTGTCGCAGAAACCACGACAGGTTTTTTCACGTGATCAATTACTTCAGCTGGTTTGGCACTATGAATTCTATGGTGATGAACGGACTGTTGATGCGCATATTAAAAAGTTACGCCAAAAAATTGAAAAAGTTGGCCCTCAGGTAATTCAAACAGTATGGGGTGTTGGCTATAAATTTGATGATTCTGAGGCAAATGCACGATGAAGCTGATATATCAGCAGATGATCGCCTTTTTTGTTGTCATCACAGCTCTTTTGGCAATTCTGGGCTTTTCTTTTTTCCATGTAACCAAAACATTAATCTATGAAAACACATGGAATCAGCTTGAAGGCTATGCATACAGCTTAAAGACGCAATCAATGACAATTGAGCGAGGAGCTAACGGCAAGCAGACTTTTACGTTAGATATTGGTAAATTGCAGACAAGTGAGCTGTTGTTGCGTAACCAACAAGTGCACTTTACGATTTATACGACACGTAATAAGGTCATGTATCCAGATCAAGGATATCAATCGACGATTTCGACCAGTGACTGGAAAAAATTGGAGTCTGGGCAGATTATAAGAAGAAAAAGTGATCTTGGCTGGCGCGGACCGGATAAAGCAAAGGTCCAAAATCAGCAAAGAATGACTGATATTCTGGCGCCGTGTTTTGATCAATCAGGTCAGTTGGTAGCCGTGATCTCTGTAGGTGCCAAAGTCTCAAGTTTGCAGGAGAGTTTTACTAAGATTCAGCGAAATCTGTTTTATGTGCTGTTATTTTCCGCACTGTTAGGGGTTGCGATTAGTTATTTATTGGCACACTATATTACTAAACGGATTAGTAAATTACGTAACGCTACCCGCGCAGTTGCTAATGGCGATTTTGATGTTACACTTGTAGATCATAAAAGAGATGAGCTTGATGACTTGGCTAATGACTTCAATCAGATGACAAGTTCATTAAAACAGTCGAATGAGGAGATCAGCAGGCAAGAGCAAAAGAGACGCCAGTTTATGGCCGATGCAGCTCACGAGATGCGGACACCACTGACAACCATCAACGGTTTGTTGGAAGGCTTAGCATATGATGCAATTCCTGAGGAGAGCAAGGAAAAAAGCATTGAACTAATGCGTAATGAGACGCGGCGGTTAATCAGATTAGTCAATGAGAATCTTGACTATGAAAAAATTCGGAGTGGCCAGATTGAACTCAGACGTACAACTTTTGATGCGATGAATGTTATCCATAACGTAGCTGCACAGCTTAAGAAAAAGGCTCAAAGTGCAGGCGATACAATCGAAGTTGCAGGACCCACAAAGTTGCCAGTCTTTGCAGACTATGATCGCTTTGTTCAGATTATGTTTAATATCACTCAAAATGCGGTCCAATTTACTACAAATGGTGTCATTAGAATTTCTGCAGAACGTGGATATAAGAGTTCCATCTTAAGAATTGCAGATAATGGAATTGGCATGGATGATGAACAATTAAAAAATATTTGGGAACGTTACTACAAGGCAGACGCTTCACGTAGAAATACCAAGTATGGCGAGTCTGGGTTAGGACTTGCAATTGTACAACAGTTGATGGAGCAACATGGTGGTAAGGTTGAGGTGATCAGTAAACCGAATAAAGGTTCAACCTTTACACTGATTTTTCCGGATGAAAAGGGAAAATAACAAAAGCGCCAAGTAAAATTTAGAACTTTTAGATGACTTATAAAAAGCTAAAAGGAAAGCCTCCAAAGTAGATGTGACAGACTTTGGGGGCTTTTTGATCCATGTTTTAGCACTAGATGTTTGGAAGGGGCTGTGACAAAAGTTAACTTTTGTCACAGCCCCTCTTTTATTTCGGGTAAACGTGTTTCATAAGTCAAAATTCTCCGTCTAACTTCGAATTACTCATAGCAAAGTACTCGCTATGTTCATAATTTCGAGTTAGTACTCAAATTTTCCCGACTTATGTCACACTCTCTCTTTTACCCCGGGTAAACGTGTTCCATAAGTCAAAATTCTCCGTCTAACTTCGAATTACTCATAGCAAAGTACTCGCTATGTTCGTAATTTCGAGTTAGCACTCAAATTTTCCCGACTTATGTCACACTCTCTCTTTTATCCGGGTAAACGTGTTCCATAAGTCAAAATTCTCCGTCTAACTTCGAATTACTCATAGCAAAGTACTCGCTATGTTCATAATTTCGAGTTAGTACTCAAATTTTCCCGACTTATGTCACACTCTTTTCCAAACTAAAATTAAATGTGTTGCGTTTGTTAGACCACTTTTAGTCAGTAATTCTCATTATTTACTACTGCTTTTTTGGGAGGCCTTGTTCGAAGAGCTTGTGGCACTTTTCAATGAAGAAGAAGCACTTTCCTCATTTTGTTGGTTTGAATCAGTTGTATTTAATTCAGGTGCATCAGATGTATAATCTGTAATGGTCGATTTGTTCCCATTTTGAGTCCAAAGGCTGGTTGATTTATTACCCAAGATTTGCTGGATCTTAGTGATTTCGCCAAAACTATTTTTATAGTTGTATGTTTTAGGATTGACGGGAGTAAATCCCTTTGGAACATAGAAACGCAACAAGTTCTTATTGTTGAGTGCATCAGAAAGTGAAAGTTCTTGACTGACCTGATCACCTGCTGCCGCTATCTTTGCCGCAACTGCAGCAGAAGGATGGGTAATCTGCTGACCGGTTTTGTTGTCATAGATATTGCCACTCACAACCGTGTAGTCAGGTGTCACGAAGTTTTCATTGCGAAAGGCCACGACTTGATCGTGACTGGAAGACAGAAGATCTGTGCCAAATTGAATATAAGACTTAGAGTTAATCCCTAACAAGTGCAAAATTGTGGGAAGAACATCAATTTCGCCACCATATTGATGCTGGACACCTGCATTTGTGACCCCAGGAATATGAATCATGAATGGCACCCGTTGCATTTGGACATTGTCGAAGTCATTCCAAGTTGAAGCAGATTTACCTAATAATGGAGCAAGTTTCAAATTCCGGGAGTTTGAAATCCCATAATGATCACCATAGATTACAATCATTGAGTTATTATATAACCCGCTTTTTTTCAGATAGTCAAAAAATTCTTTGACTGACTGATCTAGGTAGTGTGCAGTTACAAAATAATTGTCAACAGAGTCGTCACCAGTGTTTGCCGCTTTAAAGCTGGTATTTTGCTTGTCGAGAGTATATGGAAAATGATTCGAAACAGTAATAAATTTAGCATAGAAAGGCTGTTGGAGTCTTTCTAAATACTTAACAGAATCATGAAAAAGCAATTTATCCTTTAAGCCATACTCAGTCAGATTATTAGCATTGGTATTAAAGTAACTGGCATCAAAGAAATACTGATAACCAAGATTTTTATAGACATTATCGCGATTCCAAAATGAACCCTTATTCCCATGGAAAACAGCGCTTGAATAACCGGCCTGTTGTTTTAGGATTGCAGGTGCACCTTCAAAGGTATTGTCAGTCCCAAGAGCAGAGAAAAGTGAACCTTGTTGCAGACCATAGATGCTGGTTTCAAGCATATTTTCCGCATCTGAGGTTTTACCTTGACCAACCTGATTGAAGAAATTATCAAAACTATAAGTGGAGTTACTATTGTAGAGGCTGTTTAAGAAAGGAGTAACCTCTTTGCCATCTAGTCGATAATTAATCAGAAATTGCTGGAAGCTTTCCAGATGGATTACAATTACATTGCGGCCCTTGGCTAGGCCGTACGTTTTAACATTTGGTGCCGCATAGTGTTTCTGCGTAAAAGCTAGAATTTTATTCAAGTCAGCACTGTTAGCTTCACTGCGAACCTGATTGTTTTTAGCAGTTTTGATACCATCATAAAAGGTAAAGGCATCAATCCCCAAATATTTGACCAAATAATTGCGATCAAAAGTACGACTCAGCAGTTGTGGACGATCAATTTCCCCAAGCGTTAAATTAAACAGCAAAAAAAAGAGGGAAAAAGAAGTTAATGCAACTGCTTGACGTGTCGGAATGGCATGTCTGTCGATCCGAATAAGCTTGGTGGTAAAACCAATTATCAGTAAGAACAAATCAGCAATGATAATAATATCTTGCGGTTTAAGAAGTGCAAAAGAACTGGTACTCAAGCCGTCGGAGACAGAAGAGTAGCCAAAGATCACGTTAATTGTCATGAAATCAGTAAACTCACGATAATAGATAACATTAAATAAGAGCAAGACGGAATTGGCTATGTAGACTAGTAGCAAAACCGTGTAGGCTGGGACTGAGCGTTTGATGTACAAAGCACTACCAAATAAAAGTAAAGTTGTTGCAATTGGATTAAGCAAAAGCACCATATATTGATAAAAGCCTGTGACACCCAGATGAAAGTCGATCAGATAAACCAAAATCGTCTTTAACCAGAAAAGTAAAACCAGAAAAGTAAAAAAGCCCCAGCGTGTACTCAAAATATTTTTTAGTTTTAATAGGTACACGGTATTTGATCGTCCCTTCTGAAAATTTGAACTAACGACTTATTCTAAACCATTTGTCAAATTAACGTCAATTTACAGAGACGATATTATGAAAGATTTAGGAAGTTTATGAGGTTAAAACCAAAAATCAGCGAAGTAATGTTACAATTAAAAAGGATCTTTTTGAAGCGTTGATTCAAGCATGATTACAAAATAAGAATAATGGAGATACAAAATTTGAAGACAATTGAAATAACAAAACAAGCAGCACGTAAATATAGTGACGGCTATCCACGGTTGAACGTCCGTGATTTTGTTGAGCGCTATGCTGGAGCGGATGGCGAATTTATCCGTCTCGTCTGCGAAAAGTCATTTGTTGCTTATGCTTATTTGGCAAAACAGCGTAATAATGATGGTTGGATTTTAGCAACCAAGGAACAAGCTGTACCTAATCAGGAGTTTTTCCGCAAGTTGTTTACGATGGCGCAAATCAGGAGAAAGGCATTTTATTATCAAGCCGAAACAAATGCTTTTCGCTTTTTTAACGGTGCTGGAGATGGCTTAGGTGGAATTACGATTGATTATTACGCAGGTTATTATGTTTTTACCTTTGACAATAAGGGAATTTATTATCAGCGTGCAGAACTCTATCGCGCATTTGCCGAAGCTGTTCCAGATGCTAACGGAGTTTATGAAAAACTACAATTCAATGTCCAAAAAGATGCATTAAAAACGCAGCATGTCAGTGGACAGACAGCGCCGGAAAAACTTGAGATCCTGCAAGAAGGACTTCGGCTGCAAGTCGCTTTAAATGCAGGCATGCTGGAGGCTTCGTTAGACAAACGTGTCTTGATGAATGCACTTTTAGATGGGAGAGCTGCAGCCAAAATTGTTTTAAATCTTTTTAGCGATGATGGAGCGCTTAGTATAGCCGCGATGCGCGGCGGAGCGTTTAAAACTGTTAATGTTGATCTGACTGCTAAAGCAATGAAGCAAGCTGCTGAGAATTTTACTTTGAATGGAATTACTCCAGAAAAACAAGAGCTACGTGCTTTGGATGTTACTAGCTATTTGGATTATGCACAAAAGCATCATATTAAATATGACATGGTTATTATTGATCCACCTGTTTTCGTCCGCTCTAAACGTGGGACTTTTTCGCTGACGAAGGATTACCCTGCATTAATTGTTGCGGCACTCAAAACTGTTAAAAAGGGTGGGAGTTTAGTACTGACGGCAAATACACCTACCTTAACACTGAAGCAATTTAAAGTACTGCTAACGGATGTATTCAGGAAAACTGGGTGTTCTTTTGAACTGGGCGATATCTTTACTGCACCGGAAGACTTTGTCCTAAATAAGAAAGAACATGTGGGTTCTGCTTTTAAAAGCATTGTTGTGACTGTTGGTTAAGGATCGAATTATTCTAGTTAATCACAGCTTGTCTTAGGCAGAGACAAACTGTTATAATACGGTCTTGCAGAGAGAAAAATGAGAAATGAGGTTTGAAGTTATGTTAATTGCCTTGATCCCTGCAATCGCATGGGGTAGTGTTGGGCTTGTCAGTGGAAAGCTGGGTGGAAGTGCTAACCAGCAGACGCTGGGAATGACTTGGGGCGCACTATTATTTAGTTTGGTGACAACAATTATTTTTTGGAACAATGTGGTTGCACACAGTAGTTTAAAAGTTATTTTTGTAGGAATCATTTCTGGTCTTTTCTGGAGTTTGGGACAAAATCAGCAATTTCATTCAATGAAAGCAATTGGAATATCTAAAACAGTTCCGCTTTCGACAGGCTTGCAGCTGTTTTTTAATGCATTGGCCGGAGTCGTTGTTTTTCACGAGTGGAAAACGATTCATCAGATTTCAATTGGCACTACGGCTTTAGTGATCTTGATTGCGGGCGCCACATTGACTTCACTGAGAGATAGACGTGCACAGACTGCTACGGCTGGCTTGCAGGAAGATTGGAAAATAGGAACTCGGGCATTGGCACTTTCAACTTTAGGGTATGTAGGGTATGCGGTTGTTGTAAATTTAGCAAATGTCGATACTAAAGCAATGGTCTTACCACAAGCATTTGGAATGGTGATTGGAGCCAGTTTCTTTGCTTTTGGGAAAGATGCTTTTAAGAAGGAATCTTTTAAAAACATTGCGACCGGGTTTTTATGGGGTACAGGAAACATTTTTATGTTCCTAGCAATTCCGCTAGTTGGGCTAGCAATCAGCTATTCCTTTTCCCAGATGGGAATTATTATTTCTACTTTTGGCAGTATCTTATTTCTTGGGGAGCAGAAAACAAAACGAGAAATGATCTATATTACAATTGGTTCGTTTCTGATTATCGGCGGCGGAATTTTACTTTCAAATATTTAGGAGATCAATGTTTAAAGAAGCTTGCATGTTTGGTTGAGAAGTCATCAAGAGTTTGGGACAAAAGTCGCGAACTCTTTTTTTGAGAGTGTGACATAAGTCGTGAAAATTTGAGTGCTAACTCGAAATTACGAACATAGCGAGTACTTTGCTATGAGTAATTCGAAGTTAGACGGAGAATTTTGACTTATGGAACACGTTTATCCGGAATAAAAGAGAGAGTGTGACATAAGTCGTGAAAATTTGAGTACTAACTCGAAATTACGAACATAGCGAGTACTTTGCTATGAGTAATTCGAAGTTAGACGGAGAATTTTGACTTATGGAACACGTTTATCCAGAATAAAAGCGGGGCTGTGCCAAAATTTAACTTTTGTCGCAGTCCCTTTTTTGTGTCCTTTGTTTCCAAACAGCTAATGCTGAAACGCTTTTTGTCTCATTTTCTGATTTTTACTTGGGAAAGTGCTGAGGAACCGTGCCTTAAGCTGCGTACAGGTTTTTTGTTTGGCAGTAAGTTGCAGGTGCAGCACAGAGTAATAAGGCTTTATAAGCTATCTTTAAGTGTTTTTAAGGATAAATCATAAAATATCGTGAAAAAAGCGCACAAACTGCGAGTTTTATTGTATAATGAGAGCGGTTATATAAAAAGAATAAAAAGGAGAGTAAAGTGATGGCACATATTTCTTTTGACAGTTCCAACCTAACCAAGTTTGTTCAGAAAAATGAATTAGGAGAAATGCAAGCGCTTGTAACGGCTGTTGATGAAGAATTACGCAAAGGTACAGGAGCGGGAAATGATTTCCGTGGGTTCTTGAATTTGCCGGTTGACTATGATAAGGAAGAATTTGCGCGAATTAAGAAAGCTGCAAAGAAGATTCAGTCCGATTCTGATGTCCTAGTTGTAATCGGAATTGGCGGATCATACTTGGGGGCACGTGCAGCAATTGAATTTTTGCATCATACCTTTTTCAATTTGCTTCCAACCGAAAAACGGAATGCACCTCAGATTTTCTTTGCGGGAAATTCAATTAGTTCCTCTTATGTAGCTGATCTGTTAGAATTGATTGGCGATCGTGACTTTTCTGTAAATGTAATTTCGAAATCAGGGACAACTACTGAACCTTCGATTGCTTTTCGGATTTTTAAGGAAAAACTGCTTGCTAAGTATGGCAAAGAGGGTGCCAAGGAAAGAATCTATGCAACTACAGATCGTGCGCGTGGAGCATTGAAGACCGAGGCCGATGCAGAAGGATATGAATCTTTTGTCATCCCTGATGATGTGGGCGGCCGCTTCTCAGTGTTATCTCCTGTTGGTTTATTGCCAATCGCAGCTTCTGGTGCAGATGTTGATGCTTTGATGAAAGGCGCAGCAGATGCACGAACAGATTACACAGATGCTGATTTGACCAAAAACGAAGCATATCAGTATGCAGCTTTGCGTAATATTTTGTATCGCAAGGGCTACACTACTGAAATTCTGGAGAATTATGAACCATCACTACAGTACTTCTCTGAATGGTGGAAGCAATTGATGGGCGAATCTGAAGGTAAGGATCAAAAAGGAATTTATCCATCTTCTGCTAACTTTTCGACTGATCTGCACTCATTGGGGCAGTATATTCAAGAAGGCCGTCGTAACTTGATGGAAACTGTTGTTAAGGTGGGTAAACCCAATCATGATGTTACAATTCCTAAAGAAGAGGAAAATCTTGACGGTTTAGCCTATCTTGAAGGCAAGTCAATGGATTTTGTTAATACTAAGGCATTTCAAGGTGTAGTTTTAGCGCATACAGATGGAAATGTGCCGAATATGATTGTTAATATCCCAGACCGCACTGCTTATACTTTAGGATATACAATCTACTTCTTTGAGATTGCAGTTGCTATTTCAGGTTACTTAAATGGAATTAATCCATTCAACCAACCAGGAGTTGAAGCTTACAAGCATAACATGTTTGCACTTTTAAATCGCCCTGGCTTTGAGGAGCTAAGTAAAGAATTAAATGCCCGTCTGGGTGATTAGTATTTAGATTAGGCACTATTAAAGAGATAAGGTTTATTTCTGATTCAGCAAGAAAATGTTTTTTCATTTTCTTGCTGAATCTTTTTTAATACATTTAAAAATTTTACAAGTTTGATCAATTAGGTTTCAAACAGAAAATGCATTTAAAACGAAAAGTAAAACGTTTGATTTTTGGGGGGCAGTTGAATTCTGTGCTATTCTTTGTTTAGATAAGGGAAAGAAAGCATCCTTTATTTTGGCGGAGGCAGAGAATGAAAAATAAAAATATTATCGTCGAATCCCTGGCAGTTGCAGCTGCCGCGACTGGATTGGCAAGTGAGTATCTTTTCAAAAAGGCATTTGCACGCGTCGATTATGTGCCTGAGACATCGGACGCGAAGCAAAAATATGCAACAAAGTACTGGGAGTGCGTTGATTGGTTCAAAAAAAGGCCAAAGGAGCATTGGACCTTTGGAATTCCAGGAGAAACAGAACAGATGTCAGCTTATTATCTACCCGCTACAACAGAGTCGCAGCAGGTAGTCATCATTTCTCATGGATACAAGGGAAATGGTGAGACGATGGCAAACTATGCTAGAATGTTTTCTCAGATGGGCTTTAATGTATTGTTGCCAGATGATCGTGGTCATGGAGAAAGTGCAGGAAAGTACATCAGCTTTGGTTGGCTTGATCGTTTAGATTATTTAAAGTGGATTCAGAAAATAAACGCTAGGATTGGAGTAAACGCGCAAATTTTGCTGTTTGGCGTTAGCATGGGGGCCGCAACTGTTGCAATGCTAACAGGTGAAAGCTTGCCTCCACAGGTCAAATGTACAATTGCAGATTGCGGTTATTCCAGCATTGATGAAGAATTAACTTACCTACTTAAACAACAGTTTCATCTACCACGTTATCCATTCTATCCGCTAGTTAGTACAATTAATCATCACCGCTTAGGGTATTATTTACATTCTGTGTCTACAACGGCACAATTAAAGAAGAACACAAAGCCGATTTTTTTTATTCATGGTGAAAAAGATGCTTACGTTCCAGTTAAAATGGCATATGAAAACTATTATGCAACGTCAGCCCCAAAAGAACTGTGGATTGTTAAAGATGCAACCCATGCAGAAAGTTTCTGGAAAGATCCAGAAAGTTATCAGCGACATCTTAACAAATTTTTAGAGAGATATTACTATGAGAATCCAAAAAATGGGGTGGAAAGCAATGAAGATTGAAGGACATACACATACAGAACTTTGTCCGCATGGGAGTCAGGAAAAAACGGAAGAAATGATTCAAAGAGCAATTGCACTTGGTTTTGAGAAATATTGTATTACAGAACACGCTCCACTACCCGTGGGCTTCAAACAAGTGTATCAAGGAAGTGCAGCTGGGATTGATGAAGCTTCACTCGCTTGGAATCAATTAGATGAATATTTCAAATTAGGTGAATATTTACAGCAAAAATATGGAGATGTGCTGGAGATTTCAGTAGGTTTTGAAGTAGACTACATTCCTGGATTTGAGAAACAGATTCGGGCTTTTTTGGATGAGTACGGACCACGCACACAGCAAAATATTCTGTCGGTCCATTTTATGCGAGGGAAGGATAATGATTTTTGGTGCTTAGATCTGGCTGCAAGTGAATTTGAACAAGGTTTTGATGCCTGGTTGTCTCAGCCTCAGGAACTTTATCGGCGATACTTTACTGAAGTTAGGGAATCTGTTGAAGCTGATTTGGGAAAATATCGGCCGCAAAGAATAGGACACATGAGCCTCATCAAAAAATACCAAGATTATTTTGGCTTTCCTGAAGATTTTGATGAGAAAACGCTGCGAATTGTGCGCCAAATTCTGACAAGTATAAAAAGGCAAGAAAGACAGTTGGATTTAAATACGGCCGGTTTGTATAAGCCTGATTGCAATGAGTTTTATCCCGGTGCCCAGATTTGCCGACTCGCCCGAGAACAAGAAATTCCGTTAATCTATGGTTCCGACGCACATGCGGTTTCCGAAGTAGGACGGGGCTATCATCTTAAGAACGCACTTGTGGGACTTGACAAGCAGTAAATTAAAGAGTATTCTAACTTAAAATTAATAAATAACAAGTAAATAATAAAAAATAAAGATTATGATTAGAAGAGTAGCTGTTGACCGCTCGTTTAGAGAGTCCCTGTAGCTGAGAAAGGGATCGAAGTTAACCGTGAACCACATCTATGAATCAAAAGGCTGAAGATTCTTACTAGAATTGTGTAGGCTAAAACGAACAGTTCGTTATCGCTGTTGAAATTTTTCAACTTGAGGTTTGTTTCGTGAGGAACAAGCGAAGTGAGGTGGAACCGCGATAATTCGTCCTCTTAGCAATTGTGCTAAGAGGACTTTTTTTATTTGGCTTGAAGGGAGCTTGAGAAGATGCACAAGGTTAGTTTACCACTTGGAATGCGTGACGAATTTGGAATGCAGGCATATAAAAAACACCAGCTCGAAAAAATGCTGGAACAGTTACTGCAACAACATGATTTTATGAGAATTGATACGCCGCTACTCGAATATCAGGAAGTTTTTGCCGATTTTGATTTAAAGCAAAGAAGGGCGTATCACTTGGTCGATAATAATGAGGCAGTTGTTTTGCGCCCCGATTTGACACTCCCCATTGCGCGTTTTCTGGCGACAAATAATTTTGATTTGCCCCGCAAATTCTACTATGTTGGTGAGCGTTTCAAGATTGCCAAGTCGCTTTCCGGTAAGTATAATCAAATGACTCAAGCAGGGATTGAAATTGTCGGTTATACTTCGCTTAAAGCAGAACTGGAATGTTTTTTCCTAATAAATTGTTTGAGTCGGAAATTTTTGCAGGGGCGGGTTCGGATTGAATTGGGGGATGCCTGTTTTGCAGATGCTGTATTGGATAGTTTGACAAAAGATGCAGCTTTAAAAGCAGCAATTAAAAAGCAGCTTTATCAAAAAAATATCCCGCAATACCAAAAGATGATTGCTCCGTTTGTTACGGGAAAACAAGGGCAGTTTTTACAAAAATGGCCACGTCTTTTTGGTGATGAAGCGACAGTTTTGCAGCAGGTTTCTCAATTCGCACTTCCAGCAGCGGCACAACAGATTATAAACAAGCTTGAACGCGTCGCACACTGGCTGAAGCAATTACCGGAACAACCCGTTTCATTGGATTTGAGTGCTGCTCCTCCACAGACATACTATACTGGGATTACTTTCAAGGGCTTCAGTGATGATATTTCAGATTATCTTTTTAGTGGTGGAAGGTATGACCATTTGCTGGAAAGTTTTCAGAAAAAAGCGGAGCCGGCTGTTGGAATGGGGATTGACCTCGAATTATTAACAAAAGTTGCTGATTTCGACATCCCTAAGCCTAAAGCTGATTTGCTGTTTTTTGAACCTGAACAGTTAAGCGAAGTCGTCCAGATTTGTCAGCAGCATCCAAATTTGACGCTTTGCTTAGAGCGTGACTTGCAAAGTGCACAGCAAACAGCAGCCACTAAACATGTTAAATTATTTCGAATAGACAAGGAAGGGAAGATTAGCGATGCCACTTAAAATTGCTTTGACAAAAGGTAGAATTGAAAAACAAGTCATCGGCTTATTGGAATGCGCGGGCATAGACTGTACTATGCTGAAAAACAAACAACGCAAACTCATTATTAATTCAGCAGATGGAGAGTATTGTTTTATTCTTGCAAAGGGGCCGGATGTGACCACTTATCTGAATACTGGCACAGTTGATATTGGCATCGTGGGAAGTGATATCTTAACTGAGCATAATAATGAGCAATGTGAGCTGTTGGATCTTCAAAGTGGTAAGTGTCAGTTCGTGCTGGCCTCGACTGCCGATTTTGATTTTAACCGTCCAGGGCGCAAAGTGATCGGCACGAAATACCCCTTGATTACACAGCGCTATTTTGAATCATTAGGTCAGGATGTTGAAATTGTAAAAATTGAAGGTTCGGTTGAACTTGCCCCCTTAATTGGGTTAGCAGATGCCATTGTTGATATCACTGAGACGGGAACTACTTTGCGGGAAAATAATCTGGTGATTTATGACTACTTGGATCAGGTTTCAACTCGCTTAGTGGCAAATCGGATGTCATTGAAACAACATACAGCCGCAATCTTTGAATTTACCGACAGCTTGCAACAGGCAATTATGACCAAGAAAAATGTCCAAAAGCAAATGGAGGAGAGTAAATGAGAATTTATCAGGAAAGTTTTACCAAGATGCAAGAAATTGTCAATGATTATACAGCTCAAACAACGGATTTTGAAATTGAGCAACGCGTGGCAGAGATCATAGCTAAGGTACGAGAAAATGGGGATGAAGCACTTAAAACTTATGAAGAAAAGTTTGATCACGTTAAGCTAGCCGAGTTTGCAGTTCCAAAAGAAAAAATGGTCAAAGCGCTAGCTGAAATCTCACCTGAGTTAAAACAGGCTTTACTTCTAGCAAAGAAAAATATCATTAGCTACCACAAAAGAGAATTAGAATATGGTTTTATTGATACAGACGTTCCTGGAATTACGCGTGGACAGAAGGTGACACCTTTGCAGCGTGTGGGACTCTATGTTCCGGGTGGCACGGCAGCCTATCCATCTACAATTTTAATGAGTGCTTTACCAGCCAAGATTGCAGGTGTTTCTCAGATCGTCATGGTGACCCCTCCTCAAAAAGAAGGAATTGCTGCACCTGTTTTAGCCGCGGCACAGCTTGCAGGTGTTGACACGATTTATCAGGTGGGAGGCGCACAGGCAATTGCGGCCTTAGCATATGGAACACAAAGCATTCAAGCAGTTAATAAGATTGTGGGTCCTGGAAATATTTACGTTGCGACGGCTAAAAAGCAAGTCTTTGGCCAAGTCGCAATCGACATGGTCGCAGGTCCGTCTGAGATTGGAATTCTAGCTGACAATAGTGCACAACCGGCACAAATCGCGGCTGATTTACTTTCTCAAGCTGAACACGATAAGCGGGCACGTGCAATTTTGATTACGGATGAGCTTGATTTTGCTCAAAAAGTTGACCAAGAAGTAGAAAAGCAAGTTAAGCTGCTTCCACGACGAGAGATCGCAGCCGCTTCAATTGCAGAACGCAGTTTTATTGCAGTTATGGATTCGATTCCTGAGATGTTTGCATTGATGAACAGTGTAGCGCCAGAACATTTGGAGGTGCAGCTCAAGGATCCAATGCAGTATCTCAGTTTAATTCAGAATGCAGGTTCAGTCTTTTTGGGTAAGTATGCTTCTGAACCATTGGGAGATTACGTTGCCGGGCCAAATCACATATTGCCGACTGGTGGGACAGCTAAGTTTTCTTCACCTTTAGGAGTTTATGATTTTGTGAAGAAAACCTCATTTATTCAATTTTCACAGGATGCCCTGGCACAGGACTTAGCTGCAATTACCACGTTGGCACGTGCTGAAGGATTAGAGGCACATGCACGTGCGGTTGAATCACGCTTCAAGAACTAAGATTATAGGGGGCAATTAGATGAGAACAGCAGAAATTACAAGAAAAACAGCCGAGACACAAATCAAGATCCAATTGAATTTAGACCAGCAGACTGGAATTAATATTAAGACAGGTGTGGGTTTTTTTGATCACATGCTGACCTTGTTTGCTAAGCACGGTCGGTTCGGGTTGGAAGTTGTTGCAAAGGGTGATTTGGAAGTTGATCCACATCATACTGTAGAAGACACGGGAATTGTTCTAGGTGAATGCTTTAAAAAAGCGCTGGGTGACAAGAAACAGATCGAACGCTTTGGGACTGCTTTTGTGCCGATGGATGAAACTTTAGGCCGAGTCTGTGTTGACCTGAGCGGGCGTTCTTACCTTATTTTTAATGCCGAACTGACTAATCCACGCTTGGGGAGCTTTGAAACTGAGATTGTGGAAGATTTTTTCCAAGCGTTTGCTTTTAGTGCTGAAATGAATTTGCATGCAGAAATTCTGTATGGCAGAAATACGCATCATAAGATTGAGAGTTTATTCAAGGCTTCTGGGCGCGCGATGAGGCAGGCAGTTACAATTAATTCTGAAATTGAAGGAGTCAATTCAACTAAGGGTGTGATTTAGATGCTGACGATAATTGATTATGATGCTGGCAATACTTATAATGTCCAAAAAGCTTTTGATTTTCTAGGCGTAAAAACTGAATTAACCGCAGATCCAGAAAAAATATTGGCAAGTCACGGCTTAATTTTACCAGGCGTCGGCGCATTTGCACCAGCAATGCAAACCTTGCAAGCGCGTGGCTTGGATAGCGTAATTAAGCAAGCAGTTGCAAAAGGAACTCCACTTTTGGGAATTTGTTTGGGGATGCAACTGCTGTTCGAGAGCTCAAGTGAATACGGGCAGCATGCAGGGCTGGCACTGATTCCAGGTAAGGTAATTGCTTTACCCGCAAAGAAGGGGTTTAAAATTCCACAGATGGGGTGGAATCAACACGAGTTACGGCAGTCAGATTCAGTGTTTGCCTATGTCGCACAAGAATATACGTATTTTGTACATTCATTTTACGCACAGTGTCCTAATGAATATCTTGTTTCTCAGGTCGAATATTCCGCACCGGTCCCGGCCATCGTACGTAACAAAAACGTCTATGGTTTTCAGTTTCATCCTGAAAAAAGCGGACAGGTTGGAATTAAACTTTTACGGACATTTGTAGAGGAGGTAGTTGAGGCATGATCATTCCTGCAATTGATTTGCAAGCGGGCAAAAGTGTTCGCCTTTACCAAGGGGATTTTAATAAGCAAACCTTAATCAATGATGATCCAGCAGCACAGGCCCGCGAGTTGGAAGCCGCAGGGGTTAAGTGCTTGCACCTGGTGGATCTTGACGGAGCTAAAAAAGGAGTTCCGCAAAATCAGACAACCATTGCTAAAATTAGGGCGGCTTTTAATGGAATTCTTGAAATTGGCGGTGGTGTGCGCGACTTGGACCGACTTTCACATTATTTGGAGTTAGGGATAGATCGGGTGATTATCGGTTCTGCAGCGTTACTTGATCCCCAATTTGTTAAGAAAGCGTTACAGCAGTTTGGACCGCAAAAAGTTGTGATTGGAGTTGATGGAACCGCAGGCTATGTTGCAGTGAACGGTTGGCTTGAAAATTCGAAGACGAAGATGAGCACTTTAATCCAGAAAATGCATGTGGCTGGAGCACAGCACTTTATTGTCACGGATGTGGCACGTGATGGGACACTCAGCGGACCAAATATTAAGTTGCTCCAGGCGCTCCAGACTACTTTCCCTAAGTGTAATATAATTGCATCCGGCGGAATTCGAAATGTTGCGGATGTCAGAGAATTAAAGCAGGCAGGGCTGCAGGACATGATAGTTGGTAAGGCACTTTTTGAAGGCAGCTTGACGCTTGCAGAAGTTGCGGAGGTGAACGAAGATGCTGGCTAAGAGAATTATTCCGTGCCTAGACGTGGATGACGGACGGGTTAAAAAAGGGGTCAATTTTGTTAATTTAGTTGACGTTGGTGATCCTGCAGTGATTGCCGCTGAATATGAGCGTCAGGGAGCAGATGAACTGGTTTTCTTAGATATCACAGCAACTAATCAGAAGCGTGAGACAATGAAAGCTGTGGTTGAAAGAGTCTCACGGCAGGTTTTTATGCCGCTTACAGTAGGAGGCGGAATCACATCGGTTGCACAGATGCAAGAGCTTTTAAAGGCAGGTGCGGACAAGATTTCGTTGAACACGGCTGCGGTTGTTAATCCAAAGTTGATTACACAAGGTGCTGAAAAATTTGGGAGACAGTGTATTGTTGTGGCAATTGACGTTAAAATGGATCCAACGACTAAGCAGTATCAAGTTTTCACAGCCGGCGGGAAACATAACACGGGCTTAGATGCACTTAAGTGGGCAGAGCAGGCTGTAGCCTTAGGTGCAGGTGAACTGTTAGTGACGAGTATGGATAAGGATGGCACCAAATCTGGATTTGATACTGACCTATACCGTAAACTTAACGAACGCATTGATGTTCCGATCATTGCTTCGGGCGGAGCGGGCAGTCTAGCGGATTTTACCACCGTCTTTACCGCTGGAAAAGTTGATGCTGCCCTAGCCGCCTCGGTTTTTCATTATGGGGAATTAAGTATTCCTGCAGTCAAGCAGACCTTACACACAGCGGGGGTGAACGTTAGATGAAAACACCGGACTTTAGCAAAGGCCTTTTGACTAGTGTAGTAGTTGATGATCAAACCGGCGATGTTTTGATGGTAGCCTGGATGAATCGCGAAAGTTATCAAAAAACGCTTGCAACCGGACAAACTTGGTTTTGGTCGCGGTCACGCCAAGAACTTTGGCATAAAGGTGAGACCAGTGGAAACACGCAGGAAGTCAAAAGAATGTGGCTTGATTGCGATCAGGATACATTGTTGTTACGTGTTAAACCAGCAGGACCGGCGTGTCATACAGGAAAAAGAAGTTGCTTCTTTGAAGAGCTCGAATTGCGAAAGGGGAAATAAAAATGACAAAAGCGACAGAACAGGATCTTGACGAATTATACCAAGCAGTTTTAGAGAGGAAAGCCAACCCTAAAAAGGGTTCTTATACAGATTACCTGTTTACCAAAGGGTTAGATAAGATTCTGAAAAAGGTGGGAGAGGAATCGACTGAGGTAATTGTGGCTTCCAAGAACCCTGAACGCTCAGAATTAATTTACGAAACAGCCGATTTGCTCTATCACTTGATGGTACTTTTGGCTGAACAAGGTGTTTCGTATTCTGAAATCAAAGCTGAGTTGGCAAAAAGAGAAGGTCTTTTAAGCAAAACCAAAGACCGTCCTGAAATTAAAGATCTTTAACAAGGGAGATGACAGCATGAAAGAACAGGTTAAAGGGATTGAAAGCTATGTTCCTGAAGAACCGCTGACACAGGTTAAAAAACGATTGGGACTGAAGAAGTTGGTGCGACTCTCAGCAAATGAAAATCCGTTTGGGACCTCCAATGAAGTTAAAAACGCACTTTTGAATTGGAATTTCAGCGAAGGAAATCGTTATCCGGATGGAAATGCTGCACAACTTAGACAAGCAATTGCAACAAAACTCGATGTCCAACCTGAAAATCTTGTTTTTGGGGTCGGTCTTGATGAAATCATCATGCTGCTTTCACATATTTTCCTTGAAAAAGGTGACGAAGTTCTGCTCACGAAACCAACTTTTTCAGAGTATGCACTTCATGCTGAAATTGAAGGCTGCAAGGTGGTAGAAGTGCCCTGTAACACAGAAACCGGTGGACATAGTTTTGCTGGCATGTTAGCCAAAATTACTGCCAAAACAAAAATAATCTGGTTGTGTAATCCTAATAATCCAACGGGTGTTTATGAAAAACCAGCAGCAATTGCAGATTTTGTTGCACAAGTTCCCGCTGATGTGTTGGTAGTAATTGATGAAGCCTATATTCACTATGTGACTGATACTAAAGCTCCCAGCTTTCTTCCGTTCTTGGACAAGTATCCTAATGCAGTTTTGATGCGGACTTTTTCGAAAGCTTACGGGCTAGCTAACTATCGGGTTGGATACGCTGTGATGGCGGCAAAATTAGCTGCCTATATGCAAGCTGTTCGATTACCGTATAATTTAAATGCACTTTCTCAAACAGCTGCACTTGCAGCTTTGAATGATCAGAAATTTGTGGCCGATTCAGTCCAAAAAACAGAGAGGGAAAGAAAAGCATGGGAAAAATTTTTGACTGCTGCGAATATTAAACATTTTCACAGCCAGGCAAACTTTATCTTTTTCAAATATCCTGATGCACCAGGACTTGCCGATATGTTGCTAAAAAATGGTTATCAGTTGCGGCGCGGTTTAGCAAAGGATTGGCTTCGATTGACAATTGGAACTGCAGCTGATGGAGAAAAAATCAGGGAATTAATTAAGGCCCAAAAAAGAAGCTGAAGTTAACGAACGGGCTGCGAATTTTCTCGTTTCTCTGATACAATGGTGTAGAAGGATCTTAAACCAAATAGATGGGGTGAACGGGATGACTAAAATTCGTTATGGAATTGTAGGCACTAGTCCGCAGGGACAAAAATTTTTAGCTGCGCTTAAGCTGAGTGCTGATAGTAGGATTGTCGGAGTGGTAGATGGGTCGGAAGATCAAGCAGAAGGTAAAAAACTTGTAACTCAGTTTGGTGTTCCTAAGCTCTATACAAGCGCCACGGAATTGTTTGAAGATAAAGAAGTTGATGTGGTCTATCTGGCTGTAAAAAATGAAGATCATTATGAAAGCGCAAAGGAAGCTCTTAACAACGGGAAAAATGTTTTACTGGAAAAACCATTCACACGGCACAAAGTAGGTGCCAGCGAGTTATTTCAGTTAGCCTCTAAGAAGGGGCTCTTTATAATGGAAGCACAAAGTGCACTTTTCTTACCAATTATGCAAAAGGTTAGCGATTTGCTTTTAAAAGGAGCAATTGGAGACCTGCGATTTATTGAAGTGAAAGATAAATACGATGTTACAGCACAAGCAAGTTGGATCAAGAAGCTTTCCGCCGGTGGAGGAGCACTTTTTAATGGTGGAACTAACTTCTTGGGAATTATTCAGTACTTATGTGGACGCCAGTTTAGTGATTGGAGTGGATTTGAATACAATCAAGTCGGTGAGGCAGATACGAGGTGCAATCTCGCTTTGAAAAATGGAGATGTGTTAGTCAATGTGCTACTAACAACTGATTTTGAAATTGAAACTAAGTTGGTTCTCTATGGTACAGAAGGTAAAATCAAAATCCCTAACTACTGGTTTTCTGAAACTGCGCTTTTAGAAAACCAGCAAGGAACAAAACGTTTCGTAATAGATGAACAGGAGAATGATCTTGTCTATGAAATCGCGCACATCAATCATTGCTTACAGGAAAATAAATTAACAAGTCCAATTGTAACCCCTGAGTTGACAATTCAGACATTGACAATTATTGAGTCGCTTTATCAAAAATGGTATCGTGATCCTTTGAATTAAGTTCGGGATGCAGCTTAGCAGCAAACAGCTAGCTAACGAAAAAAGCTGATGTTCAAAATGTGCTAAGTTTGTTTAAAGAGAAGACTGAGAGTGTGACATAAGTCGGGAAAATTTGAGTGCTAACTCGAAATTACGAACATCGTGAGTACTTGGCTATGAGTAATTCGAAGCTAGACGGAGAATTTTGACTTATGGAACACGTTTATCCGGAATAAAAGAGGGGCTGTGACAAAAATTAACTTTTGTCACAGCCCCATTTATTATTGTTTATGCGAATAAACACTTTACTGAATCTAGCACAAACCAGCTAGTTAATGTTTTATTATAGGAAAACAGCTTTAAAAAGAGCTGCAGCACAAATTCCGCCCAGTAAGGGTGCTGCTACTGGGACCCAACTATATTCCCATTGCGAAGATCCCTTATGTTTAAGTGGTAAGAATTGATGTACTAAACGAGGACCCAAGTCGCGTGCTGGATTAAGTGCAGGTCCAGTTGGTCCGCCAAATGAAGCGACGATGACCATCACTAATAAACCAATTCCGATAAAGCCAGACATTTGGTTACCTTTGGCAAATGTGGGTGCATTTGAGATCCCTAACGCACCAAAAATCAGAACAAAAGTGCCGAAAAATTCATTGATAAAGCCGTTTACCTTACTTTTAGTAGCATCTGTAGTTGCAAATGTACCAAGCACTCGGTTTGTGTCTGTTGTAAGATCATAATGCGGTTTGAAACATGCGAATAAAATAAGTTGTCCAATAATTGCACCAACCAGCTGAACCAATATGTATGGAAGTACTTCTTTCCAAGGAAAAAGACCTGAAAATGCGAGCCCGACTGTTACCGCAGGGTTGATTTGATTACCTGAAATACTGCCGAACATTAATGCTGGAATCATGACTGCAAACCCATAACCGACTGCAATCACGATCCACCCACTATTACTACCTTTTGTCCGCTCAAGATCGACTGTTGCTACAGAACCGTTGCCTAGAATAACCATGATGGCAGTTCCGAAAAATTCAGCCGCGAGCCGCGTTGTTAATGAATAATCCATGTTGACCTCCTCTTATGCAAATACCTTATAAGCTTATCATAAAAAGGTAATATGTAAATATTAGAAAACGTTTTAATTTTAGAATATTAGTTGGCTTTTAGGGTGAAGTATCTTAAAATAAAAGCTAGTGATCGAAGGGGGCTCATAATTGTGATGATAAAGCCGATCGAGCAGATGTTTGTACACAGACAGGATCATTTTCTGATTCCTGCCGAAATGGTCGCAAATGTGCAGGAAGATAACAATTTGGATCATGCTTTTCTGGTGTTGACTAAGGTTAAATATGCAACAATTCCTGTTTTGGATAAAAAACAGCATTTTAAGGGATTATTATCGTTGCCAATGCTGACTGAAACAATGTTAGGGATGAATGGCATTGACCCAACCAGACTGGGTAGAAAAAAGGTTGCTGAAGTGATGCAAACGGATGTTACTACGATCAAGCTGCCGTATGATATCGAAGAAATTCTCCATCTTTTGGTGGATCAGCCTTTCTTGGTAGTCGTCAGTGATGAAGGATTGTTTACAGGAATTGTCACGCGCAGAGAAATTATGAAAGCAGTTAATTTTGTTGCGCATGATTTTGACAAATATTACGCTATTACTGCAAAGGAAGATCTTAAGTTGCAAAATTAAATTTTGCAGTGAAAAGATTCAAAATAAAGGAGGAAAATAGATGGCTAAGTTAGATGCAAAAGAAATTATTCGAACAATTGCTGAATCAAAGAAGAAGACCCCGGTAAAGGTATATGTGAAAGGGGACTTCAAAAAGCTTGAATTTCCAAAGAAAATTGAAGCTTACGTGGGCAAAAAAGCAGGGGTTTTGTTTGGAGATTGGAAGGAACTTAAACCATTTCTTGCTCAGCACAAAGGCGCGGAAATTACAGGATATCGTGTCGAAAACGATGGTCGTAATACTGGAGTGCCATTACTTGATACAAAGAAATTTAATGCACGAATTGAACCAGGTGCAATTATTCGTGATCAGGTAGTCATTGGAGACAATGCGGTGGTAATGATGGGAGCCGTAATTAATATTGGAGCCGAAGTCGGTGAAAATTCCATGATTGATATGGGCGCTATTTTAGGTGGACGTGCACTTGTGGGCAAAAATTGTCATATTGGTGCAGGCACTGTGCTGGCAGGTGTAGTTGAGCCGCCTTCTGCTAAACCAGTTGTTATTGAAGACAATGTTTTAATTGGAGCTAATGCCGTTGTTCTTGAAGGGGTACGTGTTGGTGCAGGTGCCGTTGTTGGTGCAGGCGCAGTTGTTACTCAAGATGTTGCGCCTAAGACGGTCGTTGTCGGGATTCCAGCCAAAAAGATTAAAGATGTGGCAGATGTAGCAGACGATAAAACTGAATTAGTGGCTGATTTGCGTAAAATATAAAGTTTTTTGAAAACTTAGTTTTAATTTCTGATATGGGTTGTAGAATCCAAGCAAAGATTGTTGCCGGAGTGTGCAGGCACTGAATTCGCTTGGATCCTACGCCTTTTTTTAAGCTGTAAGTGAATTTAAGCATGCAATGGGTTATGATTAAAGAGAATAAAAATTAGCTGTAAAGTGGGATGAGACAGATGAGTTTGACAGAAAAAGAATTGATTGCGATTAGAAGAACATTGCATCAAATTCCTGAAATTGGCATGCTGGAATTTGAAACACAAGCTAAGCTACTGGAGATTATTGAGCGGCTGCCGCAGACATATCTTGAAATAAAAAAATGGAAAACAGCAATTTTAGTGCATGTTCGCGGTGCAAACCCAACTTATACAATTGGCTACCGCACTGACATTGATGGTCTTCCGGTGACCGAACAAACAGGGCTTTCATATGCATCCAGACATGCAGGCCGAATGCATGCTTGTGGGCATGATATTCATATGACCGTTGCGCTTGGAATTTTGAGTTATTTTGCTGAAGAACAACCGAAAGTTAATTTAACTTTTATTTTCCAACCAGCAGAAGAGAATGCCAGTGGGGGCAAGCAGCTATATGAAAGTGGAAGCTTGGACGAATGGATGCCAGATGAAATTTATGCATTTCACGATAATCCAGGATTGCCGACTGGAGCAATTGGATGCAGACAAGGGACACTTTTTGCTGGAACTTGTGAAATTCATGCGACATTTTTGGGGAAGAGTGGGCATGCAGCCTTTCCTCATCAAGCCAATGATATGGTGGTCGCCGGAGCACAGTTCGTAAATCAGATTCAGACAATTGTTAGCCGTAATGTTGATCCAATTCAAGCGGGTGTAGTAACTCTGGGACATTTTGCAGCTGGAACAACTGGTAACGTGATCTCTGGGAAAGCTCAGATTGACGGGACGATCAGAGCCCTGACACAGGGAAATAATGAACTAATTCAAAAAAGAGTAAGAAAAATTGCTGCCGGAGTTGCAGAGTCCTTTGACTGTGAGCTTAAGCTTGATCTGCATCAAGGAGGGTATTACCCGGTAGAGAACAATCAGCAGACAACTGCAGCTTTTATAGATTATATGAAAAAAGCGGCAAATGTCGATTTTATCGAGACATTGCCAGCTATGACGGGTGAAGATTTCGGCTTCTTGTTATCTAAAATTCCGGGAACAATGTTTTGGCTAGGGGTTGACAGTCCATACTCACTGCATTCCGAACATTTTGCACCTCAAGAAGGTGCGATTATCAAAGGAGTGTCAGCAATGATTGGTTACCTGAGTGAGCGGCAAAAAATGTTTGTAAAATAACGAAAAAAGCAGCTTAGAATGAGTTTATGGTGTTGTAGTGAGATTCAGTGGAGAGTTCTTGAGTTTAAAACCGGCTTGGTTAAGTTCTTTAAGATAAGCCGCAAGAAATGTCCGCTGAATGTTGAACTGCGCACCATTTTTTGTGTAAATAACAACTCTCAGACACAGGGACCCATTTGGACTTTCGATCGTGCCCAGCAGAGTAGGCCCTTGAGTGATCTCAGTGAATTTTGGAGCTAGGTCATGATTAACCTCTCTAATAATAGCTGACATCTTTTGGATATCAGAGCTGGGATCAAAGTAGATGTCAACTAAGGCACGCATATCATTGCGTGAGAGGTTGCTGACAATTGTAATATTACGATTAGGTACATAGTGCAGTGTCCCATCATAATCAGTGATCTGAGTGGTCCGTAGACCGATTGCACGAATAGTACCACTGATTTTGCCAATTTTAACCTCATCTCCGACATCAAATTGCTGTTCCAAAAGGATAAAAAAGCCTGTCACCACATCAGTGACAAATCCTTGGGCACCTAAACCTAAGGCAACACTTGCAATGCCGGCACCTGCTAAAAGGGTT
Source organism: Liquorilactobacillus satsumensis (assembly GCF_964065465.1). NCBI lineage: Bacteria > Bacillati > Bacillota > Bacilli > Lactobacillales > Lactobacillaceae > Liquorilactobacillus > Liquorilactobacillus satsumensis. Next base: position 2,127,437 of record NZ_OZ061606.1, read on the forward strand.
CCAACCGGGATGCCAATGGCTGACAAGATTGCATAGAAGTAAAAGAAAAGGACACAATAATGAAAAATATTCAATGAAAGTGTAAAAATTGTGTTCAGTCTGTTTGAACTAAGGTGATCACTACGGCGAGTCTTTTTGAAACCACGACGGATAATGATCTTGCCTAACCAATTGATGAGAAAGAAAAACAAAGATAATAATACAAGCGATAGGAATGTTGTTAGAATTTTTCCAAAGATATCCTCCCAATTAATTTTGGCGAGGTAAGTTGTCACAAGATTCGTTTGACGCGTAACTTGAGTTGCAATGTCTTGTGATGCGGTGATAATTAAATAAGATGGTTGCATGGTCTTGATCTCCTTTACTATCTTCTATAATAGCAAAAAAGCACACAGACTCCAGTTAAAATTAAATTTGATTTTATTTTTTAGTTATAAAAATACTATAATGGTTTTCTTTTAATTGCAGTTTATCAGCGTCAATGATATTCTAAAATAAAGCGAAAACGAGGAGGCGTAACTATGACAACACTAACTTTTGGACAGTTAGCTGGTTTGATCGCTGCTTTGGCGTTCTTGTTGCTGGTTGTTTTCCTGTGTGCAGTTTTAGCAAAAGTTGTGAAAACAATGAATGAAGTCAACGAAAGTGTCAAAGTACTTAAGACCGATGCTGATGGGATTGCGAAAGAAGTTGAAGCAATTCTAGCTAAATCGAACACTTTATTGGATGATGTGAATCACAAATCCAAAACAATTGATCCGCTTTTCCAGACGGTAGCCGATCTGAGCGAGAGTGTTTCGGATCTAAACAGCGCAAGTCGAGGTCTAGCTGAGAAAGTTACCACTTCAACACAAAATGCTGGCAAGACAGCAATGGCTTTCGGATTACTCAGAAAACTATATAGTTTGCGTAAGAAGAAAAAAGAATAACTAGTTAATTCAGGGGGGTTTGCAAGATGGTTAAGAAAACGTCACTTTTTGCAGCAGTCGCTGTCGGTGCCGCTGCTTATTTTGTCACAAAGAAAGTTTTTGACAAGCATCAAGACGAGATTCGCGAGAAAGTTAATGAAGCAACAAATGATAGTCGTGAAGCTGCTCTTAGGTACTACCAATATGCACGCGACTATTTCGGAGATGAAGAGGGGTTGCAAGGCACCTTTGAGGATTTGAAACAAAAAGTTGTTGATAAAGCGAATGATTTAAAGAAAGGCGAAAATTTCGACCAAGCATTATCGTCGCTTAAAGAGGCAACGGCAGAGCTAAAAAAACAATTTAAACAAGAAAAAGAAGATCTTTCAGAGACGACTACGGATTTTTTTGAAGGAGCCGATGAGCAAGAAGACGAGATCGTAATTGATGGGCGTTCTGCTTTTGGTGAAGCAAAAGAAGCTGCAGAGTTTGAAAAAGAGCATCCAACTGAGACTTTTTATCCACGGGAAAAATAATTAATATTAAAACACAGATTCAGCTAATTATAATTAAATTAAGTAAGCATAAAAAAACCAGACAATGTCCGGCTTTTTTTATATTCAATTAGTTTATGCAAGTGGCAACAGTTGCAGTTCCTTAGGTGTGTGTGTAAAGGCTTCTGCGCCATTTTCTGTAACGTAAACGCAATCTTCAATTCGTACACCTGCGACACCAGGAATATAAATGCCAGGTTCAATTGAAAAACACATCCCTGGCTGTAATTCCATTGAGTTTCCTTCCATTATGGATGGAAATTCATGCTCACTTTGACCCATTCCATGACCAAGACGATGAATGAAATATTCACCATAGCCGGCCTTGGTAATAATATCACGTGCAATTTTGTCAAGCTCTTCCGCGCGCATTCCAGGTTTAACAGCGGCTTGTGCAGTGAGCTGGGCTTCAAGGCAAACTCGATAAATTTCCTGTGATTTTTCACTTAGCTGTTTGCCAAAACCGACTGTGCGGCTGGCATCTGAGATATAGCCATCGAAAACCACTCCTAAATCGAACAACACAAGTTCGTTGGGCTTGATAAATTCTTTTTTGGGTACTCCATGTGGATCTGCAGCATTGGCACCGCTTTGAATAATTGTATCGAAGCTGGTGTGTGTGATCCCTTTTTTCTTTAATGCATATTCAATCTCAGCTGCAACATCCTGTTCAGTTCGTTTAGTACTAAGTGCTTTGAACCCAACTTCAAAAGCATAATCGGCCCATTTGCCGGCAATTTTAAGTTTTTCAATTTCAGCAGGTGTCTTTAAGAGCTGTTCTTGCTGAATAAGTGGTGTCAGATCACCGGTAAATGTTGCTGTTGGGAATTTTTGCTGTAATTCTTCAAAACGGCTCACGTTGAGATTCCCTTTTTCAATCGCCCAACGTGTCGGATTTTTTACTCTTGCCAAAATCTGATCCTTGATAATTGCAAAAGGGTCCTCGTGGTCTAAATAACCGTAAACAGGATATTGCCAGCCTGTTTCTTTGACTGCTTCGACTTCGAGCGCGGGTGCAAAGATAAAGGGATCTTGATCGGGAAAAATAAACAAGGCAAGTACTCGTTCAATTGGATCACTTGCAAAGCCGGTAAAGTATTGAATGTTTTTAAAATTACTGAGATAACCGACTTGATAGTGATGTTCGGCCAGCCACTGTTGAACTTTTTCAAAATGTGTCATCTAATCGCTTCCTTAATTTTAATAAACTAATTATAGCATAGCTTGTTCAGTGGTGACGCTCTCAATTTTTGTTGAAAAGTTAATGAAAAGAGCAGCCATACAGCATGAAACGCTTGCAAAAAGAGCAATGTTTTGCTAAATTAAAGGTTGTTAGTGAAAATTAAATGAAAATACGGAAGGAAAAACTATGGAAAAGAAAACAATCACAATTTATGACGTTGCACGTGAGGCAGCAGTTTCAATGGCAACCGTCTCGCGGGTTGTCAATGGTAATCCCAATGTTAAACCTGCGACCCGTAAGAAGGTTTTGGAAGTCATTGAACGTCTTGACTACCGCCCGAATGCAGTGGCGCGTGGGCTTGCAAGTAAGAAAACGACAACTGTAGGTGTGATCATCCCAGATGTTACGAATATTTATTTTTCGTCGCTTGCACGTGGAATTGATGATGTCGCGACTATGTACAAATACAACATTATTTTGGCCAACTCAGATAGCAATAGCCAAAAAGAACTTCAAGTGCTTAACACTTTACTTGCAAAACAAGTCGATGGAATTATTTATATGGGAAACAAGATCAGCGATGAATTACGCTCACAGTTAGATCATAGTAAAACACCTGTAATTTTGGCTGGTTCCGTTGATCCTAAAGAAGAACTTGGCAGCGTGCATATTGACTATGTGGCAGCGGTGGAGGAAGCGGTTGTTGATTTGATTAACCATGGCAACCAAAAAGTTGCATTCATTTCAGGACCGATGAATGAGGCCATCAATAGCGATTACCGGTTAAAGGGCTATAAGAATGCGTTAGCTAAAAAGAAAATTGAATATGATCCTGAACTTGTCTTTGAAACCGACTACAGCTATCGTGCAGGAGAGATTCTGTGGCCTGCAATTGTTTCTGCAGGAGCAACAGCTGCTTATGTTGGTGATGATGAACTGGCAGCCGGTGTGGTAAATGGTGCACAGGATGCGGGCGTGGCAGTTCCACAAAAGTTTGAGGTTATCACTAGCAACAACTCAAAAATTACCGAAATTGTGCGGCCAAAGTTATCTTCAATTACACAACCGCTGTATGATATTGGTGCTGTTTCAATGCGTTTCTTAACCAAGTTAATGAACAAAGAAGAAGTTATTGAAAAAGAAGTTGAGCTTCCTTATGGTTTGATCAAGCGGGCTTCTACAAAATAAACAAGAGGTGTAGTTTTGCGGAAATATTTAAAGATTAATGCAGATACCTTCCTTTTGTTGGCATTTTTGATAATGTTAGTTTTGTTCATCAGCTCTGCAATGACTTATCAGCAGCAGACAACTGTTCCATTTTTAGAAAAATATTTGGCCGGAAAGCCCTTCAATCACTTTTTGAACGGCTTTTCTTTTACGTATGCGACTGAGCAAGTCAGCATTGCAAAACTTGGTTATTTTAAGTTTGTTGAATTCTTTATCAGAAAGGCCGCCCACTTCACTAGTTATCTGTTTTTAGGCACTTTTCTATATATAGGTTTAAAGCCAAGATTAAACTCCTTGGCTTTGAGCATTTTTATAAGTGCTTTAACAGCAATTGGCTACGCAGCATTCGATGAATTTCATCAAATGTTGACAGGAGGAAGAACGCCGCTTTTTCAAGATGTTGCCTTAGATGGCTGTGGTGCTTTGGTGGGAATTCTGGTGCTTGGAATTTATTGGGCGCAGCGGCAAAAATGATTTTTCTGTTATTGCTTTAATGACGTTTTTTTGCTAATATTTAATGTGACTGAATTGTCGGTCTGATTAAAATTTCGGAAAGAGGTATTAGATATGTCAGGACATTCTAAATGGAATAACATCCAAGGCCGTAAAAATGCCCAAGATGCAAAGCGTGGAAAAATTTTTCAGAGACTATCGCGAGAAATCTACATGGCGGCAAAGAGTGGCGGTCCTGATCCCGATGCTAATCCGCAACTTCGATTGATGATCGATAAAGCCCGTGCAGCCAACATGCCCAAAGACAATATCAAGCGAGCACTTGATAAGTCTACCGGCAGTGATGGTGCCAACTATGAGGAAATAACTTATGAAGGATATGGCCCAGGTGGTGTTGCTGTGATGGTTGAAGCGTTAACTGACAACCGGAACAGAACTGCTTCTGCTGTGCGTGCTGATTTTACACGCAACGGCGGTAACCTTGGTGAGACCGGTTCTGTGAGTTTTATGTTTGATCGAAAGGGATATATTGCGATCGCACGTGAGGGACTGGATGTTGATGAAGATCAGATGTTTGAGGATGTTATTAATGCTGGGGGAGAAGATCTCCAGACTTCCGATGATGTTTTTGAGATTTATACAGATCCTAAGGATTTTGCAACTGTCAGAGATGAGTTGCAAAAGAAGTATGAACTTGATACAGCTGAGTTAACGATGATTCCTCAGAATTATGTGCCGATTCCGGAAGATAAAGTTGAGCAGTTCGAGCGTTTAATCGATAGACTCGAAGATGAAGATGATGTTTCAGAAGTTTACCATTCAGGTGAATTACCTGACTAGTTGAAATCCACGAAGTAAGTATCATCTTTGTTGAGATTGGCTATCAGGAAGCACCAAAGTTAAACGAGCTAAGAGGGGCTGTGACAAAAGTTAAATTTTGTCACAGCCCCTCTTTATTCGGATAAACGTGTTCCATAAGTCAAAATTCTCCGTCTAACTTCGAATTACTCATAGCAAAGTACTCGCTATGTTCGTAATTTCGAGTTAGTACTCAAATTTTCCCGACTTATGTCACACTCTCTTTTTATTCTGGATAAACGTGTTCCATAAGTCAAAATTCTCCGTCTAACTTCGAATTACTCATAGCAAAGTACTCGCTATGTTCGTAATTTCGAGTTAGTACTCAAATTTTCCCGACTTATGTCACACTCTCTTTTTATTCTGGATAAACGTGTTCCATAAGTCAAAATTCTCCGTCTAACTTCAAATTACTCATAACAAAGTACTCGCTATGTTCGTAATTTCGAGTTAGTACTCAAATTTTCCCGACTTATGTCACACTCTCTTTTTAATTTTTGATTGCCCGAATTCCTCTGTGCAAGCAATTTTTGAATAATAATTTCAACAGCAAAAAGCAAATGATGCGGTGGTGTTTGGACTTTCTTTTACCAAATAGAAAATGTTGCTATAATAAAGAAAAAGTAATCACAGGGGGCCCATCAGGTGAAAAATAAAAAAACGGTTTTTTTCCTAGGAAGTATTAATATGGACATCATCCTACAGGTTGCACGTTTGCCTAAACCAGGGGAGACGATGGCGATGAAAGATTTAAAAACAGCCGGTGGAGGCAAGGGGGCTAATCAAGCTGTTGCCGCGGCACGTAGCGAAGCAGCAACTTCATTCATTGGACGAGTGGGTGCGGACAATTATGGTGAAACGATGCTCAAGTTACTACAAGATAACGGAGTGGATTGCAGTAACGTAAAAGTGGACCAGGCTGCAATTACGGGTCAGGCTTTTATTTTACTGCAAGATTCAGGACAAAATTCGATTATTATTAATGGTGGCGCAAATCAGTGCTTGCAACCACAAGACATTGTTGCTGCAAGTGAGCAGTTTCAACATGCAACTTTTGCAGTTTCTCAGTTTGAAGTTCCACTACAAAGAATTGAAGAATTTTTTAGGATTGCAAAAAAAGCAGGTGTCGCTACGATTCTTAATCCTGCACCAGCCAAAAAAGCATCTGCCAAGCTGCTGCAGCTAACCGATTTAATAGTACCAAACGAAGTTGAAGCGCAGGAACTGACGGGTGTGGTGATAAAGGATGAACAGACTGCTCGTCAGGCAGCACTTGAACTGGTCAACAAAGGCATTAAAAATGTTATTATTACACTTGGAAGCTTAGGAGCGTACTGCCAAACGCCTGCATTTACTGGATTAATACCGGCTTTCAAAGTTGAAGTTGTAGATACAACGGGAGCAGGAGATACCTTTATTGGAGCACTTAGTTCAGTTTTAGAACATGACTTTAGTAATATTGAAGAAGCTGTTCGGTATGCAAGTAAAGCAGCCTCTTTAGCTGTGCAACATTTAGGTGCGATCCCTTCTATTCCAACACGAAAACAAGTATTAGCAAAATAGTGAGCGTTTTTTAAAAGAGCTGTAACAAGTCTGGAATTGATCTCCAGGTTTATTACAGCTCTTTTTTGCGCTGTTTTTAACCAAGAGTTTATAAAAACAAGTATTTAAATCATTTTTGGTGACAACAATTGTTTTTACGTATTTATTCTTAGGAGGTGTTAAATTGTCTGTCGAAAAATTAAGTGATTTACTAGCAGTGTCATTAAAAAAAGAGGCCAGCGATATTTTCCTGTTGCCGGAAGCAAACCATTATGTGATCAAACTTAGTATTGCTGGGAGAATTCATTTTTTTGAAAGAATTGAGCAAGCGCTCGGAACGCAAATTATCAATAACTTAAAGTATCAAGCAAATATGATGCTGAGTGAGCATCGCAGACCACAGACAGGAGCGCTACTGATTGCAACGCATGTATATGGGCGAATTTCAAGTGTAGGCGACTTTACTGGCAGAGAGTCCCTGGTACTACGTTTAATTTATGAAAAGAAGATTGCAGGCAGATATTTCTTCCCAGAACAGTACCAAAAGATAGTGACAGGTGTTCAAAAAAAGGGTTTGATTTTATTGGCGGGGCCTGTGGGTGCAGGAAAAACTTCGACAATGTATCACGTTGCTCGTCAGTTGCAGCAACAAGTGATGTGTATTGAAGATCCAGTTGAAATTTACGAGCCAGCTTTTTTGCAGTTACAGGTTAACGAAAGAGCACAAATGACCTATGCTCGGCTGATTAAAGCGGCTTTGCGCCACAGACCCGATCTTTTTATTATTGGAGAAATCAGAGATGAAGAAACAGCTACTAATGTGATTAATGCAGCCTTAAGTGGCCATTCAGTTATCAGTACCGTACATGCAGTCAATGTTTATGGTGTGATTAGAAGGTTGCTGGCACTTGGGGTCAATTTAGAGGATCTTGCACAAACTTTGAAGTTAGTTTGTTATCAAAGAATGTTGCCAGTTGTTACTGGTGGCAATAAGGTGCTTTTCGATCAATTTCCTTTTAGCATCTCCGAATTTATCGAACACAATGGTAGTCAGGAAATGACAGAAAAATGGAGGGAAGATCTTGAAGAGTGTTTGGCTAAAAAGTGGATTACACGACAAACGTTTCAACGATATGTGGAAGGTTGATTTTAATAAGAGGTGGCCGGTCAAACAGCAGCTGCTATTTTTTAAAACATTAGCTGACTTGTTGCATGCCGGTTTTTCACTACAGCAGGCGGTGGCAGATATTGTAATTTTGCTCCCGCAGCAAAAGAAAATATGTGACCGGATTGCGAACACCTTTGCACGTGGAGGAACATTTTGCGCTAGTTTAAAACATTTATTGGATAAAGAGACATTTAATCAACTCTATATTGCTGAAAGTTATGGGCTTTTGTACGAAAGTGTTAGGCAACTTAGTAATTTTTTAGAGCAAAAAGAGCAACAGCGCCAGCGCCTGCGGGCCGTGTTACTGTATCCGATTTTCTTACTGCTGTTAATCACGGTCTTAATTATTGCATTTCAAGTTTTTTTAAAACCAGAGCTGAGTGCTTTTCAGACTTCTAGTAACCTAAACTTGTCATCTTCAAATTATAGTTTTTTCGGATTGTTGGGAATTATCGGTGGAAGTTCACTGGGACTGCTGGTTGTTTATAAAAAATATTTTGGGTCGAAACACCATGGCTATTTACAACGTGTGGAGCAGCGCTGCCGTTTTCCTTTTTTGGGAGGTTTGTATCGGATGTATTGTTATTACTACATCTCCTTTAACTTAGCTTTGCTTTTAAAAAGTGGGCTAGATCTCAAAAAAATTTGTGTTTTCTTGAGTGAATTCGAGCATGAGACACTGTTATTTCATATGGGGGAAGAGTTAAAACAAGTTTTGAAAAAAGGACAGGAAATGGATCAGTTTATTAGTCATTATAGCTTTATTCCACAAGAGTTCACCTTATTTTTGAGCAAAGGGAATACGGTCGACGAATTGAGCAATGAATTAATGATTTACGCCCAAGCTGTATACGTGAAGCTGCTGCAGCGCATTGAACGGTTAATTGGATTAGTACAGCCACTTCTTTTTGTAGTAGTAGCGTTGTTGATTATTATAACTTATCTGAGTATGCTACTGCCGCTATATCAAAATCTTGGAGGGATGTATCAATGAAAAAAGTAAAAAAAGCAAAAGTTAAGGTTTATCAAGCATTTACTTTGGTAGAAATGTCAATCGTATTATTTATTATTGGAGTTTTAATTTTAATTATTTTACCGAACATCAGTAGCCAACGAGAACGTGCTCAAAATGTTGGCAACAGAGCACTTTCCGATGTAGTTCAAACGCAAGCCGATCTTTACCGAAATGAACATTCAGACAAACAAAATGTCACTTTAGATGAATTGAAAGAAGGAAGTTATCTAAGCAGTGGACAATACGAACAGGCCAAAAAAGCAGGAATTACAGTTGAGGAGTAGCAGACAAGCTGGCTTTACGTTGGTCGAAGCTGTCCTAGTTTTAGCGTTAAGTGCTTTTTTCGTGCTGCTTGCTTTGCGACCGGCAGGAACAATTACGGCGCGAGTTAAGGAAGAAATTTTTTGGCAGCAATTGAAGCATGCATGGCAGCGCGAGACAATTGTGGTACCACAGCATGGTGTTAAGGGATTTATCGAATTTAAAGCGCATGAAGTTGCTTTTTGGGAAGGAAATGTGGTTAAAACAGTAATAAAACTGCCCGAGACAATGGAGGTTCCTGCCTATCGCTTGATACGAATTAATGAAACGGGCAACGTGACCGCAAATACAATCATTGTTAAATCAACTTTATCCGCGTTGACCTATAAAATCGTAGTTCAGTTTGGATGGGGGAAGTATTATGTTAAGCAGTAGGAAGCTTTGCGCTTATCTGTTGGCTGAAACGTTGCTGGAGATGCTGATTGTCTGTACCCTATTAATCATTTTTTATGAAAATCAGCGGCAATTTACAATGTATGAAAAAAAAGAGTATTCAGTCTTAAAAGATTCGCAAAAAACGCTAAATATTAGTAAGAAACTACTTTTAGTCGGACAAGGCGGGCTCAGTAGTGATGAAAAAAGACTGCTTGATGTCTATTCTAAAACGCAGTTTAGGGAAAGTGAGCAATGATAAATAAAAAAAGAACGCGTGCGTTTTTATTAATTGAATATTTATTGGCCTTGGGATTAACAGCTTTTTTGCTCGGTACAATTAACATCGCATTTAAGACCTCATTGCGCATGAATGCAACGACAGAAAAGAGTGAACAGATCGAATGGGAACAGTTTGTGAATGTAATTTCTGCTGAAAATCTTGCCTTGCAGTTTATGAAAACCCAAGATAAGATTGTCTTTTTTTCGAGCCTTACAAAACAAAAAGAATATCGCTTAGTTTACTACAATGATTTGGTTAAAATGACAGGTGCAGATGGTGGTTACTTACCATTGCTTTATGACGTTTCCCAATTTGATGCAGTTTTCCATGATAATTTGCTGGTGATTGATGCCACGATGCAAAAAAGAAAATATCATTGTGAGATTGTGATGGGTAAAAAGGAGTGATTATATGCAAAAAAGTGTAAAAGCATATCTTCTTTCTTCCGGGACGCTATTAATTGTGGTGATTGGGTTGATTTTTAGTGGGCAACTTTTGTATTACCATCAGCGCTTATTGACACTTAGGAATACAGTTCATTATAATACAGCAATTACCTTACGAAATTTAGCTATTTCTAATGGTATCACCAATGAAAATGTTATTATTTATTCTGCGGGAACCGTGACGAAAAAAGAGCATCTGTTTGTTGTTAAATTAAGTTCTGGCGCTGAATTGGAACTTAATGATGCTCATTATTAACTGAATTATAAATTTTGATGTTTGAAATATCTGGTTGAATTCGTTAAACTGGTAGAGCAGTTTTAATTTGTGAGGTGTGGATTGTGAAAATAGAAAAAATAAGAGATGCTTATCAAAATTTTGATAAGACAATTTCCTTGTTGCAAACAGAACTGGGAACGTCATACTTGGACGCTTTAATTGAATCGGGTGATAATCTTTTAGATAATGGCCACGTGATGGTTGAGAACGAACGCCCTACCTTAGCAGTAAAAAAGCAGTTGGAAGAATATTATGAACGGATTTTGAAGGCTGCTTTAAGCAGTGAAGAGCTGAGGCAAGTGCTTCAGTTTGCATTGGTTAAAGCAAACCAGTACGACAGGATTCAAGCCAATCATCAAATGACCCCAGATGCAATTGGATTTTTAGTGGCTTATCTGATTGAACATATTACAGATAAGTCTCAAACTGAAAAGATACTAGATATCGCTGTTGGGACAGGCAATTTATTGACAACTATTTATAACCATTTAGCCCAAAATGGGTATGAAAAGCTAAAGCTTTATGGCGTTGATAATGACGATACGCTCTTGGCGATTGCAGGCATGAGTTCACAATTGCAAGGGATTACCGCACAATTTTACCATCAGGATGCAGTCACAGACTTGGTTATTCCTAAAATGGACATGGTAGTGAGTGATTTGCCGGTTGGTTATTATCCACAAGATAAGAATGTGGAAAATTTTGAAACCAAGGCGCAAAAGGGGCATTCATATGCGCATCATTTATTGATTGAACAAGCACTTTTGCAATTGAAACCTGGCGGGTATGCTTTCTTTTTGGTACCTCGCGGTCTCTTTGAAAGTGAAGAAGCCAAAGGATTGCTTAAAGTTATCCAAAAACAAGGTCATTTCCAAGGTTTATTGAACTTACCAGTCGAGTTATTTTCTTCGCAAAAAAGTCAAAAGGCTTTATTGTTGCTGCAAAGACGTGGCGGTGGAGCAAAACAAGCTGCGCCAGTGTTGTTAGGAGAGATACCTTCATTTAAAGAAGCAAGGGCATTTTCAACGTTTATTCAGCAAGTTGATGACTGGATCGTAAAAAACATTAAAAACTGAATAATTGGAGAGAAAATATTTATGAAAATTTTAGCTGTTAATGCCGGGAGCTCAACACTTAAGTGGAAATTATTCGAAATGCCACAAAAAACGGTGATAGCTCGAGGACAAGTTGAAAGAATTGGGTTAAGTGGTGCTAAAGAAACTACTATTTTTGGTTCGCAAAAAATAGATGAAGAATTCGAATGTGCCAATCATTTGCAGGCAGTTGAACGCTTGCTGAGTTTGTTAACAGAGTCCAAAATAGTAACAGATTTAAATGAAATAAAAGGAATTGGACATAGGTTCGTTAATGGTGGAACTGTGTTTGCACGTTCAACTGTGATCAATGATGCTGTTTTACAGGAAATGGAGAAGTTGAAGATCCTTGCGCCACTGCATAATCCTGCAAATATTATGGCTATTAAAGCATTTAGAGCGGAGCTGCCACAGGCATTAAGTGTAGCTGTTTTTGATACTGGGTTTCATCAAACAATGCCCAGAGAGAATCTTCTTTACGGTATCCCTTATGAGTATTATCAAAAGTACCATGTTCAAAAGTTTGGTGCACATGGAATCAGTTATCGTTTTATCTTAAAAGAGCTTTTGCGACTCTCACACGCAGAAAAAAGCAAAACTAATGCGATTCTTTTGCATTTAGGTTCTGGAGCATCTGTTTGTGCGGTTAAAGAAGGATTCTCGCTTGACACTAGCATGGGTTTTTCACCCGTCTCAGGAATTATGATGCAGACGCGTTCAGGCGATGTTGATCCATCGCTTTTGCTCTATTTGGAAGATCAGTTGGGCATCAGTACTACCGAAATTTTAAAAATTTTGAATGAAAAGTCTGGAATTTTAGGAGTTTCAGGTATTTCGCCAGATATGCGGGAAGTTTTTGCACAACGTCACGAAAATCCGCGCGCACAACTTGCAATTTCACTTTTTGTGAATCGAATAGTTAAGTATATTGGGGCATACGCTGCTGAATTAGGGCGAGTAGATGCGCTAGCTTTTGCCGGTGGAATTGGAGAAAATATTCCTGTCATTAGGAAGTTAATTTGTGAGCAGCTGGAAATTTTAGGGATTAAAATAGCAGCGACGCTTAATGATGAGACCAAAGCAAGTACTGCGCTGATTAGCACGGCAGATTCAAAAGTAGAAGTTTGGGTTATCCCAACGAATGAGGAATTAATGATCGCTGAAGATGTCTACAAATTGGCGGAAAAAGAGTAATTTTCAAATGAGTGAAGACAATTCATTGTAAAGTGAGATTGTTGAATTTTACTTCAACTTCGAAATACAGTAAACTTAATACTATTGGGCTAGACAATGTATACGAGAGTTGCCCAATAATTTGAGGAAAAGGTTTTGAATTTTATAATGAAGAAAGAGCACCAATTTTCACGTAGTTTGAAAAGTCGTCATGTTCAGCTAATTGCACTGGGAGGGACAATCGGGACTGGGCTTTTTTTAGGAGCAGGTAAAACAATTCATTTAGCCGGTCCATCAATTATATTTGCCTATCTGATTACAGGAATTATTTGTTTCTTATTAATGCGCTCTTTAGGTGAACTTTTACTTTCTGATTTAAACTCACATTCATTCATTGATTTTATTGCCAAATATTTGGGTGAAGAAATGGGGTTTGTTACCGGATGGACGTATTGGATATGTTGGGTCACGATTGCAATGGCAGATGTGACTGCTTCGGGACTTTATATTAAGTATTGGTTTCCAAATGTGCCCCAGTGGCTTCCAGGATTTATAATTCTAGTAGTGCTGTTAACGATGAACTTGATCACGGTTGGTCTCTTCGGGGAAGCAGAATTTTGGTTTGCTTTAATTAAAGTAGTAGCGATTGTCGTTTTGATAGTCACCGGAATAGTACTGGTACTGGTTAGGTTTAAAACCCCAACAGGGCATGCTAGTTTAGAGAATCTTTTCTCGTTTGGAGGACTTTTTCCAACTGGTGCACGAGGATTCTTTTCTTCTTTCCAGATGGTAACCTTTGGTTTTATTGGAATCGAGTTGATCGGGGTAACTGCGTCAGAAACTGAAAATCCCAAACAAGTTATTCCAAAGGCTATTAATGAAATTCCAGTGCGAGTTATTTTATTTTATGTAGGTTCGTTGGTGGCTTTAATGTGTATTTATCCCTGGGATAAGATCGTTGAAGATCAAAGTCCCTTTGTACAAGTTTTTCAAGGAATCGGAGTTACGGCTGCAGCTGGAATAATTAATTTTGTGGTGCTTACCGCGGCGGCTTCAGCTTGTAACAGCTCTTTGTTTAGTACTGGGAGAATGATCTTTTCACTTAACTATAAAAAGAATGGGAAGTTTGCTTCTAAGATGAGCAAACTTTCTCATAGGCAGGTTCCAGCCAACGGGTTGATTTTTTCTGCAATTGCGATTGGTATTGCTGTGCTAGCTAATTTTGTGTTTTCAAATACTGCGTTGTTTACGTTTATATCGAGTGTGGCAACTACCTGTTTCTTGTTTATTTGGGGGATGATCGTGTTGGCACATCTGCGATATCGCAAAATTGATTTTGAAAAGAGCGGACAACAGTTTAAGGCTCCTTTATATCCTTGGAGTGATTACGTAGTCCTTGCCTTTTTAGTTCTTGTAGCTGGGAGTATGCTCTTAGACAGCACGTCTATCTGGGCTTTAGCAGTTGCAGTTGTATGGTTGCTGGTTTTGTGGTTAGGGAAACACTTTAAATTCAACATTTAAAAATTAAATATTCTGAAAAGAAATGCTAATTTGTAGTACAGTAAAAGAGCTGAGAGGTAGACCATTGAATGGCAGCAGCTTTTAAAAATTAGGCGTTTCTTTTTTTAAACAGCAATAAGTTGTAAGATAAAACTGACTATTTAATGAGGAGCTCTTGCCGATGAAGTTTTTCACTGCGGATACGCATTTTTTTGATCACAACTTAAAGCAGGATCTACACTTTGCACAACGGAATTTTTTGACTGTTGCGGAAATGAATCAAACAATAATGGACAATTGGAATCGGATAGTCTCCGAAAATGATACAGTTTATCATCTTGGTGATATTGCTTTTTTACGTTCAAGCAAAGCAGAATATGCAAAGATGTTTACAATCTTGCAGCAGTTGCATGGTCATTTAGTTTTGATTAAGGGTAACCATGATACACGTGCATTTTTTAAATATCTCAGCAAAAATAATTATCTGCTTTCTGATCAATTGCCTAAATTTGTTTTTCATGATGTTGGTTGTATTTTAAAATTTGATCATTTTCAATTTTTCTTAACACATTACCCGCTTATGCTGGGAATTTCTAAAAACAGTATTAATCTGCATGGACATGTCCACCATTACAGTGTGAATTCAGCTGCTAATATTAACGTTGGGGTTGATTCTCCTGAACTTGCCTACCTGATTGCCAAAAGACCTTTTGGGACACCCATAAGTAGTAACGAGATTGTAACCATGGTTGCAGGTAAGAAAAAAGATTTTCAAAAAAGATGATTTTAGGAGGTAAGGATAACGATGCATGAAACAATTACGCTCTTGCATACGAATGATTTGCATTCGCACTTAGAAAATTGGCCTAAAATCAGGCGCTATTTGCTGCATGAAAAGCATAAAGAAAATAATGGAGCGGTTTTAACATTTGATTTAGGCGATGCAATGGATCGAGTGCATCCTCTGAGTGAAGCAACGGATGGCCAGATTAATATTGCTCTAATGAATAAGGTTGGGTATGATGCAGTTACAATTGGTAATAATGAGGGAATTGGCAATTCACATGCACAGCTCACACAATTGTATCGGCATGCAAATTTTACAGTGGTGCTTGATAACATTTTTGATGAAAAAACTGGTGAACGGCCTTCTTGGGTTCAAAAAGAAAAAATCATTACTACGACAAAAGGGACAAGAATTGGTATTTTAGCATGTACGGCTCCTTTTTCAGCAACTTATGCCATGAATAACTGGCGAGCGCTTCCCATCGATCAGGTCTTGCCTGAGTTGATAAAGCAATTAAGACCCAAAGTGGATGTTTTATTACTGTTATCGCATTTAGGAATCGATACTGATCGTGCACTAGCGAAAAAATATCCTGAATTGGACATAATTTTAGGTAGCCACACACATCACCTGTTAGAGCATGGAGAGCAAGTTAGAAAAACAATGCTTTGTGCGGCAGGAAAGTGGGGAAACTATGTTGGAAAGGTTACTCTGACACTTGATGAAGGTAAAATAACAACTTGTAAAGCAGCGGTTCAAAAGACGGAATTTTTACCAGAAGTTCAAGGTGATTTGGCAGAGATTGAAAATTACCAAAAAAGAGGAGCAGAACTTTTAAGTAAACGGACTGTTGCCAACTTGCCCCATGATTTTCCGGGTTCGTGGGTTGGAAAATCACCGTTAATGGAAATCAGTTTAAAGGCACTTGAACAGGTTACTAATACACAAGCAGCCATTTTAAATGGAGGGCTTTTTTTGGGTGATCTGCATCAAGGAAAATTGACTAGAGAACATCTGCACAGCATTTTACCGCATCCAATGAGGGTCGTGAATGTCCGCCTGAACGGATATAATTTGTGGCGTTTGATTCGAGAGATGGAGAAAAACCGCAATCATCTCCGCAATGCACATGTCAAAGGAAACGGATTTCGTGGTAAGGTTTTTGGAGAGATTATGTACGATGGAATCGAATACGATTCTTTTACGAAAAGTGTGACGTGGCATCATCAGATTATAGATCCTGGGCAGGACTATCAGATTGCCACGGTGGATAATTTTATCTATTGCCCTTTCTTCCCATCTTTAGAGATTGCGGGGCATCCGCACTATCTGGGTGATCGGTTTTTACGTGATATAGTTGGGGATTACTTTGCGGCTAAATATCCTGTATAATTAATGCTGACAGTTTAAAGGAGTGTGAACGATGGACAGCGAAAAAAAAGAGCGGCGCGAAGCTCAACTTGCAAAAAAAGCGGAAACACTCAAGGCCTATGCAAGTGATATAAAAATGCAAAGCAAGACAGAATTAACAATTGATGGACACCCGTATGTGCTTGTGAAAGATTTTAAAAATGCTTTTCAGATTGAACGGCTGGAGCAGCGCTTTAGTCAGATTTTAACTAAATATGATTATATTGTTGGTGATTGGGGCTATGATCAATTGAGATTGCATGGCTTTTACGCTAAAGAGTCTGAAAGAGGGCTCCCGTCTCAAAGAATTGATCATTTAGATGATTACTTGTATGAATATTGTAATTTTGGATGTGCATACTTTATATTGCAAAATCTTGCAGTAGTTAAACCTGCTAAGTCGCGGCGAAAGAAGCGTGGGGGAGCTGCAACTAAACATTCTAAGAACAAAAAAGCGATTGAAGGCAAACAAGCTAAGACAAAGCGGCCTAATAAACCGAACAAACAAAACAAATCTAAAAAGCACCGCAATCCACGCGTTGAAACAGTAGAGAAAAAATTTGAGATTCATAAGCGTGTTGCTGCAAAGGAACCGAATGAAGTTGGAGTAGTTACGCAAAAAAGTTCCAACAAACGTCATTTTACGATTAGACAAAAGGGTAAAACCCAAGTAAAAAAAGATTATCAGAGAAAAGGAAAACAAAATGAAAAAGTATAAAGGATATTTGATTGATTTAGATGGAACAATCTATCGCGGGAAAATGAAAATTCCAGCTGCTAAGCGATTTATTGAGCAACTACAAGCAAGAAAAAGAGAATTTTTATTCGTGACAAACAACAGTACTAAGTCACCAGAGGATGTGGTTGCTAACTTAGCAGATAATTTTGACATTCATGTCTTGCCAAGTAATGTATACACGACAGCAATTGCCACTGCAGATTATCTTGCTGAGCTTGATCCCAAGAAAAGAAGTGTTTACGCTATTGGAGAACTGGGTCTAAAAAACGCGTTGTTGGAACGTGGCTTTTCTTTTGCGGATGAAACTCCAGATTATGTGGTAGTTGGGCTGGATTATGATGTCACTTATCGAAAATTCGAAAAGGCAACACTTGCCATTAAACGGGGTGCAAAGTTCATTGGGACGAATGCAGATACAAATTTGCCAAATGAGCGCGGACTGGTTCCAGGTGCGGGTTCCTTAATTGCATTAGTTGAGCGTGCAACACAGCAAAAAGCTACATATATTGGCAAACCAGAGCCGATTATCATGAATAAAGCCTTGCAAAGAATTGGACTTGCCAAGGAAGATGTAATCATGGTGGGCGATAATTATATGACTGACATTAGCGCAGGGATTAACTGTGGTTTAGATACACTACTAGTTTATACAGGTGTTTCAACCAAAGCGCAGGTTGCACAAAAAAAGGTTGCACCAACTTATGAAATTGATTCGCTTGCTGATTGGAAATTTAAAGATGAATAAAGAACGGTTGCAATGGGCTTTGCAGCTAGTGTGTGTGTTCCTTTTTTTGATTTCATTTAGTATCGCCATCACTGTTAATTTTGTTCCTTTATATCATCTTTTTGTAGTGCAAATGCATTTAGGCCAACGCGCAGGAATGTCTGATGTTAAGCTACTCCATGAGTATCAGCGCGTTTTAGATTTCTTAAATTATCCGTGGATAAGTGAACTGCACTCAGCTTTTCAAATGTCCTATAATGGGTTGCAGCATTTTTACGATGTTAAGAATTTATTTATGTTCAATTATCTGATTCTTTTGTGTTCTGCGCCGCTTAGTTTCTTTTTCTTTAGGAAATTAAGGCGTTTAGGACAACAATGGCGCCTCATAGTCCCGTTTCAGTTTTTTATTTTGGGTGTTATCGGATTAACTGGAATGATGCTCCTTAATTTCAATAATTTTTTTATTTACTTCCACGAACTGTTGTTTAGAAATAACGATTGGGTATTTGATCCCAAGTTAGACCCCATTATTAATGTGTTGCCGGATACCTTTTTTCTAGCTTGTTTTGGTCTGTTCTTTACTCTTTTAATTATTTTTTTGGTATTAGGGATTTTTTGGGGAAAGCAAAGTCTTCGTAAAAATCGGTAAAAGCAGTCCTTGAATTAGCTTTAAGCTATTTTGCAGTGAGTTTAATGGATGTGCAGGAATGGAAATATAATTGGGAGTTAAACTAATAAAAACTCCAGTCAAAAAGCTGAGTAAAATCAGTTTTTCTGGCTGGAGTTTTTTAGTGATTAGAATTTTGTTAGTCTTTATCAGGTTGTTTGTTACCCTTGATGAATTTATGCAGTACTCCAATCAGTGCTGGAATTAAAGAAACTAGAATAATTCCAATGACCACTAATGAGAAATGCTGTTTGACAATTGGAAAGTTTCCAAAAAAGTAACCTGCACCGCAGCAAAGCGTCATCCAAGCAACTGCTCCAATTAAGCAATAGCGGAAAAAGTGACGAAAGGGCATCCCACTGCTACCAGCCACAAAAGGCGACATTGTTCTGATGATCGGCATGAAACGTGCCAGTGAAATGGCCATCCCACCATGTTTTTCAAAAAATGCTCTTGTTTTTTCGAGGTCCTCTTCTTTAATAAATCTTCCCAAAAATGAGTCTGGTTTGATTGTTTTACCAACTCTTTTGCCAATCATGAAGTTAAGGGAATCACCTAAGAGTGGGGCTAGGAGGAAGAGAAAAGCAAAAATCCAGATATTGAGATGATACTGAGAGTTTGCTGCCAAGGCGCAGGCTGCAAATAGTAATGAGTCGCCAGGAAGAAAAGGGAGAATAACCGCTCCAGTTTCGACAAAGATGATCAAGAATAGGAAAAGGTAAGTCCAATCTCCAAATGTATTTACTAAAGAAACCAGATGATTATCAACATGTAGAACAAAATCAATCAGAAAACTCATAACATTCTCCTTTATGTGCTGTTATTTGATTTTAGGGAACTTTTTAATTAATTGTGTACTGTGAGCCGGTTGCCGCAGATCAGGATTAAGATAGTGCATTGCACTATTAACGGCAATCGGTGCTTCACCAAAGCCAGTTGCGATCAAGTTAACTCTTCCAGCATAGTCGATGATGTCGCCTGCTGCATAGATTCCGGGAGTAGATGTTTGCATGTTGGGTGAAACCTGCAATAAATTATGCTGGGTCTCTAGGTTCCAGTCCTGCAAAATTTTGGTATCAGTCACAAAACCGTAGTTTACTAGTAAGTAATCGGCCCGTAATTGAGTGGTACTGTCTTCCTTAACCTTTTTTAAGGTCACCTTAATTTTAGTATCTGCGCCTTTTTGAAGGTCAGTGATCAAATAAGGTGTATCAAAGATGGTCTGGGTTTCGTGTAATCTGGCCACGTTTGCTTCCAAGGCACGAAACTTTGATCTGCGATGGACAATGTGCAGTGTTTTGGCAAAGGGTGCAAGTTCAAGTGCCCAGTCGACGGCTGAATCCCCTCCGCCTGCAATCATAACATCTTTGT
Source organism: Liquorilactobacillus satsumensis (assembly GCF_964065465.1). Taxonomy (NCBI): domain Bacteria; kingdom Bacillati; phylum Bacillota; class Bacilli; order Lactobacillales; family Lactobacillaceae; genus Liquorilactobacillus; species Liquorilactobacillus satsumensis. The sequence continues at coordinate 2,147,509 of NZ_OZ061606.1, forward strand.
TAGCAAATTTTTGAGGATCTGAAATAGAATAGAGTAATTGCTGATTTTCAAAGCTGTTTGCATTGGGAAGTGCTAGTTTACGTGGTTGAAAAGCGCCAACACCTGTTGCAATAATAATTGTTCGGGAATACGTCGTTCTTAAATTAGTGACTAATTTAAAACCGCTAGCTGTTTTGGAAATTTCTTGGACCTTTTCGTTTAAAAAGATCTGTGGTGCAAACTGTTGAACTTGCTGTACTAATTCATTTATTAAAGCGTTGCCTTTGATTGAGCTAAACGCAGGGATATCATAAATCTTTTTAGCAGGAAAAAGGTTAGTTACCTGACCTCCAAGCTTGTCTAAACTTTCAATAATCTGGGTTTTTGCTTGGCGCATGCACGCATAGGTAGCCGCAAATAATCCAACTGGCCCACCTCCCACTACAGTAATATCATAGTAGTCTTCATTTGACATTGTGAAGCTCCTTTCACTTGTGTACACTAGGATAGGTTAGCATAATTAAGCTTCAAAATAAATATGTTGGAAAATTCTTCAACAATTATGTAGAATTAAAAGTGCAAATATAAAGGAGATGTTGTTATGAATTATCCGCAATTAGATCAAAATCCAGAAAATCCAGTGGTCGTTTTAAAGACTAATCATGGAGAGATCAAACTTGAACTTTTTCCTAAACTCGCACCAAAGACAGTTGAAAACTTTAGCAGCTTAGTAAAGCAAGGGTATTATAATGGTCAAATTTTCCATCGAGTAATTCCTGATTTTATGATTCAAGGTGGCGATCCCACAGGGACTGGTAGTGGTGGCGAAAGTATTTGGGGAAAAGCGTTTCCTGATGAGTTTTCCGCGCAACTCTTTAATCTGAGAGGGGCACTTTCAATGGCTAATGCCGGTCCTAATACAAATGGTAGTCAATTTTTCATTGTTCAGAGTCAAAATTTACCACAGCAGATGCTTCAGCAAATGAAGCAAGCCGGGTACCCCGATGAAATAATAACTGCATACCAAAAGGGAGGAACGCCTTGGCTGGATCACAGACATACAGTATTTGGCCAAGTCCGTGCAGGATTAGAGGTTGTCGATGAAATTGCTAAAGTTAAAACGAATGCTGATCGACCACTTGAGGATGTTTTAATTAAAGAAGCAGTCTTTGAGGAGGTATGATCCATAGCTGAGAAGCGAAGGAATTTACGATGGAATATAAAATTGGAATGGTGGTTTCTGGAAAAGTTACGGGAATCCAACCGTATGGTGCTTTTGTTTCCTTAGATGATCACACACAAGGTTTGATCCATATCTCTGAGTGTCGCCATGGGTTTGTAACCGATATCCATAAGTATTTAAAGACTGGTCAAAAGGTTAAGGTCATGATAATTGACATTGATGAATATACAAAGAAGATCAGTTTATCAGTGAGATGCTTAGAAAGAGATTTTGTACATCAACCAGAACCGTTTGTTCGGTGTGAACATAAGCACTATTGGACTAATCGGAAAGTCACAGAAGGTTTTACGCCTATTGCAGACAGATTAGACACTTGGATGCGGACTGCTTTAGCCGACATTAACAAAGATATTTGAATTTGAATTAAAATTTTTCTTGACCTGGGTCTATCTAGCTGGTAATATATTTCTTGTTGGTCGTATTTATTTTATGTGTTTTTTGGAGATGTAAAAGTTAAGTTTGCAGTATGCAATAAATTTTACGTTTCAAATTATTAAATAAAAAAAGTCTTGACTTAAGGCGTTAGATCAACTATCATATAGTAGTTGCGTTAAGCGACAAGGTAGACCTTTGAAAACTGAACAAAGTTTCGACAAATCAAATGTGTAGGGCTCTTGCAGTGCAAGAGCAAACATTTGCGAAGTCAATTTCGCTAGTATTAAATTAATGAGTCACAAACTTTTAAAATGAGAGTTTGATCCTGGCTCAGGACGAACGCTGGCGGCGTGCCTAATACATGCAAGTCGTACGCAGTTTCTTCACCGAGTGCTTGCACTCACCGAAGAAACTGAGTGGCGAACGGGTGAGTAACACGTGGGTAACCTGCCCAAAAGAGGGGGATAACACTTGGAAACAGGTGCTAATACCGCATAACAACAAAAACCGCCTGGTTTTTGTTTAAAAGATGGTTTCGGCTATCACTTTTGGATGGACCCGCGGCGTATTAGCTAGTTGGTAAGGTAATGGCTTACCAAGGCAGTGATACGTAGCCGAACTGAGAGGTTGATCGGCCACATTGGGACTGAGACACGGCCCAAACTCCTACGGGAGGCAGCAGTAGGGAATCTTCCACAATGGACGCAAGTCTGATGGAGCAACGCCGCGTGAGTGAAGAAGGTTTTCGGATCGTAAAACTCTGTTGTTAGAGAAGAACGTGTGTGAGAGTAACTGTTCATGCAGTGACGGTATCTAACCAGAAAGCCACGGCTAACTACGTGCCAGCAGCCGCGGTAATACGTAGGTGGCAAGCGTTGTCCGGATTTATTGGGCGTAAAGGGAACGCAGGCGGTCTTTTAAGTCTGATGTGAAAGCCTTCGGCTTAACCGAAGTCGTGCATTGGAAACTGGGAGACTTGAGTGCAGAAGAGGAGAGTGGAACTCCATGTGTAGCGGTGAAATGCGTAGATATATGGAAGAACACCAGTGGCGAAAGCGGCTCTCTGGTCTGTAACTGACGCTGAGGTTCGAAAGCGTGGGTAGCAAACAGGATTAGATACCCTGGTAGTCCACGCTGTAAACGATGAATGCTAAGTGTTGGAGGGTTTCCGCCCTTCAGTGCTGCAGCTAACGCATTAAGCATTCCGCCTGGGGAGTACGACCGCAAGGTTGAAACTCAAAGGAATTGACGGGGGCCCGCACAAGCGGTGGAGCATGTGGTTTAATTCGAAGCAACGCGAAGAACCTTACCAGGTCTTGACATCTTTTGCTAACCTGAGAGATCAGGCGTTCCCTTCGGGGACAAAATGACAGGTGGTGCATGGTTGTCGTCAGCTCGTGTCGTGAGATGTTGGGTTAAGTCCCGCAACGAGCGCAACCCTTATTACTAGTTGCCAGCATTTAGTTGGGCACTCTAGTGAGACTGCCGGTGACAAACCGGAGGAAGGTGGGGATGACGTCAAATCATCATGCCCCTTATGACCTGGGCTACACACGTGCTACAATGGACGGTACAACGAGTCGCAAGACCGCGAGGTTTAGCTAATCTCTTAAAACCGTTCTCAGTTCGGATTGTAGGCTGCAACTCGCCTACATGAAGTCGGAATCGCTAGTAATCGCGGATCAGCATGCCGCGGTGAATACGTTCCCGGGCCTTGTACACACCGCCCGTCACACCATGAGAGTTTGTAACACCCAAAGCCGGTGCGGTAACCTTTTAGAGCCAGCCGTCTAAGGTGGGACAGATGATTGGGGTGAAGTCGTAACAAGGTAGCCGTAGGAGAACCTGCGGCTGGATCACCTCCTTTCTAAGGATAATTACGGAAACTGCACATTCGTCGAAACTTTGTTTAGTTTTGAGAGGTTTACTCTCAAACTTGTTCTTTGAAAACTAGATAATATTTTTTCTGATTTAAATTAACAAACCGAGAACACCGCGTTTTAAACGAGTTTTGAAACAAGATTTAGTTCTTTAACGTAAAACTCATAGCCGCTTTACCGCAGGTAAAGTTAGGTTAAGTTATTAAGGGCGCATGGTGGATGCCTTGGTACTAGGAGCCGATGAAGGACGGGACTAACGCCGATATGCTCCGGGGAGCTGTAAGTAAGCTATGAGCCGGAGATTTCCGAATGGGGCAACCCAATAGTTTTAATCAACTATTACTGCTGATCGAATTCATAGATCAGTCAGAGGAACACGCAGGGAACTGAAACATCTAAGTACCTGCAGGAAGAGAAAGAAAAATCGATTCCCTCAGTAGCGGCGAGCGAACGGGGAACAGCCCAAACCAGAAAGCTTGCTTTCTGGGGTTGTAGGACTGAACATTTGAGTTATCAAAGTGGACGTTAACCGCATGACCTGGGAAGGTCAGCCAGAGAAGGTGAAAGCCCTGTAGGTAAAAGCGGCCACTCTCAGTTCAGGATCCTGAGTACGGCGGAACACGTGAAATTCCGTCGGAATCCGGGAGGACCATCTCCCAAGGCTAAATACTCCCTAGTGACCGATAGTGAACCAGTACCGTGAGGGAAAGGTGAAAAGCACCCCGGAAGGGGAGTGAAACAGTTCCTGAAACCATGTGCCTACAAGTAGTTAGAGCCCGTTAACGGGTGATAGCGTGCCTTTTGTAGAATGAACCGGCGAGTTATGTTTGTCTGCAAGGTTAAGCCGTCAAGGGTGGAGCCGTAGCGAAAGCGAGTCTGAAGAGGGCGTTTGAGTAGGCAGACATAGACCCGAAACCAGGTGACCTACCCATGTCCAGGTTGAAGGTGCGGTAAAACGCACTGGAGGACCGAACTCATGTATGTTGAAAAATGCTGAGATGAGGTGTGGGTAGCGGAGAAATTCCAAACGAACTTGGAGATAGCTGGTTCTCTCCGAAATAGCTTTAGGGCTAGCCTCGGAAATTAGGATCGTGGAGGTAGAGCACTGTTTGAACTAGGGGCCCGTCTTGGGTTACTGAATTCAGATAAACTCCGAATGCCACTGATCTTTATCCGGGAGTCAGACTGCGAGTGATAAGATCCGTAGTCGAAAGGGAAACAGCCCAGACCACCAATTAAGGTCCCTAAATATATGTTAAGTGGAAAAGGATGTGGAGTTGCACAGACAACTAGGATGTTGGCTCAGAAGCAGCCACCATTTAAAGAGTGCGTAATAGCTCACTAGTCGAGTGACCCTGCGCCGAAAATGTACCGGGGCTAAACATATTACCGAAATTGTGGATGCAACCATGAGGTTGCGTGGTAGGAGAGCGTTCTAAGGGCGAAGAAGCCAGACCGGAAGGACTGGTGGAGCGCTTAGAAGTGAGAATGCCGGTATGAGTAGCGCAAGACAGGTGAGAATCCTGTCCACCGAATGACTAAGGTTTCCTGGGGAAGGCTCGTCCTCCCAGGGTTAGTCGGGACCTAAGCTGAGGCCGCAAGGCGTAGGCGATGGATAACAGGTTGAGATTCCTGTACTAGTTATATTTGTTTGAACGATGGAGGGACGCAGGAGGCTAGGAATGCACACTGATGGAAATGTGTGCCCAAGCAGCAAGTTTGGTTACGAGTTAAATGCTTGTAACTGAGGACAAGCTGTGACGGGGAGCGAAATTATAGTAGCGAAGATTCTGATGTCACACTGCCGAGAAAAGCTTCTAGTAAGAGTATAACTACCCGTACCGCAAACCGACACAGGTAGTCGAGGAGAGTATCCTCAGGTGAGCGAGAGAACTCTCGTTAAGGAACTCGGCAAAATGACCCCGTAACTTCGGGAGAAGGGGTGCTGAGCGTAAGCTCAGCCGCAGTGAATAGGCCCAGGCGACTGTTTATCAAAAACACAGGTTTCTGCAAAATCGTAAGATGACGTATAGGGGCTGACGCCTGCCCGGTGCTGGAAGGTTAAGAGGATGGGTTAGCTTCGGCGAAGCTCAGAATTGAAGCCCCAGTAAACGGCGGCCGTAACTATAACGGTCCTAAGGTAGCGAAATTCCTTGTCGGGTAAGTTCCGACCCGCACGAAAGGCGTAACGATCTGGGCACTGTCTCAACGAGAGACTCGGTGAAATTATAATACCCGTGAAGATGCGGGTTACCCGCGACAGGACGGAAAGACCCCATGGAGCTTTACTGTAGCTTGATATTGGGTGTTTGTACAACTTGTACAGGATAGGTAGGAGCCATAGAAGTCGGGACGCTAGTTTCGACAGAGGCATTGGTGGGATACTACCCTCGTTGTATGAACACTCTAACCCGCGCCACTAAGCGTGGCGGGAGACAGTGTCAGGTGGGCAGTTTGACTGGGGCGGTCGCCTCCTAAAAGGTAACGGAGGCGCCCAAAGGTTCCCTCAGAATGGTTGGAAATCATTCGCAGAGTGTAAAGGCACAAGGGAGCTTGACTGCGAGACAGACAAGTCGAGCAGGGACGAAAGTCGGGCTTAGTGATCCGGTGGTTCCGCATGGAAGGGCCATCGCTCAACGGATAAAAGCTACCCTGGGGATAACAGGCTTATCTCCCCCAAGAGTCCACATCGACGGGGAGGTTTGGCACCTCGATGTCGGCTCATCGCATCCTGGGGCTGTAGTCGGTCCCAAGGGTTGGGCTGTTCGCCCATTAAAGCGGTACGCGAGCTGGGTTCAGAACGTCGTGAGACAGTTCGGTCCCTATCCGTCGCGGGCGTAGGAAATTTGAGAGGATCTGTCCTTAGTACGAGAGGACCGGGATGGACACACCGCTGGTGTACCAGTTGTTCCGCCAGGAGCATCGCTGGGTAGCTACGTGTGGATGAGATAAACGCTGAAAGCATCTAAGTGCGAAACTCACCTCGAGATAAGATTTCCCATTTCTTCGGAAAGTAAGACCCCTGAGAGAAGATCAGGTAGATAGGTTGGAAGTGGAAGTACAGTGATGTATGGAGCGGACCAAAACTAATCGGTCGAGGACTTAACCAAAAGAAAAACGGAGTTTTTGGAAGTTAACGCAAAGCAGAAGAAATATTAGCTAGTTTTGAGGGAACAAGGTTTTCTCAAAAAGAGTGCGGTGATGATGGCAGGAAGGATACACCTGTTTCCATTTCGAACACAGAAGTTAAGCTTCTTAGCGCCAAGAGTAGTTGGGGGATCGCCCCCTGCGAGGGTAGGTCGTTGCCGTGCGATGTTGGAGGATTAGCTCAGTTGGGAGAGCGTCTGCCTTACAAGCAGAGGGTCACAGGTTCGAGCCCTGTATCCTCCATCGAGTCGTTAGCTCAGTCGGTAGAGCATCTGACTTTTAATCAGAGGGTCGACAGTTCGAGCCTGTCACGACTCATTAATGTTAATTAGATATTGACATTAATGGTAATATATGATAAGATAATTAAGTCGTTGTTTATGTTTGTGAGTTTCGCCGACTTAGCTCAGTTGGTAGAGCATCTGATTTGTAATCAGAGGGTCGGGCGTTCGAATCGTCTAGTCGGCACCATTTTTATGCGGAAGTAGTTCAGTGGTAGAACATCACCTTGCCATGGTGGGGGTCGCGGGTTCGAATCCCGTCTTCCGCTTGTTAATATTATTTGCCGGGGTGGCGGAACTGGCAGACGCACAGGACTTAAAATCCTGCGGTAAGTGATTACCGTACCGGTTCGATTCCGGTCCTCGGCATAATTATATTATTATGCACCCATAGCGCAATTGGATAGAGTGTCTGACTACGAATCAGAAGGTTGTAGGTTCGACTCCTACTGGGTGCATTATCATCGGGAAGTAGCTCAGCTTGGTAGAGCACCTGGTTTGGGACCAGGGGGTCGCAGGTTCGAATCCTGTCTTCCCGATAGAGTAGACATACTCTTGAAGATACACATCGCGGCGTAGCTCAGCTGGCTAGAGCGTCCGGTTCATACCCGGGAGGTCAGGGGTTCGATCCCCTTCACCGCGATATACAACTTGATAGAACTTGGACCTTTAGCTCAGTTGGTTAGAGCAGACGGCTCATAACCGTCCGGTCGTAGGTTCGAGTCCTACAAGGTCCATTGTACTTTGAAGTGGATAGTATAATTGATCTTTTTATAATGGAGGATTACCCAAGTCTGGCTGAAGGGAACGGTCTTGAAAACCGTCAGGTGGGTAAAACCACGCGAGAGTTCGAATCTCTCATCCTCCTTTTTCATTTTTATTATCGCGGGATGGAGCAGTCTGGTAGCTCGTCGGGCTCATAACCCGAAGGTCGTAGGTTCAAATCCTTCTCCCGCAATTATGGTCCTATGGTGTAGGGGTCTAACACGCCTGCCTGTCACGCAGGAGATCGTCGGTTCAAATCCGTCTAGGACCGCTAGTACCAATAGTATTTAACATAGTTTGTAATGGCTCGGTAGCTCAGTCGGTAGAGCAATGGATTGAAGCTCCATGTGTCGGCAGTTCGATTCTGTCCCGCGCCATATGCATTTTATGCGGGTGTAGTTTAGTGGTAAAACCACAGCCTTCCAAGCTGTTGTCGCGAGTTCGATTCTCGTCACCCGCTTAGCCTAATTTTTTATGGAGAAGTACTCAAGTGGCTGAAGAGGCGCCCCTGCTAAGGGTGTAGGTCGCGAAAGCGGCGCGAGGGTTCAAATCCCTCCTTCTCCGTTTTTGACCCGTTGGTCAAGTGGTTAAGACATTGCCCTTTCACGGCGATAACATGGGTTCAAATCCCGTACGGGTCACTTTCTAATTATCGCGGGATGGAGCAGTCTGGTAGCTCGTCGGGCTCATAACCCGAAGGTCGTAGGTTCAAATCCTTCTCCCGCAATTATATGGTCCTATGGTGTAGGGGTCTAACACGCCTGCCTGTCACGCAGGAGATCGTCGGTTCAAATCCGTCTAGGACCGTTCAAAAAAAGATTAAGACATTTTGTCTTAATCTTTTTTATTGTCCTTAAAAATTTATTTTATGTGGTTAAAGTGGAGTTGATATTTTATCTTAGATACTGATGTGATAGAATAGTTAATGTTACAGCACATTCCCGATAGGATTCATTCATGTGAAGATGCCTTGTAACCAAATTTTTGAATGGGGGAATTAACGTGTCAGAGAGACATTTATTTACGTCCGAATCAGTATCAGAAGGACATCCAGATAAAATTGCTGATCAAATCAGTGATGCAATCTTAGATGCTTTACTAAAGGAGGATCCAGACTCTCGTGTTGCATGCGAGACTACCGTAACCACAGGTCTAGTCGTAGTTGTTGGTGAAATTTCAACTAAGGCATATATTGATATTCAAAAAGTCGTCAGAGAGACGATTAAGGGAATTGGCTATACAGATGGCAAATACGGTTTTGATGGTGATAATTGCGCTGTATTAACTGCAATTGACGGTCAATCACCAGATATTGCCCAAGGCGTTGATCAGTCACTAGAGACGCGCCAAGGTGAAGGTGATGCATTAGATCAAATTGGTGCTGGAGATCAGGGAATGATGTTTGGTTATGCGATTGACGAAACTCCTGAACTGATGCCGCTACCGATTGCTTTAAGTCATAGATTGATGCGAAAAATTGCGGAATTGCGCAAGAATCAAACTCTGAGCTATCTCGGACCTGACGCAAAAGCACAAGTTACGGTAGAGTATGATGAGCAAGATAAACCAGCTCGAATCGATACCGTAGTTGTTTCTACGCAGCACGATGAAGGCACAAGTCTTGAAACAATTCGGCAAGACGTTATTGCAAAAGTCATTAAAGCAGTGATACCCGCACAGCTTTTGGATGATAAAACAAAATATTTTGTAAATCCAACTGGAAGGTTTGTAATAGGCGGACCTCAAGGAGATGCTGGACTAACGGGACGCAAAATTATCGTTGATACATACGGTGGTTACGCTCATCATGGTGGTGGCGCATTTTCAGGTAAGGATGCTACTAAAGTTGATCGTTCTGCCAGTTATGCTGCACGTTATATTGCCAAAAATATTGTTGCTGCAAAGATCGCTTCAAAAATTGAAGTCGAGTTAGCTTATGCGATCGGGGTTGCGCAACCTGTTTCTGTTTCAGTCAACACATTTGGGACTTCAACAGTCAACGATGAGGCCTTAGTAAAGGCAATCCGTAAAGTTTTTGACTTGCGCCCTGCTGGAATTATCCGGATGCTTGATTTAAAACGTCCAATCTATAAGCAAACTGCAGCTTATGGGCATTTTGGAAGAACAGACTTAGATCTCCCATGGGAGAAAACTGATAAAATTGCAGCATTAAAGGCTGAATTAGGATAAGAAAAGTCTTTAGCGACTTGCTTTTTTTACCCTTTTTTGCTAGTATATCTTCAATAATAATGTAATGTTGATGAGGAAAAGTAAAGAAAATTACTACTCAAGAGAGTGCGTGGTTGGTGTTAACGCATGTAGCTATTTTTTTGAACTCACCTCGGAGTTTTTTTGTTGAACGTTAAGTAGACAGGAACGGAACCTTCCGTTAGCAAGATCGAGAGCCGGTATTTTTGTACCGGAAAATAGGTGGTACCGCGAGTATTTTCGTCCTATATGGAGCTTTTTAAAAAACAGGCTCGATATAGGACTTTTTTTATTTTGAGAGGAGACTGAAGGTAAAAGATGGGATACGATCATAGTAGTATTGAAAAAAAGTGGCAGCATTATTGGGAAACGCATAAGACTTTCAAAACAACAGAAGATCCAAAAAAGTCTAATTATTATGCGCTGGATATGTTTCCTTATCCATCAGGGCAAGGACTCCATGTTGGACACCCTGAAGGATATACGGCGACTGATATTATTGCACGTATGAAAAGAATGCAGGGCTTCAATGTGCTGCATCCAATGGGGTGGGATGCTTTTGGCTTGCCAGCTGAACAATATGCACTAAATACAGGGCATTCTCCGCGAGAATTCACCAAGCAAAACATTAATAATTTCAGACGCCAAATTAAATCTTTGGGGTTGTCATATGATTGGGATCGTGAAATCAATACTACAGATCCTTCTTATTATAAATGGACACAGTGGATTTTTGAAAAGCTTTATGAAAAAGGATTGGCGTACGAAGCCGAGGTTCCAGTGAATTGGAGCCCTGACCTTGGAACGGTCGTGGCTAACGAAGAGGTAATTGATGGGAAAACTGAACGGGGAGGGTTCCCAGTGATTCGAAAGCCTATGAGACAATGGGTTTTACGAATTACTGCATATGCTGATCGCTTGTTGAAGGATCTTGATGATATTGACTGGCCTGAAAACATTAAAGAGCAACAGCGTAACTGGATCGGACGCTCAGTTGGAGCCAGCATCAGATTTAAAGTGGCAGGCAATGAAAAGCGTGAGATTGAAGTCTTTTCTACTAGACCCGACACTATTTTTGGGGCAACTGCGTTTGTGTTAGCTCCTGAACTTGAGATTGTTAAAGAGTTGACGACCCCTGAGGAAAAAGAGGCCGTTGAAGCTTATGTTAAAAAAGTGTCACACAAATCAGATTTGGAACGGACTGACTTAGCCAAAGATAAAACAGGAGTCTTTACCGGAAGTTACGTTATCAATCCTGTAAATGGCGAAAAAGTTCCAGTTTGGATTGCTGATTATGTGCTGGCAACATATGGGACGGGGGCAGTCATGGTTGTCCCTGCGCATGATGAACGTGATTATGATTTTGCTAAGAAATTTGGGCTGAAAATTATTCCAGTTATTGAAGGCGGAGACATTCAAAAAGCTGCTTATACAGGTGATGGTGTGCATATCAATTCTGGTTTTTTGGATGGTTTGAATAAAGAAGATGCAATTGCACGAATCATTGACTGGCTCAAAGAGCGACAAGCCGGAGAAGAAAAGGTTAATTATCGCTTGCGTGATTGGTTGTTTTCGCGTCAGCGGTACTGGGGTGAACCAATTCCAGTAATTCATTGGGAAGATGGTGAAACCACACTTGTCCCTGAAGATCAGTTGCCGTTACGTTTGCCTAAAGCAACAGATATCAAACCATCCGGGACCGGTGAAAGTCCGTTAGCCAACTTAGATGATTGGGTTAATGTGGTTGATCAAAATGGTAGAAAGGGCAAACGTGAGACTAACACAATGCCACAGTGGGCAGGCAGTTCCTGGTATTTCTTGCGCTATGTAGATCCGCATAATCAGGGTAAGCTGGCTGCTTTGGATAAGTTAAAAGCTTGGATGCCGGTTGATTTGTATGTGGGCGGAGCAGAACATGCAGTGTTGCACCTTTTGTATGCACGTTTCTGGCATAAATTTCTTTATGATCTTGGTGTTGTTCCAACGAAAGAACCCTTCCAAAAATTGGTCAATCAAGGAATGATTTTGGGCGACAATCATGAAAAAATGTCGAAATCAAAAGGCAATGTTGTTAATCCAGATGACATTGTTAAGCAGTATGGTGCAGACACATTAAGACTGTATGAGATGTTTATGGGACCTTTGGATGCATCAATTGCTTGGAGCGAAGATGGACTAAATGGAGCAAACAAGTTTATTCATCGTGTATGGCGCTTAATCGTTGACGAAGATGACGAATTACGTGATCGGATTACCACCATCAATGACGGTCAGTTGACACGTGTCTACAATCAGACTGTCAAAAAGGTTAGTGAAGATTTCGCAGTTTTGCATTTTAATACTGCTATTTCACAATTGATGGTTTTTGTAAATGAAGCCTATAAAGTAGACTCATTGCCTTTAGAGTATATTGAAGGCTTTGTAAAAATGCTCTCACCACTAGTTCCACATCTTGCAGAGGAGCTTTGGACCAAGTTGGGGCATGTGGGCACAATTACTTATGAGGCGTGGCCAAGTTTTGATCCGGAAAAGCTTGTTGAAGATAATGTTGAAGTTGTGGTTCAAGTTAATGGTAAAGTGCGTCAGCATCTGGTTGTACAAAAGGGAACTGACCGCGAGCAATTGCAAGAAATTGCCTTGAATGATGAAAAAGTCAAAAAGGGAATTGCTGCTAAATCGATTGTGAAAGTTATTTCTGTTCCGGATAAATTAGTTAATATTGTGGTTAAGTGAAAATAACCAAGTGTAATAAGTGAAAAGAGTTTGGGACAAAAGTCGCGAACTCTTTTTTTGTCTTTACTTTCCAAACAGCTATTGCTGTTGGTGCAGCCACTTAAATCTCTTTTGTTCCACTCTCTTTTTGTTTTATCTGATATGAATTACCTCTGTTTCAAGCAGTACCCCTTTTTGGAAATTATTAGTGGGGGGTATAGTAATTCTTTTAAATTATCATTAAAATTTGATTGCAATACTTTTAAGACATCTATATACTTGAGAGGTATCGTAAAAAAATTGTTTTTAATCAAAGCAGGAGGACTTTTTTAAAATGAAAAATGAACTGGAACGCTCGCTCACACATCGCCATATTCAAATGATCGCGATTGGTGGTGCAATTGGGACAGGTCTTTTTTTAGGCTCAGGAACCGCAATTCAAAAAGCAGGACCTGCACTAATTCTTGCATATCTGATTGCCGGAATAATTTGTTTTTTCATGATGAGAGCGATCGGCGAGTTGGTACTCTCTGATACTCGATTGACTTCGTTTATTGATTTTGTCCGCGAGTATCTGGGAGATCGTTGGGAATTTGTGATTGGGTGGACCTATTGGTTATGCTGGATAAGCTTGGCAATGGCAGATTTAACTGCAAGCGGAATCTATCTACGTTATTGGTTCCCCTTTATTCCACAGTGGTTGGTGCCATTAGTCATTATTATCACACTGCTTGGATTTAATCTTTTCAGTGTGGGTGTCTATGGTGAGCTTGAATCATGGTTTGCCAGTATCAAAGTTTTAGCCATCATTGCTTTAATTGTCACTGGAATTTTCTTAATTCTTTTAAGAGTCAAGATTGGAACTAATACAGTGTCGCTTGATAATCTCTTTGCGCATGGCGGCTTTTTCCCTAAGGGCTGGAATGGTTTATTAGCAGCCTTTCCGATGGTAATGTTTGCCTTTACCGGGATTGAGATGGTCGGTCTGACGTCTGGTGAGACTGAGAATCCGCAACGTGATTTACCGCGTGCAATTAATAGTCTGCCGATTAGAATTGGACTGTTTTACATCGGATCAATGTTTGTGGTAATGTGCATCTATCCGTGGAATGAAATTGTGACCTCTTCAAGTCCCTTTGTCCAAGTTTTCTCGGGGATTGGGGTTAAGATGGCGGCTGGAGTTATTAATTTTGTAGTTTTAACCGCTGCTTTGTCAGCTTGCAACAGCGCAATTTTCAGTACCAGCAGAACATTATATGTATTGGCACGCAGCAATAAAGCACCAAAGGCTTATGCCACAACGAGCAAACGGGGTGTCCCAGCGCAGTCGCTTTATTTTTCGTCGGCTGTACTACTGGTAATTGTTTTACTCAATTATGTAATTCCAAAAAGTGTTTTTCAGATTATTTCAGGAGTTGCAACCATCAGTTTTATTTTTGTTTGGATCGTTTTAGTAGTATGCCATGCTAAATATAAAGCTACATTAACGGATCAGCAAACTAGTTTCCCAATGCCCTTATATCCGTTCTCAAGCATTATCACAGTTTTGTTCTTCCTTGGGGTGCTCGTTTTGTTGGCTTTAGATCCAAGTACACTGCTTTCAGTTATCTTTTCGCTAGTCTGGTTTTTGTGCTTGGCACTTGGGTATAGTTTTATGCCACGCAAAAAATTGAGTGAAGAAGAGCTTTAGTTAGGCAAAGAGAGTGTGATATAAGTCGGGAAAATTTGAGTACTAACTCGAAATTACGAACATAGCGAGTACTTTGCTATGAGTAATTCGAGGTTAGACGGAGAATTTTGACTTATGGAACACGTTTATCCGGAATAAAAAAGAGAGTGTGATATAAGTCGGGAAAATTTGAGTACTAACTCGAAATTACGAACATAGCGAGTACTTTGCTATGAGTAATTCGAAGTTAGACGGAGAATTTTGACTTATGGAACACGTTTATCCAGAATAAAAGAGGGGCTGTGACAAAAGTTAACTTTGTCACAGCCCTCTTAGTTTATTCCGGATAATTTATAGATCAAAATCCTTTGTCTAACGTCGAAGTGGCAGCGTAAAGGCTGCACGCTGTTCGTAATTTCGTGTTAGTCCGTACTTTTTATCGCCTTAGGGAACATTTTCTTAGTTTTTGTGAAAGATAATGCACATTTTTTCGGTTTTGTTCCTTAAAAAGTTGTAAATTTAATGCGCGTGATTGCATGCACTTTAAAAACAGTTTAAAATTAACAAAGTTGGATTAATGAAAAAGGCAGGAAGAAAAATGGCAGGCAGGTCAGTGGAAGATAAAAAAATGACGGCAGAAATTAAAAACAATTCCGTGAGACAGGATCAATCGGCAAAAGAAAAGATGTTACGTGGCTCCGCTTGGATGACAATGGGAAGTATTTTTTCCCGGATCTTGGGAGCTATTTATATCATTCCGTGGTACGCATGGTTTGGCAAGGATAATTTGGCGGCTAATTATCTGTATACACAAGGTTATACTGTTTACAGTGTTTTTTTGATGATCTCGATTGCGGGAATTCCATCAGCTGTTGCTAAGCA
Organism: Liquorilactobacillus satsumensis; assembly: GCF_964065465.1. NCBI lineage: Bacteria > Bacillati > Bacillota > Bacilli > Lactobacillales > Lactobacillaceae > Liquorilactobacillus > Liquorilactobacillus satsumensis. The sequence goes on from NZ_OZ061606.1 coordinate 2,162,650, forward strand.
GGTTGCTCACTACAATGCTGAAAATGAGTATGCATTAGGACAACGTTTATATAAAAAATTGGTACTTCTCATGCTGGGAGTAGGAGTTTGCGCCGCGTTAATTATGTGGATCGTAGCACCGCTGCTTTCTCAAGGTGATCCGAAAGTAGTTCCCGTCTATCGTTCACTTGCAGTAGCGTTAACGATTATTCCATTGATGAGCTTGACACGTGGGTTCTTTCAGGGGTATCAAGATATGTTTCCGTCAGCTATGTCGCAGCTACTAGAGCAGGTTGCCCGGATTATCTACATGCTTGCAGCGACCTATTTAATTATGAAGGTCTTTAGAGGCAGCTATGTTACAGGGGTTGTGCATTCAACTTTTGCCGCTTTTGTTGGTGCACTTGGAGGATTTCTTTTCTTAGGTTTCTTTTATTTGAAAAAGAAAAAGCGGCTGGCAGAATTAGCAAGGCAAAGTGCAAATCAACTTTCTGTCTCGGATGGACAGGTTATTAAAGCACTGTTAATCGAATCAATTCCCTTTATCATTATTGGGGTCTCAACAACTTTGTATAATTTACTGGATCAATTTACATTTAAAAAAATTATGCTGTTTTTTACAAACTACAGTGTTAAAGCGATTGATGATTTTTACGCGATTTTTGCTGGGAATGCAAACAAACTGATTATGATAACTATCTCTTTGGCTGCTGCGATGGCGGCGACTGCAATTCCGTTATTATCAGAAGCTTATACGAAAAAGGATCAAGAGCAGATTTCTACCCAAATCAATGATGCAATTGAGCTTTTCTTATTGCTAATGTTGCCATGTTCACTTGGAATGGCGGCAGTTGCCAAACCGCTGTATGTTGTTTTTTATCAGTATGATTTGACAGGAATCTATGTGTTGAGCTTTTCTTCATATGTTGCACTGCCGATTGGATTATTTATGGTACTTTCTTCGCTACTTCAGGGTGTTTACCAAAATAAACAAGCAGTCCAGTACTTTGCAATTGGCATGATTGTCAAAATAATAGTGCAGGTGCCATTGACTGCAATTTTCCAGCCGTTTGGACCACTGATGGCGACGGCCATCGGGATGATGGTCTCTAACTGGTTGATGCTGCGGCGATTCTATTATTCTGATCAGCTTGATTTACGGCGTGTTACCAGACGGTTCGATGCCTTGTTGCTCTTTTCGCTGCTGACCTTTATCGTGGCGCTTGGAACAGTAGAGCTTAGTGGATTGTTCTTAAATATGCAGTATCGGGTTCAGGCTCTTCTTGCGCTGATTCTTAGCGCTGGAACGGGTGGCTTTTGCTATGTTTATCTATGTTTGAAGACCCGTTTGGCAGATAAAATTTTAGGAAGTAAGGCAGGTCATCTGCGCAGCTTGCTTCGAATCAGGTGATCAAAAGATGAGACTTGATAAACTAGTAGCAACAACTTTGGGAAGAACGCGTTCCCAGGTGAGAAAGCTCCTGCAAGACGGCGCAATCACTGTTAATGGTGCTAAAGCAACTAGTGGCAAAAAACACGTTGACCCGCAACAGGATGTGATTAGTGCTTTCGGTGACGAGCTTCATTATGAAAGTAAGCGCTATTTGATGTTAAATAAACCTGCTGGAGTGATTTCAGCCACCACCGACCCACAACAGCAAACGGTCCTTTCCTTGTTACCCGAATCAGCGCGAAAGGGTATTTTTCCGGTCGGCAGATTAGATAAGGACACGACCGGTTTATTATTGCTAACTAATGACGGGCACTTCGCCCATCAGTTAATGTCACCCAAGAAGCATGTCGCAAAAACATACCGTGCGCTTGTCGCTGGTACGGTAACTACGCAGATTTGCAGCCAATTTTCTGCTGGACTGACACTGCGAACTGGGGAAGTTACGCGCCCTGCCCAACTGACACTTTTAAAAGGGAATGTACCAACTGGAAAAAGCAGTGTGCAGATTGTGATTGTGGAAGGTAAATATCATCAGATTAAAAGAATGTTCGGCGCAGTTGGAATGAAGGTTTTACAATTGCAGCGTTGTGCAATTGGGCAACTCCAACTAGATCCGCAACTTAAGGCTGGCCAAGTTAGAGCTTTGACGCCGGCTGAGCTTGCTTTATTTAAGTAATTAAACACACTAAGTTAAAAAAGCAAAAAGTTTATTTAAGAGCGTGCAACATGAATTCCTGTAATTTTCCAATAATATCTGTTGGCAAGACAACGTAGCGTGAACGCGAGAGCTCGGCTGCAATAGCGCTATGAATGTAGACGGCGGCATCAACAACTTGTTCAGGGGTAGATGTGTGAAATTGTCCTAAAAAGGCTGCGATGATTCCAGTTAAGGTGTCCCCCATTCCGCCAGTGGCCATATAGGGACCACCAGTTTTTAATTGTGCGATCGAACCATCCAAATGGTAAATAACGGTCTGGTACTTTTTTAAGACGACAGTTGCTTTGAGAGCTTGTTGGACGTGAAGATTTTGAGCATTAGTCTGAGCGCTAATTTGAATTCCACTCAGGCGCTGCCATTCCATTTGATGAGGAGTAAAAACAACTTGGAGCCCGTGCAACAATGCTAAAAGTTCCCGGTTGTCTGCTAAGAGAGTAATGGCAGAACCGTCAATAATTAAGAATTGTTCTTTATGTGTGTTTTGCAAAACTGTGCTTAAAATTTCAAGGGAATGAGCGCTTGTTCCTAATCCAGGACCAATCACGATCACATCTGCAGCAGCAACTGCTTGGCGCAGCTCCTTTGCAACGGTAGAATCGATAAACATTGCTTCTGGAACAATGGTGTGTAAGGCAGTTAAATTGAGCGGCGAGCTGGCGCAACTTACCAGACCCGCACCTGCGTGAATCGCAGCCGAGGTAGACATAATAATTGCTCCACCATATTGGCGTGTTCCACCGACTGTGAGTATCTTACCAAAGTTGCCTTTATGACTGTTTAGCGGACGGACTTGAATAACACGTTTTAAACTTTTTTCATCTAGAATTTGCATTTCTTAAGCTCCTTTGTTTAAAGATTGCACTTTATTATACAACAGGAATAAGGTAAAGACTTTTAGAAGCTACGCGTGTCGTGGTAAAATCAATCAAGTGGATAAATAAACAGTTGTGCTGTAAAAATTTGGAGGCTGATAAGATGCAGATCAATTGGAAAGAAGAGATCCAAAAAAGACGGGAAGCGTTGTTGACTGATCTACAAGCGCTGCTCAAGATTGAGAGTGTGCGGGATGAAACGCAGGCAACAGGTGCGGCCCCTTTTGGACCAGGACCGCGCGCAGCATTGGAGAAATTTTTAGAGGCTGCTCAGCGTGACGGATTCAAGACTGAAAATGTTGACCATGTAGCAGGTCATATTGAGTATGGAACCGGTAAAGAGACTTTGGGAATTCTTGCACATGTGGATGTGATGCCTGCAGGTCAGGGCTGGCAGACAAATCCTTTTATACCGGTTATCAAGGATGGACGGCTTTATGCGCGCGGAGCTTCAGATGATAAAGGACCCGCAATGGCAGCTTATTACGGGCTTAAGCTGCTCAAGGAGTTGCAACTGCCTATTAGTAAGAAAGTTCGTCTGATTCTCGGAACAGATGAAGAGAGCGGTTGGCGCTGCATGACGCATTATTTTGAAAAAATGCCAACCCCTGATTTTGGCTTTTCTCCAGATGCTTTTTTCCCATTAATCAATGGTGAAAAGGGTAATGTGACTTATAATGTTGATTTTCAAGGTGGAAATGGAGAACAGGTAAAGCTGTTGGCATTCACCGCTGGATTGCGCGAAAACATGGTTCCACGGGATGCCAGTGCACGCCTAAGCGGAATAGAATTATCAGAGGTGCAGCCACTTTTGGCACGCTATGTAGCTGATATGCCGATTACTGGTCAGGCACAGGCAGAAGATGGACTTGTTACTATTACGATTGTGGGCAAAGCTGCACATGCACAAGAACCCCGTAATGGTGAAAATGCCGGAACGTACTTAGCGTTATTCTTAAAGCAATTAGGCTTGGGTGGCGGTGCGCTTAATTTTATTTCTTTTGCTGCCGATTATCTGCATCAAGATTCACGCATGAGTAACTTTGGACTCAACTTTACTGACAGCGTGATGGGTGATTTAACGATGAATGCAGGGATCTTTGAATTTGAGGCTGCTAAAGGTGGCAGAATAACGTTGAATTTCAGATATCCGCGTGGAATTAAACCTACCCAGCTCCAAGCGGGACTAGCTAAAGTTCTTCAAAAAGTGGATGCAGAACTCAATCTGACAGGCAAAACGCAGGAACCGCACTATGTTTCATCAGAAGATCCATTGGTGCAGACCTTGTTGCGTGTTTATGAACGTCAAACTGGAAATCAGGGTTATGGAATGGTTGTTGGCGGTGGAACCTATGGAAGATTGCTTCCCCGTGGCGTGGCTTTTGGTGCAATGTTTCCTGGAGCAGAGGATACCATGCATCAAGCAAATGAATTTATTCCGGTTGATGATCTTTTACGTGCAGCTGCGATCTATGCTGAGGCAATTTATGAATTAGTTAAATAGGGGATTCAGTGTTTGGAATTTGCATAAGTTTTTTTTAATTTTGTATTTTGCTGTTAAAAAGCGTAAAATTAAATTAGAAAAAGCAATAGGAGGTCATAGCGTGCAAAAGAATTTTATGCATGAAGTGGAAGAAAACGTCTTAGCAGAAGACGAGCAAACAAAGACATTTTTGGTTCCCAGCAAGAAGGAAAAATTGGCGATCAAGGTCGATAAAGACGTTTTAACACGCTTATTGGATGACCAGAAGCTTGAACATATGTTAAGGAATTTGTTGAAGTTGAATTCTAAAAGAACAACGCGGGAGACTATCAACATTACAAAGAGAAATTATCGTATTTTTATTTAAAGATAGTAAAAGCGGTAGGAATAATTCCTGAAGCTTAACAAGAAGATGGTGCTGTGTGTGCCGACTTCTTGTTTTTTTGTATGACTACTTTGGAAATAAAAGCGAACTCGGGGGAGTTTTGCAGTAAATTAAATGCAGGAGTGAAAAAGATGACTAAGAGCAACCACAAGATTATATTGCCAGATGCTATTTTAGAAAAGTTAAAGGTTAAAAAAGGAGACAAAGTCAAGCTTTCCTATTCACATTATCCTGCAGGGAAAATAGTGATTGAACCTGTCACACAAACAGATTACCATACCAATATTTCACCGTTGCGTTTCTTTTTACCAGCACTTTTTTTCACTGTGCTTTTTGGGGGATATTTTTATATAAGAGGACAGGAACCTATTAATCTTGCAGGGAACGAATCGATTGCGAGTTTAACAATTCTTTTAGGGACGTTAAGCGGATCATTAGTTTTTGCTTCTTTTTATCTCAAGGATCGTAAACTCATCCAGTCTTGGTTGGGAGAGAAGCTTTACTGGCGTAGCTTTCTTACTATTATGTTGTCGTTTGTGCTGATTTTGGCGATTAGCCTGCTATCTTTTTTTTGGTTGCTGGAGTTGTTATTTGAAGGAGCTGCTTTTGATCTTTTGACCTCTTCTTTTATCTTCTTGTTATTTTGCAGTGTCGTTAATTATTTTATGCTGTATGCAGAAAGTCGTCTTTCACCAGCAGTAATTTTTATTTTGTTTGTCTGTGTGATCATCGGAGGGGCGCTTGCCTCAATGATCACTAATAGCAATAAACATTGGTGGGAACACAATGTCAGCTTTTTAGGGACGAGCCAGGCAAGCAGCAGTTGGCAATTTAATTTGACTTTGATTACGTCGGCCTTATTGCTAGCGGCACTAATTGATTTTATTTTTGCAGCGCTTGATCAAAAGTTTGGTAGGAATCGGCGCTTATTCATCCTACACATTTTGTTAACTGCTTTTGCGGTGTGCCTTGGCGGGGTAGGCCTATTTGCTAACAACGGGCGCGGCCTATTGCATGAGCTGCATACGCAGGCAGCAAGCCTGATGGTCTATCTGCTGTTGATTATCATTGCTTTGGTCGGAATTTTGCTGCCACAAATGGAACCAACTTTTAAGCATTTGTCTTATGCAATTGGGGCTTCTTTGCTGGGGGCTTCGCTTTTGTTTTCTCCGATCGGTTATTTGTCTTTAACGGCATTTGAATTAATTGCTTTTGTACTTTCTTTTAGCTGGCTATTGCTGTTGCTGCAGCAGTTACAAGCTATGATCAGCACACAAAAAAAGCATTATGAAGTCGTTATTAAATAACTTCGCATGCTTTAAGTGTCTTAATTAGAATTTAATGATACTTTGAACGCTATTAGTGCTGTATATTTGCGGATGATTATCAGCCCGTCCAATTGAGAACCAATCGATATGCGTCAAAATACAGGCAAGGTAGTCGAACATCTCTTGGCTACTGCTTTCTTCATGCTGGGTCTTGTTCCAGTCTTCAAAGGAGGTCGAAAAAACCTTTTCAAGATGTGTGTCTTTGATATTGCCCTTGACTACATAGCCAGTGATGACTGTATCTGAGTCAATCTGAAGTTTGAGATTGTTCGTTAAGTTAATATAAAAATCCATTGTGTAACCACCTTTCACGATGAAAATAATTATAGCATGTGTCAGAAAGATCAGCAATTTTAGTTACCATTTGCATTTTTTAGTTGTTAATTTAGGAAAGTTTCTCTAAAATTAAAATATAACAGATGAAAAATTAGGGAAGTGGACAAATGTTTCTTACTACAGGTGAAATTAATCAGTCTTACATGATTCTAGGTGTTGTTAATGCAACGCTTAAAAGGACTTTAACAGCAGAACAAATTGATGAAGTTGATTGTTACGAAGAATTGTATACTCAGGTTAAAACTAAATTGATCGAAAAAGCAGTTGCTAAAAACGGTGATGGAATTATTGGTGTGCATTTTGTTCCACAAATTGTGAATGTAGTAGTGGGTCCAAAATATGTGATGCTTCACGGTTACGGTACAGTGATTTCTTTGCCACACCGAAAATAAAGGCGCACAAGTATTATTCCACTAAAAAGAGACCATATTCAGATAAGTTAACATCGTGATCAGAATATAGCCGTTATTATGTGTCATGTGTAATCAAAAAGGGGCTTGCGTCAAAGTCCTTTTTGATAGACATGTGTTGCTTTTTCAAATTTATGTAGCTTTTAAAGCGAAATAACATTATCAGAGTCGGAGTTTACGCTTTTTTGACCAATTGCTGTAATCTTGCCGGGAGACAGACTGACGAAATGGCCTTCAATTTGAAGCGGTTTTTTAGTAGTAAATTGGGCTTCGTACAAAAGGATTTCAATGTAGCCTAGCTCATGTTTGCTAATTCCCTTGGAAAGAGCGAACGCAAGTACTTCTTTTTCGGAAGGACCATCTTGGAGTGAAGAACAGCTGATAAAGTATAAAAACTCCTTAATGAATTCAAAGTCAAGCAATGTTACCATCCCTTCTTTATTAACAAAGATAATTATATCAGAAAAAAACCTTAAAAAACGGAATTATTAGAGATCTTAAACTAAATTGTAAAATTCACGTAAAGTAAAAAATAAGAAATTGAATTGTTCATGCTATAGTTACTTGTTGTTCTTTAGCAGATAATATGCTAATATGTAGTCGTTCTTAGCATTTGTACGAAAAAAAAGTATCATGTTTCATGTTATTTTTAATTCCTTCAGGTGTTAACATATGTTGGTCTGTTTGTTTGGTTTTTATCCTAGGGGGATTATAATATGAAAAATGGTACAGTTAAATGGTTTAATGCAGATAAAGGTTATGGCTTTATCACCGGTGAAGATGGTAAAGATGTTTTTGTGCATTTCTCAGCTATTCAAAAGGACGGCTTTAAGACCTTAGACGAAGGTGAAAAAGTTACTTTTGATGAAGAAGCTGGTGATCGTGGACCACAGGCAGCTAACGTGGTTGCACAGTAACCTTTAGTGTGAGTAATACTGACAATTAAGTAAGATCAAGGCTGTGATGAAACTAACGTTTTGTCGCAGCCTTTTAGATTGTCTTAAAATTGCGATGAATTTTTTACTAACAAATTTTTATGTTAATTGGAAAGTAATTTAAAGTATTTCCAGCAGCCTATTAAAAAAGTAATCGCCAGTGAAAACAGAGAAAGAACTTTTGAAAAATTACCTAATTTAGTATATGAGCTTGTCAATGTTACCTGGGTACTTTTAGCAGGTACTTTGATGAGCACAGTGCCTCTTGGCGAAGTTGATACAGGCAGCTTTTTGCCCTCAACGTGGACGCTTGTACCTAAGTATCTCAGAAAAGGGGTGTCAACTGTTTGGGCTTTATTTTTGGCTAGCATCTGAAGTTGAACTTGTTTGTTGGAAGCGTGAAATTTAAGATTTTGGGCGGTCTGATCGACGATAAAACGTTTAGCTGCAATGGTTTCTTGATATCCCTGACTGCTTTTTAGTGGATAATAATCACTTGATTCAGTATTTTTGACAGTGGTCAAATAATTTTGACCGTCTATGACAGCAACTGCGCCTTTGCGTAAATTAAATGAAGTTGCGGTGTGGATAGCAAGGACTAAAAGTAGCAAGAGTAAAATATTTCTGTTGCGAGTCTTTCTAAGAAGCCATGTTCCGCTGACGGAAATCAGCAGGGTCGCAATTTCAATGAATCTCCATGGAAATTGAATCATTTTGATGGGTGTGTTTTGAAATAGAAACCAAGGAAATAAGTTGGTTGTTAGAAAAAGAAGAAACGCACTCACAAACCAAAGGACCCGATAATTGTAGTCCGCTTGCTGTAATTTTAAAGCACCACCAATAAAAAGAACTGTCAGGACTAATCCGAGGACGGAGTTACCATTTCCAATCGAATTACTTAAGGAATTAGTCAATAACCAACTAACATCAACTGCTGAATCTGCTAGTTTTTTAATACTGGGTGGTGTGATTTGCAGGTGATGGACTTGTTGCAATAAAGGTAACCAAAAAAAAGCAGTTAACCCTAAAGTTAAAAAGGCACTTTTAAGAAAAGCAATAAGCAAGGCAGCTTTATTTGAAATTTGTGACCAGCTGCACAGCAACAATAATAAGAGTGTGAAGAACAAGAAAATGCTTGAAAGAACGTGCGAATATATTATCAATGCACTGGAAACCGCGAGTAACAACCAGTAATCATTGGCTGCTTTAAGGACTAATTTGTAGAAACAAAGCAGCACGACTGGGAAAAAAGCCATGGCAATAATTTCGCCAATATCGGCCCTTTGGAAAACATTTACGGCACGCCCAGCAGAAAATGGATAAATTATACTAAAGACAACTGCGCAGCGTTCGCTATTAAAAAGCGCCCGTGCACTGTAATAGGAAAGTACAAAGGTTAGGCAAGTAATCATGAACAAAAAAGCAATGAAGCCGGCGACTTCATTATGTAGCAAATTAGCCAATAAATGGGCTGGGTAAAAAGTAAGCCACGGGTAAAAATAATTAACACCTTGGCCAACGCCTTTAAACGAAATATAGTTAATTGGGTGTGAAAATGCATTGTTTAAACCATAAAGCCGAGACAAGTGGAAGTTAGCGTCACTTTCTAACCAGTGTCCAACGCGTAGCTTGCCATCGTAAAAAAAGGGAACTAGATACAAATAGCTTCCCAGCAAACTCCCCAAAATAACTGCAGCGGTTTTTTTAATTTTTAAAAAGTTCAATGTGCTCCCCCTGAATCTAGTAAATAATACTCAAATAATTGAAATAGCTTTCCTTAAATACTTGCAAGTCCCTAGTCAAGTACTTTCCCCGTTTACTTGTGCTAGCAACTCACAGGTTTTCCTCGGTGAATTATACAACAAAGATTAGCATTTTTAAATGTTTTTAGCGGTAGTTTAATCAGACGGTTACTTGTTTAGGTCCAAATTACGGAACGGTTCGGGCAATGACCTGAAACGTAAAAGTTTCAACAAGCACTGGTCTTTTGGTTAAAGCAACTTGAATTTAGCAGTTACAGTCTCTTTAGCTAAAATAGAGTTGCATTAGCTTTCTTTGAGTAATATTATAGAGTATAGATGGTGTTTTATCCCAATAAAGCATTTTCTCTCTTTGAGTTGTCTCTTAATTGAGATGACTCTTTTTATATTTGGACGTTAAATGCTACTTGTTGGGAGAAAATTCGTAAGGAGTCTTTTTTACGCAATAAAAAAACACTAGCACTTATACTTAGCTGATGTCCTAATTACTTTTGAAGCCTTGATTTAAAGGCTTTTATTATGCCCTCGGCAGGAGTCGAACCTGTACTTGGAAACCCAAACAGCGACCTGAACGCTGCGCGTCTGCCAATTCCGCCACGAGGGCAGCTGAATTAATAGCACTTAAATAGTATACAATAGGTTGCGTTAAAATGGAAGAACAAATTTTATTTAAAAGTCGACTAACCCGAGTCTTGCAAAATAAGAATGCAACGAGTAAAATTTAGCGTAATGAAAGCGTAGCCATGCGCGAACGGGGTGTTATTGATGGAAGAGAAAAATTATTATCTGGAACGTGCAGGAATTTATCGTGATGGGGCACAAAATGCAATTGAATTAGCGGCTGCGGGTAATCTTTATACTGCAACCTTGATTTTTACAAGTATTAAAAAAGCGAGTGCCAGCGAATTGAAAAAAAATACTACTAACAAAGCTTATCATGAACTGCTATTAAAAATTTCCGCATCTGTGGAAGATAAACAGGAATTATTAAATGAACTGGGAAATATTCGACAAAGTTGTCGTAATTTCATTGCAACCTTTAATAAAGGTTAAAAGATTCTTATAACTGTTAATGGTATAATGGCATTAGGGAAACAAGGCAAGGGGAGTGATTCTATGGAAAAACAATATCGTAATATTTTAGTACCTGTAGATGGGTCACAAAATGCGGAAAAGGCACTTGCACGAGCTATTGAAATTGCAAAACAAAATGATAGCCGGGTTGAGGTTTTGAACGTGATTGATGTTAAACAATTTACGACTAATTTTGGTGGTGTGATGAGCGGCACGGGAGATATGATTTATTCTTCCTTTGAGTATATTCAAGATTATTTGACAAAGCTCAAAGATAGATTTGCTAAGGAAGGATTTACCAATCTTGGAATCCATGCTCGCTTTGGTTCTCCACGCGTCGTCATTACACAAGACTTTCCTGCTGATTATCCAATTGATTTGATTGTGATTGGAAAAACCGGGTTGTCGGCAGTTGAACGCTTGTTGATGGGCGCAGTGACGGACAGTGTAATTCGAATGGCAAAATGCGATGTGCTAGTAGTTTAGTAAGAAGGGAGAGAAGCTGCGATGACAAGATTTGAGTTACTTGCTTTGTGCAGTCTGGTCCTCTTGATGGTGTACAATTTCAGGCTCAGTGTAGCGGTGAAGAAGATGCGGGATAAGCTGGGACAAAAAAAGGCAGAAATTCTGAAAAAGACAGATGATCCAGAGATTAAAAGTACAATTGCAACTCGAAGAAAGTGGACGATTCTTAGTCAGTTGCTTTTCTGGATTGCTGTTTCTATGGCTTTCTATGGTTCGCTAGGAATCCTAATCTATTTTCTCGATTTGTATACGGTAGCAATGATCTATATTAATCACTTAACGGAGAAGTTGATGAAAGACTTTGACAAAGCGTAGTAAAAGTGATTAACGTTAAAATTAAGCTATATTTTTTGGGGGAGATCAATTTACGTATATTAGCTACGTATTTGGATCTTTTTTGTTTTTGTGTTGTTTCTAGCGATGTGTTAGCATAAGTAGTGTTTTTATGCAGTAAACTTTTAAAGTGAGGGCTTTATGTATGAGTAATTTTAAACAATACGGAAGCATTCTGTTGCGTGGAGGACTTTCTTTTGCGATTTTATTAGCAGGTGTTCAGTTAATATCATCTAGTAGTTGGAAGCTTTTGTTGGACTATTACCTAGTTAGCAACTTTGTGATGCTCTATCCATTTAATATGTCGAGAGAAAAAGGCAAAAAGAGTGATAATCTTAATGAAATTTCCGAGACAGCAACCTTGAGTAGAAGAGGCAAAATCAAAGAAGAACACACAGAATTAACGGATACAGCTAATGAACTTAGGCGCAAGCAGCATCCGCAAAAGAAGAACGACTTGCGTGAATTGTTGTTGGATTTTGCGCTCAATTTTCTTAAATATGCATTTTTGCAAATTTGTGCACCAGTTATCTTTATGCAGAATTTACTGTTAGATGAAAAATTTTAGTAAATGTAAGTGGCAGAGATACTGAAATTAAAAGATTCTAATTGTTGAATCCTTTGATAAAGCTTTTTGAAGAGCATACGTTAAAAAACGATGATTTGTAACCTTGACTTTCTTAATAAAATTGTTATAATTCTTATATTTACAAATTATTTAAAGGGAGAATGGTTATGAAAAGTTTTTTTAAACGAATGTTGTTAAAAGAGGATCCAAATGTGTATCAAGATAAAGACTCCCATTTAAGTCAAGTCTTAACGGTCAAGGATTTCTTGGCTCTGGGTGTCGGTACAATTGTTTCAACCTCTATCTTTACGCTTCCTGGAGTTGTCGCAGCTTCGCATGCTGGTCCAGCGGTGGCACTTTCGTTTTTAGTAGCGGCAATTGTAGCTGGGTTGGTTGCCTTTGCCTATGCTGAAATGTCATCTGCAATGCCCTTTGCTGGTTCTGCATATTCATGGATCAACGTAATTTTCGGAGAGTTTTTTGGTTGGATTGCGGGTTGGGCACTGTTAGCAGAGTATTTTATCGCAGTTGCCTTTGTGGCTTCTGGGTTATCCGCAAACTTTCGTGGTTTGATTGAACCGCTTGGGCTTGTCTTACCTAAACAACTTTCTAGTGCATATGGTACTTCAGGTGGAGTAATTGATTTAGTCGCTGTAATTGTGGTTATCTTAGTAGGATTATTGCTAGCCCGTGGTGTGTCAGGCGCAGCACGTGTTGAGAATATTTTGGTGGTACTTAAAGTTTTAGCAATTTTACTGTTTGTTTTTGTTGGCTTAACAGCCATTCATGCTTCAAATTATTCTCCTTTTATTCCAAAATATCATCCGAACGCTGATGGTTCTGCTTTTGGTGGCTGGCAAGGAATTTACGCTGGGGTTTCTTCAATCTTCCTGTCTTATATCGGTTTTGATTCAATTGCTGCTAATTCTGCAGAAGCCAAGGATCCCAAAAAGACAATGCCACGCGGTATTTTGGGATCACTTGTTTTAGCCGTGATATTATTTGTGAGTGTTTCACTTGTAATGGTAGGAATGTTCAAATACTCAAGCTATGCTAATAACGCTGAACCTGTTGGCTGGGCTTTGCGTGAAAGTGGTCATCCAATTATTGCAATTGTCGTCCAAACAGTCGCTGTTGTGGGGATGTTTACCGCTTTGATCGGGATGATGATGGCTGGTTCACGGTTACTTTATTCCTTTGGACGTGATGGAATGCTTCCAAAATGGCTGGGTTCTTTGAACAAAGATAATTTACCTAATCGTGCCTTAGTTGTGCTGTCGATTGTGGGGGTTATTTTAGGCGCTGTGTTCCCATTTGCCTTTTTAGCACAGTTGATTTCAGCTGGGACGTTGATTGCATTTATGTTTGTTTCTCTGGGAATTTACGCACTGCGTCCACGCGAAGGAAAAGACTTACCAGAACCAAGTTTTAAGATGCCGTTATACCCTGTTATGCCAGCATTAGCATTTTTGGCCGCGTTTGCTGTTTTCTGGGGACTTGATATGGGGGCTAAGTTATATGCCTTATATTGGTTTATTTTCGGTCTGGTAATTTACTTTGGTTATGGGATGCGTCATTCTTTCTTGAGTAAGCGAAGTCAAGCCAAAGAAAATGAAGAAAAAAATAAGTAATTTGCGGCTAAATTCAGCCAGCAAGTGAGTTAAATGTACTAATTTAGAAATTGAAAGATAGAAAAAAAGGGAGTGTGACATAAGTCGGGAAAATTTGAGTGCTAACTCGAAATTGCGAACATCGTGGGTACTTTGCTATGAGTAATTCGAAGTTAGACGGAGAATTTTGACTTATGGAACACGTTTATCCGGAATAAAAAAGGACTGTGCAAAACTAATCTTTTGCATAGTCCTTATTTTTGTCTTGAATTAGATGCTCCAGCGCTTAGTACGTGTAGTTTTTCAACTGGCTGTCACCTATTTAACGTGTTCCAGCCAGTAACCTCCTGTGTCTAAGCTTGGAGGCACTTGTAACTAAGAGCAAGTTACGTGCGTGCTCCAGCGCTTAGTACGTGTAGTTTTTCAACTGGCTGTCACCTATTTAACGTGTTCCAGCCAGTAACCTCCTGTGTCTAAGCTTGGAGGCACTTGTAACTAAGAGCAAGTTACGTGCGTGCTCCAGCACTTAGTACGCGTAGTTTTTCAACTGGCTGTCACCTATTTAACGTGTTCCAGCCAGTAACCTCCTGTGTCTAAACTTGGAGGCACTTGTAACTAAGAGCAAGTTACGTGCGTGCTCCAGCGCTTAGTACGCAGAGTTTTTCAACTGGCTGTCACACTTCGACTTTAATCAGCAAAAAACGTCACCGGCCAACGCTGCTCCCATCCCTTAAGCGCACTGCGACGCTTAAACTGGTTAAGCAAGTCCGAATCTTTAATAAAACGTGGTGTAGGGTGAACTTCCATGTTAAAAAGATCCTGTAAGCCAAAAGGTGCAAGAATTTTGAAGGTTCCTGCTTCAAAAGTAATAGCGACCGCACTGCAGGTTTCCGGAAGAGTTGTGAGCGCTTCTTCCGGAGTTTTACCAAATGGCTGCCGCGTTTGTGAATTGTTTAAGACGACATTTTGCAAATTCCACAGATATTTCGAATGGCATTGCCCCAGAAGAGCGCGTCTTGTTAGCAGCTGCTCATATGTTTCTGCAGAATCTCCATATAAGACATCAATGTTTCCTCTAAGAAGCGAAGTCGGTTGTTTGCTGAGCGTGTTCCATACCAAATCACGTAAAGCACCACCGCAAATCAATGCTTTTCCAAGCTGATAGCTATCTAGAATATGGAATATTTCCGTAAATTCAGGGGTTCTTTTGACTAAAGTGATAAGTTCTTTTTCATACTGCATGACATTCCTCCACAAAAAGTTCCTATCAAACAATTGTAATGGCTTTTGTGGAATAATTAAAGGCTGATTTCTAAATGAGATAGCGGAATTGAGTTGAATTTTAACAAGAATAACCGATCTTCTAGTGAAATTTCGTGCAAAATTTGTTATATTAGATGTATGAAAACGTTTTAATGGCATTGGAGGGATTCACATGGCAAAAATCATCGCAATTAACGCTGGTAGCTCGAGTCTCAAGTTTAAGCTTTTTGAAATGGAAGGAGAAAAGGTGCTGGCACAGGGCCTGTTTGATCGTATCGGGATTTCAAATGGGACGATCAAAATTAAGTACGGAGAAAAGGAATATCGCAAAGAAGCAGAGTTAAAAGACCATGCTGTGGCAGTCAAACGCTTATTGCAACTGCTCTTGAAACTGGGAATTGTTCAAGATTTTGCAGAAATCGTGGGTGTAGGACATCGTGTAGTTGCTGGCGGAGAATACTTTAAAAAATCCGTTGCAGTCAACTCGCGAATTATTCGCAGAATTAATGAACTGACGGAGTATGCACCAATTCATAATCCCGCTAATTTAATGGGAATTGAAGCTTTTAGAAAAATTTTGCCAAATGCTGTGTCAGTTGCTGTTTTTGACACTTCATTTCATCAAACGATGCCTAAAGAAAATTACGTATATAGCGTACCATACGAATGGTATCACAAATACGGTGCGCGTCGATATGGGGCGCATGGGACTAGTCATCGCTATGTTGTACAAGTTGCAGCTCACATGATGGAAAAACCGCTCAAGCAATTAAAACTAATTAGTTGTCATTTAGGGGCAGGTGCGTCTTTATGTGCGGTTAAAAATGGCAAGTCGTTTGATACTTCAATGGGATTTACGCCCCTGACTGGGATCACAATGGCAACTAGATCTGGGGATGTCGATGTCTCGTTGATTTCTTTTATGATGCAAAAGCTGGATATGCATTCTATGCCGGAAGTGATTTATGATTTGAATAAAAAGTCAGGTTTACTAGGGATTTCAGGCATTTCCTCAGACATGCGAGATATTGAGGCCAAGTGTAAAACTGATGAGCGGGCTCAATTGGCAATTGATATTTTTGTTAAAGACGTTGTCAAATATGTGGGTGCCTACATGGCTGAGATGGGTGGCCTTGATGGCATTATTTTTACCGCTGGAATTGGTGAAAATTCTGGATATATTCGCGAAAAAATTATGAAGCGTTTGGAATTCTTGGGAATTGAAGTTGATGAAAAAGCCAATGCTAAGCGTGGGGTAGCAGAATTTATTTCCACGCCAACGTCACGTGTGGCAGCTTTGATGATTCCTACAAATGAAGAGCTGATGATTGCACGGGATGTTAAAACAATAATTGAAGCGAAGATTGAAAAGGAAAAACTAGCGCCAGTTGTTATCAAAAGCCATAGCAACTAGAATAAAGTTGGTGCCGAGGCAGAACGTGGTTATTTGTAATCAAACTGTAATATAAAGTAGTTCACAAACATGACAAAAAGTGTTAGATTATTCAAGTCGATAAATTATTTTTAGGGGGCTTTTGTCATGAGCAATAAACTTGATATTTTGCGTGATTATCAGGTCGCGGTAGAGAAGATTACTGAACTCGACCATGTTTGCGAGGAAATTAGCCAGAGTAATCGAGGCCGCCACTTATTAGAAGCTTACGATGAAAAAAAACGCAATGCAGAAGCTGAGCGGGATCGCCTAGAAGATATCCTTGAAGCAATGGCAGCGGCTGAAGATTAGGTATTTTGATAGTCTACTTGGCTGGAATTTTGATTGACAGACGTGAGTTTGCAACTAAGAGAGAAAATAAATGGCTTAGAGCCAGAAAAAGGGGTTTGGGACAAAAGTCGCGAACTCTTTTTTTGTGTTCTTGGTTCCCAAACAGCTAGTGCTAAAACGTGCACCAAAAGGCAATTTGATGCACTTAATCCCGTCAGTCAGACAATTCAATCCCGTAATTATCCGCCTGACGTTGTTAATTTTCGTCAACTAAACGCCTTTTGTCCCGCTCTTTTTTGGATAATTTGCGAGTAAAATAAATACTTTTGAAAGCTTAAAGCTGCAAAAAAGACAAAGCTAGCGGATAATGCGTATAAAATCTATAAAAATAGTAATATAGTTCGATTTTAGCTTTGACAAGTTGTGACGCTTTTGATAAGCTGTCTCTTGTAGGAGGGATCGGCATGAGTAGTAAAATAAGTATTGTGATGGGCAGTATTTCAGACTGGAGTACGATGAAAGCAGCTGCTGCAATTTTGGATGAATTCCAAGTAGAATATACGAAGAAGGTCATTTCAGCGCATCGGATGCCAGCAGAAATGTTCGCTTTTTCCAAGAATGCACTTGCTGCAGGGACAAAGGTAATTATTGCGGGCGCTGGCGGAGCAGCACATCTGCCCGGCATGCTTGCCGCAAATACTGTTCTACCAGTAATTGGTGTCCCAGTGCAGAGTCACGCACTTAATGGTCTTGATTCATTGCTGTCAATTGTACAGATGCCTGCAGGAATTCCGGTGGCTACAACTGCAATTGGAACTTCTGGAGCTAAGAATGCTGCTTTGTTAGCATTGCAGATCATTGCACTTTCAGATCCAGCAATAACCAAAAAGTTAGTAGCTTTCCGTAAACAGCAGCATGACACTTCAGTAAGGAGTAGTGAGCAACTTGACTAGTTTGATTGAACAGGGAAAAACAATTGGAATTATAGGCGGAGGACAATTGGGACAAATGTTGACTTTTTCTGCTAAAGCAGCGGGATTTCGAGTGCTTATCTTGGATCCGAATCCAGATTGCTCGGCAGGTCAGGCGGCAGATGCTCAGATAGTTGCACCTTATGCAGATTTAAAAGCAATTGAAGAACTGGCAAGGCGTGCAGATGTCTTAACTTATGAGTTTGAAAATGTTGACCTTCAAGCACTTGAAGATGTTCAGGACCAAGTAGCGGTTCCACAAGGTACACATCTTTTAGCGGTGACGAAGGATCGTTTGCGTGAAAAGACCTTTCTGAAAAAGCTGGGCTTGAAAGTTGCCCCCTTTAGAGCAATTGAAAATAAAGAGCAGCTGGAAGAAGCACTTGCTACAATCGGTTATCCTGCAGTTTTGAAAACTTGTCAGGGTGGATATGATGGCAAAGCACAGCATGTTTTACATACTCCTGCCGATCTTACAGCAGCAACAGAACTTTTAAGTCAGGGAAAATGCATCTTAGAAGGTTGGGTCAACTTTGGCAAGGAATGTTCTGTTATGGTAGGGCGCAATAGTACAGGCGCGCTCTGTGTTTTCCCAGTCAGTGAAAATATTCATCGTAATCAAATTTTGCACGAAAGCATTGTACCTGCTAGGATTTCTGCGGATTTGCAAGAAAAAGCGCAAGAAATCGCTGAAAAAATCGCTGTCGGAATTAATCTTTGTGGTATTCTGGGAATAGAGTTATTCGTTGGCGAGGATCAAGAACTCTATGTGAATGAACTAGCACCGCGTCCGCATAATTCTGGGCATTATTCAATTGAAGCGTGCAATTTTTCGCAGTTTGACGTGCATAACCGTGCAATTTGTAACTGGCCGTTGCCACAAATCAAGTTGTTGCAGCCAGTAGTAATGGTGAATGTCTTAGGTCAGCACGTTGCTGGAGCTAAGCGACTGGTTGCACAGAAAAAACAATGGCATTTCCATGATTACGGTAAAGGTGAGCTTCGACGAGATCGCAAGATTGGTCATATCACGATTCTAACGGATGATATTAATGAAACGCTGGCAGAAATTAAACAGACAAAAGTATGGGATTAAAGGGGAAAAATAATGATTTCAAGATATACACGACCTGAAATGGCAGCAATCTGGAACGATAAGAAAAAATATGAATGCTGGCTCGAAGTTGAGATCGCAGCAGACGAGGCATGGTCAAAACTTGGTCATATTCCAGCAGCAGATGTTGAAAAAATTCGTCAAAATGCTCGTTTTGATGTTGAGCGGATTTTGGAGATTGAACAAAGCACACACCACGATGTCATTGCTTTTACACGCTGTGTTTCGGAATCTTTAGGAGCCGAAAAGAAATGGGTTCATTATGGTTTGACCAGTACCGATGTTGTGGATACGGCTTATGGATATCAGTTGAAACAGGTTAATGAAATTTTGCGTAATGATCTGGCAGCTTTCAAGGAAATTGTGGCTAAGAAAGCCAAAGAATATCAATATACGGTTATGATGGGGCGCACACACGGCGTACATGCTGAACCAACGACTTTTGGGCTGAAATTAGCACGCTGGTATTCTGAAGTAAAGCGTGATATTGAGCGCTTTGAGCACGCTGCTGCCGGAGTTGAGGCTGGTAAAATTAGTGGTGCGGTAGGAACCTTTGCTAATATTGATCCTTTTGTTGAAAAATATGTTTGCACCAAGCTGGGAATTCGGGCCCAAGAAATTTCTAGTCAGATATTACCACGTGATCTGCATGCAGAGTATTTAGCTGCATTGGCGCTGATTGCAACTAGTTTAGAAAAATTTGCGACAGAAATTAGAGGATTACAGAAATCAGAAACACGTGAGGTTGAGGAACATTTTGCAAAGGGACAAAAAGGTTCTTCAGCAATGCCGCATAAACGCAATCCAATTGGATCAGAAAATATTTGTGGCTTGGCGCGGGTCGTGCGTGGTCATATGGTAACAGCCTATGAAGATATGGTTCTCTGGCATGAACGTGATATTTCGCACTCTTCTGCCGAGCGAATCATTTTACCAGATACGACTACTTTAATTGATTATATGCTGCATCGTTTTGGCACAATTCTAGATACATTAACTGTTTTTCCTGAAAATATGAAGCGTAATATGGGAAGAACCTTTGGTCTGATCTATAGCGGCCGTGTATTGTTGAAACTAATTGACACTGGAATGAGTCGGGAAGAAGCCTATGATCTTATTCAGCCAAAGACAGCAGAAGCTTGGGACAAGCAAATTCAGTTCAGGCCATTACTGGAAAAAGATGAGCGGATTACCGCACGACTTTCAAAAGCCGATTTGGATGATGCTTTTGATTATCACTGGCATTTACGGCATGTGGATGATATCTTTGCACGTGTTGGGCTGGATCAGTAAACAGAAACCAGATTGTGAAGTACGTGAAGGTGTAGCTTGCAAGCTACACCTAAGTGATGCGTACTATGCACCTGTTGAAATAAAATAATTAGTTATCCTTTTTAGGGGGGGCTGGGTCAAAAGTCCTCTAAAATAAAAGAGATTGTCGAAAATCGTTCTGGGATTTTCGACAATCTCTTCTTTGGTTTTAAAAAACAAGTATAATTGGTGACTCTTGCCACCAATTTCCTGATATTCATCGCTATCAAGGCAATTCCTACTTCCTTTTTTACTTTTTTGAGGCCTCTAACCATAAATCTTTTGAAGCCTAAACAAGCCTTCAATCCGCCAAAAACTGATTCGACATCAATTTTACGTTGTCCATAAATGGAACCAGTTTGAGGATTTGAAAGCAATGCTCGTTCTTTAGCTTTGAAATATTCCCAAGTTTCATTAATCTTTATTTTACGAAGCTTTCCACCGCTGGTGAAAGCCTGTTGGTCAACTTGAAAAGTATCATTGTATTTATTCGCTATATATTCCTTAAATTCACGTTCAAAACCATACTTATCTTTGCGTTTGCGATAAGCATGAAAACTAAATCTAACTCCTTGTGGGTCGATAAAATAGTCATCTTTAGGATGGTATTTCCAATTCATAACCTTGCGGTCATCACTCTGCCATTTTCGACTATTTTCTTTAAGCATTGTCCCATATGGGATCAGTGCCGTGTGTTCCGGCAGCTCATCTTCAAGATACTGGTAGTTTGGTTCTGAACCATATCCTGCATCAGCTACAACGTATCTACCTAAAGTTCCAGCTTGTTTTTGTTGCTGCAAAAAGGGAATTAGCGTTTTGGTATCTCCTGGATTTTGAAAAATACTGAAGGCAGTCACAAACTGTCCACTCGTGGCGATTTGAAGATTATAAGCAGGTTTTAGCTGCCCATTAAGCATCGGATCTTCCTTAACACGCATAAAGGTTGCATCATGATCTGTCTTCGAATAACTATTACGTTTACCGTAAATTCCAAGTTGGTTTTTATGTTCTAGTAACTTTGCTTGACGTAACTTAAGTTTTCGCTTTACTGATTTCAATTTTCGCCGTCTGGCCTTATCAGGATTTGGGGAAATATGGTCTTTTTCAATTTTTTTATCCAGATCTTCTAAGCTATTCTCTAAGCGCAGAATAACTTCATCTAACATTTCTAGACTAAGTTCAGTTCCTGCTGGAATTTGGCAATTAAATTTCGCCACTTTTAATTCCTGCAAAAGAGACACAATCGCGGCGCGATTGAGTTTATCAAACCGTACCGTATTTTTACGCCAAACAAAACTATACTTATTGGCATCTGCTAGAATTTTGGTTCCATCAATAAAGGTTACTTCGGTAATCAAATTGTGTTGACGTAAAAACTTAGTTAACTTCTGAAGACATTGATTTAACAAAACTTCAACCTCAGTTGAAACACGGAAACGACAAATTGTACGGTAAGCCGGCACTTGTTCCTGCGTTAACCAACGAGCTGCGAGATTCTCCTCTGCCAGAGTAGTAATCTGACGACTACTAAAAATTCCTTTGGTATACGCGAATATAATTAATTTTAAAAGAACACGCAAGTCGTATTTACGTGGACGTCCAAAAAGGTAGTGATCATTGAGTTCGAGTGACTCAACGATTTTGTTAATCATCCGGGCAGGATGATTTTCTTTTGGCTCCCAAGCAGTTGAAATACTCAGTACGGTCTGATTTATGTTATAATTACTGTGCATTTTGATTATCCTTTCGTAAGGGTATTGTTTTTAAAAGTGTTGGGTGCGACCAATGCTTTTTTATTTTCTATTATATCAGAAGAGCTTCGCCAGAAAAATTACTACTTTTTCTGGCGAAGCTCTTTATTTTGGGACTTTTGACCCAGCCCCCTCTTTTATTTCGGGTAAACGTGTTTCATAAGTCAAAATTCTCCGTCTAACTTCGAATTACTCATAGCAAGGTACTCGCTATGTTCGTAATTTCGAGTTAGTACTCAAATTTTCCCGACTTATGTCACACTCTCTCTTTTATTCCGGATAAACGTGTTTCATAAGTCAAAATTCTCCGTCTAACTTCGAATTACTCATAGCAAAGTACTCGCTATGTTCGTAATTTCGAGTTAGCACTCAAATTTTCCCGACTTATGTCACACTCTCTCTTTTATTCCGGATAAACGTGTTCCATAAGTCAAAATTCTCCGTCTAACTTCGAATTACTCATAGCAAAGTACTCGCTATGTTCGTAATTTCGAGTTAGTACTCAAATTTTCCCGACTTATGTCACACTCTTTAATTTTATTATAGAGAGATTTGTGCTGAGCGTAATTATCCAAGTTTTCCCCTCCCAATATTAAAAATAGTTCGTTTTTTGCTTATATTTTGTACGATTTTTATGTGATTGAAAGACTTATTGGAGTAAATAAAAATGTGATTGGACACTTTTTTTAAATAGTTCGTCTTTTACTACTTGACGTGGGTCGGTAAGCTTGTTAATCTTTATACTAAATAGCGATGGTTCTTACCTAACAATGACATTAAAGTTCGTTTTTTTGAAGAAAGGAAAGACAGATTATTATGGGAAAAATGATTTATGCTGGAAAAGCCAAACAAATGTGGACAACTGAGGATGAAGATGTCCTCCGAGTTGTTTATACTAATCAGGCAACCGCACTAAACGGCAAAAAGAAGACAGAAGTTGAAGGCAAGGGCAGGCTAAACAATTTAATTTCAACTTTAATTTTCAAGTACCTGAATGCTCAAGGTGTGAATACTCATTTTATCAAGACGATTTCAAATGACGAAGAACTTGTCCGCAAAGTGCAGATTATCCCATTAGAAATGGTTACACGTAACGTTGCTGCAGGACATTTTTCTACGCGCTTTAATGTTAAAGAAGGAACGAAATTTGCAGCTCCAATTGAAGAATCCTACTTTAAAAGTGATGAATTAGATGATCCATTTATAAATAACTCACAAATTTTTGGTTTGAAAATTGCGACTGAAAAAGAAATCGAGTATATGTGGCAGGTTTCACGTAAAGTTGATCAGTTATTGACACCGTTGTTTGCGTCAATTGATTTGCAGTTGGTCGACTACAAGCTTGAATTCGGGCGCTTAAAAGATGGTACAGTGATTCTAGCCGATGAATTTTCGCCAGATAATTGTAGGTTATGGGACACTAAGAGTAAGCAGCACATGGATAAAGATGTTTTTCGCCGTAGCTTGGGAGATTTAACTGCTGTCTATCAGGAAGTTCTCAACCGGTTGGAAGCAAAATTAGGCAAGGAGGCCAACAAATGACGGTCAAAGCACGTATTTTTGTCACATATAAGGAGTCGGTTTTTGATCCACAGGGTCAGGCAATTACGGATGCAGTTCAGAGTTTAGGACATCCTGAAGTTGAAAAGATAAATGTGGGTAAATTTTTTGATGTTCAACTTGATCCAGCAACTAAGAGTGTTGCGCAGACAGTTAGTGAGATTTCAGAACAATTACTTGTTAATTTTAATTTAGAGACCTACCGTTATGAATTATTGGAGGAACAACAATGAAAATCGCTATTATTGTTTTCCCAGGCTCTAACTGCGATGTTGATCTCTTCGAAGCACTGCATTCCGTTTGTGGTGCAACTGCACAATATGTTTCGTACCAGGAAAAAAGCTTAGCGGGTTTTGACGCAGTCATGATTCCAGGCGGTTTTTCTTATGGGGATTATTTACGGTGTGGTGCAATCGCGCGTTTCAGTAATATTATGCCTGAAGTTGTGAGATTCGCAGCAGCAGGGAAGCCTGTTCTTGGTATCTGCAATGGTTTTCAGATTTTAACGGAAGCTGGGCTGTTACCAGGTGCATTAAAACGAAATAACGGGCTCAAATTTATCTGCAAAACCACTGCATTAACAGTTGAAAACAATGAAACTCCCTTTACTAATCAATATCAAGCAAAAGAAAAAATTTATTTACCGATCGCTCATGCAGATGGAAGCTATTATGCGCAAAAAGATGTATTGGCACAATTAGAAGCCAAACATCAGGTAGTTTTTCGGTATGCTGATGAAAATCCGAATGGAAGTTTAAATGACATTGCCGGAATTATTAATGAAACCGGGAATGTTTTAGGCATGATGCCGCATCCAGAACGAGCAGTCGAAGCACTGTTAGGAAATGTTGATGGACTACGAGTTTTCACTGCACTCTTAGCAGGCAATGGATATCAAAAGGAGGCAATCCGCTAATGACCGTTGAGTTGGAAATGAGTCCACAAGAGATTAAGGAAAAAAAACCATATCTTGAATGGGGACTTAGCGAAAAAGAATATGATTATATTGCTCAAAAACTTTTAGGCCGGTTGCCAAATTATACTGAAACAGGTCTATTTGCCGTAATGTGGAGTGAGCACTGTTCATACAAAAAATCAAAAGCAGTTTTACGCGAATTTCCTAATAAAAATGCACGTGTTTTGCAAGGCCCTGGAGAAGGTGCTGGTATTATTGACATTGGTGATGGACAAGGAATTGTTTTTAAAGCTGAAAGTCATAATCACCCTTCGGCAGTTGAACCTTATGAAGGTGCCGCAACAGGCGTCGGCGGAATCATTCGTGATATTTTCAGTATGGGGGCGCGGCCAATTGCATTACTTGATTCGTTGCACTTTGGCGAAATCAAGGATTCACGCACCAAGTATTTGATTAATGAAGTGGTGGCAGGCATTGGCGGTTACGGTAATTGCATGGGAATTCCTACTGTGGGTGGAGAAATGACCTTCGATGAATGTTATGCTGATAATCCACTTGTAAATGCTATGTGCGTTGGCATTATTGAACAAAGCGAAATGCAAAAGGGACAAGCTAAAGGTGTCGGAAATGCTGTGATGTATGTGGGTGCTAAAACAGGGCGAGATGGAATTCATGGTGCCACCTTTGCGTCTACAGACTTTAGTGATGAAAAAGAAACGCAACGTTCTGCCGTCCAAGTAGGTGATCCATTTATGGAAAAGCTGCTGCTGGAAGCATGTTTGTTACTGACGAGCAAGCACCAAGATTGGCTGGTCGGGATCCAAGATATGGGAGCTGCTGGGCTGGTTTCTTCGAGTTGTGAGATGGCATCTAAGGCAGGTAGCGGAATGACACTTGACTTAGATAATGTGCCGCAGCGTGAAGACGGAATGTCGGCTTATGAAATCATGCTGAGTGAGTCGCAAGAACGCATGCTCTTATGCGTACGGGCTGGCTTTGAAAAACAGGTACAAGAACTTTTTCATAACTTTGGTTTAGATGCAGTCGTAATTGGCAGAGTAACAGAGGAGAAAAACTATTTGTTGCGGCATCGGGGAGAAATTGTGACTGATATTCCTGTTACAAGTCTGACAGACGATGTTTTGGAGGAAAGCAGCCGCGAAAAAAAACCGGCGAGAATGCTGGCACAAAGCCGCAAACCTGCATGGCACCCTGGAAAATTAGCAGTTGCTGCTACGCTGCGTAAAATGTTGCAACAACCCACAATCGCTTCTAAAAAGAGCTTTACAGAAACCTATGACTCACAAGTCAGAACTAACACAGTGGTAGGACCAGGAAGTGATGCAGCGGTTATTCGGATCAGACAAACAAATAAGGCGATTGCAATTACGACTGATGGAAATGGACGTCTCGTCTATCTCGATCCTTTCGTAGGAGGAAAAATTGCTGTACTCGAAGCTGCAACAAATTTGGTAGCTAGCGGAGCTACACCTTTAGCAATTACCGATTGCCTTAATTTCGGTGATCCTAATGATCCAGAGGTTTATTGGGAATTGCATCAAGCAGTTAAAGGAATGGCTGCTGCTTGCCGGCAGCTTGATACGCCGGTTATCTCCGGTAATGTCTCTCTTTATAACGAGAGTAATGGAACCGCAATTTATCCCACTCCAATGGTTGGAATGGTTGGGCTGTTGACAGATGTGCATCAGTATTTGACTCCGACAGTTAAGCAGGTCGGCAGTCAGCTGTTTTTGGTGGGAGAGACTGGGAATGATTTTGCCGGAACTGAAATCCAAAAGATGTTGACCGGGCAGCTTAGCGGGAGCTTGAATGATTTTTCACTGACAACTGCGGTCCAAAGATTAGCCAAATTATTGCAGGCAAATCAAGCGGGACTGCTTGAAAGTGCGCATGATTTGAGTGAAGGCGGACTGGCTGTTGCGCTGGTCGAAATGACTTTGCATAGTCAGTTGGGATTGTCACTTGCAGTTCCATTTGCTGGTGAACAGCTCTTTAGTGAAACGCCAGGCAGATTTGTTGTTAGTGTAGCACCTCAAAAGGTTGCCGCTTTTAAGCAGTTGCTGGGTACGGATGCAGTTTTACTTGGAGAAGTTACGGCCAAAAGGGAACTTGCACTCAAGTATCAGGATGGCACAGCTGTGTTGGATTTAGAAGAAGCAAAAAAACTCTGGGAGGAAGCAATACCATGCCTTATGAAATCAAAGGACTAAATGAAGAGTGTGGTGTTTTTGGTGTTTTTGGCGCAGCCAAGGCGAGCCAATTAACCTACTTTGGACTTCATAGTTTGCAACACCGTGGTCAAGAAGGCGCTGGAATCGTCTCAAGTGATGGCGAAAAGCTGCACCGTTTCCGTAACCGGGGCCTGTTGGCTGAAGTTTTTGCGAATGAAAATAATTTGGACGCTCTTGTAGGCGACGTTGCAATCGGTCATGTCCGCTATGGAACCAGTGGTAATAATATCCTTGAAAACGTACAACCTTTTCTGTTTCATTTTGGTGATGGAGACATCGCTTTGGCGCATAATGGTAATCTGACGAATTCAGCAACGCTTAAAAAGCAATTAGAAGAAGGCGGTGCAATTTTTCAATCTACTTCCGACACTGAAATTTTAGTCCATCTTATTCGGCAAAAAATGGGAATGGATTTTGTCAGTGCACTCAAGCAAAGCTTAAATGAGGTTCATGGCGGTTTTGCCTTCTTGCTTTTGCGTAATAACCGGTTATATGCAGCACTTGATCCGAATGGATTTCGACCGCTGTCGATTGGACGCTTGGAAAATGGAGCCTATGTGGTCGCTAGTGAAACGTGTGCACTTGATACAATTGGTGCACAATTTGTACGCGACGTGCAACCAGGCGAGTTAATTACGATTGATAAAGCAGGGTTGCATATTGATTCGTACACCCCTAAAACGCAACTGACAATTTGTTCAATGGAATACATCTATTTTTCACGTCCAGACTCAATTATTCACGGAGTAACCGTGCATAATGCACGCAAGAAAATGGGTCGCTTGTTAGCACGTCAGGCACCAGTTGATGTTGACATGGTAGTAGGTGTCCCTAATTCGTCACTGTCTGCGGCAAGTGGTTATGCGGAAGAAAGCGGGCATCCTTATGAAATGGGATTAATTAAGAATCAGTATGTGGCACGGACTTTTATTCAACCAACAAAGCAATTACGTGAGCGCGGGGTAAAAATGAAACTTTCTGCAGTTCGCGGAGTTGTCGAAGGAAAAAAAGTTGCAGTGGTTGATGATTCAATCGTGCGTGGAACGACGAGTCGCCAAATTGTCCGACTTTTGCGTGAGGCGGGTGCTAAGGAAGTGCATATGCTAATTGCATCTCCACCACTGCGGTTCCCGTGTTTTTATGGGATTGATATTTCAACACGTTCTGAATTGATTGCTGCTAACCATACTGTTCCTGAAATTTGTGAATTGATTGGAGCGGACTCTTTGTCTTTCTTATCACTACCTAATCTAATTAAAGCAATTGATCTTCCAGAAGGACGTAACTTACCTAATGGCGGGCTTTGTGTTGCTTACTTTGATGGAAAATACCCAACACCGCTGTATGACTATCGTGAAGGTTATTTAAAGTCTTTGAAGAAGCAGCAAGAAAGAGAGGTTGTTTAGCATGAGCCGTTACCAAGAAGCCGGAGTTGATGTTAACGCAGGGTATGAACTAGTTCGCAGAATAAAAGGAGCAGTTGCCAGTACGACACGTCCAGGGTCTTTGGGGCAGATCGGTTCTTTTGGTGGATTATTCGATCTGGGAGCGCTTGGTTCGATGAAACATCCTATTCTTGTCTCGGGTACCGATGGAGTGGGGACTAAATTGTTACTTGCACAACAGACTGGAATTCATGAGACCATTGGGATTGATTGTGTCGCAATGTGTGTAAATGACATTCTCGCACAAGGCGCCCAGCCATTATATTTTATGGATTATATTGCTGTTGGACACAATGATCCCCAACGGATTGCCGCAGTGGTAAAAGGGGTTGCACAAGGTTGCAGACAAGCTCATGCGGCTCTTAATGGCGGTGAAACAGCTGAAATGCCGGATATGTATTCCAAAGAAGAATATGATCTAGCAGGTTTTGCAGTTGGAATTGCAGAAAAAGACGAGTTATTGACACAGACACGTCCTCAAGCAGGGGATCTATTATTCGCACTGCCTTCGAGCGGGCTGCATTCAAATGGTTTTTCCTTAGTCCGTCAGATTGTTTTCAAAGAACATCAGCTTGATTTTAATGAGAAGCCGGAGATCTTAGGGGGCAAAACACTTGCTGCTGAGTTGTTGGAGCCAACGCGCATTTATGTCAAAACATTATGGCCGCTCATCGAACAAGGGTTACTTAATGGTATCAGTCATATTACTGGCGGCGGCTTGATTGAAAATTTACCGCGCATGTTCGGAGAAAATCTGCAAGCAGTCCTGCAAAGAGGTTCATGGGATGTGTTACCAATTTTTAAATATTTAGCTAAATTAGGTAAATTGACTGACCAGGATTGCTTGGAGACTTTCAACATGGGGATTGGCATGGTGCTAGCTGTTGCGCCTGACAAGGCAGCGGCAGTTCGTGCAGCCTTTGAACAAAGCAATGAAAAGTTCTATGAAATTGGGACTTTAGGGAAGCGGCCAGCGGATGAAGGAAAAATAAGATTCAAGTGAGGCTTAAAAATGAAAATTGCGATTTTTGCATCGGGAAATGGATCAAACTTTGAAATTTTTGCACAAATGTTTGCACAAAAAGAGTTACCAGGTGAATTGGCACTGCTTTTTTGTGACCATCCTGATGCCCATGTTGTGCAGCGTGCTCAACAACACAAAGTTCCCATTGAGACCTTTACAGTTAAAGAGTGTGGCGATAAAGTACAATATGAGCACAGAATTTTAGAAGTCCTGCGTTCACGAAAAATTGATTTTATTATTCTGGCAGGATATCTACGTGTGATTGGAAATGAAATTCTGCAACATTTTGAAGGCAGAATTGTTAATCTTCATCCGGCGTATCTTCCAGAATATCCGGGACTGCACTCGATTGAACGTGCTTTTGCTGATAAAAGGGCAGAAACAGGTGTCACCGTGCATTATGTTGATGCAGGTCTTGATTCTGGTCCGATTATTGCACAGCGCAGGGTGCCGATTTTGAAGAATGATACTGTTGCAGAATTAGAAAAAAGAATTCACGCAGAGGAACACCAACTCTATCCTGCGGTTGTCAAAAAAATATTACTAGCACTACAATAGAAGAGGAGCAAGCAAGCAATGAAGAGAGCTTTGGTTAGTGTTTCGGATAAAAAAGGACTCGTACCTTTTGTAAAGGAACTGGTAGCACATGATTTTGAGATTATCTCAACAGGAGGCACGCAGAAATTTCTTGATGAAGCAGGTATTGAGACGCTGGCAGTTGAGGATGTCACCGGGTTTCCTGAAATCCTAGACGGTCGTGTGAAAACATTAAATCCTTTGATCCACGGGGCCTTACTCGGAAGAAGAGAAGTTCCCGCACATGTAGAGACAATGAAAAAGATGCAAATTACACCGATTGATCTAGTCTGTGTT
Organism: Liquorilactobacillus satsumensis; assembly: GCF_964065465.1. NCBI lineage: Bacteria > Bacillati > Bacillota > Bacilli > Lactobacillales > Lactobacillaceae > Liquorilactobacillus > Liquorilactobacillus satsumensis. The sequence goes on from NZ_OZ061606.1 coordinate 2,192,622, forward strand.
AATCTTTATCCTTTTAAGCAGACAATTGAAAAACCTGATGTTGAATTTGCAGATGCAATTGAGAATATTGATATTGGTGGTCCCAGCATGTTGCGAAGCGCTTCTAAAAATTATCGTGATGTCACGGTTGTAATTGATCCGGCAGATTACGCTGAAATTGGCGCACAAATTGCAAAAAAGGGTACAACAACGCTTGAAACACGTGCAAAATTAGCTGCCAAAGCTTTCAGACATACAGCTGCGTATGATGCTTTGATTGCTCAATTTTTGTCAGATCAAGCAGGCGTTGAAGCTCCTGAAGAACTGACACTTACTTATAATTTGGAAGACACAATGCGTTATGGAGAAAACAGCCATCAAAAGGCGTGGTTCTATCGGGATGCACTTGCACAAAAGTATGCATTGAGCAGTGCAAAACAGCTTCATGGCAAGCAGTTGTCATATAATAACATCAAAGATGCAGATGCTGCCTTGCGAATTGCCCGTGAGTTTGAGGAACCTACTGTGGTAGCGTTGAAACATATGAACCCTTGCGGCATTGGTCGTGCAGAGCGGTTAGAAACAGCTTGGGATTTGGCATATCAAGCTGATCCTATTTCAATTTTTGGTGGGGTCATCGTTTTGAATCGCAAGGTAGATGTTGCAACCGCCGAAAAGATGCATCAATTGTTCCTTGAAATTATTATTGCACCTGCTTTTGAAGAAGAGGCACTAGCAATTTTAGAAAAGAAAAAGAACCTGCGTTTATTGCAACTAGATTTCTCAAGTAAAAATGAAAAGCCCCAAAAAGAGGTTGTTTCTGTCTTAGGCGGTTTACTAGTACAAGAACAGGATGTTTTACAGGAAAATCCAGCCGATTGGAAGGTTGTGACGCAAGCACAACCGACAAAAGAGCAGCTTGATAGTCTTTTATTTGCGTGGAAGGCGGTTAAACATACAAAGAGCAACGCAATTGTCGTTGCAAATGCGCAACGAACTTTAGGAATCGGTGCCGGACAGCCCAATCGGATTGATTCAACCAAGATTGCGGTTGAAAAGGCGGCTGAAGCAATTAATGATAAAGCCGTCCTAGCGAGTGATGCCTTTTTCCCAATGGATGATTGTGTCCAATATGCTGCAGAGCACGGCATAAAAGCCATTGTTCAACCTGGTGGTAGCATTCGTGATAAAGATTCAATTGCGATGGCTGATAAATTCGGAATTGTGATGGTAACTACAGGAATTCGCCACTTCAGACATTAAGATGGAGGAATAGAATTGGACAATAAGTTGAAAATTCTTGTGATTGGAGCAGGTGCACGCGAACATGCTATTTGTCGAGCATTTTTGGATAGCCCTCGAGTTGATACCGTTTATTGTGCTCCAGGGAACGCGGGAATGCAAAAGACAGGCGTCAAAACTGTTCCGCTATCCGAATTAGACTTTACGGGCTTAAAAAAATTTGTGCAGGACAAAGCAGTTGATTGGACCTTTGTTGGACCAGAAGATGCTCTTGTTGCTGGAATTACGGACTCTTTTAAGCAAGCAGGTTTAAAGGTTTTTGGTCCTGCTGCTGCTGCGGCTCAGCTTGAAGGCTCAAAAGATTTTGCCTTACGGTTTATGACTGCACATCAAATTCCGACAGCACGGTATCAGACTTTCAGGGAACAACATGCAGCACTTGCAGCTTTGTCAGACTGGAATTTTCCACTAGTAATTAAAGCTGATGGGTTAGCGGCTGGAAAAGGCGTCACGATTTGTCAAGAGCACGCAGATGCAGTTGCTACAATCACGCACCTTTTTGCTAATGGTGAGCAGCAGCTTGTTTTTGAGGAATTTTTAGAGGGCCAGGAATACTCGCTTTTTGTAGTCGTTAATAAAAAAGGTTATCAAATTTTACCTCTGGCTCAGGATCATAAACGCGCATATGAGCACGACAAAGGACCGAATACAGGTGGCATGGGTGCATACAGTCCAGTACCGCAACTAGCACAGGCTGATTATCAGCGCATGATAACGGAAGTCGTGGAACCGTCAGTCCAAGGGCTACGGACGCAACATTTTGATTATGTAGGTGTCTTATATATCGGCCTAATTCTGACAACGAAGGGACCTAAAGTCATTGAGTATAACGTGCGTTTAGGAGATCCTGAAACACAGGTTGTTTTACCAAGACTAAAGACTGACTTTGCGACATTCATTGATGATTGCTTAAATGAACGCGTCTTAAAAGAGCTTGAATTTAAACAAAATGCCTGCCTTGGAGTGGTGATTGCGGCGCAAGGCTATCCGCAAAATCCGCAACATGGGCAACTTTTACCAGCTCTTACTGAAGAGCCTGGGATAATGATTGACTATGCTAATGTCGTTGAAAAAGAGGGCGAGTTGATGGGCAATGGTGGACGCTTGTTCAGTGTGATCGCCAGTGCTGCAACTTTACCAGCAGCCCAGCAGCAAGTATATGCTTACATTGAACGTTTAGCATTGCCTGGGTGTTTCTACCGGAAAGATATTGGCGCAAAAGCCTTGCGTTAAGTAAAATGCAGTCGCGTAGTGTTTTAAAATAAATTAGAGGCAGTTTAATACATTAGGAGTAGAGAGTGTGACATAAGTCGGGAAAATTTGAGTGTTAACTCGAAATTACGAACATAGCGAGTACTTTGCGATGAGTAATTCGAAGTTAGCCGGAAAATTTTGACTTATGGAACACCTTTATCCGGAATAAAGAGGGGTTGTGACAAAATTTAAATTTTGTCACAGCCCCTCTCTTATGCAATAGTTTTGGAATTGAGGCGCTAGTGGCAGAATACTTGTGATCAAGAACTGACAATGTGCAGATATGGAGTGCAAATCTGTGTTTTGATGAAAAGCTTGTGTTAACATAAGTTCCTTGAAGAAACTGTTAAGGTTAAACAGTGCTTTTTTGAGATCAAAATGAACACATTGCTTGTGGCTTAGGATCAGAAGCACTGCCGAAGTTAAGCAATTTGGTCAATTCTAAGGTGAAATGCAAATCTTTAAATCCTGGAGTCAGCTGCTGATTTATGCCTGAACTTGGTTTATTTTTGGCTTTGCTTAACTTTAATTGAAAAAAAGCTTGCTTTTATGTTGAAAACAGTGTACCTTTGTTTTTGAATTAAATAAAATTCAAGTTTTTAATTTTAAAATGAAATCAATTCATCAAAAAGCAGAGGAGTAGTTATTTTGACCAATTTTTCATATGAAGTCTTCAGTGAAGTGGCTAAGCGAAAGACTTTTTTTGCTGCAGCTACTCAATTAAATGTCACCCCATCTGCAATTAGTCATTCGGTTGCAGGCTTGGAAAAAGAACTAGGATTTTCGCTTTTTGTACGGAATCGAACGGGAGTCAAGTTGACTTCCGATGGAAAAAAGGTGCTCCCAGTAATTCAGGAAATTTTAAATACAGAAGCCAAATTGAAAGAAGAAGCCGCACGGATTAATGGGTTAAATGAAGGTCGAATCCGGATTGGGGCTTTTAGCAGCGTCTGCATCAATTGGTTACCAGATATTATTCGCGGGTTTAAAAAGGACTATCCGAAGATTGAATTATCAGTGACCCAAGGAAATTTTAATGCTGTTGCAGAACAAGTCCGCGTAGGCACACTTGATTTGGGCTTTAGTGCTTTACCGATTAAAGAAAAATTAGAAGTCATTCCGTTGCATAAGGATCCAATTTTCTGTATTACACCGCAAAGCTTTACCCCGCGGGGTGATAAAATCGTGACGCGCAGTGATCTTCAGGGAAAGAATTTTATCTTGCAGCAGATTGATTACGATCGTGATACCAAAAAAGCACTCGATACTTATGATGTTTCGGTTAATTCGATCCATTATAGTATTGACGATGCTTCGATTATAGCGATGGTAGAAAGTGGCTTAGGGATGGGAATTCTCCCGGAATTAGCCCTTCAAAAACTTTCAGGAAATGTTAATCGGTATCCCTTCCAAGAGCATTTTTATCGAACTGTTTGTTTGGTTTCACATGCTGAAGCCAAACAAACGCCTTCGACCCGCGCCTTTGTAAAAGCGATTCAAGATTATTTGCTTGAACGCTACGGCGCTGAAGATGCTAAACAGCTTGCAACTTTTTTTTAGAGTTTTTGCTAAGAGGGGGTTCATTTGTAGGTCAGAGTGTGTTAGTATGTTGAATTGTCATTTTGTAGGTGTTTCTTTTTATGGTCTGGAGGGAGAAAAGTGAGAGAACTAACCAAGGGTAACCCAATCAAGCTGATTTTAATGTTTACAATTCCACTTTTGATAGGTAATTTGTTTCAGCAATTTTATAGTATCTCTGATACTTTAATTGTTGGGCAGACCTTGGGAGTTAAGGAGTTAGCGGCGGTCGGGTCGACTGGAAGTATTCAATTTTTAATTATTGGTTTTGCGCAGGGGCTGACAGCCGGCTTGTCAATCATTACTGCCCAATATTTTGGTGCCGGTGACTATAAAAAGGTCAGAGAAAGTTTTGCAGCTAGTATTATTATCAGTGTGATTGTTACGCTTATTCTGACTTTTCTGAGCCTCTTTTATATTAAAGACATTTTAGTCTTAATGCAGACGCCTAAGGAAATTGAGCAGGATGCTCAACTGTTTATTTCGATCATCTTTGCGGGCATCTTTTCGTCAATGGCTTTCAACTTGTTGGCAAATGTCATTCGTGCACTCGGGGACAGCAGAACACCGCTGTATTTCTTGATTATTGCGGCGATGGTTAATATCGTACTGGAGTTATTCTTTATTCTTGTTTTAAACATGGGAGTCGAGGGTGCCGGTTACGCTACTGTATTAGCGCAGGTTTTTTCTGTTTTTCTATGTATCGTCTATATTATTAAACGGATTCCATTGCTGCAGGTGCGGAGAAAAGACTTCAAAGCGGTCACCCCTAAAGAACTTAAACGACATCTTTATGTGGGACTTCCGATGGCATTTCAAACTTCAATCATTGCAATTGGCGCAATTATGATTCAGGCGGCATTGAATGGCTTAGGGACAACTGCGGTTGCGGCTACAACTGCAGCTGAAAAAATTGATCAGGTTGCCATTCAACCGATGATGTCTTTTGGAGTTGCAATGGCGACCTTTACTGCCCAAAATTATGGTGCGGGTAAGTATGAAAGAATTATCAAGGGCGTTAAGCAATGTTTAGTTGTGTCTGGTTTGTTCAGCATTGTTGCTGGTGCACTTGTGCTGCTTTTTGGGCGAGATCTCGTTGTCCTGTTTGTGGGAAGCTCAGAAGTTGAAGTTTTGAATCTGGCGCAGGTCTATTTTAACGCCAACTGTACTCTTTATTTATTGTTGGCAACACTCTTTGTGCTCAGATACACGCTTCAAGGATTGGGACAAAGTGTTATTCCAACGATTGCTGGAACGGTTGAACTATTGATGCGTTGTCTGGCAGCACTTTTTTTAGCATCTTCAGTGGGCTATGTAGGTGCATGCTTCGCTAATCCACTCGCTTGGTTAGGGTCTTGCAGCGTATTAATTTTTTCATACTTTAAAGCAATGAGAATGTTACGCCAAAAAGAAGATTTGGCCACTAAAACGCTGGATGCAAAAGAAACGCTACCTGAGAGTGAAAAAGTTGCGTCTAATCAATATATTTGATATTATTCTTTAGAATTTGTGATAAGAAGGTGATTGAATGGAAAGTAATTTTAAGATCGGCGAAAAAGTTAAGTGTAAAAAATTCGGTGCTCTAAGCCACGATTTTGTCGGGACAGTCGAAAAGGTCTACGAAAATTCCGCGATGGTTGCAATTTTAGAACATGATGCTGCTGATGAGGTCGCAGTGGGCGATTTTCATAACAGGGTGATTGTTAGATTAAAAGATATGAAAAAAGTATCTGCAAAATAATGCTGACACTGCTGGAATTTTATGCTATACTACTATCTGTTGTGCGGGTGTAGTTTAGTGGTAAAATTCCAGCTTCCCAAGCTGATGTCGCGAGTTCGATTCTCGTCACCCGCTTTACAGTAAACGTTCAATGAAAGAACGTTTATCTCCGATGATAGAAACTAGTAAGATGATTGGATTGGACAGCGAATCTGGGATGATGAGAGCCAGGTCTTGAAGATTTTCTGAAACGCACTTCTTAGGACAGAATTTAATATTGAGTGGATTACTAATCAATTAGAGTGGTACCGCGGGATTTCTCGTCTCTTACATTTTTAGAATGTAGGAGTTTTTTTATACCCAAAAGGAGGATATTTATGAGATCAGAAGAATTAGTTGTGAAAGCATTAAAGGATGTTCTTGGAGACAAACTTTCAGCAGCAGAACTCCAACAAGCTTTGGAAAAACCGAAAAGTTTGGCATTAGGTGATTTTGCGTTTCCTGCATTTTCACTTGCAAAAATTTTTCGGAAGGCTCCTCAACAAATTGCAGCCGAGATTGCTGCTCAGATTTCACAAGCACATTTTGAAAAAGTTCAAGCGGTTGGTCCATATGTTAATTTCTTTTTGAACAAAAGTGAATTTAGTCAAACAATTTTACAGACTGTTCTGCAGCAAGGGCAGGCCTATGGAAATCAAGACTTGGGAGCAGCAGGGAATGTTCCAATTGACATGTCCTCACCGAATATTGCAAAACCGATCTCAATGGGACATTTACGCTCAACAGTAATTGGTAACTCCTTAGCTAAGCTGTTGCGTAAAGCTAATTACCGTCCAATTAAAATTAATCATTTAGGGGACTGGGGCACACAATTTGGTAAATTAATTGAAGCTTACAAATTATGGGGGAGCGAAGCCGAAGTTAAAGCAGATCCGATTAATAAGCTGCTGGAATACTATGTCCGCTTCCATAAAGAAGATGTTGCTCATCCGGAGCTTGATGATGAGGCGCGCGCTTGGTTCAAGAAACTTGAAGACGGTGATGAAGAAGCAATGCGGTTGTGGAAATGGTTCCGTTCTGAGTCGCTTAAATCCTTCATGAAGATTTACAAAAAATTAGGTGTAGAATTTGATTCTTTCAATGGAGAAGCTTTCTATAACGATAAGATGGATGAAATTGTTACAATCCTAGAAGAAAAGCAGCTTTTACAAGAAAGTCGTGGAGCACAGATTGTTGATTTGGAAAAATATGATTTAAATCCAGCCTTAATTCGTAAAACTGACGGAGCAACTCTGTATATCACGCGTGATCTTGCAGCTGCACTTTATCGCAAACGAACATATAATTTTGTACAATCTCTTTATGTGGTTGGTAATGAGCAGACCAATCATTTCAAACAGTTGAAGGCAGTGCTTAAGGAAATGGGTGAACCTTGGGCAGATGAGATTCATCACATTCCGTTTGGCTTAATTACTCAAGGAGGCAAGAAGCTTTCTACCAGAGCTGGGAGAGTTATCTTGCTGGAAGAAGTTCTTGATGATGCAGTTGAGCTTGCCCGGCAGCAGATTGAAGCTAAGAACCCTAATTTGGAGAACAAGGAGCAGGTGGCCGAAGAAGTTGGGGTTGGAGCGGTTATTTTCCATGACTTAAAAAATGAGCGGATGAATAATTTTGACTTTAATCTAGAAGAGGTTGTGCGTTTTGAAGGTGAAACCGGTCCCTATGTCCAATATTCACATGCGCGCGCAATGAGTATTTTACGCAAGGCTGCCGCAGCTGGAGATAAAGTTGCGCTTGCTGGTACTTACAGCCTGAATGATCCAGATTCTTGGGAAGTCTTGTCAGAAATTGCGGCTTTCCCCGCGATGGTTAAACGTGCGGTTAATGAATATGAGCCGTCAGTCATTGCGAAGTATGCTCTCCATTTGGCAAAGGCTTTTAACAAATATTATGCACACACTAAAGTTTTACAAGATGATGTTCAACTGGGAGCAAGGCTTGCTTTGGTCAAAAGTGTTGCCACGGTTTTGAAAGAATCTTTGAATCTTCTTGGAGTGCATGCACCCGATAGAATGTAGTCTTTTAGGATACAAATAAAATAACTAGCGCTGACATGTAATGTAAGTAACATGTTCAAGCGCTTTTTTTGAAGAACAGTTCAGTAACAAGCTGGTTTATGTTGACATTACAGGGTATCTGAAAGTAAAATGTTCTTGTGTGGAAAAATTAAATAACATCTTTAAAGCAATGGTTATTTTCAGTTTTTAATCATTTTTTGACGATGTGGAGGTGAAAATTTGGGTTTAATAATTATTATCCTCGCCATCGCTATTATAACTTTGGGTATTGGGTTTGCTTTAGGTATCGTTTTTCATAAAAAAAGCTATGAAAAAACTTTGGATGTCGCTACACAAACGGCACAAGGTATCTTGAAAAATGCTAAGAAAGAAGCAGAAGCACAAAAAAAAGAAGCTATTTTAGAAGCTAAGGATGAAAGTCATCGTTACAGAGGCGAGATTGAAGGAGAATTAAAAGAGCGTCGTTCAGAGGTGCAGAAACAAGAAAATAGGTTGCTGCAAAGAGAAGAGATTCTCGATCACAAGGATTCTGCACTTGAAAAACGCGAACAGGGATTGGTTCAAAAAGAGAATCATCTCGACAACCAGAAAAAAGAACTGGAGAAACAAAAAAATAAGGTTGAAAGCTTGATTCAAGAACAGGAGACTGAACTCGAAAGAATCGCAGCTCTCACACGTGATCAGGCCAGAAATGTGATCATCTCTGAGACAAAGGATTCACTAAGCCACGAACGTGCATTAATGATCAAAGATAGTGAAGCTGAGGCTAAAGCCAATGCAGATCGGACTGCCAAGAGTTTAATTGCACAAGCAATTCAGCGCAGTGCAGCTGATACTGTCTCTGAAACGACTGTCTCAGTTGTCTCATTGCCAAATGATGAGATGAAGGGACGAATCATTGGACGAGAAGGGCGTAACATCAGGACCCTTGAGACGTTAACCGGAATTGATCTGATCATTGATGATACACCGGAAGCAGTTGTATTAAGTGGGTTTGATCCTGTTAGACGTGAAATTGCAAAAATGTCTTTAGAAAAATTAATTCAGGATGGTCGGATTCATCCGGCACGGATCGAAGAAATGGTTGAGAAGTCTACTAAGGAGATGGATGCTAAGATTAGGGAAACTGGTGAGGAAGCAATCTTTGATCTTGGTTTACATTCAATGCATCCAGATCTAATCAAAACGGTTGGTCGTTTGAAGTTCAGAACAAGTTACGGTCAAAATGTTTTGGATCACTCAATTGAAGTTGCTAAAATCGCTGGTGTCTTAGCGGCTGAACTTGATGAAGATGTCAATTTAGCCAAACGTGCGGGATTGTTGCATGATATTGGAAAAGCGATTGACCACGAGGTTGATGGTTCACACGTTCAAATTGGAGTTGAGCTGGCGAAAAAGTATCACGAAAGTAAGGTAGTCGTCAATACAATTGCATCGCATCATGGGGACGTGGAAGCAGAGTATACGATTGCTGTGCTTGTTGCAGCATCTGATGCGATCTCGGCTGCAAGACCGGGTGCTAGAAGCGAATCACTTGAAAACTATATTCATCGTTTGGAAAAACTTGAGAAGATTACCAATGAGTTCGAAGGCGTCAAGAAGAGTTATGCAATTCAAGCCGGACGTGAACTACGTGTAATTGTAAAACCAAACGAAGTAAATGATTTAGAGTCAAGTGTTTTGGCACACGATATTAAGAACAAGATTGAAGACGAATTGGAATATCCTGGGCACATAAAGGTCACGGTTATTCGCGAAGTAAGAGCGATTGAATATGCTAAATAGGTTCATGGATTAACGAAAATAGCATAACTTAATAAAGGCTGCTGTGCAGCTGATCAGGCGAGGAGGCTGTGACAAAACTAAGGTTTTGTCACAGCCTCCCAGCTTTTGTTTTGCAACAGCAAAATTGATGACAGCAATTCTTTATTAAAAAAGTTTGGTTGACATTTCGCAACTAAGCATTAAAATGCTAAAATTAGATGAGTAGTTATTAGAAAAGGGGAAAAACATGCGGATATTGTTCATTGGTGATGTAATGGGAAATGCTGGTCAGGAAATGGTTGATGAATATCTACCCAAACTTAAACAAAGGTTTCATCCACAAGCAACGATTGTAAATGCTGAAAATGCCACAAAAGGACGTGGAATTAATGAGCAAGTGTATAAAAGAATTCTTGCCGCTGGCGCAGATGTAATTACAATGGGAAATCATGTTTGGGATAATCCAGAAATCGAGACATTTATCGGGTCTGCTAAAAAAATGCTGCGTCCAGCCAACTTTCCTGCGGGTAAAGTACCCGGAATTGGACATACAATTATCCAGATTAACCAGCAAAAATTAGCGGTGATCAATCTCCAAGGCCGTGTTTTTATGAACCCATCTGATGATCCCTTTGCAGTGGCCGCTGAGTTGATTGCAGCGTTAAAAAAGAAAACGAGTTGCATTTTTGTCGATTTTCATGCCGAAACTACGAGTGAAAAGGAGGCTTTTTCTTGGTATTTTGACGGGCAGATTTCTGCTGTTGTCGGGACGCATACGCATGTCCAAACTAATGATGCGCGCATTTTACCACAAGGGACAGCCTTTTTAGCAGATGTTGGAATGACAGGACCATACGATGGCATTTTAGGGATGCGGCGCAAAAACGTAATTTCACGATTTTTAAATCAAATGCCAACCCGCTTTGAAGTTGATGAAGGCGGTCGTAAAACACTCTCCTGCTGTGTAATTGATATTGCAGCTGACACGGGAAAAGCACGCAAAATTACGCCGCTTCAAATTAATGCGGATCATCCATTTGATGAGTGACAAAGGAGAGAAACAAATGCCACAGAAGACAAAAAATACACCAATGATGGAACAGTATCTTGCAATTAAAAATCAGTATCCGGATGCTTTTTTGTTCTATCGTTTGGGTGACTTTTATGAGATGTTTTATGAAGATGCAATTAAGGGTTCCCAATTATTGGAGCTGACACTGACAACACGTAATAGAAACGCTGCGGATAAAATTCCGATGTGCGGAGTACCCCACCACGCAGCCCAGAACTATATTGATATTTTGGTTGATCAAGGTTATAAAGTTGCTATTTGTGAGCAGATGGAAGATCCAAAATTAGCTCAGGGAATGGTTAAACGTGCTGTAATTCAGTTGATTACGCCAGGAACGATGATTGATAGTTCTGCCAGCGAAGCAAAAGAGAACAATTATCTGACGGCTCTGCATGAAGAAAAACAGCAATTTGGGTTTGCCTATACTGATTTGTCCACGGGAGAATTGAAAGTTGCCACGTTACAATCGACTGCTCAGTTATTAAACGAATTGATTAGTTTACGGACGAAAGAAATTGTAATTGACCAAAGTGTGACGGCTGCGACGCTTAAAGAGATAGCACCGCTAAAAATTTTAGTTTCGCACCAAGACGAGTTGACGAAAAATGCAGAAGCTAGTTATACGACGCAAGGACTTACCAGCAAGCTTGAATTAAGAGTAGTCAGACAGCTAGTCACATATTTAAGCGTGACACAAAAAAGAAGTTTGGGCCATTTACAGCAAGCAGTCAGGTATGAACCTTCGCATTTTTTGAAGATGGATCACTATTCAAAAACTAATTTGGAAATTGTGGAGAACAGTCGGACTGGAAAAAAGCAAGGGACGCTGCTGTGGGTCTTAGATAAGACAAAGACTGCTATGGGTGGACGGGCACTCAAACAGTGGCTTGATCGACCATTGCTTGCACAAAAAGAGATTACGTTGAGACAGCAAAAAGTTGCTAGTTTGCTGGATAATTATTTTGAACGCAGCACACTTCAAGATGAACTGACCAACGTTTATGATTTAGAGCGCCTAGCTGGTCGGGTTGCGTTTGGAAATGTAAATGGACGTGACTTGCTCCAATTAAGACAATCGCTGGAGCAGGTCCCGAAGATTCGCTATGTGCTTGAAAAAATTGACGATGGGACTTTTACAGATATTTTGGCGCGGCTTGATCCAGTAGAAGAAGTAGTTGAGTTAATCAAACGCGCTCTTGTCGATGAACCCCCCATATCCGTCAAAGATGGTGGATTAATTAGATCTGGATATAACAAGGAGCTTGATGGATATCAAGATGCTTTGAAAAATGGTAAAAAATGGTTAGCTACTTTAGAAGCCAAAGAACGCCAGGCAACTGGGATTTCGAATTTGAAGATCGGCTTCAATCGTGTCTTTGGTTACTATATCGAGGTTTCCAAAGCAAACTTAGCCAAATTACCTGAACAACGTTATCAACGAAAGCAAACATTAACGAATGCAGAGCGCTTTATTACACCGGAATTAAAGGAAAAAGAAACCTTGATTCTGGGGGCAGAAGGCAAAGCTACCGAACTCGAGTATCAACTTTTCGTAGCAGTTCGTGAACAAATAAAAAAGCAAATCAAGCGTTTGCAAAAATTAGCACACGGGTTGGCAGAACTTGATGTACTGCAAGGTTTTGCAACTGTCAGTGAAGAGCAGCATTTTGTTAGACCCGAATTTACAGCTGGTGAACATCGGCTGCAGATAACTGCTGGCTGGCATCCGGTCGTTCAAGAAGTGATGGGAAAGCAAAGCTATGTACCTAATGATGTGATCATGCCACAGGATTTGAACATTCTCCTGATTACCGGGCCGAATATGTCCGGGAAAAGTACCTACATGCGCCAAGTCGCACTGACTGTTGTGATGGCACAAGTTGGCTGTTTTGTGCCGGCTGCCAAAGCAGAGCTACCGCTTTTTGACCAGATCTTTACGCGTATTGGAGCGGCTGACGATTTAATCGCAGGGCAGTCGACTTTTATGGTTGAGATGAAAGAAGCAAACGAAGCTATTAGTCATGCAACGCGAAATTCATTGATTTTATTTGATGAAATTGGGCGTGGAACCGCGACGTATGATGGAATGGCACTTGCACAAGCAATTATTGAGTACGTGCACAAAAATGTGCATGCCAAAACACTTTTTTCAACACACTACCATGAATTAACGGAGTTGTCGCAGACGTTGACTGAACTGGAAAATATTCATGTTGGAGCTGTCGAAAAAAATGGTGATTTGATTTTCCTGCATAAAATGCAACCAGGAGCGGCTGACAAATCATATGGGATTCATGTCGCAAAGTTAGCAGGAATGCCACATGAACTTTTAACCAGAGCGAATCAAATCTTAATTGAACTTGAGACTGCAGCTGGAGAAAATCAGTCACCTGTGACTGCACCAGCAGCTACTGCACCAGCTCAAAATGCTGTGCAAGATAAGCAACTTTCACTTTTTGTTCCTGAAGAAAAGCCGGAAAAGACACAGCCATTGCAAAAAAAAGTTCTGCATGAGCTATTAGGAACTGATTTAATTTCACTAACGCCGCTAGAAGCACTTAATACACTTTACAAGTGGCAAAAAGAATTAAAAAAAAATAAATAAAGAATGAAGAGGGGGCGTCTTGAATGGGAAAAATCCATGAACTAGCTGCAATCTTAGCTGACCAAATCGCAGCCGGGGAAGTTGTTGAGCGCCCTGCTTCGGTTGTCAAAGAACTGATTGAAAATGCGCTTGATGCACACAGTACTCAAATTGATATTCTTGTCGAAGAAAGTGGCCTTAAGCGAATTCAAGTTACTGATAATGGGGATGGAATTGCTCCAGAGGATGTTGAATTAGCCTTTAAACGACATTCCACCAGTAAAATTACTACAAAAAAAGATCTTTTTAAGATTAAAACGCTTGGTTTCAGGGGCGAAGCGCTTCCGAGTATCGCGTCAGTTGCAGACGTTTTGTTAGAAACTGCAACTGCGACACCACCTAGTACGATCATTCATATCAAGGGCGGTCAGCTGGTCTCAAAAAAAATAGGGGCACGCGCCCAAGGAACACAGATTGTGGTTTCGGATCTTTTTTTTAATACACCAGCCCGCTTGAAGTATTTGAAGAGTATGCAGACAGAACTTGCGGCAATCAGTGATATTGTTAACCGGTTAGCTTTAAGTCACACGGAAGTTGCTTTTTCTTTTCAAAGCAATGGTCGTTTGTTGCTGGAGACAGCTGGTAATGGAAAATTGCAACAAACTTTTAGTGCGATTTATGGTGTCAAGGTTGCGCGTGAAATGATTCCAATTAGCGGAGCAGATCTGGATTTTGAAGTCAGCGGTTACGTCTCTTTACCAGCATTGACACGGGCTTCCAAAACTTATATTAGTTTGCTGTTGAATGGCCGTTATATCCGCAATTATCAGCTTAGTAATGCTGTTATTAAAGGATACGGTTCAAAGTTGATGGTCGGCCGCTACCCTTTTGCGGTGATTAATCTTAAGCTCGATCCGTTGTTAGTTGATGTGAATGTGCACCCTACCAAGCAGCAAGTTAGAATTAGTAAGGAAGATCAACTAGCACAATTATTAAGAAAAACGATCTATACGCGAATTGCACAGGAAAATTTAATTCCGAATGCGCTTGAAAATGTGGGACGGCGTGAAAAATCCAAGCTTGAACTTGACCAACTTGAGATTGATCTTAATGAATCTTCCCAAAACTACCAGGCACACAAAAAACAGTCAGCTAATTTTCCACAAAATGAAAAGCAGTATTCTCGTACATTTAAAAAAAATGTAGCGGCTGAAGAGAAAAAACCACAAGCTGAGGAGCAACAACCAGGACTGTTTGTTGTGCAGCAGCGGGCAGACCTTGAGACAAAATTACGTGCTTGGGATAAAAAATATTTCCCTAAAATGGATTCAACTGCAGCCGCTGACAGTGACCAAGAAACGGTGCCAGTTCAACCACCCAAGAAACGGTTCCCTATGCTCAGCTATCTTGGGCAGATGCATGGAACATATCTTTTTGCTGAAGCTGAAGATGGGTTATATATTATTGATCAGCATGCTGCTCAGGAGCGGTGCAACTATGAATTTTACCGGAAAAAAATTGGCGAAGTTGAAGATGCACAACAAGATTTGTTAGTTCCACTAGTGCTCGATTATTCAACTAGTGAAGTCTTGATGATTAATCAAAATTTAGACAAGCTTAGAAAGGTCGGTATCTATCTAGAAGAATTTGGGCGCAACAGCTATATTGTGCGGCATCATCCAACTTGGTTCAAAGCCGGACAAGAAGAAGCAATTCTTAAAGAGATGATTGATTATTTGCTAAAGGATGGTAATCTAAGCGTGGCACAATACCGGGAAAAAACTGCGATTATGATGAGCTGCAAACGTGCAATCAAAGCAAATCATCACTTAGACGAACGTCAAGCACGTGCGCTGTTACAACAGTTGGCACGCTGTGAGAATCCGTTCAATTGTCCACATGGGCGCCCAGTACTTGTCCACTTCTCAAATGCAGATATGGAAAAAATGTTCAAACGGATCCAAGACTCGCACCACAGTCTTCGTGAGCAATGAGAAAGTCGTAACTTGGAAGGAAAATATTATTAATGTATGAATATCTGACAGGGATTATCAGTACGGTTACACCTTATTACATCGTTGTCGAAGTCGGAGGGATCGGCTATCAAGTGTATGTTGCTAATCCGTTCCGTTATCAAGTTGATCTTAAAATTAACAAACGCGTTTATGTCTACCAGGCAGTTAGAGAAAATGCAATTTTGTTATATGGTTTCTGGGATTTAGCTGAAAAGAGCCTTTTTTTGAAGCTGCTGAATGTCTCGGGGATCGGTCCCAAAAGTGCCCTTGCAATTTTAGCAAATGAGGATCATAGCGGGCTTGTGAATGCCATCAATCATGAAAATGTTAATTACCTTACCAAATTTCCTGGAGTAGGTAAAAAGACGGCTCAACAAATTGTATTGGATCTTAAAGGAAAGATGAGCGAATTAGACAAGACAGAGGCTTTACCGGGACAAACTGAATTAGGAATTGGCTTGGAACCTCAAAAGCATTATTTAGATGAAGCACTCGCAGCACTGGGAGCTCTGGGGTATACTAAAGCAGAGATTAAACGTGTTTCAAAACAGCTTGCACAGACTGATAAAGCGTCAACTGATGAATATTTGCGGGCAGCTTTGAAGTTGCTGATGCACAACTAAATTTTAATTAAGAAGGGAGGCCAGGCAATGGCTGAACACGAACGGCTTGTGTCTGCCGGATTAGTAGAAAGCGAAGAAGATGAGCGTGACTCTTCGCTGCGGCCACATACACTTGCACAATATATTGGACAAGAGACCTTGAAAAGAGAACTGACGGTCTATATTGCTGCGGCTCAAAAAAGACAAGAAGCGCTTGACCATGTTCTTTTGTATGGGCCACCAGGCTTAGGCAAGACAACTTTGGCGATGGTGATTGCAAATGAAATGCAAGTTAAAATTAAGACAACTAGTGGTCCCGCGATTGAAAGACCTGGAGATTTAGTAGCTTTATTGAATGAACTTGAGGCTGGGGATGTTCTTTTTATTGATGAAATTCATCGTTTGCCTAAGGTAGTTGAAGAAGTTCTTTATTCCGCAATGGAAGATTTCTTTGTGGATATTGTCATTGGTCAAGGTCCAACCGCTCATCCCGTGCATTTTACATTGCCTCCATTTACCCTTATTGGTGCGACCACGCGAGCAGGGTTACTCTCGGCACCTTTGCGTGATCGCTTTGGGATTGTAGCACATATGAGTTATTATACGCAAAACGAACTCGAAAAAATTGTGGTCCGCTCTGCGGGAATCTTTAAGACTGTAATTACACCTGAAGGAGCTGCTAAAATTGCATTAAGATCGCGCGGAACTCCTCGAGTAGCTAATCGGCTTTTACGCAGAGTCCGGGATTTTGCTGAAGTTGCACAAAAAAAAGCGGTTGACGACCAAATTGTGGTTTCATCACTTGACATGTTGCGTGTTGATAAATGCGGCTTAGATGAAACTGACCGCAAGTTATTGCAGACAATGATCAATTACTATGATGGCGGTCCTGTAGGAGTCAATGCACTCGCAGCAAATTGTGGCGAAGATGTTGAAACAATTACTGAAATGATTGAACCTTACTTGCTACAAATTGGGTTCATCAAGCGTACACCGCGGGGGCGGGTAGCAACCAAAGCTGCATATGAGCATTTAGGAATTCAATTTGTTCAAAATAAAAATTAGTTTAAAAAGGGTGACAAACTTGTCAAAGATGCATTTAACAACAGAAGATTTCGATTATGATTTACCCGAGGAACTTATTGCACAAACACCATTAACAGAACGTGATCATTCGCGGATGCTTGTGTTAGATAGTCAGACTGGCAAATATCGCGACGATGTTTTCTATCACGTGATCGATCAATTAAATCCCGGCGATGCACTTGTCATGAATGACTCGCGTGTGATGCCGGCGCGAATTTATGGAATAAAGCCGGAAACAGGAGGCCATCTCGAAGTCTTATTATTAAACAACACAGATGGAGACAACTGGGAAACACTTGTCAAACCGGCACGCAGAGCGAAGGTTGGCACTCGAATTGTGTTTGGTGATGGGCAGCTTAGTGCGGTGATTACTAAAGAACTTGAACATGGTGGTCGAATGATTAAATTCGAATATACCGGAATTTTCATGGAGATTCTTGATCAACTTGGTGAGATGCCACTTCCACCTTATATTAAGGAAAAATTAGACGATCCAGAAATGTACCAGACTGTTTATTCACGTGAAATTGGCTCGGCTGCAGCACCGACTGCTGGGTTGCATTTTACAAAGGAACTGTTGCAAAAGATTGCGGACAAAGGTGTTCACCTTGTTTATCTGACTTTGCATGTTGGGTTAGGAACTTTCAGACCTGTCAGTGTGGAGAACATCGAAGATCACAAGATGCATAGCGAATTTTATCGTCTCTCACGTGAAGCAGCTGCAGTTTTGAATCAGGTTCGCGCTGAAGGCGGCAAAATTGTTGCTACAGGAACAACAACCATCAGGACGCTAGAAACAATTGGTACGAAGTTCAATGGGGAAATTCAAGAAGACAGTGGCTGGACTGATATTTTTATCAAACCGGGCTATGAATGGAAGGTTGTCCAAGCCTTTATCACAAATTTTCATCTTCCAAAATCAACTTTAGTCATGTTGGTTGCTTCTTTTACAGGAAGAGAAAATATTTTAAATGCTTACCAGCATGCTGTGGCAGAAAAGTATCGCTTCTTCAGTTTTGGAGACGCAATGTTTATTAAATAAGCAGGAAATAGAAATGGAGAATTTTAAATGACCGAACCAGCCATTAAATACCGATTGCTCAAAAAAGAGAAACATACAGGTGCGCGTTTGGGTGAAATCATTACGCCCCATGGCACGTTTCCGACCCCAATGTTTATGCCTGTGGGGACTCAAGCAACGGTGAAGTCACTTGCCCCAGAGGAACTCGAAGAGATGGGAGCTAATATTGTACTTTCCAATACTTATCACCTTTGGTTGCGTCCAGGAGAGGAAATTGTTGAACAAGCAGGTGGGCTGCACCGCTTTATGAACTGGAACAAGGGAATTTTAACAGATTCAGGTGGTTTCCAGGTTTTCTCGCTGGCTAAAATCAGGGATATTACTGAAAAGGGCGTACATTTCAGGAGTCATTTGAGTGGTGAAAAACTTTTCCTTTCACCGGAAAAAGCGATCCATATTCAAAATTCCCTGGGTGCTGATATTATGATGAGCTTTGACGAATGTCCGCCTTTTTTTGAAAGTTATGACTACATTAAAAAATCGGTGGAAAGAACCAGCCGTTGGGCAGAAAGAGGGTTAAAAGCCCATCTTAATCCTGAAAGACAAGGATTGTTTGGCATCGTTCAAGGTGGGGGCCACCAAGACCTGCGGCAACTAAGTGCCCAACAATTGGTTGCAATGGATTTTCCTGGTTATTCAATTGGTGGTCTATCAGTAGGTGAGAGTAAGACAGAGATGAACCATGTCTTAGATTTTACAACCCCTCTGTTGCCTGAAAACAAGCCACGTTATTTAATGGGAGTGGGGTCTGCAGATGCCTTAATCGATGGTGTTATTCGTGGGGTAGACATGTTTGATTGTGTCTTGCCAACAAGAATTGCGCGTAATGGAACCTGTATGACTTCTCATGGCAGAATTGTGATTAAAAATGCGACTTATGCCCGTGACTTTAGCCCGCTTGATGATCGCTGCAACTGTTATACTTGTCGGAACTTCACGCGTGCGTATCTGCGACACTTATTCAAGGCAGATGAGACTTTTGGATTGCGCCTTGCAAGTTATCACAACCTTTATTTTCTTTTGCATTTAATGCAGAACGTGCGGCAGGCGATTAAAGATGATCATTTACTGGAATTTCGAGAAGCTTTCTTTGAAGAATATGGATTTAACAAAAAAAATGCCCGGAATTTTTAATTTTTTTGGCTACATGGCTGGTAAGTGGCCGTCAACTTTGCTAAAGTTAAAGTTAGTAAAACAAATAGGAGTGAATTGATAATGAACGGTTCAGTTTCAACGATCCTCATGTTTGCGGCATTTATCGTTTTGATGTATTTCATGATGATACGTCCGCAAAAGAAGCAGCAGCAAAAACGTCGGGAAATGATGAGTAATTTGAAAAAGGGGGATGCTGTCGTTACAATTGGTCGTCTGCATGGTGTAATTGATAGCATAAATCCTGCTGAGCATACGGTAACCCTTGATTGTGATGGAATTTATCTAACTTTTGATCAATCTGCAATTGGTCAGGTTATCCCCGCTGAGAGTGCTGTCAAAAGTGCACCTTCTGCAGTCGAAAAGACTCCGGAACAAAAGCAGCCAACGGAGACAACAGACTCTGAGACAGAAAAAAAGGAAGAAAATAATAAAGAGTAGTGCGTTTCCAGCATCCGAATTTCAGGAAGCGGACTGCTAACTGAGTAGGGTGTGTCAAAATTTAAAACTTTGCACACCCTATTTTCATGCGTTTTAGAATTAAAAGTTGATTATTTTTAAATGAAAAAATTGTAATTGTGACTGCCATTCTGTCTGCGAGCTTTCGTAAATCAATTTTTTCCCAACTATTCAAAAACAACTTTCTACAAAAATTGCGCTCAGCATGTGTTCGTAGAATTAATAGGAAGTTGCGGAGTTTATTGTGAAAATTTAGCTGAGCAGAAGCAGCCGGTTCAGAAAGGCAGTAAAGTGTATTTTTATACGTAAATTTTATTACCTTTCTTTAGAAAAGGTATAATTTGACTTTTTTGCTGGAGTGTAATATTATTCAAACATCGAATATTTTGATATTCGAAATAAATTTTAAGTGAGGTGAAGAATGTGGCAATTATGGATGCACAAGAAATTATGGACTTGATTCCTAACCGGTTTCCAATCATCTACATTGACTATGTAGATGAGCTGGTAGCAGGTGAAAGCATCATTGCAACTAAAAATGTGACAATTAATGAATCGTTCTTTAAAGGACATTTTCCTGGGAATCCAGTGATGCCGGGGGTCTTGATTATTGAAACACTTGCCCAGGCCGCTTCGATCCTTATTTTAAAATCACCTGAATTTGAGGGGAAAACCGCTTATTTGGGTGCGATTCATAAAGCTAAGTTTCGGCGTGTTGTCCGCCCGGGCGATGTTTTGAAGCTACACATCAAGTTAACGAAGAAAAGGGAAAATATGGGAATCGTTGAGACTAAGGCCGTGGTTAATGGTGAAAATGCTTGTCTTGCGGAATTAATGTTTGTTGTTGCTGAGAGAAATGAGAAGATCTAAATTTTAAATTGAGATTGTTTTTTTTTGCTCAAGTATTTTGATAATTGATGAATTCACATTGCACCATAAAAAAGGATGAGCATATTACACAGATGAAAGAAAGAGTAAAAACAATCAATGACTCTCTGGTAAGGATTTATAGTGACATCCTTTGGATTGAGGAAAATGAACTGCGTAAAAGCAAGTTCAAGGATCTTTCAATTAAGGATATGCACGCCATCAACGCAATTACAATGTATGAAAATAAAACAGCTTCCCATGTTGCGCGTGAATTGCACCTGACACCAGGAACGTTAACGTCAACAATCGATCGTTTAGTTAAAAAAAAGTATGTTCGCAGAATTAGAAGCAGTGACGACCGCCGTGTGATTCGGTTGTGCCTGACAAAAAAGGGCAGGTTGATGTATCGGGCGCATGATGCTTTTCATAGGATGATGATCAAGAGTTTTTTGAAGGATGTTGAGCCTCAGGAAATTAAGACGATTGAAAAGGCACTTCGGAATTTAGAAAATTTCCTGCGCGAACATTCTTAGGATCAAGGAGCACATAGAACTTGAAAAAGATAAAAATTGTTGAAACTGCAAGTTACGTACCGCAAAAAATTGTCACTAACGACGAACTTAGCCAAATAATGGAAACCTCAGACGGGTGGATTAGCACTAGAACTGGAATTAAACAGCGTCACATTAGTCTGGGAGAAAATACTTCAGATTTGTGTCTGCATGTTGCGCAAGAGCTGCTTGAAAAAAGTGGGTGGGCACCAGAATCACTCGATCTTTTGTTAGTTGCAACAATGTCTCCAGACAGCTATACCCCTGCTACTGCAGCACTTGTACAGGGGAAACTGCAGGCCAAAAATGCACTGGCGTTTGACATTAGTGCTGCTTGCTCGGGTTTTATTTATGGGTTAAAAGTTGCGGAAAAGTTTTTACAACAAGGAAGTACGAAACGTGTCATGCTGATTGGTGGAGAAGTTCTTTCGAAGGTGATCGACTGGAGTGATCGCACGAGTGCAGTACTTTTCGGTGATGGAGCAGCTGGGGCATTGCTCGAAAGCAAGACCTCTGGTGACTCGGATTTTCTAGGTGCAAGCTTGCATACTTTCGGAGAATTTGGAGACAAACTGGAAGCCGGTAAAACTGAGGCAATCAGTACCTTTCCTAATCTGAAGGAGCATCATATCAGGGCATTTTCCATGTCCGGAAGAGATGTCTATACGTTTGCCACCCATCGAGTTCCTGAATCGATTGAGGAAGCAGTCAGCAAAGCGGCACTTACTTTGGATGACATTGATTACTTTGTGTTGCACCAGGCAAATTCGCGAATTGTCACGCAAATTGCAAAAAAACTAGCTCAGCCGCTGACTAAGTTTCCATTGAATATTGCGGAATATGGTAATACTTCTGCTGCCAGTGTGCCATTGTTATTAGATGAATTGGTTACACAAGGAAAAATCAAGCGTGGTGCTAAAATTGCTTTGAGCGGTTTTGGTGGGGGCTTGACAGTTGGAACTCAAGTTATAAAATATTAAAATACAAAAAAATTATTGAGGAGTGTTTTTTAACATGACAGAACAAGAAATTTTCGAAAAAGTAAAAGGTATCGTAGTTGAACAATTGGATGTAGATGCAGCTGACGTTAAGATGGAATCTGACATTAAGAACGATCTTGAAGCCGACAGCCTTGATGTTTTTGAAATCATGAACGAATTGGAAGATGACTTAGATATCAAGTTGGAAGCTGACGAAAATGTTAAAACTATCAAAGACGTTGTCGATTATGTTAAAAAGGAAATCGATGCTAAATAGTTAATGGGGACTTTTAATTATGAAGATTGGCTTTTTATTTAGCGGTCAAGGCGCTCAGTTCAGTTCTATGGGCTTGGATCTTTACCAGCATGATCAGGAATACCGCACAACGATTGATCATTTTAGTGAAGTTTTGGACCTCGACTTGCTAAAGATTTATCAGAATGAAGCAGGACAGCTTTCTCAGACTGAGTATGTGCAGCCCGCAATTGTTGCAATGAGTTTAGGAATTAATCGAATGTTAACGAGAGATTTTCCAATGCTTGATGTTGCTGGGATGCTTGGACTTAGTTTGGGAGAGTACGCCGCTTTAATTGCTGCAAAAGCATTCTCACCTGAGGATGGAATTGCAGTTTTAAAAGATCGCGCTCGTTTTATGCAAAATGACGCTGATGAGACTAAAGGTGAGATGGCAGCGGTGATTAAAGCTGATCCAGTTTTAGTGGCGAAGTTATGCGATGAAGCAAGTCACGCTGATGAAGTTGTTAGCGTTGCTAATTACAATACACCTAAACAGCTCGTGATTGGTGGTCATGCAGCTGCGGTTGAGCGTGCCCTGTCACTTTTTGAAGAAAATAAAATTAAAAGGGTCATTCCATTAAAAGTCAGCGGGGCGTTCCATACCCCGCTTTTTCAAAAGACTAGCTTTTTGATGGAAAGAAGGCTCGCTGATGTTGCGGTTCAGGAAACAAGTGTTCCAGTGATCAGTAACACAACTGTGCAACCATTTGAGAAAAAAACTTTGAAACAAATTTTAGCACAGCAAGTTATTTCACCAACGCACTTTGGCGATTGTCTGCAATTCATGGTTAAGCATAGCGGAGTCGAGACTGTCGTCGAGCTTGGACCAGGAAAAACACTTTGCAAATTTGCCAAACAGATTGATCGTAATTTGAATTGCTATCACATTGATAGTCTAGAGAGTTATCAAAAATTTAAAGACGCAAACCGAGGTTAAACACATGGAATTAAAGGGAAAAACAGTTTTTATAACTGGAAGTTCACGAGGGATCGGTGCACAGATCGCACTTGCTTTTGCGCGTGAAGGAAGCAAGGTCATTCTGAATGCCCGTAAGCAAGTTCCAGCTGAACTCATTGCACAGATCAAAGGATTAGGCGCGGAGTGCAGTGTTGTCTTGGGCGATGTTTCTCAAAGTGAAGATGTTGTTCGGATGCAAAAAGAAATTTTCCAAGATAATGAAAAACTTGATGTATTAGTTAACAACGCTGGAATTACGGATGACAAATTGATGATTGGAATGAAAGAAGACGATTTTCGTCGTGTTCTCGAAACTAATTTGATTGGGGCTTTCAATTTATCACAAAAGATTTTGAAAAAAATGTATAAAAAAAGAAGTGGCGTCATCTTAAATATGGCCAGTGTGGTTGGGCTGCACGGTAATATTGGTCAGGCAAACTATGCTGCCAGTAAAGCAGGTTTGATCGGATTAACCAAGACAATTGCGCGTGAAGGTGCCTTGCGGAACGTAAGATGCAATGCAATTGCCCCTGGAATGATTAAGAGTCAAATGACTGCTGTATTGGATGAAAAGGTCAAAGAAAAGGTTTTGCAAGACATTCCATTAGGCCGTTTTGGCGAAGCTGCTGAAGTTGCACAGGCTGCAGTTTTCTTGGCACAAAATGATTATGTTACAGGTCAAGTAATCACTGTTGATGGTGGGATGACAATCTAGGAGGTATTAGCGATGAATAGAGTTGTAGTTACGGGAATGGGTGCCGTTACACCAGTTGGTAATGACGTTGCAACTTTCCTAAAAAACATTTTTTCCGGGAAAATTGGATTTGACACTATTAGTAAATTTGATGCATCCGAGACTGGGATCACAGTTGCTGGTGAAGTAAAAGATTTTGATCCAAAATTGCGTGTTGGGAAAAAAGCAGCTAAAAGAATGGATCTTTTTTCACAGTATGCTGTAGATAGTGCAATTGCAGCTGTTGAACAGGCCGGAATTGATGAAACAAACACTGACTCTTACGATATGGGTGTCATTTACGGTTCTGGAATTGGTGGTTTAACAACAATTCAGGAACAAGTTATCAAAATGAAGGACAAGGGGCCACAACGGGTTTCACCGATGTTTGTCCCAACTTCAATTGCTAACATGGCAGCCGGTAATATCGCATTGCGGTTCAAAGCCAAAGGAATCTGTACTGCAATCGTAACTGCATGTTCTTCTGGTACAAATGCAATCGGCGAAGCTTTTCGTCAGATTCGTGAAGGCCGGGCGCAAGTGATGCTGACTGGCGGTGCAGAGGCTTCTGTAAATGAGATTGGCATTGCGGGCTTTGCTGCTTTGACAGCTTTATCCAAAGAAACCGACCCAGCACGTGCCTCATTACCATTCGATGTTGATCGTTCTGGATTTGTAATGGGCGAAGGTGCTGCCACCTTGGTTTTAGAAGAACTTGAACATGCGCAAAAACGTGGAGCAAAAATCTATGGCGAGATTGTCGGTTACGGGAGTACTTGTGATGCTTTCCATATGACATCACCAGACCCTACAGGTGAAGGTGCTGCTCGTGCAATGCAACAAGCAATTGCTGAAGCTGACGTCACACCTGAACAGATTGGGTATATTAATGCTCACGGAACTGCTACTCATGCAAATGATACAGGTGAATCAATTGCAATTAATCGTGTCTTTGGCGAGGATAGCCAAGTGAAGGTTAGCAGTACAAAGAGTATGACAGGACATTTGCTAGGGGCTGCAGGTGCAATTGAAGCTGTGATTACAATTGCGGCGCTTGAAAAGGGTGAATTGCCTGCCAATGTCGGATTAAAGAAGCAAGATCCTGAGTGCCACGTAAATGTGGTCACAGAAAATGCTGAACCAGCTCCAGACCTTGAATATGCAATCAGTAATTCATTAGGTTTTGGTGGTCATAACGCTGTTTTAGCATTTAGAAAATGGAGTGAATAGAAACATGGACCTTACTGAAATACAAAAATTGATCTCAGAGTTTAACGCTTCCCCTACACGGGAAATGGAGATTGAAACTGATGGGTTTCATCTGCGATTGAGTAAAAACGAAATCACCGCCGAACTGCTGCAACAATTCAAAGGTACAGCTGGGCAACCCCAAGGTTCTAGCAATGAGAGCGGCAGTACTGTCAGCGAACAAGAGGATGCGCAGACTTCACAGCCGAAAACAGAGGGGACAACAATCAAGTCACCAATGGTAGGAAGCGTCTATTTGCAGCCTAAACCAACAGAACCGGCATATGTTGAAGTGGGTACGCATGTACACAAAGGTGATGTTGTCTGCATTATTGAAGCCATGAAGATGATGACAGAGATCAAGAGTGATGTTGATGGAGTTATTAAAGAAGTGTTGGTTAACAACGAGGAATTGGTAGAGTTTGATCAACCTTTGTTCCGTGTTGAGGAGGATTAAGATGAAGTTAGATATAACTGAGATTAAAAAAATCATTCCGCACCGTTATCCGATGCTCTTGATTGATCGTGTTGATGACTTGGTTCCTGGTGAATCAGCAGTTGCTAGACGGAATGTGACAGCGCATGAGGAAGTCTTCAATGGTCATTTTCCTAACAATCCGGTTCTTCCAGGTGTTTTAATTATTGAGGCCCTGGCACAAACCGGAGCGGTTGCTTTATTGTCGCTACCTGAATTTAAGGGAAAGACAGCTTACTTTGGAGGCATTAAGAATGCCAAGTTCAGAAAAGTTGTTCGCCCAGGAGATACAATGATTTTAAAAGTTGAGTTAGAAAAGATCAGGAACAATGTTGGTCTAGGCCGAGGCCTTGCTACGGTAGATGGACAAAAAGTCTGCTCAGTTGAACTGACCTTCATGATTGGTTAAGGTAGGGTGATTTGATGTTTAAGAAAGTCTTGGTTGCAAACCGTGGCGAAATTGCAGTTCGTATTATTCGGTCCTTAAAAGAGTTGGGGATCAAATCCGTTGCGGTTTATTCCGACGTTGACCGTGAGAGCCTGCATGTTCAATTGGCCGATGAAGCGGTCTGTGTGGGAAAAGCAAGACCGCAGGATTCGTATCTTAATATGAAAAATATTTTGAGTGCCGCGGTTGGAACGGGAGCTGAGGCAATTCATCCAGGCTTTGGTTTTTTGTCTGAAAATAGTCGGTTTGTTGAAATGTGTGAAGCTTGTGGCATAACTTTTATTGGTCCCAGATCTGAAACAATTGATTTGATGGGAAACAAAGCTAATGCACGGGAGCAGATGCGTGTGAGTGGAGTGCCAGTAATTCCAGGGAGCGATGGCTTTGTGTCTGACGCTGATGCTGCAGAAAAAATCGGTGAAAAAGTTGGTTATCCGATCCTTTTAAAGGCTGCTGCTGGTGGCGGCGGCAAGGGAATTCGGCGTGTTGACGATGAAACACAGCTGCGCAAGGCGTTTGCAGAAGCACAACAAGAAGCTCAAGTTTCATTTGGTGATTCACGCATGTATGTGGAAAAAATCATGGAAAATGTGAAGCATATCGAGGTTCAGATTTTTCGTGATCATCAAGGAAATGCGGTTTATTTTCCTGAGCGTGACTGTTCGCTGCAACGCAGTAAGCAAAAAGTGATTGAAGAGAGTCCGTGTGAATTGATTGATGAAAAGCAGCGTCAATTTCTAGGTGAAATTGCAGTTAAAGCTGCCAATGCAATTAATTATGTCAACACGGGTACTTTAGAATTTTTGATGGACGAAGAGCATCATTTCTATTTCATGGAAATGAACACGCGAATCCAAGTTGAACACACCGTTACCGAGATGGTGACTGGAATTGATTTAGTTAAAGCTCAAGTGAAGGTTGCAGCCGGTGAAGAGCTTCCCTTTAAACAAGCTGAGATTGAATGCCATGGACATGCGATTGAATGCCGGATTAATGCAGAAGACCCCGCAAACAATTTTGCGCCTTCTGTGGGAAAAGTAAAATACTTATATTTTCCAGTTGGAAATCTAGGCATGCGGATTGATTCTGCACTTTATGCAGGAGTTACGATTTCACCTTTTTATGATTCGATGATTGCCAAGGTGATTGCGCTTGGAAATGACCGCACGGAAGCAGTTGAAAAGATCAAACGTCTTTTGAACGAGATGATTATTAACGGCATTAAAACGAATCAGTCTTTTCATCTGGCATTACTGCAGGATGATAAGTTTATCAAAGAAACCTTTACGACAGATTATTTGGAGAAGAGCTTCTTACCGAAGTGGAAGAAGGAGGATTAGTGCATGCAATTATTTAATGAACTGAAGACATTAGGTCATAAGCATATTAAAGCTGATAAAAAGGCTAATGAAAGGGTTCCTTCAGGAATCTGGTTAGCATGTCCTAAATGTCATCAATCCTTCTACCACAAAGATTTGGGACTTTACCAAGTTTGTCCAAATTGTGAATATGGGTTTCGGATCACAGCGCGTGAGCGTTTGGCATGGTTAGTTGATAAGTTTGATGAAGAAGATGCAGAGTTGAAAACCAGTGATCCGCTTAAGTTTCCAAATTATGCGCAAAAACTGGATAAAGCACGTCAAAACACAGGATTAAATGATTCTGTACTAACAGGGACTGCACAAATTGCAGAGCAAACCTTTGCCCTTGGAATTATGGACCCAGATTTTATAATGGGGTCAATGGGAACCGTCACGGGTGAAAAGATTACGCGTCTGTTTAAACGAGCGACACGCAAGAATCTTCCAGTTGTAATCTTTACAGCTTCTGGTGGGGCACGGATGCAGGAAGGAATTTTCTCGCTGATGCAGATGGCCAAAATTTCGCAGGCTGTGCAGGAACATTCGCAAGCAGGGCTGTTATATATTACGGTCCTGACAGATCCAACAACTGGCGGAGTAACTGCCAGTTTTGCAATGCAAGGTGATCTGATTCTTGCGGAACCACGTGCTTTGGTTGGCTTTGCTGGTAAACGCGTGATTGAACAGACAACACATCAGAAGGTTCCAAATGAATTACAAGATGCAGAAACAGTTTTAGATCACGGGTTTATTGATGCGATTATTCCACGCAAAGAAATGAAAGAAAAACTTGCATGGTTGTTAAAGCTTCACAATGAAGGGAATGGTGTAAATGGCTAGTTTTCTGGAAAAGAAAAAAACAGCCGCACAAATCGTTGCGAATGCTCGTGGAGAAGAAAAAGTTTCCGCACAAGAGCTGCTTGCAGGTGTTTTTGATGACTTCTTAGAATTGCATGGTGATCGTTTATCTGCTGATGATGCCGCAATTATAGGTGGCGTCGCTCATTTCGAAGGCAAACCTGTCACGGTAATACTTACCAATAAGGGTAAAAGTGCACAGGAACGGTTGCGGACTCATTTTGGTTGCCCTGAACCTGCTGGATATCGTAAGTCATTGCGCTTAATCAAACAAGCAGAAAAATTTAAACGTCCGGTGGTAACTTTCATTAACACTGCGGGTGCATATCCAGGCCAATCTGCAGAAGAAAATGGTCAAGGTGAAGCAATCGCACGTAATTTACTAGAAATTAGCAGTGTTAAGGTTCCGGTCATTGCAGTTATTTATGGTGAAGGTGGCAGTGGGGGTGCTTTAGCCCTCGCATGTGGTGATTCTGTCTGGATGTTTGAGAATAGCATGTATTCAGTCCTTTCTCCAGAGGGATTTGCAGCAATTCTGTGGAAGGACAGTTCACGTGCGGACGAAGCTGCAGAAGTAATGCAGTTAACACCTGAAAAATTGTTGCAGCAAAAGGTGATTGACGGTATTATTCCTGAATCGCGTTCGCATAAGCGCTTGTTTAGAGCAGTAAAGAAGGTTTTGCAACAAGAGCTTGAAAAGTACCAAAAGTTATCTGCAAGTGCACTAGTTGAGAAAAGGCAGCAGCGTTTTCAACGTTTTTAAATTCTAATGGAGGTCAAAAAGGTGGAAAAATTATTAAGTGGCAAAAAAATATTAATTATGGGGGCTGCAAATAAAAGAAGTATTGCGTGGGGATGTGCCCAAGCAATGCTTGATAACGGTGCCGAATTGATATTTACATATCAGAACGAGCGACTGAAGAAGAGCCTTTTGCGTTTGGTTTCTGACGAAGAAAGACTGGTGGAATGTGATGTTGCTAAAGACGAAAGCATTGCGCAAGCTTTCGACACCATCCTTGATAAATTTGGCAAAATTGATGGAATTGTGCATGCAATCGCATTTGCCAATAAGGACGAACTTGCTGGCGATATTATGAATTCCAGTCGTGCCGGATATGCGCTTGCCCAAGATATTTCAGCTTATTCGCTGATCGCAGTCTCTAAATATGCGGTTAAGTTGCTAAATAACCCAGCAAGTATCGTCACATTAACTTACTTCGGTTCAGAACGGGCGATTCCAAATTATAACGTCATGGGGGTTGCTAAGGCTGCCTTGGAAGCTAATGTACGTTATTTAGCGCGTGATATGGCAAAATATGGAGTGCGTGTTAATGCGATTTCTGCTGGTGCAGTTAAAACATTGGCTGTTACTGGTGTGAAGGACCA
Source organism: Liquorilactobacillus satsumensis (assembly GCF_964065465.1). NCBI lineage: Bacteria > Bacillati > Bacillota > Bacilli > Lactobacillales > Lactobacillaceae > Liquorilactobacillus > Liquorilactobacillus satsumensis. The sequence goes on from NZ_OZ061606.1 coordinate 2,222,514, forward strand.
TGGCGATTTATTACGGATTTCTGAAGAACGGACAGTTGATGGGAAGTCTGTGACAACTAAAGAAATCGGTGGCGCAGCAGCCTTCTTAGTCAGCGATCTTTCGACCGGGGTTGTGGGCGATACGATCTATGTTGATAAGGGTGTACATTTAATTTAAACAACGTTAGTCTACTAGTTATTATTATTATTTTCTGTAAGTGAAGAGAAATTATCAAGATAATTGTTGTAGTATTGAATGCAAAAGGGGTTGTGCCAGCGGTTAGGATGGGCACAACCCTTTACGTATAACTTTAAAAAAAGTGGCAGAACACTTGTTTAAAGTCAGCTTTGCAAGTACACTTATTGTTGGAAATATGAGTCTAAACGAAAGTGGTGCTAACTATTATGGGAACAGAACAAAGAGCGCTCTTTATTATTTTTGGAGGAACAGGGGACCTTGCAAAACGAAAACTGTATCCCTCACTATTTAATTTATATCGCAAAGGTTTTTTGAATGAAAACTTTGCAGTGATTGGGACTGCACGGCGTCCTTGGACTGATGAGTACTTTCAAAAGGTTGTAACTGATGCGATCAACAGTGAAGATGCTCTTGCGGAAGATGCTACGCAATTTGCAAGTCATTTTTATTATCAATCACATAATGTGAACGATACTGAGCATTACATTACTTTGCGAAATTTAGCTGATAAGTTGGATCGAAAATATGAAATTGGTGGCAATCGCATGTTCTATTTAGCAATGTCTCCGCGTTTCTTTGGCACAATTGCAGAGCACCTCAAATCGCAAAAGATTGTGACAACAGAGGGCTATAATCGAGTTATTGTTGAAAAACCGTTTGGACGAGACTTTGCGAGTGCAACAGAACTTAATGATGCGATCGGACGTTATTTTCCTGAAAAGGATGTCTTCAGAATTGACCACTATTTGGGCAAAGAGATGGTCCAAAACATTCTGGCTGTTCGTTTTGGGAATAATCTTTTCCGTGCACTTTGGAATAATCGCTACATTGACAATATTCAGATTACACTTAGTGAGGCACTTGGCGTTGAAGAACGTGCTGGTTATTACGAAACGGCGGGAGCTTTGCGCGATATGGTGCAAAATCATATTTTACAGATTGTCGCTTTGCTGACGATGAACATGCCAGCTTCTTATTCTGAAGAGGACATTCGGCGCGAGAAGATTTATGCATTAAAATCACTGAAGAAATATACACCTGCGCAAGTGCAAGCAAATTTTATTCGCGCACAATATACTGCAGCTAATGGGCAGCGGGGATATCGGGAAGAGGAAAAAATCGCAAGTGACTCTGCAACCGAGACTTTTGTTGCTGGAAAATTATTTGTAGATAATGAAAACTTTTCAGGTGTTCCAATATATGTTAGAACCGGTAAACGACTTAGCCAAAAAAGATCACGAATCGACATTGCATTCAAAACGATGCCGACAAACATTTTTGCACCGCAACCGTTAGGACAAAATGTGTTAACAATTAATATTGAACCTGAGGGAAAAATTTTTTTGCAGATTAATGTTAAACAGGTGGGACAAGGATTTACACTTAAAAAGAGCCATCTTGACTTTTTCCCAACTTCCAATGGGAAACAGGTTTTTCCTGAGGCTTATGAAAAGCTTTTTGCAGATGCACTTGCAGGGGATGCAACTAACTTTACTCATTGGGAAGAGGTGGCATACTCTTGGAAATTTGTTGACGCGATTCGAACTGCTTGGGATCAGCATGATTATGCGCTGGAAGAGTATCCATGTGGTTCAATGGGACCGGTAGCAGCCGACAAGTTATTAGCACGTGATGGACATAAATGGTTTTATACTGGTCAGGAACACTAAACTAAGTGGTTGAAATATGCTTTTTAAAAATATTTTCTGATGAGAAACACACACTAGCAGGGACTCTATACCATCTTGGAGGAGTCGCTGTTTTTTTGCGGGATTGAGCTCGCTCTTGCTAACTTACAGCCAAAGTCTGGCTAATACCTAGCTCACAAAGTCTGAACACTAGTTGTCACACTCTTTTTTGACGTGTTCCAACTAGCAAACTTTTGCAGCTAGCTCTTGCTAACTTACAGCCAAAGCCCCGGCTGTTACGTGAGCTAATACCTAGCTCACAAAGTCTGAACACTAGTTGTCACACTCTTTTTTGACTGGAGAGTTCTGCTTAATTATGTTATATTATAAAGCGAACAAGTGTTCAGAAAAAGTGAGAGGAGCAGCGGTGTGAAGAAAGCGCGCAAAATAATTCATGTGGATATGGATGCGTTTTACGCCTCAATTGAGATGCGTGATCATCCTAATTGGCGTACACGACCGCTCGTGATTGCAAAAGATCCACGCCATAATGGCGGCAAAGGAGTCGTGGCAACTGCAAACTATAAAGCGCGCAGTTTTGGAGTTCACTCGGCAATGAGTGCCCAAAAAGCACTGCAACTTTGTCCAACAGCGGTCTTTGTACGGCCTAACTTTGAAAAGTATCGCCGGGTTTCTGCTCAAATTCATGCGATTTTTCATGAATATACTGATAAAATCGAACCGATTGCTTTTGATGAAGCTTACTTGGATGTGACGCACAATAAAAAAGAGAGTTTTTCAGCGCTGTTACTTGCAAAAAGGTTGCAACAAGAGATTTTTGACAAGACACATTTAACCTGTTCAACAGGGATTTCTTATAATAAATTCCTGGCAAAGATGGCCTCTGATTTTCATAAACCAGTAGGGGTTACTTTAGTCCGGCAAGAAGATGTGGCTGCCTTTTTAGCGCCGCTGCCGATTGAAAAATTCCGTGGGGTAGGCAAAAAGACGGCTCTTAAAATGCACTCATTAAAGATTTATACAGGAGCAGACCTTTTACGTCAAAATGAAAGAGATCTAATTGCACATTTTGGAAAAATGGGTGCGGTTTTTTACAGGCGGGCTCGTGGCATCGATGAGCGTCCCGTGGAGTGGCAGCGTGAACGCAAGTCGCTTGGAAACGAGCGCACCTTTGCGCAGCCGTTGAAAAGCAGCCAAGAAGTCGAGGAGGTACTCTCTTTTTTGAGTATCAAACTGGAACAAGGGCTTAACAAGCGGCAACTGCATGGTAAGTCATTGGTATTGAAGTTGCGCACCAGTGATTTTAAAACCATCACTAAAAGAATGACGGCGGATTCTTTCTTTAAAAATGACAGCAAGACACTTACCTTTTATGGGCAACAGCTTTTCGATGAATTGCAAGGTGATGAGATTGATGTTCGTCTTTTAGGACTTACAATGACCAATTTAACTGCGCTTCAGTACGAAAATATTGAGTTGCCGTTATGGGGGAGCTAGGCGCTTTGTAATTCAGACCTTTTATCGGTATACTTAGAGTTGAAATGAAAATGGGGTGGAAAAATGAAAATAACTTGGCACGGTCATTCCGTTATTGAAATCATTACAAATTCTGGGAAAAATATCCTAATTGATCCTTTTATTAAAGATAACCCGCTGACTGATTTAAAAATCACCGACTGTCATCCTGATTACATCTTGTTGACACATGCACATCATGATCATGTTGGCGATACGCTTGAGATTGCCAGACAAAGTGGTGCAAAGGTGATTGCAATCGTTGAACTTGCAAAGTACTTTGCGCAACAAGGAGTACCTACAGCTGGAATCAATTTTGGCGGCTCTTTCAAAGAAGCAGGCCTGGCCTTCAAACTTGTGCCGGCATGGCATACAGCCACATTGGCACAAACCAGCACAGGAACGCTTTCTTTAGGGAATGCAGCCGGTTTTGAACTGCACATTGAAGGTAGGGTTCTTTATGATGCCGGTGATACAGCATTGTTTTCCGACATGCAGCTTATAAATCAAGGTCAAGGGGTTGATCTGGCGTTTTTACCGATCGGTGATTACTTCACGATGGGGATTGCAGACGCCCAATTAGCTGCTTCATTTGTAAAGGCGCGGCGTGTTTTACCGATCCACTACAATACTTTTCCCCAAATTAAGCAGGACCCGCAAAAATTTATTCAAGGACTTGCTGAGAATGTGGGACTAAACGTCAAAATTGGACAAACGTTCGAACTTTAAGGAGATTTAGAATGTCGATACAGGAAGATATATTTGCAAAGATTCAGGAATTTGAGACAATCATTATTCACCGTCACCAACGACCTGATCCGGACGCATATGGTTCACAATGTGGATTGGCAACGATTCTACGTGCGAATTTCCCGCAAAAAAAGGTTTACCAAGTGGGAGAAAATGTGCATGGATTGGCTTGGATTGCAGAGCCTGAAAAAATTGCAGATGAAGTTTATAAGGATGCACTTGTAATTGTTACTGATACTGCAAATCAACCTCGCGTGGACGATCAACGTTATTTGAACGGAAAATATCTGATTAAGATTGATCATCATCCTAATGAGGATCCTTATGGTGAAATTTGTTGGGTAAATGACCATGCTTCCAGTTGCTCTGAGATGATTGTGGATTTAGTAAATGGAGTTGAACAACTCACTTTGCCGGATGAGGCTGCTCGGATGCTTTATGCTGGAATTGTTGGAGATACAGGCCGTTTTATGTATGATGCGACTACTCCGCATACTTTCAGAGTTGCGGCACAACTGACTGAACATCATTTTGATGTTGCTCACATCAATCGACGCTTAGACAGTATCGCACTTCCAGTTGCCCGTTTGGCAGCGTACGTGTATGAAAATCTGCAGTTGACTGAAAACGGCGCGGCTTATATTGTTTTAAGCAATGAACTCATGCATAAATTTGAGTTGAAGGATGCAAGTACTGCCCCAATTGTTCCTTTAATTGGTAAGGTAATTGGTGTAAAATGTTGGACAATTTTTGTTCAGCAAAAGGATGGGACCTTCCGCTTGCGAATTCGTTCAAAGGGACCGGTCATCAATGAATTAGCCAAAGAGTATGGCGGCGGCGGACATCCGCTTGCTAGTGGGGCCTTTATGCAGGATGAAAAAGGGATTCCCGCGTATATTAAGAAGCTGGATGCAATTGCAACTGCTTATACAGGAGAAAAAAATGACTGAAACGTTTCAAAAATTCGGCTTCAAACCATTTATTAATGAAGCCTTGAAAAAAATTAATTTTAAGCAACCTACAGAAGTGCAAGAAAAATTGATTCCGGTTATTATGGAAGGCAGGAGTGTGGTGGGGCAATCCCAAACAGGTAGTGGTAAAACACATACTTTTTTGCTCCCGCTTTTGAATGAAGTCAATCCACAGCTGCACGAAGTTCAGGTTGTAATTACAACACCTAGTCGAGAGCTGGCTTATCAGATCTATGATGCAGCTCGTCAAATCACAGAGCAGAGTCCTGAACCTCTTAGTTTGGCGCATTATATTGGTGGAACTGATAAAAAACGCCAAATTGAAAAACTCCAACACAGACAACCGCAAATTGTAATTGGGACACCAGGGCGAGTGCTGGATTTAATGAATGAACAAGCACTGGATATTCATAAAGCGCATGCGCTAGTCGTTGATGAAGCTGATATGACTTTGGATCTTGGATTTTTAAAAGAGGTTGATGCAATTGCATCGGCTTTGCCACAGGACTTGCAGATGCTCGTCTTTTCAGCGACAATTCCAGAAAAATTGAAACCTTTTTTAAGAAAATACATGCAAGCACCAGTGATCGAAGAAATTAAGAGTCAAACGGTGATCAGTCCGACAATTGACAATTGGTTACTATCGACCAAAGGAAAAGATCGCAACGGCTTAATTCTAAAGCTTTTAACGTTGGGACAGCCATATTTGGCAATGATTTTTACAAATACAAAAACACGTGCTGATGAATTAACTGATTATCTGCGTTCTCAGGGGCTGAAGGTTGCTAAGATCCATGGTGGAATATTGCCACGTCAACGTAAACGAATTATGCGCGAAGTTCAGAATCTTGAGTATCAATTTGTGGTGGCAACTGATTTAGCTGCGCGGGGAATTGATATTGAAGGGATCTCACATGTCATTAATGATCAGCTGCCAGAAGATCCCGAATTCTTTATTCACCGTGTCGGACGAACTGGCCGGAATGGGATGAAAGGCATTGCGATAACTTTGTATGAGCCAAACGATGATCGCCAGATTACAGAACTTGAACAGTTGGGTGTGAAATTTAAACCTAAGGCTCTAAAAAATGATGAATTGGTTGATTCGTATGATCGTGACCGACGACAGAAAAGAAGATTGAAGAAAGATCGTCTGGATGTGGGACTAGTTGGCTTAGTCAAGAAAGAACGTAAAAAAAGGAAACCGGGCTATCGCAATAAGATCAAACGTGCAATTAAAACAAAGGAACAACAAGAGCGTAAGATTGCAAAGAGACAGGAAAAGCGTGCACAACGGCGTGGATCTAAGTAGTGCGATTGACATTTACTGAAAGTTTGACTATAATCTTAGAGGAATTTAAAAGATAGGATATATCTTGACTCACAGAATAAAAAGAGAAAGTTCGGTTGGTGAAAGAACTTATTTTGGAGTTTGAGATGCTCCCTGTTGTTTTATAAAAACGTGACTCAGCGTTATTGAGATTAAAGAGGTAAACGACAACATCGTTGCAAGTAAGGTGGTACCGCGCGTTCAGCGTCCTTACTAGCAACGGTGTTTTTGTTGCCTGAGGAGAAGAAGGGAATTACGATGGAAAAACTAAGCAGTGCTCAGATTAGAAAAATGTACTTAGACTTTTTTAAGAGTAAGGGACACACGGTCATGCCCAGTGCCTCATTAGTTCCACATGATGATCCAACTTTGCTTTGGATTAATTCTGGGGTCGCGACAATGAAGAAATTCTTTGATGGGTCTGTCGTTCCAAAAAATCCTAGAATTACAAGTTCTCAAAAGAGTATTAGAACCAATGATATTGAGAATGTCGGACATACTGCGCGCCATCACACACTTTTTGAGATGTTGGGTAACTTTTCAGTCGGAGATTATTTCAAAGAAGAAGCAATCACATGGGCATGGGAATTGCTGACCAGTCCTCAATGGTTTGCGATGGACCCAACGCGTCTTTATGTAACAGTTTATCCCAAAGATACAGAAGCAAAACGCATTTGGCATGAAGTGGCGCAAGTACCTCAGGATCATATTTATGAAGTTGACGATAACTTCTGGGATATTGGTGAAGGCCCAAGCGGACCAGATTCTGAGATCTTTTATGATCGTGGACAAGAGTTTAATAATCTGCCAGAGGATGATCCTGAAAGTTATCCAGGCGGTGAAAATGAACGTTACCTTGAAATTTGGAACATTGTGTTTTCGGAATTTAACCATAAGCCAGATGGCACTTATGCACCTTTACCACATAAAAACATTGATACGGGGATGGGCTTGGAGCGTGTCGTTTCTGTTTTTCAAAATGCACGCACTAATTTTGAAACAGATCTTTTCTTGCCATTAATTAATGAAACTGCTAAAATCAGTGGTCAAGCTAAGTACGGCGACAGTGCGGCAACGGATGTTTCCTTTAAAGTAATTGCTGATCATATTCGGGCGGTCACCTTTGCGATTGGTGATGGTGCGTTGCCTTCCAATGAAGGACGTGGCTACGTTATTCGGCGTTTAATTCGCAGAGCAGTAATGCATGGACAAAAGCTAGGGATAGAGCAAGCTTTTCTGTATCGTTTAGTCCCACTTGTGGGGAAAATTATGGAATCGTATTACCCTGAAGTCTTACAGCAAGCCGATTATATTGCAAAAGTTGTTAAGATGGAAGAAGATCGCTTTAATGAGACGCTCAAAGACGGTTTGCAATTGTTAAATGAGATGATTGCTGATGCTAAGCAGGAACAACTGCAAGAAATTTCAGGGAAAGTTGCGTTTAAGCTCTATGATACCTATGGATTCCCCGTTGAGTTAACCAAGGAATATGCACTGGAGCAAGGCTTAACAGTCGCTGAAAACGAATTTGATGCAGAGATGCAAAAGCAAAAAGAACGGGCACGAAAAGCACGTGGCAATGCTAAATCAATGGGCGTGCAAAGCGGTTTGCTGACAGACATCACAACTCCGAGTGAATACGTTGGTTATCAAACTTTGACAACTCAGAGTGTGCTGAAAGAAATTATTTGTGATGAACACTTAGTAAATGAGGTTCAAGCTGGAACAGCTTTGCTGATCTTTGATAAAACTCCGTTCTATGCTGAGATGGGGGGCCAAGTAGCCGATCGTGGTGTGATTAAAAGTGCCCAAGGAGAAGTTGTTGCCCGTGTGATAGATGTGCAGCATGCTCCTAAGGGACAGAATATGCATACCGTTGAAGTTTTGCAACCCTTGAAGGTTGATCAAACTTATACACTGGCAGTTGAACGGGAATTTCATGACAAGGTCCGTAAAAACCATACTGCAACTCATCTACTGGATCAAGCTTTGCGTGATGTTCTAGGAAGTCATACCCATCAGGCAGGTTCTTTAGTTGAACCGACTTATCTGCGGTTTGATTTTACAAACTTAGGCTCGGTGACAGCTGCAGACTTGGCAAAAGTTGAACAAATCGTTAATGCACAGATTTGGCAGAACCTCAAAGTTGAAACGATTGAGACAACCCTTGAAGAAGCTAAAAAATTAGGTGCAATTGCACTTTTCACAGAAAAATATGGTGAGCGTGTGCGCGTTGTCAAAATCGGTAATTATTCAACCGAGTTTTGTGGAGGCAACCATGTTGATCAGACAGGTGATCTAGGGCTCTTTAAAATTGTTTCCGAATCCGGTGTCGGTGCTGGTGTTCGCCGCATTGAAGCAGTCACTTCCAAAGAGGCTTATGAGTATTTGGAAGGACATTCACAGCTTTTGCAAGAAACAGCAGCTGGGCTCAAGGTTGCACAACTAAAAGAAGTTCCGCATCGAGTGGGATTGTTGCAGCAAGAGATCAAGCAGCTTGAGCAAAAGGTTTCGACGTTAGAAGCTAAGGTTGCTAGTCAACAAGCGGCCGCTATTTTTGCGCAAAATGAAAAAATCGGCAAATGGACGCTCATTAAAGCTCAGGTCAAGGTTGCGGGAATGGATCAGTTACGTCAATTAGCCGATCAATGGAAGGCTAAAGCAGCATCAGATGTTTTGGTACTTGCGACAGCTGTTTCAAAAGATAAAGTTAATTTAATTGTGGGTGTTTCACCGCAGGCTCTGAAAGCTGGACTTAAAGCTGGCGCGTTGATTAAAGCAATTGCGCCTAAAGTTGGCGGTGGTGGTGGCGGCCGCCCAGATTTGGCTCAAGCTGGTGGTAAAAATCCTGAAGGAATTGCCGCTGCACTTGCGGCTGCTGTTACTTGGATGCAGCAATTGGATTAATTGGAGTGATCATTAAAGTGGATCGCAATTAAATTTTGTTGAAAATGTTAAAATAAATTATGCGAGGGATTGGGTCAAAATTGAGCTTTTGAACTGGTTCCTCGCATAATTTTCACCTAGGACTGCAGTCTGCCTGCAATTTGTGGCACCTTATTTAAGACTTGGTTTTATAAGCGGAAATTAAGCAAATTTAAGAGCGGATTTGACAATTGTGTTACGGAATGATTACAAGACCGTGTTTTGATTGTGACAATCTTTTTTCTCTAGTAGAATGAGGACAGGAGTTGTTATGCATGCGGAGGTGCTTGCAATGAGTTCGTTAGATAAAACAATGTACTTTGATTTTGAAGATGGAAATCAAAAAGATGTCCATGAGACTTTGGTAACAGTCTATCAGGCTTTAGAAGAAAAGGGTTATAACCCGATCAACCAAATTGTTGGTTACCTGATGTCTGGTGATCCAGCATATATTCCACGGTTAAATGATGCACGTAACTTGATTCGCAAACATGAACGCGACGAAATTGTTGAGGAATTGGTACGTTCTTACCTTAATAAGGAGGACAAAAAGTGACGCGACTAATGGGGTTGGATGTTGGTTCTCGAACGGTCGGAGTCGCTGTTAGTGATCTTTTGGGGTGGACGGCACAAGGAATTGAGATTATTCCGATAAATGAAGAAGAGCATTCTTTTGGAATTGAACGCGTTGCAGAACTTGTGTCGCAGTATGAAGTCACCGGCTTTGTTGTTGGGCTTCCTAAGAATATGAATAATACTTCAGGTCCGCGGGTAGAGGCTTCTAAAAATTATGGTCAGCTTTTGGCAGAAAAATTTGGTCTGCCAGTTGATTATCAAGACGAGAGATTAACAACTGTTGAAGCTGAACGAATGCTTGTAGAACAGGCAGATACATCGCGCAAAAAGCGCAAAAAAGTTATTGATAAGGTTGCAGCTGGGTTAATCTTGCAGAATTATCTTGATCGAAAAGGACCATTATTGTAAATGACAGTGATTTTAGCGCAGAAATGAGGTAGTTTTAATGAGTGAAGAAGATAATTTAATTACACTTGTCGATGACAAGGGCAACGAAACATTATATGAAATCCTTTTTACCTTTGAATCCGAGGATTACGGTAAATCATATATTCTCTTAATTCCTGCGGGATCACAGCCAGAGGAACAAGTCGACGTGCTTGCCTTTTCGTTTGACCCAGATGAAAATGGTGAGGCCAATGATGCTGAACTGCATGATATTGAAAGCGATGAAGAGTGGGACATGGTCGAAAGTGTACTAGACACGTTTTTAAATGATGAAAATCTGCAATAGGTAGCTTGTTTAGAGGCACATGAATGTTTTCTAACGAGGGGGCTGTGACAAAACATTTGTTTTGACATAGTCCCCTCGCTTTAGGTTGAGGGTTGAGTGGCAGTCAGTGCACTTAGCGTAAACTTCTTTTTTTGTAAGATTTCATTCAGAAGTAATAAGAGATTTGTTTTTATGCTAGAATTATATTATGTAACTTTGAATTAGGGAGGTTCCAGCATGTCAGAAGGCAAACGGCGTTTTAAAGCTCATATTGCCGGTGAAGACTACATTATTATCGGAGATAGTTCAACACAGCATATGGAAACCGTTGTTAAATTAGTGGAACAGCAGTTTAAGGAAATCAAACAACTGATGCCAGGTTTAAGCAAAGAACGGGCGGCGGTTTTATTGGCAATTAATGCAGTTTCTGACCAAATATATAAACAAGAAGAACTGGATCGTTTGAAAAGCGAAACAGCCGCTGATGACAAGAAAAGTAGGTGAATGAGATGCTTATTTCAATAATTATTGTTGTATTGTTAGTCGCAGCTTATTTCAATGGTGCAAGAAGGGGTCTGGTACTAACTTTACTGGATTTGATCGGGTTAGTGGTACTCTTTATTCTTGCAGCAAATTATTCTGCCCTTGTAGGGGAGTGGCTTCAACGCTTAGTTGCGCTTTTTGAAGGAAATGGAGCATCATGGCAAGCAACTAAGGGTGTAACTCTCTCGGGGAGTAGTACTTTTTACTATGGGCTTGCTTACTGGCTGATTATTATTATCGGGGGCTTGCTGATCAGAAGACTGATTCGGAGTTTAAATCTAGTAACCAGAATACCGGTTATTAAGCAATTAAATTCTTTGGCTGGGGGAGTTTTGGGCTTGTTCTTAGTATATTTACTGATCTTTGCAGGACTCTTGGTTTTACAAGCATGGCCAAGTGCTGCAATCAGAACAAATGTGCAAGATTCACAATTGGCACAAGTAATTTTAAATAAAACCCCGGTTGTATCACAACAAATCCTTGATAAACTGGAACAAGAACACAGCCTTTAGGAGGTAGAGCAGTGAACAGTAAATCAATGCTGACTCTAGAGTATGATAAGATAAAAAATAATTTGCGCCAATTCGTAACCACTCCGATGGGGGAGCGGCAAGTTACCAAAATGGAACCGCAAACACAAAGAGCGGATGTTGCCAACTTACTTGCACAGACTAAAGATGGTGCAGATATCTTGCGGCTTAAAGGAGAGATTCCAATTCCAAAGCTGTTAGAAATTAAACAGTATTTAAAACGCTTGGACATTGGGGCAACGCTCAATGGTAAAGAGCTCGCGGCAATCGGCAGAGTGTTGCGTGCTACAAATGAAGTCCGTCTTTTCTTTATGAAATTAGATGATGAAGAGCTCAAGCTGGCATCTTTGTATGAAGTAGCTGCGCGTTTGCAAGTTTTGCCAGAAGTCAACAAGCGCCTTTTAAGTGCGATTGAAGCAGATGGTTATGTAACTGACGAAGCTTCGACTTTATTAGCGAGTCTGCGACGGGCGATCTCAACGACAGAAAATCAGTTACGTGCTAAATTAAATACACTGATTCATGGCAATTCGGCTAAGTATTTGAGTGATGCAGTTATCACGATTAGAAATGATCGGTATGTGATTCCAGTCAAGCAGGAGTACCGCACTCGTTTTGGAGGAGTTGTACACGATCAAAGTGCTTCCGGGCAGACACTGTTCATTGAACCTCGGGAAATTGTAGAACTCAATAATCGATTAAAGCAGCAGCAATTGAGTGAAAAAGATGAGATTGCCCGAATTTTGCAGGAATTGTCTGAGTTGGTTGCACCATATACACCAGAGCTTGAAGATAATGCAGGAATTCTGGGAGTTTTTGATTTTGTTAACGCCAAAGCTAAGTATGCGAGCACACTCAATGCTACGGAGCCGCTGTTATCTGCGGAAAATGATGTTTATCTCAGACATGTATGGCATCCGTTGCTGCTACAAAAGCAGGCTGTTAAAAATGATATTATGCTTGGACGAGATTACAAGGCAATTGTGGTGACGGGGCCTAATACAGGTGGGAAGACAATCACCTTGAAGACTCTTGGGTTGGTACAGTTGATGGGACAGTCGGGATTATTCATTCCAGCGTTTGAAGAAAGTCGGATTGGAATCTTTACTGAAATCTTTGCTGATATTGGTGATGAACAGTCGATTGAACAGAGTCTGAGTACTTTTTCTGCGCATATGACAAACATTGTCTCGATTTTAGACAGGATTGATGAACATTCATTAGTTCTCTTTGACGAATTGGGGGCCGGAACAGATCCGCAAGAAGGAGCTGCACTTGCAATCGCAATTTTAGATTACGTTGGAGCTCAAAGCAGTTATGTGGTTGCAACAACGCATTATCCAGAACTTAAGGCATACGGCTATGAGCGTCCGCAGACAATCAATGCAAGCATGGAATTTGACAGTGAAACTTTACGGCCGACTTATCGGTTGCTAATTGGAATTCCTGGGCGGAGTAATGCACTTGAGATTTCGCAGCGCTTGGGGCTACAGCCTCAAATTATTGCACAGGCGCGGCAATTAACTGCAGGACAAAATCAAGATCTGAATGATATGATTCAAGATTTAGTTGAAAAGCGCCACCAAGCGGAAGAAGAGACCGTGGGCTTGCACCATGAATTGACAAAAGCACAACAATTGCATCAAGAACTTGAAGCAAAGTACGAGACTTTCTTACAGCAAAAAAATACGCAACTGGAGCAAGCACGGCAACAGGCAAATGAAATTGTAGCGCAAGCAACTCGCAAATCTGACGAATTGATCGCAGAGTTGCGCCAATTACGCTTGCATGCTAGCTCATCAGTTAAGGAAAATCAATTAATCGACGCTAAAACCCGAATGAATCAATTGCGGCAACCTACCAATTTAAAGCAAAATCGGGTTTTACGCCATGCCAAAGCACAACAACAGCTTCGTCCCAATGACGATGTTTTAGTTAAATCCTATGGACAGCGTGGTGTCTTAATTCGCAAAGCAACCGAGCATGAATGGGATGTCCAGATTGGAATCCTAAAAATGCGTGTCAATGATACTGATCTTGAAAAGATTAAGGTCGCGCCTGAAAAGAATAAGAAGATTAGAACTACACTGTCATCTGGTTCTCAAGCACATGTTTCAACGTCGCTTGATCTGCGTGGCAAGCGGTATGAAGAAGCGTTAGTAGAGGTCGATCGTTATTTGGATGCTGCAATTCTTGCTGGCTATCCTAGCGTGACAATTATTCATGGCAAGGGGACGGGTGCTCTTAGAAAGGGCATTACTGATTATTTAGCACAAAGTTCCAGCGTTAAAAGTTTTAACTTTGCTCCACCGAGTGCAGGTGGTAATGGGGCAACAGTGGTATACTTCAAGTAAGCAAGAAGATTGATTTTTTTGAATATTCTGGTATGCTTTACTTACAAAAGCAAAGTAGGGGGCGTTAATAGTGGTTAAAGAATTAACAGATGCAACTTTTGCAGCAGAAACAAGTAATGGAGTGACATTGACAGACTTTTGGGCAACTTGGTGTGGTCCATGTCGGATGCAATCACCTGTAGTTGAGCAACTTGATGAGGAAATGGGCGATACTGTTTCTTTCAGCAAAGTTGATGTTGACGAGAATAAACAAGTTGCAAGTGAGTTTGGAATTATGAGTATTCCAACACTGTTGATCAAAAAAGATGGGCAGGTAGTTGATACTTTGGTGGGCTACCATCCTAAGGAACAGATTGAAACTAAATTAAAGCAGTATCTTTAAAAGAATCTTTGCAACAGTCAACTGCGAAGTAAGCAACAGTTGGCGAAAACGCTAAGTGTAATATTAATTAAAGAGGATCAGAGCAGACTTGCGGGTTGCCCTGATCCTCTTTTTGTGTGCACTTTTTCATTGGCATACGATTGTCACCAACTTTGCTGTTTAAGCATTGGTGAGTTGATGATAGCAGTTTTTGCAGTTAATTAATTGCAATATAATACTATATAACGTATAATATTGTTTAAGGAAAAGCCAATGGAGGCAAAAAAATGAAAATCAAAATTTCTGCAGATCTGTTGGACGGACTGGTGCTCGCTTTACTGGAGAGAAAGGATTACTACGGGTACGCACTAACACAAGATATGCAAGCGGTAATTGAAATTTCAGAGTCTACTATGTATCCTGTTTTGAGACGTTTGCAAAAGAATAATTATCTGACGACCTATGACCAACCCTTTCAAGGGAGGAATCGGCGGTATTACCGGATTGCTCCTGCCGGGACACAGCACTTGGAACAGATTCGCAAAATGTGGGTTAACTATAAAGTGAGTTTGGATAATATTCTGTTGGGGGAGGCAAAGGGAAAACACTATGGATAGAGACAGGTATTTAGATGAATTGAAAGCATGCTTGCAAGGCTTAACAGTAGCAGAAGTTAAAGATGCAGTTGCATTTTATGCTGAATATCTTAGTGATGCACAGTTAGAGCAGCGGGCCGCAATTGAAGAGAAGCTGGGGACTCCTCGTCAGTTAGCACGTAAAATAATGGCCGATTATTCAATTAGGGACGATGAGCATACCACTGGCAGCAAAGTGAAATCAGCGCACGCTAATTCAAGAATGATCTGGTTGATAATACTTGCCTTATTATCAGCACCGTTTGCATTAGGAGCAGTGGGTGTTGGCGGCGGCGTGCTGATAGCTGTAATTTTCTTAATTTTAGCTTTTTTTATGGTTGGAGCAGGTCTTTTGTTGGCGATTTTGCTTTTAACAGCTTTTTTCCTTTACAGTGGAGTAGTGTTACTATTTCAGGAATTTAATGTTGGCATTTTTTATTTAGGCTGTGGGATGGCCTGTTTAGGTCTTTTATTGCTAATCGTGCCATGTCTCTTTTGGTTTGGGCGTGTTCTAATCCAAGCAGTTGCTAATTTTGCTCGTTATCTTTATCGTAAATTCAACGAAAGAAGGAGGGCAAATTAGGATGAAAAAGACATTGCTTTCTGGTATGGTAATTTTAGGTTTGGGACTGCTTTTGATGGCAGCTGGTTATCTGTTTCACGGAGCTCAGATAATTGCTTTTCAGGGGTGGCAGCCGGTCAGTGCCCGCACTAAGTTTAGCGGCAAAGTAGTTAAACGAAATGTTGAGTTTAAACAGATCTATGTGGAAACGCGCACAGCGGATGTTGAAGTTAGAAGTGGCAGTGAGGCAAGTGTTATGTATACTGCTGACAGCAAAAATACCCCCACGGTGAAGGTTACAAATGGGGTTTTAAATGTTCGGCAAACAAAGGCAAGTGATTTTTCAGGTTTTTATTTTGGAGTAGCGCGTAACGAAAAAGTTGTGATTACTGTCCCTAATGGAAGACAATTACGGAACGTGACCGTTAATTCTAAAACAGGAGATCTTAGAATTTCCGGGCAATCAGTGGATCAGCTAAATGCATTTACCGACACGGGAGACGCTTATCTTGCAAATGTTAAGGCTAAAAGGGCAGCGATTTACTTGAATAATGGAGATGCAGTGCTTAAGAACGTTTCATTTGGAAGCGGGAGGCTGCAGCAAACGAATGGTGATTTAACGCTGAAAGACTCACAGTTAACTAATGTTATTATCCACAATACTGATGGAGACGTGACTTTCACTGATTCACAATTTATTAAAGGTAATTTGTCATTGAGCAGTGGTGATCTGGAAGCAAACCATAACA
The DNA here is from genome assembly GCF_964065465.1 of Liquorilactobacillus satsumensis. Lineage (NCBI taxonomy): Bacteria > Bacillati > Bacillota > Bacilli > Lactobacillales > Lactobacillaceae > Liquorilactobacillus > Liquorilactobacillus satsumensis. The sequence continues at coordinate 2,238,854 of NZ_OZ061606.1, forward strand.
AATTTTCTGGGGTTTACACTATTGAAAATAAGAATGGGGATAATGAAGTAGCAGATACACAGGTAAAGGGTATCCGTGTGGAAACCAACGCTGGGACCAACCAACTTTTTTCAAAGACTAGTGAGGGCGGTACCTTGCAACAAGGTCAAAATAACTCAAATATGTTGATTTTACGCACCGATTCCGGTGATAATGAAGTTAAGTAAGGGATCAATGAAAGGAAGGATTTTCATGAAAAGAAAAAAGCAGTTAACAAAGTCAAAAGATAAAGTTGTTTCAGGCGTTTTCGGAGGAATTGCAGAGTATTTTGAATGGGATAAAGCGATTGTTCGGATCATTGGTGCGATTTTAATCTTTTTCCCAGGACAACTGATCATTGGGATAATTGTTTACTTTATCGCGGCAAGTGTCATGCCGGAAGCAACAGACGGCAACGGTCGCAATGACGATGATGACATCATTGAAGGCGAATTTAAAGACAAGTAGCACTAAATGGCACACATTTAATTGGGGGCTGTTGCAGGTCCTCTTTTTTGCTATAATAGAATAGTTGTATAGCTTCAAAAGGAATCAATTTAATGAAATCTTAAGTAATCTTTGAAAAATTTTACAGAAAACTGGTTTACTGTGGTGTAACATTAGTGTAGTTACATTTACTGTTTTAATTGCTTAATGTTAAAGATTCATTTGTTGCAGATCGCTGTTTTCAGTTTTAGATTGTCGTGGGGGTGAAGAGATGGGGCAATGGCGCTCACGCTTGTTACATAGTGAGGTAACCAAATTTGTTTTGAAAACTATTTTTTATTTTGTGGTCATGCTGATATTGGTTTATTTGTATAGTTACAGTGGTATCAATGGACCGCACTTTATCTATAACGAGTTTTAATCGGGGAGAGAACAACTTAAATGAATGTAATTCAAAGAATAGATAGCTGGGCACAACGGGACCCGCAGCGAGTAGCTTATAACTATCTTGGAAAAGAAAATACGTATCTTGAGTTAAAAAATTACTCAGACAGCGTTGCCGCAGCAATCACTAACATGGATTTGCCGGACAAGGCACCCATTATTGTGTATGGCGGTCAAGAATTTGAAATGATCGCGGTTTTTCTGGGAATCGTTAAGACAGGGCATGCTTACATACCGATCGACAGCGATTCGCCAAGTGAACGCTTAGTTACCATTAATCGTATTGCGCAGCCTGTCGCATGTATCGCAGTTGAGGAGCTTCCGGTTGAACTTGCTGGTTTACCTGTTGTAACCCCAGCAAAGTTGAAGCAGCTTTTTTCTGAAAGAGTAAGTTTTTCTGCTGCAAATCAGGTTAAGGGATCAGATGTTTTTTATATTATCTTCACCTCAGGAACAACCGGTGTTCCTAAGGGGGTCCAAATTAGTGCACAGAATTTGGAAAGCTTTTTGGCCTGGATGGAAAGCGATTTTGGAATCAAAGACGAAAGTACTTTTCTGTCGCAACCGCCGTATTCCTTTGACCTTTCTGTCATGGATTTATATCCGGCATTGACACGTGGAGGCACACTCAGCGTGATTCCTAAGAAAGTTACAGAAGATTTTAGGCAGCTTTTTTCTGTCTTGCCGCAGCTTAAGCTCAATGTTTGGGTTTCGACACCATCATTTATGGATATTTGTTTGCTGGAAAAAAGTTTCGACGAGGAACATTATCCGCAATTGCAGCATTTTCTGTTTTGTGGTGAAGAACTTACTCATAAGACTGCACAACAACTTTTGCAGCGTTTTCCGCATGCAGCAATTTATAACACGTATGGACCTACAGAGACAACCGTAGCTGTTACACAAGTTCAAATTACGGCAGATTTGCTTGCTAAATATGAACGTTTGCCAATCGGTAAACCTAAAGCAGATACTAAGGTTGTAGTTGTTGATGAAAACTTGCAAGAAGTTGCAGCCGGGACAGCCGGTGAAATTTTAATCTATGGTCCAAGTGTTTCTCAGGGATATCTCAATAATCCTGCCAAAACAAAGCAGGCTTTTGTGAAGTTTAACGAGCAAAATGCTTATCGGACGGGTGATTTAGGTGAGTTTGATGAAGCCGGGCAACTGCTTTATAAGGGGCGTCTTGACTTTCAAGTTAAGCTCCACGGCTTCAGAATTGAATTAGAAGAGGTTGACTATCATCTTGGCAAAGTTGGGTTAGTAGAGCAGGCTGCTTGTGTTCCAAAATACGGAATGGATCACAAGGTCTCTCAATTAGTAGCTTTCGTAGTTGCTAAGCATAATGAATTCAAAAATAACCTTGAATTAACCAAAGCTATCAAAGAGCAATTAGCAACTTTATCAATGCCATACATGATTCCACAGCGGTTTGTTTATGTGGATTCACTACCGCTTACAACAAATGGAAAAGTTGATCGGAAGCACCTCTTTAGCGAGGTCAATCATTAATGATTAATTTACAACCTTATGAAAATCCAATGTATTTTGTTTACCTAGTTATTGCATTATTACCGATCATGATTGCGATGCTGCGTGGTAAACAGCTTCATTGGTATCAGACAATCGTATCTTTTGCCTTTTTACTCTTGGCCTTTGGCGGAGTTAAGTGGCATGAAGGCATTGCGCTCATTGGCTATATTATTTTTGAAGTTGTTTTAGTGGGTGCTTATTTTCATTATCGGCAAAGAGAGAATCAGACTTGGATTTTTTGTAGTGCTGTTATCCTCGCAATCATTCCGTTAGTGATTGTGAAAGTGACACCAGCTGTTTATGGACATCCATCTTTGATCGGCTTTTTAGGAATTAGTTACTTGACTTTTAAAGCTGTCCAGATGGTGATGGAGATCCGTGATGGAGCGATTAAAGAGTTTGATCCTTGGTTGACACTACAATTCTTGCTCTTTTTCCCAACGATTTCTTCGGGGCCAATCGATCGTTATCGTAGATTTAAAGCAGATTACGAACGAGTTCCTAACCCGCAAAAATATTTGCAGTTGCTTGATAAGGCAGTGTGGTACATTTTCTTAGGCTTTTTGTACAAATTTTTACTAGCTTATGTTTTTGGAACCTTAATGTTGCCTTATGTCAGCAAAATGGCACTTTCCTACGGGGGAATCTCGTGGTGGTTAGTAGCTTACATGTACGTTTATTCGATGGATCTTTTCTTTGATTTTGCCGGCTACAGTCTTTTTGCTGTGGGAATTAGTTATTTGATGGGAATTGAGACTCCAATGAACTTTAACCGTCCTTTCAGTGCGGTGAATATCAAAGAATTCTGGAATCGTTGGCACATGACGCTTTCATTTTGGTTCCGTGATTACATCTATATGCGTCTTGTTTTCTTCATAATGAAGAAGAAGCTGATGAAAAATAGAATTGCAATTGCAAATGTTGGTTACTTGACGCTGTTTCTGATCATGGGTTTTTGGCATGGCTTGACGTGGTACTACATTGTTTATGGCCTGTATCATGCTCTAGCGATAATTTTGTGTGATGTCTGGCTACGTTATAAGAAGAAGCACAAAGACAAGTTTCCAAGTAATCGATTCACGAAGCTACTAGCAATTTTTATTACATTTAACGTGGTTTGCTTTAGCTTTTTGATTTTTTCAGGTTTTTTGGACAAACTATTATTCCATAATATTATATTAAGATAAGGGGAGTTTTAATCATGAAAGAAAAGGTAATTGAAATTTTAGAGGATTTAACAGGCAGTTCAGATCTTGCAGATAACTTGGATATCAACTTATTTGATGAAGGCTTGCTAGATTCAATGGCAACCGTACAACTCTTGTTAGAGTTGCAGTCCCAATGTGGGGTTGAAGTTCCAGTTTCTGAATTTGAGCGCAGCGAATGGGATACACCTAATAAAATTATTGCGAAAGTAGAAAGTATGTAACATGAAGATGTCAAAGAAACTATTCTTGATTTTTGGGCCGGTGATTTTGGCTGCAGTGCTGCTAGTTGCACTTTTTTTAACACCAGTCAATGTACAAGATATTTCGCGAGGAACCATTCAACGGGCAGCACTATCGCAATCGCCTAAAGTTTTTCGGGGAATGGCAGTCAAAAAGGCAGCTTTTTCCAAGAATTATGTTCCATTCTTTGGTTCATCTGAATTATCGCGGATGGATTCGCTGCATCCATCAGTTCTTGCCCAAAAATATAAAAGAAGTTATCGTCCTTTCTTGCTGGGTGCTCCGGGGACACAATCATTGGTCCATTACTGGGGGATGCAGGGAATTGATGATAAACTGGAAGGTAAAAAGGCAGTTTTCATAATTTCACCGCAGTGGTTTGTGCAAGGCGGAATCAATCCCGACATGTTTAATTATTATTATCCTAAACCTGCAATTGTTAAATGGTTGTTGCAGGCCAAAAATAACAGCATGGATAGATATGCGGCTGAAAGGTTATTGGCATTATCGCGAGATCGTTCTAGCATTGAAAATAATGCAACAATTCGAATTGCTGCCGGGCAGTCACTGACAAAATTTGAACGTATTTATCTGGGCTTGAAGGCGAATGCACTTGATCGTGAAGACCAGCTCTTTTCAACGATTACTTTGAATAATCGTGAAAGTGCAGTTATTAAGAGCGAGAAAATTTTACCTGCAACCTATAACTTTAAGCAATTGGATGAAACAGCTTATTATTTAGGCAGGACACATACGACTAATAATAGCTTTGGTGTCGACAATACTTTTTGGAATAAGCGGTTAAAGCGTAGTTATAAGAAGTTAGCTGGTAAACAGGCAAATTATAGTTATTTGCGTTCAGTTGAATTTTCAGATTTTCAGTTAGTGCTGAATCAGTTTGCCAAGCAAAATATGAAGGTCCTTTTCATAATTCCACCGGTTAATAAGCGTTGGTCTGAATATACTGGACTTTCAATGCCGATGTTGCGGCAATTTGTGAAAAAAATTAAGTATCAATTAAACTCGCAGGGCTTTCATAATGTAGTTGATTTGACTAAAGATGGCGGTAAAGCTTATTTCATGCAAGATACAATTCATCTTGGGTGGCGTGGCTGGCTAGCTGCTGATCAGTATATCAATCCATTTTTAACTAAAGCACAGCCAACTCCAAAATATAAAATTAATAACTATTTCTATTCAAAAACTTGGCAGCAAAAGTAGCGATTTGTGAATAATCTTTACCAAAGTTAGTGTGACAAAGCGCATACCATGTTTCTAGAAATAGCTGAAATAATCTAATCACTAAAAATAGCGACCTGATTCCATGGTGGAAAAGGCCGCTATTTTTAGTAGAAGCGGGTAACTCAAATGGGACTGGGTAAAAACTTAGAGCCTGACTTATGTCATAAGCACAAATTAGGTTTCACCCAAAAATGAATTGCACAATTTTTGAATGAAACCTAATTTAAATTATATGTGTAAAGCTGATTTGATTACTTTTCAACTGCAGTGGTTAGTTTTAAGGGTTCTTTTTCGGGTAAGATCGCTGGGTCGAGAGGATCCTTTGAATCTCGTTGGACTAAAAACGAAATAATGCCATTGCGTTGATCGGTGCTCTTTATAATTGCTTCTGTTGTAAAACCAATCTGATTCTGCAGCGTTTCCGCTAAGAAACCAGCCTCTAGAAGAAAATCGGCTTGCGGGACATTTTGCTGACGTAGCTTAACAACTGCTCCGCTGAGTTCGAATAATTGCTGATCTCTTTTTGTACTAACCAACTTCAACGTACCCCAACCAGCTTTCTCAAAGAAGAGGGGTAGATCTTCGGCTTCCGCAAGAAAGATTTCGCGCGCTAGCCGTTTCCCTGCCCAGTAGAGAATTGTTGGGTTGCTTTCTGTTAGTTCAGGAAGCAGAACATCACGTAAAACCTCATATCCAAAAGCAGGGGTTGTATCTTTGTCTTGTATTAGTTGTTGATAAAAATTTGCGTCCATGAAGACTCTCCTTCACCTCAATCTAACATTAATTATACCTTGAACTTGCAAAAAGCGAACAGTTATTTGTAAACTTAAGAAAGTTGCTAAGGAGTTGGCTTGCTAGCTATAATTAAAACTAACAGCAGTGCGAAAGGATGAAAAAGATGCAGAAAATAATAATTGCGACAAAAAATGAGGGAAAAGCCAGAGAATTTAGATCTTTTTTTGAACCGCGTGGTTTTGTGGTCAAAACACTTAATGATTTGACAGAAAAGCCAAATATTGTAGAAAATGGAAAAACTTTCGCTGAAAATGCGTATCTTAAAGCGAGCACCTTGACAGCTGTGCTGCATGAAACAGTCCTCGCTGATGATTCGGGACTGCTGGTGGATGAGCTTGATGGGGCACCAGGGATTTATTCCGCACGTTATGCGGGTGATCATGATGATGCTGCCAATAATGCTAAGTTGCTTAGAGAACTTCGTGATACGCCTCAAGAGAAGCGGACAGCACGCTTTCATTCTTCACTCGTAGTCACAAGTGTGAATAAGGAACCATTAAAGGTCGCAGGAGAGGTTACAGGCACAATTCTGACAGCTCCGCGTGGAGAAGACGGCTTTGGATATGATCCGCTTTTCTATTTGCCACAGCTTGGTAAAACCTTTGCACAGCTTACACCAGCTGAGAAAAATAAAATCAGTCATCGTGGACGAGCAATTGCAGCATTGAATGCAAAATTTGATGATTGGTGGAAAAGATAATGAAGAACAAGAAGATTAGATTTCTAGTTGTCAGCGATAGTCACGGAGACCGGGAGATTCTGGAAAAGCTACGCGCTAAATATCAAGGGAAAGTTGACGGCATGTTTCATTGTGGAGATTCAGAACTTGCGCCGGATGATGAGCTTTTCACAGATTTTCAGGTTGTGATGGGAAATTGCGACTATGATCCACGATTCAAAGAACTTATCCTGACGGAATATGGCTCAGAGCGGGTCTTGCTGACACATGGTCATTTATATGGTGTGAATAACGGCATGGAGCGTTTAGGGTTCTTGGCGGCGTCCAAACAGGCTACAATTGTCTTATTTGGACATACACATCTTTTAGGCGCTGAGTATCGGAAAAAATGTCTGTTTCTTAATCCAGGAAGCATCAGCTTTCAGCGCGGAGAATACAGCTCCATAGGTGGAACGTATGCTGTGCTTGAGGTCACTCCTGAGGTATTTAAACTGCAGTTTTACGCACGAACCTTCAAAGCGATTCCAGAGCTTGCTTTTACTTTCAAGCGTAACTAAATAACAGCTGGTGAGAAAATGGATCCTAAGTTAAGAGCGATGTACATTAAACTATTAAAATGGAGTGTTACGACCTTGTTTTTCATAGGCGCACGCAGCCTCGTAATAATTCCTTTACTCAATCTGGTTATCATCGGGTGTGTGGGTTATTGTTTGCTGCTTTTTGGAATTTGCGTCTATCTGCAGTTAAATCGTTAATTTTATCTTGACAATAACCAGGACCTCTGTATAATAGTAAGAGTACTTGCCCGTTGGTCAAATTGGTTAAGACGTCGCCCTCTCAAGGCGGAGTTACGGGTTCGATCCCCGTACGGGTGATATCATCTTTTTCATGAGAATGTCCATCGTATTTGTAGGTGGACTTTTATTTTGAAAAGAGATGAAACAGCGCCTACAACAAGTCATAGCGTTAATTTTTCATTGACAACTTGTTGAAAAGGTACTACTATTAAATAGTTGATTTTTTATTTTTGGGCATTCGCCAAATTGGTAAGGCAGCGGACTCTGAATCCGCAATGTACTGGTTCGAGTCCAGTATGCCCAATTCGTTAGTCGTAAAAGTTGGTAAATCTTCGTAAAACGTTGATTTACCGGCTTTTTTATTTTTCTATTTTCGTAGAGTTTAGTATAGTTTTACGTGTTTATGTTGCATAGAATTAAAAAGCGACAAAGGCTGTAAACTTATCCGGCGTTTTGGACTTCTGCTGATCAGTGACCGCGGTGTAGATATCCAAAGTAGTTTAAATGTCACTGTGGCCAAGTTGAATCTGCAGTTCTTTAGGCTGCATTCCACCTTGTATTGCTAGTGTGGCGTAAGTATGTCTAAACCCATGAACAGGGGTGTGTTTTAAATCGTATCTCTTTGTAATCCTAGTGGCCCACACACTTGGTTTGTTGGATTGTGCATCTGATTCTTTTGCGATGCAAATACGAGCTGTTTAGGTAGTGTCAGTTGCTTAGTCTGAAAGTTGATATCAGGCCAGGTAAGGGCGAGAGCTTCGCCTTTACACATTCCGTTTATTTAAAAATCGCTTATAGTTCTTCAGTGGTTTGGTAAACCACGCATTAACGATTTTGCTGATAAACAGCCGGTGTGATATCTATTATTCTGCGGTTACCAAGCAACGGTAAAATGTGGTTATCAAAATTACTCTTTGTTGTGGTCCAAGTGGACTCTTTAGTCGTTAGCTGATAGTTCTCAAACCATAAGTCGAAGACGTCCTTAAACGTTAATTTATCACTTGGAAACACCAAAATTTACCTTTACTTGTTTGATATTTTGTATATGAAGCCATCTTGATCTCTCCTTTATAAGTTTGCTGGCAACAAGTGACTTATTTTTAGAGAGAACTTGTTGTTAAACATCACTTCCTTTATAATTACAAAAGGGTGTAAAAGCTCTATAGTAATTTGATAGCACATCCTTAGCTTAGGCGAGTGGGGGATGTGTTTTTTTATTATTTCATACTTGTTTGAGTTTTACCCGAAACAACATTATTAGTAAATGTAATTTCAAAATTAGCACCCAGATTGCCGTTTATTCCAGAAGAATAAGTCCATATTTCATTTGACTGACCAGCAATGTTGGTCATACTGTTTCCGTTAGGTTTTCCAAACTTACTTTGTACATCTTCTTTAGAAACCCCATTTGAAATACCATTAAAATCTGCTAGGGTTATTTTATTGTTTCGATTTACTTTTAAACCTTCGACTGCTTTAGAGATTGCATGATCATTGGCAAAACCAACAACTATACTTGACCCAAAACTTGCACCCGAAACGTTACTCCAAGTGTACATTTCAGATTTAACATTTTGAATTGTTTGTTCTGCCGTAGAATCAGCTTTTTTGCCAAACATTTTTTGAACATCTGCAACAGAAGTTCCGTTTGATTCCGAGAGAGTTATTTTATTGAAATTAGCTTCTGTTAATCCACTTGTATCTTTTGCAACTGAACTTGAAGGTCCTTTAGAAGAAGGACTTGCTGAGCTGCTTGTTTTTTCACTTGAAGCAGATTTACTTGATGAATTCTTTGCATTCTCCATCTGTCCACCTATAGCTACTACAATTACAACTAAAATCCAAAACCATACTCGTTTGTAGAATGGCTTTTTGACCTTATAAGTTTTTCCGTCTTCCCCAGTAATTTTCTTTGACATTTTTGTTTCCCCCTAGATTTCAGCTTTTAAAGTCATCAGTTTTTGGACTGTTTTGTAACCTAAATATTTATTTTAAATGATTATTTTCCTGTCCAAACTTTTCCGCATTCTCTACATTGGTATTGCGTTTGTTTGTTTTTAGTTCTTAGACCAACTCCTGGAACCATTGCAGATGTTCCACCAGTTGACACAGCAAGCAAGGCTTTTTTTCCAGATAATTTTTTCTTTTTTATTTTCTTTTCGTGATGATCAAAAGCTGTTAAAGGGTGGAGTGGGTTCAAATCAATCGAAGTAGTGCGCTTGGTCTTTGTATTTGTTTCTTTTTCCAATATTTGAATATTTGCTGACTTGCAGTGTGGGCATACCAAAGCACCAAAAGGTTTGCGAACACGTTTTTTGCTCTGTTCAGCGTTGATTGCCACACCACCGATTGTTTTTGTATTATCAGGGAGGTTACGAACAAACTCTTTAGCTTCTTTGTGTTTAGCATCTTCAGCAGCTTTTTTAGATTTTATTTCAGCTTTTGTATCAATTTGTTCTCCGGATTGCATAAGATTCTTAAAACCATTAATAGTCTTACTTCGTGCCCATAAAAGATCTGAGTAAGAACCAGTTAAACTAGTTTTTGAAAAACATTTTTTGCAGATAGCTCCATCTTTAAAGGAAATCTTAGGACTAAATAGAGATATTTTTTCATTGCAAAGAGCACATGTTTTTTGCATAGCAAACCCCCTATAAAAATAAGAATTGTTAATTATTGTCAGCAACGGTTGTAAAATGTTGGAAAATACCGATTAGAAAATGTCGGTTTTCCAACATTTTTTTACGGTAAAATAAACGCATCTCAAATTTGGAGGAACTGAAATGCGTTTAGATGTTGAGCAGTGTGTCCAGCAATATATTATGAACAAAATAAAGCCCAACTTCGCTGAAATTGGTCGGCGATACGGTGTTGATCCACGAACGGTAAAAAGATACTACAATTTAGGGCTTACGCCCCCAGATGAGCAGCCACAACCCTTACGGCGGCCGAGTAAACTTGACGATTATCGAAAAACGATTGAAGAAAAGGTTCTAGAAGGCTGTTCGGCAACGGCAATTTATTACTTTATCAAAGAACGTGGCTATCAAGGAAAGCAAAGTATTCTCAGAGACTATTGTCGAACCATCAGAAAAGCCGCAACGAAAAAAGCCACTATCCGGATTGAAACCTCGCCAGGGATTTCAGCCCAGGTTGATTGGAAAGAAGATTTAACGTTGGTTTCTCGGCATGGAGAGATTGTCAAAGGCAACATCTTCTTATATGTTTTAGGGTACTCGCGAATGAAATACATGCAATTTACCTTCAGTCGCAGCCAAATTACCTTTTTTGATTGCTTAACTAATGCCTTTTGGGCAACCGGGGTGTGCCGAAAGAAATCTGGTTTGACAACCAAAAGGTTGTCGTCGATCATCATAAAAGTAATTTTGGTAAGCCGGTATTTAATGAAACCTTCGTTGAATACGCTAAGGACGCTGGTTTCAAGCCAATTGCTTGTCGACCGTTTCGGCCACAAACCAAAGGAAAGGTTGAGGCGCTGGCCAGAACTACTCAGCGAATCAAAGTTTACAACCATGAGTTTGAAGAGCCGCTAGACTTAGCCGAGATCGTCCATTTGACGTGTGATCAGCTGAATCATGAGAAGTCTCAGGCGACTCAAATTCCGCCTTATTTATTGCTTGATAAAGAAAAAGAGTATCTCCAGGATTTTGATCACGACTTACTCGATGCCTATGCCAGCCAAACCATCGCAAGGAAAGTTAGCAAGGAATCAATGATTGTCTTTCAAAATCGGAAATACTCCGTCCCCATAAGATATATTGACGAAACCGTACAAATTAAACACGATGACAATACTCTATACATTTATTATAACGGAGAATTAATTCGTTCTCACCCTATTTCACTGAAAAGATTTACTTACCTTCGCGATGACATGGAAGAGATTGTCCGATCAGACCTTTATAAGAATCGTGATGACCGAGTCATTGATGATTACGTCGACCGAAACCTGAAGATGTTTGATGAAATGGAGTGAGAAAATGGCCAATTACCAAGCTTTATACACCAACCTTAGACAATTAAAGTTAGATCGTTTCGCCGAACATTTAGGCTACCTATTGGATCATCAAGATGAAGCACCCAAGTCCTTGAGTGATGCCTTATTCGAATTGACAACGGCTGAGCTTAAATACCGGGAACAAAAAAAGATTAATTTGAGAATTAAACTAGCCCGCTTTCCATATGAAAAAACGTTAGCTGACTTTGACTTTAGTTATCAACCGGGAATTAACCAAGGGATAATTGAGGACTTGGGATCACTAAGATTCACCCAAGAGAATCAAAACGTTTTGTTTATCGGCACCTCCGGTGTCGGTAAAACTCACCTAGCCACCGCCATTGGAATTGAAGGGTGTAAACAAGGAATTTCAACGCAGTTTATTCGATGTAGCGACCTCATCAACAAGCTTCAAACAGCACAAGTTCAAGGCCGGAGCGAAGAAGTGCTACGCCGGTATGCCCGTTTTCAAATTCTAATCATTGATGAGATTGGTTATCTTCCAATTGAGTCAGTGGGCGCTAAGCTGTTTTTTCAGTTAATTGAAAGACGATACGAACGGAAATCAACCATTATCACCACTAATATTCCGCTTTCTAAGTGGGGAAACACCTTTTCAGATAAGATGTTAGCTAACGCCATTTTAGATCGCTTGGTTCATCACGCTAAAGTTATCCGAATCACTGGTCGATCATATCGAATGAAAGATCATTTAATTGAAAAGAAGGATAATTCCGGACCTGATTTATCAGGTTTCAACGCACAAAATAAAGAAAGGAGCAGTGAGACACTGTAAACTTTATCGGTAAAAAACAGCATTTTTTAATCGGCAAAAAACTACATTTTCACATCGGCGTTGACAATTATTAAAATAGTGACTTATAATCTTTAAACAATCTTAATATATCATACAAATTTCATTTTAATAATAGATTCTTCCAATTCATCTAAGATATCGTTCTCATCAATAAAACTAATCCACGCTTTCACTGGTTCTGAACTATTTGGATTAATATGTGACTTCATTTTTTCGTAGATATTAGTTACAAAAATATTCAGCATTTTTTCAGCTTCACGTTCTAATCTTGCCTCGTTCCATTTTCTTTCAGGCGGACGATTCTTATTTTTACTTTCTTGGAATTCTAAAGCCTTGTGGTTAAATAAGTTAACCGCTTGGCTATTCTTTTCTAAGTAATCTTGAAATTGTTGCTTGTCCATAATCTATAAAATCCCCCTTTATCAAACGTATGTTCTTTTTTTGCTTCAAAAAAATTTCAGTTTGAATGGTAGCCCTAAGTAGTTAAGCAATTGGTATTTGGTCAACCCTTGAATTTCGGTCATATCCTGCATGGAAATTAATATCTTTAAAGCTAATGAATTGGCTTCTCTTTCCATTTTAGGAATAATGTCAAGGGCTGGGTTAAAAATGTCATAAAACGGCGGAATAAAATTGTATAAAAATGACCTTGTTGCCTGTTCAGAAATACTTTGAGATTTAACCAACGGTTGAAAGTTAAGAATTTAATTCTTCTAATTTTTTAATTACGGGAGATCGGGCTCTTTGAACTCTCTGTTCACTCTCTATTTGGTATTGGTAATCTGTTTCTTTATTTGTTAAATCAAATAGGGTTTCGTTGAAGCTCGTTGTTTGTTCATTAATTTTGTTAATATAAGCATTCATATTTTGGCTAATGTTGGTATCCAAGGTTGGTTATTAATTGCTTATATTGATCCAGTACATGTCCACCTCTATAAATTATCGTGGATACTTAAATCGCTATGCAGATATTCATCGTTTTTTTCTTCGTTACTATTTTTCATGAGATTACTTTTTAATATGGTATAGTAGTCGACAGTATGCTAAATACTTTGCCTGAAATACTGTAAGAACGAATTTCAGCACCTTTATATAAAATTCAAATGGATTTTATATCTTCAGATGATTTGATTTGAACTTCTTTTTCGATATAATTAGTGGATACAGAGTATTGATGGCTTTTAAATTCCATGGTATCTTCTGATATTTTACGAGTTTGGACGTTAGAAAAGTATCTTTTGAGATCGGGGTTTAAGGGTTTGAAATGTTCTTTTTGCCAAACTTTATCTGGTATTTAATTATTTCCTTGGGACTTCTCTTGATTAAGACATGCACACAAATTAGCGACAATCTTCTTTAAGTCAGTTACTGTCTCAAATTCACCATCATAAGACTTAAAACAATCCATCGCTAGAGCTTCTACACAACCTTTTGTTTATGGTCTAAAGGGGAACCGGCAAGCGATTGAATGAAAGACAGCATAATGCGCAAATGAAAGGAAATGATGATTAAATCGATGGTGTGTTAAAGTACTTTTTTTATGGTCAACTACCTTTGACATATTATCAAACCAGATTTCTTGTGGAACGCCGCCCATAAATTGGAAAGCATCGTTCAGAATTCGAAATAAAGTATCTTGCTTTTGATCAAAGGTTAACCTAAGATATTTGCGTTTAGAATATGGCAAAACTTACAGAAAAATACTAAAAGTATATTTAACATGGTTTTTACTGTACATTGAAACTCTCTCTTTCCAATCGACTTGAGCTATGGTCAACTTGTGTAGCCATTTTTTTAGATTCCGTTCTTTTGTATTGACGACAATAATCTTTAACAATCGTATATTTACCTTGAAATCCCTTTTCAGAAATAAAATTTAAAATAGCTTTGGCAGAACAACCATCTTGATACTTTAATTCAATAATATTTTTAAATCCATCCGATTTACTTTTTCGTATCCATTTATTTTTTTGTTTGTGCGTGCCAGTTAGGGCATGTTGATAAGCTACTTTTACTGCCATGGATCAACCTCATACTGTCTTGCCACTGCACTGTAACTAGGTTTTATTTTATCAACTACAAATCTATTCATTCTTTCAAAAATAGCATTGCGCATTTTTATACCCACTCCTTCAACAATATAAAATGAGTATAAAAAAGGTAAGAAATTAGGCAATTTTACATCGCCGTTTTCTTACCTTTTATTATCGCCTTCTATATGATTAGAGAATATATAAATATTTCACTTAAAATAAAAAGACTTATTGGCCATAAAAAACAAGTTGATTATAATTTCAACCAACAGCCAGTTATTAGTAGCTGCATGGGATACAACGAAGACAGAACCAAGGCTTCAGTGATGCCAGTTGATAAAGCAGTTATAAATTACGTATCAAAATTACAATACATTGACTTGGCAATTGAAATACTTGAGTTTAAGTATAAACATTTTACTCCCCTTTTACGTGAGGTACGTATAAAAGATATTTTCTTGTTAAAGAAAGGTGAACCATGTAGTGTGAATGTGGCAAAAAGACTTATGGCAGAGGTAGAAGAAATTGAAGAAGCTGCTTCGTGGAAGTATGAACTGAAACCAGAGTTAGCCACTCATATCACTGATGATGTAAATGAAAATTTAGAGGCCATTCTTGAATTATTGTCATAGAAGATAATGAAAGAAAATAAATTGTGTGTCAAGAAGAGGAATATATAAAACTTGAAAACAGTTATAAAAAGATGCGGGCTGAACAGCATATAGGTTACTGGACACCAAAATATTTGAAAAGATATCTTGTAAGATGGCAATATTATGATTATCATATTCTCGAAATAAAAAACAATTTACAGTCTGATGAATTATTTAAAAATGTAAGAGAATTCTATATTCGTTTATCTTACTTAACCGATGAAGAGAGAAATATTTTAAAAAAGAATTTCTATAATGATGATTCGCCCAGAAGAGTGGTTGATAAAGTTCGAGAGATTGTCTTAAAAATGTCTGTTCATCAAGAATATAGTTCTAAGATTGAAGTCCGTTTTTTCGATGAGCTGTTTGGCGGTTTTAAGAATAAGTTAGAAAGCCTAGCAGAAGATGAGTTAGCGATACTTAAGCGGTTATGCTATGAACTAAGTCTATCTGAAAAAGCTTTGGCAAATGCAGAAAAAATAGATGTAAAAGAGTACAGGATTAAGCTAAAGGGCATATTTAATAAAATAATGAGGTAAAGTGAAGAAAATAGTAGCTAATTATAATAGCGTTCAGTAATGAGCGCTGTTTTTGTTTACTTTTTTAGGCATTAGATGTTTAATTTAGGAGATAAAAAATGTTACTGGGGGAAGTTATGACATATTTTGTAGATTCAAGAAACCTTGGTGTTATGATAAAGTTCATGGAGCCACAACACGCCGATAGTTTTCTAAAAAAGGGAGAGATACACTTTACTCCTCTTAAATGTTTTGCAGAGTTAGAAAAAGAAAAAAAAGATCATGTGTTTGGCGATCGAAATGAAGGAGAATTCCTTTATAAATTCAAACAGAGTGACAGTATTAAAATGGCTCTTTTAGACGAGCACGAGAAAATAGAAAGTAAAATATACAGTATTAAGCCTAAGAATGCAGAATTAAAAGTTGGTCTTAATGAATCGGACAAGCAGATAATAGGAATCTCAAGTTTTACATACTTTTCTCTTGAAGATGATTATTACCTAGTAAGTCATGACATCGACAAGAAACAAGATCTTTATTTAATAAAACCTGAAGTAATTGAGTGGTTAAAACGATTCAACAAAGATAATAGGGAATTAGTGGCGATATATGATTATCAAAAGCTGTTAAATAAAGCTAAAGAAAATAATATTGATTATAGCTTGGTGAATTATTATGAAAATGATTTATCAGAATTAGAGCATCAAAAAAATTATTATGAAAATGCTTTCGTAAAAAGAAAGAGGTACGACGATCAGAGAGAGTTTAGATTCGCAATTAGGTTGAGACGAGCTATGATAGCTGAAAATAGACTAGTAGGAGAAACAGCTTCCTTTGCTAAAAAAATTGATTATAAAATGCTTTCACATTTAGCAATTATACTAGATCATCCTACGTATGAAAAAAATGATTAACATTCGACAGCCATTGAGCTGCAGGTTACAAAACAACACAATACGATGAGCGAGTAACATAGAAGTTTAACTTGGGATCGTCATGTAACGCAGATTAAAAACGTTGCAGCTCTCTGTATGCAAAAATGCAAAACAACACGATGAGTGAAAGCTGAATGTTGATATAGTAGCGTTTGTTGAAAGTGTATTTGCAACGCTGCTAAGTGTAAATTACAAAACGAAACATTATGAGCGAAAAACGTTGCATCGCTTATGGTGTCTTTTTTGTAAAATAAACACAGATGGAATGTGGCTTACTTGCCATTCTAACGGGAAACAGTGAATCAGAGCGCTCCGATTGAAAAGGAGCGTTACCCCCCTAAGAGAACCTAACAAAACCTAACATTTTTCCCGAATACGATATTGGAAAATAGTGGAAATTGGTGGAATAAAATTGATTTAGCTGAATTAGTACGTGCACACCCTTGGGTTTTGTATGCAGTCAGAATTGGCTTAATAGCAGTATTTAGTAGTTTTATTGCATACTTTTTATACTGCAAGAGTTGTTAAGATTTTCTAGAGTTTAACTGCACACAAAAAGGGTGCACACAAAATGAAAAGGTTGCACAATTTTTTTACATAATAAAAAGCGAAACTAAAGCATTAAAATAGTAATTACCTAAAAAATAAGCTGCAAAAAATGCTAACAAATGCTAACACAAAAAGGTTCAGAATTGTTCAGATTTATAGGGAATTAAGTGCACACAAAAAAGCTACTTTTTGGTTTAACAACGGGGATAATTGAGATAGTGCATACACTATTGTGGTAAGAATAGGTAAGATTTCATAAGACTTAATTTTCTGTGCAAGGTGATACTGATAAATGCTAGTATATTTCTGCTAAGTAATAGCTACGGTTTAAGTATATAATAGCGGTATAAACGTTGGTGTGTAGGTAAACAAGTATATTCAATGGATAAACGATGAGTGCACACAAAATGCGACAGGCGCACACCTTTTTGCACACAAAAATGAGAGGAGGGGATAACCGTGGTCAATGATTCAAAAGAAAAAATTAACGATATCGTACAGTAAGTTGAGACCACGAGATCACCTTTTCTCATGGGGATAGAGGAAATCCAAGAATGTTGTGAGTACTACATAGAACACAAGGAACTTACTGACAGAAATATGTTTTTTCTGCTGAGATATTTGGCCCGCAGAAACAAAACTAAGGCTTACCAGGACACATATTTTTGTTCTAAACGTGTGGCTAACGTAAATGCCTTCCGCCTATTAAAAGCCGCAGATGCAAGAACTAAGGCACTGTTTGGAACGACAAATGCAGCTGAATCTTAGTGAAGGGATGGAAGCAGGACGATTGGCCAATGAGCTTAATTTGAATGGTCGGGAGAAAGCAGAAGTCTATGGGAGATTGAAAGAGAGTGAGAAGGTAAATTGATAATAAAATATGGAAAGAGGGCTGAGGATTTTCCTTCTGAATCAACTATAATAGCTGTTAGTTCCTATAAAATACAATTAAAGAGATAGAGGTTGGTAAGTAATGGAACAATTGTTAATTTTAGGAAATGGTTTTGATCTATCATTAGGACTACATACAAAATTTTCAAATTTTAAGGAATTCATCAGTGAAAAAAACAATACTTTAACTAAATTGTTAGAGTATTACTATATATATGAATATGACAAATTAGGCACGGAAGCTGATTTTTGGAAATATTTTGAAGCTGCTCTTGAATACCCAACTAGAGAAGCTACTGATTCTCAAGGAAGTGATATTTATAGTAATCCCATCTTAAATTATGATGAAAAACAAATAGAAGAATTGATCAGAAATTTAAAGTTAAGTCTAGATGAGTGGATAGCTGAAATTGAACCGTCAATTGACGAAATAAAGGATGAAAAGGTTTCTGAGTATTGTAAAATTGTTAAGGAAGCTGATTTTATAATAAACTTTAATTATACGGGTACTGTTGAAAAAAAATATCCAAATACAAGTGAAAAAGTGTTTCATATACACGGAAAAGATAAAAAAATTATTGGACATAAAGGAAGCGAAGAAAGCACATCAAAGAGGGAAGTAGGTTACACAACTATAGATCAACAAAGAGGAGGAAATGATCAAGAACTTTTAAACATGTTGGTTAACTCAACAGAAAAACCAGTTAGTAAATGTCAAATAAATTTATTCAATAAGATTGATTCTGGGATAGTTTATGGTTTAGTCTCGACAATAGGGTTTTCATTTTCTGAGGTAGATTGTTATTATTTGAAAAAGCTCTATGATAACGGTAATATTACCGACACTACTAGGTGGAATATAGGGTATCATTTGGATTCTGAAAAAGCAGACTTTAAGCGTGTTCTGAGTAAGTATATAAATGTCGAAGATGGTTACATAAGTTTCACCAAGTATTAAGTATACAGCATAACTTAGCATGTAGAAAGAGAATTTATGGTTAATTTAGATTGTCAAATTAAACAAGTGATAATGGTCTTAAAAAGCCGTTTTGAATGTACCTGCTTACTTTTTTAGCAAGCATATTATTATTAAGCGTTATTCAGTAAATGAATGTTGCCAGTTGTGGCAATGCTCAAGGAGTAAGTTTAACTATATGAAGAATAAAGCTTTGATAAAGTTTTATAATCAAGTACCTAAGTAGAGCAAAACCTACATTGACATATACTTCCATGTGTTATACTGTATTATGAAGTATGGAAGTTAACCGGAAAGGTTAAGGTTAATGTGAAAGTATATGCTAAGACACATAAATTAACAAAAATTTTGGACAAAGAACAACTTATCATAAAAGAATTTGGAAAAAAACGTGGGAAAAAAATAAAACAAAGGGTTTCTGAATTTAAAGCAGCTTCAAATCTAACTGAAATTAGTTATCTTCCACCACCTAGATTGCACCTTTTAAGTGGTAATTATAAAAATTGCTTTTCAGTTGATTTAAATGATAATTGGCGTTTGATTTTTTGTGGGTTAGATTCAGAAGATAACTTGTGTTGTATAAAGGAAAATTGTGTCAGTGTATACATAAAGGAGGTCGTTGATGATCATGGCAATTAAGTTATATGAAGTTGAACCAGATTATGCAACTTCTCCAGGAGTTACGTTGAAGGAAACTTTGCACAGTTTGGATATGACTCAAGTTGAGGTAGCAAAACGTTTAAACATAACAGAGAAACATTTGTCAAATATAATAAATGAAAATGTAAAAATTACATCGGGGTTAGCTGCGAAGTTAGAACTAACTTTGGGTGTCAGTGCTAATTTTTGGCTAACTTTAGATAAGAACTTTATCGTGAGTAAAGAAAAAATTAAGCAAGAAAAAAATTTAGACAGACAAACCATTTTTTTGCATAATTTTAATTATGCAGATATGGCAAATAAGGGTTTTGTTAGTAAAACTAGAAAAAAAAGTGAAAAAGTAAGAAATTTACTTTCATTTTTTAGATTCCCAACTTTCGAAGTAATGGAAAAACATATGTTAGATAATTCCTTACTTGAAGGAGCTTATAGATTAGCTACAAAGCAAGGCGAAATTGACAAATATGCCTTAATGGCTTGGATAAACCAAGGTGATATTTTAGCGACACAAATAAAGACAGCTAGCTTCAATAAAGAATTGGCTAAAAGTAAAGTTCAAGAGATGCGGAGCTTAATTAATGATACAGATCCGAGCATTTTTATTCCAAAATTGCAGAAAATAGCTGCCAGTTTTGGAGTAGCTGTTATCTTTGTTCCTGAGCTAAAGGGATCAAAAATTTGTGGGTTGACACGTTGGTTAACTCCGTATCCTAAAGCAATCATACAGCTCAGTTTAAGATATAAAAGAAATGATTCTTTATGGTTTACTTTTTTTCATGAATTAGCACATCTCATTTTACACAAAAAGAAAGCATTCTATACTTTTAAGGGTGAGTATGTAAATAGTGAAGAAGAAAAACAAGCCGATAAATTTGCAGCAAATGTTTTGATTCCCGATATAGAATGGGAGTCATTTATGTCCAAGGGTAGGTTTGATGAACGTTCGGTAAGAGAATTTGCGGAGAAAGTTAATATAAATACCGGCATTGTTGTTGGAAGATTGCAGAAGAAACATATAATAGATTATAGTCAAATGAACAATTATATTGTGAGATACAGATGGCAATAGCACGGCCAATAACCAACTCAGATAGAGCTGGTTATTTTTCTGCACTAAAAAACTGCTACTCGGTAGAGTAACAGCCACTTGCCGCCAGAAAATTTTGAACGTTGTTAGTGTTTTGTTAGTGTTCAAGAAATATTCACAAGTTAAAAGATTGATATAACAGCTATTTAGTGACTGATTGTGATTGGAACCGCGAGTCCAGTATGCCCAATTACATATTGCACAAAGAGCTTATGCTGCGTTAAAATGCCGGTATAAGTTCTTTTTATTGTTCTATCCGAAGTTTGAGTAACAATAAATAAAAAAATAAAAGAGCTGCTTTCCATGGGAAAATTTAATCACTTTTACAAAAAAATATTGTCTTATTTTATACTGCTTTATTTTTGCGAACTAGTCTTAGCTGTTATCTTATATTTCTTCTTACCAGAAAATGTGCCTGTACATCTTGGATTGACCGGTGTAGATGCTTGGGGAAAAGGGAAGTACATCATTTTTTTGCTACCATGTTCTTTAATACTGTTCTGTTACATATGCAGATCTGAGTTGATTGGACAGAAATATTTTTTAAGTCCACCCGCGGCCACTTTGATGAAGGTGTTTTTGTGCGTGATACATTTGGCGACAACAGTCGGTTCTGTGGAATACTTTTACATTTTAATCAGACTGGCTTTAGAATAAATGTAGCACTCGCGCTAAAAGGTTAGTTTTAAGGTGGGAAAATTTAATCCAACTTTACGATAATCACGGATAGCGATGTGTTCAGCAAAAAGCAATTTTCTTAAAGTGTTTTTAAATTTAAAGCTATGAATTTCAACAAACTTAAGCGAGTTGTTTATTTATAATAAAAATGTAGCCACCAAATAACTGGCGGCTACTGTATTAAACTAAAAAGAAGAATGTGATCAAAATACTGAGAATGGTATTTTAATCTATTTATAATATATATGTTATAAACGTTTAATGCAACAGCAAAAAATATTTTCCTGCATTTTCTGAATAGTTAGCTAATTGGAAAACTAGCAGTGACAGCAACCTTCGCTATGTGAGGCTGCAATGCAAGTTAGGTACTGCTCTTTAACTGCTTATGTGTATCCATAGTCTAGATACAGCCTAAAAAATAGTGAAATTGTTTTTGAAAAAGTAATAAATAACCAAATCAATCAAACAGGAGGATTTGCGAATGAAATATCTTGACGATCATCTCAAAAAAGCAGCCAACAGAGAACCTAAAAGCATCGAACAGCAGTTTCTGAAATTGACTGAAGAAGTGGGAGAAGCAGCCCAAGCGTATCTTTCCAGCAAGGGAATCTCTGGCAATAGATACAAGGGACTTAATCGTAATAATGTTAAAGAGGAATTGGTTGATGTTTTACTCGTGAATCTGGCATTATTAATCAGAGTCGGGGCGACAGAAAAAGAAATTGAAGAACTTGTTGCACACAAAACCGACAAGTGGCTGCATAATCAAAATAACTGATGCGCTATACAGTCATTTAAAATGGTGATCAAATAAAGGGATGACTTTCACGAACCTATTGCTGATGAGCATCTTAAACTTGCAAATTTTGTTTATACACATGATAAAGCTTGTGACGAATAAACGAATCTTCTTCTACATGTCAACGCCGATGTGAAAATGTAGTTTTTTGCCGATTAAAAAATGCTGTTTTTTACCGATAAAGTTTACAGTGTCTCACTGCTCCTTTCTTTATTTTGTGCGTTGAAACCTGATAAATCAGGTCCGGAATTATCCTTCTTTTCAATTAAATGATCTTTCATTCGATATGATCGACCAGTGATTCGGATAACTTTAGCGTGATGAACCAAGCGATCTAAAATGGCGTTAGCTAACATCTTATCTGAAAAGGTGTTTCCCCACTTAGAAAGCGGAATATTAGTGGTGATAATGGTTGATTTCCGTTCGTATCGTCTTTCAATTAACTGAAAAAACAGCTTAGCGCCCACTGACTCAATTGGAAGATAACCAATCTCATCAATGATTAGAATTTGAAAACGGGCATACCGGCGTAGCACTTCTTCGCTCCGGCCTTGAACTTGTGCTGTTTGAAGCTTGTTGATGAGGTCGCTACATCGAATAAACTGCGTTGAAATTCCTTGTTTACACCCTTCAATTCCAATGGCGGTGGCTAGGTGAGTTTTACCGACACCGGAGGTGCCGATAAACAAAACGTTTTGATTCTCTTGGGTGAATCTTAGTGATCCCAAGTCCTCAATTATCCCTTGGTTAATTCCCGGTTGATAACTAAAGTCAAAGTCAGCTAACGTTTTTTCATATGGAAAGCGGGCTAGTTTAATTCTCAAATTAATCTTTTTTTGTTCCCGGTATTTAAGCTCAGCCGTTGTCAATTCGAATAAGGCATCACTCAAGGACTTGGGTGCTTCATCTTGATGATCCAATAGGTAGCCTAAATGTTCGGCGAAACGATCTAACTTTAATTGTCTAAGGTTGGTGTATAAAGCTTGGTAATTGGCCATTTTCTCACTCCATTTCATCAAACATCTTCAGGTTTCGGTCGACGTAATCATCAATGACTCGGTCATCACGATTCTTATAAAGGTCTGATCGGACAATCTCTTCCATGTCATCGCGAAGGTAAGTAAATCTTTTCAGTGAAATAGGGTGAGAACGAATTAATTCTCCGTTATAATAAATGTATAGAGTATTGTCATCGTGTTTAATTTGTACGGTTTCGTCAATATATCTTATGGGGACGGAGTATTTCCGATTTTGAAAGACAATCATTGATTCCTTGCTAACTTTCCTTGCGATGGTTTGGCTGGCATAGGCATCGAGTAAGTCGTGATCAAAATCCTGGAGATACTCTTTTTCTTTATCAAGCAATAAATAAGGCGGAATTTGAGTCGCCTGAGACTTCTCATGATTCAGCTGATCACACGTCAAATGGACGATCTCGGCTAAGTCTAGCGGCTCTTCAAACTCATGGTTGTAAACTTTGATTCGCTGAGTAGTTCTGGCCAGCGCCTCAACCTTTCCTTTGGTTTGTGGCCGAAACGGTCGACAAGCAATTGGCTTGAAACCAGCGTCCTTAGCGTATTCAACGAAGGTTTCATTAAATACCGGCTTACCAAAATTACTTTTATGATGATCGACGACAACCTTTTGGTTGTCAAACCAGATTTCTTTCGGCACACCCCCGGTTGCCCAAAAGGCATTAGTTAAGCAATCAAAAAAGGTAATTTGGCTGCGACTGAAGGTAAATTGCATGTATTTCATTCGCGAGTACCCTAAAACATATAAGAAGATGTTGCCTTTGACAATCTCTCCATGCCGAGAAACCAACGTTAAATCTTCTTTCCAATCAACCTGGGCTGAAATCCCTGGCGAGGTTTCAATCCGGATAGTGGCTTTTTTCGTTGCGGCTTTTCTGATGGTTCGACAATAGTCTCTGAGAATACTTTGCTTTCCTTGATAGCCACGTTCTTTGATAAAGTAATAAATTGCCGTTGCCGAACAGCCTTCTAGAACCTTTTCTTCAATCGTTTTTCGATAATCGTCAAGTTTACTCGGCCGCCGTAAGGGTTGTGGCTGCTCATCTGGGGGCGTAAGCCCTAAATTGTAGTATCTTTTTACCGTTCGTGGATCAACACCGTATCGCCGACCAATTTCAGCGAAGTTGGGCTTTATTTTGTTCATAATATATTGCTGGACACACTGCTCAACATCTAAACGCATTTCAGTTCCTCCAAATTTGAGATGCGTTTATTTTACCGTAAAAAAATGTTGGAAAACCGACATTTTCTAATCGGTATTTTCCAACATTTTACAACCGTTGCTGACATCTACATATCGATTAAGTTCTTCAATGACTTTAAACATCGCAAAATCATCATCGAGAGTGTCTTGGTCAGTAAGCTCTGCTTTTTGCACATCGAGAGCTTCCTCTAAACAAATACCAATTCTATAAATAAAATATTTTTCTTCTTCGCTCATAAAAATTCCTTTCTGTTATGCATGCTAACTAAGCAGTGTTTTTAATTACGTACGAAATAATTATAGACTTCACTGCTTGAACCGCAAGCACAATTTCAGTTTTAGGAAGTGCACAATATTTTATTAGGCTCAAGCTAATTTTAAAATAGATAGAGCTAAAAAACAACGCTTAATATAAACGCCGATAATAGGTGGATTACAGAATATAATTGGTTATTTTGTTTAATCTAGTTTCATATTATAGAGTAACAAGGATATAATTCTGAAGTAGATGAAATTCTGCAAGTTATTATTCAAGGCGATTAAGAACAAGAGTTGGTTAATATAATGCTTTTTTATATCTTTTGTCTGTGCAGTTAGGGTAATAAGCGTATTTTTAGGGGCATTCTTTAAAGCTATTTGGAGCTTAAAGTGTTTTTTAATAGTTGTAGCTTTCCTTTAATTGGCAACTTTTCCTTTTTGAATCATCAAGTTTGAACTTGTCAAAAATTTAACAAATTAAATAGGGCACGATGCTAGTTTTTTGAAACTAATACGGACATGGCATCTCTCAAAGGCATTCAAGGCTTAATAGACAATGGCAGAAACTGAGTTTTGAAGGTCTTGTTAAGTAATGTTTTTCAAAAATATAACGACAGGCTTGTAGTTAAATCTATTTTGGGGTGAATTTACAAAAACTAAGATAATGTTTTCCTAGCTCTATAGTGCCGCTGGCAAGTGATTGCGAATAGTGTCAAAAGCGTGACGGGCTTGCAATCAAACTGGGGAATGTATACAATTGCAACTATATCGAATGGTGTGAATATTTAAGGAGGTTCTTTCTTGAAGGAAGAAGACAAGTTTATTCAAGTCCTAGGTCGAGTTGCGACTGTTTTATCTGTGTTAATGTATGTTTCATACATACCGCAAATCATGAGCAACCTCCAGGGAAATTATGGTAATCCCATTCAACCGCTGGTGGCTGCGATTAATTGTTTGTTCTGGTGTGTTTATGCGTATTTTAAGAAAAATCGTGATTGGCCAGTTTTTCTAGCAAATCTACCAGGAATTTTCTTTGGGGTCTTTGCATTTGTAACTGCACTACATTAGCCAGTGAAGGGCACCAAAAATTGACAAGGTGCAAAGTTAGCTGTTGAGGGTAAAGTTATTAGAGTTTGTTAATGAGCTTAACTGAAAAGTGAAGAAAGCTTTCGTTAGAATTAGGTTTTGATGTTGCTAATTATCAAATATCTTAGATAATTCAAAATAACTTCAAATAAAAATAGATAAATGTTAATTTAATCTGTGTATATTAACCATAGACGCTACTTAAACAGCACCGCCGGAAGAGGCCTGGAAAACCTCTTCTTTTTTTGTTTTTAAAAGGGGCTGTGACAAAAGTTAAATTTTGTCACAGCCCCGCTTTTATTCCGGATAAACGTGTTCCATAAGTCAAAATTCTCCGTCTAACTTCGAATTACTCATCGCAAAGTACTCGCTATGTTCGTAATTTCGAGTTAGCACTCAATTTTCCCGACTTATGTCACACTCTCGCTTTTATTCCGGATAAACGTGTTCCATAAGTCAAAATTCTCCGTCTAACCTCGAATTACTCATAGCAAAGTACTCGCTATGTTCGCAATTTCGAGTTAGTACTCAAATTTTCCCGACTTATGTCACACTCTCTTTTGGACTCTATTAATTAAAGAAAGGATTGCGCTAACTTGAATTTGCTGCGACTGCTTGACGGCTGTTTTCTAAAATAGAGGATAGGATAGAAGCGTAATCAATCTTTTTTAAAAACTGCCATACTTTCTTTTATTTTGGCAAAGGCGGTTTCGGCGACTAGCCCAAAAAGCAGTAAAAAAACGGGCAAGAATTGAATTAAATACCGACTCCTACCACCTTCGAATAACAAAAGAAAACTTAGACCGCCGATGATAGCCAATCTAAAGACTTGAGAAAATTCATCAATGTAATTAACACCTAATAGCAGAATTAAGCTAAAAACTAACCAAAAAAGTTGAGCAAACCAGTAATAATCACCAAGATATTTTCCACCTGGATAGAAAAAGGCTTTAATTAGATTCGTGGGTTTAGCTAGAATGAAGCGGCCCTCTTTGTTCCAGCCGAAAGTTCCATCAGATGTGTTATTTTGATTTTTCAGCAGTAAAAATTTAAGATAGCCCCAAAAACCAAAATGCTTTAAACGTTGTTTGATCAATTTTTGTGAGTAGCGGGAGCGTTCTTTAACGGTTTTTAACTGCTGATTACGGATAACTTCTTCCTGATTAAAGCCGCCGCCATTACTCATGCCCATACTAATGAAATGAATTGGAGGTTCTTCATGGCCCTTCGCATAAGTGATAAAATGCTGTGTGTTTGCGAAATGCTGATATTGTAAGGTGAGCGGAATTGTAATTCCTAGGAAAATAAACAAAAGCAGAATGCTTTTTAAGTGTGGTAACCGCTGAATCCTAAAAATGTGATCAAAAGCCAGCAGCAGTTCTGAAATCATAATTGCAATAAATGGTACAATTGCAGATGGCTTCATCAAATAAGCACCAGTTAAACCGAGCGCTAAGCAAAGGCAGCCTAAGAACTGGATTGAAAAAGAGTGCCTAACCTTTAGCAAAATAAATCCAAGGAGATAAAAAGAGACTAAAGGCATTACCATGGTATCAGAGTAAGGCACAATTACCATTGGAAAAAGAACAAGCAGGAGATCTTGCAAATAGACGGTAGTAATGGTGTGTTGTGGTTTTAAAAAATAAATCGATAGCGTGTTGAAAATGAAGGATCCAACGACACAACAAAAAGATAGGATCCCTAAATTATGCCATGTTGGGGTTGCATGAAAAAAGTTTAGGAGCGTTTTTTGGAAGAATACTAGAAATAAGTTATTCGGATTGTACTTAAAATACCATGCTGTCTCGGCTGATTGGGGGTGTTGCAGTGCACCGTGAATAAACTGAACATCAAAACCGATCGGAGTAATAAGTTGAGTTACGATGAAGAACTGCCATACCAGACATAAAACGGTAATCACGAATACACTCCACCATTTGTGAGTGATAAAGAGGAATCGCCAACCTTGCTGAATCTTTGGAATCTTGAAGATTGCAATTACCAATACTGAAAAAGTGACTGCAATTATCACAATTAAAGGTGTTGTATTCAAAAGTGAAAAGTTGGGATTTTGTAGAATACCAAAAACAATTAATAAAAGCCAGATAGAGAAAACGCCAATTAACGGTTTTCTTAAAATTCCAGCTGCTAGCGTGAATTTATCTTTCATTAGAAAAACCTTCCCTGAGTTAAAAACTTAGCAAATGCAAACAGCGTATTTTGGAGCCAAATTCCCCCAATTCGTGCTAGATAGTTGCTCCGCAATTTAAACCATTTTTGCCACTACACAACAAGTATACAGATTAAGATACGCTGCTTCAAACGAAATTTTGCGCGTAAAATATGTATTAGTGGGCGCTTGGAATCATATTTATGCAAAACTTTAAGAGTTCTTCGTAAATTATTTAAATTCCTACGTTATCCTTCTTAATAAGAAGAGCAAGGAGGTAGTGACAATGGAATTTTTCAAAGGGCTAAAATATGCGCTTTTACCGAGTATTATTTTATGGGCACTACTGATATTGTTAATCAGAATAAGTATGGTGCTCTGAAATGAAAATTAAAATAAACGCGACTTAGCATCTCTTTTTAATGGAGGTGCTTTTTTAGTGGCTAAGGCTGCTTAACTGCTACAAGACTAGTGATAATTGAAACGTGACAGTTCTTCGTCGTAAATATGTGATTAACTAATAACACTTTAGCAAGCAATTCAAGTAAAGAGTTTTCATAAAATCGGTAGACACTAATTTTGTGCAATTTTTTTGATTCTATTAATATTTCAGTTTTGGACAGAAAATTCGTGGCACAGCAACAGTTAACTGTTAGAATACATTTACAACGTTTAGAAATATTTTTAAGTGTTAGTCAATGTTTGATAACAAACTTTTTAAGTCTAAATACTTTTGTTTACAAAGAATTATGGGGTACAGCTTGTTATTTTCTAAATTGCTTATTAAAATTAAAACTACATTAGATTGCTTTAAAATAAATTTTATTTTAGTGTTCGGTTTTTGATGAGTTTGAAGGCGTTAATTTGGAGATTAAGGTGGGAATAACAATGAAAATCAAAAAGGAAACTATGTATAGTCCGACTTTTGAACATGATGCCTGTGGGATGGGATTTATTACCCAGATCGATGGCCAGGCAAGTCATGAACTGGTCGAACGAGCACTGACAATGCTGCAGCGGATGAATCATCGTGGCGGCACAGGGGCCGAACCTGATACTGGAGACGGCGCCGGAATTTTGTTATCCATGCCTGATGCCTTTTTTAGGGAATATGCGGCACAAAAAAACTTTAAGTTGCCACTTGCCGGTGAATACGCAGTGGGAATGCTTTTTTTACCGCAGCAAGAAGATGAAAAACAGGCAATGTTGCAATCTGTAACTGATGAAATTACGGCAACTGGTTTTAGAATTCTGGCTGTTCGAGATGTTCCGTATGTGTATGAAAGTTGTGGCCCGACAGCGCAAAAAGCAATGCCAGGTTTTGCACAGGTAATCATGCGCAAACCAGCAGAAGTTGCGGCTGGGCGTGACTTTGAAGATGAACTGTATCGCTTGCGGCGTCATTTGGAAAAGACATTTTCTGCGGAAGAGTTTGCAATTGTTAGTCTCTCTAGTCGGACTCTTTGTTACAAGGGAATGTTACATGCCTATCAGGTTGGTGAGTTCTACCCTGATTTGCACGCTGAGAAGATGAGTGCAGCGATTGCACTAATCCATTCACGTTTTTCAACAAATACTTTTCCAAGCTGGGAACGTGCACAGCCATTTCGGTTTGTGGCACACAATGGGGAAATCAATACATTAAAACGTGCTGAGAACTGGATGGTAAGCCACAACATTGAAATTTACAATGACGATGACTCTGATTCGGCTAAATTGGAAAATTGTATGGAATATCTTTATCGTCATGGACGTGATATTCCACAGATTCTCTTGATGATGGTACCAGAAGCGTGGGGAAAAGAAACGCAATTGACACCAAAGCAGCGGGCCTTTGACGAATATAATGCTAGCTTTATTGCTCCGTGGGACGGGCCAGCCGCCCTGTGTTTTACTGATGGGGTTCAAGTTGGGGCAGCTCTGGATCGGAATGGGCTGCGACCTTCACGCTTTCAGTTAGTCAAGGGAAACTTCCTCGTAGTTGCTTCTGAATCAGGTGTCTATGATGTTGCACCAGAAGAGATTCTCGATAAAGGAATTCTGGGACCTGCAGATATGATTTTAGTAGATACGAGCATTGGTAAATTTTATCGGACAGCAGAGATTAAAGAACATTATGCCAAGCAGCATCCGTATGCAGAATGGTTGAAGACGCAACAACATTCTTTGCAGGATTTACCAGCAGCAGACGTTGATGAAAAACTTTCTGCTAATGCGCTCAAAATTCTGTGGCGGCGTCATGGATACACAGAAGATGTCATTCAGGATGCTTTAATTCCGATGGCTAAAAACGGTGAAGAGCCTGTCATTTCGATGGGTTATGATGCTCCATTGTCTGTACTGAGCAAAAAACCGCAATCTTTATTTACCTATTTTAAACAGCAATTTGCACAGGTTACGAATCCACCGATTGATGCAATTCGCGAGCAATTAGTCATTGGAACTGAGATGTTTCTTGGAGCTGATGGAGATGTTACCAGCGATGTTCCGCAAAATGCTAAGAAGATTAAATTAGAAACCCCCTTGTTAAGTTCTGCAGCCTATGAAAAGTTGCGTCATTTGAATGGAAAGTACGGCTTCAAAGCTGCGGAAGTTTCTCTTTGTTATGATAATGTTGTCCGCACAAACCGCTTAGAACAGGCTTTAGATGACATGTTTAAAGAAGCGGAAAGTCAGATTGACAATGGAGCAAATCTCCTTTTATTAACTGATCGTGGAGCTACCCGGGATAAATTGATTATTCCTGTTTTATTAGCAGTCTCAGGGCTTAACAATTATTTAGTACGCAAGGGTAAGCGCGAACTTGCTTCAGTGATTGTTGACACTGGTGAGGCCTGCGAGATTCATCATTTTGCAACCTTGCTAGGTTATGGAGCTTCGGCAATTCACCCTTATGGAGCTTACGCAACTTTGGAAGCATATGGATTAGCTGATCAGTTGACTAATTACAGACATGCAGCAGAAAAGGGAATCGTTAAGATTATGAGCCGGATGGGAATTTCGACAATTGTCGGTTATCAAGGAGCTCAGCTTTTTGAAGCAGTCGGGCTGTCCCAGACAGTTGTTGATGAATACTTCACGGGGACCGAGAGTCGAATTGGAGGATTGTCCCTTAATCAAATTGAAGCAGAATACTTGGAACGTTACCAGCGTGCCTTTGGAATGAAGGCAATTGAGCCGCTATCGTCTGGTGGAAGCTTCAAATTTAGGCATGATGGAGAACATCATTTATATAACCCGTTAACCATGTACAAGTTTCAACAAGCCGTTCGCAGTGGTGATTATCCCCTCTATCAGGAGTATGTAAAAGAAATGCGCCAAGAGGAGTTAAGTACTCCAACAACATTACGGTCACTATGGGAGATCAAGCTGCAACAAGCTGCTGTTCCGTTAAGTGAGGTAGAGCCTGTTAGTCAGATCGTGAAACGCTTTAAATCTGGTGCAATGAGCTTTGGTTCACTGTCTCAGGAAGCACACGAATGTATTGCACAAGCAATGAATGAACTAGGGGCTAAGAGCAATAGTGGTGAGGGCGGAGAAAATCGTCGCCGTTTTAAACCGCAAGCTGACGGGCGTAACTTGAATAGTAAAATTAAACAAGTTGCTTCTGCACGCTTTGGTGTTAATGCTGAATATTTGATGAGTGCGGAAGAACTTCAGATTAAAATTGCTCAAGGGGCTAAGCCTGGTGAAGGTGGACAGTTGCCAGGAAACAAAAATTTCCCGTGGGTTGCTGAAATTCGCGGCTCCGTTCCAGGTGTAAGATTGATTTCACCGCCACCGCATCATGATATTTATTCAATTGAAGATTTAAAACAATTGATTCATGACTTAAAACAGGTTAATCCGTTTGCCAAAATTACGGTTAAGTTGGTTTCAAGTACTGGAGTAGGTACAATTGCTGCAGGTGTTGTGAAGTCTGGTGCTGATAAGGTTGTTATTAGCGGCTATGATGGCGGAACTGGTGCAGCACCGAGAAATTCTGTCCGTGATGCGGGTTTGCCTTGGGAAATGGGCTTAGCGGAAGCACACCAGACACTCGCACTTAATAATCTGCGGCAACGGACAACACTTGAAACAGATGGTAAGTTAATGACAGGGCGTGATATTGCGATCGCAATTATGCTGGGTGCCGAGGAATTCAGTTTTGCTTCCTTAGTGTTAGTTTCAATTGGTTGTATTATGATGAGAGTTTGCAGTAAGAATACCTGTCCAACAGGGATTGCAACTCAAAATCCGGGGTTGCGCAAGCTGTTTATTGGCAAGCCAGAACATGTTAAAAATTGTATGCAATTTTTAGCTGAGGATCTGCGTGAAGAAATGGCAGCTTTAGGTTATCGGACGATTGACGAGTTGGTTGGTCATACGGAGAATTTGCAGCCACGCTTTATTGCAAAAGGCAAAGCAAAATCACTTGATTTTTCACGTATCTTGGGAACTTCAATTGGGATTCAACGTAAAGCAACTGATCCGTTTGCACCTAAGGACCAGTGGCCAGAATTAAATGCCTTTGCTGAGACGGCAATTGCTGGGCGCAAACAAGTAGTAATTAAACAGTCAATTAACAATCGAATGCGAACTGTTGGGGCGCGAATTGGTGGCTGGATTGCACAGCGCTTTGGAAATGACGGGCTACCCGCTGGTCGTTTGAAATTTGAGTATACTGGAATTGCCGGTCAGAGTTTTGGAGCATTTATTACGCAAGGTTTGGAACTTGATTTAATTGGTGAAGCAAATGACTATGTGGGCAAAGGCCTGAGCGGTGGTCGTCTAATTGTACGTGCTCCCAAAAAGGCCCAAAAACTCTTTAGCGGTGCGCCGATTGTTGGAAATGTAGCCTGTTTTGGAGCAACTGGTGGAGAAGCGTTCTTTAATGGACGTGCCGGCGAGCGTTTCTGTGTTCGCAATTCTGGGGCGCAAGTGGTCGTCGAAGGAATCGGTGATCATGGATGTGAATATATGACGGATGGTGTTGCAGTAATTCTGGGTTCAACCGGGCGCAACTTTGGAGCAGGAATGTCTGGTGGGCTTGCTTATGTTTACGATCCAGACGGTGATTTTGCGCAAAAGTGTAATTTTGAAATGATTGAACTCTTTAAACTAAATGAAAAGGGAAATGATGAGCTTCTTCCTGAACTGCTTAAGAAGCACTATCACTATACTGGCTCACAGCGGGCTAAGGATCTTTTAGATAATTGGCAAACAGCGCAACAGCATTTTGTTAAAGTATATCCGAAAGAATACCGCCAGATTAACGAAATTATGGCCAAATATGCTGTTAAAGGAGTCAGCAACGCGCAACTTAAACAAAAAGCATTTGACGTAGTGGTTGGTGCCCAGCCAACAATCATGAAATAAGAGGAGGAAGCGAAAATGGCAGATCCATTTGGTTTTATGAAATATCCACGGGTCAATAACCCATATCGCAGTGTGGCAGAACGCATCAAAGACTTTGAAGAGATGCAAGGCCCGCTCAGTGATGAAGAACGACGGCGCCAGGCAGCACGTTGTATGAATTGTGGAGTACCGCACTGTCACGTTGGTTTCTTTTATGCTGGTGGACGTGCAGTTGGTGGCTGTCCGAATGATAATTTGATTCCTGAGTGGAATGATCTGGTATATCGGCAGGAAGATAAGCAAGCTTTTGAAAGATTGACCAAAACGAATCCACTCCCTGAATTTACTGGTCGGGTTTGTCCGGCTCCTTGTGAAGTTTCTTGTAATGAGGCGCTTCATGGACAGGGAATTACGATTAAAGATAATGAACGTTTTATTATTGAACAAGGTTTCAAATACGATTGGGTAGTTGACAGCGGAATGCCTGTCCGGCGCAATGGCATTAAAGTTGCGATCGTTGGTAGTGGTCCTGCTGGTTTATCGGCAGCTTGGCAGCTGAATAAATTTGGTTTCGATGTTACAGTTTATGAACGCGACGATCGACCAGGCGGTTTAACAATGTATGGGATTCCTAATATGAAATTGCCAAAAGAGATTGTTGCACGTCGAATTAAGGTGATGGAAGCTGTCGGAATTAAATTTGTGGTAAATACAAATGTTGGAGTGGATGTGACTGCACAAGAGCTTAAGGCTCAATATGAGCGGATTATTTTAACCATTGGTGCACGTGCAGCTCGCGACTTGCAGGTTCCAGGTCGTGAACTTAAAGGAATCATGCAGGCGGTTGATTATTTAACACTCGCCACCAAACAGGTTCTTAAAGATGGACCACGGGCTAACCAGCGCTTAGCTGGCAAGAAGGTGGTTGTAATTGGCGGTGGAGATACTGGAAATGACTGTATTGCAACCGCAGTCCGTCAGGGAGCTGCAGCAATTCAACAGCTTGAAATTACGCGACGACCACCCACGAAACGTGCTGCTAGTAACCCATGGCCACAATGGCCAATGGTTGCTAAAACAGGCTATGGTCAACAAGAGGCGCAGCAGCTTTTTGGAAGTGAGCTGACATCTTATGAGTCTACCGCTGTTGGATTTAAGGGTAAAAACGGGCAACTTACTAGCATGACTACGAGTGATGTACAACTGTTTAAACCAGTTGCAGGAACTGAAGCTGAGCAACCGGTTGATTTGGTGCTTTTAGCAATGGGCTTTACTGGAGCGCAACAATCAGTCTTATCAGCCTTTGAGATCACAGAGGTGAATGATGATTATACGACTAATGATGATCAAGTCTTAGTTGCAGGGGATGCGCGGCGTGGTCCAAGTTTAGTTATCTGGGGGATCCATGAGGGTCGCATGGCTGCTGATCGGGTCGCACAATCATATGAGGTACGGCTATAAGCAAACTGCTTTTAATTTGATTTAAGCAAAACCTGTACGTGTTTGTTAGCGGTTATTATGTGGAATAAAAGAGAGAGTGTGACATAAGTCGGGAAAATTTGAGTGCTAACTCGAAATTACGAACATAGCGAGTACTTTGCTATGAGTAATTCGAAGTTAGACGGAGAATTTTGACTTATGGAACACGTTTATCCGAATAAAAGAGGGGCTGTGACAAAATTTAATTTTTGTCACAGTCCCTTTGCTTTTTTAGTATCCAATTAACATGTTCCAATGAGCAATCTTTTTTCATTTAAGTATGAATTACCCAAGGACTAAGCATGCTGCAAGTCTTTTGTTAAACAATCTTAGCATTTAAGACTGTTTTAAAATGATCAAGCGCCCATGCTTGTCCTCCAGGTTTGAAAGTGGCAACAGCCTTTTGGTGGATAACCAGTGGATAGTTCAAGTTATAAGCATCAACTGCTGTATGCAATAAGCAAATATCGGTGCAAACACCTACAAGATGGACTTCAGTCACCTGACGCTCGCGCAGCCAGAGATCTAACGGGGTACCTGCAAAACTTGAATAGCGGGTTTTATCAAAAAAAATAACATTTTGCTGTCCCTTATTAGCGGCATACCATTGGGCAAGGGGACCATACAGCTCTCGTCCCCAGCTCCCACGCACATTGTGTGCCGGAAAAAGCTTAGTTTCAGGATGATAAGGGTCAGCAGGAGTATGAACATCGGTCGGTAAGAAAACAAAGTCACCGGCACGCTTGAATTGGGCGGCTAAGTCGACGATCGCAGGAGCAAGCTCTTGTGCAGGTGGACCAACCGTCAAAGCTCCATTAGTAGCAACAAAGTCGTTGGTGTAGTCAATGATTAGCAATGCTTTTGGCATGATTATGATTCCTCCAATTATTTTATGTGATCTGGAATTGAATTAATTTAATTCAATTATTAGGTTCTTTGGCAGGCATGTCAACTTGGCTGAACAACCAATTTAAAAAAAACGGGTGTTGACCAGAACAATGAAAGCAGAAGCTGCAATGTGAATGATCACTGAATAGTGGTTTACCAAAAATGCAGGGTGAGCGCATATAATAAGTAAGAGATGGAGGCTAACAGAGCTGTAAAAATTCCAATACCCCAAAAGCCAGGGAAATTTGCAATCAAAATTCCACCAGCAAAGCCTCCAAGTGCTTCACCTAAAAACATTGCTGCATTTGAAACTGAAGAAATGGTACTGCGAGCTGTTGTGATAGTTGCTTGCAAGTTAGTCATGAACAAAGGGAAAATGATTCCACCGACCACAAAGATTAAAGTCAATAGAATTTGGGCAACAAATAGCGTTTTAGAAGTTGCAACCAATGTGTAGAGCAAAATGTAGACTATGAGCCCGCCAAAGAAAGTTCTCTTCACTCCCCAAAAACTACCAGCTTACTGTTTAAAAGGGTACCAATAAGATTACCACACCCAATTAAAATCATTGCAGTTCCTATTTGACCAACACTCAGTTGAAAACTTTTGTTGAACCAAGTTCCAATGAAAGAAAGTGAGCAAAAGTTTCCAAGTTGAAAGATGAAATAGGCTAGTAGAGATAATCGTGCCTGTTGATTGTACCAGAGTTCCTGATAGACAGCGGTGAATTTTAGTTGGGGTGTTGCGTTAGCTTGATTAAGGCTAGGTAAGCTGACATGACAAAGGCCCAAAAGTAAAAGTGCAAGAAAAGCAATGAAGAAAAAAGGAAAACGCCAAGAGACAATGGCCAAATAGCTTCCAAGAGGAATTCCGATAATCTGTGAAACTGCTAAACCAGCGGCTGCCAGCCCCATCGCAGCAACAATTTTTTCCTGAGGAACTATTAATGGAATTGAACCCCAAACCTGCGGACCAATAAAAGCAGCACTGATGCCTGCAAGCAGTCGGGCTAGCATCATTATCCAAAAGGTATTTGCCAAGCCGCAAAAAAAGGTGGCGCCAGCAAAACATAATAATCCCGTTAATAATATTTTGCGGCGATCATGACTGTCAGAAATTGGCCCAGCAACTAAAGCACTCAATGTATATCCTAAAGCATAAGCACTTACCAGCAACCCGGAAGTGGCAGTTGAAATCCCGTAGAATTTGATGAGTGTTGGTAAGAGTGGCGAGATTAAAAATGTATCTGTTCCAACGACGAACATTACTAAAAAAAAGATAATTGGATATGAAGTGCTTTGTTTTTGCATAAAAAGAGTCCCTTCAAGTTCTTTTATTTTTATACTTTTATGATTATGAAAGTATTCTGTAAAAACAAACCCTTCTGCTAGTCAATCAGAAGGGTTTCTAAAAATCCCGGTAAGAATTTTGCAAATGTTTCGTATCTAAGTGAAACATACTTAGTGCGGCCATCTTTAATTGTGTTTGTCAGCCCGGCTAATCGGAGTGCTTTGAAATGATAAGAGACAGTGGAAAGCGTTAAATTAAGATGCTCTCCTAGTTCAGTGCAGCTCATCTCCTTTTTGTTTTTATAAAGCAAACGAATTAGTTGAAGTCGATTCGGGTCAGATAAACATTTGAAAATTTCCGCACGCCGAAAATCATTGTCTGATAGTTTGATATTCATAAAAGTA
This sequence comes from Liquorilactobacillus satsumensis, assembly GCF_964065465.1. Taxonomy (NCBI): domain Bacteria; kingdom Bacillati; phylum Bacillota; class Bacilli; order Lactobacillales; family Lactobacillaceae; genus Liquorilactobacillus; species Liquorilactobacillus satsumensis. The sequence continues at coordinate 2,276,021 of NZ_OZ061606.1, forward strand.
TGGTAGCATCATTGTGAATAAATTACAAGTTGAACTTCTACAGTCGGATCAAAAATGTTTAAAAGTCAACTTAGCGAACATTTAAGCACGTATTCCGCCATCGACAACAAACTCTGCACCAGTTGCATAACTTGATTCGTCACTTCCGAGGTAGACACAAAGTTCACCGACGTCTTGTGGTTTTCCCAAACGTTTCAGCGGAATTTCGGGGATAATTTGTGCGTAGATATCCTGCGGTACCATTGGGGTATCAATCCAACCAGGGTGAACAGAATTAACGCGAATATTGATGCCACGATGTGCAAGCGAAAGAGCAGCAGAGTGCGTCAATAAACGGGTTCCACCTTTGCTTGGTGAATAAGCAGGAGCAAAAGGAAAGCCAACCAGACTAGCATCAGAGGAGATGTTTACAATTGAGCCTTGTGCTTGATTGCTTTTTTGCATTGCATGGATGGCAGCACGCACACCAAGAAAATTACCAGTTAGATTAACTGCAAGGACTCTTTGCCAGTCTTCCAACGTTTCATCTTCAATTGGAACTAGTTGACCGGTGATGCCTGCATTATTTACAAGAATACTTAATTTGCCAAATTTGGTGAGGGTAGCAGCGATAACTTTCTCCCAATCCGACTCGCTTGCGACATCTTGTTGGACAAAAAGAGCGTTCTCAGTGCCAAACTCTTTTACTAATGCGGTTCCACCTACGATATTATGGTTAGCGGTAAGCACGACTTTAGCACCTTCTCTGATATAACAACGAGCAATTCCTTCGCCGATTCCCGAGGCACTTCCGGTGATGATAGCAACTTTATTTGTTAGTCGGTTAGTCATTCTAAATACGCTCCTTTTTATAATTTGTAAGGAAATTAACAAAAATTTCTAAAAAATTGATTAACTAAGGTTTCAGTATGGAAATTTAGCAGTTGAAATCATGTTCTAATGCGACTAAATACTCACAAACCATGGCTAATACTATTTTTCCAGAAAAGAAATGATTTTTTCAAAGGCAATTTGTTTGTTTCCAACTTGGCAGTGGCGTTCTCCTCCACTTTTTTCGGTAAATAAAAATTGTGTGACTGATTTTGCATTAACTAATTTTTTAGCGACTAAAGCAATTGTGGATGTAGGGACATACAGATCTTGATTGCCTGCTAGCAGCAGCACATCTTGGGTGACTTTTTTTTCACAGCCTTTGAGCGTGTATTGCTGAGCTGCTTTAATTAACTCAGAAGCGTTGTGCGTCTGCATCACTTCGTTTCCCTTACGAATTTTAAAAGCAAGGTCAATATTAGATTTAGCTGCTTCAGTTAAAGCTGCATCAATTTTACTTGCAATCGCTGGATTTGCAATTTTTGTAAGTGCGGTGCGCGCCTGGGGAGATAATTTCATCGTAAATGAGTCGAGCATGCTATAGTAGACGTCAAAGGCAATTACTTTTTTGATGCGCGGTTCAAAAGCGGCTGCTCTAACAGCCAAATATCCACCTAGAGACATTCCTAATAAGACAGCAGCATCTATCTGATAGTAGTCTAGAATTGCTTTGATCGGTTTTTCCCACGCATGCGTCATTGGGAATCCGTCTTTTAAAACTCTACCTTGACCGGGACCTTCAAATAGAATAATGTTATAGTCTTTTAACTGGAGTAAGCCTGAAGTGAGTGTCAGTCTGATGATCTCTTCTAGATACGAGTCAAAACCACCATGGAAAATCAGCGTTTTAGTAGCTCCTGGATGACTAAAGCGCGCGATTGGCAACAGCATGCCGGCATAGGGAACAGTTTCAAATTTAATTTGTACCTGTGCAATGCTGGTGTAAAATGTTCTCTGAAAAGCTGCATAGGTCTGTTCTTTTCGAATGTCTTCTTCAGCTAAAAAGAAATCAGCTAATTGATAGTATGCAGCAGCAAGATCGTTACGACCTTTTTTTTCGGTTTTAAGGCCAAGCTGATTCCAAACACGATACCAGCTTTCTTCATTAACTAGCTTTTCTGCGTTTTCTTTGATCGTTTGTTGCACATTGTCATCTGTGTAGTAAGGTTCCAAGAAACGATTAATTTGAAAATTGAATTGTTCGTTAGTAAGATATTTTTTGTACATGGTGATCTACCTCCTTTTGTTACTTTTTATGTTATTGTTTTTCACAGTAATTGCGAGTATCAGTTGCTAACTGAGTGTAACGTTTGTAACAATAATTGGGAATGTGTCACATAATAATTTGAAATGGGGTTTCAAGATGAGCGTTTTCGAGCTGACCAAAACTGACGAGTCTATTTGGGAGGCATTTTTTTCCTTATTGGATCAGGAAAAGTTTTCAGCGATTACAGTGAGTCAAATCTGTCAAATTGCCAGGATCAGTCGTCCGACATTTTATCGGCATTATGTTGATAAATATGCATTACTCACGGCGATTAATCAGCATTATGCAGCAATTTTGAAAAAATTCATTACTCAGCGGCTAGAAAGATTTGACATTACGCAGTCATTAGTAGAAATTACGCGTTTTTTTGCTAATCAAGCAGAATATATACTAAAGCTGTTACAGATTCATACCTCAAGATCAGATTTGAACGAATTATTTAAGTCAATGTTAAGAGACGAATTTATCTATCAAGTGAAACGCAATCCGCAACGGTTCAAATTACAAGATTTCCCGTTAGAGTATTTGGCCGACTTATACGTGGCGACTGGGATGGTTTTCTTGAATTATTCATTAAAGCATGGACTTGATCTTGAATTGATTAGCGCATTAAATGACGCTCAAAAAAATATTTTTTAAAGCGCAGATTAAAAGCGCCGCATTTTTCCTTTACAAATTTTTTTATAAGTTTAAAATTGACTTGACAAGTCAATTTTAAATGAGAGGAAGAATTATTTTTGGAAAATTTACATTTGTTAAATAAATATTTGGGGAGCATTACGCGCAAATTAAATGCTGAATTAAAAATTCAGTTGAAAGAACTCAATGTTAACGTAACGGAGGGCAATTTACTGCTCTTTATCTCGGAACATCCCGGGTTACTGCAAAAAGAAGTAGCGCAGGGGATGTTTTTGGATCCGGGAATGATTACCAGAGATCTTCAATATTTAGAGGCACGGGGAGATTTGGTTAAAGCAGCAAGTCCAAACTCAAGCAGAGGAAAAAGCATTGCGGTGACGACTGCTGGTGAAGCAAAAGCCCAAAAAATCAAATGGATTATGGATGCTTGGTGGGAAGGTGTGTTACAGCATTTTTCCGAAGAACAGGTGGAAAGTCTTAAGAAACGGTTGGAAGAACTTTACCAATTTCTTTCGGGTCATTAAAAAAATTATTTTATTAGTGAATTTTTCATTTTATATTAAAAATTATTGATTCGATAACTTGAACGATGATTTTTGAGCTTTCAAAGTTTTTCACAGAATGTGGTTTAATGGGAATTAAAGAAAGGAGTTTTTTTATGCAAAATACATTAAAACTAGTTATTCCAGATTGGCGTGCCGGCGATCGCCCTGAGTATTATCGCGGGGCGCAATTGATGTCTATGCTTGCACCTTTGTCAGATGATATTAAAGAAGTCACGCTGCCACTAACTAATCCGCAAGGACAAGTTAACAAACTCCAAAACGGGATTCACGGACAAGAGGATTTGATCGCCGAAGTTCGCAATATTTGGAGTACTTTAGAGCAAGAAGACCCTGCTAAAATTGTAACTATCGGTGGGAATTGTTTTGTTTCACAAGTTCCATTTGATTATCTTCATCAGAAGTATGGTGATAAGCTAGGGATTATTTGGATTGATACTCATCCAGATGTTTCAGAGCCAACTTTTTATGACAATGAGCATGCAATGGTGCTTGGCAATTTGCTAGGACATGGCGATCCAGAACTTGCTAAAGAAGTTCATAATAAATTTAATCCGGATTCTGTATTGATGCTTGGTTTACAACCTTTAACAGAAGACGAACCAGCTGCACTTGAAAAGATCGGTCTCAAGTACAAGATTCAAGACAAAGGCTTTCTTTCAACAACTGAAGTTCAGGATTGGATCAAACAGCATGGATTCGAGAAAGTTCTTGTTCACTTTGATTTAGATGTTTTGAGTCCAGATGACTTCCGACTACAATATTTCTCTGAACCACATGCAACCGAGTATCCTTCTGCGCATGGCAAAATGACGCTAAAGCAAGCGGCTGAATACCTTAAAGCGATTCAAGAAGCCAGTGAAATTGTTGGTTTAACGATTGCTGAATTCCTGCCATGGGATATTATCAACTTGCAACGGACATTTTCTACTTTAAAGATCGTTAATAATAAATAATTGTGCAGAAATTTTGTAAGACATAGGTCAACTATTTACATTTAGCATAATCTTTTAAATTTGCTCCAGTTAGATAACTGATTTTATCAGTTTCTCTAATTGGGGCTTTTTGTTAGCTTACAGCCGAAATGTGCTTAGAGAATCACATTTTCAGCGAGTAATAAGTTTTGTTTTACGCGGATGAAGCTTTAAAATTAGGGAGTAAGTATAAGCTTAATTTGAAACTGTGAGGTGAATAAAAATGAAAAAGGAACGGATTTTGAGTGTTCCCGGGAGTATTAATCTGCGCGAGCTGGGCGGGTATCCGACAAAAGATGGACAAGTCATTCGTTGGAAAAAGTTACTGCGTTCAGGAGACATGAGCCGCTTAACAATCAGGGCAACTTGGCAATTGGCTCGCTATGGGCTGGCTTATGACATTGATCTGCGTTCGCCTTTTGAACACGAAATGGCACCTGATCAGATTCCTAAAAGTACCAGCTATCTTTCTTATCCTGTATATCCGTTGGGGGATGGTGAACATTCTGATTTGCCGATAGAGGGGCACGAAACCGATCAAAAAGAGGATTTTTTGCATCCTTATGAAATGATGGTCATGAACAAGCATGCTCAATTAGCCTTTCGGATGTTGTTTGCAACCTTGCTGCAAAATGAACAGCCAGACAAGTCAGTTCTTTTCCACTGTGCTGCTGGGAAAGATCGGACTGGAGTGGCGGGTTTTTTGGTACTTTCGGCTTTGGGAGTGGACTATACACTTATTAAAAGAGATTATCTGTTAACAAACCTTGTTTATGAAACAAGCGACCAGCATGAGTTGCGCAAAAAACTACAAAATGATAACTTAGCGGCGTTTATTAATGACCTGAACTCCTCATTCAATGTTCAAGGTGCATCACTGGATGCTGCTCGTCAGGTGATCATAAAAAATTACGGCAGCATCCAAGAATATTTAGTCAAGGCAATGCAGTTGTCTGCTGCGGATCTTGCAGATTTGCGCAGACTTTATTTGCAGAAAAACTAAAACTATACTGCAAAAATTATAATATGTTATGTGGAAAATCTAAAGATGGGAGAAATAAGCAATGAATAAGATTGATGAAAAAAATGAGGATTATCAGATTAAAAATGTAAATAATACTTTTACAGAAAAAGAATCTTGGGGCGATCGTGTTGCAGATGCCGTCGCACGTTTTGGTGGATCCTGGAGTTTCATTATTTCATTTTGTATTGTGTTATTTATTTGGATGGCCCTCAATGTAGTACATCTTTTCGGAGTACGCTTTGACCCATACCCCTTTATTTTGTTAAATCTTTTTTTAAGTTGCGTAGCAGCTTTGCAAGCACCAATTATTATGATGAGTCAAAATAGGCAAGCGGCACGCGACCATCTTGATGCAGAAAATGATTACCATACTAATATTGTGGCCGAACGTAGATTAAAAAGAGTTGAGAAAAAATTAGAGCAGCAATCACGTAAAATCGATAATTTACTAGAGTTGCTGGAAAAACAAGTAACACATAACCCCAAAAATAAAGAGTGAGAAACTTAGTTGTGTGGAGAAGGGAAGTTTTGCAATGAGAAAAATGAGCAAGCGTAAAATGGTGCGGCAAAAAAAGAATCGTTTTATCTTCTCATATCTTTTCGGTATTTTAGTTGGAGCGTGTGCTGAATTAGTAGTGAACTGGGAAATGGCATTATTGGTGGGATGGGATGCTGCCGCTTTGTCTTTGATCAGTCTAATCAGTTTTGCTTATTTTTCACATGGGGGGGCACAAACGCGGAAAATAACACAAAATGAACGTGTTCGTTATCCTGTGTTGGATTTTTTAATAATCATTGCTAGTGTAGTCAGCCTTGTAGTCGTCGCACTTTTGTTGACTGGCAGCAAAGGGAGTCCATTTGAGATTGCTTTTTGCATTTTCAGTGTTTTTTCCTCATGGAGTTTGATTCACATCTTATATACAGTACATTATGCGGAACTATATTATAAGGATCATAATGGTGAAGGAGAAGGCGGAGTAAGCTTTAACAATGATCAGCTGCCAAACTTCTGGGACTTCGCGTATCTAGCGTTCACGATCGGAATGACTTATCAGGTTTCTGATACGAATTTTTCGACCACTGCTTTTCGAAAAACTGCTTTAGGACAAGCTTTAATTTCCTTTTTGTTCAATACTATTTTAATTGCAGCGGTAATTAATTTTGTTGCTAGCCTGTTAAGTTGAATGCGAAGCTAGTTAAGAATCGCGACTCCCAGTGTTAAGTAGGTTGCAAACAAGAGCCATGCAAAATAGGGGTAAAAAAGTATGCTGGCACCTTTATGGATAGGATAAACCTCAAGAAGATAACACAAGACAAGCAGGTCTAAGATCACAATTAATAAGAATCCCCACCAGTAATGGCCACCAGCAAAGAAAACAATGCTCCAACTAAAATTGACCAAGAGTTGAAGCCCAAAAAGCGTACTTAGAACGACTTGTTTGCGCCGGGGCTTTTTTTGCGAAAAAAATAAGTAGCCTGAAACTCCAATTAATAAGTAAAGTAAAGGCCAGACGATGCCAAAAAGCGAGGCTGGGGGTGAAAAAAGAGGTAATTTTAGGCTGAGATAAGTTTGTTTAATGTTACCTGCAAATAAGGCTGACAGGCTGCCAATCGCTTCGACAACCAAAACTGTGAGTAATAAAGATAAAAACTGTTTTCTTTTAGATTGCATAGAATCACTCTCCTTTAGTAAACCTTAACATAACTCTTTGTGAAAAGTGTCAAAAACGCAGTCAGCAAATTGATGAAGAAGCCGGTACTAAAATAATTTAAAAAGACAAAAGGTACACATACTGTAAACGATTTTTTTAATAGAAAGTGTTTAAAGTTAATTAATTTACGCAATTAACATAGAGTCATGACAGTTTCTTTACAATCAACAGGTAAACTAAAGCTAAGGGAGATGAGAGAATTGGAAGAAAGTACTAAGAAAAAATTATTTGGAACTGCCGCACTGATCTGCGTAGTTTTATTGGCGATCGCCTCATTTGGTGATTTAGCGATTAGTAACACCGTAATTAACTATAACAGTACTGTTGGAACTGTTTTTCAAACATTCGGTGAGTTTCCAGTTTATTTGATTTTTGTTTTATGTGGAGAAATTGCCATGGCATATGCTCTGCGGCACAGTGAGGAAAAATTATTTGCAGGTACCTTATTTATCGGTGGCTTTGCACTTTCAGCTTGGCAACTCAAGCAGTACTTAAATGAAATTTCAAGTTATGCATTATCAGCGTTAAAGAATATTCATGCTGGCAAACCGATGGGATTAGCAAACAGTGATGCAGCTACAGTAAAACTTTCTGCAGGCGCTGCCCTTATTTTATGGATTGTAGTTTATGTGATCATTACGTTATTAGTCCAATACTGGATGGGCAAGCAGGATAATGATCAACTAACACGTTACTTGATAGTTGCAGTGTTTGCTTCTTTGACTGTTTGGTTTGCCCTTGAGGTAAATTTGGCACTTAAGGACTACTGGGGCCGAGTTCGTCCCTATGAACTCAATGCGTCACAAAAAGACTTTACCCCATGGTTCCATCCTAATGGTGTAAACGGTCATAAGTCATTTCCTTCAGGGCACTCGATGGCGGGAACCTTGTGTATTGTATTTTCATGGTTCGCTGTCCAAACTAAACTGCGCAAACGCCTCTGGATTACAGGGATCGTATATGCAATTTTACTCGCTTTGTCCCGCGTGTTAATCGGTGCTCATTTCTTTTCAGACGTAACCTTCTCGGTCTTTTTAACTGCGACAATCATCTTTGTGATGCGTGAATTATATGATCGTTTGGTGAGTGATGATCTGAAGCTTTAAGGGTAGATTTTAACCAGTTGCAAAGACATCTTAATTATTTGTCTGAATTGATTGCTTATTTTGGCAATCTAAAGTACAATGCAGTTGTCCCCAAGTGGGACAAAAGGCACTGTTTAAACATTGTTTTTAGCTGTTTCTGAGAGCTTACCTTTCTAGAGGGTGGTAAGAATACGGAAACAGCTTTTTTGGTACTAAAAATCAAGCAGAATAGACGTTAGCAGACCCCAATTTGCATAACTAAAGATAATTTAAATGTCAAAATAAAAGTGGGGCTGTGACAAAATTTAACCTTTGTCACAGCCTCGCTTTTATTCCGGATAAACGTGTTCCATAAGTCAAAGTTCTCCGTCTAACTTCGAATTACTCATAGCAAAGTACTCGCTATGTTCGTAATTTCGAGTTAGTACTCAAATTTTCCCGACTTATGTCACACTCTCGCTTTTATTCTGGATAAACGTGTTCCATAAGTCAAAATTCTCCGTCTAACTTCGAATTACTCATAGCAAAGTACTCGCTATGTTCGTAATTTCGAGTTAGCACTCAAATTTTCCCGACTTATGTCACACTCGCTAGTTTATTTTTGGAGTATCTCTTAAAAATAATTAATTTTCGCGACGATATTGCTCCATCTTTTTTTGAAATGTGGCTTCGGTCACTCCATATGCTGTGAAAGAAATTGCGTTCGCTCCAGCTTCAATTGTTTTCATAATCTGTGCATCACCTTTTCCTCCCGAAGCGATGATGGGGAAGTTAGGATCGAGCCCATTTTTACTGAGTTCTTGACGAACCCATGCAACCAATGCAGGTGTTTCTTTACCACCAGCGACATTGAAGGCTTTTACGCCCGCTTCGATGCGTTCTTTAAGATCTACACTTTGATTGACAACTGTATAGATGATCGGAACATCGACAACTTTTACCACGCTCTGAATTGTTTCAATGGTTGTGGGAGCGTTCAGCACCACTGCCTGAGCACCGCTTTCTTCAGCAAAAAAGCCGACAACGGCAGAACGGAGTCCCTTCGTTAGGCCACCACCGATTCCAGCTAAGATTGGAATATTCGAGACTGTTGAAACTGCGTCTAAGATTCGGGTGTTAGGTGTCCAAGGATATACGACTAAGACGGCATCTGCATTGCAGTTTGCAATCACTGCTACATCAGTTGTATAGACAATGCTCTTGATTCTTTTACCGAAAAGGTTGATACCAGAGACGCGGCGAATAATTTCCGGGGTTTCAACAATATCGGATCTTAGTTTTGACGATAAATTAGGAATTTTTTCATTGATCTGTTTCATAAATTAAGGACCTCATTTCTGACATTAAGATAGCAAAAAATTAAATTCAAGTTTTTGTTTTGAAATCGTTATTTTAACACCACTGCTATTATGCAAGCAATTACACATAAAATCAAAGAAAAATGGTTAAAAATTAAGGCGGATCAGGAAATGAACGGCAAAAAGTTCAAATTTCATTAATATCTCCGAAATTTGGTTATTTTTTGTAAGTTAGCGCCTAATATTAGAATAGAATTGTAAAGAATCTGGTTCAAAGTGGGGCGAGGCGTGCTGAATTTGTTATAATGAAAATTATTCATGCAGTTGTTGGAGTTTTTTTGCTGACATTTTTTTAATGTCGAGCAGTTGAAGACGCAGCATTTTGGAATTACTGATTTTGCTGGAATCTGAGTAAACAGCTAATCAGATTATTTTGGGAGGAACATTGGAAATGAGAAGAAACATTGCGTTGGTTGTGCTAGTGATAATTGTTTTGGGATTGGTCGGTTGGAAACTGTCAGGGCAATCCACAGCACAAAAGAAAACTGATAGTTCTACTAAGCAGACGGCGGTAAAAACAAATGGAAAGCAAAAAGCTCAAAAACAAAAGACCCAAAAAAAATCAGTAATGCGAACCCCGATTGATTGGAGAAAATCTTCCGAAACAGTTGCTTATCCAGATTTAAGTAAAGTACAGAATTTTTGGATTGAAGTTTCTACCAAAAATCAACGGGTTTATTTAAAAGATGGTGCTAAAGTTATCTACACGATGTATGCTTCTACCGGGAGTGGGGAGAAAACCGCGACGGATGACAATAGCACTCCGCTTGGAACTTATGCAGTCCAAGAAGAAAAGGGTGACTTTTTCTATAATGCTGCTTCGGGTGAAGGAGCACATTACTGGGTTTCTTGGAAAGATCATGGGATCTATCTTTTCCACAGTGTTCCCACTGATCAAAGCGGCAACTATATTGTAAGCGAGGCTGAAAAGCTCGGGAAACATGCTGCTTCTCATGGATGTGTGCGTCTATCAGTTCCGGACGCAAAGTGGATGTACGAAAACTTAAAAGTTGGTACAAAAGTTGTGATCAAATAATGGATAAAAGATTAAATGGAAGGAAAAGTTCCATTGAAGTTTTTGCTTATAAAAGTTTGGCAAGCTTTTAGCTTTGAAAGACAAAGTGTTGGTTAGTATAAACCGCTATCATCAAAGTCCTTGCTCTTTCTCTGATAATTTTATGATATACTTATAACTATTATGAGAAATAGGAGTAGGTTAGATGAAAAAGATTTTTGTTTTATTCAGCTGTATTTTCAGTTTTACAATCGCTGGAATTATGTTTTCACAGTCGACAGTCCAGGCTGCTGAAAAAACATATACGATCGGGACCGACGTGACTTTCCCACCTTTTGTGTATGCGAACTCAAATAACAAGTATGTCGGAATCGATATGGAATTGATTCGCGCAATTGCAAAACAAGAGGGATTCAATGTTGACATTAAGCCAATTGGGTTTAATGCCGCAGTGCAGTCACTAAGTTCAGGACAAATTGATGGTGTGATTGCTGGGATGACGATTACAGATGAACGGCGGCAAAAATTTGATTTTTCAACGCCATACTATGAATCAGGGATTGTCATGGCAGTTGCTCCCAAGAGCAGCATTCAGAATTTGAGTGCATTAAAAGGTAAACGGGTTGCAGTTAAAACCGGAACCTCAGGTGCTGATTACGCCAATTCGATTAAAGATCGCTACGGGTTTAAGGTCGTGACTTTTGACGACTCAGATAATGTTTATAACGATGTCAAAAATGGTAATTCAGCAGCTTGTTTTGATGACAGTGCTGTTTTGAACTATGGAGTTAAAACTGGTCTTGGCTTGAAGATTGTTACTAAACCTACGAACACGGGCAAATATGGATTTGCAGTTCAAAAGGGCAAGAATCAGGAATTGTTAGCCAAGTTCAATAGTGGGTTGCAAAAGCTTAAGAAGAACGGCAAGTACGCACAGATTATTGAAAAGTATACTGGAGCTGCCGCGACTAGTTCAAAGAAAGCTTCTAATCAGAAAAGTGAAGCAGAAAGCCACACCTTCTTTGGTCTACTTAAGCAAAATAAAGATGCTCTGTTGAGCGGTGTCTGGGAAACCATTGAATTGACGGTTGTTTCAATTATTTGTGCAACAATCTTCGGTGTGCTGATTGGTCTTTTGGGGGTACTTCCTAGCAAATTTGCGCAAGGTGCTTCCACCACCATAATTTATATTTTCCGTGGGTTACCGTTGCTTGTGCTTGCATTATTTATTTATAATGGGATTCCAAGTTTGACTGGCTCGAAAATTCCAGCGTTTGTCGCAGGAATTATTACCCTTACTTTGAATGAAGGGGCGTATACAGCTGCTTTTGTTAAGGGTGGAATCGAGGCCGTAGATGTTGGACAGATGGAGGCAGCACGTAGCTTGGGCCTTCCATTTGGAAAAGCTATGCGCAGGGTTATTTTGCCACAAGGTTTGAAGATTATGGTACCTTCATTTATTAATCAGTTTATCATTACCTTAAAAGATACTTCCATTCTGTCAATAATTGGAATTCTTGAACTTACTCAGACTGGGAAGATTATCATTGCCCGTAACTTAGAGGGCTTTAAAATCTGGACAATTATTGCGGTGATCTATTTGGTGATTATCACTGTCTTAACATTATTGTCCAAATGGGTTGAACGGAGGGTCAAAGACTAATGAAACCATTAAAAGTTGATGTCTCGGATTTAAATAAAAGTTTTGGTGACAACCATGTTCTAAAGGGAATTGATTTCAAAGTTGCAAACAATGAAGTGGTTGTTCTAATCGGACCATCTGGTTCTGGTAAAAGTACATTGCTACGTTGTTTAAACAGACTTGAAGAACCAACCTCAGGTAAAGTTGTGATTGATGGCAATGATATCAGTGACAAGAGTACAGATATTGATAAGGCTCGTCAAAATATCGGCATGGTTTTTCAGCACTTTAATCTTTTCAATAACCTGACGGTTGGTGAAAACATTGAACTAGCACCCACGGAGTTAGGCAAAGATAACAAAGAAGAAGCGCGCGCCTTAGCCAAAAAGTTATTACAGACAGTTGGGCTTGAAGATAAGTACGAAGCCATGCCACAATCACTTTCAGGTGGTCAAAAACAGCGTGTAGCCATTGCACGTGCACTTGCGATGAAACCTGATATAATGTTATTTGATGAACCGACGTCCGCACTAGATCCTGAGATGGTCGGGGATGTTCTTGCTGTCATGAAAGATCTTGCAAAAGATGGAATGACAATGGTGGTTGTCACACATGAAATGGGCTTTGCTAAAGAAGTTGCTGATCGAGTTGTCTTTATGGCTGATGGAAAAGTCATGGAAGAAGGCAGTCCGGATGCGATCTTTGATAATCCACAAAATGAACGGACAAAGTCATTTTTGGAGAAGGTTATCAATGTCTAATTAGACTGTGTGGTGCAGAGCATCTCTTTTAGGGAGCGACTACGGTTTGTGACTTTCAATTTTTAAGAGGTGGTCAGCAATGTTCAAAGTTTTACTGGTAATGCATAGTCGTGATGAGGGATACTACCGCATGAACAAGGTCAGCTTTGAAAGCATGCCTGTTGCAGGTCAATATATCTATAACTCTGACGGCTTAGCCTATCAGGTGGAAGAAGTTGCCCTTTTTGCTGGATATGTAAGTGAAAAAGGTGCCATTGCAGTTTTAGTGGTACATCCGCTTGCAAAAGATACACCTGTTAGCAAGATCTACGGGTTAGATATTGAGCGTGATCTTGATGATTGATGAAGCGCTTGGCAGTTTTTAAGGCGTAAATGAAGAATAATTGAGAGGTTTTGACAAAATTACGATTTTGTTGGAACCTCTTATTTTTGGGTACAGGTGAGACAGGCTTGCAGTTAATTCTGATTAATTGCCTTAAGTTAGTTAAAAGAGTATCATAACTGCAATCGAAGTGGAAAGGTGTGCGTGAAATGTCGTTAAATAAAAAAGAACGTGAAAGAACAATTAACGAATTGCAGAGTAATTTCAGGTTACTAGGAAAGTCTTTGGCTGAAGTTGCGATACAATTAGGAACAACCCCCCAGAGAGTTGCTGAAATCTTAAAACTTGAAAATGTTGCAATTGAAGATCCCTGGATTTTGCGGCAATATTTGAATGAACAGCTTGTGCAAATGGGGAGAAAACCGTTTCCGTATTCTAAATTAACGGGTGATTATCATGCTTATTGGTTTTTAAATTCCAGCATAATCGAACGCCAAGTGTTATCTTAATTGAAGGGCTTTCAAAAAAGCACTTGCAAAAACAATAATCAGGGTGTATGATTACTTTTGTTGAAGGATTGTTACCGCTAACATTAAAGTGGGCAAAACCTGACACACGGTTTTCGGCATGGCCAATTAAGCGGTTATCCGAAAGAAGGGTGTGCAGGTTTTTTATTTTATTAAAATACTGGAGACGAAGAGATGAAGATTAAGCAGATTTTTAACAATAACGTTCTTTTAGCTGCAGAAAAAAAGCAGGAAGTCGTTTTGTTAGGACGTGGAATCGGTTTTCAGAAAAAGCGTGGAATGGAGGTCGATCAAAGTAAAATTGAACAAGTTTTTGCACCTACAGATGATAAATGGTTTTCATTATTCCATGACTTGCTTAGTGATGTTTCTCCAGCCTATTTGGAACTTGCCGCTAAAATTGTGCAGATGGCCTCAGATGAATTAAATACAAAGTTTAATGATTATCTGCTGATCTCATTGATGGATCATATCAGTTTTGCTGTAACACGTTATCAAAATAAGCAAAAAATCCGTAATGAAATTTTGTGGGAGATTAAAAATTATTATCCGGCAGAATATCAGACCGGTGAAAAAGCACTTGAACTAATAAATGAGCAATTTGCGGTGGATTTACCGTCAGATGAAGCAGGTTTCATTGCAATGAAGTTCGTTGAGAACAGTTGGGAACATCCTGAAAGTAATGGGACCGCTAAAATGACGGCGTTGATCGGGGATATCCTGCAGATTGTGCAGTATCAACTAAAAATCACATTTAAGCTTGAATCAATTAGTTATCGTCGTTTCCTGGTTCACTTACGTTTTTTGACCGAGCGGATGTTGCAACATCGAGTGAAAACAATTGAAGAGGGTGATCGGTTTTTATTGGAACATTTAGTCCGCAAATATCCGACGTCATATGAATGCACTAAAAAGGTAGCACTTTTTATTAAAACTAAAATGAAAATTGAATTGTCTTTAAACGAACAGATTTATTTAACGATGCATATCCAAAGAATCATAGATGAACTTAATCAACAAGCTGAATAACAGTGGGATTGTAACTATTGAATTAGGCAAAACCCGGGTCAAGCTGAACCAAGGACTGCTTTGTCCTTGCTTGAGCTTGATCCGGGTTTTTATTTAAAATTAGGGGTGAATAAAATGGACTATGAAAAACTAGCAGCGGCGATCTTAAAAGACGTTGGCGGCAAAGAAAATATTAATACAGCATGGCATTGTGCGACTCGGTTGCGTTTTAAATTAAAAGATGAGCACCAAGCTGATACAGCTGCACTTGAGGAGTTAACGGGTGTAATTACCGTTGTTAAATCAGCAGGTCAATATCAGGTAGTGATTGGCAATGCAGTTGCCAATGTTTTTGAAGCTTTAGCGCGTTTAGCGGGGTTGGAGAACGAAGACCGGCAAAAAGAAGTTAAGGAAACTGATAAAAATATTGTCAATCGCTTTATCGGTTTTATCTCTGGAACTTTTACACCATTCTTAGGTGCATTGGCAGGAGCTGGGATTTTAAAAGGACTACTAGCATTATTTGTAGCACTAAAATGGTTGAATACAACTAGTGGCACCTATGAAATCTTATATGCTGCTGGAGATGGCCTCTTTAATTTCTTACCTATCTTCTTAGCTTTTACAGCAGCCAAAAGATTGAAGGTTAATCAATTTGTGGCGGTTGCACTTGCCTCAGCATTGGTCTATCCGACGCTTGTGACAATTGCCAGCAAATCACAAACAATCGCGTTTCTAGGAATTCCAGTAATTCCAACAACATATACTTCGTCAGTTATTCCAATTTTGTTGGCGGTTTGGGTATTATCTTACATTGAACCGGTGCTTGACCGAATTTTTCCAGAAGCAGTTCGAAACATTTTTACACCGCTTTTTTCATTAGCAATTATGGTACCGCTCACGATGCTGGTGGTGGGGCCCTTAGGTTCATCGATTGGCAATGTTTTGGCAACCGCAATTTCAGCAATTTACAATTTTGCTCCTCCTTTGGCGGGTGCACTGATGGGTGCCTTTTGGCAGGTCTTTGTAATTTTCGGCGTGCATTGGACCTTTGTCCCAGTGATGATGAATAATATTGCCAAAATGGGTTACGATCCGTTACTGCCGATCTTGTCCGCAGCAGTCTTGTCACAGGCCGGTGCTGCTTTAGGAATTTTCTTGAAAACTAAAGATCAAAAGCAAAAGGCATTAGCTGGCTCGGGTGTTGTCACCGGAATTTTTGGAATTACAGAACCAATTATTTATGGATTGACGCTTAAATTAAAACGTCCATTTATCTGTGCAGTAATTGCCGGTGGCGTAGGTGGTGCAATTATTGGTGGCTTTCAAGCCAAGGCCAGTTCCTTTACATTACCAAGTTTATTAGCTTTACCAACGTATATTGGCAAAGGATTCAGCGGAGTTGTCATCGGAATTGGGGTTGCATTTCTTTTGGGGGCACTTTTGACTTACTTTTTCGGATTGAGGGGAGTGTCACAGCAGGCTGAAACAAATTCGAAAGAAAGCGAACAACTCATAGCGCCTGTTGCAGGAACAATTTTACCCTTAACAAGTGTTGCAGATGAAGTTTTTGCTTCAGAAGCAATGGGAAAAGGAATTGCGATTAAACCAGATGATGGTCATGTAACTTCACCAGTTGCTGGGACCGTTAGTGCTGTCTATCCTACGGGTCATGCAATTGGATTGATTTCTGATCAAGGAGCAGAGATTTTGATTCACATTGGGATTGATACTGTTAAATTAAATGGTAAGTACTTTGAAACAAAGGTCAAAAAGGATCAGCATGTTAATCCCGGTGACGAATTAGTAACTTTTGCACCTGACAAAATCGCGGAAGCTGGATATGATAACACTGTGATGTTAATTATTACCAATAGTAAACAATATACAGTTGCGACAACTGCAGAGACTTTGGCGCAGGATAATAATTGGTTACTGAAGTTGCAGTTGGCACATAATTAAAGATAAGGAGTTGGAGTGTAATGTATAAAAAACAATTTCCACAGCAATTTCCAGATAACTTTCTATGGGGCGGCGCAACTGCCGCAAATCAAATTGAAGGAGCTTGGAATATTGATGGCAAAGGTCTAACGACAGCTGAAGTTGTTCGGAAAGCAGAAGATCGAAAAAAGATGTCAATGAATTTAGTTGACGAGGAATCCATTAAAGAAGCAATTCAGGATCAGACAACTACTAATTATCCTAAGCGGCGTGGGATTGACTTTTACCATCACTATCAAGAAGATATTCGCCTTTTTGCAGAAATGGGATTTAAGGTTTTTCGTTTCTCGATTGCTTGGGCGCGAATTTTTCCAAACGGTGATGACGCAGATCCCAACGAAAAAGGTTTAGCATTTTATGACCGCGTTTTGGATGAGCTTGAAAAATATCAGATTGAACCTTTAATTACACTTTCACATTACGAACTACCATTGGCATTAACACAAAAACAAAATGGCTGGTTGAGCCGTAAAACAATTACAGCGTTTGAAAAATATACCCGGGTAGTTTTTGAAAGGTATCGTGGGCGTGTGCGGTACTGGTTAACTTTTAATGAAATTAACACTGGTACATGGGGATTTCATGAAACAGGAGTTGTCGAAACTAATTTAAGTGCTGTAGAAAAAGAAACGGTCAGGTACCAAGCACTGCATCATCAGCTGGTTGCCAGTGCACTGGCAACCAAACAATTGCATGAAATTGATCCAAAGGCAAAGATGGGCTGTATGCTCGCGCGTATGCAAACATATCCAGCTAGCTGTCGTCCTGAAGATGTCCGGGCGGCGCAGCTTGAAGATCAAAAAAATCTGTTCTTTACTGATGTGCAGGCGCGTGGAGAATATCCTGAATTTATGAATCGTTACTTTGCTGAGCATGGAATTGAACTTCAAATGGAACAACAAGACGAAACGGTGCTTGCGGAAAATCCGGTTGATTTTGTGAGTTTCAGTTATTATATGACGACAGTTACAAGTGCGCAGCAAGGAGAAGAAGTTAATGGAAACATGGCAACTGGTGGGCGGAATCCTTATCTAGAAGAATCTGATTGGGGGTGGCAGATTGATCCAGTTGGGTTACGCATCACGCTTAATGAGATGTGGGATCGTTACCGCAAACCACTCTTTATCGTTGAAAATGGCTTAGGTGCACTTGATCAGCTGGAAGCTGGCAAGGTGCATGATGATTATCGGATTGATTACCTGCGTAAGCATATTATTCAAATGAAGGAAGCAATTAAAGATGGCGTCGAACTAATGGGCTACACGATGTGGGGACCAATTGATTTGATTAGTTTCTCTACTTCTGAGATGTCTAAACGGTATGGCTTTATCTATGTAGATCAAGATGATGATGGCAAAGGGACATTAAAGAGAATTAAAAAAGATTCATTTTACTGGTTTAAACAGGTCATTGCTACGAATGGTGCACAACTTTAAAGTTGCACAGGCGTTAAAAAAATTGTAAATATTCAGAATTTTTGAAATGGCAGGGTTGTTGGAACTTAAGACTTAACAGTTGAAAGGGGATCCTTTTTTCGATGAAAAAGTCGAATAAGCAAAATTCTTTTGAATTAATTTTTTTGAATTGCTTGGA
The DNA here is from genome assembly GCF_964065465.1 of Liquorilactobacillus satsumensis. Lineage (NCBI taxonomy): Bacteria > Bacillati > Bacillota > Bacilli > Lactobacillales > Lactobacillaceae > Liquorilactobacillus > Liquorilactobacillus satsumensis. The sequence continues at coordinate 2,294,382 of NZ_OZ061606.1, forward strand.
TTGTGTTTAGACCACTCATCTGTTATTTTAATAAATATAGCAAGTACCACTTACATTCTCCCTGATTGTAGGTGCTTGCCATTACAATATTTCTCATAATAAGGGTTGCAATTAGCGAATGCTTTTGGTGACCCTTTTTGTTTGTTTGATTTTTTGGCGAATGCGGAATTTTTAACATTGCTATGCAAATTTGAAATTTTTTCTAAAAACTTTAAATAGGCTAATTACCAAATTAATGGTACAATAATAATTGTTTATTTTTCTTTTGGAGGGAGTTTCAGTTGAATGTATAAAGAGGGAAATCAGGAACCAAATGTTTGGCGGCGCAGTTTCCTAACGCTCTGGTTTGGCTGCTTTATTACAGCCTTGGGTTATTCAATGACGATGCCCTTCATTTCACTTTACTTGGATACTTTAGGACATTTTAACAATTGGCAGTTGAACTTATATTCAGGTGTAGCTTTTTCAATTACGTATCTTTCACAGGCAATTGTTTCGCCTTTTTGGGGGAGTTTAGCTGACAGAAAAGGAAGAAAATTGATGTGTTTGCGTGCATCAGGTGTTATGGCATGTACTATTTTTCTAATTGGAACTGCCCATAGTGTGTGGATGGTCATTTTACTGCGGCTCTTGCAAGGGGCATTTTCTGGTTACATTAATAACGCTACAGCGTTGATGGCGGCTGAGACAACTCACGAAAAAAGTGGACAGGTCATGGGTAATTTGATGACAGCAAATGTTTCAGGGACACTGTTAGGACCTCTTTTTGGAGGGCTAATTGCTGGCTTTGTTGGCTATCGTGGGACTTTCTTTATCACAGGAATCTTGATGGCCGTGGTTTTTGGGTTGACTTTCCTGTATACCAAGGAACACTTTAAACCAATTCCGGCTAAGAAGATGAAATCGATGGCGGTGATTTTTAAGGGGCTAGCAAATCGACGCTTGATTATTACGATGTTTCTAACGACTTTACTGGTACAATCTTCACTGATGTCGATCGCCCCAATTATTAGTTTGTTTGTCCGCGAACTGATGCATAATCAGGGAAATGTTTCGCTAATAAGTGGGGTGGTTGCTGCAATGCCAGGTTTTGGCACGCTCTTAGTTGCATCTAAAGTGGGACATCTGATGGATCGTAGCAAACCAGAGAAAGTCCTAATCTTTGGCTTATTGATTACAATTTTAGTTTTTGTGCCAATGTTCTTTGTAACCACTCCTTGGCAATTGGGCGGCTTGCGTTTTATTCTTGGACTTTCAAGCGCGGCCTTGTTACCGGCAGTTCAAACTATTTTGACAATTGATGTACCGGCTGAAGCTTTTGGCAGGGTTTTTAGCTATAATCAATCGTTTCAAGCAACTGGCGGGGTTGTAGGTCCACTGCTGGGATCGTTAGTCTCAAGCCTCTTTGATTATCAAAGTGTCTTCTTGGTAACTTCATTGTTAATTCTATTGAATTTGGTGGTTGTTTACCGCGTAGTGCAACATAGTTGATTGAACAGACTGTAGTACTAAAGGTTTCATTGGCAAAAAAATTGAATAATAAAACAGCCTGTGGTGTCTGGTTTTACCAGTTGTTACCGGCTGTTATTTTTTATTCAAAAGAAAGTTCAATAAAATAGCGATCTTTTTGTGACAGGTAGGCAGTTGTTACCCAAGTTTCAAGGAAGCCCTTTTTAGGCAGCTGCATTTTTTGCATGTAAAAGTCGAGCAATGCGCCATGTTGCGCTACAAAATCGTCGCTTAAGCGATTGACCATTAAACGATCTTGTGGGAAATAAAGATCTGCATCTGCGACAGGAGCATCTGCGCTGACACTTAGTCTGACCACATTGTTGTAGCCGGTTTTTAAGATTCGAAATTTATCAGGGTGTCGTTTTAAAAATGACAACAGATGGAAAATAGAATCAGAGTTGCTTGCCACAATTATCATTCCTTTAATGTTTAGCTCAATTGTAGCAGTAATTTTGGTATAATTGAACTGTTCCTGTAAGATCTTGAAATTTTTTTAGTTGGAGATGGGAGGTGATCACAGTGGTAGTTCATTTTTATTTGGTTCGGCATGGTCAAACAAGATTAAATAGAATGCACAGGCTTCAAGGAATTACAGATTCTCCGTTGACTAAAAAGGGGGCTGCAAGAGCTTATAAGTTAGGAAAGCGGTTGAATCAAGTTGAATTTCGAGCAGTCTATGCCAGTGACTTAAAAAGAACTCAGGCAACTGCTGAGATCATCATTGCGGAGAATCAAGGACCGCGGCCTGCGATTCACTGTGATCCAGGTCTTAGAGAATTGAGCTTTGGTTCTTATGAAGAAATGAAAAATCGGCGAATGATTCCGGCAGTTTTAAGTAAAGTTAAACCTGGCCAAATCTTTTCAATTGTGCGGGGACCAAAGCGAGTTTCACGCGTTGTTGATCTTTTTAAAAGTGCCAATCATGGTTTCAAAGTTGAAAATGCACAAGAATTAAATCAGCGGATTACTAGAACATTAATGCAACTGGGGAAAAAATATGAAGCTCAAGGCGGCAATATTTTAATTGTGTCACACGCACTTATCTTGTCAGTTTTTATCGAAAACCTTAGTGGCAATCTTCCATTTCTCCTGTTGCAAAATACGCATCTTAGCAGAGTGGATTATGAAAACGGAAAGTTTAAAATTATTGAAATAGAATAAAAACGAATGAAGTGAAAAAATTGTTTAATCAGAAAACAACTGCACTTTTACACCAACTTGCTGCTAGCGGGATTGTGCCTGGTGTCTCTTATGCAATGCTACATCAGGGGCAACTGCAAGCAGAAGTTTTTGGAAATAAGGAAATCGAACCAGTCGTTAAACCGCTCACTGCAGGTTTAAAATATGATGTGGCTTCATTGACTAAAGTGGTTGGGACCACCACGGTACTTTTGCAATTAGTGCAGGCGCAACAGATTAATTGGGATGATCCGGTTCAAAAATATTTACCGCGCTTTTTTGATACCCGTGTTACGCTGCGTCATTTATTGACACATACTGCTGCTATTACTGGATACATTCCCAGACGCAATGAGCTGAGCGCCCCGCAATTGCTGGAGGCCTTTTATCATCTTCAGATTGGAGAATGGTTTGGTAAAAAAGTAGTATATACAGATATTGGCTTAATTTTTTTGGGTCTCATCATTGAGCATTTGTATCAGCAGCCTGTTCAAAAAGTAATCACCGAAAAGGTGCTGCAGCCTTTGGGGTTGAATGAAAGTACCTTTCAGCCGCAGGCAACAGAATGTGTTCCGACTGAGATTAAACCTGGGAGGGGACTCATCTGTGGGGTGGTACATGATCCTAAGGCATTTATTTTAGGGCAGCAGTGTGCTTCGGCGGGACTTTTCACAACGCTCCATGATTTAGTTAAATTTTCACAGTGGATGCTAGCTAAGGAACAGCCGCATCCGTTAGTTTCTGCAAAACTGATTGATCAGCTTTTTTTTGATCAGACTCCGACCCATACTTTAGGGAGGTCCTTTGGGTGGGACTTGCGCTATGATCCCCAAGGAAATGCGTGCCTTTACCACACTGGATATACCGGGACTTTTATGTTACTTGATAAAAAAGGGCAAAATGCACTGATTGTTTTAACAAACCGAGTGCATCCGCACACACCTAATGACGAGTTTTTGCGGAAGCGAGATGAGATTGTCGCTGCATATTTAAGTGAAAAGGGCTTATAATATCAAATGTAAATGATTGAGACATGAAGGGAGTAATTTCAATGTTAATGGAACCGCTTTTTTTAAAGCCTGTTTTTCAGGAAAAAATTTGGGGTGGTGACCGGCTTCAAACAGAATTCGGATATCAGATTCCAAGTAAGCATACGGGTGAATGCTGGGCAATTTCGGCACATCCGCACGGGCCGGTAACGGTTGAAAATGGAGTTTATCAAGGAAAAAAATTAAATGAACTCTGGGATGAGCACCGTGAGTTATTTGGCAATGCCCCAGGCGATGTTTTCCCACTTTTAACAAAAATTCTTGATGCACGAACAGCTCTTTCTGTTCAAGTGCATCCTGATGATCAATATGCTATGGAACATGAACACGAGCTTGGTAAAACAGAATGTTGGTATGTAATTGCGGCCGCTGCGGATGCGGAAATGATCTATGGGCATCATGCCAAAACACGGGCGCAGCTTGCAGAAATGATTACTAAGGGTCAATGGGATCACCTTTTACGGCGAATTCCTGTTAAACCTGGTGATTTTTTATATGTCCCAAGTGGTACAATTCATGCGATCGGCAAGGGTGTAATGGTTCTTGAAACACAACAAAGTAGTGATACGACCTATCGTGTTTACGACTTTGATCGCGTTGATAAAAAGACGGGTAAAAAGCGGGCGCTCCATCTTCAGCAATCAATTGCAGTTACTAATGTCCCGCATAGTGATCCTAAATTAAAAATTACTACAACTCAAAATGAAGATGCACAAGTCACGACCTTCATTAAAACTGACTTTTTTAGTGTTTATCGTTGGAAACTTACGCAAGGAGCAGCAACCTTTAAACGAACCACAGCGCCATATACACTAATATCTGTACTTTCAGGAATTGGCGAGTTGCAGCTGGCAGGGGAAAAATACCCGTTACATAAGGGGCAGCATTTAATTTTGCCGTTTGCTGTAAAAGAGTGGCAATTAAGTGGAACCCTTGAAATTATTGCTTCAGAGCCCGGAGAAAAAGCGTAACTTAGGCTAGTTTGTGTATTTTTAAATTATTAAAGTGTAAGCCTTACCAAAAAATTACTTGTGGTTAAGTACAAAAATTGGGAGAATACAGTAATTGGAGGAGTTGAGAATTTTGGCGAAAGTTAAATTGATTGCAACTGATATGGATGGAACCTTCTTAAATAAAATGATGGATTACGATCGGCAACGCTTTGAAAATCTTTATGCACAATTGAATTTACAGAATATTAAGTTTGTAATTGCAAGCGGAAATCAATATTATCAGTTACACTCTTTTTTTGCTGACCACCCAGAATTGGTCTGCATTGCAGAAAATGGTGCTTATATCAGAAATCAAGCGGAAGTTTTTCAAGCAACCAGTTTTTCAAATTATAGTAAAAATGAAATACTTGCGCGTTTGACTGGAATTGAGGATATTCAGGTACTGCTGAGTGGAATGAGAAGTGCGTACTACCTGACAAGTGCAGCGCCAACTTTTGTTAAGCTTTCACACCAATATTATCCGCGGTTAGTAGCTGTAGACAATTTCGAGTCAGTTAGCGATCAAATTATGAAATTTTCGCTAAACTGTCCTCCGGCGGAAACTGAGCAGCTTGTGGAACAATTACGTGAACGTTTGCACGGAATTGCAGAACCGACTTCCAGTGGTCATGGTGGGATTGATATTATCCAACCAGGAATGAATAAGGCAGCAGGATTGCAGCACTTGGGCAAGCAGTGGGGAATCTCGCTTGCTGAGATGTGTGCTTTTGGTGATGGAGGGAATGACTTGGAGATGTTGTCTGCGGTTGGTGAAGGAGTTGCCATGGCGAATGCTGCGCCTGTGGTTAAACAAACTGCACCTTGTCAAACGGTTTCTAATGAGGAGCAGGGTGTTTTGAGTTATATTGAGCAGATTTTGCGGAGAAGATAATGCGCAGTTTTTAACGCTTGAATGGTTGCTGGAAGAACACGTTAAAGCAGAAGTGTTGAATTGCAGCGGTTAACCACGGTGGTCTAAGCAAAGGATTACGCTGTAACGCGGGATTGGTTACGCGTAATACGAGGTTAGCCAACAAGTGGTTGCTGAAAAAACACGTTAATGTAAAAAAGAGAGCGTGACATAAGTCGGGAAAATTTGAGTGCTAACTCGAAATTATGAACATAGCGAGCACTTTGCTATGAGTAATTCGAAGTTAGACGGAGAATTTTGACTTATGGAACACGTTTATATGGAATAAAAGAGGGGCTGTGACAAAATTTAGCTTTTGTCACAGCCCCTTTATACAGTAACTTAATGTACCTCAGCAAGAACCTTTTGAAAGAGCACTTGCCTCGTAATTTTTTAAGTGGTATTAAGATCACCACTTAATATTAGCAAGTTGATAAATTAGTAGGTAGGCTTAATTTGTAAGTGTTCTTGTTGTGAAAAATCAGTCGTTGGATACTTGCGTTTAAGGGCCAATAAAAGCAGTCGTTTAGCGAGTTCCCCATTACGCGCAAGGATTGGGCCATGGAAGTATGAGCAAAAGACGTTTTTATAGATAGCACCTTCTGTTTTGTCTTTGCCGTTATTGCCATGACCACTGAGCACATCACCCAGCGGACGTTCGTTTTGACCAAGGAAGGTAATTCCGTTGTGATTTTCAAAACCGTGATACTTTTGTCCAGTTTCTTTGTTTTTAATCACAATGTCACCAATAAAACGATGATTATCTTGACTTTCAGTGTAGTGGGGCAAAGCACCAATTCCATTAATCCGTTCACCTTGTGCACCAATATAATATTTTCCAAGCAGCTGATAACCACCGCAAATGGCGAGTACCGGTCCGTCTGTTTCAATAAAAGTACTTAAGGCTGCTTTTTTTTCTTGGATATCACGTGAAACGATCATCTGTTCATAATCTTGACCGCCACCGAAGAAGGCAAGATCAAATTTTTGCGGATCGAATGGTTGACCAATACTGACAATTTCAGTGTTAAGGGTGACATCCATCTTTTTGGCATAGTATTCAAGAACTAAAAGATTACCGATATCACCATATGTGTTTAACAAATCCCCATACAGGTGTGCTACATTCAGTGTATATTTCATTAAGCCATCCCCTCCTTAATGTAGCCTTGACTGGCAAGCAGTTTACGCAGTTGCAGTACAGCTGTATAGGTTGCCAGAATATAGACGCGTCGAGTCGGCATTTGTTTGACAGCTGTGAGGACTGCTTCCAAGTTTTCACGTTTAGTGAACGTATTTGCTGGAACACCGGCTACCTGAAGCCTAAATGCAATATCACGGTAGCGTTCCCCACCTGCAAGTACGGCGGGAATGCGTGCAAAGGGCAGATTTTCAAAACGACCGTCCCAGATCCAACTGGTATCAATGCCATCTGCATAGTTGGCATTCAATAGCACAGCTAAAGAAAATTCCTGTGGATCAGTTTTAATCATCTCTAAGACTTGGTCAAGACCAACAGGGTTCTTAACGAGAATTAAGGTAACTTCCTTATCATCAACTTTAATGACTTCTTGGCGGCCAAAGATTTTCTCATCTTTGTCGCCGAGCGCTGTTGCAATCTTGGCAGGAGATACTTGGAAAAAGCGCCCGATACTATAAGCTGCGAGTGCATTGTAAATATTGTATGTGCCTCCGATGTGGAGCGCCATGGGCTGGTCATTAATTTCAAATGTGGAACTTTGTGGAGTTTGGGCAATTAATTTTGTGACCGCATAGGCCAATTCAGGGCGCTTAAAGTCACAATTAGGGCAATAATATTTGCCTAAGTTGCTATAGGTTAGCTGTTTATAGCGCAAAATGTGCTGACACTGTGGACATAAAAGACCGTCAGTATTGGGCAAAGCCTGTTGTTCTTTATCTTTTACCGCATCAAAGCCGTAGTAGATGATTGGATTAGGAAGTTTTACGCTATTAAAAATAGGGGCATCTCCATTAGCAATTACAGTTGCCTGGGGAGCCAGTTTTATCCCTGCAAGTATTTTCTTGTAGGTCGTATAAATCTCACCATAACGGTCCATTTGATCGCGAAAAATATTTGTCAGTACAAAAAGTTTGGGGTGAACATAGCGTGTAACAAGTGCTACATTTGCCTCATCAGTTTCAAGCACAGCAAGTTGTTTACCCGACTTAGTTTTTTGTGCCGTCAAAAAAGCAGTTACGATCCCCTGTTTCATGTTTGAACCGCTTGGATTGGTTAAAACGTGCTGGTAGGTTGTCCGCAGTACTTTCACAGTCAAAGCCGTAGTTAGCGTCTTACCATTTGTTCCGGTAATGATTGCTACCTCATAATGTTGGGCTAAGGTTTGCAACACATCGGGATCAAGTGCTAAGGTTATTTTACCGGGTAAGGCGGTGCCGCCGTGTCGGAAATTGTGTAAGAACCAGTAAGAAAAACGACCAGCAGCAATGGCTGTTGAGCTTTTGAGCGACATGTATAATTCCTCCATTGTGTAACATAATTATGACTTCAATTAATAATAACATTCTGTATGATAGCACAAAAATAAAAAGAAACGGGTAATTTGACTTTATTTTAGTTAAATTACATTTTTTGAGACACTAACAGCGTGAATTGAACTTGCTTAGTGAAATTTGCTGTAAAATCATATATACTAAATAGGAAAGTCTAAATTTGGGGTTGGTTTTTTTGGCGCAGTTATTTTTCCGATACGGTGCAATGAATAGCGGAAAAAGCATTGAAATTTTAAAAGTTGCACATAATTATGAAGAACAGCATAAAACAGTTGTAATCATGACTAGTGCAGTAGATGACCGTGAACAGGTCGGTTGGATTACTAGCAGAATTGGGTTGAAACGCAAGGCTTTGCCCATCTATGCTGAAACGGACCTACACAAGGTAGTTAGCAGAATTGATCATAAAATTGCATGTGTTTTAATTGATGAAGCTCAGTTTCTGTTAAAACATCATATTTTGGAATTGGCGCGCATTGTAGATGAATTACGGATTCCAGTAATGACATTTGGGCTTAAAAATGATTTTCGAAATGAATTATTTGAAGGGTCAAAGTATTTGTTGTTATATGCGGATAAGATTGAAGAAATGAAGACGATCTGTTGGTTCTGTAATAAAAAAGCGATTATGAATTTACGGGTCAATAATGGTAAACCAATTTATAGTGGGGAACAGATTCTGATCGGAGGAAACGAATCTTACTATCCCGTTTGTCGGCGTCACTACCTTACACCACCCCTGGGTTCTTTAAAAAGTTAGTTTATGTAAGTTGTTTTGCGCACTATATATATAGAAGAAAAGTTTTTGATGGAGGAAACTTTATAATGAAAGATTTATTTGACAGACTGCAGACACTTGAAGATCGCTATGAAGAATTAGGCGAATTATTGTCTGATCCGGAAGTAATTTCCGACACACAGCGCTTTACCAAGCTGTCAAAAGAAATGGCAGATTTACGTGAAACAGTTGAGAAGTACAATGAATATAAAAAGGTAAATCAAACTATTTCTGATGACGAGGAAATGCTTGGTGAAAAACTAGACGATGAGATGGCTGCAATGGTTAAGGATGAATTAACCATTGCAAAAAATAAACGTGAAAAATTGGAAGATGAGATCAAAATCTTACTGCTACCGAAGGATCCTAACGATGATAAAAATATCATTATGGAAATTCGCGGAGCTGCTGGTGGAGACGAAGCTAGTCTCTTTGCGGCTGATTTATTTAACATGTATGCAAAGTATGCTGAAAAACAGAACTGGACAATTGAGGTGCTGGATAAGAACGTTACCGAAGTTGGTGGTTTCAAAGAAATTGCATTGCTGATTAATGGACAAAGCGTTTATTCGAAGCTGAAGTATGAAAGCGGCGCGCATCGGGTACAGCGAGTGCCGGTCACAGAGTCGGCTGGTCGCGTGCACACCTCAACGGCAACTGTGGTAGTCATGCCGGAAGAAGAAGATGTTGAAATTGAACTTGATCCTAAAGATATTAGAGTCGATGTGTACCGTTCATCTGGTGCCGGTGGGCAGCATATTAACAAGACCTCATCAGCTGTTAGGATGACCCATTTGCCGACGGGAATTGTTGTTGCAATGCAGGATCAGCGTTCACAACAGCAAAACCGTGAAAAAGCAATGAAGATTTTAAAGGCCCGTGTGTATGATTACTATTCATCAAAAGAGCAGCATGAATATGATCAAAACCGTAAATCAGCGGTCGGAACGGGTGATCGCTCAGAACGGATCAGGACTTACAATTATCCTCAAAACAGGGTGACTGATCACCGAATTGGATTGACGTTGAATAAGTTGGATCGCATTATGAACGGTGAGCTTGAAGACGTGATTGATGCGTTGGTTCTGTATGACCAGACTAAAGCGTTGGAGAATTTGCAAAATGAGTAATTTGACTTTTTTTGAGGCTCAGAAATGGGCTTTTTCTTTTGTAGAGAAACATGACGGTGAGCGCAGTGCAATTGAACTTCTACTTAAGGGGTTGCGCGGCTGGTCTTCTGTTGAACTTCTTTGTCATTATAGTGAACAATTAACCCCTGCAGAGCTTGTTCAATTTAAAAAATGGGTTAAATGTTATAATGACGGTTGGCCTGTGCAATATTTGTTAGGTAAGGCGTCTTTCTTTGGACATGAATTTAAAGTTAATGAAAATACATTGATTCCACGTCCTGAAACGGCTGAATTAGTTGAATGGGTTTTAGCAGATTATCCTGCGCAGATTCAGCAGTTGCGCGTGGCGGATATTGGAACAGGGACGGGCGCAATTGGAATTTCACTGCAAAAGGAGCGACCTGCTTGGGAGGTTACATTGACAGATATTTCTCCAGCAGCGCTTCAAGTTGCCCAAGTAAATGCAGCTAGGCTAAAGGCACATGTCAGGCTTTTAGAGGGAGATCTTTTTGCCCCTTTGACAGGTCAGTATCAGGTGATTGTTTCAAATCCACCCTATATTGCAGTAAATGAGCAGCGCTTTATGGACAAATCTGTGTTGGAGCATGAACCGAATGCAGCCTTGTTTGCAAGTGAAAATGGTTTGCATTTCTACCACAGAATAGCTGCAGAGATTAAGCCATTTATATCAGCTGAGACATGTTTATACCTTGAAATTGGCTTCCAGCAAGGAATGGCTGTCAAAAAAATTTTTGATGAACGCTTCCCAACAGCTAGTGTGACTGTCAAAAGAGACCTTGCGGGAAATGAACGTATGGTCAAGGTAGAATTTAACATAAGAAGGGATGAAAGTAATGCTGATTACTAAAATTTATCAACCGGATGAAGTTGCAAAAGCTGCAGCAGAGCTCAGAAAGGGAGAGTTAATTGCGTTTCCAACTGAAACAGTTTATGGACTAGGTGCGGATGCAACTAATGAGCAAGCTGTTAAGCGAGTTTATCTGGCTAAAGGACGACCAACTGATAACCCATTGATTGTGACCGTGTCATCGATTGCAATGATGAAGAACTACGTTGTTGAGTTGAGTGAACCAGCCAAGCGCTTATTAGCTAAATATTGGCCAGGACCGTTGACCTTAATTTTTAAAATCAAACCAGGATCACTTTCAAAAGCAGTCACAGGGGGGCTGACCACGGCCGCTTTCAGAATGCCGGCAAACGAAGTGACACGGAAACTGATTTCTGCGGCGGGCGTGCCGCTGGTAGGCCCATCTGCTAATTCATCGGGAAAGCCGAGCCCCACGACCGCACAGCATGTCTACCATGACCTAGAGGGCAGCATTGCCGGGATTGTGGATGATGGACCAACCCAGGTCGGTGTTGAATCGACAATTATTGATATGTCAGCTGCGATACCCGCAATTTTACGGCCAGGTGCAATCACTGCTGAGGAATTAACAACGTTTCTTGGTCAGGAAGTGATGACTGATCGGCATCATGTTGGCCAAACAGAAGTTCCTAAGGCACCCGGAATGAAGTATAAGCACTATGCTCCAGATGCACAGGTTTTAATAGTAGCAAACGAGCAGTGGCAACAAGCTTTACGCTGGGCAAGTAGGCAAACTGAAAAAGTCGGTGTGATGGCACCAGCAACAATTTTGCAGGCAGACTTGCCAGCCAATTGTCAGGGCTTTAACCTTGGACCGGATGTTGAAAGTGCCAGTCGTCGGCTTTTTGCGGGACTCCGTTATTTTGACAGTGATTTCAAAGTAAATTGGATCTTAGCAGCTGGTTTTCCTGAAGAAGGGTTAGGGACAGCTTATATGAATCGACTTAGGAAATCGGCCGGTGATCAATTTTTTACTACTGAATCAACTGATTAAGCTAGCCAAAAGCAAGATTATCCGCTAGAATATATTGGGACTATAAAGGAGTGGCGAAATGGGAAAATTTGAAGTATTGGATCATCCCTTGATCCAACATAAATTGACGATTATTCGGAATAAGAATTGTGGGACACGTGAATTCAGGGAGGTTGTCAATGAAATTGCTGAATTGATGGCTTATGAGGTGTCACGTGACATGCCTTTGGAAGACTACGAGGTTGAAACACCAATTACTAAAACAACTAAAAAACATTTAGCCGGTAAAAAAGTGGTAATTGTTCCAATTCTGCGGGCTGGTTTAGGAATGGTGGATGGCATCTTGGAGCTGATTCCGGCGGCTAAAGTCGGACACGTAGGGATGTATCGCGATGAAAAGACTTTAAAACCAGTTGAGTATTTTGTTAAAATGCCTGACAGTTTATCGAGCCGCGAGATCTTTGTCGTGGATCCGATGTTAGCAACTGGTGGTTCCGCAATCATGGCAGTTGATGCATTGAAGAAAAGAGGAGCAGTGACTATCAAATTTGTCTGTTTGGTAGCTGCTCCAGAAGGGGTCAAAGCATTCCGCCAAGCACATCCGGATGTTGATATTTTTGCAGCCGCTTTGGATGACCATTTAAACGAAAATGGTTATATCGTTCCTGGCTTGGGCGATGCAGGTGACCGTTTGTTTGGTACTAAATAAGAAGTAGTAATAATGAGCAAGCAACAGATAAAAGTGTGAAAAACAAAAAGGTGCTCCGTTCGCCTAAATTTAAGAGGGGGCTGTGACAAAAGTTAAATTTTGTCATAGCCCCTCTTTTATTGGCTATAACTAAAGAGGATAAACGTATTCCATAAGTCAAAATTCTCCGTCTAACCTCGAATTACTCATAGCAAAGTACTCGCTATGTTCGTAGTTTCGAGTTAGCACTCAAATTTTCTCGACTTATGTCACACTCTCTTCTATATTTTATTGCGGATAAACGGTTACTATCAGGCAAGAGTCGATGACCAATTTAGAGCACGCGGTCTTAGCATACCTGCAACGAGCGTCAAAAAATCAAAAAGTTTGCTAATGGACATGCTGGGTGAATTTAACGGTAAGAAGTAATACTGATCCTTGAAATCTTTTGAAAAATTTTGCGCAATTGCGCACAAGCACTTAAAAATACGTACCTTTTCAATTTCTTTTTATTTTGTTAATTTTTTAAAAAACCGCTTGTGGCAATATAGATAGCGCTTTAATCGTAATTTTTAAGATTTTGTGTTTTTTGTAGATTGGTGGTATGATCTTTTGTGTACTCAAAGGCGCGTCCTTTGGGGGTTTTGCAACACTTTTTACAAAATTGATGGGTCATGCGTCAGAAGAAAAGAGGTGAGACTTGGTGAATGAAGGAGCATCTGTTCAAGAATTTTTTGGAATTCCTTTCAATATTAGCAATGATTTACCGGGGCTAGTAGCAGCAATGATTGTTTTCTTTACGATGCTTTGGCTATCAAGAAGAATTCAACTCAAACCTTCTGGCAGGCAGAACTTTATTGAGTGGATAATTGATTTTACAAACGGTATTATTAAGAGTACAATGCCGGGCAAAGAAGGCAGCAAATTTGGGCTTCTAATCTTCACGTTGTTTTCATTTATATTTGTGTCGAACCAACTTGGTTTGATGTTTCAGGTAGATGTAAACGACGTTGGATATATTCAAAGTCCGACAGCAAATGCAATGACAACAATGACGCTTGCTTTTATCGTTTTGTTGACAGCACATTTCTTGGGTGTCAAAAAATTCGGATTCAAAGGTTACTTTAAGAACACGTATCTGAGCCCGCTTCCCTTTCTACTTCCGCTAAGCGTACTTGAAGAATTTACAAACTTTCTAACGCTGGCTCTTCGTTTATACGGTAATATCTATTCTGGTGAAGTTTTGCTGAAACTGATTTATCAGTTTGGTAAGTCATTTGGAATTGCGTCATTTATTCCTGCTGTTCCACTTGAAATTATTTGGCAAGGCTTTTCCGTTTTCATTGGGAGTATCCAAGCCTATGTTTTTGTTACATTGACAATGGTTTATATTTCTCAAAAGGTTGAAAAAGAGTAAACAAGGAGGATTTTATTATGAGTTCATTAGCTTTAATTGGTGCAGGCCTTGCAGCTGCTGGTGCTGCGATTGGTGCAGCTATTGGTAACGGTCTTGTTATTTCTAAAATGCTTGAGGGGATGGCACGTCAGCCAGAACTTGAAGGTAAACTGCGGACAAATATGTTCATCGGTGTTGGTTTAGTTGAAGCTGTTCCAATCATCGCAATCGTGATTTCATTCCTGTTGTTGGCAAAATAGGCGATCTTTTATTTTGGACAATTCGGTTTCCGAAGCAATATAAAAGAGGAGGTGTCACTAAATGGGCTTAACATTTGTGTTAGGTGCTGCTACAGGTGTTGAATGGGGCGATATGCTTTTCTATGCGGTACTCTTTGTAGTATTGCTGGCTTTAATTAAGCATTATGCATGGGGTCCCGTGACCGATATGATGGAAAAACGGGCTACCAAAATTGCAAACGATCTTGATTCTGCAGAAGAAGCACGTAAAAATGCGGAACAAGTTGAAGAACAACGTGTTTCAGCTTTGAAAGATTCTCATGCAGAAGCATCTCAAATAATTGAGCGTGCACGCAAAAATGGTGAGCAACAAAAAACCACAATTGTCGCGGATGCGCATGGTGAAGCTCAAGCTTTGAAAGATACTGCAAAGCAAGACATTGAACGCGAGCGTCAAGATGCACTTGAAGGTGTGAAAAATGATGTGGCGGAGTTGTCACTTGAAATTGCTTCAAAGGTTATTTCTAAGAATTTACAAATGAATGACCAAAAAGCCTTGATTGATTCATATATTGAAGGGTTGGGGAAGCAAAATGAAGTTAAGTAAAACAATGGTTGCGCATCGTTATGGTAACGCCCTGTTTGCTCTTGCAAAAGAAAAAAATGTTCGGGAAGAATTGCTTGCTGAGTTGCTGGAGATGAAAAAAGCGTTGGCGGAAGAACCACAGTTAATGGTTTTTCTTACCAGTAAGCAAATTGAACCCGGGGTGCGGCGTGAAGTTATCGAAAAATTAGCTGCGTCTTCTTCTGAACTTGCAGCTAATCTTTTGAGAATGTTGTTTGACTATGGGCGCATTGCTGATTTGGATGTTATTATCACTGAATATGTACGTCTAAATGACAGTTTTGAGAACACAGTGCGTGCAACAGTTACAACTGCAATTCCTTTAGCAGAGGAGCAAAAGGACAGATTAACATCCGCGTTTGCAAAGATTGTCGGAGCAAACAAAATTATTCTTGATGAACGAGTTGATCCTAGTGTGATTGGTGGAGCTATTTTAAGATCAAATGATTATGTTTATGATGGTTCACTAAAACTAAAAATCGCTCGTATCAGAAGGATGCTATTGAAATGATTAATAAAGAGGTGAAACTTCTATGAGCATTAAGGCTGAGGAAATCAGTGCTCTGATTAAGCAACAATTAGCAAACTATCAAGATGAGCTCAGAGTTGATGAAGTCGGGACAGTTACATATGTCGGTGATGGGATCGCTCGTGCAACTGGTCTGGATAATGCCTTAGCAGGAGAGTTGTTAGAATTTGATGATGGTACTTATGGTATGGCTCAAAACTTGGAGTCAAATGATGTTGGTATTGTTATTTTAGGTTCTTTCAAGGGAATCCGTGAAGGTGATAGTGTAAAACGCACCGGTCGTATTATGGAAGTTCCAGTAGGCGAACAAATGATTGGCCGTGTTGTTAATCCTTTAGGACAGGCCATTGATGGTCTGGGTGAAATAAAAGTTGAGCGGACTCGTCCAATTGAAAAAAAGGCACCAGGTGTTATGCAACGCCAATCAGTTAATGAACCACTTCAAACTGGTATTAAGGCGATTGATGCGTTAGTTCCAATTGGTCGTGGTCAGCGTGAATTAGTAATTGGGGACCGTAAAACAGGTAAAACTTCAATTGCGATTGACACAATTATTAACCAGAAGGATCAAAACATGATTTGTATCTATGTTGCGATCGGACAAAAAGAATCGACTGTTAGAAGTCAGGTTGAAACGCTACGCAGTTTTGGCGCGATGGAATATACAATTGTAGTTGCAGCGGGTCCTTCTTCTCCAGCACCGTTATTATGGCTTGCACCATATGCGGGAGCTGCCATGGGTGAAGAGTTCATGTATAATGGTAAACACGTTTTAATTGTATATGATGATCTTTCAAAACAAGCCGATGCATACCGTGAGCTGTCCTTGATTTTGAGACGTCCGCCTGGTCGTGAAGCTTATCCTGGTGATGTTTTCTATCTGCATTCTAGGTTGCTGGAACGTGCGGCTAAGTTGAGCGATAAATTAGGCGGCGGTTCAATGACTGCATTGCCATTTATTGAAACCAAAGCTGGGGATGTTTCTGCATATATTCCGACAAACGTGATTTCAATCACAGATGGTCAGATTTTCTTAGATAGTAATAACTTCTATTCTGGAATTCGGCCTGCGATTGATGCCGGAACTTCTGTTTCACGTGTTGGTGGTTCTGCTCAGATTAAAGCGATGAAGAAGGTTTCAGGAACTTTGCGGCTGGATCTTGCTTCTTATCGTGAACTGGAATCTTTTGCTCAATTTGGTTCTGACTTGGATGAAGCAACCCAAGCTAAACTTGCTCGTGGTCGGCGGACAGTTGAAGTCTTGAAACAGCCACTGCATAAACCACTCGTTGTTGATAAACAAGTTTTGATTTTATATGCTTTAACACATGGCTTTTTAGATGCAGTTCCAGTAGATGATATTACACGCTTTCAAAATGAGTTATTTGATTTCTTTGACAGCAATCATAAGGATTTGCTTGATGGAATCAAGAAAACGGGTAACTTACCTGAAACAGAAAAACTTGATGCTGCTATCAAAGATTTTGCTGCCGGCTTTCAGTCTACAGCTAAATAGGAAGGTTGGTGAGAGCTAATGGGAGCTTCTTTGCAAGAAGTTAAGCGCCGTATTTCTTCGACAAAGAAAACAGAGCAGATCACAGGTGCCATGCAAATGGTGTCAACTGCTAAACTGAGTCAAATCCAGCGACATGCTACTGGATATCAGGCATATGCAGAAAAGATCCGCAGTGTCATTACTCATCTTGCAAAATCACACCTTTTGGATAGTGGGGTTGCCAGCAGTTCAGCAGCTTCAAACCATGCAGATGGAGATCAGATTAATGGTTTGGAAATGCTTGTCAAACGTCCTGTAAAAACGACAGGAATTATTGTGGTTACTTCAGATCGTGGGCTTGTTGGCAGTTACAATAGTAATGTGATCAAACAGACATTGGACCTGATCACAAATGGTAACCATTCTACTGATGACATTGTAATTATTGCAATTGGTGGAACAGGCGCAGATTTCTTCAAAAAGCGTGGCTTCAATGTTGCCTACGAATATCGCGGTGTAAGTGATATTCCTAAATTTAGGGAGACACATGAGTTGGTGAAGCGAATCATTACAATGTACAGTGAAGAAATTTATGACGAATTGTATGTTTGCTATAACCATTTTGTCAATTCAATGACTTCTGAGTTTAGAGCAGAACCAATGCTGCCAATTTCAGCAATGAATATCGGGAGCGAAGGTCTTGGAGAAGAGTCAGCGTCCGGCTTTACGGCTGAATATGAGATGGAACCTTCTGAAGATGCAATTTTGGAAGTTGTTTTACCGCAGTATGCTGAGAGCTTAATATATGGCTCGATTCTTGACGCTAAGACTGCAGAGCATGCATCTAGTTCGACTGCAATGAAATCAGCGACTGATAATGCTAAGGATATTATTTCATCCTTGGAATTACAGTATAATCGTGCACGCCAGAGTGCAATTACAACTGAAATCACTGAAATTACTGGTGCACAAGCAGCTCTGGATTAAGATGATGGGAGGAATGAGTAGATGAGTTCTGGTAAAGTAGTTCAAGTTATCGGACCTGTTATTGACGTTCAATTTCCTCTTAGTGAAACTTTGCCTGATATCAATAATGCATTGAATGTTGAGCGCGGAGACGGCTCAAACTTAGTCGTCGAAGTTACACTTGAACTTGGTGATGGTGTAATGAGGACGATTGCGATGGATTCCACAGATGGGGTTCAACGTGGTGCAAAAGTTGAGGATACTGGTTCATCAATCAGTGTTCCAGTCGGCAAGGAAACATTAGGAAGAGTTTTCAACGTCTTAGGTCAAACAATTGATGGTGGCGAGGAATTCGGTCAAGATGCAAAACGCAATCCGATTCACCGTGATGTTCCTCCGTATGATCAATTGAATACAAAAATTGAAATTCTTGAAACAGGAATTAAAGTTATTGACTTGTTAGCACCTTACATTAAAGGTGGGAAGATTGGATTGTTTGGTGGTGCCGGTGTTGGTAAGACAGTTTTGATTCAAGAACTGATCCATAACATTGCCCAAGAACATAATGGTATTTCTGTTTTCACGGGTGTTGGAGAAAGAACTCGTGAGGGGAATGACCTTTACTTTGAAATGAAAGAATCCGGTGTTCTGGAAAAGACTGCGATGGTGTTTGGTCAGATGAACGAGCCACCTGGTGCACGTATGCGGGTTGCGCTGACTGGTTTGACGATTGCGGAATATTTCCGTGATACTGAAGGACAAGATGTCTTGCTCTTTATTGACAATATCTTCCGCTTCACACAGGCTGGTTCTGAAGTTTCTGCTTTGTTGGGACGGATTCCTTCAGCCGTTGGTTATCAGCCGACGTTGGCAACTGAAATGGGTCAATTGCAAGAAAGAATTACTTCAACGAAAAAGGGTTCAGTTACTTCAATTCAGGCTGTTTATGTCCCTGCCGATGATTATACTGATCCTGCTCCAGCTACAACCTTTGCGCATTTGGATGCAACTACTAACTTGGAGCGGAGTTTGACACAGCAAGGAATTTATCCAGCCGTTGATCCTTTAGCTTCAACTTCAAGTGCTCTTTCGCCAGAAATTGTTGGGGAAGAACATTATAAAATTGCGACAGATGTACAGCATGTATTACAACGTTACCGCGAATTGCAGGATATCATCTCAATTTTAGGGATGGATGAATTATCTGATGAAGAAAAGGTAATCGTGGCACGTGCACGTCGGATTCAATTCTTCTTATCACAGAATTTCCACGTTGCTGAGCAGTTTACCGGCGTTCCAGGTTCTTATGTTCCTGTCAAAGAGACGGTTAAGGGCTTCAAGGAAATTCTTGAGGGCAAGTATGATGATCTTCCTGAAGATGCCTTTCGTTCTGTCGGACGGATTGAAGAAGTCGTTGAAAAAGCTAAAAAGATGACTAGCAAGAGCAAGTAGGGAGGTAACGCGAAATGGCTGAAGAAAAGCTATTGACAGTTAATGTGGTTACCCCTGACGGCAGTGTTTATGATGAAAAAACTCCAATGGCGGTTTTTAAAACCACTGTTGGCGAGCTGGGAATTCTGCCAGAACATATTCCGTTATTGGCTTCACTCGAAATTGATGAAGTCCGGGTTAAAGTTCCCGGAACTGAGGACAAATTTGATGAGATTGCTGTCAATGGAGGGTTTGTAGAGTTCTCCAATAACATTGCAACAGTCGTAGCTAATAGTGCCGAGCGTAAAGAAAATATTGATCTTGCGCGTGCTGAACGTGCACGCAAGCGTGCACAGGAACGTTTGGAAAAAGCGCGGCAAGAGCAAAATATCGATAAGCAACGACGTGCTGAGATTTCATTACGGCGTGCACTTAATCGCTTGAATATTTCTAAACACTAGTTACTAAACAACAAGATTGCTCTAAAGTTATGAAGATTGAGGTGTTAACAGGTACATACCAAACCTGTTAATGACCAGCACAAGTTAAATAGAGATTATGTTAAAGTGAAAGCTTTGACGTAATCTCTATTTTATTTTCATTGGATATTTAGCATAATTTTTTTATTATTTTAGTAGACTTTTCATAAAAAATAAATTTCTTTTTTAGGTCTGAAATATAAGGTTTGCGTAATTCGCCAAAATAAAATATTAAAATATTACAAAAATGTTACTTGACACAAGACGTCATATTTTTTTTATGATATTATTAAGCTATGGATTTTGGAGGGTATGAAAATGAAATACGAAGGAATTATGGCTTTATTAAATCTTATCAGTAGCTTTGCATTTATTTTGCTTACGTTCTTTTGCCTGCAATCTTTAAGGCTCGATAGGTACATATCCTCACAAAGACAGAGAAATTTTAGTTTTTTGATTATTTTGATTTCGGTTGCGATCGGCTACGCTTGTAGTTCGTTTTTTATTGATTTTATCAATAATGTGCGGAACTTATCGTATCTTCTGTAAGAGAAATTTTGTGGTTTAAATTAATTTCAGCGAAACTTATTTGGAGGAATTCACATTGGAAAAAATAATTGTTCATGGAGGAAACAGGTTAGAAGGTACAGTTCAGGTTGAAGGTGCGAAGAACGCTGTTTTGCCGATTATGGCTGCCAGTTTATTAACTGACGAAGGAACTGTGCATTTGGATAACGTGCCTGTCTTGTCCGATGTGTACATGATGAATAATGTTTTACGTTTTTTGAATGTCAAAGTTGAGATGAATGAAAAAGAAAAGACAGTTGATCTAAATGCTGCTGCGAAGCTTTCATATGAAGCTCCCTTTAAATATGTTTCGAAAATGCGTGCTTCGATTGTGGTCTTTGGACCGCTCTTGGCACGCTTAAAACATGCGAAGGTTGCGATGCCTGGTGGCTGTGCGATTGGATCACGTCCAATCGATCTGCATCTTAAGGGACTTGAGGCTATGGGAGCCCAAGTTGAACAGCATGATGGTTTTATTGAGGCGACAACAACTGGTTTGGTTGGCGCCGACATTTACCTTGATTTTCCAAGTGTGGGTGCGACAGAAAATATTATGATGGCTGCAACCCTTGCAAAGGGGACGACGGTTATTGAAAATGTTGCGCGTGAACCAGAAATCGTGGATTTAGCTAATGTTTTAAATAAAATGGGCGCCCAAGTTTCCGGAGCAGGAACTGAGCGCATCAAGGTTGTAGGGGTAGCTGAACTTCACGGGGTTGCGCATACAATTGTTCAGGATCGTATTGAGGCTGGAACTTTCATGGTTGCAGCTGCGGTTACGGGCGGTAATGTGTTGGTCGAAAATGCAATTGCAGAGCATAATCGTCCTTTAATCTCTAAGCTTGAGGAAATGGGCGTCTCCGTGCAGGAAGAAAGCCAAGGAATTAGGGTGATTGGAACCACTGCAATTAAACCGACAAATGTTAAAACGATGCCTTATCCTGGCTTTCCGACTGACATGCAGCCGCAAATTTCAATTTTACAGTTACTTGCTCAAGGAGAAAGTTTAATTACTGAAACCGTATTCGAAAACCGTTTCATGCATTTTGATGAATTAAGACGGATGAATGCCAAATTTAGAATTGACGGTAATTCAGCTTATTTGCAAGGACCAACACACTTCCATGGTGCTGAAGTGGCGGCAACTGATTTACGCGCAGCTGCAGCCTTAGTTTTAGCTGGATTGGTGGCAGAAGGGTATACTCAAGTCACTAATTTGAAGTATTTGGATCGTGGTTATTATCATTTCCATCAGAAATTAGCGGCTTTAGGTGCTGAAATTACACGGGTTAGTGAAGATGAAGTGACGACTGAACAGTTGAAAAAAGCAAGTCGCTTATAAATTGTTTCTTTTTTGCTAAGAAGTTTATTTTTTGGTTAGAGAAAGCTGATTTATACGATTGGATATTTTTGTGCTTACCTATTTATGCTATAATTAAATAGGTTTTTTGAGTGTAAGTTAACGGTAAGAGCAACCGCCGGATGGATACATAATGGGGCTGATTAAAGGAGAATAATTATGGCTAAAGATATTGGGATCGATCTGGGAACTGCTAATGTTTTAATAAATATCAAGGGTAAGGGAATCGTTTTGAATGAGCCTTCAGTAGTTGCAATCGATACCCAGACTGGTCGTGTTTTAGCTGTCGGGTCAGAGGCATATAAAATGGTCGGACGGACCCCCAGCAACATTCGAGCAATTCGTCCCTTAAAAGATGGAGTAATTGCAGACTTTGATATGACAGAACAGATGCTTTCCTACTTTATTAAAAAATTGAATGTTAAGGGGATCATGTCAAAACCTAATATTTTGATATGCTGTCCTACAAGTACGACTTCGATTGAACGCAAGGCAATTAGACAAGCCGCTGAAAAGTCAGGCGGCGGCGGTTCTGTCTATCTAGAAGAAGAGCCTAAGGTTGCTGCAATCGGAGCCGGACTTGACATCTTCCAACCGCGCGGCAGTATGGTCATTGATATCGGTGGTGGGACTAGTGACATTGCAATTATTTCGTTAGGGGATATTGTTGTCAGTCGTTCACTGCGAACTGCCGGAGACCGTTTGAATATGGACATTATGACTTATATGCGCAAATCACATGGGCTTCAGATTGGTGAACATACCGCGGAAAAGATTAAGATTGAAATTGGGACGGTTGTTCCTGGTCATCGCACAAAGGAAATGGAAGTACGTGGACGAGATATTGTAAATGGTCTGCCGCGGACGGTCACACTTTCTTCAGACCAGATTGAAAAGGCATTGCATGACACAATGCTTTCAGTTATTGAAGCTGCCAAAGAAGTTCTTGAGCAGACACCACCTGAGTTGGCAGCTGATATTATTGATCGTGGAATCGTCCTGACTGGTGGCGGTGCACTTCTTGATGGCATTGACAGCTTGTTTGCTAAATATCTGAAAGTTCCGGTCGTAGTAGCAGATACTCCTCTTGATGATGTTGCGTTGGGAACAGGCTTTTTGCTGGAACATATTGAAAAAAACAGTAAAAAGAACAGAAAGGCTAAATAAAGCGAATGAGGGGTGGAGAGAATGATGAAAAAAATCCTGCTCTTATTGATTCGGATGTATCAAAGGGGAATTTCCCCTTTTTTTCCGCCCAGTTGTCGCTATTATCCGACTTGTTCTAATTATATGTTGCAGGCAATTCAAAAGCATGGTGCTGCGAAAGGATTCTTAATGGGGTTCAGTCGTATTTTAAGGTGTCATCCTTTTGTACGCGGAGGGTACGATCCTGTACCTGAAAAGTTCAGTCTGAGACGCAACCCAAAAAATAATAAAATATGATGAAACTTTAGGAGGAGTAGCGTGTCTAAAAGAGAGAAAAATATTGAGATTGTGGAAGAAGAAAAGGAAGTAAACGGCACTCCGGAAACTAATTTAAAAATTGGGACGGTAAGTGTGGGCTCTGTCAAGCAGGATGGGCAAAAATTCATCGCTGTCTTTCCAAACGGAGAAACTTTTAGAACTGGATCGCATAAGGAAGCAGTTAATTTGCTGATTCGGGAATATCATCTTCACCGCAATTAAGACAGTTGAGGGGGGCTGTGACAAAATGCTTGTTTTGTTACGGCTCTTTCAATTTAAAGCATGGCTTTATTTTTAAGGAGGGCAATTTTGGCACAAAGACAGCTGACGAGAGAAGATAACGCGGATGTACGGATTGATTATGGAATCATTTTTTCCGTACTGACTTTAGCTGTGATTGGAATGGCCTCAATTTTTGTGGCTGCCAACCACGATACCAGTACAACCAGTATTGGTAAGATGCTTGCGATGCAATTGGTCTGGTACTTGATCGGAACGGTTGCGGTGGTGATCATCATGCAATTTGATGCTGAACAGTTATGGAAACTGGCACCGATTGCTTATGGAATTGGGATTACTATGTTGGTACTTGTTCTGTTTATGTATAGCAGGAGTTATTATGCAGACACTGGTGCTAAAAGCTGGTTCTCGTTTGCAGGGATAACTTTCCAACCTTCTGAGGTTATGAAGCCGGCATATATTATGATGCTGGCACGTGTTGTGGCGCAGCACAACAATGAGTATCCGGTTCACACGGTTAATAGCGACTGGCACTTGCTTGGAAAAATGTTCGCTTGGAGTGTACCAATTCCAATTTTGCTTAAACTTCAAAATGACTTTGGGACAATGCTTGTTTTCTTCGCGATTCTTGGTGGAGTAATCCTTGTATCTGGGATTACCTGGAAAATTATCATCCCAGTCGCTTCAATTGTGGGAGTAGTGGGGTCATTGTTGATTGCACTTGTAGTATTTTGGCGAGGTATTTTACTGAATATTGGTTTTAAAACTTATCAATTTCAACGAATAGAAGCATGGCTTGATCCTTCAGCTAATACATCAGATAGCAGTTATCAGCTCTGGCAAAGTATGAAAGCAATTGGTTCTGGTAAGTTGTTTGGGAAAGGTTTTGATGTCTCAAATGTATATGTCCCCGTGCGCGAATCTGATATGGTTTTCTCTGTAATTGGAGAAAATTTTGGTTTCATTGGAGGATGTGTTTTGATTTTCTTGTATCTCTTGTTGATTTTCCAGATGATTCAGGTCACATTTGATACAAAAAATGAATTTTATGCTTACCTCTCAACCGGTGTTATTATGATGATCTTATTCCATGTTTTTGAAAATGTGGGGATGAGTATTGGATTATTACCTTTAACAGGGATTCCGTTGCCGTTTATCAGTCAAGGAGGTTCGTCTTTGATTGGTAATATGGTTGGAGTTGGTTTAGTCATGTCAATGAGGTATCATAATAAGAGTTACATGTTCAGCAGCAGTCGTGAATTTCACTAACCTAGGTAACAAGATGTAATAATGCAAAGTTTGGAAAAGTAGGTTACCAAATAAAAATCATATTTGATGTGTATCAAATAAAGAGAGTGTGACATAAGTCGAAAAAATTTGAGTATTAACTCGAAATTACTTATAGCGAGTACTTTGCTATGAGTAATTCGAAGTTAGACGGAGAATTTTGACTTATGGAACACGTTTATCCGGAATAAAAGAGAGAGTGTGACATAAGTCGGGAAAATTTGAGTGCTAACTCGAAATTACGAACATCGCGAGTACTTTGCGATGAGTAATTCGAAGTTAGACGGAGAATTTTGACTTATAGAACACGTTTATCCGGAATAAAAGAGGGGCTGTGACAAAAGTTAACTTTTGTCACAGCCCCTTTATTAGCTACTCAATCCTTCTATTCGTAATGATTTGCAGCCGATTACTAATTACGTAGAGTTTTAAAAGGTACCTATTTTGCAAAGTAACATTATTGGTGCAGCATCTCTATTGATGAGCTAATTTATAGCCAAAAGTTTTCAGAAACAATGCAAAACTTCTCATTATCTATGTAACATGTTCATTTTTTTTGTATAATAGAATTATTAAAATTAAATGAAAGAGAGCGTGTGTCTATGAAAAAATTTTATTGTTATCGCAGGTGCAGTACCTGTGCTAAAGCACGCAAATGGTTAGTACAAAACAACGTACCTTATCACGAAATTGAAATTGTCGAAACTCCACCAGATAGTACAGAGCTATTGCGGTTGATTGCAACTAAAAAACATCCACTCAAGTACTTCTTTAATACAAGTGGCATTAAGTATCGTGAATTAAAGCTTAAGGATCGGATTGCTGATTTAAGTGATCTCGAAGCAAGCAAGCTTTTGGCTAGTGATGGTAAGCTGATTAAACGACCATTAATGATTGAAGGAGAGCATTTCACTTGTGGTTTTAAAGAGGATCTTTATCAACGTGAATGGCTCTAAAGACGGTATTTTATGGATCAGCAAAAGGTTATCTAAATTATGTGCTTGATCGAAGCTAATTGAAATCAAGTAACAGTTAGGCTAGAATGAGAGCGAGTTTTTAAATTGGAGGAAGCAACTATGACAACGCTTGAAGTGAAAGATCTGCATGTTTCAATTGAAGGAAAAAATATTCTCAAAGGTGTCAACTTAAAAATGAAGACAGGTGAGATCCACGCAATTATGGGTCCAAATGGAACTGGTAAATCAACGCTTTCTGAAGCAATTATGGGACATCCTGCATATCAAGTTACACAAGGTGAGGTGTTACTTGATGGCGTAAATATTTTGGATAAACCGGTTGACGAAAGAGCACGTGCTGGTCTTTTCTTGGCAATGCAGTATCCGGCTGAAATTCCGGGAGTGACAAATGCTGAGTTTATTCGCGGTGCAATTAATGCACGCCGTCCGGAAGACGATCCAATGTCAATTCGAGCTTTTCTTAAAGAGCTTGACAAAACAATGTCAGTACTTGATATGACAGAAGAAATGGCTGAACGTTATCTGAACGAGGGCTTTTCAGGTGGCGAGAAGAAGCGCAATGAAATTTTACAAATGATGATGATTAAACCCAAGTTTGCAATTCTCGATGAGATTGATTCTGGGCTTGATATTGACGCATTAAAAGTTGTTTCACGCGGAGTTAATAAAATGCGGGGACCAGAGTTTGGTTCATTAATTATTACACATTATCAGCGCCTGTTGAACTACATTGTGCCAGATGTAGTTCATGTTATGATGGGTGGCAGGATTGTTAAGCAAGGCGGCCCTGAACTTGCTAAGAGACTGGAAGATGAAGGCTATGCAGGGTTACGTGACGAGTTGGGACTTGATATTAAACTCGTCGATGAAGAAGCTTAGAGGAGAGATAATATGACAGTTGAAACCAAGGACTACCTTGAGATCAAAGAATATGCACAAAAGGTGGGCGAACCCGACTGGTTCACTGCCCTGCGACTCAAAGCATTAGAAGCATTGCCGCAGCTGACTCTTCCTTCGTTCGAGAAAATCAAATATCAACGGTGGCCAATTCAGTTAAAAGGGGCACTTAAGCAACGCCATTCTAAACCAGAATTACTACAGCAGCTTTCTTTAAAAGATGCTGCTCATTTAGTAGTTCAATTAGGCCAAGAAACTGTAACTACAAAGGGATTGGACCTCTTTGAAGAGCAAGGTGTGATTATCTGCGACTGGCAAACTGCTTTACGTGAACATCCCGCATTGGTAAAGAAGTACTTCATGAAAAAAGCAATTAAAGTTGATGAAGACTTATTGACAGCGCAGCATGTAGCTTACTTGACTAGTGGGCTCTTTGTTTATATTCCTAAAAATACGGTTTTAAAGGATCCTTTAACCTCCTATTTTGTACAGGATGCAACAGAAAAGCAAGATTATGTGCACCATGTAATTATTGTCGCTGAAGAAAACAGTGAATTTTCATATTTGGAAAACCTGACAACCTTAGGGCAAACTGAAACAACAGCTAATATCATTGTGGAAGTGATTGCGGGAACTAACAGTCATGTTAAGTTTGCAAGCGTGGATCGTCTAGGACGCAATACAACCACTTATCTTAATCGCAGAGGTCATCTCGGGACAAATGCCAAGATTGATTGGTCGATGGGGATGATGAATGACGGTAATATTGTGGGAGATTTTGATTCTGATCTTGTCGGAGACGGGTCTCATTCAGAAGTCAAAGTAGTGGCAATCTCAACGGGCAATCAAGTCCAAGGAATTGACACACGGGTGACTAATAGCGGCAAACATACGATTGGTCATATTCTGCAACATGGTGTCATTTTATCACGCTCCACACTGACTTTTAATGGTATTGGACATATCATAAAAGGTGCAAAGGGTGCCGATGCACAGCAGGAAAGCCGTGTGCTGATGCTTTCCACTAAGGCTAAAGGGGATGCAAATCCTATCTTGTTGATCGACGATAATGACGTAACAGCTGGGCATGCCGCCAGTGTAGGACGGGTTAATCAAGAACAGCTTTATTATCTGATGAGCAGAGGCTTGCCAAAGAAGATTGCTGAACGCCTTGTGATTCGCGGCTTTTTAGGACCAGTGTTAGCAGAAATTCCGTCACAACTGATTCGTGAACAGCTCAAAGTTACAATAGAAAGGAAGCTTGTTGATGGACAAAAAGATGAATAATTATGAACAGGACTTCCCAATCTTGAAACAAAAAGTTAATGATGAACGGTTAGTATACCTAGACAACGCTGCCACTTCGCAAAAGCCGCGCGCTGTGATTGCGGCACTAACAAATTATTACTATCATGATAATGCAAATGTTCATCGTGGTGTCCATACTTTGGCGGAACGTGCTACTGAAAAGTTTGAAGAAGTGCGGCTTAAAGTCAAAAACTTTATTAATGCTCCTAGTGAGCGTGAGATTATTTACACTAAGGGTACAACTGAGGGTTTAAACTGGGTTGCTCGAAGCTATGGAATGTCTCATCTTAAGCAGGGGGATGAGATTGTCATTTCTTACATGGAACATCATAGTAATCTTGTTCCTTGGCAGCAATTGGCACAAAAGACGGGTGCACAGTTGAAGTATATCGAATTACTTGCGGATGGGCGACTTGATTTGGAAAGTGCACGTCAACAAATTACTGATAAAACGGCGATTGTTGCGTTGACGCATGTCTCTAATGTCTTAGGAGTCGTTAACCCGATTGCTCAGGTTGCAAATCTCGCTCATAGTCATGGGGCAATTATGGTAGTTGATGGGGCACAGTCAACCCCGCATATGAAAATTGATGTACAGTCTTTAGGCGCAGATTTTTTTGCTTTTTCGGGACACAAAATGCTTGCACCTACAGGAATTGGAATCTTGTGGGGGAAGAGTCGTTATCTCAATGAAATGCCGCCTCTTGAATTTGGCGGCGAAATGATTGATTGGGTGCAGCTCCAGGAGACAACTTTTAAGGAAATCCCATGGAAGTTTGAAGGTGGTACGCAAAATATCGCGGGAGTTGTGGGTTTAGGCGCAGCTATTGATTATCTTTCGCAAATTGGAATGGAACAAATTGAAGCGCATGAACAGGCTTTAAGCGCACGAGCATTGCCAGCATTGGAACAAATCAAGGGCTTAAAAATCTATGGACCATTGAATCCGGCGCTGCGAACAGGAATTATCTCATTTAACCTTGAGCAACTTCATCCGCATGATGTCGCGACTGCGCTTGACATGGAGGGAGTTGCTGTCAGAGCAGGCCATCATTGTGCACAACCATTGATGAAATATCTTGGAGTCGCTGCAATGGCGCGGGCAAGCTTTTACCTGTATAATACCGAACAAGACGTTGAACAGTTAGTCAAGGCAGTTAAGGCAACGAAGGAGTTCTTTAAAAATGGCACTGTCTAGGTTGGATAATTTATACAGGCAGATGATTCTTGATCATGCAGCTCATCCGCACCATCATGGTAAACTAACCAATGCCAAGCAGCAATTGGAATTGCGTAATCCAACTTGTGGCGATGTTTTACAGCTTGAGGTTAGTCTTGACGATGGAAAGATTAGTGAAATCGCGTTTTCTGGAACAGGGTGTACGATTAGCCAAGCTTCAGCCAGCATGATGACGGACGAGGTCTTGCATAAGACACCGGCACAAGTAGAGAAAATGGTCACGACTTTTTCAGAACTGGTAACTGGTCAAGATCCTGCAAATGCTGATGAGATTTTAGGCGATGCAGCGATCCTGGAAGGGGTTACGCAATTTCCAGCACGAATCAAATGTGCAACTCTGGCGTGGAAAGCTATTTATCAGATATTAGCAGAAGTTCAGGATTAGAATTAGAGACGCAGTGTAGAGTTTAAGCGAATGAAGCAAGATAAGAGAAGGAGGCCCAGCAATGGCTGATGCAAATCAACTTGGCTTAGGCGGCGAGTATAAGTATGGGTTTAAAGATAATATTGCCCCCATTTTAACGACTGGTGAGGGTTTAACCGAAGAGACAGTCCGTCAAATTTCGGCAGCAAAAAATGAACCTGATTGGATGCTGGATTTTCGCCTTAAGGCATTTAAACGTTACCAAGAAATGGAATTGCCCGATTTTGGACCAGATTTGTCTGTATTGGATTTGGACCACATTAATTACTTTAGGCGTGATAGTGATCGGATTGCGCGTAACTGGGAAGATGTTCCAGCCGACATCAAAAAGACGTTTGATCGGTTGGGAGTCCCAGAAGCTGAACGAAAATATTTAGCAGGTTCTTCGGCGCAGTATGAGTCAGAAGTTGTTTACCATAATATGCGCAAGGATTTCGAAGATTTGGGAATTGTTTTTATGGATACAGATTCTGCAGTGCAGGAATACCCTGACTTAGTACGCAAGTATTTTGGTAAATTGATTCCGCCATCTGACAATAAATTTGCGGCACTGAACTCAGCCGTGTGGTCAGGTGGGACCTTTATCTATGTACCTAAAGGGGTACGGACTGAGATTCCAATTCAAAGTTATTTTCGGATTAATGCTGGTAATAGTGGACAATTTGAAAGAACGCTGATTATTGTTGATGAAGGTGCCAGCGTGAATTATGTCGAAGGATGTACCGCACCTAATTATTCGCAAGACAGCTTGCATGCTGCCGTAGTGGAAGTGAATGTTTTACGCGATGCGTATTGCCGGTATACCACTATTCAAAATTGGTCTGATAATGTATACAGCTTAGAGACTAAGCGCGCGCGTGCGCAGGAAAATGCCACAATGGAATGGGTCGACGGAAACTTGGGTTCAAAAGTCACAATGAAGTACCCAAGTGTCTATCTGAATGGCGAAGGTGCCCGGGGAACAATGTTATCAATTGCTTTTGCTGGCAAAAATATTGACTCTGATACAGGAGCACGGATGATTCACAATGCCAAGAATACTTCAAGTTCGATTGTTTCTAAATCTTTGTGTAAAGATGGAGGGCGGGTCGACTATCGTGGAAAGGTTCGTTTTGGACGGCATAGTGATGGTTCATTTTCACACGTTGAATGTGACACGATTATTTTAGATGAAAAAAGTGCAAGTGATACAATTCCTTTCAATGAAATTAAAAATGGAAATGTTTCAATGGAGCATGAAGCTAAAGTCTCAAAGATTTCAGAGGAGCAGTTATATTATTTGATGAGTCGCGGAATTTCTGAGGAAAAAGCGACTGAGATGATTATTATGGGATTCGTGGAACCTTTCACCAAGGAACTTCCGATGGAGTATGCAGTTGAGTTGAATAGGCTGATTGAATATCAGATGGAAGGTTCGGTTGGTTAAATTCTCAGTTACGTGGAACCAAACACGACGTTAATAGATATTTAAGGAGAGTGTGACATAAGTCGGGAAAATTTGAGTACTAACTCGAAATTACGAACATAGCGAGTACTTTGCTATGAGTAATTCGAAGTTAGACGGAGAATTTTGACTTATGGAACACGTTTATGCAGAATAACTAGAAGGAGAGTGTGACATAAGTCGGGAAAATTTGAGTGCTAACTCGGAATTACGAAGATAGCGAGTACTTTGCTATGAGTAATTCGAAGTTAGACAGAGAATTTTGACTTATGGAACACGTTTATGCAGAATAACTAGAAGGAGTGTGCGACATAAATCGGGAAAATTTGAGTGCTAACTCGAAACTACGGACATAGCGAGTATTTTGCTATGAGTAATTCGAAGTTAGACGGAGAATTTTGACTTATGGAACACGTTTATCCGGAATAAAATAGGGGCTGTGACAAAAGTTAACTTTTATCACAGCCCCTATTATGACTAATTTTTTAAAACAGGTTAGGCACACAACCCGCCAAGATTAAACGGTATTGCGATAAATTACCCAAGTTCTTGGTTAACCATGGGTTTGATCGCTGAAACGAGAATATCGTTATATTTAAACCAATCAAAACCGTTTCTATCGTGACCCTGCTTTTCCGCGGATAAGCAGTGATAAAAATCATAGCAACAAATTGCTGCGCGTGAAAGAGTATGTTTTTGACCACAATAACAAAGTACATGGTTTTTACCATCGAGCACAGTGACCTGAATTTTAGGATCTTCCTTAAATGAAAGCTTTGCACCCGCAGGAATGCTCAGATATTTAAAAGTTCTATTAGGACGTGAACCGATTTTACGCGTAATTATCTGATAAGTTTTACCGGTAATTTTTGAATTATATTCTTCTGGGCGAATTAAGGCTGCGTGTTCATCGTTGAAGGTCAGCAGATCGAAAGCTGTTTTGACCTGATTATAGGTTGCTTTAAAGAATTCTTTGGAGGTGCTTTCGCGTTTGTCAGCTAAAGCACTATGTAATAAACGTTCGGCGTGTTTATAGTTATTGAGCTGGACTGCAAATAGTAGTAGTGTTGGTTTCCCATCTGGAATACCAGTATTATTTAGTTGTGCTAATCGATTTGTTAAATTTTTTGTTTGTCCAATTTTGATATACCCAGGAAAAGATTTATTTTCCAAGGCGTAGACGAATCCTAGATCTTCTTCCATTGCAATGTGCTCCTTAATCCAACCTTAAAATCATAATTTTAAACTACTTTTTACTAAAATTCTCGTTGACAGTGATGGCTGTTAACTAAGCGAAAGTTTGCAATAATGTTACTGCTTATTTTCAAAAAATTCAAGCTAAAAAAAGAATTGTCTAGCAAAATGAAAGTTTTCTGTGTTAAAATAAAAGCGTGGAATTGATCTCTTGATATTAAGGGGGGTGAGAGGTATTGAATGCATTTCCGAAAAACTGTTGCTTAAGTGACTGAAAGGAAGTGATCCTTATATCTCCTAGCAAGTAGGTGACTTGCCTTTGTAAGATATGAAGGGGGCAAAGATAATCTTTTCCCGAATTCAATATATTCCACATTAATAAGAAGAAATTAACAGTCAGGTTGTGACAAAGCAGATGTTTTGTTGCAGCCTCTTTAATTTGGAAAAATAGCAAAAGCTGCAGTGATTTGGTGGAAAGTTGCAGAAGTTGACTAAGTGGCAGTTCTGGAAAGGAAAAAAGATGAAAAAGGTCTTTTTGGTAATCATTGGATTTATCGCAATTTTTTGTGGAGTTGGTTTTTTTCAGGAAATGATCTGGCGGCAGTATCAAGTTCCAAAAATTAGTGGTCAAAAAGCAACACAATTCGATATCAGCAGTGCAACTGAAGAAATTATGCAAAGATACAATAAAAGACTGACAGGGTGGCGGGTACCATATAATTATCGCATCGGCCGTGGATACACAGGAACGATCAGTGATATTGGCAATGATACTACCATGGTCAAAGTAAAAATTTATCCAGCTAGTTTAAACCGGCAGGCACTGAGATTTTTTAAGGGAACTGCACAGCATGGACAAGCCATTAATAGTACAACTTTTTGGAAATTTTCTGCTGACAACAAGCAGTGGCATGTCGATTCTGTTAAAGGAAAACTTACGAAAAGTGTTCCTGCAGCGAGAAAAATGTTTTCTTCAAAGGAGTCAAGTAATAAGCAGCAAGAATCCTTGCCGATACAAACTCCGCAAAAAAATAGTAATGCGCAGTATCGTTTTTTGACAGAAAACAAAAAATTGTATGTCACGTATGATGGTGGCAAGAGCAAGATTGAAGTTCCAGGTGGTTATACGAATGTTTTTAGAACGGCATCTGAAACTAGCAATGAGGACCTAAATAGCGGCAGTTATTTAATTTCACCACAATTTACAGCATTTATTGCTTACCAAGATAAACAAACGGGACTCCTTTTTCGTTTGCGGACAGGTTCTTGGCATTTTTCAGCATTACCAGAAAATGGTTATCGGGCAAATGCATTTATTTCACAGGTGGGAGGGACTTTATATGTGACGTATGCGGTTAACCGTTCCCTAGGGACAGACTATTATGAAACTGTCAAAACCACCGATTTGAGATCTTGGACGGCGGTCCCATTAAAGGAGACCGTTCTTAGTAATTTGAGCTGCGTCTTTTGGGAAAATACTAGGGAGTGTTACTACGCCTCTAAGCTCCATGGGTTACAATATTCAAGTGATGGTGGGCAGAACTTTACTAGTGTAAGCTATGACATTCCTAATAGTTTTAAGCAAACTACGGGTGAGTCGCCCTTTAATTCTCCAGTAAATATGTATTATGCAGCAGGAAAGCTGTACTTAAGAGTTGGGCAAGGCGAAGCGGGCGATTATGCAAAAAAGGGGCAGTTGCAAGAAGGACTCTTTGTAAGAAGTGAGACTGCAACCAATTTTAAATTTGTCAAGGAACAGCCTGCGCGAGATTAAAAAGGAGAGACTTTCATTGAAAAAGATGCGTGTTTTAATTGCGCTTGTGACTGCAATTTGTGCAACATTTTATTTATATAATGCAGCCAAGCTTTATTTTGTTTTTCACGACTTTCGCCAAGGAACGCAGCTTTTAGTAGCAGGAGGGGCCGTCAGCTTATTGTATTTTAGGGAGGCTTACTTAGGACTGCATGTTTCCCAAGTACCTGCGCTTGCTCCCAGTGTTATTTGGAAAAAGAGTGAAAGGCAGCTGCTATTAACTACACTTGCTTTTTTAGCTGCTGAAGTTGGGATTAGCATTGCTGCTTTGCGTTATGCAGAACTTCTTAGTTATCTGAGTGTGCTGCCGTTACTGCTTTTTTATGGGTTGTTGCTTTGGCTTTTCCGAGTTTGGGTACATCATAAGACACACAAAAATGAGCAACTGCAAGCAAAGATTAGGACCTTAAGTCTGCAGCCTTTATTCAAAGGAGAACTGGCAAAAGATCAGCTCGCCTATCAACTATTGCAGCACAGTATAAATTTGCGTTTGTTTTCTTTTGAACTTTACTTGTTTTTTATTTTGATATTATTTCTAACCTTTATCATTTCAAATAGTTCTAGTCAATTTGGAATTTCATGGATGTTTCTTATAAGTAGTCTGATCATATTTTTTGGAGCGTTAGTAGTGTGTGAGAACAGCCGACTTTTAAGCTTAAAACATAAAATTGATCAAGGACACTATCAAAGTGTCTGGGGATTCATCAAACTTTATTTTGCGGTGCCGCAAACCAAGATGACGTTGATTAGTACCGTAATTAGTGAGTATGCTATCGCGGTTTTATATGCGTTGGGGGCTTATCAAGAATGTCATCATTTGGCAAAAGCATTAATATTTACCCCTAGAATACAGCCGTATGTTCTCCGATATCAGTGTGCAGCTTTAATTGAACTTGGAGAAAAGAACGCAGCACAACAGATACTTGACCAACTTAACGAGCGGCTTACAAAAAGCAGCTTAAAGAAAAGACACCAACAGTTGTACGTCAGTGCCGCAATTTTTCAAGCATATTTAGAAGGTGAAAATCAAGTTGCGCGCGCACTTGTGTCAAAACTGCACAGCAATACTGCGACACAACGATTGCTTAAGGAGCGTTTACTTAAACAAATTCAAAAACGTGATTAGAAGAGGTTAGTGCGTATGCCGTTTTATGCAGCCAAGAGCTTAATTTCTATCTCGCATATCTGGTTTAGCAGTGCAGACAATTCCGCTAATTAAAGTGAAGATAAAAGGGGAAAAAACGAGAAGCACATCAAAGAACTACTGACTTTGTTTTTAGACATGTAATTGCCCCCAAAAAGTGAATTTTATTAGTTTATCAGTCTTAGGGTAACTTGTGACAGTGTACAATACAAGTAATTCAGATTGACCGCACCAAGGGGTTCTTGCCATTTGAGAAATAGTTCAGTACAATATAATTAGTTTAGAATGGGGATGAGAAGGTTGCTGGTCGATTTTTTAAATGATTATTATCAAGCTGATTTGAAGAGTATCCATGATGTTGCAGGCAATCAGCATTTGGTGGGGAATAGCAAAATTTATAAATGCCCCTTGTTTGTTAAAATTTTTAAGGATCCTGAAATGTTTTATGCAGAACAGCATGTAAATCAGGTATACTATCCAGAGGTTTATCTTGATAGTGTAATTTTTGAAGATAATTATGTCGTTACGCTTCACGATCGAGAACTTAAAGATCTTGATGAGCGTGAGATAAACCAAGAACGTGCTTATCATTTTGGCCAGCTTCTCGGCAACTTCCATCTGCAGTTAACGGGAAATGTTAAAGTTGCAGAGTCTAAATTGAAATTATCTGAACAATTACAAGAAAAGGTGCAGGCTTTAACCGGTAGTATTTATCAGGCAGATACTGAAATTGTGCTGGAACTTTTACAAAAAGACTTTGACCAGAGTGATCTTGAGTACGAGCAGATCCCTAAAGTCGTACTTCATGGTGATTTTAGTGTACGTAATATCATGGAATATCAGGGAAATGAGATCTTGATTGACTTTGAACGTGCACATATGGGAACTGCGTATCAAGACTTTATTAAATTTTTTTATAATGAAGTCAGGGAACCTGCATTACGGAATATTTTTTTGAAAGGCTACAGTGCAGTGCATGAGTTTGAAATTCCGGGACATGCTTTACAACGTTGTCTTCTGTTTCTCTGTGCGCTAGAAATTTGTGAATATAATCTAACTCACCCAGGGCGTAAATTTGGTTCGATGGCGGCAGGGATGATTAAAACTATTAAAAATAAAGATGCGATTCTTTCGCTTTAATAACTTACAGCCATACTGTAGGCTAAAATAAGGAGCGAGTGTGACATAAGTCGGGAAAATTTGAGTGCTAACTCGAAATTACGAACATAGCGAGTACTTTGCTATGAGTAATTCGAAGTTAGACGGAGAATTTTGACTTATGGAACACGTTTATTCGGAATAAAGAGGGGCTGTGACAAAATTTAACTTTTGTCACAGCCCCTTATTTTTTATTTTGAAAAAATTCATAGCATAGTCACAACCCGACTATCTTGCAATTTGATGTTAGTGCTCAAAGGCTAAACGGTGGTTGTCGGCACTTCTATTTAACGTGCTCCAACCACCAGCCTTCTGCGCCTAAGCCAGAATTATGCGTAACCAAACCCAGGTTACTTTATAATTCTGACCTTAGTCCACGGCGGCTGAACGCTGGAAGTCGGCACTTCTATTTAACGTGCTCCAAAAGGCAGGTTTTTGTGTTTAGCATGGATCACACCGGTAACAAGTTCAGTTACCATTGTGATCCGACGCTAAGCCTCAAAACCTAGCGCCTTTTTGCACACTTCTATTTAACGTGCTCCAACCACCAGCCTTCTGCGCCTAGCTAAAAATTGCGCATAGTCACAGACCGACTATTTTGCAATTTAGCGCTAGTGCTCGAAGTCTCCCGGCGCTTGTCGCACTTCTATCTTAACGTGCTCCAACCAGCAACCTCCTGTGCCTAAGCCAGAATTATGCGTAACCAAACCCAGGTTACTTTATAATTCAGGCCTTAGTCCACGGCGGCTGAATGCTGGAAGTCGGCACTTCTAGTTTACTTGTTTCAAGATAGTCAAAGAACGCACCTTCACGTAGCCCATGATTTGAGAACAAAATTTCAGGGATGTGCAAAGTTCTTAAAATAAGAGAAATTGGGATTAAACCACCAACAATTACATCTGCACGTACTTTTGATAGCCCAGAGATTTTTTCACGTTCTTTTCGGTCACGGTCAACCAGATTTGCAAAAATTTCAAAGGCATTTTGACTAGGCAGCTTGAAACCATGCAGATCAGGCAAAGGATCAAGATTGAGTTTGCGCCGTGCGATTTTTGCAAGCGTTCGATTACTTCCTCCCAGTACGACCAACTTGCTTTTATGTGCTTCAAACAGCCAATTGACATCGGTCAATTCCTTTTCAATTGCGGTCATCGCAAGAAAAAGATCGGAGGCTTTGATTTCATCATTCAAATTAAAAGTCTGAGAAATGGTGACAGAACCAAACGGCAAACTGATCAGCTTGCGGACTTGCTGATCTTTTACTAAAATTAATTCTGTGCTGGCACCACCTGTGTCAATTATCAGACAATTATCTCCAACAGCTAAGGTTTTTGTGACTCCCAGAAAGTCTAAATAGGCTTCTCTACGGCCAGTGATAACTTGAAAATTGAGTCCAATTTCTTTTTTGACTAATTTCAAAAAATCAGCCTGATTTACGGCTTGTCTAACCGCAGCAGTTGCTAAGGCTTCTATATGGACATTTGGTAGTGCCGCGTAGATTTTTTTGAACTCTTTCAAAGCGTTGAGTGTGCGCTCAATCGGTTCTGCTTGTAAGATTTTTTTAGGTCCCATGTTTTCTGAAAGGCGTACCATTTCTTTGAGTTGATGGGTGACCTCAATACTGGCATCTTTCTTAATCTGTGTAATTGTCATTCTAACAGAATTTGAGCCTAGATCGATCACCGCAAAATTAATCATGTGTGCTTATTCCTCCCTCTGATCATCAGGTAACGAGCTATCGTGTTGAGTCATTGGTGTGAACACCGAATCATCACGTGCAGCTTCTTTTTGCCTGTCCAACAATAGCTTATTTTTCTTCTGTGCTTCTGCTACAAAGTATTCTTGCGCACTTAAGCGCGCTAATCCGCGACGATCGATTTTTTCAAAGGACTCGCCATTAAGAACGCGGGTTTTAACATTATCCTCCCACATTGTTTTGAAAATTGAAATTATTTTGCGCTGCAAATCTTCTTGCAAAGCAGGGAAGAGAAGTTCCACACGGCGATCTAAATTTCTAGTCATCATGTCCGCACTTGAGAGATAGACGTCTTCTTTGCCTTCATTATAAAAGTAATAAATGCGACTATGTTCCAAGAAACGACCAACAATCGAGTGTACTTCAATATTGTTACCAATAGCGGGCAGGTCATTTTTTAGACAGCAAATTCCCCGAACAATTAACTGGATTTTAACTCCAGCAGCAGCAGCTTCATAGAGTTTTTCGATGATTTTCTGATCGGACAATGAGTTCATCTTCATTTTGATCAGGGCTTTCTTACCGGTTTTGGAAATTTTAATCTCCTCATCAATTTTTTTGTTAATGAACTCTCGTATTTTATGTGGAGAAATGTGCAGTTTGTGGAAATAAGGCGGTTTAGAATAACCTGATAGCATATTAAAGAGGTGTGAAGCATCGACTCCAATATCACTGTTGGCAGTTAAAATTCCCATATCGGTGTAGAAATTAGCAGTCACGTCATTGTAATTTCCAGTGCCTAGATGGAGATAACGTCTGATGCCATCTTCATCGTGCCTGATGACTAGAGCAACCTTGCAGTGAGTTTTTAATCCAACGAGACCGTAGATAACATGACAGCCCATTTTTTCAAGCTGTTTTGCCCAACGGACGTTGTTTTCTTCGTCGAAACGTGCTTTGACTTCGACTAAAACTGTAACTTGTTTACCATGTTGAGCGGCCATTCCAAGATACTTAATAATTGGAGAGTTCCCAGAGACCCGATACAGGGTCATCTTGATGGCTAAAACATTTGGATCAGTTGCAGCTTGTTCGATAAAACGAACAACGGTTGCAAAGGAATCATAGGGGTGATGCAGCAAAAAATCCCGTTTTCTTAGGGCAGCAAAGATATTTTTACCTGCCGTCAATTTGGGATCCACGAAAGGTTTAAAAGCAGGATAGGACAAATCTGCATGCCCCGTGACTACACGCGGTAGTTTCTTGAGAAAAGTTAGATCAATTGGTCCGTTTATGCGGTAAACTGCCTTATCGTCAACTGCCAGTGTTTTGATAAGCCGTTTACTAAGGCGCTCACTCATTGTGTTCTCAATTTCAAGACGCATTACACCACCATGTTCACGCTGCTTTAATTGTTTTTGAACTTCGCGCAGTAAATCAGAGGTGTCTTCTTCTGCAACATCTAGGTCCATATCACGAATCACACGATAAGCAGCAGCTTCGCTAACCCTGTATCCCGTAAAGAGACTACCGATAAATTCTTTAATCACGTCTTCCAAGAGGATAAAGGTATTGTCTGCATGCGGCAGTCGAATGATGCGTGCGAAAACATCAGGGATGCGCACGGTAGCAAAACGTTTGTTTTTCTCATTACTGCTTTCATGAATTCTGACTGCAATGTTGAGCGAATTATTACTGATGAACGGGAAAGGACGCGATGAATCGTCTGCCAGTGGAGTCAAGACCGGATACAGTTCATCATTAAAATAGCGCCTGATAAATTTATATTGTTCTTCGGTAGCTTCTGAGGCTTTAATAATTCTTATATTATTTTTTTCGAGTTGCGGAAGGAGCGAACGGTTGTAAGTTGTGTATCTTTTTTCGACCATTTTTTGTTCTTGAATGTTAATGGCGTCAATTTGCTCCTTGGGCGTCATTCCGGAAGCATCTGTTGTTTGAATATTAACAGAATACATCTTGTTGAGCGAAGCAACTCGGACCATAAAGAATTCATCGACGTTGCTTTGAGTAATTCCCAGAAAATTAACCCTTTCCAGTAGAGGATTTTCCGGATCACGCGCTTCTTCTAAAACACGTCCGTTAAAGTCAAGCCAGCTTAACTCGCGATTTTTAAAATAACTATGATTATCAAAATTTTCTGTCATTTTAGTTGCCTCCGTTGCTTCAAAATAGGCTTAATGCCAAAGACTTCTTCAAAAAGGTCGGCCTTGTTGGAGAAAGACCATTTTTCTAAAGCTAGATTTTGATTTGAATATGCAGAAATGATCATTTCGGTGTTACGTAATGAAACTGAGATTTTACTGATCTTTTCTTCACGTGAGTCATCAAGTGCGTCAGCCAAGCGCAGCAGTGCAGCTAATTTAGCCACTTTCATTTGAACCTCTGGGTCGAGTTTTTGAAAATGCGGCTGCTGCGATTCGGGAGATTCACTGCTGTGATAGCGTGAGACTTCAGCAATGATCTGATTTTCTTCATTGGAAAGACCGATTAGCTTATTAGCTTCTAGAATGTACGCTGAGTGACGGTAATGGCCTTGTTGATTAATGTAGTTTCCAATGTCTGCAACGATGCAAGCAACCTGCAGTAAAAGACGTTCCCGTTTTCCTAGATGATGGATCTTTTTCAGTTGATCGAAAAGATGCAGTGCAATTTTTGACACGTTTTCACGATGTGATTTACTTGTTAAATAACGCCCAGCAATATTTTCAGCTGCTGTCACGATCATTTCTTCTAAGTGACTTGTTGAAATTCCAATTTTGTCAGCACGTTCAATTGCCAAGCCATCAGAGACTGTTATATTGGTCACAACAATTTTCTTAACATTGATCAATTTGATGATTTTATGAATTAATAAGAAGTAAGGAACGATACGTGCGACATCATTTTCATCAACATTAAAGTAGTCCATTAGAAATTGATCAGAAGAACTAATAATTTTACGGTAGAGTTCATCAAATTCTGTACTGTTTAAAGCGTAATAACTTTTTCCTTGCGGAATGAAACGCTTATTGAGTGCCGTAGCATCTTGAATTATCAGACTGGAAGGAGCTCTTTTCCCAAAGAAAATATGGCGCAGATGTTCAAGTTTGCTGCCAATATAATCATCGAGGACTTCAACTGGATTACTAGTGACGGGTTTTAAAGCAGCAGATACTTCATGAATCTGTACAGCACCCAAGTCAATGTTCCAGGTTGAAGCAAATTTTTGCTTGTTAAAGTGAGAAAGTGAAACACGTTCTGATCCAAGACTTAGCAAGAAAGTAGAGGCCAGGCTGAGTTTTTTAAAATTGTCTAGATGCGTAATCACTGCCGCAGCTTTATAGTACGTCAGCTGACTGGTATTTAACCAGCGAACTCGTAATGAAGTTCTAATATAAATTTGCTCACCCAGATAGCGTGCACTAATTGCGTCTAGTGATTGTTGATTTGCCCAGAAATGATAGTTTTTGACGCCATAATCTTTTAACAGGTGGATAAAGCCATTCAGTGAAGTGGTAATTGTTTCTATATTATGTTTATATTCATAACTGCGATTATCAAAAAAATTAGAAGTTGCACTCTCAACTACCTTGAGAGAGTGCAGATTAATAATTGAAAGATTGACCTGTCTCGAAGTCATATAGATGATCCCGTACAATTTTTCAGCCAAATAAATCACCCCGATTTTTAATTACTACCTTAATTTTAACATGTTCATGTCGGTTATAAAGAAAAGATTATGTAAATATGAGTTCAAAAAGAGCCCAAAATAAAATAACGAAGACATTTAACTGACAAATGTGGTGTTCTCGTGGTATTATCTTTTATAGCAGTGAGAGCTGCTTGGACAACCTTAAGCTAAAAATTATCGTATAATAGAATAAACCGTATAATAAGATTACTGAATAGGAATGAGTTATATTCATGAATAAGAAAAAATTGCACGTTGCATTGTTTTTTGGAGGGAATTCATCCGAACACGATGTCTCTAAGCGCTCGGCGCATAATATCTATGATGCACTGGATAAGGATAAGTACGAAGTTTCAGTATTTATGTTTACCAAGGATGGTTACTTGTTAGGAAACAAGGATTCGATGCGCATTTTTGATGGAGAAGACGAAGATCAAGTTGTGGCGGATGTAGTGCCGCATGTTGATTTTACTAATCCGTTAGCAAACATTCAGAATATTTCTGAAGTAAAGAATATCGATGTTTTCTTCCCTGTTATTCACGGTAATATGGGTGAAGACGGAACTGTTCAAGGACTTTTCCGGTTATTAAATAAGCCGTGGGTTGGAAGCGGTGTTGCTTCATCAGGGATTTCTTTTGATAAGGATTTGACCAAACAGCTTCTGACTTATCATGGGATCCGAAATACTAAGTATGTTGTGGTAACTCCTGAAAATCAGGCTGAGTGGTCCTACGAAAAATGCAGTGAAAAACTTGGAAATGTCCTTTTTGTGAAACCAGCTCGTCAAGGTTCTTCTGTTGGTATTTATAAAGTTGAGAACAAAGCTGAGTTTGACAAAGCAATTCAAGATGGCTTTCATTATGACTTCAAGCTGTTGGTAGAAGAATCAATTCAACAGCCACGCGAGGTTGAATGTTCTGTCCTGGGTAATCGTAAAGCACAAGCTTCAAAGCTGGGTGCAATTAAAATTCCTGAATCAGATGTCTTCTATGATTATAACAACAAGTTTGTTGATGCTTCAGGAGTTGAATTTCAGTTGCCTGTTAATTTACCCCAGGAGTTAGCGGCAGAGATTACGCAGATGTCCCTCGACGCCTTTAGAGTTTTAGGTAACCGCGGATTAGCACGGATGGATTTTCTAGTAGATAAAGATAATGTTCCGTATTTTGGAGAAGTAAATACTCTCCCAGGTTTTACAAACATTTCGTTATATCCACAGTTGTGGGAAGTAACTGGAATCGGGTACAGTGATTTATTGGATCGTTTAATCGAATTAGCTATTGAAGAATTCAACGACAATGCGAAGTTGCATTATGATTTTGTTGAATTGGGCGCAGAAAAGCTTCCAGATTAGATTAAAGGCAATGTTTAAGAGAGTTTGCCGAGAGTTGTAGTTTTATCAGGTAAAATTAAAGAGAGTGTGACATAAGTCGGGAAAATTTGAGTGCTAACTCGAAATTACTCATAGCGAGTAATTTGCTATGAGTAATTCGAAGTTAGACGGAGAATTTTGACTTATGGAACACGTTTATCCGAAATAAAAAAGGGCTGTGACAAAAGTTAAATTTTGTCACAGCCCTTTTTTATACTATTGCGTATTTTATAACAGGAACAATTAAGGAGGCGAGAACAAAATGGTGCATCGGTGTTCTTGGGCAGTTAGCGATGACTTGCTATTACAGTATCATGATGAAGAGTGGGGGAAGATACATGTCGCTGAAAGAGAAAGCTTTGAACTGCTTAGTCTTGGAATCATGCAGGCTGGTTTGAGGTGGGAAGTAGTTTTAAAAAA
The DNA here is from genome assembly GCF_964065465.1 of Liquorilactobacillus satsumensis. NCBI lineage: Bacteria > Bacillati > Bacillota > Bacilli > Lactobacillales > Lactobacillaceae > Liquorilactobacillus > Liquorilactobacillus satsumensis. The sequence continues at coordinate 2,337,871 of NZ_OZ061606.1, forward strand.
GCGGATTGCGTTGAAAAAAGCTTTTAAAAATTTTGATATTGAGCTGTTGACGCAGTTGACAGAGGCTGAAATCAGCAGTTTGTTATTAAATCCAAACATTATTAGAAATCGAAGAAAGATTGATGCAGTACTTAAAAACGCCCAGCTTCTGTCTGAATTACACAGACGCACATTTAGGCTTTCACAATATCTATGGCATTTTACGGAGGGGCGGCCAATCATTAATCATTGGCAGTTTGGAAATCAGCTACCTGAAAAGACAATTTTGTCAACGAAAATAGCATTTGAACTTAAAAAAATGGGTTTCAATTTTGTTGGACCAACACTTGTTTACGCATTAATGCAATCGCTTGGGATAGTGAATGATCATCTTGAAAGTTGTTTTTATAAGTATCACAAAGTTATAAATGTAAGCAGTGAAGGTAGAGCGCAGGAAGATTGAGAAGGGCTGTCCCCAAATAAAAAGCCGGCTATCAAATATCCCTAATAGCCAGCCTTGTTATTATTAAATTGTATCATGTTCATTGAAGCGATTATTTCTTTTCGGCTTTGACAGGTTTGTTTTCTGTGTCGGTTCTGACTACCAGAACATCACAAGTTGCAGTTCTAGTAACATATTCGGTTACAGAACCAATCAAGAGACGTTCAACAGCATTGAGACCGGTTGCTCCAATCACAATCAAATCAGTCTTTTGTTCTTGTGGAATATCTTTTGCAATCACAGGCTTGGGTGCACCATACTCAATTGCATAGTCAATATTAGTTATTCCAGCTTCCTTAGCCTGTTTGATGTACTTTTCCATCGTTTCTTTTGCGGTATCTGCAACTTGTTCAACCATAGTCGTATCGAAACTTGAAACATTTTGAAAAGCGCGAGTGTCAACAACATGAAGCAAATGGACCTTTGTTGCTGCACCGTTTCTTTGGGCAACAGCAACCGCCTTTTTGAAAGCCAGCTCTGCTTCTTTTGATCCATCAACTGGAACCAAAACGTTTTTATATTGTTGTAGCATACGAATCACCCCTCCATCTTATCAACTCTATTGTACGTTATGTTGCGTAAAAAACAAAGTAAAAACCTTAGTGGTATTAAACTAATTTATTTTAAAAAATTCAAGGTAAGGATGCTGTTCAAACTTTTGCATAATTAGCAACTCAAGTCTCAACAACATGTAGTTTAGCTGGAGCAAACTTCTTCAAGAGTAAGATTAATCCATTTTATGAAAGAGAGAGGAGTGCTATGAAAAAATGATTATTTGAATGCCTTAATTCATATACTACACATAAAATTAAAGAGAGTGTGACATAAGTCGGGAAAATTTGAGTGCTAACTCGAAATTACGAACATAGCGAGTAATTTGCTATGAGTAATTCGAAGTTAGACGGAGAATTTTGACTTATGGAACACGTTTATCCGGAATAAAGAGGGACTGTGCCAAAATTTAACTTTTGTCACAGTCCCCAGCAAGGAAAACCCTGCAAATCCGTCTAATGCCGTTAATCATCTCTGTAGTTGAACCCGCTGTCTAGCAGGTGGTTTCCGTTAGGCTGAATTCAAACTTCCCCGCTGGGGCATGTCATCGTCCAACTATTCCAGAAACCTAATATATAGGTGTTCGGTCAACCTTACATTTATGAGATAACGCGTACATTCCAGATCTATCTATATTCTAGCATATTAGGAATGTGTTGACAATTTGAGTCATGCTAGCTATAGATGCAAACCCTTAGCTTGAGCCGTTTTTAAGCGTTCATATTGAGCTTTTAATGCTTCTTCATAACGGCCATTATTTTTGGGCTGATAGTAATGTTTTCTTTTAAGAGGGTCCGGGAGATACTGCTGTGCAATCCAATCATGCGGATACTCATGCGGGTAATGATAGTCGATGCCGCGACCTAATTTTGCGGCTCCACGATAGTGAGCATCCTTTAAATGTGCAGGGACATCCCCGTAGCCACCTTTATCAATATCCGAAAGTGCGGCATCGATGGCCATGATGGCTGAATTTGATTTAGGCGCTAAACAGAGATCAATGACTGCGTTTGCTAAAGGAATTCGGGCTTCCGGTAAACCAATTTTTTCAGCAGCAGTCACGGCAGCAACTGTTCGTGCTGCCGCTTGCGGATTAGCTAATCCAATATCTTCATAAGCAATTGTCAAAAGGCGACGGTTAGCACTAATCAAATCACCAGCAGCCAGGAGGCGTGCAAGGTAATGAAGTGCGGCATCAGCATCTGAACCGCGAATCGACTTTTGAAAAGCCGACACAACATCATAGTGGGCGTCCCCATTTTTATCTTGAACGAGCGCCTTATGCTGCAAGCATTCTTCAATAATCTTTAAGGTGATAGTGATAGTCCCGTCGGCAGCAGGCTTGGTTGACTCAGCGGCGAGTTCGAGGGCATTTAAGGCACTGCGCAGATCACCATTGGTTGCACGACAAAGGTGTAATTGGGCAGCGGCTGCTAGCTTAAGCTTTAGTTTTCCAAGACCGCGTTCTTTATCTGCCAGCGCTCTTTTTAAAGCACTTGCGATTTCTTTTTCTGAAAGAGGTTTGACCTCGAAAATTTGTGTCCGACTACGGATAGCGGGATTGATTGCAATATAAGGATTTTCAGTAGTGGCGCCAATTAAAATTATTCTGCCATTTTCGAGATGTGGTAGCAGAAAATCTTGCTTCGGTTTAGTTAGACGATGAATTTCATCCAACAACAAAATCACCGTACCACTCATTTTGGCTTCTGCGACAACAATTTCAAGCTCCTTTTTAGAGTCAGTCGCAGCATTTAGCATTCTAAAAGCATATTTAGTAGAACCAGCGATTGCGCTTGCAATGCTGGTTTTCCCTGTGCCAGGTGGTCCATAAAGAATCATAGAGGACAGCAGTTTTGCGTCCACCATACGGCGAATGATTTTTCCGGGGCCAACCAGATGCTGTTGCCCGACAATCTCTTCTATTTTCTGAGGACGCATCCGATAAGCTAGTGGTTGTTTCATAGTTTCGCTCCTTTTCTGCTTCAATTATAGCATTATGGGGGAGATTCACATAGAATTGAACTAGTGACCGCAATCTGATGCATGTTTTGTTATAATAGTACAATAAGAGAAAAATGAAAAGGTGAGTTACGGAAATGGAATATGATGAAATCGGCAAACAGATCGATTCCGCAAAATTAATGGGTGCTTTTAAGGCACTCCGCTGGCAGCTTAAACAAAGCAGAAAAGTCGCTGAAATTGTTGCCGGCAAATCAAGTGAAGCTTCAAAGATCCCATTGAAACAAAGCGAACGGTGTACGTTTTTTGCAAAAGATGCCCTGCTTGAGTTAAGTACTCATGCAGGGATGAGTAAAGGAAAAGTTTTTTCTGAATTTGAGCTGCTTTTAAGGTTGGTGCAGTCTGCACTTGAACCTGAGAAAAGAATACAAGCTTTTTCCGAGTCCAATTCTAGTCAAAATACAACTACTTTTTATTGGAACATTCCAGAACAACTTTTTAAAACCTTATATGATAATCAGTATCAGCACCTAAAGATAGATTACCTAGTTTTTCGCAACCAATTAGCGCTTAAGGTTTTACAGCAATTAGTAGCACACCACTGGTTATTAACATATTTGACGGGATGTACGCCCTTTTTAACTATGAAGAATCAGACCGCAACCCCGCAAAGAAGTGCTGTTCGAGCAGGTGCAGGTGTACCAGAAAAACCAGTCGATTATCGTACACTGTCTGCCTACATAAAAACTAGACCTGCTTTTGCGACAGGCTTTGGTTTAACAACAACACAACTTGAAAGCAAAGGGGTGCAAATGGAAAGTGTCCGTAGTTTTAAGCTTACGGGGATTGAGTTGAACCCATTCGAAAAGACGGGGTTCAAAGCCGAATTGCTGGACCTGTTGAGTGTAATGACAGCTTATTTTATGTGTACAACTGGAATTGCAGAACAGGAACTCACACCAAAAATACAGGCAGCTTGCAAATTTGAGCAAGTAGTTGCGCGTGAGAATCCATTTGCTCAAAGCGCTTGTTATAAAAAAGCACAACAATTTATCGCAAGTTTATTACATTTTGTTGCGCAGACTCAGTTACAAATATATCAGGGAGGGTTAGAAAAACTCCAAAATTTAGTGACCGATTCAATGCAGACGCCAGCTGCTAAACTTTTGCGTAGCGGACGTGAAATTGATGCTTTCTTTTTGAAAGGTGGGCAATCAACGGCTGGGAAAACAAAAGTCACCGCAAATATGCAATTTTTGCTTAAAGCTGCACTTAAAGAAGGAAAAGACTTTGAAATCATCTCACAAGAAGAGCAACTTTTGCGGATTGAAAATAAATTGGTGTTAAATGGAATAACGGATGCACAAACGAGTGCTTTGTATGCAAAAATCTGGCATGCTCGCTTGCTTTGCCAACAACTTGTACAAAGTCGCGGAATTGGTGTTCCAAATACTTGGACGATCACTAATCCAGCAGAAATTGATGAAATTTATGAACTCATTAAAGAAAGTGCGATTGTAGTCAAAGGAAGTTTTACTACAGGTGCGCTGACTTTTAGAAATGTACCTGCGCGAAAAGTTTTCCGACAAACAGTGCATGGATTCTTAAAAAAGAAGCAAAAATGTGTGATTGAGCAATATCAGGGAGGTGCTGCTTACAGAGTGCTCCTTGTTAAAGGACAGGCAATCAGCATGTTAGAACGAATTCCACAAAATATTGTGGGCGATGGACATAGTCCAGTCAGTGAATTAATCACACGCAAACAGAAGCGCTATGCTCAGATAGAGCGGGATTTTCCATTTGATAACTTACAGCAAAGCAATCTCATTCTTCAGGGAAGAAAAGAGACCAGCATTTTGGCACGCGGTGAGCAACTTTTTTTGCGCTATGATGCAACAACTGGAACTGGGGAAGAGTATCTGGAATGTTTGTCTGAGATGGACAAATCATATTTACAGAAAATACGTGAACTTGCGCAGATTCTGCACCTGCAAAACGGAGCAATCGATATCATCCTGCCTAACCTTTACCAACCGCTCAGAGAAAAGGATGCGCGCGAACAGTTTATTTTTCTAAATGCACATGCGGAACCGTCTTTGACGCTGCATGAACATACTTTGATGCAACAAGATGCACCGGTTGCTGAAAAGATGTTGCAGCTACTTTTGGAATGTTAAATAAAAAGCATTTAGTGTTAGTTTAATATCAGTAATAAAAAGCGACTTTATTTCATGATGGAAATGGTCGCTCTTTTTCTGTCTGGATAAAGCGTAAATCAATTTTAGGGCCTAAGCTATCACCAATAAAATCAAGTACAAAAAAACTGCATAAAGTTGGAAAAATCCAACCTTGTGCAGCTTTTTCAAAACGCTTAAGCTAATTATTAAAGTTTGTTATAGTATTCAACAATAAGCGCTTCGTCAACTTCACCTTCAAGTTCATCACGTTCTGGTAAACGAACTAATGAGCCTTCAAGCTTGTTGTCATCGAAAGTTACAAATTGAGGACGACCAACGATTGATTCGAGGGCAGCCTTAACAATTTGCAAATTCTTTGATTTTTCACGCAATGAAATAACTTCGCCGATTTTTACTTCATATGAAGGAATATCGACACGTTTACCATTAACAGTAATATGACCGTGGTTTACCAACTGACGGGCCTGACGACGAGTAGTTGCTAACCCTAAGCGATAAACAACGTTGTCCAGACGACGTTCAAGCAGGATCATAAAGTTGTCACCATGACGGCCTTCACGAATTTTACCTGCGCGGACAAAGAGGTTAGAGAATTGACGTTCAGACAAGCCGTATGTCATTCTTAACTTTTGTTTTTCACGTAACTGCAAACCATATTCTGATAATTTGCGCCGGTTGTTTTGACCATGATCACCGGGTGCGTAAGGGCGACGTGCTAATTCTTTTCCTGTACCGCTCAAAGAAATTCCTAAACGGCGGGAAACTTTCCAACTTGGACCTGTATAACGAGACATAAATTGAGTTCCTCCAATTATTTTTTTGGAGTAAAATAAGCTAATGTCCGCTTAGTATTCGTGCAGTTTATTTTACAATGTTCACTCTTGCAGCCGAAGAGGTACTGATTGAACCCAAGATTGGGGCAATAAACTGTTGACGAGCTTACCGCAGACTGCTGCATTATTTTACACAACCTCAAGTATAACCAAACTTTTTTTTGAAGTCAAGCACTGATGTACAGACCTTCAGACCAGTTGGAACGACGTGTCAGTAGTCGCGCTATTTTTTCTAGCAAAACGGTGTCTGCTTGACTAAAACGTTCCTTTTGGGGGGAGTCAATGTCAAGCACACCTATAATACGAGTTCCCTTCTTCAACGGAATAACAATTTCCGCCCGGCTGGCTGCATCGCATGCGATGTGTCCGGGGAAAGCCGTTACGTCAGCAACCCGAATTGTTTTAGCGGCAGCGAGGGCGCTACCACATACTCCTTGACCAGCTTTAATGCGGACACATGCAACATTTCCTTGGAAGGGCCCCAGGACAAGCTCATCTGTATTTTCAACGTAAAGATAGAAGCCAGCCCAATTAAGCGCTGGAAGAGAGTGATAGAGCAACGCGGCAGTATTTGCCATGTTAGCAATCGGATTAGTTTCTTCTGCAATTAGGGCATCAAGTTGCTCAAGCAGCAAGTGGTTTGTCATTTTAAAACTCCTTTAATAATGGTTATCTAGTGTATGTGTAGGTGATACTATGCTATAATTAAATAGATTTTAGACTTAAGGGAAGATTAAAGCAAGTTAAAAAGAATTAAGTGTTTTCACTAAGAAGGAAAGTCTCGGGAAAGTGGGGAACTTCTGGTGAATATTTAGGAGTGTGGACTGGATGATGCTAGTTTTGAGTGCAATTGTAATAATTGCGGTGGTGGTCTATTTTTCATTTTTCTACTTTCAACGTAGATATGCACATGAAATCGCGTTGCAGAAAGAAGAAATCAATAAGTTTACAGGTTCAACTGTACAAGAGCAACTGCAAGATGCTGAAAAAAGCAAATTAGCAGGTGAAACATTGTCTCACTTTGAAGAAACCAAGCAAGATTATCGATACATGGTTAATCATGACATGCCGGAAATCTTAGAGCGCTTGGATGAATTGAGTGTCAGCAATGAGCGTTACCGTTTTTTCGAGGTGGGACGTGAACTAAAGCTGATTGAGGCGAAAATTATAGCTGCTCAAAAACTTGAGCTGCAAACGAAAAAAGAATTAACAGCACTTAAACGGAGCAATTCTGAACATCAAAAGAAAATCAAAGAATTGGAAAAAAAGTATCAGAATTTGCGTAAAACACTCCTCGCAAAGAATTTTTCTTACGGGCCAAGTATTGATCAACTTGAAGACAGACTTGCAAGTATTGAGAAAACTTTTGATACATATACAAAGACTGCTCTTGGTGGGGACTACATCAAGTCTTCAAAGATCTTAAATGAACTGACCAAAGAAACGGTACAGCTTGAGAAAATGCTCAAGGCGATTCCACCTATTTATAGAAACTTGAAAAATGTTTTTCCGGTGCAATTAAAAGAAATCACTGCGGGCAGCCAGCAAATGCAAGGCCAAGGATATCGATTCAAAGATGATCCAGCTAAAAAGATTACTGAATTAAAGAATTTAGTAGCTGAAAGTATTATTGGGTTGACTAAGCTTGAGACAGTAGAAGCTGCTAATTATGATCAGAAGATTGATCAGGGGATTAATCAACTCTATGATGAACTGGAAGCTGAGCTCAAGGCGCGTGCACACGTTGAAAAGGGGCAACAAACTTTTTCGCAATTTGTTAAACATGCGCGCAGTAATCAGCATGAATTATTGTTAGAACTTGACCGCCTGAATCAAAATTATACATTTAATCATAATGAGCTTGCCGAGGCGCAGGAGTTGGAGCAGCAACTTAAGACGATTGAAGAAGACTTGGCTACTTTCAAAAAAGATGTCACAAAAGAAGCAGTTGTTTATTCCGAGGTGCTTGCAAAACGGAACAAACAGACCGAACAGCTCCGACAAATTGAGAAAAAACAGACGCAGATTGGAAATAGTGTTCAAGATTTATGGCAAGAAGAACAAGCGGCCAGAAATGCTGTTAAAGAGTTTGATCTTGAGATCCATCGGCTAAAACGTGACCTTGAAAAATTACATCTTCCAGGTTTGTCTAAGGAATATCTCGACTATTTCTATACTGTGAGTGATGAAATCGAAGCACTTAGTGTCAGCCTTGAAAAAACAAAAATTAATATGGAAGAAATTACTAAAGCGTTGCTAGATGTTCAAGCTGATTTAGATGCACTTAGCGAAAAGACAAATGATATTGTTGATAGTTCAGCATTGACGGAACGCGTGTTACAGTACGCTAACCGGTATCGTGTGCGTTATCCTGAAGTTGCACAGGCAGCTAATGAGGCTTACGCACTATTTAATCAAAAATTTGATTATGCTGCCAGCCTTGAAAAAATTGCAACTGCAGTTGATAAAGTTGAACCAGGAGCGTATAAAAAAATTGAAGATGGTTATTACCACACCCAAAATGGTAAGGAACAAGAGTAGCATTAAAATGCGCTCTAAAGGTAGAGCTTAATGTCAACTGCGAGTCTGCAGTCTTGTAAATGTTTTGAAGTAGAATTAAGGAATGGGACTGGGTCAAGATACTTTGGCTGAGTCCTTTAGTTTTGTCTTTTTGTACGAGTAATGGCCATTAATTGAGCAACTAGTTGCAATGCGTTTGAGATGTATTGCTGCAATGGGGAACAGTTGCTGGTCAATGAACTTTTGTTTTCATCAGAATTTGACTTTGTTTTTAGAAGCTTATATTATAGGAAAATGACTAGTAGGTTTTTGATTAAACAGGTATTTTTAGTTAATAATAAGGTAGCCATTAGGAAGGGTAGCAATGATTTATTTTGATAATAGCGCAACAACAAAAGTTGCACCAGCAGTTTTGGAGACGTACTCGAAGGTTAGCAGCAGTATTTGGGGAAATCCTTCTTCCCTGCATGCATTAGGTGAACAAGCTTTTGGCTTGTTGGAACAGTCGCGGTTACAAATTGCGAAGTTGTTAGGTGTTGCACAGGATGAAATTTATTTCACGAGTGGTGGGACAGAAGGCGACAACTGGGTAATTAAAGGGACGGCAATTGAAAAACAGATCTACGGAAAACATCTAATTACCTCAAGTATTGAACATCCAGCAGTTTTGAATTCAATGGCTCAACTTGAGAAACTTGGTTTTGAAGTGACTTATCTGCCGGTTGATCAGCATGGGCATGTTTCGCTTACTGACTTGGAACAGGCATTGCGCCCTGATACTATCCTTGTCTCAATCATGGCGGTTAATAATGAAATTGGAGCAATTCAACCGCTTGAGCAGATTGCAGCAGTTTTGCAAAATTATCCGAAAATTCATTTTCACATTGATGCTGTTCAGGGGATTGGCAAAGGGATTCAAAAGTTGATCATGAACGAGCGGGTCGATTTCGTAACTTTTTCAGGTCACAAATTCCATGCTCCGCGAGGCATTGGGTTCATGTACAAGAGACGTGGACGTAAGCTTGCACCATTAATGAGTGGTGGTGGTCAAGAAAAGAATTTGCGCAGCGGCACCGAAAATTTGCCCGCAATTGCGGCAATGGCAAAGGCCTTGCGTTTATTATTGACAGACGAACAGGAAAAAGTTGCACGCCAAGCTAAGATCAAGCAGTTTATTTATGAAAATGTAATTAAGTATCCCAAAGTAACCATGTTTTCGCAGCTCGATCAGACCTTTGCACCGCATATTTTGTGTTTCACAATTGATGGTGTGCGTGGGGAAACGATTGTACATGCTTTTGAGGAACACCAGATTTATTTGTCTACTACAAGCGCTTGTTCTTCGAAAAAGCATGTGATTTCTGGGACATTGAATGCAATGAAGGTTCCAGAAAAAATTGCTACTTCGGCGGTGCGTGTAAGTCTCGATGAGCATAATACACTGGAAGAAGCACAAGAATTTGTGCGAGTATTTGAGCAGCTGTATCAACGGTTTGCAAAAATTAATTAGTTTTTTATAAAAGAAAGGAAATACCAACGTGCAGTATACAGAAATAATGGTTCGCTATGGCGAGTTATCAACCAAAGGAAAGAATCGGCGTGCGTTCATTGATCGTCTTGGATTCAATGTCCGTGAAACACTGCATGACTTTCCTGATCTGGTGGTGAAGGCCAATCGTGATCGGATGCATATCCAGTTACATGGTGAAGACAGCAGCGCAGTTATGGCAAGATTGCAGCAGGTTTTTGGAATTCAGAATTTTTCACCTTCAATTAAAGTTGAGCGTGACGTTGAGGCGGTTAAGCAAACTGCTGTGGCAATGATCAAAGAGCATTATCAAGCGGGAATGACGTTCAAGATCAACACACGTCGTTCTGATCATGATTTTAAGCTCGACACTAATGAAATGAACGACCTTTTAGGTGGTCACATTTTGCGTACAATCCCGGGCATCAAGGTTAAAATGAAGCAACCTGATCTGATTTTGCGTGTAGAAATTCGGCAAAACGGGATCTTCTTGTCCAGTCAGACCATTGATGGTGCGGGTGGGTTGCCAGTTGGAACAGCTGGAAAAGGGATGTTGATGATTTCGGGAGGAATCGATTCACCCGTTGCGGGCTATTTAGCACTTAAAAGAGGGGTTGAACTAGAAATGGTTCATTTCTTTAGTCCCCCTTATACTAGCGAGCAGGCTTTAAATAAGGCAAAGGAACTCACAGCTAAACTAGCACCCTTTGCTGGAAGAATTAAATTTATTGAGGTTCCATTTACTGAAATTCAAGAAACTGTCAAGCATGATGTTCCGGCAGGTTATTTAATGACGGTTCAGCGCCGCTTTATGTTGCGGATTGCAGCTTTGTTAGCTGACAAGCGGGATGATCTTGCAATCTTTAATGGAGAGTCTTTGGGACAAGTTGCTTCGCAGACATTGGAAAGTATGGTAGCAATTAACGATGTGACAACTCTTCCAGTTTTAAGACCAGTCGTTTCGTTAGATAAGAATGAAATTATCGAGATTGCTCAAAAAATTGGCACTTTTGAATTGTCGGTCATGCCCTTTGAGGACTGCTGTACAATCTTTGCTCCACCGGCTCCCAAAACAAAACCCCGGTTAGAACGTGCTCGTCTTTATGAATCAAGGCTAGCGGTTGACGCTTTGATAAAGCGGGCCTTAGCTGGAGTCAAGGTCACAGAAATTAGAAGTGGCGAGAAGTTTTTAACTGAAAATAGTGATACTTTTGCAGAATTGCTCTAATACTCCTTGACGATGCTTACAATGAAAGTTATGATATCTTCATAAGCTTTGAACAAGAAGATCTTGTACTGAAGTTACCAGAGAAGAGATAATTTTTTTGCTGGGATATCTCATAACTTTTAGCAAGATGAGTAGCTTGTGAGCTGTTGCACTGAAATTAGTAAGTGTGACCGAAACCTGTTCGTTAACGAGGAAAGAGTGGGGTAAAAACCCAACTTAGGTGGTACCACGGCACAGTCGTCCTATTTTTAGGGCGGCTTTTTTGTTTTTAGCAGAGTTGAGAAAGGGTGAAAAAAATGACAAAAGAGATTTCGATGTCAACTAAATATGATCCGCAACAGGTTGAACCGGGACGCTACCAAGAGTGGCTTGATCAAGATGTTTTCAAACCAAGTGCTGATCAGACGGCAAAACCATATTCAATTGTTATTCCACCACCAAATGTAACTGGAAAACTACATTTAGGGCATGCTTGGGATACAACATTACAGGATATGTTGATTCGACAAAAAAGAATGCAGGGTTTTGATACTTTATGGCTGCCAGGAATGGATCATGCTGGAATTGCTACACAGGCGAAGGTTGAAGCCCGCTTAGCAGAAAAAGGGATTACACGTTATGACCTCGGGCGAGAGAAGTTCATTCAAACTGTCTGGGATTGGAAGGGTGAATATGCTGATATTATCCATCAACAGTGGAAGAAACTTGGCTTATCACTTGATTATAGCCGTGAACGTTTCACGCTGGATGAGGGGCTTTCTAAGGCTGTGCGGAAGGTTTTTGTAAATCTTTATCAGAAAGGCTTAATTTATCGGGGAAACTATATTATCAATTGGGACCCGAAAGCGCGGACTGCTTTGTCCGATATTGAAGTTATTCACAAGGATGTTAAAGGTGCTTTTTACCATGTTAAGTATCCCTTTGCGGATGGCACAACTTTTAACGGCAAAAATTACATTGAAATCGCCACTACTCGTCCGGAAACAATGATGGGAGATGTTGCGGTTGCGGTTCACCCGAGTGATAAGCGTTATCAGGAGCTTGTAGGCAAAATGTTGGTCTTGCCTTTGCAAGGACGTCATATTCCAATTATTGCTGATGAATATGTTGATCCTGAATTTGGAACTGGGATGGTTAAAATTACTCCAGCCCACGATCCTAACGATTTTGGAGTCGGAAATCGCCACGACCTTGAGCGTATTAACACCATGAATGAAGACGCAACAATGAATGAAAATGCAGGCAAGTACGAAGGAATGGATCGTTTTGAGGCACGTAAGGCCATTGTCAAGGATCTTGAAGATGGTGATTATATGTTAAAAATTGAACCAATCGTGCATAGTGTTGGGCACTCAGAAAGAACTGGGGTACAGGTTGAAGCACGGCTTTCAACACAGTGGTTTGTGAAAATGAAACCTTTAGCTGAGGCAGCCCTCAAGAATCAAAAGACAGCTGCACGGGTTGATTTTGTGCCTGAGCGGTTTGAACATACTTTTACGCAGTGGATGGATAACATTCATGATTGGGTAATTTCACGTCAGTTGTGGTGGGGGCATCAGATTCCAGCTTGGTATCATAAAAAGACTGGGGAAGTCTATGTTGGTGAAGAAGCTCCTGCAGATCTTGAAAATTGGAAGCAAGATCCAGATGTGTTGGATACCTGGTTTTCAAGTGCGCTCTGGCCATTTTCTACAATGGGGTGGCCTAATGAAGATGCACCTGATTTCAAGCGCTATTTCCCAACTAATACGCTGGTCACAGGGTATGATATTATCTTCTTCTGGGTCTCACGCATGATTTTCCAAAGCCTTGAATTTACGCAAAAACGCCCATTCAAGCATGTTTTAATCCATGGTTTAATTCGTGATGAACAGGGACGTAAAATGAGTAAGTCGCTTGGAAATGGAATTGACCCAATGGATGTCATTGATAAATATGGTGCAGATGCATTGCGCTGGTTCTTATCAAATGGTTCTGCGCCTGGTCAAGATGTTCGCTTTAGTTATACCAAGATGGATGCAGCTTGGAATTTTATCAACAAGATTTGGAATGCAAGTCGCTTTGTGATCATGAATCTCGCAGAAAATACTAAGGCACAGTTGCCCGCAAAAGAACAGTGGCAATTATCGGACAAATGGATTATCAGCAGACTTAATCAAACTGTAGCTGATGTGACACGTTTATTTGAAAGCTTCGAATTTGGAGAAGCAGGGCGGGCCTTGTACAATTTTATCTGGAATGATTTTTGCGATTGGTATATCGAAATGGCAAAAGAAGACCTTAATGGTCAAGATGAGCGCTTAAAGAAGAATACACAAGATATTTTGTGCTATGTATTGGATCAGACCTTACGTTTACTGCATCCAATTATGCCATTTGTAACTGAAAAGATTTGGTTAGAGATGCCACATGAGGGGGCTTCGTTGGTAACGGCAGCTTATCCAATTGTACATCCTGAATATGACAATCCGGTTGCACAGACACAAATGGAGAATTTAATTGAATTGATCAAAGCTGTTCGTAACAGCAGAGCTGAAGCTAATGCACCAATGTCAAGTGCAATTGATATTTTTATTAAAACCAAAAGCGATGAGACCAAGCAGATTTTTGAGACCAATACTGAATATATTGAACGTTTTTGTCATCCAAAGAAGCTTGAAATCGGAGCTCAGTTAGTTGCACCAAAATTAGCAATTACTGCAGTCATTACAGGTGCCGAAGTTTACTTGCCATTGGCTGATCTGGTTAACCTTGATGAAGAGTGTGCACGGCTGCAAAAAGAAGCTGAGAAGCTTGCTGGCGAAGTGGCACGTGCAGAAAAGAAACTTGCGAATGAACGCTTTGTTGCAAATGCTCCTGATGCAGTAGTTGAAAAGGAACGCCAAAAACTGACAGATTACAAAGCTAAACTGCTTTCTACTAATGAACGGATTAAACAGTTAAAAAATAATTAATAGTACTAGGATAAAGGGATTAACAATGAAATAGCAGGCGTCTGCAAAAGCCTGTCATAAGAGAGAGTGTGTGACATAAGTCGGGAAAATTTGAGTGCTAATTCGAAGTTAGACGGAGAATTTTGGCTTATGGAACACGTTTATCCGGAATAAAAGAGGGGCTGTGACAAAATTTAATTTTTGTCACAGCCCCTTCCTTAAATTTTGCAGTTGGAACTTAATGTTTCAGAGTTTGCGCTCACTTTTTGCGGTGCAATTGAGCATCTCTAATTTTCTAGGGAGGTCATATTCACCGGCAACAATAAATGAGTTTTTTGTTATTAAAGCGTTTTTAGGGTAAAATAACAGGTGTGAGAGAAAGGTTGGACAGCTAGATGTTGGTAAAGAACTATGCAGAGGCACTTTCATTTATTCATGGCAGAACAAAGTTTAAGAAAAGCCCGACATTGCAAAGAATGCAGCGCTTTGTTAAGGCGCTAGGACACCCAGAAAAGCAGTTTCCTATAATTCATATTACTGGTACAAATGGTAAAGGTTCGACCGTTGCTTTTTTGCGTGAACTCCTACAGCAGCAGGGATTAAGAGTTGGAACATATACGTCTCCTTTTATTGTAAAATTCAATGAAAGAATTGAGATTGATGGGAAAATGATCTCTGATGAAGAAATTGTGTCTCTAGTGAATCAGGTCGGCCCCGTTGCGCTGCAATTGGATCAGCAGTTGGCCGCTGCCGAGGGCGGTCCAACTGAGTTCGAAATTTTGACTGCAATGATGTTCGTTTACTTTGCAAAAGCCCAGCTTGATCTCGCATTGATTGAGGTTGGAATTGGAGGGACCTTTGATTCAACAAATGTAGTAACTCCACTTCTTTCTGTGATTACGACTGTTGCCTATGATCATACAGAATTATTGGGGCCAACGATTGCTTCAATTGCACAGCACAAAGCAGGAATCATCAAAGAAGGCTGTCCAGTTGTGGTAGGAAATGTGCCAGCACCAGCTTTAAAAGTGATTCGTCAAAGGGCAGCCACTTTGAATGCTCCGCTGTATATTTTTAATGAAGACTATCACGTCCAAAGATTGGTGAAAAGCAGTTGGGGAGAAGACTTCTCTTATGCCGGTCTTGGAGAACGCTTTGGAAAGTTGCACACAGATTTAGCTGGACATTTTCAAGTCGAAAATGCTGCGGTTGCTGTGACAAGCTATCTGGTCTGGGCACACCAAAATCATAGCGTAATTAAGCGCCGTGAAGTGCAAGCAGCGCTGGGGAAAACATGCTGGCCAGGTCGGTTTGAACCTGTTAATCAGGAACCATTGATAATTCTTGATGGTGCTCACAATCAAGCTGCAATCGATGAATTAGTTTTATCACTCAAACAGGACTTTCGAGGACGACATGTCTATATTTTGATTGCGATACTGGCAGATAAACAACCGCGTGAAATGCTGGCTGAACTGGCACAGCTCGCTAATACGACGGTGATTGCTACAACTTTTAACGGACCCCGCAAAGTCGCAGATGTGCAAGCAATGGCAGCAAACAATCAGCTGATTCAATATGAAAAGCAATGGCAGCCAGCACTTGTGAAGACTGTGCAGCAAATGTCAACTGATGATGTGTTATTAGTAACAGGATCGCTTTATTTTATTTCAGAGGTCCGTCAATTTTTTAAGTAAAAAATACTAAAAATGAAGGAGAATTGCAATGAACTTAGATCTGGTTATTTTTGATATGGATGGACTCGTCGTGGATTCTGAAAAAATCTATTATGCTGCTAATCAGCGCGCAGCGGATGAGTTAAAAATGAATTATTCACTTGCATATTATCGACAATACATTGGCACTGGTACGCAAAAAATGATTAATGCCATGACTCGAGATTATGGCAGTCGCAGTTTGGTTGAGCAGTTTATTGATTTGAGTCATGAATTTGTGTTCGATGTCATCAAAGAAAATGGCTTACCCCTCAAAAAGGGTTTCTTGGAGCTTAGCACATTTCTTGCCCATCATGGTGTAAGAAAAGCACTAGCTTCTAGTAATGATCGCACTGCAATTGATTTTTTCCTGCAAGCAGCCAAAATTGACAATCAATTTGAATATATTGTCTCAGCCGATGATGTGCAGCATTCCAAGCCAGATCCTGATATTTTTGAACGGGCATGGACGTTAGCGGGAACTCCTGCAAAACAAAAAGCACTTGTGCTTGAGGATTCTTTTAATGGGATCAAGGCTGCTTTTAATGCCCGAATTCCTTCAATTATGGTTCCAGACTTGATGCCGGCCACAGCTGAGGTTAGTGCACAAACATTGGCAGTTCTGCCAAACTTGGCTGAAGTTAAAACCTTCATCCAAAAGTAAGCAGAGCTTCCCCGAAACACGTATTTTAGTGTAAAGGGAGGTTTTAGTTTGTTGACCAATAGAATTGAACCTAGTAGCTTACTTAAGCAGATTGAAAACTATACCGCAGGCAGTCTAAGCGATCATGAACTTTTGTTTTTGTGTTTGAATTTTTTCTTAAAAAAAGAAATGGCTGCCAAAAAGGTTGAACTTTTTTTTAAACAGTATTCCGATCTTAGACAATTGCGCTATTTAACTGAGACGGAGCTGGCTGTTCTCTGGGGGAATCCACAACTGATCATGGTGACAAAAATTTTGTGCGAGCTTGCCATTCGACTTAGACGCTGTCCTAAACTAACCTTGGGGCGCATTTATACCAGTCAGGAGATTGGCAAACGAATGGTGGCTGAACTTGGAATGCTGCAGCAAGAAACTCTGCAAGTGATTTTGTTGGATATTAAAAATCAGATTTTAGAAAGTCGTTCGGTTTTCAAAGGGACGCTCGATGCGGCAACGGTACATCCGCGCGAAATCTTCAGCTTAGCGTTGCGTTACCATGCAGCGCATATCATGGTCGTGCATAATCATCCTAGCGGAGATCCTACGCCCTCGCAAAATGATCTTAAGTTAACGAACAGATTACGCAAATGCGGTGAAATTATGGGGATCAATCTCTTAGACCATTTAATTGTGGGGTCGGTTCACTATCTCAGCATGCGTGAGGAGAAAATTATAAATTAGTTATTCTGCTATTTCTTGTTCAAGGTGTAGGGATATGCTAAAATTCTGATAGTTGGAAATAAGGATGTGTGAAGATGCTAACAGAGAAAGTCCGGTCTTTTACTAAGGATATTGGCTGTGGTTTTATCACTGCAAAGATGAGGACAGAGAATTTTTTTATTCACAATAGTGGAATTAAAACAGCAAAAAGTCATTAGCTTGGAAGAAGGACAAAGAGTGGGATTTATCGTGGCAGTCGGTAAAAAGGGCCCACAGGCACTAAAGATTGTTTTACTTGATTGAAACATTGTAAATAATTGGTTAAGAATGTAGCTGAATTAGGACTTTCAGGAACGATTTAAGTATGCTTGAATAGTAGCTAATTTGGACTAAACGAGAGCATGCAAGTATGATATAATACGTGTATTGCGAAAGAGTCATCAGTTTTAAAGATGGCCAATGTGAAGGGATGAAAAATAGTGTTCGGAATCGGAACTAAGAATATTGGAATCGACTTGGGAACTGCCAATACGATTGTCTATGCTGAGGGCAAAGGCATTGTGTTGCGCGAACCATCAGTCGTAGCTAAAAATACTAAAACCGGAGAAATTGTCTCAGTAGGTTCTGAGGCACGTGATATGATCGGAAGGACACCTGCCAGCATCGTTGCGATTCGCCCAATGAAGGACGGAGTAATTGCTGATTATGATACCACGGTAGCAATGATGAAGTATTATATTGATAAGGCTTTAGGTCATAAAACTGGCAAGCCTTATGTTATGGTCTGTGTACCAAGCGGAGTGACTGAAGTTGAAAAACGAGCGGTCATTGATGCTACCCGAGTTGCAGGTGCGCGTGATGCTTATGTAATTGAAGAGCCATTTGCTGCTGCAATCGGTGCCGGGCTCCCCGTGATGGACCCAACGGGAAGTATGGTTGTTGATATCGGTGGTGGGACGACAGATGTTGCAACAATTTCTCTTGGGGGGATTGTTTCAAGTCGTTCAATCAGAATGGCAGGCGACAAGATTGATGATGCCATTGTTTATTATGTCAGACAGCACAATAATCTGTTGATTGGGGAAAGAACTGCCGAACAACTTAAGATGGACGTTGCATCTGCTTCAGTTGAAGCTGCCAAGGAGTTGGATAATCAAACTATCCGTGGACGTGATTTGGTTAGTGGATTACCTAAGACAATTGAAATTGAGGCAGTTGATGTCGCAAAGGCTATTCAAGAAGTCATTCAAGAGATTATTTCGGCGATCAAGGAGACCTTAGAAGAGACCTCTCCAGAAATTGCAGCCGATGTAATTGACCATGGAATCGTATTGACTGGTGGTGGTGCTCAATTGCGGCACTTACCTGAAGTAATTTCCGATGCAACCAAAGTTCCTGTCTTTATTGCTTCTGAGCCACTCGACTGTGTTGCAATTGGTACTGGTGAATCTTTGAAGAGTATCGATGTTATGAAGAAAAAATAATAGTGGCGCTTAAAAAGTATCGTGTAGGAGGTTGGGGATTAGTTATCCAACCTCTTAATTTTTGATACAATTTTAACTTTAGTGGAGGGAACTATGCAAAGATTTTTTTTCAATAAAAGACTCATCATTATATTGGTGTCACTGATTATCGGTTTTTTACTAATAGCATTGTCGATCACTGTCCGAAATAATAAGGCGACACCACCACTTGTCCAGCAAATTGGAAATGATGCTGTGGGAATTGTGGACCGGGTAGTTGAGTATCCAGTTGCATTTGTTAAGGGTGCTGGCGGGACAGTCTCAGATCTTTTGAACACTTACAGTGAAAACCAAAAGCTCAAGCAACAGGTTGATAGTCTGGCAACCCAAAAGGCAAGTGATGAAGCGCTGCGTAGAGAAAACTCCCAGTTAAAACAACAGCTTAAGCTTAACAAATCATTGACAGATTTCAAGAAAATTTCTGCATATACGATCAGTAGAGCGCCTTCTTCATGGCAAAATCAGATTGTTATTAGCAAAGGATCGTTGGCAGGTGTGACAAAAAATGCCGCTGTTTTATCTGAAAAGGGCTTGGTCGGGAGAGTTGTCGAAGTTAATAAAACCAACAGCAAGGTTGAACTTGTGAGTTCTACGAATGATTCCGCTAACCGTTTTGCAACTCAGATTCAGACTGACTCAGGAGTAGTTAATGGTTTGATAACTGGTTACAACAGTGACACTAATCGACTATTGATGGGGCAGATTACCTCGCAAAAGAAGATTAAAAAAGGTGATCAGGTGATTACTTCAGGAATGGGTGGAAATTCACCTAAAGGAATCTTAGTAGGTACAGTTGTTAAGGTTGCAAAAGATGACTATGGATTAGCCTCAAAAGTTGAGCTCAAACCAGCGGCTGATTTAACGAACTTGGATGTTGTGACTGTTGCGAAGCGTACGGATTAGAGGGTGAGAAAATGAGAATTTCAAAAATGCGTTACTTTTTCCCACTAGGTTTGTTTCTCGGTTTATTTTTGGATGGAACATTCAGCAATCTTTTTTCAAAACAGATGTTTTCCACTAATTTTTCAATTGAAAGCCGTCTTTTCGTTTTATGGTTGGTAATGTGTGTATGTTTAGGCGAGGTTGAACACTCAATGTTTTGGGCAGTTTGTGTAGGTTTTGTCTTCGATCTGTATTACACTGGAATTATTGGTCCATTTGTAATGATTGTTCCGCTGATTGTTTATTTAACGAAAATAATGTATAGCTTTTTTAAGCCTTCGTTTATTGTGGTATTATTAATATACTTGATAGATATTGCTCTGTTGACCCTTTTATTTTACTGGATAAATGTAATGATCGGCTTTACTAACAGTTCATTAACAAGTTTTATCAGTACAACACTGGGACCAACGCTAGCATACAATCTCGCTGCTTTTGTGATTTGTTACTTCCCACTGCAGCGCTTTATCGAGACTTTTTCAAGATGAATGGAGTGTTAAAATGCAGAGTGTTGTTTTAAAAGGGCATCAGGATGGCTACGTGATCAACTTAAAAGCTGATGCAAAATTTGTTGATATTTTGCGTGAGTTGACCGAACTTTTTGAACAGCTGCAACAGGACAAAAAAATGGATAGTGAACCGCTTTCTTTTAACATCACAACGGGGATGCGTCTGCTGGATGCGACCGAGAAGCAAAAAATTGAGGAAATCGTCAGTCGCTATCCGCTGTTTTCGATACATAAAATTACTTCCGAAGTGATGCGTGTTCAAGATGCACTTGAGATGATCGAAAGCAAGTCAATTCACTTGAATGCCAATACTATTCGTAATGGTCAGGTCGAGCATGTTAAAGGTGATGTCTTGTTCATCGGGAATCTGCATCAAGGCGGCATGCTGCGGGCAACCGGAAATGTCTTTTTGCTAGGGCGTTGTGAAGGTATCGTGCACGCTGGTTATCCTAGTAATGCAGAAGCAATCATTGTCGGAAATGTGCACGCAGCACAGCAGGTTAGGATTGCGGATGCTGTGGCAATTGTTGCACAAGAACAAGTTGCGGATGATGAAGGAACAGTGGTGTATGTGAATGATCTGCATGTTTTAGACTACACTAAGCATACAGAGGTTAAGACCATTCGACCAAAGCTATTTGCACGTATGGGAGGATATTAAAATGGGGAAAGCAATTGTTGTGACTTCTGGAAAGGGTGGTGTAGGTAAAACTACGACCACCGCAAACTTGGGAACGGCCCTCGCACTTTCAGGTGCAAAAGTGTGCTTGCTTGACCTTGATATTGGCCTACGCAACTTGGATGTAATTCTTGGCCTTGATAACCGTATTATTTACGATATTGTCGATGTGGCCAAAGGACGTGCGAAGCTGCACCAAGCGTTGATTAAGGATAAACGTTTTGAAGATAAGCTTTTTCTCTTACCGGCAGCTCAAAATGCTGATAAATCGGCCTTGGCACCCGAAGAAGTGCAAAAAATAGTTGCGGAGCTCAAACCAGATTTTGATTATGTGCTACTCGACTGTCCTGCAGGCATTGAACAAGGATTTGTGAATGCCGTTGCAGGGGCTGATCAAGCCATCGTGGTTTCTACACCTGAAATTTCTGCAGTCAGAGATGCTGATCGTGTAATCGGACTGTTGGAAAAGCAATCGTTAAGCGAGGCACCACAGTTGATAATCAACAGGATTAGAACGCATATGATGAATGATGGGCAAGCTATGGATATAGATGAAATCACGCGTCATCTTTCGATCAAACTTCTGGGAATCGTTTTTGATGATGATCAAGTGATTAGTACTTCTAACAAGGGAGAACCAATTGTTCTTGATGAACATAATCCGGCAGCGCAAGGTTATCGCAATATTGCACGCAGATTGCAAGGCGAAACAGTTCCGTTAATGAATCTTGAGTCTTTCGAAAAACAAGGTTTTTTCAGCCGCTTGAAAAACTGGTTTGGCAAAAAATGACATTGACTTTTTAGAGTATTAATGATAATTTAAAAATAATTAATTATAAAGAATTCGTAAAGACAATGAACAGAAGAGTAGGCAATTTCTGAATTCAGAGACTATCTGGTTGCTGTGAAGATAGAGAAGGAATGGTTGAACCACGTCTGCAAGTTAGTGACTTGAAGTATTAGTAGGGTTGCTCGGTGTAAAGACCGTTAACAATTTGAGTTTTTTAAACTCGCTGAGGCTATTTTCGTGAGAAACTAGCAAGTTGAGGTGGAATCGCGCTTTTCCTGTGCCCTCTTGGATATTTTTAGGTATCCAAGAGGGCTTTTTGTCGTTACAATGCGCTTAGATTTTAAATAAATTGAGGGAGTTGAAAGAATGAATTATATTTTTGAAGTCTTGCCTTCTTTGCTAGAAGGTGCAAAATTAACACTTGAAATCTTTTTTTGGACGTTAGTGGGTGCACTTCCGCTGGGGCTACTCGTGGGACTTGGATTAACTTCTAAGTTTACGCCACTGCGTGCAGTGCTACGCTTTTACGTCTGGTTGATGAGAGGAACCCCGCTTTTATTGCAGCTGATCTTTGTTTTCTATGGCTTGCCTTTGATCGCTAATGGAGTTTTAACCTTGCAGCGATACGATGCTGCACTTTTTGCTTTTATTTTGAATTATACTGCCTATTTTGCAGAGATCTTCCGGGGTGGTTTACAATCAATTGACCGGGGTCAATATGAAAGTGCAAAGGTTTTACGCTTATCATATTGGCAAACAATTCGCAAAGTTGTAACTCCTCAGGTCATTAAGATTGTGCTTCCTTCAATTGGAAATGAGGTCATTAACTTAATTAAAGACTCCAGTTTGGTTTATGTAATTGGCCTAGGTGATTTATTACGGGCAGGCAATATTGCAACAAGTCGCGACGTTACGTTAACTCCGCTAATCTTAGTAGGAGTAATTTACCTGATATTAACGGCCTTGTGCACATATATCTTACGTAAATTAGAGCAGCATTACAGTTACTGGAGATAGGAGGCCAAGTAAATGTTAGAACTTAAAAATATCACAAAGCGGTTTGGAAAACGCATAATTTTAGATAATGTGAATTTGTCACTTGAAGACGGTAAGATTCTCTGTGTTGTTGGACAATCCGGTGCAGGCAAGACTACATTGCTACGCTGTGTGAGTGGGCTTGAAAAGCCAGACAGTGGACAGATTCTGGTGGACGGCAAACAGATTGATCCTGTTAGTACAAAAAATGAAGATTCAGTGATCGGTGTTGTTTTTCAGGAGTTTCAGTTATTTCCTCATTTGAAGGTCCTAGAAAATATTATGTTAGCGCCTGAGCTAGTTTTAAAAAAATCAAAGGCAGAAGCCAGAAAGCAAGCGTTGGTGCTGTTGGAGAAGTTATCACTAGCGGATAAAGCAGACTTATACCCGTATCAGTTGTCAGGTGGGCAGAAACAGCGCCTAGCAATTGCACGTGCATTAGCAATGAAGCCTAAAATTCTGTGTTATGATGAACCAACTTCTGCACTGGATCCTGCCTTGCGTGATGCTGTTAAGGATCTCTTATTGGGCCTCAAGAGTGAAGGAATGTCACAAATTGTTGTTACACATGATATGGAGTTTGCACAACAGATTGCAGATAAGATTCTTAAAGTCGAAGCTTTAAAGAAATAGTTGCGGAAGAGGGATTGGCATGATGAAAACTAAAATTAAATTGACTCTGTCTGCACTATTAGGTTTGTTCTTGTTGACGGTTTTGCTGACTGGCTGTACGAATGTACGTGAACGCGCGAATACCAGAGATACGTGGAAAACAGTCCAAAAAAGAGACAAGGTAATTATCGGGTTAGACGATAGTTTTGTTCCAATGGGGTTTCGCGAAAAAAATGGACAACTTGTAGGTTATGATATCGATTTGGCACGTGCAGTTTTTAAGCGCTATGGAATTAAGGTTGACTTTCAAACGATTGATTGGTCGATGAAAGAAACCGAGCTGAGAAATGGCACAATTGATCTGATTTGGAATGGTTATACTAAGTCACCTGCACGTGAAAAAAACGTTGCTTTTAGTAAGACTTATTTGAAAAATGAACAAATTCTGGTAACAAAAAAAGCTAATAATATTAAAAATGCAGCCGCGATGCAAGGCAAGGTCCTTGGCCTGCAGAGCGGATCTTCAGGGTATCAATCATATACCGATAGCCCCAAACTTTTAAAAAATTATGTAGGTAGTTCAGTGCAGTATGATACATTTAACAATGCCTTTATGGATTTGAATGCTGGCCGAATTCAAGGATTATTAATTGATAGTGTGTACGCAAATTATTACATTAAGCATCAAACTCAGGCAGCCGATTATGAAAAAACGCCAATTGGATTTCCAAAAGAAGACTTTGCAGTGGGCATGAGAAAAGGCGATCAGACGTTGCGTCGTAAAATTAATCACGCTTTATATGAGCTTTCAAAAAATGGGACTTTAAAGAGGATCAGTGAGAAGTGGTTTGGTGTCGATAATTCTGTCAAAGTAGGGGAATAGCATGACAAAAAAGCCGATAAAGTGTAAACTTTTAACTAGATCTTAAACTCTGCACTCTAGGAGTAATTTGGAAACACCAAAGAGGTGGGTAAGTTGTCGTATGTTAATTTAGCACTGCAGCTCATTTTTGTTGCTAACCTTGTTGCAGCAGTTATTACTGTTTTTAAAGAAAAACGTGAAATTGCAGCCACTTGGGCTTGGTTGCTTGTTTTGGTGCTGTTGCCAATTATTGGTTTTATTTTATACTTATTTGTCGGAAAAAAATTGCCCCGCAATCAGATTTATGATATTCGGACACAACAACAGATGGGAATCGACCAGTTAGTTAAACTCCAAAAAGAACAGTGGAATGAAAAGGAATTGCTGCCGGCTGACGAAATGTCTGATACTGCGCGCGAAATGGTCCACTTGTTTTTGGAAACAGACAGTGCAATTTTGACCAAACATAATCATGTTGAAATTATTATTGATGGTCAGGAAAAATTCCGGCGCCTTTTTGCAGATGTAAAAAATGCAAAAGATCATATTCACGTGGAATATTACACTTTTTATAACGATAAAATTGGTAATGAATTTTTGCATTTATTAGAGGAGAAGGCACGTCAGGGAGTTAAAGTCCGCGTCATTTATGACAGCTTTGGTTCACGCGGGACTACGAAGCGCTTTTTCGAACGTTTGGAAAAATTGGGAGGAGAGGCAGAATCATTCTTTGGTGGACATCATTCCTTTTCCAACTTTCGCTTGAACTACCGCGACCATCGAAAGTTAGTAATTATTGATGGCCAAATTGGGTACATCGGTGGATTCAATGTTGGTGACCAGTATCTTGGACGCAGTCCCAAATTTGGTTACTGGCGTGATACTCATTTGAGAGTTGTCGGCAATGTTGCAGAGGCGATGCAATCACGCTTCTTTATGGATTGGAATGCTACGGTTCCCCAGCGCCGAGTAGATTATCAGGAGAATTATTTTCCTTTAATCCATCGCCAGGGAAATACGAGTATTCAAATTGTTTCTAGTGGACCGGATAACGAGGTTCAAAAAATCAAGTTGGGATATATCAAAATGATCAACAATGCTACTGAGTATGTTTTGATTCAAACACCATACTTGATTCCTGATGATTCGCTGCTTGAAGCCCTTTCGCTAGCAGCTTTTTCTGGAGTGAAAGTTAAGATTATGATTCCTGCGAAACCAGATCACGCCTTTGTGTATCGTGCAACGCAATATTATGCCAAAGCATTGCTTGAAAACAATGTGGAAATTTATCGTTACAATAATGGATTTTTACATTCAAAAACCTTGGTGGTCGATGGAAAGATTGCATCTGTGGGGTCAGCTAATATGGATTATCGCAGTTTTAAACTGAACTTTGAAGTGAACGCCTTTCTATATGATCAGGAACTTAGCACACAATTACGTACCATTTTTGAAAACGATATGCTGCATTCAACTAAGTTGACGATTGCTGATTTTAATGCACAATCATACTGGCTGAAGTTTAAACAGTATTTTTCACGATTGCTTTCACCTATTTTATAAGCAGCTTGTTAAAGATTAAGTGCAATAATTCAGAGGCTTTGTGGGTCGACCTCAGAGTGGATGTAGCCTTAAAGGGCTATTCAGGATTTGAAGTTGATGTATAAAGCCTTCTGTTTATCTAGAGTATTAAAAAAGTGATTTTTAGGAATCAAGGAGACTGAAGTGAAAAAGAAATCAAAAAGAATAATAGTTGGCGGGCTCATCATAGTTTGTCTTTTGCTGGCAGGGACAATTACTGCTGCAAGTGCCTATTTTTATTATTTTGCTTTTGAACCGCAAAAACCGCTCAATGGGAAATTGCCGCGTAAAAAGCAAGTGCGATTGGCTGCAGACCAGAGATGGTTGAAAAATGAAAGCCAACAAGTCTGGACTGAAACAGCAGCTACCCAAAAGTTGAAATTGAAGGCTTTTTATCTTCCAGCAGAGCACTCCAGCAAGCAGACAATCATTGTTGCCCATGGCTATCAAGAAAATCATCGCTTAATGGCTAGTTATATTAGAATGCTGCATAACCAAGGATACAATGTCTTGGCACCTGATGATCGCGGTGCAGGTCAGAGTCAGGGAAGTTATATTGGATTTGGCTGGCCTGATCGCTTGGACTATCTTAAATGGATAGAATTGCTAATTAAACGCCAAGGCCAAGAGGTGCAAATTGGGTTATTCGGTGTCAGTATGGGCGCAGCAACTGTTATGATGACCAGTGGTGAAAAACTTCCGCGGCAGGTTAAGGCAATTATAGCAGACTCAGGATATTCAAGTATTACAGCTGAATTAGCCTATGAATTAAAAGCACGCTTTGGTCTACCCAAGGAACCTTTGATTACTACCGCTGGATGGTACAGTCTCCTCAAAAATGGATTCAATTTTAATGATGGCAATACAGTCCGCCAGTTGCATAAAAACCAGTTACCACTTTTCTTAATTCATGGCCAAGCAGATAAATTTGTTCCCACACGTATGGTTTATCAAAATTATACATCAACACGTGGAATTCGACGGCTCTGGGTAGTGCCAAAAACAGGGCATGCCATGGCGTATTACAATTACCCAAAAGAATATACGCAAAAAGTCGAAACCTTTTTTAAAGAATATTTGAAATAATTTTCAAAGTCTAACGTGAGGATCATCTTTCTAAAAAGATAATCCTTGCTGGCCGTAGATCATCTTTTAGCTCTTTAAGTGCATTTTCATCCAAAAAGGTCAAACTTTTGTTGAAATTACCAGAAGCTGTCCACTGATATTTCCCCGCTGTCAATGCCTTTGCTTGAAGTGTTGGATCAAGATAGTCGATTTTTTGCGGAGTACTGTCTTGCGTAGGGTCAACGAGCAAAAGTGCTGCCGCAGTATGCGTGTCCTTTGAAGTTAAAAGCACTTCTTGCGGATAGAAGAAGTGGATTAGGTGAGCAAAGTTAGGAGTCCAGATAAGCGCTTTTTCATGGCTGGTAGCTATTTCATTAAAATGCTGTAGCCTTTCTGGATTCCAGGGTGAAAGTACAAGCTTAGCACTTGGGTGCAACTGACTAATCACTTTACCAAAGTGTTTTTGTATTCCGTTTTCACTAAAGGGCTGCTGTGAAGCGTTCGGTTGGCGCATCTGTGAATTAAGAATCAGGGCTGCCAGTTGCAGTTTACGGGCCACTTTTTTCCACGTTTTTATTCTTTTCTGATGCGCTCCATTTTGAGTAAAGCCTGCACAATAAAGTATATTTGTGTTTTTTTCTGAAATAAAGACGGTTAATGCACCATATAAAGAATCATCATTTTTGTAGACGGTGATCGTAAATTCGGCAATTTTTTGCGGATATTCTTCAGGTAAAATTTTGAGGTGTGCTGTTAGCGGA
Source organism: Liquorilactobacillus satsumensis (assembly GCF_964065465.1). Lineage (NCBI taxonomy): Bacteria > Bacillati > Bacillota > Bacilli > Lactobacillales > Lactobacillaceae > Liquorilactobacillus > Liquorilactobacillus satsumensis. Next base: position 2,365,543 of record NZ_OZ061606.1, read on the forward strand.
GGTATAAGATTAAAGCGCTGTAATTTTTGCAGTAAAGTAAAAAAGTCAAAGCCGACAAAAAAAGTTTCATCATCTTTTGCCTGTAAAAGTGCCTTTAAATTGCCGTCTGAAAAGCAGGTAAGCATGATTTTTTTGCGACTGACAACTTGGTTGACATCAATTTGAAGTGAATTTAGCAGTAGTTCACTTGGTTCAGACTGGATGAAAGTATTGAGATTGGAGTATTTCATTAGAAAACCTTCTTTATTTTTAAAATGTGTGCTGCGGAAACTTGCTTCCGGGTTGAGGCAATAAAATTGCTTCTTAATTTAAGTTGCGTACAATATAAATTGAAAGGGGCGAATGCATAATGTATTTAAAAATAACTGCTGCTGCACAGGCTAAGCTCAAAGATAAAATTGGTAATGGAAATTACAAGATATTGCTGGATTTTGACGATGGAGTTGGGTCATTGTCTCGAGTAGGTGCCTGCACCTTGGCGTCTGTTTTTCGGATCCTGTTAGTTGATCCTGAAAGAGAAACGCATGACTATAACCAAAAAATTGATTCTGACTTAGGACCGATTATGATCAAGGGCTATAGTGATATGTATATGGATGACGAAATGAAGCTTGACGTGAACGAAAAAACACAGATGCTACGCTTGAGCGGGTCTAATTCTGGAGAATTAACTGCGGCTGTCAATGTTGAAAAGGTTGGCATAGAAGTTTAACAAAAACAGCAGTTTAACGAAAAACTTGAGACAGCATTATTGTAACACACCACTAAAAAATGGTATCTGTCAGCTAACAGATTAGCACTAAAATAGCAATAAGGTGAAACTGCGACCTAAGTCAGTCAAACTTGGCTTATGGCACACATTCATCTTCAATAAAGAGGGCGGTGACAAAAGTTAAATTTTGTCACCGCCCCTCTTTTATTCCGGATAAACGTGTTCCATAAGTCAAAATTCTCCGTTTAACTTTGAATTACTCATAGCAAAGTACTCGCTATGTTCGTAATTTCGAGTTAGCACTCAAATTTCCCGACTTATGTCACACTCTCTTTAGCTAATTTAGAGGTTTTCGTCAGTTGTGAAATTCAAAGGTGAAAGATCAGTGGCTGCAGTAATCAATTCTGCAATCAGCTGATTAACTTGGTTGCGTGCTAGTGCGGCGTTTTCATGACTTATTTTGGTTAGGTAAGCAAGCCGCCCAGCATCCGCATTCATTTGCAATGCATAGTGATCGCTTTCGCGGACACGGTGGTTGAGTTCAACCCGCAAATTTTTTTGTAATGTTACTAGTTTTTCTCCGAAAAGCGGGTAATGAGGGTCAACAAGCACTCCTAAAAGTTTATAACGCCAATAGGCTGAATCCCAACTGAAAGTCGCAGTCCCGCGTTGATAATCGGTAGGTGTTTCAGTTAGTGAAGCATAGAATGGCACAAAAACACTTTGCGCGGTTACCCCTAAAGCAAGCCAGTGTAGACCACTGATTTCAGGAGGCAACCAAGGACGGAGTTGCAAAATGTGTGATTCCTGTGTTTTTGCAAGGCTGATAGGGCGAAAATGATTTTTTTCCTGGTTGTTTTTACCAAGAGGATCATATGCAGTTCCTTGGAAGTGTGAGCCTAATAAGTCTTCAACGTCTTCTCGATGTAACAGCTTTGCAGGTTTTTGAATAAAAGGGAGCTTCTCACTTTGAGGTAGTTGTTTGATTTCAGGATTAAACATTTTTTGTCCATACCATACACGTGGAGTGTTATAGACTTCATCATTTGGCCCTTGGGTTCCAAAAATCTCACGAAAGTTGAAGGAGTGCGGGGTCGCGTTTAACTTATTTTCAATTACAAACTGTTCTAAATTGGTGGCAGTCATAAAATCCTCAGGTGCATTAAAGTCAATCTCCTGTAAAGAGAGCTGGTTTGCGACAACTGCATAACAGTCATCTGGAATGCGCTGTGCCGCCCAGTAATGCCCAGTAGCAATTTCCAGGTACCAGGCTTCCTGTTTGTCAGCAAAAAGGACTCCATTTGCTTCACTGGCTCCGTGTTCTTCAACAATTTTTCCGAGACGGCGAACACCTTGTCTTGCACTCTTTACGTAAGGCAAGACAACAGTAATCATGGCTTCTTCTCCAATTCCCTTTTCAACTAGCGGATCTGCCCCCAAAACACGTTCGTTTGCATATGCACTTTCGGTAGCGCTCATTGCAACACCGTACTCATTAATGCCAGCCTCCTCAAAGAAACCATATTTATCAGTCCATTCGGGAATAGCAGTATACTTACCGCGAACTCGAGGGAGCTTTAAACTGAAGCCATTGTCGGGCGAAACAAAGCTCTGTGGGGTGGAAAATTCTTTTCGCGGTCGCACGACAAAGTGTTTTGGCCAAGCTGCTCGATAGTCTTCATTGCGAGCAATCATAATTGAGCCATCGACAGTTGCATTTTTTCCAACTAGAATGCTGGTGCAGGCCGAAAGTTTCTGTTTATTATATACCAAGCGAGATACCTCTTTTCTTTTGCAGCTTATTTCGTTAAAATAATTCTAGCATAAAAAACAATCGGAAAACTAGATGGAGTTTTCTGGTTTAATTTACTTTGAAGTGGGGCAAAGAAGTGAACATTCAATATTCGAATGGTTTGAGAAGATTCATAATTGTAATTTTTGCAGGAGCGGCATTGGCGTTGGGGTTAAATTTTTTTCTGTTGCCAGGAAATATTTTTGGCGCAGGGTTGAATGGAATTGCACAATTAGTTTCCGCAATTTTGAAAAAAACAATTGGCATTAAGGTTGATACTGGCTACTTTATCTTTTTGCTGAATGTGCCGGTAGCGCTGTTAGGTTTCTTGAAAATTGGGAAGAGTTTTACCTTTTACAGTATTTTGACAGTTCTTTCAACAACGATCTTGACAATCCTGCTGCCAGTGCAGCGTTTAACCGCGGATCCGTTAATGAATGCTCTTTTTGGGGGAGTTATCACAGGTGTGGGAGTTGGCTATTCCTTAAAATATGGATTTTCAACTGGTGGAATGGATATTGTTGCCGTCTTTCTCAATAAAACTACTGGACGTTCAGTCGGTTTTTTAATGTTAGCTACGAATATGATCATTATTTTAACAGCGGGTTTTTATTTTAGCTGGCAAAGTGCACTCTACACCATAATTTCCAATTATGCACTGACTCGCGTAGTCGATAGTATTCACACATCCCATCAAAAGATAACTGCCTTTGTGGTAACTGCCAAGGCAGCTGCAATTTTGCCTGTTATTCAGCACACACTTGTACGGGGAGTGACAGTACTGCCTTCAAAGGGGGCTTATTCTGGGAAAGAAAGCCAAACTTTGATGACTGTCTTGACGCGTTATGAACTATACCGGTTTAAACAACTCGTAAGCCAAGAAGATCCAACTGCATTTATTAATTTCGTTAATACTGCAGATATTGCTGGTAATTTTGCTGACTCGACGCAGCAGGAACAAATTAAAGCTAAAGTAAGTGACCGATGATAGTTATTCAGTGGGATCGCAGTGGGAGTTTTTACCGAATTTAATTGCTTTCTAATATTATTTCTGCTTTAATATAGTTAATATCTTTTTATTTTTTAGGAAGATTTGAGGTGTCGTGTTTAGAGGCGTCACCTGGGTGCACTCCTACTATACCGGCAAAAGCATTGAAGACTGTAACTACAGGCATGACAACGTTAGCTGTTTTAGCTAAGTGTTTATTAGCATGGTGTTGGGGTGTTTAAATGTAACAAACACTAGTTTTTGCAATTTAGGCTGGGAGGAAAACCTGGCTTTTTTATTTTATTTTAGAGAGGATGTTTTAGTTGACAAAGTTATCGGAAGCAATTGAAATCAATGAAGCTGGTCATTTGGCTGTCGGAGGAGTTGATTCTCTTAAATTGGCTGCCAAATACGGTACACCGCTGATCGCATATGATGTTGCGCAAATAAAGGCCCAGATCAGACGCTTTAAACAAGCTTTCATTGCTGCAAAAGTTCCTTACCGAGTTACTTATGCCAGCAAAGCTTTCTCTGCACTTGCAATGTATCAGCTGATTTCAAAAGAAGGTCTTGGCTGCGATGTGGTCTCTGGCGGTGAATTATACGCGGCGTTAAAGGGAGGCATGCCTCCTGAAAAAATCGAATTTCACGGCAATAATAAGCTGCCGGCAGAACTTGAGATGGCGGTTGCTGCCAAAATCGGCTGCATTGTAGTTGATAATTTTCAAGAAATTGCTTTTTTAAAGCAGATTTTAGCAGAAAAAGACGCAACAGCCGCTGTTGTGCTAAGGGTTGCACCTGGAATTGAAGCCGAAACACACAAATATATTTCAACTGGCCAAGAAAACTCGAAGTTTGGTTTCGATGTTCGAAGTGGGCAAGCAGAGAAGGCTTTAAAGGCGATGCTGGCTGAGCCGCGCATGAATGTTAGAGGTGTACATTGTCATATTGGTTCACAGATCTTTGCTGCTAAGGGATTTTTGATGGCAGTCCAAAAGATGGTCAGCCTGCTAAAAGACTGGCATGAAAAATATGATTTTACTGCAGAGCTGCTCAATCTTGGCGGTGGATTTGGAACGCGGTATACCGACGCAGACGAACCGTTGCCTGCAAATGAGTTCGTCAGTCAGATTATTACCGCGGTTAAGGAGCAGATTACAGCTGCGAAACTTAAATTTCCAGAAATTTGGATAGAACCTGGACGTGCACTGGCTGGTGAAGCTGCAGTTACGCTCTATACTGTCGGTTCACGTAAGGATGTTGAGGGTGTGTGTCACTTCGTCTCTGTTGATGGTGGGATGGGAGATAATATCAGACCGGCACTTTATCAAGCTAAGTATGAAGCAGTTGTTGCCAATAAACCAAGAGCTTTAAAAGAACAAATTGTGACGGTTGTAGGTAAGTACTGCGAATCAGGTGATATTCTAGTACGTGATGCCCTGTTGCCAATTACACATCCCAGTGATATTTTGGCAGTCTTATCAACTGGCGCATATGGGTACACAATGGCCAGCAATTACAATCGAAATCCACGACCTGCCGTTGTTTTTTGTGAAGACGGGCAGGATCAGCTGGTAATCAGGCGTGAGACTTATGCGGATCTATTGAATTGTGATCTTGAAGTTTAAACTTTAAAAATTGCTGCCAAGTAAAGCAGTCAATTGGCGTTAATAAATATGTATATGATTTTCTAGGCGATATGGAGTTGGTCTTTGATTGACGACATGTCGCCTAGCTGCTTTTAAAGCTGTTTTTTGATTATAGGAAGAGCTATTGGTGAATATTTTGAATTTATGACGATCAAATTTAAGTACAAGTTTTGCAATCAAATGCGGGCTCAAATGAGGTCCAGTAGTATGTTAGTGTCAGAGAATTAAGAAATCTTGGTTTTAAGCTTCAATTTTACTAACTTGGGATTATTTAACTTAGGGAATGCCGTGCCCATAATCATGTTCTAAAAAAAAGAGGCTGGGTCAAAAATTAAATTTTGATCAAGCCCACTAATTATTTTGAATAAATATGTTTCATAAGCCGAATTTTTTGTTTGACTTCGGATTATGTAGTCCAAAACGTACCTAATATTATCGCTTGCTGCTTTATTTACAATTTAAAGTCAGATATTTTTAAGCTGGTTACAAAAGCAGACCTCGTATGAATTGCTATTCAGCAAGTTGCAAGTATTCCTCAAGATAATTTGCAAGACCATCCTGTGTATTATCAAGCGGGGTTACATCGTTTGCAATCTGCTTAAGCTGGTCGGTACCATTGCGCATTACAACTCCCCAACCAGCATAGTCAATCATTTCTGCATCATTGTGTTCATCACCGAAAGCAATAATGTTTTTGCGACTGATATTGAAATGCTGTGCTAAGTATCTGAGACCTTTTTCTTTAGTGACTCCTTTAGGCTCAAGTTCAAGAATAGGGTTTGGTCCACCCCAAACGCCAATTTCAAGGTCAGTGCCATAAAGTTGTTCTAGTTGTGCAATGATCTTTTCCTTGGCTGTCTGTTCTACCAGCATTGTTACGGAAGCCGGATCAGTTTTTAAATTTTTGGCATTCAAGACCTCGGTGCTGGCTAAGATGCTCGGGAAAAAGTTGTCGGCAGAACCAGGGTCGGCTGTATTTGCCAGCAACATATTTTTGGCCTCAGCAGCCATCATTTTAATGCCTAATTTTTCTTTGTGAGCAAGGAGATCGAGCGCGATTTCACGGGCAAAGGTATCCTGATATTCCCGGTTCCATGTTTGATGAGGGATATGACCTAATCCGCCATTAAAATTAATCATGGGTGTTTTAATTCCCAGTGAGTCGTAAATATCCCTTGAAATACGATAAGGCCGCCCTGTGACAATCGAAACAATGTGACCGTTGCGACTAGCTTTTTGCAGAATTTGCTTTGTACGTGCGCTGATCTGAGAATGTTCATTCAGTGTCGTTCCGTCCAGATCAAGTGCAATTAACTTTTGTTCCAAATTATTTCACCTCTATATTACACAGACTCGTAAAACTAAATTTAACATAAAAACAATGATTTTACTAGAGTTTAAGTTTAGTGTCGTTGTATAATTTAATTAAATTGGATGGAGGCGGTAGCGATAATGATTACGATTGTATCAAGGAAGATTAAGGGGATTCCGGTGCTGGAGTTAGTTCAAAATGAAAAAAGCGATTCAGCGCTTCCACTCGTTTTTTTCTACCATGGTTGGACCGGATGTAAGGAACGAGTACTGACTCAAGGATACGAGTTAGCTAGACGGGGCTTCCGTGTAGTTTTACCGGATGCTTTATATCATGGGCAAAGGCAAGTAAACGGACCTGCAGAAAGTCATCAACTGGAATTCTGGGAAATCATTGCAAACTCCGTAAGAGAATTTCCCAAATTGGTATCCGAGTATCAGCAGCAGTTTGGAATCAAAGAGGGACAGATTGGGGTAAGTGGTCTCTCAATGGGCGGAATCACGACATGTGCCCTTCTATGCGTGTATCCACAGATTAGTGCCGCAGTTTGTCTGATGGGTTCACCAAGGCCTGTAGATTTTGCACGCGATCTGTTACGCAGAATACCTGGGGCTCAAGATGCTGATCCTGATTATGTGGAACAACAATTAGAGCAGCTTAAAATCATTGATCTTTCAGCCAATCCACAGAAGATTGCCGGGCGTCCGGTTCATTTTTGGCACGGAACTGCTGACGAAATGGTTCCGTATCTTCCTACTAAGGAATTTTATGATAGAATTAGTGATCATTCTTATGCACAGAAGGTTACATTTACGACAACTCGTGGGGCAAAACATAAAGTTTCTTACCCAACGACAGTAGAAATGGCAGACAAATTCGCTGAGTATTTTGCTGCCCTGTAAGAAAGAGGGGACATCTGATGGATGAAAAAAGAGATCTAAAGACAGTTAAAGAGGAAATTATTGAAAAACTAGAAGATGTAATTGATCCAGAGCTAGGGGTAGACATCGTCAATCTAGGTTTAATCTATCAGATTGACTTAGATCAAGATGGAGCTTGTGTGATTCAGATGACCTTGACTACAATGGGCTGTCCGCTCACCGATCTTTTGGCAGACATGGTCGATAATGCATTGCAACCAGTGCCAGAGATTGAGAGTATCGACGTTAAATTTGTGTGGGAGCCAGCTTGGACGATTGCGCGGATGAGCCGTTATGCCAAAATGGCTTTAGGCATCCATTAAGGGCAAGGTGAAATTGGTTTGTTAAAAAGAAGAATGTGGCTGCTTTTTTATTCAGCAGTCTTTGTTTTTTGCAGTGTTTTTTTATTTGTAAAGCTGCAACAGCGCACATTAATGATTCAATTGAATAATCATAACTTAACCCCTGATGCTTATCGGGTTGTGTTAAAAACAAAGATGACGATGCAAGAATTTACAGATCGGCTGAACAGCGATGAAAGTCTCTCAAATGTACAGGTTCATTTTCAGGATAAAAAAAATAAACGGGTAACTTATTTTTATGGCATCAAAAATTTTCCAGTACCACCAATGCTGACGGGCAATTTCTTTGACGACGATGATTTTAATTCAGCTGTGGCAGTTGCAGTTGTGGGGAAAAATTACAAAAAGAAGCTCTACCTTCCCAAAGACCAAAGTTATCTTAAATTTCAAGGGAATTATCTGCCTGTAGTCGGTGTGATGGGGGACAGTTATCACACTGAATTAGATAATCAGCTCTTCATTTCTCCAAGTATTGAAATGCGTTCAAAGATGGTGGCGAATAACTATCGGATTGTGATTGATGGCAAGACTCCACTTTCTAAGAAAAAGTTAACTAGTGTACTTGGAGCTGCCCAAGTTTCACATGCAAATCGGCAGCATCTTTTGATTGAGCAGGATTCGTGGATTGTTTCTCATTGGAAGGAATTAATCGGATTGATTTTTGTAGGCATAGGTCTACTGGCTATCCCATTTCTCTGGGCACTCTTAGGCAATCGAAGGTATCGAGAACTACTTTTGGCAAATGATGATCAGCGGCGCTTGGTTTATATTGAATGGGAGTTCTTTGCACTCTTTAGTGGGTTAGGCGTTCTTTTTGGCGGACTTGCGGGAATGCTACTTTTTGAGTTGGATAGTTACGTTGGATTATTGAGTTATGATATTGCATTTTATTTGGTTAATAACTTGATATTCATTAGATTGATTAGTAAAAAAATAAAGGATTTGAAATAGGAGTTTTGAGAATTGCAATTACCTGCAGAGTTTGTCACAAAATATCAGGAGATCCTGGGTCAGGAGGCACCAGCGTTTTTTGCGAGTTTGAGCCAGCAGCCGCTTAAAGGCTTTCGCTTAAATCCACTCAAAGAAGACGAAAAAAAAGTAGCATATTCATTAGCAGAGCCGGTCCCATATGTGGCAACTGGGTTTTACGGGGCTGTTAGTGGCCATTCATTAGAGCATCAAACCGGCTATGTCTATAGTCAAGAACCCAGCGCGATGTATGTGGGTGAAGTGGCAGATGTTTCTCCTGGAGAAGTCGTTTTAGATCTTTGTGCTGCACCGGGTGGTAAATCGACACAAATTGCTGCTAAATTAAATGGCGCGGGTTTGCTTGTTTCAAATGAAATTAATCATAAACGAGCAACGATCTTAGCTGAAAATTTAGAGCGTATCGGGGCGGCGAATGTTTTAATTCTTAATGAAGACCCAGCAACCTTGGCCCATACTTTTCCGGGTTATTTTGATAAGATTCTAGTCGATGCTCCTTGTTCTGGTGAAGGAATGTTCCGCAAGGACCCAACCGCAATTAAGTATTGGCACAAAGACTATCCAGCGCAATGTGCTGCACGTCAAAAAGAGATTTTACGAGAAGCTTTAAAGATGCTCAAACCGGGAGGACAGCTTATTTATTCGACCTGTACGTTTGCACCAGAAGAAGATGAGCAAATTGTTGCGTGGTTACTGACGGAATATCCTGAATTGAGCTGTTTGCCAATCAAAAAATGGAAGGGAATGGATGCTGGAAGACCTGAGCTAGCCGACGGAAACCGCAGTTTAGAGAATACAATCAGATTATTTCCCCATCATTTCCAAGGTGAAGGTCACTTTATTGCAAAACTCAAAGATCAAAGACCGGCACCAACAATCCAGAAACAAAGTGGCAAAAAAAATAAGAAACGACGTGGCAAGGGAAAACAACCGGAATTATTTCGGCGCTTGAATGCAGAAGAACAGGAACTATGGACAACTTTTGCGGGGCAGATGTTTAAAGAAGAGGTCTTTTTGATTCAAGGACTGCGTTGCTTGGGCAACAAACTATATTGGTACCCGGAAGAGTGGCCGGATATTTCGACTTTGAAATTTATACGGCCGGGGCTGCAATTAGGGACATTTAAGAAAAAACGGTTTGAACCTGCTTATTCGTTAGTTTTGCATCTTCCGCCGAGTATTTGTTTAAGGAAAATTGCGATTTCTGTAGAAGAATGGAAAAAATTTGTTGCTGGAAATACACTAACTCTTTTGCAGGATAAGCAGGAGAATGGTTGGTACTTATTGACCTGTGAAGGCAAGAGCTTTAGTTTTGGAAAACTTGTCAATGGAACCCTCAAAAATTTCTTTCCGAAAGGATTGCGTTTCAAGCCTTAAATAGCTTAGCAAGTGTGCTTTTTGAAACAGACATTAATACGGATATTATAAAAACTAGAGAGTGTGACATAAGTCGGGAAAATTTGAGTGCTAACTCGAAATTACGAACATAGCGAGTACTTTGCTATGAGTAATTCGAAGTTAGACGGAAAATTTTGACTTATGGAACACGTTTATCCGGAATAAGAGAGGGGCTGTGACAAAATTTAACTTTTGTCACAGCCCCTAGTTTTGCTTGTTATTAATCAGAAAAAGGTTTAACTTTCCAGCAAAGCTTAATGCGCAAGCTGCGAGTTAAAACGGGTTATTTAAGTTGTTCTTTAAAACTAAGCAAGTCAGGTGCAAGCACGTATGGAACTTGCCTTAATTCTTTGATGTTATGACAGCCCAGTACAGTCATAATAGCGCGAATTTGCTGTTTTAAGGTATTGATTAAGGTAACAAGGCCAGCAATATCCTCCTTTAGGACTGTGTGCAAAAAGAGACCTGCAATACCCACGTTATCTGCTCCTAAGACAAGACACTTCACGATGTCAAGGGAAGTCCGAATTCCCCCAGAAGCAGTGAATGAAAAATCAGCTTGAAAAGGTTGACTTGCCACTAAAGTTTCCGCGGTCGTCAGTCCAAAATCATTAAGTACCGAAAAATCCATTTCACGGAGTCTTTGATTTTCAATCTGTGCAAAGTTTGTGCCACCACGACCTGAAAGATCAACATAATGGACACCCAGTGTTTTTAGTTTCTTCAAAGTTTGCGGTGAAATTCCGAAGCCAACTTCCTTAACAATTACTGGGACAGCTAACTGCTGGACGACCTCACGAATATTTCGACTCCAAAAAAATTCAGTGTCACCTTCAGGCATAATTATTTCCTGAACCGCATTGAGATGCAACTCAAGCAAATCCGCATTCAGCATCTTTACAGCCTGTTTTGCATCATGCAATCCGTGTCCTGCGCCTAAATTGCCTATTACAATTCCTTGAGGAAGCTCCTGCCGCACTGTTTGAAAGCTGGCTGCGGCCGCTGGAGAATTGAGTGCAATACTCTGAGAGCCAGTTGCCATTGCCAGACCTGTTTGAGCAGCTGCGGCTGCCAGTTTTTGATTTATACGCGCAGTTTGTTTACTTCCACCAGACATTGCGTTAATAAAGAAGGGTGTTTCAACTTTGAGACCGGCTAACTGCGTTGAAAGGTCAATTTCTGCAGCAGAAATTTCAGGCAGGTTATTCGGCAGCAGACGAACTTGCTCTAAACCGTTTGCGGCAACTTGACAGTATTGCTTTTCCGCAATAAAGACGTGCTCATCTTTGCGGTGTGCATGTTGTTCATCCATATCATTTGGCTCCCTTCAACGTAGGTTAGTCATTAACTTGATGGACATGCAGGTTAAGCGGAACAATTCCAGCTTTTTCCCAAGCTAACTTTAACTTGGTGGTGTCCAATTGTTTATTGATTACAACAATTCCGCAATCTCCACCGCCAGCACCCGAGATTTTGGCGGCTCCTTGTGCAGCTTCTGCTGATTCGCAAAGGCGGTGTAGCAAGGGAGTTTCGATTTCAACTGCACTTAGTTTGCCTAATTGCTTAAGCAACTGGCGGTTGAATCTAATTTCATTTTGAATTAAAGCAATGCTCTTCGAACGGAAACCAGTTATCATGCGGCTGATACATTGCTTACTATCAGTTAAAAACTGTTGATAAGCAGCTCTTTGTTCGGCTTTTTTTAAACCAACGGCATCGACTAAGTGTGAGGTTGACGCCGGTGAGCCAGTCCAGCCAATGAGCAGTTGCAGATTAGCTGGCGGATCTAACAGTTCAATTTGCAAAGCTGGCCACGCAAGGGTGATCAATTTGCGTAAGGAATAGATTTTACGTGCAACTTTGAGCCACTCGCGGTCAAATGAGCGATAGGCAATCCAGCCACCATAGACACTGGCTGCAATATCGCCTAAGGAGCCGTTTCCTTGAATATCCAGATGTGCAATTGCAGCTAATTTAAAAAGTTGATCCTTAGTCATTGCAAGATCATAAAAGCGACAAAGTGCCTTGACCGTTGCAACTGTGACTGCAGCAGAACTCCCGAGTCCATACTTTTTTCCATCGGGACTGTCAAGGTCACTGTCAATCCCTAGGTGATAACATTTCATTTCTTTTCCCAAAGATTGTGCATATATTTCGGTCAGTCGAATTGCTGACAGAATGTAATGAAAAGGATTGTCACGATTGTCGAACACCATGTTGTTTCCTTCACGCTTCCAATAAAGCGAATTTTCCTGATATTGTCTGGAATTGATGGAGCCAAAGTCGCTGCTTTCTTCGACGGTTACAGTGACAAACTGATTTAATGCCACTAAGATTGCCGGGAAACCTGTTTCGACAACTGCATATTCGCCTGCAATATAGAGTTTCCCCGGAGCTTTAACGGTAATCAAAAAATCATGTCCCTTCAACGAATAAATTAATTTATGGTTTGTCAATAAGTTTGACGCCTGGACCTGGACCTGCAACTACTAATCTTTCTTGCGAAAAAGAGGGTGCTAGAGCAGCTAAAATTGTTTGAATATCTTTATTTTGACAGATAATTTTAACATTTGGTCCCGCATCTAAAGTATAATAACAAAAAATGCCGTTGGAACGCAAATCAGCAACAATTTTCATCACTTGCAGACTAGCAGGTTCAAAATAACTAAAATGCGGATGGGCGCTGGCATTAAGTGCGTGCATCTTCATTGCATTTTCTTCTGCAATGGTTCCGACTTGCCTGAAGTCCCTTTTTTTAATGGCTTTTTTCATGGCTGCAAGGTCTTGTGCAGCGGTTTTACGCCACGCTGAGTAGTAAGGAGAGGTCGCGACAACTCGCTGCATTCCTACACTGCTGGAAATCTTTTTTTGTTTTGCACTGATTACTACCGCAATCATGCTGAGATCCCAAGCAACGTTTTCCTCAAACGGAACGGCATATGAAGTTGCATCATCACTTCCTTGCTGCCACTCAACAAAGCCGCCGTAGATTGAACGTGTAGCTGACCCAGAGCCGCGACGTGCAAGCCGAGAAAGTGAGCGTGAGTCAAGGACTAAACCTGCAGCACGACTTGCAGCCAATGCAAGTGCTGCAAAAGCCGAAGCTGAGGAAGCTAGCCCTGCGGCGGAAGGAACATGATTTTCAGAGTTAATCATGGCAAAACGAGTTTCACCCGTTTTTTCACGCAGTACTTTCATAAAGTGGGTTACCTTTAAGCTTGAAGATTCTTTATTATTCAGCCTAAAAATATCTTGTTTTAAAGTCGAATCAAAAAAAACGCTCGTATCTGTATAAAATTTATCGAGTGTTAAAGAAAGACTGCTATTCATTGGAATGATAAGGTCTTGGTCTAGTTTACCCCAATACTTAATCAAAGCAATGTTTGTGTGTGCACGTGCTGTATATTTTGGGGATTGCATTTAGTTGACCTCCTCCTTGGCACGCAGCGCTAGTGGCTGCACCCAAGTTTGTGGCACACCTAATTTTTTGAGCTGGGCACCTGCTTTTTTGGCGGTTATTTGATCAGGCATTAAGCAGATAAAGCAGCCACCACGCCCCCCACCAGTTAGTTTGCTGCCCAAAGAACCCAATGTACGGCTTGCATGGATTAAATGATCAAGCTTTTGGGTACTAACACCCAATGATCTAAGTTGCTCCTGAGCTTTGTCGAAAGTTTTCCCTAGACCGCAAATTTCGTTTTTAGCAAGCTGTTCTTTAGCAGCCAAAGTTAATTCTGATAATTTGTCAAGGACTTGGTTGGTTTCATGTGGTGCATTTTTTAGGCGTGCACGAACGCTGGCCACAGCTTCACTGGTACGTCCCTTAATACCGCTGTCGCAGATTAAAAGACAACCGTCCATTTTAATTGGAATCGGTGTGAGTTCACGGTCTTTAACCATCCAAATCGGGTTGGTGCTCGCAGCGGTTGCGGCATCCAGACCACTTGGAGTTCCGTGCATATCAATTTCCGAAACATTAGCTAGCTGTAAGAGTTCAGTGTGTGAGAGCTTCCAGCCAAAATAATTATAAAGGGCACGGATCAGTGCAACCGCAGTTGCAGCCGAGGAACCCATGCCACGTTCAGCTGGGAGATCACTCTTGATTGTTAATTCAAACTGAGCATCGAGTGCATGGTGTTCATTTAAAATTAATGAAATCAAATGCTGCAGACCGTACATCGTATGAGGCATTTGGCGAATGGCCCCTTCGAAGTAGCGACTGCGGATCATTTGGATTGGGGAAGGCACACTGCTAATTCTTACGCGAGTGGTGACTTCCGAAAGCGGAAGTGCGATCGCAGGTTTCCCATAAACGACAGAGTGTTCTCCAATTAAAATGATCTTAGCATGACTTCTTCCGCGTGCAGAATGCATACTGAACATACTCAAAATAATGCTTCCTTTCCAATTCTTTATTCGACGCCAATTTTATCATACTACAAAAGAAACAATAACTTGTATTGATTGTCTTCTTCTTTCCTGAATGTTAAGCAAATAGAATTATACATATTTATGTCAGGATTGACAATAAAGAGTAGTGCACACATCCAAGTGTTCCACACTGACTGTCACATGTACGAAAAAAAGTGTTTTTGTGATAGAATTGCGATTAGAGAATGCGAGAAAGTCGGTGGAACAATGAGCCCAGCACCAATGTATGCAGTTGTTGATATTGAAACTACGGGAACAGCGATGGACGGAAGTAACCGCATTATTCAATTCAGTTGCGTTTTAGTTAAAGATAAAAAGATCGCAAATGTTTTTAGTACAATGGTTAATCCAGTTATGAAAATTCCTGAAGAAGTTCAACAACTAACGGGAATTACAGCACGCGATGTGCGTAAAGCGCCCCTGTTTGATGATCTGGCGGCGACTATTTATGAATTGCTGCAAGGCACAGTCTTTGTGGCACACAATATTAATTTTGATTATCGTTTTTTAAACAGAGAGTTAGAACGGTGCGGATATCCGGCATTAGAAATAGCAGGGGTGGATACCGTCCAGCTTAGCCAAATCTTATTGCCGACACTTCCAAGCTATCGGCTGGCTTATTTGGGAAGATATTTGAATATTGTTCATGCACATCCGCATCATGCAGATAGTGATGCCATGGTAACAGCTCAATTGCTACTTTTTTTATTGAAGCAAATCGAAAATTTACCGGTTCATTTGCTAGCCCAGATTTGTAGATACAAAAATGCGTTGTTGTTTCAAACGGGTGAATGTTTTGCCAATGCATTGAAGCGCAAGCAGCGGTTAGGAGAACCGGTCCCAGATTATTTGCAAAATGCTGCGGGGATTTTACTGCGTCGGAACGAACGGAGCATGCAGAAACGACAAACGAGCGTTTTTCCTGTGAGTGATAAAGATAAGAAAAAATTATTTTTGCATTTTCTTGATTGGCGTAAAGCGCAATCTGAAATGATGAATCAAGTTTACGGTTTTTTAAAAGATGATCTTTTGCAGCGTGTAATCGTAGAGGCTCCTACTGGTTTAGGAAAGACGCTTGGCTACATGATTCCTGCAGCATATGCCGCACAAAAGCGGGGCAGTGTGGTCATCTCAACGGCGACGACTGCCTTACAAACTCAACTGGTCGAGCAAGTCATTCCATTGATGAAACAGATTTTGCCTTTTGAATTTGAAGCTGCAGTCTTAAAGGGCAGCCGGAACTATCTTGATCTGGAAAAATTTGCGCGCTCATTGAAACAAGTTCAAAGTGCTCAAACACGTTTGCTGCAGCTGCGACTATTAGTGTGGCTAACAATCACCAAAACTGGTGATCTCACTGAATTGCACCTGACGAAGTATCAGAATCCACTTTTTGATGAAATTCGTCATCATGGACCAGTTTCGCTTGATAGTAATAGTCCATTTTTTGAATTCGATTTTGTTCAGCGGCAGCAATTATTAGTGAAAAGTGCAGATTTAATTATTACCAACCATGCTTACTTGGTGCGGCACGCAACTGAACTGGGAGAATTGCAAAAAAGAGACTTGATTGTTGATGAGGCACAGCATTTAGGCAGTATTGCACTTAAAGCCAACCGTGACGTCATTGATTTTGATGAGCTTAAAATTATTTGTGATAATTTACTGGTCAAAATGGAGTCACATGTTTCATTTTCTTTGCAAGAGGTCCAGACACAGCAATTTTTAACAACGGCTGAAAAACAAGAATTGCTGCGGACAGTCCGGTTGGTGGATCAAAGAATTCCACAGCTGCGTGCCAAGCTGTTTGAACGTTTTGTCAACGCAGCGCCTTTTACGACGGTTTTCTATGAGGAAACGCTTAGGCTAAGTAAATTTCTCGGATTTGTTAAAGAAAATTTGGGAGACATCAAACAAATTAGTAAAACACGTGCACGGTTAACTCAGATTTTTAGCAAACTTGAACAGCGGTTTGCAGAGTATCGAAATGAAGGACGGCTGGACAAGGCTGCTGAAATCTTTTTGTTTGAATTAACGGAACAAGGCCAAAGTCTCTTGGAAGCGTTGAAGTCTTGGGAACGGCTTTCTCTTACGGAGCTAGAAAAACTTTCTGATGAGATGCTGGTTAGTATCTCGCTGCCCTTAAACCAAGCTGGTGCGCATCTGCGCTTACAATTTAGTATTTTTAGAACGAAAAACTTTTTGGAACCAGTTGTTTATGCAAATTTCCGACATGTCCTTTTTGTAGGTGCAAGTTTAAGGCTCCCGGGATCTCCACGCTATATGCTAGACCAGTTGGATCTCGATTATGATACACAACTGATTCACCTTGACGGTGTGTTTGATTATGGAAAACAAGCGCTGGCGTTGCTTGTGGCCGATGCTCCTGATATTTCACGTAACGTTGATGAATATACAAAATATATCGGAAAAACATTGACGAAGATTCTTGCACATAGTGCTAAAAGAATAATGGTCCTCTTTAATTCATTAGCCATGATTCAAAAAGTCTATGAGCAGTTAAAGAAAAATGGTGTGAATGATAAGCGGGTGCTGCTGGCTCAAGGAATCACTGGCAGTAATGAAAAAATCATTAAAAGCTTTAAACTTGAACCAAATGCGGTGCTGCTAGGTTCTGGCGCTTTTTGGGAGGGAATCGATCTGCCTAAAGATAAGCTTGAACTTTTGGTAATTACACGACTGCCCTTTCAACCACCCGATACGCTGCTCAATCGTGCTAAATACAGTGCCATTGAACACGAAGGGCGAAACTCATTTACTGAACTTGCCTTACCAGAAACGATGATGCGTTTGAAGCAAGGGTTTGGACGCTTAATCAGAACTCCAACCGATCGAGGGGTGTTGATTGTTCTTGACAGCCGTGTTGTTTCACGAACATATGGTCCAAAGTTACGTTCCGTTTTTCCAGCAGAATTACCAGTCAAGATGATTACAACTGCTGAAATTGAAGAGTATTTAAGTAATTTTTGGAAAAAATAAAAAAACGGCGGGTTCAAAATGATTTTATTTATTGGTATAATTAACTGGATGTCTGAATTGAATTTTAACCAGTAAAAGAGATGGAAAGCATGCAAAGAATGAGACAAGTGAAACGGAAAAACACGAGAACAAGAAAATTGATCAGTATTGCAATTTTAGTAGTGCTCGTTTGCGGGGGCCTAATTGTTTATTGGCAAGCAGGTGCACCTAAAAGAGCCGCACAGGCGAATGCTGTGAGCTTTGCACGCAAGTATGCTGGGTTAAAGAATGAAACGAACTTTTATCTTTTTAACCGCAAGGCGACATACTTCACTGTTGCAGGCACTAATACCAAGGGTCAGCAAGTGTATGTCATTATTGCTAAAAAAGGTGGACGCACGGTTGTTCTTAATCAAAGTGCCGGAATCAGTGAACAACGAGCAAGTTCTTTGGTGAAAAGCCAAGAAAAATCCAGTCGGGTTTTGAAGACTAACCTCGGAATATGGCAGAAAAAGCCAGTTTGGGAAGTCACGTATTTGAATCGAAGTGGTAAACTGTGTTATACACTGTTTGCATTTAAAAATGGGAAGACAGTTAAAGAAATTCAAAATCTTTAGAGTATGAGGGTGAATAGATGAAGATCTCAAACAGAGTTAAGCAAATTCAACCGTCTGCAACGCTTGCACTTTCAGCGAAGGCAAAGGAAATGTCCGCTGCAGGGATTGACGTGATCAATCTTGGAATTGGTGAGCCGGACTTTAATACGCCACAACAGATCAAACAGGCGGCAATTGCAGCCATTGAAGCTGGAAAATCGGATTTTTATACTCCAGCAACGGGTATTCCCGCATTAAAACAGGCCATTTGTGATCGCATTGCTGCTGATTATCAGGTGACTTATCAACCTAGTGAAGTTGCAGTGACAGTCGGCGGCAAATTCTCGCTGTATGTACTTGCACAGACTTTGCTTGATGAAGGCGATGAGGTACTGATTCCTTTGCCTTACTGGGTTAGTTATGGAGAACAGGTTAAACTTGCAGGCGGAGTACCGGTCTTCGTGCAGCCTGAAGATGGGCGAAAAGTTGGAGTTGCAGCTTTGGAAAAAGCACGCACTGCACGGACTCGGATTTTGATTATTAATTCACCGCAAAATCCATCTGGGTTAATCTACACTAAAGACGAGCTGCAAGCAATTGGTGAGTGGGCAGTGGCGCATGAGGTGATCTTAATCACTGATGATATGTACGGCAAGCTTGTGTACAATGGAAATCATTTTACGTCGTTGATTGAACTTGGACAAAGTATCAGGGAACAGACGATCCTTGTCAGTGGTCTTTCAAAGGCTTATGCCATGACTGGGTGGCGAATTGGGTACACAGTCGCACCCAAAGAAGTTATCAAAAAGATGGGGACCGTGATTGGACATGCAACGAGTAATCTTGCAGCTGTAAGTCAATATGCAGCTTTGGCGGCATTAACAGGTGATCAAAGTGTCGTTGAGCAAATGCGGCTTGCATTTGAAAAACGCTTGAATACTGTTTATCCCTTATTAACAGCAATTCCGGGGATTAAATTGACAGATAAGCCTGAAGGAGCCTTTTATCTCTTCCCTGATGTTGCCGAGGCTGTTAAAATGACCGGATTTGCTACAACTGAGGATTTTGTGAATGCTTTGTTAGAAGAAGCACACGTAGCTGTCGTTGTCGGAAGTGCATTTGGGATGCCTACGCATGTCAGACTGAGTTATGCAACTGATTTGGCAGATTTAAAGGAAGCAATGCACAGAATAAAGAAGTTTATTGAAAAACACATGTAGGGGGAGACTTGGTTGGAAACAATTAGTATTATAGATGCAAGCAAACACGTTGATGAAAAAGTCAGAATCGGAGTATGGCTGACAAATAAGCGCTCTAGCGGGAAAATTGCTTTCTTGCAGTTGCGCGATGGGACTGCTTTTTTCCAAGGAGTGGTTGTAAAAAGTAACGTGAGTGCAGCAGTCTTTGCCCTCGCAAAGGAAGTTCGTCAAGAAGAAAGTCTTTACGTGACAGGAACAATTCATCAAGACAAACGCTCGCATTTCGGCTATGAAATTGAGATCTCTGAAATTGAAGAAGTCGGAGCTAGTGAGGATTATCCAATTACACCCAAGGAACATGGGGTTGATTTCTTGATGGATCACAGGCATCTGTGGTTGCGTTCCAAACGACAATTCGCAGTTATGCAGATTAGAAATGAAATTATTCGTGCAACCTACGAATTCTTTAATAAAGAAGGTTTCATTAAAATTGATGCCCCGATCTTAACAGGTTCGGCACCAGAAGGAACCACTGAATTATTTCACACAAAATATTTTGATAAAGATGCCTACTTGTCACAATCGGGTCAGCTCTATGAAGAAGCTGGTGCAATGGCTTATGGGAAAGTTTTTTCTTTTGGACCGACTTTCCGCGCCGAAAAGTCAAAAACACGCAGACATTTGATTGAATTTTGGATGATTGAACCTGAAATGGCGTTCATGCACCAAGAACAAAGTTTGGAAGTTCAAGAGCGTTACATTGCATTTTTGGTTCAGAGTGTGCTGGATAATTGTCAGTACGAGTTGAAGTTGCTTGAGCGCGATCCTGAAGTTTTGCGGCGGTATACGGAGCTTCCATATCCCCGAATTTCCTATGATGAGGCAATCCAGCTATTAACTGATTCAGGCGAATTTCCGGATGTCAAGTGGGGGGATGACTTTGGTTCACCAGAAGAGACGTTCCTGGCTGAGCATTTTAGCAAACCAGTTTTTGTGGTAAACTATCCTAAGGCAATCAAGCCGTTCTACATGAAGCCACATCCAACGCGTACAGATGTTGTGATCTGTGCAGATCTGCTTGCACCTGAAGGCTATGGGGAGATCATTGGGGGTTCGGAAAGAGCAACCGATGTCCGCTATCTGACTGAGCAGATCAAAAAAGCAGGACTTGATGAAAAAGATTACGAATGGTATTTGGACTTGCGCCGGTATGGGAGTGTGCCGCATTCAGGCTTTGGACTTGGTTTAGAACGTGCAGTCACATGGATTACAGGTGAAGAGCATATTCGCGAAGCAATTCCGTTTCCAAGGTTGCTTAACCGAATTTATCCGTAAGGCAGACGATTTCAAAGTGGCGGGGTATTTTATAATATCTTGGCTACTTTTTATTTTTCTAAATAGAGTGGGGGTGATGCGATGGATAAGACACTTAAAAAATATTTAGTAGCCGGTCAGACAACAGTTTCTAATCTCATTTTGCACAATTACTCTGCATTGGGATTGAATGAAGAAGAGCTGGTCTTGTTATTAGAACTATTGAGTGAACAACAAAGAGGGAATGCTTTCCCAGCTGGTGAGAAAATAGCACGTGCGATGGGTAAGAAACCTCAGGCGATTTATCAGTTGCTGCATAGTTTAATTGCAAAAAAAGTTATGCAGATTGTTAGTATTCCAGCGGCAGACGGCAAGACTCAAGATGTCTATCGGTTTGAGCTGTTGTATGAAAAGATTGGCAACTTGGAACAAAAAGAAGAACAAAAATTGGAACAAGCGGACCAAGCAGTGGCACAGGCTAAAGTTTATAGTAGTATTGAAGTTGAATTTGGGCGGCCGCTGTCGCCAATTGAGATTGAGACGGTTGATTCATGGCTTCATCAAGATCATTATCGCCCTGAAGTGATTTTATTAGCTCTACGCGAGGCAGTGCTCAATCAAGCATATAGTTTGAAATACATTGATAGAATATTGCTTAGTTGGGAAAGACAAAATATTAAGACTGCCCAGGACGTTGAAAGAGCCAAACAAAAAATGAGAACCAATGGCAAAAATTCGACGTCTGAAGAACAAACAACTACGCCCAACGATAAACCACTGATTCCGCTTTATCGCTGGTCCGATCAAAGCGATGACAAGCAGGGTGAATAAGTGATGCTTTCAAAAGAAAAAACACGAAAAGCAATTGAAATTATGGGGCAGGTTTTCCCAAATGCACGAACTTCGCTACAGGCAGACACGAGCTTTCATTTTTTGCTGGCAGTTATTTTGAGTGCACAGACGACTGATATTGCTGTCAATAAATTGACACCGGCATTTTTTGCACGCTACCCAACACCTGAAACGCTTGCCAATGCTTTGCCTACGGACGTGATGAACTTAATCAAAACAATTGGATTATATCGTAATAAGACAAAGTACATGATTACTTGTGCCCAAGGACTCGTTACACGTTTTGACGGTGTTGTGCCACATTCGCGTTCAGAACTAATGACGTTACCCGGCGTAGGGCGCAAAACGGCAGATGTTGTCCTAGCAGAGTGGTTCCATATTCCAGCTTTTGCAGTTGATACGCATGTTAATCGGATTGCTAAGCGTCTTAGTATCGTTCCGCAAAAAGCCGATGTTTTGACAGTTGAGAAAGTTTTGATGGCTAAGCTGCCGTCGCAACTTTGGATTGCAGCACATCAGCGGATGATTTTTTGGGGAAGATACCAGTGTACGGCACGTAGTCCCAAATGCACGACTTGTCCTCTTTTGGAATTGTGTGCTGAAGGCCAAAAGAGACTATTACAAAGCCCCGAAAGTTAAAAAGTACGGACTTTAACGCGTTATGTTGGAAAATTATTGTGTGTCCGGCACAACTGACTTGACTAGGTTCAAGCGGTCATTTTTAGATTTCAGATGCATGCCAGCAGTTTGATATCTTTTGTTATTTTTAGCGTAACTAAAAAATCAGTTCAACCGGCTGAATTAATCATCGGGTTGAACTGATTTTTATTATGATTTTGTGCGGCAACCGGTTTAAAAAATTGTGATCGTCGTTATTTTTTACTTAGGTCTTCTTTGCTGTTTGCCAGCGTTTCGTTGTCGGTTTTGGTTTTGATTACCATTGTTGGACTGTTGGTTTGTTTTTTTGCTGCTATTTGTTACAGCATCAATCTTTTTTTCAACCTTAGCAATGGTTTCTTTGATTTTAGGAGGATTTTTTTCCAACTCTTGCCGAATTTCTTCACGAATCTTAGGACGCATTAGATTGACTAAAACGGTCTGAAGACAGGCAAAAATTCCACCAACGAAGAAGTAGAGTCCTAATCCTGCTGGGGAAATGAACGTCATCCCAGTCAGCATGATCGGACTGATGAGCATCATTGACTGCATCTGCTTTTTTTGTTCTGGCGGGATTCCCAGTGTTGCAAGGTATCCTTGAAGCGCGTAAATGATGAACGTTAAAGCAGTGAAGACAATACTTGTTTTACCTAAGTTAATGCCTAAAAATGCTGTCCGTGAAAGTTCAGGAGAGTATTGGATTGCGGCGTACAGGGCTGCAAAAATCGGCATTTGAATTAGCAAAGGTAAGCATCCAATTCCACCAGTCATCGAAATTCCATTTTCACGGTAAACTTGCATCATCTCTTGACTGATAGCTGCTTTTTCTGCTTGAGTCTGTGCATTTTTTTGCCGTTCTTGGATGTCTGCAAGCTGCGGTTTAACGGAAGCCATCTTTTCCTGTTGCACAGTAGCATTGCGTGACTGTTTCAACATTAGAGGCATCAAAGCCATCCGGACGATAAACGTAATTGTAATAATGGCCCAGCCGTAACTTCCACCAAATAAATTAGATAACCATTCGATCACATGTTGCGTTGGGACTGCTAAATTCTCATAAATCAGCCCATAAGGTTTACCGCTTTTAGTTCGCTGCACACAACCGCTTAAAAGCAGTGCGAGTGTGAAAAAGAGCGGTAAAATGGTAAGGCGCTTTGTTTTTTTCATTGCTCAGTTCCTTTCAAATAAACTACGCCTACTACTATACTTTATCTAGCAGTCATTTTCAATTGAGCAGAACAAACAAAAAGCTAGGCTGCTGGTAACCAGCAAGTCTAACTCAATAAGTAACTGCAAATCCGCTATAGTCGCGGACGGTTTGTTTTGTTATTTCGACCTGTGTGACGTGTGCTGCTGGGCTGGGTGCTTTTTTTATCCGTGCAATAAAATCTTTAAGTTCTGGTTCTGGTCCCTGAGCAAAAATAGATACAGAACCATCAGCTTCATTGCGAACAAATCCTAAAATCCCAAGTTGATCAGCAATAATCTTAGTGGAGTAACGGAAGCCAACAGCTTGGACACGGCCAAATACTTTGAGGGAAACTGCCTGCATTTTGAGGACATCCTTTACTTAGTAATTTTACCAGATTAAATTTAAAAACCAAGAATATGATATACTTACAGCGAGTCTAAAGAGTTAAAGAGGTAAAATATGGAAATTATACGATCTACGCAAAATAAGCAGGTTAAACTATGGCGCAAACTGGCAACAAAGAAGGGAAGAACGCTACAAAATAGCTATTTGCTGGATGGCTGGCATCTTGTAAAAGAGGCATTGTTGGCACAGCAAGAGATTAAGCAAGTGCTGCTTGTACCCGAATCTAAGTATGCAGAACGCTTTGCAGCCTTAAATCAGGATCAACTAGAGCCAATCCTAATTTCGGAGGAGGTCGCCAAGAGTCTCAGTGAAACGCAGAGTCCACAGGGAATCTTTGCGATTCTACCAATTAGTCAAGCAAAAGTTTCCTTTGCTGAAGAAAAAGAAGGAGCATGGTTATTGCTGGATGCGGTGCAAGATCCAGGCAATATCGGAACAATGGTTAGAACAGCGGATGCTGCCGGATTTCGCGGAGTTATCTTTGGTGAAAAGACAGCCGATCTTTACCAACCTAAAGTTGTCAGGGCGATGCAGGGAAGCCAGTTTCATATCAAGCTGTTGGAAGGTAACTTGGCTGATTATATTGCTGAAATGCGCCAACAAGCAATTCCGGTTTTCGGAACAGAACTGAATGAAGCTGCACGCAATTATCGACAAGTTGGTCAATTCAAAAGCTTCGGATTGATTATGGGCAATGAAGGCAACGGAATGGCACAAACACTGCTCAAGAAAACTACGGCTAATCTTTATATCCCACTTCAAGGTCAGGCTGAATCGCTTAATGTGGCAGTCGCTGCGGGAGTCTTGATGTTTCAATTAAAACAGCCTGATGTTTAAGTTTATTTAATGAAAAACAAAAAGAGGATTAATTTGATTGCAAATTGCGGCGATTCAGTTATGATGTAGGTAGACATAATTTAAGAGGGGTATTGCATGAAAAAAAGCGAATGGCATGATGATCAAGAATATTTACAGTACGTTGGCGATCTTTTAGCAACTCCTGAAGTTCAGCGGTTGGCTAATTTCAAACAGCATTATTTTTCTAATCGGCTGGAACACTCTATTTCTGTCTCATATGCAAGTTATTGTATTGCCAAAAAAATGCACTTGAATGCAAAAGCAACGGCACGCGCTGGTTTATTGCATGATTTGTTTTATTATGATTGGCGCACAACAAAGTTCAGCAATGGCACTCATGCATGGATTCATCCACGCATTGCTGTTAGAAATGCTGAAAAAATTACACATTTAACGAAAATGGAACGTGATATTATCATTAAACATATGTGGGGAGCAACAATTGCACCGCCACGTTACCTTGAAGGGTATATTGTAACTATGGTAGATAAGTATGAGGCTACCTCAGAAGTTAGTGTTCCCTTAATGTCACGTTATGAACATTTGTTAAAAGAACATTTAGGTTTTGCAAAATAAGACTTCGCCTTTTGTTTGACTGCGAAGTCTTTTTTGTGTAAGTTTAAAGATATAAAGACTTCAATGGGAGGTGAGAGAATGGTAAAAACAATAATTCCCTATGAGCAGTGCCCGCGCTTTGAAAAAACTTTTGGAATTCTTGGAAGAAAGTGGAATGGATTAATTATTGATGCACTTTTAACTGAAGGCTCGCAACGTTTTAGGGACCTCGCCAATATGGTTGATAAGTGCAGCGATCGTGTTCTAGTTGAGCGCTTGAAGGAACTTGAAGAAGAAGATCTGATTGAGCGTGTGCTCCAAGAGGAAAGTGCGCGGCCTGTTTATCGTCTCACTAAGCGTGGCAGGGATCTTTCACGAGTAATGAAAGATATTCATGAGTGGTCTGAAAAATGGTATACGTTGGAAGATTGTCAGTAAGACTTGACGACTTGGAATCCGGGGTATAGACTTGTTAAAGATAAAAACTATGACGAAAGCTAGTAGGAGTTTTTAAGGCAAAGAGAGGGGTACACTTTCTGCAAGTACTCTGCCGCAAAGACGCTGAATTTCACTTTCTGAGTTGCTGCCGGGATTCTTAAGGATGAATGGTATGTCGGACAATGTTCGTTAACATGCTGAGTGTCGAAAGGCTCTAGAGATAGCTTTTCGGAACAAGGGTGGTACCGCGTGGCCTCGTCCCTTTTTGGGGGGAGGCTTTTTTTGCGGCCAAAATTAAAATTATTGAAATTAATACTACATGAAGGAGTTGTGTTAGGTGGATTTAAAGGAAAGACTAAGTGAACTGAAGAAAGATGCCTTAGCAGAAATTACGAATGTTGATGATTTGAAAAAAATTAATGATATTCGGGTTAAACTTCTTGGCAAAAAAGGACCAATTACTGAAGTATTACGCGGAATGCGTGATGTTCCTGCAGACCAGCGACCACGAATCGGGAGTTTTGCTAATACGGTTCGTGATGAATTGACACGTGCACTTGCAGCGCGTAAGGAAAAGCTCGAAATTATTAAGACGGCGAAGAAACTTGAGAAAGAAAAAATCGATGTGACGCTGCCGGGAGTAGCAGTCAAAGTTGGGCAACCGCATATCATCGAACAGGTGATTGCACAGATCGAAAAACTTTTTCTTGGAATGGGTTACCAAATCGTTGATGGACCTGAGATTGAAGAAGATCATTATAACTTTGAAATGATGAACTTGCCCAAGGATCATCCCGCACGCGATATGCAAGATACGTTTTATATTACAGATCAAATTCTGATGCGAACACAAACGTCACCGGTCCAAGCAAGAACAATGGAAAAACATGACTTTACCAAGGGACCACTGAAGATGATTTCACCAGGAAAAGTTTACCGGCGTGATACAGACGATGCGACTCATTCACATCAATTTCATCAAGTTGAAGGTCTGGTAATTGATAAACATGTGACCATGGCTGATTTAAAGGGTACTTTGCAGACTTTAGCAAGAACAATTTTCGGTGAAAAGCGTGAGATTCGTCTGCGTCCTAGCTATTTTCCATTTACAGAACCTTCTGTGGAAGTCGATGTTTCTTGTTTTAAATGTGATGGTCAGGGTTGTGCAGTTTGCAAGCAGACTGGCTGGATTGAAGTCTTGGGTGCTGGGATGGTACATCCCAATGTCTTGAAAATGGGGGGGATTGATGCTGATGTGTACGGCGGTTTTGCTTTTGGACTTGGACCGGATCGGTTTGCAATGCTCAAATACGGTGTAGACGATATTCGCGAGTTCTATTTGAATGATGTACGCTTTTTGCAACAATTTTCACAGAAGGGATAGGTAATAGATGAAAGTTTCGACGAAGTGGCTCAGTGATTATATAACATTAGAGATTGCTCCACAGGAATTAGCGGAGAAAATTGAACGGACAGCGGTTGAAGTTGACGAAGTTACGCGGCTGTCAACCGGCTTAAAAAAGATTGTTGTTGGTTTTACTAAGGAAGTAACGCAACATCCAGAATCTGATCATCTACACCTGTGCCAAGTAGATGTTGGGGAAGCAGAGCCGCTACAGATTGTTTGCGGGGCACCGAATATTACTGCTGGCAAAAAAGTAATTGTGGCTTTGCCAAATTCACGAATTGCAGGCAATGTCAAAATTAAGCGTGGAAAACTACGCGGTGAATTGTCTGAAGGGATGATCTGTTCTTTACAGGAAATTGGATTTGCAGAAGGGGTAGTTCCAAAAGAATTTGCTGAAGGAATTTATTTTCTTCCGGATGATGCCCATGTGGGAGAACCAGTTTTTGATTATCTTGGAATGAATGAAGATGTAATTGATTTGGACGTTACCCCTAATCGTGCTGATATGTTAAGCATGCGTGGAACGGCGTACGAATTAGCGGCGATTTATAATAAGAAGTTAACGTTGCATCATCCTGCTCCAATGACTGAAAACCCAGCTGAGGTTAGCGCATATATCAAGCCAACTGCTGCACCAGAACTAGCCTCGACATATTTGATGCGAGTTATTAAAGACGTCACAGTCAAGCCCAGTCCGCAATGGCTCCAGACCCGTTTGTGGAATGCGGGTATCAGACCCACAAATAACTTGGTAGATGTTACAAATTATATTTTATTAGATTATGGGCAGCCGTTGCATGCTTTTGATCAAGATAAGCTTGTCGGAAAGAACATTCAAGTTCGCTTGGCAAAGCCAGGGGAAAAATTGATTACTCTGGATGAACAGGAACGTGAATTACGGACTACTGACATTGTGATTGCAGACGAAGCTGGTCCGGTTGCATTAGCTGGGACAATGGGTGGTCTGCGCACAGCGGTTGGTCCGAATACTACTACAGTAGTACTTGAGAGCGCCGTCTTTGATTCTTCTGCGATTCGTAAGACAGCACGCCGTCACAATCTGCATAGTGAAGCTTCAATGCGCTTTGAGCGTGGAATTAACCGTGCTACGGTTGCCGAAGCATTGGATGCTGCCGCTCAATTGATTGCACAGCTTGGAGACGGTACAGTAGTTGGTGGGCGTGCAGTTGCGACTAAAGAAGAAGTTAATTCAGTTTCAGTTGCAATCAGTCTTAAAAAGATTAACGATGTTTTAGGAACAAAGTTAAGCATGGAGACTGTCAAGGATATTTTTACGCGTCTTGATTTTACGGTGAGCGTAAGTGCTGCTGGTCAATTTGAAGTTCAGATTCCGCCGCATCGGTGGGACATCAGTATTCCGGCGGATCTAATTGAAGAAGTTGCACGTATTTACGGTTATGATAATTTGCCGGCGACGCTGCCAAAGGGCGAATTAACGCCTGGACATTATACGTACAAGCAGAGTGTGCTGCGTGCAGCGCGGCGTCTGCTTGAAGAAGCAGGTTTGACTCAAGCAATCTCTTATGGATTAACAACTCATGAAAAAGCTGCCCAGTTTATGATGGAAGCTTCAGAAGAAACCAAACTTGCATTTCCAATGAGTTCTGATCGAACCACCGTACGGATGAATCTAATCAGTGGGTTACTCGATGATATTGCGTACAATACTGCGCGAAAGGTCAATAATGTTGCGTTGTATGAACAAGGACGCGTCTTTTATCGCAGTGCAGGTAATGTGCGTCCACGCGAGGTCGAACATCTTGCGGGTGCAATGACCGGCTTGTTTAGAAATGATACCTGGTACGGTGCAAAGCAGCCAGTTGATTTCTACTTACTTAAAGGGATTGTTGAACATTTATTGAATTCGCTTGGAGTGAAAGATGTCCAGTTTAAGACAGCTACTGGACATGAAGAAATGCATCCTGGAAGAACCGCAGATATTTATGCAGCAGATAAATTCTTGGGCTTTTTAGGTGAAGTTCATCCTAATATTTGCAAAGAATATGCACTTAAAGCCACCTATGTTTTTGAACTTGATCTGCAGCAAATAATTGAGTTACCGAAGAAACAGGCTGTCTATACTCCAGTATCAAGATATCCTGAAATTACACGGGATGTGGCACTTGCAGTTGATCAGGAAGTTGAAAATGCTGCAATTGTGGACTTCATTAATGCAAAGAGTGGTAAATATCTTGTTAATGTTGAACTTTTTGATGTTTACGAAGGTGCGCACATTGCACCAGGCAAAAAGTCACTTGCATATAAATTGACATATCAGGATGAAAATACAACTCTTTCGGATGAGGTCGTGACGGCTGATTTTGAAAAAGTGATGACAAAAGTCAAAAGTGAATTTAACGCAGAGATCCGTTAATTTCTAAACAATTCTTGTAAGGCATCTGGGTTAATGCGGCTTGCCCAAAAACAAGAAAATCAATTTAACAAAAAATTTAAGAATGGACTAAATAAGGCGAAGCTAACAAGTTTGAGTGCAAATTGTTAACCTGACTATGTTGTCGAGGGTGCGTGGTTAGGCGAAAAATGCGACGATTAGTGCATTGTGCCAGATGTTAAGTAACTTAGGACAACGTCTATATGCAATAACTAAGGGACCTGATCAAAATTTTACTTTTGATCCAGTCCCTTAGTAGCATGGTTATGGGTGCAATTTGTACTATTCTTATGTATAATAAAAAAGATAGCTTTCGCGAGAATGGAGGGATATTTTGAATAACAAGAAAGATGATAAAGAGTTTGATAACCTCAATGGGCAGCCTCCTAAAAAAATCCTTGCAAATCGGATTGTGCGTGGAGTATTGATTGTTATCGCTCTTTTGGTCGTAGCGTTGGCATTCATTGGTTTTCGTTACTTTAATCGTGCCCAACAGCCGCTGGATCCTAACAGTAACAAGGTAATTGAGGTTAAGGTTCCAATCGGCAGTACGACCAAGCAAATTGGCAGTATCTTGGAAGAGAAGAAAGTTATTAAAAGTGGTTTTGTTTTTGATTACTATGTTAAAGCAAATAAATACACCCGTTTTAAGGCTGGTTATTATGAATTGAAACCCTCAATGACGCTTAAACAGATTGCTAAAAAGCTGCAAAAAGGCGGCGCCAGCCAGTCTTTAGAATCAGGTAAAACGTTAGTGCGTGAAGGTGTGACAGCCGATGAGATTGGCACGGTTATTCAAGCAAATACACGCTTTAAAAAGAGCGCCTTTTTGAAATTACTGAATGACCAAGCATTTTTAAACAAACTTAAAGCACAATACCCGGATCTGCTTTCTTCCGCAGTAGATGCCAAAAATGTGCGTTATAAACTTGAAGGGTATCTTTATCCGGCGACTTATTATGCAGGAAAGAATGTTACATTAGCGGAACTGGTCACTAAAATGGTTGCCAAAACTGATGAGATGCTGAAGCCGTATTACAGTACCATCAAAGAAAAGAAATGGACTGTGCAGCAGGTGTTGACCTTGGCTTCTTTAGTTGAACGCGAAGGTGTGACTACCAAGGACCGCTATTTAATTGCAGGTGTCTTTGAAAACCGGTTAGACAAGAATATGAAGATCCAGTCGGATATTTCTGTTTTGTATGCTTTGGGTAAGCATAAGTCGTCTGTAACTTATAAGGATCTGGAAGTCGATTCACCGTATAATTTATACAAAAATAGCGGTGTAGGTCCAGGACCATTTAATAATCCAAGTATTGATTCCGTAAAGGCAGTTCTTAACCCGACAGATCGCTCACAAGGATACTTGTATTTTATTGCAAATCTTAAGACGGGTAAGGTTTACTATTCTAAAACATATGCGGAGCACCAGCAGATGACGGAAAAATTACAAAAGGCTAATAGTTCAAATTAATACGGTTAAGTAAGCATTAAAGAATATATATTAGGGGCTCAGTGTGATGGCAGAACAGGAACAAAGAAAACGACCAGTTATTATCGGTGTGACAGGTGGCTCAGGGAGTGGGAAGACGGCAGTTAGCCGGGCTGTTTTTGAACAATTGCATAATAATTCGCTTTTAGTACTGCAAGAAGACTCTTACTATAATGATCAAGCTGAGATGAGCTTTGAGGAGCGATTAAAAGTTAATTATGATCATCCTGCGGCATTTGATACGGACCTGTTAATTAACCAATTACAAGAGCTGCTAGCTTGGAAAACAGTCAAGGTCCCAGTCTATGATTATAAGGCACATACGCGCTCGAAGAACTTTATCTTGCAAGCGCCAAAGGAAGTCATTATAATTGAGGGAATTCTGGTGTTAAATGATCCGCGACTACGGCAACTGATGGATATTAAAGTTTTTGTAGATACGGATGATGACATCAGAATTATCAGAAGAATCAGGCGTGACACTGAACAACGTGGTCGTTCGCTGCAGTCAATAATTCAACAGTATTTACGGACAGTTAAACCAATGTACCATCAGTTTATTGAACCAACCAAGCGTTATGCAGATTTAATTATCCCTGAAGGAGGAGAGAATCAGGTCGCAATTGACCTGCTTTCTACTAAGATCAGAGATGTTTTGCGTCATAATCGCAAGACACAGTAAAAGTAAAATTTTGAAATTGAGAGGGGACTTAAAGATGGCTGAAGAAAAAACTTATCCGATGACGCTTGAAGGAAAGCAAAAGCTTGAGGAAGAATTAAATACTTTAAAAACGGCAAAACGTGCAGAGGTCATTCAGCGAATTAAAATTGCTAGGGGTTTTGGCGATCTTTCTGAAAATTCAGAATATGAATCCGCCAAAGATGAGCAGTCTTTTGTTGAGGGTAGGATTAAGACCCTTGAACAGATGCTTAATCATGCTGAGATAATTGATAATGGCGATATTGCCGCTGACGAAATTGCTGTCGGCAAGACCGTTACTTTCAAAGAATTACCAGATGAAGAGCCTGAAACGTACACAATCGTTGGGGCGGCAGAAGCTGATCCATTTTCAGGCAAGATTTCCAACGAATCGCCAATTGCAAAGGGGCTCGTTGGTCACAAGCTAGGTGAAGATGTTGAGATTGAGACTCCTGGTGGTACCATGAAAGTTAAGATCGTCGAAGTTAAATAATTTATTTTCAAAGTATCAAAAAAGAGCATGTCAAAGTTGATGTTTTTCAACTGGGGCATGCTCTTTTAAAATGTTTTTGCTGTATTGTTTTTTAAGTGTTTTTGAGTTGTCTATTAGAAGTAACACCGCTAATATTACAGCTATTTATGTTGTTTAATTTCCCGAAGTTCTTTTTTTAATTCGTTGTTATCTTCTACTAATTCATCTAGTTTTTTTAGTATCTTTTGGTTGGATGTCAGCAACGGTTGTAAAATGTTGGAAAATACCGATTAGAAAATGTCGGTTTTCCAACATTTTTTTACGGTAAAATAAACGCATCTCAAATTTGGAGGAACTGAAATGCGTTTAGATGTTGAGCAGTGTGTCCAGCAATATATTATGAACAAAATAAAGCCCAACTTCGCTGAAATTGGTCGGCGATACGGTGTTGATCCACGAACGGTAAAAAGATACTACAATTTAGGGCTTACGCCCCCAGATGAGCAGCCACAACCCTTACGGCGGCCGAGTAAACTTGACGATTATCGAAAAACGATTGAAGAAAAGGTTCTAGAAGGCTGTTCGGCAACGGCAATTTATTACTTTATCAAAGAACGTGGCTATCAAGGAAAGCAAAGTATTCTCAGAGACTATTGTCGAACCATCAGAAAAGCCGCAACGAAAAAAGCCACTATCCGGATTGAAACCTCGCCAGGGATTTCAGCCCAGGTTGATTGGAAAGAAGATTTAACGTTGGTTTCTCGGCATGGAGAGATTGTCAAAGGCAACATCTTCTTATATGTTTTAGGGTACTCGCGAATGAAATACATGCAATTTACCTTCAGTCGCAGCCAAATTACCTTTTTTGATTGCTTAACTAATGCCTTTTGGGCAACCGGGGTGTGCCGAAAGAAATCTGGTTTGACAACCAAAAGGTTGTCGTCGATCATCATAAAAGTAATTTTGGTAAGCCGGTATTTAATGAAACCTTCGTTGAATACGCTAAGGACGCTGGTTTCAAGCCAATTGCTTGTCGACCGTTTCGGCCACAAACCAAAGGAAAGGTTGAGGCGCTGGCCAGAACTACTCAGCGAATCAAAGTTTACAACCATGAGTTTGAAGAGCCGCTAGACTTAGCCGAGATCGTCCATTTGACGTGTGATCAGCTGAATCATGAGAAGTCTCAGGCGACTCAAATTCCGCCTTATTTATTGCTTGATAAAGAAAAAGAGTATCTCCAGGATTTTGATCACGACTTACTCGATGCCTATGCCAGCCAAACCATCGCAAGGAAAGTTAGCAAGGAATCAATGATTGTCTTTCAAAATCGGAAATACTCCGTCCCCATAAGATATATTGACGAAACCGTACAAATTAAACACGATGACAATACTCTATACATTTATTATAACGGAGAATTAATTCGTTCTCACCCTATTTCACTGAAAAGATTTACTTACCTTCGCGATGACATGGAAGAGATTGTCCGATCAGACCTTTATAAGAATCGTGATGACCGAGTCATTGATGATTACGTCGACCGAAACCTGAAGATGTTTGATGAAATGGAGTGAGAAAATGGCCAATTACCAAGCTTTATACACCAACCTTAGACAATTAAAGTTAGATCGTTTCGCCGAACATTTAGGCTACCTATTGGATCATCAAGATGAAGCACCCAAGTCCTTGAGTGATGCCTTATTCGAATTGACAACGGCTGAGCTTAAATACCGGGAACAAAAAAAGATTAATTTGAGAATTAAACTAGCCCGCTTTCCATATGAAAAAACGTTAGCTGACTTTGACTTTAGTTATCAACCGGGAATTAACCAAGGGATAATTGAGGACTTGGGATCACTAAGATTCACCCAAGAGAATCAAAACGTTTTGTTTATCGGCACCTCCGGTGTCGGTAAAACTCACCTAGCCACCGCCATTGGAATTGAAGGGTGTAAACAAGGAATTTCAACGCAGTTTATTCGATGTAGCGACCTCATCAACAAGCTTCAAACAGCACAAGTTCAAGGCCGGAGCGAAGAAGTGCTACGCCGGTATGCCCGTTTTCAAATTCTAATCATTGATGAGATTGGTTATCTTCCAATTGAGTCAGTGGGCGCTAAGCTGTTTTTTCAGTTAATTGAAAGACGATACGAACGGAAATCAACCATTATCACCACTAATATTCCGCTTTCTAAGTGGGGAAACACCTTTTCAGATAAGATGTTAGCTAACGCCATTTTAGATCGCTTGGTTCATCACGCTAAAGTTATCCGAATCACTGGTCGATCATATCGAATGAAAGATCATTTAATTGAAAAGAAGGATAATTCCGGACCTGATTTATCAGGTTTCAACGCACAAAATAAAGAAAGGAGCAGTGAGACACTGTAAACTTTATCGGTAAAAAACAGCATTTTTTAATCGGCAAAAAACTACATTTTCACATCGGCGTTGACAGTTGGAATCTTCTTCATGTGTAAAAAAAGTTGTTAATGAGCTGGTCAGCATACTAATAAAGCCAATTCCAACAAACATTAGTAATATCGCTGCTAATTTACCTACCGGAGTATGTGGAGAAATATCACCATAACCTACAGTAGTTGCAGTTGCAATCGCCCACCAAAGTGACTCACCTAGAGGAACACTTTCAGCAAGAGAATATAGAACGGCTGCAATTATTAGAATGAAAAGAGAGACAATTATTAAATATATCAAACCGTTTGTTTTTAGAAAGTTCTTTGCATTTTTTTGTAATTTTCCAGTTAAACCGATTAGGCGGACGACTCTAAAAATTTTAGCAACTCTAGTTATTCGAACTATGCGTGCAAGACGAGCAATCCTAAAAAAAGAAAAGAAAGAACCGATTGGAATAATCGCCAATAAGTCAAAAAAGTTATCTTTGAAAAAAGAAACCCTGTTTTTGGCAATGATTAGGCGTATAAGATAATCGATGGTAAATAGCCCCAAAATAGTATTATCAATGTAGCAGTAGGGCGAAGAATCAATGCTAATAGCATTAGCATAGTCCATGATGACCAGGGCAATTGAAATTAGCGCTAAAAATGCAATTCCAAAAGTATAAAGCTTTTTCATAGTGTGAGACCTCTTCAAAGAAACTGAAATAATTATGCGTAATAGGATAGGTTAAAAATAAAATACAAGAATACATTTTAAAGTATATTCTTTTTAGCATAAAAGTTCACGTTGTGCTATCATTTAACTTATTTTTATAGGTGTTTTTATATTTTTAATGTAAAAAGTATTTATTACCATTTACAAATTATGCCATTGGGTTTATCATAGATTGTACAGTTGATTCCTTTCCTTGTAATTAGCTGTCCTTAGCACTAGATTTCGACATTTCCCATGTGGTCTGCCTCTTACTGGAGGCAGGCTTTTTTATTTTCAAAACAATTTTGGACGCGCTTATCAATTTAATTATTTACAAATCGAACAAGTGTTCGTATAATTAAGTCGAGGGGTGATTAAATGAGGAAAAAAGATGAGTATCGTGATTATTCTTTGAGAAAAAAGCCGATTACGGAACAAGAAGCACGTTTCTTTTTTGATCACTATTATCAGGATCGGGGAATGTTGAAGTGGCAAGGATTTTATTTGAGTGATCATACTGCAGCAATGAAACAAGAAGATCAAACTGTTCAAGTTGTTCCACAAGAGGAGCAGTCTCTAGCTTTGATTTCAAAACGCTTAAAACTCAGTTGGCAGTACCAAAAAGCGGTCGTCTTACAGTTACGGGAAATCTCGCATGATAATGTTTTGTGTCAATTGAAGGGGATCGTGACCGGATATAATGAGGAGAAGATTATCATTAGGAGTAATGAAGGAACACTGCATTCAATTGATTTGGAAGAAATTAGAAATGTTGGCTTATTAAAGACAAATGGAGGCTGATATTGATCGTTAATCAATAAAGTAAGCCACTTGTAGTGGGAGACCATGTAGCCTGCTTTGGGGCTGAGCTGTACAAATTTAATTATGAATTGAAGATTTCATATAGATATTAACAAAAAGACCTGATACTGATGTTTTGCACCAATGTCAGATCTTTTTAAATTAATGCTTATTTTATATTTGCTCGTGTTTTTCCAGATACAGCATCATTTGTAAATGTAATTTCAAAATTAACCCAAGGTTACCATTAATTCCAGATGAATAAGTCCATATTTCATCTGATTGTCCAGCAATCTTTGATGAGCTGTACTCATTGGGCTTTCAAAATTTATTTTTGTTAAACAAATTGATAATAATAGAAATTACGTACTGAAATGTTAGCGTAAAGATTTTCTATAGCCAGCAGCCTGTGCATCTGCCTCGCTATTAAAATAAACAGCGTTAGCAGAATTCATATGATATCCTGCTTGACCTGGTACATGATAAATATGAGATTGGGAATTTCCAATAATTTGGCCAGACGTTCCTGTATAAACACTTCCAGTGTTATTATTAGCATTTGAAGCTTGTGCAACAGAGGAAGAAGCAGCTGCTTGTGATTGCTGAGCTGCGATGCTAGAAGATTCTGCAGCTTTGGATGATTCAGCAGCCTTGGATGATTCAACTGCAATGCTGGAAGATACAGCTTCTTTTGAAGACTGCTCAGCAGCTTGTTTCGAAGATTCAGCGGCAGTTGATGAAGATGAGGCAGCAGCTATGCTTGAGTCTTTTGCTTTGGATTCACTTTCAGCTATAGAGGCAGCTGATACAGAAGAAGCTTTGGCTTTAGATTCAGCCTCAACCTTGTCCTTATTGGAAGAAGATGTAGCTCTTTTTTTCGCAATGTTATTTTTCTTATGTATACTACCCGCACTTTTAGTTGTTTGTGTTGTTTTAGGTTCAGTACTAGTATGTGTCTCAGGGCTTTTGGTAGCACCTGCAACTATTGAAGATCCAAGTAGAACTAAAAGAAAAGGTGTTAATAACTTAAGAAACCCCGTTCTATACTTTTTATTTGTATGACATATTATGAAAAAAACAATATAACAAATTAATAATAAAGAACCGACAGTAACCGCAAATCCATACGGAAAAATTTCGAAAACAAGGAAACCTAGCACAAAAGTAGATATTAGTTTATGTGTTTTCCCCAATTGTAGCAATTTGGCAAAGATATCTTTCATTTTGCTTCCCCCAAAAATTTCAGCTTTTAGAGTCATCAGGTTTTGGACTTAACTTTTTCTTAATAAATTTAATATAGCACAATGGTAAGTAATTAAAAGTATTTAGCACAAGATATGTTTTAACTTCCGCAAAACAAAGAATATTTAAGTGTTATTGGCACTGATGGTATCGCTTTCTTTAGTACTTAACGGATCATAGCTTATTTTTTTAAGAACAAGGAAAAGTAATTTTTACTAATTTTACTGAATTAAATCCCAATATAATTTTACGTTTAGCAATGGACAAATCGGCAATATGAGAACCTATCATAAAAGTGGTTTTGCGAATATCACGAATAAACTTCTACGCCGGTATTTGCTAACACAGATAAATTTGAAGTAATTTACCATGTACATTCCAGTACATTAGCAAGTTCAAACGATAGGATAGAGTAACAGTAGCCTAATAAAATAACCTCACACTTATTTGTGTGGGCCTTTTTTTTGTAAAAAAATATTCCTAACTATACTGGAAGATACTAATTTTTTATACTTCAGTGTACCAAAAATGTGACGCTTTTTTATAAATTAACGTAAGACAACACAAGTTAAAAAATATGAACGCCTTTATATCAGCATTTATAGCAGTTATTGCCTCAGCCGAATTAGTATAATAAAGATTTGGCTGAAGGTGTAACTATAATAAAAAATAATGTTTACTATTAATAAAAGCAATCTTTAACTATCAGCTTGAGAAAGCTCAGGAATAACATTTTGTTCGTTACAGTCTATCGGCTCAAGACAACTCAATACAAGTAAGAAAATACTGTCACACCAACACGCCACCATTCTTTCTCTAGCTTCCATGTGGGAGTAGCTAGAGAAAGAGAATGGAAGCAGAGCGAATGAGAGAATAAAAACTAAAAAGTAAGGAATTGTTTTAAGTAAAAAAATAACATCCAGAAGGTGTGAAGTTGACAAGAAAACCACTGGAGTTTTTTATCCCAATGAAAAAAATTCCGACCGTAACTCATCAGGAAAAACAGGTTGCTGTTATCAAAGGTAAGCCACATTTTTACGAGCCGCCAGAATTACAAGCGGCCCGGTCGTTAATTACTGACAGCCTTGGAAGGTTTGCACCGAAGGAACCGTTTCCCGGCAAAGTCAGATTACTAGTGAAATATTGTTATCTTGCAACCGGTAAACATAAGAAAGGTGAGTACAAACGGACTAAGCCTGATCTGGATAACAATATGAAATTGCTGCAGGATTGCATGACTCAATTAGGATTTTGGAAAGATGATATGTACATTGTCAGTTTGATTGCTGAAAAGTTTTGGGCGGATTTACCTGGTATTTATATCAAGATCGAGGAAGTGAGTTGAATGAACTGGAATGATGTTTTTCAAGATATTCAAAAGTGGATGGCAGCTTCCAATGAAGTCATGCGGACCTACCCACTAACTAGCTCGGAATATTGGAGATGGTTAGTCGGGTCTCTGGGACATTTGGAGCAAAAGTACAATAGTCACCCGCTGGTAGTAAATTTATGTATCGCGTTGTTCGATTATCAAGACAGAAATTATAAAGCGATGGAGAGTGAGGGAATGAGTAAATTACGCCTAGATTATTACAAAGGCAAAAACGGCGATGACTTGTTCTGGTTCTTTGAAACTTTTCTGCCTAAACAATGGGTAATCGGATTTTACGTGCTAAATGTGATCAAGTATGTAGTCAGGCACGAGGGCAAGAATGGCGTTGAGGACTTAGGGAAAGCCAAGACTTATGTTGAACGGCTAGTGGAGTTTGAAAAGGGGGAAGCTGATGAGAAAAAGAGCTAGGAATCATAGATTGTTAGTATTTACAAGCCAAATGAGTCAAATAATTAATCGAGAGTTTGATAGAGGCACTGCCTTATGCCACATAGATTGAAAGTAAAGCATTATAAAACAAGGCTCACTATATATGAGCCACAAGGAAAGAGGCTGAATTGAAGGTGGAATGGGAATGAAAATAATATCAATGTTATTAGTTGCAATTCTTCTACTAGGTAATTTACGAGGGTGGGAACAAAAACTTGTAAATCCTAAAAAGCAAAAAGTAAAAGTACTGGATAGATTGACCACTGCCTATTCAGAAACAGCCAACATTGAAGAGTTTATTACTAAGATTAATTCAGCGAGCTGCCTAGGCTTTATATTTTATTTTCTGTCGCTTCTCATTGTTGCTTTTAACGTCAACGACAAAATTTCTATCGTTGTTGCCATCGGGATAATAGTAATTGAAGTAGCAGAGGCTTTTGTAAGAACTGGCAGAAATGAGTACATGAAAAACGCGGGTAAGACAAAGAATGAGGTTTTAGAAGCTACAGTAAACGAAGGCTATCAAATTAAATTTATTGCAGTTGAATTAATCGAAACCATAGCATTTGTTTATCTAATAGTTATGTTGTTTCAAAGTTTGTGAGGTGTAAGAGTGAAAAAGTCAACGATTAGAAAGATTGAGGATATACTTAGGGACTATCCAAAGATTGATAAGTACATCGAAGCACGTGAAATGGAGTTAAGATATCCAGTTAAACCAGCAGATGAAAATATTGGAGGTGGAAAGGCAGAAAACAAAAGACCCGAGGTAGTGGAGAGAATGATCATTACCATTGATGAAGATAGGGCGTTAAATTCATTGAAGAAACAACGAGATGTAATTGATAACTGCTTAGAGGAGGCTAGGGAGGATACTGAAAGGATTATACAAGAAATGTATTTTAGCAGGCGACCACAATTTACCATGAATGGATTAGTACAAAATAACATAGTAGGTGTAGGGTTACGGAAAGCTTATGCACTAAGGAATTCCTTTATTGAAAAAGTAGCCAAAGAACTTGGATTATATGATATTTTTTAATCATGCAAAAAGTTGACAAAACTAAAGCCTATTTTCGTATTAAAATGGTATTGTGCCAAAGTTGGTACAACTTTATCTCCCCCAGAGATAATTATTTTAACGATGGCGTTCAGAAATGGACGCTATTTTTGTTTACTTTTTTAGACATTAGAGGTTTAATTTTAACTGTTAAAATAATTTTAGAGGAGAATTAAATTGAATTTTATAAAATATATTTGTAATTCTTTTCCACCTCGTTTGAAGCGGAAAATAGCAAATTCTTTGAAGAATAATGACTTGATAGAAATTTTTAAATTAAACACCAAAATTTCAGATACATTAATTAAAATTGGTATATTAACTTTTTTTAATGTTATTTTAAATTTTATGTTAAAAACTAAAATATATCATACACACCAAATATTATTTAGAACCAGTGTTATAGTTATTTCTATTATTATTCTTGTACTTCTAAGTTATTTACAATATTTGATTATCGTATTATCTAAAAAAATATCGGATAAAAAGAAGTTGGTTCCTGCTGTCAATAAAGCAAAATATTTGAAATCTTTAATTGATTATCAAAGATTAATGTACACAGCAATCTGTGTACTATTAGTGGTTCTTGTTGTATGTTTTTTAAAACAATTTCATTATATTGCTTTGGGTAGCGTAGATGCCCTAACTGTAGCTGGATTTATAACAGCGATTATTTTTCTTATGAAATTAGATGCAAAATTCGAAGAAATTTGTGCAAAATATTTTACAGATAATTATTTAGATTACAAATATACAGTGTACGAAGCATTAATTGGAAAAGCTGATGGCTTAAGTGATGACCTAGAGTCGGAGTATAATTACATCGAAAATGATGTGCTTAATGATACCAACTCAGCACAGGGCTGGATAAATTGGCGGATATTATTTTCGGCAGCAATTGGTTTCTTATTCCCAGCTATATTATTTACTATAGTGTTTGTGATTGAAAATGGAGATTATGGGTCTTTAGCAAATTGGGTTAGCGGTATAGGATCTATTAGTACAGCTGTACTTTCTTTAATGTTAGCTTTCGACAAGAGTAATAGTGAAAAAAAAGAAAAAGCATTAAAATTAGAACATGAAATATCAAAATTAGATAGAATTAGTGAAAGCATTAAAACTGCCAGAAGCTATGAAAAGAAAGATGCCTCGTATACACTGAAAGAAGTTTGGAAAGATCAGATGCCTAATTTATTTATGCTATTTCAAATATTAACGAAAGAGTGTTATAGTGCTGAGGCAAATTCTGTTAAATTATTTATTGAGTATATAAATAATCATGATAATAATCAACTGAATGATTTAAATGACCAGTTAGCTCGGCCCATGTTAAAACTAGGCACAATTATTAATGAAAAAAATAAAGTGCTCCGAAACAAATATGGTAAGTAAGGTGGTGGTGATATGACATGACAAAACAAGAGCAGGCTAAAAAAGACTATTTGGCAGGTATGAAGTACAAAGATATTGCTGCTAAGAATGAAATACCTATCAACACCTTAAAGTCTTGGAAGAATAGATATGGTTGGCAAAGGGGTGCACCTGTTAAAAAAAGTATGCACACAAAACCGAAAAAAGGTGCACACAAAATTACAAAGATTGCAGTCGAAAAAATAACAGATAATGATGAACTGACAGAAAAACGAAAACGTTTCTGTCTTTTTTATTTGCAACGATTTAACGCAACATGGGCATATCGACAAGCTTATGGGTGTAGTTATGAAGTTGCAATGGTTGAAGGACATAGACTCCTAGGAATTCCTAAGATTAAAACGATGCTTACAGAATTAAAGAAACAGCAGTCGCAAGAGCTTTATGTTGATGCTAATGATATTCTCCAAGGGTATCTCAATCAAGCTACAGCGGACGTTACAGACGTTGTTGAGTTTGAGACTGTTAAGCGACTAAAGTGGCAAAAGGACTACTCAAAAGATGGTAAATATGGTCCAAAAAGTAATCCTTATGATTATGTTCCTGTCATTGATCCAGATACCGGAAAACAGGATTTCTACTATGAACAGATTGTTAAAATGCGTAACAGCAAAGAAATTGATACTTCTAATATCAAGTCAATCAGGATTGATAAAGGCGAGGCAGTCGTTGAAATGTATGACAAGCAGAAAGCGATGAAAGAGTTGCTTGAACGATTGCCTGCTTTAGATGAATTAAGCAAGCAGAAGGAACGCAAGCTAAAAGCTGAAGCAGACATCGCAAAGGCTAAGGCACATATCCTTAATGATAAGGGTGATGATACTGAAGCTAAGGTATCTAAGCTGTTAGACAAGATAGATGACGCAATCGAAGGGAATGATAACAACGATAACTGATTTGTATTCACCTAAACAAATAGACGTGATGAAGACGGTGCTTCATCGTCACGATTGGCGATTGCTGATTAATTACGGTGCTGTGCGTTCTGGTAAAACAGTTATTGATAATGATATTTTCCTGATGGAGTTGCGTCGAGTACGTATGCTAGCAGACAAGGTAGACGTAGCTGAGCCAATGTATATTCTAGCTGGTTATTCCAGCAAGTCGTTGCAAAATAACGTGCTACAGGAAATATCGAACAAGTATGGCATTGAATTTAAGTTTGATAAGCATGGTTCGTTTGTTTTGTTTGGCGTTAAGATTGTGCAGACGTTTACTGGTTCAATCGCTGGGCTAGGTGCCATTCGTGGTATGACTAGTTTTGGAGCATATGTGAACGAAGCATCCCTTGCT
Organism: Liquorilactobacillus satsumensis; assembly: GCF_964065465.1. Classification (NCBI taxonomy): domain Bacteria; kingdom Bacillati; phylum Bacillota; class Bacilli; order Lactobacillales; family Lactobacillaceae; genus Liquorilactobacillus; species Liquorilactobacillus satsumensis. Next base: position 2,408,384 of record NZ_OZ061606.1, read on the forward strand.
AACGAAGAAGTGTTTAATGAAATTCTTAATCGTTGTTCTGCTAAAGATGCACGTATCATCTGTGATACTAACCCTGATGTACCAACTCATTACTTAAAGAAAGACTACATTGATAATCAGGATCCTAAAGCTGGTGTAGTAAGCTTTCATTTTACGATTGATGATAACAAGTTTTTAGATGCTAAATACGTTCAGAATATGAAGGCCGGAACGCCTACAGGAATGTTCTATGATCGTAGCATTTTGGGGTTGTGGGTGTCTGGTGACGGAATGGTGTATCAAGACTTCGACAAGGACACGATGATTATTCCACGAGATAAACTTCCAAATGATCTTAAGTATTATGTTGGTGTCGATTGGGGCTATGAGCATAAGGGTACAATCGTTGTGCTTGGTGATGATAAGGACGGTAATACTTACCTAGTAGAGGAACATACAAAACAGTATAAGGAAATTGATTATTGGGTGAGTGTGGCAAAGGACATTCAGAAAAGATACGGGAAAAGAGTCAAATTTTGGGCTGATTCAGCTCGCCCAGAGCATGTTTCGAGATTTAAAAGAGAATTCATAGATTGTTTCAACGCAAAGAAAAGTGTTATTTCAGGTATTGAATCGGTGGCCAAGTTGATAAAAACTGGTCACTTTTTTGTTGTGGAAGAATCAATTGAAAGTTTTCTTGATGAGATTTACCAGTATGTGTGGGATGAAAAGAGCGGTTTACCAGTCAAAGAAAATGATGATGTTATGGATGCCATTCGTTATGCGATCTACAACACACATGAACGTATCAAAGCTAAGGTTACTAAGAAACCTAGCTTCTTTTATAGAAATTAACGATAGATTGGAGATGAGGACGTGGGAGTTGCGATTGATTCAGAGTTACTACAGGATTCAAACAATCCTAGTTATAAAGTTTTAAATTACGTAGTCCAGCAGCACAACAGAAGAAAACGCAGACTGCAAATGCTGTCAGATTACTACGATGGCAAGCAGGAAATACTTGACCATTCGATGGTTAATAACCAGTACAGCAGCAATAACAAGGTAGTCGTTAATCACGCCAAGTACATCACCGATATGAACGTTGGTTTTACTACTGGCAATCCAATTGCGTATACAGCTGAAAAAGGTAAGAACATTGATCCGATTACTGATGAATTCAATAAGATGGATGTTCAGACACATGATGCGGAGCTTGAGAAAGATTTGAGCGTGTTCGGTGTCGGCTTTGAAGTTCATTATCTTAAAACGACAGGGTTTGCAGATGATAAGCAGAAACAACCGATTACAGAGGAACGGATTGAATGTATCGATCCACGAGGTATTGCAATGTGTACCGATGATACGGTCGAACATAATCCGTTGTTTGCGATTCACATTCAAGAAAAGTTTGATCTGGATGGAACAGCTAACGGCTATTTACTCGATGTGTACACCAAGACACAGCTAATTTCTTATCGCACAAGATTCGGTTACAACTTGGATGATAGCAATATCGACAGCAGGAAAGTAACACCGCATTACTTTGGTGATGTACCAGTAGTCGAGTTCAGAAATAACGAAGAGCGACAAGGCGATTTTGAACAATGCAAGTCACTGATTGATGCCTACAACACGTTACAGTCTGATCGGATTACTGATAAGCAAGACTTTATTGACGCTTTACTGATTGTGTATGGATTCAGCTTAATGGGTGATGATGAGGAAGAAAGCAAGAGTAAACTCAAGAATGGCTTTATTGACGGGGCACCAGGCAAAGGCGAAGATGGTGCATCAGTCGAATGGCTCACTAAACAGTTAGATGAAACCCAAGTGGAATTGTTAGCCAAGTCAATCGAGAATGACATTCACAAGATTTCTTATGTTCCTAACATGAACGATGAGAACTTCATGGGCAATGTCTCAGGAGAAGCAATGAAATACAAGCTGTTTGGTTTGCTAAATCTGCTGTCTACCAAAACGAGATATCTGGTCAAAGGACTGCGCAGACGTTTAGCTTTAATGCAGAACATCCTGAATAAAAAAGGACAAGGCGTTGATGCTTCTGGTTGCAAGATTACCTTCACACCAAACATTCCGGTTAACTTATCAGATATTATTACCAACATGAAGAATGCAGACGGAATCATTCCGCGAACCATTACTTATGGGTGGTTGCCTGATGTTGACGATCCGGAAGAAGTAGCGGACCAGATGAAACAACAGAAAGCTGATGACATTAAAGATAGTCAGCAAGCTTTATCGGGTGATACAGGTAAGAGTATTGATGATCCGGAATTCAATAATGATGGCAAGGGAGGGAAGAAAAATGATCCAGATTCAGATGATTGAGACACGTCGCTTTGATGAGCGACAAGTTTCAATTCGAGCGACTGGACATGCGCAATTTGCTAAACCAGGAAAAGATATTGTGTGTGCTGCAGTCTCAATTCTTTTGGAACATACTACGCAAAACTTAACCTCTTGTCATGTTAATGATGATGGTGTTAATTATAATGCTGATGTTTTAAACATTGATGATGGCGATAAAAGGCTACTGAGAGCTCTTGGGAACACTTTAGCAACAATTGCGCACCAGTATCCAGAAAACCTTTCATTTACTACAAAGGTCTGATGATATGGCTGATAAAGATAAGCTAACCTACTGGCAGTTACGCGCAGTTAGGAACGAACAAAAAGCACACGATGATGCCAACGAGAAGGTTGAGATCATAACGCGTGCTTATTTACGTGCTCAGAGATATTTGGGTGACCAGGTCAATGATATTTACAAAAGATACTTTGACAATGGTAATTACACAGCGGTACAAGTCAAGGAAATCATGAACACCACGGTTAGTCCTACTGAACTTGTAACTCTGCGTGCGTTAGCCAAGAATGTTACAGACGCTGAGTCTAAGAAACAAGTCACTGATTACTTATCAGCATTAGCGGCTAAAGGACGAATCACTCGCTTAGAAGAGTTACAGGCTAAGTCCTACATTGCGGTTAAACAAGCAGCTAGCGTTGAAGTTGAACATTCGACTGGACTGTACACCAAAGTAATTCAAGATGCATGGAATCAAGCTGCTGCAGAAAAGATAATTGGTGATGTTATCAAAGATGTGCAGCTTTACGAAAAAGGTTATGTGGCTGAGTTAGACAAAGCAAAACGCCAAATTAGAATTGCTAATCCTGAAACCGGTAAGGAGATCACGACAGTTAACGCAGTACCAGAGAAGAAGGTTACTGAGTTCAAGCAACTTTCCACGCGTTACGTTAAGCAGGAGTTAAACGAACAATGGCACGGTAAAAATTACTCACAGCGTATCTGGGATAACACCGATAATCTAGCAGAGAGACTCCATGAGTTATTTACCGCCCAGCAGATGTCTGGAATGTCTGAACGTGATATGGCACAAGCAATTGAAAAAGAGTTTGGCGCTGGTATCTACAATGCAAAACGACTGATCAGAACTGAAGCTAACTATTTCCACAACAAGACAAAGCTTGATAGTTGGAAAGAACGAGATGTGAAGGAGTACCAGCTCGTTGCAGTCCTAGATAAGCGTACGTCTCAGATATGCCGGCACATGGACGGCAAGGTGTTCAAGGTTGAGAATGCAGAGGTTGGCAATGACTATCCGCCATTTCATCCGAACTGTAGAACGGTAGCAGTTATCCATTTCGCTAATAGTCCATACACTGGCACAAGGAATGCCAATAATCCGAATACCGGTAAGAAATTCAAGATTAGCCAAGGCACAACGTATCGTGACTGGGAAAGGATGATTAATGAATGAGATGTTGTAGCGGGTGTGGGTGCATGGTGTTTTTTGCCGTTTTATTTTGGTTGTGCGTGTTAGTGGTAATATTTTAGGAGGAATAAATTTAAACTTTTTGTTACTTATGTTGTACAATCACTATAGAAGTAGTAAAAGGGTGGTTGTGTAATGAGCGATGAAGTAAAAAATCAAAACTGTGAATCTCAAGAGCAAAATCCTGAGAAAAGAAAATGTTTTGTAATAATGCCCATAGGTGAGGAGAATTCGCCAGTTCGCAAAAAATCAGAAGGTTTATTAGAAAGTGTTATAAAACCAGTTTTAAGCAATCTGAATATAGAACCAGTTGTACCAAGTGAAATGAGTAAACCTGGATTGATAACTAATCAAATAATTAAAGAAATAGTAAATGATGATTTAGTTATTGCTAATTTAACAGGCTTGAATCCTAATGTTATGTATGAACTTTCTTTACGTCACTCAACGGGGAAACCTGTTGTCACATTGTCTGATAAAGCAACAGACTTGCCTTTTGATATTCAAAATCAAAGAAATATTCCTTATATTGATTCTTATTATTATTTAAATACAACAAGAAAAATGTTGAAGGATTCAATTATAGGGTTGGGTGATACAAAAGTGGATAAAGATAACCCCATATATAATGCTGTGCAAAAAATAGTTTTTGATAGTAGACAGGATGAGAAGACTATAACAGAAGCTCTGGATCAATTAACTTCAAAAATAGACAATCTAGCCGTTGAAAAAAGAGCTAGTGAAAAAGAAAATATTTCTGTGCCGAAGAGTAATTATGGTAATCTTTTTGAAGAGAATACAGAAAAAGATCCTTTCGCAGGGGTAAAACTCAGTTTAAAAGAAGACCCTTTTAAAGAATGAATAATTCATGAATACTAATTTTTTTGACCTGTCGTATGTCACTAAACTAGGCAAAATTAAATAGCGTGTGTGGGTTTAACTACTCTACATAATGATTGATAGCACTGTACATGGGGCGTTTGCCGTGTGTGGGGTGCTATTTTTCGTGGAGTGAATTAAATGTGCATGAGCTAAGGAGGAATCACAATGGAAAAGATACGATTTTACAGCATTTTATTAAATCTGCAACGTTTCGCTGATCCAGAGCCAACACCAACCCCAGAACCAACGCCAAATCCTGAACCAAACCCAGAGCCGGAAGATAAGCCGTTCAAAGCATTCAAAACTGAAGATGAATTCAACAGTTGGTTTGATTCTGCTTATGACAAGCGGTTTGAAAAAGCTGCAGAGAATCTGAAAGCCAAGTGGGAGAAAGAGTCTAAGGAAAAGAAGTCCTACGACAAGATGACTGACGCTGAGAAAGCCGAGTATGACTTCAATCAGAAGCAAGAAAAGCTTAATCAGCGTGAGCAGGAAGTTACCGTCAAAGAGAATCGTGCTAATATCACGAATAAACTTGCTGAAGATGGTTTACCGGTCAGTCTTGCTAAGGCTTTCGCTCCTGCGTTTGCTGATACGGATAATCTTGAAGCAACTTACAAAGAAGTTACCGAGGGATTCCGTGAGGCACTCAAGCAAGGTGTTGATAAGGCACTGGCTGATTCATCTAAAACACCTGGTGCCGGTGGTGGCGGTTCGAAGTCTACTGATGAAACCTTTGCCCAAGAGCGAAACAAGCAGAGTAAGGGTGCTGCAAAGAGTATTTGGGACACAGTCAAATAAATAAGGAGGAATTTCAATGTATGTAAAAGGGAAAACAGTAGTTAACCAGATCAATTTCTTAGCTTCAGAAGTATCATTAGTTCCATTTCCACAGACAGTGGATAACACCAACTACAATGTACAGACCGACGATCTTGGTCACAAGATTATCCCTGCCGGGACCGTTTATCCGACAAATGATGCTAAGGCAATCGGGGTAACCTACAACGAAGTTGATGTAACTAACGGCAAACAGCCTGTGGCAGTCATTCAGGAAGGTTGGGTACTTGGTCAACGCTTGCCAGTTGCTCCGTCTGCGGATGCAATTAAGGCAATGACCACAATTCATTTCAAGGATATTGATGCTTTAACTGCCGCACAAGGCGGTCAAGGCTAGTATTTTTGTTCAAATCACAAATTAGGAGGAACTGTTAATGCCAAAATTAATTGATTTACAACGTTTTGCAGATATTGCAGAACTTTTCTCGCAACGAGAAATCTTAGATTACACCCGGAATCGTGATTATCCAGTAATGTTGGGTGATACGTTATTCCCAGCACGCCGGACACAATCACTTGAATTAGATCAGTTGAGCGGCGGGACACGCACACCGATTATTGCTTCACTGTCTGCATTTGATGCCGAAGCCGAGATTGGCAGCCGTCAAGCTGAAAAGAAAGCAATGGAACTTGCGTACATTAAGCGTAAGATGCAGATCAAAGAAAAAGATCTCATTGCTTTGAAGAATCCACGGACACCGGAAGAAAAGCAGTATCTTATGAATCGTGTATTCAACGACATCGATGTTTTGGTGCAAGGTGTTAATGCGCGAGTTGAGAAGATGGCTATGGATGTGTTGGCTACTGATAAAATTACTGATGAAGATCTTGATATTTCTTTGGATTACCAAGTCCCAGCAGAACATCAAACAACGCTCGCAAGCACTAAGACATGGGATAAAGACGGTGTCGATATTCTGAACGACTTGGTTACTTTTGCTGATGCGTTGGATATCACACCAACGCGTGCACTGACATCTAAGAAAGTCTACCGTTCTTACTATTTAAATACATTGGCTTCACTGATGAAAGACGGCAGAGTAATGGGAAGCTAATAAAATAACCTCACACATAATTGAGTGGGGCTTTTTTATACAAAATTTTCCTATAAAATGAATATTATATAGTTTTCTTTTTCTTGTTCTGCGTGCCGTCTGCGTGCCACTTTTTCATAAATTAACGTAAGACAACGCAAATAAAAAAATAGAAACGCCTTTATATCAGCGTTTCTAACGGTTGTAGCATAAGTTAAATTAGTATAATAAGGAGAGTACAGGATTTGAACCTGCGCGCCGGTATAAGCCGGTTCGCCGGATTTCGAGTCCGGTGCATTACCACTCTGCCAACTCTCCAACAACGATAAATATTATACCAATTTAGATTGCAAAAAGCAATGAAAACTATGAGATAGCTTCATTAAGCAAGGCAGAGTTGCTGTTTGTGTAATATTTCAAGAATTTGGTTGCGCTTGGTATCACGCTGATCCATTTTGGCAGAGGCTACTTGTTTTGTAAAGGAATCAATGCGTCGATTGGTATCGCGCAAGTCATAATAGGTTTGCACAACTTCATCATAAGGCGCCAAAGCGTGAACATCGAATGCAGTCTGATAGGTGTTTTCAAACAAAGTAAACGGCAAGGGAAGTCGCGGTTTAAGCTGCGGTTTTTGTGCGGGCTGGCCAACTTGGAGTCCTAACAAAGGAAAAGTCATTTGCGGCAGTCCCAGAAGTTCAATCATTTTTTGGGCATCATTGACAATACTGCCGAGGATGACAGCACCAAGTTGCATGCTTTCTGCAGCATTGACCACATTTTGGACTGCAAGTACGGTATCCTCAACTCCTTGAATGAAGACATCGGTTTGATGTAAGCGCCCATCATCTGCTTGCATTTGTTTTCTAATTTGTTGATTGCGATATAAATCGACCACGAAAATGAGAAGCTCACCGTTTCCGCCAACGTAGTCTTGTGTGGATATCTTTCGAATGGCTGCCTTTTTTTGATCGTCGGTAATCTGCATAATAGTGAACTGCTGCATAAACATGCTGGTTGAGGTATGGCGCGCAACTTGCAGGAGTGTTTCTAATTGTGCTGGTGTCACTTTTACGGGTGCAAATTCGCGGATGGTACGATGCTGTAATTGTGTATCAATAGTAAAATTTTGTGTCATGTCTTCCTCCAAAGTACGTAAAAGTTATTTGAGTTGTTTCCAGTGATGTTTGCTGAAATTGCAGGTGAATGGCTGTAAAACAACTATGCTTTAGATTGTACAATATTTCTGATATAAGTGAATAGACAAGTGGAGTGAAATATTTTTTAGCCGGTTAATCACGAGTTAAACAAAGCAAATTTGCGGTTGTTACAACTGTCAATTTAAGGAATCTTTAAAGAAATTGCGAAGGTGAAAGTTAGGGCAAAACTAGGAGGAAGAGCTTTTTTCGTGTATGATAAGACTAAAGTTCTTAAGGGAGTGAAAGAAATGAAAATCGGAATTGACAAAATTGGTTTCTTTACATCGCATTTGTTTGTGGATATGAAGGAACTCGCTTTTGCCCGCGCTGAAGATCCTAACAAGTATTTGATTGGAATCGGTCAGTCTAAAATGGCGGTAATTCCTCCGAGCCAAGATGTCGTGACAATGGCGGCAAATGCTGCAGCTCGGATACTGACAACAGCCGATAAGGAGCAGATTAGCTATGTGATCTTTGCAACGGAGTCGGGCATCGATAACTCTAAGGCAACGGCTGTCTATTTAGCCCGTTTATTGGGACTCAAAAAAGAAATTAGAGCAATTGAGCTAAAACAGGCTTGCTATGGTGCGACTGCAGGGATTCAATTGGCCCGCGGTTTTGTTGCCTTGAACCCGGATAGCAAAGTTCTCGTGATTGCAGCGGATAACGCGCGTTATGGCATTAAGTCTCCCGGTGAACCGACACAAGGCGGCGGTGCAGTGGCACTATTGATTGGCACCAACCCTCAGATTTTAGCACTTGAAGATGGAAGTACCGCCTATACCCAAGATATTATGGATTTTTGGCGTCCGTTAGGAAAAAATGAAGCGCTGGTAGACGGCCGTTATTCAGAGGATGTCTATTTGAATTTCTTCAGCCATGTCTGGCAGGCATATTTAGATAAGACGGGTTATCAGTTGGGAGATTTTGCGGCCCTTCTTTTTCACTTACCATATACTAAAATGGGACTTAAAGCATTACGGATCGCTTTAAAAGATGCTCGTCCTGATGAAGCTGTGAACTTTGTGCAAGAATTTGAACATGCGCGGACGTTTAACCGCGAAGTGGGAAATTTGTACACTGGTTCGTTGTATCTTAGCTTGCTTTCCTTGTTGTTTAATAGTGAAAAACTCAGAGCGGGCCAACGAATTGGCTTGTTTAGTTATGGTTCAGGCGCAGAAGCTGAGTTTTACAGCGGAATTGTACAGCCGAATTTCAAACAAGGATTGATGAATGTCAATTATTTGCAAGTGCTTAATGAGCGGCAGGAAGTCAGTGTTTCTGAATACGAAAAGCTATATCAGCAACACTTATTTTCTGCTCAAGAGGGACAGGTTGCTTATGATACCGACCCTGCGCGCTATTTCTTTGCGGGAATCAGTGATTTTAAGCGGCAATATCAGGAGAAATAACAGCTTACTATGCTAGTATTTGGGCTAAAAGTGTTTGCAATGCTATAATAAATGGGAAAATAGAATTTTTAGTGTTTAAGAATAAGTGCATGCTGATTTTTAGAGTGATTAAAATCTATGCATACATAATAAGGGGAGATCGGTGTGACAAATGTAAATCAAGCCCGCACGCAGGAACATTCTGTGGCAGCACAGCAGCTTTCAAAGGCAGTGGCAACTAAAATTAGTTATCTGCAGACTTTGGCACAGGCAGTTGAGGATCGGAATGATCGTCTTATTTATCAATTAATTGATGGCGAACGCTATTCAGAAAAAGTCATGCAATCTAAACATGGAACAGCTGATACTGCAAATGAAAACCTAGTCAGTGATATTGCAGATAATCTTGGCCAATACCTCAGTGGTAATCTGCTTGCTTATTTGCGCGAGACTTATCCTTTCTTCTACTTTGAACAAATTGGCAAGGGCCACTATCAATTTTATTTTGGTAATTGGTGGGACCGGCGCCTTTTTGGGACATTAAATGTTTTGCGTGTCAGCTTTGATTTTGAGCAAACAGAGTATGAAAAATTACGGCGTGCATTTGAATTAGAAGCTGAAAACAAACGCTTAAATACTGATAAAATTGCAGCTTTATCGAAACAAGCTGACCAACTACAGGCTCTAATTGACTCGCAAGATCAGCGTGACAAGGAAAAAGAAGAAGTCCGGTTGCAGTTAAAGAAAAACGCCCAAGAAAAGGTCATGCCCTGGGAAGCTGCGAAGCTCAGAGAAGCCAAACAAGAGCTGGTAGATCGTCTTTCCGAATTAAGTGATCAAGATGAAAAGGCACAAGAAGCTTATCGTCTAATCAAAGATAATGAAAATCAAGTACTCGCGTTATCCAAAGAGGATACACTGGTAGGCTATGAGAAACAGAGTATTGTTGCGAAGTTTGGTAGCTTTGAGAATTTTGAAGCGAAGAATGAGACGCTTTACCGCGACTATATTGCTGATTTAATTGCAACCAAAGGGCGGGTGAATACTAATGAGTAAAGATGAACGCCAAGCGACAGAAACTTTTGAACCACAAGAGTCAACCACCGAGTCGACCGCTGCCAACGCAGCTACCTTGAGTACCTCTGGCAGATTAATGGCCTATAATGATCAGTTGAAAGATAGCTTGAAACACGGACAAGTTTTTACTGAATTATTAGACACTTTAATTGAAACTACGAGTGCAACAGAATTATTAACAGCGGCGCAAAGGCTAGTTGCTTATCAGCTAGATACTTCGTTTGTGACTTTTCCGCAACAATACAGTCAATCTGACTTCTATTTGATCTTTCTCAATCGTTTATTAGCATTGCATGGCAGAGAAAGAGTGATTTTGCAATCCTCTGATCGTTTTCATGAACTCTATCATGAGTTTCCGGGCATCAATACCCATGGATATTTTGTATTTCAGCTTGAAGAGACTGCCCAACGCGGAGCCTATTACACTGAAAAGAATACAGGCGAAACCCTCTTTTATCTGAACTTTGAAAAACAGGTTCTTCGTTTTAACAGCCGCGCGTTAACACAGTTATTATTGGTAGATTATGAAGGTAAAGTTGCCGAAACGGCATTAAGAGGTTTTGAGAACTATTTATTGGATATCGGTAAGTTTCTCAAAGAAGATTTTGGATTTGATACCGACTTTACTTTAATGGATCCTTCAAACAGTGCTGTTTACCAATTAGCTGATCCCAACCTTTCAAGCACTGTCTTGGATAAACTCTTTGTTGAAACGGCAAAGGGTGGCAGGATTCTTGAACGCGGTGCTGAAGGAGAAGCGGTTTTAAAGCTTGATGATCATGTGGTCGTCAGACTATTTTCCCAAGAGACGCGTGAAAATGAAACAGATGGCTGGGTGCTAAAAGTTAGTGATCCTGAACACAAGGAGTCATGGTTTGACATCTTACTTAAATACTCCTTTTTGCGTGCATGGTATCTGGACAACTTGGCAAGCCTTGAAATTCGGGCCGATTCTCTTTATTTTAATTAGAGCTAAAAGACGGGAGCAGATCATTTGGACGTAAAGAAAATGCTGGATAGTGCGCGGTTGCAGACTGAGCTGCTTGTAGAAAATACACCGATTTCAAAGCGACCGGCCGCACTTTTTTGTGAACTTAACCTTGATTTAGCGGTGTTATTTAACGCTTATTTTGAGCAAAAGCCTGCTGCATTTTTACCTGATTTTTGTAAAGTAACTGCGCTTTTCTTGCGAATTGCCAACGAAAAGAAATGGACCTACTTGCTATTATTGCCAGATGAAAAGTTAACTTATTTGGAGCAAAAGCCTGTCAGCAGATTTGTTGCGGATGATTATTTAATTATGCAAAAGCTTCTCAACAATAGTTATTTTAAACGCCGCTCTGCAGCCTTTGTCCATGCATGGCATATTTTTGTTAAGTTTGGCCTAGTTGATTTAGGATTTTCTGCAGCAGAAATTCAGACCGCTTTTTTGGAAATATTTCCACCTGCAAGTGGTGAACAGTTCTAAAGAAGCAGCGTGAAGCTGGCAAGTGGTGCTGAATTTGAGCAGATTGTGGTCAAGTGGGAGAATTTTTTAGAGGTACCATTAATGTGCAGATTGTAAAATAAAACAGAAGAAGGGGCTGTGACAAAATTTAACTTTTGTCATAGCCCCTCTTTTATTCCGGATAAACGTGTTCCATAAGTCAAAATTCTCCGTCTAACTTCGAATTACTCATAGCAAAGTACCCGCTATGTTCGTAATTTCGAGTTAGCACTCAAATTTTACCGACTTATGTCACACTCTCCCTTCTGTTTTATTTTTAAGTCGTCTGTTTAAATGGTAAGTAAATCTTAACTTTAAATTCACTATTAAAATAGGATATAATTAATAATTGAGATAATTATTTTGTGAGCTCCACTGTTAATTCGACTGAAGCTTAAATAATTTGTGATAAAAGCAAAATCTAAAAGGAGTCATTTTAACATAAAGACCTCTAGGGCAATTATCGAATATAAATTTGTTTAAGTCAACGACTATTTTAGAATAATTTTTTATGAATAAATCAATCGAAATTGATACTGTCTAGCATAGCTTCACGAGTTGTTTGATCCAAGCCTAAATATTTAAGAGTAGAGCTCTGGTCACTGTGGTTGAGCAGGCGCATTACAAGGGCAATATTATGGTCTGTTTGTTGATAGACTTTATAAGCGCCTGTTTTCCGCATAGTGTGAGTCCCTAAGTAGTTAATACCAAGTAAGTCACCTGTACGTGCCATTATTTTATAATACTGCTTTCTGGTAATATGCCTTGTATCATTTTTAGTAGAAGGAAATAACCATTCTGAATGCAGATTAGTATCTTCTAACCAAGTATGGTAGGCTTTAAGGTCTTTTCGGACCGGTTTGAGGTAGAGAGTATTAGGTTTCCCAGTTTTTTGATCACGCGTGTAGGTTCTTACTTTGACTGCACCATTGTTTTCAAAAACATCTGTGTAACGTAATGACAAAACATCGCTGACACGTAATAAAGTCGCCTTCCCAACTTGAAAAACTGTATAGTTACGCCTGCCAGCTTGAAAATTGTTTAATAAGGTATCTTTTACTTGTTCTAAAACAGCGGGATCTTTGATTGGTCCAACTAGATGGGCATGTCGAGTTACCATAAGATTCTCCTTTTGAAAGTTTCTTGTTTGAAATCTGATTTTTTATAATTTTTATACTTTGTTTAAGATAATTACTAATATGATCACGATCCAGAGGGGACTTTATGTTAAAAAGTCCCCTCTATTCTATATACGAATAAAAATGCCCCAAGGTCGTTGTGATTAAAAAGTAAAATTGTTTGCTCAATTAATATTTTGTTTGCGAATACTTAATAAGGCGCGGTCTACTTATGTAAATTGGACATTCTTAGAGGAAATTGACATAAATATAGATCTTAATTTTAGGAGAATGAAGGTGAGTGAAATAAAGGAAAACAGAATTTATCAGGCTGAACGGTTGCAATATCAGCAAAATTATGGTCCGTATCGCATGGGTTCATTCGTCAATCTTGATCCGCAGGAGATGGAACGTGAAGCTTTCGTCATGTATCCGACTAAAAACACATTAGGGATGTTTAATTTACTAAGAGAAATGGATGGGATCCCACCTTTTGAGGAAGCGTTCCAAGAAGATTATGCACGGTATGCCTCTTCAAATCGATATTTACGTAAGTTTTTGCAAGAAATCTATAAAAGTAACTTTTCAATTAGTGCAGAAGGTGCAGAATTTTTAGAAGCAGTTGGAAATGAAGCAGAAGAGCACACGATTCGCTGTGTTGAGGCGGTGGATGCCGCATATAATCTTTATTACATTTTGATTGGCGGCAGGGCACCTTTGGAATGTAAGAGTGATGAATTGGGGAATGCCCGTTCTTTTGACTATCATGCTGATCTTTTCACATATACAGCAGATGAGCAGGCAGTCGTTTTTCATGAGCAAGCTTTCATTGAACTCATTTTTGGAATGGTACAGGATTATTTTCAACGGCAAGCGACCTTGGAGAATCTAGTAGAACACACTGCTCTATTCGGGGTAGATGGTCCTTTTTTGACGGATGAGTTACATATCAGTGAAGTTTCATCTTCATTGCGAATCGCGATGATTATTAAAACAAACTTGGAATGGACGCCACTGGTGAATTAGGTATTCGGTGATTTATAAGGAGTAAAGTAATGGGAATTTTTAAAGATTATTTAACCAAGACAAGACAAATTTCACAAGATGCTAAGGAACGTGAAAAAGAGCAATACAGAAATTCGCCTTCACGAGCTGCACGCCAAATGCAAGAAGAGTTTGATCAACAAGATGCAGCCGACGAATTTGCTAAAAAAGCTGCATTAGCAGTCGGAAAAGGAATCTTTAAAGGCGGTGCCAAGTTAACTAAAGCTGCATTTAGGAAGATGAACGCTAAAAAGTAAATGCATCCTCGCGTTAGTAAATTCAGTCTAATTGAAGAAGGGATTTTCAACAATGAAAAACGAAAAAGTTAGTACTTTAATTAAAAAAGTTGCAGTGACTGCGGCAGTTGTGACCGCCGGAACCGCAGCAACTACGACCGCACATGCAGATACAGTCAGCACGGCTAGCAGTACTAGCGCAACTGCAGCATCTCAAAAAGCGGTTAATGATACCAAGCAGAATCTTAGCAAAGCACAGACACAAACGGCAACTGCTGCTAGTGAAGTTGCTAAACAGCAGGCGACAACAGATAAGGCCAAAGAAGTCGCTGCCAGTGCGTCAAGCAATCTAGAGCAGGCGAGTGCTGCCAAGTCAACTGCCACAGCAGCTGTTTCAAGTGCTGCGAGTGCTGTTAGCACGGCTCAAACAACTAAAGACACCGCCACAGCTGAAAACATTAGTAAAGCTCAGTCCGAAGTTTCAAATGCTGCCAAGACTGTTACAAGCAGCAGTGCAGCAGCAAGTTCAGCCGCAGCAGCTACGAAAGAAGCACAAACAAACGCTGACAGCGCACAAAGCTCAGCAACAACAGCGTCAAATGCTGAATCAAGTGCAAAAGCTGATGTTGCTTCAGCATCTAGTCAATTAGAAAGTGATCAAAATAAGGCTGGGGTTGATTCTCAGACTGCAAGTCAAATCACTGATACCCAATCACAAATTAGCAGCGCTTCATCATCCCAAGCGTCTCTTACCAGTGACAAAGCAAATGCCGAATCTGATTTATCAGATGCTCAAAGTAAAGCATCCAGCATTGATACCGATTCAGCCAATGCTGCTGTCTCATCTGCGCAGTCGGCAGTAAACAGTGATAATTCAGCAGTTGCTGCTGCTTCGAGTTCTAAAACAACCGCTGACAAGGCTAAAACTGATGCACAAACAACACTTGACACACTCAAAAATAGTCAAGGATCAATCACAGGCGGTAGTAAAATCACCTTGACAAGTACTGAAGCATCAAGCGTTAAGCAAACACCTTCTATCGTTGACAACGGTGCTGGAAGTGGCACTACATTTGCTGCTAGCGCTGCTGATAAAACAACTACAATTGATGCTAATAATATGACTACTGCACAAGCAACCGAATTATCATCATATGCAGCTGCACTGCTCAACAAATTACGCGAACAAGCTGGAGTGACTGTTAAAGTTAAAGTCACTGATGGCGCAATCAATTTCGCTAAACAAGTAGCGACTAACTACAATAGCGATAAATGGTCTGGGTACGATAGCGGTCATGATGTATCTGCAATTGAAAAAGCAGCTGATAACTACGGTCTAGCTGATACAGGGAATTATTACGAAGACCTTGAATCATATGATGCTGCTTTCGATACAACCATGACAATGTACGACGCTAAGAAATACATTTACGATGCAATTTATGAAATGATGTTTGATGATTCATCATCTAGTTACGGTCATACAATTTCATTACTTGGTCTGAATGCAAATCATTACAATGCTAGTTCCATTGATTATTTCGCTGTAAGTTTTGATAAATATGGTAATATTCATTTCGAACTCGTAAATTCAAATACAACGTATGTCAAAGACAGCACCAAATTTGCTGAAACATTCGACACAACGGATAAAACAATTTCAGCGACAGGCGCTACAGCAACGCAAATTGCAGCTGCACAAACAGCATTGGATAATGCTACTACAGCCGACAACACCGCTAGTGCTGCTTATACTGCCGCAGTTAACAAATTAAACACAGATACGGCAACATTAACGGCTGCTAAAACAAATGCCGCTACTGTAACAGCACAAAAGATCGCTGCTGAAAATACCGTAACTACGCTTCAAAATAAACTCAATAGTATTAACAACCAATTAACAACTGTCAACAATACCTTGGCAACGCTTAATACTAAACTAGCTACTTTGAAAGCAAAAGCTGCATCTGAACAAACCGCTTCACAGGAATTGCAAGCTAAAATCGCTGCCGATCAATCTGTTTTGGAACAAAAACAGGCTATTTATGCTGCAGCTCAAGCAGCAACAGTTAAAGCCACAGCAGCATTAACGGCTGCTAAGCAAAAAGTTGCGACAGCAGTTGCTGCACAAACAGCGGCTGAAACTGCCTTGACTACCGCTAAGACAAAGCTTGCTGCTGCGCAAGCAAACCTCGCTCAGTTGACGAATGCAGCTGCAAACTTACAAGCAGCGCAGACTGCCTATCAAACAGCTTTAGCGCAACTTGCTGCGGCTAATCAAGCCTATACGGTCGCTAAAAGTGAGTATGACAGTCAACAGGCCGTTTATACGCAAGCAGCGCAAAAATTGACTAGTGCACAACAGCAATTGCAGACATTGCAACTGCAGGAAAAAGCACTGCAACAGAAATTGGCAGTTGAATCAGCAGTCGACACAGCCGCTGAAACACCTACTACTAATGCTTCCCATATCACTGGTGCTACCAACCAGCAAACAGCGGCTGCTGCAACATCTACAGCTAAAAACGTCACAGATAAGGCCAAGGCAATTTCAGCGACAGATCAGCAAGGTACTTTGGTAAAACCTACAACAGAGGTTATGAAGCTAAGCAGTGCTCATGGGGTTACAGAGGCTAACACTAAAAAGGCATCCGACACTAGAGCAACCTCAGCTGCGGCACAGACTGTCAAGCAAGCAGCCCTAGGAGAAGTTACATTACCACAAACAGGTGATAATCAAGCAGCAAGTCGTGAGGTGTCATTCTTTGGAAGTTTGCTGCTCACACTTGCGTCAATTTTATTTAGTCTGGACTTTTTACGTAAGTATAAACATTTCAGCAAATAAGAACTTGCACGCACGTTTGGCTATATTTAATGTGCAATGTTGTCAGCTTTGATTTTGATAATTCACAAAAAAAGAGGGTGTGACCTAAGTCGGGAAAATTTGAGTGCTAACTCGAATTACGAACATAGCGAGTACTTTGCGTACTTTGCTATGAGTAATTCGAAGTTAGACGGAGAATTTTGACTTATGGAACACGTTTATCCGCAATAAAAGAGGGGCTGTGACAAAAGTTAACTTTTGTCACAGCCCCCATTTTGAAATCAAACATTTTTTAGCAGTGCACGTAATTGAATACGAAGTATAAATTTCTAGCAATGGCTTCTCAGACCTAGGGGTGCGGACGTAGACAATTTCTGCTTAAGTATAAGCAATTGTTACAAGAAGAAATTAAAAGCTGGTCTTTTGTTCATCTTGTTCGAAATGT
This sequence comes from Liquorilactobacillus satsumensis, assembly GCF_964065465.1. Taxonomy (NCBI): domain Bacteria; kingdom Bacillati; phylum Bacillota; class Bacilli; order Lactobacillales; family Lactobacillaceae; genus Liquorilactobacillus; species Liquorilactobacillus satsumensis. Next base: position 2,425,754 of record NZ_OZ061606.1, read on the forward strand.
TTGTAACTTGCACGTTCCTTGCGCTGACTGCCGTAGTATTGAATAACACCTGCAAGAATAAGAATGCCAACGATTGCAAAAAATGGTATCATTTCAATCACCCTTTTCTTTGTTTTGATATTACATTTATGTTACATTGATATTATCGCACGGTTACAAAAATGTTTCAACTAAAAAGAGTTGTTTGCTTTAGGGATCCTTTTTCGAGTGCTTCAAAAAAAGGTTTGACAGTGTGTAGGGGATACACTATAATATCTAGTGTTGTTCATGGCTCGGTAGCTCAGCTGGATAGAGCATCCGCCTTCTAAGCGGACGGTCGAGAGTTCGAATCTCTCCCGCGCCATCACACACGATGTAAAACCTGTTATGCTTCTTGCAAGCAAACAGGTTTTTTTATTGGTAAGTCCAGTCCAAAGGGATTGACGGCTTGCTATTTATCTGGTATCATTTCAATGTTGTATTTGTGCATGCTGCAACTGCAACCGCACGTGAGCAGTTATTGAAGTGGCTACCAAAGTTGATTTGGGGTCCGCTGAAGCACGGCGAGTCTAAGTAATGTTAAGGAGGTGCACTAAATGTACGCAATTATCAAAACAGGTGGAAAGCAGCTTAAAGTAGAAGCAGGTCAAGCAATCTATGTTGAAAAGCTTGCTGCTGAAGCTGGTGAAAAAGTTACTTTTGACCAAGTTGTCTTGGTAGGTGGCGATCAGGCTGTTGTTGGCAAACCATTTGTTGACGGCGCAACTGTGACAGGAACTGTTGAAAAACAAGGCCGCGCAAAGAAGGTTGTTACTTTCAAGTATAAGCCAAAGAAACATTCACATACAAAGCAAGGTCATCGTCAACCATATACAAAAGTTGTGATCGACGCGATCAACGCTTAGTAAGCAAAGGGCTTAAAAAGAGGTTTAATATGATCAAAGCACATTTTCTTTATACCAGCAAGCAGATTTGCGGCTTTGAGTTGACTGGACATGCTGAATCTGGCGAATACGGTCAAGATATCGTTTGTGCGGGAGTTTCTGCCTTGGCTATTAGTACTGTGAATGGACTGCAGAAACTGGCTAAAGCACAGATAGAGTTGACTGCTGATGAAGAGCACGGCGGATATCTGAAAGTTAGCTTGGACAGTGCTGAAAAGGGCAATCAAGCGGCTGCTTTATTGCTCGCTAGCTTCAAGTTAGGTATGGAAGAAATTGCGACTAGTTATGCTAAATATATAGAAATTTCCTAGAGACTGAGGAGGTGCACGAATTATGTTAATGAATTTACAGTTCTTCGCTCATAAAAAGGGTGGTGGCTCGACTTCTAACGGACGTGATTCAGAATCAAAGCGTCTTGGCTCAAAGAGCGCTGATGGACAAATTGTTTCTGGTGGTTCTATCCTTTACCGTCAACGTGGAACAAGAATTTATCCAGGGACTAACGTTGGCAAAGGCGGGGATGATACATTGTTCGCCAAGATCGATGGAGTAGTTCGTTTCGAGCGTAAAGGCCGCGACAAGAAACAGGTATCTGTTTACCCAGTGGCTGAATAATTTATTTCAGAGACTTGAAGATCAATACGGAACGTAACGTTTTGTGTTGGTCTTTTTATTTTCGCAAAGTTAGGTTATGGATAAGCGCGGAGGAATTTAGAATGCAGACTGACAGAGTAGCGCGCCTGCGCATGCAGATGGAAAAAATGAGTGTCGATGCTTTTTTAGTAACTGATCCGGTTAATATTGCGTATCTTAGCGGCTTTACAGGTGATGCCGGAGTCGTGCTTGTAACTGAAAATGAACAATTCTTGATCACTGATAGCAGATTCAAAGAAGCAGTCAGCCGCTTTAAAACATGGCAGTGTGTGATTACACGCGAGTATTTGCGAAGTGTGTGTGAAATTGCAGCTAAGGACCAACTATTAGCGCTGGCTTTTGAGGATTCACTGTCTTATCGCGACTATGATTTCTTAGATGAGACCGCGCTGTGCGACATTGTTCCGCTGAATGGTGTCCTTGAAAAGATGCGTTCCGTTAAAGAACCTGAGGAAATCGCACTGTTACGTAAGTCTTGTAAACTGGCAGAAGATGGTTATCGTATGCTCTTACAAGAAATCAGTGCAGGGCAGACAGAAATCGAAGTTGCCAATCACTTGGACCAAATTATGAAAAAATTAGGTGCAACCGCAAGCTCATTTCCTACAATCGTAGCAAGTGGGACAAGGACGATATTACCGCATGGAAGCGCCTCAACAAAAGCTTTGCAGCAAGGTGAACTGGTCACCCTTGATTTTGGATATTTTTATAAGGGCTATACTTCGGATGTGACTAGAACCTTTTCGCTCGGGAGACAGCCTGAGAGTATTAAAGCGCTTTATCAGGTGGTCGCACACGCACAGCAACAGACAATTGCTGCAGTGCGCCCCGGGATCACTGGTGCTGAACTGGATCAAATCGGCCGTAGCTTGATCACCCAAGCCGGTTATGGAGCCTATTTTAATCATGGAATGGGTCATGGGATTGGTCAAAGTATCCATGAGCTGCCCAATATTGGTAAAAATTTTGCCAATCAGTTAGAGCCTGGTCAAGTGATCACAATTGAGCCAGGAATCTATCTTCCCCCGGAAGCGGGAATCCGTATTGAAGATGACATCTTAGTAACTGCTGATGGATTCGAAGAGCTTACCAATTTTGCGAAAGAATACATTGAAGTCATGAGATAAGCTTGCTTTTTGCTTGCGGTTATTGCTATCATGAGTTGTGTTCAGTTATTTTTAAGCGGCCGTGTCTGACGGCATGTGTTAAAATAGTTTAAGAGATATCAGAATTCAGGTATTTGTAGGAGGAACAGTATGATTTCGGTTAATGAATTTAAGAATGGATTAACAATTGAGGTTGATGGAGATATTTGGCGAGTGGTCGAATTTCAACATGTTAAACCAGGTAAGGGATCAGCATTTGTGCGTTCAAAGCTGAAGAACTTACGGAGTGGTGCGATGCAGGAAAAGACTTTCCGTGCGGGTGAAAAAGTTGAACAAGCACAGATTGATAATCGTAAAATGCAATATCTGTATGCAGATGGCGATAATCATGTTTTCATGGATACGACGACCTACGAGCAGCTTGAATTACCAGCTGAGCGGATTAAGAATGAGTTGAACTATCTGAAGGAAAATATGCTTGTTAACATCATTATGTATGGTAATGAGACATTGGGTGTTGATCTGCCTAATACGGTTGATTTAAAGGTCGAAGCTACAGAACCAGGGATCAAAGGTGATACTGCTTCGGGTGGTTCAAAACCAGCAACCATGGAAACCGGATTAGTTGTTCAAGTTCCGTTTTTCGTAAACGAGGACGATGTTTTAACGATCAACACGCAAGATGGAAGTTACATTTCCAGAGCTTAGTTCGAAGGAGGACTTGCTGATGGCTGAGAATAATAATATTTTAATTGAAACTGAAAAACCTAGGCTGGGACAAATTGAAATTGCACCAGAAGTGATTGAGATTATTATTGGAATTGCAACCAGTCAGGTTAAAGGTGTTTATTCAATGCGCGGTTCGCTTGCAAGCAGTCTGAATGAACTTTTTGGCCGTAAGAGCCGCGGTAAGGGTGTGCGCCTGGAACAAGAAGACAAAGCTTTAAAAGTCGAAGTCTATGTCTTCTTGAATTATGGTGTTTCAGTCCCTAAAGTGGCACTTGAAATTCAGGAAAAGGTAAAACAACAGCTGTTTTTCATGACAGGTCTCAAGTTGACGGGTGTTGACGTTTTTGTTCAAGGTGTTGTACCTGCAAAACAGGTCTCGACAATTGATCCAAATAATTTATTCAATGAAAAAGAAAATGGTGACAACAAGTGAGTATGACCAGACATTCTATCCGTAAGGTAGCTTTTCAGTTATTATTTGCACTTGCAAGCAACCCTGAGACGGAGATTGACGCTCTTTATGAGCAGTTGCGGCAAGATGATGAGCATTTGCCACAGGAGATGCCCGCATACCTGCTGGAGCTGACACAAGGCGTTGCCAAGCAGGCAGATGAATTAGACGCTGTCATCACAAGTTATCTTAATAATCAGTGGAGCTTAGCGCGGCTTAATAAGACAGATTTACTGTTGCTGCGTTTAGCGATTTATGAGATTAAGTATGTGAGCGCAATTCCTGCTAAAGTTGCGGTTGATGAAGCACTTCAGCTCGCAAAAGAATTTAGTGATGAAAAATCACGGCGCTTTATTAACGGAATTCTTTCTAATTTGATTGAAAAAAATGAAGAAGATTAGTAGTAGGTAAAGCACCTTACGACTGAACATTGATAGAGTTATGGCAAGATCTTATTTTGTCAGAGCTCTTTTTTTGTGCAAGTGCAGCAGCAATCTTAAAAAATGATTTGTAAAGGGCAAATTTGACTAATAAATAATTATTTTCCTGTTTACAAGTTATGCTAAAATGGTTACATAGTAAAAAGAGTTGGCGGTGGGGAGAAATGGCAGTTAAGTTAGACGGCAAGAAACTTGCGACAAAAGTTAAACAAGATCTTGAACAAAAGGTAAGCAATTTAAAACAAAAAGGAATTACACCTAAGTTGGTTGTAATTCTTGTAGGCTCAGATGAAGCTAGTCAGGTTTATGTCCGGAACAAACATCGGGTTGCGCAGCAGATTGGCATTGAGACGCAGGACATCAGATTGCCGGAAAATACAGCCGAAATCGAATTATTGCAACTGATTAGCAAATTAAATGCAGATGATACGGTTCACGGGATTCTAGTTCAGTTGCCATTGCCAAAACAGATTGACGCAGAGCAGATTACAGACGCAATTGCACCTGCAAAAGATGTTGACGGCTTTCATCCGCAAAATGTCGGGCATCTTTTTATGAATGACCCCCGTTCGTTGCCATGTACTCCTGCAGGAATCTTACGTTTTTTTCAGGAATATCATTTACCTTTGGCGGGTAAGCATGCGGTGATTGTTGGCAGAAGTAATATCGTGGGTCGACCTATGGCAGCCCTACTGTTGAATCATGATGCAACAGTTACTATTACACATAGCAAGACTAAGAATTTGCGCCAGTTAACCAGGCAGGCGGATATTTTGATCGTCGCGATTGGGAAAGCTGATTTTATTACCGGTGTGGATGTTAAACCTGGAGCAGTCGTAATTGATGTCGGAATGAATCGCAATGCGGCTGGAAAACTTGTTGGCGATGTTGCACAGGCTTCTGTGGATCAAGTTGCTGGTTTTCTCACACCAGTCCCAGGAGGGGTTGGCCCCATGACAATTGCGATGTTAATGGAACAAACCGTTAAGTTTGCGGAACGGAGTGTTAATTGTGGCAGAAAAAACGTATCTAACAGTTAGTGCGCTAACAAAGTACTTGAAAAGAAAGTTTGATGTTGATCCTTATTTGAGCAGGGTTTATTTGACTGGAGAGATTTCAAACTTTCGCATGCGCCCACACGCCCATCAGTATTTCAGCCTTAAAGATGAACATGCAAAAATCAATGCGATTATGTTTCGTTCAGCCTTTGCTAAAGTGAAGTTTCAGCCAGAAGAAGGAATGAAAGTTCTAATAGTTGGGCGAATTTCTTTGTATGAAGCGAGTGGAAGCTATCAGATATATGTTGAAAAAATGGAGCCGGATGGTGTAGGGGCGTTATATCAGGCTTATGAGCAACTGAAAAAGAAGCTGGCAGCAGAAGGCATTTTTAATGCCCCTAAAAAGCCTTTATGTCGTTTTCCGCGTAGAATAGCAGTGGTTACTAGTCCTTCTGGAGCTGTAATTAAGGATATTATGACTACTGTGCGCAGGCGGTATCCAATTGCTCAAATTGTACTTTTTCCAACTGTGGTGCAAGGTGCTGATGCTGCCCCTGATATTATTGCACGCATCAAGCAGGTTGAACAAAATGGTTCGTTTGACACGCTGATTATTGGGCGAGGTGGCGGGTCCATCGAAGATCTTTGGCCTTTCAACGAAGAAAGTGTTGCACGTGCTATTTTTGCATGTCCGCTGCCTGTGATTTCGTCAGTCGGTCATGAAACAGATACGACCATTGCTGATTTAGTAGCCGATGTTCGGGCTGCGACACCAACAGCAGCAGCTGAATTAGCTGTCCCGGTTCTAAGTGAGGAAATTATTAAAATTGAACAGTTGCGTTTGCGGCTCTATCAAAATTTGCGGTCCAAACTCCAACTCAAAAAACAAGCGGTGCAAAAGCTGCGCAATTCATACGTTTTCCGCCAGCCAGGCAGACTTTATGAAGGATATTTACAAAAAATTGATTATCTGAAAAAACAAATGCAACAAGCGTTGCAGACCAATCTCAATAAGAAGCAGCGGATGCAAACACAACTTCTGATGAGACTGCAAAAGCAATCACAAACCGAAAAGTTGCATCTGCTGCTTAAGCAGGTGGCGTATTTGGAGCAGCAGCTGAATCGTTTACGTATGGAATATTTTAAAAATAAGCACCGACAACTTGGAACAGCTGTGGCACAGTTGGAAATGCTGAGTCCTTTACGTATTTTAGCGCGGGGCTATGGTTACGTAACTGTCGCTGGACGCGTTGTTAAGCAGGCCGCTGAGTTAAAACCAGATGAAAAGATCGCTTTCCAGATGCAAGATGGTAGTGTAACCGCACGCGTTTTAAGTATTACGGAGGATGAAAGAAATGACTGAAAAAAAGACATTTGAAGAAAATTTAGACGAGCTTGAAAAGATTGTCCAAAAGTTAGAGCAGGGTGATGTTCCGCTGGAAAGCGCACTAGATCAATTCCAAAAAGGTGTCAAGCTGAGCAATGAATTGCAACAGAAGTTAGAAAGTGCTGAGAAGACTCTGGCTAAGGTTATTGACCAAAATGGCAACGAAAAACCATTTGAGCGGGACAGTGATCATAATGAGCAATAAGCTTGCAGAGTTCCAGAAAATTATTTTGCCGCAATTAGAAGAACAGTTGAATAGTTACTTAAATGGGTTGAATGCTGCACCAACCTTGAAAAAGGCCATGCTGTATTCGCTCGAAAGTGGTGGAAAAAGAATTCGCCCAATGCTGCTTTTGGCAATCTGTCACATGTTTAACCGCCAAATTGATGAGGGAGTTTTTGCTGCAGCCGGCAGTTTGGAACTGCTGCATACATATTCACTGATTCACGACGATCTTCCTGAGATGGATAATGATGATTTAAGGCGGGGGCGACCGACTAACCATAAAGTTTTCGGGCAAGCAGAGGCTGTCTTGGCGGGCGATGGTTTGTTGACGACTGCTTTTGAATGGCTTGCAAGCTGCCACCTTTCAGCTCAGCTTAAGGTGGCTTTACTAAGCCGTTTTGCAACCGCGGCCGGTCCCCAAGGAATGGTTAGTGGTCAAATTGCTGATATTGAAGGTGAGAAAAAGGAGCTTACGTTAGTCCAACTTAAGGCTTTGCATCAGCTAAAAACAGGAGCTTTGTTACAGTATGCTTGTCAAGCAGGGGGAATCATTAGCGGCGCAACGGCTGCGCAGATGACAGAGTTGCTAAATTTCGGGAGTTGTTTTGGGCTGGCGTTTCAAATTTATGATGATATTTTAGATGTTGTCAGCACGCAAGCAGAACTCGGTAAAGCTGTTCATAAGGATCAAGTTGAACACAAGAATACTTATCCTGGGCTGCTCGGTTTGAACGGTGCATATCAGGAGTTGGATAATGCTCTTTTGAATGCGCGGACGGCTTTAAATGAATTGAAACATACCGGGATTGAAACCGGAATATTGGATGATTTTCTACGCTATTTTTCAAGAAAGGATAATTAATGAAGAAAGAACGAGTAGATGTCTTGCTGGTAAAACAGGGACTTTTTGAAACGCGGGAGCAGGCCAAAAGAGCGGTCATGGCGGGTGAAATCTTAGGAGTCAATGAAGAACGTTTGGATAAACCGGGTGTCAAGATTGATAGCACGACAAAGTTACATTTTAAAGGCAAGAAAATGCCATTTGTCAGTCGTGGTGGATACAAACTGGCAAAAGCACTCAAGTCTTTTCAGCTCAGTCCTAAAGGGAAAATCATGCTTGATATTGGAGCATCCACAGGAGGTTTCACAGATGTTGCGTTACAAAACGGAGCTGCTTTGAGCTATGCGCTAGATGTTGGTACGAATCAGCTAGCTTGGAAAATCAGGCAAGATGAGCGTGTCATAGTAATGGAAAATACTAACTTTAGATACAGTAAACTTGCCGATTTTAAACATGGTCGTCCAGAGTTTGCCACGATTGATGTTTCTTTCATCTCTTTGGAACTTATCTTGCCGCCCTTGCATGAGATAATTGAACCAAACGGAGATGTGATTGCACTGATTAAGCCTCAATTTGAAGCTGGTAGGGAAAATGTCGGTAAACACGGCATTGTACACGATCCTAAAGTGCATCAACAGGTGTTGACTGAAATTCTTTCATTTGCGTTAGCGGCAGGTTTTGACGTATGTGGATTAGACTTTTCTCCGATTACCGGTGGTGAGGGGAATATTGAATTTCTGGTCCATTTGAAAGCTGCTGTGGCACCTGGAAAATTAGCCGAACAAGTTAAGCTTTCAGAAATAGTTACAGCCGCACATGAAAACTTTAAAAATTGACTTTTATAAGGGAATCCTTTAATATTTATTCAAAATAGGCTATTATTAAAACAAAATATGAATATTTTTTGGAAACTTGGTGAAAGTGATGCGTAAGCAAGAAAGACAAATGGCAATCAGAGAGTTGTTGCGGCAAAATAATGTTGAACGACAAGAGGAAATTGTTGCACTGCTACGGCAACGCGGGATTGAGGTAACACAAGCAACGATTTCACGGGATGTAAAAGAGATGCAGCTGATTAAATTACCGTCACCTACGGGAGAATATCGGTATAGTTTTCCAGCTGAAAAAAAGTTGAATACGGAAAAAAAGCTGCGCAAGACGTTGCGTGATGCCTATCTAACGGGACGTGTTCAGGGAGAATTTTTATTGTTGAAAGTCTCTCCAGGTAATGGACCTGTCATTTCAAGCTTAATAGAACAAATGAAATATGAAGATATTTTTGGAACTTTAGGTGACGATGATACAATTTTGGTAATTGCCAAAACTGGTTCTGACCCGAAGGTGATCCTGCAGCGACTGCTGGAAATGATTGAATAAAGCTTAGAATAGATAATTAATTTTTAGGGATGAGGGAATGATCAACTAATGCTGCGAGAATTGACAATCAGAGATTTTGCAATCATTGAGAAACTTGACATTAGGTTTGAACCTCACATGACCGTTTTGACTGGAGAAACGGGTGCTGGGAAATCAATTGTAATTGACGCTTTAGGGCTGCTTTCCGGTGGTAGAGGTTCACAAGAATTCATTCGCAAGGGTGCAGGCAAATCTGTTTTGCAAGGATTATTTGCATTGCCCGAAGACAGGTCTTTTAGTGATTATTTGGAGCAGATCGGAATCCAACCAGATGGTGGCGAACTAATCCTGCAGCGAGAGTTGTATCGCAGCGGGCGGAGTGTCTGCCGCGTTAATAACACTTTGGTGACACTTGCAGTTTTACGTAAAATTGGGGGTCGCTTAATTGATATTCATGGGCAAAATGAACATCAAACCCTGATGCACGTTGAAAATCATTTGAAATTATTAGATCAATACAGTGTGCGCAACTTACAATTGAAACGCAGTTACCAAGCGGCGTTTGCTAAATACCAAGAGCAAAAGCAGGATTTGGAAAAAAGACGCTCGAATGAGAAAAAATGGGCACAAAGATTGGATATGCTCAGATTCCAAGTCAAGGAAATTGAGGAAGCTCATTTAGAAAATGGCGAAGAAGAAAAACTCAGCAGCGAAAAAGAAAAGCTTGAAAATTTTCAAAGTATTCGCGATGCACTCTCAAAAGGCTATCAGCTGCTTTCCGGTGAAGAAACAGATTTACTCGGCAGTTTGGGTAGTGTGACTGAGGAATTAGAAGGGATTGCCACTTATTCAGAAAGTTTGCAGACAATCAGTACTAATCTCTCAAATGCTTTTTATACATTGCAGGATTCTGCCCATGATATCTCACGTGAATTGGAGGACATGGAATGGGATGAAGGCCGGTTAAACGAGGTTAACTTACGACTTGAATTGATTAGCCAGCTTGAACATAAATATGGTGATTCTATTAAGCAAGTCTTGCAATATTACCAACAGATTAAAGCAGAGCTTGAAAAGATGGAAAATGCACAAGAAGACAGTGGTAATCAGGAAGAACGCCTGCAACGTGCGTATACAACTGCGCAGAAAAAGGCACAGGAGCTTTCTGTGCAAAGACGCAAAACAGCCCAGGCGCTAGAAAAGAAAGTCCATACTCAATTGAAATCATTGTATATGGATAAAGCTATTTTTCAAGTCAGGTTTGAAAATAACCAGGAATTGACGGTCAATGGAGCTGAGCATGCAGAATTCTATGTACAGACTAATCCAGGTGAAGCAAGTGGGCCATTGAATAAGATTGCCTCTGGAGGAGAACTCTCACGGATAATGCTGGCGTTGAAGACAATTTTTGCACAGGATCGCAACGTCACGAGTATTATTTTTGATGAAGTCGACACTGGAGTAAGCGGCCGTGTAGCACAGGCAATTGCCGAAAAGATTAGTCAGATTGCAGCTACTTCCCAAGTGTTATGTATCACACATCTGCCGCAAGTTGCGGCTGTCAGTGATCACCATTTTTTAGTTTCTAAGCACACGAAAAATGGCAGAACAGAGACAGTTGTCAGAAAAATTGACCAGCACGAACGCGTTAATGAGTTAGCACGCATGCTTTCGGGAACAACGATTACACATCTAACATTGGAACATGCTGCTGAATTATTGGGGATGGCAGCCAACAAAAGAGTCCGTCATTAGGTTTGTGCTAACTCGAAATTACAAAGATAGCGAGTATTTTGCTATGAATAATTCGAAGTTAGACGGAGAATTTTGACTTATGAAACACGTTTATCCGGAATAAAAGAGGGGCTGCGACAAAATTTAACTTTTGTCACAGCCCCTTTGATGATTGTGTCTTGCGATTTTTTACTAGTTTAATTATGCAGATTTTTAAGAGCTGTGATAAAAAATACTAAAAGAAAAGTCTGGTTCCAATTAAATTCTAGGAATCAAACTATAAACTTTTGGGGTTGTCTGAGGATTAGAGGAAGTCCCGGTACAGACCAACAACCTTACCAAGGATCATGACAGTGTTTAAAATTATGGGTGGCATTGTATCATTTTCCGGTTGTAAACGGTAGTGATCCTTTTCTTTGAAGAATCGCTTGCAAGTTGCCTCGTTATCCTCAGTCATGGCAATCACAATATCTCCATTATCTGCATTACGTTGTTTCCGTACGATAACCTTGTCACCATTTAAAATCCCAGCGTTAATCATACTCTTGCCGCGAATTGTCAGCATAAATAACTCCGCTGCAGAATTCATATTTGGCGGTAGCGGGAAGTATTCAGAAGCTTCTTCCACTGCCAAAATAGGAGAACCGGCTGTCACGGTTCCGAGAACTGGAATTGCATCTGCATGTTCTTGAATTCCAAGAGCTTCCAAGCCAACCGCAGTGACTTCAATGGCACGGGGTTTGGTAGGGTCTTTTTGGAGATATCCCTTTTTTTCGAGTCTTGCCAAGTGTCCGTGAACTGTCGAGGTTGAAGACAGATCAACTGCCTGACAGATTTCACGCACGGTTGGAGGGTACCCCTTATCGTTGACGCGTTCATAGATGAACCGCAGAACGGCCATTTGCCTTTTTTCAGAAGCTTTTGTCATTATCTGACACCTCAATCGTTAGTTATTACTGTTATACTAGCATATGTTGGCGATGATTACAAACAAACGTTCGTATTTATTATTTGAAACAATTCCTTTTTTCATGTATGATATGACGTGTTTGATAAAATGCAGAAAGTTTGGGGGTGTTGGGATGGCTGGACAGATCCCAGAAAAGCTCATTAAAAGAATAAACGAACTTGCAAAAAAGAAGAAGACGGTGGGGTTAACACAAGCAGAACTGGATGAACAAAAGAGTTTGCGCGAAACCTATCTTGCACTTTTCCGTAAAACCTTTAAAAGCAATGTTGAAATGCTGCGTGTTTTTGATAAGAATGGAAAAGAAGTTACCCCTGAGAAGGTCCGTAAGATTCAACGGGAGCGTAACTTGCGGGATGATTAAGTATAATTGACCGCAGTTGGCTCTTTATTTTTGGGGAGTAATTGTGTAGAATTAAAGATTGAAACGATGTGAAAGGAGCAGTATACAATGTCAACCACGATTTGGGTGCTAATTGTGATCCTTGCCCTCATTTTAGGCTTTGTAGGTGGTTTCTTTGCGGCACGGAAGTATATGGAAAATTACTTGAAAAAGAACCCGCCGATCAATGAAAGCATGCTCAAAGTGATGATGCTTCAAATGGGGCAGAAGCCATCTGAAAAGAAACTGCATCAAATGATGACCGCAATGAAGGCACAAGGTAAGAAAAAATAAAAAGAAGCCCTGTTTAAGGGCTTCTTTTTATTTGGGGCAAAGTCAGTTGTTACTTAATTGCTATTTTTTTTCTTAGCTTTCATTGGGTCAACATACTTATAGTTTGGATCAAGCTCATTATCAAGCTGCTTAAAGCGTGCGCTCATCTGGGCAAGAATTAGCTGCTGCTGTGCATCTGTTAGCCGCTGCTTACGGTCAAGGTAAATTGGTTCGCCAAAATTAACAGTGATTCGCTTGCGCCGCAAAAGGCCCTTGGTATCAGCTGGTCCTTGGTACACTGCCGGAACAAGTGGGACACCTGCTAGTTTTGAAATTAGCAAAGCGCCCCCTTTAAGTTGTTGAGAATGCCGAGTACCAGAAGGAAACATAATCAAAGAAAGATCCCGTTTTTTCAACCACTTTACGGGAGTCTTGATTGCAGAGGGTCCTGGATTCTGACGGTTTACAGGAAAAGCATTTGCATGGACAAGTATGTAACGTAAGATGGGATTCTTAAATAGTTCCTCTTTTGCCATAAAAGAGAATTTTTTGGGTGATGCTCCGAGTGCAAAATAAAGCATGTCAAACCAGGCTCTATGAGGGCCAACCAGGATGTAGTTTCCTGCAGGCAGCCTTTCACGGTGTTTGTAATGAGCATTTCCATTTAGCAAGACTAAAACAACACGTGCTACAATACGAATAAATGAATAGAACATCTCAGCGACATTCCTTTCTTAAAAATAGTGTTACCGTGAATAGTATGCCTAATTTTGAGGGAAGTTGCAAGTTTAATTAAGGCGGGTAAAAATGTGTTTAATTAATAATGAAAGAATTGATATGTTATATGCAAACAACATTAAAATCATTCAAAGTGCCGACGTTTTTTCTTTTTCCCTGGATGCGGTGTTGCTCGCGAATTTTGCGGCACCGCCTAAGAATGCTGCTGGAAGAATTGTCGATTTATGTGCGGGTAATGGAGCGGTCGCCCTATTTTTAAGTACAAAAACGACTGGTAAAATTACAGCGGTTGAAATTCAAGCCCGACTTTGTGAGATGGCACAGCGCAGCATTAAGCTGAATTCTTTGGAACAGCAAATTACAGCGCTCAACATTGACTTAGCAGATTCCTTTAAATATTTGAAAAAGGATGCTTACGATACAGTAACCTGTAATCCGCCGTATTTCTCTGATCTACCTACCAGTAAGAAAAATGAGAATCCGTATCTAGCAATTGCACGGCATGAGATTACTGTTGATTTGCAAAAAATTATCGAAGTAACAAGTGGGTTGCTTAAAATGAATGGCAAGGCGTTTTTCGTGCATCGTCCAGAACGTGCGGGCGAACTTTTTAGTTTACTGCAGGCCCAGCGGCTCTCTCCTAAACGGGTTCAACTGGTCTACCCGAAACAGGGTCGAGAAGCAAATATGATCTTAGTAGAAGCAATTAAAGACGGTCGCCCGCGAGGAATGCGTTTTTTACCGCCGCTCGTTGTGTATGATGATAATAATCAATATACGCCGTTATTAAGGAAGATTATTTATGGAAAATAAAACAATCCAAGAATATTTTTTTTATGTTTTATTGTGCGCGGATGGGACACTCTATGGTGGGTTTACTAATGATGTGCAGCATCGAATTGCGGTGCATAATGCCGGAAAAGGTGCAAAATATACGCGGTTAAGAACGCGTAGACCAGTTAAACTGCTCTATGCTGAGCCTTTTGCTGATAAGTCGACAGCACTTAAGGCTGAATATGCTTTCAAACATCAGACACGGTTAAAAAAACTCAGCTATTTGGCTGCGCATGGAGTGCACGTCAGTTGATTTGTCTTTTGCAAGAGGTAAATATTATATAGAAGTCTTGTTTTCATGGTAAAATAATGAATGCGTAAAGATAGTGTGTTTTTGCACCTACTTTGCACTGCCGTATCAATAGAGATCATTTTTTGGAGGTTCGTAATGAAATTTATTGCTTTTAATGTTCGTAGTGATGAGGAAAAGTATTTTAAAGCGTGGGAAAAACAAAACGACGTACAGGTTGAGTGTGTCGCGGCCCCTTTGACTACTGAAAAACTTGACGGTTTAGCAGGATATGATGCGGTTTTGACACTGCAAACTGGAACATATCCCGAAAAAATGTTCGAGAAGTTTAAAGAAGTAGGCGTCAAGGTTCTTTCAATCCGAAATGTCGGAGTAGATAATATCGATTTGAAAGCTGCCACAGAAAATGGCATTCTAGTTACAAATGTTCCCGCCTATTCGCCAAATGCAATTGCAGAATTTTCGGTTACACAATTATTGCAACTATTGCGTAATACGACACTTTTCAGACGTCGGGTTGCCGCACATGATTTTCGTTGGGCTCCATTTGTTGGCAAAGAGCTGCGTTCTTTGACAGTCGGTGTGCTTGGAACTGGGAGAATCGGACGCGCTGCCATCAATATCTATCGCGGATTTGGTGCAAAGGTAATTGCGTACGATCTTTATCCAAATCCTGAGTTGAAAAAAGAAGGAATCTATGTTGATTCTTATGCGGAACTGTTTGCACAGGCTGATGTGATTACACTGCATATGCCCGCAACTGCAGCTGACCATCATCTTATTGGCGCAGAGGCGATTGCACAAATGAAAGATGGGGTCTATCTCATTAATACTGCTCGGGGTGCTTTAGTTGATACTGAAGCTTTGATTGCTGGCATTAAGAATGGCAAAATTGCTGGTGCGGCACTTGATACTTACGAAAATGAAAGTCCCATCTTTAACCATGACTTAAAAGATCAACCCCTCAAGGATACTGTCTTTAAGGAATTGTTGGAACTTGACAATGTACTAATTACGCCACATGTGGCTTTTTATACTGAAACAGCTGTTGAAAATATGGTAACGATTGCTTTAAAGAGTGCTCAGGAAGCTGTTACAAAAGGAACTACGGCTACCTTGGTAAACCAATAATATTTATAAAATCTGGCTTGAACTTTAAGCTTTATTAAGGTACAATGTTACAGGTGCTGGTTTACCAGTATCAATTCACACTCTGTGTGCTGGCAGTGGGGTGCTCAGCTTGAGTCCTGCTGTTAATGAACACAGGGGAGGAAAAACAAAAACGGAGGTATTACAGTTATGTCAGTAATTAGCATGAAACAATTGCTTGAAGCCGGTGTTCATTTTGGACATCAAACACGTCGTTGGAATCCAAAGATGAAGAAATACATCTTCACAGAGCGTAATGGAATTTACATTATTGATCTGCAAAAAACTGTTAAGTTAATTGACGAAGCACACGAATTCGTTAAGCAAGTAGCAGCTGATGATGGTGTTGTGCTTTTTGTGGGAACTAAGAAACAAGCCCAAGATGCAATTGAAGAAGAAGCAAAACGCGCTGGTCAATTTTACGTTAACCACCGTTGGCTTGGTGGTACCTTGACCAACTGGGACACAATTCAAAAGAGAATCAAACGTCTTAAAGAGATCAAAGCAATGAGTGAAAATGGAACATTCGATGTTCTCCCTAAGAAGGAAGTTGCATTGCTGATTAAGCAAAGAGAACGTCTTGAGAAGTTCTTAGGTGGAATTGAAGACATGCCGCATTTACCAGATGCTTTATTCATTGTTGATCCACGTAAAGAAAGAATTGCGGTTAAAGAAGCACGTAAGCTTAATATTCCGATCATTGCGATGGTTGATACCAACGCTGATCCAGATGAAATTGATGTCAAGATTCCTTCCAACGATGATGCAATTCGTGCTGTCCGTTTGATTACTTCAATGGTAGCAGACGCAGTTATTGAGGCTCATCAAGGTGAAGAAGGACCTGAAGAAGTTACAGAAAAGTCTTTCGCAGACGGTAAAAAAGAATCTGTAGATTCAATTGAAGACATTGTTGAAGCTGTCGAAGGCAACAACAATTCCAAAGATGCTGAATAGATAAACTTAGGCTGTCTCAAACATTGGGCGTATACTGGCCTGGGAGTTTGAGGCAGTTTTTTAATAATTTTTTTAAGGAGGCCATAAGAAATGGCAAAGATTTCTGCTTCTCAAGTTAAAGAATTACGTGATAAAACTGGTGTCGGAATGATGGACGCGAAGAAGGCACTTGTTGCTGTTGAAGGTGACATGAGCAAAGCAATTGATTTTCTCCGTGAAAAGGGAATTGCAAAGGCTGCTAAAAAAAGTGATCGCGTTGCTGCAGAAGGGTTAGCTGATGTTGAGGTTGCAGGAAATGTAGCTGCAATTGTTGAAGTTAATGCTGAAACAGACTTTGTTGCCCAAAATGACCGCTTCAAAGAATTAGTTAAGGAGATTGCGACTAAGGTTGCCGAAAACAAACCAGCTACTTTAGATGATGCACTCAAAATTGCTACTGATAAGGGAACTATCAAAGATGAAATTATCGAAGCTACTCAGGTAATTGGCGAAAAGATTACGTTACGCCGCTTCACAGCTGTTGAAAAAGCTGATAATCAAAACTTTGGTTCATACCTGCATATGGGTGGTAAAATTGCAACTTTGGTTGTCCTTGATGGTGCAGATACCGCGACTGCCAAAGATGTTGCAATGCATGTGGCAGCTATCAACCCTAAGTATGTAGACCGGACACAGGTACCGGCTGCTGAATTGGAGCATGAAAAAGAAGTCTTGAAGCAAGAAGCACTGAATGAAGGCAAACCTGAAAAAATTGTTGAAAAAATGGTTGTTGGACGCTTAAATAAGTTCTTATCAGAAATTAGCTTGACTGATCAAGAATTTGTTAAAGATCCTGATCAAACAGTTGGCAAGTATGTTGCTTCTAAGAATGGTAAAGTTGCTTCGTTTATTCGTTATGAAGTTGGCGAAGGTATTGAAAAGAAGGAAGATAACTTCGTTGATGAAGTAATGAACCAGATTAAGGATTAAGCAGCCTTTCAAACAACGTCAGCAGGCGACTATTGAGGACTACTGATTCACAATGTTATAAAATAATTTAAAGAGAGGCTGTGACAAAATTTAAATTTTGTCACAGCCTCTCTTTTATTCCGGATAAACGTGTTCCATAAGTCAAAATTCTCCGTCTAACTTCGAATTACTCATAGCGAAGTACTCGCTATGTTCGTAATTTCGAGTTAGCACTCAAATTTTCCCGACTTATGTCACACTCTCCCTTTTTTTGAAAAAAGCACAGCTGTTTTTTAGCATTTTCAGAAAAATGAATTGATTATTGAAAAAATGTTCAACATAAAAAGCAAGCATAATTGTTAAGTGTTCCTTTTCTTTGCGTGTATGTCCGCGATAAAATATATTCAAGAAGTTGAAAATATGGTAAAATAACTTTGAATGTGTTCACGACGCACTTTGAAATAGTATCGATTAATAGGAGGAACATCATGGCAGATGTCAGGTATAAACGTGTGATTTTGAAGTTAAGTGGAGAAGCTCTTGCTGGTGATCAAGGAAACGGGATTAACCCTCCTGAGATCAGAAAAGTGGCTGAAGAGATCAAGGAAGTCTATCAATTGGGAGTTCAGATCGCAATTGTAGTTGGCGGTGGCAATATGTGGCGCGGTGAATCTGGAGCCCAGATGGGAATGGAGCGCTCACAGGCGGACTATATTGGAATGCTTGCAACAGTTATGAATGCTCTTGCATTGCAAGATAACCTCGAGTCCTTGGGTGTGCCCACAAGAGTGCAAACCTCAATTGAGATGCGCCAAATTGCAGAACCGTATATCAGGCGCAAAGCCATTCGGCATTTAGAGAAGGGCAGAATTGTGATCTTTGCTGCAGGAACAGGGTCACCATACTTTTCAACTGATACAACTGCGGCTTTACGGGCTTCTGAAATTAATGCAGATGTGATCTTGATGGCTAAGAATGGAGTCGACGGCATTTATTCTGCTGATCCACAAAAAGATCGTGACGCGGTGAAGTTTACTGAATTAACGCATCTTGACATTATTAGCAAGGGCTTGCACGTCATGGATACAACTGCTTCTTCGTTGTCGATGGATAATGATATTCCTTTGGTAGTCTTCAATATGAATAAGAGTGGAAATATTAAGCGCGTAGTTGAAGGAGAAGCAATTGGGACAACAGTGAAAGGAAAATAAAAATTATGAAAATCAATGATTCACGCATTAAGGATGGTCAGGCACGGATGACTAAAGCTGAAGAAGCTTTTCAAAAAGAATTAGGAAATATTCGTGCAGGACGTGCGAATGCAAGCCTACTTAACCGTGTAATGGTAGATTATTATGGTGCTCCAACTCCATTAAATCAAATTGCACAAATTACTATTCCAGAAGCACGGGTGCTCTTGGTGACACCCTATGATAAATCAGCACTGCAAAATATTGAACATGCAATTCTGGCTTCTGATCTTGGAATCTCGCCTGCAAATGACGGTTCAGCGATTCGATTGGTGATTCCACAGTTGACGGAAGAACGCCGCAAAGAAATTGCTAAGCAGGTTAAGGCAGAATCTGAAAAGGCAAAAGTTGCGGTGCGGAATGTGCGCCGGGATATTATGGATGAATTAAAGAAAGCTGAAAAAAATGGTGAATTGACGGAAGATGATCTGCACGTGTTGGAAGAACAGGCGCAAAAAGTGACAGATGCTTCCATCAAGAATGTTGAAAAAATTCAGAGTGTCAAAGAAAAAGAAATTCTGGATGTATAATTAGAAAATTCAACTGTTGATCGGACAGTCAAAACAACAACGAGGCGGCATCGTCGAACTTTGCACGGATCTAGCAGACAAACATTTAAGCTGTTTGTTGGGTGCGTAGGTTTCACGGAAATGCAATTTTGCCTCGTTGTTCCTTTTTTGCTAGAATAAGTTTTGGACTTAAATGGAGGTGGACCCTTGTTCTCAAAATTTATTAATAACAATCGTTCTGTTTCTAAACAGTTAGACGAACTTGATCCCAAACGAATACCCAACCATATTGCCATAATTATGGATGGAAACGGTAGATGGGCACAAAAAAGACATTTGCCGCGGATCGCGGGACACAAGGCAGCGTTGACAACAGTTAAGAAAGTAACTGTCGCGGCAAGTGATCTGGGAGTTAAGGTCTTAACCTTATATACTTTTTCTACAGAAAATTGGAAAAGGCCAAAAAAGGAAGTTGATTTCTTAATGACCTTACCGATTAATTTCTTTGATACTTTTGTGCCTGATCTGATCAAGAACAACATTCAGGTGCGCACAATTGGTGAACTTACTGCCCTTCCGCAAGAAACACGCAAAGCAGTGGCACGTGCCTGCGAACAAACTGCTAAAAATGACGGCATGATTTTGAATTTTGCTATTAATTATGGTGGGCGCGCTGAGTTAGTTGCCGCTGCGCAGACGCTTGCTGCGAGCGCGGTTAAAGGTGAGCTGGAACCAACTCAAATTACAGAAAAAGATTTCGCGCACGCTTTAACGACAGCTAAGTTTGGTGCATATGCTGATCCGGATCTGCTGATTAGAACAAGTGGGGAAGAGCGTATTTCCAATTTCTTATTGTGGCAGATTGCGTACAGTGAATTTGTTTTTACGGATGTATTGTGGCCTGATTATACACCGCAGACCTTGTGGGAAAATATTTATGAGTATCAAAATCGGAACCGGCGTTTTGGCGGTTTGAAAAAGGAGTAGTTTAGAGATTATGAAACAACGTGTTTTAACAGCGGTAATTGCACTGCTGGTTTTCATTCCTCTTGTTTTGATCGGGGGAGTGCCATTTGAAATTCTTGCTATCTTGTTAGGCATGATTGGTTTATCTGAAATCTACATTATGCGTAAAAAGCTGCTGGTTTCGCCTGAAGCTGTTTTGGGTGTGCTAGCTTCCTTAGCGTTATTAGTGCCGCAAAGTTGGCTTTCATTTTTACCAGATACCAGTACACGTTACACGCTTTTTTATTTTTTAGTTTTACTCTTGCTAGTGTATACTGTGTTTACACGCAATCGCTTTTCATTTGACGATGCTGCAGTTTTAATTTTGGGGATTATCTATACTGCAGTCGGTTTCCGTTTCTTAATGACAGCGCGTGCTGCGGGAGTTTCAACTATTTTTTATCTACTCTTAACAGTTTGGGCCACAGATAGCGGTGCATACATGGTGGGAAGAAAATGGGGCAAGACTAAACTTGCTCCCCATATAAGCCCTAATAAAACTTGGGAAGGTTCCATTGGGGGAGTGATTGTGGCGTTGATAATCGGGGCAATCTTTACGTTTTATTTCCCACAAAGATATTCGCTGGTGTCGATGCTTTTGATGACGCTGATTCTCGCAATTGTAGCTCAATTTGGAGATTTAGTTGAGTCTGCACTGAAACGTTACTACGGCGTGAAAGATTCAGGTAAGATTTTGCCAGGACACGGGGGTATCCTTGATCGCTTTGATTCACTGCTGTTTGTCCTACCATTTGCACATTTTATTGGCTTGATTTAATGAATTTATGAACTGAGAGGATACCGACATGCTGCTTACAATTGTGACATTTATTATTGTTTTTGGAATACTGGTTCTTGTCCATGAATTTGGTCATTTTTACTTTGCAAAAAAGGCCGGTATCCTAGTGAGAGAATTCTCAATTGGAATGGGCCCTAAAATTTTCGCATATCAGAAAAACGCCACCACGTACACGATTCGTATCCTGCCGTTAGGGGGATACGTCCGCATGGCGGGACTTGAGGAAGATGATGAAGCTTTAAAACCAGGAACATCTGTCAGCCTGTTGCTGGACGATGCTGGGGTTGTTGAAACTATTAATACCAGTCACAAAAAAACTTTAATGAACGGGATTCCGGTTCAACTGGTTAAGTGGGATCTTGAAAATGAACTCTGGCTTGAGGGTTATGAAAACGGCGATGATGAGCAGTATCGTCATTTTAAAGTTTCTCATGATGCTTCAATCATTGAAGAAGATGGAACAAAAGTCAGAATTGCACCTACAGATGTTCAGTTTCAATCGGCTACGTTATGGCAAAGAATGCTGACCAATTTTGCAGGGCCACTCAACAATTTTATTTTGGCAATCGTTGCTTTTACACTGGTGGCAGTTTTACAAGGCGGAGTGACATCGACTTCTAATGTCGTCGGTAATTTCACTGAGAATTCGGTAGCGCAAAAAGCTGGGATGCAAAAAGGGGATCGCGTGGTTAAAGTAGAAAACGCAAGAACCTCTTCTTGGCAGAGCCTAGCAACTGCAATCAGCAAACGTGCTGGTAAAAAAACGACACTGACCATCGAAAGAAAGGGTCAAACAAAGCAGTTGCAAGTTGTTCCGCAAACTAAAAAACAGAACAAACAAAATGTGGGGTATATTGGAATTGAAGCGGCTGTGCACCACGAAAAATCGTTTTGGGCGATTGCAACCTATGGCTTCTCGCAGACCTGGAATCTAACAGTTGCGTTGTTGAGTGCGATTGTGGGTATGTTCACGCATGGGTTTAGCTTAAATGATTTAGGCGGCCCGGTTGCAATTTATTCCTACACTTCGGAAGCAACTAAGTATGGGTTAATTAGTGTTATTAACTTATTAGCGTTTCTTTCACTGAATTTAGGGATTGTTAATCTGCTTCCGATTCCAGCGTTAGACGGTGGTAAGTTAGTGTTGAATGTGATTGAAGGAATCAGACACAAGCCGCTTTCACAGGAAAAAGAAGGGATCATCACGCTTGTGGGTTTTGGTTTCCTAATGTTATTAATGATCTTAGTTACTTGGAACGATATTCAACGTTATTTCTTTAATTAATATTATGGGGCGTGTGCTGCGTCGTTAAGTTAAAAGGGGATTTTTATGAAACAGTCAAAGTTATTAATACCAACTATTAAGGAAGTACCCAGTGATGCGGAGGCACTAAGCCACAAGATGATGCTGCGTGCCGGGTATGTTAAACAAATTTCTGCCGGAATGTATGCCTATCTGCCACTTGCTTTCCGGGTCTTAAA
The DNA here is from genome assembly GCF_964065465.1 of Liquorilactobacillus satsumensis. Classification (NCBI taxonomy): domain Bacteria; kingdom Bacillati; phylum Bacillota; class Bacilli; order Lactobacillales; family Lactobacillaceae; genus Liquorilactobacillus; species Liquorilactobacillus satsumensis. The sequence continues at coordinate 2,448,139 of NZ_OZ061606.1, forward strand.
GAAGATTGAAAAAATTATCAGAGAGGAAATGGATCAAATTGATGCAGCAGAGATGCTGGTGCCTGCCGTTATTCCTGCTGAGCTTTGGCAAGAGTCAGGCAGATACGTCACCTATGGTCCAACAATGTTTAAGTTACAGGATCGGCACGAGCGCGATTTTATTTTAGGACCTACACATGAGGAAACCTTTACTGCTATTATTCGTGATAGCCTTAAGTCCTATAAAAAATTACCGCTGACATTATACCAAATTCAGATGAAGTATCGCGATGAGAATCGTCCGCGGTTTGGACTTTTGCGCGGCCGTGAATTCTTAATGTTTGATGGCTACTCATTTCATGCAGATGATCAGAGTTTGAATAAAGTCTATACTCAAATGGAAGGTGCCTATCAGAAAATTTTTGAACGTTGTGGATTAAACTTCCGTGCGATTATTGGTGATGCGGGCGCAATGGGAGGCAACGATTCGAAAGAATATATGGCAATTGCTGATATTGGTGAAGACACAATTGCTTATTCTGATGAAAGCGGATATGCTGCAAATCTTGAAATGGCTCGCAATTTACGGAATGTTAAGCCTTCACATGAACCTGAAAGAGAGCTGGAAAAGGTTTCCACTCCAGGTGCAAAGTCGGTTGAACAAGTCGCTGAATTGCTGAAAGTCGAAACTGGCGCAGTCATTAAAACTTTGCTGGTACTGGCTGATCAAGAGCCGGTAATTGTACTATTACGCGGAACTGATGAACTCAATGAAGTCAAGCTCACTAACTTTTTGGGTGCTGCAGATGTCCGCTTGGCAACCGATGCAGAGGCAGTTCAGTATCTGGGAGCAGATTTTGGTTCATTAGGTCCGGTCGCAATTCCAAAGGAAATTCGTGTGATTGCTGATCTGGATATTGAAAAGATGCGTAATAGTGTAGTTGGTGCTAACGAAAATGACTTTCATTTGATTAACGTCAACGTTGGACGTGATTTTGAGGTTGCTGATTATACAGATCTACGGTTGGTTAAAGCCGGTGAGTTGTCTCCAGATGGTGAGGGACGACTCAAATTTACCCGCGGAATTGAAATCGGACATATTTTCAAGTTAGGAACGCGCTATTCAGATTCACTGAAGGCCGATGTGCTGGACTCAAATGGGCGTCAGATACCTGTGATTATGGGTTGCTATGGTATTGGAGTTTCACGCTTGCTGTCGGCGATTATTGAACAAAATTGCGATGAGAATGGAATTATTTGGCCGCGCAATATTGCACCGTTTGATGTGCATGTCGTTCCCGTCAATGTCAAGCAGGAGATTCAGGTTAAACTGGCTGAAAAGATTACGACACAGCTGGAAGAAGCAGGTTACAGCGTTTTGCTTGATGATCGGAAGGAAAGACCAGGTGTTAAGTTTGCAGATTCTGATTTAATGGGAATGCCGGTGAGAGTTACAGTTGGTAAGAAGGCTGAGGAAGGAATTGTTGAGGTTAAATTGCGGCGTAATGGAGAGACAGTCGAGGTTCGACCAGAAGAACTTGAAAATGCAATTTCGATTTTGCTTAAACAAGAAAAGAAAGAAAAAATTCTATAAATGAAAGATTAAATACTTAGTGTTTTTAGGAGGCTGAAATGAATGAATAATTTATTCCAGCCTTTTAGAGCTATCAAAGAAAGGAAAAACGAATGGAACTTGATAAAAAGACATTGTTTCAAAAATTGCTGGCGCAGTTAAACTGGGAACCGACAGCTGAACAAAATAAATACTTTGAAACGACAGAAATTACAAAGGTTGAAATTCATCGTCTTTCAAAACGCTGGGAGTTTAGTCTTAGAACCCAAAAGGTCTGGCCATTCGCTCTTTTCCAAGTTTTTTCGCAAAAATTACACACAGGCTTCTCTGAGATCGCACAAACTGATCTTAAAATACAAGCGACTGAGCAAGTGCTTGACAGTAAAAGAATTGCTGAGTATTGGGAGTGGGTTGTTAAAAACTGTGGAGTACATTCGCCTTTTGTGCAGGAACTCAAAAATGGGATGGTGCCCTATGTTGAACAAAAACGTGTTTTACTGCTAGCAGAAAATGAAATTATCAAGCATTTTCTGGTTAATCAGGCTTTAGGCCCGATTGAGGAGACCTATCAGCGGGTGGGGTTCCCGCAATTTGCAATTCATACGTTAATAGATGAGTCAAAGTCACAGCACAAAATTGCTGAATTTAAGCAGGAAAAGGCCAAAAATGATGCGAAATTAGCACAAAAAGCCGTTCAAGCAATTCAACAGCAGAATCAAAAGAAAGAAAACAGTCCAGTTAAAATTGAAGGGCCCGTGACGCTTGGCAGGAAGATTGATGCCAAAGAACAGCCGCGACAAATGAACGATATTACGGAGGAAGAGCGGTCAGTTATCGTTCAAGGATATATCTTTGACAAAGAGGTTAGAAGTCTGCGCTCATCTCGCAAATTGTTGATTATTAAAGTTACAGATTATAGTTCTTCGCTGGTAGTCAAAAAATTTTCACGTAACGAAGAAGATGAAGCTTGTTTTGATGCCATTCAAGAAGGGCAATGGGTAAAAATTCGTGGAAATGTCCAAGAGGATAGTTTCTTACGTGATTTAGTATTGAATGCATTTGATATTAACCAGATCAAGCACGAGCAACGCAAGGACTTGGCTCCAGCTGATCAGAAACGAGCGGAACTGCACCTGCATACAAATATGAGTATGATGGATGCAACTAACAGTATTACCGCTTACGTTGAACAGGCTGCTGCATGGGGACAAAAGGCAATTGCAGTTACAGATCATGCCACTCTACAGGCTTTTCCGGAGGCTCATACTGCCGGTCAGAAAAACAATGTTAAAATTCTTTATGGAGTTGAAGCTAACGTTGTAGATGATGGCACCCCAATTGCTTATAATGAGCAGCATGTTTCTTTAAAAGATGCAGTCTATGTTGTTTTTGATACTGAAACGACGGGACTTTCTGCTCGCTTTGATAAGGTAATCGAGCTTGCTGCCGTGAAAATGCAGCATGGGGCAGTCTTAGACCGCTTTGATGAGTTCATTGATCCGGGACATCCATTATCAAGAACAACAACTGAATTGACCAGTATTACTGACGCAATGGTCAGAGGTTCAAAGTCTGAAAAAGAAGTTTTTGAACTTTTCCAGGAATTTTGTCAAGATAGTATCATTGTTGGGCATAATGCGACTTTTGATGTCGATTTTATGAATACTGGATATCAAAGACAAGGCCTACCATTGATCGCAAACCCGTGGATTGATACTTTGCCATTTGCCCGCTTTTTGTATCCTCAGTTAAAAGGATTTCGACTGAATCGCTTGGCGAAAATGCTGAACGTTGAGCTTGAACATCACCATCGTGCGATTTATGATGCTGAAGCAACTGGCTATATTTATTTTGCAATGCTTAAAGAGGCTCAGGCAAAGTACCAAATTGAGTTTTTAGATCAATTGAATGCGCATGTAGGAGAACATGGTGCTTATAAGCATGAACATCCGTTTCACGCCACAATTATTGCAGCAACTCAAGCGGGTTTAAAAAATCTCTTTAAATTAGCCTCGATTTCAATGGTCAAATATTTTTACCGCGTGCCACGTATCCCGCGCTCGGTCCTTGTCAAGTATCGAGAAGGTCTGATTATAGGCTCAGCCTGTGCAAGTGGTGAAGTCTTTACTGCCATGATGCAAAAGGGATTTGCTGAAGCAAAAGAAAAAGCGCGTTTTTATGATTATCTGGAAGTGCAGCCCAAGCCCTTATATGCACCTTTAATGGAACAAGAACTTGTTAAAAACGAAAAAGATCTCGAAGAAATCATTAAGAATATGGTTGAATTGGGCGAACAGTTACAATTGCCGGTTGCCGCAACGGGCGATGTCCACTTCTTAAACAAAGAGGATGCTGTTTACCGCAAAATTTTGATTCATTCGCAGGGTGGGGCTAATCCGTTAAATCGTCTTAAACAGCTCCCTGATGCCCATTTCAGAACGACGGATGAAATGCTGGCAGAATTTAGTTTTTTAGGCAAACAAGCGGCTCAAAAAGTAGTTATTACTGGACCAGACGAGATTGTCAACATGACTGCTGAAATTTCACCAGTCAAAGATAAGCTGTATACCCCTAAAATGCCCGGAGCAGAAGACGAGATTCGAAATCTTGCGCTGAACCAAGCGCACAAATTGTATGGTGACCCATTGCCAAAGATTGTACAGGCACGTTTGGACAAGGAGCTCAAAAGTGTAATTGGTAATGGTTTCTCAGTAATTTATTTGATTTCACAAAAGTTGGTATATAAGTCAAATAAGGACGGCTACTTGGTTGGTTCACGTGGTTCTGTAGGCTCAAGTTTAGCAGCCACGATGACCGGAATTACAGAGGTTAATCCACTGCCGCCGCATTACCGTTGTCCTAAGTGCCAGTGGAGTCACTTTTATGAAAAGGGAGAATATGGTTCGGGATTTGATTTACCAGATAAAAATTGTCCAGAGTGTGCAACTCCTTTAATTAAGGATGGGCAAGATATTCCGTTTGAGACTTTCCTTGGGTTTTATGGTAACAAGGTTCCTGATATTGATCTTAACTTTTCGGGAGACTATCAGCCGGTTGCACATAACTATACTAAAGTGCTGTTTGGCGAAGGAAATGTTTTTCGGGCAGGGACAATTGGAACTGTTGCGGATAAAACTGCTTATGGTTATGTTAAAGCCTATGAAAGAGATACGGAACAAACTTTCCGTAATGCTGAAGTAGATCGACTGGCAAAGGGGGCAACAGGTGTTAAGCGGACTACTGGGCAACATCCTGCTGGAATTTTAGTTGTCCCGGATTATATGGATATCTATGACTTCACGCCAATTCAATATCCGGCTGATGACTTGAATGCAACTTGGAAAACAACGCATTTTGATTTTCATTCTATTCATGATAATATTTTGAAATTAGATATTCTGGGTCACGATGATCCTACGATGATTCGAATGTTGCAAGATCTTTCAGGTGTCAATCCGAAATCAATTCCAACCGATGATCCGGGCGTCATGCAGCTTTTTTCTGGAACTGAGATTTTAAAGGTCACGCCTGAGCAAATTGGTTCGAATACGGGAACGCTGGGAATCCCTGAATTTGGAACCCGCTTTGTACGTGGAATGTTGGAGGAAACTAAACCCAAGACATTTGCAGAGCTGCTCAAGATTTCTGGACTGTCGCATGGGACCGATGTTTGGTTAGGAAATGCCGAAGAGTTGATTAAAAATGGAACGGTTACAATGCCGGAAGTAATTGGTTGTCGTGATGATATTATGATGGATTTGATCCATATGGGAGTCGAAGCTGACCGTGCGTTCAAGATTATGGAACATGTGCGTAAGGGTCGTGGCATTCCCGATGACTGGCAAGCTGAGATGCGCGAGGCCAAGGTTCCAGAATGGTATATTGGTGCTTGTCTTAAGATCAAGTACATGTTCCCGAAAGCACATGCGGCGGCCTATGTGCTCATGGCGCTGAGGATCGCTTACTTCAAGGTCTATTTTCCGCTCTTGTATTACTCTGCTTATTTTAGTGTGCGCGCCGATGATTTTGATTTGCTTGCAATGTCGCGCGGTAAACAGGCTGTTAAAGATGCGATGAAAGAAATTACTGATAAAGGGATGGACGCTTCTACTAAAGAGAAAAATTTATTGACTGTTTTGGAGCTTGCTAATGAGATGCAAGAACGCGGCTTTAGCTTCAAAATGGTTGATCTCCAACATTCGGCTGTTTCAGACTGGTTGATCAAGGACAATTCCTTGCTTGCGCCATTTGACGCAATGCCAGGCTTAGGGACGAATGTTGCTAAGCAGATTGTTGCAGCGCGCGAAGAAAAACCATTCCTTTCAAAGGAAGATCTGGCTAAGCGTGGTAAGGTATCGAAGACCTTGATTGATTATATGACGGAAAATCACGTTTTAGATGAATTACCTGATGAAAATCAATTAAGTTTGTTTGATTCAATGTTTTAGACGTTAGGATTAGCTTGCTGTTCAGAATTTTTCATGTTATAATGGTTAATGGAATTAGATAACTCGTTGAGAGTGAGCAGCAATGCTCGCTCTTTTTATTGCAACTGCGAGCGTGTATCAGAATTGTAAAAAGGAGGTCAGTTTGTGAGTACCGTTGTAAAGACAGTTACCGAACTGGTGACACCTATCTTAGAAGAAAAAGATTTTGAGTTAGTAGACATTGAATTTGTGAAGGAAGGCAAAAGCTGGTATTTACGTGTTTTTATTGATAAACCAGCCGGAATTAACATTGAGGAGTGTGCCTTGGTAAGCGATCAGCTTAGCGAAGCCCTTGACAACTGTGATCCAGACCCGATTCCGCAAGCGTATTACTTGGAAGTTTCATCTCCAGGGGCTGAACGACCACTAAAAAAACAAAGTGATTTTGAGCGTGCCGTGCATAAATATATCCATGTTTCGCTTTACCGACCGTTAAATGGGACGAAGGTCTATGAAGGAACATTGGTAGAACTTAGTGATCAGTTCTTGAAGTTAGAGTATATGGATAAGACACGTAAAAAACAAATTGAAATTCCTCGCGATCAAGTCGCAAAAGCGCGTTTGGCTATCAAATTTTAGAATTCGTTAAGGAGTTAAGGTAAGAATGAGTAAGGAACTGTTGAATGCCTTAGATGCATTAGAAAAAGAAAAGGGTATTAAAAAAGAAGTTGTCGTTGAGGCCCTCGAAGCAGCGCTTGTCTCAGCATATAAGCGTAATTATGGCCAAGCGCAAAATGTCGAAGTAGAATTTGATAAGAGTGTTGGAGATATACATGTTTTTGCTGTTAAAGAAGTTGTCGAAGAGGTTTTCGACTCGCGCCTGGAAGTCAGTCTGGAAGAAGCTACCCAGATTAACCGTGCTTATGAAGTTGGCGACACAATTCGTTTTGAAGTTACACCGAAACATTTTGGACGGATTGCAGCGCAGACAGCTAAGCAGGTAATCATGCAGCGTGTGCGTGAGGCTGAACGTGGAATTGTGTATGACGAATATATTCAGTACGAAAATGAAATTGTGACCGGTGAAGTTGAGCGGCATGATCATCGTTATGTGTATGTTAACTTGGGCAGAGTCGAGGCGGTACTTTCACATCAGGATCAAATCCCTGGTGAAGAATACCAACCGCACGATCGCATTAAAGTTTACATTTACAAAGTTGAAAATACCGCAAAGGGTCCACAAGTATTCGTTAGTCGTTCACACCCAGATTTGCTTAAACGGCTTTTCGAACAAGAAATCCCGGAGATTTTTGATGGTACGGTTGAGATCGTTTCAATTGCACGCGAAGCTGGAGATCGGGCAAAGGTGGCAGTTCGTTCAAATAACGCAAGTGTTGATCCTGTTGGCACATGTGTCGGTCCACGCGGAGAACGCATTCAAACCATTGTGAATGAATTGAAGGGCGAAAATATGGATGTTGTTGAATGGAATGAAGATCCTGCTGAATTCATCGGTAATGCGCTGAATCCGGCAGAAGTTTTGGATGTTCATTTTAATCCTGAAAATGAACGGGCCTGCACGGTAGTTGTTCCAGATGATCAGCTCTCGTTAGCGATTGGCAAACGTGGGCAAAATGCACGGTTAGCTGCAAAACTAACGGGTTATAAAATTGATATCAAGTCTGAGTCTGATTATGCACAGTTACAAGATGAACTGGCGGCTAAGGTTCAGCAAACTGAAGCATCAGCAGCAGACAATCACGAAATTGAGGATTAGAAAGGGATGATCAGACATGGCGCGAAAGCGGAAAGTACCAATGCGTAAGGATATCGTCTCGGGTGAAATGAAACCCAAGAAAGAATTAGTGAGAATCGTAAAAAACAAGGAAAATGACGTCAGCATCGATCCAACTGGCAAAAAAGCAGGACGTGGTGCCTACCTTTCCTTAGAAGTTGCGGCAGCTAAGCAGGCGCAAAGTGAGCGTGTTTTTGATCAAGCTTTTGGAATAAAAATTCCGGCAGAATTTTATGAAGAGTTAGTGCAGTACGTAGACCATCAGGCTGCGCGCAAGGAGCTTTTCGGCGATGGGGCAAAGTAATAGTGAGCAGCAACGCGTTTTACAATTGCTGGGGCTTATAAGGCGGGCTGGTCAGCTCGTAACCGGTTCAGAGTTAGTGTTGCGCGGAATTCAAAAAGAACAGGTTAACTATGTTTTTGTGGCAAGTGACAGCTCCGCAACTACACGTAAGCAATTTACGGACAAATGCAATAGTCACAAAATTGAACTTAGCTTTGACTTCAACCGGACGCAACTTAGCGTAGCAATCGGGATTCAACGTTCTGTTGTGGCAGTTACAGGGAAAGGCTTCAGCAAAAAAATCGCGCAATTATTAAAGTGAATATCTGAAGAAGTTTTAGGCTGTTCTTTTACGATTTAGGAGCAGTTGAGATTGGAGCGTGAATGTATGGGAAAAAAGCGAATTTATCAATTGGCTAAAGAGCTGAACATCAGCAGTAAAGTGGTGATTGATGTTGCTCGACAAAAGGGGTTTACAGTCAGCAATCACATGTCGACGATTGGTGAGAATGAGGAAAGACAGTTACGTGAAAGTCTTTCGCAACAGCGTGGGAAAAAAGCTGTTAAAAATAATGCACCCAAAAATGAGCATCAGAAAAAAGATGTGCAGCGGCAAGCCCCAAGCAGTAATAAACAAATAAATCAGAATAAAGAGGCAAAACCAATTCAAAAACAGGCAAATAACAATCATAAGAGTGAACAACAGCGGACTACAAAGAAAACAACAACGCAGCAGCCACGTACTACGGCTGCAAAACAGGAAAATACGCGCAACAACAAGTCTCAACAAACGAGCACACAGACCTCTGGTTCGCGCTCAAGCGCAAATGAACGTGGGCAAAAACAGCGTTACGGTCAAAATAATTTTAGCCGAAATCGCTTTGGCAATAAAAAGAGACGTAAAAATCGCAAAAATGCACGTTATCAAGAAAGCAAGAAACCTGCAGTTCCACCACGTAAAAGCAGACCATTACCAGAAACGCTCGTGTATACTGTGGGGATGAATGTCGCTGAGATTGCGAAAAAAATTCATCGTGAACCTGCAGAAATCATTAAGAAACTCTTTATGATGGGTGTGATGGTTAATCAGAATCAGTCACTAGACAAGGATACGCTTGAGATTCTTGCAGCAGACTATGGTATGAATGCCACAGAAAAAGTTGAAGTTGATGTGGCTGACATTGATAAATTTTTCGAAGAGGAACAAGAGAATACAAAGCATGCTGTGATTAGACCACCTGTTGTAACTATCATGGGACACGTTGACCATGGGAAGACAACTTTGCTGGACAAGTTGCGTCACACACATGTCACTGAAGGTGAAGCTGGAGGAATTACACAGCATATCGGGGCTTATCAAGTTAAACATGACGGCAAGACAATTACCTTCTTGGATACGCCAGGACATGCGGCCTTTACAAATATGCGTGCCCGTGGAGCTGATATCACAGATATTACTGTATTGGTGGTGGCAGCTGATGATGGTGTGATGCCACAGACAATCGAAGCTATCAACCATGCTAAGGCTGCAAATGTACCAATTATCGTGGCCGTTAATAAAATTGATAAACCCGGTGCAAATCCTAACCATGTAATGGAACAATTAGCTGAATATGAATTGATCCCTGAAAACTGGGGCGGTGATACGATCTTTGTTGAAATTTCAGCTAAATTTGGTAAAAACTTAGATGAATTGCTGGATATGATCTTACTGGAAGCTGAGGTTCTTGAATTACGTGCCAATCCGAAGCAACATGGAGCAGGCTCTGTGATTGAGGCTCGTTTGGATAAAGGTAAAGGGGCAGTTGCCTCACTTTTGGTCCAACAGGGAACTTTACATGTTGGAGACCCGATCGTTGTTGGCAATACCTTTGGTCGTGTGCGGACGATGATCAATGATAAAGGGCAGCAGATTACTAAGGCCACGCCAGCTACGCCTGTTGAAATTACAGGCTTGAGTGATGTACCTGATTCAGGGGACCGCTTTGTCGTCTTTGATGATGAAAAGACAGCAAGGTCAGCTGGTGAGGAACGTGCTAAACGTGCCTTAATGAAAGAACGCAGTAATACTCATCATGTGACGCTCGACAACCTGTTTGATTCTCTTAAAGAAGGCGAATTGAAGGAAGTCAATGTGATTATTAAAGCTGATGTTCAGGGCTCTGTTGAAGCGCTTGCCGGAAGTTTGCAGAAGATTGAAGTTGAAGGTGTTAAGGTTAACATTATTCATGAAGCAGCAGGAGCAATTAATGAAAGCGATGTGACCTTAGCAGAGGCCTCAAATGCGATTATTATCGGCTTTAATGTTCGCCCAACACCGCAGGCTAAGAATCAGGCTGAAAATGATAAAGTTGACATTCGTCTCCATCGGGTTATCTATCAAGCAATTGATGAAGTTGAGACAGCGATGAAAGGGATGCTGGAGCCTGTTTACGAAGAAAAAGTTACGGGACAAGTTGAAATTCGTGAGACATATAAAGTCTCAAAGCTGGGCACAATTGGTGGTGGATATGTTACAGAAGGATATATTCAGCGCGATAGTGGAGTTAGAATTATTCGTGAAGGCATCGTAATTTACGAAGGGAAGCTGGCCAGCTTGAAGCGTTTCAAAGATGATGTTAAGCAGGTCAAACAAGGCTTTGAATGTGGTATCATGATTGAAAAGTACAATGACATTAAGGTCGGAGACCAAATTGAAGCTTTCATCATGCAAGAAGTTCCAGTTGAATAAAAAGTGTCCTTTAAGTAAGGAGGAGACGCAATGGCACAAAATTATCGAGTTGGTCGTTTATCTCAAGAGATTCAAAGAGAAGTGACAGACATTTTAATGAAACGAGTTCGTGATCCAAGGGTACAAGGGGTCACAATCACCGGGGTAGATGTCACCGGTGATCTACAGCAAGCAACAATTTATTACAGCATTCTTTCAGAGCTTGCTTCGGTGGGTGAAAAGACACAAATTGGTCTGGAAAAAGCAACTGGTTTGATCCGCAAAGAACTAGGGGCCCGGCTGAGCATCTATGTGACACCTGAGATCCAGTTTGTTCGGGATCGTTCGGTCCAGTATGGTGATCGCATTGACCAATTGTTAAACGATCTTAAACGCCCTGAAAAATAAATGATTAGTAATGAAGTTGTCTGTCTGGAATTTAGGCTGGTGATGAAAATTGGTAGCACATCAAGACAGAGAAAAATAACTAGAAACTGTCCCCAAGTCTGAGCAAGTGGTCTGGAGTTTTTATTCAGACTAAGGGACAGAATCAAAGACTAGTTTGAAAATGTTAAGAAGTGCCAGCAATGCTGAAACTGCGCTTCTATTAACTAACCGGATGGACTTCAAAATAAAAAGGGCTGAAACAAAACTTTTGTTTTGTCACAGTCCCTTTTTTTAGCGTTGTTTTTACTCTATTTCAAAGCGGAGGGTTATGCATGAATGGCATTTTGCCTTTATATAAAGAACGTGGAATGACAAGCAACGATTGTGTGTTTAAATGTCGTAAAATCTTTAAGATGAGAAGAATTGGACATAGTGGGACATTGGATCCGACGGTTGATGGGGTCTTGCCAATTTGTATTGGTAGTGCTACTAAGGTGGTTAATTATCTAATGGATTCAGGCAAAATTTATACGGGAGAGATTACGCTGGGATTTGCGACCACGACTGAGGATTTAGAAGGAGAGCGGGTGGCGCAACAAGACATTACGACACCCTTTAATGCGGCTGAGATAGCAGCGGCAATGAATAAATTGACAGGTGAAATGATCCAAATTCCGCCCCTCTATTCAGCAATTAAGGTCAAAGGTAGACGACTCTACGATTATGCGCGTGCAGGGGATCCAGTTGAACGCCCCAAACGTAAAATCCAGGTAGATTATTTCAAGCAAGTCAAGCCACCGGTTTTTGATGCGGAGAAAAAAGAACAGCGTCTTTATTTTGAAGTAGGCTGCGGTAAGGGAACGTATATCCGGACACTGGCGGTGGACCTCGGAAAAAAGTTGGGAGTGCCAGCTGTCATGTCTGATTTAACAAGGCTTGCAAGCGGTGGCTTTACAATTGGGCAGGCAATTACTTTGGAACAGTTGCACAAGGCAGCCGACGATGGTACGCTTTCACAGTACTTAGTAGGTGCCGATCATGCGTTACGGAAATTTCCGCACCATTCTTTGACAAGTGCGCAATGGAAAAAGGTTAAAAATGGGGGCTTTTTAAGTGAAGCAGAGCTGAAAGACTGTTTCCCAGCTCCACAGGTTGTATTAATGAATTCCGGGCGTGCACGCTGCATTTATCGGTTAAATTTAGAGAAAAACAGATATCAACCTGAACAAATGATTGATTTAGCTGAAGGAGAGCATTAACGTGCAAATAATTAAGTTAGAAGAACCATTTGACAAAGCACAAATTCCGGCTGGCTCAGTTGTGCTTGCGTTGGGCTTTTTTGACGGAGTTCATCGTGGACATCAGGCGGTAATTGAGACGGCACGGCAAGAGGCCAGAAAACGGGGAGTTAAGTTGGCGATTATGACTTTGACACCACATCCTTCAATTATCTTCCAGCATGTTCCCCCTGAAAAGGTAACTTATTTGACTTCCCTTGAACGCAAATTGCAGTTGTTCGCCCGTTTTGGAGCAGAAATTGCATATGTGGTTGCGCTCAACAGCCAGGTAAGTAAAATGGGACCGCAAGAATTTGTCGATAAGTATATGGTGGGTTTGCATGCACAAGCAATTGTTGCTGGAGAAGACTATACTTATGGAACTGAAAAGATTGCAAATATGGAGTTATTACCCCAATATGCCCAAGCGCGTTTTGCCGTAATTAAGGTCAGACATCTGAAGCAAATGGGGCAAAAAATCAGTTCAACCAGAATCAGAACCTGCTTAGATCACGGACAGATCACGCAAGCAAACCATTTGTTGGGGTATTGTTATGAAAATGATGGTGTGATTGTTCATGGCAAGCAGGTTGGGCGCACTTTAGGTTTTCCCACGATTAACATTTCAGTTGGTCAGGGTGAGCGTTTGCCGGCGGAAGGAATTTACGCCGTCAAAGTCCGGCTTTTAGGGAAAACAGTTGACGGGATGGCTTCAATTGGACGCAATGAAACCTTTGGCAGCAATAATGCTCCTACCTTGGAGATCAATCTATTGGATTTTTCTCAAATGGTTTATGGAGAACATGTTGTCGTGCAATGGCATCAATATCTGCGTGGTCAAGTTAAATTTCCAAATGCTCAAGCACTGATAGTGCAGTTGAAAAGGGATGAAAAAAATGTCCGCGCATATTTTGCGGCAAAATAATTTGTTTACTTGCGATAATAAAGCGCCATTTCTTGACATATTTTAAGAGTTCTTGTATATTAATAATTGACTTAGCACTCTATGATGCTAAGTGCTAATCGAGGTGATTGAATTGCTTACAGAAAGACAGTTATTGATTCTTGAAGCGATTATTCAAGATTATACCAATGCTGGAAGACCGGTTGGGTCTAAATTTTTGGAGCAGCAATTGCCGATGAATGTCAGTTCAGCAACGATTCGAAATGAAATGGCGGTCTTGGAGCATCTAGGCTTTATTGGTAAAGAACATTCTTCCTCAGGGAGGGTGCCTTCATTGAAGGGGTATCGATACTATGTTGATAATCTTGTCAAACCTGATGAGATTGATCAAAATGAGATCGAGAGCATTCGTTTGTCACTTGACAGTAATTATTACAAGGTTGATGAAATTATCAAGGAATCAGCCAAGATATTGTCTGAGATGACTAACTACACGGCAATTACGTTTAAGCCGGAGGTTAAGAATTTGCGCTTTCAAGGATTCAGAGTGCTTCCCTTAGGTAATCAGCAAGTCATGATGATTCTGATTACAAGCGATGGAAATACCGAAAGTCAGCTGTTCAATCTCCCGCGAGATCTCAGCGGAGATGAAATTGAGGCGGTTATCCGCGTCATTAATGATCGAATTGTTGGATTGCCACTTGATCAGGTGATTGCGCGGCTTCACGAGACACTTCCGTTGCTATTGCATTATGTGCAGCATCCACTTGGATTTCTTGATATTTTTGGGAGTATTCTTGAAAGGTCAGCCCAAGAACAGTTTTTTGTTGGAGGAAAGCTGAATCTGCTTAACTTTGTTGGTGACGGAGATGTTGAACAAATCAAGAAGTTATATTCTCTGATCGAGCGTTCGGATGACATTAACGAGCTGGTGGGTAACTCAGGACAAACGATCCAGGTTAAGATTGGCGATGAGCTGACGAATAGTTCACTAGCCAACTACAGCCTGATTTCAGCAACCTATGATGTTGCCCAACATGGTCAAGGATTAATTGCTTTATTAGGTCCGACAAATATGCCGTATTCGAAGATGATTGGCTTAATGCGTGCCTTTCGTGAGGAATTAACGCGGAAATTGTTGGATTATTACCATTTATACGAGGAATAGAAAAGGGGTGTTTGTTTGTCAAAGAAGAGTGAAAGCAGCGCGCAAGCAGATTTGCAAACTGATGAAAAGGTAAAAAAAACTGAGCCAGTTGTTGCTGAAGACCAGCATGAACAATCTGCACCAGCCGCAGAAAAAGATGCTGAAAACAGTTCAGAAAAGAAACCGGCTCAAGAAAAAAAGGTTGACTACCAAAAGCTTTATACTGAGTTACAGCAAAAATACGATAAATTAGAAGATAAGTATTTAAGAGCAGAAGCTGAGATGGCCAACATGCATACCCGGTTTAAAAAAGAGCAGGAAAAGCTTTTGAAGTATGATGGACAAGGCCTTGCTAAAGAGGTTCTGCCAGTAATCGATAACCTTGATCGCGCTTTGAAGATTGAGGTTACTGATGATGCTTCTAAGCAACTGAAGCATGGAATTGAACTGGTTCATCAAGATATGGAAAAGGCTTTGGGTGCCAACCACGTTACAAAAATTAAAGCACTTGGTCAAGCGTTTGATCCTGTCATTCATCAAGCTGTGAAAACAGTTCCGGTTGAAAAAGGACAAAAGCCTGAAACTGTTGTGGAAGTTTTCCAAGATGGTTATATGTTAAAAGATCGTGTGTTGCGACCAGCGATGGTTGTAGTCGCACAGTAAAAATAAATTAAAAGAGGTTGAGGATAATATGTCAAAGATTATTGGTATTGATTTAGGAACGACCAACTCTGCAGTTGCTGTTCTTGAAGGAAAAGAAGCCAAGATCATCACAAATCCAGAAGGTAATCGGACTACTCCATCCGTTGTTTCATTTAAAAACGGCGAGACTCAAGTCGGTGAAGTTGCCAAAAGACAGGCAATCACAAATCCAAACACAATTTCTTCTATTAAGCGCCATATGGGAGAAGCTGGGTACAAGGTCAAAGTAGAAGATAAAGAGTACACTCCTCAAGAAATCTCAGCAATGATTCTTCAGTATATCAAGGATTACGCTGAATCATACTTGGGTGAAAAAGTTTCGCAAGCAGTTATCACGGTTCCTGCATACTTTAACGATGGTCAGCGTCAAGCAACAAAAGATGCTGGAAAGATCGCTGGGTTGAAGGTTGAAAGAATTGTCAATGAACCAACTGCGGCAGCTTTAGCATATGGTTTGGATAAACTTGACAAGGATGAAAAAATTCTTGTTTTTGACCTTGGTGGTGGAACATTTGATGTTTCGATCCTCGAATTAGGTGATGGCGTGTTTGAAGTTCTTTCAACTAATGGGGATACGCATTTAGGTGGAGACGACTTTGATAATAAGATCATTGACTGGTTGGTTTCTGAATTTAAAAAGGAAAATGGGATTGATCTTTCAAATGATAAGATGGCAATGCAGCGTTTGAAAGACGCAGCTGAAAAGGCTAAGAAAGATCTTTCAGGAATTTCAACGGCACAAATCAGTTTGCCATTTATTACTGCTGGTGAGAATGGTCCCTTGCATTTGGAAAAGACACTTTCACGTGCCAAATTCGATGAATTGACGGCAGATCTTGTAGAACGGACAAAAGTGCCAGTTCGCAATGCTTTAAAAGATGCAGGATTAGCTAACAGTGATATTGATGAAGTTATTCTTGTAGGTGGATCAACGCGTATTCCAGCTGTTCAAGAAGCAGTTGAAGCTGAGACAGCACACAAACCAAACAAGACTGTCAACCCAGATGAAGCAGTTGCATTAGGGGCTGCAATTCAAGGTGGCGTGATTACTGGGGACGTTAAAGATGTTGTATTACTTGATGTTACCCCGTTATCACTTGGAATTGAGACCATGGGTGGGGTCTTCACTAAGCTGATTGATCGGAATACAACGATCCCGACAAGCAAGTCTCAGACCTTCTCGACAGCTGCTGATAACCAACCAGCTGTTGATATTCATGTTCTCCAAGGTGAACGTCCAATGGCTGCGGACAACAAGACACTTGGCCGCTTCCAGTTAACGGACATTCCACCGGCACCACGTGGTGTACCACAGATTGAAGTTAAGTTTGATATCGATAAGAACGGGATTGTAAATGTTTCGGCAAAAGATCTTGGAACAAACAAGGAACAAAAGATTACAATCAAGAGTTCTTCCGGCCTTTCTGATGAAGAAATCGAACGTATGGTTAAAGAAGCTAAAGAAAACGAAGCAAATGATCAGAAACGTAAAGAAGAGGTCGACTTGAAGAATGAGGTTGATCAATTACTCTTTACAACTGATAAGACTTTGAAAGAAGTCAAAGGTAAAGTTTCTGACGATGAGATTAAAAAAGCTGAAGAAGCTCGCGATGCGTTGAAGAAGGCCCAAGAAGCTAATAACGTTGAAGAAATGAAGACTAAGAAAGATGATTTGAACAAAATCATTCAAGATCTTTCGGTTAAACTCTATCAACAAGCACAGCAAGCTCAACAAGCTCAAGGCGGAGCAGATCAAAAGACTGATCAGACCGCAAAGGGTGATGATGGAAAGACAGTCGATGGCGACTTCAAGGAAGTTAATCCCGATGATAAGGATAAGAAATAGTCATTGCGCAGGTTAAACCGAAAGAAGGAAGATGTGACAGAAGTTAAGCATTCTTGCACACAGTGAATGATAAGTGTAGTCCGAATTGACTGCGATCAGCACGAGTGGTTGGCTGAGAGGAAGCGACTTTCTGAAACATTTCGATCGGTTTTATAGAAGGGCTGCCACAAAACATCAGTTTTGTCACAGCCCTTTTTATTTAACTTGCAGTATGGTACGCTTTAGTTTAGAAAAACTTCTTATGCATGGAGGAAAATAATGGCAGAAATCAGAGATCCATATGAGGTTTTGGGTGTATCGAAAGATGCTTCTGCTGCTGAGATCAAGAAAGCCTATCGCAGACTTTCTAAAAAATACCATCCTGATTTGAATAAGGAACCTGGTGCTGAAGAAAAATTCAAACAAGTTAATGAAGCTTATGAAATTCTGAGTGATCCGCAAAAGAAAGCTCAGTTTGATCAGTATGGTTCAATGGGCGGTCAGCAAGGCTTTGGTGGTAATTATCAAGGCGGTGGCTTTGGCGATTTCGGCGGCGGTTTTGAAGACATTTTCAGTTCGTTTTTTGGCGGTGGAAGTGGCAGTCGAAATCCAAATGCACCACGTCAGGGACGTGATTTGCAGTATGAAATGGACCTAACATTTGAGGAAGCAGTTTTTGGTAAAAAGACAAGTATTCAATATACACGTGAAGCACTTTGCAAAACTTGTAGTGGGAGTGGCGCAAAACCTGGGACTTCACCAGAGACTTGTTCCCACTGTGGTGGTAGTGGCTTTATGCGCGTAAAACGTGCAACCCCGCTAGGACAGGTTGTTACACAACAAGAATGTGAGTATTGCCATGGAAAGGGCAAGATCATTAAAGAAAAGTGTTCAACTTGTCATGGTTCTGGTCATACGCAAGAAAAACATGAGGTTGAAGTTTCAATTCCTGCTGGAGTAGAAGATGGCAACCAAATGCGCTTGCAAGGACAAGGCGAAGCGGGTCAAAATGGCGGTCCTTATGGTGACCTTTATATTGTCTTCAATGTTGCACCTAGCAAAATCTTTAAGCGAGACGGAGCACAAATTTACTTCACTATGCCGATCAGTTTTGTTCAAGCTGCTCTGGGTGATGAAGTTGATGTTAAGACTGTGCACGGTGATGTTAAATTGAAGATTCCTGCAGGGACTCAGTCAGGGACTGTCTTCCGTTTGCGCGGTAAAGGAGCACCGTTCTTGCGTGGCAAGGGGACTGGTGATGAAGAAGTCACTGTTACTGTAGCTACGCCTAAGGACTTAAATCAGAAGCAAAGAGAAGCGCTTAAGGCATTTGCGGAAGCAAGTGGTGAAAAAGTACGCGGTGAAGAATCGCTTTTCGATCGGTTCAAAAAGCGTGCAAAGCGTTAGTTAATAAAACTAGTAAAAAATCAAGGCTTTGAAAGACTTGCTATTAAGGCAGGTGTTCAAAGCCTTTCTTTTTGGAGCGGGTAAGTGCGTTGTTTTTGGAGAATTGCATTGGTATAATTAAGCAGAGTAGATTTCGAGTAGGAAAGTAGGAAATTTGAATGGATATTGAGAAATTGCAGGAGCGTCAGAAAAGGATTCGTAACTTTTCAATTGTCGCGCACATTGATCATGGAAAGTCGACCCTTGCAGATCGGATTCTCGAGCTGACCGAAACCGTCTCTAAGCGTGAGATGAAGGATCAATTGCTGGACTCAATGGACTTAGAGCGCGAACGCGGGATCACGATTAAATTAAATGCGGTGGAGCTTCACTACCATGCAAAAGATGGAGAAACTTATATCTTTCATTTAATTGATACCCCGGGCCATGTTGATTTTTCATATGAAGTGTCACGCAGTCTGGCAGCTTGCGAAGGTGCTGTACTGGTTGTTGATGCTGCACAAGGGGTTGAGGCACAGACACTGGCGAATGTTTATTTGGCATTAGATGATGAACTTGAGATTGTTCCGGTGATTAATAAAATTGATTTGCCAGCCGCACGACCAGAGGAAGTGCGCCAAGAAATTGAAGATGTAATTGGACTGGATGCTTCAACGGCTGTGTTAGCGAGTGCGAAAAAGGGAATTGGGATCGAAGAGATGCTGGAAAAAATTGTCCATGATGTCCCTGCACCTGCTGGAGATTTACAGGCACCCCTGAAGGCTTTAATTTTTGATTCAGTTTATGATGATTATCGCGGCGTAGTCCTGAGCATTCGTGTTTTTGAAGGAATTGTCAAACCAGGAGACCGCATCCGACTAATGAATAGTAAAACGGAATACGAAGTCACAGAAGTTGGCGTAAATTCGCCTAAGCCTTTAAAGCGTGATTTGCTGATGGCAGGTGATGTCGGCTATCTTACTGCAAGTATCAAAGATATCCAGGATACTCGGGTTGGTGATACGGTTACTTTGGCAGACAGGCCTGCTGCAAAAGCACTTGCAGGGTACCGTGAGATGAATCCAATGGTTTATTCAGGACTCTATCCAACTGATAATGCAAAGTATAATGACTTGCGTGAAGCATTAGAGAAACTGCAGTTAAATGATGCTGCATTAGAGTTTGAACCTGAGACATCACAGGCGCTAGGCTTTGGTTTTCGGTGCGGGTTTTTAGGACTTTTGCATATGGATGTTGTCCAAGAACGGCTGGAGCGCGAGTTCAATATGGAACTGATCACAACTGCACCAGCTGTGACCTATGATGTTGAGTTGACAGATGGAACACATAAGTCGGTTTCAAACCCTGCAGAAATGCCAGAAACTTCTAGTATTAAACTCATCAATGAACCTTTTGTGAAAGCGACAATTATGGTGCCAAATGATTACGTTGGGGCTGTCATGGAACTTTGCCAGCATAAGCGTGGTAACTTTGTTACGATGGAGTATTTGGATGAATATCGTGTCAATGTGATTTATGAGATGCCGTTATCAGAGATTATCTTTGACTTCTTTGACAAGTTAAAATCAAGTACTAAGGGTTATGCCTCACTTGATTATGATTTGGATGGTGAGCGACCGGGTGATCTTGTTAAGATTGATATCTTGCTAAATGGAAGTAAGGTTGATGCGCTTAGCTTTATTACACATCGTAAGTTTGCAGCGCAAAGAGCACGGGTAATCACCGGGAAGTTAAAAACGATTATTCCGCGTCAGAGTTTTGAAATTCCGATTCAAGCGGCCATTGGAGCTAAAATTATTGCGCGTACGAATATTAAGGCATATCGCAAAGATGTTACGGCAAGAATTCATACAGGGGACCCGGATCGTCGTGCAAAGCTCTTAGAGAAACAAAAGCGTGGCAAGAAAAGAATGAAAGCAGTCGGGACTGTAGAGGTGCCGCAAGAGGCATTTATGGCAGTTTTAAAGACCGATGAAGAAAATTAAAAGCTACTAAATGATTAGAGTCCATATAAAAGAGGGGAGAGTGTGACATAAGTCGGGAAAATTTGAGTACTAACTCGAAATTATGAACATAGCGAGTACTTTGCTATGAGTAATTCGAAGTTAGACGGAGAATTTTGACTTATGGAACACGTTTATCCGGAATAAAAGAGAGAGTGTGACATAAGTCGGGAAAATTTGAGTACTAACTCGAAATTACGAACATAGCGAGTACTTTGCTATGAGTAATTCGAAGTTAGACGGAGAATTTTGACTTATGGAACACGTTTATATGGAATAAAAGAGGGACTGTGACAAAAGTTAACTTTTGTCACAGTCCCTTTTTTAAGCTATTGAATACCACTTTTTTTTATCCAAGTGTTACCATTTCATCCAATGGTAGACTGTCTTGATCAAGGTTGCCCACACAAGTCCTTTGACCTTTACTAACATACAACGAACTGTAATAAAGAACAAGGAAATTTACATAACCCTTACATAAATTACTGAAAATTTACACTTAGCAAAAATGTGGAAACAAACATTGGTTATTACTTAAAAATTTAGTGATCTTTTTTGGTAAGTTTGTCTTTAAGGCTTTTAGCAGCACCTTTGGCAGCATCCTTTGCATCGTCAAAAGTATCTTTAGCTTTGCCAAGTGTACTTTGAACTTTTCCTTCAGATTCTAATTCTTTGTCACCCGTAACTTTGCCACCGACTTCCTTGGCTTTGCCCGTAACCTTGTCTTTAGCATTTTCAAACTTGTCTTCTGAACTCATAATAAAGAACCTCCCTTGTTTTGACCTTATGAAAAGTATAAGAGAAAGAACCTAGCTGGCGCAAATAATAAGCCTTATAAATTAGAAAATTTGTGTAAGATATACGACAACAAGGGCTGTAAAATAGGTAAGTTAAATTGGATGCGTTTTCTCTGCAAAAATTGTATTATAAGTGTAAAGCAAGTCGCTGTTAAAAAACGCCCACAACTTTATTTAAACGCTTGCTGAAACCACGCACAAAAAGGCTGTAGCGCTCTGGTCTCAGATACGCTACAGCCTTTTGTATACTGAAATTGCCTGCTATTTTGCATACCACAAAGGTCGTGCACCGGTAGTGCCGGGTTTATCGATCCCGATGGACTGTCTGACGTAGGCTGTTGGGTCCGCCACCAAACTGGCAACCAAGGCGGCAACACTTTTGCGCGAGACCTCAGTTCCTTTAAAAGGTTCTTTTTTTTGAAGTTATCTCATAGTTAACTTCATCTTTGTCCTGCAGCCATGCAGGTCGAATAAGGGTATAGTCCAAAACGCTGTGTTCAATAATGGCTGCGGCAGCGGAATAGGCTTCTAGGTAACCCCCAAGCATATCCCGGTTCCATTGACCAAATTCTCCTGGAACTTCATCATAAATTCCAAGTGTTGAAATCCAGATTAGTCTGCGGAGTCCCTGAGCACGCATGGCTTTGACCACCGTTTCGGCTTGTGTTTCAATATCTTTACCCGCTAAGTTAGCATAGACAATGTCCTGATCGGCCAATGCAGCAACCAATTCAGTGTAATGAGTACAATCACCAGTGATAATCTTGATGCGCTTTTTATCTAAAGCAGAATCAGTGAGTTTCTCGGGGTGACGCAGAAAAAGCGTTAAACGAACATCATGCTGAGTAAGCAGCATCGGCTCTACTAACTTTGCAATTTGACCGGCGGCTCCTAAGATAATAACTCGTTTCATTTTGAACGCTCCTTTAGTTTCTTTTACCGCTATCGTATTACTTTTTGAAGTGGTCTACAAATTAAACGGATTTGGCAAGCAATCAGGTTGAAACGAGATAAGCAATTTAGGCTTGATTCGATGAAACGTATTTGACGGCTGTTCCGTAAGCTGCCACTGATTGCATATCCTGACCAATTGAACCCGAGTCAAAGCGCATCATGACTACCGCATCTGCTCCCAATGCAGCTGCATTATTACGTAAGCGTTCGATTGCAATTTGTCTTGATTCTTCTAACATTTTAGTATAATCTTTGATTTCTCCACCTACGATATTCTTAAAACCAGCACCGATATTACGGAAAACATTTTTGGACTGCGTTGTCAGACCAAAAACTTCGCCAAGAACCTCATAATTTTTTCCAGGGATATTTTCGGTTGTTACAACAAGTATTGTTGCCAATCTGATCAGCTCCTTTTTTATTAAGTAAAGTGTAGCAGAAAATGGAGCGCATTCGCAATTGCAATGAACTTATGCTGGTTGTAGACTGAAAATGATTTTATGTAATGAAAAAGTAAATTATGTAAAATGTAGGTAAATCGGCTTTCTTTGACCATTTTTTAGCTTATAATGAAAACATCCTCAAATTCACACAAAAAGCTTTAACTGCCAAGAAGGGACTGTGACAAAAGTTAAATTTTGTCACAGCCCCTCTTTTATTCCGGATAAACGTGTTCTATAAGTCAAAATTTTCCGTCTAACTTCGAATTACTCATAGCAAAGTACTCGCTATGTTCGTAATTTCGAGTTAGTACTCAAATTTTCCCGACTTATGTCACACTCTCTTCGTTTTAGATTGCAATATCCGAATTAGCATGGTTACAGGTTCCAATTAGAGGATTTTTGTGACATACTGGCGCAATCCTTAAGAAAACTAGGCTGAAATTCAGGATATAGCTGAGCTTGTAATTGTTTTAGAAAACCGTTTAACTAAAGACAAAGAAATATGAAAAAGATGAGATCAAAATGCCTAATGCGAGCACACCAAGTGTTGCTCCGAGTCTACCGGTCTGTAACCGAAGATTTGCCAATGACATCAGTGCAAGCAATAGTCCTGTTGCAAAGAAAAGAAAGTAAAGTCCGCGCAAAGGGAGAAAGAGTTCACAGATAAACAGCGAAAATAGTAAAATGAGCGTCCGCGAATTCCTAAACCACGCAATTCTTCCCCAAAAAACGTGGCGATAAGAAAAGCTTCGATCCTTAGGAAGTTTCATGTATTTAAGGATTAACAGGAAAAGCCATAAAAGATATAATACGACCCCGGTAAGTTGCATAAGAACACCTCGTTCAATTAAAAATCAATGATCTGCAAATAAGGTGGTGAGACGATTCATAAACTTATTGACAAATCTTTTTTTGTCGACATTTAAAGCTACTTGTGTTGTGGTAGCTGGTTCATTGATCCGTTTTTCATCACCAATTGTGCGTCCTTCAAATGGAGGAACTGTCTCAACTTTCATGTTCAAGAAAAATGTCTGTAACAAGCTAGGCTCCAAGGCAGCTGCAACAGCAAGCGGATCATGAAGTGCACAGCCGGCCAAATGGGAACTTGTAACTTGATAGGCATCAATATAGTAGTCAACTAGATCGGCATAGATGCTACCTGCCGAAGTTCCAAGTGAGCGCCATGTTTGAGTTTCTTTTTTAGTCAGTAATGTACGTGTGGTAACGTCTAAACCAACCATCGTTAATGGAAGTCTGCTGCGTAGAACTTCATTCGCAGCCGCTGGGTCTTGGTGCAGGTTAGCTTCAGCTGCAGGGGTGACGTTACCCGGAACGCTTAGTGCACCGCCCATAAAGGTTACTCCACCAATCAACTGAACGATTTCAGGATCTTTTTTAATAGCGGCTGCAAGGTTGGTTAAGGGGCCTGTAGGTACGAAAAGCAAATTATGTTGGTACTTATGGATTGCCGTGATCAGGAAATCAACGCCGTCTTGTTCAGCTACTTGTCGTGGTGCATGGGGGAGCGTAAGATTGGCAACTCCATTTTTACCATGAATTTGAGCACTGATTGGTTCAACAACAAAATTTTTTTTGGTCGAAGCACATGGTAATCCTTGATAGACTGGGACATCAGCAGCGCCTAGCAAAGAAAGCAGATCCAAACTGTTGCGTACTCCTTGTTCAACAACAACGTTGCCGTAAGAGCCGATGATGCCAATCAACTCGCAGTCCTGATCAGCTAGGGCATAAGCGATGGCAAGTGCATCATCAATTCCAGTATCAAGATCGAGAATTAGCTTATATTTAGTCATGGTGAGACCTCCGTGATGTAATATTGAAAAATTCAATCAAGATAATCTTAGCAAAAAAAAGTGCAGCTGACCAGTGACTTAGGATGAGAGATATTAAGCACTGTTTAAGTTTTCAAACAAAGAGTTTTGCTAAACCTGATTGTTGATATATAATGTTAGTAGATTTTGTGTAACTCAGAGTGTAGTTTTTGTGATTGAAGGTCACGTGAGCCGAGTTGGAAAGTAAAGGAGATTAAAAATTGGGACAGCTGGAAAGAAAATTTCGCGAAAGGAAATTAAAGCAGCAGGACGTGATTGATGCTGCAGAACGAATTTTTGCACAAAAGGATTACGCAACCGCAGGAATTGACGAAATTGCTAAAGAAGCTGAATTTAGTAAAAAAACACTTTATGTTTATTTTAATAGTAAAGAACAGATTTATTTTGAAATTGCGCTTAGAGGTTACCGAAAATTCCAGGCAATCCTTGAAAAAAAAATGGCAACTGCAGGACCAACGGGATCATTGGAAAAACTACGCCTATTCTTTAATAGTATTGTCACCCTTAGAAATGATTTTCCTGTATATTTAGAAGCAATCATCTATTATGAAGGTTCTACGCTCGAGAAACTGCAACTTGGCGAAGTTGTATTGCAAAAATATTATCAATTAAACGCTGAAATTTTAGAGCTGCTTAAGGCAATCCTAGTGCAAGGACGAGCTGAAGGACGTTTTTCCGCCGAGATGGCTAATGAGCAAGGAGCGGCCTTTGTCTGGTCTTGTATTGTCGGAATTAGTACCCTCGATAGGACTAAAGAAAACTATCTAAGAGCAGCGCAACATTTTACTGCTGGTGACTTTATGCTCAAGTCTTTTGAAAAAATGCTGTTGTTGTTTAATTAAGATTTGCTGCAGTTCAATTAATATGTTGTCACGAACCAGCAAAAATACTAATATTAAATTAGGTTTATGCAACAGAACGTGCAAAAAACGAGGATAGATATTTCCAAATTTGTGATTAAAAAATAGTTACTTCTTCTTAAGGCGGTGGAGCAATGAAATTCGATCTTCTTGATTTTTTAAAACTAGGGCTATCAAAACTGGACTTTGATGGACAACTGGAACTTTCATGGAACAAGGAACAACATACCTTTACGATTGAAATAACTTTTGTAATGGAAAAAAAGGCACGTGCGTTGTTTCTTGATATGACCGGTGAAACTTCACCTAAACCCGCGATTACTTTCGTGGATGCAATTCTGCTCTATGATCGAGTATTTTTTGACCCACGCAGAGTGCAAGACGATTATCTTGTATGTTTGCCATTTGATGGTCAAAAGGGCTGGGAACTTGCAAAAGGAGAAGCATTGTTGACCTATTTGCAGATTTTATTAGATAACAGCCAGTCTGATTTAATCGAGTTTTTGAATAGCAGCGACAGTTCAAAAATAACACTATTTGAGCTCGAATGGTCCGCTGAAGAGTTTTCACGGATACTTGCAGAAAAACGACAGGTGCAAGATAAAGATTATTGGCTAGCGTATCCTAAATTATAATTAAGCTGTATCAACATGGAGGGAATAAGTTGCACTGGCAAAAGTTAACAATTACAACTACACAAGAAGCTGAGACTGCAGTTGAAGCTATTTTATATGACTTGGGGACTGCAGGGATTCAAAAAGAAACCGCTCTGTTAAAACAGACAGGGCTTCTTTACCTCAGTAGTTATTTCAACAATGCAAAAGAAGCCCAAGAAAAACTTAAAAAGGCTAAACAACGGGTCGCAGCACTCGCACAATTTGGTTTTGACGTTCAGCGTTTGGAAGTCAAACTGGTGAAAGTTGATGATCAGAAATGGGCACATGAATGGGAAAAATATTACCATGCCCAAAGAATTACACGCTATTTGACAGTTGTGCCGACTTGGGAAGAATATCAAGCGCGACAAGCAGGTGAAGTGCTGCTTAGACTCGACCCTGGGGATGCGTTTGGGACAGGGACACACCCTACAACGGTACTTGCACTTGCTGCTTTGGAAAATTGTCTGCGCGGTGGTGAAACAGTGATTGATGTTGGAACTGGTTCTGGGGTTTTAAGTATTGCAGCGTGCAGGCTTGGTGCACAGCAAGTTTTTGCGAGTGATCTTGATGAACAAGCGGTTGCTTCAGCTAAACGTAATCTTAAAGCAAACGGTGTCCAGTCTAAGGTGATTGTCAAGCAAGGTAATCTGCTTCAAGGAGCTCCGGATGCAGTAGATCTAATAGTTGCAAATGTTTTACCGGAGGTTCAGGAACTGTTGCTACCCCAAGTCGGATTACATCTTAAGGAAAATGGCAAGCTGATTATGTCTGGCATAATTGTTACTAAAAAAGAGCTTCTGGTGGAACAGGCAGACAAACAGGGGTTAACACTACAACAGGCCACTTCAGATGGCAAGTGGGTCTCATTGGTACTTCAAAAGAGTAAAGGCGGGGATTAACGGATGCAGAGATACTTTGTAAAACAGGCCGACCTGCCGGAATTATTTGGGTTGCCTTCAGAGATATATCAACATGCAATTGTGGTGATGCGCATGAAAAAAGGTGATTGTTTTGAAGTAGTGACAACCCAAAAACAGGTGCTTTTGGTTGAACTTGTTGAGGTTACTGCTCAAACAGCCAAAGTTCGGGTACTTAAGCGCTTCGAGCATCAGGTGGAGTTGCCGGTAAGAGTCACACTTGCCTGTGGCTTGCCTAAAAAAGATAAGGCTGAATGGATTGTGCAAAAGGGGACTGAACTGGGAGCAGCCAATTTTATTTTCTTTGGGGGCGAGTATTCGGTTGCAAAGTGGGATTCTAAAAAACAACCCCAAAAAGTAGCTCGTTTGCAAAAAATTGCACAAAATGCTGCTGAACAAGCGCATCGAGTGGTGACACCGCAAGTTACTTTTGCTCCACGTTTGAACAAAATTGCTTTTAATGAATTTGATTATAAAGTGACAGCATATGAAGAAGCAGCTAAGCAAGGAGAAAAAGCGGTTTTGAAACGTTTATTTGAAGCACTGCAAGCTGCTGAAAAGGGAAAACAGAAGAGTTTAATCGCAGTTTTTGGACCAGAAGGCGGCCTTTCAGCCGCCGAAATTTCCGATTTGCGTGCGCAAGCTTTTGAACTGGCGGGTCTAGGCCCTCGTATTATGCGAGCAGAGACAGCTCCGTTGTATTTGCTTGCCGCGCTTTCTTTCGTCCTTGAATTAGGGTAAAATAGAAGCAATTATTGAGAAGTGAGGGTTTCGATGAATACTAAACATTTATTTTCATTAACAACTATCTGGTATTTGGCATTTGCGGCAGCAATCTCTTTAGTAGTGCCAATCATTTTTGAAGAACTTAATCTAAGCGATGTTTCACGGATTGGTTTTGCTTTATTTGGAATCAACATTGTTTATGCAATCATCACCGGGATAATTGTAGGAGCTAGAAAGCAACCGGCAGTCTACCTGCTCTTTTTCCCGCTAATCTATCTTGGAGGAGTCCGGCTCTTTTTTGAAAGCTATGCCTATTATTTCGCATTGGTTTATATTGTGGTTGCTCTACTTGCATATGGGGCAACTAAAAAATAGTTAGCGCACGGTGGAAAGCACGTCTTTTAGAGTACGTGTTTTTATTTATATTTTTTTGTAGGGGTGGACAAGATGGAAAGAGAAACAATTTGGAGCGCCGATGATGTTATCAAAATGGTGCAAAAATATATGAATAAAGAGCACGTAGCGTTGGTAAAAAAGGCGTATGCTTTTGCAAGCTATGTGCATAAGGAACAGCGCCGTCAATCTGGTGAGCCGTATATTATTCATCCTATTCAGGTGGCAGGAATTCTTGCTGATCTACGGATGGATCCGGCGACTGTTTGTGCGGGCTTTTTGCATGATGTTGTGGAAGATACACCTGTGACGCTCGGAGATGTGGGGGAACTTTTTGGCCACGATGTTGAGGTCATTGTTGATGGTGTCACCAAGCTGAGCAAAATCCGCTATAAATCGCATCAACAGCAGCTGGCAGAAAATCACCGGAAGCTATTGTTGGCGATGTCAAAAGATCTGCGGGTAATTATCGTCAAATTAGCGGACCGCTTGCATAATATGCGCACACTTAATCATCTGCGCCCCGATAAGCAACGCCGCATCGCAAATGAAACTCTGGAAATCTATGCTCCGTTGGCTGATCGGTTAGGAATCAGCACAATCAAATGGGAACTTGAAGATAGTTCGCTGCGTTACCTTAATCCGCAGCAGTACTACCGAATTGTTCATCTGATGAATTCTAAAAGAATTGAGCGTGTGCACTACATCGAGGAAGCTATCAAAGAAATTCGCAGTTCGATTGCTGATCTTGACTTGAACTGCGAGATTTATGGCAGGCCAAAGCATATTTATTCAATTTACCGGAAGATGAAAGATCAACACAAACAGTTTAGTCAGATTTATGATCTGTTGGCTGTGCGGGTGATTGTAGATTCGATTAAAGATTGTTATGCGGTCTTAGGTGCAATTCATACGCGTTGGAAACCGATGCCGGGCAGATTTAAGGATTATATTGCAATGCCAAAAGCAAATATGTATCAATCATTGCACACGACAGTGATTGGGCCCAACGGCAGACCCTTTGAAGTGCAGATCAGAACCTCAGAGATGCACCGGGTAGCTGAATATGGGATCGCTGCTCATTGGGCATACAAAGAAGGTAAGACAGACGCGATCAAACAAGATGATACCGGCACCAAACTTAACTGGTTTAAAGAAATTATTGAACTCCAAGATGAAAGCAATGATGCTGCTGAATTTGTGGAGAGTGTTAAGGGCGATCTTTTTGGTGATCGAGTTTATGTTTTTACACCTAAGGGCGATGTTTTTGAACTTCCAAAAGGAGCTGGGCCGCTTGATATGGCCTACTCTATTCATACAGAAATCGGCAATGAAACGGTTGGTGCAAAGGTTAATGGCAAAATTGTACCGCTTGACTACCAGGTCAAAAATGGAGATATTGTTGATATTTTAACTTCTGTGAATTCCGCAGGACCCAGTCGTGATTGGCTTAAATTGGTTCATACTAGCAAGGCACGTAATAAGATTAAACGCTTTTTCAAACAGCAGGATCGAGTTGAAAACATCGACAAAGGCAAAGAGATTATTGATGAAAGCCTGCTGGAGTTAGGTTATGAACCAAAGAAAGTCTTGACAAGCGAGAATTTAGAGAAAGTATTACGCAAAAAGAAATTCTCGAGTGTGGATGACTTATACGCAGCACTCGGTTTTGGAGAGTTAGCTCCGCTTGGAATCAATAATATTCTGACGGAAAAAATTCGTGAGGAAAAAGAAACAGATCGTAAACGGCAGGAAGAAAAAGCACTCTTGGAGGATCATCAGGAACTGACACGGGAAAATCAGCTTGATGGTCGTAAGAATAAAAATGATGAAGGAATTATCATAGAAGGCGTCGATAACCTGCTAGTACGATTGAGCCACTGTTGTAATCCGATTCCAGGAGATGACATTGTTGGTTATATTACGAAAGGCCGGGGAGTTTCTGTGCATCGGGTGGACTGTCCGAATGTTAAAAATGCAGAAAAGTCAGGCACACGTCTGATTGCTGTTTCGTGGAATATGACGGCTGACAACAAAACCTACTACAATACGGATTTACAAATTCAGGGCTACAATCGTTCTGGGCTCTTAAACGATATTTTGCAAGCTTTAAATAACAGTACACGGCAGTTAAGTTCTGTTAATGGACGCGTTGATAATAATAAATTAGCGACGATGGACGTTACAGTCGGAATCCGAGATCGGATTCATCTGCAGCGCGTAATTGATAACATTAAACGGGTGCCAGATGTTTATGTAGTTAAGAGAACAATTCATTAGGGGGAAAGTGACGATGCGAGTGGTCTTACAACGAGTCTCACAGGCAAGTGTGCAAGTTGCAGGTCAGCAAATTGCGCAGATTAAACAAGGCTTTTTACTTTTGGTTGGTTTTGAAGAAGGCGATGGACAGGAACAATTAGAGCGAATCGCGCATAAGATCAGTAATGTCCGTGTTTTTTCTGATACTGCTGGGAAAATGAATCTTAGTATTAAACAGGTTCAAGGAGAGATTCTTTCTGTTTCGCAATTTACACTTTACGCGGCACTTCGCAAAGGAAATCGTCCAAGTTTTACTCTTGCGCAGAATCCAACAATTGCAGCACAAAATTATCAGACTTTTAATCAGCTGCTACGCGCTAGTGGGACACCTGTTGCTGAGGGAATTTTTGGAGCAGAGATGGAAGTTTCACTTGTGAATGACGGGCCAGTGACACTGGTGTATGATACAGATCAGTTAGTGTAAAGGGGAGAGCGCTAATGCAATTGATTTCGTTGGAAAAGGAAGCAAAACAGATTTGCGAGCAGCACAATAACAGTTTTGTGCCGACTACTTTTGGGGTGAAGGTGGTCAGAGAGCGATTTGAGCTCGAGCAGCGTGCCGTTGTCTATTTGCATGATGTACGTTATCAGGACGTAACAGTTGCCGTTCCTACTAAGCTAGGAGGGAAAGTTCCGGTTCGAATACTGTATCCTAAAGATCTGAAGGAAGATGAGAAGCTTCCAGTGTTATTTTACGTCCACGGAGGGCAGTTTATTTCAGGAAATGTAAAGACGCATGATAAGTTGATCCGCGAATTGGTGTCTCGTGCACGAGTTGCTGCCGTATTTGTTTCGTATTCGCTCGCACCAGAAGTTAAGGCACCGGTCCAGCTTAACCAGCTGCAAGTTGTGTTTGAAAAGCTGCCGGAATTGGCGAAATCTTATCCATTTGATTTATCAAGATTACTTGTCGGCGGTGATGATGTTGGTGGAACTTTTGCATTAGCACTTGCTTTGATGCATCCCAATAGTATCGAACTGCCACGAATTTATAAAATGGTGCTTTTTTGTCCCGTGACGAATGCAAATTTTGATACAAATTCTTATCATCAATTCGCTGGTGGGTACGATCTGACACGTGAGCAGATGAAGTGGTCCTGGCAGCAGTATTTAGGACAAGTACAAGACAAAGCAACGTTTCTTTATTCGCCTTTGCGAGCCACGTTTGAACAGTTGCGGCAATTGCCGGAAACTTTAATTATTACGGCTGAGGCAGACGTCGTTAGAGATGAAGGAGAAGCTTTTGCACGTAAGATGCGGGATGCGGGTGGGAATGTTTCACAAATTCGTTTCCAAGGTACGATTCATGACTTCGTTGTTAAAAATGCGCTGGATGAAACCAATGCATGTCGTTTGGCAATGAATGTTGCAGTTGGTTGGATTAGGCGCAAGGCAGCACTTAAGTAGCTGGAAAGGGGCAAAGATGCGCGATTATTGTTGGGATTTTGACGGGACACTTTATCAGACATATCCAGTCATGGTCAAAGCGTTTAAAGAAACGTTGCAAGATTATGGTATTGAGGTAAACGCTCAGGCAGTCTATCTGCGAATGCGGCGCTCTTCACTAGGACAAACCTTTGCTTTCTATACAAACGATCTGCCCACAACGACCCAAGCAAAGATTGTGCAGGACTATCGGCAACGGGAACAGCAGGCGCAAAAAGACGAGCATCCTTTTAGTGGTGCGCGTGAGGTTTGCAAACAAGTTGTGGCCCGCGGTGGTCGCAATTTTCTTTTAACACATCGGGATCACAGTGCATGGCAGCTGCTGGTGCGTGATCAACTCGCCGAATTTTTTTCGGGAGCAGTGACCGGAGATGCTCATTTTCCACGCAAACCGAATCCGGCTTCTTTGAATTACCTGTGTACAAAGTTCGGGATTATCCGCACAGAAGCTGTAATGGTTGGAGATCGGCCACTTGATGTAGAAGCGGGACGGCGCGCCGGGATGCAGGGATACCTGTTTGATCCAGACCAAACAATTATTGCAAAGATTGAGTGTGATCGAAGAATCAGTGAATTGAAGGCTGCTTTATAATTATGGTCCAATTGTTTTTTAGTTGAATTTATGGACCCAAGTGCTTGAACTACGTTTTTGTGGCTGCTCAGCACGTTAAGCTGTAAGTATACTTTAATTTTTGGAATCAAAATATGCTTTTAAGCCACGTACGACATCACTGGCGACTTGATTGCGATAACTTGCAGAATTGATTTGTTCAAAGTCGCGGCTGCTGTTGATGTATCCCATTTCAAGGAGAATGCTAGGGAAATTATTGGCGCGGATGACTAGAAAATCGCCAAAGTCAATGCCGCGATTTTCGAGACTAAGTGCCTTGAATTGTGAGTTAACACTTTTAGCTAAACTATAAGAAGTCTTTTGATGATAATAATACGTAGTAATTCCAGAAGCTCCATTTTCCACAGGTGAAGAATCAAAGTGAAAACTGATAAAAGCATCAGCGTGGACGTTATTTGAAAGTTGTGCACGTGGTTCGAGATCTACATATTTATCAGCTGAACGGGTGAGGTAGACTTTTGCGCCACGCTGACGCAAACTTGCGGCCACTTTTTTAGCTACTTTCAAGGTATATGTTTTTTCCATCCGACCGTTAGCAGAAAGAGCCCCTGAATCAGCACCACCATGTCCGGGATCAAGAACAATGGTTGCGTCGGCTAGGTCGTCAATTTGATTGCGTTCTTTAGTGGCCAGATTCCAGTCTGCAATCCAGCCAAAGTGATTATCACTAGTTTTGATATAAAACCAATGATATTTTGAACGGATAATGGTAATTCTGCTGCCTTTTTTTAGTGTTTTAAGTTGGGAATATTCAATGCCAGGTCCCTTTTTTAAGCTGGCTGTTGGAGCTTCGATGATCACTTGTCTGAAATAATTTAAGGTGCGGAAGAAAAGTATCCCAGTTAAGAGGACCACCAGGATGCTTAAAATTAAATGTCTTTTTTTAAGCTGACGTTTTTCTTTTTTACTGTTTTTCAATACTAGGACTCCATCGTTTCAATTTGTTATCCTGTTAATTATAGCAAACTTATACGAAAACAACGAAAACATTCGTATTTGGAAGACATTTTTTTCACAACTTGACTTTGTGTAACTTTTCGAGTATCTTAGTGTCAGTATATGAAGCCGGAAGAGAGAAGAGTAGTTCGTTGAGTTTCAACTAGCGAGTGGGAATTGGTGTGAGCCCACTGAAATTCACGGGCGAATGACACTCTTGAGGTGCATGTTTGTTGCATGCCGTATGGAACGTTATCCTACTAGAGTAATAACTTAAGGTGGTACCGTGCACTCTTGCACCCTTGTCGATGTCTTCGGCGGGGTTTTTTTTATGCAACAAATAAGATTTTATTAAGGAGGAAATATTAATGAAATATCAACGCCCAAAGGGAACCACAGATATCATCCCTGGCGAATCTGAAAAATGGCAGAGTGTCGAACAAGCTGCTCGTACACTGTTCAAACGATATCGTTATCACGAGATCCGGACGCCAATTTTTGAAAGCTTTGAGGTCTTTTCACGAACTTCAGGTGAAACCTCAGACATTGTGACTAAGGAAATGTATGATTTTTATGATAAAGGAGAACGGCATATTACTTTACGGCCTGAAGGGACAGCTGGCGTAGTTCGCGCCTATGTTGAAAACAAACTGTATGGCCCTGAAATTCAAAAACCCTTTAAGACTTTCTACATGGGACCGATGTTTCGTTACGAACGTCCTCAAGCTGGACGGCTACGCGAATTCCATCAAATCGGAGTTGAGGCGTTTGGAGTTGACAATCCAACACTAGATGTTGAAGTAATGGCAATGGCTGTTGAACTTTTACATAGTTTAGGGCTGAAAGATTTGAAGCTGGCATTGAATACTTTGGGTGATAATGAATCACGCACGCGGTACAGACAGGCATTGATTGCTTATCTTGAGCCGCTGACAGCACAATTGAGCGCTGATTCCCAAGAACGACTGCATAAAAATCCGTTGCGTGTTCTTGACAGCAAAGATCAGCAGGATCAAGAAATTGTAGCGAAAGCACCACGGATTCTTGATTACTTGACCCCTGAAGCACAGGCACATTTTGAGGGTGTTAAAGAACTGCTGACAGCTTTAGAGATTCCATTTGAGGTTGACACTAGTATGGTACGTGGACTAGATTACTATAACCACACTATCTTTGAATTAATGAGCAACTCAAAAGCTTTTGGTGGCAAATGGACGACTGTTTGTGCAGGTGGCCGGTATAACGGGCTTGTTGAACAACTTGGGGGGCCTGAGACACCTGGAATTGGATTTGGGCTGGGCGTTGAACGTCTTTTATTGATACTCGAAGCTGAAGGCATTCAACTGCCACTTAATAATGAACTAGATGTTTATGTGGTTGGAATCGGTGCAGCAACCAATGTTGAAACCCTCAAATTGGTTCAAAGTTTGCGTACTGCTGGATTTAATGCTGAGCGAGATTATTTAAAACGCAAGCCTAAGGGACAATTCAAAGCAGCCAGTCGTTTAGGTGCGCACTTTACATTGACTTTAGGTGAAGAAGAGTTAGCACAAAAAGAAGTAAATCTAAAGGAAATGGAAAGCGGAAAGGAAATCAAGGTACCTCTTGGTGCTGTTTATACAAAATTCGCAGAGCTAATTAAACAGCTACGTGCATAAATTAAGAAGGAGAACAGGCAAAAAATGGAAAGAACAACTTATTGTGGATTAGTAGATGAAACGTATCTAGGACAGGAAATCTGTTTAAAAGGCTGGGTTCAAAAGCGCCGCGATCTAGGCAATTTGATTTTTATTGATCTGCGTGACCGCGAGGGAATTGTACAGTTAGTATTCAGCCATGAATTCAATGAAGAAGCACTGAAAATCGCCGATGATTTGCGCAGTGAGTATGTAATTGAGGCGCGAGGAAAGGTTGTTCCGCGTGGTGAAGGGGCAAATAATCCCAATATGAAGACGGGGAAAATCGAAGTTGAAATTCATGAAGTTCATTTACTGAACAAAGCAAAGACTCCTCCATTTTATATTGAAGACGGGATTAATGTCTCAGATGATTTACGCCTTAAGTACCGTTACTTGGATTTGCGGCGTCCAGAGATGCAACAGTCGTTGATCCTACGTAGTAAAATCACGACTTCTATCCATAAATATTTAGAAGAAGAGCAATTTATTGATATTGAAACCCCATATTTGACAAAATCAACGCCTGAAGGTGCGCGCGATTATCTGGTGCCTTCACGTGTTTATCCTGGCCATTTCTATGCTTTACCCCAATCGCCGCAACTTTTCAAACAGCTTTTGATGGGAGCTGGATTTGATCGCTACTACCAAATTGCACGGTGCTTCCGTGATGAGGATTTGCGTGGTGATCGCCAACCAGAATTTACGCAAGTTGATTTAGAGACGTCATTTTTAACAGCAGCAGAAATTCAAGATCTTACGGAAGGTTTGCTTAAACGGGTGATGAAGGATGTTTTGGATATTGACATTGAATTGCCACTGCAGCGCATCACTTGGAATGAGGCCATGGATCGTTTCGGTTCCGACAAACCTGACATTCGTTTTGGGATGGAATTGATTGATATGGCAGCAGCAGTTAAGGATGTTGATTTTAAAGTTTTCCAAAATGTTCTGCAAAATGGCGGTCAAGTCAAGGCAATTACTGTGCCACAAGGGGCAGATAAATATTCACGCAAAGAAATTGATGCAAAGCAGGAATATTTGAAGCGCTTTGGGGCAAAAGGACTGGCATGGTTAAAAGTAACAGCTGACGGTTTCTCAGGTCCAATTGCCAAGTTCTTCAAAGACAGCGCTGACCAGGTTAAGCAGGCTGCAGGTGCTCATACCGGTGATCTGATCCTCTTTGCTGCTGATACACGCAAAGTAGTCGCTGATTCTTTAGGATATTTGCGTACAAGTATTGCCAAGGAACAAGGGATGATTGATGAAGCCAAATTTGCTTTCTTATGGGTGGTTGATTGGCCATTATTTGAATATAGTGAGGAGTTCCATCGGTATATTGCAGCGCACCATCCCTTCACAATGCCAAATGAAGAAGATGTTCAGTTGCTGGATACTGATCCACATAAAGCACACGCTCAAAGTTACGATATCGTTTTGAATGGGTATGAATTAGGTGGGGGTTCAATCCGAATTCATCAGCGCTCAGTGCAAGAAAAGATGTTCAAGGCGTTGGGCTTTACCAAAGAAAAAGCAGAACAGCAATTTGGTTTCTTTATTGATGCGCTTGATTATGGCTTTCCACCACATGGCGGGCTGGCAATTGGGCTTGATCGTTTTGCAATGTTGCTGACCCACAAGGATAATATCCGTGAAGTAATTGCATTTCCTAAGAACTCAAAGGCATCTGAGCCATTAACAAATGCGCCTAGCACTGTTGCTCAAAAACAACTTGATGAACTTCATTTGGAAACTACTGAAGAAGAGTAGACCAACAAGTTTTAGTTTAAAGACAACTATGTCTATGCTCGGGTGGTATTTAACTGCAAGCATTAGCAGGTAAGCACGTGGTACCATCCGGGTTTTTGACGACTAATTTTTGTGGGACTAAGTTTGTTACTTGGAAACTGTAATGTCTAAAGTCGGTTTAAAAAATCAAAAGAGGGGCTGGATCAAAAACTAGATTTGATGCGGTCCCTTTT
The DNA here is from genome assembly GCF_964065465.1 of Liquorilactobacillus satsumensis. Lineage (NCBI taxonomy): Bacteria > Bacillati > Bacillota > Bacilli > Lactobacillales > Lactobacillaceae > Liquorilactobacillus > Liquorilactobacillus satsumensis. The sequence continues at coordinate 2,485,150 of NZ_OZ061606.1, forward strand.
TTGATTTCAGATAGCGAGGAATGTACTCAAACAAAGACTTGTGTGGACTGCTGTTAGAATCGAAAAGCATGCTACAATATTCGGTAAAAGCAATTTATGACATGTTTTCAAACCAAGTCTCTTGCTGAAAAAATATTTTTAAGTTATCTTATACATGAACTTGAGCTGGGAGGAAAATAAATGAGTGAGAAAAAAGAGACTGCAATTTTTGCAGGTGGCTGTTTTTGGTGCATGGTTAAACCGTTTGATCAACAACCAGGCATTTTAAAAGTAGTATCTGGATATACCGGTGGACATGTTCCAAATCCGACTTATGAGGAAGTTTGTGCCCATACAACTGGGCATACAGAAGCCGTTAAGATCACGTTTGACCCTACACTGATTTCTTATGCGCAGCTAGTAGAAATTTATTGGCAGCAAACTGATCCAACAGATGCAATGGGACAATTTCAAGATCGTGGGGACAGCTATCGCCCGGTGATCTTTACCAATAGTGATGAGCAAAAGAAAATTGCGGAAGCTTCTAAGCAAGCACTTGCTGCGAGCGGACGTTTTACAGCTCCAATTGTGACCCAGATTGAAGATGCACAACCTTTTTATGAAGCAGAGGATTACCATCAGGAATTCTATAAAAAAAATCCGGCGCGCTTTGCTCTTGAAGAAGGCGGCCGGGAACACTTCAAACAAAAATATTGGGGGGAAAAGGGCAAAAATAATTAGGCATTAAGAAGAGAAGAAGGAGAACACCTTATGGATGAACTTCAGCGAATTTGGAAAAGACACCAGTATGTGGCTCGTGCATCAACAGCTTTTATTTATGGCATTCTTGTTTCAATCGCGATGAATTTTTTTTGGACACCAGGTAAGATTTATTCTTCCGGAATCACCGGTTTGGCGCAGTTATTAGAGACACTTACGAGAAATCAGGGTTTGTTTCACCCATCGACTGCGCTGCTTTTATTTATGTTAAACATTCCGCTTTTTTTGCTGGCATGGCTCCAAATTGGGCATCGTTTCACTTTATTTACTTTTTTAGCAGTTGTCTTTTCGAGTATAATGATTAAATTATTGAAGCCCATTACATTGACAACTGATCCGATTATTTGTGCAATTTTTGGTGCCGCAATCAATGGTTTTGGAACTGGTTTGGCATTGAAAAATGGAATTTCAACTGGCGGCTTGGATATCATCGGGTTGACGCTGCGCAAAAAGACTGGCAAAAGTATCGGGACCATCAATATGTGTTTTAATGCCTTTATTGTGTTAGCAGCGGGCGCTGTTTACGGGTGGCCGTATGCTTTTTATTCTGCTCTGGGTCTGATTGTCAATGCACGTGTCATGGATATGGTGTACACACGCCAACAAAAAATGCAGGTCATGATTGTCACAAACAAGCCGAGAAGTGTGGTTGACTGTATTCAAAGCCATATGCGGCGCGGAATTACAATTGTTCACGGTGCAGAAGGCGCATATCGGCATGATAAAAAAACAATTCTATTTACCGTTATTTCACGCTATGAGCAGCATGATCTCAAAGCTGCAATGGAAGAATCCGATCCGTATGCGTTTGTTAGTATTGCGGAAAATGTCCAGATTATGGGCCGCTTTTATGAACCAGAACCTTAAATTATTTCCACTAATTTAAAAAATCAAGGAGGCTTTACATATGTTATTAGGTTCACATGTAGGGATGAAGGGCAAAGAGATGTTTTTGGGCTCTGCCCAAGAAGCGGCTGCCTATCATGCCACTACTTTTATGATCTATACAGGCGCGCCACAAAATACGCGCAGAAAGCCGATTGCTGAAATGAATATTCCAGCAGGTAAAGAGTTTATGCAACAACATGGTCTTAGCAATATTGTGATTCATGCTCCATATATTATTAACCTTGGAAATACTAAAAAACCTGAAAATTTCACTTTTGCAGTTTCGTTTTTGCACGATGAAATTGAGCGAGCTGAAGCATTGGGTGCAAAACAGATGACATTTCATCCAGGAGCACATGTGGGTGCCGGCGCTCCCGCAGCAATTGCCAATATTATTAAGGGCTTGAATGAAGTGCTTACCCCAGAACAAGATTTGCAAATTGCAATTGAAACAATGGCTGGGAAGGGAACCGAAGTTGGGAAAACATTTGAAGAATTAGCACAAATTATTGCTGGAGTTACCTACAATGAAAAGCTGTCAGTTACTTTCGACACTTGCCATACAAATGATGCAGGATACAATGTAAAGGATGACTTTGATGGTGTTTTGAATGAGTTTGACCATATCATTGGATTGGACCGTTTGAAAGTCGTCCATGTCAATGATTCAAAGAATGAGCGTGGTGCGCATAAAGATCGGCATGAAAATCTTGGCTTTGGCACGATCGGCTTTTCCACTTTGAACTACATTGTGCACCATCCACAACTCGCAGAGTTACCCAAAATCATGGAGACTCCTTATGTTGGACCAGACAAAAATCATAAGTATCCGCCGTATGCTTTTGAAATTGAGATGCTTAAAACACAAACATTTGACCCGGAAATGCAAAAAAAGGTATTGGCACAAGCCGGCAAATTATAAATACAGCCCGGTAATTAATGCGCGCCTTTAACCTAATTGAATAGATAAATGGCAAAGTAGTTTAAAGTTAGTGAAGTGTTCCATAGTTAAAGTAAATAACCTTTTTAAGCTAAGCGACTTGCGTTGACCTTGGTCAGTAGCGGGCCGCTTTTTTGATTGTCGTATTTTAAGTGAAAGCGTTATAATACAGAGGTTAACAAAGATCAGCTAAAAAGTAAGGAGCGATGAAAATGCGGTATGTAGTGATGCCTACAACAGATATTAGACGAAATTTGGCAACTGAGCAGTACTTAATGCAAAGCAATAAGATTGAACTGCCTTTTATGCTTTTTTATATTCAAAAGCCCTGTATCATTGTCGGTCGGAATCAGAATACATTTGAGGAAATTAATGAAGCATATTGTCGAAAACATCAGATTGTTGTAACACGCAGACTTTCAGGCGGCGGGGCGATGTATGATGACTTAGGGAATCTTTCATTTAGTTTTGTTGTTCCAGCTGATCGGCGTCTTTTTGGCGATTTTAAGCAATTGGTTGCACCAGTCGTAACAGCTTTACATGCAATGGGGGCAACTGGAGCTGCGGTTACAGGTCGAAATGACATTGTGATTGCGGGCAAAAAATTTTCTGGCAATGCAATGTATACTAAAGGCGGAAAGACATTCTGTCATGGAACCCTCATGTTTAATGTTGATCTTGCCGAAGTTACTAAAGCATTGAACGTCCCGGCAGACAAAATTGCTTCAAAAGGCATCAAGTCTGTGCGTAGCCGCGTAACCAACTTGATGCCTTATTTAGATAAACAATATCAAGGAATCACAACAGCAGACTTCCGGGATGCGCTAATTTTGAAGATTCTCAAAGCAGATTCTTTGCAAGCGATGCGGCAGTCTGAGTATCATTTAGATAGTGAAGATGAAGCGCAGATTGAGCAGTTGGTGGCAAAGTATTATGCTAATTGGGACTGGGTTTATGGCAATTCCCCACAATTTACGGTTAAGAAGAGGAAACATTTTAAAAATGGCACGATTGACGTGCGCTTCTTAGTTGAAAAAGGATTAATCCAGGAAGTTACAATTTATGGTGACTTCTTCGGGACACAGCCAGTGAGTGACTTACAGGCCAAATTAAAGGGCTTGCCTTTTAAGCATGCACAACTAAGTGCTGTTCTAGAAGAACAGCACTTAGATAATTATTTTGCAGGTATTCCACAAGAAGAGGTACTTGCCTTGTTTACGAGTGAATAGCTTCAATCAGTGATTAAGCGGCAAACTTTCGGTAATTAAGGTAGCAGTTTCTTCGATTGATTTATTTGAAACATTAATTACAAGGCAGCCAATTTTGTGGTAAAGTTTTTCTGCAAACGCTAATTCAGCTTCGATATTGTTTAGATTTGAATAATTTGTTTCAGGGTTAAGGCCGTATGTGACCAGTCGTTCACGGCGAATATTGTTCAATACTTGCGGATCATTAGTCAAACCAAAGATTTTTTTGGGATCCACCTGCCATAACTCTTCTGGGATTCTTGTCTGAGGAACCAGCGGCAAATTGGCAACTTTGTAATTTTTATTTGCTAAATACAAAGAAAGTGGAGTCTTTGAGGTGCGTGAGACTCCTAAAAGAACAATATCTGCTTTTAGAAAACCAGTCGGATCTTTACCATCATCGTAAGTAACAGCAAATTCAAGTGCCTCAATCCGACTAAAGTATGTTTTGTTTAATTTGTGGTTGCGGCCTGCTTGGAGAAGAGGTGTTGTGCCAGTCTTGCTGCTGATTGTCTGAATGAGCTTTGACATGCCGTCAAGGACGCAAAGCTGATTTTCGGCGCAAAACTCGTTAACATAGGCGGCAAGTCCCTTTCCAACGAGAGTATGCACAATAAAAGCATCTGCGCGCTTTGCCTGTTCTAAAATTCCTGCAAGCAAAGAGGTCGTCTTGGTTAGGGGAAAGCGCTGATAGTCAAATTCGACATCTGGAAACTGAACTGTTGCGGCCGTTGCTAAATTATACGCTGTTTCACCAATTGAATCAGAAATGATGAAAACAGCCATTTTTTTCTTCACATCCATCTTTTTTCCTCCAGTTGCTGAATAGTTTTTGAACTCCTTTAGTATACAGGAATAATTTAAGAAAAGGGTGTTAGAGCTTAAGAACAATTAAATTATTGATTTGTTGCCGATGTGTTATTGACGTGCTATAAAGGTTTATGTATAATAGTTAAGAACTGTTAAAAGTTTGTGTATTTATGCAGAATATAACGGTTACATTTTAAGCTCGGAGGGAGGGAAACAAAATGTCAAAGACAGTCGTTCGTAAAAACGAATCTCTTGATGATGCTCTTCGTCGCTTCAAACGTTCCGTTTCAAAAACTGGTACTTTACAAGAATACCGGAAACGTGAGTTCTATGAGAAGCCTAGTGTGAAACGCAAGAAAAAATCTGAAGCAGCAAGAAAGCGTAAAAATAAGCGTCGTTTCTAATTCCTAAGGAGGATAGAACTGATGAGCTTACTTGATTCATTAAATAATGATTTGAAAACTGCGATGAAGGCTCACGATAAAGAGACTTTGAGTACTGTGCGGATGTTAAAAGCAGCCGTAATGAACGAGCAGATCAAAACTGGTCAACCATTGACTTCTGATGAAGAAATCAGTGTGTTATCTCGTGAATTGAAACAGCGAAAAGATTCTTTAGCAGAGTTTTCAAAGGCGCAGCGTGCCGACTTGGTTTCTGGTCTTGAAAAAGAAATTAAAGTTGTCGAGCGTTACCTGCCACAGCAATTAAGTGAAGCAGAGGTCCATGAGATTGTTGCAGAAACAATCAAACAGGTTAATGCTTCCTCAAAAGCTGATTTTGGTAAAGTGATGGGCGCAGTGATGCCTAAAGTTAAAGGGCGTGCTGATGGCAAGCTGGTAAATGCGGCGGTTAAGTCGTTATTAGGTTAGTAATTAATAGTATTCAACTGGTTTTAGTTGAATCCAAGCTGAAATGGAATCCTACGGGTTTTGTTTCAGCTTTTTTTATGCTATGATATTGCATATAATGCTTAATTGAGGGAGTCTATGCGGATTGGCTGAAAAACAATTAGTTGAAAAAGAGTTTAAAATAGAGGATTCACAACAAAGTGCTGCTTTGTTGGGGACACATGATAAGTATGTTAAACTGCTTGAAGAAAATGAAAATGTTATTATCAGTCCTTTTGGTGACCAAATAAAAATTAAGGGTGAAGCAGCCGCTGTTGACCGTACGCTGGCAGTTTTGCAGCAGCTTGCAGCCGTCTTGGGACAAGGCGTAACCCTTGGAAATGCAGATGTCCTTTCAGCAATTAAGATGGCTGAACGTGGGACCTTAACGTATTTCCGTGATCTTTACACCGATGTACTTTTAAAAGATCAAAAGAAGCGGCCAATTCGGGTTAAGAGCTTTGGCCAGCGTCAGTATGTTCAAGCTATTAGAAACAATGACTTAATCTTCGGGATTGGACCTGCGGGTACTGGGAAAACATTTCTAGCCGTTGTAATGGCAATCTCAGCGCTGAAGAAGAATCAAGTAGAACGTGTTATTTTAACGCGTCCCGCGGTTGAAGCAGGTGAATCTTTGGGCTTTTTGCCGGGCGATCTCAAAGAAAAAGTTGATCCGTATTTACGCCCTATCTATGATGCTTTGCATGCAATCTTAGGTAAAGAGCACACGGAAAGACTGCTTGATCGTGGCGTTATTGAGATTGCTCCACTTGCTTATATGCGGGGACGGACTTTAGAAAACGCCTTTGTAATTTTGGATGAGGCCCAAAATACTACCCGGGCGCAGATGAAGATGTTTTTAACCCGTCTTGGTTTTGGTTCGAAGATGGTTGTGAATGGTGATCAGACACAAATCGACCTGCCCCGCGGTCATAGCCAAAGCGGCCTGATTGATGCACAAAGAGTTTTACAAGGGCGCCCCCATATTGCGTTTGTTAACTTCGATGCTGCTGACGTAGTCCGTCATCCAGTTGTTGCGGAGATCATTGAAGCTTATGCAAATCAAAGTAAAGAAGAAGGACGAGTGTAGTGGATTTAGAAATTTTTGATGATACCAAAAAGGTGTCGCAAGCAAGACTTGAATTGGTGCAAAAAGTATTAGATTTTGCGGGCGCATACATTGATCTACCGGCCGACACTGAGATGTCTGTCACATTAATGGATAATGAGAAGATCCATCAAATCAACAAAAAGTACCGTGGAGTTGATAAACCAACTGATGTGATTAGTTTTGCGATTGAAGAAGAAAGTGATGATGACACTCCAATCATTCTTCCAGATGATGCTGAATTTGATGTTCCTAAAAATATTGGTGATATTATGGTGTCAGTGGACAAGGTTAAGGAACAGGCTGCTTATCTTGGGCACTCTGAAGAGCGGGAACTAGGTTTCCTAGTCGTGCATGGTTTTTTGCATCTGAATGGCTATGATCATATGCGCAAAGAAGATGAGGAAGTTATGTTTGGATTACAACGAAAGATTTTAGATGCTTATGGACTTAAAAAATAAAAAGAATAAATGGAAACATCGCCATTTTTGGCAATCTTTTTGTCACGCTTCTGCTGGGTTGTTGACGGCTTGGAAAGAAGAACGGAATCTGAGGTTTCATTCCTTTGCTGCAATTGCAGTTTTTTTGCTTGCGTGGCTCCTACAGCTTGGCTTATTTGAGTGGCTTTGGCTGGGGCTTTGCGTCACTTTGGTATTGGTAAGTGAACTTTGGAATACAGTCTTGGAGAACGTCGTGGATTTGATTACAGAATGTAAACGTGATCCATTGGCAAAAAAAGCTAAGGATATTGCATCCGGTGCGGTTTTTGTGACAGCGGTTTTTGCGGCAATTAGCGGCGCGGTTATTTTCATTCCGCACTTATTGGCGTTGTTTTAATATACGAAGAGAGGTTTATTAATGGAAAGCAAAGCACATTCCGGTTTTGTTGCAATCATCGGGAGACCAAATGTCGGGAAATCGACATTTTTGAATCAAGTAATCGGCGAAAAGATTGCCATCATGAGTGATAAGGCACAGACCACGCGAAACAAGATTCAAGGAATCTATACAACTGCTACAACTCAAATTGTTTTTATAGACACTCCAGGGATTCATAAGCCGCATAGTCGTCTAGGTGATTTTATGGTGCAGTCTGCTTTATCCACTTTAAATGAAGTTGATTGTGTAATTTTTATGGTTAATGCTACTGAAAAAAAAGGCAAAGGCGATCAATTCATTATTGAGCGTCTAAAACAGGTAAAACAGCCTATCTTCTTGGTCATTAACAAAATTGATCAGGTTCATCCTGATGACTTATTGGCAATTGTTGATTCTTATCGCAATGAATTAGCTTTTAAAGAAGTTTTCCCAATTTCAGCTCTCAAAGGAAATAATTGTGAAGAATTGGTAGCGACACTTGGAAAACAGTTGCCAGCCGGACCGCAATTTTATCCGGATGATCAGATTACGGATCATCCAGAACGTTTTATTGCAGGAGAATTGGTTAGAGAACAGGTGCTCAAGGTAACACGCGAAGAAGTACCGCATTCTGTGGCTGTAATTGTCGATAGAATTCATCGTGAAGATGAAGAAAAAGTACTCGTACAAGCAACAATTATCGTTGAGCGCGGCTCGCAAAAGGGAATCTTAATCGGAAAGGGCGGTAAAATGCTCAAACTGATCGGAACTCGAGCTAGAAAAGAGATCGAACATCTTTTGGGTGACCGTGTCTATCTTGAACTTTGGGTCAAAGTTCAAGAAAATTGGCGGGATAAAAAAGCTGATCTGCAGGCTTTTGGTTACAAGCAAGACGATTATTAAAAAGCATGACGGGAGGTGGTCAGCTTGGGAACGACTAGAATGGCTGAATTTGAAGGAATTGTCATGTTCAGGCGCGATTATCGCGAACGGGATATGCTGGTTAAGATCTTAACTGACCACTATGGCTTTAAAATGTTTTTTGTCCGTGGGGCGCGTAAACGTGGTTTCAAGCTGGGGGCAGCTATTTTGCCCTTTACCACTGCTTCTTATACGGGAACAATTAACGACGACGGCTTGTCTTTTATTGATGCGGTTAAAGATGTTGCGCAGTACCAGCAGATTTGCCAAGATATTTTATTGAATGCTTATGCAACCTATATTCTAGGATTAGTGGCTGCAGCCTTTGGAGATGCACGCCCACTTGGAATTTGGTATCCGCGGATTGTGGCGGCTTTAGCTGCAATTGATCATGGACTTGATGCTGGAATTGTGACCAATATTGTTGAACTTCAGTTGCTTGAGAACTTTGGCGTTAAACCGAATCTAAAAGGGTGTGTCATCTGCGGTCGTCAAAGCGGTACATTCGATTTTTCAGAGAGTTACGGGGGCTTGCTTTGTCAGCACCACTGGTCAGTTGATCGTAATCGGATGCATTTGGATCAGCGGACGGTTTATTTTATGCGCTTCTTAGCCCGCGTGGATCTTTTACGCTTGCGTTCGATTAACCTTAAGGAAGAAACTAAGGTGAAGCTGCGTGATACGCTAGATCAAATTTATAACAATGATGTTGGGGTCAGCTTGAAGCCTAAACACTTTTTGGATGAGATGTTAAAGCAAAATCAAAATATTTTGAAGTTGCGTCCAGGGATTGACAAATAGTTGTTTGTCAACTATCCTAGTCTTTGAATATGAAGGCAATGATAAAAAAGGGCAATACAATGACTTGAATAGCGAACTCGGATTGGTGCAAGCGGGTAGGTTGTTTTATTGTTGGCGTTTTTGGAGCCGTAATTAATTAAGTTGCTAGCTTTAGTGCTAGAAGTAGGGTGGAACCGCGATTAGATCGAATCGTCCCTATGTGACCTTAAATGTGGTTGCATAGGTTTTTTTATGCTTCCAGCTTTTTAAGATCGCTGCGATCAAAATTTGAGGAGGGGTAACATGGCTAAAACAATGACTTTGCAGGACATTATTTTAACTCTGCAGCAATTTTGGGCAAAACAAGGCTGTATGCTGATGCAGTCATATGATACTGAAAAAGGAGCAGGGACGATGAGTCCATATACATTCTTGCGTGCAATTGGACCAGAACCATGGAGTGCAGCGTATGTGGAACCATCACGGCGTCCTGCTGACGGGCGATATGGTGAAAACCCTAATCGTCTGTATCAACATCATCAGTTCCAAGTAATTATGAAACCATCACCAGAAAATATTCAGGAGTTGTATCTCGACAGTCTGCGTGCATTAGGCATTGATCCCAAAGAACATGACATTCGGTTTGTTGAGGATAATTGGGAAAATCCTTCAATGGGATGCGCCGGTGTTGGTTGGGAAGTTTGGCTTGATGGCATGGAAATAACCCAATTCACATATTTCCAACAAGTTGGGGGGCTGGAAGTGCGTCCCGTTGCGGCCGAAGTTACATATGGCCTTGAACGACTTTCGTCTTATATTCAAAATGTTAATTCAGTCTTTGAACTTGAGTGGGCTGATGGAGTTAAATATGGTGATATCTTTGGTGAACCGGAATATGAACATTCCAAATATTCATTTGAAGAAAGTAATCAGGAAATGCTGTTTAAACTTTTTGATACTTTTGAGACGGAAGCCAAAAAACAGATTAAAAATGGCTTAGTTCATCCGGCTTACGACTATGTACTAAAATGTAGTCATACATTTAACTTGCTTGATGCACGCGGTGCTGTTTCAGTGACAGAAAGAGCAGGTTACTTAGCACGCATTCGCAATCTAGCGAAGTCCATTGCCAAGGCTTTTGTGGCAGAAAGAAAGAAATTAGGTTTCCCGTTAATCAAAGATGAAAAAGTGCGGGCAGCATTGCTGAAGGAGGATAAATGAGGATGAGTCATACATTTTTGCTTGAAATTGGTTTGGAAGAAATTCCAGCACATGTAGTCACACCAAGTGCAGCACAGCTTGTCCAACGAGTAGCTGCGTTTTTAAAAGAAGAGCGGCTCCCCTTTGGCAAACTTGTTTCTTTTTCAACTCCACGGCGTTTGGCGGTCAAGATTGAGAACTTGGCAGACAAGCAAGCTGATCTTGAAGAAGAAGCCAAAGGTCCGGCTAAAAAGATTGCTTTGGATAAGGATGGTAATTGGTCGAAAGCTGCAATTGGATTTTCACGAGGACAAAAAAGTTCACCAGAGCAAATCTTTTTTAAAGAGCTTAAGGGGACCGAATATGCCTACGTGAAAAAATTCATTCCCGGAAAAAGTGCCGCAACAGTCCTCCAAGGGCTTCAGCAAGTGGTTGCGTCAATGACCTTCCCAACAATGATGCGGTGGGGAAATAATGATTTTAAGTATGTCAGACCATTACGCTGGCTAGTTGCATTACTGGATGACACAGTTGTGCCATTTCAGATTCTGGATGTTAAGACGGATCGGCTTTCACAGGGACATCGCTTTCTTGGGAAAACAGTCAGCTTAGAAAATGCAGCTGCTTATCCTCAGGCTCTAGAAGCGGAGTATGTAATTGCAGATGCTGCACAGCGCAAACAAATGATTACACAGCAACTCACAGAACTGGCGCAAAAAAATGCTTGGAAAATTGTCATTGAGCCTGAACTATTAGAGGAAGTTAACAACTTAGTGGAATATCCAACTGTTTTTGCAGGACATTTTGCTGCTAAATACTTAGAAATTCCAGACGAGGTTCTTATTACTTCGATGAAAGATCACCAACGTTTCTTTTATGTTTTGGATCAAAATGACAAGTTACTGCCTAACTTTGTATCAGTGCGTAACGGTAATCGCGAATATCTTGAAAAAGTGGTTGCTGGAAATGAAAAGGTGCTGACTGCTCGTTTAGAGGATGCGGCATTCTTTTACCATGAAGATCAGAAACATACAATTGCAGAGTTTGTGGAACGCCTTAAAAGAGTAATGCTGCATGATAAAATCGGCACAGTCTCTGAAAAAATGGCGCGGGTTCATTTGTTGGCACAGCAACTTGGTAAAATTTTAGGATTATCTCCGACCGAAAATACTGCTCTTTTACGGGCAGCTCAGATCTATAAATTTGATCTGGTAACAGGCATGGTTGGTGAGTTTTCTGAACTCCAAGGAGTCATGGGTGAAAAGTATGCATTGCTCCAAGGAGAGAAACCAGCTGTTGCAACGGCAATTCGGGAACATTACCTGCCGATTTCTGCAGAGGGTGAGTTACCACAAACAGTTGTCGGTGCAGTTTTGGCATTAGCGGATAAATTAGATAGTATTATGGACTTCTTTGCTGCTGGAATGGTACCAACAGGTTCAAATGATCCTTATGCACTAAGACGGCAAGCAACAGGGATTGTTAGAATTTTGTTAGCACGCAAATGGCAGCTTTCTGCTGTTGATCTAACGGCGCTTGTGACCCGTAACTATGAGGAGGCTCCTAGCTTATACGCGAAGATCGCCCCGCAAAATAATAAAGCAGAAGTCGAGGTATTTATTGTTGAACGGATTAAGAAGCTTTTAAGCAGTGAGCAATTCGATTATGATGTTGTCGAGACTGTCACAGCCCTTACAAAAAATTCGTTTGTCGCGATTATGGCAGCGGCAGCAGTGCTGCAAAAGCATAAGGTCGAGGTTGATTTTAAAGAGACAATCGAAGCTTTAACACGTGTTTTACGTTTGGCAAAAAAAGTTTCACCTGCTAATTTGAAAATTATCAATAAAAAGTTATTTGAAAATGATTCAGAAACTAAACTATACGCTGCGGTAGAGAGTGTGGCTGCAGACAGCAAAGGAAAAACAAGTGAGGAACGCTATGTCTTATTGAAAACCTTGCAGCCTGTGATTGCGGAGTACTTTGAAGAAACTATGGTGATGGCAAAGGATGAAGCGGTACGTAATAATCGCTTAGCACAGTTAGTTAAAATTGCTGATCTGACCGCACCATTCGGCGATCTGACTAAGCTGAACGTCAAGTAGAGCGTTAAATCAGTTTCTCCCAAAGCAATTGTTTGCTTTTCCTAGGTGATATTGTATAATTAATAATGATTGTATTTTTGAAAGTCGCACTAGCTGTGCGGCTTTTATGTCCTTGAAACATTTTTGGAAATTAAGCGGGGTGATCTTTTGAGCCGCAGAATACCTGAAGAGGTAATTGAAAAAGTCAGAACAGGTGTCAATATTGTTGATATCGTAAGCCAATATGTTCAACTGAGCAAATCAGGGAAGAATTTTTTTGGTTTATGTCCGTTTCACGAAGAAAAGACACCTTCTTTTTCTGTTACTGAACAAAAGCAAATTTTTCACTGTTTTTCCTGTCACCGTGGTGGAAATGTTTTTAAATTCATCATGGAGATTGAAAATCTGAGTTTTCCCGATGCGGTGTTGCGGGTTGCAGAGCTCGGGAATATTCAGCTTGATGCGGATGTGTTACAGTCACAAAATGGTGCAGTTGACAGTGAATCCTCGGAAACAACGCAGTTAAAGCAGCTTTATGCTGATGCAACAGAACTTTTTCACCACATTCTTATTAATACAGCGATGGGTGAAGAGGCGCTCCAATACTTGCACAAACGTGGCCTTAGTGATGACATGATTACGGAATTCAAGCTCGGTTTTGCACCGCAAAAAGAACTTCTGTTACCCTTTTTTCAGGAGAAGAAGGTCAAGCAGGAACTGCTGCGCAAATCTGGCCTTTTTAGTGAAACGGCGACGGGCGATCTGCGGGGGCGCTTTCGGGGAAGAGTATTATTTCCAATTAGAGATGTGCAAGGCAAAACCGTTGCTTTTTCTGGACGTTCGCTAGCGCAGAATCAGAAACAGCCCAAGTATCTTAATAGCCCAGAAACCGCGATTTTCAACAAACGCAAAGTCTTATTTAATTTTGACAAAGCTAAAACAGAAATCAGGCAGAAACAATTTGTAATTTTATTCGAAGGTTTTATGGATGTGCTGGCAGCCTATCGCGCGGGGATCAAAAATGGAGTAGCTTCCATGGGGACAAGTCTAACAAATGAACAAATTTATTTGTTGGAAAGAACAACGTCCAAAATGTACTTGTGTTATGATGGAGACTCTCCTGGGCAGACCGCAACTGCGCGCGCACTCTCGTTACTAGAACCGCTTACTAAAATGACACTTGGTGTAATCCGGATGCCTGAGGCGCTTGATCCTGATGAGTATGTTCGTAAGTATGGTGAAGCTGCTTTTAAGGAACTTGCACAGAACACACATGAGACTGGACTTGCCTTTTACTTGCATTACTATGAACAAGGGCGCAATCTAGCCAATGAGGATGACCAACTTGCTTATATTGCTGATGTTTTGAAGCAATTAGCAGGGGTTACTTCACCAATTGAGCGAGACTTATACCTTAATCAATTAGCGAAGCGCTTTGGAGTTGATAAGGACAGTTTAGCTGCGCAGTTAAACGATTTTATGCGCAAAAGCGGTAATAGTAAAGCACTAGTGAAACCAGCACAAGCAAGCCGTCCAGTTGCCGGTAATGCATCCCCCAAAAAATATGAACGGGTAGAAAAAGCAGAACGTTTGCTATTGTATCGTTTGTTGCACAGTGCAAATATTCGGTTGAAGTTGAGGCAACTGCCAAGCTATGCATTTGTACATGATGGTTATCAAGAACTGTATACGATTGCGGAAGGTTACTTTAATGTGTATCCTGAATATGAGACTGCACGCTTCTTAGATTTTTTGGATGATGAAGGACTCAGGCAGCTGCTGATAGGGTTAGAGCTTGAAAATTATTCTGGGGAAGAAAACGAAGAGGAGTTTTCTGACTGCGTGAGAGTGATTATGCAGCAATCTCCGCTGGAACAACGCATTAAGGATGTGAAGCAACAGTTGGCGGATGCGAAAAGAATGAATAACGAGGAACTTGTAACAAAACTGACAATTGGATTAATTGAGCTGTTGCGCCAACAGCAGTCAGAAAAATCAGCATCATTATAAGGAGGCCATCCCATGGCAAAAGAAAGTTTAAACAAGGGCACCAAAAATCCTGCTTATGTTAAAGCATTACGCAGCTTGATTAGAGATTATAAGCCAAAAAAACAAATCAATTATAATGATTTAACTAAGAAAATGGTCGTTCCTTTCGAATTAGAGGCAAAGCAGATGGATGAATTAGTTCAAGCTGTAGAAGATGCTGGCATTTCGGTTGTAGATGAAAAGGGTGAACCAAGTGCTGCTAGTTTAAAGGCAGCGACTTCTGAGGCTAAAAAAGCTTCTAATGATCGTGATGTATCTGCTCCAGCAGGAGTCAAGATTAATGATCCAGTCCGGATGTATCTAAAAGAGATTGGGCGTGTTAATTTACTGACTGCTGATGAAGAAGTTGCTTTGGCTTTGAGAATTGAAAAAGGCGATGAAGAGGCTAAACAGCGGTTAGCAGAAGCTAACTTGCGCTTGGTTGTTTCAATTGCAAAACGGTACGTTGGTCGTGGGATGTCTTTTTTGGATTTGATTCAAGAAGGCAACATGGGCTTGATGAAAGCTGTTGAAAAATTTGATTATCGTAAAGGTTTCAAGTTTTCAACTTATGCTACTTGGTGGATCAGACAGGCAATTACACGTGCGATTGCTGATCAGGCTAGGACTATCCGTATTCCGGTGCACATGGTTGAAACGATCAATAAATTAATTAGGATTCAACGACAAATGCTGCAGGATCTTGGACGAGAACCCGTGCCGGAAGAAATTGGTGCCGAGATGGATATGCCGACAGATAAGGTGCGTGAGATTTTAAAGATTGCCCAAGAACCGGTTTCACTTGAGACACCAATTGGTGAAGAAGATGACTCGCATTTAGGCGACTTTATTGAAGATCGGGATGCAACCAGTCCTGCCGATCATGCTGCTTATGAGCTGTTGAAAGAACAGCTTGAGAGTGTCTTAGACACTTTAACCGATCGGGAAGAAAATGTGTTGCGGCTGCGCTTTGGACTTGATGATGGCCGAACTAGAACATTAGAAGAAGTCGGAAAAGTCTTCGGGGTTACACGTGAAAGAATTCGTCAAATTGAGGCAAAGGCTTTGCGTAAACTGCGACACCCATCACGTTCAAAACAATTAAAAGATTTTCTTGAATAAAGGATATTTTAAAATAGAACTTGCTTTTTATGAAACTAGGTAGTAAGATTCAAAGTAATAAGAAGAGAGGTATTTGTAATGGTTGCTTTTACTTTTAATAAAATGACAAATAACTGCTGTAGCTGTCGCATTCCGCGTGTTGGTGTAAAGGATGCGGCCGTTTTGAGTTGGAGTCATTTTAGAAGAGACTTCAAAAGTTAAAAACTGCCATTAACAAACCTTTTACGCACAGGGCGCGAATCTATTTCAGATTCGCGCCCTTTTTCTTGTTACTTTAAGGAGGAAATGGAAATGATATACCATTCAGTAAAAGAACTGATCGGAAAGACACCCTTACTTGAACTAGAAATAGAAGTTCCGCATGGATCAAGAATTTTTGCCAAGCTTGAAATGAATAATCCAGGTGGAAGTATCAAGGATCGTTTGGGTTTTTATCTGATCGAGCAAGCTTTCAAGGAACACAAACTGCATAAAGGAATGACCGTGATCGAACCCACGGCCGGAAATACAGGGATCGGGGTGGCGCTTGCAGCCAGTTATTATGATCTGAAAACAATCCTAGTAGTTCCTGAAAAATTCAGTCAAGAAAAACAAACCCTAATGAAAGCACTTGGTGCACAATTAGTGCACACACCTAGTGAAGACGGAATTGTTGGTGCGATTAAAAAAGTAGCAGAGTTAGCGGCAGCAACCCCTGATAGTTATGTACCAATGCAATTTAAAAACTTGGATAATCCAGATGCATATTATCATAGTATTGCTCCTGAGATTGCGCGTGAGATGGCCGCAAATCAGCTGCAAATTGATGGCTTTGCTGCAGGAGTTGGCAGCGGAGGAACTTTTGTTGGGATGGCACGTTACTTTAAAGAATTATCCCCAGCTATTCAAACTGCGATTGTCGAACCGGAAGGCTCTATTTTAAATGGCGGGCCACAACATGCCCATCGGACCGAAGGAATCGGGGTTGAGTTTATTCCTCCTTTTCTAGATAAAAAAAATGTTGATCATATCTTTACAATTAGTGACCAAGCGGCCTTTTCGTGGGTTAAAAGAAGTGCTAAAGAACAAGGCCTTCTGATTGGCAGTTCAAGCGGGGCAGCTTTAGCAGCCAGTTTAAAGTTAGCAGAAGTTTTGCCACCGCACAGTAACATCGTGACTGTTTTTCCAGACAGTAGTGAACGCTACCTCAGTCAAAAAATATACGACTAAAGAGAAAAAGGAGAAATTAAAATGAAATTCAATACAAAGTTAATTCATGCAGGTATCAGTCAAGATCAGGCAACGGGTGCGGTTAATGTTCCCATTTATCAGACATCTACTTACGCACAACAGGAACTAGGTGGCAGTCCACGTTATGAATACTCCAGAACAGGGAATCCGACACGTGAAGCAGTTGAAAAGCTGATTCGCGATTTGGAAAATGGGGCCGCCGGATTTGCCTTTGCTTCAGGATCTGCTGCAATTCATACCGTTTTTACGCTCTTTTCGACAGGAGATCACATTATTGTTGGCAACGATGTATATGGTGGGACATTCCGGTTGATCAATAGTGTTCTTAAAAGGCTGGGGCTAGAATTTACGACGGTTGATACCCGCGATCTGGCGGCTGTCAAAGCGGCTGTTAAAGCAAATACCAAGGCAATTTATCTTGAAACCCCAACTAACCCGTTAATGCGGATCTCTGACATCGCAGCTTTAGCCAAACTGGCACACGAAAATGAATTATTAACAATTGTAGATAATACTTTTGCGACACCATACATTCAACGACCATTGGACCTGGGTGCTGATATTGTGGTACATAGTGCCTCAAAATATTTAGGGGGTCATAGTGATTTGGTTGCTGGTTTGGTAGTTACTAAAAACGAACAACTTGGGGAAAAGATTGGGTATTTGCAAAATGCAATTGGTGGTATTCTAGGACCGCAGGATAGCTGGTTATTGCAACGTGGAATTAAGACCTTGGCTGTTAGAATGAAGGCGCATGAACATAATACACAGGAGATTTTTTCTTTCTTGCGTTCAGATGACAGAATTGGGAAAATCTATTATCCTGGTGATCCGGAGGCACCGGGATATGAGATTGTCAAACGACAGATGAATGGGTTTGGTGGAATGCTTTCATTTGAACTTAAGCAAGGCTTATCTGTTAAAAAATTCATTGAAAATTTGTCATTGATTACACTGGCGGAAAGTCTGGGTTCAGTTGAAAGCTTAGTAGAGGTTCCAGCGATCATGACACATGGTTCAATTCCGGAAGAGATCCGGCTAAAAAATGGAATTACGAACGAATTGATTCGGTTGTCAGTTGGAATTGAAGAAGCCAGCGATTTAGTGGCAGATTTAAAGAACGCGTTAGCAAAAGCTTAAAAAATGATGCGTTGATCATGATTGCGTCCAAAAAGAGAGTGTGACATAGGTCGGGAAAATTTGAGTGCTAACTCGGAATTACGAAGATAGCGAGTACTTTGCTATGAGTAATTCGAAGTTAGACAGAGAATTTTGACTTATGGAACACGTTTATCCGGAATAAAAGAGGGGCTGTGACAAAAGTTAAATTTTGTCACAGCTCCTTTTGTTTTGCGCTTGTCCCTTTTTTTATCTGAAATTTTTCGCTATACTTTAGGTTAGAATACTAAGGAGTGTGCTAAATGGATGCAAGACATTTGTCTGAGCGTTTGCTTAAAGTGGCCGCATATGTGCCCCAAGCTGCCCGACTTGCGGACATCGGATCGGATCATGCCTATCTGCCCGCATATCTGGCTTTAAACAAACGAATTTCGTATGCTGTTGCAGGTGAAATTGTTAAGGGACCATACCTTAACACGCTGCATGAGATTGAAAATGAAGGACTTACAAAACTAGTACAGGTGCGGCATGCCGATGGACTAGCCGCAATTGAAGACCATGATCAAATTGACACAATTACAATTTGTGGGATGGGAGGGCCGTTGATTAAAAAAATTTTGGAAGATGGCAAGGATAAGCTGCAAGCACATCCTAAGTTGATTTTACAGCCGAATGTCGGTACACCCCAACTTAGGCGCTGGTTAGGTGCTAACGGTTATCAGCTGATAGCAGAAGAGATTTTAGAAGAAGACCAACATATTTATGAGATACTCGTTGCACAGTATCAGCCTGAACAGGTACTGTTGGACGAACTTGATTATGAATTTGGTCCCTTTTTACGCAGAGAACAAAGTGCCCCTTTTTTGAAAAAATGGCAAGCAGAAGCTTTTAAAATTAAGCGTGTTTTACAACAATTGAAAAAAGCTAAAGAATTCCCGGTTGAACAACAACAAAGAATGCAACAAAAAATTAAACAGATCGAAGGTGTTCTAAATGACCAAAGTGCGTGATATTATTAACCGCTTTGAGGAATTTGCGCCACAGTCCTTGGCGGAACCAGGCGATCCAGTGGGGTTGCAACTAGGTGATTACAATGCACAAGTCAAAAAAATGATGGTCACACTTGATGTGCGTCCCGCAGTTGTAGCAGAAGCACTTAAAAACAATGTAGATTTTATTTTTGCGCATCATCCGGCAATGTTTCATCCGCTAAAAAACTTTGATTTGAGTGTTCCACAAAATGCGATGTATGCGGAGTTGATCAAGCACAATATCACAGTTTATGCCGCACACACTAATCTTGATAATGCAAATGGCGGAATGAACGATTGGCTTGCTGAAGCATTAGGGCTTTTAGAGACTAAACCACTTTTGCCAGTTCGTGAATTGCCTTTGCTCAAGTTAGCTGTTTTTGTGCCTAGTGATGCCGCAGATCAAATGCGCAGAGCGCTTGCAGCTGCAGGTGCTGGTCAGATTGGAGAGTATCGCAATTGTTCTTTTTCGGTTAAGGGAACTGGACGCTTTGTGCCCTCTGCCAAAGCAGATCCGGCGTACGGCGCACACGAAAAATTAGCGTGTGTCACCGAAGAAAAAGTCGAAGTCGTTTTTCCGCAAAGTAAAAAAAGAAGAGTTCTTGCTGCAATGCGAACGGCTCATCCATATGAAGAACCGGTTTTTGATCTTTTTACTTTAAAAGAAATGGGTGAAAAATACGGAATGGGGCGTGTCGGCAATCTTCCCCGTGAGATGAGCGTGCAACAATTTGCAGAGGATTGTAAACGAATTTTTGCAGTGCCACACTTACGTTTAATCAGTTCTGATTTACAGCAAAGTATCAAAAGAGTGGCAGTTTTAGGCGGCAGCGGTGGGCAGTTTTATCAAGCCGCTCAGCGACAAGGAGCTCAAATGTATGTTACGGGAGATCTTTCTTACCATACAGGTCATGATCTACTGGCCTGTGGTTTGTCAGCGGTTGATCCAGGACATCATATTGAACAGATTTGCAAGCAGCAGTTGGCGGCCAAATTCAACACCTGGAATACAGAAGCTGGCTGGCAGATTGAGGTCTTTTCTTCCAAATTAAACACAGATCCGTTTAAATTTATCTAGACGATTATAACTTTATAAGGAGTTTTTATGATGACTAAATACCCTAACTTGGTTACGCGCTTTATTGGCTATGCCAAAAAAGAAACGCGTTCTGATGAAAAATCAACAACTATTCCTTCTACTCAGACACAGGTTTTATTCGCCAAAGAATTAGTGGCAGAATTGCAAAAAATTGGTTTACAAGATGTGCGGATTGCTGCTGAAAGCGGTTATGTTTTTGCAACCTTGCCTAGTAATTTGGCAGCACAGACCACTGTTAAAAAGCTGGGCTTTATTGCCCATATGGATACTGCTGATTTCAATGCTAAGAATGTGCAACCTCAAGTTATTCCAAACTACGATGGTCGCTCAGCAATTCGACTCGGCGATCAGGGCAAGTATGAGCTGAGCCCTAAAGATTTTCCGAATTTAAAGAACTACAGCGGGCATGATTTGATTACCGCTGCAGGTGATACCCTTTTAGGGGCAGACGATAAGGCTGGAATTGCAGAGATTATAACTGCAGTTGAGTATTTACAGCAGCATCCAGCGATCAAGCATGGAGAAATTCGGATTGGAATTGGTCCTGATGAAGAAATTGGGACTGGTGCAGATCATTTCGATGTTTCCGAGTTTGGCGCGCAACTAGCATATACGGTTGATGGAGGACCGTTGGGTGAATTGGAATATGAAACCTTCAATGCTGCTCAAGCTAAATTAAAAATTAGCGGGAAGAATGTGCACCCCGCAACTGCCAAGGGAGTTATGGTAAATGCTTTACAGGTAGCGTTTGACTTCCATGAAAAGTTGCCAGCTGCTGAAGTTCCTGAAAAAACAGATGGCAGACAGGGTTACTTTCACTTATTGCAACTTGACGGAACCGTCGATGAGGCGCTGATGACATATATTATCAGAGACCATGATCGTGCTAAGTTTGAGGCGCGGAAGCAGCTGATGCGAGAGATCGTTGCCGAAATGAATAATTTTTATGGGCAAAGGCGATTACAGTTGGACTTGAAAGATCAGTACTATAATATGCGGGAAGTCATTGAAAAAGATATGACAGTGGTTGAACTCGCACAACAAGCAATGAAGAATTTAGGGATCAAACCAATTATTTACCCAGTTCGCGGTGGTACGGACGGTTCAAAAATCTCATTTATGGGGTTACCGACACCAAATATTTTTGCGGGTGGTGAAAATATGCACTCGCGCTTTGAATTTGTTTCAGCTCAGGTAATGGAAAAAGCAACAGATGTGATTTTAGAAATTATCAAGCTCGCAACAGTGCAAAAAGATTAACATGAACACACGTTCGGGTTATAATAAATAATAAAGAGTGGTGTTTCCAAGTCGTCAGCTTAAGTCTGGCGCTTTTTGCTTGGAAGCATCTGAGGAGGGAAAAGAATGCAAGAAGATCAGCTGACAAGCGCAGCACAAGCGGCTTTGGCACAAGCCCAGCAAGTTGCAGTGACGCGCAAACAACAAGAGATTGATATTCCACAACTTTTTAAAGTGATGATTCAACCCGGTGAGTTTGGAGCAGATCTTTTCAAACGGGTGCAAGTTTCTTTACCGGAGCTGGAACATGAACTTGATCGGCAATTAGACCAAGTACCGGTTGTTGAAGGTCAAGTTGCGTATGGCCAAAGTTTTAGTCAGAATCTAGTTCAGTTATTGCAAAAAGCTGCTGAAGTTAAAACAAAGCTGGGTGATGAATATATCGCGCTCGACACTTTGACATTAGCTTTAATGAAGCTTCAATATAATCCGCTAAAACTTTATCTTGAAAAAGATGGATTAACTTACAAGAAATTACTACAAGTTGTGCAAGACTTGCGAGGAGGAGAACGGGTGACGTCAAAAAATCAAGAAGCAAATTACAAAGCACTTGAGAAATATGGAATTGATTTGGTCAAACAGGTGCGTAGTGGCAAACAGGATCCGGTAATTGGCAGAGACGAGGAAATTCGAGATGTTATTCGGATTTTATCGCGTAAGACCAAAAATAATCCTGTGCTAATTGGAGAACCTGGTGTGGGGAAGACAGCGATCGTTGAGGGACTGGCGCAGCGAATAGTTCGCAAAGATGTTCCGGATAACTTAAAAGATAAAAAGCTCTTTTCATTGGATATGGGTTCTTTGATCGCTGGCGCAAAGTATCGTGGCGAGTTTGAAGAACGTTTAAAAGCAGTTCTAAAAGAAGTTACTAAAAGTGAAGGGCAGATTATTCTCTTCATTGATGAAATTCACAACATTGTCGGTGCTGGAAAGACTGAAGGCAGCATGGATGCTGGCAACTTACTGAAACCAATGCTTGCACGGGGAGAATTGCATCTGATTGGGGCAACCACCCTAGATGAATACCGCGAATATTTGGAAAAAGACAAGGCACTTGAGCGCCGTTTTCAGCGCGTATTGGTGCAAGAGCCAAGTGTTGAAGACACAATTTCAATTCTGCGTGGACTCAGAGAACGTTTTGAAATTCATCATGGTGTGCGCATTCATGATAATGCAATTGTGGCTGCGGCAACACTTTCAAATCGTTATATTACGGACCGTTTTTTGCCAGATAAAGCGATTGATTTGATTGATGAAGCGTGTGCAACAATTAGAGTTGAAATGAACTCCATGCCGACAGAGCTGGATCAAGCGACACGTCAATTGATGCGGCTAGAGGTTGAAGAGGCTGCTTTGAAGAAAGAAAGTGATGCCGCTTCGCAAAAAAGGTTGGCAGAACTGCAAAATGAGCTGGCAGAAACCCGCGAAAAAACAAATACGCTTAAAATGCGTTGGGAAGACGAAAAGGCAGATATACAAACACTTAGCAACAAAAAAGGTGAATTGGATCGGGCTAAGCATGAATTAGAAGAAGCTGAAAATAATTATGATTTGGAAAAAGCTGCGAAGTTACAGCATGCTACGATCCCGCAACTGGAAAAAGAACTTAAAAAGTTGGAACAGACAGATCGGCCCGATAATTGGCTCGTTGAAGAATCCGTGACTGAAAATGAGATTGCACAAGTTGTTAGTCGCACGACTGGGATCCCAGTTGCTAGGTTGGTTCAAGGCGAACGCGAGAAACTGCTACAATTGCCCCAAAGCCTGCACCAACGTGTGGTAGGACAAGATGAAGCAGTTGATGCGGTTGCAAATGCAGTTTTGCGTGCACGTGCAGGCTTGCAGGATCCAAACCAACCGTTGGGAACGTTCATGTTTTTGGGACCAACTGGAGTCGGCAAAACGGAGTTAGCTAAAGCCTTAGCAGAAAATTTGTTTGATTCGGAAAAGCATATGGTGCGCATTGACATGAGTGAATATATGGAAAAACAATCTGTTTCGCGGCTGGTTGGTGCTGCTCCTGGGTATGTTGGCTATGAAGAAGGTGGACAATTAACAGAAGCTGTTCGGCGTAATCCGTACACGATTGTTTTGCTTGATGAAGTTGAAAAGGCGCATCCGGATGTCTTCAATATCTTGTTACAGGTTTTTGACGATGGACGGTTAACTGATGGTCAGGGTCGTACAGTGGACTTTAAAAATACAATCATTATTATGACGTCTAATCTTGGATCGAGTATTTTACTGGATCAGGCTAAAAATGGGCAGATTTCAGCTGAGGTTAAACAACAAGTGCTGCAATTAGCGCAAACTCACTTTAAACCCGAATTCTTGAATAGGGTTGATGATATTATTATGTTTACTCCGCTTAATATGGAAGCTATTAAACAGATTGTTGCCAAATTCATTACGCGGCTGTCTAAACGGTTGGAAGAACAGGAGATTACGCTCAAGTTATCAGCTAAAGCTCAAGATTGGATTGCACACAACGGATATGAGCCTTCTTATGGAGCACGACCATTAGCCCGCTTCATTACTAATCATGTTGAAACACCGCTAGCTAAGCAGATTATTAGCGGAAAAATAATGCCGCATTCAACTGTCACAATTGATTTGGGCGTCCAGGAAAATTTAGTATTTACTACGCAAGAAAATTAAGCAGAGGTATGTGTGTGACTATGTAAAAACTAAAGGGGCTGTGACAAAATTTAACTTTTGTCACAGCCCCTTTAGTTTTTTCCGGATAAACGTGTTCCATAAGTCAAAATTCTCCGTCTAACTTCGAATTACTCATAGCAAAGTACTCGCTATGTTCGTAATTTCGAGTTAGCACTCAAATTTTCCCGACTTATGTCACACTCTTTTTCTAGTTATTCTGCATAAACGTGTTCCATAAGTCAAAATTTTCCGTCTAACTTCGAATTACTCATAGCAAAGTACTCGCTATGTTCGTAATTTCGAGTTAGTACTCAAATTTTCCCGACTTATGTCACACTCTCTTTAATTTTAGTCAGAATTTTTTATTTAAGAATGCAACGTTTAAGGCTAACTAGGCTGAGAATCAGCAAGAAAATGACACCGCAACTCCCAAATGTGAATGAGAAACTGCTATTTTGAAGTAGCCAGCCTGCCAATGGGAAAATGGCACTCATTATCAACGAAAAGAGCGCACTTGCAACACTTAGTAAAGTTGCTCTTTGGGCCGAAGAGATTAGAGTATTGTAATAGCTGCTGAAAATGGGTTCGATGACTGAGGACAGTAATTGAGAAAATAAAAATAGGATACAGAGCAGTGGTAATTGATTAACCCAAGTTAAAAGCAGTAAAAAAAGAAGGCTGCTAGTTAATAAAAAAATTAGAGTTCTCTTTGAGAGCCGTTGTTGCAGTAAAGGGGTGTAGCGCAGCCCACAAATGTTAATCACGGCCGCGATAATCATTAAGGCTGAGATTAACCCCCCAGGAAAATGATATTTTTCCATCAATGATTGGAAATAAAAATAATAAAGGGTGCAGATCGTGCTAAAGAGCGCGTGAAAAAGCATCAAGTTACGTAAAAGAGAACTTTTCTTTAGTGTATCTGCCGCGGCTTTCAGGATTGCAGCCGCTGTGGGTCTTGGAACAGCTTGCTCGTTTGGGTGAGTACTTGGCGGTTCTTTTAAGAAGATTACTGTTAGCATGCCAAAAAAGCCAAAGATAGCTGCTAACACATATGTTAAGCCAAAATGCCAGTGAACAAGAAAGCCAGCAAGTACCACACCTGCCGTATCAGCAAATTCACTCGTGATAGTGATTTTGCTGATTATACTGGGATAGCGGTCGGTTTGTGCAATTGAAGTCAATGAATCATAAATAAGTGCTTCAATTGTTCCAGATTGCAAATTATACGAGAGTGCACTGAAAATAAAGCCTAGTGCAAAGAGTAAAAAGCAATTCCCAAATAACATCAGCAGTGCTGAAACAATTGCTGCGACTCTGCCGCAAATTAAAACAAAACGGTAGGAAAAGCGATCTGCCAAAAGACCGCTTGGAACTTCAAAGACAAAACTGGCAACGTGGAAGATACTTTCGCACACACCAACTTCAACTAAGCTCAACCCTTTCATTTGAAGGTAGAGAACCCATAAACTTGTAATTCCAAAAAAGCTGAAAAACGAGTAGCCGTAGCTTTTGGAAATATTATTTTGATATTCAATTTTCATAATGTTAGACACTCCAGTGAGGAAAAGCACAAACTTGGTTTTTATAGTTAGCAAGTGTGCATTTCGATTTATTTTAGCTGATTCACTAGAGTGCTTTTACGCTGATAATGGAATGTTGCAAAGCGATCCAAGAGAGCAAAGTGTTCACCTCATTTTTAAGAATGGTGTATGCGTTGTTTTAATGTACTGTTCTTTAAGACATGGATTTTTACAAAAATAGGGAATTGAGACGTTCTGCACCAGTACGTCTCAATTCCCCTACGCGGCTCATGGTTACTAGTGGTAACAAGCAGCGTTACTTACTACTCATGATCTTTTTTGGCAGGTGCTTTAATAAAATGATCAAGGGCATTGACAAGTACGAAACCAACAATCATTGAAAAAACACCGCTGTATAAAGGAGAAAAAGTTCCGCCAGAAAGGGCTGCACTAATATAACCAATGACTTCTCCATAGATAAAGCCCCAAACTAAGATCGTTAATTGTTTAGCCATAATAATTACACCTCACAATACAACAGTAGTGTAGCACAAGTTTCTTAATTTGGCATTAGTTTCATGAAAATTGGAAAGATGTTTTTTCTGATCAGAGTTGCTATAATAATAACAAAGATAGAGGAGGTGGGGAGTTTGGCGAGCTTTTTACAAGTGATCAGCAGCTACAGCCTTTTGCAAGGAACTATCAGAATCACTGATTTAGTTCAAAAAGCAAAAGAAAGAGGATACGATGCACTGGCTTTAACAGATATTAATGTCATGTATGGCGCACTGACCTTTTATCGTGAATGTCAAGCTGCTAAAATCAAGCCAATTCTTGGATTAACGCTAGAAACGGCTCCCCATGAGTCACTGGTTCTTTTAGCCGAAAACGAAACCGGCTATCATAATTTAATGAAAATTTCGACAAGAAAACAGGAGTTGCTCGCACAAAAAATAACAACGGTTGATTTGAGCGACGCCGCAATTTCATTTGCAGGGCTGCTCGTAATTACCCCTGTTTTTCAAAGCAAATTAGTGCGACTTGTTTCGGATGGAGCACAACAGGACGCACATAAATTTATAACCGAAATGAAAACGGTAGTAAGCAAACAGGGAAAGCTTGCAATCGGCGTTAATGCTCAAATGTCAACTGTCCTTTTCGAAAGTATTTTGCAATGTGCAAATAAAGCAAAAGTCACTGCTGTTGCCCTTGATCAGGTCAGATATCTTGATAAAGAAGATTTGTTTGAACTTAAGACACTGACAGCTATTAAAGCAGGAACGCAACTCGAACGAGAACAATTGCAGTCTGCAAATAATGCTGTGGGAAAACGTTGGCTGCTTCCAAGCGAGCAATTATGGTTAACTTATCAGAAACAAGAGCGCACACAAGTGTTTGAAAATGCTACCAAGCTTGTAGACCAAGTTAAATTAAAGCTAGAATTTCCTAAGATTAGGCTGCCCCATTTTAAACTTCCAGTTCACATTACTGCTTCAGAATATTTGCGCCAATTGTGTCTTGCAGGTTTGAAAAAAAGGCTTGCAGTTAAAAAAGAACCGGTGCAAGCCCAGCTTTATCGCGCACGTTTAGAGCATGAACTGCAAATTATTCAGAGAATGGGTTTTGCAGATTACTTTCTAATTGTTTGGGATGTCACTAATTTTGCACACCGTAATCAGATTATTATTGGACCCGGACGTGGATCTGCCGCTGGTTCGCTTGTTTCCTATACGCTTGCAATTACAGATGTTGACCCTTTGCAGTATCATTTACTGTTTGAACGTTTTTTAAATGAAGAACGCGCACAAATGCCGGATATTGATCTCGATATCCCTGATAATCGGCGTCAGGAAGTGATTGCATACGTGCATGAAAAATATGGAGCACACCATATGGCACAGATAATTACTTTTGGCACATTAGGAGCCAAACAGGTTCTGCGTGATGTTGGTCGTGTACTGGGATTAAATCAATTTGAGATGAATGAATGGAGTAGGCTGATTCCACGTGAACCTGGAATTTCTTTACGGCAGGCGTACAGTTCATCGGAACGATTGCGCACCTATGTTAAACAAAGTGAAAGAAATCTGCTGCTTTTTAAAACAGCTTATAAATTAGAGGGACTTCCACGGCATTTTTCAATTCATGCAGCCGGAATAGTGCTTTGCGATACTGATTTAACAGAAATTGTCCCGCTGCAACCCGGAAATGATGGTGTGCTGTTAACTCAGTTTGCTAAGGACGATGTGGAGCGCATAGGGCTCTTAAAAATTGACTTTTTGGGGTTACGCAATCTCAGTATTCTGGCACAAACCCTGTCTTTCATTAAAAAGGGATATGGGCAAGCAATCAGCATTCGGCAGTTGCCTTTAGCTGATGCTGCAACTTTAGCGCTTTTTCAACGCGGTGATACCACCGGTGTTTTTCAGTTTGAATCTGCTGGAATTAGAAATGTGTTACGTCGGTTGCATCCCACGTCTTTTGAAGATATTGCAGCTGTTAATGCGCTCTTTCGGCCTGGTCCAATGCAAAACATTGATCATTTTATTGCACGCAAACATGGTCAGGAGCCTGTTATTTATCCAGCTGAATCCTTAAAAGCTATTCTGCAAAATACTTATGGTGTTTTGGTTTACCAAGAACAAGTTATGCAAGTGGCTTCGGTCATGGGCGGTTTTTCACTTGGACAAGCGGATCTGTTGCGCAGAGCAATGAGCAAAAAAAAAGGTGACGTCATTTTACAGATGAAAAAAAGGTTTATTAGTGGGGCACTGCAGAAAGGCTACACGCTGAAGACGGCCGCTCAAGTGTATGACTATATTGAAAAATTCGCTAACTATGGTTTTAACCGTTCACATGCAGTTGCGTATTCTAAAATGGCTTTTCAGCTTGCTTATTTAAAATGTCATTTTCCGGCCGCTTTTTTTGCGGCGTTATTAAATACAGTTGTGGGTGATAGTCTTAAAACAAGTAATTATCTGATAGAGGCCCGGCAGCAGCATATTCCAGTTCATGGTCCTGATCTGAATGAGAGTAATTACTATTTTTCACTAAAAGGAAAAGAACTCGTATTTGGTTTGGGAAATATAAAGACCTTACGCCGCGATTTTATTAAACATATTCTGGATGCGCGCAGACAGCAAGGGAGATTTCATAGTTTTCAAGATTTCTTGCAGCGGCTGGACAATAAATTCTTGAAGGAAGGACCTTTAAAAGCTTTGATCCTTGCCGGAGCATGTGATAGTTTCCAACAAAATCGGGCTACGTTACTGCAGAACCTTTCCAAAGTTTTAAGCAATGTGACTTTGAGCGGGAATAATGCTGTGCTTTTTGCTGCTTTAGCACCTAAATATGAAAATTTTCAAGAACTTTCTTTAGATGAAAGGCTTGTAAATGAAAAAAAATATCTAGGATTATATTTATCTGCGCACCCGGTTGAAGAATATAAACAGTTGGCAGTGCAAGAAAATATTGATTTAGTGACGCAGCTTAAAGCGCAGACTAACTGTAAATTGCTGCTTTACTTTAAAAAGATGAAGGTTATTCGCACGAAAAAAGGTGATCAGATGGCTTTTGTGACTGGTGAAGATCAGACAGGAACGGTGGAAGTTACCATTTTTCCAAACGTTTTCCGCAAAATTGCTGCTGAATTAGCACTTAATCAAGTTTATTTAGTTGTTGGTAAAACAGAAAGTGAAACACGGAGCATTCAAATAATTGCCAATCAAGTTTCTCTTGCAAAAAAATTGAAAGGCCGTGTGAAAGGGACATTTTATTTACGCTTAGATCCTAAGTTCCCTGAAACAAAAAGAAAACAGCTATTAGAGCTATTATTGCAGCATCATGGTGAAACACCAGTTGTGCTTTATGAGACAGCTCAGGCTAAAAAGTGGGTTTTAGATCGGCAGTATTGGCTGGCTGAAAGTGAAGAAACAAGTGCAGCGTTAAGGGCCATGATTGGAAAAGAAAATGTGGTTTTTCAAAATGAAAAGCGTTGAAAACATTTTGTGAGAAAGTGAATTTAATTTTTATTTTTACAAGACATTCGCTGCTAAAAGTGATAATATATGGCATGGAGAGTGTGTTGTTCCATAACATTTACTGAGGTGAAGAAATGAAACGCATAGGTATTTTAACAAGTGGCGGAGATTCTTCTGGGATGAATGCAGCAATTCGTGCCATTGCTCGTTCTGCAATCTCGGCAGGTCTTGAGGCATACGGAATCAATTATGGTTTTGCAGGTCTTGTTGCCGGAAATATTCGTAAACTTGATTCAAGTGAAATGGACGGGGTCATTGATCGCGGAGGCACATTGCTGTATTCTGCGCGCTTTCCTGAATTTGCACAGGAGCAAACGCAGTTAAAGGGAATTGCACAACTGAAGAAATTCGGTATTGATGCATTAGTAGTAATCGGTGGCGATGGCTCTTATCATGGTGCAGAACGTCTGACCCAACATGGTTTCAATTCAGTCGGGGTCCCCGGAACAATCGATAATGATATTCCAGGAACAGATTTCACGATCGGTTTTGATACAGCAGTTAACGTTGCGCTAGATGCTTTGGACCGTGTCAATGACACTGCAACTTCTCATCAGCGGACTTTCGTTGTAGAAGTTATGGGTCGTGGTGCTGGTGATATTGCACTCTGGGCTGGAATCGCCGCAGATGCAGATGCAATTGTGATTCCTGAACGTGAGTACGATATCAAGGAAATCGCAGAAAAGATAAATCGCAACTACGCGAATGGCAAGCAGCATGGTCTGATTGTTTTGGCAGAAGGTGTGATGTCGGCTGCAGACTTCAAAGACAAATTGGATGAGTTTAGTAACTTTGAAACACGTGCGATTACTTTGGGTCATGTTCAACGTGGCGGTCGTCCAACTGCTAAGGATCGTGTCTTGGCAACGCGCTTTGGCGACTATGCAATTCGCTTGTTGCTTGAAGGTAAAGGTGGTCTTGCAATCGGGATTCACGATAATCAACTTGTGGCTACCGATATCATTGACACTTTGGAAAACCATAAGCATCAAACTGATGTCTCGCTCTATGATTTAAATGAGCGGGTGCGCTTCTAGAACTTTGTTTTGCCCGTCTAGCAGGAGATCGCATTGAGCAGACGGCGTGATTTGCTTTTAAATATGGTAAAGAATTGACTTAAACGTCATCTTTAAAACTATTCAAAGGAGAGATTTTACTCATGAAGAAAACCAAGATCGTAAGTACGCTTGGTCCAGCTAGTTCTGATCTAGATACAATCGTAAAATTAATCGAGGCAGGAGCTAATGTATTCCGTTTCAACTTTTCACATGGTGATCATGAAGAACATTTGGGACGCCTTAATTTAGTACATCAGGCTGAAAAAATTACCGGCAAGATGGTTGGTATTATGCTTGATACGAAGGGTGCAGAAATTCGTACTACTGTCCAAAAAGAAGGTAAGATTAATTACAAAATCGGTGATGAAGTGCGGATTTCAATGGATGCTTCAATCGAAGGAACACATGAGAAAATTGCTGTTACTTACCCAGGTTTGATTGATGATGTGCATGAAGGCGGTCATGTTCTGTTTGATGATGGTCTGATTGATATGCAGATTGAAAAAATCGATCGTGAAAACAACGAGTTAGTATGTAAAGTCTTGAATGCTGGTGTCTTGGGTTCACGTAAAGGTGTTAATGCACCTGGCGTTTCAATCAACTTACCCGGAATTACAGAAAAAGATTCAAGCGATATTCGTTTTGGATTAGACAACGAAATCAACTTTATTGCAGCAAGTTTTGTACGTAAACCACAAGATGTTTTAGATATTCGTAAATTACTTGAAGAAAAGAACATGGAACATGTTCAAATCTTCCCTAAGATCGAATCTCAAGAAGGAATTGACAACTTTGATGAAATTATCAAAGTTTCAGATGGTTTGATGGTTGCTCGTGGTGACATGGGTGTTGAAATTCCAGCTGAAAATGTTCCTTTGGTTCAAAAGACTTTGATCAAAAAATGCAATGCTTTAGGCAAACCTGTTATCACAGCTACACAAATGCTTGATTCAATGCAAGAAAACCCACGTCCTACACGTGCTGAAGCTTCTGACGTTGCTAATGCTGTTTTTGACGGCACAGATGCTACGATGCTTTCAGGCGAAAGTGCAAATGGGGATTACCCAGTTGAATCTGTTGCTACAATGGCACGCATTGATATCAAGGCTGAAAATGCTTTGCGTCAACACAGCACATTTTCAATCAATGACTTTGACAAGACTGATGTAACAGAAGCAATTGGTCGTGCTGTAGCTGAAACTGCAGATAACTTGGGCATCAAGACAATTGTGGCAGCAACTAAGTCTGGTCACACTGCACGTATGATCTCGAAGTATCGTCCAGATGCAGACATCTTGGCGGTTACATTTGATGATCGTACACGTCGCGGTTTAGCTGTTAACTGGGGTGTATATCCTGTTATGGCTGAAGCACCTGCTTCAACTGATGAGATGTTTACCCTTGCTACAGAAAAAGCAAAAGAAGCTGGCTTTGCTAAAGAAGGCGACTTGATTTTGATTACCGCTGGAGTTCCTGTTGGTGAAAAGGGAACAACTAATGTCATGAAGATCCAATTAATCGGGACTAAGCTTGTTTCAGGCCAAGGCGTCGGCGATGAAACAGTAATTGGTAAAGCTGTAATTGCTAAGTCAGCTGCTGAAGCTAACGAAAAGGCAGTTGAAGGTGGCGTATTGGTAACAAAGACTACTGATAAGGATTACCTCCCAGCAATTGAAAAGTCGAGTGCTTTAATTGTTGAAAATGGCGGCTTAACATCACATGCTGCAGTTGTTGGAATTTCAATGGGAATTCCTGTAATTGTTGGCGCTGAAGGTGCAACTGATTTAGTTACTGATGAAGAAGTTGTGACAGTTGATTCACGTCGTGGAATCGTCTATCGCGGAGCTTCAAACGCACTTTAATGTTTAGCTAAAGTTTAGATTTTCTGTTAAGAATAACTACTAGTAGAAAAGAGACTGTGTTGAAACTAAGGTTTTGACACAGTCTCTTTGTTTTTTTGAACTTTTTGGTTTTTAAGAGCTTTCAAAATAAGCACAAGCTGAAGAACACAACAAATTAGTTCGCATTTTCATTCTTTTTCAGTTAAAATGGATAAGGATTTGAGTATACGGGGTGAAACAATGGAAAGTTGGATTTTCTTAGGTATTATTTTGCTGGTAGCAGTTGTGGCGAAGAATTCGTCTTTGGCGTTAGCCGCTTTAGTGGTTTTGGCACTTAAAGTTTTTCCGTTAACCCAAAGGTGGCTGCCGGTGATTCAAAGTCGTGGAATTGATTGGGGTGTGACGGTCATTTCAATTGCAATTTTAATTCCAATTGCACGGGGGCAGATTACATTTGCTGACTTAGTAGGTGTGTTTAAGACTCCAATGGGGTTGATTGCTGTTGCTTGTGGGATTTTAGTAGCCGTGTTATCACGTAATGGAGTTTCGCTGCTTGCGAATACCCCTCAGGTGACAGTCGCACTAGTCTTGGGGACGATTCTGGGAGTTGTCTTTCTCAGAGGAGTGGCTGCGGGTCCTGTAATTGCTTCTGGGATCGCATATTGTATCATGAGTGTGCTGCACATCAGTTTTAATTAGTGGAGGAATAATAATCAAGATGGAAATGAAAGAAATAATTGGGCAAGAATTGACTGCCAAAGTAGTTGACGAAAATGAAGCTTTCTATTTTTTGCAGATTCAAGGAAAGACGCTTAGATTGGCGAAAGCTGAAGTGGAAGAACCGTTAACCAAATCTGATGAAGTTAATGGTTTAATTTATGAAAACGAAGATCATGAATTACAAATGACAACTAACCTTCCTGAAAGCCGGATAGGTCGCTATGGATTTGGACAAGTAGTTGCAACTAAGCATGAGTTAGGCGTGTTTGTTGATATTGGACTTCCTAATAAAGATGTTGTTGTTTCACTAGATGAACTTCCTGAGTTAACTCGTCTTTGGCCTAAAAAGGGAGATTGGTTGATGATTGCTTTAAGAGTTGATTCCAAAGGACGCTTATGGGGGACACTTGCGACTGAGGAGGTCTTTCAAGAAATTTCAGTCAAAGCTGATAAAGAGATGCAAAATAAGGACGTGAGTGCTATTGCATATCGCTTGAAAATGACAGGCACACATGTGCTGACCTCAGATTTTCACTTGGGCTTTATTCATCCTAGTGAAAGAGATGCTGAACCAAGGCTGGGAGAAAAGGTTAAGGCACGTGTAATCGGTGTACGCCCTGATGGCCTTTTGAATCTTTCCTTACGTCCGCGAGCCTACGAAGCGATTGGTGATGATGCACAGATGATTTTAGCGCTTTTGCAGCATCAAAACGGAACACTGAATTTTACTGACAAAAGTAGTCCAGCGGAGATCAAGGTATTTTTCGGGATCAGTAAGGGACAATTCAAACGAGCAGTCGGTCACTTGATGAAAGCCGGTTTGGTTAAACAAACTGCAGATCAGCTTTTATTGAACAAAGAATAATTGTACGGATGCAGCAAAATGGTTGGACTTGAAGCTAGAATTTTCTAACGCAAAGGATGTGGGATTATCGAAGGAATTATTGCTGACTATTTACATTATCTGAAAGTTGAGCGGGGCTTGTCACATAATACAATTGTCAGTTATCAAAATGACTTATTGCAGTTTATGACTTTTTTGCAAACTTTTAAAATAACTTCTTTCAATGATGTTGATCGTAAAGTCGTAGTTTCTTTCCTGCAACAAGAAAATGAGCAAAAAAAAGCTACGAGTTCGATTGTGCGCTGTGTGACTAGCTTGCGTAAGTTTTTCCAATACCTAATTGAAGAAGAAAAAGTCACGGCTGACCCAATGCAACTGATTGATGCTCCCAAACGAAGAGAGCATCTACCGGAAGTACTTTCTGTTAAAGAAGTTGATTGTCTCTTGAATTCGCCTGATACAGCTAAACCACTGGGATTAAGGAACAGGGCAATCCTTGAATTGATGTATGCGACTGGATTGCGTGTTAGTGAAGTAATTGGATTGAAACTAGCAGATCTGCATCTCAGCTTGGGTTTGATTCAAACTTTGGGAAAAGGTCAAAAAGAAAGAATAATCCCAATTGGGGATCAAGCAATTCACTGGTTGGAACGGTATCTAAATGAAGTTCGGCCGCAATTACTGAAAAAACAGCGAAACAACTATCTTTTTTTAAATCACCATGGGCGTAAACTGTCACGTCAAGGTATTTGGAAAAACTTGAAGCTCGAAGTTCAAAAAGCGGGAATTCAAAAAAATGTTACGCCCCACACGCTCAGACATTCGTTTGCAACGCACATTTTAGAAAATGGTGCCGATCTAAGAGTGGTGCAGGAATTACTGGGCCACGCAGATATTTCAACTACTCAAATATATACACACCTTTCTAAGAAACGGCTTGCAGATGTATACAATAAGTATCACCCGCGTGCTTAGATAATTTGAACAAAAAAGAAAATTATGATAAAGTAAATTCGATTTTACTTTAGATATCTAGACCACAGGAGGTCAATCATGCTTTACAAGTATAAAAATGATTATGAGAAAATCACCATGGGGTTGCTCTCTTTCATTCCTGACCTGAAAGAGTTCTCCCGCCTGAAAGCTGAGATTAAATGGTACAGTGATGATGACGATCGTTGTCTCTTTTTGTGGAAGAATGACACGGGTGATTTTGTTGGCGTCATTGGAGTAGAAGCGACTGAGAATGTCTTAATGATTCGCCATATTGCGGTGACCCCGGCGGAGCGCAATGAAGGCGTTAGTTTTGAGATGTTAAGTGACCTTGCTATTTTATATCCAAAGATTAAAATGATGGGAAGTATTGAGACTGCTGGTTTAATCGCCAAGTGGGAGCAACGAAATGGCAAGTGAAGATGTTCAGACACAGCTAACTTTTAAACTTGATACGTTCGAAGGCCCCCTTGACTTGTTGTTGCAATTGATCAAAAAAAATGAGATGGATATCTATGATATTCAAATGACAAAAATAACTTCTCAGTATATTGAACAGCTGCATCAGATGCAGACAATGTCGCTCGATATCGCTGGGGAGTATTTAGTTATGGCTGCAACCTTATTAAATATTAAAAGTAAGATGCTCCTACCGCAGCATCCAGCGATCATGGACACACAGGAAAGTCAAGATCCGCGTTTGGAACTTGTCCAGCAGTTGCTCTTGCATCAATGTTATCAGCTTGCAGCTAGCAACTTAGAAGCTGCGGCTCAAAAAAGAGCACGACAGCATACACGTGAACAAGCGGCGGTGCCTGCGGGAGTCAGAAGTCAGCTTTTAAAGAAAAAGCAGGCGCCTGAAAAATTACAACATGCGTTGTTTAGTCTTTTGAGTCGGCAGCAAATTAAAGTGGTTGTTAATAAAAAAGTGCATCGCGAGCATTACACGATTAAGGGTGAGATGCAGCGGCTCCAGCAGTTGCTTGCAACTGGTCCAACAGTAGAGCTTGAATTCAGCGCACTTTTTGAAAAACAGCAAGAAATTGAGCTTGATCAAGTGGTAACTTCATTTTTAGCATTGCTAGAGTTGATTAAACGCGGGATTGTGCAAGCTAAGCAAAAAAGTGTGTTAGGTCCAATCAAATTGAGGAGTGTCGCAAAAAATGCAGAGTAATCAGGCAAAAATTGAAGCCTTGCTTTTTGTAGCAGGAGACGAGGGGCTTTCGTTGAATCAGTTGGTTGAGTTGACTGGTTTGCTCAAACCGGCACTCTCAGCGCAAATTGAAAAATTGGCTGCAAATTACGCTGCTAATTCTGATTGCAGTTTGCAAATCATTACAACACAGGAACGATTTCGACTAGCAACCAAGCAGGAGTTTGCTTCCTTGCTGCAAGCTTATTTCGAAGCCCCCAATGTTGCTTCTTTGTCACATGCTGCTTTGGAGACTTTAGCCATTATTGCATATAAACAACCAGTTACGCGTGTGCAAATTGAAGAGATTAGAGGGGTACGTTCAACGGGTTCATTACAGAAGTTACTGGCTTTTGAATTAATCACTGAAGCAGGTCGGCTGGAGGCGCCTGGGCGTCCAATTTTATATCAGACAACTGAAAATTTCCTCAATCATTTTGGATTGCATTCGTTGAAAGATTTACCGGCATTGCCGCAACCGAATGAAGAAAAAGGCGGCAGCGAGCAGCAAGATCTGCTTGAACTTTTTAATGAAACATTGCAAGAAGATGATTCTAAAGTGGAGGAACATAAAGATGACAAATGAAACTGAACGGTTGCAAAAAGTGATGGCACGTGCGGGGGTAGCTTCCAGACGAGCCTCTGAAAAGTTGATTTTAGCTGGGAAGGTGCAGGTTAATGGAGCAGTTGTGACCGAACTAGGTATTAAGGTCGGACCTGCAGATTTGGTAACTGTCAACGGGGAGGCACTTGAGCGTGAAAAACAGGTCTACTATCTTTTCTATAAACCGCGGGGGGTCATCTCAGCGGCTAGTGATGATAAGGGCAGAAAAGTTGTAGTGGATTATTTTAAAGATGTTCCAGAACGCCTCTATCCAGTCGGCCGTTTGGATTATGATACTTCAGGGCTGTTAGTGATGACAAATGATGGCGAATTAGCTAACAAATTGATGCATCCACGCTACAAAATTGATAAGACCTATATTGCCAAGGTGGAAGGAATTCCAGATAATGAAGCTTTCAAAAAATTACGA
The DNA here is from genome assembly GCF_964065465.1 of Liquorilactobacillus satsumensis. NCBI lineage: Bacteria > Bacillati > Bacillota > Bacilli > Lactobacillales > Lactobacillaceae > Liquorilactobacillus > Liquorilactobacillus satsumensis. The sequence continues at coordinate 2,522,457 of NZ_OZ061606.1, forward strand.
CTAGGGGTTTTAATCGATCACAAGAAAACGGCCCCAGCCAAGGCCCATCTCTTGTCCGCTGAGCGTGCGAAGAAAACGGCAGTAATTTCGTTAACAATTCATGAAGGGCGCTACCATCAAGTTAAGAAGATGCTTGAGGCGGTAGGTTATCCTGTGCAAAAGTTGCGGCGTGAAAGTTATGGTTTTTTAACGCTTGCCGGTTTAAACGCGGGAAGTTATCGTAAGTTAACCCAAGATGAAGTTCAACGCTTAAAACAGTAACGTGGAATTCCTAGTTGCAATGCGTTCAGGGATATGGTATTTTTAACATATAATAAAATAATTAGTTTATCTTCAGGGGCAGGGTGAAAATCCCGACCGGCGGTAAAAGTCCGCGACCTGCAGCAATGCAGTTGAACTGGTGTGAGTCCAGTACCGACAGTATAGTCTGGATAAAGAAGATAGGGCTTATTTAATGATAATTAGGTAAACTCTGTTGGTCTCTGATCAGCAGAGTTTTTTTGTTGAATAAGCACACTGTTGAAGATGAACATCAGGAGGTTTTTTTGATGGTTTATTCTGCTACACGCAGATACGTAATCGCTTCTTTTTTAGCAGGATTATCGTATCTACTAATGTTTTTGTCTTTTGCGGTGATTCCGCTGGTACCATATATGAAGATTGATTTCTCAGACTTGCCAATTCTTTTTGGTATGTTTCTGTTTGGTCCGTTAGGCGGAATTGAGATTGCGATTTTACGTTCATTGCTGTATTTCTTGATTTCTGGACCGTCTATTGCTAGTTTGATTGGCGTTTCGACTAACTTGCTTGCTTCACTTTGCTTTTGCTTACCAGTTTTCTATATTTTACGCAAAAGTCATGCCGTGACCGCTAGCAACATTGGACGCTCTATCCTTGCTGGAACTGCTAGTCTCACGGTAGTGCTATCGCTGGCCAATTACTTTGTAATCACGCCTTTATATATGGCGGTATTAGGGATGAAGCTCTCACTTCCTCTTAGCCAGTTGGTTTTATATGGTGTGGTGCCGTTCAATTTAATCAAAGGTGTGCTGGTTGGAACTGCTTTTTGGTTGTTATTTACCAAGCTGCGTGTTTGGCTCAAGGACCGTTCAGTAGTGATGCATTAGTTAATGCTGCACGGCAGGTTAGAACATGAACAAATGCAGGACTTGGACTGGAGCCTCAGATTGCAAAATGTAAATAAAATAGCTTAAGTTTAGGTTCAGTTTAGCAGGGAGGTTTGTTTACCCAGCTGGCTGAACTTTTTTAGTTACATCGAAAATAAAACCAGCAGTCTACAAAATGATTGACTGGGCAGATTTAATTTGAAGTTAAAACAGGTACAGCTTTTTTCAAAGAGAGCACTGCGATTTGAGTGTATTTATTCTTTATTTGCGTAGATAATACGGTAGAATAAGAAGTGATAGTTAAAGAGCAAGGAGGTGGACTATGTTTGCACAAGAGGAACTGCTTTATTTTTTTTCACAAACTCAAACACGTCGACCTGCAGTGGTGCGTCAAGTGCTTGCTAATAAGCGGACAGTCTCAAATCTTTTTTGGGGAATGCAGTATCAAATCCTGGACTGGTTAAATACGCAGCCACAGATGGAGAGCCTGCTTTTTGATAAGGCAATTAAGCAATTGCTTAGGCAAGCAAAATTGGAGCAGCATCCCAATGGCCTTTTGTTAACAGCAAAAGGATTGTCCGCGCGCACGCAATATGCGGCTTTACATTATCGGATTAAACAACCGCAACTTTTTCAACGGCTTGATGAAAAAATGTGGGAGGATGTGCTACAGCTTTTAGTCCAGGTTACTTCAGAATTAGCGTATGCCAACAAACATTACTATGTTGCAGCTGCTTCTGATGGTGCACAGGCTTATTTTAAACGCTGGTTTCGGACCTCCAAACAGCAATTGCAGGCTGCCACTTTGGGAAAAATGTTATTAGCTTTTTTAAAAGATAAACCAACACGAGAAGCTGATTTGTTTATGGCATTTTTTAATGGCCATGGGGTTGTCGCAGCGACTTCAGCGCAGCTTGCCGACAAAAGCAACTATAATATTAGTGACATTGTTAATCTTTGGCGTGATTATGCAGTCAGTTTTGCTTGGTTTTTATTGCACCAAGACACTTATTTTCAAGCACTTGTAGCCCCGCTTTTTAAACAATCCTTGCTTTCTAACAGTACTGCTGCAACTTATGCGCAGTTCCTAAAGGGGGCTTTGCCAGCACAGATTGCCAAGTCCAGAAAGTTGAGACTCAGTACGATTAATGAACATTTGCTCGAAGCGGCAATTTTTGAGAAAAATTTTGCATTTAAGCGACTTTTGAGTGCCACGGAGATTGAATTCTTAGCAGGTATTTTCACCGGTCCCCCAAGTTCGTGGGATTATCAAGTAATTGAAGAACATAAAAAGAAGATTGATTTTTTCAAATTCAGACTTTTTCAGATTGGAAGAAGCAAACATGATCTCTGAGACTTTCTTAACCGAAAAACTGCAGCATTTTTTTGGATATAACTCTTTTAAAGACGGACAAGCAGAAATTATGCGTGCACTGTTAGCGGGACACTCAACTTTGGGAATTTTACCGACCGGAACTGGGAAATCGCTTTGTTATCAGTTGATGGGTAAAATCTTAAAAAAACCGGTTTTAATTGTTTCACCGCTCCTGTCTTTAATGCAGGATCAGGTCGAACAACTACGGTATCTAGGAGAAAAAAAAGCCATTGCATTGACCTCTGAATTATCTTATCAGCATAAACAATTTGTCTTACAGCATTTAGGTGAATATGATTACGTTTATTTAGCTCCTGAAATGCTGCAAAAACAAGCAGTGCTTGCACAGCTAATGCATATTTCGTTAGGATTATTTGTCGTTGATGAGGCGCACTGTATTTCCCAGTGGGGACCAGATTTTCGACCTGATTATCTGGATCTTAAAGAATTGCGGCAAAAAATTGGTAATCCTTTAACGCTTGCATTGACAGCCACGGCTACATCTGCTGTAGAAAGTGACATTTGTCAGCAGCTTTTTGATACAAATGAAGTTCCTAAAATAATTCGCAGGTCGGTTGATCGTGCAAATATTTTTTTGGCAGTTAAAGAGGTCACATCGCAGCAGCAAAAAAATGAATATTTGCTGCAGCTTTTACCGCAATTAAAGATGCCAGTGCTGATTTATTTTTCAAGTAAAAAGAAAGCTGATGAACTTAGTCAGCTAATCAGGGCAAAAACTTCACTTAGAACAGCAGCATACCATGCAGGGCTGGCCAAAAGTGATCGTTATTCTATCCAACAACAGTTTATGCAGGATCAGTTGGATGTAATTTGTGCCACAAGTGCTTTTGGGATGGGAATCAACAAAAAAAATATTCGTTGTATTTTGCATTATCATCTTCCCGCGGACCTAGAAAGCTATTCCCAAGAAGTCGGACGTGCCGGAAGGGATCAACAGCTCAGTTTAGCTTTGTTACTCTTTGATCCGGCAGATATTAAATTGCAGCGGCAATTGAGTAGCAATACTTTGCCAGATGACCTTGAAATAGAGTATTATTTTAGACATAAAGGGCTGGATCATAAACACAGTGCGGCTAGTGAGAAAGAATTACTACTGGAGTATTACACACAACGCGCCATGACCCCCGAAAAAATCCGCTTGATTTTCAAGCGCCGCCGCTTAAGAAAAGAGGAGAAGCTGCAAGCACTGATTAACTATCTTAAATCAACGGAGTGCAGAAGAAACTTTTTATGTGCATATTTTGGTGAAAAACGTGTCGTGCAGCATACAGTTACTTGTTGTCAACCGGCCGGCCAACCCCTTGTTTTAAAAAGGTTTTTAGCTTCTAAAAGAGATCAGACTGCTGCAAGTGTACCGCATGATTATCGTGAAATTATTGCGGCACTGTTTAAAATGTAACTAATAAGTTTAATTAAGACGAAGATCGGTGCTACTAAAGCAAACAAGTATGTTGCACAGCATCTTCTTATGGTAAAATAAAGATGATCGTTTGAGGAGGAATTGCTTATGAGCCGCAAATTAAGGGACCAAGATTCTGAGCAAAAACAAAAACCTTGGGATAAGACATTTGAAGACGAACGGGATGACAGTGGAAATTATTCACGCAGTGCTACACGCAAAAAGGATAAAACTACGAGCGTGCTAACCACCTCGTTACTTGTTATTTTTATTGCAATCATTTTAGGTACAGTTGCATTATATTTTATTTCACAGCAGACTTCCGCTAAGCAAGAAAGTGGGAGTAATAATGATGTAGGGCTGGTTGACAGCAGTTCTTCGAAGAAAAGCTCCTCCAAAAAGGAGACTTCGAAAAAGGCGAGTACTACTTCCAGTAAAAAAGAATCAACACAGAGTTCAACTTCAACAGAAAGTGAACAAAGCGTAGCTACGGCCTCAAGCAGTTCGACAGCTGCAGCGACTGCCAGCAGCTCAACTACGCAAGAAACATCAAGCAGCTCAGCAACTACGACAAGTTCTTCATCCAGTTCGGATGCAACGCAGTCAAGTTATGTAGAAGTTGGGCAGGGACAAGGAATCTATCGTGTGGCGGTTAATAATGGTTTAACAGTTGCACAATTGTTGGAACTTAATCCTACGCTTAGTAGCAGTTCCACCTTGTCACCAGGGCAAAAAGTTCGCGTAAAATAAGGGTGTTAGCGTGTAAGCAGGTTGTACAAGTTCCAAAATTGAAAGATCAAGTAATGGGGCTGCAAGCAGAATTATCTGCAGTCACTTCAGAGAGGTTATGTACCATGGGAAAACAATTACGAATTGCAATTGATGGACCAGCTTCAGCTGGAAAAAGTACAGTTGCCAAACTGGCTGCTCATAGATTGGGTTACATATACTGTGATACAGGTGCCATGTATCGGGCCGTTACGTGGTGGGCACTGCAAAAAAAGGTCGCTTTGGATGATGACCTGGCATTGGCAAAGATGCTGGCACAGCTCGAAATAAAATTTGTGCCAGCTAAAGAAGGACAACGCGTTTTTGTAAATAATAATGAAGTTACTAAAGAAATTCGAATGCCAACCGTCACGAACAATGTTTCGACGGTGGCTGCACAGGTCAGTGTGCGTAAAGTACTCACACAAAGACAGCAAGAAATTGCTGCCGGCGGTGGGATTGTGATGGATGGTCGAGATATTGGAACCACCGTTCTCCCAGATGCAGAAGTTAAAATCTTCTTAGTTGCGAGTGTCAAAGAGCGAGCTTTGCGTCGTTTTCGTGAGAATCAAGCAAAAAATATTCCAACAAGTCTTACCAAGCTTGAATTTGAAATTGAAGAAAGAGATCGGAAGGATTCAACGAGAACGGTTTCTCCTTTGGTAAAAGCGGAAGATGCGATTAAAGTTGATACAACGAGTTTAAGTATTGATGAAGTTGTCACGAAAATAATGAGAATTGTAGAAAATAAGCTTGAAAAAGCGTAAAATTAGTAATTTAACTGGAATTTTTAATAAAATTCGGCTAAAATGGTAGGTAGAGTTAGTCGTTAAGGAGGACATTGTCCATGAGTGAAGCAGAATCAAACAAAGATTTATTAGAGGCGCTCAATAGCGTCAACGAGGTTAAGATCGGTGATGTTGTCAAGGGGGAAGTTTTGGCCATTGACGATGCAAAACAAGTGATCGTTGGAATTGAAGGAACCGGTGTCGAAGGCGTAGTGCCTTTTAAGGAAATCAGTGTTAAGGCCGATGAAAACGTTGAAGAAAATGTTAAGGTTGGAGACGTATTGGACTTAGTAGTGATTTCACGGATTGGTTCTGACAAAGAAGGCGGAAGTTACCTACTTTCGCAGCGTCGACTAAAGGCACGTAAAGTTTGGGATGAGATTGAAGACAAGTTCAAAGCTGAAGAAACAATTACAGCACCTGTTACACAAGTTGTAAAGGGTGGCTTAGTTGTTGATGCAGGCGTACGTGGCTTTATCCCGGCTTCGATGGTTGATGATCGTTTTGTTGAAGATCTGAGTCAATACAAGGGTCAGACACTTGAACTTAAGATTATTGAAATTGAGCCAAGTGAGAACCGGTTAATTCTTTCGCATAAAGAAATTGTGCGCAAGGAACGTGAAGCAAAGAAAGCTGAGACTCTTTCCCAATTAGTTGTGGGGGATGTTGTTGAAGGCAAAGTTGCGCGTTTGACCAGTTTTGGTGCTTTTGTTGATCTAGGTGGCGTTGATGGCTTAGTACACGTCTCAGAAATTTCATATGAACGTGTTGGCAAACCTGCTGATGTGCTAAAGGTTGGCGAAACAGTTAAAGTTAAGATTCTTGCAGTTGATAAAGATAAAGAACGTATTTCATTATCAATTAAGCAAACCTTACCGCAACCTTGGGATGATTTAGCAGAAAAAGTCGCTGAAGGCGATGTACTTGAAGGAACTGTTAAACGTCTGACCAGCTTTGGTGCTTTTGTTGAAGTCTTCCCAGGAGTTGAAGGTTTGGTTCATATTTCCCAGATCTCACATAAGCACATTGCAACTCCAAATGAAGTTTTAAGTTCTGGTGAAAAAATCAAAGTGAAGGTGCTTAGTGTTCATCCTCAAGAACATCGTTTGGCACTTTCAATCAAGGCACTCGAAGAAAAACCAAGTGCTGGAAGTGAAGTTAAGAAGGAAGCTGAGAAACCTTCAAAGGTTGACATTCCTGAAGAAAGCACCGGATTCACCTTGGGTGATCTTGTTGGTGATTTGAAGGATAAAGACGAAGATAAGTAATTCTTCTACTATGTTATTCAGAATGACCCGAAAGATAAGCTGCTTTTGGGTCATTTTTTATGATTTCAGTTGGTAGATGAACTTGAATAATTTTGAAAGAGGGTGTAAATATTGGCTAATCCAGTTGTTGCAATTGTGGGTCGCCCTAATGTTGGCAAGTCAACCGTTTTTAATCGGATTGCTGGAGAAAGAATCTCTATCGTTGAAGATGTTCCAGGAGTGACTCGTGATCGTATTTATGCTCACAGTGAATGGCTGGGACAGAAATTCAGCTTGATTGACACGGGCGGGATTGACACAGGCGAAGAGGAATTTTTGACTCAAATTACCGAGCAAGCAGAAATTGCGATTGATGAAGCAGATGTTATTGTTTTTGTTGTGAGTGTACGCGAAGGTGTCACTGATGCAGACGAAAAAGTCGCCAAAATTCTTTATCGTTCAGATAAGCCCGTCGTGGTGGCTGTTAATAAGGTTGATAATCCAGAGTTAAGAAGTGAAATCTTTGATTTTTATGCGCTTGGTTTTGGTGAACCAGTTCCCATTTCCAGTACGCACGGTATTGGGATTGGGGATCTACTTGATCAGGTGTGCCGTTCTTTTCCTAATACGGGTGCAGAAATTGAAGATCATACAACCCGTTTTAGTCTGATTGGGCGTCCTAACGTTGGTAAATCATCATTGGTAAATGCCATTTTGGGTGAAAATCGTGTAATTGTTTCTAGCGTGGAAGGGACAACCCGCGATGCGATTGATACTCCTTTTATCTCCGCTAATGGTGATGAATTTACAGTTATTGACACTGCCGGAATCAGAAAAAAAGGAAAGGTTTATGAAAATACTGAAAAGTATGCGGTTCTAAGGGCATTGCGCGCGATTGATCGTTCGGATGTTGTTTTAGTTGTTCTCAATGCTGAAGAAGGAATCCGCGAGCAGGATAAAAAGGTTGCGGGTTATGCGCATGAGGCTGGACGCGGGATTATTATTTTAGTCAACAAATGGGATACTGTTAAAAAGACTAATCACACGATGCAGGAATTTGAAGAGCTGATCCGACAAGAATTTCAGTATCTTAGTTATGCGCCAATCATTTTTGTTTCGGCACGGACTAAGCAGCGTCTTGATCAGTTGCCACAATTGATCAAACGAATCAATGAAAATCATCAACGCCGTATTCCATCAGCTGTCTTGAACGATGTTGTGATGGATGCAATTGCACGGAACCCAACGCCGACCGATAATGGTAAGCGCCTGCGCATTTACTATACGACACAGGTTGCAATTAAACCGCCAACTTTTGTTGTTTTTGTAAATGATCCTGAACTGATGCATTTCTCCTATGCACGTTTTTTGGAGAATCAAATTCGTGAAGCCTTTGATTTTACGGGGACGCCGCTTCATTTGATAGAGCGTAAGCGTAAATAGTTTAAAAATAATGTCCAATGTGTTAAGCTAATTTTTTACCCTGAAAAAAAGCGTTTTTTTACGCGGAAAATTTAGTTCAAAAAACTAAAAAAAGGGTTAAAAACCTTGTCAGATTAGGCTTTATATGCTATCTTATTAACAGAGATAATGATTTTGTTAGTCATTGTTTCATCATTTTGATTCAGTCAAAATGACTGTTGACAGATATTTGTTATCTGTGTCTATTTCTTCATTTGAGGAGGTGAAACACATGGCAAACAAAGCACAATTAATCGAAACAGTTGCTACAAAAACTGGCTTGACAAAGAAAGATGCAACAACTGCTGTTGATGCAGTTTTTGAAACAATCCAAGCTACATTAGCAAAGGGCGAAAAGGTCCAACTTATTGGTTTTGGTAACTTTGAAGTACGTGACCGTGCAGCTCGTAAGGGCCGTAACCCACAAACAGGTAAAGAAATTCAAATTCCTGCAAGCAAAGTACCTGCATTTAAACCAGGTAAGGCCTTAAAGGATGCTGTTAAATAAAACCGTTCTTTATCCGTCTTAAGTCGGAACAAAACGTTCTGATGATACATTTGTAAAGTCTGATAAGTCAGCGTAAAACGTTGATTTATCAGCTTTTTCTTTTATTTTAATTCTATTAAGCTGAGCAAGAATGATATTTTGGGAAATGCAGTTTGAGGTTGTTTTTCTGGAGTGATCTGCAGGTAGAGTTTGTTTTTGCAAATATAAAAAGCTTGCAGGTTATATTTTTGATATGAAGATAGTAGTGAATATTTTTTCTAAAAAAGCTTGTTGAAAAGCATAAATTCATTTATAATACATTTGGGAGTTTAACTCCCCACAGTATTCCATAGGCGCATTCTTGGCTCTTTTGAGCTAGGAATGTGTTTTATTTTGTTAATATGAATTCATAAGTGAAGCGAAGATTGAGGCAAAGAACAAGAGATAAAGAACAAAAATAACAACTGCAATAATAAATTGTACAAGACCAGCCCGATTCCAAGTCGCTTGAACAGCTTTAAAGGTCTCAATGTCCTTATAATCTCCATTTTGCCAAGCCCATTCGTTTCCTTTGAAACCGCATACGAATATCCAGACAAGATTAAATACCGGAATTAAACATAAGAGTGGCAGGTATGTCTTATTGCCGATTCCCCAAAAAATATTATACATGAAGGCACCCCAATTCCACCCTTTGATCTGAGCAGGTACGGTTTTGCTATTTTCTTGCATAATTACTCCCCCTATATGAAGTCAGCTTTTAGCGTCATCAGTATTTGGACTACATGAGCCTTGAATAATTTAAATATAACATAATGCCAAGTAATTAAAACTATTTAGCTTAGGACCAATTTGGCAGACTTTGAAAATTTTTTTCTGAGCGAGCTCAAAAGCTTAGGTGGATTTAGGCACAAAAAATGGCGTAACAAAAAAGAGAGTGTGACATAAGTCGGGAAAATGTGAGTGCTAACTCGAAATTATGAACATAGGGAGTACTTTGCTATGAGTAATTCGAAGTTAGACGGAGAATTTTGACTTCTGGAACACGTTTATCCGGAATGAAAGAGGGACTGTGACAAAATTTAAATTTTGTCACAGCCCCTTATTAAGTAAAAAATTGATTAATTTTTAGTTCCGTTCCCAGCTGGTGATCCAGTAGGTTTTTTACCGTTGGGCATTCCACCACCTTTTTGTTTCATCGTCTTGCTTAAATTGGCTTGAGCGCTATTGTGACCTAAAAAATAGCCTGCAGCGCCGCTAGCTCCCATCAAAATAACAGCTGCAATAACTGTCAGAATTATTTTTTTAAATGCATTGTTTTCTTTTGACATGCTTTATCCTCCTTTAAACTAGCAACTATTTTATAATATTATGTTTTAGTTTTTTAGAAGATAGATTGGCTTTTTAGCTAACAAAGTGTGAACAAGAAAAAGCCAGAATGCATGGAATTTGTAAAAGATAAACCAAGAGCTTAGGTGACCCGAGCCAAAAACGTGGTGACAAGCATTACACAATACTATACTTTAAAAAAATAATATGGTACAATCATTGCCATTGAGGCATTTAGCGGCTACTTAAAAAATTAAAGAGTCAGGGCTTAAAGTCCGGCTTTTTTGTGCATGTTAACGGAATGTTTGCTTGGCGGCTTACTAAAATATTATTCTTAAAAGGAGTTTATATGAATCATTCATTGAAAACAATTGAGTTGCTCAAAAACGGAAAGTTGACTGCTGCGAGGCAGGAATTTGGACAGGCTTTGCAACAAGACACCCCGGATGACCTTTATCACTTAGCAGAAGAGTTGTACTTGTTGGGATTTTCTGATCTGGCTGCACAAGCATACAAAAACTTATTGCAAAAATTTCCAGATGAAGATTTGTTGAAGGTTGCACTTGCTGACCTTGCAGTTGATCAAGGGAAAGATGATGAGGCTTTGAATTATTTGGCGGCTATTCAACCTACTTCTGATGCCTATCTCAATGCACTGTTAGTGGCAGCTGACTTATATCAAACACAGGGACTCTTTGAAGTTAGCGAACAAAAATTGCTTGCGGCTCAAAGAATTGCACCTACAGAAGAAGCTGTGACGTTTGGGCTTGCCGAACTTTATTTCAATATGAAAGAGTACCATAAAGCACTGAAGCTGTACCTGCAGTTAGTAAAAGAGGGAAGTGCAACAGTTGCTGGGGTGCATCTTGTAAAACGGTTAGCACAGGTTTCTGCTGCTGCTGGGAAGCTGGAACAAGCTTTGGGGTACTTCGAGCAGGTTTCTGAAGCTGATTTTGATCCAGACACTCGTTTTCAGTTAGCGTTTACGCAGTTTCAACTTAAAGATTACGAGGGTGCAATTAAGAACTTTAAAAAACTTGCGGCAGCTCAAAGCGACTACACGACGCTTTATCCATACTTAGGAAGGGCGTACGAAGAGCAGGGGTTGCTCCAAGAAGCACTTGAGGCGTTCAAGCAAGGCCTACGCTATGATGAGTACAACATTAAGCTTTACCAAGAAGCAAGCAATGTTTCACTAAAGCTGCAACAACCGCAAGCAGCAGCAGACTATTTAAAAAAAGCGCTTGAGCTGGAGCCGGATAACCTAACTTTAGTAATTGAACTGAGTAACCTATTACTTAGCCGTCAGCGCTACCAAGAGACCATTGACTTTTTGAGTATGTTTTTGCAAGCAGATGAGGTTGATCCGCAGCTTTACTGGAATATGGGGCAAGCTTATAATGCACTTGAAAAAGAACAAGATGCCTTTGCGAATTATCAGGCAGCGGCAGCTTCATTTAATGACAATCCTGACTTTCTTAGAGAATTTGCATTTGTTAGTCGCGCCGCTGGTCATTTAAAGAAAGCTCAGGAAAATGTTGTAGCTTATCTCAAAATCGTTCCTAATGATCTTGAAATGCAGGATCTTAAAGATGAGCTTTTTTCTCAATTTTAAAAAGTGAGTCTCCATTTTTTCGAAGTTAAACGGAGAATTTTGACTTATGGAACACGTTTATCCGGAATAAAAGAGGGGCTGTGACAAAATTTGACTTTTGTCACAGTCCCCTTTTATTTAGTGCACGTGGTTTTTGAGCTGCTTAAGGTCAATTAATGCAGATTTTTTTGGTAAACTTGGTACAACAAACAGCGCAAAAATTCGTTTCTGTCTATATAATTTTCAAGTTCCTCAAGTACTCTAAGCATCGCAAGGTCATCTTCAACAGAATCTGGTCCCCCGGCAGCCTGTTGCTGTTCTTTAATAGCTTCTTCCAGACATGTTTCTAATCTATACATGAAGTACGTTAAATCTTTATCCATTCTGCTTCCCCCGAATTTAAATAATTATTACTTGAATATTATTTTTAGATAAACATAACCAAAATAGTTTTCAAGAAACGTTGTCTAGCAAGGATTCACAGAAAGCTCAGCAGCGCATGCCTTAGATCATAAAACAGCAGCAAAGATTTTGACTAAAAGCAGTTAGAATAAGAAATGTTATTCCAACTTGTGGCGATATGTGTTGAAGAGATTTTCTAACAGTGCTTCGTTTTTTGTAATGAATGTGTTTAATTCTGAAATTACAGCGATCATTGCAATGTCATCATCATAGGCTTCTTCAGACTGCGAAATATCATACTGATTTTGCTCCGCTTCGTGAAACCATTCTCCAAGTCTCTGGACGAAATCTAAAAAATCTGGATCATATTCTTTCATTTTCACGCATCCTTTTATTTAATTGTTGCAAGATCCGTATCGATTTTGTGCGGGATCCTTAATCAAAGAAGGGACAGTCGCTTATTAACTCAATCGTTAAAAAAGACTCAAAGTTTTAGTCTTTTGTGTGAATTGAGTGAGCTGTTTTTGACCGCTTCTATTATATATACCAGCATAATGCAAAATGACTTTTAAAGATAGTCCCGATGTGACCACCCAGAAATAGCACATGCAATGTTTAGTAAATGCTTATACAAGCGGATTACTTATTAGCAAATGTTTTTTTGATAGCGGAACTTAACAGGGTACACAGTTCACTAGATTGTCGCTTCTTAAATTCTACAAATTTATAACTGTCGAAGGGTTGGGTCGTTGGTCGTAATTTAATTTCTGGGAAAAATGGTTGCTTGTCCCAGAAATCTGGAAAAAAGGCGAAGCATTGATCAGTGGCGACAGCCAATAACAGTGCGGGTAGTGTTTCATATTGTTTAAAGGATTTGAAAAGGTATCCACTTGCTTGGGCTTTTGCATTTAACCAGCGTTTAGCATTTAACGAGGTTGGTTGACTATAATAGCCACAAGTTTGATTTTGCAGCGCACTAGGATCAAGCACTTTAGCGTGACTTAAAGAGCTAGTGCAGGAGATTCCGACTAAATAATTAGATTGATGCAAAGTTGTCATCTCTAGGTTGGGAAGAGGCGGCAGATTGCCAAAAGAATAGGCAAGGTCAATGATATTATGACTAACGCCTTGTGCAAGCTGTTCGATGCTGCGTTGTGTAAAGTTAAAAGTGATTTTATGATGTTGACGAAATTCATTTAAAAGTGGTGTCAGCAACCAACTTTCGTATAAACTAGAAAAACCAATTGTTAGTTGAGGCTGTGAATCTTTATACAAATGTTGTCCGCTTTTAATGGCATTTTCATAGTCGAGTGCAATAAAACGCGCGTTTTCATAGAAATTGCGTCCAGCTTGGGTGAGTTCAAGCGAATTATAGCGGCGTTTGAAGAGTGGAAATCCAATTTTTTCTTCAAGGTTGGCGATGGCTTTACTGACTGCAGTAGTTGAAATAAAAAAATGTGCAGCTGTCTTAGTAAAGCTTAAATTTTGAGCTGCGTAAAGAAAGTACTTAAGCTTGTCATCCATGGTATTCCTCCTTGGTTAACTATAAGTTAAACTTCTCCCTAAAACGGAAGGCTGCTTATTTAAGTAAGCATGCTATAATCGGGTGGTAAAGATTGTGAAAAAAATATCAAAGGAGTGCTTGATTATGGGTAAGTATATTGTAACAGGTGTCGATGGTAATTTTGGGGCGCGCGTAGCTGAAAGAGTACAAGCGTTAGTCCCACACAATGAATTGTTGTTTACGGCTCCAAAAGCAGCAGGCTTGACTAAGTATAAAGAAAGCGGAATTGAAACGGCGGTTGCTAACTTCAATGATGTTGCAGGGTTAACTAAAATTTTTGCTAATGCAGATAAGCTGCTTTTGATTTCGATGCCCTTTGTGGGTGAAAAACGACAGCGGGCACACAAAAATGTAATTGATGCTTGTGTTGCAGGCAATGTTAAACAGCTTATTTATACTTCGCTAGTTAATGCAACTGATCCAAGCAATCCAAGCATTGAAAAAATCGATCATGCGTGGACCGAATCGTATATTGAAAACACCAAACTAGATTATGTTTTTTTACGTAATTCGCAATACGCCGAGGCAATGATTACGAACTATTTTGCGATGTTGGAGACTGGAGTATTGAGTAATAATCAGGGTACTGGAAAGATGGCTTATATCTCGCGTGCGGATTGTGCTATAGCGGCTGCAGCAGTACTTGCTAATCCGTATCTGCACCGTGAAATTTTAAATATTAACGGCCCAGAACTACTCACTATTTCTGAATTTATTAAGATCGGAAATGCAGTCACCGGTAACCAGGTCAAGTATCAAGAGATCTCTGATGAAGAGGATTACGCGCTTTTTGATAAAATGGGAGTGCCACGGACAACAGACGGACAATTCAAAAAAGGGTCAAGCGCACCATTTTCTTCAGAAGGAATGGTGACCTTTGGAAAAGCAATTCGTTTGGGAAAAATGGCAACACACACTGACGATTTTCAAGTTTTAACTGGGACCAAAGGGCGAACAGTGCGCTACATGTTTGAGCATGCAGCGGATTTTCAGATTAAAGAGCGTCATTCAGTTGATCAGTGATTTGTTAAAGAAAAAAGCTCACTAGTAAACATTAAGAGAGTGTGACTTAAGTCGGGGAAATTGAGTGCTAACTCGAAATTACGAACATAGCGAGTGCTTTGCTATGAGTAATTCAAAGTTAGACGGAGAATTTTGACTTATGGAACACGTTTATCCGGAATAAAAGAGGGGCGGTGACAAAATTTAACTTTTGTCACAGTCCCTTAACTCATTTGGGTAGCATTTTAACATTTATAAAATAATTTGCATGAAAACGATTGGTTTTTCAGCCAGAATTGTCCTTAATTTAATTCATGCAGATCTTCATGATTATTTATTTTGAAGATTTTGTAATCCTTTTCCAGCAGCAAAGGAGCTAAAGAAATCTTGTTGATTCTTTGATTAAAGTATGTCGAGAAGTAAAAAGAAAGCGACTCTGCACACATATAAGCCGTATAGCAGGTATAATCTTGGGTGCCGCGTTCGGTAACGACTGCACCTTGCGGAATACTGACTGCTTCTAGAATGTGATGTAAGAGTGAAATACCCGCAATTTCATTAGCAGCTTGAGTGGCTGCATTTTTCAAAAAGGCCACCCGGATAAAGCGCGCAGGCGGGGTGTAGTCACCTGGCAGGCCAAACGTACCGGATCCTTGGCTAAAGGGAAAGAGTGTCTTATTCAAGAACTTAACCGGAGCATGTTGCTGTGCAGTGACAGTCAGATAATTTCGCAAATTATTTTCATGCCACCGATAATCTGGGCTGTTGGTCATTACACCAATCGAATCTTCAATCAGCTGTACGCCATCTGCCCGCGGTTCAACAATTAGACTGGCACCACTTTGGTCACTGAAAATATAGTGCAAAGGCGGAACAGTCCCAATCGTTGCATTTTCTTGCGCTACAATGTTAAGTGAATTTTTAAAGAGAGTGGCTGCTTCTGTGAGGTTTGCAGCTGTTGCAAGGACAGTTGCGATCACCTTATCCGGTGAAACGTTAGTCCGCTCAGGCATCATTTTTTGGCTGTAATGTGCATAGCGTGGGAAGTAGAGTGTTGCACCCATCAGTCCCTTTTCATTGAGTCCATCAAAGAGGATGGGAGCATGATCATTCAACTGACCAATTCCCATGTTTGCATATTTTGCAGTGATCTTTGCAGCACTCGTATAGTTTGTCTTAAAACTTTTGCCCCGCGGAACAAAAATAACTTCCTCTGCCATTTCAATAGTAAAATCCATGGTACGTGCCAAGAGATGTTTATGATCTTGTGTGTTCAACGTTAAACTGCTGCATCCAATCATTCTTGTAGCCCCCTAATTTATTAACTACATTATAGCGCGACCTAACTTTAGTTTGTAATAATCGCACTGCTGCGTTGTGGAACGGAGCCAAATATTAAAGTTTGACTTGCTTTTTCCATTTATAAGAATCAGCTTTTTGAAGAGAGCTTTTCAATAATACGGTTATTTTGCGAAATAATGACCCAATTTTGTTCAACGACCGCACGCAAATAATTGGCAGTTGCTTTTTCTGCAACAAAATCACTTGAAATTATTTTTTTACTATTTTTAAGCAATTGTTCACCCTCAAGTTCACTTAAAATTGCTTTGACTTGCCAAAGTGTATCAGGATCTAAATTGGTCAAGCCGCGATCTTCCAAAATATGATCCAATTTGCGGTTGTTAAGTGCCATCTTTTGACCTTCTTTCACAGTTTATTTACACCATTTTAGCACAAAAATAAAAACTATTCTCATTTAAAGGCAGCTGTAGCAGAAGTAAAATTATTAAAAAAATTCCAACAAAAAGCGGCTGGAATTACCATCAGCAAACAGCATGTTAAGAGACAAAAAATTTAACCACAAAAAAAGACTAGGCGTTATCATAACCTAGCCAACAGTAGTGCTATCCTCAAAATATCACTTTTTAAATTTTTTTGTCAGTTTTTTGCTCATTTGAAAAACGTTTCGAGCATCTTTAATACGTTTTTTTCGACTTGCCGCCGAGGTTTAACTTTCTCTTTGGTGCATCATAAGAAAAACCTTCACCAAGCACCTCATTGACACTCAGAATTGATACAAAAGCACGTTGATCCCAATCACTGACAATGTGCTTGAGCAACATTAATTCACTGGGGCTGACAACACAGTAGATTGCTTGATACTCTTTTTTAGAATAACCGCCCATTGCATGCAGGTAACTGACGCCTCTGCCTAAGTGCTGCATGATATCCTGCGCAATCTGCTCATGTTGTGCACTGATAATAATAACACCGCGTGCGGCGTAGGCTCCTTCGAGTGTAAAGGTGACAATTTTTGAAAAAACATATGAGGCCAACAAGGTGTACATCATTCTGCGCAGATCGACGTAGCTCAAGGAAGCACTTAAGACAACTGCATCTAGCGTCAACAGTGTCTTACCCATTGAAATTCCCTGATTTTTCTCGAAAATACGTGCAACAATATCAGTTCCACCAGTTGTTCCACCAAAGCGGTAAACAATCCCAGAGCCAGTTCCGCCGAGTAATCCAGCCAGCAGACCTGCGATGAAGAGATCGTGATGGATATTGATTTGAATTGGAATTCGCTGCCAGAACCAAATAAAAAAAGAAAGTGAGAGGGTTCCAAAAAGAGTGTAAATAAGTGCAGTTCTGCCTAGATAACGATAGCCAATCACAATTAGCGGTAGATTAAGGATGATGGTGGATAATGCAGGGTCAATCTGAAGCCAATAACGGATAATCAAAGTAATTCCTGTAATTCCGCCTTCAGCCAGCTTGTTTGCAATGTTGATTTTCACAAGTCCAAATGCATATAGGGCACATCCTAGTGAAATCATCACGAAGTCCACCCAGCGGACCTTGGTATTGGTTTGATACATGAGTTTTCCTCCCGTGCGTCTTTTTAAAGAACTTCCTGCAAAAGCATAACACAATTTTTAGGCAGTGGGGTCGAATCCTATTTGTTTTTCGTTTCTTTAGAAGATGATGCAAGAGATAAAACAATCTGTTAGAATAAAATGGAAAAGCTAACAGGAAAAGGATGGTTGTTATGATAAAAGTTATTGTTGCAGGATTCAAAGGCAGAATGGGTAAAACGACGGTTCAGATGGTCAATGAAAATCAGGATTTTGAATTAGCTGCTGTTTATGATCCAAGAGCGACAGAAAGCAACCTCAATGAGATTAATGAGTATCAAGCACTGGATGTGCCAGTTTACAGCGAATTGCAGCAGATTAAAAGCGCAGGGCTGGATGTGTGGGTTGATTTTACTTCACCAGCGTCAGTTTTTGCTAACGTTAAATTTGCGCTTGAACAAAGGATTTCCCCAGTTATTGGGACGACTGGTTTGACAGATGAGCAGGTAGGTGAGTTGCAGCGTCTTGCTAAGGAGAAAAAAGTCGGGGGGTTGATCGCACCGAACTTCGGAATCTCTGCGGTACTTTTGATGCAATTTGCACAACAAGCGGCAAAATACCTGCCGGATGTTGAGATTATTGAAATGCATCACAACAATAAACTGGATGCTCCAAGCGGGACCGCCTTGAATACCGCTAAAATGATCGCTAAGGTCCGCAAAGAAAAAGTGCAGGGCAACCCAGATGAAAAAGAAACATTGCCAGGTGCGCGTGGAGCTGATTATCAAGGGATGAAGATTCATAGTGTTCGGCTGCCCGGGTATGTGGCACATGAACAAGTTCTTTTTGGTGGACTTGGTGAGGCTTTAACAATCAGACAGGATTCATTCGATCGGATCTCATTTATGTCTGGAGTGGCAGTTGCGATTTCTAAGATCAAAAATTATGACGAACTTTTTGTAGGGCTTGAGCATATCCTATGAGAATTCAAAAACTGCCGCATCAGTTTCAAAGTGCTAAGGTAATTTTACAAAGGATCCAGGACGCTGGATTTGAAGCTTACTTTGTGGGAGGATGCGTGCGGGACACGCTTTTAGGAGTGCCACTGCATGACGTTGACATTGCAACAAGTGCTTACCCACAGGAGGTTAAGCAGCTCTTTAAGAAAACGATCGACACTGGCATTGAGCATGGAACGGTGACGGTAATGGACCACGGGCGTGCATATGAAATCACGACTTTTAGAACAGAATCAGCGTATCAGGATTTTCGTCGTCCGGATAAAGTTGAATTTGTCAGGTCCTTAGCAGAGGATCTTAAAAGACGTGACCTTACAATTAATGCTTTGGCTATGGATGTGAATGGTCAGGTTATTGATCTTTTTGCTGGATTAGCGGATCTGAAAAACAGAGTGATTCGAGCAGTTGGTGATCCACATGAACGGTTCCATGAGGACGCCTTGCGCATGATGCGCACAGTCCGTTTTGCTAGTAAGTTGGACTTTAAGGTCGAGGACAGTACATTAGCAGCGATCGCAGAAAATGCTGAACTATTGCAAAAAATCGCGGTTGAACGTATTTACGTAGAATGGACAAAACTGTTGCTGGGCAAAAATCCCCAACGTGGCCTAGCTGCTTTTTTTAAAACAGGCTTGTATCAATATTGTCCTTTGTTTTTTGATAAGGGAAAGGTTTTAAAGCAGTTGTTGCAGTTTCCAGCGTTTACGCTACAAACAGAAGAAGGGGCTTGGACACTTTTTTGCTTCTTAAGCGGGTTATCGCTTCGAACCGCAACTAAACTCTTAAAAGCTTGGAAGAGTTCAAACGAGATGCTCAAAACTGTTCAAAAAACTTTGCGGATTTTGCAGATTGAACAGGAAAAGAAGTTGACATCCTGGGATGAATATCAAGCTGGCCTAGATTGTTTGCTTTATGCAAATGAAGCCGCAACTGTGATGGGTAAAGGAAAAAATGCTGCTGCAATTGCGCAGCATTATGAACGGCTGCCGATTAAAACAAGGCATGAATTAGCAATTAATGGCGGCGATTTACTACACTTTTTAGCAATTAAGCCCAGTCCGTATATTGGACAACTGCTTGATCAGCTTGAACGCGCGGTTGTTTCGGGTCAGCTTCCCAATGAACGACAGGTACTATTGCAGGCTGCCGCGACCGCACAGCAAAATCATTTGGAGTGAAAGAGTGGCAATATGCAAACATTAAGAGTTGAAGAGCTTAGTAAAACTTATGGTGAAAAAACACTATTTAAAAATTTAAATTTTATGATTAATGAACACGATCGCATTGGTTTGATTGGAACGAATGGCTCCGGAAAGACATCTTTACTCAATGTGTTGACCGGTGTTGATTCACCTGACAGCGGTCAATTGATTACACCGCACGATTATCGTATCAGTTATTTGAAACAGACTCCTGAACTTGATGAACAGGCGACCATAATTACAGCGGTTTTTGAAGGTGCTGCACCTGTTTTCCAAACAATTCGGAATTATGAAGAAGCATTGCAAGAATATGGCGAAAATCCCGAAGATCAAAAAGTCCAGCAGAGGTACGTGCGCGCTGAAGAGAATATGAATCGCGAAAACGCATGGAGTGCCGAAAGTGATGTTAAAACGATTTTGTCGCAACTGCATTTGACACAGCTTGAGCAAAAAGTAGGAACTCTTTCTGGAGGTCAGAAAAAACGTGTCGGCTTGGCCCAGGTTCTGATTCAGGCGCCCGATCTGCTGGTGTTGGACGAACCAACTAACCATTTGGACTTTGATTCGATTAATTGGCTGCAGGACTATTTGGCCGCTTATCAGGGTGCACTGTTAGTCGTTACGCATGATCGCTATTTTTTGGATCAGGTTGCAACGCAAATTATGGAATTGTCTTTTGGGAAACTATATACGTATCCGGGAAATTATCAAGACTTTGTGGAACAAAAAGCAAAGCGGGTAACTTTAGAAGAAGAAGCTGCGCATAAACAACAGCAGCTTTATAAAAAAGAACTTGCGTGGATGCACACGGGAGCTAAGGCTAGAACTACGAAACAACAGGCGCGTATCAACAGCTTTAATGAATTAAAACGTGATTTGCATGAGCCACAACAAGAAGGACAGGTTGACATTAGTCTAAAGCAGCAAAGGCTTGGGAAAAAGGTCATTGAAATCAAAAATGGGACGCTCAAAGTGGCCCAACACCAAATTATTAAAGATTTCAATCTTTTAGTACAAGCTAACAGCCGCATAGGCATTACTGGTGCAAATGGGGCTGGCAAAACGAGTTTCTTAAATGTCTGTGCGGGTTTGTTACCTTTGAATAGCGGTGTAATTGAGCTTGGGCAGACCGTGAAGTTGGCATATTACAAGCAGCAAATGGAGCCGATTCCGGGTGATCAGCGCATGATTAGTTATTTAAACGACTATGCTCAAAATGTAGTTGATCGCTTTGGTCAGCACATTAGTACGACGCAATTACTGGAACAATTCCTTTTTCCACGTTTTATGCATGGAATCTTGATTCGTAAGCTTTCTGGGGGTGAGAAGCGTAGACTTTATTTATTAAAGTTGCTCATGAGTAGCCCAAACGTATTGCTTTTGGATGAACCTACAAATGATCTTGACATTGCAACGCTGACTGTCTTAGAGGATTATTTAGCAACCTTTAATGGTGCTGTGATCACCGTTTCGCATGACCGCTATTTCTTGGATAAGGTGGCCCAACAACTATTAATTTTCTCCGGAAAGGGCAAGATTGAACAGTATACTGGCCGTTTCAGTAACTATTTACAAGAGCATCAGGACTTTGAAAAACACCAGTCTGTTAATAAAAAAGAACAGCCTACGCAGCAAAAAGAACTACATGCAAGTCAGAAAAAGACAAAGTTAACCTATGCTGAAAAAATTGAGTTGAAAGCGATTGAAGAAGTCATTGACCGCTTGGAACAAGAAAAGCAACAACTGGTACAGCAGATGGCAGCACTCCCAGGTAGTAATTATACACAACTCGGTGATCTGCAACGTCAAGTAGAGCAGGCTGATCAAAAAATCGAAGCAAAGATGAATCGCTGGGATTACCTTAGCCAATTTGAAGAATAAAGAGAGGGGCTTTAAAATGGCAATTTTGGAGACGCCATATTTACAACTTGCACGCACAATTCTTGAAAGAGGGCATGTTAAAGGTGACCGGACCGGAACCGGAACCCGCAGCCTGTTTGGATATCAAATGCGTTTTGATCTCAGCAAAGGTTTTCCTTTGCTAACAACTAAGAAAGTTGCATTTGGACTAATTAAGAGTGAACTACTCTGGTTCTTACGTGGCGACACAAATATTCGTTATCTATTACAACATAACAACCATATTTGGGATGAGTGGGCTTTTAAGAATTGGGTAGAAAGTAGCGCATATACTGGACCTGAGATGCACGATTTTGGTCACCGTGCGTTAAAAGATGCTGCTTTTGCGGCCGAGTACCAAAAACAAAAACAAGATTTTTGTGCACGTATTTTAGCGGACCCTTCTTTTGCAGCGAAGTATGGTGAATTAGGGGATGTCTATGGGGCTCAGTGGCGCCACTGGAAGACACGTAAGGGTGAGACGATTGATCAAATTCAAAATGTGATTACAAATATTAAACAGAATCCTAATTCGCGCCGTTTGATAGTGACTGCCTGGAATCCTGAAGATGTGCCGGCTAGTGCGCTGCCACCATGTCACACGCTTTTTCAGTTTTACGTTGTTGATGGTAAATTGAGCTGTCAGCTATATCAAAGAAGTGCAGATGTTTTTTTGGGAGTCCCGTTTAACATTGCAAGTTATGCACTGCTCACCCATTTAATTGCCCGTCAAACCGGTTTAGAAGTCGGCGAATTTGTCCACACTTTGGGCGATGCGCATCTTTATAATAATCATTTGGAACAGATTAAAAAGCAACTTGGTAGAGCGCCTAAAGAAGCTCCGACTTTGTGGCTGAATCCTGAAAAAAAGAATGTTTTTGCTTTTGAAATGGAAGATATTAAAGTTTTAAACTACAATCCACATCCGGGGATTAAGGCACCAGTTTCGGTTTAAATGTTTAAGGAGGATCAAGATGTTAGCTTATATTTGGGCTGAGGATCGTAAGCATCAGATCGGTGTAGCAGGACACCTTCCCTGGCAGTTGCCAGCGGATCTTGCGTATTTTAAAAAAACTACAGCGCAGCATCCGATTGTGATGGGACGCAAGACTTTTGCAAGCCTGCCTGGAGTTTTGCCACATAGACATCACTATGTATTAACACGTTCTGCGGCATTTGCCGATAAATACGCAGAAAATGCTCAGGTGACAGTTGTGCATACCCTGGCGGATTTACGGCGTTTGTTAGCCACAGAAACGCAACTAATTTTTATTATCGGAGGGGCTTCCTTATTCGCAGCATTTGCTGATGAGGTTGATTATCTTTATGTAACAGAAATTGACGCTGAATTTACCGCAGATACTAAAATGCCGGAATTAAAGATGGCTGATTTTGAATTGATTTCAGCAACTCAAGGACTAGTTGATCATCAGAACCCTTATGCCCATAGCTTTAAAGTGTATCGCAGAAAATAGTTACTGAATAAGAGGAGACGCAGCGTCAGTTGGAAATTGCGCACCAAAAATACGAATTACAGGCATAATTAGTTGTGGAGTATGCATAATTTGGACTTAAAGTGAGGAGTTTGATGACGCGACCTCCTCTTTTTTTGCTCAAAATTATAAAAAGCAGCCTGGATTTACGCAATAAAATAAGGAATTGCTAAGTTTTTTCTAAACAGCAGACCAGCATGCAAACCTTGTTGATTTTTGGTATACTTGTAGCGTTTATAAAAAGTTTGAGGCCATAAAATAAAAGTCACAGATAGGGAAGGAATGTGCGTGAAAGTTATTAAAAAAACACTGATTTTTTGGAGCGTGTTACTGGTTCTCACAGGACTCGTATATGCAGGACTTATTTTTTTAACAGCAGCACCACATACGGAAAACCAGCAAACCAGCTCAAGTGCGCAAAAGGTGGTCAAAAAGCAGCAGCTTAAGCTGGTAGCTGTGGGTGATTCTTTGACACAGGGTGTGGGAGATCCTACTGCAACAGGCGGATATGTCAGCCTGATTAAACAAAAACTGCAGACAAAGCAAAACATTCAAGTTTCAACACAGAATTTTGGAAAAGCTGGGGATCGCAGCGATCAAATTTTAGCACGGCTTGAGCAACAAAAAAAGATGCAGCAGCAGTTGCGAAGAGCCGATGTGATTGTCATGACTGTTGGCGGTAATGATTTGATGCAGGTTTTACAACGTAATTTTTCCTTACTGACTTCAGATCAGTTGGCAAGTGCCTTGCCTAGTGCAGAAAAAACCTATACACAAAAGATTTCACAGCTTTTAACAAAGATTCGTAGCTATAATCAACAGGCGCCGATTTTTTTGTTTAGTGTTTATAACCCTTTCTATGTTTATTTTCCGACGTTAACTAAACTGCAGCAATATACAACTGAGTGGAATAAGGTAACTGTTGCAACTGCTGCGCAGCAAAGTAGAGTTTACCCCATTAATATTGAAAAGAAGCTTTCAGAAGGTCAGTATTTAGGGAAGACGCAGCAATTGAAAAAGACCACGTTGACAGATCTAAATACTGTCAACACAACACGGCTTGATAAAATATTGCAGAATCAAAAAGAAAAAAACAATTATTTGTCAGCTGCAGATCATTTTCATCCAAACTTGCGGGGGTATATGTATATGACTGATCAGCTTTATACAACGATGCTTAAGCATAAAGCGACTTGGTTGAATAAGGAGGGGGCTAAATGATTCGCAAAAGAACGCATGCACCAGATAAACAAAGACCAAATTATTGGAAGTGGGCATTTGGACTCTTGTTGGCATTGGTACTGGGATCTGGTTTGTTCTTAGTACACCAAGCGACCACCACGACCACGGTGCAAAAACAAGTGACGACACAAAAGTTTACAGGTAGATTTACAACGCTTAATGTACGAATGAATAAAGAGCAGTTAAATGGGGTCGTTAACCATTATCTGACACAGCAGCAGAAGGGAAAGAAAATCAAGTATTTCTTTAATGTTGGCCAATCAGTGGCACTCGTGGGAACAACTAAGATTCTAGGGCAAAATGTTTCATTTTCACTGTATACACGTCCGACAGTTACGGCAGGCGGCAACATTGTTTTGCATGCCAAGTCTGTCGCAATTGGTTCACTGAATGTTCCACCATCCTTTATTTTAAATTATGTTAAAAATAATTATAATTTAGGCAAATGGATGACAATTAACAGTCGAGCTAAGACAATTACGCTGCATCTTAGCGAAGTTTCATTGAAGCAAAGTGTCCGTATTCGAGCTCAAAAAATAGATCTGCAAAAAGACGATTTTCGCTTTCGCGTGGATATTCCGCTTGAATCAGCACAGTGAAAGAAGGGACTGCAATGTATCGCAAAAGTTTTTACCAATTTTTAATGACCGAGCGCAATCCTAATAGCAGCGATGAAGTTGCGCAGTTTGCCAACAATGCTTTTTATGATCAAGGCTTTCCCAAACAGGCTGATGATTATGAAACGCTTTCGCAATATCTGGAGTTGAATGGGAACTATTTGCCAACAATGACTATTTTTGATCAAGCTTGGCAGATGTACCTCGAAAAAATGAATTAGAGCGCAATAATTTGAATGAATAAGAGGTTTTAGAATGTTTAAGAAAAACAAACAGGCGCCGAAGAAGGCACCTAAAAAATTCAGTCTACTGACACTGATCGTCACTGCGTTAGTGACGCTGTTACTTGGCGGTGGCGCTGTTTTTATTTTTATGAATCAACGGTTGCAAGCGGTAGAACAGACTAATAGTTCACTTGGAAAAATTGAGGCAGTCTACTCTGCGCTTTATAACAATTATTATAAAAAAGTTAGCCGCCAGAAACTTGAAAACGGAGCGCTTTCTGGAATGGTTAACGCATTAGGAGATCCTTTTTCAGAATACATGTCAAAAACTGAAACTCAGTCTTTGAATGATACCATTTCAAGCAGTTTTACCGGTATTGGGGCTGAGGTACGCAAGAATGGTTCCCATATCGAAATTATTGCACCAATTGACAATACGCCCGCTAAAAAAGCAGGATTAAAAGCCAATGATATCATTGAAGAGATTGATGGCAAGTCGATGACAGGAGTTTCCTTAAGCAAGGCAGTCTCATTTATTAGAGGTCAAAAGGGAACTAAGGTAACTTTGAAGATTCGTCGCGGGAGTGATACTTTCACGAAAGTATTGACGCGCGCAAAGATTCCAGTCAAGACCGTAACTGGTCATCTTGACAAACAACATAAGACGGTTGGGTATCTTCAAGTTTCAACGTTCTCAGAGAATACTGCTAAAGAATTCAAGAGCGAAATTAAAACCTTGCGCAAACAAGGAGCTAAGTCATTTGTGATTGATATGCGTGATAATCCGGGTGGCTTGATGGACCAGGCCTTGAAGATGGCATCAATGTTTGTCGAAAACGGCAAGACTATCTTGCAGGTTCAGACGCGAGGACAGAATGCCCAGGTTTATAAGGCTGGTAAAAATTATGATGGTGGATTTAAGGTTAAGGAAAAAACTGTTGTCTTAATTAACGGTGGCAGTGCTAGTGCGGCGGAAATCTTTTCTGCAGCTTTGAACCAGTCTGCTAATATTAAATTGGTTGGGACCAAGTCATATGGAAAAGGAACGGTGCAAAATACACTGCCTTTCAGTGACAAAACTGAACTGAAGATGACGATTGCAAAATGGTTAACTCCAGACGGCTCTTGGATTCATCATAAGGGGCTCCAACCAACAATTAAAGCAGATTTTCCTAGTTATGCATACCAGACTGCAATTGATACTAAGCAAACCTATCAACAAGGAGATGTTTCCAGCCAAGTTAAAAAAATGCAAGTCTTACTGCAGGCTCTAGGTTACACACCTGGAGATACTAAGGGTTACTTTAGTGCCGAGACAGCTACTGCACTTAAGAAGTTCCAGGCAGATAACAAATTGGAACAAAGTGGCAAGGCTGATGCCACAACGATCAATAAGTTAGAGGAATTAGCAACGGCTAAAGCTGCAGCTAGTGACAATGCATATCAGGCAGCATTGAAAGTCGCTTTGCAAAACTAAAACTAAGTGGGTTGCGCATAACGAAATTAGGAGTGTGTGACTTATGGAACACGTTTATCCAGAATAAAAGCGGGGCTGTGCCAAAATTTAACTTTTGTCACAGCCCCTTGTTTGGTTTCCAAACAGCTAATGCTGAAATGTGGACTAAAAGGCAGTTGCTGCATTTAAACCCGTAAATCAGACAAGTTTGGACTTAAGCTGAAGCGGATGAGGAACCGGTGTACACGCATTAGAAAAAATAATTTTGCCAGCCAGAACAGGAGTTGTTAGAATAGTAATAGATGCAGTCTTAAAAGTGGAGGACACAAGGCAGTGAAACATAGCTGGAAGAGATTTCGTAAAAAGTTTCATTTAAGTTACTGGTTTCCTTTAGTCTTTTTTGCCTTATTGGCGGCACTTTTTGTGAAGTCTTTTCTGATTGTTCCATTGCAGATCGCAGGCAATTCAATGGAGCCGACTTTATATTCAAGAGAAGACGCTCTGGTCATGAATTTTGGCAAGATTCGGCGCTTTGACGTCGTTACGATTAAAATGCCGGATGGGCAGACGTATATTAAACGGGTCATTGGGATGCCAGGGGATCGGCTCGAGTATCGGAATGATCATCTTTATATCAACGGAAAAATTTATCAAGAAAAGTTTCTCCGGTCTGTTTTACGGGGCAAACATTCACCTTATACGGCCGACTTTAAATTAGCAGAATTAATTGGAACCACACGCGTGCCAGCTAATCAGTATTTCGTATTGGGTGATAATCGAAAAATCAGTAAAGATTCACGGACTTTTGGACCAGTAGAAGATAGCTGGATCAAAGGCAAAGCGCTCATTATTTATTGGCCGTTAAATAAAGTTAGATGGATTGGTCACAATTAAAAGGGAGTTAATATTTATATGGCAGTCATTCAATGGTTTCCTGGTCATATGGCCAAGGCCTTACGTCAAGTCAAAGAAAATGTCAAACAGGTCGATATCGTTTTAGAATTGGTGGATGCGCGTTTACCTGAGTCTTCTCGCAATCCTCAATTGGTAGAAATTTTACAAAATAAGCCAAGCATTGTAGTTTTGACAAAAGAAGATCTGGCTGATCCGCAGTCCACTCGGCGCTGGGTTAGTTATTATGAAAAAACAGGGCAGCCGGCTTTAGCTGTTAACAGTCAAAAGGGTGATCTACGCGCGCTGGAGCAAAAAATTTATACGGTATTACAGACTAAATTAACAGCGCAGCATCAAAGAGGTATTGTCCATAAAAGAATTAAAGTGATGTGTATTGGAATTCCGAATGTCGGCAAGTCGACTTTATTGAATCAACTGTTAAAACGCAGAGCCGCACAGGTCGGTAATCGACCAGGTGTCACCAAAGCACAGCAATGGCTAAAGGCAGGCAGCAACCTGCTTTTACTTGATACTCCAGGAATTTTGTGGCCCAAATTCGAGGATCCCCTCGTTGGTAAAAAATTGGCTTTGACAGGTGCTATTAAGGATACGCTTTATGCCAAAGACGACGTTGCATTGTATCTTTTGGAGCATTTTCTTGCACAGGCTCCGCAAGAATTACGGAGCCGCTATCAGCTTGCAGAAGCTGATCTCAAGCTGAATTTGCCAGATCTTTTATTAAAGATTACGCACCAAATTGGAATGCGTGATGATTATGATCGTGCAAGCGAACGAATGATTTTGGACTGTCGCAGAAACAAATTAGGGTGCTACACGCTTGATCAAGTTCCTGAAAATATTTAAGAGCTGGTGTATCAATGACTAAAGTTAACTTAACGATCGCACAGATCAAAGCAGAGCTTGCACAGCATCCAACTGCAGTCCTGTTAGAGGAATTACAGCTAGATCAGCGTAAAGGAGTCCAGCAAGCACTTAAACACTATTTAAAGAAAAAAGCACAACAGGCAGAGCTTGTTAAAAACTTTAAAGCACGTTTTAAATACGAACAAGGCTTTTGGCAACAAGGTGTCCCCTTAGTTGCCGGTGTTGATGAGGTGGGGCGGGGACCGTTGGCGGGTCCTGTAGTCGCTGCTGCAGTTATTTTACCGCATAATTTTTCTTTGCTAGCAGTAAATGACTCCAAAAAATTGACAGCACATAAAAGAGAAGAGCTTTATGCTAAAATTTTAACCGAAGCACTCGCAGTCTCTGTCGGGGCCGTAAATAATCAAGTGATTGACCAGATCAATATCTATCAGGCAGCCAGGGTAGCAATGTTGCAGGCGGTTGATGGCCTGCAGATCAAGCCTCAACAGCTGATTATTGATGCAATGCAGCTTGAAACTAAGATTCCGCAGTTACGACTGGTTAAAGCAGATGCCAAAAGTGTCAGTGTAGCTGCCGCCAGTATCGTCGCTAAGGTCTGTCGGGATCATTTGATGTCCTTTTATGCAAAACTCTATCCTGAATATGATTTTGCACATAATGATGGCTATGGAACTGCCAAGCATCTGCAGGGAATTGCGGCACACGGTGTAACACCGCTGCACCGTTTGACTTTTGAACCATTACGTTCCCAATACTTGAAGTAGCGATGGTAATCTTCCTTTTTGCGTATTTTATAGATAATCAAAATACGGGGGGATTTAAATGGAATCCAAAGAGCTACTTGTTAAATTACATTTGAGTGCAGGTCTTAGTCCGCAGGCTGTTGGGCGAGTTTATACTTGGATACTGGAGCAAAAAAGAGTACCGTGCAATGCTGAACTCGACAGTCTCTTAGGTTTGAGCGGGACCAAAAGAGAGTTATTTTGGCGGGCTTTTACAGGCCCTAAAATGGAATTATGGGCAGCTCAAAATTATGCTTGCAGTCAAGTTATCACGCTTTTTGATGAGGACTATCCAAAGCTGCTGCGTGAGACTTATGCACCGCCAAATGTCTTATTTTGCAGAGGCGATCTAGCTTTACTAAACGATCATTTGCTCCTAGCAGTGGTGGGCGCGCGCCAAAATTCTGTGTATGCACAGGAAGTCTTGCAAGTCTTATTGCCAGAAGTTGTTTCTTCTGGTATTGTAACCCTTAGTGGTCTTGCGCGCGGGGTCGATAGCCTTGCTCATAAACAAACAATCTCAAATGGCGGGCGCACGGTGGCGGTGATTGGGAGTGGCTTAGATATTTTTTATCCACCACAGAATCGCTTGTTGCAGCAAGCCACTGCGCGCAATGGCTTAGTGTTAAGTGAATACGGTTTAGGTATTCCCCCTCGCAGGCACCATTTTCCTGCACGTAATCGGATTATTGCAGGTTTGGCCGAAACGACACTTGTAATTGAAGCCCGGCATCATAGCGGCAGTTTGATTACTGCCAACTTGGCGCTGCAAGAAAATCGAAATGTTTTGGCAGTTCCCGGTCCAATTACTTCACCGCTTTCAGTGGGAACAAACGAATTGCTGCTTGCAGGGGCCAAACCGGTTTTGAAGGCGCAGGATATTATAGAAGAATTTCTTAACACTTGACAAAGACCGGATTCGTGGCATAACATTATTACCGATTTTTGTGAACAAAAAAAGACACTGTAATTAAAGGAGTTTGGTCGATGCCAAAGGTCCAGAAAAAAACACCTACAAAGAAAACAACAAGAAGAAAACCAAAAAAGAATCTAGTGATCGTTGAATCACCGTCCAAGGCTAAAACGATTGAGAAGTATTTAGGTTCGCGGTACAAAGTAATGGCCAGTTTAGGTCATATCCGTGATTTGCCTAAGAGTAAAATGGGAGTTGACGTTGCTGCCGACTACGAGCCGCATTACATCTCTATTCGTGGTAAGGGCGATGTCATCAAGGAACTTAGAAAAGAAGCCAAAAAAGCCCAACGTGTGTATCTTGCAGCCGATCCTGACCGTGAAGGAGAGGCGATTGCGTGGCATCTTTCGTATATTCTGGGACTCGATCCTCAGGATAAAAATCGGGTAGTCTTTAATGAAATTACCAAAGATGCTGTTAAGAATTCATTCAAGAACCCGCGGGCAATTGACATGAATTTGGTGGATGCTCAGCAGGCACGCAGAATTCTTGATCGGCTAGTTGGCTATTCAATCAGTCCACTTTTATGGGCTAAAATTAAAAAGGGATTGAGTGCTGGGCGTGTCCAGTCGATTGCCCTTAACTTGATTATTAAAAGGGAACAAGAGATTCGATCTTTTGAACCTGAAGAATATTGGACGATTGATTCACAGTTCCAGCATGGGCGCACTAAATTTGAAGCCAGCTTTTATGGTTTGAATGGAAAAAAGCTTAAACTTAATAACAATGAAGAAACCCAAAAGATACTCAAACAGCTTGAACCTACTAAACCATTTACAATTACTAAGGTTGAGCGTAAGGAACGCAAACGGTTTCCTGCACTGCCCTTCACTACAAGTACAATGCAGCAGGTTGCCAATAATTCATTGAACTTTCGGACACAAAAGACAATGATGGTTGCACAGCAGCTTTATGAAGGAATTAATATTGGAAAAGGCGGCGTGGTGGGCTTAATTACTTATATGCGAACTGATTCGACTCGAATTTCCGGAATCGCTAAGCATGAGGCGGCCACCTTTATTACCGACACTTATGGTGCTGAATATGCGGCAGTTAAACCACGCAAAGGCAAGCTTGCTGAAGGTGCACAAGATGCTCATGAAGCCATCCGGCCTTCAGCAGTTAAACGCACGCCTGAGTCATTAAAAAATTATCTTAGCAAGGATCAGTTGAAGTTATATTCTTTGATCTGGTCGCGGTTTGTTGCAAGTCAAATGACCCCTGCAATTGTGGATACGATGAGTGTTAACATCGAACAAAATGGAGTCTTATACCGGGCAAGAGGCTCGAAAATGAAATTTCCAGGATTTACTAAGGTCTATGCTGAGAGTAAACGTAAGGATAACATTTTGCCTGATTTAACAGAAGGAGATACTGTTAAGCTCGTTCAGAATCAACCTAATCAGCATTTTACACTTCCACCAGCGCGTTATAGCGAAGCAACTTTGATTAAGACCCTTGAGGAAAATGGGGTTGGACGGCCTTCCACCTATGCTCCAACTTTGAGTACGATTCAGAAACGCTATTATGTTAAGTTGACAGCTCGCAAATTTGAACCGACTGAATTGGGTGAGATTGTTAATGAAATGATTGAAAAGTGTTTCCCAGATATTTTGAACGTTGATTTTACCGCGCAACTAGAAGGACAACTTGATGAAATTGAAGAAGGAAAACAAGAGTGGGTCAGAGTAATTGATCAGTTTTACCGTCCTTTTTCTAAAGAGGTTGATGCAGCGGGTGAGCAATTGGCCAAGGTTAAGATCAAAGACGAACCTGCAGGGATCAATTGTGATATTTGTGGGGCACCTTTAGTGGTTAAGCTGGGACGTTATGGGAAGTTCTATGCATGCAGCCGTTTTCCTGATTGCCGCAATACCAAGCCAATCACAAAGGAAATCGGGGTTGAATGTCCACAGTGCCATAAGGGTCAAATTCTGGAACGTAAATCCAAAAAAAATCGAGTTTTTTATGGTTGTTCACGTTATCCTGAATGTGATTTTGTCTCATGGGACAAACCGGTTGGGCGCAATTGCCCCAAGTGCAGTCATTATTTAGTGCAAAAAAAGCTAAAACGGGGACTGCAAGTTAAGTGCAGTCACTGTGATTATGCAGAAGAACTGCAAAAGTAATTGCTGATTTAAAGCGATTATTTAATTCTTAGTTCTTTGTAAAATTAAGTCGAACATGAGGCATTCCTCCATTTTTTATGCTAAAGTAGTAGCGTTAAGGTGGAGGTTTTTTGATGGAACAAGAATGGATTAATGATTTCAAACAATATCTTAGTGTAGAGCGGCGGTACTCCCCCGACACACTTAAGGCTTATACTGACGATCTAAAGATTTTCAGTGATTTTATTGCAGCTAACGGAGGTGCAACTTCTTTTCAGGCAATTAGTCGCTTCGATGTGCACGTCTATATGAGTTATCTGTATGATCGTAATTATCAGTCAACTTCAATTGCACGAATGTTGTCAAGCCTGCGTTCCTTCTACCATTTTCTCGAAAAAAATGGTTATGCTGACCATAACCCGTTTTCTTATGTCCAACTTAAGCGTCATCCACGGCCGTTACCGCATTTTTTCTATGAAAAGGAAATGACTGCACTTTTCGCAGCTACGCAAGGTGATGACCCGATGCTTGTACGTGATAACGCTTTACTTGAAGCACTCTATGATACTGGAATGCGTGTTAGTGAATGTACGGGACTGACAATGCAGGCTGTCGATATGGATATGAAAGCGATGCTGCTGCATGGTAAAGGGAGCAAGGATCGCTATGTTCCCTTTGGTAAATATTGCCAGCATGCGCTAATTCGTTATTTTTCGGTAACACGCACCCCTCTAATGGCTAAATACCACCAGGAACATGAAGCGGTTTTTGTGAATCATCATGGTGAGCCGTTGACGGCTGCAGGGGTGGCCTATATTTTAAAAAAAATTGTTGCAAGAAGCAGTTTGACAACCCAAATTCATCCACACGAATTACGGCATACTTTTGCAACACATTTAATGAATAATGGAGCAGATCTGCGTGCCGTTCAGGAACTGCTGGGGCACAGCAGTCTTTCAACTACTCAAATTTATACGCATGTTACTAAAGAACATCTGCAGCGGGATTATCGTAAGTTTTTCCCCCGTGCTTAATACAGATGTTTTACTTTAATTTAAAATTAGCTTAGTTATTTTAGGAGGAAAAAAGATGTCAGGAATTTCTTTTCATGCAACAACAATTTGTGCCGTTCATCACAACGGACACACGGCAATGGCTGGTGATGGGCAGGTAACAATGGGCGAGAAGGTCATTATGAAAGGCACTGCACGCAAAGTTCGCAGAATTTACAATGACAAAGTAGCAGTCGGCTTTGCAGGTAGTGTGGCAGACGCTTTTAACTTAGAGGAACGTTTCGAAAAGAAGCTTAATGAATACAGTGGTAACTTGCAGCGCGCGGCGGTTGAACTTGCGCAGGAATGGCGTAGCGACCAAACATTACAGAAGCTAGAAGCTTTGTTGATCGTAATGGATAAACACGAACTGCTGCTGGTTTCTGGTGGCGGTGAAGTGATTGCTCCAGATGATGAAATTTTAGCGATTGGCTCTGGTGGCAACTATGCGCTTGCGGCCGCAAAGGCACTGAAAAAACATGCTCCGGACATGTCAGCGGTTGAAATTGCAAAAGCTGCCATTGGAATTGCCGGAGATATTGATATCTTTACTAACCATAATATTATTGCAGAGGAACTTTAGCAGAAATACAGGGGGATCTATTAAATGAAACCAATTGATAAAACACCCAAGCAGATTGTGAAGGAACTAAATCAATATGTAATTGGACAAGATGAAGCCAAAAAAGCAATTGCGGTGGCTTTGCGTAACCGTTACCGCCGTTTGCAGCTTACTGGCCAAATGCAAGAAGAGATTACACCTAAGAATGTTTTGATGATCGGGCCTACTGGGGTCGGTAAGACAGAAATTGCACGACGCCTTGCAAAAATTGTGCAAGCGCCCTTTATAAAGGTTGAGGCAACAAAATTTACCGAAGTCGGCTATGTTGGTCGTGATGTTGAATCAATGGTCCGTGATCTCGTAGAAGTTGCATATCAGATGGAAGAAGAAATTGAGTTCCAGCAGATTAGACCAGAAGCTCAGAAGAATGCAGAAAAAAGGTTGATCAGACTGATAGTTCCCGCAAAGAAAAAGAGTCAAGAAAAGCAGGCCAATGAACAGCAGAACTTTATGCAGCTGTTTCGTGATCTCCAAAGTGGGAAGATGCCTGCCAATTTTGGGCAGACTCAGGCGGCTGAAGAAGAGGTTACTGACGAAGTACGCGACGAACGACTTTCTGTGAGTGAACAGCTCAAGCGCGGACAACTGGAAAATCGAGAAGTTACTGTGAAGGTTGCTGATCCAACACGCAAGTTCCAGGGACAAAACGGGATGTTGGGTCAAATGGGGGTTGATCTTGGAGACGCCTTAAGTGCTTTAACACCGCCTAAGCAGGTTGAAAGAACGATGACTGTTGCCCAAGCACGTGAAGTTTTAATTAGAGAAGAATCTGAAAAACTAGTTAATACTGCTGATATTGCTGAACGTGCCCTGAAAAGAGCAGAAGACACCGGAATTATCTTTATCGATGAAATTGATAAGGTAACTTCAAAATCGCAAAAAAACGCAGGGGAAGTTTCACGTGAAGGAGTTCAACGTGACATTTTACCGATTGTGGAAGGTTCACAGGTGCAGACAAAATATGGTTTGCTTGACACTGATCACATTTTGTTTATTGCTTCAGGGGCATTTCATGAAAGTAAACCCAGTGATTTAATTGCCGAATTACAAGGACGCTTTCCGATTCGAGTGGAATTGAATGAATTGAAGAGTGAAGATTTTGTTCGTATTCTAACAGAACCGAATAACGCATTGGTTAAACAGTACATTGCCTTAATTGGAACTGATAATATTAAAGTCACGTTCACCATCGAAGCAATTCGCAGGATCTCTGAAATTGCTTATCGCATCAATCATGAAAACGAAAATATTGGCGCTCGACGTCTGCATACCATTTTGGAGCGACTTTTGGAAGATATTTTGTATGAAGGACCTGACATGCAGATGGGTGAGATTACGATTACAGAATCTTACGTGAACAATAAAATTGGTGACATTGCAGCAGATAAAGACTTAAGTCAATACATTCTTTAAAAAGCAGGTGTTAGCATGACAGTTACTCTTGAAAATAACAAACTCAGAGTGGTTTTTAGTGAACATGGCGCGGAAATGGTTAGTTTATACGGGAAAGAAAAGCAGTTTGAATATTTATGGCAAGCGGATCCGCAATATTGGGGTAGGCACGCTCCAGTCTTGTTTCCGATTGTCGGACGCTTGCAAGCTGATCACTATCGTTTTGCGGGTCAGTCATATGAAATGCACCAGCACGGATTTGCCCGTGATCAGGACTTTACGGTGGTAAAACAGACTAAGACTGCTGTTGTTTTCGAGTTGAAAGCTTCAAACAGCACAAAAGAAAAGTACCCGTTTGCTTTTGTGCTTAAACTTTCCTATACACTCCATGCTGAAAGTGTTGCGGTCACTTACACTGTTGAAAATCCTGCCAATCAGAAAAGTTATTTTTCAATCGGGGGTCATCCCGCTTTTAATCTCTATGGGAGACCCTCAGTTGGATTTTGCGGATTATCACGTAGAATTAACGCCACATAAAGAACGTCAGCAGATTTCATTAGTCGGCAACTATACAGATGTGGCACATGCTGTGAAGACGACGACTAATGACATTGCGCTGAGCCATAAACTCTTTGCACATGATGCTTTAATCTTCAATTTGCAAGCAGAACCGACAACCTTGACGTTAACTGACGCTGCAGCACATACAGGAGTGACGCTGCGGCTGGAAAATGCAGAATATTGCGGTATCTGGTCACCCTATCCGGCACAAGCTCCCTTTGTGTGTCTTGAGCCTTGGTGGGGGTTGGCCGATGATGTCACTGCAAAGGGTGAACTGAGTACTAAGAATGCAATTCATGCATTACCTGCGCAGACTTCCTTTACAGGAAAATATGAAATTTCGGTTTTTTAAAACAGCAGCTTACACGTAAGTAAACGGAGAATAAAATCAGGGGGTTGTGAAAAACAAGGAAGAAGATTTCCAAGTTTGCGCCAACCCTCTTTCTAGTGCTGTGTTTCAAGTGATTTAATAGAAACAGATGTCAGGTTGGACGTGCGCTTAATTTGGGACTACAAAAAATGCCAGAGTCTTTAGAAAAGGCCCTCGCATTTTTAGTAACTTTATGCAACATGCTTTATTACTTTTTTTGATGCTGGCGTTTATAGACTAAGCCAAACGGAACAAGATTCTCCTGTCCGCTGCGGATGCGTGCAATGTTTCCCTTATGACGATAAAAGACAAAGATTGTCAGCGCTAACGCAATGAGCGTGAGAATATAATCGTGGAAAAAGAATAGTGAGAGCAGCGTAATTAAAGTCATCCCG
This sequence comes from Liquorilactobacillus satsumensis, assembly GCF_964065465.1. Taxonomy (NCBI): domain Bacteria; kingdom Bacillati; phylum Bacillota; class Bacilli; order Lactobacillales; family Lactobacillaceae; genus Liquorilactobacillus; species Liquorilactobacillus satsumensis. The sequence goes on from NZ_OZ061606.1 coordinate 2,559,065, forward strand.
ACCATGCTGGCAATGCTGACCATACTTGATAAATAAAGTGTGGTCAGAAAAATAACCCAAGCAACGAGAAAGAATAACGGACTATATGCCAGTAAGATTCCGGCACTGGTTGCGACTGCCTTACCACCACGAAAACGTGCAAACAGCGGAAAAACATGCCCGATAACTGCTGCACAACCAATAATCAAAACATTAATATGTGAACCGAATAAGTACGGTTGACAAGCGGCTAAGGTTCCTTTCAGCATGTCTACCAATAAAACAATTATTCCCGCTTTTTTCCCCAACACACGAAAAGTGTTGGTGGTTCCCATATTCCCGCTACCAAATTGGCGGATGTCTTTACCATAAAATATCTTACCGATCCAGACACCAGATGGGATTGATCCAAGAAGATATGCAACTACCAGCATAATAATTATTGTTGAATCCACTCCAGTGTAACCTCCTTTAGTTAATACGACTTATTCTATCACTGTTTGGCTTTCAGCTTCAATTTTATTTTGTTTTTTCACGTTGCACCGGGGTGACCACCAGCATGGCATTACTTTACAATTGTTGATTTCATAGGTTATGATGTTCTAGTTAGTACACTAAAAACGATTGCGGCAACAATACACATATTCCAAAATCAAAGAGGTTTAGGCATGGTAAAAAATAAGTATAACGACGAATCAATC